>CBDCVD010000001.1:0-13082 GCA_965222955.1 Hyphomicrobiales bacterium | reverse complement strand
CGAGCTTGTAAGCCAATTGCTGCGGCGGGCCATAGGAGAGACTGGGCGACACATGCCAGTAGAGCGCCTGACGCCCCTGTTCGCTATGCTGCGAGAGATGAATCGCCAGAATGCCCCGCTTGGCCAAATTGTGGATGGGCAACTTGGCGAACACGGTATCCGTTCGCAGGATGGTCAACGCCGGCGGGACGGCGTCGCCAGAATGGGCGATGGGAGAGGGATTGGCCTGTCGATGCGATTCCATGGTGTTTGACTCCTTCTGATGCGCCTCACTTTTTGACCCACACCTGTGTATTTAAGTCATTAAAGTCAAAAGAGTCTTTGATACACAACCAGTTGATATATAACGAGTTTATCGCATTTACTTCTCCTCAAACCGAACACTTCTTCTCCTCAAACCGAACACCGCTTCTCCCCAAACCGAACACCGCTTCTCCCCAAACCGAACGCCGCTACCACCGTTCACATGGCTTACCATTAAAATTAGATACGCCCGTGTTTTGAGATGCTTATCTTTTCAATCCCTCGTCCCATAGACGCCGACTTCTCCCCAAACCGAACACCTGTTCGACGGCAGTCTTGTGGTCGCACCCAGGCGTCAAGCCTCGATTTCCGCTGCATCTGCATCGCCTCTCGCCAATCTCACCACAAAGGATCGCCGCTTGAGGCATGATCTCCAGACGCCATGCGGCTATGCAAGCACTGAACAGGACCTACACCTACCGCCGTCATGAGGCGTAACCGCATCAGCCGTGACGCGATCGCACGAGTCGCGGATTGCCGCTGTGCAGGCAAAACGAACCGATCGCGACACGGTTTTGTTGTTCAAACGGGCTAGACATGATACGCTGAAGGCATTCATGTGAGGCTCCTTTTGCGAAAGGTCCTCCTGATGTCAGGGCTTGAGTCCGGGTCCGCCAAAACCATGGGGCTCAAGCCCTATGCATTATCTCAATACGCATTTTTTTGAGTCTGCGCAGGGAGATAACACATATACGTCATCGCTCGATGCGGATAGCTGACGATTTGCTATGGGTTGCTCTCCAATCAAAGGACGAAGCCTTTGAATCGCGCCTGTCCTCAATCGCGATGACTCGATATCAATCGTCCGAGAACATGATGGCAATGACCTCCGAGACGGCTCTGGAACTCTTTGGTCGAGTGGTTCGGCAATACCGCCGTAACTTAAACCTGACGCAAAAAGAGCTGGCGACGCGCACCGGCTGGAAACCCTCATTCATCGGCGAAGTGGAAGCCGGTAAACGCAATGTGACCTTTCACACGATTCTGCGGCTCGCACGCGCCTTTGACATCGAGGCCTCAGCCCTATTTGAGCTCGTCGATAAGCGACCGGAGCTCTATCCCGGCCGCAAGATCAATGGCGACGCATAGCAAATATCACTTATAAGTGATATTTACGCCCATGTCAATAAAAATTGCGCATCGCATCCTTCAAAGCGCCATGTCGCTTCAGGCTTCGCCCCATCCATGAGCCGCCGACCCGTTCTGCGACAGAGCTGGCCACCCGGTTGGCATCACCTGACATCGGTCAGAAACGCCGCCCATCTCTGACTGACGCCCAGCAGCGCGCCCGCCATTGGAGCTGCGTCAATCCATCCAGGCAACATCGTCAACAGGAAAACATCTCCGCTCTTCTAGTGTATCAAATACGTTGCTAAAATTTTCTAACAACAATCTAATGACTTTATAACAACAATCTAATGACATGATTTTATCCGGGTAAAACCCCAACAAGACCTTCTTCCAGCTCTCAAAACAACCCGAGCGAACGCTTACTTGATGACTATTAGTCTTGAGATTTAAAGAACTTGTGGCTAAGACGCCAAATTCAGCAAGAATCATGCCGCCAAATCACGCCATGGGGGCTGCTCCCTCGCGCGCCGTGACCTCGGCCTGCGGATGGCGTCTCCCCTCCCCTTCTGGAGAGTCGCGGTTAGTGAGTTTCTGGCGGCGACATCGACCGGCCGAGAATCCGGTAAGCCTTGATTGGCTGTCCGGGTTCAGGAATGGGAATCACCCCATGTTCGACGCACTCGATTGGCTCGCGCACATGAGCGAGCGCCGAGGCGCTGCATAGGAACTGCCCGCCTTCAGCCTGTTGATGCAGCCAGAGGGCGCGGGCGACTGCCTCAGAGGCGGCCAGGGGCATCCACTCGTGATGATGGAGCGGACTCCGGAGCTCGATCGGCCCGCTGTGCATACTCAGGCGCATGCCGGCATGCAACGACGCTGACGCTTTATTGGCAACGCAGCATTCACCCAGATGGGCCTGGAGGTAAAGCCCGGACGCCATGGCCCGTCTGCCATGATCCGCATGGGCCAGGGGCAACCCGACGACCATGAAAAAGCCGTCGGGTCCAAAATATTTAAAGGCGGCGTTATGTCGTTTCGCCTCCGCTTGCGCCAGGGCGAAGAACCGCCGCCTGAGCCGCTGCGCCGCCGCAAAAGGCATGGAAACCGACAAGGAGGCCGGCCATTCCAGCGCGCCGCACAAAATCGTGACAAACCGATAGTCGCCCACCAGCACATTTTGCGACGCGCTTCCAGGGTCAAGGCGCGCATTTTCCGTGAGGGGCGGCGTCTGGCCGTTTGGCCGCGGAGGGTCTTTTTCCTGGGGAGCCGTGAGAGGCTGAGTCCTTGCCTCAGCCACAAAGCGGTAGCCTCGGCCGTGCAGCGTGCGGATTTTGTGTTGGTCGCCGCCGCTATCGCCAATCGCTTTGCGCGCCGCCGTGATGGCGTTATTCACGACCGCCTGGCTAATGAGCTGACCCGGCCACAGTTGCCCTACCAGTTCTTCACGCGACACAATGTGGTCGCGGTGTTCAATCAGGTAGCTCAAAATTTCAAACGCGCGGTTCTCCACTTTGCGCAGGGAACCGTCTTGGTAGAGTTCACAGGTTTCCGTGTCGATCTGGTAACGTCCAAAACAATAAATCATCAGCCCTTCCCTGATCTGCGCTCAATATTGTCAGTTCATAGTTGCGCCTTACATCATGGCGATGCATTTTAGACTCTACGAGTCCCTCATGATCTATAGCTTATGAGATAAAATATCGAGCATCATAACGTCTTTCCAGATTGGAGTCTAGCCTAGATCGCCCGATGCTGATATGTCGCCAATGAACGACAGCATTACTTGTTCCACGATGGCTGTAGATGATGACCCAACACATTTTGTCACGTCACTAGAATTGTGCTATAAAACGGGTGCAGTAGAGAGCTCCAGTGCGGTGTTGGAGGCGGATGCAAACGCCTCTGTCATCCACCGCGCAATAGGGAATGCCATCATCTGGGCTGAAGCTCAGGTCGCTTGCAACACCTGAGGAACGACTATGAACGCGCGCCTTGAGACCGCTTCGCCAACGCCCTGGCGAAGCGCTTTTCAACCCTGGTTCGCCAGGCCCAGACGCAGCAGGTTCTTGCGCCGCACCTTTTGGATTGCTGTCTTTTGGGTCAGCGGAGGGCTCATCGCTGGCGGCGCCGTCGAGCTGTTCTTCCGTCATCACGAGAGCGTCATGGGTATTCGAGCCTTACAGCAGGAAATGGCCAAAGGCGCAGCTTTCAAGATTCAACAATACGTTGAATCGATTGCCCACACCCTGCGAGCAGCAAGCCGAACGCCGGGAATCGTCGCCGAGGGTTTTACCGATCGCTATCGCTTTCACCTGCGCAGATTGTTCCGGGTATTGCCGGCGCTGACTTCGATAACAGCAGTGGACGCCGAGGGGCGCGCCCAACTGATGGAGTCGCGAGTCGCGCTGCCGCCCCCGAATCCATTGTCAAGCTACGCGGACGACGACGCCTTTGCTCGGGCGAAGAGCGGCGCCGCGTTTTTCGGCCAGGTTTACTTTGTTCGCCGCTCCGAGCCTTACATGCGCGTCGCCGTCCCCATCGAGTTGTACGCCGGCAAGGTCTTCGGCGTGTTGATCGCTGAGGTCAATCTCAAATACATCTGGGAAGTCATCTCCCGGATCAAGGTGGGCAAAAGCGGCTATGCCTACGTGGTCTCATCGGAAGGCGATTTGATTGCGCATCCCGATATCAGTCTGGCTTTGCGAAAGCAAAATCTCCACGCGCTTACCCACGTGCAGCAAGCCCTCAAGGGCCTGCCGAGCCCGGATACGCAGATGAATTTGCAAGGCGAGTCCGTCTTCACCACACACGCCGCCATCCCCACCCTGGGTTGGATCGTCTTCGTAGAGCGCCTGAGAAGCGAAGCTTACGCCCCTTTGCGCGCCTCCTTACTCCGTCTGAGCGTGTTGTTGCTGCTGGGGCTCGGCCTGGCGGCCCTGGCGAGCGGCCTGATCCGCAGGCGGTTCTTGCGGCCGGTGGAAACCCTGCGGCAAGGAGCGCAGGCGCTGGGCGAGGAGGGACTGCATCACCGCATCGCGCTGCGCACCGGCGACGAATTCGAAGCGTTGGCCGACGCCTTTAATCGCATGGCCGAGCAACTGCAAACGTCCTACGCCGAGCTCGAACTCAAGGTGCAAGCGCGCACCGAGGAACTCGCCCATTCGGTCGCTGAGCTCGAAATCGCCTCGCAGCACAAATCGCGCTTTCTCGCCCATATGAGCCACGAGCTGCGGACCCCGCTCCACGCCGTGATGAGTTTTATCCAGTTCACCCTGGACAACCAGTACGGCGACATTCCCGAGCGCGCCCGGCAGCGTCTCGAGCAGGCGCATCAGAGTTCGGCGCATCTGCTTAGACTCATCGAGACGCTGCTCGATATCGCTAAGATTGAGGCGGGGCGCTTTGAACTCGAAGTGACCCCGTACGCCATGCGAAGTCTGGTCGAAACCGTGACCGGCGCGTTGGAGAACCAGGCCAAGGCCAAAGGGTTGCGCTTAACCGTCCAGCTTGCTGCGGACTTGCCCATCGGTTTGGGGGATGAACGCCGGCTGACGCAGGTGCTCTTCAATCTCGTGAGCAACGCCATTGCCTATACGGACGCCGGCAACATTGTCATCGGCGTCGAGGCCTCAGCGGGCGACTTCACGCTCACCGTGAGCGATACGGGCCGGGGCATGACGCCGGCTGATCAGCAGCGCGTCTTCGAGCCGTTTGAGCAGGCGCACGCCTCCGCGGACCGGGTCCGAAGCGGCGCCGGCCTCGGCCTGAGCATCTGCAAGAGTATTATTGAGTTGCACCAGGGCGCCATCGGCGTCGAGTCGAGCCTGGGCGAGGGCTCGGTGTTCTGGTGCGTCTTTCCGGTTCGCGTCGCGTCGCCGGGGGAGCCATCATGATCCGCATCCTGCTCGTCGAAGACGATGAAAACAGCCGCTTGATCGTGCGTGATCTACTTGAAAATGTGGAGGATTGGGAGATGATCGAAGCGGTGAGCGGCCCGGAGGGCGTGGGCGCCGCCGAGGCCTGCCTGCCGGACTTGATCCTCATGGACGTGCAGCTGCCGGGTTTTGACGGCCTGGAGGCCGCGCGCCGCATTAAGGCGAACTCACGGTTGCGTCACATTCCCATCATTGCCGTGACGTCGTACGCCATGAGCGGCGACGAACGACGCGCCCGGCAAGCGGGGTGCGAGGGCTATGTGACCAAACCCTTTCGCCCAACCGACCTGCTGGAGACCATCCGGGGCCTGTTGCCGTAACCGCGCCGCGCGTTCATGGAGGAACCTGGCATGCGCAAGCCGCCGCGTATTCTTGTTGTGGATGATCAGCCCCAAAACGTAGAGATTTTACAGGACCGTCTGGAGGGGCATGGCTATGACATGGCCACCGCCCTTTCTGGCGAAGCGGCATTGGCGATGGCGATGACAGAGCCGCCGGATCTGATTCTGCTCGACGTCGTCATGCCCGGCATGGATGGCCTCGAGGTATGCCGGCGCCTCAAGGCGGACGTGTCTCTGCCGTTTATACCCGTCATTATGATCACAGCGAAGACAGACGCCGCGGACATCGTCAGCGGCTTTGAATCTGGCGCGGATGAATACTTAACCAAACCGTTGGAGCAGGCGGCGCTTGTGGCTCGGGTCAAGTCGATGCTCCGCTTAAAAGCTTTCCACGACCGTGTGTGGGAGCAGGCGAATCAGCTCGAAGCCGAAACCACGTCATTGGACCGTTGGAACCAGAGCCTGACGAGTCAGATGCGCCGGCAGATGGCCGATTTAGAGCGTCTGAGTCTGCTCAAGCGATTTGTGCCGCCGCCGCTGGCCGAATGCATTCTATCAGAAGCGGCGCCCGATCACTTGCATAGCAAGCGCCGGAACGTAGCGATCTTGTGTGGCGTCATCCATGGGTGGAGCGGGTTCGCCGATGGCGCCGAGCCCGAGACGGCGCTGACAGTCATGAGCGAGGCGTATCAATCGATTGGCGAGCTCATCGCCCAGTTTGACGGCCTGTTCCAGCCGCTGGACGGCGATCGATTGCTCGTGGCGCTCAATGCGCCCCTGGCGGACTCGGAGCCCCTGCGCCGCGCGACCCAGATGGCGGCCTTGATGCGCCAGCGCTTGCAGCTGCTCGCGGCGGATTGGCGATCCAGGGGCTATCCGTTGGATGTGGGCATGGGCGTCGCCTACGGCGAGGCGACGCTTGGCGTCGTGGATGCCGGCAGTCACTGGGACTATGTGGTGATGGGCGTGGTCCGGCAGCTGGCCTGCCGGCTAGGCGAGATGGCGCATGGCGGCAACATGCTGGTCAATGACGCCATCCGGCAAGGGATGCAGGAGCGTCTTGGCGATGCGCCTGCGGGCCACTTGACGTTGCCTGGCGAATCCGACCCCATCCCCTATTTCGAGATGTGATGGTGGGAGGAGAATCTATTCATGACAGGTTTTCCTCCCGGCTGCTTGAAGCGGTCGCTATGGAAAGGGCTGGCGCATCCTTTCTCTAGGAATGACCCATTAATAGGTAGCATTCCGTCGGATATGACAGCCCCTGTTCGGTGATGTGGGGCTCCAATAGGTCGCTGACCTCCTCAATCAACCCCGCCTGATCGTCTGGCGAGACCTGCGCGAGCGCCAGACGCGTCGAAGGGGCGCCAGCGGCGAGACTTTCGATGAAATTCCGGGCGGACGGAAAGTGAACGTCAATGCTTTTGGCCTGAACCTCAATCTGTTGAAATCCGGCCTGCCGGAGCAACCCTTGAAGCTCGTCGGCGTCTCCTAATGCATAGGGCCGATGGGCGGCGCTAGCGTCAATGCCGCGGCGCGTCAGCGCCGTCGCCAGGGCATGGGGTCCCGCGCAATAGTCAATCGAGCGCCATACCGTGGCGAGGAATCGCCCTGTCGGCTTCATGACCCGGCGCATCTCGGCCAGTCCCGCCACCCGGTCCGGAAAAAACTGCAGCCCATGAAAGCAGAAAACCCGGTCAAAGAGGTGATCGTCAAATGACATTTTCAAGGCGCTCTCGCAGCGCCATTCCAGAGGCGCGCTGTCCGGCGTCGAGGCGTGAGCGCGCGCCACCGCGATCATGCCGGGATCCAGGTCAAGACCGATGGCTCGGCCCGTCGCCCCCACGCGCTCGGCGGCAAGCCGGGTGGCCATGCCGGAGCCGCAGGCCACGTCAAGCACCTGCTCGCCCGGTTGCAGATCAGCCAGGGCGACCGTCGCCTCAATCCAGGGTCCAAAGGTGCGCGGCAGCATAAATTGTTCATAGGCTTGCGCCGCGGTAGTGTCCACTTGTTCTGCGTCTTGCGTCATGCGGAAGGGTCCTTATCGTGTCATGTTTGCGGGTTGGCGCCGCGCTAACGGCTGACCTCATCGGCATAGGAGAGCACTTCCGGGCTAATGCTCAACGCCAGCGCGTTCGCCGTTCTTAGATTGATGGTGAATTTGATCTCCGAGTTGACTTCTACAGGAATGGCGCCGGGGTCGGCGCCTTGTATGATCTTGTCGACGATGCGGGCGGACTGACGTCCCGAGGTATAGAGATCGGGTCCATAGCTGGCCAAAGCGCCCGCTTCGATCCAGTACGCGGCGCTGTGAAACATGGTCGGTATCTGCTGCGCCAGCGTGGCCTCTACAATGAGGCCGGGAATGTTGGAGGCGCAACACCTGGGCGTCAAGACGCCATCGATGCGGCGCTGATGGACCTCGGACAGCACGCGCTGGGCTTCGGCCGCTGTTCGCACGACGACCTCAACCCATTCGACGCCCAACTGCCGGGCGGCCTGCTTGTATAACGCCGCGGCTTCGGCGGAGTAGAGATCCTGGCGATCGTAGAGAAAGAGCACGCGGCGCAGCTCAGGTATGAGTTCCTGAAACACCTGCAGCCGTTTGGGCCCCAGTTCAATGTCGAGCGAGGCGACGCCCGTCATGTTGCCCCCCGGTTGCGCATAGCTTTCAATGAGCTCGGACCCCACAGGATCTTCAACCGAGGTGAAGACGATGGGAATCTCGGCGGTAGCCTGCTGAGCCGCTTGCGCCGTGACAATGGAATCGACAAACAACAGATCGGCCCCGGCCTGCACCAGCTCACGGGCGGCCGTCGGAAGCATGTCCCGGCTGCCGCTGGTAAAACGAACGCCGAGAAAAAAATCGCGATCCGGTTGATAACCGAGTTCGACCAGACCATCCTGAAGCCCAATAATATGGGGCGTCGCGCCCCATGAATCGGTTAGGGCGCCAATGCGAATGGGCCGGTGTTGCTCAGCGTGACTCAGACCGCTGTCGAATCCCATGGCCGCGATCCATAGCGCCGTGACCCATAGGCCAACCAACGCCAGGATTGAACGATGGCGCCGGAGGTCGTTGACGCTTTGGCTGTGACGTATTGGCCCTGCTTTGAGCAAGGCGCTCCCTTGGCGCCGCATCACCTCTCCTTGGATTAACGCCCCATGTTGAAGGCGCCCTGTAACAGGGTTTCATTGGGGAAGACCTGGCCCGGCTCGCCGATCCATTTGCCTCGCACGACGCCCTCTTGATCCACGAGGAAGTAAGCGCCGCGGGCGATGGGCCGTTTGGCCTTGCCAATGCGCTTGAGGACGCCGTAGCGTTCAATCGTCTCCAAATCGGGGTGATCGCTGAGCAGCGGATATTCAAGCCCCATCGAAGTGGCGAACATTTTTTGCGAAAATGGATTGTCGGCGCTGATGCCGAGCACCTGGACGTTCATGTCCTCAAACTCACGGTAGACGACCATCCTGGCCTTGAGATTGGCCTGTCATGAGGGGTTAAAATCCATACTGTAGAACTGGATGAGGACACCTTTTTTACCCTTGAATTGACTAAGGCTAATTAAGTCTCCAGATGTGCTCCTCAACGTGAAGTCAGGGGCTATCTCCCCCACTTCTAAAGCTTGCGCGCCCGTAGCGCCTAGGATGACCGCAACAAAGAGAAGATAGATGAGCCAACGTCGTCGTTGTTTGCTAATGCTTCTAGCCATGCGTGATTTCCTTCTACCTGAGGAACTAGTCCTCGACGATCAACCGTATTCAGGCGAAAAAGTATATCACGATCCAGAATGATGAGACGCCCACAACAAGCCTTAAAATCTAATAACTTTATAACAACTTTGTAACAACTTTGTAATGAGATCAAAGATACCTCGATTGAAGATGTGATTTGGCGCGAAAATTGCTGTATGTACATGACAGACACCCATGCCGTATCAAACGAAAGAACGTCAAGCCCGCGGGTTCCTCACCGGTTTCCATCCCGGTTGGCGGTAGACAAATGACGCGGCGGGTGACATGATGCGCGCATCCCTGCATCACGTGATATCTCCCCGGCTTGACTGGAGGCAACTGATGAGCGAATTAGACGCGCGGTACGAACGCGGGCAGGACACCCGCCGCATGTTTGGCGGCGGCGCCATAACGGACCCCGGCGCCACGGGCGCCGCCTGGGAACTCGCCCCGGACCTGGAACGGCTTCTCGGCGAGGCCCTCTTCGGCGTCATCTGGCATCGCGAAGCCCTGACCCGGGCGCAACGCGAGATCATTACCCTCTCCACCCTCGTCGTGAGAGGACGCGACCCGCAGTTGCGCCGACATCTGGGCAATGCCTTGAATATCGGCCTGACGCCCGAGCAGATTGTTGAGCTAATTATCCATGCGACCTGGTACGGGGGCGCGCCGGCCGGCATCAACGCCTTGACCCTGTGCAAAAGCGTGTTCGATGAACGCGGCGTCGCCTTCACCTTGCCCAAGCGTCACGACGCCCAGGAGACCCCCGACCACCTGTTCGAGCGGGGCAATCAGCTGCGCTTGCAATACATGGGCGACCAGCCAAGCGCGCGACCCGCGCCGCCCACCCAGGCGGAGCGCGATTTTGGCCGCATCAGCGGCGAATACTATTGGGGCGCGACCTGGACGCGGCCCGGCCTCGACTTGCCGAGCCGTTGCCTTTGCACGATGACTTGCCTGGCGGCTCTAGGGCGCCACAGCCCGCTTCGCAGCCATATCCGCGCGGCGCTGAACATCGGCTTCACCCAGGATCAGATTATCGAGGTCTTCATGCATCTGATGTTCTACGGCGGCATTCCGTTCGCCCGGGAAGCCATGGACGTGGCCAACGATATTTTTATCCATGGCTAATCTCGCAAACCGGTGAGCCGTCAGCCGAAAGCTGGCTGGCGCGGCCGCCCTACCCAGGTAAGAGGCGGCGTCTGCGCAGCGCCCGCAGCGCCTCATCCCGTGATGGGTATGAGGCCGCATTTGCTGACGCAGGAGCTGCGCCCCGATTGTCAGGGGGCGCAGAGCGCTGCTGTACAACCGGCGGCATGAGCGTTATGATTCGCGATCTCTTGGCCGGCCGCAGGCGGCCAAGAGGGTTCTCGTCACCTCAGACTTGGAGGGCAATGATGTACGACAAACCCATGCTCAGTTTAGATCAGGCGCGCCGCGCCATGGACGCCATGTTAGAACTGGCGGTCAAATTGCCGGATCAGCCTTTGGCCATCGCCGTGGTGGATGATCAGGGCGGCCTCATCAGCTACGCCAAGATGGATCGCTGCCGCGTTATTCCGCAGCGCATGGCGATTCGCAAAGCCTATACCTGCGCCCTCACCGGCCAGGATTCCAAAGCCTACGCCGAGCGTTTGGCGAGTCAAGGCCGCAGCGTCGCCGAGATGGGCGACCCGCAACTCGCGGCCGTGCAAGGCGGCGTCGTGGTGTTGCATCCACCCACCGGCGCCATTTTAGGCGGCATCGGGGTCAGCGGCCTGAGCGCAGAAGATGATGAGGCCCTCGCCCGCGTGGGGCTGGAGGCCCTGGGGCTATAGGGTCGCGGGCTCAACGACGGGATTGAACGCCAGAGCCACGTATGATGATCCGAGGGAGACGCGCCAGGAGCGAGGTCTCTCGGCGGCGCGCTCAGGAACAAAGAATCCCCACATGGCGACTGTCGGCGCAAGTCGCTACGCCTAGACAGTCATTGAAGATTGGGCCAAGCGACCCCTAGCCGAGACGTTCGACGGCGATTTGCGCCGCATTTGGGGCGAACTGGACCTGGCGATCGATTGGGCCTGGCGCGTCTGGCGTTCAGGCCAACGTGATCCATGGCGTCAGGAAAGATCGCGAGCCGCAAGCCATGGCATGCAGGATGGCTCTCCGTTCATGACTTTCGGCTTCGACCGTGCGGCGTAGCGCTTGGCTGAAAGCCTATTCCTGAGGTGATCCCCTCGCAAGCCCGGGGTTAAGGTGAATCCGGTTGGCGATGAATGCCTCTTTGCGGCTTTTACGCCAGGCGCGTATCTCGGCCTCGCGTTTGAGGGCTTCGGATGGCGTCGCCCAGCGTTCCCACCACACCAGGGTGATGGGTCGGCGGCTGCGGGTGTACTTGGCGCCGCGTCCGGCATTGTGTTCGGCCATGCGCCGCTGGAGGTCGGTGGTAACCCCCGCATAGAGCGAACCATCGCTGCATCGCGCCAGATAACAATACCATTGGGCGTCGGTCATCTCGGCGGCTCTCCCTGGCGTGGGATGCGAGTCGACAAGTCGCGTCGCCATCTCAAAGGATGGGCGGCTCGTCCGTTTCGGGATTGATCGTCGTGATCCCTTCGGCGCGAGCAGCGCGAAGGAGCCGTTGATCCGCCGCCAGGCATCACCACTCGTCGCCGCTGGCGACCGCTGCGGCTTGCAAGGCGAGCAGAATGGCCTGGTGAATGGCGTCGGCTGAGTTGATATGGTGATCCATGGCGTAGCGAGCGGACGCAAGCAACAACGGATCATCGATGAGCAGCGCATGCGAAAAGGTCCGGCGTTCTTCGAGAACGCCCCGCAGGGCGCTGGGAAACGCCTCGGTGGGAATGCCGATTTCGTTGCGGCGGCGGTTGAGAATGGAAATCCTTTCGATGATGGAGAGGGAAGCAACAATCAACAGCCGGGCATTTTGAGAGATGGCGTGGTCTATGGTGGTATTGACCATCTCGCTGCCGGCTTCCTGGCGATCGCGCTTGACCCGCGCGCTGGCGTCCAAATCAATGTATTTCAACGGGCCTCCCGCATCGCCTCGATGGCGGCGCTCAGAGAAGGCGACTCTGGGGCGTCATAGGCTGCGAAGGGCGCTCGCATGCTCTCTGGAGGACTTGGCGGCGTGTCTTCCAGCGAGGCCAGAAGCGCGTCAAATTGCTGAAGATCGTGATCGCGCTGTTGGCGGGCGGCGGCGATGGCCAACTGCTCCATGAGATCCAAGGGTTGGGCCGATGCGGCTTTCATCACGCTATTCATCCTACGTGGGTGGAAGCGTTAGGGTTCATCGCCATTATAACCGATGGATCACGGTCATGGGGCTCTCGATCAGCGCGGGGAACCGCCTTGCCGAGCCTGGCCCGGAAGGGGCTGCTCTGGCGCGCAGGCGTCAACCCTCGCGACAGCCGCGAGACGCCTCGATATGGCTGCCGCTGGCCTGGCAGTCGCCGCGCGAGAAGGCGTAGGGCGCTTCGCCCTTGTCGTCCATCTCGGTGGGGGCGGCGGCGAGCGCATCGCCTTGAGCGTTCAGGGCGACTTCGCATCGCTCCAGGCGCCGCATTCCAGCGAAATTAGTGGCGCGGCGGTTCAGGCGGCCGTCGATCAGCGGGGCTGAGCGCCGCCGCGTCATGCGGTGGAGACCTGAATCCTCTTACGGTTAGATCATGTGATTTCAGACCCAGGCGAATGGACA
>OZ244974.1:1822500-3393886 GCA_965222955.1 Hyphomicrobiales bacterium | reverse complement strand
CAGCTCCACGTCCGTCTTCGCCGCGGGGTGGGTGATGGTGAGGGTTACGGTTCGTGTATCATTTACCCCGGTAGAAGCCGGGTTGCCGGCCAAATCTTTTACATTGTACAAAGCGCGAATGATGAACTCCATTGATGTATCGCGAATGCCGGTCGGGACGAAGATTTTAGCGGTGAATTTATCAGGATCGCTCTCCCCGCCATGGCTTACACCACGCACCGGAAGACCGCCCAAGATCTCCGGCAGGGGGGTCGGTTGCATGTCTTCGTCGAAATCCACAGTAAACGTGTTTATCTCGCCCGCCGTCAAGGAGTCGGGGCTCGTCGTAAACCTCGGGACGATCCGGTCCACCGTATATTTTTCGTTGGCACCGGTTGGCGTTGCGCTGGCGAGCTTGATGTTCCTGTTGCTCGCCAGCGAGATTTTTGTTGGGTCGACCGTCAACCCCACGTCGCCTTCCCGATTATCGATCGTACTGGCGGTGACATACGCGACATTTACGTTATTTACTCTGCCGTTCGTCAGATTTTGCGCCACCGTTGCTCCACCCATCGCCAACGAGAAGGCGTTTTCCTCGACGTTCACACTGGCGTTGAACCAGACAAGCCACTTTATCTCTTCGGCGTTGGTTAACGGATTTCTCTTCAGGCGCTCGATTTTGGTAATCTGCAGCTCATCGATAACACGGAGGGTTAACGGCGGATCATTATGCACCTGGAACTGCCCCGCAGGAATCGAACTGCTATCAGTTGTCGAATCCTTGTAGTCCTTGGTTGTGTCACGACCATTGCCGCCGGTGAATGTCGCGGTAATCTTCACATCCCCCGCGTTCGCCGGGGCGGTCGCCGTGCATTTGTATTTTCTAAAACCCTCAAACGTACAGCCTTGGTTTGGGGCAATCGTAATCCCGTCGCCACTGAGTGCCACGGTTCCAGCCGCCTCTCTCCTTATACTGCCGGTGTTCCACCTATCGTAGAAGGTCGCAATTGGCGTTACCCGAACGCGGACAGTGAATGGGGCTCCTGCTTTTACTGTTGCCCGCCGTAAAGGCCAACTTCCTGCCGAATCCAAAAATCTGATATATGTGGCGGAGGCCTTGACCGGAAGGCTCAGGTCTTTGGTTTTCGCGGTGAACAGGGCACCCTCAGGATTGTAAGAGGCCCTCAGGGTGAGACCTCCCACTTCGGTAATCCTGTTGTAGGGAATGGGGCATTTGGCGATACCTTTATCGACACCTTCTACACCTGATATACCCGTAAGACGGCTGCAGCGTATAGCCGGACCTAAAGCAGAGCCTCCTATGTGTGTAATGGATACAGATCCCTCGGTAACGGCCGTGTTATCCGCTCCTGCTTTCCGGACGTGCACGTAGGCAAAGTGACGAATACCTGTTGCGGCTTTATACTGATCGTGCGAACTTGTTGTCAGTTCTGTTGTGCTCCTGTTGCCCTCAACAAGCACCAGATCCACGTCCTCATTCAACGCGGGGGTGACGGTGAGGGTTAATGGCCCACCATTACCCCTTTGACCACTAGTTGTCGAATCCTGGTAGTCCTTAGTACCGTCACCACCATTGCTACCAGTGAATTTCGCGTTAAGCCTCACATTGCCCGTCGTCGCCGGTGCGATCGCGTCGCATTTGTATATTCCAGCACTTTCATACGTACAGGTTATGGGATCACGTCCGATGCCTGTGAATGTCACGTCTCCGGCCGTCCGCTCCCGTATATTGCCGAAGAGGGTCGCCCCGCCGCGGTTGGTCGTTATTGCCCTTACCCGAACGCGGACAGTGAATGGAGCCCGTGCTGATGCTGTTGCGCTATGAATCTGGAAATCGATAAGCGTGGTGGGGGCCCTGACCGGAAGGTCCAGATCTGTGGTTTGCGAATTGAATTTCGTTCCCGGCGCGGGGGTGTAAGCGGTCTTGAGGGCGAGGGTTCCGGCTTTGGTAATCTGCGCCCCGGGAATTTTGCATATGGCGACGCCGGCAGCGACACTGCTTCCACCCGTAAGACGGCTGCAGCGTATAGCCGAAGTTAAAGCAGTGCCTCCTATGTGTGTAATGAATACAGAGCCCTCGGTAACGGCCGCGTTGCCTGTTGTTCTCTGAACGCGCACAAAGGCAAAGTAGTTAAAACTCACCGCGGCTTTATTCGCTTCCAGCGAATTCTGTGCCAGTTCTTTCGCGCTCGTGCCGGACTCAACAAGCTTCAGCTCCACGTTCTCATTCCCCGCGGGGGTGACGGTGAGGGTTGCGGTTTTTGCAGCAGGTGACTGGGAAGCCGGGTTGCCGGCCAGATCTTTTACATTCTGCAAATTGCCAATTTCGATCGCCAATGACGTACCACTAAAGCTGGCCGGGACGGTGATTTGAGCGGTGAATTTATCAGCATTGCTGTTCCCGCCGTGGGTTACAGTACCCAAGGTAATACCGGCAGTCGGCGAGGAGATGCCCGGCAAGGGGTTCGATTGCATGTCTTCGTCGAAATCCATAGTAAACGTGATTGTGTCGCCCACCGCAACGGAATCGGGGCTCGTCTTATACGTCGGGGCTACTCTGTCCACCGTATATTTTTGGTTGTCGGCATCAGCGGCTGGTAGTGTGGGGGAGAGCTTGATATTCGCGTTGCTCGCCCGCGAGATTTTTGTTGGATCGATCGCCAGCCCCACCTCGCCTTGCTGGTTATCCTTCGTGGCGGCAGTGACAAGCACGGTATTACCGCTTGTTACGGCTGGGTTCGTCGGGGTTTGCGCTACCGTTGCTCCACCCGCCGCCAACAAGAAGGCGTTTTCCTCGACATTCACATCTTCACTGAACGTGACAAGCCACGTTATAGAAGTGGCGTTGGTTAACGGATTTGTCACCGCTTGGTTTTCAGTCGTATCCCGGCGCTCAATACTGACAATCTTCGGCCCATCGACAACGGTGAGGGTTAATGCCCCACCATTGGGCGACTTACCATCAGTTGTCGAATCCTGGTAGTCCTTAGTTGTGTCACGACCATTGCCGCCGGCGAATGCCGCGGTAAGCTGTACATCCCCCGCCTTCGCCGGGGCGGTCACGTCGCATTTGTATACTGTAGCCCTCTTCCCATGTATGTATACTTTAGCCCTTTCATACGTACAGGTTATGGGACGAGACCCGATGCCTGTGAGTGTCACGTCTCCGGCCCCAGGCCGTACAGCTACCCTGAAGGGCCACCCGGTGCGGTGGATTGTTACTGCCTGCACCCCAACGCGGACAGTGAATTTGCCCCCTGCTGTTGCTGTTGCGCGGTTAGTCGGCTTCCCCGAGCCATCCACAAATGTGATAGACGTGGTGGGGGCCCTGACCTGAAGGCTCAGGTCTGTGGTTTGCGCGTTGAAGTTCGTTCCCCGCGCGGGGGTGTAAGCGGCCCTGAGGACGAGGGCTCCGACTTCGTTAAACTGCGACCTGGGAATGAAGCATCTGGCGACGCCATTACCTTTCAACTCGTTGCATTCCCTATACACTCTATCTACTGGAGCGCCTCCTACGTGTGTAATGGATACAGAGCCGCTGGCAACGGCGGTATTGCTCCCGTCTACGAGCACGCGCACGTGGGCCTCATATAAGAAATCCACCGTGGGTATATCCACTTCCGGCCAATGCCCTGTCAGTTCTTTCACCCTCGTGGGGGACTCAACAAGCTTCAGCTCCACGTCCGTCATCCGCGGCGTGACGGTGAGGGTTAATGCCCCACCATTGGGCGACTTACCATCAGTTGTCGAATTCAGGTAGTCCTTGATTAGGTCACTACCATACTTGCCGATGAATGTGGCGTTAAGCGTCACAGGGCCCGTCGTCGGGGCGGTGGCCGTGCAGGTGTATACTCCACTAAGGTTACGGTCATACGTACAGCCTTGTCCTTTGGCAATCACAATCCCGCGGCCACTGAGTGTCACGTATCCGGCGCTAGATGGTACACCTGCATCGCTGCTCCCTTCGCGGTTGATCGTTCGTGCCCTTACACTAACGCGGACAGTGAATGGAGCCCCTGCTTGTGCTGTTGCTGTTGCGCGTTTAGTCGGCTGCCCCGAGCCACCCAAAAATGTGATAGACGTGGCGGAGATCCTGACCGGAAGATCCAGTTCTGAGGTTTGCGTGTTGAAGTTCATTCCCGCCTCAGGATTGTAAGCGGCCTTGAGGATGAGGGTTCCGGCTTCGGTAATCTGATCCGCGGGAATGAGGCACGCTGCGACGCCGGCAGCTAAACCGTGTCTAACCGTAAGAGGGCTGCAGCCTATAGCTGTGGTTAATCGATTGCCTTCTATGTGTGTAATGAATACAGAGCCGCGGGTAACGGCGGTACTACTCTCCTCTGAGCGCACGCGCACGTAGGCCCAATAGGAAACACCTGCCGAGGCTTTAAACCGATCCTCCGAAGTTGTTTCCAGTTCTATCGCCCCCGTACGATCGGTAACAAGCTTCAGCTCAACGTCGTTATTTTGACCGCCTTGCGCCTGCGCGCTCTCAACATCAAAAGCCGCAAAGGCCAACACCGCCGCCGCCACGGCGATAAACACGGCCAACGGTCGCCTAAACACGCCAGAAAACAATCCCCAATTCCAGACCCAATTCCAGACATTCAGCAACATGCTTTTACCTTTCCAACCGCGCCTGCGCGATAGCCACAACAATCCCTGTCCCGGAACCGGCACCTTTCCGCCGGCCTGGCAACAGGATAAATCTGATTTGAGGGCCCCTCAAACGGGTGTATACTTTTGTCTCACGGCGAAGTCGAGTAAAATATTAGTGAATCGTTAACGCAACGAAACAGGGCCCGTTTCCCGGAAGTTTACAAAATGAAAATACTGGTATTTCAACATGCAGATGCCGAGCATCCCGGCTCGTTCCGGCGATTTCTCGCCGATGACGGCCACGAATGGGTGCCGGTACACCTTAACCACGGAGAAACCGCGCCACCCCTTGATACCTTCGATGCCCTGTGGGTTATGGGCGGACCGATGGATGTTTGGGAAGTAGACAAGTTCCCGTGGCTGACCAGGGAAAAGGCAATCATCAAGGAAGCGGTGAAGGAGCGGGGAATGCCCTTTCTCGGCCTGTGTCTTGGACACCAGTTGCTCGCCGATGCCCTGGGCGGAAAAGTTACCCCATCGCCATCACCGGAAATCGGCGTCATGCCCGTGACGCTGACAGAAGCCGGCGCCACCGGCGTGCTATTCGACAACCTTCCCGAACAATTCGACTGTCTGCAATGGCACAGTTCGGAAGTTGCAGTGATGCCGCCGGGTTGCCGTTGTCTCGCAACATCTCCAGCCTGCGCGGTTCAGGCGATGCAGTGGCAAACCCGCGCCTATTCCATGCAATTTCACTTGGAGGTTGAATCGTCGACGGTTGAAAGCTGGCTGGCGATTCCCGAATACGCAACAGCACTGCAAAAAAGCCTCGGCGACAACGGCGCGCAAAAATTGCAGCAAACATGCGCCGCCAATCAAAACACCTTCGAAATCATGGCCGAGAGAGTCTATATAAACTGGCTGCAAGCAACCGCAACAGCCTGAGCCGAAGAAACAACAACAGAAGCCCTGCCTGGAGCATGTCATGTATTAATACCAGCGGTATTGGCGTTTTGTACACGTTCTAGAGCGTGTCAGGTCTTAATAGAAGCAATTCTGTTTCTCGATTGGCGAGGCGAACCACGCTCAAGGCGGTCGAAGAGCGATGGCGACCCATCTCTCAAGAGCGGCCTGGGCGTGGGCGTCCGCCAATCGGAAACCCGAAGGGACGGGCGCTTTTGCACCAATATGAACCTTAAGTCTCTTGAAAATAGCCCCACTATATCCTGCGAGACTTAAGGTTCATCTTGTCGCAAAATCGCTCCGTCAGAATGATTCTATTAAGACCTGACACGCTCTAGGTAGCAGCGGCTCGGGTCAGGGATAACCGCGCCGCCTCCAGATGGTCCTTCATCAGCTGCGCTGCGCGTTCCGGTTCACGCGCGCGAATGGCACTAACAATGTGGCGGTGGTGGCGGTTGTATCTGGCGATGGTGCCTTCGTTCAGTGTGAGACGACGCATGCGTGACCATTGCTCCTGATTGCGCACCGAATTGATCCGGGTCACGATCCAGATCAACAAGTCGTTTCCTGTCGTTTCGGCAATCAGACTGTGCAAGCGGGTGTCCAGTTCAGCAAACGTGGCAGGGTCCTGAACCGACGCCTCCATGCGGTCCAGCAATTCCTCCATGCGGATAAAATCGCGTTCGCGGCAATTCAGTACAGAAAGGCGGCACATGTGCGGTTCAAGAGCAAAGCGGGCATCGATCAGTTCAAGCGGACTGGCATTGGCGATGACTTCGCTTGCCACATTAACCGGCTTCGCAACAACATAGGTGCCACTGCCGGCCTTGATTTCTACCAGACCATCCTCCTCAAGCTGGCGAATTGCAGCCCGGATGGTACCTCTGGCCGCGCCAAAACGCTCCGCAAGAATGCGCTCCGGCGGAAGACGATCCCTGTTTGAATAGGAGCCCCGTGAAATCTCCTTGCGCAAATGACCCGCGATATCGGCGGCACCCGTTTTGCCTCTTGTGCTGATGGTCATGGCGTGTAGATGTCCCAGGTCTGAACCAAAATAGTTGAATGGGAAAAAGTCCCCCGGCTTTGCCCCGGTCTAGAGCGTGTCAGGTCTTAATAGAATCAATTCTGTTTCTCGATTGGCGAGGTGACCCACGTTTGAGCCGATCGACATGCGATGTGGGCGCATCTCATGAGATCGGCTTGAGCGTGGGCGCCCGCCAATCGGAAACCCGAAGGGACGGGCGCTTTTGCACCAATATGGACCTTAAGTCTCTTGCAAATAGCCCCACTATATCCTGCGAGACTTAAGGTCCATATTGTCGCAAAATCGCTCCGTCAGAATGATTCTATTAAGACCTGACACGCTCTAATTTTCCCGACAAAGTGATGCCCGCCAACAAAAGCTCGTCAACCCATCGTAGCCTCCAATTGCGTATCCAACAAACGCAATATCACCACGCGCCCGCGCGCCATAATTCCTGGAGCCGGAGCCGATGCCGTCGTAGGAGGAGCCTGACAGCGGGAACATCGCCCTTGCCGGACGTTATCCACAGTATTCCACAAAAAATTGCACTAATAGGTAGAATTCCCAATTTGTACGCACTTTTAAATTTTATACACTTGGGAACGCTTGAGAAGCCATCACGGAGACTTTAACATGGAAATTGCGAGGGCATCGTGGCCGGTTGCGAGGATCGGTGCAATTGTAAGGCTCGGTTTAGTCGCGAGTATCGATATAGTCGTGTAAGTGGCGTGCGTTAAGGGTGAAATTATGGGTATCGTTGGACTGAATTTTGAGTATTGGCGTCGTGTCGGCACAGCAGCTGTTACAAACTTATTCGCGGGATTGTTTGCTGTATCGTTGTTATTTTCGCTTCCGGCGATGGCGCAGCCGCGTGTCGCCAAGGCGACGACTTCGTCATCTGTCGCAGCGGCAAGTGGCTATCCCGATCGGCTTTTTCCTGCCTTTGATAATACGAAGCGAACCCTCTCGTCGCACGCGCGCGCGCTCAAGGGTGAAGAGCCGCAAAAGCAACAAGCAACTCACCTTGCCTGGCATAACAAAACGCACCGGGCGAAATTGCTGCGCCAAAAGCGCGCAAAAAAGCGCCGTGCAGAGAAAAGGCGTCTGGCTAAACAGCGCAAAATTCGCCGGGCAAAATTGCGGCGCCAAAAGCGCGCCCAAAGGCGGCGTGCGGAAAAAAGGCGTCTGGCCAGGCAGCGTGAGATTCGCCGGGCAAAATTGCAGCGCCAGAAGCGCCACCACGTGGCCAAGCGGCATGTGAGAAAGCAGGCAAAACGTAGTAATGAGGCTTCCACAACCCTAAAGCGTGCGATTGTCCGCTATAACAGCGAGCATCCGCCCGGCACGATCATAATCAATAACAAGGAACGGCGCCTGTATTACACGCTGGGAGGCGGACAGGCTATTCGCTACGCTGTTGCTGTGGGGCGCCTGAACGCCCAATGGCGCGGTCGGGCAACGGTCATCGACAAGAAAAAGAACCCCACCTGGCGGCCTACGGCAAACATTCGGCGAGATAACCCGGAACTTCCCGCGGTTGTCCGGCCGGGCCCCCGTAATCCGCTGGGCGTACGGGCGATCTATCTCAACCGCGATCTTTATCGTATCCATGGCACGAATGCACCCCGCTCCATAGGCAGGGCCGTCTCCTATGGATGTATCCGCATGTACAACCATGACGTGATCGATTTGTACGCGCGGGTAAACAAGGGAACGCGCGTCGTCGTCCAATGAATGACGTGATCGTTGAATGTGAAAAAGTCCCGCGGCTTCGCCTCGGTCTACTTTTTCCATTCAACCAAAAAGACAGGAAAACAAGGAAGCAGCGAGGGGCTTTTCAGAACCCCATGGTGTCGCCTGGCATCAGGACACTTGGGTTGTGGGCCGGGAATCGTCGCGAAACAGACCGACGCGCAGGCCCGTGGCAGTATAAATCTTCTCTCCGTCCACCTTCAGCCACCCATCGGCGATGCCAAGAACGAGCCGCGAGCGCATCACCCGTTTAAGATCGACACCGTATTCGACCTCCCTAGCGTGCGGCAGCACCATGCCGGAAAACTTCACCTCGCCGACCGACAAGGCGCGGCCACGGCCCAGTTCTCCCAACCAGCCGAGATAAAATCCCAAAAGTTGCCAAAGCGCATCCAGCCCCAGACAGCCGGGCATTACCGGATCGCCTTTGAAATGACATGGAAAGAACCATAAATCCGGCTTGATCGATAACGCAGCGCGAATATGCCCCCTGGCGTGCGCGCCGCCGGTCTCCGCGATGGACACGATGCGATCGAACATCAACATCGGTGGCGACGGCAACTGTGCATTGCCGGCTCCGAACAATTTGCCCTCGCCGCAGGCGATAAGATCATCGTAATCGAAACTTGAGCGGCGCTCGGCCATGGTATCGTGTCCTTGTTAGAGACCGGTCGCGGGAACCGGATCCTGCGGCGTCCGCAAAGCGCCGGTCAAATCGAAGTTCCTTTATCCAAATCCCCGGCAAACAGCTTTGGATCGAGGTAAAACGGGACCGGCACCCAAAATTGCGCTGCGGACCGCCGGGTGTTGTACTCAGTACATGCAGTTCTTTGCGCTCAATTTCAAGCAGTAAATGGCGGCGGCCTGACGAACCTGATCATTACAGGCGGGAAATTTGCTAAAACGCCGCAAATTGTGTATATGTTATCCACTAGAGCGTGTCAGGTCTTAGTAAAAACAGAATTGCTTCTATTAAGACCTGACACGCTCCAGGAGGACGATGTGATGGGCCATGCAGGCGGGTTGCAATCCGGTTTTCAACAGGGTTGCAGTCGGGGGTCCGACATGCCTATGCTCCGGGTTGATTTTCCGGACCGGCCTGCGAATTGTTGCGCGCTTTTGGCTGGGATCGATTTTGGGTTCGATACCGCACCAGAGCGCCGTTTGTAATGTATTCAGATGAATTTGGCTGATGTATCATACCAATATGTTGCCGTTGTATTGTATAGCATTCGGGTTTTGGGAATACTCCGCTTACCCTTGTACAGGCTCCAAAGTAAAGCGCGACGGTTAGGACGATGAACAAGCGGGCGACCATAAACCATTTGCGCTCGGCGGGTCTGCGACCGACCCGGCAGCGCGTTGCGCTGGCCCAGTTGTTATTTGCCGGCGCGCCGCGGCACATTACCGCCGAGGATTTGTTCGAAGCGGCAAAGGTGGCGGATATTCCGGTATCCCTGGCGACCGTCTATAATACCCTGCATCAGTTTACCGAGGCCGGCCTGCTCATGCAGATCGCTATCGATGGCAGCAAGTCGTATTTCGATACGAACACATCGGATCATCATCACTTCTACACCGAGGACGATCATCGCATTATCGATATACCCCAGCGCCGGGTGGCAGTCGATGGCGTGCCGAATGCCCCCGACGGTTATGAGATCTCGCGCATTGATGTGGTGGTGCGCCTGCGTCGCAAGGATGGCTGATACGCGCCTTCTTGATTTCAGTTTTCTCATTGTTTTAAATGAAAAAAAGTACACGCTTCGCGCAGCGAAGCACGTCTCTTCACGATCAACTGTTTTGCTCCTGCGCAAGAACGTGCCCGGCAAATCCTGCACCAGCTTCGGTGTAGATGTTGAACACCGTGGTTGCGCCCGCTTCCTTAAGCGCTTCAACCTCGTCCGGGAACTTTGCGATCGCCGCAACGCGCCCGGCAAACGACGCTGCTTTAAGCTGTTCCACAACAGCCAGGTTCGTAGCGACTTTCGGCAGCGCCAACATGACGAGTTCGAGCGTGTGTGTCGCCTGCATACGATCCCAGAAATCTGCATCACTGGGATCACCGTGCAGCACATTGCGGCCCGTTGATCTTTGGTTCTTTGCGGTGATGGGATCAATGTCTACACCGACGACAGTATCGCCATGCAATTCACGCATGGTGTCGTAGGCCCCGGTGCCGATGCCGCCCATGCCAATAATGGCGATGGTTGCGCCTTTGGTGTCCAGTAACCAGTCATCGGGGACCAGATCGTCTCTTTGCAGGCGCTTCCAAATTGTCCGGTGCCGCGTATAGAGCTGTTGGGAGACAGTATTGAGCGCCGCAGCGATAGCGAACGACAAGGCCAGACTGATTACGATGACCATCAGCCATTGATTGTCAATCCAGCCATTGGCAACGCCAATGGCAGCGACAATGAGGCCGAATTCACTGAAATTCATCAGATTCAGGGACGCGAGCAGGGAAGTACGTGCCCGTAGTCCGAATCGCGTCAGAAGGCCGAAGAAGAGCGCGGATTTAAGAAATACAAATGGTGCGATCAGGGCGCCAACCACTATTGTCTCCAGCGTCGGCTGACCGGATAGCCCTATGGAAAGAAAAAAACCGAGAAGGAACAGATCCTTAAAGCCGAGCATGGTCTTGGCCATTTCGTCGGCTTTCGGGTGATTGGCGATCAGTAGGCCCAGCACGAGCGCCCCCAGATCACCTTTAAGCTCGACAAGTTCGAACAGTTCCGCACCCCCCATGGCGAGAAGAAACCCGTAAAGTACCAGCAATTCGCCATGCCCAACGCGCTGCAGCAGCTTGAGCAGGATCAGCCGCATTGGAAACAGCAGAACGATTAAGAGTGCCCAAACGGAGGGCCACTTGCCGGTGGAAATTGCGAGAAAGGCAACAGCTGCTATGTCTTGCATAATCAGAATGCCGACTACAATTCGACCATGCAGCGACGCCATCTCGCCTTTTTCCTCAAGCGCCTTAACAACGAATACAGTACTGGAGAAGCTAAGCGCGAACGCAATGAGCATTGCCTGGGGTAGGTTCAGATCGGAGAGGAAGGGCACACCCACCATAGCCAGCCCGTAGAGCGCAACCGCGAATATGGCAACTACGATGGATGTATGCAGGCCCGTTACGGCCCACACTTGCGGTCTTGCAAGCGTTTGCAGGTTGAGTTTCAGGCCGACCGTAAACAACAACAAGGTGATGCCAAGGTCCGATAGTTTCTCAAGCATCTCCCCGCTGGCGATACCGTATGCGTTGAGCAGAAAGCCCGTCGCAAGGAAACCGACCAGGGGCGGCAGGCCTATTGACCTTGACAGGAAACCCAGAACGAATGCGATGGAAATCCAGACGACATCCCCCAGGGCTATGGCGATCCATTGAAAATCCATTGTTACCCTGTGCCCGGTTTTTCTTCCGTGGTTCCGCAATTTTTATAAGGAAATTTTATAAGGAAAATTCTGAAAGTCTCGCATTCGGATGGTTTTTTGAGAACAAACTGTTGAAATGATACCAGCGGTATTGGCGTTTTGTACGCGTTGACTTGTGTATCGTGCTGATAAGACAACGGTTTTAAACCGGGCCAGGAGTCAAACGCAAAGCCCCTTGGTATGACACATCCAGGTGCCGACCTGACACGCTCTGGAATCAGGCTCCACACGACTCTCGCGTCTTTTGTCCCTGTTTTGCCTCCTGGGCCTGAAGTTTCACCGCGGCCGCGATCCGCCGCCGGCTCAGCCGGAACCCGGCACCGCAATAGCCAGCTTTCGCAGCAGCGCTCCGTCGACACGACCGCTTGGCGGCATACCGGAAGCGGCCTCAAATGCCCGGATCGCACGCGCCGTCCGCTCGCCCATAATACCGTCAATCGCGCCTGGAGAATAACCGCGCGCCGCCAGGGCCTCCTGCACACGGGTGATGAGCTGTTCCGCGCGCGCCGGAACATGCGGCGTCTCATACGGGCGTCGCGACGCCGTGGAGTCATTGCGCGCCGCATCAAGAAGATGCACCAGCAAGGCCCGATCAGCCCGCCCGTCGACCCCCAGACCCGTCATCTGCTGATAGCGGCGAATGGCGCCGATGGTTGCCTCGTCGAGAATACCGTGCGCCGGCTGATCATACAGATCGCGCCGCGCCAGTTCGATTTGAATATTCTGAATAATCAAGGGGCTCGCCACTCCGGTTGACACGTCACCCGGCGGTTCGCGCCGCCGCACGGCCTTTCCCCCATCCTTGCCCGACGCAATAGTCCCCGTCATCAGTGGCGCGGGATGTTTCACAGGCTGGAAATACAGTGTGTTGACTTCGATCATCGCGACAAATGCCGCCAGAACCGCTACCACGGCCCATTCGTAACGGGAACGGCGGAAAACGGCGCGCCAGCTTGCCACAATGCCGTTTACCCGGGTGCGAAGCCAGCCGCCCGGGTGTCGATGCCCGGACCTCTCATCGATGTCCTGCGTAAGGGAAATAGACCGATCAAGCACTAAGCGATCTCCTTTCGGGGTGGACAAACGCACCGGATACGACTTTCGCACACTGCACCCGCCTGTTGCGTTCGATGTCGTCGGGCCGGCATACCTGCTGATCCATGGGCAATACGACGGTCGCTTTCGTTCCCTGCCCCTTTTGGGAATCGAAATTGAGTACGCCGCGATGCATCCTGACAAGACCTTTCACAATCGCCAGCCCCAATCCGCACCCTTGCGCATCATGCGCCTGGGCGTCCGCGGTGCGCGTGAACGGCTTGCCGATGTCCTGCATTTCCTGAGCGCTCATGCCGATACCCGTATCGCAAACGCTAAAGTGGACGCAATGCCCTGTGCGTTCCAGCGAGACATCGACCCGTCCGCCGCGCGCGGTGTATTTGATGGCGTTGTCGATCAGATTGATCATGATCTGCCGCACGCCGCCCTGATCGGCGCATATCCGCGGGATCACCTGTGTGTCATCGAATGTGGCGTGAAGCCTGACGCCGCGCGACTGTGCCAGAACGTCCAGCATGGCAACGCACGAGCGTGCCAGATCGACCACATCAAAATACGCGTAGGTGGTATCGAAGTGTCCGGATTCGATCTTTGACAGATTCAGAATATCGGTAATGCTCTGCAATAGATTCTGGCCACTGTATTGGACAATCGACAAATAGTCCCCATGCACCTCCGGTACGAATCCCTCTTTTTTCAGGCCCCGTTCAAGCAACTCGCTAAAGCCGATGATGGCGTTTAGGGGGGTTCGCAGTTCGTGTGTGACATTGGCCAGCATGGTGCGGTTTTCTTCTTCCATGCGGGCGATCTGTGCCTTGGCCTCATCGCGCTCGTGCTGAAGACGGCGATGGGCGGTAATATCGCGCCAGACCAGAACGCAACAATCCCCCGCCGTAGCAGCCTTTTCCACGCCCTGCCGCGTGAGCGCGTCCGCCTGCTGCACACTGACGCGCATCCATGTATCGGCTTGCCGGGGATCGTCCTCGTCACCGTTTGCGTGGCGATGGACGCGGCAGACGAATGTCTCGCCGGCGCCCGTCTCTATCATGGCGCGTATCGCTTGCAGATAACGGGGGCGATCCTGCAGGCCGATACGTTGTAACAACCCCTCGCCGAGCAGCGTCGATGGTGCGGCGCCAAAGCCCGATCGCGCCGCGGCGGAGGCGTACAGGACCCGCCCGGAAGAATCGTGCACCGTGACCGGCTCGCAGGTATAGGTGGCCCCCAGATGGGAAATCCAGCGCTCCCGGGATACATGTGTTCTGCTCAGATAGTGCAGCACCCACACCCGCAGACAAAGGCCCGCCGCATAAATCGCCCCGAATGCCGCTTCCATTACCGGTAGCGCACCTGCCGTGGCGCCGGGTACCGCCGGTTGCGTCCAAAAGAGCGCGCCGGCCACTATCAGTATCACCGCCAGCGCCACAAAACCCAACAGAACCGCCGGCCGGACGATGCCGGGTCGCTGAATGTGAAGGGACACCGGGCGCACACCGCCAAGGCACAGTTCCAGCGCAACGAGGCTAAGCCACGCCGCGGCAAATACAAACGACGCCCCTCCTGCCCCCGACGATGACGCAAGCACAATGATCGCCCCGGCAAAGCCCAGCGCCGACAGCCCGCTTGCCCGCGCCAGCCGGCCATTGACGGACAGCCCATACGCCAGCGCGAACGGTACCGCACACCATGATAAAGCCAGAAATTCCTGTAGATGCAGGGAGGGAGCGCTTGCCACATAAACCAGTACGGCAATGCTGGCAATCAGGCCGGTAAACAACTGGGCGGCGATGAACGCGGCGTGCAAGGGCGCCTTGAACGCATTGCAGCGCGCACGCGGATGAACCAGATAGCTAAAAAATGTCGTAATCGAATGCAGTGGCGTTGGCATAATACCCGTTACAGACTCAATAAGGCGGCAATAACTTCGCCGAGAAGGCAATATCGGCGATTCCGGACCTGTCAACTGGTCAAGCGAGGTGGCCCCGCGCAACTGTGCCGCAAATGGAACAAACACTCTTTTAAGGTTACCAGCTAACGTTACGCTGGCAATTCTTTCAAAGGCCCTTTAACCGAACGCTAACATTGGCGCCTGCACCCGTGGCATTTATTGTAAATTGTACTGAATTTTACGAAATGATGGTATCATGGTTAAAAATCCGCTAGTCGTGTAATTGCAACAGGTTGTTCGTTGCGAACTCATCGGGTGCAGGTGGATGGTTTCACCCGGCCGCGTTGTGGCCACGGCCGCAAGAGATACCCCTTCAGGTTTACCCGTCCTGGGCACAACCGGCTGACATAACATGCTCCGGGGACGGAACTGGCAGGTGATAAAGGCGATATGACTGAACAAGCGAAATCACGCCTGCCGGCAATCGAGACGATTGTCGAGACGTTCGAACTGATCGATGAATGGGACGAACGTTATCGCTACGTGATTGAATTGGGTAAATCGCTGCCGGCCCTTTGCGCTGACGCCTATACGGATGCGTACAAGGTACATGGCTGCGCCTCGCAGGTATGGTTGCGCACGTGTATCGACGATTGTCACGGCACCCCGGTTCTCACCTTTTACGGTGATAGCGATGCGCATATTGTCAAGGGGCTGATCGCCGTCGTGCTTGCCCTGTTCTCGGGACGCCCGGCGCGTGATATTCTGAATACCGATTACGAGGAAGTGTTTATGCGCATGCATTTGCGCGAGCATCTAACGCCGCAGCGCTCCAACGGACTGGCGGCTCTGGTGCGGCGCATCCACAGCGATGCGCAAGCCGCATTGACGGCAGGCCCGGCGGGTGCCGCGTAGCCGTTTCGCGCAGAGCGTGCCGCAATGACCCGAACCGGCCCCGTCGCGGCTACGGCCGCCAGAAGTGCCGCTTCAGATTTGCCCATACTGGACACGCTCTAGAGCGTGTCAGGTCTTAATAGAACCATTCTGACGGAGCGATTTTGCGACAAGATGGGCCTTAAGTCTCGCAGGATATAGTGGGGCTATTTTCAAGAGACTTAAGGTTCATATTGGTGCAAAAGCGCCCGTCCCTTCGGGTTTGTCGATTGGCGGACGCCCACGCCCAAGCCGCTCTCGAGAGATGGGTCGCCATCGCTCTTCGATCGCCTTGAGCGTGGTTCGCCTCGCCAATCGAGAAACAGAATTGCTTCTATTAAGACCTGACACGCTCTAGCACAGGAAACGATGCTATACTGGGGTTCAGAAGGGCGGATTGAGGATGGCGGGACAATCAACAGGTAAGGTATCTTTACAGAATAGGGCGCGCCAGGATGACGGCCAGGACGCCAGCGAGCCGGTCGGTAAAACGCGGCCTGCCGGCGTTGCGCCAGGCGGCAGTTTTACGCCCCGTCAAGACCGGTACCGCCAGGACCGACAAGAACAAAAACGCGTTCGCCAGCGGCCGCGCCGGGGCAAACTGCCCCGCTATGGCGCCCTTGATCTGGGAACCAACTGCTGCCGGCTGCTGATTGCTGTGCCTACCTCAAGGCATTTTCGTGTTATTGATGCGTTCTCGCGAATTGTCCGTCTTGGTGAGGGGGTGGACAAGACAGGATGCATGTCGGCCGAGGCGATGGACCGTGCCCTGGAGGCCCTGCGGATATGTACACGCAAGTTACGCCGGCGTGGCGTTTGCCGGCGGCGGACCGTCGTCACCCATGTGTGCCGGCGCGCCGAAAACAGCGCATCGTTCATTCGCCGCGTGCGCAATGAAACCGGCCTGGAACTCGAAATTATCGATCAGGAAACGGAAGCGCAGCTCGCCGTCGCAAGTTGCGCGCCGCTCATGGCGCGCAATGCCGAAAGCGTCCTCCTCTTTGATATTGGCGGTGGCTCCAGTGAATTGGTCTGGCTGGATTTCGCCAACACCGGCTGCCGGTACACTAGCGCGCGTGCCATGGACAGTATACGTCGCTGGGTTTCCATTCCCGTCGGCGTTGTGAGCTTATCGGAGCATTTTGGCGGGCATCGCATCAGCGTCGCGAATTTCGAATCCATGATCGAAGAAACCGCCCGGCATTTAACCGGCATTGATGGTTTTACCGGATTGGCGGAAGCGATGGCGCAACCGCATGCGCATTTTCTCGGCACCTCGGGAACCGTCACGACCCTTGGCGGAATATTTCTCGATCTGCCCCGCTACGATCGCCGTGTCATCGACGGTCTGTGGTTGAGTAACGGTGATGTATCGCGCATAATCCGCCATTTACAGGGAATGGATCCCGGCGATCGCGGCGCCCATCCGTGTATCGGTCGTGAGCGCGCCGATCTGGTTCTTGCCGGATGCGCCATCCTGGAAGCCATCCGCCGCATGTGGCCATGTAATACCTTGCGCGTGGCAGACCGGGGTTTGCGGGAAGGCATGTTAATGCAGCTTATGATAGAAGATGGATTTCTGATCTCCTAAAGATACATTTTCTAATATATTCTCTATAATTGCACTAAAAAATAGCGACTCTCTCTTATTGCGCTTGCTCGCCTGCCGCCGCAAAAACATATCCCGGCGGGCAATTGTGCCCAAATGGCACAGAATGGCCCCACGCGCCCTAATCATATGTTCACTATGTTTGTGTATCCATAAACGTCGTGACTGGTTTTGTCGAGGGTTTGCTTAAACCAGTTTCGTATCGGGCGATGGGCGACGGAAGAATATTAGTATCGGGTTTCTTCAAAACAACGTTGACCATCGCCTGCTAACGGGTGAAAGGGTGGAAGGTCGTTTGTCTTGCATACGCTGTCGGCAGTGAACGCATTTGTTCGAAGCAGCATTGAACACGGCGCCAGGGTGTTCGATGATTTTCGTGTTGCGCGGACCTATCCGCGTGATCTGGCCGTTTTGTGCACGGTACTCAACAGCAGCACCAATATTCATGCCATGGCCGGCATTGCGACGCGTATCATGGACGGATACCGCTTACTCGACAGCGAGAGAAAACGACAATTCTTTCATTTGCTTAGCGAGCGGTACAATGTTGATGCGGCGCAGATTGCGGCGCACGCGCAAACCTATATTAAAGAACGTACCGCAAAGGCGCGTCTCGACCTGCTCCAGGCCGCCGAACCGCCGCGCCGGGAATTGTTTCGCCGCCTTGGAGCGGTAGCGGATGGTACCGCATACCTTGTGGATATGCGTCGGGACCTGCATGTTTGCGTCCGTGAAGGCGCCGTTCTGAATTCGGTCGGCAGCGACTTGTCGCGTCAGATCGAGCAGATATTCCGCCGCGATGGCGTGCGTCTGCATACGCTCACAACCCAATCGCCGCCTGCGATGCTGACAAAGATCGTATCCACACTAACCGATGAATTTAGCGATATGCGTGATTTCAGGCGCCGTCTGGCGGCGCCGGATTTGCGCCATTTTGCCTTTCTTCACCCTGCTTTTGGCGACGAACCCGTGGTATTCATGGAAGTTCGCCTGTGCGCCGATATCCCTCTTGGCAAGGGTAAAGCCGCGCCCACGCAAGCCCTTGCGCCGGTCGAGACACTACCGGTTGCGGTCTTTCAGTCGGTGCGCATTTGCAAGCGCGGCCTCAAGGGCCTGCTCGTCGGGCATCATCTGATCTACGACTTGATCGCGACACTGACGCAAACACTGCCGCATCTGAAAACCTTTGTCGCCCTGTCGCCAATGCCGGAATTTTGCCACTGGCTTCGCGTAATGGAAAGTACCGGCGATCACATGGCGAAACAGGCGAGTCGCATTGTCACCAGGCCCGGCTGGGAAAACAGCGAGACAGAATGCGCCAGAGCAAAGCGCGTGTTGCAAACCCTGGCGGCGCGCTATTTTGTACAGGCAAAGACTTCGGCGCAGCATCCCCTGGATTCGCGCGCGCGTTTTCATCTGGCAAACGGCGCGCGTCTTAGCCGCATCCTGTGGCAGGCCAACGCTTCGCCGGCGGCCATGGCGCGATCGTTCGGTATGATGGCGGCCTATACGTATAACCCCGAGACAATCGCCACGTATCGTGACGGGTTTATCAAATACGATCAAACATGCGTATCAAAGCGCATTCGCGATCACCTGGTCACGCTTCACTGAGTGTTCTCTTTGGAATTCGGTGTTTCCTGGTTGGCAAGCCTGAAGGGACACCTCTTGCCGTCATGGCCGTGGCAAGGCCGGTTCGGGCCATTCATCTGACTCGCTCTAACCCGGAAACAACCTGCCGAAAGATTGCAACACGCCAGGGCGGCGGCGGGTGATCGCGCCGCCTGTCCCAATAGATCCCATGATGAGCCGCAGTAATCCTATATCCACACACGATGCCCGCGAAGATCTGCGCAACCGGGACATCAGAATCTATGTCAACGGCGATATTGTGCATAAAGATGAAGCGCGTGTGTCGGTTTATGACAGCGGCTTCATGCTGGGGGACGGAATTTGGGAGGGCCTGCGCCTGTACGACGGTCATATCGCCTTCCTTGACGCGCATCTGGACCGGCTGTTTGAGGCCGCTCTCTATATGGATCTCGAGATCGGGAAAACGCGATCCGAACTGATCCGGGCAATTAAACAAACCCTGGCTGCCAACACTATGTACACCGATGTGCATATCCGGCTTATGGTGACCCGGGGTAAAAAGCAGCGACCGTTCCAGCATCCCCATCTAAGCGTCTTCGGTTCAACGCTGGTTATCATTGCCGAACATTCGAAACCGGATGAAATGGCGATTGAACGCGGGATTCGGCTGCACACGGTGCCCCATCACCGGGGGTTGCCGCTCACCCAGGACGCCAGGCTCAACACGCATTCAAAACTGAACTGTATCATTGCCCTCAACCATGCGCTCCGCGCCGGCGCCGACGAAGCCCTGATGCTTGATCCGTTCGGCTTTGTAAACACCACCAATGCCTGTAACTTTTTCATCGTGCGCGGCGGCGAGGTCTGGACCTCCACCGGCGATTATTGCATGAACGGTATCACCCGCCGCAAGGTGATTGAAATCTGTCGCAATAATGACATCGCTGTATTTGAACGCAATTTCAGTCTGGTTGAAACCTACAGCGCCGATGAGGCCTTTCTGACAGGGACTTTCGGGGCACAAACGCCGGTATTTGAAATCGACGGCCGCCCCATTGGCGATCGACGGGCGGGGGCCGTATTCCACAGGATCAGAAAACTGTACAGGGAACTGATCGAGCGGCATTCCCGGGGGGTGAAATGAGCTACGTTGATCCGGCAATGCCGAAGTTTGCCGAAAAGGCGTATTGTTCGAACCGGGGCTGCGCGACAGGGCGTGGATACAGTCGCCGGCGGTCTTTTCCTCGTCTGCGGAACAGGACTTGCGGCATTGTGATCCGGTTGGGGCGTATCCTGCCTTTTTGAACGGCACTGGTTGTGTAACCTCAGCAGGTTGCTCTTACGAAATCCATCAGATGAATGGCCCGGTATGGCCTTGTAGGCGGCAAGGACGCAAAAGATGTACCTTCAGACCTGACACGCTCCAGGAACAAGCTGTTGAAAGATCACAGCCAGACGCCATCGAAAAAGCATCCCTGCCCTGAATTGAGGTGAATAAAGGAACCCGACCATGACACCATCCGCACCCTTTAGTGCAACCGAAGCCGTGACATTTATCGATACCCTGTGCCTGATGGCGGCGCGGCTGATCCTGCCGCATTTTCGCACACCCATGGTTATCGAATCGAAGGGCGACAGCGGCTTTGATCCGGTCACACAAGCCGACCGCGAGGCCGAGGAAGCCATCCGCCAGCGTATTCGCCATGTCTATCCCGATCACGGCATTACCGGAGAGGAATTCGGTAACGAAAACACGCCCGCGGCATGGACATGGGTGATCGATCCTATCGATGGTACGCGCGCCTTTATCTGCGGTCTGCCTGTCTGGGGGGTGCTGATTGGTGTCAAACACCATGACGTCGCGTTCGCCGGCGGCATGTGCCAGCCGTTCACGCGCGAACGCTTTATCGGCACACGGCAGGGCTCGGTGCTGCGGACGGACGATCGGGAAATCGTTTTGTCCAGCAGCAGAACCACCCGTCTGGAGGATGCGATCCTGGCGACGACGGCGCCGGAGATATTTTCCGCTGCCGGTCGGGAGAAATTCTTCCGCCTGCGCGATCGGGTGAAATTATGCCGCTATGGTCTCGACTGCTATGCCTATGCCATGGTGGCGGCGGGCTTTATAGACATTGTTGTTGAATCGGGGCTGAAGGCTTGCGATATCTGCCCGCTGATCGCACTGGTTCAGGGCGCTGGCGGTGTGGTGAGCGATTGGCATGGCGGACCTGCGGAGGCGGGCGGCGATGTCGTGGCCGCGGCCAATGCGACGTTACACGAAAAGACCCTGCGCCTACTGCATGAGCAATGAGAGGCTTGCAATCATGCGTTGTTCACGCCGCGCCGGGAACGAACGCATCAAAGGCGCCCCAGAACTGGGTGCGAAACACATCACGCTCCATCAGCAACTCGTGACGCGCGCCGGCAACAAACACGTGCGATGCCGCGCCCATGGCCATCGCCAATTCCTCAATTGCCGGATTGTACACGATCCGGTCCTGGGCGCAGACCAGCATCAGTGAGGGGATTTTCACGCAGGCGGGAAAGTCGTGCCGGGCGAGCCGGCTCATGGCGCCAAAGGCCGCATGAACCCAGCCGAATGTCGGCCTGCCAACACGCAAATGGGGCGCCTGCTCCAGAATCGTGCGGGTTCGCTCAAAACGCCGCGGATCGGCGGTGAAACGATTTCCTTCAAACGCGCTCTCGTGACCGGTGCTGCCGCCAATCGGCGGCACATAACGCGATGAAAATCCTGCATAGACCGCCGTCCGGGCAATTGCGGCCAGCAGGTTTTGCCGTGCATCGCTTCTGAACAATTTCACCATGGGAGCAACAAGCACCATTCGCTCAAACGGCACCTTTTCGACGCTCGCCGCCAGTAGCGCCGTCGTCGCACCCATGGAATGGGCCAGGGCAAAATACGGCGGCGGACAACGCTTGCGCACAACCTGCGCGACAAAGCTCGTCAAATCGATCACATAGTCTTCAAAGCGTCGCACATGACCGCGCGATGGATCGCGCAACAGCCTTTGCGAGCCCCCCTGGCCACGCCAATCCATGCTCGCCACGGTAAAACCCCGTGTCAGCAACTCGCCAATGACTTCGTAATATTTTTCGATAAATTCAATGCGCCCGTTGAGCACTACCACCGTGCCTTTTTCGGTCCGGTCCTGCGGTTTCCACACCGCGCAGCGCAGCGCGACTTCATCAGGTGTCACAACCTTGCCGCACCAGCCGCCCGGGGGAGGGACAACGTTTTCAGAATGATGCAGCGGTCCGATCACGTAACACCCCGGCTACGCACAGGCCTTTTTCGCTTGCATGAAGAGGCACCCCTGTATGATCTCGTGAAATCGTCTGCCATGTTGGCGATGAGAACCGAAACAAATAAAAACCGGCCAGTGACAGATATGCCACCGGCCGGAAATTGACGCAAGCATCGCGGGGGGCATTAACAATGCCTGCATACTATCATGAATGAACTCACCAGAAACCGGTGAGTGTTTTCAATTCACGCTCCATTGTTAACAAATCCTCTATGAACCGAACCCGAAAGCTGCGTTCATCGGTTGTTCATAAAAATTTCCCCTACGTCAACTTGCAAAGGCAATAGCTGTGCAATTTCAGCAGGTTGCTCTTGCAAAGCCCGTCGGGTGCAGATGGATGGCCCGGTATGGCCTTGCTGCTGGCCAGCTGCGGCAAGGGCCGCACCAGGTATCGCTTCAGATTTGCGCGTCCCTGGAACAACCGGCTGAAAGATCACAAACAGCCACCGATTCCGAAAAACAAAAGGCGCTTTCGCAAAAATGAACGAAATTCCAGAAATTTCCACCGCTCTCCCTTGAAACGGCTCTCAATGCGCCTATTTGTGTTCTGTACACGCCGAATGGGTGTACAGCGGCGCCCCGGGCGATCTGCCGGGAGAGGAACGCCGTCCATATCAACGCATATTGCTTAAGCTTCAAAGGAGAATATGCCATGCGAGAATATGATCTGTCCCCCCTGTATCGTTCAACCGTCGGTTTTGATCGCGTATTCAATATGTTCGATAAACTGGCCAATGTCGATACGACAAACGGCTACCCGCCTTACAATATCGAGCGTAGCGATGAAAACGCCTATCGCATTACCATGGCGGTGGCCGGTTTCGATGAACAGGAACTGAGCATCGAGTCCAAGGAAAACACCCTGACAGTTCGCGGCGAAAAGAATGAAAGCCAGTCAGCTGAAACACGCGAAGTGCTGTACCAGGGCATTGCGGCGCGTACCTTTGAGCGGCGCTTTCAACTTGCCGATCATGTAGAGATCAAGGGTGCGCAACTGAAAAATGGCCTGCTCCATATCGATCTCGTGCGCGAATTGCCCGAGGCCATGAAACCGCGCACAATCAAGATCACCAATGGCAAGGCGGCAAAAACCAAAACGATTGAGGAACGGGCGAAGGCTTCGTAGTCACGCCATTGTTTCACGGGGGTAATGCCCCGTTTATGTGATCACTCATAAAAAGCCCCAAGCGCAAGCGCGGGGCTTTTTTAGAGCGTCTGGCGTATAAGTTGCAACAACAGGTTCGCGTAAATCCGCTGATAAGGGTTTGTGTAGGCTCCACCTCTTAACATAGTGAATCATAAATCACACCAAAGGGAAATCCAAAAAGATTCCTATTATACCAGCGGTATTGGCGTTTTGTACACGCTGACTTGTGTATAGTGTTGATAAGACAACGGTTTTAAGCCAAGTCAGGAGTCAAACGCAAAGCCCCTTGGTATTAGTCGTTCGATTCTCCAGTGCGGCCCTTGCCGCAGATGGCGAGCAGCAAGGCCATACCGGGTCATTCATCTGATCATTAGAGGTGTTCGATTTATCCAGTGCTGTCAAGGGTTTAAGAACCGCCAGGGGCGGCGCGAAGCGCCCTTGACAGCACTGGATAAATCGAAAAAAAGCGATGATCAGATGAATGGCCAGCAGCACCCGATGGGTTTACCAGGGACAAGCTGTTGAAATTACGCAACTATAGCAAAATGCGTTTAATTGGAATCGTGGGTATTCAGTATCTTTCTCGCATTTTGCTATAGATTTCAGGGCGATCAGCATGCGTTTCGCTTTACCCCTGACAAAACGGGTAAAGCGAAACGCATGCTGATCTGGAGCGTCGGGCGCTTAAGTTGCAACAATATGCGCGCATAAATCCATTGATAAGGTTTGCGTATGCTCCACCTCTTAACACAGTGAATCATAAATCACACCAAAGGGAAATCCAAAGAAATTTCTGTTAGTCGCCTGACGATCTAGCTCTAATTTTCCCGATAAAATAAGGACAAATCAGCCCCTGGGGCGGCCCGGCGAACTGATACCAGCGGTATTGGCGTTTTGTACACGCTGACTTGTGTGTCGTGCTGACAAGACAACGGTTTTAAACCAGGTCGGGATTCAAACGCAAAGCCCCTGTATACCAGCGGTATTGGCGTTTTGTACGCGCTGACTTGTGTGTCGTGCTGACAAGACAACGGTTTTAAACCAGGTCGGGATTCAAACGCAAAGCCCCTGTATACCAGCGGTATTGGCGTTTTGTACGCGCTGACTTGTGTGTCGTGCTGACAAGACAACGGTTTTAAACCAGGTCGGGATTCAAACGCAAAGCCTCTTGGTATTACGCGCAAATGCGCCAAAACCTTGCAATAAGCCCAAGCGAAAACAAAGCACCACGCCTTCTTGATGTCAGTTTTCTCATTGTTTTAAATGAAGAAAAGTACATGGAGCGGAGCGAAGCAGCTTTCTTCACGATCAACTTTTTACATCCAACTGTCTCGGTGCATGAGAAAGTTCTCATAACACGGAAACCCGGTGCTAATTTTCGCCAGATGCGGCCTTTCAGCTACCGGCCTCCAGGATGAGTTCAAAGCCAGCCCATATCATCCGCTGGCCATCAAAACACATGGGCAGCATGTCCTGCCAGCGCGGGTCCGCCTGCATTTTTTCTGAAGCTGCCTGATAGGTTGCCTTGTCAGGCCATTCGATCCAGGAAAAGACGATCGCTTCATCATCTTTTGCGTTTACCGCGCGCCTGAAGTCGGTAACCTTGCCAACCGGCACGTCGTCGGCCCACGACTCGACCACCCGCAGGGCACCGTATTCCTGAAAGATCGGTGCGGCCTTGTGCGCTATGTCAAGATAGGCGTCCTTGTTTTCAGCCGGCACCGGAATAATGATTCCCTGAATATAGGCCACGGGCATTCTTCCCATTTGTGAAAGGGCGATCATGGACTCAAGACATATCCCGGCCACGATCTGATATGCGTCTTGACGGCGCACGATCCCTGGCAGACGTATTGCCTAAGAGATATATCAGAGCAAAGACAGAAATGCCGGCGTATTACGCCGCCTCCGCCTGGCCGCTCGATGCCTTCTGCCCGCCACGGGGGCCCTTGTTGAGATGTTGCAGAATAAGCCGTGTCGCCTCGGTGGTGGTCACTTTGTTGACAACGGCGATCTCGGAGACCATACGATCCAGAGCCACTTCGTAAAGCTGGCGTTCCGAATAGGATTGCTCGGGCTGGTGTTCGCTGCGGTAAAGATCGCGAATAACCTCTGAGAGGGCAATCAGATCGCCTGAATTGATTTTACCTTCGTATTCCTGCGCCCGGCGGCTCCACATGGTTCGTTTGATGCGTGCCCGCCCTTCGAGGGTGGAAAGCGCCTTCTTTATGGTCTCGTTATTGGCCAGTTTACGCATGCCGACGGTAGCAATCTTGGTTACCGGCACGCGCAGACGCAATTTGTCCTGATTAAAATTTATGACAAACAGTTCCAGGGAAATCCCCGCCACCACCTGACGCTCAATCGCCACGATCTTGCCAACCCCGTGCGCCGGATAGACGATAAATTCCATCGTCCGAAAACCTTGTCGGCGGGTAATGCGTTTAGGGGCGCTAGCGCTCCGGGTGTCTTTGGCGGCCGTTTTTCCGCCGCGCGGTGCCGCCGCTGACTTGACAGGCTTCGCAGTCCTGGCCGACGGCTTTTTCGTTGTACTCCTGGTAATTTTTCTAGTCTGGGTTTTGGCTTTGGGTTTGTTGCGACTAGTCGTTGTGGCTGCCGCTTTTGTTGTCGCGCTTGAACGCTTTTGTGCCGTCTTGCGCGTAGCGGTGGTTTTTGTACTGGCGGTTTTCGCCGCCGTATTTTTACTCACAGGCGATTTTCTCCTTACAGGGCGCGATGCGGTTGATTTCTTTGCCGAAGACGTTGTTTTTACCGCGCGTTTCCGAGCGGTCGTGTTTTTGGTTCCTGTGGTTGTCCTCGTGGTCCTGGTGGCCTTGGTTGTTTTAGCCGTTTTTGCGGCAGCCTTGGCGCTTGCCTTTCGGGCAGCACGCGGTTTGGCAGCCGTCTTTGTCACTTTCTTGCTCTGCGGCGTCGATGTTGTAGCACGTTTACGGCTGTTCGCACGCGCGTTGGTCTTGGCGATCATCGTAACTTCAAACTCCCGTTATCTGTCACCCTCAATACAGGGCGTCCCCGATCTTTACAAAGTGCTCCTATTTCTGCACCATTTATGTATCAATGTTCCAACATTCCAGTGGAACGTTGAATGTGACATTTGAGAACAGTCCAGCGGCAAACAGGACACAAATGTCATATGTCAAATGCGTTCCACCAGCGCCCGATTAATCGGATTCCCGACCAATCGGATTAAAGTGTCGCCTCCCGCCCGACACCCTCTGCGGCCGACACGAAACCGTTGTATTTTCGGGCTTTTGCCCAATACGGCGACAACATATCGCCGAACCGTTGTGTCGAACAGCCGTTCAGGCAAGAACACACGCGCATCTCAAACAATATGGCACAACCGTCATCAGCTGCCATCAGCCACTATATCGACGTGCGGTTTTCCCGAAAACGCCGGAAACACTGTCAAACTGCCGGATTTCATTGCGACGTTAAGGTACGAATTTTGTCATCCTTTTTATACGCCTTTTGATATCCGCACTTTTTGCGGGTATTTTTCATTGTCACACCAGCGTGCCATCAGCACACCCGTGAAACAAACAAACTGCATTCAAGCCCTCTCTTTGTCAAAAGGAATTCAAAACATTCATTAACGCGAAAGGACCTAAAACCGGCTTTTACTGTTGCATCCGAGCAGTATCCGAGCCGTTTTGCCGAACTTCAGCACCGCAAAGCCAGCCCATCGTCGCATTTTGAACAATATAACACAAAAAGCGGCAAATTCAAAATAGTGTAAAAAAATGCTTAACGCACACTGAAATTAACTGCTTTAACCTTTAATCTTCAGGGAGCTTTTACCTCTTTCCACGTCGCATCTATACGCGGTCGATACTGGCAACGACAATCGCCAGAATAATAATAACGGCGCCCAGCGCCTGGGCGAAAACAACCGGTTCGCCAACAAAAATCCATCCGCTGATCAACACCACGACCAACTCAAAAGCCGCGGCAACGGCCGTCAGCGCGGCGCCGGCCCGGGGGGCGCCAAATGTCGTCAGCACACCCGGAACAACCCCCGATATCACAATCAGACCGCCCAAAGCGGCCCATACAGAAATTACATCGGTAAGATCCACCGTCGCGCCATAAAAGAGCATCACCGGCAAGGCAATGATCGCCGTACCCAGATAAAGACCGCCGGCTGCAGGCACAGCGGCAACATCTCTGGGAATATGCGCAATGATCGTTATCATGGCGCCGTAACACATGGGGGTTATAAAAGCGAACGCCAGATCGCCGAGACCGACGGCGCCGGTATCGACGCTGCCGCAAGCGATCGCCGCGCCGATAATCACCAACACGGTTGCCACAACCGCAAGCGCAGTGGGAGGGGTGCGTAAAAGCCATGTTCGATAAACAAAGGCGAACGCCGGAAAAGCAAAGAAAATAACCCCCGCCAGCGCCACCGGCATAGCGCTCAACGACAATAGATAGACATACACGCCGACCCCCAGGAACATGCCGGCGCCGATTACCTGCAGCAGAACCAGCCGACGCCGCAAAAGGCGCAACGCCCAGGGCAAAAGTACCACCGCAGCAAGACAATATCGCCAGAAAAACGCCTGTTCGGGTGTAATGCCTGCGCCATAGACGCTGCGCGCAAAGTACGGAAACGTCCCAAAACAGCCTGCCGCGACGACAATGGCCAGCAGGCCGATATTGCGTTGTTGGCATGCTCCGCGCAGGATCACCGGCCTCACCGCCGTCGCCGGCGTGCTCGGGACGTGCGTATACGGCTACGAAGCGCCGCCGTTACAGTCATTGGCTCGCCCACAGAATGCGCGCCAGCCACTCGACTTCACGCGTATCGAAGATGCGGTCCTCATGCTCGGGATTGAGGGATAGCAGTTCGATGGTCTTGTTGGTTTGCCGGCCGAGTATTTTCGCCATGACCTCGCCTTCACGGGTGCGCAGGACCACGCGGTCCCCACGCCGGCTCTGGGCCGAAGGAGAGACGATAATGATGTCGCCATTGCGATACAGGGGCAGCATGGATTCGCCGGATACCTCCAGCGCATAAGCATTGTCGTCCTGAATATTGGGAAAGGAAACCTCATCCCAGCCCACGCCGCTGGGAAATCCGCCGTCATCGAAAAATCCCCCCGATCCCGCCTGGGCAAACCCGATCAGAGGCACGGGACGGCGGTTATACGCCGCATCCTGAATATACACGCCTTCCATAAGCGCCGTGAATTCCTCAACGGATGCGCCCGTTGCATTAAGAACACGCGAGATCGATTCTGTTGATGGCCATCGCAGCCGCCCGTCACGTTGAACCCGTTTGGATTTATTGAAGATCGTCGGGTCCAGACCGGCCTGCCTGGCAAGGCCGGAGACCGAATAGCCGTAGCGCGCGGCAAGCGAATCGATTGCCGTCCAGATCTGGGTGTGATTGAACATCAGCGTATCTCCCCACCGCAGGAACGCCCCCCGCAGGGTGTTCGTTCGGCGCAGCCAGCGAGCGGTACACAGGCGGGGGGCTTATCCGCAGCCTTTATGCCCGCAAACGGGCCTATTCTACACTTGTATAGCGCAGATAAGAATATTATCCTAGTAGAACTTTGAATTTGACTTTTGAGCACAAACCTAAATGCGTTCCACTAGAGCGTGTCAGGTTTTAATAGAAGCAATTCTGTTTCGCGATTGGCGATCGATGCCGGCGGATACCTGCCTATGAACCATAAAACACGCCCCGTGCAAGAGAACATATCGCGGGTTACGGCGCGTGTCTGCACGCTGCTTGAGCGTTACGGCATGGGGGTGCTGCACGGGCTGGACGCCGAGCGCGCCCACACCCTGGCGATGGGGTGGCTGAAATGGGCTCCGTCAATGGCGCCCGCCTTTGCCGATCCATGTCTGCGGCAACGATATATGGGGCTGGACTTTGCTAATCCTGTTGGCCTGGCCGCCGGTTTCGACAAGGACGGCGAGGCCCTGGGTCCGTTGTTGGCGCGCGGCTTTGGCTTTGTCGAGGCGGGCACCGTGACGCCGCGCGCGCAAACCGGAAACCCAAGGCCGCGGCTGTTTCGCCTGAAAGACGATGGCGCCATCATCAACCGCATGGGCTTTAACAACGCAGGCTATGGCGAAGCGTTGAAGAACTTGCGCCGTCGCCGGCCTGTGCGGCACGAGGCGGGCCCGCCAGGTGTGATTGTCGGCATCAATATCGGCGCCAACAGGGACAGTATCAATCGCATTGATGATTATCGGGCCGGCATTGATACATTTGCAGCCATTGCCGATTATATCACGGTGAATATTTCCTCACCCAATACGCCGGCCCTGCGCGAACTGCAAGAAAGCGACGCCTTGCAAGCCCTGCTGACGGATATCAGCGCAGCGCGTAATGCCCGGCAGGAAAAGACGGCGGTGCGGTGTCCGCTGCTGCTCAAGATCGCCCCCGATCTGCACGATGATCAATTGCGGAATATTGTCAGCCTGGTTCAGACCCATGGTGTTGACGGGCTTATCGTGTCCAATACAACGCTGGCGCGAGACGGCTTAACGGAGGGCGCGCCGCACGTAACACAGGAAGGGGGGCTGTCCGGCCGGCCCGTCTTTAACCGCGCCACGCAGGTTCTGGCGCGGGTGCGGCAGTTGGCCGGACCGGAGCTCGTTCTCATAGGCGTTGGTGGCATCGACGGTGGCGAGGCGGCGCTGGCGAAAATCGAAGCAGGCGCCAATCTCCTCCAACTTTATACGGCGTTGATCTACAAGGGATTTGATCTTATAGACGAGATCAATCGCTTTCTCGCCGCCCGGGTGCACGCCCAGGGGGTGGCATCCGTTGCCGATCTTGTCGGCGGTAACACCGACGAGTGGGCCCGGGCCTATCAGCGCCGGCGGTGAACGCCTGGCTGCGATCTGTCAGCCGGTTGTTTTTCACATTCAACTCAGGAGGCCGGTTCAACTCGTCCACCTGCATCCCACGGGTTTCTTTGAGCGCAATCTGTTGAAATTATACCAGCGGTACTGGCGTTTTGTACGCGCTGACTTGTGTGTCGTGCTGATTAATACCAACGGCTCTTGTGGTTGACTCATAAAGCCGTTGGCAAGGCCGACCGGCCGCCGCGCCTTATGGCGCGTAAGCCTTAGTGGCGTTTGAACGATAACGGTCATTCTTTATGACCGTTAGTATAAGACAATGGTTGTAAACCGGGTCAGGAGTCAAACGCAAAGTCCCCTGGTTGTGATCTTTCAGCAGGTTGTTCCCGGTACAGGCAAACCGGACGTGACACGCTCTGGATATTATACCCCTACCCGGCAACATCACACACGGCCATCGAGCACGCCGCGGGCTATGCGGTGGCGGTAACGCCAATGCAACAGCCCGCCGCGCAAAAAGAGAAACAACAGCAGCGCGAGCCACAGACCGTGATTGCCGAGCAGCGGCTTCAGGGCATAGAGCGCCAGCGCAAAGCCGCCCGCGGCAAGCAACATGGCGTTGCGCATATCGCGCGACCAGGTGGCGCCGATAAAAACACCATCCAGTTGAAATGCCAGGGCGCCGCATATGGCTGTCAGCGCCGCCCAGGGCAGATGCGTCTGCGCCATAATACGCACCGCCTGATTGGTTGTGATCATGTCAATGAGAAACGCCCCGCTTAGCAGGAATAGCGCGCTCAACAGACCGCCCAGCCCCAGACTCCACGCGCGCGTAATATGCACCGTTCGCACAAAGCCGCCGGGATGGCGCGCGCCAATGGCCTGTCCCGCCATTTGTTCGGCGGCAACGGCAAAACCGTCCAGAAAGTAACCGCTGATCATGAAAAAGTTCATCAATACCGCATTTGCCGCAAGGGTGATGTCGCCAAGAGCCGCCCCCTCGCGCATCAGCAAAAAGAAGGCAAACAGTAACGAAAACGACCGAATCATAATATCGCGGTTCACAGCGATCATTGCCTTTAGGCTGGTAATATCGGCAAACACGCTTAATGGCGGCCAAAAGCGTTGTCCCATCAGGCGCCACAGGACAACAAGACCGGCGATCGTCCCGCTTAGCTCCGCCAACAGGGTTCCGAAGGCAATGCCCTCCACGCCAAGATCGAGCACGAGCACAAAATACGCATCAAGAGCCATATTAAGGCCGTTCACAAGGAGTTGCAGCACCAGTCCCAGGCGCGCGCGTCCCATACCAAGAAGCCAGCCAAGAACAACAAAATTGGTCAGCGCAAACGGCGTTGACCAGATGCGTACGTCTGTATAACCGGTAACGGCGGCGTCTACGTCGGCGCTGGTCGCCATGAACCATCGCCCGGTACCGATCAGAGGTCCTTGCAGGGTCAGAACGATGGCGCTGATCGCCATGGCCAGGAGCATGGCGCGCCAAAACAGGTGCCGCGTTTGTGTCTCCTGCCCGCCGCCCAGGGCTTGCGCCGTCAGTCCGGTGGTGCCCGAGCGCAGGAAATTGCAACTGGAGAAGATGATATCGAAGAGCAATGCGCCGACCGCCACCCCGCCAATATAGTCGGCACGCCCCAACTGGCCGATCACTGCCGTATCCACCAACCCGAGAAGGGGCGTCGATATATAGGCTAACGTCATGGGCACCGCGATGTGTAAAATGCGGCGATGGCTTACCTGCGGTGGCTTGCGCGGCGGCGCGCGGTGGGCCGGGTCCCTAGAACGTGTCATTGTCAGCAGACGATGTTACGGCCTGCGCCAGGCTATGGGTGGCGCTTCCCCGCCTTAGCGGTTGACGCTGGCTGGCATCGGGTGCCCAGCCGGACAGCCAGACGAACTCGAACGTCGCCACCACAGCGCCTTGCGCGTTCGCGTATCGCTCCGTGTATATTTCCATGGCCCGCTCAAGTACCGCGCGGCGCAGCGGTGCCCGGTGACGCGCACACAGGTTGTTCGTTGCACCCATGCGCCGCAAGTCCTGCAACAAATGCATCGGCGATGGATAGCGAACGCTCAGGCTCTCGCTGTCGCACACGATCAGCGCCAGACCGGCGCGCTGCGCCAATGCCCCGACGCTGCGCACATCGCTGAAAGGTGCCACATGGGGTGTTGCGGCAACGCCTAATTCGCTTTCTGCGTGTAAAAATGCATCGCGCAACTCATTCAGGGTCTGCGGACCCATAACGCACATGGTCAGCAGTCCATCGGGGCGCAGCGCCTTGCCCAGGCCCGCGATCAGACCGGGCAGATCGTTGACAAATCCGGGCGAGATCACCGATACGGCGAGATCGTATTGCGCTGAGCCAAAGTTCCATGGCGGGCCGTAAAAGCCGACTTGCGCATCCCTGTCCGTGTCCCCGAGCAGGCACGCCGACGGCTCAATTTGCGTAAGCGCTGTAATCTGATCGCAACCGCGCAGCGCTTCCACCACCACTCCCCCAAGATTGTAAACGCCAAGGGCCTGGTCAAACTGGCGCGCCACCGCACCCAGCCGCTCAACCAGATCCGTTGCGGCGTGGGCGAACAGGAAATCGGCAAAGCCCGGCGGCGCATCGCAGGCGCGGCGCAGGCGTCTTATCATCAGTGGTTCGTCAAATATCTGGGGCGCCGACATATCGGTTGCTCTTTTTTCTGGTCATAAAGTCCGGTCTGTGGGAAAATCATCTACCATGAGGACGGCAACGAATACACTGAAATCGCTTGTTCTGGATACCCTTTTACCGCCCGGCTGCGCGTCCTGCACGGCGCCGGTCACGGACAATGGTGCGCTGTGCCCGTCGTGCTGGTCGCGCCTGCGACTTATTGAGCGGCCCGTTTGCGCGCGTCTGGGCCTGCCGCTTGCCTACGATATGGGTCCGGACGGCCTGTCTGCGCAGGCGATCGCCACGCCGCCCGCCTATGATCGCGCCCGCGCCGTCTGCCTTTATAGCGATATTGCCCGAGCGCTGGTGCATCAGCTCAAATACCGCGATCATCTGGAGACTGCCAAAACAATGGCGCGCGCCATGTGGCGCGCCGGCCGCGATCTGCTTGACGGCGCGGCGCTCATTGTACCGGTACCGTTGCATCGGCGCAGGCTCTGGTACCGTCGCTCCAATCAGGCGGCGGAACTGGCGCGCGAAATCGCCCGTCTGGCCCATTGTGAATTTCATGGCACCGCGTTAAAGCGCGTTCGGGCCACGCGCCGGCAGGTGGGCCTGACGCGTCCGGAACGCACATTGAATGTGCGCGGCGCCTTTCGCGTGCCGCCGCAGATACGTTCCGCCATCGTTGATCGCCATATTGTGGTGGTTGACGATGTGATCACTACCGGAGCCACCGTCGAGGCGGCCACCCGCAGCCTGCGCCGCGCCGGAGCGGGGGGTGTTGATGTGCTCGTATTCGCTCGTGTCGGCGGCGAGGCTAATCTGGGCTGAGCGCAACAGGCGTAACGCCAGCCATGGCTGCGTGCGCCGTACCTTCAATTGTGCCGGCATCAAAAGTGCGTGATCAGCTCGATGTATTAAGACCTGACACGCTCCAAGGACATACTCATTGAATTGTAACCCCTTTGTGACCATATTAGAGTGATCAGCAATGATGACCGGTTTGCCGCCCGGCGGCGAACGGGCTGTTCCGTGGGTCGCGTCCTGAAATCGGATAGGATCATGATAAAATACGATCTTGTATGCGAAAAGGACCATGGGTTTGAGGCGTGGTTTCGCTCCAGTGCCGCGTTTGATGAACAGCGGGGCGCCGAGGTTCTTTCGTGCCCGGTTTGTGGCAGCGCGAAGGTGCGAAAAGCCATTACCGCACCGCAGGTCAGGCGCACCGATCGCGGGCGCCGGGCACCGCCCGCTGCACCCCGGCACGACGGTCTTGCCAATACGAATGAAAAGTCCCGCGCGGCGATCAAGGCGCTAAGGCAGCTACGCCATCATATCAGGGAAAATGCTGATTATGTCGGCAAGGCGTTTTCCCGGGAGGCGCGGCGTATTCATTATGGCGAGGCTCAAAAGCGCAATATTTACGGTGAGGCGAGCCTGAATGACGCGCGCGCGCTGAATGAGGAAGGCATTGACGTTTTGCCGATGCCGGTGCTGCCGGAGGATCGGAACTAGAGCGTGTCAGGTCTTAATAGAATCATTCTGACGGAGCGATTTTGTGACAAGGCCAGGCAAAGTTTCGCAGGACATAGTGGACTATTTTCAAGAGACTTTACGCCGGCATTGGTGCAAAATCGCCCGCCCCTTCGGGTTTGCCGATTGGCGGACGCCCACGCTCAAACCGATCTCATGAGATGCGCCCACATCGCATGTCGATCGGCTCAAACGTGGGTCACCTCGCCAATCGGGAAACGAAAATTGCTTCACTTAAAAACTGAAAGGCTCTAAGTACCCTTGGAAGGGTCCCGCTCCTGTCGCGGCGCGGTAAAGACCATCATATAATTGACATCCGCATCAGACGACAACCCCCAGGCGTTTTTTATCGGATTAAAAGTTACACCGGTCTCGCGCTTGAGCATCAGGGACGATTCGGCGCCCATATCGCGCATTTCCTCAAGGGTGATAAACCTGTTCCAGTCATGGGTGCCACGCGGCAGCCAGCGCAACAACACTTCGGCGCCGACAATCGCCAAAGCATAGGACTTGATCGTCCGGTTCAGGGTAGAGACGATCATAATGCCGCCTGGCGCCAACAACCGCGCGCAAGTTTTAAAGTAAAGCCGCGCATCGGCGACATGCTCAATCACTTCCATGTTCAGGATAACATCGAATCTCTCGCCCACTGCGGCGAGGTCCTCGGCGCGGGCGCAGCGATAGTCGATTTCCAGCGCGCTGCCTGCGGCGTGCAGTTGCGCCACGGCGATATTGCCGGCCACCGGATCGACCCCCACCACCTGCGCACCAAGACGCGCCATCGGTTCGGCCAGCAGGCCACCGCCACAGCCGATATCCAGAAGACGAAGATCGACAAATGCCGACGCCGATGCGCTCGGGCGGGAGAAGTGCTGACACACCTGCTCCTTGATAAAGGCCAACCGGACGGGATTGAAGCGATGCAGGGGTTTGAATTTTCCGTCCGGATCCCACCATTCGCGCGCCATGGCGGAAAACTTGTCAAGCTCACGGGGATCGATCGTCGTATCGTTCATAATATTTCGCGCTTTGTGCGGCAGGAGCGGCAAAACAAACACCGGGCAGCCGCTTTCGCTTCAATCGCATTTTTGGCATTATAGAGCGTGTCAGGTCTTAATAGAAGCAATTCTGTTTATCGATTGGCGAGGCGATACCCACGCTCAAGGCGATCGAAGAGCGATGGCGACCCATCTCTCGAGAGCGGCGTGGGCGTCCGCCAATCGGGAAACAGAATAATTCTATTAAGACCTGACACGCTCCAGCGCAACAAATTTACCGCCAGGGCATTGTGTCCCATGGCATATGCGATTATCAATACGCATCATCCTGTGTGGACCCGTTCGCCTTTCGCTTGGAAACGGGGTCCGCGCCGGCCGCCTGTTAAGGGCATGCCGACGGGCAGACAACGGGCAACCCATCGCAACCGCAGCCGATTAGATATGGCACGTCTGGTAATGAAATTCGGTGGCACTTCGGTCGCCGATCTGGAACGCATGCGGCATGCGGTACGTCACGTGGCACGTGAAGTGGCCGCCGGCAACCAGGTCTGTGTGGTTGTCTCGGCGATGGCGGGCAAGACCAACGAACTTGTGCGGTTAACGCGCGATGCGGCCCCCCTTCACGACGCGCGCGAATACGACACGGTCGTCGCCAGCGGTGAGCAGGTCGTCTGTGGGCTGCTGGCCATCATCCTGCAAAGCCAGGGTATCGCGGCGCGTTCGTGGCTTGGCTGGCAACTGCCTGTGCACACGAACGACACCCACGGCGCGGCGCGTATTACCGGAATCGAGGCGCGCAAACTGATTGATCGGCTCGAGGAGGGGCAGGTGGCCGTAATCGCCGGCTTTCAGGGCCTGGGGCCGGACTATCGCATCACCACCCTGGGACGCGGCGGAACGGATACCAGCGCCGTTGCCATCGCCGCCGCCATCAACGCCGACCGGTGTGATATCTACACCGATGTCGATGGTGTCTACACGACGGATCCGCGTATCGTGGCAACAGCGCGACGTATCGATCGAATCGCCTATGAGGAAATGCTTGAAATGGCATCGCTGGGTGCCAAGGTCCTGCAGACGCGCTCGGTGGAACTGGCGCTGGTACAGGGGGTGAAACTGCTCGTGCGCTCAAGTTTTGCCGATGCGGATGCGCCCGTTGTTGTCGATGGCGAAAGGGCGGGAACGCTGGTTTGTAACGAGGGAGATATTGTGGAAAAGAACATTGTCAGCGGCATTACGTATACGCGCGATGAATCAAAAATCACCTTGCGCCGCGTGCGCGATAAACCGGGTGTTGCCGCAGCCGTATTCGGCCCGCTGTCGCAAGCCAATATCAATGTCGATATGATCATTCAGAACATCTCCGAAGACGGGCGCACGACCGATATGACGTTTACCATTCCCACCGTCGACTACGCCCGCGCCGTGGAGACCATCGAAGCAGCCAAAGACACCATTGGCTATGAGGAACTGAACGCCTCGTCGGATGTCGTGAAAATATCCGTCGTCGGCATCGGTATGCGCTCCCACGCCGGCGTTGCCTCGACGATGTTTCGCGCCCTGTCGGACAAGAACATCAACATCCAGCTCATCTCCACATCGGAGATCAAAATCAGCGTATTGATTGATGCCGACTACGGTGAACTGGCCGTGCGCACATTGCACACCGCCTATGGCCTTGACAGGCCATAGGATGTAAACGGGTTGCCCCTCGTTTGCGGGCAATGCCCATGAGTGCCCGTATTGTGATAATTTGGCACCCGGCAAAACAACAACGCCACAGGTACCGACAGCAAAGGGACGGATGATGCCCAATCGGGTAATCCACTCAGCACCGCGGGTTCTGCTGCGCCGGCTGCGCGAAGTCATGGCAGCGCCGTTGAAGGCGCAGCGGCGTCTGGACAAGATCGTCGCCCTGATCGCCACCAATATGGTGGCCGAAGTGTGCTCGCTCTATGTACTGCGCGCCGATGGCGTGCTGGAGTTGTTCGCCAGCCAGGGGCTGAAGCCGCAGGCGGTGCACCGAACCAATCTGGCGATCGGCGAGGGACTTGTCGGATACATCGCGCAGGAGGCGCAGACATTAAATCTGCACCTGGCGCACGAACACCCCAAATTCGTCTACCGGCCCGAGACGGGTGAGGAAGACTACCGCGCCTTTCTCGGCGTCCCGATCCTGCGCGCCGGGCGCACCCTTGGCGTGCTGGTGGTACAGAACCGCACCGAGCGGGTCTATTCCGAGGAAGAAGTGGACGCCCTGCAGACAGCCGCCATGCTGGTGGCCGAGTTCGTCGTGGCGGCGGAGTTGGAAGAACTGGGCTCATCGGGGGTCAGTATCGATCTGTCGCGCCCCCTGCACCGGCGCGGCGAAGGCATATCGGCGGGCATCGGTCTGGGCTATGTCGTATTGCACGATCCGCGCATCTTCGTCACCAATCTCGTCGCCGATGACGTGGAGGCGGAACTGGCGCGGCTAAACGGCGGTCTGTCCAGACTGCGTGTATCAGCAGACGATATGCTCATGCGCGGCGAATTGGCCGAGGGCGGCGAACACCGCGATGTGCTTGAGGCGTATCGCATGTTCGCCTATGACCGCGGCTGGGCCAAGCGCATGCGCGATGCGGTCGAGACCGGCCTTACCGCCGAGGCGGCGGTGGAGCGGGTGCAGAACGATACCCGGGCGCGGATGCTGCGCCAGACCGATCCGTACCTGCGCGAGCGGCTGCACGATCTTGACGATTTGGCCAATCGCCTGCTGCGGCTGCTTTTGGGGCGCGAGACGACTACCGAGCAAAATCTGCCGGAGAACTCTGTCCTGCTGGCGGCGACGATGGGGCCGGCGGAATTGCTCGATTATGCCGGCCGCAACATACAGGCCCTTGTGCTGGAAGAGGGCGGGCCGACCAGCCATGTGGCGATCGTGGCGCGCGCGCTCGGCATTGCCGCCGTCTCGGGCGTTGCCGATGTGACCACCCTGGCCGAGAACGGCGATGCCATTATTGTCGACGGCGAGAGCGGCGATATTCATGTCCGTCCCCCCGATGATGCGATCGAATCGTATCGGGAAAAACTGCGCCTGCAAACCAGGCAGCAGGAACAATACCGGGCGCTGCGCGATATGCCGGCCCTTACCGCCGATGGTCAACCGATACAATTGTTGCTAAACGCCGGCCTGTTGATCGATCTACCCCATCTTGAGACGACCGGGGCGCAGGGGATCGGGCTGTTTCGCACCGAATTGCAGTTTATGGTGGCAGCGCGCTTTCCGCGTATGGGTGCCCAGCGCGCCCTCTACACTAAGGTGCTGGATCGCACGGGGGATCGGCCGGTGATATTTCGCACCCTTGATGTGGGTGGTGATAAACTCCTGCCCTATATGCGCACCACGCATGAGGAAAATCCGGCTCTTGGCTGGCGCTCTATTCGTCTGGGGCTGGATCGGCCCGGGTTGCTGCGTTCGCAGATCCGCGCTCTGCTGCACGCCAGTAATGGGCGCACCTTGCGGCTATTGTTTCCCATGATCACCGATATCGGTGAATTCGAGGCGGCGCGCGCCTGTGTCGAGACAGAAAAAGCGTTTCTGACCAGGCACGGCCATCCCCTGCCTCGTAAAATCGAACTCGGCGCCATGATCGAAGTGCCGGCGCTGCTGTGGCAACTTGACGACATTGTCGAGCGGGCCGACTTCCTGTCGGTTGGCAGCAATGATCTGTTACAGTTTCTGTTCGCCAGCGATCGCACCAATCCACGCCTTGCCAATCGCTACGATCCTCTTGGCGCGACCAGTCTGCGGGTGTTAAAACAGATCGCCGATACGTGCAATGCAGCGGGCTGCCCGGTCACCATGTGCGGCGAACTGGCGAGCAATGCCCTGGCTGCCATGGCGCTTATTGCCATCGGGTACCGCAATCTGTCCATGAGCGCGCCAGCCATTGGACCGGTCAAGGCGATGCTGCGCGAACTCGATGCCGGCGATGCGGCGTGCGCTGTGAATGCATTGCTTGATGGGCGCGATTCGGATCTCGCCATGCGCGATGCCCTGCGTGACTACGCCACCGATCACGGCGTTCCTGTATAGGCGGACGTGGCGGGCGCGGGCGGCGTACCGGACCACAACAAACGCAACCATTGAACGAGAGCCATATGGCGATCAATATTCCGGCCGAAAAGCTTGATTCTCTGCTGGCGCGTCACGCCGAGCTTGAGCACACCATGGCGACCGCGGGTCATTCCGAGGCGTATGCGCGCCAGGCACAGGAGTATGCCGAATTGGAGCCGGTGATCGCCAGGATCCGACAGTATCGGGCGGCGCTTCAGACGATTGCCGAGGCGCGGGAAATTCTTGCTGAAACGAACGATGCGGAAATGCGCGAACTGGCGCTGGCAGAAAGCCACGAGGCAAGCCTTACCCTGGAGGAGATCGCGCAAGGGCTGCAACTGGCGTTGTTGCCCCGGGACGAGGCTGACGATAAAAGCGCCATTCTCGAGGTGCGTGCGGGCACCGGCGGAAACGAGGCGTCCCTGTTCGCCGGCGAGCTATTTCGCATGTACGAGCGTTACGCCGCCCTGCATGGCTGGAAGATGGACATCATCTCACTCAGCGAGGGCGAGGTGGGGGGCGTGCGCGAGGCGATCGCCAATATCACCGGGCGGGGGGTGTTTGCCCGGCTTAAATTCGAATCCGGCGTACACCGGGTGCAGCGCGTTCCCGAAACCGAATCGGGCGGCCGTATCCATACCTCCGCCGCCACCATAGCCGTGCTGCCCGAGGCGGAGGAAATCGACGTCGAAATCAACGAGGGCGATCTGCGCATCGATATTTTTCGCGCCTCCGGTCCGGGAGGCCAATCGGTCAACACCACCGACAGTGCGGTGCGCATCACCCATCTGCCCAGCGGCATTACAGTCTCGCAACAGGACGAGAAATCGCAACACAAGAATCGCGCCAAGGGCATGAAAATTCTGCGCGCGCGCCTTTATGATGCCGAGCGGCGTAAGGCGCAGGAGGAGCGCTCGGCGCAACGGCGCGACCAGGTCGGCTCGGGAGATCGCTCGGAGCGCATTCGCACCTACAATTTCCCTCAGGGCCGCGTGACAGACCATCGTATCAATCTGACCCTGTACAAATTGCCCGGCATCCTCTCCGGTGAGGCTCTTGATGAGATCATCGAGGCGCTGACGGCGCAGCATCAGGCCGCGTTACTGGCCCGTGTGCAGGAGTGAGAAACCGTGTCGCCTTCAAGCCGCACGCGCGCGTATCGATGCCTGCGCGATCGCTTTCGCGCCGCCGGGCTGGATACGCCCGATCTTGATGCGCGCCTTCTGGTGTGCCATGGGCTGGGCCTTTCGCCGCGCGATCTTGTGGTATCGCCCGATGCGCCTGTTTCGGCACGTGCGCGGACGGTACTGACAGAACTGGCGGCGCGCCGGCTGCGCCGCGAACCCATCGCCCGTATTCTTGGCGAGAAGGAATTCTGGGGCCTGTCTTTTTCGATTGATGAGCATACATTGATTCCGCGTCCCGATTCGGAGACCCTCGTCGGCGCAGTTCTGAAAGCCGTGGCCGCCAGGCACCAGACTAACTCTCCCTTACACCTTCTCGATATCGGCACCGGAAGCGGTTGCCTGTTGATCGCCCTGTTGTCAGAACTGCACAAGGCCCATGGCACGGCGACCGATATCGGTGCCGGGGCGCTGGAGCGCGCCCGCGCCAATGCGGCCCGTCATGGTGTCAGCGCGCGGTGCCGCTTTATACGCTCAGACTGGCTGGCGCAGATACAGGGAGTGTTCGACATCATTGTGTGTAATCCCCCCTATATCGCCACCGGCGATATTGCCGGCCTGTCTGCCGATGTGCGTGACTTTGAACCGGTGCAAGCCCTTGACGGTGGCGCCGACGGCCTGGCCGCCTATCGCCACATTGCCGCCCAACTTTATCCCCATGTGCATCGGGACAGCCTGATATTTCTTGAGCATGGCGCGGAACAAAATGCCGCGGTTATTCAAATTTTTAACGAAATGCGGTTTACCATGATCGAAATTTATGCTGATTTAGGCAAAAGGAATCGTGTTATCTGTCTGGCGGCGCAAGTGTGACGGGCTTGCCGATGTTCAGCGGTTATGTGGGTTGTTTTGTCTTAAGACCTGACACGCTCCAGGGGACATTTTATACCAGGGGGCTTTGCGTTTGACTCCTGGCCCGGTTTAAAACCGTTGTCTTGTCAGCACGATACACAAGTCAACGCGTACAAAACGCCAATACCGCTGGTATTAGTTGCCAAACCCGGTAAAAACTGCTTGGTTGTGACGGTCAAAACAGGTAACATACCTGATGTCAGGCGTATAGACGCCGATCAAGGCTCTCAGTGTAAGACACCGGGGAAGGCACGATACAAGCCAACGACATCGTTTGGATGCGCATTCGTACAAAGCGCAATCGTCCGATCGCCATGACAGTTTAACAGAAAACAGGGCTGATTATCCTGCTGATGCGGCATTATGCTGCAGATGGATGCGGATAGATTATGTGGGCGATCGCCAAACGGCATAGCGCTCCTGAACAATGCGCGCCGGGGTCCTGATCGTCACCTGATCAGGTACAATCAGATCGCTTCACGTAAAACGTCTCATGAATATGGGATCGTTGTGCCAGCGAAATTGTGCGTAATACCTTGAAACCGAATCGCGCAAAGATGAGAACTTCTTGCCTGGGTATTTCCCCCGGCGCTTGATTTGAACCAAACATACAGGCTCTCTTAAGACCGCATCAAGAAGACCGCAGGCGGTCTATCGACGCCCATGGGGCGAATTGCCGCTGGTTTTCCTCATCAAAGCCACCGCCTGTTTGTTTTACCGGCGAGGGGCCAGCAAGAAGAATGCGCCGCGCCCGGACCATGGGCCAGGCGGTGCTGCAGATATCGGTATGCGATCTTTGCCATGGCGCAACCCTGACGGCGTGCAAGACGTTGCGTTGCAGCGCGCCAAGGGTGCGATAAGTCAGTTGCCCGGTTTCGACGGGTGGAAAAACAGATACAGGATTCAATGAGACACAATCAGCACAACAGACGAACCAGACGTGGACGCAAAGGTCCCAATCCGATTAGCCGATCTTATGACAGCAATGGACCCGACGTGAAAATTCGCGGAACAGCATCGCAAATTGCCGAGAAATACGTCAATCTCGCGCGCGATTCGCAATCATCGGGAGATATCATTACGGCGGAAAATTATTTGCAGCACGCCGAGCATTATTTTCGTATTATCGCCTCGGCGCAATCGCATTTCAGTCACCCGAACGCCCCGCAACCGAAGCTCAATGCAGGGCCCGAAGACGAACCATCCGATACCAATGGCGCTAACCGGTCTTCCTCAGGCGGAGTGCGCAAGCCGGGCAGGAGACCACGCCCGAATCGGCCGGTCAAGGATCGTCCCGGCGCCGACCGCGACTCCGGTGCCCTCGCCAATGTCGATTAACGGGGCCGGTTAAGCGACAAGGCGGAACGGGTATCGGCCATTGGTGGATTGCGTGTGCGGAGCCTGAATACTGCAAGAAACGAGCCGAGGGAATGCGCCGGGGGATAGGCGGAAAAACCGACGGGGAATCGCTAGAGCCTTTCAGTTCTTAAGTGAATCATTCTGACGGAGCGATTTTGCGATAAGATGAACCTTAAGTCTCGCAGGATATAGTGGGGCTATTTGCAAGAGACTTAAGGTTCATATTAGATCAGCTTTATGCGTTTCGCTGTACCCATTTTGCAAAGGGTAAAGCTAACGCCATAAAGCTGATCGCCCTGAAATCTATAGCAAAAGCGCCCGTCCCTTCGGGTTTGCCGATTGGCGGACGCCCACACCCAGGCCGATCTCATGAGATGGGTCGCCATCGCTCTTCGATCGCCTTGAGCCCAGGTATCGCCGCGCCAATCGAGAAACGAAAATTGCTTCACTTAAAAGCTGAAAGGCTCTAGCGTGGGGAAAAGAAATCAAGCGACAGCACCGCCGCACGACGGTTCGGGCACCATCGCCCGCAAGAGCCCGGTCGCGCACTCTAAAAATCCGCAACATCAACAGGATGAGGATAGCGGCCGGTCGGCGCGCCTGGGCGCCGCCCTGCGCCGAAATCTGGTTCGCCGCAAAGCCCAGTTACGAAAGCGGCGCATGAAAGCCAAATCCCCCCGGGATAATTCTGACACGCTCTAAACAACCGGCAATGGCATAATACGTAAAGGAACCGTACTGCGATGGATAAAATCAGAATTGTCGGGGGCAACGCCTTGTGCGGAAATATTCCCATTTCAGGCGCCAAGAACGCGGCATTGCCTTTGATGATCGCCGCCCTTTTGACCGACGAGACCGTTACCCTGGAGAACATACCACGGCTCGCCGACGTTCGCCTGCTGGCGCATATTCTGGAGAATCACGGCGTTGATATGGCCATCGACGGCCGTCGCGCCGGGCAACCGCGCCTGTTCGGCCAGACGATCCATCTGACGGCGCGCGATATCGTCGAGTTGACGGCGCCCTACGAGCTTGTCTCGAAAATGCGCGCCAGCTTCTGGGTTATTGGCCCGCTGCTGGCGCGATGCGGCCAAGCGCGTATTTCATTGCCCGGCGGCTGCGCCATCGGCACCCGGCCGGTGGATCTGTTTCTGGACGGGCTTGCCGCCCTCGGTGCCACCCTTACCATCGACGATGGTTACGTGAACGCGCGTGCCCCCAACGGTTTGCGCGGTACACAGATTACCCTCGCCAAATGTTCGGTCGGCGCCACCCATACGCTCATGATGGCGGCGACCCTGGCCAGGGGGCGCACGGTTATTGCTAATGCGGCGCGCGAGCCGGAAGTTGTCACGCTGGCTGAATGCCTTGTCAAAATGGGTGCCAGAATATCGGGGGCGGGCACGCAGACCCTTGTCATTGACGGCGTTGACCGGCTGACGGGTACGCGCCATCGTGTTCTGGCCGATCGGATCGAGACCGGCACCTACGCCATGGCGGTCGCCATGACGGGCGGTGAGGTTGTGCTGCAGGGCGCCGAAGCCGGACTGCTGGATACCCCCATCGAAGTTCTGCGCAACGCCGGCGTCCACATAGAGGTGCTCAACGAGGGGCTTCGCGTCAGCCGCAATGGCGCCGGGCTGCAACCGCTTAGCGTAAAAACGCAACCCTATCCGGGCTTTCCGACCGATTTGCAGGCGCAACTGACCGCTCTCATGGCACGGGCCGAGGGCACGTCGGAAATCACCGAAACGATTTTTGAAAACCGCTTCATGCACGTACAGGAACTGGCGCGCCTTGGCGCCGATATTCAGCTCAACGGACAAACTGCGACCATCAACGGTGTCGATCAACTGCAAGGTGCGCAGGTTATGGCGACCGATTTGCGGGCCTCGGTCTCGCTTGTCATCGCCGGCCTTGCGGCCCGCGGCGAGACGGTCGTCAACCGCGTCTATCATCTTGATCGCGGCTTTGAGCGGCTGGAAGAAAAACTCACCGCCTGTGGCGCCGAGGTGGAACGCATCAGCACCTGATCGGGCAAAGGCCGCATCCCATACCAAAGACACCTGTTTGTGTCATATCAGTAGCTTGTTCTCGAAAAACCATCGGATGCAGAAGAGCATTATGGCACGGCAAAGACTTGTAGTGTTCGATACGGATGATCTGCAGGTCGTCTCCGCGCTGACCCAGGACGCCCTGATTAGAATCGGCGACATGACGTGGCTGGCAAACGAGCGGCGCTTTGCGCTGATGATGAACCGGTTCGCCTGGGAGGTGCCGCCTTCGGGAAAAGGCGATAGCGAGCGCCGACGCGCCGGAATGGTCATTGATTTTGTCAGCGCCGTCAGCAGTTTTGGCATAAACATGGGCGCCAGAGACGGCGTTCTGGCGCTCTTGTCCCTGCAGTTCGAAGCGCGGCAGGCTCCTGCCGGCCACCTGTTCCTGAATTTCGCCGGCGGCGGCGCCATTCGGCTCGCCGTTGATTGTCTGGAACTTCGCCTCGATGACACCGGTGCGGCCTGGTCGAGTACAAACCGGCCCGATCACGAAACCGGATGAACCCATGGCCATACGCCTGGATACCACGGATGACGACTTCGATGCGCGCTTTCAGGCGTTGCTTGCTGTCAAGCGCGAAAACGCTCCGGATATCACCCGCGACGTCGAGGAGATAATTGGCGCAGTGCGCGACAGGGGCGATGCGGCTGTCATCGAATACACCGCGCGCTTCGATCATATCCGCCTTAATGCACAAACCATGCAGGTACGCCAGGCGGAGATGGTGCGCGCCCTCAAGACGTGCGATCGGGAAATCCTTGCCGCTCTCGACTTCGCCTATCAACGCATCAAGCGTCATCACAGGCGCCAGTTGCCCGCCGACGACATCTATACCGATGCTCTGGGCGTCACCCTTGGCCATCGCTGGCGGCCAATCGAGGCGGTCGGCCTTTATGTTCCCGGCGGCCGCGCCAGTTACCCCAGTTCGGTACTGATGAACGCCGTGCCGGCAAAAATCGCCGGCGTTCCCCGTATCGTCATGACGGTGCCGGCGCCGAACGGTGTCATTGATCCGCTTGTCCTGGCCGCCGCCGATCTCGCCGGCGTCGACACGATCTATAAAATCGGCGGCGCCCAGGCCATCGCCGCCCTTGCCTATGGCACGCAGACCATTTCGCCCGTGGCCAAGATCGTCGGACCCGGCAACGCCTATGTTACGGCGGCCAAGCGGCTGGTGTTCGGTGCCGTTGGTATCGATTCGATCGCCGGTCCTTCGGAAGTGCTGATCCTTGCCGATCAAGGTGCTGACGCCGCGTGGATTGCCGCCGATCTTCTTGCTCAGGCCGAGCATGATCCGGCGGCCCAGGCCATTCTGATCACCGATCATGCCCCCCTTGCCGCACAGGTGGCGCGCGCCGTCGATGCGCAACTCAGCGCCTTGCCCAAGGCTGCATCCGCCACCGCCAGTTGGCGCGATTTCGGTGCGATTATCGTAACCGGAACCTGTGAAGAGGCCCTTGCGCTGATTGATGCCATTGCGCCTGAACACCTTGAGATTTTTACCGGGAATGCGGATGCGCTGGCCGCCCAGGTTCAAAATGCGGGCGCCATTTTCATCGGCCAGCACACGCCGGAGGCCATCGGCGATTACGTCGCGGGAACCAATCATGTATTGCCGACAGCGCGCAGCGCACGTTATTCTTCCGCCTTATCGGTTATGGATTTCATGAAGCGCACCAGTATCGTCAAGTGCGGCGCACGAGCGCTTTCCACCCTGGCACCTGCCGCGATGGCTCTTGCCCAGGCCGAGGGCCTTGATGCCCATCGCCTGTCTTTGGCGCGGCGAATATCTGGCAAGCCTGAAGGCGATAACACGCTCTAAGTGTGTAATTTCAACAGGTTGTCCCTGGTAAACCTATCGGGTACAGATGGATGGCCCGGTATGGCCTTTCTGGCGGCAGGGGTGCTAAGAGGTAACACTTTCCGGTTTGCCTGCCTCAGGAACAACCTGTTGAAATTACACAACTACCGTCCTTTATTCGGCCCTGGTTCCTGGTGATGGTTGAATGTGAGAAGTCCCTCGGCTTCGCCCCGGTTTAATTTTCCCAATAATACCAGCGGTATTAATCGTAAACGTTAACCTCCCATGTCCGCACTTCGTGCTACTTTAGACCTGACACGCTCTAGCAGAAAGTTCTGAATTACATACAATATTTGAGTATTTATTTAAGTATTCGCGTACTCGGTTCAAATCGGCCCGGGTGCGGATCGCCCGGGTAAAAGGGAGATGGCAGGCTGTGGCGTTTGAAAGAGCTGTTTTTTCACGTATCGACACAGCATTGATGTTCAACTGCGTCCTGATCGGGCTGGCGCTCGTGCTCGTGCTTGTTCTGGGAGCGCGGATGGGATTTCGCCTGGAGTTGGGTGGCGTGCAGGCGGCAATGGCGAGTATCGCGCCCCTGGTACTGCTTGCAGCCATTCGGGTCGTGTACACCAGGTATCGCCCCGATGCGGCTCTCGCCGATTTAAGCCTGTACGCGGTGCTAATGCTCATCGGCTCGATGGTGCTCGCCCCGCTCTCCTATATGAGCACGGCGCTTAATTTTCCCTTGCAGGACACATCCCTCGCCGCCATCGATCTTGCCCTGGGGTGGAACTGGCTGGACTGGCTCGCATTCACCGCCAAAAATGACGGGCTCCGCGAATGGTCGAACTTCATCTACCAACTGACAACCCCCCTGATGTTTGTAACCATGCTAAGCCTTCTCCTGGTGTATGGCATAACGACGACAAAGCGCTTCGTGACCGCTTTTATTCTGACCGGATTCATCACATGTGTCCTGTGCGGGCCCTTTGTCGCAATTGGTCCGTACATATACTACAGCATTGATTTGCAGTCCTTGAATGGCTTCATCCCGGCCGCCTTTCAGCCGGGTACGCTGGTTGACTATGTTCCCACATTCAGGGGGCTGCGCGATGGTACCCTGCGTACAATTACGCCTTCCGAGATGAAGGGGATCGTAAAAATCCCGTCCTTTCATGCGGTACTATCGGTGTTGATGATCCTGTGCTATGCAGGCCGCTCGCCCTTGAAGAGGGTCTTGTTGGCGCTCTCGGTCGCTATCAATGTGGCGATACTGATTACCGTGCCGGCGTCCGGAGGGCATTACTTCATCGACGTGATCGCCGGGGGTGTTGTCGGTGTCGCGGGCTGGGTCATCTCGGGCTATATCGTCGGCAAGGATGGCGATGGGGCACCGGCGGCGGATTTATCCCTGCCGGCGGGTGCCTTCCGAAGAGGCCGTGCCCCAATCCTGAAGAATTCTTCCTGAAATCATTCTCGTTGCTGCATTGGGCTGGAAGAAAATTCCACTCGCACAGATTTATAGTTAAAAATTATAAAATATATATTTATGCAATTAACAAAAATTTCTCAAATTGCATATAATACTTGCGCATTCACATATCCTGCGAATCCGTCCGGATGATGTATTGCCTGAACAACAGGGGAGGCGGTGGGTTATGGCCCTCGCAAAAGCGGTATCCATTCGTTTCGATAACGCGATACGGTTCAACTGCGCCCTGATTGGGCTGGCGCTCGTGCTCGTGCTTGTTATGGGAGCGCGGATGGGATTTCGCCTGGAGTTGGGTGGCGTGCAGGCGGCAATGGCGAGTATCGCCCCCCTGGCACTGTTTGCAGCCATTTGGGTCGTGTACACCAGATATCGCCCCGATGCGGTCCTCGCCGACTTCAGCCTGTACGCTGCGCTACTGGTCCTCGGCTCGATGGTGCTCGCCCCGCTTTCCTATATGAGCACGGCGCTTGATTTTCCCTTGCAGGACGAAGCCTTTGCCACCATCGATCGTGCCCTGGGGTTGAACTGGCTGGACTGGCTGGCATTTACCATCAGGAATGACGGGCTTCGCGAATGGTCGAATTTCATCTACGGCCTGACGACTCCCCTGATATTTGTAACCATGCTAAGCCTTCTCCTGGTGTATGGGATAACGGCGATAAAGCGCTTCGTGACCGCCTTTATTCTGACCGGATTTATCACATGTGTCCTGTGCGGGCCGCTTGTCGCGACCGGGACGTATCAGTATTACGGCCTTGACGTGCAGGCGTTGAATGGTTTTGTTCCCGCTGTTTTTCAGGCGGGAACATTTGTCGACTACATGCCCACCCTACACGGGTTGCGCGATGGTACGATACGTGTGATCTCGTTTGTCGACAGCAGGGGGATCGTCGCCTTTCCCTCTTTTCATGCGGTGCTATCGGTGCTGATGATCCTGTGCTATGCGGGCCGCTCGCCCTTGCAGAAGGTCCTGTTGGCGCTGGCGATTATCATCAATGTGGCGATACTGATTACCGTGCCGGCGTCCGGAGGGCATTACTTCATCGACGTGATCGCCGGTATCCTCATCGGCGCTGCGGGCTGGGTGGTCTCGGGCTATATCGTCGGCAAGGACGGCGATGGGGTACCGGCGGCGGATCGATCCCTGCCGGCGGGTATTTCCGAAGAGGCCGTGCCCCAATCCTGAAGAACCCTTCCTGAAATCATTCCCGATGCCGCATCTTAACGGAAATTTCTCATACTGCGTATAATACTTGCGTATTCACCTATCCTGTGAATCCGTCCGGATAATGTATTGCCTGAACAACAGGGGAAGTGGTGGGCTATGGCCCTCGCAAGAGCGGTATCCGTCCGTTTCGATAACGCGATACGATTCAACTGCGCCCTGATTGCACTGGCGCTCGTGCTCGTGCTTGTTCTGGGAGCGCGGATGGGATTTCGTCTGGAACCGGATGGCGTGCAGGCGGCGATTATTGCGCCCCTGGCACTGCTTGCAGCCATTTGGGTCGTGTACACCAGGTATCGCCCCGATGCGGCCCTCGCCGATTTCAGCCTGTACGCGGCGCTAATGATCATCGGCTCAATGGTGCTCGCCCCGCTCTCCTATATGAACACGGCGCTTAATTTTCCCTTGCAGGACACATCCCTCGCCGCCATCGATCTTGCCCTGGGGTTGAACTGGCGGGCATTCACAGCCAATGTCGGCGGGCTCAACCGCTATTCGAATTTCATCTATGAACTGACATTCCCCCTGATATTTGTAACCATGCTAAGCCTTCTCCTGGTGTATGGGATAACGGCGATAAAGCGCTTCGTGACCGCCTTTATTCTGACCGGATTTATCACATGTGTCCTGTGCGGGCCGTTTGTCGCAATAGGTCCATACATATACTACAGCATTGATTTGCAGTCCTTGAATGGCTTTGTTCCAACCGCCCTTCAGCCGGGTACGCTGGTTGACTATGTTCCCACATTCAGGGGGCTGCGCGATGGTACCATACGCGTGATCTCGTTTGTCGACGGCAGGGGGGTCGTCACCTTTCCCTCTTTTCATGCGGTGTTATCGGTGTTGATGACCCTGTGCTATGTGGGCCGTTCGCCCTTGCAGAAGGTCCTGTTGGCGATGGCGATTGTTGTCAATGGGGCGATACTGATTACCGTGCCGGTGTCCGGAGGGCATTACTTCATCGACGTGATCGCCGGGGGTGTTGTCGGTGTCGCGGGCTGGGTGATCTCGGGCTATATCGTCGGCAAGGACGGCGATGGGGCACCGGCGGCGGATCGATCCCTGCCGGCGGGTGTCTTCCGAAGAGGCCGTGCCCCCATCCTGAAGAACCCTTCCTGAAATCATTCCCGTTGCCGCATCGGGCTGGAAGAAAATTCCACTCGCACAGATTTATAATTAATAGTTATATAATGTACATTTATGTAACTTAACGAAAATTTCTCAAATTTTATATAATACTTGCGCATTCACATATCCTGTGAATCCATCCGCATGATGTATTGCCTGAACAACAGGGGAGGTGGTGGGTTATGACCCTCGCAAAAGCGGTATCCATACGTTCCGACAACGCGACACGGTTCAACTGCGCCCTGATTGCGCTCATGGCAACGCTTAATTTCGCTCTTGGCTTTTTACTGGCGTTTCGCTGGGATTACAAGGTGCTTCTGGAGCCGGAAGGCGGTATACTTTTAATAATAATTGCAATTCTTTCAGCTGTTTGTTTAATCTATACATATATTCGCAGAGATTTCATGATACGTGATCTCTCTTTATACTTTATGGTATTTCTGTTTTCTTCGTCAATGATTGGACCGCTTTCCTATTTCGCGGCGGCGCTTAATTTTCCCTTGCAGGACGAAGCCTTTGCCGCCATCGATAGTGCCCTGGGGTTGAACTGGCTGGACTGGCTGGCATTTACCATCAGGAATGACGGGCTTCGCGAATGGTCGAATTTCATCTACGGCCTGACAACGCCCCTGATGTTTGCCGTGATGCTTTCCCTGCCCGTCGTATGCGGCATCGCATCGCTAAAGCGCTTTGTCACCGCCTACAGCCTGTGCGGTTTTGTCGTATGCGTCCTGTCGGCGCCGTTTGTCGCGACCGGGACGTATCAGTATTACGGCCTTGACGTGCAGGCGTTGAATGGTTTTGTTCCCGCTGTTTTTCAGGCGGGAACATTTGTCGACTACATGCCCACCCTACACGGGTTGCGCGATGGTACGATACGTGTGATCTCGTTTGTCGACGGCAGGGGGATCGTCACCTTTCCCTCATTTCATGCGGTGTTGTCGGTGCTGATGATCCTGTGCTATGTGGGCCGCTCGCCCTTGCAGAAGATCCTGTTGGCGCTGGCGATTATCATCAATGTGGCGATACTGATTACCGTGCCGGCGTCCGGAGGGCATTACTTCATCGACGTGATCGCCGGGGGTGTTGTCGGTGTTGCGGGCTGGGTGGTCTCGGGCTATATCGTCGGCAAGGACGGCGATGGGGCACCGGCGGCGGATTTATCCCTGCCGGCGGGTATGTCCGAAGAGGCCGTGCCCCAATCCTGAAGAATTCTTCCTGAAATTATTCTCGTTGCCGCATCGGGCTGAAAGAAAATTCCACTCGCACAGATTTATAGTTAAAAATTATAAAATATATACTTATACAATTTAACGAAAATTTCTCAAATTTTATATAATACTTGCGCATTCACATATCCTGTGAATCCGTCCGGATGATGTATTGCCTGAACAACAGGGGAGGTGGTGGGTTATGACCCTCGCAAAAGCGGTATCCATACGTTCCGACAACGCGACACGGTTCAACTGCGCCCTGATTGCGCTCATGGCAACGCTTAATTTCGCTCTTGGCTTTTTACTGGCGTTTCGCTGGAATTACAAGGTGCTTCTGGAGCCGGAAGGCGGTATTATTTTAATAATAATTGCGATTTTTTCAACTGTTTGTTTCATCTACACGTATCTTCGTAGAGATGTGATGATACGTGATTTTTCTCTATATTTCATACTGTTTTTCTTTTCCTCGACAATGCTTGGGCCGCTTTCCTATTTCGCGGCGGCGCTTAATTTTCCCCTGCAGGACACATCCCTCGCCGCCATCGATAGTGCCCTGGGGTTGAACTGGCTGGACTGGCTGGCATTTACCATCAGGAATGACTGGCTTCGCGAATGGTCGAATTTCATCTACGGCCTGACAACGCCCCTGATGTTTGCCGTGATGCTTTCCCTGCCCGTCGTATGTGGCATCGCATCGCTAAAGCGCTTTGTCACCGCCTACAGCCTGTGCGGTTTTGTCGTATGCGTCCTGTCGGCGCCGTTTGTCGCGACCGGGACGTATCAGTATTACGGCCTTGACGTGCAGGCGTTGAATGGTTTTGTTCCCGCTGTTTTTCAGGCGGGAACATTTGTCGACTACATGCCCACCCTACACGGGTTGCGCGATGGTACGATACGTGTGATCTCGTTTGTCGACGGCAAGGGGATCGTCGCCTTTCCCTCTTTTCATGCGGTGCTATCGGTGCTGATGATCCTGTGCTATGTGGGCCGCTCGCCCTTGCAGAAGGTCCTGTTGGCGCTGGCGATTATCATCAATGTGGCGATACTGATTACCGTGCCGGCGTCCGGAGGGCATTACTTCATCGACGTGATCGCCGGTATCCTCATCGGCGTTGCGGGCTGGGTGGTCTCGGGCTATATCGCCGGCAAGGACGGCGATGGGGCACCGGCGGCGGATCGATCCCTGCCGGCGGGTATTTCCGAAGAGGCCGTGCCCCAGTCCTGAAGCCCCCTTTTTTTTTCGATTTATCCAGCGCTGTCAAGGGTTTAAGAACCGCCAAAGGCGGCGCGAAGCGCCCTTGACAGCGCATGAGAAATCGAACACCTCCAATGATCAGATGAATGGCCATCTGCACCCGACACACTGCCAGGGCGATCAGACCGCCTTTTTGGCGGTATCGGGGGCTTTTTCCGCCGGCCTTTGCGTTGGTGTGCGCGCCGAAGGCGACTCCTTTGAGGGCTGGCGGCCCTTGCCGCGCGCCGGAGTGTCGCTCGCCGGTGCCTTTTTCGGCGCCGCCGCGCTGGAGCGTGCGGTAATGCGCAACTCGCGCAGGATGGCATTGGCCGTCGACTGCGGCATATCCCGATAGATGTTGATCAGCCGGTAGATGGCGGCCACCGATTCGCCGACTTTCTCGTTGATGTGCAAGAGTATGCGCAAGGTGCTTTTTTCCTGCACGCCAACGGCCTTCAACATCACGATGAGCGGCTCGCCACTCTCATCAGCGATCATTTTCACAATCGCCTCGCGCGGCAGGCGGATCATGGTCGCGAGCACCTGCGCAAACGTGTCGATTCGCTTGCGCATCGCCAGATGTTCCAGGGAGACGACGATATCGTTTGCCGTCTCGCTCAATTGCAGGTAGGTCTCGCCGCTTTCCTGCGCCGGCGGAAACGCCTTGAAGCCGACGATCACCCGTTCCCGTTCCTCGGTCTTGAGATCGACGAATTTCCTGGCCATCTGCCTGGGGTTCATATCGGCGCGGTGCGACAGCAGTTTTGTCAGTTCGGGGTCTTTCTCTGCCGCGCTCAGGGCCTTGCCGAACGCCTTGTTGTCGAACGCCGCCGCCTCGTTGAGGATCAAGGCGCGCAAACACGCCGCCTCGCCCATCCCGATCAGGGCGGTAACAACGCCGACCGACAGGGGCTTGCGCCGCGCGATCGCGATCTGGTGGGCTTCGCCGCACGCCCTGGCGATTTCTATCAGTTTTTCATCGTCGATCTGTTGGGCGTTCAGCAACAGCATCTCGGCGATCTGAATGTCTTCGCGGGCGAGTTCGACAATCAGGCGTTCGGGCGCGTCCGGGTGCTTGCACAGTTTGGTCGCGACAAACATCTTGTCCTGCTTGCTTGCATAGACGAGCAATTGGCTGATCAGTTCCTCGAACTGGCGGCGTTCCGTGGCGTTGTGGCGCCGCCCGGTGGCGAACAGATCGGTAACGGCGTTGATCAGCAGGCCGCGCCGTTGCGCTGACCGGCTGTTGGTCAATGCGCTCAGGCTGTCGGATGCGGTGATATTGGGCATGGGAGAACCACGGAATCATTGCGTTGGAATACGCGGCACTCTTGCAAACAAACGTTAGCGGACTGTTAACCATGAAGGCGCTTAAATGGCGTCTTGATCACATATGCCGCGTATTTAACAAATTGTGAGGATCAGTTGTGCGAATAATGGTTGCATTGTCGACCAGGGGCTGGATTCCCGGAGTGCCTTATGGGTAATATCATTGTTCTGCATTCTCTCAAGCGTGGCAGGAAAATCGTTCGTCAGGTCGAGATATCGCATGCCAGGGGCGAGATCGTCATTTTCCCCGGGGTACGTTATGAGCGCCTGGACGACGATTGTTGTGCCATCGATCTTTCCTGTCGGATCGAGAAAACAAAGGGCCTTTCGCGGCAAAAAACCAAAAGACACAAGCTCAACTGATACCAGCGATATTGGCTTTGGTAAACGCTGACAAGTATATCGCGCGGATAGAACGACAGTTTTGTTGAATGTAAAAAAGTCCCGTTTAACTATCCCCGGCCTGTCAGGACATCGCGTCCTCGCACAGGGCGCCGCGCATATTGTTCTCTATGCTTCGCCTCAGGCTTGGCGCGGCGACGAACGATCGCAATATCGCAAAGCCCAGGGGATCCGCCGGCTCGATCGCAAGCCGGCGATCGTCCTCCAATGAATCGAATAACTCCTGCGAAACGGCTTGCAGCGTCGGGCTGGTGAGGGTGATGTCCAGGGACGCGCCGCCGGCGGTGCGGTTGTTGATGCTGTAGACGTTGTCGCCGGAGCGGCTGTAGATGGCGAGGGACCAGTAGCGGCTGTCGAGGACGGCGCTGATCCGCACCGGGCCGGCCGACAGATCAAACCGGCAGACCGCATAGACCATCATCGGATCGCTAAAGCGTAACGGCAGTGCCTCGGCCTGCGCCGGCGTGAGGGTGTTAAACCGCCCGTTCGGTCCGAACAGCCCCATTTTCTGCCATAGTTCGTCGGCGGCGAGAAGCGGCAGGGCAAGAACCAGGCTCAGATGGATAACGCCGGCCAGCATCAGCGCGCACAAGCTCCATAGTCGAAACTCCGCAGCTCTCACCGGCATCTCCCGCGCACAAGTGTTGGCATGGGCTTGGCGTCGTCCAGATCGCTGATGCGAGACGAATCGTAGAGGGTCAGGACGAGCACAAAGTTATCCGTCGGGTGCAGCGGCAGCCAGTTCCACGGGCGCGCGCGGGTGCTGGCGGTGACGGCAAACGAACCATCGGAGGCATAGGCGATCGTATCGCTTGAAATGCCCGGACGGGCGTGTTCGGGGCGCAGCAGGCTGCCGTTTTGATCATAGGCGGCGAGGGTCCACAGCCGCGCTGCAAGCGCCCTGCCTTTAAGGATATAGTCGCATGCGCTGTTCAGGGGGCGCTTTCGGGCATCGTGTCGGGCGGTATAGACCAGGCCTTCGCCCGCTCCCAGGGCGATGCGCCCGCCCAGGGCGAGAACGGCGCGTTGATAGGGATCGGATGCGGGGCTGCCGGCGTTCGGCCAGGCTTCCCAGACCCCATCGCGCCAGGTGCCAAAGGGTGCCTGATAGGTCAGAACGAGGGCGCCGGTGCCCAGGCCGAGAACGGTTGCGGCGAAAAAAAACAGCGAAAGTGTCCACATCATGCGCATCGTGGAGAGTTCCTGAAACCGCCGCCGCAACCCACAACGGGCGCCTCACCGAAGCTGAAAAGGCTTCGACCGGCCCGTGATGACGGTAACGTCTGATTGACCGGTCAGCGTCACATGAGCCTTGCGCATGTCGTGCTGGATCTCCTTTAACAGATGGGCGCTTTGCCGGCTCAGGCTTAACGGCTGGGAGAGATCGATGGATGTATCCTGCGCGGCGAGCGTTTGCGTGTCGTCGCGATCATCGCTGCGCCGGGGCTTGGGCCTGAGGCCGGGCACCGGTTTCAGGTCGACGGAGCGATGCGCGTTCTGCATGAAATGCTGCCAGGCCATGGCCGGCAACCGTCCGCCGGTCAAGCCGCTGGTGGTTGCATAGTCGTCGTTGCCGAACCACACCGCGGTGACGAAATTGCCGGTAAATCCCACAAACCAGGCGTCGCGATGGGACTGGGTTGTGCCGGTCTTGCCGGCGGCGCTGATTCCCTCGAGGCGGGCCCGCCGGCCGGTGCCCGTCTCGACGACGTTTTGCAGCATGACGTTCATCGTCTCGACCTTTTTGCGCTCGAACAATTGCCTGGGTTCAACCGCCCTGTCGTTGCGGCGGTAAATGACCTGGCCGCGCAGATCGCGCAACTGGGTGATGGTATAGGGTTTGATCTGCTTGCCGCCGCTGGCGAATGTGGCGTAGACGGCCGTCATATCGATAACGCTTGCCTCGGAGGTGCCCAGCGGCATCGACGGGTTTACCCGAACGGGGCTGGAAATTCCCATGGCGCGGGCATTTCTGGCGACTTTCGATCGGCCGATCTGCGATGCCAGTTTGATGGGAATGATATTGATCGAGCGGGTAAGGGCGGTGTGCAGGCGCATACGGCCGCGATAGCGGCGGTCATAGTTCTTTGGCGCCCAGTTTCCGTAGCGTATCGGCGCGTCCACCACGATGGAGTTCGGATTGTAGCCCGCATCCAGGGCGGTCATATAGACGATCGGCTTGAAGGCCGAGCCGGGCTGGCGCAAGGCGTTGGTGGCGCGATTGAACTGGCTGGCGCCGTAGTCGCGACCGCCGATCATGGCGCGCACCGCGCCGTGGGGCTCCATGGCCACCAGCGCCGCCTGGCTCACGCCATAGGCGGCGCCGTGCTGGCGCAGGTGCCGCTCGATGGAATATTCGGCCAGCCGGTTCAGGTTCGAATCGAATGTGGTATACGCCAAAAGGGTTTTGCCCTTGCCGTGTTTGGCGGCGATGTCCTTGACCTGATCGAACGCCCAGTCGAGGAAATAGTTGGGCGTATCCGCATCGACGCGGTTGACGACGATGGCCGGGTTGTCCCTGGCCCGTTGCACTTCGCTGTCCTGCATGAAGCCGGCCTCGACGAGATTGTCGAGGACCTCGTTGGCGCGCGCCCGCGCCGCGGCGAGGTCCACATGGGGCGCATAGCGTGCCGGCGCCTTGAAGAGGCCGACCAGCATGGCCGCCTCGGCCAGGTTGATATCGCGGCTGGACTTGCCGAAATAGGTATTTGCCGCCGCTTCCACGCCGAAGGCGCCGCCACCCATATAGGCGCGGTCGAGATAGAGTTTGAGGATTTCCTCCTTGCTCAGATTGGCTTCCAGCCACAGGGCCAGAAAGGCTTCCCGGATTTTGCGTTCCAGGGTGCGTTCGTTCGACAGAAAGAGGTTCTTGGCCAGTTGCTGGGTTATGGTGCTGCCGCCTTCGACGACGGCGTTGTTGCGCAGGTTTGTCACCATGGCGCGCGCCGTGCCGATCAGATCGATGCCGAAATGGGAGAAAAAGCGCCGGTCTTCGGTCGCGAGCGCCGCCTTGATGAGATGATCGGGCATGTGTGCCAGGGGCACGGCGTCGTCGTGCAGGATGCCTCGTTTGCCGATCTCGCGGCCGTGGCGATCGAGAAAGGTGATGGAGTAGTCGTCCCGGTCGCGCCAGTCGGTCTGTGTCGATCGGTACGCCGGCTGCGCCAGTGCCATGACCAGCAACAGCCCGAGGGTGGCCAGGTTCATGCCGTCCGAGGCGATTTCGACGAAAAACCGCCGCAATCCGCGCAGGCGAAACCGGGCCATGAAGTCGCCAAACGCGCGCCAGCGTGCGCCGAGCCAGGCGATTGCCGCGTATACAGACGAATCCAGCCAGGCATCGATTTCCAGCGGCGTTATTCCGCCTCGCCGCGATGGTGGGTCGGACCGGCCCCCGGGGGTGGTTTTGCGCGACTCATTTGCCGGTGCGCCAGGGGCCGGGTCCCCGTTTCGGGGGTCGTTGCCGGTGTTGCCTGCGTCTTTGTCGTTCATGGTGCTTTCGGGTGCCTTCTTAACCGTGGCCGGAAATGGATCGTCGTGTCCCGCCCTTTTATACCAGGGGGCGTTGCGCTTGACTCTTGGCCTGGTTTACAACCGTTGTCTTTTCAGCACGATACACACGTAGCGTGTACAAGGCCAATACTGCTGGTATACAGGGGCTTTGCGTTTGACTCCTGGCCTGGTTTAAAACCGTTGTCTTGTCAGCACGACACACAAGTCAGCGCGTACACAAAGCCAATACCGCTGGTATTTCAACTTACCTGTATAGCATGTTAATCATTTGTTTACGAAATCAAAAATCTTTGCAACATCGATACACCCTCATGGTAAACACGCTCCATGGAGAAATGCAGCCGATGACGCAGCAGGACGAGAACGCGCCTTTCTGGAAAACCAAATCCCTGGCCCGGATGAGCGAGGCGGAATGGGAATCCCTGTGCGACGGGTGCGGGCAGTGCTGCATGGTAAAGCTTCAGGATGTGGATACGGATGAATATCTTCAGACGCGGGTGGCGTGCCGGTTGTTCGATGCCCGCCGCTGCCGCTGCACCGACTACGCCAATCGTCTGGAGCGGGTGGCTGATTGCATTAACCTGACGGCGGAGAATGTCCACGATATTCCCTGGTTGCCGAAGACATGCGCCTATCGTCTGATCGCGCGGGGAGAGGGGTTATTCGACTGGCACCCGCTTGTTTCCGGGCGAAGGGAGAGCGTCAGGGAAGCGGGGATTGCCGTGCGCGGCGCCATTCTGAGCGAGGACGATGTGCCCGATGGCGATTTGCCCGATTATGTGATCACGTAAGTGTGCAATTTCAACAGATTGTTCCTGGTAAACCCATCGGGTGCGGCTGGCCATCTGCGGCAAGGGCCGCACCAGGTATCGCTCCGCCAATCGGGAAACAGAATTGCTTCTATTAAGACCTGACACGCTCCAGGAACAACCTGCTACATGACACGCTCCGGTGTGCGGTGTTCCGGGGCGGAGAGCCAAGAATAGGAAAAAAATCATTTTTAGGAAAAAAGTCCTTGACAACCGAACGGTGATCGTGTAGGTTTCTGCTATTGTCGGAAAAGTGCGCATCACAGGGCCATACAGCCCGGGCGATGAAACCGGGCCATCACCGGTTGCCCCGCCGATGCAACACCCTTTTTCACATTCAACTATTCAGGCGCATCCGCTCCGAACATCTTAAAACCCGGAACGAAGCCCATGCCGCGACAGCGCCGGATGACCGGTGCGCAGGTTTCGCTAGAGCCTTTCATTTAAGAACTGAAAGGCTCTTCAAACAATGGATATTCTGTTGACAGACAAGAACATCGATTGGCGCCAGGTGCGCGCTGCCTACGAGGGCGACAGGGAAAGCGTGCGCGCCATCTGCCGGCGCTTTCGCATCGCCCCCTGCACCCTCTACCGCCGCCGCGCCGCCGAGGGCTGGCGGTGGCGCGGAAAACGGGTGAAAGCGAAACGGCCCAGGCAGGCGGCGTCGCAGGCGATGAAGCCGCCCCCGGTCCCCTCGCGGCGGGTAAGCGGCGCGGCGCGGCTGCGGATGGTCGACAAGCTGTTTCGCACCTGCGCCATGCAGATCGACGAGATCGAGGCGCGTCTGGCGCAAAAGCGCGCCACGGGCGACGTGGCGAGCGAGCAGGAAACGCGCACCCTGGCCAGTCTGGTGCGCTCGATTGAGAAGATCATGGAACTCGATGCGCAGGCGCGAACCGCTTATGGACGAAAGAAAACCGCAACGAGCGGCCATCACACCGGGCGCACGGAGCCATGGCGCCAACGCCTTGCGGAACGCCTTGTTCGATTCAACGAGGAGGCCGGGGGCGACGGCGAGGTTTCTGGCCTCGCTTAGCGCCTCCGAGGCGGAGCATCTTTACTTCGACTGGCTCATATGGGCCCGTAACGACCAGTTGCCGCCGCCCGTCGATGGGGGCTGGAACACCTGGCTGCTGATGGGCGGACGGGGAGCCGGAAAAACCCGCGCCGGCGCCGAATGGGTGCGCGCGATGGTGTTCGGTCAACCGCCCTTTGCGCGCCGGCCGGTAAGGCGTATCGCGCTGGTCGGCGAGGACCACGCGGCGGTACGCGATGTCATGATAACCGGCCTTTCCGGCCTGCTGGCGGTGCATGGCAGCGATGAGCGCCCCCTCTGGATACCGGCGCGCCGTGCTCTGGAATGGCCCAACGGCGCCATCGCCCAGTGTTTTTCGTCGCAGGACCCGGAAGGTCTGCGCGGGCCCCAGTTCGAAGCCGCCTGGTGCGATGAAATCGGCAAGTGGCAAAATGCTCAGGAGACATGGGATATGTTGCAATTCGGGTTGCGTCTGGGGGATCGGCCACGCCAGGCCGCCACCACAACGCCGCGGCCGACGCCGCTGATCAAGCGTCTTTTAGGCGACAGGCGCACAATCGTGAGCCGCGCGACAACGCGCGACAACGCCCATAATCTGGCCCCCGGTTTTCTGGAGGCGATTGTTGCCCGCTACGGCGGCACCCGCCTGGGCCGCCAGGAACTCGACGGCGAATTGCTCGAGGACCGCCGCGGTGCGCTATGGCGGCGGGCGCAACTGGAGAGTATACGTATCGCCCGCGCACCGGCCCTAAAGCGCATTGTCGTTGCCATTGATCCTCCCGCCGGCGGCGGCAAGCGGCGCGATGGCTGTGGCCTGATCGTCGCCGGTGTGGGGATCGACGCGCAGGCCTATGTGCTGGCGGACGACAGTTTTGACGCCGTCCGCCCCCGGCAATGGGCCAGGCGGGCGGTGGAATTGTATCACTACCACAAGGCCGACGCGCTTATCGCCGAGGTGAACCAGGGCGGCGATATGGTGCGCGAGGTCATCCACGGCGTGGATGCCGGCGTGCCGGTAAAGGCGGCGCGGGCAACGCGCGGCAAGTGGCTGCGCGCCGAGCCGGTGGCGCTGTTATACGAGCAGGACAGGGTTCGCCACGTGGGCGCGTTTATCGCCCTGGAAGACGAGATGTGCGATTTCACGCCCGGCGGATTATCCGATGGCCGCAGCCCCGACCGGCTTGATGCCCTGGTCTGGGCGCTTACCGATCTGATGCTGGCGCCGGCGTATGATCCGCGCCTGCGCCTGCTCTAGATGTGATCTTTCAACAGGTTGTCCCTGGTAGATCCATCGGGTGCAGGTAGCCATTTATCTGATCATTAGAGGTGTTCTATTTATCCAGCGTTGTCAAGGGCGCTTCGCGCCGCCCCTGGCGGTTCTTAAACCCTTGACAACGCTGGATAAATAGAAAAAAAGCGATGATCAGATAAATGGCCCGGTATGGCCTCCCAGGCAGCAACGGCGTAAGAGATGTACCTTCCGGTTTACCTGTCTCGGGAACAATCTGCTGAAAGATTACAGCTAGATGTTCAACCTCAACAGGGTGTTCCTGGTAAACTCATTGGGCGCAGATGAATGGCCCGAACCGGCCCTGCTGCTGGCCACCTGCGGCCATGACTGTGAGAGGTGTCCCTTCAGGTTTGCCTGTTTCAGGAACACCCCGCTGAAAAATCACATCCGGAGCGTATCGTTCAGGTTCAGGAGATGAAATTGCTGTTTGGCAGACGACATCGGGCGCGCAAGGCGTCCGCGGCGACAGAGCAAAAGGCCAGCCGCACCGGTCCGCTGATCGCCCTCCACCGCGAGGGACGGCCCGTCTGGACGCCGCGCGATTACGCCGCCCTGGCGCGCGAGGGGTATCAGAAAAACCCCATCGTATTTCGCAGCGTGCGCCTGATCGCCGAGGCGGCGGCGTCGGTTCCCTGGGTGCTCTATGCAGGCAAGCGCGCCTGTGACGATCACCCGCTGCTGCAACTGCTGGCGCAACCCAACGAGCGTGAGGCGGGAACGGCGTTCCTGCAAAGCGTGTACGGGCATCTGCTTGTGGCGGGCAACGCCTATGTGGAGGCGATCAGCCTGGGGAATACGGTGCGCGAGTTGCATGTGTTGCGCCCCGACCGGGTGAAGGTGGTGCCGGGCGCCAATGGCTGGCCGGAGGCGTATACCTACCAGGTGGCCGGCCGCACGGTGCGTTTCGATATGCTTGAAGGTGATACGGTTGCTCCCATTCTCCATGTGAAGTCCTTTCACCCGCTGAACGATCATTACGGCTTTTCCCCCCTTGAGGCGGCGCAGGTAAGCCTTGATGTGCACAACGCCGCATCGGCGTGGAACAAGGCGCTGCTGGACAACTCGGCGCGGCCCTCCGGCGCGCTGATCTATCAGGGGCGTGACGGAGCACATTTGAGCCAAGAGCAGTTTACGCGCCTGAAGGCGGAGCTGGAAAACACCTATCAGAGCACCCGCAACGCCGGTCGACCTTTGTTGCTCGAGGGCGGCCTCGACTGGAAAACCATGGCGCTTAGTCCGCGCGATATGGATTTTATGGGCGCCAAGAACGGCGCCGCCCGCGAGATCGCCCTGGCCTTCGGCGTGCCGCCCATGATGCTCGGCATACCCGGCGACAACACCTATGCGAACTATCAGGAGGCCAATCGGGCATTCTGGTTGCAGACGGTTCTGCCGCTGGTGCGGCGTCTTGGCGAGGCGCTCGCCGGCTGGCTCGCCGCCGATGCCGATCCGGCTATCCGCATCGCCTATGACGCCGACGCGCTGGACGCGTTGAGCCACGATCGCGAACGGCTGTGGTCGCGGGTGGGCGCGGCGGATTATCTGAGCGTGAACGAAAAGCGCGCAGCTGTCGGCTATGGCAACATCGATGGCGGCGATGGCGCACCGCATGATCTCGATACCGCAGGGGGAGGGTGAGCGGCCTGACGGTGCCTCATGCGCCCCGCACGCCGCGGGTGTGTAACAGCAACAGCCGGCTGAAAGATCGCAACCCGACCGGCAGACCGGCGATATCGCCTGCCGGCCCTCAACAAAAGGAGCGCAGCAAAACCCGTGATTGAGGAAACCGTACATTTATTCGGCGAGCGCGGCGACCTGGCCCATCTGGCGCTTTTGCTATGGGCCGGCAGCGCCAGCGGACTGCTGATCTGGGCGCTGAGGGAACTGGTCGCCTCCAACAAGCGATTTAACGTCTTTGTCAACGAAATCGCCCGCTTAAACCGCCTCTTTTCCGGAAGGTAACCCATGAAACGATGGACCGATAAAATTCTGCCGCGCCGCTGGCGGCGCCGGCGCGCCAACGCCCGACACGATCATCGCCTTGTTTTTGTGGAGTTCCGTCTGGCGCTCACCGAGGCATTTCTGCGCGCCGCCAGCAAGGCGCCAAGACTTCAGGAGAACGGCCATGCCCGCTTCTTCTGAAACAATGCCCCATGGTGCCGGGCAGCGCGAGAAGCGCTTTGCGCCCGTCGATTTCAAAAGCGTCGATGCGCAAGGGACGTTTTATGGCTACGCATCGCTGTTCAAACAGGCCGATCTGACCAACGATGTCGTCATGCCCGGCGCGTTTCGCCAAAGTCTGCGCGAGCGCGGAACCCGGGGCATCAAAATGCTGTTTCAGCACAATGCCGACGCGCCCATCGGTGTGTGGGAGGAATTGCGCGAAGATGCCCGCGGGCTGTTCGCCCGCGGCCGGCTGATGCAGGAAGTGGCCAGGGCACGCGAGGTTCTCAGCCTGATGCGCGCCGGCGCACTCGATGGACTCTCCATCGGCTTTCGCACCCGCAAGGGTCACACCGACGCCAGGTCGGGTATCCGCCGCCTGTTCGACATCGACCTGTGGGAAATCTCCGTCGTGACATTTCCCATGCATCCACAGGCGCGCGTGAGCGGACTAAAGCGCGCCGGCGGATACGCGCTTCCCACCACGCGGGAATTCGAGCGCTGGCTCACCCGCAATGCCGGGTTCAGCCGCTCCCAGGCAAGGGCGGTGATCCGCTCCGGCTACAAATCGCTTGCCGGCACGCAGGACGCTGCCGGCGGCACAGGAGATCGGGCACGGATGGTGCAGGCGATCCGCCGCGCTGCCCGTGCGATGGCGCCGTCTCCCTTACCCCATCACGCAGAACAACAGCACAGGATACCACAACGATGAACCACGACCGGATCACCCCTTCCGAAGCGACCTTGTTGCCGGCTTCTCTTGGCGCCAGCGGCGTCGATGTGGCGCAGGCGTTCGATGAATTCATGCGCGCCTTTGAGGCCTTTAAAGTGGTCAACGATCAACGCCTGGCGCAGATCGAAAGCCGCGTTTCCGCCGATCCGCTAACGCAGGACAAGCTTGAGCGTATTAACCACGCCCTTGGCGAGCAAAAGCGCATGATGGATGCGCTGGTGCTGAAATCCCGCCGCCCGGGTCTTGGCGGCGGCGAGGGGGTGGTGTCGGCCGAGGCGCTGGAGCGCAAGGCGGCCTTCGATGCGTATGTGCGCAGCGGCGATACCTCGCGGTTGCGGGATTTCGAGACAAAGGACCTCACCGCCTCGACCGACCGCCAGGGCGGCTATCTGGTGCCCGATGAGCTCTCCCGCGAAATCAGCGCCCGCATGAGCGATATTTCACCGATGCGCGCCATCTGCGGCGTTCGGCAAATATCCAGGGGCAGCTATAAAGTGCCCCATTCGACGACCGGTATGCAGACGGGCTGGGTGGGAGAAACCGGCAGCCGCACGAAAACCGATACGCCACGCCTGCGTGAAGCCGAATATCGCACCATGGAGTTATACGCCATGCCGGCGGCCACGGCGACGCTGCTTGACGATGCCGCGATCGATGTCGAGGCGTGGATCGCCGGCGAGGTGGAAACGGTGTTCGCCGAGCAGGAAGGCAAGGCCTTTATCAACGGCGGCGGAAACACCCGGCCAAAAGGCCTGCTACGCTACAATACCGTCGCGCAGGCCTCCTGGGTGCCGGAAAGGCTCGGCTTTATCGCCTCCGGCAAGGACGGCGGGTTTGCCGATGCCCATCCTTCCGATCGCCTTGTCGATCTGATCTACAGCCTTAAAGCGGGCTATCGCCAGAACGCCCGCTGGGTGATGAACCGCAAGACGCAAGCCGAGATCCGCAAGATCAAGAGCAGCGACGGTCACTATATCTGGCAGCCGGCAGCCATCGCCGGGGGAACGCCGACGCTGATGAACTTTCCCATCGCCGAAGCCGAGAACATGCCCGATATTGCCAGGGGTTCCCTCTCGATTGCCTTCGGCGATTTTCGCCGCGGCTATCTGATCGTCGACCGCATGAACGTGCGCGTGCTGCGCGATCCGTATTCGCAAAAGCCGTTTGTACTCTTTTACACGACCAAGCGGGTCGGCGGCGGTGTGGCCGATTTCGACGCGATCAAGCTGTTCAAGTTTGCCGCAGGCTGATCGCGCAACGGGCGCTGGCGTTATCGCGCCGGCGCCCGCCCCTGCATTTCCTCAAATCAGGTAAGGACCTTCCATGACGGCAATCCTGCATACCGGACCGCAGACAGAGCCGGTGTCGATGACCCGGGCAAAAACCCATCTGCGCGTTGAGAACACCGCCGATGATCTGTTGATTTCGGCATTGATTACCACCGCCCGCGTCTATGTGGAGACCACCACGCGGCGCCAGTTGATCCGCCAACGCTGGCGGATCGTGTACGATTCCATCGCCCGTGGCGAGACGATCTGTCTGGACCTGGCGCCGCTGATCGAGGTCAACGCCGTAAGGGTATACAATGGCAACGGCCAGGCGCATACCCTGTCCGAATCGGAGTATGTGGTCGATCTGCTGTCGGCGCCCGCACGATTGCGTTTGAATGTCGGCAGCGCCGCGCAGGCGTCGCGCCCCTTCAACGGCTTCGAGATCGACGCCTGGGCCGGCTACGGTGCCGATGCCGATAGTGTACCGGCGCCGCTGCGCCAGGCGATCCTGCAACTTGTCGCCCACTGGTACGAACATCGTTCGGTGGTTACGTCCGGCATGTCGGCCGTTGCCGAGCCGGACGGCGTCGCGGCGCTGATGGAACCCTATCGAATGGTGACCGTGTGAGCGCCAGGAAACAGCCGCCGATCGGCGCCCTGCGCCATCGCGTGCGGATCGAGACGCCGCAGGATGTATCCGATGACGGTGGCGGCTGCGTGCGTCAGTGGGTTAGCGGCGGCACCTACTGGGCGGTGATCGAAACGCTTGCCGCGCGCCAGGAAGACGTCGCCGCCGGCCTGCGCGAGGTCATCACCCATCGCATTACCTTTCGCGCCGGGGTGCCGGTGCCCCTTGGCGCGCGGCTTGATTTTCAGGGCCGCAAGTTCCGTATCGAGGCGCGTCACGATCCCGATGAGAAACGCTGCCGCCTTGTCTGTCTGTGCCGCGAGGAGCAACTGTGAAGATCAGCATCGACCAAAAACCGCTTTTGGGCACCGCCGCTCTTGTGCGCACACTGGAGCGTCTGGCGTTGCGCGGCACGCTCTTTCATCGCCTCGCCCGGGATGCCGAAATCGCAAGCCGCGATCGTGCCGAAATGGCGGCGCTGGCGGCTCCCTTTGTGGAGGACGGCGCCCTGCATGGTGATCGTCGGCTTTCGCGCGAGGCTCTTGCCGGAAAATCCGCCGATGACCCCTACAGCTGATACCCTGGTGGATGCGGCGTGGTCGTTGCAGCGGGCGATTTATGCCAGGCTCGTTGGCGACAGGCGTCTTACCGGTCTTCTGGGGGGCGCGCGCATCTACGACAAGACGCCGCGGGATGTTGCCTTTCCTTATGTGAGTTTCGGCCGCACCAGCACCTTTGACTGGAGTACCGACAACGAGGCGGGTGAGGAGCATATCTTTACCCTGCATGTCTGGTCTCGCGAGGCCGGGCGGCGTCAGGCGCTGGCGGTGGTGGCGGCGATCGGCGCGGCCCTGGACGACGCCGCGCTGACGCTTGAGCACCATCATCTGGTTAATCTGCAACGGGAATACGCCGAGGTCGTGTTGGAGGCGGACAGGCTGACCCTGCACGCCATGGTGCGTTTTCGCGCTGTGACCGAACCGAAGGGCAAGGGATTGTGATCTTTCAGCGGGTATGTCCGGGACGGGCAAGTCTGAAGCGATACCTGTGGCCCTGGCCGCGGCAAGGCCATGCCAGGTCATTCATCTGGTCATGGCCACCGGCATCCGATGGGTTTACCAGGAATAAGCCGTTGAAATTACACAACTGATGCACACGGACCCCGATACATTATACCACGCTTGCAATGGAGAACCGAATGACGGCGCAAAAGGGCAAGGACCTGTTACTGAAGATGGAAGGGCGCACGAATACCTTCGAGACGGTTATCGGGCTGCGCTCGCGAACCCTGTCGTTCAACGCCGAGGCGGTGGACATTACGGATTCGGAATCGCAGGGGCGCTGGCGGCATCTGCTGGCGGGCGCCGGTGTCAGGCGTGCCAGTCTGTCCGGCTCGGGCATATTCAAGGACGCGGCGTCCGATGCGCGCGTGCGCGTGGATTTCTTTGACGGGACCATCCGCCGCTGGCAAATTGTTATACCGGATTTCGGCACGATTAAGGGAAATTTCCAGATCACAACTCTTGAATACGCCGGCGAATACAACCGCGAAGTGACCTACGAGATCGGTCTGGAGTCGGCTGGCGCGCTGGAATTTGCCTAGAGCGTATCATGTCTCGATAGAATCAATTCTGTTTCCCGATTGGCGAGGCGATACCCAGGCTCAAGGCGATCGAAAAGCAATGATCAGATGGATGGCCACCTGCACCCGATGGGTTTGCCCGTCCCGGGAACACCCTGCTGAAAGCTCACACCCAACCGTAGAACGAAAGGCCGGACATCATGGCAAACAGGTATCGGGGAGAAATCGAGGCGCAACTCAATGGCGAACGCTACACATTGTGCCTGACCCTGGGGGCGTTGGCGGAACTGGAAACAGCATTCGCAGCAGAGAACCTGCTGGAACTGGCAACGCGCTTTGAAACCGGCAAGCTGCGCGCAAAAGACCTGGTATGCATCATCGCCGCCGGGTTGCGGGGCGCCGGGCACGATATCAGCGATGAAGCAGTGGCGGCGATGAAAACGCCCAGGGGGGCGGCCGGGTTTGCCGCCATCGCGGCGGATTTGCTGACGGCCACGTTTTCGCCGGCGGCAGCGCAGGCGCGTGGCCAAACGTGACCCGCTCCAGATGCAAAACGCCCGATCGGGCGGTGTCGGCGCGACACCCGCTTCCCTGGCGCGAGATGATGCGTTTCGGCTTTGGCGTGCTGCGCCTGTCGGCGGATGAGTTCTGGTCGCTGACGCCGCACGAATTCTCCGCCGCCGTGGAGGCCCATGGAAACGCCAGACCGGCGCCGCTTGCGCGCGCGGGACTGCATGCCCTCATGCGCGCCTATCCCGATACGCCGGCAACGGCCCCCGCCAATGCCGCCAATACCGCCAATACCGCCAGTCACCACGAGGACCTGACAGATGACCACCGAGAAGCCGGAAATCAACGTAAAGATAAAAGCCGATGCGAAAGAATTGGAGAATGAACTCGACAGGATACAGGAACTCTCCAGGGAACTGGGTAAAACCATCACGGATTCGTTTGGCGCGGCGGTCAGGGAGGGAAAGCAGTTTTCCGATGTGCTGCGCAGCGTTGCCCTTGGCCTGGCGAGCACGCTCTCGAACAGACTTTTCGATCAGGCCATGAAATCCCTTGAGGGCCTCGCCGGGGGCACCTTCAACAAGGTGCTCGGCGGTCTGGCCGGCTTGCTGCCGTTTGCCAGGGGCGGTGTGGTCTCGGGCCAGCACGTTGTTCCGTTTGCCGGCGGCGGCGTTGTCGCGGCACCGACGTATTTCCCCCTCTCCGGGTCCCGTCTCGGGGTGATGGGCGAGGCGGGTGCGGAAGCGATCATGCCCCTGGCGCGCGGCCCCGATGGTCGTCTCGGGGTGCGTGCGCAGGCGCCGCGCGCCGCCGCGGGCGGGGTGCAGCTTGTTGTTAACACACCCGATGCGCAGAGTTTCACCCGGTCCGAGGCCGAAATCACCGCCATGATGGCGCGCGCCCTGAGGCGCGGCCGGCGTGGCCTGTGAGCCGCTCCAGGAGTCGTCCATGTCCTTTCCGCCTTCGTTTCATGAAACACGCTTTCCCCTCGATATTGCGTTCGGCTCGACGGGGGGGCCGGAGCGGCGCACGGATGTGGTCAGCCTGTCCTCGGGCTTTGAAGAGCGCAACACCCGATGGGCAGCATCGCGCCGGCGCTACAATGCCGGATACGGCGTAAAGTCGCTGGCCGATCTGTACGCGGTTCAGCATTTTTTCGAGGGCCGGCGGGGCCGGCTGTACGGATTTCGCTGGCGCGACAAGCTTGACTGCAAGTCCTGCGCCCCCCACGAGATACCAAACAAGTCGGATCAGGAAATCGGCATCGGCGACGGCACGAAAAAAAACTTCCAGCTGATAAAGAAATACGGAGACAGTGTTTCGCACTATACGCGTACCATCACCAAGCCGGTCAGGAACACGCTGATCGTTGCCGTGGACGGCGTTGTGTCCGGCACCAGCGACTATACATGCGATTTTACCACCGGCGTCGTGACCTTTGCGCCGAACGCCATCCCGGCGAACGGTCTGGGCGTTACCGCCGGCTTTGAGTTCGATGTGCCGGTGCGCTTTGATACCGATCATATCGAAATAAACCTGGCGGCGTTTGAGGCCGGGGACATTCCGTCGATCCCGCTGATCGAGATCAAGGTCTGATACCGCTGGTATTAAACTCTTGACAGCGCAGGATAAATCAAAAAGCACCATGATCATCCGCATGGCCCGGTATGGCCTTGCTGTATCCGTCTGCGGCCATGGCCGCAGACGGTGACAAACCCGGGCACGCGCCCTGAAAACAATCCGCTGAAAGATCGCAACCAGCTTATGCGTATTCTCCCCGATGAACTCGCGGCGCATTTGCGCACCCGCACCACCACCCTTTGCTATTGCTGGAAACTCACGCGCGGCGATGGAACCATAATGGGGTTTACCGATCATGACCGCCCGCTGCACTTTGACGGCGTGGACTTTGAGGCGGCCTCCGGTTTTGATTCCAGCGCCGTCACGCAGGAACTGGGGTTTAAGGTATCAACAACCGAAGTCTCCGGCGCCCTGCGCTCCGACAAGCTCAACGACGCCGACATGGCAGCCGGACTGTACGACAACGCCACCATCGAGTTGTGGCTGGTCAACTGGCGCGACCCGCGGCAACGATTGCGCATCAAACGCGGCAGTATCGGCGAAATCAGGCGCGAGGATAACGCCTTCAGCGCCGAAATGCGCGGGCGCATGCACGAGCTTGATCAGGAACAGGGGCGGCTGTTTCAGCACAGTTGCGATGTCGATCTTGGCGACGAACGCTGCGGTGTCGATCTCGACGATGCACGATTCAAGGGGGCCGGCGTCGTCCATGAGCGCCTCGATAACGCGTCGTTTCTGGCGAACAATCTGAACACCTTCTCCTCCGGCTGGTTCACCCAGGGCCTGCTTCGCTGGGACAGCGGCGAAAACGCCGGGTTGTCCATGGAGGTGAAAATTCATCATCGCGGTTCAAGGGCGCGGATCGATCTGTGGCAGCCCATGGTGCGCGAGATCGCCACGGGCGACAGCTTCACCATCACCGCCGGGTGCGACAAGACCTTTCCCACCTGCCTGGCAAAGTTCGACAACGCCATCAACTTTCACGGCTTTCCCCATATGCCGGGGAATGATTTTGCGCTCTCCTATGGCAAACCGGGCAAGTAACATGACACGCTCTGTACAGGCGAGACGCAGTGCGCCAGCGCCCACACGCGCCCGGATTGTCGCCGAGACGCGCGCCTGGGTGGGGACGCCCTATTGCCACCAGGCGTCCCTGAAGGGTGTCGGCTGCGATTGCCTTGGGCTGGTGCGCGGCGTTTGGCGGGCGTTCTACGGGCCTGAACCGGAAAGCCTGCCGGCCTATAGCGCCGATTGGGCGGAAACAACAAAAACGGAATCACTGGCCAGGGCGGCGGCGCGCCATATGGAACCTCTCGCCCCCGACGCCTTTGGCGCTGCCGACGTGGTTCTGTTTCGCTGGCGCGATGGATTACCCGCCAAACACGCGGCGATCATCTGCGATGGGCACACCTTTATTCATGCCTACGATCGTCTTGGCGTTGCCGAGGGGGCGCTGTCGGACTGGTGGCGCCGGCGCATCGCTTATGCCTTTCGCTTTCCCGGAGTGCGGTAAATGGCAACGCTTTTGCTGACGACAGCGGGCAGTTTTGCCGGCGCCGCCTTCGGCGGTCCGCTGGCCCTCACCCTGGGCAAGGCGATCGGCGCCGTCGCCGGTTACGCGATGGATCAGACCCTTTTGGGTAAACGCAGCCATCACTCCCAGGGACATCGCCTGGAGAGCCTGCAGGTACAGGCCTCGACCGAGGGGGCGCCGGTGCCGAAAGTATACGGCCGCAGCCGTCTGGCGGGGCAGATCATCTGGGCGCCGGAATTCGAGGAGTTCTCCTCCACCCAAAGCCAGGGAGGTGGCAAGGGCGGCAGCAGAAGCGGCGGTGCGAGTCAGACGAGCTACAGCTATTATGCCAGTTTCGCCGTTGGTCTGTGCGAGGGGCCCATCACCGGCATCGGCCGCATCTGGGTCGATGGCGATCTCATGGACACCGCCGGTATCACCTATCGGCTGTACAAGGGCACCAGCGCCCAGTTGCCGGATTCCCTTATCCGCGCCCACTACGACCACGAGGTCCCCGCCTATCGCGATCTGGCCTATATTGTGTTCGAGCGCTTGCCGATCAATCGCTACGGGCGCCGGATTCCGCAACTCAATTTCGAAGTCTTCCGCCAGATCGGCGGCGGCCTCGAAGACAAGATCACCGCGGTGTCGATCGTTCCCGGAACCACCGAATTCGGCTATAGTCCCGTGCCTGTCACCCGCGGTGCGTCGCAATTTGAGCAAACGCCGGAGAACAGCCATGCGGACCCGGCCAAAAGCGACTGGACGGTGGCGCTGGACGATCTGATGGCCCGGTGCCCGAACCTTGAATACGCCGCTCTGGTCGTTAGCTGGTTCGCCAGCGACCTGCGCTGCGGCCATTGCCGGCTGACGCCGCGGGTGCGGACCAGCAGCAAACAGACGCGGCCCGTCGTCTGGTCCGTCGCCGGGCTCGATCGCCGCAGCGCCCACCCGGTCAGCACCCATAACCGCCAACCCGCTTTCGGTGGAACCCCGAGCGATGAAAGCGTTGTCGCGGCGATCAGGGATTTGAAGAGTCGCGGGCTGCGGGTCATGTTCCATCCGGTGATCGTCATGGACATCGCCGCCGATAACCGCCTGCCCGATCCCTTGAGCGGGGCGGCCGCACAGCCGGCCTATCCGCCGACGCGGCTGATCACATGCGATCCGGCGCCCGGGCGCGAGGGCTCTCCCGACAGAACGCGTCGCGTCAGCAGCCAGATCGGGCGTTTTTTCGGCCGCGCCTTCGCCAGTGAATTTACCGTCTCGGGCAGCCGCGTTGAGTATTCGGGCGCGCAGGAGTGGTCGCTGCGGCGCATGATCCTGCACTACGCCTATCTGTGCCGCGCTGCTGGCGGTGTCGAGTCTTTTCTGATCGCCTCCGGCCTGCCAGGACTGACAGGATTGCGCTCCGGCGTCTCCACCTATCCGGCCGTGCAGGCGTTAACGCGGCTCGCCGGCGATGTCCGGGGCATCCTCGGCGCGGGGACAAAAATCTCCTACGCCGCCGACTGGCGCGAATGCACCGGGCATCGCCCGGCGGATCGGCCGCGGGAGATGCATTTTCACCTCGATCCCCTGTGGGCATCAGCGAATATCGACTTTATCGGCGTCAACAATTTCATGCCCGTCAGCGACTGGCGGGAGGGGGCCGATCATCTGGATGCGCGCCGCTATACGTCGATCTATGACCGCTACTATCTGCTGCGCAATATCGCCGGCGGCGAGGGCTACCACTGGCGCTATCGCAACCAGGCCGACCGGCGCCGGCAGCGGCGCACGCCGATCACCGATACCGCCTACTCCAGGCCCTGGGTGTTTCGCTTCAAGGACTTCAGGTCCTGGTGGTCGAACGCCCATTTCGATCGGCCGCGCGGCGTTGAGAAAAAGACGGCGACGTCTTGGGTTCAGCGCTCAAAGCCCATTCGCTTTACCGCCTTTGGTACCGGCGCGCTGGACAAGAGCACCAACAAGCCGGACGCCGCCGGAAACGAAAGGACGGGCTGGCCGGACCGGCCCCAGGATTCGCGGGGAACGCGCGATGATCTTGTCCAGCGGGCGTATCTTGAGGCGACATTCGACTTCTGGCGCTCCGGCAACCAAAATAATCCCGCCGCCAGCGCTTATGGCGGCACCATGGTCGATACGCGGGCGATGTTTGTCTGGGCCTGGGATGCGCGTCCCTATCCGCAGTTTCCCATGCTCACCGATATCTGGCACGACGGCCGCGACTGGGAGACCGGATATTCGTTAAGCGGCAGGCTGGGCACACTCACCCAGGGACAGCTTGTGCAACGCATCCTGCACGACTTTGGCATTCGCGGACATAGTACGGCACAACTGCACGGGGTGTTGACCGGCTATGTCATCGACCGGCCGATGTCGGCGCGCGCCGCCCTCGAGCCGTTGTCCCAGGCCGGCTTCTTTGACGCCGCCGAGAGCGGCGGCAGCCTTGTCTTTGCGCCGCGGTTGAAACCGGCCAGCGCCATGATTGATCGCAATACCCTGGTCGAGGATGGGCAGAAGCCCATGGTTTCCATCGCGCGGGCGCAGGAGACGGAATTGCCCTCCATTGTCGCCGTGGGGTATTCCGACATGAAAATCGACTACCAGCACGCCGTCGCCACATCCCGCCGCCTGGTTGGCCAGAGCCGCAGGCTGGTGAACTTCGACTATGCCATGGTGATCGATGCCGAACACGCCGAACGGATTGCCCATGTGCTGTTGCACGATGCCTGGGCCAGCCGCGAGCGGCTTGAGTTTGCCCTGGCGCCCTCGGCCTTGTCGATCGAGGTCGGCGATACGGTCCTGCTTGCCGCTCAGGGGCGCCGGATACGCGCGCTTATAACGCGGATTGAGGACGCCATCCTGCGACGCATCGAAGCGCGCACGATCGCCGCGCCGGCGTTGTCGCCCGTCGGCGGCGCGCACCGCGAGGGACGTATCAACACGCCGCGCGTTTATAACCCGCCCATTGTGCAGATCCTGGACCTGCCCGTATTGCGCGATACCCAGCGCAACCATCACGCCCCCTGGATCGCCGCCTATGCGGATCCCTGGCCGGGAAGCCTTGCTGTTTACCGGGGTCAGGGCGGCGGCGCGCTGAGCCGCCTCGATACCCTCGAACAGGGCGCCACCATGGGTGTGCTGGCAGGCCCCCTGGGTGCCGGCCCTCTCGGGCGCTGGGACCGGGGCAATGCGCTCGATGTTCAAATATACGGTGGAACCCTGTCGTCGGCGACGCGGCTGGACGTTCTGGGCGGCGAGAACGTGATCGCCGTCAAGGCGAGAAACGGCGCCTGGGAGATTATCCAGTACCGCGAGGCGAAACTGATCGCCCGACGAACCTTTCGCCTGCGCGGCCTGTTGCGCGGTCAACGGGGCAGCGAGGACGCAACCCGTGCCACCTCCGCGCCGGAGGCGCCGGTGGTCGTTCTCAACGCCGCCGTCAAACAGCTCGATACCGAACAGGGCGATATTGGCCGGGTGTTCAGGTTTCGCGTCGGGCCGCAGGCGCGCGATCATGGCGATCCGCTCTACAGCACCCTCGATACCCGTTGGAGCGGGCGTGGCATGAAGCCTTTCAGTCCGGTTCATATCGCGGCGTGGCGCGTGGGCGGAAGCCGGGGCGCCGTTCACATTAGCTGGATACGCCGCAGCCGCACCCCTGGTGATAACTGGGAGGTCGCCGAAGTTCCCCTGGGAGAGACCGGGGAAAGATATGTTGTGCGGATTTTCAACCGGGGGCGCGTCGTGCGCAGGATCGAGGTCGACGCGGCGGCGTATGTCTATCGTTCGGCGGACGAGATCGCCGATTTTAAGGCACCCCAGAGCGCGCTGGAGATCAGTGTGGCCCAGATCAGCGCGCTGGTCGGCGAGGGCATCGCCGCCCGTGCGTTTCTGAAAGTTCAATAGTTGAATGTGAAAAAGTCCCCCGGCTTCGCTTCGGTCCACTTTTTCCCAATAATACCAGCGGTATCGGCGTTTTATACGCGCTGACTTGTGTGTCGTGCTGACAAGACAACGGTTTTAAACCGGGTCAGGAGTCAAACGCAACGCCCCAAGGTATTACGCGCAAATGCGCCAAAACCTTGCAAACAAGCCCAGGCGAAAACGAAGCGTCGCGCCCTCTTGAGCGTTGTTTTCTCGTTGTTTCAAATGAAGAAAAGTACACGCAGCCTAGCGAAACACTTTTCTTCACGATCAACTGCATCTCTTGCGGCCATGGCCGCAGATTGTCGCAGCAAGGCCATACCGGGCCATCCATCTTCTCATCCCCGTAATGTCAGGAGAAACCTATGAACACGATCCGTGGCTACAAAACCTATGCGGTTGCCATCCTCATGATTTTAATCGGCCTGCTCGAATTACTCGGTGTGGACATTCCCGCCTTCGAGGAACAGGACGCCGGGCCGCTCGGCGTCAGCGGACTGGCCATTCTGTTCTTGCGCGCCGGCATAAAGAATGTCCTGAAAGATGTTTGAAGACAAAGGGAGAATGCCATGTCCGCGCTTGACATTGCGATTGGCCTCGGGGCGCTGGTGGCCGGTTTTGGCCTCGTTGTGTTTTTTCTTGTACGTGTGGCCCGCCAGCAGGGCCGGGCGGAACAACAGGCGCGGACCGACCGCGCGCTTGCCCGCCAGGCGGACGCCATGGCGCGCATCGCCGCCCGTCATGATCGCAAGCGCGATGTTCGCCGGCGCCTGCGCGACGGCTCCTTCTAGAGCGTGTCCGACGCTCATCGCCTACGATGACGCCATGCGCGCCAGGGCGGTCAAGCAGCTCGATCGATTGCCAGACGATGCCGCCCTTGCCAGGATGCTGATCGATTACGGCAAGATACGCGATCAGATCCGCATTTGCCGCGGTCTGGTAACCATAAAGTAACCGATCGCCAATGCCGGTTGCGCTTTCCCCCGCACCGTTCATCTACTATTCACACCGAATGGCGTAAAAGATGATAACAAGAATAAATATAGACAACTGGTAGAAAACTGCTAGAAAATTGGAACGGTTATGGCAGGACTTTTGAAGTATAATTTACTTGCTGCCACTTTTTTACTCACCGGCATTATTGCGGCGCACGGCCAGACGCAGACCGAATGCCTTAGCAATGAAGCGGCCCGCGCCCTTGTCAGCCAGGGCGATATCCTGTCCGCGTCGCAAGTACGCGACATCGTCGTGGAGCGCACCGGCGGGGAAGTGGTTCGGGTCGATTTGTGCGACGATGGTCGTCTTGTTTACCGGGTCGTCGTTCTGTCGAGTTCGGGGCGGGCGTCCAATATCTTTCTGGACGCCAGGCAGGGAGACTAGAGCGCACCGCCAGGCAGGGGATCAAACGGGGCCAGGTAAAGACCAGCGGGGCCACGGGCAAAGGGCCGGATAACAGGCCGGGCAGGGGAGCCGCCGGGGCGCGGACAGCATCATGCGATTACTCGTTGTGGAAGATGATGCGGATCTCAACCGCCAGCTCGCCGATGCGCTGGAGGAAGCCGGGTACGTTGTCGACAAGGCCTTCGATGGGGAAGAGGGACACTTTCTCGGCGACACCGAGCCATACGACGCCGTCGTTCTTGATATCGGCCTGCCGAAAATCAACGGCCTGAGCGTTCTGGAACGCTGGCGGGAGGCCGGACGTACAATGCCGGTTCTGCTGCTGACGGCGCGCGATCGCTGGAGCGACAAGGTGCAGGGCATCGACGCCGGCGCCGACGACTACGTATCCAAGCCTTTTCATATTGAGGAAGTGCTGGCGCGGTTGCGCGCCCTGATGCGCCGTTCTGCCGGGCTGGCGTCGAACGAGATCGTTTGCGCACATGTATTGCTCGATACGCGCACCGGACGGGTGACGGCCGATGGAAAACCTGTTAAACTGACATCGCACGAATACCGCCTGCTGGCCTATCTGATGCACCATCAGGGGCGGGTGATTTCGCGCAGCGAACTGATTGAGCATCTGTACGATCAGGATTTCGATCGCGATTCGAACACGATTGAAGTCTTCATCGGCCGGTTGCGCAAGAAACTGGGCAGCGATATCATCCAGACCGTAAGGGGCCTTGGCTATAGCGTTGTCTCGCCTGAACATGCGCAGTAAATCGCTTACCTTTCGCCTGTTCACCCTTAGCGCTCTTTGGAGCCTGCTGGCGCTGTTCGTTGCCGCGCTGATCATTACCGATCTGTACCGGCGCTCCGTGGAGCGCACATTCGATAGGCAACTGCACATCTGCATCAAGAATATCGCCGCCGATCTGGCCGCCGGCAAGGTCGTCTCGACCGCGGCACTTAATCTGGGCGAGGCGAATTTCCAGGCGCTGCTGTCGGGCTGGTACTGGCAGGTCCGCAATACCAATTCAAACAGCATCCTCTCCACATCCGTCTCATTGTCCAGCGAGACCCTCGATGCGCTTCCCGGGCGCATCGGGCAGCCGGGAGAGATCCGCAGCGGCTATATCCACGGGCCGGGCGGCAAGCGCCTGCGGCAACTGGAACAGCACATCTCTTTCGATGATGGCCGTAACTACGTTATTTCGGTCGCCGGCAACGACGATCGCATCCGCCGCGATATTAGCGCATTTCGCCGCAGTGTCGGGATCACCCTGACCGCCTTCGGCATCGGACTGGGCCTGATGCTGTACGTGCTGATGCGTTACGGCTTGCGCCCGCTTGCCCGTTTGCGCACCGCCGTCGCCGACGTCAGGCGCGGCCGGGCCTCGCGTCTTTCAGGGGATTATCCCGACGAAATCGCTCCCCTTGCGACGGAATTAAACCAGCTCATTGACGCCAACCGGCAGGTCGTCGAGCGCGCCCGCACCCAGGTCGGCAATCTCGCCCACGCCTTAAAGACGCCCCTTAGCGTTGTCGTGAATGAGGCGAACGCCCACACCGGGCCTCTTGCCGCCAAAGTCGGCGAGCAGACAGGAATCATGGGCGATATGATCGATTACTATCTCAATCGTGCTCATGTTGCCGCCAGCCGCGACCTTGCCGGCGTTTCGACCCCTCTCAACCATGTTCTGGCGCGCCTTGTCGGCGCCACGCGCCGGATTCACCAGTCGAAGGCACTCACATTCGAAGTCCAGGGGGACATCCACGCGGCCTTTCGCGGCGAACAACAGGATCTTGAGGAGATGATCGGCAATCTGCTCGATAACGCCGCAAAATGGGCGGCATCGCGCATCCAGGTGCATGTTCGTGTTGATGCGGATGTCGATGGTGGCGATGATGCGCAGGTCGCGCTTGATCGCGTCCTGTCCATCGCGGTTCATGACGATGGCCCGGGCCTGGACGAGGACCAGTATGACCAGGTACTGATGCGTGGCAAGCGGCTGGATGAATCGGTTCCCGGATCGGGGCTGGGGCTATCGATCGTGCAGGATCTTGTCGCCCTGTACGGCGGCGCCCTGAGCCTGCAACGTTCTGATTTCGGCGGCCTGCAGGCCACCCTGACACTGCCCGCCGCCGGATAGGTGATGGCCGGGCATCGCCAACATCACCGCGCGATCCAGTGAACCTGAATGTGATCTTTCAGCAGGTTGTTCCCGGGACAGGCAAACCGGACGTGATACCTCTTAATACCCTTAACCACCAGAAAGACCATACCGGGCCATTCATCTGCACCCGACGGGTTTACCGGGGACACACTTTGTCGGGGCTTATATTCCGGGTGTTGCGTGTGACTCCTGGGCCGGTTTAGAGCCGTTGTATTGTCTGCATGACACACAACTCAGCGTGGACAACGTGTATATAAAGTCGATGCAGCTGGTGTTAACTCTTTGTTAAGGATGCACGCGGATTGTTGCGGGAGGTTGTTGTATATTTGCAACGCTGCGCAATTTTCCACCCCACAGATCGCCAACAGGGCACCGATGCCTTGACAGGGGTTTCTTACCCGTTAAAAGGGAATACAGAAATGTAACGAATTATCGTTAGTGTGCTATTGTTTTCGCGGGGCGGTTTCGGCCGGTTGCAAGGAATTGAGGGCGCGGGGTAGGGCACGCGATAACACAGCATACCATGCAGGATAACGCCTCCGATAACGCTCAGGATGCTGCTGTTTGTTATCACGGGCCGGGACGAGACCGGACAAGAGGCGGGTAGGAGGTTGCAATCGGGGTGTTTTACCGAATCGATCACTTATCATATAGGGCATGCGACGCGGTTGGAAAGACCGGGACCTGAGACGGTAAGTTAGAGATGGATACAGGCAGGTGTATGGGGATTTCGAATCACACGGGATCGCCGCGGGCAGTCATTGGAGGCCGGCCATGAGCACGTTTGACAACATCCCCTACAACCGATGCCTGCGGGGGGGGGGGGGGGTACAACCCTAAAATCGATTCCCCCAAACCCAACAAATATAAAGAGCATGAAAATGCCTGGCAGGAGCACAGCCTTTCCCTTATTTCCCGCTTTTATAGCGCGATGTCTTTGCGGGCTTCGCGCCTTGCGGCTTTTCTTTCAGCATCAATCCACTACGAGGCTCGCGGACCATGGGGCCTGCACGGGCATGACGAATACACGGGACAAAAAGCAAGACACCTGACAGGGCATAGGGCGGCTATGAACAGAGCGAACAACCCGGGCGGACGGCGCGTTTTTGCGTCGGCGTGGCCGACGAGGAGCGAGAATATCAGCATGAGCGATGACACCATGAATTCCCGGCAAGTCTATGACGACCGCCATGGCCACAGGGCCTGCCACAACCATACGCCCGGCTTGCGCCAGGGTCTTGCGCGTTTGATGGATGGGGGGCGGTGGCGGGGTGGTTTGCGCCGCCGCGCGGCGGCCGGACTGGCCCTGACGGCGGCGGTGCTGGCCTTTGGCAGTTTGGGCGTGGAGGATGCAAAAGCCGCTGCGAAGTGTCCCGATGTTGGAGCTACAGAATTTCTGGGTACTGCAGCAGGAATACGAATGAATCAACTGTTGATTACGGATCAAACACCCGACCCGAGTGCAAATCGAGAGCATTGTAAAGTGGAGCAGGTACCATTATCTCAGAAAGATATTGGTTACTATAATATAAGAAATATCCAATCCCATCGGATGCGGATCTACTTGCCTAACAGGCTTGTGGGACAAAGGGAGAGCCGGCCTGTCAGGATCGCAAGTGGCAGCCCATTCAACGTAATATGTGCAGTTGGGGGTAATACAAGGGTTGCCACCAATGGTTTTGAGATAAATCTTAGACTTAACGAGACATGTAATCTGCAAATCAGGTGGGAACGCACGCCAGGCGCCGTTATTAGAGGGATATTGAGGCGTGTCGATCGCGGTTACACACTTACAAACGCGCAGGTTACGGGAGGCGATACATTCGGCGCGGCGCTGACGCCTACAACCGCCACGTTTGTTAACGATACTAGAGGGCGAGCGCAAATTACGCGAGATAACGTATCCGACAACACCACTGATAAAAAATTAGTCTACGTTAAGGTTCTGTATTCGCGCAATAGTGCCGTGGATAGCGGCAGTGTCACGCTTAATAAGATCGGAGGCACCGGCAGTTGGGGAACAGCTCCGACTTGCCTCACGAAGCCTAGCATATACGGCGTTTTTACCTGTACCATACCGGCTGCGGAGCTTCCTGGCACGCCCGGGCAAACGCTGGTTCTTGGGGCGAGATATTTGGATACCCGAACGGGCAACCAGAAAAAATACGACGGCTCCGACGTAGCCACATCCGATCGTCTCACGCTTTACCGCGTGCAGTCTACAACCGCCACGTTTGTTGATGGGGATACAGCAAGCCCAGCTGACAAGACGAGTCAGCAAATCCGGGCAGGGCGCACCACCGCTTACCCCGTTTACGTCAGGGTGCAGCCGAAGGTGAATATCGGCAGGGTCTTACTTGTAAAGGCCAACAACAATTGGAATAGCGGCCGCCTGAACCTGCAGTGCGACGGGCCAGGCAACAACAGTGTTTTTACCTGCAACATACCGGTTACGGAGTTTCCCGCGCCCGGGGGTTCTCTGAATCTTCTAGCGGACTATGAGGATATCCGAACCGCAGGCAGAGTATTCGAACGTTCCAGGACAGCAGCCCAATTCACCCTCACCCGCGCCGCGCCGGTTGCGGTAACCACCAGGTTCGTGACCTCTGGCGGTGCGGCCGTAACAGGCAATCTCCCTGATAAAAATGCAGGGGACAGCTTTACAGTCTATGTGTCGGTAGAGAAGAAAGGAAGCTCTCCCCAGAGGCTCTCCCAAACGGAACTCTCCAACGGTCGTATCACGCTCTACGATGAATTTAATAGCAACACCGTTGCCATACCTTCCAGCTCTCTCACGTGCAGTGAACATACTTTTTCCCCAAGCGAACATGGGTTCATTTGTACGATTACCAGCGGGCTGAGCGGTGTGGGTCAGCACACGTTAAGGGCTGAGTTCCGCAAGTCCGGATTTACGAATGCGCAAGGGGATAGAGAGTCAAAAGCCCTGACAATCACCGCCGCCGCGAGCCAATATACACTTAAGATTGCCCGCCCTACATCAGCGATCATAGGCGATGAGGTTCGGCTCAGAGCGACAGTGACCGCCCCCTCGTCTGCGCAGAATCTGAAGGTAGATTTCGGATTGGAACAAGCTGGTTTTCAGCCTGGACAGCATTTTCAGGTGACAGCGGAAAATACAAAGACTCAATCCCTTAACAAGTGCGAGGACGTTCCTGTTGCAAATGTAAATAGCGAGCTTAAGGCTCAATGCATTGTGAGACTGTTGAAGCCTCTTGCTAGCAAACAATTCACCGCTGAGCTTATTGATGATGCCAATGAGACCAAAGCCACCGCAACATACACGCTTACCGCCACCAAAAAGCCCGTTGATCTGGTGTTTGTGGCAAAGGATGCACCTGACTCGGGTAACGACCCAAGACAAATCAATTCGCTGGGTCCAGGACTTAATGAAGACCAAAAAGCCGTGGAGGATTCTGATTATCCGGTTTACGTTCAGGTCCGGCAAGGAAAAGTCAGCCCGATAGAGATCATAACAGACGGCTCGGTAACCGTCACAGGAACCATTGGTGGCACATCTATTCGAGGTATAACGTGCCGCAACAACAACAGGCCTAATACCTATGGCGTCGTCACGTGCGACATTCCCGGGAGTTCGATTACCCGAGCCGGAACTGACCTCGCCCTGACGGCCACCTACACCCCCGCGCAAAACTCGGACTTCGACAGCGCTACATCCAGCATCCTGACCGTTCCGGTCTTGGCCGCGCCGAACCTGACGGCTACAACCGCCACATTTGTTGCAAGCGATTCAAGTACAGCCGAAGTGACCAATTTGATAATCCCGCCGGCAGCCCCGCCATACAACGTTTACGTTAGGGTTATGGCTGGAGCGCAGCCTGTGAATGACGGCACCGTCACGCTTAAACAGACCCGCAACCTTAATTGGCGCAGCGGCCGGGCGCCAGCTTGCAGGAACATTAATAGCAACGGCTTTTTTATCTGCACTATAGATAATCAATTCGATCTTCCCGCCCGGGGGGGCCATATACGTGTTAAGGCAGACTATACGGATAACCGGGGGAGGAGCAGCAAACGGTATAAGGACTCCTCCACAAATGAGCTCAAGCTCACCCACCTGGCGCCTACAACCGCCACGTTTGTTGAGGGTACGGGAAGTAGCGCAGCTGTTATTCAGGCTGCGACAGTCCCGGCGAAGGCGGCACCCTACAAGGTTCACGTCAAGGTTCTGTTTGGAATTGAGCCTGTGAATGAGGGCACAGTCACGCTTAGTAAAACCAACGGCAATCCTTGGGTCGGGGGGAGCAATGATTTGACTTGCAACCCCGAGCAGCCTCCCAACGGTGTTTTTACCTGCACCATACCGGAAGCGGACCTTCCCACGACCGCGAGTCCTCTGGAGGTTACGGCGACCTATACGGATCCCCGAACGACAGACAAAAAGTTCGAAGATTCCACGACAGCCCAGCTCACCCTCACCCGCGCCGCGCCGGCGAAGACGGACGTGGAGCTGAAGCTTGTTGAGTCCGGCACGAGCTCAACAGAACTGACAAGGAATTCGCCGGATGCGGATAAAGCCACGGTGGGTTTTAGCTATGATGTCTACGTGCGCGTTCAGGAAGCAGCCGCAGGTAACGCGGTCGTGACCAGCGGCTCTGTATCCATTACAGAAATAGGAGGCACTGCTTTAAATTCGGCTATACGCTGCAGCGCTCTTACGGGTGGAAGCAGTGTCGCTGCCGGCGTCGCCAGATGCATCATTCCCTCGACGCAGATTACCGAAGCCGGAACCCTCACCCTGAAGGCCACCTACACTCCCACGGGAAGATCGAACTTCAACGCGGCTGGACCTACAGACCTGAGCCTTCCGGTCAGGGCCCCCACCACGTTTATCGCATTTGTGGATGGCTCGGGGAGGAGGATTAACAGCGCAACAGCAACAGCAGGGACTCCATTCACTGTCCGCGTTGTGGTGCAGGCACAAACGACCAACCGCAGAGGGGGCATCGTTATAAGAGTACCGTCTGGGGCCGGAGACGTGCGACTCAGTGGCATCGGGTCTGGTCCCATAGACTGTACGTATGAAAGGGGTGGAGTATACAAATGCGACGCGACCGCCCCGGCGACGGGCCCTGTGACGCTTAACGCCACATTCACCGGCAAAGTTGGTAGGGACACAACTAAGGACTACCAGAATTCGACAACTGATATTGATCGCACTACACCCAGTGGTCCGCCATTAACCCTCACCGTCACCCCCGCGGGGAATGAGAACGTGGAGCTGAAGCTTGTTACCAATGATACGGGTGCGACAGAACTGACAGGGCTTTCGCCGGAGGCGGATAAAGCCACGGTGGGTTTTGCCCACACGGCCTACGTGCGCGTTCAGGGACAAGGAGGGAGTAACGCGGCCGTTACAACGGGAACCGTATCTCTCAGAAGCTCTGCTGGGGGCATAAGTTGCGCAAACAGTGGTCGTGTCAATCGTAACGGCGTCGCCACATGTACCATTCCCGCGGCGCGCTTTATCGAGGCCCAAACGCTCTTCCTGACGGCCGATTACACCCCCGCGCCGGGAACGAAGTTCAACGCGGCTGGACTTATAGATCTGGACCTTCCGGTCAAAGCCGCCACGACGCTTATCGAATTTTGGGATACGAGCCAGGGCGGGGGGCAGCGGAGTACCGGCGCAACAGCCGCCGCAGGGGCCGATTTCACTGTCAGCGTTCGGGTACGGATGACCGACGGTAGGACGGGCACCACCGCTGTACCTGTACCCTCAACGGCCGGAGACGTGACACTCAGTGGCATCGGGTCTAGTTCCATAGCCTGTACGTATGAAAGGGCTAGAATATACAACTGCGACGCGCCCGCCCCGGCGACGACGGGCAATGTGACGCTTAACGCCAAATTCACCGGCAGCAGTGGTCCTGACGGTGTTCAGGACTACCTGAATTCGGAAACTGGTCAAGGGAATAATGGTGGGTCATTAACCCTCACCGTCACCCGCGCCCTGGCGGCGACAACCGCCACGTTTGTCGCGAATGATGCGGGGACCGCTCTGTCATCTCCTCCAGGTGGAAATCCAGAACTTCGACGTCACGCTGGTACCAACTACAGGATTTACGTCAAGGTGGCGGAGCAGAATGCCCCAGGCAATGCGGTAACCGGTGGCGCCGTGAAGGTTACAAAAATAGCTAATGTTGACAAGGACATCAGTTGTGACCCTCTTAATGCACGTGGCATTTCCACCTGCGAAATACCTTATACGGATTTTGGCTCCTCGGCCGGTGATAAAGCAATCGAGGTCGCGTTTGCCGCCACGGCGACCCATGCTAAAGCGACAGCTACGCAGACATATACTGTCATCGCGCCGGTGGCGACGCCGGACGTGGAGATTGTGTCCATCAAACGGAAAACCCCGACCGGCCAGTATGTGGTTAAGTCCGGGCGAGTAACGTTTGAGTTAACATTCAACCAGGCTGTCGAGGTAGAGGCAGCAGCCTACGCGGCCAGCGATAGCAACAGGGTAACCGTCTCAAACGGCGGAATTTTTATTGCTACTAACTCGGGGCTTCGTAATGGTAATCACGTTGCAACGGTCGGGTTTAATATAAATCAAGTAGCAACAGACGGCGATTTGCATCTGGATATCATCGATCCGAAGAAGATTACCGCCGTGTCTGACCGCAACAAGACACTCACCCAACAGAGTATTACGAATCTCCTCGCCCCCGGTGCAGGCAACGACAATTATCAAATATACACCATTGATGGCACGGCCCCGACCATTCGCACCGTTGAGTTTTTCCGTGTCCAGCAAGGCGGCACAGTCACAGGCCCAGCAACGAACACCGCCGAACCGGGCCATAATATCAGGATGGTTGTGACCTTCAGTGAACCCATGCGGGACACGCCGGTGCCAACCGTCATTCTGCCAACCAATAATCCGACACAAAATGGTTTTACGGCGGTTACTTTAAGTCGGCCGTCGTCAGGTGATCCTACAAAATACGAAGGGGATTTTACAGTGCCGTCAGGTATTACCCCTAACGATTACACATTCACGGTCAATGCAAATAATGCATTGGATCGGGCTGGCAACCGGGCCACGGGAACACCAACCGCAACCCTTAAAGTTGCCCCCGCTAGGCAAGCGTCCGGGGTCGTAGGAACGGTGGCGACGTTTGTAGAGAGCGATAATTTTGGTGCATCGCCGTTAACAAGTCCGCAAGATAATGTGCCCGCGAATGTTGATTACCGGGCCTATGTCAAGGTGGCCACCAACCCCGGCAATAGCGCGGTTACAACCGGTACGGTAACACTCACCGGCGCCGGTCAGGGAATAACCTGCAACGACAGCAGCCCCAAAAATGGTGTTTTTGAGTGTGAAGTTCCGCAAGACCGCATAACGCGCGGCGCGCAATTGTTCCTGATCGCGCAGTTCACAGGCGGCGGCGGTGCCTATTCCGACTCTCCTCGATCTTCTCCACTCATTCTTAACGTTGTCGATGCGCCGAGGATTACCAAAATCGAGCGCTGGAATACGACGAATGATCAAGCGGTGACCAATCCCTTAACCAACGCCGCTTCTGTCACGTGGCGTGTCACGTTCGACAAGGCCGTAACAATTGGCGTTCGCGCGTTCGGTGTGGACAATGCTGTGGTGGCGAACAATACAGGACTGACTTATGATAACGCCTCCACAAACAGCCCGCCGTATACCCTCGATGTTAAGGCTACCACGATCGATAATGAGGAAGGCGAGGTGGGCCTGACGGTCGATCCAACAAAAATCTCGTTGGCTTCCAACACAAGCATCAAGCTCTCCCCCACAATGCCAACCGGTGCCGACAACCAACAATATACGGTGGACAGAAAAGCCCCGACGTATAAGACGAGCCCCGACTCCGTTGAGGCGGGCAACACAATCACGTTTACTATGACGTTCGATGAGCCCATGCAAGCGAGCCCCTTGCCGAGGATCACGCTTGACACCACGGCTCGGGCTGGCGGTGTTAAAGTGGGCACTGTAACCCACGGCGGGTCTAATGAATTCACCGCTGAGATCACTGTCCCGACCGGCTTTGGCGGTAGTTCAATAACGGTCACGGTCGATGCAAATGGTGCATTGGATCGGGCTGGCAACCCGGCTGCCACGGGAACACAAACCGCAATCCTCACCGTCACCCCCGCAGGTACCGGAGCAACAAAACCCGGTCAGGACCCGCAGTTGGCTGATCCCTCCATCGCCGTCGCCGTCGATTATGATTTGAGCACGACAGTCCCCGATGGCTCGCCGCCGACGTTATCGAATACAAACAAACGGATCGCTGTGATCGCCACCGTCAGCGGCACCAGTGCCGTGCCGATGCTACAAACCGATGGCACCGTGACGTTTACCGGCCTGCCAACGAACGCTAATATTTCTGGTACTGGGAGCTGCGATAAGGTGGCACTTGTCGCAACCCCAGGGAAACCCAATGAATTTACCGCCAGCTGCGTCTTCACGCCGTCCAGCGCGCCGGGCAGCGCCGGCACTTATAAAGTGACGGCCGAATTTGTTCCGGCAGTCTCTACGAAATTCAATTCTGCCGACGATACCGTTGACGTTGTGCTCAATGCCGGCCAGCCGACAGTTAGTAAAGCCCCGCAGAATAACAGGCTCGTCCTCAGAGCAGACCCGCCACAAGGCAAAAACCCGCCACAAAGGGAGATCACCTTCGATGATAAAACCTTCGGTGCCCCCCAGGCCGGCGCGGGAGGCCAACTGGGGAAGATAACCTTCGATGTGGTGGATAAAAATACTGGCAAGCCGCCGCAAGGCAAAGGGCCAGGGCCCAACAACGGCTGGAGCGACATTCCTTACAATCAGCAGCCAGCCGCCAAGGCGTTACTGCGGCGCGGTGTTTATCTTGTCACCATGAAAATTACGCAATCTGCGCCAGGAGGACAGACGGGCCAGCAGGGAAGAGCCTCTGCACCAGCGCCTGCACCACAGCAGCAATTTACGCAGGACTTTACGCTACAAATCGTAGCACCAGCGGGTGCGACCGTGCCGGCTCCAACTACGGGCAAGGGAAAGATCGTTGTTCAACTGGATACCAATGGCGGCGGCGATGGGCTGCAGGCCCACGCCTTTACGGCAACACCGGGTTTGGGCAGCCTTGGGACAGGCTTTACGCTGACAACCACGAAAACCCGGACAAGCGATACCAAGGACTCAGGCGATTTGGACCCGAACACTTACACCATCACCGCAGCAGACTTTGCCGGCACGGACTATAGTCTGTCGGATGTTGGATGTGTCGTTACCGGGACTGGCGGTAGTACAGGAACCCCGACAGCCTCCGATCGAAAGGTAGAGGTGGTACTGAATGCGAACGATATAGTAACGTGTGTATTCTCCGCGGCTTACGCGCCGAAGGCTTCGGTTGCGACGGCAGAGAAGACACGGCAGATGGTGGCGGACTATCTGGGGGATCGCAACGCCATGCTGCTCGCCAATGGCGTGAATATGGACAGCCGCCTAAGCCGTCTGCGCCCGGGTGGCAATGGCCGAAGCGGCCAGGTGGGCGGTACGCTCAGTGTCAATCTGGGCCAGTCCGAGGACGCCACCGCGTCCGCCTTTTCCATGAACCTGCGTACCTCCCTGCCGGGGGATGTGAGCATTACCGATGATACCATCACCTTCGCCGTCAGCGCCACGCGCCTGGCGCGCTCCGGGCTTTTCGGTGCCGATATCTACGATGACGACGATGTCGTATCGGGCGATACTGGTGATGTGGTCGATGGTGCTGTCGGGCCGCAGATGCGCTGGGATGTCTGGATCGAGGGGCGTCTTTCGCGCTTTGATAGCGGCAACAGCAAGGACGGCACGCTCGGTGTTGTCTATCTGGGCGCCGACTATCTGATCACGCCGAACATGCTCATCGGCCTGATGACCCAATACGACTGGCTTGGCAAGGACTACGACACCAATGGCCGCGTCAAGGGTCATGGCTGGATGGTGGGTCCCTATGCGGCGGCTCGCTTTGGGGAGGCCCTGTATCTGGACGTGCAGGCCAGATGGGGGCGTTCAAGCAACGACATCACGCCCCTTGGCACCTATACGGACACGTTCAAGACGACGCGCTGGTACGTCAGCGGCAAGCTGAGCGGCGACTTTTCCTACGGGGACTGGACGATCCGCCCCGGTATTTCGGTGCAGTACCTGAGCGAGAAGCAAAAGGCGTATACGGACAGTCAGGGCAATGCCATTGCCGGCCAGACGGTATCGGAGGGGGATGTACGTGTTGGCCCGCGCCTTGCGTACACCTATGGTCTTGGCGATGGGGGTGCGCTTATCCCCTGGGCGGAGTTTGAGGGGGTATATACGTTTGGCAGCAAGGGCAAGTTCAGCAAGGGGACGTATGCGTCGGACATCCACGGGCTATCGGGGAGTGTTGAGGCGGGCTTTGACTGGCGTCTGCCGGCGGGTGCGATGTTCTCGCTGTCCGGCAGCTACGACGGCATCGGCTCCGGCTCGAAGAGCTACGGCGCCCGGGCCCGCATCGACATCCCGTTCTAAAGCGTCGGGCGTTTAGATTGCACCAATACGTTCGCGTAAATCCGCTGATAAAGGTTTGCGTATGCTCCACCTCTTAACACAGTGAATCATAAATCACTCCAAAGGGAAATCCAAAGAGATTCCTATTAATCGCCTGACGCTCTAGCAGTGTGTCAGGTCTTAATAGAAGCAATTTTCGTTTCTCGATTGGCGAGGCGATACCCAGGCTCAAGGTGATCAAAGAGCGATGGCGACCCATCTCTCGAGAGCGGCCTGGACTTGGGCGTCCACTAATCGGCAAACCCGAAGGGACGGGCGCTTTTGCTATAGATTTCAGGGCGATCAGCTTTATGTGTTTCGCATTACCCTTGGCAAAACGGGTACAGCTAACGCCAAGCTGATCTAATATGAACCTTAAGTCTCTTGAAAATAGCCCCACTATATCCTGCGAAACTTTACCTGGCCTTGTCACAAAATCGCTCCGTCAGAATGGTTCTATTAAGACCTGACACGCTCTAGCCGCGCATGAACCGGTCAAAGGTGTCCTCCTCGTCTTCTTCATCCTGAAAAACCGGAGCAAGCCGCGGAAGATGAAGAAGTGTCATTTCCTGATCGTAGCGATCAGAGCGAATGCACATCTCTGTGACGGGTTCCGGGAACCAAACTCCGGTCGGCTGCTTGATGCCTTTCGCGGTCTCTTCGCGAAAGTCGCCCGTCACCGCGGTCGCCGCCTGAGGAAGCTCAAAGACGGTATCGCGTGTACGAATGTACCGCCCAGGCTTCAGGGCGGGCGTGCTTGTCTTCGCCCAGTGCGCAAACCCTTCATTGCTAACGACAAGCAGGGCGCGGGTCTCAGTGTATTCAAGCCAACGGAGAGTTGCCGCCGTGAGCGACACGCCATAGCGGTCGGCGATATTGCCCAAGACATCGACATCCGGCACCGACTTTGCCGGTATCTGCTTTCTGAAATCGTTCAGCGGCATGAGCAAGTTCGCCGCAAACTCATCGGCCTCTTGCTCAATTCCGGAACCGTTGCGGCGCAGAATACTGTCCTCGCTGCAATAGACACCTCCTTCAAAGGCCTCGTCTTCGTCGATCAGGTCGCGATGAAGCACCCAGTGGCCGAACTCATGGGCAATGGTATAGGCCCGCCGCCCGGGCGTTTGGCCATAGTGATACAAGATGCCTCATTGCCTGGGTCGATTGTCGCCGTAGACCAGCGCGCCCATACATCCGGGGATGTTCTTCTCGATCACTTCATGGATGGGTGTGTCGGCAGCTGTTTGGCGACTTCAGTTGCATTTGCAGCAGTGGGTTTGAACTCTGGTTTCAGCATGAGTTTCTGGATTGATGAGTTCACATAGTCTTCGTTGAGAGCGTCGAGACGTTTGGCCGCAGTGTCGCGATATTCGGATATTTCGGCCAAGGCGTCCCGGATCTCTTCTCTATATCCCGCATCACTTGCGTCTGCGATGTCGAAGACATCGCGGGGCTGGATATTCGCGCCACGGAACCGGACTTTCTTCGCGATGATCTCAGGTATTGTTTCGAGCTCGACATTTAGGCCGAGAATATCTATCGTTTCGATGTGCGCGTTCAAGATGTGTCCTGTAACTATGAAGTTGATCTCGCCAACGCTCTCGAAAGCGATTTTCAGATGTCCGGTTCCGGCTAGAGCGTCGGGCGTTTAAATTGCAACGCAACCTGTCGCTTTGAAATAGTTCCAACATTCCTGCGGCGTGAAAAGATCGCAAACCTGCCCAACAGCTTTCCATAAATCATCATAGGTTCTGGCCTTGGCCTTCCTCAGCAAGGTTTTCAGTTTCGAAAAGGCCTTCTCAATCGGGTTCAGATCAGGTGAGTAGCGCGGCAGGAACAATACCCAAGCGCCACAGGCTTTGATGGCTTGCGCCGCACGGGGGCTTTTGTGGATATTTAGGTTGTCCCAAACCACAACGTCGCCCGGCTTGAGAAGAGACGCGAGTTGTGTTGTTACATAAGTATCAAAGGCTTCGCCATTCATCGCCCCGTCAATGACCCAGGGCGCCGCCAACTCACTACAACGCAGGGCAGCAATAAAGGTCTGGGTATGCCATTTGCCGAAGGGCGCATCGGCGATGAGCCTTTCCCCTTTGCGGCTGCGCCCCCTGAGCGGCGTCATATTGGTCTTTACGCTGGTCTCGTCGATGAAAAGCAGCCGTGCAGGGGCGGCTTGAATGGCCGGCAGGCGATGTTTGCGCCATTCATCGCGCTCAGCCCTGACATCTGCACCCTTGCGTTCTGCCGCCAGCAGCGTTTTTTTTATAGCTGAAGCCGGCCCTGCACAGCAGTTTCGACAGGTTTGAGGGATCAACCTGCACACCCTTAGTCTCAAGAAGCCAGGCCGCCAGAGCAGGCATGGTGATGTCTGGTTGCGCTTCTACCTTGGCGATGATCCTGTCGTGATAAGGTCCCAGCTTGCCACTGCCTCTGGGGCGCCCCCGGCGATCCGGTTCAAGCGAGCCTGTTTCTTCAAAACGTTTTTGCAGACGAACCGCACTTGCGACTGAAATCGCAAACTGTTCAGCAGCGGCTCGGCGTGACTTTCCTTGTGATATCGCAGCAACAATACGACGGCGAAGATCAAGGGATAAAGATTGGGTCATAGAATCACCTCCATGCCCAAACGAATCACATTATCCCTAAAAAGGGAAATCCAAAAAAGATTCCTATTAATCGCCTGACGCTCTAGATTCATATTTCAAGTGCCGCACCTGCTATGGGGGCAGATGCTATGGGAACACACTACACACAGATTGATCCTGAAGAACGCTGCCGGATAAAGGCGATGAAGGAACAGGGACTTTCGCACACTTACATTGCACGATCTCTTGGTCGCAATCGGCGTACGATCCAGCGGGAGTTGTCGCGAAATATCTCGAAGTCAGCCACGCGCAGCAACGGCTCCAGCGGATCGCCTGCGTCGCTCAAGCGCCGATGCCGATCGTCAAGGTCAAAAAGTCCCCGCTCAACAAACATTGAACCCGCCAAAAATTCCTTTTCAAATCAAATCACCAACAGTGAATCACAAATCATGCAAAAAGACGAGGTTTTTCAGAGCGTCCAGCTTATCTTCAAGGCGCGCAATTGCGCCCGGAGTACTTCCGGAACTCAAGTCATTTCCGGTGGCTCAACAAAGCGTTTAAAGACAACTCGATTGAGAAGTTGATATGCGCGGCGGATGGTAATATTTCCAGTCTTGACCATCAAAGCGGGCAACTCCTCCGAGTCCGAATACCCAAAGGAAATCATCGCTGACTTGTAATATCCACGGAACGTTCTTCTCTACTTCAAAGCCGGGCAATTCCTTAATAACACCTTCGTCAAAATAATAGAGCCCGTTGGTACAGGCGATATAAAGCACGTCCCGATAGAATATCATTGAGGTAAACGGAGCATAATGACCAGGCGGTTTGTCGTAACCGTAATGTTTGAAGCCAGACAGGTAATTGCCTATCAAAATCGTATCCCTTGAGGACAGATAGACGGTATCTTCGTCTTTCACAATGACGTTCTGTAAGGGTTGTGTATCAGTTGGCAGAGGAACCGATTGCCAGGGACTATCATCGTCGCGCGTAAAAAGAAGGCCACGATGATGCGCAGTAGAGCCGACTGCATAAAATCGCCTGAGGTCAAAGCTATCTACGGCCTCAATATGATAATCAAAACGGTCTTCCTCAGACACAAGGGGCCAATGCAAGGTTCCTTCATCTGTATGAACCCAGTTACCGTTGTCCGTGCGGCGTAAAATTTGCCCGCTATATCCGCAGACAAACAAACTTCCCGATAAGTTTGCAATGCGATCCAGATATCCATTGCCGTCAAGACCCGCATCATCAATATTTTCCTGCCAGATCGTATCGCCAAGATAAACAATCTGCCCCTCCCACGACATTACAACGAGACCAGGCTTTTCCCAATTGGGAGCCTGATAACGGATCATATACACAATTCGATCTTCAACTTCCGACATAATCCACTGTCCGGAAATATAGCGTAGGAAACGGCAGTAATTGTCGAACTGATAGTAGTGCTCCCCTGAAAGACTGATTGCAATGGAGAACATTTCCGGCCCAAAGGCGGCACCACATATAAGCTCGGCATCATTGTCTTCGCCGACCTGCCATTCCGGATCACCGGGCTGTATTACTTTGCCAAAGGCGGCCATGGGAACCCCCAGGGTTTGCTAAGATTTTTCATCATAAGTCTGGTTGGTTTCAATACTCCGCGAACCGGAAGATCGGGGGGTAATTTACTGAACTGGGCTGTTAGCGCCGCCTTGTAAATTCTCTTACATTTTGGACTCAATTCCGTATCCGAAATGTCATCAATTCCTTTAAAAGATATCCTTTTGAGTTCGCCGAAGGGGATAGTGTCTTTCTTTGATTGTATATCCAGGTTTTTAATCTTATTCAGGTTTGTGATCTTACTATTGACCTTACTATGTAAAAGTTTATGTGCACTTTTTGTAACACAAATGGTCAGGGCGTCATTTAGCGACGGCGCATGAGGTGCCGTATAGCCAGGCTTTCCGCGCGTTCCCGTGCGGAGCGCGAAATCTGGTATGCCATGGTGCGCTTGCTTCCGCCCTTTCGCGCTACATCTCGACTTATTGAAACGATAGGGTCCGATACCGCAGTCCTTCTTCTCTTTATCGTCCTCTTCGGAAACCCGGACGTTTTCGTCTTCAGTATTCTTTTGATTTTCCGGACCGCCGTCATCGCTGTCTCCACCTTTTGGGTTCCTTGGCTTTGTCTTCTTTGCTGCATCGCCAAGATTATCCAGCGCCTTGCCCACATCGCCTACGACCTCGGCTTTGCGGAATGGATTGGCCGCATCAACGACAACGCCTGCAGCCGCCCCTGCGACGCCTAAAAGCCCATGTTCATTGTAAGCGTTTTTAGCTCCTTTTTGAACGCTTGTTGCCTGCTCCTCGATATAACTGAAGGTGGATCTCGCTGCGCCGATGGGATCATCGTACACTTGTCCGGCAGCGTATTTCGTTCCTTCCCAGATATTACCAGTGGTTTCCTTAATGCCTTCCCATGTTGGTCGGCTGTCCCAGGCCGACTGCATATCATCGCGGATCAAACCTGGATCTTCCCAATAATCGCCGATTCTGTCAAAAATACCGTCTACGTCCTGGACCGTGCCGGACTTGTCATAAAATTGGTTGAAGAACCCGTCCAAAGGGCCTTTACCGTCACCTTTCTGCGTTTCATAAAACAATCGCTCGCTTGGGCGCTGATATGGTGCGGTACGCTTGTTTTGTTGCCCCTCGTCGTTCTCCCTTGACGGCTTTTTATTCTTGTCAGCGTCATGTTTGCCGCCGTATGTGTCCGTGTCCTCGATAAAGAGCGCCTCGCCAAAGCAGTTCTTTTTGTTCATGTAACAGCGATCGAGGTGGCGGATGATGTGGGAGCCTTCCGCGCGCACGTTCGAGGAATGCGCCAGCGGCTCACAAATGTCCATCACCGTACCCGACTTGATCCCCTTGCCCGTGCCCGGCTCATCGCCGTAGCAGCAAGTGGTGTTGGAGCGCAAAACCATCGCCTTTTGTCTGGTAAAGCGCACCGTGGACGTGTAGTTCTCATCGTCCGCCGGCCTGGCGTGGATACCATAGGGAATGGGTACAAGGGCGGAGCCGATGGGCGTCTTGCACACATCGGGCGTTGTCGACAGAATAAGCGGCTTATTGCTGTCGCGCAGCCCCTCGCGCGGCGTCGCCGTTTACGCTGGCGAATATGACGTATAACATGAAAAGCTGGTGTTGACTTGCAAGGCAAAGTGCGCCCACGTGAGCGTGACAGGTAGAAATATCGCGCTGACAAGCGAGCACACGCAACAATCCATCATCCAAATCACTCGAAAGAATGTTCAACTTGCAGCAAGCATAAAATCCGATCCGAAAGTAAGCGTTTCCGAAGGTGTCAATTTTACAAAACAAACAATATTAAGCAATAATACAGGAAAATCGGCCGGCTTAAACAAAGCCTACGCTCATCCAATACCCAAACCCGACGAATTTATCAACATTGACAGGGGTGTCCATCATGTAATTGCTCAATAGATACCGACTAAGATTTAGCTATGGACATTTGAATTAATTGCTATTTTTGTCAGGGATGGGAACTTAGTATCTTCTAGTATCATTTTAGGAAATCTATTGCGATGCTGCCATTGGAACCTTCTTCCGGTGTTCTCAGAGTACTCAGCAATGAAATAGTTCTGATTTCATAATCTTCATCTCCTTTTTTAAAGAAGTAAATATCAGAACCGTATTCAAAGAAATTAAACATATAAATACATAAGTTGCGAAAAACACACTCTCCACCATCATAATATGGATTATCTTTATTAATTATTTGTAATTCTTGAAATACAGCATTCGGATCACTAGTAAAAATATTGCGCTCATTAATCAGAACATTTGGCAAGCTGTTGTCAAGAAAAATTTCATATAAAATATCATCCTTATAAATCAATTTTAATTTATTTTGATCACGAAATTCCGTTATCATATTCTTGGTACGGGCATGTATTTTTTTCATCTCATCAATAATTTCATTAATTTCTTGTTCAGTTTCAAAAGATCCATTCTTGCGAATGTTTTCAATCGTTTCATTCAGTTCCGTGCTAACAGGACGTACAATCCCCACCTTACCATAAATGGGGTCAAAAGCTGAAACCTGTTCTTGTGTCATACCAAATTCCAATCGCCCAAAGCCTTCCAATGGCCTGATCATCCAATCATTACTATTGTCCATCATTAATTCCCTATTTTACAATTCCATGGGCCCGAAGGCAGCTAGCATAAGCTGTCGCTTGTGTGATTGCAGCATCATATTTCGTTGGATTACCTTTTGCAACGGCGATAGCGCGTGCCTCAAAAGTATCTTGCAAGAATGCTTGCATAAACTGGCCGCTCGCAATTAAGCTTCTACGTTCAGCGTATCTTAAGCCTTTCACACGGGCTCCATAAGAGTCCGTTTCAATGATTGCCGAAAGCTTGGGTCGCGGCAGAATATTGGGGTTGAGAAGTCGGGCGGGTTGTAACTCTGTGTCACCTGGCTCTCGTCCCTCGAGCGCTTTTCCCCATGCCGTGAACATATCATCCATATTTACATTTTCACACCAGGACAGAGCCACAGCTCCGTAAGGTGTCCAGCCCGCAGCTTCACCTAACTTTATCCATCGACGCGGTGCAATAGTGTCCAGGGTTTGGAGTAATGAAAGGACACAACCATCTGCGGCCTTCTGCTCGTCTTGAAACTCCTTGTCATCGTGATGATAAGGCCAAAAACGGGCATTGGCGTGAATGGATTGCCAGATGTCAATAATGGAAAGTTCCCGGCTCATGGTCTGCGATTTGAAGGAATTCTCTCAGGATCAACCAGATCAAGCTCAATCATCAGCTCATAGTCAATTACCTCGTCTTCAATGCCTATGCGTTTGTATAGCTCCTGATCAGATAGCCCGAATTCAAAGCGAGCAAGCTCCCCGTATTCGTTGAAGAAGACCAGTTTCCTGTCGAGATGGGGAAACTCTTTTTCCAGCGCCCGCGCTATGATAAGGGCCGTTTCCATGGTTATGCCTCGTTTAGAGCGTCAGGCGATTAATAGGAATCTTTTTTGGATTTCCCTTTTTAGGGATAATGTGATTCGTTTGGGCATGGAGGTGATTCTATGACCCAATCTTTATCCCTTGATCTTCGCCGTCGTATTGTTGCTGCGATATCGCAAGGAAAGTCACGCCGAGCCGCTGCTGAACAGTTTGCGATTTCAGTCGCAAGTGCGGTTCGTCTGCAAAAACGTTTTGAAGAAACAGGCTCGCTTGAACCGGATCGCCGGGGGCGCCCCAGAGGCAGTGGCAAGCTGGGACCTTATCACGACAGGATCATCGCCAAGGTAGAAGCGCAACCAGACATCACCATGCCTGCTCTGGCGGCCTGGCTTCTTGAGACTGAGGGTGTGCAGGTTGATCCCTCAAACCTGTCGAAACTGCTGTGCAGGGCCGGCTTCAGCTATAAAAAAAACGCTGCTGGCGGCAGAACGCAAGCGTGCAGATGTCAGGGCTGAGCGCGATGAATGGCGCAAACATCGCCTGCCGGCCATTCAAGCCGCCCCTGCACGGCTGCTTTTCATCGACGAGACCAGCGTAAAGACCAATATGACGCCGCTCAGGGGGCGCAGCCGCAAAGGGGAAAGGCTCATCGCCGATGCGCCCTTCGGCAAATGGCATACCCAGACCTTTATTGCTGCCCTGCGTTGTAGTGAGTTGGCGGCGCCCTGGGTCATTGACGGGGCGATGAATGGCGAAGCCTTTGATACTTATGTAACAACACAGCTTGCGCCTCTTCTCAAGCCGGGCGACGTTGTGGTTTGGGACAACCTAAATATCCACAAAAGCCCCCGTGCGGCGCAAGCCATCAAAGCCTGTGGCGCTTGGGTGTTGTTCCTGCCGCGCTACTCACCTGATCTGAACCCGATTGAGAAGGCCTTTTCGAAACTGAAAACCTTGCTGAGGAAGGCCAAGGCCAGAACCTATGATGATTTATGGAAAGCTGTTGGGCAGGTTTGCGATCTTTTCACGCCGCAGGAATGTTGGAACTATTTCAAAGCGACAGGTTGCGTTGCAAATTAATCGCCCGACGCTCTAGGCTGTTGTGACAATTTAACTATTTGAGCCACAGCTGGATTGCCGCAAGTTTAACGAAGCCAAGAAAATTCGCCAGCAGTTTGTCATAGCGCGTCGCAACCCGTCTGAATTCCTTGAGCCGTCCAAATAGACGTTCGATCCTGTTGCGCTCCTTGTACAGCTCTTTGTCATATGCACGCTGATCTGTGCGATGCCGGCGTGGTGGTATAACCGCTTCACCACCGGTCTTCACAATTGCCTCCACCAAACTGTCTGCATCATAGGCGCGGTCACCAAAAACATACTTTGATGCAAAGCCTGCAATCAAATCAAGCGCTTGCTTCATGTCGTTCTCCTGGCCTGGCCCTCCGCCAAAGCGCACTGGAAGGCCCAACCCATCGCCTACCGCATGGAGTTTGGTGGAGAACCCGCCCTTGCAGCGACCCAACCCTTGGGATGCAGCGCCCCCTTTTTTTGCGGGGCTCCTGCCGCATGTTTGTGTGCCCGGATGATAGTTGTATCAATCTGCAACCATTCAAAATCTGCCTCTTTCGACAGGGCCTCAAACATACGCTCAATAACACCGTTCTCTATCCAACGATAGTACCTGCGCTTAACTGTTTGACAGGGGCCAAATCGCTCCGGCAGGTCTCGCCAGCGTGCCCCTGAACGGGCCATCCAAAGAAGGCCGTTAAGAAAACGGCGGTTGTTGCTGCGAGGACCACGCCGGCCTTTGCGACCTCCAGGGATTAAAGGCTCCAAGCGTTCCCACTGATCATCACGAAGTTCATCAACAGACATAACTAACCTCTCAAAAGTCAGCAATGAATCTGATTCGTCGCCAATTGAAAACCCAAACTCCTTAAATTGTCACCACAGCCTAGAGAGAAATAATGCCGGACCATTAAAATTGAAAACTGAATCCAGGACATCGATGGTTCCGTCCGAATTCTCAAACTCGGCAATAAAATGATAATGCCCTTCTTCGGCGCCCGGTCTATCCTTTCTTTTGAAGCTTTTTGTAATATTTCTCATAAACTTTTCAAAATGCTCCTCTGAAACAAACATTTCTGTTTGGTCATAAGATGCAATTCCGTGAGGCTTGTACAGTGCGTCCAGGTTCATACGAGACCCAACCGACAAAATATCGGGACTAAACACCCAAGGGCTATTACGGCCAATCGTGCCATTTACCGCTGTCATCGACCCAGCCTTCGCTATCGATCTTGTACAACAGATGATCACCGGGGAGGTCTTCATATAACATGTTACTCAACTGCTCATCTGTATAGGCGGACAAATCCTCACGCAAGACCTGTCTGTTAATGCCAACAAATACACCATCGATATATCCGTAAAGAAATCCATCAAACGAATATCGTTCCAATAGCAACTTAAGAAACGTAGCAACAAATCTTGGATGTGAATTCATTACTATAAGTCGAAAAAATTCTTCTTCATTATTTTCATTAACACTTCTTATTAGTTCTAAAATAATATTACGTTCATCATCATATATATTTATTCTATATTTATATTCTTCTTCTTTAGCGCGAATATAAACATTATGAAACACCTTAATAACATTGAAATGTTTTCTTATAATACTGTCAATAACATCAACTTCATAATGTAATGCGTTTAAATTATTTCCAACAAGAATATTAAATGATAATTCCAAATCTTCAAAAACATCTATATTAAAATTTTCTTTTAAAATGTCGTTCATAGAGCTTGTCCTTCTATTCGTCTAAAAAATCTACATCAAGTTCCTTAAGTTTGGAAAAATCTACCCCTTCTTTGCTATCTCCTGAAGGAACAGGACGTTGCAGATAATAATAGGGAGTGCGTGACCGAGGTTCTGGGCCGGGTACATCATACATAGACATTATCGCTTTGTAGTATCCCACCATTGTGTGCCAGTTCACATATACCCGTAGTCCAACTTCCTTTAAACAGGGCAATTCAGGCACACGGCGGGGATCATTGCAAATTATTCCATATCTTTTGAATTGCCTGTGAATTTTTTGTCGTGTTGGCGTATTCTTGATATGCGCATTCGATTCTGTGTAGGTGCTCTCTTCTACTGCATATTTAACTTCAATCATATCGCAGTTCGTACGGTAGAGTCCATCCGCCCATTGATATTCCTGTTCTATAATTCCAGAATTATCTTTGCATTTATACTCTAGACCATTGCATATACCCTTCGTTACTTCTAATTGAAATATGAAACCTCTATTAAAAATCACTTCGAAGTTCCTCACCTGCTTCCCATTGAATTTCTTTTTCCAATCGTTCCAACCGAGATTCTTACGAACGCTCACCTTTTTACTGTTCACGGGCCAATGCGTTAGAAATTTAGTTGGCCGACAGCAATTCTGTTTACGCTGCCGCCGACGTGCCTTGGATTGATCCGATTCTGTTTTTTCTGTAGGGACGACTTTCAATTCTGTTTTGCCCTTTCGGTCGGGGTTTGTCTTGCGGTTCGATCTGGAAAGCATTTCGAGTAATTCCCTTATGCCGCGCTCTAATTGTTCTACTACTTTCGGATTAGGTTTTCGTCTAAAGCCAAAAAGTCGTGCCATTGTTTATCTCCGACCTGCCAACAGTTGCGCTATGTGAGCGCTACCGATTTCGTGGTTCATACGCGCAAGGATGTCTCGCAGCCGCTTTTCTCGAGAGAACCATGGAATATTTAGATAGCGATGAGCATATTTTCCCATATGAAATTTTTCTCCATAAATACTGGCTATGATAGTCCAATAAAAAACGCAATCCTCGCCCTGAAAACCGCACTCAGCCGCAGTCCTCTGGCATTCGTCAATAAATTTTATCAATTCTTTCTTCTTTATTCCCCTTGTTTCACTCGGAAAAGCACGCTTGAGAAAATCATAGATCTCATGACAAAAAGAAAGTTCGGCGCAACGCATCATGTCGGTGTATTGACGTTCGTCAATGGTGCGAAACGGAAAGCTGGCGCGATAATGCTTCACGGCGCGGTTTTTGTTTTCGTGCGTGTGCCATTTCCAACCCCGACCCCCTTGCTTTTCGACGCCAAACCTCAAAACTTCTCCATCCATCTGATAAACGGCCCAACCGGCGGAATAATCATAAGGGGCGGCTATCAAAGAGACATCGCGGAAAAAATCCTGCCATTGATCCGGATATCCATAGTGCAGAAAACAATAAAGCGTGCGTGCATCGAAAAACCGGAAATAAACCGGCTCTGTGTTTTTCGGCGTTGCCACATGCAAAAACCGCTTTAACGATCGTCGTAACTCATCGATTTTTGCTTTGGAAAAAACTACAATCCCGATTTTTTCCAGAAAATCGCCCACAATCCACTCATCCAACGCAAAGCTGTGCATCCGCAGATCAACCAGCAACGGTGAGCGCATATGCGCATCATGTTTCGACTCTGCCGGCGTGCCCATCAGAGGCTCCCAGCCTTCATCATGCCCCCGAATTTTGCCGATTAACTCTTCTTGCCACGCCCCATCCAGCACAAGATAGGGTTTTGCTCCCACTCTCTGCCCCTGCTTGCAAAGCGATTGATAGGTTTCAACGAGAGGAGACATTATGACCACCAAAACTATTCTTTTGAGGCTTTATCTTCGCAGGTATCGCAAAACGGCGAGCGCGTTAATCCAGGCGGCGATTCCGCGCCGATCAATACGTTGCCTGATCCGGTCGCATCAAACCCGCCACAGGTTATAGGATCGCCAATTCGGCCCGCCTCACGGTTGTTAAAAAGGACTGTGGGCGAACCTTGCGCCAAATTGCGTCCATGGGGCGGGCAGCTAGGACATCCATGCGGTACATAAGGATCTCCCTGGCGAACGGCAGGGCGATTGTTGATCACTATATTGGGCGAGCCCTGAATAGCGGGAGTTGGCGGGAAACACCCATGACCAGAGCCAATATCACCAAGGCGAGCGGCGGGTTTACCTGACATCATGTTCTCCTATTTTTCATACGAGCGCGCATAACGTTCTGCATGTGGACCAGCGTATTTTTTGGGCTCGATAATCTTCATTGCGTCTGCTTCAGTCCCCTTTTCCGGCGATCCACCGCAATTGACCTTCACGAGCGAGCCTTCAATCTGAACCCCGTCCCCATCAATCTTTATAAAATTGCCACCAACATTCAGACAGATGGATGAACCTGCCTGAACAACAACTTCATCGCCTGCATTGATGTAATGCGTCATGCCGGCTTCAAAATGTTGCCCGCCTTTGGTTTCTTGTCGGAAATTCTCTTCGATAAATGTGACGTGATTTCTCACCACATGGGTTACTTTGTCGCCAATTACTTTCAGAAAATCGCTGATTTTGACTTTGCCAACACGTGATCCATCAATTTTGTAATGCTGTGATCCTTTGATATGTTCTCGAAAGTCGCCTCCAACCTCAATGTCCTTGTCCGCACCAATTGATTCAGATTGAGAATTTTCAACCCGCTTGTGCCGGTTGGCGCCGATCTTCCAGGTTTCGTTATCACCGACGACGCCGTTATGATACTTCTGTGCGTGAAACCAAACCTCTTCCTGATCGGCTTCGTCCTCAAAACGAAGTTCGTTGTAACCCCAATAGTCCGCCTTGTGGCTGTCGGAGCGGATGACCATTCTGGTCTTGTGATCGGGGAGTTTGTAGGGCGGTTTGTTCTGGGCGTGATAGGTGCGGCCCGTGATGATCGGCTGGTCCGGATCCCCTTCCAGAAAATCAACTATCACCTCATGGCCAATGCGCGGGATCGCCATATGACCCCACATCGTTCCGCCCCAGTTCTGCGCGACCCTGATCCAGCAACTCGAATGCTCGTTCTTGCCGCTGTAGCGATCCCACGGAAACGTGACCTTCACACGCCCCCATTCGTCGGTGTAAATCTCCTCGCCCTCGGGCCCCACAACATGCGCCATCTGCGGCCCGTCAACCACAGGCTTGACCCGCAATGGTGTTCGATAGGGAAGCCGCTTTGGGATCACCGCAAAGCTCGCGTGATACGTCGTCGCCCCATCCCCCGCCTCCTCCTCAAGAGCCTGGGGCTGGCTGCCGTGGTGCGATACCGACATAAGAAGATACTTGATATTGTAACTATCGATGGGATGCTCCTTGAGGGTAAATGCCGCCCCGGCCGTCAAATGAATGGCATTGGTGCGTCCCTGGCCGGTGGTCGCATCAACCCGCGCCTCTTCCAAACGGTATCGGGTGAACGGCTTGCCCGCCACATCGCGCTTGTAGCGCCCGGGATAGTCATACAGCTCATAATCGCTCTTTAGGCCGTTATCCTCCTGGCGATGGTGCCGGTGCTGCTGGTCATAACGAGGGTTTTTGAACGTGTAGTCGCGCTGCATATAGCGCGCCGCACGGACCTGTTCGCGCATGGAAAAGGCGCTGCAGAACACCCCCTTTTGTGATCCGCTCGCCATCGCATTGTGGATCAGTTCAGGCTGTTGGGCTACATCGACACAGCCGGCATTGAAGTCCGTAAAAATCAGTGTGTGCGTATCCTCGTTGTGCTCAAAGAAGTAAAATATGCCCTCCTCCGCCGCCAGACGATCAATAAAATCCAGATGGCTCTCGCGGTACTGAACGCAATACTCGCGCGCTACATGCTCTTCCTTTAAACTCCACTTCACATCTCCGATCTTGTGTTCCGACAGAAGCGCCTTGATGATGTCGGGCACCGACTTTTGCTGGAAAATGCGGCAATCGGAGCCGAACCGAAGACGGTGCAATTTTGGCAGCAAGGTAACCCGGTAGAAGGTTCTGTGCGATCCTTCCTCCAGCCGCTCCGCCGCGGCGATAACGCCATTGAAAAAGCGTGGCTCAAGATATTTATGAAGAACACTCAACGTGGCGCGCTCATCTATAAGCGCGTGCAGATCGATGTTTGGATCATGGGATACCAGATCAATATCGATCTGAAAAAGCCCGGAGATGTGCTCGCTGACGCCGAACCCGTGTACCAGCATGGAGCCATCTTCCACCGCCTGCGAGGTGAAACCGAACGCCAGATCCTGATCCTGATCAAGTATCGGATCACTAAGCATAATGTTCATAGCGTGTCTCCATTTATCGTATCTTGCGGTGTTGTGCGTGGAAGTAACTTATGGCGAAATCCAGCCTGGCGGCAGATATCAACTGATTTTCCGTATGTATTGGAAAAACGCATGGATGCACCAATCGGCAAGTCACAAAGTATGTAATTCTGTTCCTCAGCGATCGTGCGTAACGACTGCTGGAAATAGTAGCCAGCAGCAAATCCAGCCAGTGCTAAAATCGCAAAAGCAATGCCACAATTTTTCTCCTGCTCGTGCTGCTTGCGGTGCGCAAAATAGATGGCCCCATGCACTGCCAACAACGATATTCCGGCTAGTCCAAAGACGGACAGGACAGGAACTTCTACAGTGGTCTCGCTTGCACTAAAATCCTGATACCCGCTCCAGATCAGCATCAATGAGACGCAAAAAACAAACAGGCCTAATAAATCGAGACAACTTGCGAATATGTGTCTTCTATTGGGTGAGCCTTCAAGCCATTGCACGATACGCGGTTTTGATGACTGTGGTTTTTCTTGAGAAACCATAAAATATCCTGTCTTTCTCATGTTGCCTCAATCCAATACAAACCGAGGAATACCAGGATAAAAATAACGATAAATCTCATGTTCAGCCTCACGTTTTCGAGGAGCCTGCTTTTCTCATTCTGAATTTAGGGAGCAATCATCATGTCGGCATAGTCGACTTGTCCTGTTTGATTGACTTTACGCTCAATGTTTCGTTGTTTTGAATAATACAAGCGCCGGCCTACCTCGCCGCCGCCGATACCGCCAGCCACCCCAGCAATAACGCCAATGGCGAGAAGTCCCCAACCACCGGTGACAATGCCAAAAACGGCAACAGCGCCCATCGTTGTGACGGCGCCGACAGTAAAAGCGCCAACTTCTTCATGGATAACCCGCTCCATTTCCCCTTCCGGCGCGCTGGCAATGTAAGCGCCGGATACCGCTAATGACAAGGGTACCAAGATGCGCCCGCCATGACGCAAATAGCGCGCACCCCGCAAGGCTTTTTGCGTAATTGCAGCATTTGATGACAAAGCACCTTTGATGAGCCGACTTTGAAGCCTTGTGCCTGACAAACCATATTTGCGCGATGTATAGGCCGAAACATTTCTGTATGTCCTTCCGCCAATGCCATATTTGTGCCAATCCCGCACCTCAAGTGTCAGCAAACTGATTGGCAAACGTGCGCGAGTCCGAAGCGCAATATTGCGCCTTTCCCGAACGGCATAACGCGCAATTTCTTCCGCTGATTGTTTCAGTGCTTTACGTTTCGCCACTTCCTCCGCGAGTTCCTGAATGCCTTGCTCATATTGATTGCGGATGATGGGAATTTGATGGCCCATCCACAGCATAGTCGAGCTGGATCCGAGCATTCCTGCACCAATGTCATCCAAAAACTGAGCGCCATCAAACACGTTCCGTGCCGGCAACGGCAGAAGATAGCCGTTAGCCGTGCCAACCGGCGCCACACAACATTGCTGCGATTCACATAGTTCTCCGGCAAATAAATTATTCATGGCTTTCACCGCTCCATAATAAATAATCCCGCACGACCTTGTGGTCTGCTTTATACGGACCCTCACTCTTCAAAAACGCGGGTAACTGTGATGTGGCATAGGCACCGGGTTTTAGATCAGGGTACGAGGATGGAATGCCAAGCCAGCGGGTTCTCCATGACAAAGGAAGCTTGTGACCTTCACTGATAAAAACACAAGGGTTGTGTTTAAGTCGGTGTTTTAAGTGACGTAAAACGACTAATAAAGCATCACCGTCATCCGGTAGAGCCCACACAACGTCGTCAAATATAAAAAAGAAAAATGGCTCGCTCCATTCGAAAGGAACATCAATGAAGGCAATATGAAGTGCGGTCAGCGCATTGCAATGCACTTGGCTGATGCAAACGCCATCTTTGCACAGCCGCAATTCGCCTTCCTTCTTACGTATTTGAAATACGGTCGCCACAGACCCTCCGGTGATACCTCGCCGGGGAGGTCCGGCCTCACCGGCGTAGCCGTTTGACACGCATATCTACTGCTTGCCTTTAAGCTTGGCGTTTGTGGGTGTACAAGACCCTCTACCTTGACCAAGGCACACGGTACCTGTCAACGCACACAAAGGCCAAGCCCGCAGTTGTTATACCGTTTTATACTTTCGGTTTTCTCCAGTCGTCGGAGCCGGAGGTGCCCGATACGGTATGCTCCCAGGTGATCTTGCGATACGAAAGCGAGACCGTCACCAGTTGGGTGTAGTCCGCATTGGCCGGGTTCTGCGCGTGCGGCATGTCGCAGTTGATGTCGATCACCAAAGCGTCCTCCAGCTTGGTGGTGAAAAAATGCTCCTGCAAACCCGATGTGTTGGTGCGATACCACTTCACCTCCACATTGGTCAGCATCTCCCCCGAGGCCAACGCGTTGTAAAGCAACGGCGTGGCCTTGTTCAGCGCCGCCGTGAACTTGAAAGGCTTGTGAACACGCTGGCCTGAGGGTTGCCCCGATTGGGGGTCGCGCGGGATCGTCACCACATGGTCGATCGATTGCACCATGATCTCATCCTCATGGCCCTCCTGCCAGACGTTGCCCACCGAGTCCTCGGTAAACGCGCCCTGTGTGATCGGGCCCTGGGTTGAACCTTCGATAGAAATATAAGCCGGTGTTGGCATCGTTACGGTCTCCTTGTTCGTCTTCGATGTCTTCGCATCCTCATGGATGTGCGAAGGATTTGGGTTTGGGATTTCATCTTTCCCCAATGCCCCGTGGGTGATCGGCTTGGCGTGTTCATCCCCGTTGGGGGATAAACGTCTAGGCCGTTTGCCAAAAGCGCCTCCGACTATCCTTGCCAGAACCGCCAGCCAACCTTGAGAGCGGGACTGACGTGTCACATGGCACGCCCGGCGCGTTCGCAAGAGCTGACAGCGCCCCTTTTTTTCATGGCCAGGCTGGCTTGCATGGGTCGAGGTTCCATTGGTGCGCAATACCAAGCAACAAGTGTGCCATTTTACTAAAATGGGTGTGGATTTTGCCGGGATTTATTAACGAAGTCATTGACGAAAAACGATAAATTAATTTTTCATGGTGCGCTTTTGATAGCTTGCCGAGAGTGCTCAAGGCCTGCCAGGAGGTTTATCCGGGCGGATTTTTGCCCGGTGCGGGTGGATTTTCGCCCGGCGCCTTGGGAGGCATCCGTGGCTTGAGTTTAACATATTGTTTTTGTTGAATAATTCGTGATATCGCCGAATCGTTCATCTGGGCGGATTTTCGCCCGGCGGTTAAAATGGGGCTTCATGCGCACCGGCGATCATTTCTACTATTACGCTAATACACTGAAATACATGAGGAAAATCACCTGGGCGGATTTTCGCCCGGGCTCAATCTGCATAATGGGTCCGGCGATACCCGTTGACGTGCGTCCTCCACCGACTGGGGCCTGAGAGCGTGTCATGTCTTAATAGAAGCAATTTTCGTTTCTCGATTGGCGAGGCAATACCCAGGCTCAAGGCGATCGAAGAGCGATGGCAACCCATCTCTTGAGAGCGGCCTGGGTGTGGGCGTCCGCCAATCGGCAAACCCGAAGGGACGGGCGCTTTTGCACCAATATGAACCTTAAGTCTCTTGAAAATAGCTCCACTATATCCTGCGAGACTTAAGGTCCATCATGTCGCAAAATCGCTCCGTCAGAATGATTCTGTTAAGACCTGAAACGCTCCAATCCGGCGCTCAGATTCCGAGTTGTATGCGCTGCGCGGGGATTGGGTTCGCCTGGTAGCGGATATGCGAAGGGCGATGAGGCAAGTGCGAGATAGTTGAGAATTGTTTCAACAGTTGTTGCATAATCTGGAGAAATTCTCCAAAATTTGAACGTCAATCAGTGTCCGCGTGCTGGCACTTCAAGAGCCGCAAGGGAGAAATCCTGCGCGGCTTTTGCGCTTGTGGCGGTGGATATCAGCACGACACACAAGTCAGCATGTACAAAACGCCAATACCGCTGGTATACAGGGGGTGTTGCGTTTGACTCCTGACCCGGTTTACAACCGTTGTCTTGTCAGCACGACACACAAGTCAGCGCGTACAAAACGCCAATACCGCTGGTATACAGGGGGCGTTGCGTTTGACTCCTGACCCGGTTTACAACCGTTGTCTTATCAGCACGACATACAAGTCAGCGCGTACAAAACGCCAATACCGCTGGTATACAGGGGGTGTTGCGTTTGACTCCTGACCCGGTTTACAACCGTTGTCTTATCAGCACGATGCACAAGTCAGCGCGTACAAAACGCCAATACCGCTGGTATCAGTCCGCCTGGTCGCCCCAGGGACTGATTTGTCCTTATGTTCACCGGGAAAAAGTAGACTGAGGCGAAACCGAGGGACTTTTTTCCATTCAACTGATTTGCCTGTCCTGGGAACAACCTGCTGGAAGGCCACATTAGGATACGGCCGTCAGATCGAAAACGGCATCGGGGAAATACTTTCTCAGTCGAATGTCGGCGGTGCGCGCATGCCCCTCCATTCCCTCCAGGCGCGACAGGCGCGCGGTCGCCTCGGCCACCGGCCGGCACCCCTTTCGCGTCGCCCGCTGCCAGGTGACGATTTTCATGTATTTGTGAACCGACAAGCCGCCGGTATACCTGGCTGCCCCGGAGGTGGGCAGAACATGGTTCGGACCCGACGCCTTGTCGCCAAAGGCAACCGTCGTCTCCTCCCCTAAAAACAGCGAGCCGTAACACCTGAGCCGGCCAAGCCACCACTCCACATCCGCCGCCTGCACACTAAGATGCTCCGGCGCATACATATCGGCGGTCGCCGCCATTTCCTCGCGATCGGCGCAAACAATGACCTCGCCATAATCGCGCCACGCCGCCGCGGCGTTCTGCCGGTTCACTTCCGGCAGGTCGGCGATCAGCGCCGGCACCTGCGCCATCACCCGCGCCGCCAGCGACGCATCGTCCGTCACAAGCCATACGGGCGAATTGTACCCGTGCTCCGCCTGGCCCACCAGATCGGCGGCGACAAGATGCGCATCGGCCGTTTTGTCGGCGATGATCAGGCTGTCCGTGGGGCCGGCAAACATATCGATACCGACGCGGCCGAACAGGAGCCGCTTGGCCTGCGCCACAAACTGGTTTCCCGGCCCCACCAGAATGTCGGCGCGGGGCGATCCAAACAGGCCGAACGCCATCGACGCGATACCCTGCACCCCGCCCAGGGCCAGCACGGTATGGGCGCCGCAAATGTGCGCCGCATAGACAATGGCCGGCGCAATACCCGTATCCGGCCGCGGCGGCGAACAGGCGATAATATGGTCGCAGCCGGCAACACTGGCGGTGGTCACGGTCATGATCGCCGAGGCGACATGGCTATAGCGCCCTCCCGGGATATAGCAACCGGCGGTCTGCACGGGGATGCACTTTTGCCCCGCGACAAGGCCCGGGACGACCTCGATTTCGATGTCCTGCATGGTTGCCATCTGTGCCCTGGCGAAGCGGCGCACATTGGCATGGGCAAAGTCGATGTCGCGCTTTAGCTTGTCGGGAACGCGGGTTGCGGCGTTTTCGATTTCCGCCTTGCTCAGCCGGATGTTGCCGTCGTAGCGATCGAACCTGGCGGCGTATTCTCTTGCGCCCGCCTCGCCGCGCCGTTCGATATCATCGAGGATGGTCTGCACCCCCTGCCGAACGTCCCCGGCGTTGTCGGTTGCGGTCATTTCGGCCCGTTTCAGATAGTTGCGGGGCATAGCGGTTCACTCCTGTCTGTAGATATCGGGGAGTAGTTGAATGTGAAAAAGTCCCTCGGCTTCGCCTCGGTCCACTTTTTCCCAATAAAATAAGGACAAATCAGTCCCTGGGGCGACCAGGCGGACTGATACCAGCGGTATTGGCGTTTGTACATGCTGACTTGTGTGTCGTGCTGACAAGACAACGGTTGTAAACCGGGTCAGGAGTCAAACGCAACGCCCCCTGTATACCAGCGGTATTGGCGTTTTGTACGCGCTGACTTGTGTGTCGTGCTGACAAGACAACGGTTGTAAATCGGGTCAGGAGTCAAACGCAACGCCCCTTGTATTGCCCACAAATGCGCCAAAACCTTGCAATAAAGCCCAAGCGAAAACAAAGCGCCGCGCCTTCTTGATGTCAGTTTTCTCATTGTTTTAAATGAAGAAAAGTACATGGAGCGGTGCGAAGCACCTTTCTTCACGATCAACGGAGTATCGTCGTGGGAGGCGCCGGCAGACAGGCAACAAGCAGTACAACGGCGCCCATAAACAGCACAAACGGCACCGGCCAAAGCTGGAGCGTCGGGCGTTTGAGTTGCAACAATAACCCCGGTTCCGGATAAGAGAAAGGCGAAAATGGGGCCTTGGACAGTGGTCTCGTTATCCTTTTTCAGCTTGTGAAGCCATTCATCTGATCGTTAGAGGTGTTCGATTTATCCTACGCTGTCAAGGGCGCTTCGCGCCGCCCCTTGCACGGTCATGGCGATTTCGATCCATTGAGACGGCATGACAACCGGCCGGTTTCCGTCCCCCTGGCGGGCTTGCAGGCGCGGACGACTGAGTGATCGGATATTTTCTTCAGCGTCTTGCGTTGTTTACAAAATCGCGCCATGATCGCCGGAAGTCGCAGGTGGGTCATTTCGGCCGGTTGTTCCTAAACAACCCATCGGCTACAGATGGAAGGTCCGGTATGGCCTCAAGGCCCTGGCCCATGCGGGGGCCGCGCACGGCGCCCCGGGAAAGCGCGCATAACAACGCGGCGCGCTCAAAGCGCCGCAGCGTGTCAGAATCGTTCAGGGAATCGTTCAGGGAGAAGATCATGTTTGCTAAACTAAAATCGTATACGCTGGCTCTGGGCCTCGGTTGTGCTCTGGGGGGGCTGGCGCTGACAACCCTTCCGGCGGCTTCCCAGGAGGTCGATCTGTCCGGCAAGACGGTCGAATGGGTGATCCCGTTTTCCGAGACCGGCGGTTCCGCCAAATGGGCGAATTTCTTCGGCCCGCTGCTCTCCGAGGCACTGCCCGGCAAGCCCACCGTGGTCGTGAAATTCATGCCCGGCGCCGGCTCGACCAAGGGCGCGAACTGGTTCCAGAAGCAAAGGAACGGCGATGGCACACTGCTGTTCGGCACCTCCGGTTCCACGCAGTTTCCCTACCTGCTCGATGATCCGCGCGTGCGCTATAAGTACGACGACTGGGAGATTGTCATGTCGTCGGGCACCGGCGGTGTGGCCTATCTCGACAAGGCCGCCGGCGCCAAATTCGACGGCAGCGCCAATCATCTGAAAGACATCGACTTCATCTACGGCTCCCAGGGCGCGACCCGCCTTGATCTGGTGCCGCTTTTGGCATGGAAGATGCTTGGTCTGAAAGTTGAGCCGGTATTCGGCATCAAGGGGCGGGGCGACGGGCGGCTGATGTTCGAGCGCGGCGAGGCGAATATCGACTATCAGACCTCATCGAGTTATCTTAAAGGCTCGGTGCCGCTGGTGGAGGCCGGCACGGCGGTGCCGATGATGACGTGGGGGGCGCTCAATGAAAACGGCGAGATCGTCCGCGATCCCACATTTCCCGATATTCCCACCTTTAGGGAGGTCTGCCAGGCAACCGATGGCTGTACGCCCGCCGGCGCGCAATGGGAGGCTTGGAAGGCCTTCTTTGTGGCCGGTTTTCCGGTGCAGAAAATGGCCTTTCTGCCGGGCGGAACCCGCGCCGGGATCGTCAGGGTCTACGCCGATGCTTTTGAAAAGGTCAAATCGCGCGACGATTTCCCGACTCTCTCCGCCAGGCAACTGGGCAAGTATCCGGTCTATACCGGGGCGGCCGCCGAAAGCGCCCTGAAAGTCGGCCTGTCCGTTGACGAAAAGGCCAAGGCGTTCGTCAAGAACTGGCTCTTTGAGGACTATGGCGTTCAGCTGAAATAGACCGCCCTGCATGGCCTTAAGGCTTAAGGGTGTCGTATCGACATAACACGCCCGGAAATGTCAAACGCGTTTCACCCGCTTTAAGGCTTATACCGTTTACCGGGGCTGTTGCTGTGGGAGGACCGGGAAGTGGACTTTCTCATTCAGGCGCTGCCGGCGCTAGGCGATGCGCTGGGGTTGATCTCCCGTCCCGAGGTGCTGGGATATCTCGTCGCCGGCGTCGTGATGGGCCTGTGTATCGGCGTCTTTCCCGGCCTGGGCGGCATCGCCGGGCTGTCGCTGCTGTTGCCGTTCATGTTCGGCATGGACCCCATGCTCGGCCTGGCGCTGATGATCGGCATGGTGGCGGTGGTGCCGACCTCGGATACTTTCGCCTCGGTGCTCATGGGCATTCCCGGCTCCTCCGCGTCCCAGGCCACCGTGCTGGACGGCTTTCCCCTGGCGCGCAAGGGAGAAGCGGCGCGCGCCCTGTCGGCGGCCTTTGCGTCGTCGCTTTTCGGCGGGCTGGTGGGGGCGGCCTTTTTAACGCTGTTTATTCTCATTGCCCGGCCGCTGGTTCTGGCGTTCGGCCTGCCCGAGATGCTGATGGTGACCATTCTCGGCCTGTCCATGGTGGCGATTCTCGCCGGGCGCGTCGCTCTGAAAGGGCTTGCGGCGGCCGGTCTGGGGCTGATGATCGGCACCATCGGCGAGGCGGACGCCGGCGGTTCCCTGCGCATGGCAACCTATGACATCCCCTATCTGATCGACGGGTTCAAACTGGTGATTGTCGGCCTGGGCATCTTTGCCATTCCGGAGATTGTCTCGCTGCTGCGCCAGGACAAGTCCATTGCCAGGAATGCATCCCTGGGCGCCGGCTGGCTCGATGGCGTCCGCGATTGGGCGGGCAATCTCTGGCTCTCGGTGCGCTGCTCGATTATCGGCGTGCTGGTGGGCGTCATTCCCGGCCTGGGCGGCTCCGTCGTCGACTGGATCGCCTATGGCCATACGGTGCAGACCACCAGGGACAAGTCGAATTTCGGCAAGGGGGAAATTCGCGGCGTCATCGGCCCCGAAAGCTCCAACAACGCCAAGGAAGGCGGCGGGCTGGTCCCCACATTGCTGTTCGGTATTCCCGGCTCCGGCTCCATGGCGATCTTCATCGGCGCGATTGCCCTTCTGGGTTCGGGTAGTATCGAGGTGGGTCCCTCGATGCTCAGGAACAACCTCGATATCACCTATGCGATTGTCTGGTTGCTTGCCCTTGCCAATGTGGTGGGCACGCTGCTTTGCATCGCCGCCTCCGGCGGTATCGCCAGGCTGACCACCATTCGCTTTGCGCTTGTGGCGCCGTTTTTGTTCATGCTGATTTCGTTTGCGGCGTTTCAGTCGGGGCAGACCCTGGAGGACCTGGTGGCGCTCTTTGCCATTGGCCTGCTGGGGATTTTCCTGCGCCGGTTCGATTGGTCCCGGCCGGCCTTTCTGATCGGCTTTGTCCTCTCGAACCCGGCGGAGACGTTCACCAACCAGGCCTATCAGATCGCCGCCAGCCGGTTTCGCAGAAGCTTCGAGGCGGGAATCGAGTATGTGTTCAGCCCCATCGTCATCGTGTTGCTGATCGTCACGGCGGCATCGGTATTTTTCGGCCTGCGCCAGGCAAGGGCGCTGCGAACCGAGGGCGATGTGCAATCGGGCGCAAAGGGTGCGCCGATGATCTTTTTGCTGGGCGTTACTGCCTATCTTTTTGTCGCCGTTGTCGATGCCTGGTTGATCCCGAACCATGTATTCACGGACAAGGTGTTTCCGTTGGTGGTGGGAGGCGTTTCCCTTCTTTGCTGCGTGTTGCTTGTCGGGCGTATGATGCTGGCGGCGCAAACGGATGCCCTCTTTGCCGATAGGGAGGTGTTTGGCGATGATGCCGATGCTCCCCATGGCCTGTGGTCGACGCTGGCCTGGTTTGGCGGCCTGTTGGTGCTTTGTGCGTTGTTCGGGTTTATTATCGCGCTGGGGATTTTCCTGCTGGCTTTTTTTCGTGTTCGCGCCGGTTTGGGATGGTGGCGGACGGTGTTTTTGAGCGCCTGCGGCATTGTCTTTATAGGCATGATGGCGGCGGCTCTTAACCGCGATTTTCCGCCTGGGCTGCTTCAGTCCTATGTTAGTCTGCCGTGGCCTTTTGGAGGTGTCTGAGGAGGTGGATACCAGGGGGGATCTTTCGGCCGGTTGTGTCCAGGACGGGCAACCCCGAAGGTGCACCTGTTGCGGCTCTATGGCCTTGCCAGGTATGGTGAGAACCATCCATTCAGATTATACGAAGGGGCGTTGCGTTTGACTCCTGACCCGGTTTAAAACTGTTGTCTTGTCAGCACGACACACACGTCAGCGCGTACAAAACGCCAATACCGCTGGTATAATACAAAGGGCGTTGCGTTTGACTCCTGACCCGGTTTACAACCGTTGTCTTGTCAGCACGACACACAAGTCCGCGCGTACAAAACGCCAATACCGCTGGTATAATACAAAGGGCGTTGCGTTTGGCTCCTGGCCCGGTTTACAACCGTTGTCTTGTCAGCACGACACACAAGTCCGCGCGTACAAAACGCCAATACCGCTGGTATAATACAAAGGGCGTTGCGTTTGGCTCCTGGCCCGGTTTACAACCGTTGTCTTGTCAGCACGACACACAAGTCCGCGCGTACAAAACGCCAATACCGCTGGTATTGCCCGTCCGGGTCGAGGCGAAAACCGCAAGCCACCGCAAGTCTATGAACCAGACAGCCATTCCGTTTCTCTTCATGCGCGGTGGCACCTCGCGTGGCCCCTATATGTTGCGCGCCGATCTGCCCGATGACCGCGACACCCTGGCGGCGGTGTTGATCGCCGCTCTGGGCGCCGGACACCCGCTGAACATCGACGGTATCGGCGGCGGCGCCACGGTGACAACGAAAACCGCCATGCTCTCGCCGGCCGAGGACGATGATGAGGCGGATGTGAACTATTTCTTCGCCCAGGTGGATGTGAACGCGCCCCTGGTGGATTTCAGGCCGACATGCGGCAATATTCTCTCCGGCGTCGGCCCGGCGGCCATTGAAATGGGGCTTGTGGCGCCGCGCGACGACACGACACGCTTGCGCATTCGCGCCGTCAATACCGGCGCACTGATCGAGGCCTGCATCGAGACCCCCAGGGGGGCGGTCAATTATGCGGGTCACACGGCGATTGCCGGGGTGCCGGGCACCCATGCGCCCGTGCAACTGACCTTCACCGGTGTGGTGGGTTCCGTCACGGGGGCGCTTTTGCCGACCGGCCGGATAATCGAGCGGATCGATGGCTTCGAAGTGACGTGTATGGATGTGGCCATGCCCATGTGCATGGGCCGGGCGGCGGATTTTGGCATCACCGGGTACGAGAGTTGCGAGGAACTGAACGCCAACGACGATCTGCTGGCTGCCATTGAGGCGGTGCGGCGCCAGGCGGGGCCGCGCATGGGCCTGGGCGATGTCCGCCGCTCCGTGACACCCAAATTTGCCCTGCTGGCGCGCCCGCGTCAGGGCGGAACCCTCGCGGCGCGCTATTTCACCCCCTGGGCCTGTCATCCCAGTTTTGCGGTCACCGGGGCACAATGTGTTTCGGCCTGCGCCCTGGCCCCTGGTTCGATCGCCGATGGCATCGCCGCTGCCCCGCAAGGGAGTCCGGCGCGCATCGCGATCGAGCACGCCAGCGGCACCATCGAGGCGCTGATCGATTACGACCTTACGGACGGGGGTCTGGAGGTTCGCGCCTGCGGGCTGATACGTACCGCGCGGTTGCTGGCGCGCGGGGCGCTTTATGTCCCTGCGTCGGTCTGGACGCGCTGACGAGAATCGCACCTGTCAGCAAATGGGGCTCAAATGTCAAATTCGTTACATTAGAGCCTTTCAGTTAAGACCTGACACGCTCTAGATGTGTCATTTCAACAGGTTGTCCCTTATAAATCCATCGGGTGCAGGGGGCCATTCACCTGATCATTGGAGGTGTTCGATTTCTCCGCCGTTGTCAAGGGTTTAAGAACCGCTGGAAGCGGCGCGAAGCGCCCTTGACAACGGCGGAGAAATCGAAAAAAAGCGATGATCAGATGAATGACCCGGTATGGCCTTGCTGCTCGCCATCTGCGGCAAGGGCCGCACTGGAGAATCGAACGATTAACAGGAATTTTTTGGATTTCCCTTTGGTGTGATTTATGATTCACTGTGTTAAGAGGTGGAGCATACGCAAACCTTTATCAGCAGATTTACGCGAACGTATTGTTGCAATTTAAACGCCCGACGCTCTAGTGATCAGATGAATGGCCAGCAGCACCCGATAGGGTTTTTGAGAACAACCTGTTGCACCTATACGGCTACTTCCCTGGGAGAGGATGGTCCCCCAATGGGGTATCAGGTTCAATGAATAGCCTGATCAACCAGTGAGCGATGGAAAGCGCTGGGGGAATAATCAGATTTTCCTTGTGGGTACCGTGTGCCATTGCCGTGACCTCGCGGCGCGAAAACCATCGGGCGTCCTCAAGTTCCGCAGGATCAACGCGAATATCGACCGAGCGCGCCGTGCCAATGCAGCCAATCATTAAATTGGTGGGAAACGGCCATGGCTGGCTGGCCCCATAACGTACCGCGCCCACCTCGATACCGGCTTCCTCGCGGACTTCACGCCGCACCGCCTGTTCGATCGTCTCGCCAGGCTCCATAAATCCGGCAAGGGTTGTCCACATGTTGTCCGCCAGGCGGGCGTGATTGCCAAGAAGGCAACGATCGCCATCGACGATCAGCATGATCACCGTCGGGTCCGTTCGCGGAAAGTGCTGCGCCGCGCAGGAAATGCAGTCGCGCCGCCAACCCGCCTCGGTCATTTCCGAGGGCTGGCCGCATCTGGCGCAGAAACGATGCGATTGGTGCCACGAGAAAAGACTTTGTGCCGTCGCCAACGCGCTTAAGTCGCCTGGCGCCAGACCTCCCTCCATCGCCAGGGAGCGCAAGTCGGTAAGGCGGCAGGCGGCGTATCCATCGACATCGGCAAGGGAAACGTTATCGTCTTTAAGGAATCCCCGCACCGCAAAGCGGCTTGCTCCCCTGTCGGGTGTTGTGCCCAGAAATAAAGCCGTTCGCCAGTCCACATTCAGCCGGTGCGCCTCGGAGCGCGAAAACAATGCCCGCGGCGGTGCGTCAACAACAATTCGATCGTCCAGAAACAGATAAAAGGCGCTGTTATCGTGTATCAGCGCCTTTGTTATCCAGGCCATATCGGCGCGCCGGTGCGCGGCCCGATCGAGGCCCTGGCCGGCGAAGCTGAACGGGGGTAACGCATTGGTTGTCACGGGCACTCCTGGCGCCGGGTTGCGATTGCTCACTCGATTGTTTTCAAGGCGGCAGGCCTGACGCTGCCCCTCGTGCGGCGAGGCCACTTCAGGGCCGTATCGGGCCACCCATCCGTATCCGGCGGGCTCTTCGAGAACAGCCGGAGTTCGCTGGCATCAGCGCCGCGCAGGAAAGGTCATAAAGTGGCGGTGGTCAACCATCCTCGCACACGCGCTTTTATACCAGCGGTATTGGCGTTTTGTACACTCTGACTTGTGTATCGTGCTGATAAGACAACGGTTTTAAACCGGGTCAGGAGTCAAACGCGAAGCCCCTTGGTATTACTGGTACGGTACAAGGGATGAACTGGATCTACGAAACCGCCCATTCTGCGATAGATTTACGATGACGAATGGGAAAGGATCAACATGACACGATGGGCCGTTGTATTCAGGGATACTGCTGAGATGTTGAACATTCGAGCCGAGCAATCGCGCCGCGACGCCCATGTTGCCTATGTAAGGGCCCATCCGGAACTGTTGATCGGCGGCGGCTTGAGGCCGGATATCGACGGTGATTTTTGTGGCGCGCTATGGATTGTGGAAAGCGCAACCCGCGCACAGGTGGAGCGCCTGATCCACGCGGATCCGTTCTATGTAGCAGCGTTTCGAACATACGAAATATATACCTGGGGTAAAATTCTCGAAGATCAAACGGTTGTACTGTAGCCGGAGCAAGCCCGGTAACGGGCCTGGGCAGCTACACCGCTTCGGCCCTGGCCATGGCGATATACATCTCGCGCAAGCGCAGCGTGACCGGCCCCGGCGCCCCGTTCGAGATAAAGTGATTGTCGATTTTTGTCACCGGCATGACAAATGTCGAGGCGCTGGTGACAAAAGCCTCCGCCGCCTCGTAAGCCTCCTGCAGCGTAAAGGCCCGCTCCTCGACCTTGAATTTCATTTCCTCGGCCAGTTTGAGCACCGCCCGGCGGGTGATGCCGTGCAGGATCCTGTTGCTTAGGGCGCGCGTGACGATGGTACCATCGTGGCTGATGATATAGGCGTTATTGGAACTGCCTTCGGTAACAAGCCCATCCTCGTGCATCCAGGCGTCGTTGGCGCCGGCCTCGACCGCCGCCTGTTTCGCCATACAGGCGGGCAACAGGTTGATTGTCTTGATATCGCGTCGCTGCCAGCGAATATCGGCTGTTGTGATAACCGCTATCCCTGTGGCCGCGAGAGGCGCGTGCAGCAGGTTCTTCTTCTGGGTGAACATGACAAGCGTCGGCACGGTGTTGGCGGGATAATGAAATTCCCTGTCCGCGGTGCCGCGGGTTATCTGAAGATAAACAAGCCCTTCGCGCAAGGCGTTGCGCTCTACCAGTTCCTTTTGAATGGCGGTGATTTCGTGATCGCCGGCGGGCGATGCCATTTGGAGTTCACCCAGTGAGCGCGTCAGGCGCGCCAGATGCGCCGCGTTATCGACAAGTTTGCCCTCCAGTACCGCAGCGACTTCATAAACCGCGTCGGCGAACAAAAAACCGCGATCGAAGATGGAGACAACGGCCTCTTCCTCGGCGACAAACGCCCCATTGACATAGACAATCCGGCTCATGCATAACCCCTGACGCTCAACGCTGTTGCGGCCTGACTGGACTTCGCTTACAAAACCGATCGTGCTGTGGCAAGACTACAACGCGGTTTGTTTTAAAAAACAAGGAAATTTTTCGCAATTTCGAAAAGGGGGTATGGAGTTCATGTCGGTAATCATTATCGGCGCCGGTCACGGCGGCTATCAATGCGCGGTATCCTTGCGCAGCGAGGGGTATCAGGAATCCATTGCACTGATCAGCGAAGAGGCGTTCCTGCCTTATCACCGGCCACCCCTGTCGAAGGCTTATCTGAAGGGCGAACAGGACGCCGATGCCCTGCTTTTTCGCCCGGCGGAATTCTATGAGAACAACCGTATCGATCTGCATCTCGATACGCGCGTTGTCGCCCTGGACCCGCAAGCGCGAACAATCCGCCTGGCGAACGGCGAGGTGCTTTCGTTTACCCGTCTCGTTCTGGCGACCGGCGCGCGGCCGCGAGCGCTGCCGGTGGCGGGGGCCGATTTGCGGGGTGTTTGCGATTTGCGCGATCGGGCGCAGGCGGACGCGATTCGGGCGCGGTTGGACGCGGCTGAAGACGTGGTCATCATCGGCGCCGGTTTTATTGGCCTGGAAATCGCCGCAACGGCTGCCCTGCTGGGCAAGAGGGTCAGCGTCGTTGAGGTGCAGGATCGGGTCATGGCACGGGTGATGTTGCCGGTCATGTCGGCATACTTCACCGGCCTGCACGAACGGCACGGCGTAACGTTTATCTTCGAGACAGGTGTTAGCGGGATTATCGGCGACCACGGCGCCGTGCAGGCGGTGCGCTGTACCGATGGCACGTCGCTTGCGGCCGATCTGGTTATCGCCGGCATCGGCGTTGTGCCCAATGAGGAACTGGCGCGCGATGCGCAAATTGCCTGCGAGGACGGTATTCTGGTCGATACGCATATGCAGACTTCGGCGCGCGACATTTACGCCATTGGCGATGTAGCGCGGCATCCCAATGTATATGGGGGGGGGCTGATGCGCCTTGAGTCGGTACAGAACGCCCTGGATCAGGGGCGCTGCGCGGCGGCCAATATCTGTGGCCGGAAAACCGCTTACGATGCGGTTCCATGGTTCTGGTCGGATCAATACGACATCAAGCTGCAAATGGTCGGGCTGTCTGCCGATCACGATACGGCCGTGGTGCGCGGCGACACAGCAGCCGACACCTTTTCTGTGTGCTATTACAGGGACGACAGACTGATCGGCATCGATTCGGTCAATGCGCCTGCCGATCACGTCGCCGGCCGGCATTTGCTTGCGAAAAACATATCGCCACCGCCTGACGCCATCGCTGATGCGCAAGTGCGCCTGAAGACGTTTCTGAAAGCCTGAAAATCGGCCCCGCCGCAGCCATGGCCGCAGGAGGTGTGTCTTCAGGTTTGTTCGCCCTGGACACGGTCTGCCGAAAGATCACACCTGATGAAGTGCATTTGGCATTTGAAAACGCGCCCGACGGCAAACGAGGCTCAGCAAATGAGGCTCAAATGTCCAGTGCACTCCACCAGGCTGTGCGCATTGGTGGGTAGAGAATTGACGTTGCTGGAAAATTCGCTCATAATGCAGCGGCTCGCATGTGCGCGGAGGCGTTTACGCACGGCGCGCTAGAGCGTATGATCTTGGTCAAATCGGGAGAGATTGGGCTTGTCCGGCACGGGCGGGCTCAGCGCCGAAGGAGCAACCGCCCCGGAAACTCTCAGGCACAAGGGACCGTTTTGACAAACACCTCTGGAAAGCGGCCAGGTGCGCCTGGTCCACCGAAGGAGCAAGCCCGTGGGCGCATGCAGCGCCAACGCCGGTCAATCTCTCAGGTTTCCGTGACAGAGGGGGCAGGATACCGCCAGCGCGGCCCATGCGCGCCCGGGTATCCCGTCATCAGAGCGGACCCATGAGCGCACAAAACGCCAATCCAAAACATCTGTTTCTTGATGCGCTGCATCGTACCCTCGGTGCGCGTATGGTGGATTTCGCCGGCTACCGGATGCCCGTCAGCTATGCCGGGGTGATCGCCGAACACCATCATTGCCGCAGCGATAAAGGGGCGGCGTTGTTCGATGTCTCCCATATGGGACAGGTGCTGCTTTGTGATGCTGAAGCGGATCGGGCGCTGGAAACGCTCGTCGTGGGCGATATTTGCGGACTTGCCACCGGCGAGGGGCGCTATACGCTGTTCAGCGATCCGGCGGGCGGCATTTGCGACGATCTGATCGTAACCCGCCGCCAGGGCGATTTGTATGCCGTCGTCAATGCTGCGGTAAAGGATGCTGATATTGCCCGGCTGAAAAGTGTAACGGATGTCAAAGTGCTCGAAGAGCAGGCGCTTTTGGCGCTTCAGGGGCCGGGTGCGGCGACGGTGTTGGCGGGTTTTGCGCCGGCATCTCGCGCGCTTGCCTTTATGGCGGGGGCGGCTATGAACATCGCCGGCGCGCCGGCCTGGGTGAGCCGCTGCGGCTATACGGGCGAGGATGGTTTTGAAATCTCTGTTGCCGCCGGGCACGCCGAAGCCGTAGCCAGTGCGTTGCTTGAGCAGCCGCAAGTCGCGCCCGCCGGTCTTGGGGCGCGCGATACGTTGCGCCTGGAAGCGGGGTTGTGTCTGTTCGGAAACGATATTGATACGACAACAACGCCCATCGAGGCGGGCCTGGGGTGGACCATCGGCAAGCGCCGCCGCGAGAGGGCCGATTTTCCGGGCGCCTCCATCATTCTCGATCAACTGGCCAGCGGTGTGAGACGCAAGCGGGTGGGGATTGTGTTCGAGGGGCGCGCTCCGGTACGCGAAGGGGCGCTATTGTTCGATGCCCACCAGAACGTGCCCATTGGCCAGGTGACAAGTGGTGGCCATGCACCAACGCTCGGCAAGCCCATCGCCATGGGATATCTGGAAAAAGCGTTCGCGATAGCGGGCACAAGAGTCACGACGCAGGTACGCGGCCGCGCTATTGAAGGACAGGTAGTGCGTTTGCCGTTCGTGCCTCACAGGTTTCATCGCGGCTGATGCGCCCGGTATTCGGGACGCATGACAGGCTCTGACAGGAGAACCATATGAGCAAGATGTATTTTTCCGACGATCACGAATGGATCCGCGTCGATGCGCAAGTGGCGACGGTCGGCATTACCGATCACGCCCAGGAGCAGCTTGGGGACATCGTCTTTGTTGAATTGCCCCAGGTGGGCGAGGCCGTCGCCAGGGGCGATACCACGGGTGTGGTGGAATCGGTCAAGGCGGCGAGCGATATTTACAGCCCCTTAAGCGGCGAGATCATCGAGACCAACAGCGCTGTCGCTGATGATCCGGCGCTCGTCAACAGTGCCGCCGAGAGCGAGGGCTGGATGTTCAGGATCGAACTCTCTGATCCTGGCGAACTCGATGCGCTTATGGACGCTCAGGCCTACAGCGCCCTGATCGCAGCGGATTAAGTGTGTAATTTCAATAGGTTGCTCTCGAAAAACCCATCAGATGGATGGCCCGGTATGGCCTTCGTGGCGGCAAGGGCGCAAGAGGTCCAGCTTCCGGTTTGCCGGTCCCGGGGACAACCTGTTGAAAGATCGCAATTAAGCCGCTCGACCGCGCCTGCCGTCGGACACAAAGCAAGGACAGACCCATGATACGAGTGCCCTACGCTGATTTATCGGGAGAGGATGATTTCATTGGCCGCCATATCGGCCCCGATGCCGCGGCGTGCGCACAGATGCTGGCCGTGCTCGGTGAGACGGATTTACCTGCATTTCTCGATAAAGTGGTGCCGGACGCTATTCGTCGCCGCAAGCCCCTGGAGCTCAAGCCGCCCATGGCGGAGGCAAATGTGCTCGCCACAATGCGGGCGCTGGCGCAGCGCAACGAGGTCTATACTTCATTGATCGGGCAGGGCTATTACGGCACCCACATGCCCTCGGTGATCCGGCGCAACGTCCTGGAGAATCCCGGCTGGTATACCGCCTATACGCCGTATCAGGCGGAGATCAGCCAGGGCCGCCTGGAAGCGTTGATCGTCTTTCAAACCATGATATGCGATCTGACAGGCCTGCCGATCGCCAACGCTTCGCTGCTCGATGAGGCGAGTGCCGCCGCGGAGGCCATGATGCTGTGCCGCCGCCAGGCAAAAGTGAAGGGGAACGTGTTTTTTGTCGATCGCCAGTGCTTTGCCCAGACCATTGCCGTGATCAGGACACGCGCGGCGCCTCTCGGCATCGAGGTTATCGTCGGCGATCCCGAGAGCGATCTTGCCGCCCATGACGTGTTCGGCGCCGTCCTGCAAATCACCGGCGCCGACGGCACCATACGCGATTACACCAGCGTTATTGCCGCGCTTCAGGCGCAAGGGGCGATGGCTGCGGTGGCGGTCGATTTGCTGGCTCTGACCCTGATAAAGTCCCCCGCTGCCATGGGGGCCGATATCGCCTTTGGTTCGGCGCAGCGCTTTGGTGTACCCATGGGCTTTGGCGGTCCCCATGCGGCGTTTATGGCCACGACAGAAGCCCATAAACGTGTTCTGCCGGGCCGCCTTGTCGGCGTATCCACCGATACCGCCGGACGCCCCGCCTATCGACTGGCCCTGCAAACGCGCGAGCAGCATATCCGGCGCGAAAGGGCAACGAGCAATATTTGTACCGCGCAGGTGCTGCTTGCGGTGATCGCCGGCTTCTACGCGGTCTATCACGGCCCCCGCGGCTTAACGACCATCGCCCGCCGCATCCATCGCCTGAACTGTGTGTTGGCGCGGGGCCTGCGTCAGGCAGGTTTTGCGGTGTTGTCCGGGAATTTTTTCGACACCCTGGTCATCGAAACGGGAGGGAAGACGAACGCCATCCACGATGCGGCACGAAAGGCGCGTATAAACCTGCGCGAAATTGATGCCGATCATCTGGGCCTGTCGCTGGATGAGACCAGTACGCCGGCGCTTATTGAAACACTGTGGTCGGTGTTTGGTGTTGATGCCGCTTTCGACACTGTCGAGCCCGGGACTGACGACGAATTGCCTGGCGATCTGCTGCGCGAGGATGCGGTGCTCACCCACGAAGTTTTCCACCGCTACCGCTCCGAGACGGCGATGATGCGTTACCTGCGCGTTCTGATGGACAAGGACCTCGCTCTGGATCGCGCCATGATTCCCCTGGGCTCGTGCACCATGAAACTCAACGCGGCGACCGAGATGATGCCCATCACCTGGCCCGGATTTTCCGCCCTGCATCCCTTCGCGCCGGCTGAACAATGGCGCGGCTATCAGGTGATGTTCGATGAATTCGAGGCGATGCTGTGTGCCGTCACCGGTTATGACGCTGTCTCGTTGCAGCCGAATTCCGGCGCCCAGGGGGAATACGCCGGGCTTTTGGCCATTCGCGCCTATCATCGTGCCAGAGGCCATGCGCATCGTGATATCTGTCTTATTCCAAGCTCGGCTCACGGCACCAATCCGGCGTCCGCGGTAATGGCGGGGATGCGCATCGTTGTCGTCGCCTGCGATGCGGCCGGCAACATCGATATGAACGATCTGGCGGCCAGGATCGATAAACACGAAAACGAACTGGCGGCGCTGATGATCACCTATCCGTCCACGCACGGGGTGTTCGAGGAGACGGTACAGGAGGTCTGCGCGCGCGTTCACGAAGCTGGCGGGCAGGTCTATATGGACGGCGCCAATCTGAACGCCCTCATCGGTCTGGCGCATCCGGGCGATATCGGCGCCGATGTCTCACACCTGAACCTGCATAAAACCTTTTGCATCCCCCATGGCGGCGGCGGGCCGGGCGTGGGGCCCATTGGTGTCAAGGCCCATTTGGCGCCCTATCTGCCTGGCCATGCCCGGGCAATCACGGCGGTTCACGGGGATAATCCGCCGGTGGCGGCGGCGCCCTTTGGTTCCGCGGGTATTTTGCCGATCTCCTATGCCTATATGAAACTGATGGGCGCGGCGGGACTGGCGCAGGCAACGCAGATCGCCATTCTTTCCGCCAATTACATCGCGGCGCGTCTTAAAGGATACTATCGGGTTTTGTACACGGGGCGGCACGGGTTTGTCGCCCATGAGTGCATTCTCGATCTGCGCGAGACGACAAAGGCGAGTGGTGTAAGTGTGGAGGATATTGCCAAACGTCTGATGGATTACGGGTTTCACGCGCCGACCATGGCGTGGCCGGTCGCCGGCACGTTGATGATTGAGCCGACGGAATCGGAGGATCTAGGCGAGATCGACCGTTTTTGCGACGCCATGATCGCCATCGCCGGGGAAATCGACGCCATTGTGCGGGGAGACGCGGATAAAGACAACAACGTCCTGAAAGGGGCGCCGCACACCGCGCAAGACGTTCTTGCGGATAACTGGACGCGGCCCTATTCGCGCCGTCTTGCGGCTTATCCGGTCGCGCGGGACAATCAACCGGAGGGGCAAAAATACTGGCCGCCGGTCTCGCGTATCGACAATGTCGCGGGCGACCGGCATCTGGTCTGCACCTGCCCGCCGCTGGCCGCCTATCAGGAAGCGGCGCAGTAGTTGCATGTGAAAAGCCCCTCGGCTTCGCCTGGGTCCACTTTTTCCCATTCAACTAGAGCGTGTCAGGTCTTAACAGAATCATTCTGACGGAGCGATTTTGCGACAAGATGAACCTTAAGTCTCACAGGATATAGTGGGGCTATTTTCAAGAGACTTAAGGTTCATATTGTCGCAAAAGCGCCCGTCTCTTCGGGTTTCCGATTGGCGGGCGCCCACGCTCAAGCCGATCTCATGAGATGCGCCCACATCGCATGTCGATCGGCTCAAACGTGGGTCACCTCGCCAATCGGGAAACAAAAATTGCTTCTATTAAGACCTGACACGCTCTAAAGGCGCGCAAATGCAGCACTGAAACCGAGCAACGAGAGCTGGAATACGATTGGTTTCCTGTTCTCCGCCACGGCCGTAATTTTAAGCTCGTTGCCGCGCTTTAAGGCGTCAAGCATACTCTGCGTAACAGGCATACTGGCGTAACTGCCATTCGCGTCAGCAAGCTGAATGTCCGAGCGGACCAGCGTCGTGTCATCAGCCATGATGGAAACGCCCTCGGGCAGGAAAATGCGGTGAGGTAAATTCAATCGCATCATAAGCCGCTGCTGCGCATCGTAAAACAGGGTCGCTGAGACAACCAACTGCCCCGTCTGCCTGACGCGCAAGGCCTGTTGCATGGAGCACGTCAGTTCCTTTTCACCCGCTGCGGCGCCGCAATTGACCGTCCAGGGTTGCAGGACAGGCGGGGATTGGTTCTCGCTTTCCGTGGTGTCCTGCGCCAGTCCGGCCGATACCGTAAACACCATAGCGGCACTCAACAGGGCGCCGGCGGCATATCCGTATACCGAGCGTGTGCGACTTGCGGATTGGATAACGTTGTCGATCATGTGTACCCCATGTGGAAACTTCTGTGTATTCTTAATTCAGGTAAGGGCTCAAGGAACCGGGCTATTCACAAACGCGGTATGTACCGTCCCGGCCGTGCCAGCCAAGATCAACATGCAGATGATCCTGATGGTGCGTATCGCCATCAGGACCTATCACAGTGGTAAAGTGGACGCAAGCCTGGCGACGGATATGGCGAAAAAACCGTCGCACATTGCTTGCTTTGCTGTTCCAATCCTTGCCTACGGACAAAACCCTGCCGTCGACCAATCTAAATCCGCTAATGTCGATGGCGTTGGCAAAGGCGTGTTCGGACAATTTCCCGGCGGCGGCATTGTTGCGGCGGCGGCAATGATACGATGCGGCGACTTCGATGCCGGTCACCGAACCGGCCAGTATTTCCCGGGCTGCCGGTTGAACCGATTGCTCCAGCCAGTTTGTCAGATGCTCCATCAGCCGACAATTGACAACGCCGGCCGGATGTAGCTGTATGGCCGGTTGTCCGATCGTGGAAACGGCCGCCGCCTTCACCGCTCCGCATCCCAACGGGGTAAATGCTAAAGGTGCAAGTTTCAAATCGGGATTGCGGCGCGACAAACGCTGACACGCCTTCGCCTCCAGCCGCCGGATGTTTGCCGGACGGTGTTTTAGATATGCTTGCAGATTGGCGCTGTCGCCTGCCGTTTTCGCCACCGCTTGCACGCGTTTAAGCTCTTGCGCAAAAAGTGCATCAACGAGGGACGGTCCTGCGTTTGCGAGCTGTTTCAAGGAAGATTCTGCCGGCGTTGTGGGAGGCACCGAACCGGTCGTAATGGTGCGCCTGGTGGATGGCTTTTGCGAGGCGTCGGCGTTTCTGTCATCCTCAGAACGCTTTGCGGCCTGTGCCGGTAAGGGGGCCTTTTTGGCGGCGGCGGGCGGCTCCGGTGACGATGTTGGCGCCTTGCTACCCGGAGCGTTCGGCGCTTCTTTTATTGTCTTTGTCGTATTGTTTGCTGTTAAGCCCGTACGCGGCGATTTTGGCGGCGGCCGTGATACCGCCTTGCCAAGGTTAGCAAAAACGGATGGGTGCGCAGTCTTTGCTTCCGTCCCTGGCGTTTTAGCGGCAGTTGCTTTCATGTGTGGCGGTTTTGGTGGCGGCCGTGATACCGCCTTGTCAAGGCTAGCAAAAACGGATGGGTGCGCTGTCTTTGCTTCCGTCCCTGGCGTTTTAGCAGCGGTTGCTTTCATGCGCGGCGGTTTTGGCGGCGGCCGTGATACCGCCTTGCCAAGGTTAGCAAAAACGGATGGGTGCGCAGTCTTTGCTTCCGTCCCTGGCGTTTTAGCGGCGGTTGCTTTCATGCGTGGCGGTTTTGGCGGTGGCCGTGATACCGCCTTGCCAGCGCTGGACTGAGCCGGTAGCCGCATCGTCGCATTGTTCACCGCTGGTTTTGCGATGATTGCTGCTTTCACACGGTGCGGCTTTGGCGGTAGCTGCAGGGCCACCCCGCTGATGTCGGAAAGCGCTGATCGCTGCGCCGGTGTGAGCGCCGTATCGGGTACCTGCTTCGCCCGCCTCGACAACGAGGCTGCGGGTATGCGCAGATGCGCCGGGCGCGGCAGCGGCACAGGAATAGTAGCCAGATCCAACTGTCCGGTATGGATGGCGTGCAGCATGCGTAGCAAGGGGATGGCGGCTTGTTTTTTGTCCACATCAGCGGCCCACACCGGCAGACTGAGGCTGGCCCACAGGATGGCGCTCAGCGCGGTGGTGCGCAGCAGCACCGGCAACCGGGAGGAGAAAAAGGAAAGGCGGATGCAGGTCATTCTGAGCCTAAAGCCGACAGGTGCGTATATCGCGTGTATATTGTCCGGCGGGTTTTGCAAATTGACGCGCTGAAATTTCGAAATGTACGACAGTTGTATCGGTTGTCGATTAACAATGGTTACGAAATCGTTAACAGCTGTGCACGAGCGCCGCAAATTCGACCGGCCTTATACCAGCGGTATTGGCGTTTTGTACACGCTGGCTTGTGTATCGTGCTGACAAGACAACGGTTTTAAACTGAGCCAGGAGTCAAACGCAACGCCCCTTGTATACCAGCGGTATTGGCGTTTTGTACACGCTGGCTTGTGTATCGTGCTGACAAGACAACGGTTTTAAACTGAGCCAGGAGTCAAACGCAACGCCCCTTGTATACCAGCGGTATTGGCTTTTTGTACGCGCTGATAAGTGTATCGTGCTGACAAGACAACGGTTGTAAACCGGGTCAGGAGTCAAACGCAACGCCCCCTGGTATTATTCCTCGTGAAACTTGTTTTCCACCAGCGCGGCCAGATCGATAAGGGCCTCGTGCGCCTGACGCCCCTCGGTGTGGACGACGATCTGCGTGCCAATGCCGGCGGCGAGCATCATAAGCCCCATGATCGATGTGCCAGCGACGCTCACACCGTCCTTGCTGACGCGTACCTCAGCGTCAAACTTCTCGGCATGTTTGACAAAACGGGCCGAGGCGCGGGCGTGCAAGCCACGCATATTGGCAATGGTCAGGGTTTTTTGCGGCACGGCGATAGCATAACAGATTACCGGGTTCGATTGCATGATCGTATCGTTCTGTGAAAGAAATTCCGTAACCTGGATATGATCTTTCAGCAAGCTGTTCCCAGGATAGGAAAACCGGAAGTGATACCTCTAATGATCAAATGAATGGCCAGCAGGACCCGATGGGTTTTTCGAGAACAATCTGTTGAAATGACACGCTCTAAAACAGATGCCTTTCACAGACGACGACATAGCACCATCGATATGTAAGAGCAAATCACCTTGATGGACATGAAAATGTCACGCCAATGGTCCCCGGGGAATTGCCGCACCACTGTAAGGTTGTTTTGCAATATTGCCATATTTACCGCCGCCCCGTATTATTGATTTGTTGAACGCAGCGCTCTACACTGGTGGAACTTTGATTTTGACATTTGAGTGCCGCTTGCCGCCGGACGTGTTCTCACATGTCAAATTCAAGGTTCCACTTCAATAGTCTGCTGCGGCGTTTGTGTATGGCAACAGAGCCCTGGCATTCCAACAGTTTGTCACGGTTCTTACTTGCTGATATGGAGATTCTAATGGTCACGACGCCCGTCCCCCTTGTTCTTGTCACATCGGATGTAAAGCGCCTCCAGGGATATGATTGGCATGCGGCGATTTCTCATTATCCGGAGGCCGTGCTGTCGGTTGCCGGTGCTGTGCCGCTCATGCTTCCTGCCCTTGGTCCGGCATTGCCGTTTACCGCTTTGCTGGATCGGGTCGATGGTGTTTTGGTAACGGGGAGCCGCTCGAATGTGCACCCTGAACACTACGGGGAAGCCGCGCATCAGGGTGCGGAACCCTATGACGAGCAGCGCGATTCGACCTCTTTGCCGCTTATTCGCGCCGCGATTGCGGTAAATGTCCCCCTGTTGTGTATTTGTCGCGGTCTTCAGGAACTTAACGTGGCGCTTGGCGGCACCCTGTATGCAAATATCCACGACGTCGAGGGCCGTACCGTGCACCGGCAGGCGGAAACACGCTCAAAGGGTAGCAAGGATAAATTGTTCGCCATCCGGCAATCGGTTACTTTTGAGGAAGAAGGGTGTCTGGCGATGCTGGCTGGCGGAACGAAGGCGCTTGTCAATTCGGTGCATAACCAGGCCATCAGGGAGCTGGCGGACGGGCTGGCGATAGAGGGAATGGCGGACGACGGCACAATTGAAGCGGTGCGTGTTACCCGCCACGCCCATGGCTTTGCCATTGGGGTGCAATGGCATCCGGAGTACTGGGCGCAAGACGATCCACTTTCGCGCCGTATTTTCGAAGCGTTTGGCGATGCGGCGCGGGCACGGGCGCAGATGCGGGCGACGCCCATGCAGCCAGCAGCCGAATAACACCGCTAATGATCAGATGAATGACTCGATATGGCCATTCTGGCGGCAATGGCCGCAAGTACCCTGATTTAAGATCTGCCACCTTGAGAACAACCTGTTGAAATTACACAGCTAGAGCGTGTCAGGTCTTAATAGAATCATTCTGACGGAGCGCTTTTGCGACAAGATGAACCTTATACCAAGGGACTTTGCGTGTGACTCCTAACGCAGATTAAAACCGTTGTCTTATCAGCACGATACACAAGTCAGCATGTACAAAGCGCCAATACCGCTGGTATTAAGTCTCGCAGGATATAGTGGGGCTATTTTCAAGAGACTTAAGGTTCATCTTGGTGCAAAAGCGCCCGTCCCTTCGGGTTTCCGATTGGCGGACGCCCACGCCCAGGCCGCTCTCGAGAGATGGGTCGCCATCGCTCTTCGATCGCCTTGAGCCTGGGTATCGCCTCGCCAATCGAGAAACGAAAATTGCTTCTACTAAGACCTGACACGCTCTAGGCGGCTTTCCACTTGATCGAACAACCAATGGAGGCGGTCTGCTCCCTCGGCCCGGCGCCGGTGCGGGCAATCTGCACCATGGCATCGAACAGTTCCCGTGTGGTCTGCGCATCGCCGGCGCCCCGTCCGGCCGAATCGAAACGGCCGCGATATTGCAATTGTCCCTGCGCGTTCAGGCCAAAAAAATCCGGTGTGCAGACCGCGTCATAGGCGCGCGCGACGTCCTGCGTGGCGTCGTAAAGATAGGGAAATGCAAACCCGTGAGCAGCGGCGAATGTCGCCATTTTATCAGGCGCATCGGCCGGATGGGTGACAATATCGTTGGACATGACGGCAACACTGTTAATGCCATGGGCGGTCAGTTCGGCCGTATCGCGGGCTATGCGGTCCGCGATAGCCTGCACAAACGGACAATGATTGCAGATAAACATCACCAGGGTTCCCTTCGGGCCCTTCAGATCGTCGAGGGAAAACAGCTTTCCGGTCGCATCCGGCAAGGTAAAACCGGGCGCTTGCCAGCCAAAGTCGCAAACGGGCGGGGAAAGGGCAGCCATAACGTCTCCTTAATTCAAGTGGCGTTGCGGTTGAGAATCCTGGCGCCATTATGACGTGATAATCATGTCCCGTCCATAGCCCTGAATATAGAGAAGCGCACGCAGATCGGCATGGTTGATCTGTACATCGGCCTCCTTTGCGACAATCGGTTTGGCGCGATACGCCACCCCAATACCGGCCGCGCGCAACAGGGCCAGATCGTTGGCCCCATCGCCCACCGCCATGGTCTCGCTTCTTTCAAAACCATGGCGGTGGCACAGATCGTACAGGGCCTGCCGCTTCGCCTGCCGGCCCATGATCGGCGTATCCACCCCGTGCACCGCGCCATCAACCATCATCAGGCGGTTCGCCTGGAATTCATGGAATCCGGTCTGTTTCGCAACCTGCTCGGCAAAAAACGTAAAACCGCCGGAGATCAGCGCCGTATACGCGTCATGAGCGCGCATGGTCTGCACCAATGCGCGTGCCCCGGGACTAAGATGAAGGCGGGTATCCATTACCCGTTGCAGATCGGCCACTGTTAGTCCCCTCAACAGTTGCACGCGTTGCTTTACGGCCGGCTCGAATGCAATCTCGCCGCTCATGGCCCGCTCCGTGATCGCCGCAATTTGTTCGCGCATATCAAGGACGGCGGCCATCTCGTCGATGCTTTCCTGGGCGATAACAGTCTGGTCCATATCGGCAACGAGAAGTTTTTTGCGCCTTCCCTGCGCTGGTGTGATCGCCACATCCACCGGCATATTGCGGGTGTCAAGCCAGGCGCGTATCCGGTGCGCATCCGCCGCATCCCCACGCGCCACGGGAACGGCCAGCGCCTCGCCGGGCGCCAGTTGCTCCATTGCCTGCCAATCCGCCGGCAGGTCCGCGAAAGCGGTGCGCAAGCGCGCAACCAGTTCCCCATCGCAAAGGGACAAACCGCAGGGCGCTACAAGGGTAAGGATATGACCGGGTGTATTGGGCATTTGCGCGATCCTGGGCTTATACCAGCGGTATTGGCGTTTTGTACACTCTGACTTGTGTATCGTGCTGATAAGACAACGGTTTTAAACCGGGTCAGGAGTCAAACGCGAAGCCCCTTGGTATTAGAGCGTGTCAGGTCTTAAGTGAAGCAATTTTCGTTTCCCGATTGGCGAGGTGACCCACGTTTGAGCCGATCGACATGCGATGTGGGCGCATCTCTCGAGAGCGGCTTGGGTGTGGGCGTCCGCCAATCGAGAAACAGAATTGCTTCACTTAAGACCCGACACACTGCTAGGCTATAACGTGACGATGAAAACCGATATATATCCCAAAGCCATCCTCATAGCGGGTCCGACGGCCAGCGGCAAGTCGCGCCTGGCTCTGGAACTCGCCAGCAGGCATAACGGCGTTATCCTCAACGCCGATTCGATGCAGGTTTATAGCGATCTGCGTGTTCTGACTGCGCGCCCCTCCATCGATGAGGAGGCGCAGGCGCCCCATCGCCTGTATGGCCATATCGATGCCCGGGTACGTTATTCCGCCGGTGCCTGGTTGCGCGACGTAACAGGGCAAATCGCACAATTGCAAAAAACCGCTCACACCCCCATCATCGTCGGTGGCACGGGGCTGTATTTCAAGGCGCTCACCCGGGGGCTTGCCCCCGTACCCGAGGTGCCTCGGGCCATCGCGCGGAAGTGGCGCCATGCCCTTGCCGATCTGGGTGCACAGGTCTTGCACAGGCGATTGCGCGCTTGCGATGAAACCGGTGCGGCGCGTATTGAACCGTCGGACGGCCAGCGCATTACGCGCGCCCTGAGTGTCCTGGAGGCCACCGGCGAGCCTTTGCACGTCTGGCAGAACAAGCAGGCGCGTCCTGTGCTGGAACGCGCCCATTGCCGGGCCATTCGCCTGGCGGTCGATCGCGCTGCCCTTTATGCCGCAATCAACTGCCGCTTCGATACGATGATGGATCGGGGGGCGCTGGCCGAAGTGGCGGCGTTGGCTGCCAGGGGACTTGATCCGTCCCTTCCCGCCATGAAGGCCCATGGTGTGCCGCATTTACAGGCCTGTTTGGATGGCAGGATGGATTTATCGGCGGCCATCGCGCGCTCCAAGCAGGATACGCGCAACTATGCGAAGCGGCAGTTTACGTGGATGCGCCGGTTTATGGCGGATTGGCAGGCGCACCCTGCGGCGCTCCAGGTGTGATCTTTCAGCACGTTGTTCCAGATACCGGCAGGTCTGAGGGTACATCTCTTGCGCCCTTGCCGCCAGCAAGGCCATACCGGGCCATTGATCTGATCATCGTTTTTTTTCGATTTATCATACGCTTTCAAGGGCGCTTCGCGCCGCCTCTGGCGGTTCTTAAACCCTTGACAGCGCGGGAGAAATCGAACATCTCTAATGATCAGATGAATGGCCAACAGCGCCCGATGATTTTTTCGGGAACAACGTGCTGAAAGATCACGATCGGTTCCATGGATATTCTGACACGTTTTGGTCTGCAAAAAAGCCGGCTGACCGTCCTGGTGATGAGCGGCCTGATAATCATGGGGACGCTGACATTCTATCAGCTGCCAAAACGTGAAAATCCGGCGATCACCATTCGCACCGCTATTGTCGCGGCGAATTTTCCCGGCATGTCGCCCGAGCGCGTCGAAGACCTGCTGGCAATCCCCATCGAGCGCAAGGCGCGCGAAATCGGCGAAATCGAGGATATCTCGACCCTGATCACGACCGGATCCGCGGTGGTAACGCTTAATCTCTACGAATCGGTCTCCCGGGAGGCCTTGCAGGGCGTGTTTCAGGACATCCGAAACCGCATGGCGGAAGTCGGATTTCCTGACGGAACCGATGGCCCGCACGTGAATACCAACTACGGCGATGTGTCGATTGCCACCATTGCGATCACCGGCGACGGGTTCGATCTGCGCGAAATCCGGGACGCCGCCGATGATCTGCGCAAGGGATTGTATCAGTTGGACGGGATCACCAGGGCCAGCCTTTCCGGCGTACAACAGGAACGCGTGTTCCTTGAGCTTGATAGCCGCAAACTGGCTGCGGTCGGGGTGCAATTGCGGCAGGTGATCCAGGATTTGCAGGCGCAGAACGTTATTCTTCCTGCGGGCCAGCTGGATGCCGGGGGCACCACTCTCTCCCTTGAGGCGAACGGGGATTTCAAATCGGTGGAGGAGATCGGCGAAATTCTCACCCGGGTGAGCAGTACAGGGGAACTGGTGCGGCTGAAAGATCTGTTGAGCGTCAGGCGCGGATTTGTTGATCCACCCACAAAGCCCATATATTTCAACGGCAAACCCGCTCTGCTGCTCGCCGTCGAGATGAACGACACGCGCGATATTCAAAAGATCGGGCGGGCGCTGAAGGCGCGCGTGGCCGAACTCGAACAGAAACAGCCCATCGGAATATCCTATCGGTTCTCAACGTATCAGGAGACGAATGTAACGAAATCGATCAACGACGCGCTGAGCAATGTCGCCCAGACCTTTGCCGTTGTACTGTTGGTCCTGATGGTGTTTCTGGGACTGCGGCCGGCGTTTGTGGTAGCGATGATCGTGCCGTTTACGATGGCGTTTGCGCTTTTGGGCATGGCCTATCTGAGGATCGCCCTGGAACAGATTTCCATTGCCGCTGTCATTATATCGCTGGGCCTGCTGGTCGACAACGGGCTTGTGGTTGTCGAGGATATTCAAAACCGCATTCGCGCCGGAGCGCCGGCGCGACAGGCGGCGCTGGATGCGGGCCGGCAGTTCCTGATCCCCCTCGCTGTCGCGTCGGTGACGACCGTCTCCGCCTTTATCCCGATGCTGATCCTGGACGGCACAACAGGTGAATTCGCCTTCTCCCTCGGCGCGGTTGTGGCGCTTATGCTGGCGGGGTCCTGGATTACCGCGCTTTACATTCTGCCGTTTATCGCGGCACGGTTGCTCAAGGCCGGCAAGGCGCCACGCGAAAGCGCCCTTGTCCGCGGCTACGGCTGGCTGGTACGCCGCGTATTGCGCTGGAGGGCGCTGGTTGTGCCGGTCGTGTATGGGATCGTCATCGCGGGCGCTTTGGTTCTGGGCCTGAACAAATCGGAAATGTTTCCCCTCTCGGCGCGCGCCGAATATCTTGTGTATATGGACATGCCGCGCGGGACATCCATCAAGGCCACCCGCGATGAGGCGCTGGCGCTTCAGGCATGGCTGTCGGATGAAAGTATAAACCCCGAAGTGTTGAATACGACCGTGTTTGTTGGCTCGGGGGGGCCGCGTTTCTATCTTGCTCTCTCGCCGGCCGATGCCGATCCGGCGAGTGCGTTCTTTATCGTCAATACCCGAGACCCTCAAGGGGCGGTCAGCGCCGCCCGGCGGCTGCGCGCTCATGTTTTGTTGAATCACCCCGCTGCCCGGTTTCGCGTGGCGCGGCTGTCCATGGGGGCGGGCGAGAGCGGCATCGTCAAGGTGAAAATAACGGGGGAGGACGGCGATCGGCTGCTGGCTGCATCGAGCAAAATCGAGGCGGCGTTCAACCGCCTTGCGGATTTGATATACGTCAAGACGGACTGGGGCAACAAGGTCGTGAAAATGATCGTTGAGGTGGAGCAGGACAAGGCGCGCGAATTCGGTGTGACATCGCGCGATATATCCGATGCGATGGAGACCTTTCTCAGCGGCACGATCGAGTCCACGTATCGCGAGGGCAGCGACAGTATTCCGATTGTCTTGCGCGCCGATGAGAATTTTCGCGATAGCCTGGAGGATCTCGCCAATCTGTCCATTCCAGCCAACGGACGTCTGCTTGCGCTCGATCAGGTGGCGCGTTTTGCCCCGCGTTTCGAGTTCTCCCAAATCCGGCGCGAAAACCAGAAACGGCAAATCACCATCGAGGGCAAAAGCGGTGTATTGTCCGCTGCGCAGACCCTGGCCCGCCTGCAACCGGCAATCGACGATGTGGCGGCTGAACTGGGTGAAAACGATGCCGTGGAAATCGGCGGCGAACTGGTCGATAGTGCGCAGGCGAATACCAAACTGGCGGCGGGCCTGCCCTATACTGTCGTCGTGATGCTGATTGCGCTGATGTTTCAGTTCAATTCCGCCCGCCGGGTAACACTCACTTTCATGACCATTCCGCTGATCCTCGCGGGAGCGGGAACCGGTCTGTATGTCATCGGCCTGCCGATGTCGTTCTTTGGAACGCTGGGCATGATTTCTCTGGCGGGCATTATCATCAACAACGCCATTGTTCTGATCGATCAGATCGATATTGAAAGCGCTGTACTGCCCGTTGAGGACGCGATTGTAACCGCCGCGCGCAAGCGGGTAACGCCCGTCCTGTTGACGACTCTTACAACGGTCTTCGGGTTGTTGCCGATGGCGATCGGTGGCGGGGCGCTTTTTGAGCCCATGGCGGTGTTGATGATCGGCGGTCTGGCGGTGGCAACGCCGCTTACCCTGTTGCTGGTGCCGTGCGCGTACCGGTTGTTTTTCCGCCGATAAAAGCCCGACGTTTTATACCAGCGGTATTGGCTTTTGGTACACGCTGACTTGTGTATCGTGCTGATAGGACAACGGTTTTAATCTGCGTCAGGAGTCAAACGCAAAGCCCCTTGGTATTAGAGCCTTTCACTTAAGACCTGACACGTTCTAAAAGGAAATCTGCAAGCCGTCATAGGCGATTTCCTCCGCCAGTTCCTCGCAGCCGGACTGCATATCCGGCCCCGTATGAGTCAGGACCAGCCTGCGCACATCCAGTTTGTCCCGGTTTGCCTGGATATCGCCATAGGACATATGATTGGGAACCGGCGTATTGCGCCCGTAGCATTCGATGATGAACACGTCTGCCTCACGCGCCAGCGCCACCAGTTGATCGTTCCATTCGGTATCTCCTGAATAGGCCAGTGTTTTGCCACCGGCCTCTATGCGCAAGCCCGTCGGATTGGTTTCAGGCGTATGCCGCGCCGGATACGGGGTAACGGTCAGGCCGGCGATATTGTATGTCTGAAGCGGGGTCATTTCGATCACGTGCAGATCGAATCCGGGGCGCAGACGGCGCATTCCCGGATACATGATCCCGCCCAGATCGGAAATCCAGTCCCGCAAACCCGCAGGTCCGGCGATGGTCAGGGCGCGGCAGCGCTTCGTCACGAATATCGATTCAACGATCAGTGAGGGCAAGGCGCCACCATGATCGCCGTGTAAGTGGGTGACAAAAAACGTATCGATATCCAGATAGGACAGCCCCAGCTGTTTCAGGGCAACAAGACTTGAACTGCCAAAGTCGACGAAGAAGCGAACCGAATTCATTGTCGCCAGCAGGCAGGTGTTGTTGCGACCGCCGGAGCCGAACGCGTCGCCGCTTCCGACAAAGATGAGTTGTGCTGCAGTCATGGGCGCTTTTCCGGGGTTTAGAGCGTGTCAGGTGCTGCGAACGGGGCGAATACGGTTCCGTCTGATCCCTGGTGCACAGGAGTAATTATCGCACACGATGATAGTGCCGGTAAGGATGTTCGGTCGCGTATCCATAAACGAACGGTATCACGTTGTGATCTTTCAGCAGGTGTTCGTGAAAAACCCATCGGGCGCTGTTGGCCATTCATCCACACCCGACGGTTTTTGAGAACAACCTGCTGAAATTACTCCTCAAGCTTTAGCGTTTTGCACATGGCTTGGTTGTTCGGATGATCTGCTCATAGTCGCGCCGCACGGCGGCCTCTTCGATAAAGGTACGATACCCGGCGCTTAACGAGCGTAACCGCTCAGGTGGTGTATAGATTCTATCCCGCATGTTGCGTGCCGGCCATCCAGTCGGCGCGGGCACGTTAAGCCAATAATAATGCACATCGTCGTTCAGGCGAAAGTGTATTGTTTGGATATACGAAAGTATGAAGGTGGCTACCAATTCCGTATTACCCGTATTAGCAAAAAACACAAAATCTTCGATGCGTTCTGCAAAAGCGCGCTCCTGGGATGTCTGTGGCGGTCTTGACAGGCGACCGCAATAGTGAAATCCGGGATCCGTTTCAAAAGAATCCAAAAAATCACGCCAGGCCAGACTTATTTCAATCATCAGACAGGTACTTGTGTAGCTATCGTCGAGTGTCAAAACATGTGCTTTCCAATTGCGCAAGCGGGTTTGCGTGTCCGCAACTCTGATGTATGACGGATAGCGGCGTTGATAAATCGCATAGCTGGCTTCGATGGCGGGTTCGCATTCGTAATCAACCGATTCAATGCGCCGCCACTCCGCGCGGGTCAAATTTGTGTATGTGGGATGAGGGTGGTCCTTGAACGACCACGGCACCCTCTCAGCGCCTGCCGCGGCGGCGGTGCCGGGAAACAATCCCTGAAAAAGCAACAGGAACCCCAGGATCAACGCGCCGTTGCGACATTCTGACAACATCTTATCCTCCCCTGCGCGATACGCCTGATACTGTATCGATTGCCCGTTTAGTGGGCCAATGGTAACGACATGGAGCGATGATGCGCAACCCTTCAAACAGAGAAAGAAGATGTCAAGAGCTACCCGGCATTGTACGGGGTATCGAGGCCGAAAGGGATTACATGTATGCGAATATACGCACCTTGCGCGCCGAAAAAATGCGTTTGTTTGACGTTTATCAAAATATTGCCGCTGAATACGATAGGATAAAAAGAGAACATGCGGTTGCCATAAGTGGGCAATTAGCGCCACCGCCGATCGGAAGCGGTTTCGGTGTAATGGCCAGCGTGCTTGAGCTTAGAATGAAGAAGCTGGAGCACGAAAAGGGCAAGGCATTCGGGCGATATGAGGAGAAAAAGAGCGTGGAAAAGTACTATAGTAAAGTAGGTGACAATCTTCAGCTTAAAGTACAGGAATATACTGCCGAAGCGCGTCGGTTGAGATGTCCGGTCGCGTATCCATAAACGAACGGTATCACGTTGTGATCTTTCAGCAGGTATTCGCGAAAAACCCATCGGGTACTGGTGGCCGTCCATCTGATCATGGCCGCAAGAAATGTCACTTCCGGTTGGCCTGTCCTGGAAATAGTTGAATGTGAAAAAGTCCCTCGGCTTCGCCTCGGTCCGATTTTTCCAATAGTACCGCAGGCATAACCTGCCGAAAGATCATGGCTACGCGATCGCTTCCTTGTGTGCCAGCGATGTCTGATAGCAATCATGGATAAAGCGCCCGGTCATCAAGTCCAGATGACCACCGCCACTTGTTTTAAAGGCGGTAATATCCTGCTTGTCCAGCCGCCCCGCCACGCGACGCGAAACAAGATCGAACAGATCGCCCAGAACATGGTTCGCGTCCATGTATCCCTCATCAATGGCCTGGACGATTTCCCCGGCATAGCGCGGGGTGTATTTCGTCTGCTCGACAAACAGCCGTGCCCGTGCCATGGCCTTACCGTCCGCCTCACGCATGTCAGGGCGAAAGCCGCCAACCAGATCCAGATGCGCACCCGGCGAGAGCGCCGCGCCCTCAATGAGTGGTGCCGTCGCCGCCGTGGCGCAGCAAATGACATGGGCGGCCCCGACACCGGCTTCAAGATCGGCGCAAACGCCCACATCCCGTGAGGCAAATTCTTCTCTCAAACCGTGCGCAAGCGTCTCCGCCTTTGCCGCGGTACGGTTCCAGATGCGGATCGTATCGATCGCCGGGCGCACGCTCAAATGGGCGCGGACGAGAAATGGCGCCAGATCGCCCGCTCCCACCATCAACAGGGTTCGCGCGTCCCGGCGCGCCAGAACATCACAGGCCAGGGCGGAATTGGCCGCCGTCTTCCAGTAGGTCAGTTCGGTGCCATCGATGAGAGCGACAGGCGTGCCATTGTCGCCATCGAATAAAAGATAGATCGCCTGTACCGCTACTTCAGGCGGCTTGCGCGCCGGATTTTCAGGAAATATGGTGGCGATTTTTATGCCCAGGCCCTGATCACCATCCCAGGCGGGCCAGATAAGAAAGCTGTTTGTTTCGCCGTCGTTTTCCTGTCGGTTTAGAAGCGCTTTCGCGTAATCGGCGCAGGGCCGGGCGTGACCGCTTCGCAGATGGGCAATCAGACCGTCAAACGTGACAAGCCGGCGAATATCCGCGGCGCTTATTTGCAACAACGCAGCCACGGATCAGTCCATCGCCTGCTGTAAGCCGCAGCGGTATCGCTTATGGTATCGCTTAAAGGGTGCCGCCGCCGTGCCGGCCGCACAGGTATGCTCGTGAGCGCCTGGAAACGCATAGTCCCGCGCATCGCCGTCCTTCATGGCGGTGAACCTGACCTTGTCCATTATCGCCTCGCCTTGCTGTTGTGTGAAGAATATGCCTGGCCGCAGTCCCCGCGTCCCACACACCGTTCCGCGCCTGATGGATTATGAAACGCAATCTGTGCCAATGCAATGGCAATCGCCGTGCAATTTTTGCAATAGTGTCGCTCTGATGCTATTGAGCGGCGCGCCAGCGCCTGTGACACCGCAGATGGCTTGTCTACACTTTACCCGGTGGTTCTATAAAAACCTGATACGCTCTAAAAATCCATCGGGTGCAGGTGAAAGGCCCGCCATGGCCTCCTCGTGACCATGGCCGAACGGGGTTTGATCTTCAGGTTTGCCCGTCGTGGGAAAAACCTTAGCCCTTGATTCTTGTGCCCGCTCGTGGCTACAATGAGCGGCGAGACGATGTGATGAGATGCGATTTTGATGGTTTGATCGCGTTCACACGGGGTTTGGCGCTTTCCTCTGCGGAGCGTTGAGCGGATATGCGGCAGGACTCGTGCGGGCGCGTCAGGACCGCGACGCATTTAAACCTTTCCAGCCGCGAACTTATTTGTGAAGGGCCTCCTTCGCGCTGATACACAGATATTCCAGCTAATCCACTACAGGGAGCGATAAGTCCGATTATGTCGAAACATTCCAACGATCACCAACCCAGGCGCCTTCACCCGAAGGTGCGCGAGGCCGTCAAACTGATGGACGAGGGCGCCATGGACCGGCGCGCGTTTGTCCGTATCGCGGCGCTGCTCGGGGTATCCGCCGGGGCGGCGTACACGATGGCCGGGCTGCCCACACCGGCTTATGCGCAAAGCGCGATGCCGTTTCCGGCCGACAATCCGGCAGCTAAACAGGGCGGCGTTCTCAAGATCGCCATGCAGGTCCAGAAGATGGACGATCCGGCAACCTATTCATGGACCCAGATGTCGAATCAGACGCGCCATATGGTCGAATATCTGACCATGACCGGCCCCGATAACGTTACCCGGCCGATGCTGGCGGAGCGCTGGGAGGCCTCCGACGATCTGAGTGTCTGGACGCTGCATTTGCGCAAAGGCGTCATGTGGCACAACGGCGATGAATTCAATGCCGATGATGTGATTTTCAATATCAAACGCTGGACGGACCCGGCGCTGGGCTCCTCGAATATCGGCCTGTCCACCATGGCTGCCATGGTCGAAGAGGTCGATAGCGGCGAAAAAGATGACAAGGGCGAGGCCAGGATGGTCAAGCGGTTGATCGACGGCGCCCTGGAGAAGGTTGACAGCCATACCGTTCGCCTGAACCTGAAAAAGCCTGCTCTTTCGGTGCCGGAAGACTTTTACAATTATCCGACAGCGATCCTGCACCGCGATTTCAAGCCGCCGCTTTCCGATAATCCGAACGGCACCGGCGCCTATACGCTGACGGCGTTGAAAGTCGGCGAACAGTGCCTGCTAAAGCGCATCGACAAGACCACCACCGGTAAGGATTTTGTTTATTGGGGCGGTCAAACCTATCTCGATGAAATCCACTATTACAATTTCGATGGAGACAACCAGCTGACCGCCTATGCTTCCGGCGATGTGGACGGGATCTACGATTTCGGCATCGAACAGATGGAACTGGCGAAGGCACTCGACGGGGAAATTGTCAGTGCGCGAACCGCCCAGACCCTGTGCTGCCGGATGCAGGTCACGCAAAAGCCTTTCGACGATATTCGCCTTCGCCAGGCGGTGATCAAGTCCTGCGATAACGTCGCCATCAAGACGCTTGTCTACCCCGATGGCGGCGATGTGGGGGAGAACCACCATGTGGCGCCCATTCACCCGGAATATTTTGCCCTGCCCCCCATAAAGCGCGATCCGGCGGCGGCAAGGAAACTGCTCGCCGAGGCCGGATACCCGGATGGCATTGAATTGACCATCGACGTGGGCAATACCGACGGCCCCTGGCACCAGACCGTCTGCGAGATCATGCGCGATCAAATGAAGGAGGCCGGCATTACACTCAATATCAATGTACTGCCGGCGGCCAAGTTCTGGGAGATCTGGGACAAAACCCCCTTTGGCGCTACCGCCTGGACCCATCGGCCGCTGGGCACGATGGTGTTATCGCTCGCCTATCGTACCGGCGTGCCGTGGAATGAATCGCAGTTTTCCGATGCCGCATTCGATGCCGCCCTTGATGACGCCGAGGCGACTCTGGATGTGGAAGAACGCCGCGCGAAAATGGAAAAAGTGGAGAAAATTCTCCAGGATCAGGCGATCATGGTGCAGCCGGTTTACCGGCCGGTTTATGCTATCGTCAGCGCCAGGGTGAAGGATTATCCGGCCCATCCGACCCAGTATCATCAGTACAATAAGGTATGGCTTGATGGGTAAAGCTGTATCAGACTCATAGTGGCCGCCAGGGGAACGAATATGACATGTGAGTGCCGTTTGCCGCCCTGGGGCATTTGCAAATGTCACATTCAACCCTCCATTGGAATGTTATCATGGCTGGAGGTTCTGTGATTCCAACATCTGCAGGCAAGGCTGCGGCCAGGGGGATGTAAATGCCGGAATCGAACCACCGGGTAACGGGCGCGGCCTTGTCCAAAGCGGGGAGGGCGTATCCGACGCGGTAAGCGAAGGGCTCGAAGCGGAGCGCGGTGTTTGCCGGTGTCGGATACGCAAATTGCACATCGATGCTGAAACTTATTGGCAAGCGTTTAATTCAGATGGTCGTCATCATGGCGGTCATATCACTTATCCTGTTTGCCATCTTTGATAGCGACAAGTTCAAAAAGCAAATCGCCATCAACGAGCTTGGCGGTTTCGCCGTCTCGGCGCTGAGTGATGCCGACTACAACAACTGGCTGGCCAGCAAGGGACTGGATGTTCCGTTCTATCAGCGCTACCTCAACTGGGCCGGCGATGTCCTGCAGGGCGATTTCGGCAAGTCGTTTCAGAAAAATACCGCCGTAGGTCCCTTGCTGGCGGAAAAGCTGTGGAATACGGCGATCCTCGGCTTTTGGGTGTTCGCCTTTATGATCCCCATTGCCCTCGTTACCGGGGTCGTCGCCGGGATGAAAGAAGGCTCGCCCCAGGACCGGGCGGTAACCTTTTTATCGGTGCTCACCACCTCGATTCCCGAGATTGCCACGGCCATTATATTGACCGTTATCTTTGCCCTGGGGCTCGGCTGGTTTCCCGGCAAGTCCGCCATGATCGGCGGTTTCGATTTTCGCCAGCTGGTGTTGCCGGTCATGACCCTGGTGCTGTACGATTTTGGTTACGTATCGCGTATGACGCGCGCTTCCATGGCCGAAGTCATGACCTCGCAATACATCCGCACCGCGGTTCTCAAGGGGATCCCCTATCGGCGCGTCATCATGCGTCATGCGCTGCGCAATGCCCTGATCGCGCCCTTTACGGTGATCATTCTGCAACTCAACTGGCTGTTGTCCGGCGTTGTCGTGGTGGAAGTGTTCTTCGAATACGACGGTTTCGGCAAACTCCTGCTGGAAGCGGCGCTGTTTGGCGATATTTATGTTATTCAGGCGGCGACCCTTGTTGCGGTGTTCGTGGCGGTCTTTTCCCAGATCATCTCCGATGTGGGGTATACGTTCCTTAATCCGCGTATTCGCTTTTCATAAGTCAAGGAGTTTTGTCCATGTCCGCACCGGCGGTATCCGCTCCCGCACCCTCGCTGATGGGGCAACTCAAGCAACCGCGCGTTATTATTGCGCTGGTGCTGTTGATGTGGATACCGCTGGTTATCTCCGTTATGTTCGGCAACCAGCTTGGCGCCTTTCGCCATACGGTGCTGCTTCCGGCGGTGCCCGCGGCTGTGCTGCTTTACGTAATCTGCATGCATGCCTGGCGCGAATCGCCGATTGCCATGATCGGCGCCACCCTGGTATTCTTCTGGCTTATTGTTGCGGTGACCGTGCCGTTTTTACCGGTCATTGATCCCAACAAGCCCATCGCGCCGTTTACCGCCATCATGACCGAGAAGAAGGGGCACTTCTTTTGGCTTGGCGCCGATTTCAAGGGCCGCGATATGCTCTCGCGCGTCCTGTGGGGTTGCCAGCGGGTGATCGTCTGGGGCGTGACCGCCACCCTGGTGGCCTATATCGTCGGCTGCGCGCTGGGGCTGCTTGCGGGCTATCTGTCCGGCTGGTGGGATGAAGTCATCTCCTTTATCGCCAATATCTTTCTGTCGTTTCCGGTGATGGTGCTGTTTATTCTCATACTGAACTATCTCGGGCCGAGCGGCTTTAATATCATTATCGCCGTTACCTTTGCCTCGGCGCCGGCAATCATGCGTATTGTGCGCGGCCTGGCCCTTGATATCAAAACGCGCGATTATGTCTTTGCCGCCCAGACCCGCGGCGAGAGCGCCCTGTGGATCATGGTCATGGAATTGCTGCCCAATGTGCGTGGGCCGATTATTGTCGATGCCTGCCTGCGCCTGGGCTATACGACGGTGGCGATTACCACCCTGACTTTCCTCGGCCTTGGCCTTCAGCCTCCTGATCCCGATTGGGGCCTGATGATCAAGGAGGCAAAGAATACCGGGCTGGTGTGGAAATTTTCCTATCAGTTGCTTATTCCGGCGCTCTCCGTCTCCTCGCTTATCCTCGGCTTTAACCTGATGGCCGATGGCCTGCGTGAAATGAGCCTGCGCGATTAGAGCGTGACATTGGTTCCGGCATTTGCCCCCGCCGGCGACGGAAACAGCTATAGGCAGAAAGGCCACGACGTAAAATATGTCTGAGCAACAACCGATCCTTGAATGCCGCAACTTGTGTATTTCCTATTTTGTCCGCGCTGGCGAAATTCCGGCGGTTGTCGATTTTAACCTGAAGCTGATGCCCGGCGAGACTCACGGGATCGTCGGCGAGTCCGGTTGCGGCAAGTCCACGGTGGCGCTTGCCATTATGCAATATATGGGCAAGAACGGCCGTATCGTCGGCGGCGAGATTTCGTTTCAGGGGCGCGATATGCGCACCATGTCCGAAGAGGAACTGCGGGCAATACGCGGTTCCGCCATTTCCATGGTGTATCAGGAACCCATGGCCTCGCTGAACCCTTCCATGCGTATCGGCGAGCAGCTTGCCGAAGTCCCCATCTTTCACGAGGGAGTGGACGAGAAGGAAGCGCGCGCCCGCGCCCAGGAGATGATCGCTAACGTGCGGTTGCCGGAGCCGGGGCGGATCATGAATTCCTACCCGCATCAGATATCCGGTGGCCAGCAGCAGCGCGTTGTCATCGCCATGGCGCTGTTGTCCAATCCGAAACTGTTGTTGCTCGATGAGCCGACAACGGCGCTTGACGTGACGGTCGAGGCGGGAATCGTCGAGTTGATCAACGATATAGCGCAGAAGTTCGGCACGTCGATGATCTATATCTCCCATAATCTGGGACTGATTCTGGAGACATGCGATCGCATCACGGTCATGTATTCGGGCGAGGCGGTGGAAGTGGGTGCGGTGGATACCGTATTCAACGATATGCGACACCCCTATACGCGCGGTCTGATGTCCTCCATTCCGCTTCCCGGTGCCGACAAGAACGCCCGGCCGCTGATGCCTATTCGTGGCCAGTTGCCGCTCCCGCACGAGCGTCCCGAGGGGTGTTACTTTGGCCCGCGTTGCGATTTCTTTCAGGCCGGGCGCTGCGATACGGGGCTGTTGCCCATGGCCGAGGTGACTGCCGGCAGCCGGCATTTCACCCGCTGTGTGCGCCACGATGAAATCGACTGGTCGACGCATATTATCGAGGGAGTGGCGCGGGATCCGGTTGTGCCGGGCGATGTGGTTCTGCGCATCGACGATTTGAGCAAACACTACGAGATCGAGAGTGGCGGGCTGTTTCTTGCCGGCGAAAAGAAGACGGTCAAGGCCAATGAAGGGCTCGACTTTTCCTGTTGCGAGGCCGAGACGGTTGCGATTGTGGGCGAATCCGGTTGCGGCAAGTCGACCTTCGCCAAGGTGCTCATGGGCCTGGAAGACCCGACACACGGGGCCGTTTATCTCGATGATCTTGAACTGTCCGAACTGCCCGTCGAGACGCGCGACGGCAAGACCATCGCGCGCCTGCAGATGGTCTTTCAGAACCCCTTCGATACCCTCAATCCGAGTCACACGGTGGGATCGCAGATCGGCCGCGTCATACGCAAATTCGGCGTGGAGACCGATCAGGCAAAGATCCGCCAACGGGTCGATGAATTGCTGGATATTGTCAAACTGCCGCGCGATTTCGCCAAAAGGCGCCCGCGGCAACTCTCGGGCGGCCAAAAACAGCGGGTGGGTATTGCGCGCGCCTTTGCCGGAAATCCCGATGTGGTTATTGCCGATGAGCCGGTATCGGCTCTGGATGTGTCGGTGCAGGCGGCGGTCACCGGCCTGCTGATGGATATTCAGAGCGAGCACCGCACGACACTGCTGTTTATCAGCCATGACTTGTCTGTCGTGCGCTATCTGGCGGACCGGATCGTTGTGATGTATCTCGGTCAGATCATGGAGCAGGGCAAAACGGAAGAGATTTTTGCGCCTCCCTATCATCCTTATACGGAGGCGTTGCTGTCGGCGGTACCCATTGCCGATACGTCTGTTGAAAAGCGCAAGGTGGTACTCGCCGGCGAGATCCCGAGTGCCAGTAATCCGCCGACCGGGTGCCCGTTCTCAACCCGTTGCCCGTATATGATTGACGGGGTCTGCAACGTGGAGGCGCCACCGGTAAAGAAGATGGCCACGGGACACAGTATCACCTGCCATCTTGATGAGAGTGCGCTTCGCAAGATGGAGCCTGTCATTGCTGTGCACGAGCCGGCCGCGTGAGTTGAATGTGAAAAAGCAGACCGAGGCGAAGCCGAGGGACTTTTTCCCAATAAAGTAGGGACAAATCAGTCCCTGGGGCGGCCCGGCGGACTGATTTGGCATTCATATTGACCGATCATGACCGTTGGTCATGATCGGAAATCGCAAGGTTTCATGCACAAATGCGCCAAAACCTTGTAATACGCCCAGGCGAAAACAAAACGCCACGCCTTCTTGATGTCAGTTTTCTCATTGTTTAAATGAAGAAAAGTACATGGTTTAAATGAAGAAAAGTACATGGAGCGGTGCGAAGCACCTTTCTTTACGATCAACATGTTAACAGACGGGCTCAACTCCAACGAAAACGCCGCAGCGGCATTTGCCGAGCGGCGCTTTGGGTAACATTTTGTGGTCTAAACCGTGTCAACGGAGAGCCCACATTTTCCAGAGTGTTACACTTGCACCATAGCCATTCTGCATCAATTGTCAATATGCATCGCAAATTTCCCGCGACGGTTTCAGCGCGTCGGGCGTTTAAGTTGCAACAACAGGTTGGCGTAAATCCGCTGAAAAAGGATAGCGAGACCGCTGTCCAGGGCCCCATTTTCGCCTTTCTCTTGTCCGGAACCGGGGTTATTGTTGCAACTTAAACGACCGACGATCTAATGAATCGGCGGACGTCCACACCTCGCTCAATGCCGTAAAGGCCGTGCGCGTGCGGCGTCTCCGCAACGGCAGGAAGGGAGATACAGGGCGCAAACAGGAGGCGGGTGAATATGACTTATCGCCTGGGGCTGGATATAGGAACGAACTCGATCGGCTTTGCCATTGTCGGGTTGGATGAAGACGGGCGACCGTATGTGATTCAGGAGGCCGGCTCGCGTATTTTCTCCGATGGGCGAAGTCCCCCAAAAAAGCAGTCCAAAGCCGCCGACCGGCGCGAGTCCAGATCGGCGCGGCGCAATCGGGACCGGGGCAGGAATCGACAAGAACGGCTGATGCGGGAGCTTATCCGTTTCGGCCTGATGCCGGCGGATGAAGCCGCACGCAAAATGCTTGAAGGCGGCAGCAACACGCCGCTGGAAGAGCACGATCCATGGATCCTGCGATATCGCGGCCTTGACGAACCGGTCACGCTGTACCAACTCGGCCGGGTCATCTTCCACCTCGGACAACGCCGCGGCTACCATGCCAACCGCAAGACCGACCGCGCCGACAAAGACAAGGGCAAGGGCAAGGTCAAGGACGCAATCGCGCGCACGAAAGCCCGGTTAGACCAGGAGAATGCCCGTACGCTCGGCGAACTGTTCGGCAAGCCGCGGCTGGAGATCGTGCGCGAAAACGCCAGGCTCCCCAGGGGCAGGCGTAAGCCGCTACCTCCAGCGCGCGTGCGCATATCCGGCACAGGCAAAAAATTGCAATATGACTATTATCCGACGCGCAAATGGATCCTCGCGGAGTTCGACGCGCTTTGGGCGGCGCAAGCCCGGTTTCACGCCGATTTTCCAGGGGAGAAGGCCCGCGTTGCCATCCGTGAGACGCTTGCCTTTCAACACCCGCTCAGACCGGTAAAGGCGGGCAAATGCACCTTTCTGCCGCATCTGGAGCGCGCCCCGAACGGACTTGCCTCAGCGCAACAAACCCGCATTTATCAGGAACTCAACAATCTGCGCATCCGTCGCGATAGCGGAAAGGAACAACCGCTGACACAGAAAGAACGCGATCGTCTGGCGGCACAGCTTTTGCGCCCGCGAAACAAGGAGGCGAAGTTTTCCTTCGAGCAAGTCCGCAGGGAACTCGGGCTGTCCGAACGCGACGCCATCAGTCTTGAGAGCGAAAAGCGCAAGCACATGGATGGTGACAAGCTCGCCGCCGCCATGATGCAGGCGGGAATATGGGGAGACGGCTGGTTCGACCTCAGCCTTGCCGTACAGGACGAAATCGCCCTGAAACTGGACACTACGGAAAGCCCTGACGATCTTGTCGATTGGCTGATGCAACACCACGGGTGGGAGCGGGAGCGCGCCGAACAGATCGCCGACGCATCGCTGCCCGCCGGCCATGCCCGCCTTTCAAAGGAGGCCATGGACCGGATTTTGCCGATCCTGAAGCGGGATGCGGCCATCACCTATGATAAGGCCGCGCGCGAGGTCTTTGGCGATCATGCCAATTTCGCTGATGGCGAAATCCATGAGTTTCTTCCCTATTACGGGAAAATCCTGGAGCGTTCGGTGGCATTTGGAAGCGGCGAGCCGGATCACCCCGACGAATTGCGCTACGGAAAGATCGCCAATCCGACCGTTCATGTTGCGCTCAACCAGGTACGCGCCGTCGTCAATGAACTCATTCGCCGCTTTGGCAAGCCGCAAGAGGTCGTGATAGAGGTTGCCCGGGACCTGCCGCTGTCGGCCGAGGGCAAACTGAAACTGGAGCGCGATCAGAAGGCCAATCAGGAAGCCAATGAAAAACGCGTCGCGGATCTCGACAAACATGGCATTGCCAACAACTATCGGAACCGTCTGCGGCTGCGGCTCTACGAGGAACTGCCGGCGCTGAACAAGTGCTGCGTGTTCTCGGGCGATCAGATCGATATGACGGATCTGTTCAGTGGCGAGATCGAAATCGAGCATATTCTGCCCTTCTCGGCCACGTTCGATGGTGGCATTGGCAATCTCGTTCTGGCGACGCGGCAGGCCAACCGGGACAAGGCCAACCGCAGCCCGTACGAGGCCTTTGGCCATGCGCCGCCGGGCTATGATTGGGAGGCGATCAAGGCGCGCGTCGCCGAATTGCCGAAGAGCAAACAGTGGCGCTTCGCCCCGGATGCCATGGAGCGCTTTGAGGACGAGTTCGATTTCATGGACCGGCAATTGAACAATACGCGTTACGTTGCGCGCCTTGCCCGGGGCTATCTGGAGGCGCTCTATGGCGGGGCACCGAGGGCGGGGGGGAAAAGCCATGTCTGGGTGGTCACCGGCCGCCTGACGGCGGACCTGCGCTACAACTGGGGACTCGACTCGATTCTGCCCGGCCACAATTTAACCATGGCCGAACGGCAGAAGAAGAACCGGAACGACCACCGCCATCATGCCGTCGATGCGATCGTCATCGCCATGACGGATCGCGCGCGGGTCAAGCAGGCGTCAGACATTGCGCAACGAAGCGATAACCGGTATGACCGCCTGTTCGAGGGTCTGCCGGAACCCTGGGACGGATTCCGCCAGGAGGCGCAAACAATCATCGGGCGCATCGTCGTTTCGCACAAGCCCGACCACGGTTTTCACGGCGCGATGCACGACAAAACGGCTTACGGCATTGTCAGGGGCGAGGCGGGCCGGCCGGGCGACTCCGGCGTGCGGTCCGTGGTCACGCGCAAGCCTCTTGATGGCAAATTTTTCACCAACGCGGGGCAGCTACAGTACATCCGCGACGAGCGCATCCGCATGGCGTTGCTGGAGGCGACACAAGGGCTCAGCGGTAAGGAATTCAAACGCGCCCTGATCGATGCGGGCCAGGCCCTGCGGCCGCCGGTTTACCGCGTTCGCATTAAAAGGCGGTTGTCGGTGATTCCGATCGCCGACCGGCGGACCGGCGAACCCTTTAAGGCTTACCAGGGCAACAGCAATTACTGTTACGACATCTGGGTGAACGCGAAGGGCCGATGGACCGGCGAAGTGGTGTCCACTTTCGAAGCCTATCAGCGCGCCCGCAAGGACCCGGACTGGCGGCGCGGGAGGGTTAATGGCGCCGGGGAGCCACTCGTCATGCGTCTTTGCAAGGACGACATGCTGGAGATCGACCGGGACGGCAGGCGCGTTATTGTCCGGGTCTGCAAAATGACGCCGGGTAGGATTGCCATGGCCGAGCATTTCGAGGCGAATGTGGATGCGCGCACGCGCCCGAAATACAATGGTATCGATCCTCTAAAATACATCGTGAATGCCCCGAGCGTCTTGCAGAAGGGCAACGCAATCCGCGTTACGGTGTCGCCCTCGGGCCAGGTGCGGCGCCATTCCATTTAGACCTGACACGCTCTAGGTTTACCCGTTAAGGTTACGACCGGAAACGTGCCGTCATAACGCGGCCCCATGCTATGCTGCCTGTCTTGTGTTCAGGTCATTTGCAGACAGGGCTGCGCGGCCATGCAAAATCGGATTGTTGAAATTGCGAAGGACGGCGTTCATGTAGGCACCGAACGTGGCTTCCTGATTGTATCGCGCAAGCGGCAAACCCTGGGCCGCGTTCCGCTGGATGACATTGCCGGGCTTGTCGTTCGCGGCTATGGCGCAAGCCTTTCGACCGCCGTATGCGGACGCCTGGCGGAACGTAATGTACCCGTGGTCATCTGCGGTGCGGATCAGTCTCCGGCGAGCGTGGTTTGGCCCGTTTCAGGGCATCACATGCAGGGCTTCATCATGCAAGGCCAGGCATTGGCGAAAAAGCCGCTGCTCAAGCGCTTGTGGGCGCAACTCGTGCGCGCCAAGATTAATGCACAATCCGCTACGCTGCGAGCCGCTGGCAGGGAGGCGGGAGATCTGACCGCCATGGCAAGACGCGTGCGTTCGGGAGACCCCGGGAATGTCGAAGCGCAGTCTGCCCAGCGCTATTGGCCGCGCTTGTTTGGTTCCGGTTTTCGGCGGGATCGTTCGGGCAAGGGTGTGAACGCCGCGCTGAACTATGGATATACCGTACTGCGGACGGCGATGTCACGGTCGATAATCGCGGCCGGGTTGCATCCTTCACTGTCCATTCAGCACCGAAGTCGCGGCGACGCCCTGCGCTTGTCGGATGATCTTATGGAGCCGTTTCGCCCGCATCTGGACTGGATCGTCTGGAAACTGGCGCGCGCCGGCACGATAAAAGGCGCGCTTGACGTGGAAGCAAAAGCCGAACTGGTGCGCGTATTGTCGCTTGATCTCGACACAAGGCGCGGTGCCTCGCCAGTGCAGGTCTGTATGGACAGATTGGCGCAGTCCCTCGTTACCGTTTACGCGGGAGATCGCGCCGGTCTCGAACTTCCCGGTGAACCGGTTTTCCTTGATGTAGAGGGGGAAAGATGAGGTGGGTTGCCGTCGCAATACCTATCTCAGCGCCTATCGGATCATGTGGGTAATGGTCCTTTTCGATTTACCGGTGGAGACGCCGCGGGCGCGCAAGGCCTATTCCCGATTCCGGGCATTTTTGCTGGACCAGGGCTTCGAAATGGCGCAGTTTTCTGTTTATGTCCGACATACCGCCAGCAAGGAAGCGGCGACCGCGATAATCAACAAAATAGAAGGAGCCGTACCGAATGAAGGCAAGGTTGATATACTGCAATTTACCGACAAGCAATACGAAAACATCGTGTGTTTTCGCGGACGGCGACGAATCGATTCGCCGAAAAACCCCGAACAACTGGTCATGTTTTGAAAAAAAGAGGGTGACCTTCATGCGGAAAATGCAGGAAAACCACCCTGATATCAATTGGTTAGCATCAAGGCCAGTATAGCACTCTGGAAAATGCAGGCCAACCGCAACAAACCTGGGCGAACCCACCGACCCGTGCAAGTATAGCACTCTGGAAAATGCAGGCCAACCGCAACTGGGGGCGCCACGTACATTAGCAAACCACAAGTATAGCACTCTGGAAAATGCAGGCCAACCGCAACATAGACGCCGATGGGGGGTCAAGGCGCAGAAGTATAGCACTCTGGAAAATGCAGGCCAACCGCAACTATCCCATTGACATCAATATATCATCAAAAAGTATAGCACTCTGGAAAATGCAGGCCAACCGCAACAGATGGACGTGCCGGGCGTCAAACGCGTTGAGTATAGCACTCTGGAAAATGCAGGCCAACCGCAACAGGGACCGAAACAACCCCTCAATATCCTGAAGTATAGCACTCTGGAAAATGCAGGCCAACCGCAACGCTAACATCGGCATTCCCACTAATGTGGGCAGTATAGCACTCTGGAAAATGCAGGCCAACCGCAACATTACAGCTTTCATGCCTTGCGTCTCCTTTAGTATAGCACTCTGGAAAATGCAGGCCAACCGCAACAACCTCATTGACGAGACGGCAGAGGGCTTGAGTATAGCACTCTGGAAAATGCAGGCCAACCGCAACCTCGGCCGCACACGATACCGAATGCTGCCAGTATAGCACTCTGGAAAATGCAGGCCAACCGCAACTATGGTTGGCATATGCGCTGCAGCGCCAACAGTATAGCACTCTGGAAAATGCAGGCCAACCGCAACGGAACCCGCTGGCACCAGTTTTGCCGCTCTAGTATAGCACTCTGGAAAATGCAGGCCAACCGCAACACGCGTGCGCATCAATAGGGCTGGTACTGGTACTGTTCCCCTTCCCGTTCAATCCGGACAACGTTCCAGCCCGCATCCTCCATGCATTTAAACGTCAGGTCCGTGATCCGGCTGGCGCGGGCACGCTCAAACGCCTTCTTGATGTCGCGCTGCCGCTCCACAGCCCGTTCGCAGATTTCCCGGCTTTCCCTGGAAACGTTGAACGCGCATCCATAGGGCGCGCTTATCAACACATAAGGCGGCGATCCAAACAGCGCCTCGATCTTGGCGCGGCACAGGTTTTCCACTTTTACCTTCTGCTGCGCCGCCTCCTCGCCCGTGTAATCGGGATGTACCCATTCGTAGGTCGGGTGAAAACATCCGGCGAGTGTCGTGAGAATGGCGCCCGCCGTCATTGTTGCCATTGTTGTCATTGTTGCCCGGTGGCGTAGGGACCGGTGGATACGCATCGTCTTCCCTCCCCGTTTATTCCTGCGTTTGTACACCCACATCATACACGCCCTTTGCGGATGCGGCCACTTTTCCGCCGGAGCGGAAGGTGACATTTGCGTCCCGTGTGCCGCCGGGCGCGTTCCCATACCAGCGGTATTGGCGTTTGGTACACGCTGACTCGTGTGTCGTGCTGACAGGACAACGGTTTCAAACCGGGCCAGGGGTCAAACGCGAGCCCCTGGCATTATATGTCACATCTCGATATGTCACATCTCGTTCGGCGTTAACAATTCGCTAAGCATTATTATCGTAAAAAGAGCGTTAATCTAATGATTAGAGTACTTAAGTTTATTTCTCTTTTTAGTTGCGCTTTGTTGCATCATCGATGGTAAACGGAACGCAAATGTCACATCCGCTCCACAAGCCCTATCGCCCGGCAGCGCATTTTCAATGCCTGCTGAATCATCAAAAAGGCTCCATCTCATTGTTTCACCTGCACCTCCCCGTGAAAGGCGTATCCGCTTTTCAGCAAACTGCTCCAACCACCACCGGCGCGACAACAAGCGAGCGATTTACATGCGTCCGATAATACACGTATGGGCTGTATCGGTTGCCGCGCTGTGGCTGATAGCCGCCCCGACCACCGTGCCCCGGGCAATTGCCCAGACGGCCTGCCCGACAATCAGCGCGGTAGTAACCACCCGGCAGGACCTCAATACCGCCGGAGACCCTTGTACCGTGGAGGCAACCGGTGCAATCAATCTGGGTGCCGGCACCACTGCCGATCGTGATGGCATCCGCGGGATCAACGGTGGCCACCAGGTTGTCGTTCGCGGCACCATTACGACAAACGGTGTGGATAACGAGGGCATTATTCTGGGCACGAACAGTGATCCCAATACCGGCAACAACACCGTCATCAACAGCGGCGCCATCAGCACCGGCAGCGCAAGCGCCATTCTTCTGTTCGGCGGCAACAACACCGTTGTCAACAGTGGCACTGTCACCGTCCTGAATGCCAATAACATTTCAGGTATCGCTGTTTACGGCGGGGACAACCGGATTACTCACTCCGGCACCCTTACCGTTACAGGCACAAACGGCACGTATGTCAGGGGTCTCTACGCCGGAGGCAGCCGCAATACCATTGTCAGCAGCGGTACGATAACGCTTGATACCGGAACTAATACACAAAATTCCGATAGCGCCGCGATTTTTCTGGAAAACGGGAATGAAAATTATGTATTTCATAGCGGCACAATCGTCACGACAGGCTATGATACCGATGGCATTCTGGTCGGCACCATTAGCACGTCATCCAGCAACAATGTGATCGTCAATACGGGCACCATCACTACCAATGGCGACGAATCCGAAGCCATAATGGTTTTTGGCGACAACAATCGTATCGAAAATCACGGCAATCTGTATACCAGGGGCAACAACTCGGAAGGCATACTCTTGGTCGGCAAAGACAACACCATCATCAACAGCGGCCGCATTGTCACCATTGAAGACGATGCCCACGGTATCGACCTGCAAGGGGATGGCTCCAATCACATTATCAACAGCGGCTTTATCCGGGTGACCAGGGACGACGCCAACGTAATCGACCTTGACCCCGGCGCCGATGTGGTAACGTTACTGCCGAAATCGCGGCTGATCGGCCATGTCAGCCTGGGCATGGGATCTCCCGGTGCCGCGAACGATCACCGGTTTGAATTCTACAATCGCGTTGGCACCGCGCTCACATTTCTCAACAGCGGCGGCGGCCTGCCGCGATTTATCGACACCGGTGGCAGACCGTATATAACCTATCGTCCCGCCGGTATAATGAATCCGGCCATTGTGGTCATCGATCCCACCGCCTTTGCGCAAGCGGACGAACAATTGCACGATCTGACCGGCAGTATCAGCAATTCCATTCATGCCCAACTGGATAACTCCCGTACCGTGGCCGGGGCGGTCAATGTCGGGTTGCGTGGGGCGGCGCATGTGGGCGCCGACCTTGGCGATGTGCCTGGCGGTCTCGCCGATCCGCCCGCACCCGGCGATGATCCCGCACCCGAGGGGCGCCGTTTTCGCGTATGGGCACAGGCCCTTGGCGCGCGCCGCACGGTAGACGCACAGGCGGTTCACAACGACGCCAGGCACACGCTATACGGCGGTATCGGCGGGTTCGATGTGGCCATCGGTGCCAATACGGCCTCGGGTCTGCGCGTAGGCGTTTTTGGCGGTCTGGCCAGGGGCGATCTGGAGGTCGGCCGGAACAATCAGAATATCGGCCACAACAGCCAGGACATAGAAACCGACAGTGTCTTTGGCGGTCTGTATGGGGAGTATTCCCAAGACTTCTGGCACGCCCGTCTGATGGTAAGCGGTGGCAGGATCGATCACGACAATACCCGGCTGGTAATGGATAACCGCGCCCAGTCCGGGGGCTTCTGGCTTGCCAAAAGCGCCTATGACGGCAGGTTTTTTTCACCGGAGGCGAGTCTGGGCGGCAATTTCGACGTAGCCGGTATGCATGTCATGCCCGGTGTACGTCTTCGCTATGCGCATCTGTCTCTCGATGGCTATGCGGAGACGGGGGTACCGGCGGGCGCGCCCCAGAGCGCGTTACGCGTTGCCAGGCGCGATGTCAATCTGTTCGCCGGTCGCGCCCAGGTTGCGCTGGCCAGGTCCTGGGGAGCGGTTGCGCTGGCGCCGCGCTTTGGTCTGGAGGCCTATACCAGCGACGGGGACAACGTATCGGCAAACGTATTGGGGCAACCGCTTAACTTTGCTCCCGGGGGCGAGGATGATGAAGTAACCGGTTTTGTCGGCGCGATGTTGTCGGTGAATGCAGGCAGCCATTTTTCCTTTCTTGCGGATGGAGAAGTTCATTTCGGCGACGGTTCCAACCGTTACGAGGGGCGCCTGGCGGCTGTTTCACGTTTTTAGGGCGTTCTCAAATGTCAGATGAATGACCCGGTATGGCCTTGCTGGCGGCAAGGGTGTTAAGAGGTATCACTTCCGGTTTGCCTGTCCTGGGAACAATCTGTTGAAAGATCGCATCCAGCGGTATTACCGGGAAAAAGTGGACCGGGGCGAAGCCGAGGACTTTTTCACATTAAACAAAAGATCACAATCCGCCTGTGCCCTCGGCGTCCTGGCGCACAATCGGCTCCAGGGCACGGGCGATGGACAACAACGCCCGGTCCTGGCCGGTCTTGCCGGCGATCATCAGGCCGGTGGGCGGCGTCCGTGGCGCGTGGCAGGGGATCGAAATCGCCGGACGATCGAGAAAGTTGAACACCGACGTATTGCGCAGCAAAAGAAAATTCTTGCGAAACGATGCGGCTTTCCCTTCGATTTCAGCGAATGTCGGTGCGATGATCGGCGTCGTCGGCGCCAGCAGCGCATCAAGATGCGCGGTGTGGTCGTCGACCGCGCGGCGTATTTCCCGCCGCGCCGCCAGCGCCGCCAGATAGTCGACCGCCTCCTGGCCCCTGGCCATCTCGATGCGGCTGACAATCCAGGGATCGTATAGCGCCCGATGGGCGTCCAGCATCGGCTTGTGCAGGGCATAGGCTTCGGCGCCGGCAATACCGCCGCCCCTGTTAAGAGCCGGCAGACGCTCCATGCCAGGCAGGCGTACATCGCGCAGATGTGCTCCCGCCGCCCCAATACGCGATACCGCGGCGGTATAATCGCGTGCCACACGGGTATCGAGATCGTCATTCACATAGCCTGAGAGCACGCCGATCCGCAGGCCCGCTACCGGCGCCGGTGTCACATCGGCGCCATCTCCGCCGCACAGGGCGTCATCAAGAATGGCGCAGCAGGAAACCGTCGGCGCCAGCGGCCCCGGCGCATCAAAACTTCTTGCCAGCGGATAGATCCCGCGCATTGAAATGCGTTTCGTCGTCGGCTTGAAGCCGACGCAGCCGCACAGGCTGGCGGGAATGCGGCAGGAGCCGCCGGTATCGGAGCCGATAGCGCCATGGGCCATGGTATCGCAGACCGAGACCGCCGCGCCGGAACTGGAACCGCCGGGAATACGCCCCACGTGCCGCTCAAAGGGATTGAGCGGCGTGCCGAAATGGGGGTTCACGCCGAGCCCCGAATAGGCGAATTCGGTCATATTGGTGCGCCCGATGATGATAAAGCCGAGGGCTTTCAGATTGGCGATGCAGCGGGCATCGCGCATTGCGGCGGGCGCATCGGCGAGAACGCGTGAGGCGCATCGTGTCACACTGGCCGCGGTATCGAACAGATCCTTTACCGACACGGGGATACCGGCAAACGGGGGCAGCGCCTCGCCGCGCTTGCGCGCCGCATCGATAGCGCCTGCCTGCGCCCGCGCCGCCTCGGAAAAGACCGACAGGAAAACCCGCTCGCCCTCGCCATCCGTATGCGCAATGGCGTCGAGGCAGGCCTCCACACAGGCTGCGGCGCGCGTCTTTTCCGCCTGCAACGCCCGGGCTGTTTCCTCAATGGGTGTCATCGTGCTCCTATCCCTTAGAGCGTGTCAGGTCTTAATAGAACCATTCTGACGGAGCGATTTTGCGACAAGATGGGCCTTAAGTCTCGCAGGACATAGTGGGGCTATTTGCAAGAGACTTAAGGTCCATATTGGTGCAAAAGCGCCCGTCCCTTCGGGTTTCCGATTGGCGGACGTCCACGCCCAAGCCGCTCTCGAGAGATGGATAAACATCGCTCTTCGATCGCCTTGGGCGTGGTCCGCCTCGCCAATCGAGAAACAGAATTGATTCTATTAAGACCTGACACGCTCTAGAGCGTGTCAGGTCTTAACAGAATTGCTTCACTTAAGAACTGAAAGGCTCTATACGGATCGTTTCGTCTGCCGCCACGATGGCGCCGCCTTCATGATGCCGATGCCCTGAGCAACCGCAGCACGTCGTCCACGTGGTCCGGTTGCGTCGACCAGCTCGCCACAAAGCGTACCAGCGCCTCGTTCCCTTGCGGCCGATGCGCCCGTGGCAGGTTATGTATCGGCGGCGCATAGCACATCACCCCGGCATCGCTCAAGGCGCGAAACCGGTCCCGCCCCATGATACAGAATACTTCATTGGCATGCTGCGCCCATGGAATGCGCACCGCGTCGATTGCTTTCAGGCCGGTTCGCAGCCGCGCCCCCATGGCATTGGCATGGCCGGCAAGTTCGAGCCAGTAATCGTCCTCGAACCAGGCGAGGAATTGCGCGGCGATAAATCGCGATTTGGACGCCAGCTGCCCCGCCTGCTTGTGACGGTAATCGAACCCGCGGGCCTTGTCGCGATCAAAAAAGACGATCGCCTCGGCGATCATGGCGCCGTTCTTGGTGGCGCCCAGAGAGAGGACATCGACGCCCGCCTTCCACGTCATTTGCGCCGGCGTGGCGTCCGTATGGCTCAATGCGTTGGCAAAGCGTGCCCCATCCATGTGGACCGTCACGTTATGGGCTTTTGCTATGGCGGCCAGGGTACGGATTTCCCCGGCGCTGTAGACATCGCCCTCTTCGCTCGCCTGGGTCAGCGAGACCACGGCGGCGAAGGTCGAATGAACGAATTCGCGCGGATTATCGCCAAGGGTCTGCAGCAATTCATCGGCATCGAGCTTGCCGCCGGGCCGGCCGGCCATGGTGATGAGCTTGGCGCCGTGGGAGAAAAACTCCGCCGCCGCCGCCTCATCGACCGCCAGATGGGCGTTGGCGCGGCACACGACGGCCGCCCCCGGTGAACAGAAATGGGCCACGGACAGCGCATTGGCGATGGTTCCCGAGGTGCATAAAAACACTTCGACGTCGTGTTCGAAGACCTCGGCCATGCGCGTTTTCAGGCGCCTCGTCAGCGCATCGTTGCTGTAGGCGGCCATGAAGCCGCGGTTGGCGTCCTGCAGGGCCGTCATAATCTTTGGCGCGATGCCGGAGGTGTTGTCGCTGGCAAAAAACATTGCGTTACTGTCCTTTTTTCGTTTTGGCGGCTGTGATGCGGTCAATCTGGCACGGTCATTGCATGGATACAGGACAAGACGTCAATCCCGCCATTTTATGCGGCTGGCATGAAACTTGAATAGAATACGATAACAATAAAATACGCAAGACAAACAAACTTCGGGGTATTTCCCGGTCACGATATTCAAAACCCGATACCAGCGATCGCCTGCGATCAACGATAATTTAAAAAACTTTTATAAATCAAATAACTAAAAACACATTGCAGGTTTTAAACGATCGACACATCGGGTGAATTGAATGCCGGTTGGCACAACAGGTCCGGCGACGTTTGCGCTCGGACGAAATAATAAAAGCACAACCGGCGCTCGGGGCGTCAGCGGTAGAACAAGAAGAAGACAGAAGAAGAACAAGAACAGCCGCTGACGCCTCCCCTTTTCCATAATGTCCCGGATGCACCGAACGCGATGTGTGATACCAGCGGTACTGGTTTTGTACACGCTGGCTTGTGTATGGTGCTGATAAGACAACGGTTTTAAACCCGAACCGGGAATCAAGCGCTGCGCCCCCTGGTATGAGGCGCTCATCGCCGTGTTATTGTGGACATCTGTTTTGACGCCCCATGGCGTTTCTGCTAGATGTGTCGTTTCAACAGATTGTTCTCACGAACCCCATCGGGTGCCGTTGGCCTTTCCGGTGGCAAGGGCCGCAATATCCCTGACTTCAGATCTGCCACCTTGAGCGAGTCCGGGATGGGCAAGCCGGAAAACCAACCAGTTGAAAGGTCTCCACCAGGCGACGCTGATGACGCAAATCATTCTCATCGTGCTGCCGGTGTTCGGCCTTATCGTACTTGGCTGGCTGGCGGGGATCAGCGGCTATCTGTCCGATCGTGTCGGTGAGGGCCTGAGCGATTTTGTCTTTTGCGTAGCCGTTCCGTGTCTGCTGTTTCGCACCATGGCAACGGCGGCGCTGCCGGATACCTCGCCGTGGTCCTATTGGCTTGCCTATTTTCTCGGTGTCGCGGCGATCTGGATACTCGCCGATCTGTTGGCGCGCCGGCGCGGCCGCAGCCCGGCAGCGGCCTCCATACTGGGGTTCGCAACCGCCCAGTCGAATACCGTGCTCCTTGGAATTCCGCTTATTCTCGTTGCCTATGGCGAGGCCGCCCGGGTGCCTGTTTTTGTCCTTGTTGCGGTCCATCTGAGTGCCATGATGACGGCGGTTACCGTCCTTGTCGCCGTGGCAAACCGCACTGCCGACGCGTCCGCAGGGCTGCCGGCCAGACTGGCGGAATTGTTGCGCTCTCTCATTCTGCATCCCATTTTGCTCGGCATCGGACTGGGGCTGTTATATCGCTGGAGTGGCCTTCCCCTCTCCGGCGCCTCCCTGACGCTTGTTGACATGCTCTCGTCAGCAGCCGTGCCGTGCGCCCTGTTCTCCATGGGGCTGGCGCTAAAGCGCTATGGCATCCACGGCAATCTTGCCTTTCTCGCCATCATTGCCGGACTAAAGCTGATACTTCATCCCTTACTCGTCTTCGCGCTGGTGAACTATGCCATTACCCTACCTGCTTTGTGGGGGAAAACAGCGGTTCTGTTCGCCGCCTGTCCGTGCGGCATTAACGGCTATCTGATAGCCGGCCGGTACAAACTCGAAGAGGCGACAACATCGGGCGCGATTGCCGTTACGACCATTCTGTCCATATTCACCATCGCCGGCTGGCTGTGGGTGCTGGGCTGAACCCGGCAGGACAGGGCGTCGCAACCGGGCAAATGTGAATGGCCCGGTATGACGTTGAATGGGAAACAGTACCTCGGCTTCGCCTTGCTCTGATTTTCCCATTCAACTGAGTCGCTTCGCGATACCGTATCATGACAGCGCAAGGCCGATCATGGCGGCGATCTGCGCCGGCGTGGTGCCGGCGGCGCGCAGCGCGCGCAAGGCGGTGTCCCGGTTCGACTTCGCCAGTTTATCCCCCGCCGCATCACGCACAAGCCGGTGATGATGATAGCGCGGCGCGGGCAGATCGAGCAGGCTCTGCAACACCCGGTGTATTGCGGTCAGGGGATAAATGTCGCGCCCGCGCACAACATGGGTGATCTCCTGCCAGGCATCGTCAAGCACAACGGCAAGATTGTACATGACCGGCGTATCCCTGCCTGCCAGTGCCACATCGCCCCATCGGGCGGGGAAAGCGCGGACGGTTTCCTGCTGTTGGTCCTCATGATCCGTCTCTGTCCATGTGATGGGTGCATCAATATGTGCCAGGGCGCGGGTCATATCCAGGCGGATGGCATAGGGGCGCTGCTCGGCCCGGCGGCTGTTTTCTTCCTGCGCATCGAGTACCCGGCCCGGGCCTGGATGGCGCGGCGCACCCAGCGGGTCCGTTTGCCAGGGCGCATCCCGCGATCGTTGCGCCGCCGCCGCGATCTCGGTGCGTGAGGCGTAACAGCGATAGGCCAGGCCGCGCTCCTGCAGGCTTGTCAGCACCTCTTTGTAGCGGGCGAAATTATCCGACTGGCGCCGCACAGGTTCCTCCCAGGACAAGCCGAGCCAGCGCAAATCCTCATAAATCGCGTCCTCAAAATGTGCGCGACAGCGGGTGATGTCGGTGTCCTCGATGCGCAGCAAAAAGCGCCCGCCAACGCGCTGGCAAAAGGCGTGGGCGTACAGGGCAGCATAGGCGTGGCCCAGATGCAGATAGCCGTTGGGGCTTGGCGCAAAGCGCGTAATGGCGGAGTTGCGAGGAAGCGGGATCAGTTTTGCCCGCCGAGTATGCGCCGCGCGATGACCTGCGCCTGAATTTCCGCGGCGCCTTCGAAGATATTGAGAATACGGGCATCGCACAAAATGCGCGAGACGGGAGATTCCAGGGCAAAACCGTTGCCGCCGTGGATTTGCACGGCGTTGTCGGCCGCCCCCCAGGCGATGCGTGCGGCAAGCAGTTTTGCCATTCCGGCCTCCAGATCGCAGCGTTTGTCCTGATCTTTCTGGCGGGCGGCGAAGTAGGTCAACTGGCGCGCCAGGGCGATCTCGACGGCCATCATGGCGATCTTGTTGGCGACACGCGCAAAGGTGATGATGGGCTTGCCGAACTGGATACGCTCCTGGGCGTAGCGCAACGCCAGATCAAGGGCCGACTGGGCGACGCCAATGGCGCGTGCCGCTGTCTGGATGCGTGCCGATTCGAATGTCTGCATGAGTTGTTTAAAGCCCTGTCCCTCGCAGGCGCCAAGCAGGTTTTCCGCCGGCACAGTGAAGTCATCGAAGCTGATTTCATATTCTTTCATGCCGCGATAGCCAAGCACTTCGATTTCGCTGCCGCTCATGCCTGGCGCGGGAAACGGCATATCGTCGGTGCCGCGCGGTTTTGGCGCCAGCAGCATGGATAGTCCGCGATACCCCGGCTCGTGCGGATCGGTACGCACCAGCAGGGTCATAAGATCGGCGCGCACCGGATGGGTAATCCAGGTCTTGGCGCCGCTGACGCGATACACATCCGCCTCGCGCACGGCGCGGGTTTGCAGACTGGCAAGATCGGAGCCGGTACCGGGCTCGGTAAAGACGGCTGTCGGCAGTACTGTACCCGCGGCGATCGCCGGCAGCCAGTGTTCCTGCTGCGCCCTTGTACCGCCAGCGAGGATCAACTCGGCGGCGATCTCGGATCGCGTACCCAGCGAGCCTACCCCGATATAGGCGCGCGATAACTCCTCGGAGACCACACACATGGAAATCTTGCCGAGACCCAGGCCGCCGAATTCTTGCGGGATTGTCAGACCAAATACGCCCATATGGGCCATGCGGCTGATAATCTCGTCCGGAATATAGGCGTTTTGCAGATGCCACTGGTGCGCGTGGGGGAGGATGTCGGTGGCAGCGAAGCGGCGCATCTCGCCGCGAAACTGCTCCATCGTCTCATCCAGCCCCATATCGCCGAACGTATCGTTGCCCTCGCGGGCGCACAACAGGGATACCAGTTCGGCGCGCGCGCCGCGGCTGTTGCCCTCGCGGGCCATTGTCAGGACCGCTTCATCCAGGGTTTGCGTAATCGTGCGTTCATCGAGGCCCAGGTCTGTCAGGCGAACGATTTCCCCCTGGCTCATGGGGATACCGCCGAGGATCTGGTTGGTATATTCGCCAAACGCAATACGCAGGATCAGGGTTTCGATGCGGGTAAAGGCGGCGCGCTCGTCCAGCTTGCGCGCCCAGACCGCCAGCTGGCGCAGCGCCTCCACATATGTCGCCAGCCAGGCGATGCCGTGGGTTGCATGTTGCTCGCGATCCAGCGCGTCGGAATCGAGTCCGCCATCGACGCGCGCCATTTCGAAAACGCTGTGACGGGCGCGATGCAGCAGCGCTTCAAGCGGCACAAGCGCGGCATCGGCCAGATCGATGATGGCTGTTTTGTCCGTGTCCATTACTGTTCCACCTTGCCGTTAGCGGTTCGTCTGTACCGGGCGCATTCCTTCATCTGTTCAAGGCGCGTTGCACCTCGCCGGAGCGATGCGCCATACGGGCGCACCAGGTTGTAACACGACCAAGGGCGTGCAAGAAACAACAGGTGCTATCGATAGGGCGCTATGACGGGCAGATTTACCTGCTGCAACCGGCCACCGCGTCGCAGTGTCAGTTCAAGGGGTTCCACAGCCGAATCGCTGCTTTTCGATAGAACCGATGCACAAAAGCGCTGCCGCTGCCTGTTTGTGATGTCGATTCCATTCATCCGAACAACCTCGTCCCCGATTTTAAGCTGCGACAGGGAGCCGCTGATTTTATCGGCCTTGCCGGTCACGAGAAACCGGTTGCCCACAAGGTTGATGGCCACGCCATGCATTGCATATCGGGGCGCCAGGTTCAGGTGTGTGGCAGCCTTGTTGCGCGGCGCCATGTATACGGTCTGGGTATCCCAGTCGATGCCGATCTTGTAGTGGCGCAGAAAGTCATTGCCCAGCAGCGACAGGCCGTGTTGAAAGCTGAATACGGCAGAGCGTACCCGCAAGGGGCCAAGAGAAAAGTTCCGTACCTGCGCCACCCGCCCGGTGGTGACCGCGCTGCCCTTGCCGAAAAGGCCGGTTTGCGACTTGCTTTTAAACGAGATGATCGGTCCGTGCGTGCGTCCAAAGCGCGCCAGATTGGATAGCAATTCGCTGCGATAGGAAAAGCTGCCGTCACTGCCGGTATCGAGAACGATGGGAACGTTCTTCGGGTTTCTGCCGAAGTTCATATTCAGGATCGGCCCCTGGCCGCGGCGATAGGAAAAGGGCACCTTATAGGCGCCCGCCAGGGCGATCGGTGCGCCGCCAAAGCGGATGGTCTGCCTGCCGTAGTCGATGATCCACGAGCGTACCCGGGGCATCATCGTATAGCCGATGATACCGTCAAGGCCAAGACAGGAAAAACTGGTGTTTTTCGGCGCCAGGTCGGTAATAAACACGCCGATATTGCGAAACTCCGCGTCCCCCAGATGCAGCGAGGAGAGAACGCCGAACGGCGCGCGCGCAATGGCGCCCTGGCTGTCGACAAGATTATAATTGCCGATCGTTGCCACGCCCAGTTGCTGCGCCACCCGCTTGCTGATCGTCGAGGGTGCGCCGGTATCGAACAGGAACCGAAAGTTTCTGTCGCCGATCCTTACCTGGACGATCGGATGCAGGCTGCCGAAGCGAAACCCGACCGTATGCCATGTCTTCTTTGAATGAAGGGTGGTCTCGTCGAAATGGGTCCAGATCTGCCCGGCCGGATAATTCGCGCAACTGGCGATAAAAAGACTGCCGGCGATCGCAACACACGCTGCAAGGGCACGCGATTTTTGCATCGCAATATCGGAAAGGGCTTGCCGTGGCATATGGTTCCTTTTGATTCCTTCATGGTATTCGCGGCACAAAGCCACCGACTTTGCGCCAAAAGGGGATCTTCGCCGATACAGGCACACAATACCCTTCACCTTGCCGATCCGCTGCAAGGCGTCCGATCCGTTCCAGAGCGTGTCATGTCTCAATGGTTTCATTAAGTCTCAATGATTTCATTAAGACATGACACGCTCTAACGCATGGGCGTATCACAGATCCCCGGCGCCCGTCAAAGAAAACGCGCCGGGCCCCGTACCGCTCGCAGCGGATATTAAGACTTTGCAAAAATAACGCGATAGTGCCATAACCTCCTGATAGTACGCAGTACGACGCCGCTGTCGTGTTTGCGACAAACCGATTTGCTGTCAACTACGCAAGGGAAGTCAAAAACCATGAACGCAAAAGCACTTATTGCCGGTCTCCTCGGCGCCGTCCTGGCGGGGGGCGTGAGCCATGCGTTGGAGAAAGTCACTTTTGGCACCAACTGGGTGGCACAGGCCGAACACGGCGGCTTTTATCAGGCGGTTGCCGATGGAACCTATGCCGCCTGCGGCATCGATGTGGAAATCGTGCCTGGCGGGCCCAACGTCAACAACCGGGCGCTGTTGCTGGCGGGAAAAATCGACTATCTGATGGGTGGCAATCTGTTGCAGGCGTTCAATGCCGTCAAACAGGGGGTCCCTTTTAAGGTTCTTGCCAGCATTTTTCAAAAAGAACCGCAGATCATCATGACTCATCCCAACCAGGGGTTCGATACGTGGGAGTCCCTGAAATCCACGCCGACACTGTTTATCGGCAATGGCGGGTACGAATCGTTCTACAAATGGATGGTGAACGTCGGCTTTTCTCTTGAGCAGCGCAAACCCTATACCTATAACGCCGCGCCGTTTCTTGCCGACAAGAAATCCGGCCAACAGGGCTATGTGACTTCCGAGCCATTTGTCATCGCGCGCCAGGGCGGCTTTAAGCCCAACGTCTTTCTGCTGGCGGACTATGGTTTCGATACCTATTCGACGACCATCGAGGCGATGGACAGGACCATCAACGAGCGCGAGGCAGTGACCAGATGTTTCGTCGAAGGCTCGATCATTGGCTGGACGAAATACCTCTATGGCGACCGGTCCGCCGCCGATGCGCTTATTCTCGCCGCCAATCCGGAAATGCGCCAGGAATTGCTTGATTTCTCCGTCGAACAAATGAAGGCATTCGGTATCGTCGATTCCGGCGATTCCCTGACCATGGGCATCGGCGCCATCCGGCCGGAGCGTATCAAGAGCTTTTTCGATAAAATGGTCGATGCGAAGGTCGTCGACGCCGGCATCGATTATACCAGGTCATACGATTTGCGCTTCATCAACAAGGGCGTGGGACTGGATATCAAGAAAAAACTCACCGCGCAGTAATCCCGCACCCGCAACCCATCGCGGGGTCTGCGGCCTCTTCCGGTGCCGGACAGGCACCGGCTGCGATCGGCATGGACAGTGTTTGTGCAGCGAACCCTTCTCTCACTGCAACGGATCAACAAGACGTTTTCCAACGGCACCGTTGCGCTTGATGATATGACCCTTGATGTCAGTGAGGGGGCGTTTGTCAGCCTGTTGGGTCCTTCCGGCTGCGGCAAGTCGACGGTTCTGCGCATTATTGCCGGCCTGGGCAATCCGACGGCGGGACGGGTTCTGTGGCCGGCGGCGAAAATCGATGCCTATGGACGGCCGGATACGGAAATCTCGTTTGTGTTTCAGGAGTCTACCCTGATGCAGTGGTCTCGCGTGTTCGCCAATGTATGGTTGCCGCTGCGTCTTAAGGGGATCTCGAAAAACAGGGCGCGCGCGCGCATCGAGGAAGCGCTGGAGATGGTCGGGCTGGCCGATTTCGCCGATGCCTATCCGCGTGAGCTATCGGGCGGCATGAAGATGCGCGTCTCCATCGCCCGCGCCCTGATAACGCGCCCCAGGCTCTTGTTGATGGACGAGCCGTTCGCCGCGCTCGACGAAATCACCCGCTTTAAGCTCAACAACGATCTGCTGGAGTTGTGGGAGCGTTTCAACTGGACGGTGATCTTCGTCACCCATTCGGTATTCGAGAGCGCCTATCTTTCCGATCGCATCGTCGTCATGGCGGCGCGCCCGGGGCGGGTGGTGCATGATATGCCCATCGATGCGCCCTATCCGCGCGGCGATGGCTTTCGCACCTCATCCGCCTACAATGACGTGTGCCGGGCGGCATCGCGCGCCCTGCACGCCTCCATGGACGGCAAAAGCCTGTAGCGAAGGAGTATCCGATGTCAGGCACAGAGGGCAATGTTTCAAAGCCGGACGATGGGGTGCCATTGGTGGATGCGTTCGAGATGCGCAAGCAGCGCCGGCAGCGGCGCGAGCGTATCGGACGCTGGGTGCTGCCGGTCGTGGTGGTCGTACTCACGATCGCGATTTGGGAAGCGGTGTGTGTGATCAACGAAATCCCGCACTATATCCTGCCGCGCCCCGGGGCGGTACTGGATGCGCTGATTGAGGACCGGGCGCTGCTGCTGGCTTCACTGGGTACGACCTTGCAGATCACTTTCGGCGCCCTGGGCATTGCGATTGTTGGTGGCGTTGGCCTGGCCATATTGTTTGCCCAGTCGAAATGGGTGGAGATGACGTTTTTCCCCTATGCGGTTATTTTGCAGGTCACGCCGATTATCGTCATTGCGCCGCTGATTTTCATCTATGTGGAAAGCAAGTTCGCCGGTCTTTTGATCTGCGCCTGGATTGTGGCGTTTTTCCCCATTCTGTCGAATACGACTCTGGGGTTGAATTCAGCGGATCACAATTTGCGCAATCTTATGCAGCTCTACGGTGCCAGTCGCTGGCAGGAATTGTGGTATTTGCGGCTTCCCGCGGCGTTGCCCTATTTTCTTGCCGGTCTGAAGGTGGCGGGCGGTCTGGCGCTGATCGGCGCGATTGTCGCCGAATTTGTCGCCGGCACCGGCGGCATCGGCTCCGGTCTGGCGTTTCGCATTCTTGAGGCGAGCTATCGCCTCAATATACCGCGCATGTTCGCCGCGATCCTGCTCATTTGCGTCACGGGCATTCTGATCTTTACCGTCATGAGCCTGATTTCCTATCTGGCCCTGCACAAATGGCATGAAAGCGCCATAAAGCGCGAGCAATGATGGACGCGGTTTTCTCTCCGGACACAGCCCGGGGTTCCGGTGCGTGGCTTCCGATCGGCACGGGTTTTCACTGTGCGCCCATATGCCCCATAATACCGGCGCGGCCGCACTTGCATAAGCTGCGCCAATGCCTATAGTGATGGGTATTGGCGTTCTTGTATTAATGCCACGGCAGGTGGCTTGTGCTGGAGCGTGTCATTTCAACAGGTTGTTCTCGAAAAACCCGTCGGGTGCTGGCCCGGCATGGCCTTGCTGGTGGCAGGGGCGCAAGAGATGTACCTTCAGACCTGCCTGTCCCGGGAAGAACCTGTTGAAAGGCTCTAGAGCGTGTCATGTCTTAATAGATGGTCCGGTAAAACCCGGTGGAGCGGATAAATCTGGTGGAGCGGATAAACGATGAATTCGTTTGAACTTAACAAACTTGCCGGCGGCGTTCTGGGAGCGGTTTTTGTTGCGTTGGGGCTGAGAACGACAGCCGATCTGATTTACACGCCCCATGTGCCGCAATCGCATATCGATATCTCTGTCCTGCGCGCAAATCCTGCCGAGACGCCCGATAGGCCGGCGGAGGTCATGGATATCGCCCTCCTGCTTGCCCGGGGCGATGTGGCGCGCGGGGAAAAGGTCGCCAAAAAATGCAAGGCCTGCCACACCTTCGAGAAGGGCGGCAAGAACAAGACCGGACCCGCGCTATGGAACATCGTCAACAGCCCCGTGGGGCAGGTGCAAGGCTTCTCGTATTCGAAAGCGCTGACCGCGCTTGCGGAAAAAAACGCCGTTTGGGACTTCAAGGCCCTGCATGACTTTATCGAAAGCCCCAAGGGTTTTGCCAAGGGCACCAAGATGGCCTTTGCCGGCGTAAAGAAGGCGGATCAGCGGGCCGATCTGCTGGTCTATCTTAACGCTCTTGGCGATAGCCCGGCCGCTTTGCCGGTGGCCGAGGCAAAGAGCAGCGGGTCGGAGGCCGCGCAGGAACCAAAGCCGGTTGCAGAGGCTGCGCAGACCGCGCCGGAGGTAGCACCGGCTGTGCAGACAGCGCAGGAAACAGCGCAGCAGAGCACCGGGACGGAGGCGCCCGCGCAACCGGTCGCCGCGGCGGATGCCGGGCTGGCGGGCCGGCTCGCAGGCGCCGATGTGGCGCGCGGTGAGAAGGTTGCAAGGAAGTGCAAGGCCTGTCACAGTTTCGAAAAAGGCGGCAAGAACAAGGTCGGCCCCGGCCTGTGGAACATTGTCGGAAGCCCGATCGCTCAAGTGGCCGGGTTTAAGTATTCCAAGGCCTTCCAGACCAGGGCGCAAGAGGGTTTTGTCTGGGACTTTGCCAACCTTGATGCCTATTTGCTCAAGCCCAAGGCGCATATCAAGGGCACCAAGATGGCCTTTGCCGGCGTGAAGAAGGCGGATCAGCGCGCCGATTTACTGCTTTATCTGCGCTCTCTGGCCGATGAACCGGCGCCATTGCCCAAGGAGTAGCCGGGCCCGGGGAGTAGCCGGATTATTCCATTGCCAGGGGCGCGGGGTTCGCCCATAATCGTTTGCATGTTTCTCCGCGGCACTTTCGGTGAAGGACGTGTTCGGCGCTGTCTTTTGGTGTGCTGTTCCCTGGTGTGATGCTGTCCCACGTGTGATATTGTGATGTGTGGCTGCGTTTTGCAATAACGCTACGAGGTCCCATGAGCCTGTCTTTTCGTACCGTTTTCTCCCCCCTTCTTTCCTTTGTTCTGATCGCTGCAGGCGGTCTTGATACGCGAGCGCAGACGCAGCCGGTCTGGCGCCATGGCGTATCGTTGATGGGGGCGCCCTCTCATGGCCCGGACTTTACCCATTTCGATTATGTCAACCCCAACGCGCCAAAGGGGGGCGAGGTGCGCCTGGCCAATCTGGGCGGGTTCGATAATCTTAATCCGTTCATTGCCAGGGGCGAGCCTGCATCGGGTCTGGGCCTGATATACGACAGCCTGATGCAGGACAGCCTTGATGAGCCGAGTACCAATTACGGCCTTATCGCCGAGGCGTTGTCTTATCCGGACGATTTTTCTTCGGTGACGTTTCGTTTGCGGCCGCAGGCGCGTTTTCATGACGGCAAGCCGATTACACCGGAGGACGTGATTTTTTCGTTGCGGGTGCTTAAGGAATATAATCCCCTTTACAGCCAGTACTACGCCAATATCGTGCGAGCGGAAAAGACGGGTGCCCGTGAGGTCACGTTTTATTTCGATCAGTCCGGTAATCGCGAACTGCCGCAGATTGTCGGCCAGCTTCCTGTCCTGCCCGAACACTATTGGCAGGATCGCGCGTTCGACAAGACCACCCTGGAGCCGCCCCTGGGTTCGGGGCCCTATCGAATCGTCAAGGTGGATGCGCCGGATACGGTCATCTATGAGCGGGTTGCGGATTATTGGGCGAAGGATTTGCCGGTCGTGCGCGGCTTTTACAATATCGATCGCATTCGCTACACCAGTTATCAGGATACCGAGGGTATGTTCGAGGCGTTCAAGGTGGGCAATCTTGACTTCATGTTCGAGGGCGGACCGAAGCGATGGGTGAAGTCTTATACGTTCGATGCGGTAAAAAAGGGCTGGGTGATCAAGGAGAAATACAAGAGCATTGCGCCCGAACGCATGCAGGCGTTTGTTCTGAACACCAGGCGGGATAAATTTGCCGACGCGCGGGTTCGCCGGGCGCTCAATTACGCGTTTAATTTCGAATGGTCCAACGAAAACGTCTCCCATGGTCTGAATACACGCACGGCAAGCTATTTTGCCGAGAGCGAACTGGCGTCGAGGGGCGTGCCCGAGGGGCTGGAGTTGGAAATCCTGACGGCCGTTGCGGCAAAAGCGCCCGATGATGTCCCTGAGGCGGTCTTCACGACGCCTTACTTCAACCCCGGCTATACGGGTTCGGGTGCGGAGCGGAAAAATCTCTCTCACGCGAACAGGCTGTTGCTTGAGGCGGGCTGGAGGCTCGATGGAGCCAGGCGTGTCAATGCCGCCGGCCAGCAGATGCAGATCGAGTTTTTGCTCGTATCGCCCGCGTTCGAGCCTCATGTATTGGCTTATGAGCAAAATCTGGAAAAACTTGGCATCGCTGTCAGCATTCGCAAGATCGACAGCGCGCAATATTTCCGCCGCTTGCGCTCCTATGATTTCGATGTGGTTGTCTATAGCTGGAGGCAATCGTTATCGCCGGGCAACGAGCAGCGCGAAATGTGGGGCTCGGCGGTCGTGGACCGACCCGGTGGTCGTAATATGGCCGGTATCGACAACAGGGCCGTCGATCTGCTGATTGAACGGATTATCTTTGCCGGTTCCCGCGAGGAACTCGTCGCCGCAACCCGTGCCCTTGATCGGGTATTGCTGTGGAACCACTATGTTGTGCCGCAATGGTGGCGGGAGGAATTTTACGTGCGCTGGGACAAGTTCTCCCATGCACAGCGCTTGCCCAGGATGTCGTTCGGCTTTCCCGCCGTCTGGTGGTACGACAGGGAAAAGGCCGGGCGTATCGGCGGCAATTGATGCAAAGGATTGCTGGGATTGCAGGGATCGCAAGTATCGAGGGTTATGGATGACAGCCACGGATCGCCGCACGTTCATCAAATTGGCCGCAGGCGCGGGGACGTTGCCTCTCATTGCGTCCCCGGCGGGCGCCGCGCAGCACGTTCGCCACGGCTTGTCGGTGTTCGGCGATCTGAAGTACCCGGCCGGTTTTAAACATTTCGACTACGTCAACACACAGGCGCCCAAGGGCGGCAGGATTATCATCACTGCCGGCTCCTGGGCGTACAACCAGAACCCGGCCACGTTCAATACATTCAATACGTTCGTTCTTAAGGGCGATGCGCCGCCCATGATCGACGATCTGCTGTATGATACGTTGATGGTGTTGTCGCTGGATGAGCCGGATTCGGCCTATGGGCTTCTCGCCCATGGGGTGGAAGTCTCTCCGGACGGCAACACCTATACGTATTTTCTGCGGCCCCAGGCGCGCTTTCATGACGGCACACCGGTTACGGCGCAGGACATGGTCTTTTCGGTGATGATCCTGAAGGAAAAGGGCCATCCCGTTATCAGCCAGACGTTCAGGCAGCTTGTAGGCGCGCGCGCTGTGGATGCGCAGACCCTTGTGCTCGAATTTTCCGGCGATCAGAGCCGCTCCCTGCCCCTGTCGGCTGCAACCGACATTCCGTGCCTGTCGCGCAGGTTTTTTCAGACCCATGACTTCGAAAAAGCCGATCTGACCCTACCGATGGGTTCGGGGCCCTATAAAATCGGCAATTTCGACGCCGGTGCCTTTATCGAGTATGAGCGGGATCGCGATTACTGGGGCCGGGACTTGCCGGTCATGCGGGGGATATATAATTTCGATACCGTTCGCCTGGAATTCTATCGCGATAGCAACACGTCGTTTCAGGCCTTTACCGCCGGCAATATCGATGCGCGCGAGGAGTTCTCCTCCAAAATCTGGTCGACGGAATACACCTTCCCGGCCGTTCTGGACGGGCGCGTCAAGCGCCACCAGTTCCCCGACAAGCGTCCCGCCGGTGCGCAGGGGTGGTTTCTCAACACCCGGCGCGAAAAGTTTCAGGACAGGCGGGTGCGCGAGGCGATCATCAACATGTTCGATTTCGAATGGTCGAACGCCAATCTGTTTTATGGCCTGTACCAGCGCACCCATTCGTTTTTTCAGAATTCCACCATGCTCGCATCGGGCCCGCCACAGGGCGAGGAACTGGCGCTGCTGGAGCCGTATCGGGACCGGCTGCCGGCGGAAGTCTTTGGCGAGCCGTATGTCCCGCCGGTCTCGGACGGCTCCGGTGAGGACCGCAGACTGCTGCGCGCCTCCCTCAAACTGTTCAACGAGGCCGGATGGAAGCGCCAGGGCAACAGGCTCGTCAATAGCGCAGGCGAGCAGATGGTGATCGAGTTTATGTCCAATTCCCCTGGCTTTGAACGTATTACGCTTCCCCTTATCAAGAATCTCAAACTACTGGGGATTGACGCCACGTTCCGGCTTCTCGATCCGGCGCAGTATGAGCGCCGCCTGCGCCGCTATGACTTCGATGTTGTCAGCCGCCGTTACGCCATGACGCCTACGCTGGGCGAATCGATCCGCCAGCTGTGGGGCTCCGCCGCCGCCGATCGCGATGGCGAGAACAATCTGTCCGGCATCAGGGACCCGGTCATTGATGCGCTGATCGAGAAAATCCTGCAAGCCACATCGCGCGATGAAATGATTGTCGGCGCGCGCGCCCTTGATCGTGTCATTCGCGCCGGGCGCTACTGGGTGCCGCAATGGTACAACGCTTCCCATAATTTCGCCGTCTGGGACAAGTTCGGCTGGCCCGATATCTTCCCGCGGTATTACACCACCTTTCCCCATGTGACGCTGTGGTGGCTGGATGCGCAAAAGGCGCGTGCGCTCAAGACCCAATAGAGCGTCGGGCGTTTAAATTGCAACAATACGTTCGCGTAAATCCGCTGATAAGGGTTTGCGTATGCTCCACTTCTTAACACAGTGAATCATAAATCACACCAAAGGGAAATCCAAAAGATTCCTGTTAATCGTTCTACTCTCCAGTGCAGCCCTTGCTGCAGATGGCGAGCAGCAAGGCCACACCGGGTCATTCATCTGATCATCGCTTTTTTTCGATTTCTCCAGCGTTGTCAAGGGTTTAAGAACCGCCAGGGGCGGCGCGAAGCGCCCTTGACAACGCTGGAGAAATCGAACACCTTCAATGATCAGATGAATGGCCAGCAGCACCCGATGGGTTTATCAGGGACAAGCTGTTGAAATTACGCATCTGGAGCGTCGGGCGCTTAAGTTGCAACAATATGCTCGTGTAAATCCGCTGATATGGCTTGCGTATGCTCCACCTCTTAACACAGTGAATCATAAATCACTCCAAAGGGAAATCCAAAGAGATTCCTATTATACCAGCGGTATTGGCTTGTTGTACACGCTGACTTGTGTATCGTGTTGATAAGACAACGGTTTTTAACCAAGCAAAGAGTCAAACGCAAAGGCCCTTGGTATTAATCGCCTGACGCTCTAGTTGAATGTGAAAAAGTCCCTCGGCTTCGCCTCAGTCCACTTTTTCCCAATAAAACAGGGACAAATCAGTCCCTGGGTGTAATCTTTCAACAGGTTGTTCCCGGGACGGGCAAATCTGACGTTACTCCTCTCGCGGCCCTTGCCGCAGATGACCCGGTATGGCCTTCCTGGCGGCAAGGGCGTCAGAAGGATCACTTCCGGTTTGGCGGTTCCGGCAACAACCTTAAGAGATTGGTAACCAAAAGCAGGGCAAACCGATACGGTGTTGAACTATATTATCAAACGCGTTTTGTTGATGATCCCGACACTGTTCGGCATCATGCTGTTAACGTTTGCGATCGCCCAGGTGGTGCCCGGCGGCCCCATCGAGCAGATGATCGCCCGCCTGACCCATCCCGGCTCCAGCAGTGGCCTTCCCGGCGGCGGTGGCAGCGATATCCAACTGCAGAGCGGCAGCGATGGCGCAAGTTCGAAATACCGCGGCGCGCAAGGGCTCGATCCGGAATTCATCGCCGAACTGGAGCGCCAGTTCAATCTCGACAAGCCCGCCCATATCCGTTTCATCAACATGCTCTGGGACTATATGCGCTTTGATTTCGGCGAGAGCTATTTTCGCGATGTGACCGTCATCGAACTGATCAAGGAAAAACTGCCGGTGTCCATATCCTTGGGGCTGTGGCTGATGCTTCTCGGCTATTTCATATCGATCCCCCTGGGGGTGGCAAAAGCGGTCAGGGATGGCACCAAATTCGACTTCTGGACCTCGATGGCGATCATCGTCGGCTATTCGATCCCGTCGTTTCTGTTCGCCATATTCTTGAAAATCCTGTTTGCCGGAGGCAGTTTTTTCAACTGGTTTCCCCAGCGCGGGTTGTTTTCGGAGAATTTCGATACGTTGAGCGCCTTTGCCAGGGTGCTGGATTATTTCTGGCACCTGACGCTGCCGCTGCTTGCCCTCGGGATCGGCATTTTCGCCACCAAGACGCTGCTGACAAAAAATTCCTTTATCGATGAAATCGCCAAGCAATATGTCACGACGGCGCGCGCCAAGGGCTTGTCCCAGCGCCGCGTTCTGTATGGCCATGTGTTTCGCAACGCCATGCTGATCGTCATCGCCGGGTTTCCGGCCGCCTTTGTTGCGGCGTTTTTCTCCGGCAGCCTGCTGATCGAAAAGGTCTTCAACCTCGATGGCCTTGGCCTGCTCTCCTATGAAGCGATCGTACAGCGCGACTATCCGATTGTGTTTGCGACGCTTTTTATATTTTCCCTGATCGGCATGCTCACCCATCTGCTGAGCGATCTGGTGTATACGTGGATCGATCCGCGTATCGACTTCGAAGCGCGCGAGGTCTAGCCATGGGCGCCGCCTTGACCGACCCCGCCATCACAGACCGCCTTTCGCCCTCCGATCAGGAAAGCCCTCCTGATCCAAAAGCGCGGGCCCGCCCGGCAAAACGCCGCTGGCTGTCGCCCATCAACGCCCGCCGCTGGGAAAACTTCAAGGCCACCAGGCGCGCCTATTGGTCGCTATGGCTGTTCTCTGTCCTGTTTGCCATTTCCCTGCTGGCGAATGTTCTGGCCAACGACGTGCCCTTGCTGGTTTCCTATAAGGACAGGCTCTATGTGCCGGTGCTGGTCGATTATCCGGAAGAGGAATTCGGCGGCTTTCTCGCGACCACCAATTACCAGTCGGAGTTTATTCGCGAAGAAATCGAGGCCAACGGCTGGATGATCTGGCCGCCGGTGCGCTATTCGTTCGATACCTTCTCCAGCTATCCGCCGGAACCGGCGCCCTCAAAGCCCTCGTGGCTCTACACCAGGGAGCAGCGCTGCGCCAATCTGCCGCAAAAGACCGAGGATGCGGCCTGCGTCATCGGCAACTGGAACTGGCTGGGCACCGACGATGCGACGCGCGATGTCCTGGCGCGCGCTATTTACGGCTTTCGCATCTCGGTTCTGTTTGGCCTTGTGCTGACGGTGTTTTCCTCGGTTATCGGGATTATCATGGGCGCCATTCAGGGATATTTCGGCGGCTGGGTGGATTTGACCATGCAGCGGCTGATCGAGGTATTTTCCAACATGCCGGTGCTGTATATCATTATCATCATTTCGGCGGTCGTGGTGCCGGGCTTCTGGACGTTGCTGATTATCATGCTGCTGATCAGTTGGGTTGGCCTGGTGGGCGTGGTGCGGGCGGAATTCCTGCGGGCGCGCAACTTCGAATATATTACCGCGGCACGCGCCCTGGGCGTTCCCAATTTCACCATCATGTGGCGCCACGTGCTGCCCAACGCCATGGTGGCGACCATCACCTTTACGCCGTTCTTTCTCAACGGTTCCATTACATCGCTGACGGCTCTTGATTACCTCGGCTACGGCCTGCCGGTGGGCTCGGCCTCTCTGGGCGAGATGATGGGCCAGGGGGAGCGCAACCTGCACGCACCGTGGCTGGGGCTGACGGCGTTTTTTGTCACCGCGCTGCTGCTCAGCCTGTTGATCTTTATCGGCGAGGGGGTGCGCAATGCCTTTGATCCGCGCAAGACATTCTCATGAGCCGCCCCGTGGAAAAATCCGACACGCTTTTGTCCATTGAAGACCTGGCGGTCAGTTTCAGGCAGGGCGATGGTGTCAATCGGGCGGTGCGCGATGTGGATATGCGCATCGCCCCCGGCGAGACAGTGGCTCTGGTGGGGGAGTCCGGTTCGGGCAAATCGGTCACGGCGTTATCGATTCTGCAACTTTTGCCGTACCCTGCGGCGTTTCACCCCGCCGGCGTTATTCGTTTTCGCGGCGAGAACATTCTGGCGGCAACGGACAAGCGCATCCGGCAGGTGCGCGGCAACGATATCGCCATGATTTTTCAGGAGCCCATGACATCGCTTAATCCGTTGCATATGGTGGAAAAGCAGATCGGCGAAGTGATACGCCTGCACGATACACTGGACGATGATCAGGTGCGCGAGCGGGTACTGACCCTGTTGCGCCAGGTGGGCATTCGCGAGGCGGAAAAACGTCTGGAAAGCTATCCGCATCAGCTTTCCGGCGGCCAGCGCCAGCGGGTGATGATCGCCATGGCGCTCGCCAACAAGCCGGATCTGCTCATTGCCGATGAGCCGACGACAGCCCTTGACGTCACGGTGCAGGCGCAAATTCTCAAACTTCTCACCGAATTGCAGCACGAGCTGGGAATGGCGATATTGCTGATTACCCACGATCTGGGCATTGTGCGCAAGATATCGCAACGGGTTTATGTGATGACGCAGGGGCGTATTGTCGAGACCCGGGATACGGAGCGTTTGTTCACCGACCCCGGGCATGCCTATACAAGAAAGCTCTTGAGCGCGGAGCCGAAGGGAGAGCCGCCGACGTCCGATGACAACGCGCCGGTGTTGCTGGAGGGCGACGACATCAAGGTATATTTTCCCATAAAGCGCGGTTTTCTGCGCCGTACCGTCGATCACATCAAGGCGGTGGACGGCGTGGACATCGCCGTGCGGGCCGGACAGACGATCGGCGTGGTGGGCGAATCCGGTTCCGGCAAAACAACCCTCGGTCTGGCCCTGTTGCGGCTCATCTCGTGCGATGGCCGCATCGTCTTTATGGGCGATCCGGTACACGAATATTCGTACAAGCGCATGCGTCCCTATCGCAACCGCATGCAGGTCGTTTTTCAGGACCCTTACGGGGCGCTCAGCCCGCGCCTTTCGGTGGGGCAGATCGTAACGGAGGGGCTCGCCATTCACGCGGCCGACAAAAGCGCCGCGGAACTCGACGAAATCGCCGCCCAGGCGCTCATCGAGGTCGGCCTGGAAGCGGATATGCGCGATCGCTATCCGCATGAGTTCTCCGGTGGCCAGCGCCAGCGCATCGCCATTGCGCGCGCCATTGCCCTGAAGCCGAAATTTGTCGTCTTCGATGAGCCCACATCCGCTCTGGACATGACGGTTCAGGCGCAGATCGTCGATTTGCTGCGCGCCTTGCAAACCGCCCATGGTTTGGGCTACATGTTTATCAGCCACGATCTGAAGGTCGTCAAGGCGCTGGCCAATGAGGTGATTGTCATGCGCCAGGGGCAGGTCGTGGAGAGCGGTCCGGCGCACGCCATCTTCAGCGCACCCAGGACCGAGTATACGAAAGCCCTGATGGCCGCTGCCTTTGATCTGGAGGCGACCGACAGCGCATTCATCGCCCAGTAGTGTCAGTGGGGCGGGGCTTCGGATCGAGCACCGCCGGTACAGTTACGTAATACCAGGGGAATCTTTCACATTTGACGATTTAAAACCGTTGTCTTGTCAACACGATACACAAGTCAGCGTGTACAAAACGCCAATACCGCTGGTATAAGACCTGACACGCTCCAAGATCCCGTCGCCGCCCATGAGTATTCTGATTGATGTAAAGGACTGGGATCCGCAAGTATGGGCGCATGCCGTTGCCACCGCCTGTCCCGGATACCCCATACTCAACCTGCGCAGCGATGGTGATCGCCTGGCCGATGTGCGCTATGCGCTGGTGTGGAAGCCCGGCCCGGGCTTGTTTGCACGCCTGCCGAACCTTGATGTTATCTTTTCCTTAGGTGCGGGTGTCGATCATATCACGCGCCTGCCGGATTTGCCCGACAAGCCCGTCGTTCGCGCCGTCAACGACAATCTTAGCCGGCGTATGAGCGAATGGATTACCCTGCAGGTTCTCGTGCATCATCGCCAGCATCCGGCTTATCGCGCGCTGCAAAAAAGCGCCACCTGGCGGCCTCTGGCGCAACCTGATGCGGCGAATATTTGTATCGGCTTTGCCGGATTTGGCGTCTTGGCGCAGGCCGCCGCCGCGGTGCTTCGCCGACTGGGGTTCCGGGTGATCGGCTGGCGCCGCTCGCCGGAACCGGTTACGGGGTTTGAGTGCTATGGTGGCGCGGCGTCTCTGAGCGCGTTTTTGCAAAAATGCGATATTCTGGTCAGCCTGCTGCCGCACACACCGGAAACCCGGGGTATGCTGGATGGCGCGGTGTTTCATCGCTTGCGCCGCGACGGCCCTCTTGGCGGTCCTGTATTCATCAACGCCGGCCGCGGCGGGACCCATAACGAGGCCGATCTTGTGCGCTGTCTTGAGGATGGGACGTTGAAGGCCGCCAGTCTTGATGTCTTTGCCCAGGAGCCTTTATCGGCGGACAGTCCCTTGTGGCGCATGGACAACGTCGTCATAACGCCCCATGTGGCAGCCGATTCGGATCCGGCAAGCCTGGCGCGCGATATTGCCCGGCAGATCGCCCGGTTTGAAGCCGGACAGGCGCTGGAGAACGTTATCGATCGCGGCGCCGGTTATTAGATGTGATTTTTCAACAGGTTGTTTTCAAGGTGGCAGGTCTGAAGTCAGGCCTGTTGCGGCTATTGCCGTCAGGAAGGTCATATCGGGCCATTCATCTGATCATCGCTTTTTTTTCGATTTATCCAGCGTTGTCAAGGGTTTAAGAACCGCCAAAGGCGGTGCGAAGCGCCCTTGACAACGCTGGATAAATCGAACACCTCTAATGATCAGGTGAATGGCCACCTGCACCCGACGGATTCTGTAAGAACAACCTTTTGAAATTATACCAGCGGTATTGGCGTTTTGTACACGCTGACTTGTGTATCGTGCTGATAAGACAACGGTTTTAAACCAAGTCAGGAGTCAAACGCGAAGCCCCTTGGTATTACTCATCCGGGCCGGCGCGCCAGGGAAAGCCCGCCTGCCACTCCCACAATATGCGAAAGGCAAACAGGCATCACGCCATGGAACAGAAAATCGTACTCATTGGCGCCGGCTCGATTCAGTTCGGCGCGACACTGCTCGGCGATATTTTCCAAAGCCGAATACTGCGCGGCGCCCATGTGGTTTTACACGACATTGATGGTGCGGCGCTGGCCCGGGCGCACGATCTGGCGCAAGGCTTTGTCGATGCGCAAGGCCTCGATTTCCGGATCAGCGCCAGTACGGACCGTCGCGCCGCACTGCGTGATGCCGCCGCGGTTGTCATCGCCATTGAGGTCGGTGAGCGGTTCAGGCTGTGGGACATGGACCGGACCATCGCGCAGCATTACGGGTTCAGACAGGTATTCGGTGAAAACGGCGGGCCGGGCGGGTTGTTTCATAGCCTTCGCGTCATCCCGCCCATCCTTGATATCTGCGCCGATGTCATGGAGATTTGCCCCCGGGCGCTTGTGTTCAACTATTCCAACCCCATGAGCCGCATCTGCACCACCGCACAGCGCCGTTTTCCCGATTTGAGGCTCATCGGCATGTGTCACGAGATCGCCTGGCTGCAACGGCTGCTGCCGGGGATGCTGGATACGCCGTTTGACAATCTGAAAATTCGCGCCGCCGGCCTGAACCATTTTTCGTGCCTGCTTGAAGCCACTTATGTGGATAGCGGCAAGGACGCCTATGAAGATATCCGTGACAAGGGGGATGCATTTTTGCGCACCTTTCCCGGCTATTCGGAGTTCTTTGCCCATTACCGGAAAAGCGGCGAAGTCATTGAGACGGAAATCGCCACCGCGCATCGCACCGAAGGCCTTGGCGACGATGTGCGTCCCTATAGCGATCGCCGCTTTGTTCGCCGCTTCTTCGAACATTTCGGCCTGTTGCCCATTACCACCGACAGCCATTTCGGTGAATATGTGGGATGGGCGCACGACGTCGCCGATCACCGCGGGATCCTTGATTTTTATCACTACTACAGCACGGTGCTGTGCAACCGGCCGGTGGATATCTCGTTACAGTTGAAAGAGCGTTTTGTGCCCATCCTGGAAGCGATTGTGACCGATCAGGCCTACGAGGAAAGCGCGGTAAATATTCCCAATCGCGGCTATATATCGGCGTTGCCGGCGTTTATGGTCGTCGAGGTGCCGGCGCGTATCGATGGCACGGGGGTTCACGGCATTTCCGTGGAGATACCAAAGGGATTTGCCGGCCTGCTCACCAACCAGATCGGCGTTCATGATCTGACGGCGCAGGCGGTGATCGACAAATCGCGGGATCTTGTCATCCAGGCGCTGCTCGTCGATCCCACCGTGGATCGCGCCTGCAACGTGGCCGAGATGGTGGATATGATGATCGATCTGCAACGTCCCTATCTCGATTATCTGGTTGTGTAATTTCAGCAACTTGTTCTCAAGTCGGCGGGTCTGAAGTCGGGGATGTTGCGGCCACCGCCGTCACGGAGACCATATCGGGCCATCCATCTGTAGTTGAATGTGAAAAGGTCCCTCGGCTTCGCCTCGGTCCACTTTTTCCCAATAAAACAGCGCCGCGCCTTCTTGATGTCGGTTTTCTCATTGTTTTAAGTGAAGAAAAGTACATGGAGCGGTGCGAAGCACCTTTCTTCACGATCAACTCTGTACCCGACGGGTTTTTCGAAAACACCCTGTTAAGACATGCCACGCTCTAAATGCGACACATGGACGGACGAAGTTGTCGCATCAAAACCAGACAGGCGCGCACCGCAGGGCGACACTAGAGCGTGTCAGGTCTTAATAGAATCATTCTGACGGAGCGATTTTGCGACAAGATGAACCTTAAGTCTCGCAGGATATAGTGGGGCTATTTTCAAGAGACTTGAGGTTCATATTAGATCAGCTTGGCGTTAGCTGTACCCATTTTGCCGGGGGTAAAGCTAATGCCATAAAGCTGATCGCCCTGAAATCTATAGCAAAAGCGCCCGTCCCTTCGGGTTTGTCGATTGGCGGACGCCCGCACCCAAGCCGCTCTTGAGAGATGGGTCGCCATCGCTCTTCGACCGCCTTGAGCGTGGGTATCGCCTCGCCAATCGAGGAACGAAAATTGCTTCTATTAAGACCTGACACGCTCTTGGCCCGTTCCGGGCCGGCACCTGGTTGGCACCCCATGCCGGCGGGAGCGATCGCAAGGATTGTCGCATCCGGTGCCGCCGTACAGGAGGACCCGATGGCGCATGTGGAGAGCAATACGCCGCAACCGCGCAAGGCGCGCCGCACCGGCGGACGGGCTGCAAGGACGGCGCAACGAACGCATTCGGCAGACAATATCATCGCCGGCATACACCGGCGTATCCCCACCTACGATCTTCTGGACGAGGACGGGCTTACCCGGATCGAGGACAAGGCCGACGCCATTCTGGCGCAAGTGGGCATCGAGTTTCGCGGCGATGCCGAGGCCCTCGATCACTGGCGCCGCGCCGGGGCGGAAATCGAAGGGGTGCGGGTACGTTTTCCCGTTGGCATGTTGCGCGAGATCCTGGCATCGGCGCCAGCGACCTTCGTGCAGCACGCGCGCAATCCGCAACGCAATGTCACTATCGGCGGTCATCGCGTGGTGTTTTCACCGGCGTATGGCTCGCCGTTCGTGCGCTGCCTCGACAAGGGCCGACGCTATGGCGCCCTTAAGGACTTTCACAATTTCGTCAAACTGGCCTATCAAAGCCCGTGGCTGCACCACTCCGGCGGCACCATTTGCGAACCGGTGGATATTGCCGTCAACAAGCGCCATCTGGATATGGTGTACGCCCATATCAGGTATTCCGACAAGCCGTTTATGGGATCCGTCACGGCGCCCGAGAGGGCCGAGGACTCCATTGAAATGGCGCGTTTGGTGTTTGGTGATGCCTTCGTTGACAGCCATTGCGTTATTCTGGGCAACATCAATGTCAACTCGCCGCTCGTCTTTGATGGCGTCATGACAGGCGCCTTGCGCGCCTATGCGCGGGCCAATCAATGTCCGGTGGTGGTGCCGTTTATCCTGGGCGGTGCCATGGGCCCGGTAACCACGCCGGGAGCCATCGCCCAGGCCCTGGCGGAAGCCATGGCCGGCTGCGCCCTGGCGCAACTGGAGCGCCCCGGCTGTCCGGTGATCTTTGGCAATTTTCTCTCCTCGCTGGCGCTGCGCTCCGGCTCGCCGACGTTCGGAACGCCGGAGCCGGCGCTTGGCTCTCTTGTGGTGGGACAACTGGCGCGGCGGCTTAATTTGCCCTTGCGCTGCTCTGGCGCCTTTACGAGCGCAAAAACAACCGACGCGCAAGCCATGCAGGAGAGCGTCATGTCGATGCTGGCGGCGGTACAGTGTGGCGCCCATTTTATCCTGCACGCCGCCGGCTGGCTGGAGGGTGCGCTGGTGATGGGGTATGAAAAATTCGTCATGGATGCGGATTTCTGTGGCGCGCTGCATACATATCTAGGCGGCCTGGCCATTGACGATAATGCCCTCGGCGCCGGTTCCTTTGAGGACGTGGGGCCGGGGAATCATTTCTTTGGCGCCGCCCACACCCTGGCCAATTACGAAACCGCGTTCTGGGATACTGAATTGTCCGACAACACGCCCTTCGAGCAGTGGCGCGACGGCGGCGCCATTGAAATGACGGAGCGGGCCAATAAAAAGTGGAAAGCCATGTTGGCGGCATATGAAGCGCCACAATTGGACGATACGATTGATGAGGCGTTGCGGGACTTCATGGCGGCGAAAAAACGCGCCACACCGGATCAGTGGTACTAGAGCGTGTCATTTCAACAGGTTGTCCCCGGTATGGCCTCCCTGGGGGCAAGGGCGCAAGAGATGTACTTTCAGGTTTGCCTGTCCTGGAAACAGCCTGTTGAAAGATCACAGCCAGCTGTGTTATTTCAACAGGCTGTCCCTGGTAATGCCAACGGGTGAATGGCCGACAACGCCTGGTGCACATATATTGCGGTTTGCGTATTGCGGTTTGCGGTTCGAAATGGCTCAAACCCGGGACCGTCTTGCCAATCGGGAAACAAAATGGAATCTATCCGGTTGCAAGGCGCCCCAATGTTTACTCGCAGACGCGCCGGGGTAGGGCATTCGTTTGCAACCGGACATTTGCCTTTGGACTATAAATTTGCCTTTGGACTATAAAATAGTGAAGACAGAAGATCGCCAATGATACACAAATTATGGTATTCGCTGGGCGTTGTTTTACTTGGCTTCGGTTTTCTTGTCAGCGGTGACGGGAAAGCCTGGAGCCAGGAGCCGCCGCGCGCCATCAAAGACTATTTCGTCGTATGCGATGACGCCAACAACTGCTGGGCGAAAACGCCGTTGAAACTCGTTAAAGGCGATGCATCGGATGCATATCACGATATCGGCGTGATCATTCGCCGTGATAGCGCTCCGGGCAGCCGGTGGGTTCTCTCCCTTTTTACCGGGGTGCGCGAATTGGATCTGAACACGCCCGGCACGATCACGATCGATGATTCGATACAATTTACCCTCCGTCCGGTGCATTGGGCGCAGCAGGGTCTGAACGCCACCACCACGGTTATTGTCGACAGTGCACTGGCAACGGCGCTGCTTGATGCCATGCTTAAGGGGACGGCAGGCGTTGTGACGTTTTCCGAAACGGACGGCTCGCGCCGGACGGGAGCCTTTTCCCTGAGCGGCCTGACGGCGGCCCTTTTATGGATCGACGAAAAGCAGGGCCGTATTGGCGCGCCACGGGCTGCGGGGCACGGACCGGTTCAGGGACAAAAGGCATCCGTGCCGCCGTCCGGATCATTCGCAGAACGCACCTATCGGGAGGCGGTATCCGATGAGCTGTTTCCAAAGAGGCTGATTGCCCTGCATCTGGCGATGGACTGCGAGGCGCCGTCGGAAAGCCGTATCGGGGAACGCCCTGTTATGCAGGGGATGCTGGATGATGACAACCGGCTTCTTGCCCTTCCGTGCTGGTCCGGCGCCTATAATACCGGCTGGAATGTCTTTGTGATCGATCGTTCCGGGCAGCATTTTTCCCATATTGCGTTTCCCCGGTTTACGTCCCTTTCCGGCTGGTCGGCGCGGTCCACGCTCGTCAATCCCACATTTGACGCCCGGAGCCGGACCCTGGTGGATCACGACAAGGCGCGCGGTATCGGCGATTGTGGCCGCTCCGGTGAATACGTCTGGCGCAGCGACAACAGCGGCAATGCCGCGTTTCGGTTAAAACGCATGCGCCAGAAGGATAATTGCGATGGTGTTATCGGCGCCTGGCCCGTGGTTTTTGAGGATGCGGGTTTTTAGGATATAAACGCCTTCCAGATGTGATCTCTCAACATGTGATCTCTCAACAGGTTGTTCCCGGGAAACCCGTCAGGTACAGGTGGTCATGGCCGCAAGAGACGCATCTTCAGGTTTGCCCGTTCCGGATACAGCCGGCTGAAAGATCACAAACAGTGCGATGTCGATAAAGCCTGCCAGTTCCGATCCGCTTTTGCAGCCCTATCGGCTGAAACATCTGGTGCTGCGCAACCGGCTGATGTCGACGGCGCACGAGCCGGCCTATTCCGAAGACGGCATGCCAACCGAGCGCTACAGGCTGTATCACGAGGAAAAGGCGAAGGGGGGTATCGCCCTTACCATGACCGCCGGTTCGGCCATTGTGTCGGAAGATTCGCCCGCCGCCTTTGGTAACCTGCACGCCTATCGCGATGAGATCGTCCCGTGGCTGGCGCAATTGAGCGATGCGTGCCACGCCCACGATACGGCGGTCATGATCCAATTGACCCATCTGGGGCGGCGGACGAACTGGAACAAGGCCGACTGGCTGCCGGTACTGGCGCCCTCGATGGTGCGCGAGCCGGCGCACCGGGCGTTTCCCAAAGAGGCGGAAGACTGGGATATCGAGCGCATTGTCAGCGCTTACGGGACGGCGGCGCAGCGTATGCAGGCGGCCGGACTGGACGGAATTGAGCTGGAAGCCTATGGCCATTTGATGGACGGGTTCTGGTCACCGGCTACGAACAGGCGCGACGATGAATACGGCGGCTCTCTTGACAACCGTCTGCGCTTTACCCGCCTGGTGCTTGATGAAGTGCGCGCGCGGGTTGGGGCGGCGTTTATCGTCGGCATTCGCATGGTCGCCGATGAGAATTGGGAAAAGGGCCTGAGCCGCGAGGAGGGTATGGAAATCGCCCGCCGCCTTGTGGCAAGTGGCCAGATCGATTTTCTCAACATCATCCGCGGCCATATTGAGACCGATGCGGCGCTCTCGAAGGTGATTCCGATCCATGGAACACCGTCTGCACCGCATCTGGATTTCGCCGGCGATGTGCGCCAGCACACCGGTTTTCCGGTCTTTCATGCGGCGCGCATCAACGACGTGGCGACAGCGCGCCATGCGGTTGCCACAGGCAAGCTGGACATGGTGGGCATGACCCGCGCCCATCTGGCTGATCCCCATATCGGCAGAAAAACAGCCGAAGGTCGGGAAGACACGATCCGCCCCTGCGTCGGCGCCACCTATTGTCTGGACCGCATCTATGAGGGGCACGAGGCGCTGTGCGTTCACAACGCCGCCACCGGGCGCGAGGCGACGATGCCCCATGATATTGCACCGGTCGATCAGGCGGCGATCAAGCGGTTTGTTATTGTCGGGGCGGGGCCGGCCGGTCTGGAAGCGGCGCGGGTCGCCAGCGCGCGCGGCCATGAGGTGCATGTTCTGGAGGCGCAGGACAAGCCCGGCGGGCAGATATGTCTGGTGGTACGGCAGGCGCGACGGGCCGAAATGATCGGTATCGTCGATTGGCGCATGCGTCTTTGCGAGCAGGCGGGGGTGCGGTTTTCCTTCAATGTTCTGGCGGATCGCGACGATGTTCTGGCGCTCGATCCGGATGTGGTTATCATCGCCACCGGTGGCGTGCCGAACACCGATGTTCTTGATTTTGGAAGCGATCTGGCGATCTCATCATGGGATATTCTAAGCGGCGATACCGCACCCGCGGCTTCGGTATTGTTGTTCGATGACAACGGCTCTCACAGCGCCCTGCAGGCGGCATTTGAGATCGCCGGGCGAGACAGCGCCCTTGAGATTATCACGCCCGAGCGCTTCTTTGCACCTGAGATTGGCGGCCTGAACCACGTCGCCTACGCCGAAAGCTTTGAGACCCATGGGGTGATCATTACCATCAATCGCCGCCTTGTCGGGATAACGCGTGCGGGCAACGGTCTGATTGCTCATATTGGCAGCGATTATACCGGTCGTATCGATGAGCGCCGTATCGATCAAGTGGTGATCGATCATGGCACATTGCCGGTGGATGATCTCTATTTTGATCTTAAGAGTCTCTCGATCAATCGCGGCGCCGTCGATTACCGGGCGCTGATCGCCGGCAAGCCGCAATCGGTCGTGAAGAATCACGATGGCGCGTTTAAGCTGTTTCGCATCGGCGATGCGGTGGCGGCGCGCAACATTCACGCCGCCATCTACGATGCCCTGCGTCTGGTAAAGGATCTGTAAAGGCGTGTGTTCGGTTGCAGGTTCGCGCTGTATGGCCGCCGCGACGCAAAAGCGTCAACCTGCCGGGTTTTTCCGGTTCCGGTGCGATATTTTGACCTTGAATTGGCGAAAAGTGGCCCGCAAGGTCATATTCCTGTTGACATGGCGGGTGCGACGACCCATAACAACATGGACTCCCTGCCGAGACCGGCGGGGTTTTTGTGTTCGCGTTGCGCTGCCGCATACCCTGAGAAATTTCAGCGAAATCGCAAGGAACTGTCCGAAGCAATCATCGTGCATCCTGCTTGACTTTCATGTCGATGGTGAATTGGCAGTGCAAGGCCGCGCACACGTTGTAACGATCTGCAGGAGGGGTGCCCGAGTGGCTAAAGGGGACGGGCTGTAAACCCGTTGGCTATGCCTACGTTGGTTCGAATCCAACCCCCTCCACCAATTGAGGCGGCCCTTGCGTTGGAATGAGGCAATTTATTTGGTCAGGAACCGGAAACAAGTGTCAGCTGTCCAGCGCGCATCGCCGCCATACGGCCGGTGCAGGCGGGATTGCGGTCGATTGTTATCCTCGTGGAACCCTGATTTCGACATTTGCATGCAAGCCCGCGGTCAGGGGTGCAAATATCGGGATCGAGCCACAACCAAAGCGGGTGTAGCTCAATGGTAGAGCAGAAGCCTTCCAAGCTTACGACGAGGGTTCGATTCCCTTCACCCGCTCCAGTGCAGGCGTTTGAACTGGGTACATCGAACGACGGTTAAACGACGACAGGAAACGATCAGAAATCACGTGGGATATTGATTTATGGCGAAGGAAAAGTTTGAACGCACCAAGCCGCATGTGAACATCGGCACGATTGGCCATGTTGATCACGGCAAGACGACGCTGACGGCGGCGATTACGCGAGTTCTGGCCCTAAGCGGCGGGGCGACGGCGACAGCCTTTGAGGATATCGACAAGGCGCCCGAGGAACGCGAGCGCGGTATTACCATATCGACGGCCCATGTGGAATACGAGACGGAGAACCGCCACTATGCCCATGTGGACTGCCCGGGCCATGCGGATTATGTGAAGAACATGATCACCGGTGCGGCACAGATGGATGGTGCAATTCTTGTGGTTTCGGCGGCGGATGGCCCGATGCCGCAGACGCGCGAACATATTCTTTTGGCGCGCCAGGTTGGTGTTCCTGCGCTTGTTGTGTTTTTGAACAAGGTGGACCAGGTTGACGATGCGGAGCTTTTGGAGCTTGTGGAGATGGAAGTGCGCGAGCTTCTTTCGTCGTATGATTTTCCCGGTGACGACATCCCGATTGTTGCGGGTTCGGCGCTAGCGGCCCTTGAGGGGCGCGACGATGAGATCGGCCAGGCGAAGATTCTCGAGTTGATGGCGGCGGTTGATGCCTATATTCCGCAGCCGGAGCGTCCGAAGGATCAGCCGTTTTTGATGCCGGTTGAGGACGTTTTTTCCATATCGGGCCGTGGGACGGTTGCGACGGGGCGTATTGAGCGTGGCATCGTGAATGTTGGCGAGGAAGTTGAGATTGTGGGCATTCGCGGCACGGGCAAGACGACGGTGACGGGTGTTGAGATGTTTCGCAAGCTGCTTGATCAGGGGGAGGCTGGGGACAATGTTGGCTGTTTGCTTCGCGGCGTTGATCGCGATGGCATTGAGCGCGGCCAGGTTTTGTGCAAGCCCGGTTCGGTGACGCCGCATACGAAGTTCAAGGCGGAGGCGTATATATTAACGAAGGACGAGGGGGGTCGTCACACGCCGTTTTTCACGAATTACCGTCCGCAGTTTTACTTTCGCACGACGGATGTGACGGGGGTTGTCAGTCTTGGCGAGGGTGTTGAGATGGTGATGCCCGGGGATAATTGCGAGATGGAGGTTGAACTGATTGTGCCGATTGCGATGGAAGAGAAGCTGCGTTTTGCCATTCGCGAGGGCGGTCGCACGGTGGGCGCCGGCGTCGTCGCCACAATCATCGATTAATGTGGTGTTTCGATTCCAGCATTTGCACGCCCTGACCGCAGGCTTGCCTGCAAATGCTGGGATCAAGGAACCACCAGCTGTGATAACGTTCCACTGGCAGACAAGCAGCGTAACGGGTGTCGTATGAAAGCTGGCGGGGCGGGTTGCCCTTGTGCGGTTGTCATGGCCGGCTTTGGGATTATCGCGAAGGGGTGTAGCTCAGTTGGCAGAGCGACGGTCTCCAAAACCGTAGGTCGGGGGTTCGAGCCCCTCCGCCCCTGCCACGGCGGACCCGTTTTGATGGATGGCGACACGCGCAGTTAAAGCGCAAACCCCGAAAGGATAATGTGTTGCGTAAGAGCGAGCCGAGAGCCGGAAAGCCGGAGAAGTCATCGCGCTTTAATCCGTTCGAATTCATTCAGGAAGTTCGTGCGGAGATGTCGAAGGTGACGTGGCCGACGCGGCGCGAGACGATAACGGCAACGATCATGGTTTTGATTATGATGGTTTTAGCGGCACTGTTCTTTATGGCGGCGGATCAGATTTTCGCGTTTGTGATCAGCTTTTTTGTCGGATCGCGATAAATAAGCCATATTTTTCAGACTATTCACGTGAGGACTTAAAGTTAAAAAAAGGTGGCATGGGTTGCCCGAATAATCCGGCACACAGCCTGCAATTCGCAAGCAGACCCGCAATCCGGCTCGAACCGATCGTTCGCTGATCGCACAACGTTGAAAGAAGGAGGCCCAATGGCCATGCGCTGGTACATCGTCCAGGCGTATTCAAACTTTGAACAAAAGGTTGCCGACGCCATTCGGGAAAAGGCGGCGATCAGTGGTCTTGCGCATCTGTTTGAGGAAATTCTGGTACCAACGGAAAAGGTCGTTGAGTTGCGTCGCGGCCGCAAGATCGACTCGGAACGAAAGTTCTTTCCGGGCTACGTCATGGTCAAGATGGATCTCACCGATGAAGCGTATCATCTGATCAAGAATACGCCCAAGGTCACCGGGTTTCTCGGCGCGGAGCAAAAGCCGATGCCGATCTCACAGGCCGAGGCCGACCGTATCCTGCACCAGGTGCAGGAAGGTGTGGCGCGGCCCAAGCCTTCGGTGAGTTTTGAAATCGGCGAGCAGGTGCGCGTGGCCGATGGGCCATTCGCCTCGTTTAATGGCCTGGTGGAGGAGGTCGATGAGGAACGGGCACGCCTGAAGGTGGAGGTTTCCATCTTCGGCCGCGCCACGCCGGTGGAACTGGAATACGCCCAGGTCGAAAAGATCTGAACCGCAATCCACCGCCTGTTTATCAGCAGGCGCGTAGAAAGGACAAGCCATGGCAAAAAAGATCGAGGGCTATCTGACCCTTCAGGTGCCGGCGGCGAGTGCGAAGCCCTCCCCCCCCGTTGGTCCGGCTCTGGGGCAGCGCGGCATCAATATCATGGAATTTTGCAAGGCCTTTAATGCGGCCACCGATGGTCTTGAAGCAGGAATACCCATTCCGGTAAAGATCACCATCTTTGCCGACAAGTCTTTTACTTATACGATGAAGAAGCCGCCGGTTTCGCATTTTCTGAAACGGGCGGCAAAGCTGAACAAGGGTGCTTCGAACCCGGGCCGTGAGGTCGCCGGATCGGTATCGCGCGATCAGGTACGCGAAATTGCGCAGGAAAAAATGAGTGATCTTAACGCCGCCGATGTCGAGGCGGCGATGCGGATGGTGGAGGGGTCGGCCCGATCCATGGGACTTGAGGTAACAGGAGCGTAGAATGGGTAAGACGGCAGGAAAGCGTCTGCGCCAGGCGCGTCAGGCAATCGATCACGATAAAGCCTACCCGCTCGATGAAGCGGTGGCGCTGATAAAGCAAAATGCAAGCGCCAGGTTCGACGAAACGATCGATCTGGCGCTTAATCTTGGCGTCGACCCGCGTCATGCCGATCAGATGGTGCGCGGCGTTTGTCAACTGCCCAACGGCACCGGGCGTACGGTGCGCGTTGCGGTGTTTGCGCGCGATGACAAGGCGCAGGAAGCCAGGGACGCGGGCGCGGATGTCATCGGTGCCGAGGACCTCGTGGAAGCCGTTCAGGGGGGTAAGATCGACTTTGATCGCTGCATCGCGACCCCCGATATGATGCCGCTGGTGGGCCGTTTGGGCAAGGTTCTGGGGCCGCGCGGTCTGATGCCGAACCCCAAGGTGGGAACCGTTACCGCTGATGTCGCCGAGGCCATTGCCGCGGCAAAGGGCGGCGCCGTGGAGTTTCGCGTCGAAAGGGCGGGGATTATTCATGCCGGTGTTGGCAAGGTCAGTTTCGATGCGGCGGCGCTGTCGGAAAACATTCGCTCGCTCGCTTCGGCCATCAACAAGGCCAAGCCCTCGGGCGCCAAGGGAACCTATGTGAAACGCGCCGCGCTGAGTTCCACCCAGGGACCGAGCGTGCGCGTCGATGTGGGCTCGCTGAGCGCCGCCTGACTGGCGGTGCACGGGAGTCAAATGTCAAATGTGTTCCACCAGCACCTGGCGCGGAAGAGGGGCGCTGAACAGGGGCGCTGAACAGGGGCACGGAACATGAAAGACTATGAGGACATATGTGATGTGAACATGATCGCCACTCCCGTGGCGATGTGACCCTGTCCGGGATTACCGGCGCCGTATCGGCTTAATTCGCAGCCGGGCAAACCTGTCTGCGAGCCTGTATGAGATGGGATGAACCGGCTTGTCGATGATGTCGTGCGATATACCGGTTTGCACCAGAAGACCTTGATCATGGCCGGTTGCGACCGGCTGCGGCGGTTTATCGGACGGGCTGAATACCAAAGGCCTGGATAGCAGGAAGGATGGTCTTTCGGTGTGACAAAGCCATGTCGCCGCACCCGGCAAGTACCCTGTTTGCCATGTGAGGAGACGGTTTGCCTGTATTGTGGGATCGATCGGTCTGCCCGATCGATGGCGGATACCCTGCATAGCCGCCGATATCTGGAGAAAGTGTGTGAACAGAGCGGAAAAAAAGGCCCTTGTCAGTACCTTGCGTGATGTGTTCGGGCAAGCGGGTGTGGTGGTGGTGGCGCATTATGCCGGCCTTTCGGTGGCGCAAATGACCGATTTGCGGGCGCGTATGCGGGCCGAGGGCGCCGCGTTCAGGGTGACCAAGAACCGGATGGCTAAACTGGCTCTTGTCGACAGCGATGTTGCCCATCTGGATAGCCTGTTCTCGGGGCCGACGGCGATTGCCTATTCGGACGATCCGGTAACAGCGCCGCGCATACTGGTGAAATTCGCCAGGGAGAACGAGAAACTGGTTGTTCTCGGTGGCACCATGGGGGAGACACCCCTCGATGTTTCGGCGGTAAAGGCGCTGGCGGCGTTGCCATCGCTGGATGCGTTGCGTGGCGAGCTTGTGGGCCTGCTGATGACGCCGGCTACCCGTGTTGCGCAGGTGCTGAGCGCCCCGGGCGGCCAGATTGCGCGGGTGTTGAACGCCTATGCGCAGCGCGAGAACACCTGAATTTTAGCAATTGAATTAAAGAAATCCTACCGATAAACCGATAAAGTAAAGGAAACGACATGACCGATCTGGAAAAAATCAGCGAAGAACTCTCCAATTTGACCGTTTTGGAAGCGGCTGAGCTTTCGAAAATGCTGGAGGAGAAATGGGGGGTATCGGCAGCGGCGCCCGTTGCGGTGGCGGCGGTTGCCGGCGGCGAGGCCGAGGCGGCGGAAGAAAAGGATGAATTCGATGTTATTCTGGCCGCGATCGGCGACAAGAAAATCAACGTCATCAAGGAAGTGCGCGCCATTACCGGCCTGGGGCTGAAGGAAGCCAAGACGCTTGTTGAGGAAGCGCCGAAGGCTGTCAAGGAGGGGGTCTCGAAGGCGGAAGCCGAAGAGTTGAAGACCAAGCTGGAAGGTGCCGGCGCCAGCGTTGAGTTGAAATAGTACCCATCGCAGCACATCTTGGCAATCGCCGTCTCCCCGGGCGGGACGGCGAAACATGCCGGATCGTGTTTATCGGCATGTTTACGCTTGTCCCCTCTGGGCAGCCCCGAGAGGCCGTTCGCGTTGCAACAAAGGAGCAATCATGGCTCAAACCCTCACAGGTCGCAAACGAGTCCGCAAATATTTCGGTCACATCCGCGAAGTGGCCGACCTTCCCAATCTGATCGAAGTACAGAAATCGTCCTATGATCAGTTCCTGCAGTTTCACGAGTCCGACGGTGAGCGGCTGGATGCGGGGTTGCAGGCGGTTTTCAAATCCGTGTTTCCCATCTCCGATTTTTCCAACACGGCGCTGTTGGAATTCGTCTCCTACGAGTTCGAGCCACCCAAATACGACGTGGAGGAGTGCCGCCAGCGCGACATGACCTATGGGGCGCCGCTAAAGGTAACGTTGCGCCTTATTGTCTTTGACGTCGATGACGAGACCGAGACCCGCTCCGTCAAGGACATCAAGGAACAGGACGTCTATATGGGTGACATGCCGCTGATGACCCTTAACGGCACGTTTGTGATCAACGGCACCGAACGGGTCATCGTTTCGCAGATGCACCGCTCACCGGGCGTCTTTTTCGATCACGACAAGGGCAAGACCCATTCTTCCGGCAAATTGCTCTTTACCTCGCGCATAATTCCGTATCGCGGCTCGTGGCTCGACATCGAATTCGATGCCAAGGATATCGTTCATGCGCGTATTGACCGGCGCCGTAAAATTCCGGCCACGACGCTCCTGAAGGCCCTCGGGATGGACAGCGAGGATATCCTGGCCGAATTTTATACCACGATCCCGTATAAAAAGAGCAAGAAGGGCTGGCGCGTCCCCTTCGATCCGGAGCGGTTCAAGGGGGCCAAGCCGAGCGCCGATATCATCAATGATGATACCGGCAAGGTCGCCCTCAAGGCAGGCGAGAAAGTATCGGTACGCAAGGCACGGCAACTGGCGGAGGGGAGCTTGCAGGCTATTCGCCTGAGCGATGAGGACCTCCTCGGCCTGTATCTTGCCCAGGATATGGTCGATATGCAGACCGGCGAGATCCTGTTCGAGGCCGGCCAGGAATTATCGGAAAAAATCCTGCACGATCTCATCGAAGAGCATGGATACGAGGAATTGCCCATTCTCGATATCGATCACATCAATGTCGGCGCCTATATTCGCAACACGCTGGTGGCCGACAAGGGCGATTCGCGCGAGGACGCCCTGTTCGATATCTACCGGGTCATGCGCCCTGGCGAGCCGCCGACGGTGGAGACGGCAGAGGCCATGTTCCAGAGCCTGTTCTTTGATCCGGAACGCTACGATCTTTCGCCCGTTGGCCGGGTAAAGATGAACATGCGTCTCGATCTTGAGTGCGAGGATACGGTGCGTGTTCTGCGCCGCGAGGATATTCTGGCGGTCATCAGGACCCTTGTCGATCTGCGCGATGGCCGCGGCGATGTGGACGATATCGACAATCTCGGTAACCGGCGCGTGCGCTCCGTCGGCGAATTGCTGGAAAACCAGTACCGTATCGGCCTGTTGCGCATGGAGCGCGCCATCAAGGAGCGTATGAGCTCCATTGAGATCGATACGGTTATGCCGCAGGAGTTAATCAATGCCAAGCCGGCGGCGGCGGCGGTGCGCGAGTTCTTCGGTTCATCGCAGCTCTCGCAGTTTATGGACCAGACCAATCCGTTATCGGAGGTGACCCATAAGCGGCGCCTTTCCGCCCTTGGGCCGGGTGGTCTGACGCGCGAGCGCGCCGGCTTTGAGGTGCGTGACGTGCACCCCACCCACTATGGCCGCATCTGCCCCATCGAGACGCCGGAGGGGCCCAATATCGGCCTTATCAACTCGCTGGCGACATTTGCGCGGATCAACAAATACGGCTTTATCGAAACCCCCTATCGGGTGGTCAAAAAGGGCGTGGTAAGCGATGAAGTGGTCTATCTCTCGGCCATGGAAGAGGCCCGCTATGTGGTTGCCCAGGCCAATGCGCCCCTCGATGAAAAGGGGCGGTTTGTCAACGATCTGGTTACCTGCCGCCACGGTGGTGATGTGGAAATGCTGTCGGTGGACAAGGTCGACTACATGGACGTATCGCCCAAGCAGCTGGTCTCGGTTGCGGCGGCGCTTATTCCGTTTCTGGAAAACGACGACGCCAACCGCGCCCTGATGGGTTCGAACATGCAGCGCCAGGCGGTGCCTCTTGTCAAACCCGAGGCGCCCCTGGTGGGCACCGGCATGGAAGCCATCGTGGCGCGCGATTCCGGCGCTGCCATCGAGGCGCGCCGCGGCGGCATCGTCGATCAGGTGGATGCGACCCGTATCGTTGTGCGCGCTACCGAGGATTTGGATCCCACGCGCCCGGGGGTGGACATCTACCGGTTGCAGAAATTCCAGCGCTCCAACCAGAACACCTGTATCAACCAGCGCCCGCTGGTCAAGGTGGGGGATGCGGTGATGCGCGGCGATATCATTGCCGATGGCCCCTCGACCGATCTGGGCGATCTGGCGCTGGGCAAGAACGTGCTTGTCGCCTTTATGCCGTGGAACGGATACAATTTCGAGGACTCGATCCTGTTGTCCGAACGTATCGTGCGCGATGACGTATTTACGTCCATCCACATCGAGGACTTTGAGGTAATGGCGCGCGATACCAAGCTGGGACCGGAGGAAATCACCCGCGATATTCCCAATGTATCCGAGGAAGCGCTGAAGAATCTCGATGAGGCCGGCATTGTCTATATCGGCGCCGAAGTGAAGCCGAACGATATTCTTGTCGGCAAGATCACTCCCAAGGGCGAAAGCCCCATGACGCCTGAGGAAAAACTGTTGCGGGCAATTTTTGGCGAAAAGGCGTCCGATGTGCGCGATATGTCGCTGCGCCTGCCTCCCGGGGTGTCGGGAACGGTTGTCGAAGTGCGCGTGTTCAACCGCTATGGTATCGACAAGGACGAACGGGCCATGGCGATCGAGCGCGAGGAAATCGAATCCCTGGCGAAGGATCGTGACGACGAGCAGTCGATTCTTGATCGCAATATCTATGGCCGCCTGCATGATATGCTATTGGGCAAAACGGCGGTCTCGGGGCCCAGGGACGTGGCCAAAAACACCCGCATAAGCGAAGAGGTGCTGGCGGAGCAGCCGCGCAGTCAGTGGTGGTTGTTTGCCGTTGGCAACGATAAGCTCCAGGCGCAGATCGAGGCCTTGCGCACCCAGTATGACGAGGCGCGCAAGCTGCTTGAGAAGCGCTTTATTGACAAGGTCGAAAAACTGCAGGCCGGCGACGAACTTCCCCCCGGGGTCATGAAGATGGTCAAGGTCTTTGTGGCCGTCAAGCGTAAAATCCAGCCAGGGGACAAAATGGCCGGCCGACACGGTAACAAAGGTGTGGTGTCGCGTATCGTTCCCATTGAGGACATGCCCCATCTTGAGGACGGCACGCCGGTCGATGTGGTGCTCAACCCGCTCGGCGTGACGAGCCGGATGAATGTGGGGCAAATTCTGGAGACGCATCTGGGCTGGGCGTGCAAGGGGCTGGGACGCAAGATCGGCGATACCCTTGGTGCTTACGAGAAGTCGCAGAATGTCAAACCGTTAAAGAACCTGCTGGAGAACGTCTATGGGGCGCAGGAGACGATCGATTCCCTTGATGATACGCAACTGATCGAGTTGGGACGCAATATGACCGACGGTATTCCCATGGCGACACCGGTCTTTGACGGCGCCAAGGAGGCTGATATCGTCGATATGCTGGGCAAGGCGACCCTCAATACCACGGGGCAGTCGATTCTCTATGATGGCCGCACGGGTGAGCGGTTCGATCGTGCGGTAACGGTTGGCTATATCTATATTCTCAAGTTGCATCATCTGGTGGACGACAAAATCCATGCCCGCTCCATAGGCCCCTATAGCCTGGTTACCCAGCAGCCGCTGGGAGGCAAGGCGCAATTTGGCGGCCAGCGTTTTGGCGAAATGGAGGTCTGGGCGCTTGAGGCGTATGGGGCGGCCTATACGCTGCAGGAAATGCTGACCGTCAAGTCCGATGATGTGGCGGGACGCACGAAAGTATACGAGGCGATTGTGCGTGGCGACGACACGTTCGAGGCGGGCATTCCCGAGAGTTTCAACGTGCTTGTCAAGGAAATGCGCGCTTTGGGGCTGAATGTGGAACTGCGCGACAGCGAACGTTTTGTGTCCCCGCCCCGGCCTCCGAGCGAGCCTCTTGAATTGCCCCCCGCCGGCATTGATGCGGCCGAATGATATGGCCGGATAAACGGATCGTTGTCGATCCCCGTGTTACAGCCCGAGCGGGGATCAGGGTATTGGGCCATAGCGTGAACCTGTCATTTTCCCGCGCTGCGGCGCAACAGCGAGCGTGATGCTCGTTAAGGAGATTGCTACATGAACCAGGACGTCATTAGCGTATTTGGACCGCAGATCGAAGAGCAGACCTTCGATCGTATTCGCATTTCGATCGCCAGCCCGGAGAAGATCTACTCCTGGTCCTTTGGCGAGATCAAAAAGCCGGAGACGATCAATTACCGCACGTTCAAGCCCGAGCGGGACGGCCTGTTCTGTGCGCGCATCTTCGGCCCGACAAAAGACTATGAATGTCTGTGCGGCAAGTACAAACGCATGAAGTACAAGGGCGTCATCTGCGAAAAGTGCGGCGTTGAGGTCACGCTGTCGCGGGTGCGTCGTGAGCGCATGGGACATATCGAACTGGCGGCGCCGGTGGCGCATATCTGGTTTTTGAAGTCATTGCCGAGTCGCATCGGCCTGCTTTTGGATATGACGCTTAAAGAACTTGAGCGGATCCTTTATTTCGAAAGCTATGTGGTTATCGAGCCGGGGCTGACGGCGTTAAAGAGCCGGCAGCTTTTGTCTGAGGAGGAATACCTTGAGGCGCTCGATCTTTACGGCGAGGATTCATTCACGGCGATGATCGGCGCCGAGGCCATTCGCGAAATGCTTGCCGCTATCGATCTGGAGGCGCTGGCCGATCACTTGCGCGTCGAGATCGCCGAGGCCACTACCGAACTGAAGCCGAAAAAACTGGCCAAGCGACTTAAGGTTGTTGAGGCATTCATTTACTCGCGCAATCGCCCCGAGTGGATGATCATGACCGTTGTTCCGGTCATTCCACCCGACTTGCGCCCCCTTGTTCCCCTGGACGGTGGACGCTTTGCCACCTCCGATCTGAATGATCTGTATCGCCGCGTGATCAACCGCAATAACCGTCTGACACGGCTGATCGAGTTGCGCGCACCTGATATTATGATCCGCAACGAAAAGCGTATGTTGCAGGAATCCGTGGATGCGCTGTTCGATAACGGCCGCCGCGGGCGCACCATCACCGGCGCCAACAAACGGCCACTGAAGTCGCTGTCCGATATGCTAAAGGGCAAGCAGGGGCGTTTTCGTCAGAACCTGCTTGGCAAGCGCGTCGATTATTCGGGTCGCTCGGTGATTGTTGTGGGGCCGGAGTTGCTGCTGCACCAGTGCGGGTTGCCCAAGAAGATGGCGCTGGAATTGTTCAAGCCGTTCATTTACTCGCGCCTTGAGGCCAAGGGCCTGTCATCGACCGTCAAACAGGCCAAGAAACTTGTTGAGAAGGAAAAGTCGGAAGTCTGGGACATCCTTGATGAGGTGATCCGCGAGCATCCCGTATTGCTCAACCGGGCGCCGACACTGCACCGTCTTGGCATCCAGGCCTTTGAGCCGGTACTCATTGAGGGTAAGGCGATCCAGTTGCATCCGCTGGTCTGCGCGGCCTTTAACGCCGATTTCGATGGCGATCAGATGGCTGTCCATGTGCCGCTTTCGCTGGAGGCGCAACTGGAAGCGCGTGTTTTGATGATGTCGACCAACAACATCCTGCATCCCGCCAACGGCTCGCCGATTATTGTGCCCTCCCAGGATATTGTGCTTGGGCTTTATTATCTGTCGATCATGTCGGAGAACGAGCCGGGGGAGAATATGGCCTTTTCCTCCATTGCGGAAATCGAGCACGCTCTGGACAATGGCGTCGTCTCGCTGCACGCCAGGATCCGCGGGCGCTTTACCGGTATCGATGAAGAAGGCAATGCCGTATCGCAGATCTACGAGACAACCCCGGGGCGTATGCTGATCGGTGAATTGCTGCCGCGTAATCCCAATATCTCGTTTGATATTGTCAACAAGGTGCTGACCAAGAAAGAGATTTCCAACATGATCGATGTCGTCTACCGGCATTGCGGTCAAAAGGAAACGGTCATGTTCTGCGATCACATCATGAACAAGGGGTTCACCACTGCGTGCAAGTCGGGGATTTCGTTCGGCAAGGACGATATGCTGATCCCGGCGAGCAAGGAGCGCATTGTTTCCCAGACCCGCGAACTCGTCAAGGAATACGAGCAGCAGTTCAACGACGGCCTGATCACCCATGGCGAGAAATACAACAAGGTGGTTGATGCCTGGGGTAAATGTTCCGCCAAAATCGCCGACGATATGATGGAACGTATCTCCGCCACCGAAGTGGACAGGAAAACCGGGCGGGTCAAGCCCCACAATGCGATCAATATGATGGCTTTTTCCGGCGCCCGCGGCTCTCGCGAGCAAATGCGCCAACTCGCCGGCATGCGCGGTCTGATGGTCAAGCCGTCCGGCGAAATCATTGAGACGCCGATTATTTCCAACTTCAAGGAGGGCCTGTCGGTTCTCGAATACTTCAACTCCACCCACGGGGCGCGAAAGGGTCTTGCCGATACGGCCCTCAAGACGGCCAACTCCGGCTATCTGACCCGCCGGCTGGTGGATGTGGCGCAGGACTGTATCATTACCACCGAAGATTGCGGCACCACAGACGGCATTACGGTTCGCGCCATTGTCGATGCCGGACAGGTTGTGGCCTCGCTGGCGCACCGTATCCTTGGGCGTACACCTATCGAGGATATTGTCGATTCGCAAAGCGGCGAGGTAATCGTCACCGCCGGTACGTTGATCGACGAATATGCCGCCGATCGCATCGAGAGTGCCCATGTGCAAAGTGTGCGGATCCGCTCGGTACTCACCTGCGAGATGCGCCATGGGGTATGCGCCGCGTGCTATGGACGTGATCTGGCGCGCGGAACGCCGGTTAATCTGGGGGAGGCGGTTGGCGTCATCGCGGCGCAGTCGATTGGCGAGCCGGGTACGCAACTGACGATGCGTACCTTCCATATTGGCGGTACGGCGCAGGTTGTCGACCAGTCGGTTATCCAGTCGAGTTTCGAGGGGACGGTAAAGGTGGTCAATCGCAATGTATTGCGCGATTCTGACAAGAACCTGATCGTTATGGGACGTAACGTCTCGGTGACGATCGTCGGCAAGGATGGCAAGGAGCAGGCCAGTCAGAAGGTCGCCTATGGAGCCAGACTGCGCGTTGATGACGGCGATACCATCGCGCGCGGCGCAACAATTGCCGAATGGGACCCGTATACGCGGCCGATTATTACCGCCAATGGCGGCCATGTAGAGTTCGAGGATTTGATCGACGGTGTCAGTGTCAGTGAGAGCGCCGATGAATCGACCGGCATCACCAAGCGTATTGTCATCGACTGGCGCGCCAACCCCCGTGGCGCCGAACTCAAGCCGGCCATTGTTATCAAGGATAAAAAGGGCGAGATCGTCAAACTGGACACCGGTGGCGAGGCGCGCTTTTTGCTCTCTGTCGATGCCATTGTGTCGGTGGAGCCCAATGAAGCGGTCAAGGCGGGCCATGTGGTGGCGCGTATTCCCCTGGAGAGCGCCAAAACACGCGACATTACAGGTGGTCTGCCGCGCGTGGCAGAGTTGTTCGAGGCGCGCCGGCCCAAGGATCATGCCATCATTGCCGAGATCGATGGCGTCATCCGTTACGGGCGCGATTATAAGAACAAGCGCCGTATCATCATTGAGCCTCACGATACGCAGATGGAGCCGCGCGAGTACCTTATCCCCAAGGGTAAGCCCTTTCATTTGCAGGACGGCGACAGTGTTGAGAAGGGGGATTATATTCTCGATGGCCATCCCGCTCCCCACGATATTCTCGCTATCAAGGGGGTAGAGGAACTGGCGGCGTATCTGGTTAACGAAATTCAGGAGGTTTATCGATTGCAGGGTGTGGTCATCAACGACAAGCATATCGAGGTGATCGTCCGCCAGATGCTGCAGAAAATCGAGATCACCGAACCGGGCGGCTCAAGCCTTATCGCCGGCGAGCAGATTGATCGTATTGCCCTGGAGGAACTCAATGACCGTCTGATCGAGGAGGGTTTTGAACCTGCAAGCGGGGTTCCGGTGCTGCTGGGTATTACCAAGGCCAGCCTGCAGACCCGTTCGTTTATCTCTGCCGCATCCTTCCAGGAGACGACTCGCGTGCTCACCGAGGCGGCGGTCGGCGGCAAATCGGATACCCTGGAGGGTCTAAAGGAGAATGTCATTGTTGGCCGTTTGATCCCTGCCGGTACCGGCGGGCGCATCAATAACATCCGCCAGATCGCCACCAAGCGCGACGACCTCATTTTGGAGGAGAAGGCGAAGATGCGCGATGTTGCCCTGCCGGCGCCGGATGAAGCGTTCGATGTTTCGCCGGACGGGGCTGTGGAGCCAACAGGGGCAGAAACACAAGCAGAGACCGTTGCTGCACCGGCGGAGTGAGTATTCGCGGCTCTGATGGTTTGTGAGAAAACAGGCCCTTCACTTTTATTGTGAGGGGCCTTGGATAGCGAGACCACTGTCCAGGGCCCCATTTTCGCCCTTCTCTTATCCGGAACCGGGGTTATTGGTGCAACTTATACCAAGGGGCTTTGCGTTTGACTCTTGGCCCGGTTTAAAACCGTTGTCTTATCAGCACGATACACAAGTCAACGCGTACAAAACGCCAATACCGCTGGTATTAAACGCCCGACGCTCTAAAACTTGTAGGCGATGCCGATGCGCCATGTTTTATTGCGCATCTTAAGAGAGCCGCGCTCGGTGGTCCCGGCCACCGGCGTGTAGGTAAAGTTCGCGTTGTTATATTCGTCCCAAAGAAACTCAATGCGTGAAATGATATTCGGTGAAAACGCGTGGGCTACGCCGATACCCAGCGTATAGCCGCTTAGCCATTTCTCGTCTGACAGGGTTACCGCGCCGTTGCTGTCGATATGATCGACGTTTAGCTTTGCGCTGGTGAACCCGCCGGCGATATAGGGCATCAGGGTTTCCTGCGCCACATAGCCAAGGCGCAGACGGGCGTGCACCGCATAACCGGGTTTATGGCGGATGTAACCGCCTGCGCCGGTGCCGGTGAGGTATTGCACCATATTACCGGCGCGCGACAGATTGGCGTCCGCATCGAAGCCCACGACGAAGCGATTATGCTGATAGTTGTATCCCCCGTAAACCCCATAGGCAAAGCTGCTTTTGTTGCGAGAATAGGAATCGCCGGGTAGGGCACCCTTGACGCTATAGGAATTGTAAGCACCATGAACACCAACATAAAAGCCGGACCACGGGTTGAGACCGGATAAGTCCTGGTAGGGCTGGCCATAATTATCGAGGCTGTTCAGGTCCGCATCGGCGGCAAGGACCGGTGCTGCCACCAGGATAGACGCCAACGCGCCGAATGATACCAACTTTGTTATACGCATTTGATTTACTACTCCGCAGGCCATGACACGCTCTAGGTGTGATCTTTCGGCAGATTGTTCCCTCAGACGGGCAAACCGGAAGGTCCATCTCTTGCACCCTTGCCGCCAGAAAGGCCATACCGGGCCATAAATCGAACACCTCAAACGATGAGATGAATGGCCGGCAGCACCCGATGGGCTTACCAGGAACAACCTGTTGAAATTACACATCCAGGGCGCATTATGGAATTATCAACGTTAATTTGCCGTAAATGGTCGCGGCGAAGCCGAGGGGCTTTCTCACATTCAACTAATAACGGGGGTTGCAAGAGTGCGGGCTATGACACGCTACAGGCGCTCCTTGCCGGTCTACGAGCGCTCGCTCACATCGCGCGCGATCGCAATAATCCGGTACAGGCCATGAACGAATTTGCCATAGGGCAACGCGATAAATAGCGCCAGCACGAAACCCAGATGAACCGCCAGCAACACGCCCATCGCCGCCGTCTGTCGCAGAAACAACAAAGCCAGACCGCTCACCGCCACCCAGAATAAAAGCGCCAGCAAGGCATAGTCCATGCCGTAATGACGGCGCGCCGCCGGCTCCCGATCCGCCACTATCTTCAGGCAAAACAGACCCGCCGTCCCCACTGTCAACAACACGCCACCCACGGTGCCGCTAATCACCGGCGCCGAATACCACCCATAGGGCGCCTGCCACCCCAGCAGATAATGCATCGCCGTGCCCAGACAAGTTGCCGCGAAGCAAAGCATAAAGCCCCATACGGTCGCCGTATGAAAGTGCCGGCGGCCCATGCCAAAGCGCGCATCGATATCGTTGCAGCCCTCCCCCGCACCCCCAAGATGGCGAGTGACCGCCGCCTCCCGCAACGCCTGCACCAAAGCCCCGGGGCGCACATCCGTACCGCCGCAGGCCCGCCAGTAGCCGAGGCCACCGACGATCATCGCCCCCGCCGCCCAGGCGAAGGTGACCCCGCCAAGCAGCACCATCGTACCGTGCGGGATGACCGCATAGAACGCCCCCTCGCCGCGATGAACGGCGGTCAGAACCCCCGCGTCGGTAAACGCCATCGTGCCGATGAGGGTTAACGCCATAACGCCTGCGCTGATCAGGGAAAGCCACAGGCCGTTTCTTTCGAACAACCGCCCAAGCGTGCGCGGCCAGGAAAAAGCGGTATAGGTCTCCACACGCAACTCGGCAAACACCTTCGGCAGGTTGAGGCCGAATTCATGGGGCGGCGCGTACTGGCAGGCATACCAGCAGCCCTTGCAGTTGTGGCACAGATTGGCAAGATGGGCGAGATCGTGCAACGAAAACTGTCGCCGGCGCGCCATCGCCGGAAAAACCGGACAAAAGCCCTCGCAATAGCGGCAGGCGTTACAGATTTCCATCGTGCGGCGCGCCGTGGCGACATTCCTTGTCTCGCGCAAGGGATGGGGGCGCGCGGGCGCCGAAATATCTTTAATTGTGGACATAGGTTGCCGCCCTTTCACCGGCAATCCTGCCGAACACGGTTCCAATGGTCATACCGATACCGGCCAGATATCCCTCGCCGAGAACGTTGCCTGCCATAATCTCGCCCGCCGCCCAGATATTGGTGGCGCGCCTGCCATTGCTCATGATGACGCGCGCGGTAGTATCCACCGCAACGCCCAGATAGGTAAAGGTTATTCCCGGGCGCAGGGGATAGCCGTAGTAGGGGGGCGTATTGAGGGGACGCGCCCAGTTGGTCTTGTCGATGTCAAGGCCGCGGGTGCGCCGTCCGTCGCGAACGGCAGGATCGAAAGGCCCGTCCATGGAGCAGGCGGCATTAAAGCCGTCCACCGTGGCCAGGAGGGCGGCGCTATCAAGGCCGAGGCGGGTTGCCAGCCCCTTAATCGAACCGGCGCGCGCGGGGGCAAAGATGGAGGGCATGAAGAGTGGCATCGCGTTGCTGTCGAAGATCGCGAAAGCGCGCTGCGCGGGCTGCCGGGCAACGAGTCGCCCCCAGATCGCGTAGCGCTTGGGCCAGAAGTCTTCTCCCTCGTCATAAAACCGTTCGCCGTGCTGGTTTACCACAATGGAAAACGGCACGCAATCGAGCCTGGTGACGATTCCGCCATCGAAGGCGGGGGCGCGCGCATCGATGGCGACCGCGTGGCATTGATCCGCCGCACCCACCCGTGCCGCGCCGGCATCGAGCAAAAGCCTGAGCCCCTCGCCGGTGGCGTAAGGGGTACCACGAATGAGAAAGTTATCGGCCGCGGGGCCCCAAATACGCCGCAGCCATTCCCGGTTTGCCTGAAAGCCTCCGCAGGCGGCGATCAATGTTCTGGCAGGGACCGGCTCGGTAAAGCCGCGGGCGCGCACCGTTGCCTGCGTGAAAACCCCGTCCGTGATATCCAGCCCCACGACGCTGGTATGGTAGCGGAATTCAACGCCGAGGGCGTGCGCCTTGCGATAATAGGTATTCAACAGCGTCTTGCCGCCGCCAAGAAAAAACGGATTGGTGCGCGATAATGACAATGTGCCGCTCAAGGGCTTTTGAAAGCGCACGCCCTGCTCGCCCATCCAGCGGCTTATGTGTTGCGATTCGGAGACGACCAGGCGCGCCAGTGTTTCGTTTGTTTTGCCGCCGGTGACGCGCATCAGATCGGCGAAATACTCCTCCTGGGGGTATTCTCCCGTTAGGATGTCTGTGGGCGCATCGTGGGCGGTCCGCAAATTGCGCGTGTGGCGCGAATTGCCGCCGCGAAGGCCGCGCGGCGCCGCCTCGCAAACCAGCACCCTGCAGCCCCGCGATGCCGCGCCGATCGCCGCCACCAGGGCGGCGTTACCGCCACCGGCGATCAGAACATCGTATTGTGGCGCCGGGGAATTCAATGCCGGTTGTGTAACCTCAACAGATTGTTCGTAGTAAACACATCGGGTGCAGATGAAAGGCCCGAAACGGCCTTCCTGACGGCAAGGGCTGCGGAAATCCTGACTTCAGACCTGCTGCCCCGAGAGCAACCCGCTGAAAGATCCCCATTGTACCAAGGGGCTTTGCGTTTGACTCCTAGCCCGGTTTAAAGCCGTTGTCTTGTCAGCACGATACATAAGTCAGTATGTACAAAAAGCCAATACCGCTGGTATACAAGGGGCTTTGCGTTTGACTCCTGGCCCGGTTTAAAGCCGTTGTCTTATCAGTACGATACACAAGTCAGCGTGTACAAAAAGCCAATACCGCTGGTATACAAGGGGCTTTGCGTTTGACTCCTGACCCGGTTTACAACCGTTGCCTTATCAGCACGACACACAAGTCAGCGTGTACAAAAAGCCAATACCGCTGGTATTAGTTGTGTCACCTGCCGTCCGGGACTATGTATACACGTGTACCCATAAAGCAAGTACCCATGACAATCATCCGCACTCTTGGGATCGCCACGCTCGGCGTGGCGATCTGTTCATTGCTGAACCTGCCGTTGCCGTTTTTGCTGGGGCCGCTGTTTGCCTGCGCAATGGCGGCGTTCTGCGGGGTGGAACTGACGGATATGGGACACCTGGGCAAGGCCATGCGAACGATCCTCGGCGTGGCGGTCGGCACCTCGCTCACCCCGGCCATTGTGGGTCGATTGCCGGATTTCGCTGTCAGCGCCGCGCTGGTGATCGTCTTTACGGTGGCGATTTTGGCGCTGGGGTATCCGTATTTCCGCCATGCATGGAAGTTCGATCGGGCCACGGCCTGGTATGCGGCGGCGCCGGGGGGCTTGCAGGACATGATCATCTTCGGCCACGAGGCGGGAGGCAATGTCCGCGCCTTGTCGCTTATTCATGCCACCCGGGTCCTGACGATCGTCTCCCTGATGCCCTTTTTGATGGGTGCGGTGTGGGGCCTGACACTGGATCGTCCGCCCGGCGCCCCTGTTGCCACCCTCAGCCCGGGGGGGCTATTACTGATGATCGCCTGCGCGCTCATCGGCTGGCAGGGAGGCAAGGCGATCGGCCTGTTTGGCGCCGGCATCCTCGGCCCGCTCCTTCTGTCCGGTGCGTTGACCCTGGGCGGCCTGTTGCACGAGCGGCCCCCCGCGGAAGCAATTACCGCGGCGCAGTTTTTTATCGGCATCGGCGTGGGCGCCTATTATACCGGCGTTACGGGCCATGAGATTCGCCGCTTTGTCCTTTCCGGCGCTGGCTATTGCGTCCTGATTGCGGCTTTGGCGGCACTGTTTGCCAGCCTGGCCCATTGGCTTGGCGCGGCGCCGTGGATTGAGGCGGCGCTGGCGTTCTCACCGGGGGGGCAGAGCGAAATGGTTGTGCTGGCCATTGTTGCCGGTGCGGACATGAGTTATGTTGTTGCCATGCACCTTGTGCGTCTGGTTACCGTGATTCTCGGCGCGCCGCTTGTTGCGCGCCTGCCATGGGGGGCTCGGTGAAATTCGCATTCGACAACTCCTACGCCAGGGAACTGCAGGGCCTTTATGTGCCCTGGCAGGGTGCGAGGGTCCCCCAGGCCAGAATCGTTCAGTTCAATACCGCCCTTGCCCGCGAACTCGGCCTCGATGCGCAGGCGCTCAATTCCGATGCCGGCGCCGCCGTTCTGGCAGGCAGTCGCAAGCCCGATGGGGCGGCGCCTCTCGCCCAGGTCTACGCCGGACACCAGTTCGGTGGCTTTTCCCCCCGACTCGGCGATGGCCGGGCCATCCTGCTGGGGGAAGTCATCGATCGTCACGGCGCACGGCGCGATATTCATCTTAAGGGCGCCGGCCGGACGCCATTTGCGCGCGGCGGCGATGGCAAGGCGGTTCTCGGTCCGGTGCTGCGCGAGTATCTCATCGGCGAGGCCATGCACGCGCTGGGCATTCCCACCACTCGCGGCCTGGCGGCGCTCACCACGGGCGAGCAGATCGCGCGTCACGGGCTTAAAGCCGGCGCCGTGCTGGCGCGCGTGGCCGCAAGCCATCTGCGGGTGGGAACGTTCCAGTATTTCGCCGCTCGTGGCGAATGGGACAAGCTGAAGCGGCTGGCAGACTACGCCATCGCCCGCCACGATTCCGATCTGATCGATCGTCCTGACAAATATACGGCGTTTCTCTCGCGGGTTGTCGATCGCCAGGCGGCGCTGATCGCCCGCTGGCTGCAAGTGGGCTTTGTCCACGGGGTGATGAATACGGACAATATGACCATCTCCGGCGAGACCATCGATTACGGCCCCTGCGCTTTTCTGGACGTATACGATCCGAAAGCGATTTTCAGTTCCATCGATCGCCACGGGCGTTACAGTTTTGCCAATCAGCCGGCGGTCGCCCTGTGGAACCTGGCGCGTCTGGCGGAAACGCTGCTTGTGGTCATTGATGCTGACGATGATGCGCGTGCGGTGCGCCTGGCCACGGACGCAATCGATCGCTTTGGCGCGTGCTATGAGAAAGCCTGGACGCGAGGAATGGGGGCAAAGATCGGTCTTGCGGCGCCACGGGCATCCGATGCGGCGTTTATCGATGCCCTGTTTGCCGCCATGGCGGGGCAGGGGGTAGACTTTACGCTTTTCTTTTGCCGTCTGGCGGATGCGGTTGCGGGCGACGACGACGGGGTGACGGCCCTGTTTGCCGATCCGGCTCCGATCGAAGCCTGGTTGCTGACCTGGCGGGCGCGCCTGCGGGAGGAGCCGCGCGATGCCCTGGCGCGCGCCGAGGCGATGAAGCGGGTTAATCCGCTGTATATCGCGCGCAATCATCAGGTTGAAAAAGCGCTACAGGCGGCCGAAGCGAATAACGACTTCGCGCCTTTCAGACGACTGCTTGAGGTGTTGGCGGACCCGTTTACCCGACGTGCCGGTCTGGAGGAATACGAGGCCCCCGCGCCCGGGGACTTCGGCCCGTATGTGACTTATTGCGGAACATGAGACGGTGTTTTAGATACTCGCCGCCGCCGGCTGTAATTGCCATGCCAGGCGGTTTCAGGGCGTGCGTTTCGCGGCCAGTACGGTCGCAACTATCCGTCGTCTAACCCGGCAAAGGAAATTTGGTCTTGGATCGTGACGACCAGGAATTTATCGGGCTTTCTCTGAAGGCACCTTTACGCGTGAAGACGTTCGACACAATTGTGGCGAGATCCGCTTTGTCCGTATCGGCTTTATCGGAGATCGCCTATACGTGGCTGTGTAGGCAGCACGTCAACATCAATGTCGTCTAATGAGCTTGGGCAAGGCATATGACAGAAAGGTTGAGATTTACGAAAAAGCGTAAATCGTATATCAACAAAGATGGTGATGCACTGGAACTTGATGAGCAGTTTTTTAAGAAAGCCAGGCGCGGCAGGCCTGTGTTGCCAGCAGACCAGCGCAAGCAACAGGTAACCATGCTGCTTGACCCTGACATTGTCGCGTACTTCAAGCAGGATGGCAAGGGCTGGAAAACGTGGCTGAATGCGACGTTGCGCAAAGCGCTTGGCTTGGGATAGGTCGCGGCTCCCCCATCATGCCGCCTCCTGCCATGAGCATGGCTGCCCTTGACAAATGGACCTGTATCGCCCGTCTGGAAAAGTCTGGTGCCGACCGTCAGCAGACTGGAGCGCAAGCAGCAAGTTCTGGACAAGCGCACAGGTGATGTCAATTATTTAAGGCGCCGAAGTGGATTGAAAATGGTCGTCAAAAGAGAATTTTTCAAATACGCAATGCGCCTGGGACTAGGGATTTTCATTGTCACCAGCCTTACAGCGCAGAGCGCGTTCTCATCCAGGGTCAGTAACGCTGAAATTAACAGCGCTTGCGATAGGATAAATAAATTAAGTGAAGATTTTGGAAGTGATGCGGAAAGCAAAAAGATTAAGCTATTTGAGTATGTGTATTCGATAGTGACAAGGGATTGGTCCAATAATACGCAAGGAGAGTGGAGTCATTTTTTTCATTGCCTGAAAGTATTTGCTGATAAAAATTTCGGACTGGCACAGTATCTGGTGAGCTTTGAATATGGTAGTGAAGATGGAGAGTTGTATGATAAGGATAATCACATATATTACTTAAAGAAATCTGCTGAAAATGGAGTTTTAAACGCACTTGTCGATATAAGTCTGATGTATGAATATGAAAAAGATTTGGATAAAATTGAAATAATAGAGAAAAAATTAAATGAATATAATATACCTGTTATTAGCGTGAATCTTGGAATTTATTTTTTCTTTACTGAAAATATAGACAATATAATAAGATTAGAAAAATCAATTAAATATTATAGAAATTCGATACTCGCGGGTTTCGATCCTCCTGTAGACTATTATATTTTGCTAATGAATATATATTTTTACAAGGATGAAAAAAAATATTTCGATGAAATAGAGAAAATTTGCAGTAAATTGCTTGCAGTAAATATTTCATACTGCATGGAAAAAGTTTTTATGCCTGATGACAATGAAACGGCTCGTAATTTAATAAATATAATTTCTGAAAACAGTAGTATTATAATAAATAATGATAAGTATTGTAAAAATCAAAATTTACTTGGAATGAATTGTCTTTTAGAGATTAATTTGAGAAAAATTATATGTAATTTTCTATACGAAACAAAGCAAGGTAAATTAATTTATATAAATCGTTTAAATAAGGTAGATAAATTTAGACCGTGTGGATTGTATTATTCATTTTCAAGTAAATATAAATTGGGAATGAGGAAATTCTTTAAATATAACAATGAATAATGTAAGCACTTTGATTGACGTCCTCCGCCCCTTTAGAGCGTGTCAGGTCTTTATAGAAACAGAATTGCTTCAATTAAGACCTGACACGCTCTGGCTGTAATCTTTCAGCAGGTTAAGTCCAGGATGACAAATCTGAAGCGATATCTCTTGCGGCCATGGGTTGGATGTGTAATTTCAATAGTTTTTTCGAAAGCGACCGGTTGAAATGACACACTTGGACTACACGACAACGTCTCAACAGGCCTATGACCGACCGGAGGCTCACCAACCCGCCAGTGCCATCTGATACCAGGGGGCGTTGCGTTTAACTCCTGGCCCGGTTTAAAACCGTTGTCTTGTCAGCACAATACACAAGCCGGAGCGTGTACAAAATCAATACTGCTGGTATTATCGGTCGGCAAGGCAGACAGAAAGACAAGAAACCGGAACCGTTTCAATGACAATCGCAATCCGGCGTGAGCAACCCGGCGACGAACAGGCCATTCATGACCTGACCGTCGCGGCCTTCAAGCCAACGTCCTATGGCGATGGCTCGGAAGCTCCTATCGTTGCCGGATTGCGAGAGGACGGCGATTTGACCCTTTCGCTCGTGGCCGTTGAAGGAGTGGACATCGTCGGTCACATCGCCTTTTCGCCGATCACCATCGAGGGCGAGGACCAGGGGTGGTATGGACTTGGACCCGTATCGGTGCGGCCGCACCGCCAGGGGCAGGGGATCGGAAGCGCCCTCATCAATGAAGGACTGGCCATCCTGAAGAAGAGCGGCGCGACCGGCTGCGCCCTGGTGGGGGATCCGGATTATTACAAGCGGTTCGGTTTTCGCAGCGACGGCAGTCTGACCTACCGGGAAGTACCTGTGAAATACGTCCAATCCCTGTCGTTTCAGGATGAGACCGTTTGCGGGCGGTTAAGGTTCAGCCCGGCTTTCGAGCGCTAGAGCGTGTCAGGTCTTAATAGAAGCAATTTTCGTTTCTCGATTGGCGAGGCGATACCCAGGCTCAAGGCGATCGAAGAGCGAGGGCGACCTATCTCTCGAGAGCGGCTCGGGTGTGGGCGTCCGCCAATCGAGAAACGAAAATTGCTTCTATTAAGACCTGACACGCTCTAGCCCAGACGCGCCAGCGCCGCGCTGAGCTTTTGCCGCTTCTCACAAGCCGCCTCAAGACGCTCGCGCTGGCCATCAATGACAGCCTGGGGCGCCTTGGCGAGAAACGCTTCATTTTCCAGTTTTTTCGACAGCGAGGCGATCTGCGTATCGATCTCGGCCACGCGACCGGCAAGGCGGCGTGATTCGGCCTGCACATCAATGACCGCGCTCAAAGACAGCGCAAACGTCTCCTTGTTGACGACAAGTTGCACCGTCGCCGCCGGCAATTGCGCCGCAACCTCAATCCGTTCGATGCGCGCCAGGCGCTTGATAGCCGCATCATGGGTGATCAGATCGTCTTTTGTACGTGCCCCGGCATCGACGGCAAACAGCGGTACCAACGCCCCCGCCGGCACGTTCAACTCGGCGCGAACCGAACGGATGGCGCCGATGAGTTCGATAAGCCAGCGCATTTGAGCCTGCGCGTCCTCATTCGTCAGATCGGTAATCCCGGGCCAGCGGCCCAGCATCAGCGGCCCCGCTTGCGGGCGCGCCGGGCTCGCCGTAAGCCGCCAGATCTCTTCGGTAATAAACGGCATAAACGGATGCAACAGGCAAAGTACCTGATCGAGAACCCAAGCGGCGGTGGCGCCCGTCTCACGCCGGGTGGCCTTATCCCGGGTTTGCAACAGCGGCTTGGCGAACTCCAGATACCAGTCGCAGTAGATGTTCCAGACAAACCGATAGGCGGCCGCGGCCGCATCACAAAAACGATAGCGCTCAAGCGCATCGGTCACGGCCGTCGTGGCCGCCGCCGTCTCGGCGATAATCCATTTGTTGATCGTTTCCTCAACAAGGGCCGGATCAAAGCCGGCCATATGGCGGCAGTCGTTCATATGACAAAAGCGCGCTGCGTTCCACAGCTTGGTGGCAAAGTTTCGATATCCCGCAACCCGTGGCTCGGACAGGGGCATGTCGCGTCCCTGGGTTTCCATGGCGGCCAGGGTAAAGCGTACCGCATCAGCGCCGTATTTATCGATGAAAACGAGGGGATCGACGACGTTGCCCGCCGTCTTCGACATCTTGCGCCCCTTTTCATCGCGCACCAGGCCGTGGATATAGACGGTGTGAAACGGCTCCTCGTCCATGACATGGAGCCCCAGCATCATCATCCGTGCCACCCAAAAGAAGATGATGTCGAAGCCGGTAACGAGAACATCGGTCTTGTAGTAGCGCTTTAGTTCCGGCGTCTCGTCCGGCCAGCCCAGGGTCGAGAAGGGCCATAGCGCCGATGAAAACCACGTATCCAGAACATCCTCATCGCGCCGCAACCGCACGATATCGGCGTCTTCGCCGTCCTCGGGCGCAGCACCTGGTGCTGCTTCCAGGACGGTCTGCACGCCATAATAGTTGCGCGCCCTGGCGGCCACTTCCTCCCAGGTTTCGGCGCAAAAGATTGCCGGCGTATCCTTTTCAGCCTTGTCTTTATCGCGCTGCGGTCCGTACCAGACGGGGATCCGGTGTCCCCACCAGAGCTGGCGCGAAATACACCATGGCTGAATATTCTCCATCCATTGAAAGTACGTGTTCTCCCAGGTTTTGGGTACGAACCGGGTTCGCCCCTGGCGCACCGCCTCGATGGCCGGTCCCGCCAGAGCGCTTGCGTTCACATACCACTGATCGGTAAGATACGGCTCAATCACAACACCGGAGCGGTCGCCGTGCGGGACCATGTATACATGGTCCTGCGTCTTTTCCAGTAGCCCGCGCGCGTCCATCATGGCGACAATCCTCTCGCGCGCCGCCGTTCGTCCCAGACCATCCAGCGCCAGGACTTCATCCAGATCGTCATTAAAAACCAGTCCCTCAAGAAACGCCGCATTATCGGCCAGATCCATTCTGGCGCGCGGATCAAGAACGTTGATCATCGCCAGATCATGGCGCTTGCCTACATTGAAATCGTTGAAATCATGGGCCGGGGTGATCTTCACCGCGCCGGAGCCGGTTTGCGGATCGGCGTGCTCATCGGCGATAATCGGAATACGCCGCCCGGCAAGGGGAAGCGCTACATGGCGGCCGATCAGGTCGCCATAGCGCTCGTCCTGCGGATGAACCGCCACGGCAGTGTCGCCGAGCATCGTCTCGGGGCGCGTCGTCGCCACGCTGATATACCGGTCGGCTTCGTCCGCTATGGGGTATTTGAAATGCCACAGGTGGCCGTGCACCTCGATTGGTTCCACTTCCAGATCGGAAATCGCCGTAAGCAGTTTCGGGTCCCAGTTGACCAGCCGCTTGTCGCGATAAATCAGCCCCGCATCAAAGAGTTGCACGAACACTTTGATGACAGCGCGCGACAGGCCCGCGTCCATGGTAAAGCGCTCGCGCGACCAGTCGCATGATGCGCCAAGGCGCTTGAGCTGGTCAATAATCCGGCCACCCGACTGCGCTTTCCATTGCCAGATTTTCTCGACAAATTTATCACGCCCCAAAGCATGGCGGTCCGGTTGCTTTTGCGCCGCAAGCTGCCGCTCGACGACCATCTGCGTAGCGATGCCGGCGTGATCCATGCCCGGCTGCCACAAAACATCCTTGCCGCGCAGGCGCTCAAACCGGATAAGGATGTCCTGCAACGTCTCATCAAGGGCGTGCCCCATATGCAGCGAGCCGGTGACGTTTGGCGGCGGAATGACGATGCAATAGCTGTCATCGTGGCGTGCGCCGGCACCTGCGGCAAACGCGTTTGCCGCCTCCCACATGGCGTAGATACGCGCCTCGATTTCGCCTGGTGCGTAAGTTTTTTCAAATTCGGTATCGGGCATAGCCTGGATCCACCTGTTCATAAAACGGGCTGTGATGCGTATCTTGGGATATCCGCAAGGACTTTTTCACCGCCGATGAGGACATTTTGCTTAAATACCAACTGCGGCGCGCCGATCAACCCTGAATCATCGTCTGGTGCGTTTTGATTTGTGTTGCGCGCCATAGGGGCATTCATCCGAGAGCTGCGCCTTCCCGAGTGTTGTTTTCTCATTGTTTCAAATGAAGAAAAGTACACGGGGCGGAGCCAGGGACTTTTCTTTGCGATCAACGTCGTAATCTTTCCGCTCTGGTTGCGCACCGCGCCGGGGGCGGCCAGATCGCACCGGCATCCTGTCGGGTGCAGATGAACGGCCATCTGTACTCGATGGGTTTTTCGAAAACAACCTGCTGAAATTATATATCCAGAGCGTGTCAGGTCTTAATAGAATCATTCTGACGGAGCGATTTTGCGACAAGATGGGCCTTAAATCTCGCAGGATATAGTGGGGCTATTTGCAAGAGACTTAAGGTCCATATTAGATCAGCCTGGCGTTATACTAACGGTCATAAAGAATGACCGTTATCGTTCAAACGCCACTAAGGCTTACGCGCCATAAGGCGCGGCGGCCAGTCGGCCTTGCCAACGGCTTTATGAGTCAACCATAAGAGCCGTTGGTATTAGCTGTACCCGTTTTGCCAGGGGTAATGCTAACGCCATAAAGCTGATCGCCCTGAAATCCATAGCAAAAGCGCCCGTCCCTTCGGGTTTGCCGATTGGCGGACGCCCACGCCCAGGCCGCTCTCGAGAGATGGATAAACATCGCTCTTCGATCGCCTTGAATGTGGATCGCCTCGCCAATCGGGAAACAGAATTGATTCTATTAAGACCTGACACGCTCTAGCCCCACAAGGCGGCGGGCGGCGCCAGGATGCGGCTGCCCTCGATGCAAAGAGGTGGATCACGATCCCGCGCCAGCCACAGGGGCCCGTCAAGATCAACAACCGTCGCCTCACCCGCCAGCATCAGGGCAGGAGCCATGGCAAGCGACGTCGACATCATACAGCCAATCATAATGCCCAGGCCCATCGCCCGCGCGCGCATGACCAAATCCAGTGCTTCGGTCAGACCACCGGTCTTGTCGAGCTTGATGTTGATCATATCGTAACGGCCCGCCAGGTGGGCAATATCACGGGGATCGTGCCACGCCTCGTCTGCACAGACGGCAATCGGCCGCGGCAATTCGGCCAGAGCGGCGTCCGCACCGGCAGGCAGCGGCTGCTCAATCATTGAAACACCCAATCCGGCAAGTTCAGGCACCAGCGCCCTATAGGCGGTGATATCCCATCCCTCATTGGCATCGACAATCAGATCCGCATCCGGCGCGCCCCGCCGCACCGCCTGCACCCGCGTTAAATCGTCGGGGCCGGCGAGCTTGAGTTTCAATCGCGGTCGCGACGCATTATCGCGCGCCGCCATATACATTTTTTCAGGGTCATCAAGAGAAATCGTATAGGCCGTCGTGACCGGTGTAAACGTCTCGTGTCCGAGCAATTGCCAAACGCGAACGCCCGCGCGCCTGGCCTCCAGATCCCACAATGCTGCATCGACCGCGCTGCGCGCCGCGCCCGCTGGCAGCACGTCCCGAAGCGTATCGCGGTCCGGCAGTGCCTCAATGGCCGAACGCATCGCCTCAATGGCGCCGATGGCGTCCGCCATACTCTCCCCGTAACGCGCATAGGGAACGCCTTCGCCACGTCCCACGATACCATCGTCGTCGAGCGTTACGCCCAGCACATCTGCCGCCGTTTTCGCGCCGCGCGATATGCGAAACGCCCCTTTGAGCGCAAACTGCTCGGCCTGCACCGATAAAACCGCCATAATGCCTTCCGTTCCGGTGTTGTATGACGTTACATCGTCGCCAGGCGATCGACGATCCGTTCCACACCATCGCGCATGGGATCGACAGTCGGCAGGTTGTAGATCTCCTCGATATCGCGCATATATTCGGCGGCGCTCTCCTGATTAAGTTGTGATGTGTTAATGCAGATACCGGCAAAGATAACGTCCGGATTCGTCAACCGGCCCGTCTGTATATTGGCGTCGATACACGCCTGAAGTGTCGGAAGCGCGTAATGGGGCAACCCCCGCATATGGGTTCGCGTCGGCTCGTGACACAGTATCAGGGCATCTGCCTGTGCGCCGTGCAACAGTCCCGTCGAGACGCCGGCAAAGGAAGGGTGAAACAACGAACCCTGCCCTTCAATAACATCCCAATGCCCTGCATCGGCGGCCGGCGCGATATGCTCCACCGCACCCGATATAAAATCGGCGACCACCGCATCGACCGATATGCCGGAGCCGCATATCAGGATGCCTGTTTGCCCGGTAGCGCGAAAATCGGCGTCGAGATCACGGGCGCGCATCGCCTGTTCGATTGCCAGAGAGGCGTACATTTTGCCGCACGAGCAATCCGTGCCGACGCTTAAAACCCTCTTGCCGCTGCGGCGCTGGCCATCGCCCACAGCCAGTGCCTGTTTGGGATAGCGCACATCAATCAACCGCGTTCCGGCTCTGTCAGCGGCCATGGCGAGTTCGTCGAAATCGTTCAGCCGGTTGTGCAGGCCAGCGGCGATATCGTAGCCATAGCCGATCGCATCGCGCAAAACCGTCAACCAGTTGTCGGCGATAACACCGCCGCGATTGGCAACCCCGATAACAAGCGTCCGGGCGCCCGCGTCACGCCCCTGCGACAACGACATCTCGGGCAAGCCAAGATCGGCGCGGCAGGCCGGCAGGCGCAGCTGGCCGATACAATTCTCCGGCCGCCAGTCCTTGATCCCCTGGCCAACCTTGGCGGCCAGGGGATCCGGCGCATCACCAAGAAATATCAGATACGGAGTCTTGAGATTTGTCATGCAAACCCCCATTGCGTATTATTGCAAGGCACCAACGCATGTATCAGGCCATACGCCATGGCTAGAGCGTGTCAGGTCTTAATAGAAACAGAATTGCTTCTATTAAGACCTGACACGCTCTAGCGCGTTCATCGTCAGGTTGTTTATTCATACCTGACACCGCCCGGTATATCAAATGCGACCCGCTATGCGCCAGCGAGGTGTGGGGCGCAATCGCCGCCCGATAGCAAGACCTACAGTCTGGTCACGACCTATAGTCTGGTAAAGCCAAGCAGCGCCCCGGTAGCGTCCAGCCGGTATATGTGCGGCACGCCCGTTGCAATTTCATACGATACAATCGCCTCCGGCGCCAGTTTCTCCAGGTCCATCACCAGCGCGCGCAAGGAATTCCCGTGCGCAGCAACGAGAACATCATCGCCGTCTTTCACACGCGGCAATATATGCTCTTCATAATAAGGCAGAACGCGCGCCGCAGTATCCTTCAGGCTCTCACCACCGGGTGGTGGCACATCAAACGAGCGGCGCCAGATATGCACCTGCTCCTCGCCCCATTGGCGGCGCGCATCGTCCTTGTTCAGACCGGTCAGATCGCCATAATCGCGCTCATTCAGCCGCGCATCGCCAATCACCGGAACCGTGCGCAAGTTCATCTGCGCAAGCACCAAATCCAGCGTATCGCGCGCTCGGCGCAAGGCGCTTGTAAAAGCAATATCGAATTTAATTCCCTGCTCTCGCAGAGCCAGCCCGGCAGCCTTCGCCTCGGCAATGCCCTGATCGGTCAGCGCCACGTCCGTCCAGCCGGTAAACCGGTTTTCCAAATTCCACTCCGATTGCCCGTGACGGAGCAAAACCAGAATATGCGCCATAATCTCAATTCCCAATCAAGCACGAAGGCCGGTTATGTTGCCAGATTCAACACATCATCCATGGTGTAAAGCCCCGGCTTTTTGTCTGCGGCCCATCTGGCAGCCCGGATCGCACCATGAGCGAAAATCGACCGGTCCTGCGCCCGATGGGACAATGCGATACGCTCGCCCTCACCGGCAAGAACAACCGTGTGATCCCCCACAACCGTGCCACCGCGCAGCGCCGCAAAGCCAATAGCGCCTGCCTGCCGCGCACCCGTATGACCATCGCGCACCCGCACCGCAACATCGGGCAATGAAACGCCGCGTCCGCTGGCCGCCGCCTGGCCCAGCAGCAAAGCCGTGCCAGAGGGTGCATCGACCTTGTGCCGATGATGCATCTCTAAAATTTCAATATCGAAGTCTTCCGCCAAAGTAAGCGCCGCCTGCCGCACCAGCGAGGCCAGCAGATTGACACCAACACTCATATTGCCTGATTTTACTATACGCGCGTGGCGGGCCGCCGTGGCGATCCCTGTTTCATGGGTGTCATCCATGCCGGTGGTGCCAATGACATGAACAATGCGCGCCTGCGCGGCCAGCCCGGCAAAACGCAGGCTGGCCTGCGGTGTGGTAAAGTCCAGAATGCCGTCCGCGGCCGCTACGATCGGCAACGGATCATCGCTTACCGTCACGCCCAGTGGCGGCAAGCCGGCGAGGACGCCGCAATCGGCGCCGATACAATCCGCTCCGGCTCTTTCGATCGCGCCTGTCAGTTCCACACCATCCGTCTCGTGTACGGCGCGGATCAATTCGCGTCCCATACGGCCACCGGCGCCGGTTACGGCAAGTTTAAGAGGATCGGTCATGGGAGCCCTCCCGGCCTTGTTCGTGTTCGTTCAAGGGTTCATGCGAGTGATTCTTTGAATCCAACATTGCATGCAAGCCTGCGGTCAAGGGGCAATTGTTGGAATCGAATCGCTAGAGCGTGTCATGTCTTAACAGAATTGCTTGTATTAAGACCTGATACGCTCTAGTCGTGTAACTTCTACGGGTTGTTCCCGGTAAACCCATCGGGTACAGGTGGCCATTCATCTGATCATCGCTTTTTTCGGAAACGGCGATAGAGTCGTTGCAGCGCGCCGGGTCCTTCACATCCACACGCGCAGTCAGTATCCCCTGGCCATGACGTCTCCCTGTGTATCAGCCTGCCGATGCCGCAATCTGTTCGATGATATCATCAACGACACGCAGACGATCCTCGGCGCCAATGATAGGGCGTCCGACAACAATGCGATCGGCGCCGGCGGCAATGGCATCGGTTGGCGTCGCGATGCGTTTTTGATCCCCCCTGTCGCCTCCGGCCAGGCGAATGCCGGGTGTGATCAGGAGAAAATCATCATCGCACTCTTTTCGCAACACAGGCAGTTCCCGGGGGGAGCAGACCAGCCCGTCGAGGCCGCATGTTTGTGCCTGGGCGGCGCGCCGCCGCACAAGATCACGCGCGCCGTGAGCGTATCCGGCGCGAGTTAAATCCGCATCATCCATTGATGTCAATACGCTCACACCGAGCAGTTTGAGAGCGGCACTGGCGCGACCGCGCACCGCCGCATCCATGGTCTGCGGATAAGCGTGAACGCTCACCATGGTGACGCCCATCGCCGCAATATTGGCGATAGCCGTTTCCACAGTACGGGGGATGTCGTGTAGTTTGGCATCGAGAAATACGGATTTGCCGGCGTTCAACAACCCGGTGCAGAACGCAAGGCCCCCGGCAAACTGAAGCTGCATTCCCACCTTGTAAAACGTAACGCGCCGCCCGAGTTGCCTTACAAGCGCCTGCGCCTGCGCGCAAGTGGGAACATCAAGCGCCGCGATCAGCCGATCCCGTGGCGCGATTTGCGGCAGTATACGGTGTTCGCCAACGGCATCATTTGGCACATATTGTAAGGGGTTGCCCATGTCTGTCTCCCTGTTTGGTTCATGTGGCGCCTGCATGTTTTGATATCAGGTGCCATTCGAGCGCAGGATATTCTGCCGCGCAGCTGTTGTGAGCGCCACGGCGGCTTTTTGCAACATTTGCCGGACATGCTCCTCGACAATCCGGCCGTCCGTATCGAAAGTCTTCGCCGCGTTGGGCACCATTGCCTGTTGCGGCAACACCAGGGCCCCCAGGCCGATACTCAGGATCTGCCGCAATTGAATCAGACCGCGGGTGCCGCCCATGCTACCCGGCGATGCCGCGCCAATCAGGAAAACCGGTCCGGAAAATGCGGTTTCGCCGCCGTTATCACGCGAACGGCTGACCCAATCGAGAGTATTTTTCAGCAACGGTGTAACGCCGGCGTTATATTCTGGCGCGGCAAGGAAAATCCCGTGGTGCGACGCAATCTGGCGCGATAATTTTACCGCGTTCTCCGGCAGTCCCTGCTGCGCTTCCAGATCGCTGTTGTAGAGCGGCATATCGTAATCGAGAAGCGATATTTGTGTGACTTGCGCATCGTCAACGGCCAGTGCATGGGCCATCACTGCGGCCAGTTTTCCGTTGTACGATCCAGCGCGCGTACTTCCGGCCAGGGTGAGAATTTTCGGATGGTTCATGGAAACGTCCTCGTTGTGAAGGCGCCCGACGCCTGGCGAGATTTGTGATGATGTTCTTGTCGGCGCGTTTCCCATATAAGGCAAATATGCGGCATGTGCTACCACCATTATGGTAAAAAAGGTTATTCGTTTTGAACGCATTGCTTTTGAATTTCAATAAATTGCGGGTTGGATTGGTTGCCCTGGCGTTGTGCGTTTTGCCGCAAGGCATAAAATGTTCTTGCTTTGTTCTATTGTGTGTGCTAAAGAAAACCGGTGCCGCATACAAGACTCAACCATAAGAGTCGCGGTAACAACCCTCCCCGCTGCGGGTCACCCACTGTCAATATCCGGGTGGCCCGCGCTTAGAGTACAACGCGCGGGATGCTGTAGCCGGTAAAGTGCCAACAAGGTAAGAAGATAAAAATAATCAAATAAAATCAATAAATTATCGAAAAAGAGGATAGCGCGATGTCAGCCTGGAGGATGGAATCGGCCCATTTCGGTAACAGGACAGCAACAAATATTCAGTCGCGTTTTGATCCCTATGGGCGCAATGGGTGCGGCATCACCAGCCATGATGTGGTCGCTGTTGACGGCGCCAGAGGAGACGATACCATTGCGGTGCCCATTGCCCCATCCCGCCGGCGTGGTCGCGGCGCCACGATAAATCCGACGGGGCGTTTCGAGCCAGGTCCGCGCGAGGCGATTGATGACGGCTGGGACAGTTTGCACGATCTGCCCCCCTTGCGCACGACAGTGATTGAGGAGACACCCAGGACAATCATCACAAAAAATAATTCGCCGGATATTTCCTTTGATCGCTCGATCAACCCGTACCGGGGTTGCGAGCATGGCTGTGTTTATTGTTTTGCCCGCCCCACACACGCTTTTCTTGGTCATTCGCCAGGGCTTGACTTTGAAACACAACTTTATGCCAAACCCACAGCGCCGGAATTGCTGGCAAGGGAAATCTCGCGCCGGAACTATGTACCCCGCCCCATCGCCTTTGGAACCAATACCGATCCCTACCAGCCGATGGAAAAGCACTATAGGATCATGCGTCAGTTGATTGAGGTTCTGGCACGCGCCAATCATCCGCTTTCCATTGTCACAAAAAGCGCCATGATTACCCGTGATCTTGATCTGCTGGCGCCCATGGCGGAGAAAGGCCTGATCAGCGTGGCGTTGTCGGTTACCAGCCTTGATCACAAGCTGGCGCGCGCCATGGAACCGCGCGCGGCAACCCCGGCACGGCGTTTGTTCGCCATGCAAGCCCTTAGTGAGGCCGGTGTTCCCGTGGCGGCCATGGTGGCGCCGGTAATTCCGGCGCTGAATGATGCCGAAATCGAGCGTATTGTGGAGAGTATTGCGGCTTATGGCGCTACGTCGGCCGGGTTTATTTTACTGCGTTTGCCGCTTGAAGTGCGTGATATTTTCGCCCAATGGCTTCTGGATACCTATCCCGATAAGGCAAAGCGTGTCTTTTCCCTGTTGCGCCAGATGCGCCAGGGAAAGGATTATGACGGAACCTGGGGACAGCGCATGCGCGGCACCGGGCCCTATGCCTGGCTGATCGGGCGGCGGTTTCGCAAGGCGTGTGAAATGCATAAATTGAATATCACGCGCAGGGAATTGCGCACCGATCTTTTCGTTCCGCCACAACGCAACAATGTTCAGGGAGATTTGTTTGCCGCCGCATAGATTTTGTTCTTGGCCGGCGTCTCGCGCTGGTGCAAACTGACACAATATGCCGCATTGCGCATTGTTTTGTTTTCGCCCATCTTGCGCTCGCCTGGTGCTGGCAATACGGGCAATAGCGTTGATATTGCGCTTTACTCGCTGCCCGCGCCACCTTGATGCACAGATGGCAGGTGTCAGGGGGATTGTGGGGGGTCCCTGATCTTGCACGCGGTGTCAGTCATGGGGTATGGGATATAGGATACAGTACCGCCGCGATATACATAGCAATATACATATATGCGTGTGTATCGGTTGTTTGCGCCGGACCGGTGGGGAACTATTGCAAGGCAGGGGATTGCCGGGAACAGGAGGGCGAGAGGATGAAATATCTCGGTGAGGCGATTATTGTCGGCATTGCCGCCTTCGTAGCGCTGATTGGGGCTGCGGCAGGACAGGACGCATTGTTTCGCGCCCATGCCTGGATATTATTCTTTACGCTCGCGATTGCGGCGATTTTACTTGTTCGCCGCGTTGATATGGCGCCTGCAAGAGCAGATGTTGGGGACAACGCGTCGGCTTCACCGTATATGGACGAAATCGTCAAATATGGCGCCATCGCCACGCTGTTCTGGGGGATTGTCGGATTTCTGGTGGGCGTTGTCATTGCCGCGCAACTGGCGTGGCCGGGTCTGAATATCGAACCGTGGTTCAACTTTGGCCGCATGCGGCCGTTGCATACGTCTGCGGTGGTTTTCGCGTTCGGTGGCAATGCGTTGATCTGCACCAGCTTTTATGTAGTGCAGCGCACCTGCCGGACCCGTCTTGCGCTGGGTAATCTCGCCTGGTTCGTCTTTTGGGGGTATCAGCTCTTTATTGTGCTTGCCGCCACAGGTTATCTGCTTGGCATTACCCAGTCGCGCGAATACGCCGAACCGGAATGGTATGTGGATTTATGGCTCACGGTTGTCTGGGTTTCCTATTTGCTTGTTTTTCTCGGCACTCTTTTGAAGCGCAAGGAGCCTCATATCTATGTGGCTAACTGGTTCTATCTGTCATTCATCGTCACGGTGGCGATGCTGCATCTTGTCAACAATGCCAGTATGCCGGTATCGTTTCTTGGTACCAAGAGTTACTCGGCGTTCGCTGGTGTACAGGACGCTCTCACCCAATGGTGGTACGCCCATAATGCGGTCGGATTTTTCCTGACGGCCGGTTTTCTCGGCATGATGTATTATTTTGTTCCCAAGCAGGCCAACCGGCCGATCTACTCTTATCGGCTGTCCATTGTGCATTTCTGGTCATTGATTTTTATGTATATTTGGGCGGGGCCGCATCATCTGCATTACACGGCGCTGCCCGACTGGGCGCAAACCCTGGGCATGACCTTTTCGGTGATGCTGTGGATGCCCTCCTGGGGCGGAATGATTAACGGTCTGATGACACTATCAGGCGCCTGGGACAAGCTGCGCACCGATCCAATCATTCGCTTGATGGTGATTTCGCTGGCGTTTTACGGAATGTCGACTTTCGAGGGACCGATGATGTCCATCAAGGCGGTCAACAGCCTTAGTCACTATACAGACTGGACCATCGGTCACGTTCATTCCGGCGCACTGGGATGGGTGGGGATGGTCTCGTTTGGCGCGCTCTATTATCTTGTGCCCAAACTTTGGCAGCGCGAACAATTGTACAGTTTACGACTGGTGAACTGGCATTTCTGGATCGCGACGCTGGGAATTGTCATATACGCCGCGGTGATGTGGGTTTCGGGCATTATGCAGGGCCTGATGTGGCGCGAATATGATGATCAGGGTAATCTGGTCTATTCCTTTGTGGAGTCGGTAACGGCCATGTACCCGTATTACGTCCTGCGCTTTGTTGGTGGTCTTCTCTATCTGGGTGGCGCCTTGATTATGGCCTATAATCTCACCATGACCATTCTGGGCCATCGCCGCAAGGAGACGCCGCTTGGTGCGGGCGCCCCGGCCGCCTTGCAACCTGCCGAGTAGAGGAAGCGCGCTATGTCCTTTCTGAAAAAGCACGAAAAAGTAGAGCGAAACGCCACCCTTCTTCTTGTTCTCAGCTTTATCGCGGTTACCATTGGCGGTATCGTTGAGATTGCACCGCTGTTTTATCTTGAGAACACCATCGAGAAGGTCAAGGGGATGCGCCCCTATACGCCCCTGGAACTGGCGGGGCGTAATATCTATGTGCGCGAGGGGTGTTACGTTTGCCACTCGCAGATGGTGCGGCCTTTTCGTGATGAAGTGGAGCGCTATGGCCATTACTCGCTGGCGGCCGAATCCATGTACGATCATCCGTTTCAATGGGGCTCGAAACGCACCGGACCGGATTTGGCCCGCGTAGGCGATCGTTATTCCGACGAATGGCACGTGCAGCACATGATTGCGCCACGCTCGGTGGTGCCGGAATCGATCATGCCGAGTTATGGATTTTTGGCTGAAAGCACTATCGAGGTTGAAAATTTCGGCGCCCACCTGCAAGCGAATCGGATTGTTGGCGTTCCCTATACGGACGCCATGATCGAAAACGCCGTTGCCGATTTGCGCGCCCAGGCCAATCCCGATCTGGACCCATCCGGTCTTCAGGCGCGCTATGGGGACGTGAATATTCGCGCATTCGACGGCAAGCCCGAGATTGTAACGGAAATGGATGCGATGGTGGCGTATCTGCAAATGCTCGGCACGCTTGTTGATTTTTCCGCCTATGAGGCGGAACGTGACTACAGATAGCGGGTGTGGAGGATAAGGTTATGGACTATGAGTCGTTACGCATCGCCGCCGACAGTTGGGGCCTTCTGTATCTGGTGATTTTGTTTGTCGGGTTATGCCTCTATGTTTTTCGTCCTGGCAGCCGCAAACACGCTGAAGACGCCGCCAATATCCCGCTGGAAGAGGATTGAGATTATGCGTGAACGTGAGATTGATGATGTCACGGGCACTGAGACCACCGGACACGAGTGGGATGGTATCAAGGAGTTAAACAGCCCCTTGCCGGCCTGGTGGCTCTGGACGTTCTACGCGACAATTATCTGGGCGATCGGCTACATGATCGCCTATCCGGCAATTCCGCTGATCAATTCGGCGACGAGCGGTGTGCTCGGTTATTCCAGCCGCGCTGATGTTGCCTTGCAGATTGAGAACGCGCAGGCCGCCCGGGCTGAATTTCTTGACAGGATCAGCGCCATGGATGTGAATGATGTTCGCGCCGATAGCGATCTGTTCCGTTTTTCTCTGGCGGCGGGCGCATCGGCGTTCAAGATGCATTGCAGTCAGTGCCATGGCTCGGGCGCGCAAGGCTCGCCTGGCTATCCCAATCTCAACGATGATGACTGGATCTGGGGTGGCACGCTGGATGATATCTACTATACAATTCTTCACGGCGTACGTTACGAGGCCGATGATGATACGCGCCTTTCGGAGATGTCGGCGTTTGGCGAGGATGATTTGTTGCAGCCGCAACAGATTTCCGAGAGCGCCAATTATGTTCTGCAGCTTGCCAATTTGCCCCATGACGGGCAATTGGCGCAGGCGGGAGCGGGTGTTTACGAGGAGAACTGCGCCGCGTGCCACGGTGATGCGGGAGAGGGTGATCGCGAACAGGGTGCGCCGCGCCTGAACGATGCGATTTGGCTTTATGGCAACACGATTTCAGATGTGACAGCGCAGATTACCGCGCCGGATCATGGGGTTATGCCTGGATGGCGGGCGCGTCTTGGTGAGACGACGGTCAAGCAACTGGCGATTTATGTTCATAGCCTTGGCGGTGGCGAATAGGAATCGTTGATGAGCGATGCAAGCCGCGTTGATCGCATTGACGTTGAAGCGGTTAATGCGAAAGACAAGCGCTCTTACTATCAAAAGCGCAAGCGAATTCACCCTAAGCGTGTGCAGGGTACGTTTCGTCGCCTAAGGTGGATACTGATGGCGATGACGCTGTTCGTTTATTATGTGACCCCGTGGCTACGCTGGGACCGTGGCCCCTATGCGCCGGATCAGGCGGTTCTGGTTGATCTTGCCAACCGGCGTTTTTATTTTTTCTTTATCGAGATTTGGCCGCAGGAGTTCTACTACATCGCCGGACTTCTGGTGATGGCGGGCATTGGTCTGTTTCTGGTGACATCGACGGTGGGGCGCGCGTGGTGCGGTTACGCGTGCCCGCAGACAGTATGGGTTGATCTTTATATAGCGGTTGAACGTTTTTTCGAGGGCGATCGCAATGCGCGCATAAGGCTCGACAAGGCGCCATGGAATGCGGACAAGATTACCAAGCGGGTTTTAAAGCACACGGTATGGATTTTAATTGCCCTTGCGACGGGCGGTGCGTGGATTTTCTACTTTGCTGATGCGCCGACCTTGTTTGTTGCCTTGTTTACCGGCACGGCGCTGCCGATCGCTTATCTGACAATAGCGATCCTGGCCTTTACGACATATGTATTCGGCGGCTTTCTGCGCGAACAGGTCTGCACCTATATGTGTCCCTGGCCGCGCATACAGGCGGCGATGCTGGATGAAAATTCGCTTGTCGTTACCTATAACGACTGGCGCGGCGAGCCGCGTTCGCGCCATGCCAAGCGCGCGCTGGCGCAAGGCAGGACCGTTGGCGATTGCGTCGACTGCAACGCCTGTGTCGCGGTGTGTCCGATGGGTATCGATATTCGCGACGGCCAGCAGCTTGAATGTATCACCTGCGCCTTATGTATTGATGCGTGTGACGCGATTATGGGCAAACTTGGTCGGCCTGCGGGGCTGATCTCCTATGCGACGCTGGCCGATTACAATGCCAATATGGCTCTTGCCACCACGGCCGACGGGAATATTGACCCAAATCGGGTTTACGGCGAGGAAAGAGGCCACCTGCTGCCATCGGTACGCGCTGTCGACCTGCACACACTCTTGCGGCCACGCACAATTCTTTATACAGCTGTTGTCGCGGTGATCGGGCTGGCCATGCTTGTCGTTCTGATGCTGCGCGATCGTCTGGATATCAGTGTGCTGCATGATCGCAATCCGGTATTTGTGATGCTATCGGACGGATCGGTGCGTAACGGTTATACGATCAAGATCCTCAACATGTTGCCGCAGCCACGCACGTTTATCCTCACGCTCGCCGATTTTCCGAATGCGTCGATGATCATGGCGGGCTCCGATACACCGGCATCGGATCGCATTGTGGTGGACGTCGAGCCGGACAAATTGCGCAGTATACGGGTTTATGTACGCGCGGATGCGGATCAACCGGGCGGTTCCCATCGCCGGTTTCGCTTTGTCGTCAGGGACGCCAACAGCGAAGAGATGACCGCCTATGCAGCTAATTTCGAAGCGCCATAGGGTATTTCCGACAATGACACAACGCACGCCATTGCCACGGGAGTTCACGGGACGTCATATGATAGGCGTTATGGCGTTGTTTTTCGGGGTGATTATTACCGCCAATCTGACCCTTGCCTATTTTGCCGGCATGAGTTGGAGCGGGTTGATCGCCAAAAACGGCTATGTCGCCAGCCAGGAATTTAATGCGCGGGAAGCGCGGTTGCGCGAACAACAGCGCCGCGGCTGGAAAGGTGACTTGTCGTGGCGTCAGCAGCATTTGACATTCACCCTTGCCAATCGCCATGGTGATGCGGTTCATGCTGCCTCAATCATCGCCCATGTGCAACGTCCGACCCATGAGCGCGACGATCAGACGATCGCGCTGCAACCGGACGGTAGGGGCGGCTACACAGCGCCGCTGCGGTTGGATCCTGGTGACTGGATTGTTGCCATAGAGGCGGTCAGCCTGCACGGACATTTGTATAAAAAGGTGTTTCGGTTTAATGCGCGTGATGAGATGTGATCTTTCAGCAGATTCTATCAAGACATGACACGCTCTGGCGATACCGCCAATTGGCAAAACCTTTCCTTTCAGCTATAGCTCTGCGATGAATAGCGTGAATGTGGCTGCGATAGCGCTTTCTGCTCTTGATACAGCCATGCGGCGCGGCAACAATACCAACGGTATTGGCTTATATACACGCTGACTTGTGTATCGTGTTGATCAGACAACGGTTTTAAACCGGATCAAGAGTCAAATGCAAAGCCCCTTGGTATAACATAACGTTTCGACGGGGTACAGGTGAACGGCAAGCTGGAAAATCTACGTCATGAGCTGGATCGTATCGATGCGCAGATCCATGAACTGCTGATCGCGCGCAGTGTGATCTCATGCCAGGTGGGAAAGCGCAAGCGGGGCGGCCTGCTGCCGGCCTTTCGCCCGGCACGCGAACGTGACATGACAGCACTATTGCGTGATCGCCATCACGGGGCGCTGCCGCTTGCCTCGCTTGAGCATATCTGGCGCGAGATTATTACCACATCGACAGCCGTACAGGCGCCGTTTTCGGTTCATGTGGGACGGGGAAACCATCCCGATATACGCGATCTGGCGCGCTATATGTTTGGTTTTTCCGTCCCCTTTGTGGTGTATCCGGACGACGATGGTGCCGTTGCCGCGGTGCGAAACAGGCCGTCCGATCTGGCGCTTGTGGCGCTTTTGAAAGACGCGGTGACACCGTGGTGGCGGCATCTTGATGCACACGCCAGAGACGGTCTGCGCATTGTCGCCCGCATTCCATTTCTTGATACCGATGATCGTCCTGTTGTCGCATCCGGGTTTATTATCTCTCATCCGCTTTCCGCGACTGAGCCTGTTGAGTGCCTTGGGGATGCGCATTATTGGTCGATGCAGGGTTCCCGGTTACCCGATGCACTGGCGCGGGCGGGCGGTGAGGTCATCCAGTTCGCATCGAGCGATGCGGGACCGCAAATGCTCCTGTCGCTATCGGCGCAATGGACCCGCGATGATCTGATCCATCGGATGTGCGCTCACAGGAAGGAAAGTTTATCATTTCGGCATGTCGGCGGCGCCTGGCTGCTTGAAGGCCGGAACAAGGACAAAAGTATGAACGACAAGCAACATAAAGACGCGCCATGAACGCCCATCCGCAAGACAAAAGACCAGCACCGCGCCCGGGTATTACGCGTATCGATCCGTACGTGCCGGGCAGATCGGCGATACCGGGCAAGGGACCGGTCTATAAACTGTCCTCCAATGAGAATGCTCTTGGCGCCAGCCCCAGGGCGATGGCCGCATTTCGAGAGGAAAGCGACAGGTTATCCCTTTATCCGGACGGATCGGCGCGCGCGTTACGCCAGGCAATCGCGCAGGCGCATGCAATCGGCGTTGATAACGCCGATTGCATCGTTTGCGGCAACGGCTCCGGTGAACTGCTCGGTATGCTGGCGAGCGCCTATCTGGGCGCGGGCGACGAGGCGATTTACTGCGCACATGGTTTTCTGTTGTATCGGCTGGTGATTCTGGCGGCCGGCGGCCGGCCGGTGGTCGTGCCGGAGAAAAATCTGACCGCGGATATAGACGCGATTCTCGGAGCGGTCACGGCGCGCACCAAACTGGTATTTCTTGCCAATCCCAACAATCCCACCGGCACGTATCTGGACGATGCCACGATCCGCCGTTTGCACGCCGGCCTGCCGGCGAATGTGCTGCTGGTTCTTGATGGGGCCTACGCCGAGTTTGTCTGCGACAATGATTATGCGCCCGGGACCGAAATTGTTTCCGACAGCGACAATGTGGTAATGACGCGGACATTTTCCAAGATATACGGGCTGGCCAATCTGCGTCTTGGCTGGGCCTATTGCCCACGCCCCGTAGCCGATGTTCTGAACCGGATCCGTGGCCCGTTTAATGTCAGCGGTGCCGCACTCGCCGCCGGCATCGCGGCGGTGCAGGATACGGACCATATTGCCCGATCCGCTGCCCATAACAGCAAGGCAATCAATGACTTGACGTCGAGGTTCACGGAACTGGGCATCGCCGTTACGCCGAGTGTGGGAAATTTTCTGTTATTGACTTTCGCCGCGCAAGGCGCGAAGACGGCGCCCCTGGCCGATACGTTTCTTCAACGCCATGGTGTTATCATGCGCGCCATGAACGCCTATGGCCTACCCCATTCCTTGCGGATGACCATTGGCAATGACGCGGCGAACGATCAGGCGCTGCGCACGCTGCGACGGTTCATGAAGGGCGAAGCACGGGGATAGGCAGGGAACTTTATGACCGCAGATAATCCGGCCCCCTCAGGGATGAGCCCGCGCGAACCATTGAATAAGCCGGTGATCGGTCGTTTGGCGATTATCGGTATCGGACTGATCGGCTCGTCCATCGCCCGTGTGGCGCGGCAGCAGAACATCGCCGCGCATATTGCCATCGCCGATGCAAATCCGGCTCATCTCGAACAGGCCCGGGCGCTGGCATTGGGGGATGCGTATTTCCATGACAATACTTCCGTCGTTGCGGATGCGGATATGGTTATTATCTGCACCCCTTTGGGGACATATGAAGCGATTGGCACGGCCATTGCGGCACATTTGAAGCCGGGATGTATTGTCACTGATACCGGCTCGGTCAAGGGCAGTGTCGTCTCCAAACTTGCTCCCCTTATTCCCCGTGGCGTGCATTTTATCCCGGGCCATCCGGCTGCCGGCACCGAGCGTTCGGGGCCCCGTGCCGGCCTTGTGGATTTGTTTTACGGACGCTGGTATATCATGACACCGCTTCCCCGAACGGCGCCGGAGCCTTTGGCGGTGCTGGAGGCGTTCTGGCAGGCGGCCGGTTGCGAGGTGGACATCATGGAGGTGGCGCATCACGATCTTGTTTTCGCTATCGTCAGTCATGTACCGCATCTGATCGCCTATAATATTGTTGGCACGGCATCGGACATGGAAGATGTCACCCGTCAGGAAGTCATCAAATATTCCGCCAGCGGCTTTCGCGATTTTACCCGTCTGTCATCATCCGATCCGGTTGTCTGGCGCGATGTGTTTATGGACAACCAGGCGGCGGTGCTGGAAATTCTGGATCGCTTCATGGAGGATCTTACCGCGCTCAAACGCGCCATCCGCTGGGGCGAGGGCGACAAGCTCTTTGAACTGTTTGCCCGCACCCGATCTGTTCGCCAGCGGATCATCGCCGCCGGTCAGGAAGTCGATAATATCGATTTCGGTCGCCACGACCCCCCTTTTGCGGACGGCGACTGATTGGTGCCCATCACCCAGGCGCTAGAGCGTGTTATCTTTCAGCACGTTGTTCCCGGGACAGGCAAACCGGAAGGTACATCTCTTGCGCCCCAGAGCGTGTCAGGTCTTAATAGAATCGCTCCGTCAGAATGATTCTATTAAGACCTGACACGCTCTGGTGAAATCGAACACCTCTAATGATCAGTTGAATGGCTACCTGCACCCGACGGGTTTTGTAAGAACAACCTGCCGAAATTGCGCATCCAGGGAGTCGTCTTCGCCGGCGATCAATCCTTTCCACATACTTCTTGCAACAGGAAAATCCCTTGACAACACCGCACACGCAAAAACCCAATCCGCTTCTCAAACTGGTTCTGGAAATCGGACCGCTGCTCGTTTTCTTCTTTGTCAACGCCCGGGCGGGTATTTTCTGGGCGACCGGAATATTCATGGCGGCGCTGATCGTTTCTCTGCTGCTCTCGCGTCTTTTGCTGGGCAGATTGGCTGTGATGCCGCTGGTGACCGCCGGCATCGTTCTGGTCTTTGGCAGCCTGACGCTCTTGTTGCAGGACGAGACGTTTATCAAGATGAAACCCACCATCGTTAACACCCTCTTTGGTGGCGTGCTTCTCGGCGGGCTTTTGTTTGGCAAGTCGCTGATTGCCTATGTACTGGAGGATTCCATCGATCTTACCGATCGCGGCTGGCGCCTGCTTTCGATTATCTGGGGTTTCTTTTTCCTGGGGCTCGCGGTACTCAATGAGATTGTCTGGCGCAACACTTCCACCGATACATGGGTGGCGTTCAAGGTGTGGGGCATCATGCCACTGACCATTCTGTTCAGTCTGCTACAGACGCCGATCATGATGAAACATATGCGCAAAGAGTAACGCCATGCAAACGACCCGCTGGGTATTCGGCTACGGCTCGCTCATGTGGCGGCCCGGTTTTCCCTACAAGTGCACCGTGCCCGCCATTATGTACGGTGTACATCGGGCCTTATGCGTCTATTCCTATGTTCATCGTGGCACGCGACAATGCCCGGGCCTCGTTCTCGGCCTTGATACGGGCGGGGCGTGCGTGGGGTTGGGCTTCGAAATCGAAGCGGCGGACTGGAACGCGGTAGTGGATTACTTGCGCGAACGCGAACAGGTAACGAGCGTCTATGTGGAATGCGCCCGCACGATGACGCTGCGTTGTGCGCCGCCGCGAAAGGTCAGGGCGCTGACGTTTCTGGCAGACAGCGATCACGCGCAATATGCCGGAAAATTATCTCTTGAAGATCAGTTGCGCTATGTGCGCCAGGGCAATGGCCGCGGTGGCGCAAACACCGAATATGTGTTGAATACAGCCAGGCACCTGCGCCAAATGAGGATCAGGGACGAGACGCTTATGCAACTTGCGGCAAGATTGCAGGCCGACGGACCGGATGCATGGGCTCAGGAGAGTCCCCCGTATCGACCAGTCGCGGGTGCGACAGGCGCGCCGCACGGCTGAAGGTATGCGACAAATCCTGTAAAACGGCGAATTGCGCCTCTTGTGTCTGCGCCAGAAGGTGCACATGCAGTTTCAATCCGGCATCGGCGGCGGCCTTGAAACAGGGAAGCGCGGCATGGGGTGTGCCATCGAGCGTACCAAGCCAGAGCACATTGTCCGGCATCTGGCGGCGCGGGTCGATCAGGATGGCGACGGCGGCATGAAAACGAAGGGCAAGGTGCGGCGAGACGATACTGAACAAATAGCGCTGTCCGGAGCGTGCGCGCCAGAAACGATAAGCCTCGATGGCGCATTGATGCGGCAAATGGGGCGTAGGATCAAGGGACATGCAGGACACCGCGAGGCTTTTAGGGGGATAAGTATTGTGCGAACATATATAGAACATATGATGGCGTTTGTCAAGCGCCCTGGTATTACCCCGCTTGCGACCATGGCCGAAGATTGCCGCCGCAAGGCCATACCGGGCCAGCCACCTGATCATGGCTTTTCGATAATGCCCTATCGCAATTACACATCCAGGGCAGACGGCGGGGGAGGCGCCGGATCGTGCTCAAGCGCCTCGCGCATCAGGGCGTTCGAGCAGGTCTCCAAACGCGCCTCCAACGTGCTTGCGAAGGTATTCTCATCGAGTCCGGGAGGAATGGGCGGTAAAAATTCAAGGACAACCTTACCCGGATAGCGCAGGAACTGCCGGCGCGGCCAGAACAGCCCCGTGTTCAAAGCCACAGGCAAACACGGAACACCAAGACGGGCGTATAAATAGACGACACCATATTTGTATCGCGGCGGCGCCCCCGGGGGACGGCGCGTGCCCTCGGGGAAAATAAGCACCTGCCGGTTTTTTGCCACTTCGCGCGCCGCGTGGATCGCCAGCGTTTTCAGCGCCTTCATCCGCTTTCCCCGGTCCACCGGTATTTGCCGGTATTTCAACAAATACCAGCCAAACAGGGGGATCCACATCAACTGGCGCTTCAAGACAAACGCGATTTTGTCAAAAAGCGGCACCAGCGCCAGCGTTTCCAACGCCGACTGGTGCTTTGAGGCGATGATCAAGGGCCCCTTTGGAATATTGTCCACACCGCGATACTCGATCCGACAGCCGATAATCCTCTCAAAAAGCCATGTATCGAACGCTGCCCACGCCTTGGGCACCAGCCAGGCGTATCCGGGGGGAAGCAGCAGGCTGGGTAAACACACAAAAAACCACAGTATGTTATTGATATAAAAAACGATATTGAAAAGCGCCGAACGTGCGATAATGGCAAGTGACGGCGCAGTGGGCTTGTTCATTTCTTGCTGATCGACACGCTCTGGGGGAATGGTACCCGGGTCTATGTTACGGGTATATAGTGGATAGATGACGGCGCACAGTCAAGCGCGATGTCAGCGCCGTCAACACGGCAACCAACAGGACAATCGCCATAATACCCCCGTAACCGGTCATCCCGATGGTAAACTGTCCGATCAATGCCTCAAGCTGGTCTCCCGCCGGCGTCGCATAGGAGCGCCCGGCAAGCCAGCCGCCGATGGCAAACAGGACCACGGATACCCCACCACCCATCAATCCGGCTTTCAATCCAAGCCGCAGAAACTGATCCTGAAACTGCCTGGCAATGAAACGATCATCCGCCCCCACATAATGCAGTATTTCAATGACATGACGATTGCCCGCAACAACGCCGTGGGTGGCGAATACAACACTCAGAACGGTCGCCGTTAACACCAGCAGCAGAACAATAAAACCGAGAACGGTTGTCGTGCGCGCCATCGCCGCCAAGCGCGTTTGCCATTGCCGGTGATCATCAAGACTGGCGCCCCTGATCTGCGTCGCCAGTTGGCTGCGCAACTGTGCAAGATCATCGGGGGTCGCGGCGGCTGCCTTGACAATGATCAGTTTTGGCACCGGCAGCGCTGCCAGATCGATCCCCGCGCCCAGCCATGGCTCCAGCAGGCTCCTGGTCCGCCCCTCCCCGAGCGCGTAGGCCTCGTCAATACCGGGGGTTGCCTTCGCCAGTTCGATGGCGCGCGCCACCGCATCGGCAAGCTCAACCCCCTCCTCCGGCCGTATCTGAATAGTGATCTCGCGCCCCACATCGCTCTGCCAGTTCGAGGCGGCGTTCTCGATAGTCACGACAAAGCCGATCGTCAAACAGGCCAGAAAGCTCATAATCGCTATGACATAAACCAGGGTATGGCGGGTCGCCGAAGTCTTTGGAATGATCGGACTGGATCGCGCAAACAATGTATGTTTGGCGTTTTGCGTATGGTCTTGTTTTTGTGACATCGATTTCATTTTGATTTCGTCATTCGGCGAACCGTCATCCTGCCATCTTCAAGCACCAGTTGCGACGCCGCGTATTGCTCCAGCAAGCCCGTATCATGGGTGGCAATCACGACCGAAGTTCCCAGTCTTTGCAACTCAACAAACAATCGCAGCAAACGTCGTGCCAGCGAAGGGTCGACGTTGCCTGTGGGTTCGTCGGCCAGCAAGAGCTCCGGTTGACAAATCACCGCACGGGCAATCGCGGCGCGCTGTTTCTCGCCACCTGACAATGTCGGCGGAAAAGCGTGCAGTTTTTCCCCCAGTCCGACCCATTGCAGCAACTCGACCACATCCTGGCTGTAAATCGATTCGTCCCGCCCCTGAACCCGTAACGGCAACGCGATATTCTCGTATGTCGTTAGATGATCCAGCAGGCGAAAGTCCTGAAAAACAAAGCCGATACGCCGGCGCAGCGCCGATACGCCGGTCTTGTCCAGTTCCATCACATCCTGGCCGAACATGGTAATGATACCGCGTGTCGGCTTTAAAGACAAAAACAACAGGCGCAACAGCGAAGTCTTGCCGGCGCCCGACGGGCCGGTTAGAAAATGAAACGAATGGGGTTCGATATGAAACGTCAGGCCGCTGAGAATCTCAGGACCGTCCCTGTATCGTAATCCCACATTGCTAAATCTGATCACGCAAACTCCTGCCGCTTCATCGCACACCGTGGCTCCGATCGCCAGGAAAATGGAGGAGCCGATGCCGATATGTCATGCAAAGCGGCGCGGCGCAACAGGCGATGCCTGAAACGATGCGGCATGCACAGCCAATACGGCCCCACTCCCTTAACCCATGTAACCGGTCCATATAACCGTCCCAGGCAACCAGTATGAACAAGGAGTGTTTTTACTTGTCATTTCAGGTCCCTGCCGGTCACGCGCGGTGTTTGCACGCCCTGCGCCTTTTTTCCATTGTTGAGAAAAAATACGCCGGCGCGATGTTGTTTTGCTGCAAATGCACACCAATTACAGCATTTGGTAAGGATTTATTGTGATAATTCATTAACGAACCATTCATTACAAACAATTCGTTAACGCGCTCTGTGCGGGTTTTCCAAGGAGCGCGGCTTTGTGTGGTACCGATCAAGGAGTAGCGTAGATGAGAAAAACGCCGGGCATGGCCCAGAGCGCAGTGATGTTGATATTGGGGCTTGTCGTGGTTCCCGCTTCGGCGGCTGATGCGGACGGCTTTGCGGCCGCTGCACCGCGCGAGATACATTCCTGGACAGGCCTGTATGTCGGTTTTGGCGCCGGCGGGATTATGGATGACCGGCAGATACGCTACACCGATGCCGCAGCGACAAGGTTTTCCATCGATATGAACCACAGCAACTGGCTCGCCGGCGCGCAGGCGGGCTATAATATCGAGCTTGGCGAGATCATGTTCGCCGGCTTTGAGGCGGATTTTTATGGCACCGGCGCAAAAAAGAGCCGCACTCCGTGCTTTGCGGACATCACCGTACCATGCACCGCCCGCATCAAACTGCCGTGGATCGCCACCGCGCGGGCGCGATTGGGGTTGAACACCGGCGCGCTGCTCGCCTATGTGACCGGCGGCGGCGCATTGACATCGCTGAACTACCGTATCACCCTTCCCACCGGCGTTGCGTCCCATAGAGACGCAACCGTGGGCTGGACTCTCGGCGTGGGCGCCGAGTACCGTCTGGCACGCCACTGGTCAATCAGAAGCGAATACCTTTATACAAAGTTTGCGCTAAAGGCGTTTCACAACTTTCCCGACATTGGCGAGCGTATGGGTTTTAAGGCCAAGCAGCACCAGGTGCGTCTTGGTTTGAACTACCATTTTTGATGATGGATGTGTCATTTCGACAGGTTGTCCCTGGTAAACCTGTCGGGTGCTGCTGGCCATTCATCTGATCATTAGAGGTGTTCGATTTAACCAGCGCTGTCAAGGGTTTAACAACCGCTGGAAGCGGCGCGAAGCGCCCTTGACAGCGCTGGTTAAATCGAAAAAAAGCGACGATCAGATGGATGGCCCGGTATGGCCTTACTGGGGGCAAGGGTGTTAAGGGGTATCCCTTCCGGTTTGCCTGTCCCGGGAACAACCTGCTGCAAAATCATAAGACAAGCGTGTCAGGTCTTAATAGCACCATTCTGACGGAGCGATTTTACGACAAGATGGGCCTTAAGTCTCGAAGGTTCATATTAGATCAGCTTGGCGTTAGCTGTACCCATTTTGCCAGGGGTAAAGCTAACGCCATAAAGCTGATCGCCCTGAAATCTATAGCAAAAGCGCCCGTCCCTTGAGCATGGGTATCGCCTCGCCAATCGAGAAACGAAAATTGCTTCTATTAAGACCTGACACGCTCTAGCCCCTGTCTTGCCGGCAAAAAGCCCAAAAGAGCGCACAAAATTGACAAATTCTTGCCCGGTCGCACTTGTCGGGGAGAATTCATGCGCTATATACAATCACGAGCGCACAAGATGCCAACCGCCCTGGCAAAACGCGAATGGTATATCTGTGATTGCCAATAGGGGTTGCAACTTATACGAACACTGTTGACGTTTGCATGTCCTTGATAGAAATCGTGAACGATCAACACGTTACACCCGTGCGCATGATATTAACCACTCCCGGGAGCCGTTGTCCACGGATCAGGGCATGATGCCGGTGCCGTGATGGTGCCATAGCTAACAGATGGACCACGCATTGAACGGTTCGCCACAGTACGGAAGGTATACAGAGCAATGGGAAAGATAATCGGAATTGACTTGGGGACGACGAATTCCTGCGTTGCGGTAATGGATGGCAAGAGCCCGAAGGTCATTGAGAACGCCGAAGGGGCGCGCACGACGCCCTCCATGGTGGCGTTTTCCGATGAGGGCGAGCGTCTGGTGGGCCAGCCGGCCAAGCGTCAGGCGGTTACCAATCCGGAGAACACCCTGTTTGCCGTCAAGCGCCTGATCGGGCGGCGGTTTGACGACAAGACGGTCAAGAAGGACCAAAAGCTCGTTCCCTATCAGATCGTCAAGGCCAAGAACGGCGATGCCTGGGTAAAGGCGGGGGACGAGGAATATTCCGCTTCCCAGATCTCGGCCTTTATTTTGCAGAAAATGAAGGAAACGGCGGAGGATTATCTCGGTCAGCCGGTGACCCAGGCGGTCATCACGGTGCCGGCTTATTTTAACGATGCCCAGCGCCAGGCAACCAAGGATGCGGGAAAAATCGCCGGTCTGGAGGTTCTGCGCATCATCAACGAGCCGACAGCAGCCGCTCTTTCCTATGGACTGGAGAAGAATGAGGGCAAGACCATCGCCGTCTATGATCTTGGCGGGGGCACTTTCGATGTTTCCGTTCTGGAGATCGGCGATGGGGTGTTTGAAGTCAAATCCACCAATGGCGATACGTTCCTGGGTGGCGAGGATTTCGATGCGCGTCTGGTCGACTATCTCGCTGATGAATTCAAGAAGGATCAGGGTATCGATCTGCGCTCCGACAAACTGGCCTTGCAGCGCTTGAAAGAGGCCGCCGAGAAGGCGAAAATCGAACTCTCGTCGGCATCGCAGACGGAAGTCAACCTGCCGTTTATCACCGCCGACAAATCGGGGCCCAAACACCTGAATATGAAGCTGACGCGGGCCAAGTTTGAGACGCTTGTCGAGGATTTGGTGCAGCGCACCGTAACACCGTGCCAATCGGCGCTTAAGGATGCCGGTCTGAAAGCGAGCGATATTGATGATGTCATTCTCGTAGGCGGGATGACCCGGATGCCGAAAATCCAGGAAACCGTACAGCAGTTTTTCGGCAAGGAGCCCCATAAGGGTGTTAACCCCGACGAGGTTGTCGCATTGGGCGCGGCCATTCAGGCGGGCGTGTTGCAGGGGGATGTCAAGGATGTTCTGCTTCTTGATGTGACGCCGCTCTCGCTTGGCATTGAGACCGAAGGCGGCCTGTTCACGCGTATGATCGATCGCAATACGACCATTCCGACCAACAAGGCGAATGTCTTTTCGACGGCGACCGACAACCAGGCGGCGGTTACCATCCGGGTCTTTCAGGGCGAGCGCGATATGGCGGCTGATAACAAGCTGCTTGGTCAGTTCGATCTGCTCGGCATTCCACCGGCGCCGCGCGGTATTCCGCAAATCGAGGTCACTTTCGATATCGACGCCAATGGTATTGTCAATGTGTCGGCCAAGGACAAGGGAACCGGCAAGGAGCAGCAGATCAGGATCCAGGCTTCCGGCGGGCTGTCCGAGACGGATATTGAGAGCATGATCAAGGATGCCGAAGAGCATGCCGAGGAGGATAAGGAGCGCCGCACTGCTGCCGAAGCCAGGAATCAGGCGGAGGCCCTTATACATGCCACGGAAAAATCGTTGAGCGAATACGGTGACAAGGTCACGGCAGAGGAGCGCGATGCCATCACCAGCGGTCTTGAGGATTTGAAATCGGCGGTCGCTGAAAACGATGTCGATGGCATTCAGGAAAAATCGGCGGCCCTGGCGCAAGCCTCCATGAAACTCGGCGAAGCGATGTACAAGGAGAGCCAGGAGCAGGCGGCGCAGGCGGATGCCCAAGCCGATATGGCCGACGATGATGGCGACAATGTTGTCGATGCTGACTTCGAAGAGGTCGACGACGACAGCAAGAAGTCCGCGTAACATGGAGGGATCGCCGCGTGTTCGGGGCACCGGGGCCATCGGCCGCGGTCCCCGGCGTTGCGCAACGTCTGGCACCGGTTACTGTGAGTCCTTTAAGCGGCACGTGTCTGATGACGAATGGTCCGGCGTCAAAGAGGTATTGTAGTTGATCGTGAAGAAAAGTCCTTCGCTCCGTTCGGCGTACTTTTCTTCCTCTGAAACAATGAGAAAACAATGCTCAAGAAGGCGCGGCGCGTTGTTTTCCCTTGGGCTTGTCGCAAGGTATTGGCGCATTTGTGCATAATACCTTGCAATTTCCGATCATGACCAACGGTCATGATCGGTCAACACAAATGCCAAATCAGTTCGCCGGGCCGCCCCAGGGACTGATTTGTCCTTATTTTATTGGGAAAAAGTAGACCGAGGCGAAGCGCAAGGGACTTTTTCACATTCAACATCGTATCAGGTCAGTACATCAGCCGGCGCGTGATATAAGCAAAGCAGCCGGGATAACCAGGATCACCCATGGCGAAACGGGACTATTATAATGTGCTGGGCGTTTCCCGCAACGCTGATGCATCGGCGCTAAAGAGCGCTTTTCGCAAACTGGCGATGAAATATCATCCGGATCGCAATCCCGATGACGCCGATGCGGAGAAAAAGTTCAAGGCGGTCAATGAAGCCTATGAAGTCCTGAAGGACCCGCAAAAGCGCGCCGCATACGACCAGTTCGGCCACGATGCCTTTGCCGCAGGAGGGCAGGGCGGTTTCGGACGCGGCTTTACCGGCGAGTTCGGCTCCTCAATGTCGGATATTTTCGATGATCTCTTTGGCGAGTTTATGGGTGCCGGCGGTGCCCGCACGCGCCAGGGCAGCAATCGCGGCGGCGATCTGAAATACAATATGGAGATCGACCTGGAGGATGCGTTTCGCGGCAAGAGCGCTGAAATCCGTGTTCCCTCCAGTGTGAGCTGCGCAACATGTTCCGGCTCGGGCGCCAAGCCGGGCACCAGCCCCACCACCTGCCGCACCTGCAATGGGGTCGGCAAGGTTCGCGCCAGTCAGGGCTTTTTCACTATTGAGCGCACCTGTCCGGCGTGCCGCGGCCTGGGACAATCGATCGAACAGCCTTGCGAGAACTGCTCCGGCTCCGGCCGCACCGTGCAGGAGCGCAACCTGTCCGTCAACATTCCCGCCGGTATCGAAGATGGCACCCGCATTCGCCTCGCCGGTGAGGGGGAGGCCGGGTTGCGTGGCGGCCCGGCGGGGGATTTGTACATTTTTATTTCCGTTCGGCCTCACGGCCTGTTTCAGCGCGATGGCGCTGATCTGTTCTGCCGCGCGCCCATTTCCATGACCACTGCCGCCCTTGGCGGCCAGATCGAAATACCCACCGTCGATGGCAGTACCGCGCGCATCAAAATCCCGTCCGGAACCCCGACCGGCAAGCAGTTTCGCCTGCGCGGCAAGGGCATGCCGGTTTTGCGGTCGAAACATCGGGGGGATTTGTACTTGCAGACTGTTGTGGAAACGCCGCAGTCCTTGTCGCGGCGTCAGCGCGAGTTGCTTGAGGAGTTTGCCGAACTCTCATCGGAGAAAACGCACCCCGATGCGACCAGTTTTTTTACCAAGATCAAGAGTTTTTTTGACAATCTGAGCGAGCCGTAACCTCGCGATGGCTGATTTTTGGTCGCGACAGGATGGTTAATTGAGTCTACGTGCGGCCCTTGCCGCAGACGGCCAGCAGCACCCGATGAGTTTTTCGAGAACAACCTGCTGAAATTACACACCTCGTCATACTTAGGCTAAAAATTATTCTATGATGGGACGCAAGCGTGTAGTTTCAGTTGGTTAATTCGAAGAAGGCGTATCGGATGCCACTGTCTGTTCATCTGCGGCAATGGGCCGCAAGATGTATCACTTCAGGTCTGCTACCCTGGAAATAGCCGGCTGAACGGTTGCATGCGGGGCTGGCCGCGTAATGTATTTCGTGTAATTTTAAGTAATTTTTATACGAAATGTGATCAAATTTGCATCAGATGCGACAAGGAACCTGTCTCCCAGGACCCCTTGAGGAGGTCCGTGAGTGGCGATACGTTCGGGGCATTGAATATGTGGCAGGAGTTACTGGCAAACGGGCGTTTGCGGGCGCGTATAAACGACTTGAAGCAATCAGCGATACACGAAGTGCAAGGGTTGATCAGCCGTTTCGACAGGGAGTCCCCGCAAATCCAGGAAACCGGCCTTGATCGCATCGGCCTTGCGGCTGCCGAGGAACTTAAATTTTTTCGCACCTGGCTCCGGCAGCCCATTAAAACAGGTTCCATCGCCACCTCCAGCCGCACCCTTGGCCGCGCCATGGCAGCGCAAGTGGACTGGTCGCAATCCGGTCTGGTGGTCGAACTGGGGCCCGGAACCGGGGTTGTTACCGAATGCCTGATCGCCGCCGGGTGCAACGAAGAGCGCCTCGTGGCGATTGAATACGACGAGGATTTCTGCCAGGGCTTGCAGGACAGGTATCCCCACGCCCTTGTTCTTGACGGCGATGCCTATGCTTTTCTGCACCAGCGCAAACGCTTTGATGACGCGCCCATCGCGGCGGTTGTCTCATCGTTGCCGTTGTTGACGGTCCGGCCGGAAAAGCGTCGCGACCTGCTCGAACAAGCGCTGGAATGCATGTCGCCGCAAAGCCCGTTTGTGCAGTTTTCCTATGGCTTCGATTCTCCCATACCCTTACGCGGCGACGCCATTGAGGTTCAGGTCTCGAAATGGATCCGGCGTAATCTGCCGCCGGCGCGCGTCTGGACCTACCGGCGCCGCGCGGCATAGGCAACCGCATCGAGGCGAAACAGCGTATATGTTTCGTCATAGGCGGAAATCTCTCCCGCATCCACTAGAGCGTGTCAGGTCTTAATAGAAACAGAATTGCTTCTATTAGGACCCGACACACTGCTAGGCCGACTTTGCGCAGAGCATTCTTCGATGCCTGGTTCTGCAAATGCGTTGATCGTGAAGAAAAGTCCTCGCTCCGCTCAGGCTGCTTTTCTTCATTTCAAACAATGAGAAAACAACGCTCAGGAAGGCGCGGCGCACCGTCCACAATGTTATACCAAGGGGCTTCGCGTTTGACTCCTGACCCGGTTTAAAACCGTTGTCTTATCAGCACGATACACAAGTCAGAGTGTACAAAACGCCAATACCGCTGGTATTATCCGCAGAAAAGCCGCGCTTGCGCTTGAAGCCTTTTTCACACACGATTGTTTGCGATCCGTATTGCGGAAAATGAACGAACAATCTATTGAAAGTTCACCGTTGGATAAATTGAGAGGTAAACGGGTGCGTGTCAACGAACAGGACATTCTGACGCAACTGGCGCAAATCACCTTCGATGATACTGCCGGGGGGAATACGCGCGATATTGTATCGTCGGGGATGGTAAGCGATATTTATCTGAACGACGGCGCGGTGATGTTCTCTATCAGCGTGCCGGCGGCACAGGCGCAGGCGTTTGAGCCGGTACGGCAACGGGCCGAAGAGGTTGTGGCGGCAATGCGCGGGGTGGACCGGGCCATCGTCACCCTGACGGCGGAGCGCAAGCCGGACGCCGCCCGCGAGCCACCCGCACCACGCCGATTGCCGCAACCGGCGCCGGTACCCGGTGTGAAGGCGATTATCGCGGTTGCATCGGGCAAGGGAGGCGTGGGAAAATCCACCACGGCGGTCAATCTGGCCGTGGGCCTGCAACGGCTTGGTATGCAGGCGGGCATTCTGGACGCCGATATTTACGGCCCGTCCATACCGCGTCTTCTTGGCCTGAACGCACGGCCGCAAACGCGCGATAACGTTCTCATACCCATGGACGGATTTGGCTTAAAGGCGATGTCCATCGGCTTTTTGATCGCCGAGGATACGCCGGTAATCTGGCGCGGTCCGATGGTGATCAAGGCGTTGGCCCAATTGCTGCACGATGTCGATTGGCAACCGCTCGATGTGCTTGTCGTCGACATGCCCCCTGGCACGGGGGATACGCAGTTGTCGCTGGCGCAAAAGGTGCCGGTAAGCGGGGCGATTATCGTCTCGACGCCTCAGGACCTGGCCCTTATTGATGCGCGCAAGGGTTTGAACATGTTTCGCCAGGTCGATGTGCCCATTCTCGGCCTTGTTGAGAATATGAGCACCTTTGTGTGCCCCGCGTGCGGAACACAGACGGAAATCTTCGGCGCCGGCGGCGCCAGACGTGAAGCAAAGCGCCTTGATGTGCCGTTTCTTGGCGCGGTGCCGTTGCACATGAACATCCGTGCCACCTCGGATGCGGGCACGCCGATCACCGTCAGTGATCCGCGCAGCGTGCAGGCGCAGAGTTACTTCACCATAGCCGAGCACGTGCAGGCGCGATTAAGGGAGAACGAACGTGTTACGCGATGACGCGGTCTATATTGGAACCGGAAACCTTGAAGATGCGACAAGCGCAGGTATCGCGCAATATCTGAACCTCGATATGGCCAACCGCCACGGGCTTATTGCGGGGGCGACGGGAACCGGCAAGACGATTACATCGCAAATTCTGGCGCAAGGGTTTGCGGGCGCCGGGGTGCCGGTTTTCATGGCCGATGTCAAGGGCGATGTGGCGGGCATGGCGGTTGCGGGAACGAAGAAGGATTTTCTTTTTGAGCGCGCCCGCAAGATCGGGCTTGGCGACGGGTTTCGCTTGCGCGCTTACCCGGTGACGTTTTGGGATATTTTCGCCGAACAGGGGCACCCGGTGCGCGCCAGCGTCAGCGACATGGGCCCGCTGTTGCTGTCGCGTCTGATGGATCTGAGCGAGGCACAGGAGGGGGTGGTGAATGTTGCATTCAGAATCGCCGATGACGAGGGGCTGCTCCTCCTCGATTTAAAGGATTTACGCGCCATTCTTGCGCGTATGATGCAGTTGCGGGATACGGATATCTCCCAGCGTTATGGCTATGTCTCGCGGCGCAGTATCGGCGCAGTGCAGCGCCATTTGCTTGTTCTCGAAGAACAGGGCGGCGAGCGGCTTTTTGGAGAGCCGGCGCTCGATATTGCCGATCTCATGTGCCGCGCGGAAGACGGACGCGGCATGATCAATATTCTGGCGGCGGATGCGCTACTGCGATCGCCGCGGGTTTATTCCATGTTTTTGCTCTGGTTGCTGTCGGAGTTGTTCGAGGAACTGCCCGAGGTGGGCGATGGGGACAAGCCGCGGCTGGTGTTTTTTTTCGACGAGGCGCATCTGCTCTTTGACGATGCGCCGAAAGTGCTTGTCGAGAAGATTGAGCAGGTCGTCAAGCTCATCCGCTCCAAGGGGGTCGGGGTTTATTTCGTCACCCAGAACCCCATCGATATCCCCGATACGGTGCTTTCCCAGTTGGGATCGCGTATTCAGCACGCCCTGCGCGCCTATACGCCGCGCGAGCGCAAGGCAGTGCGGGTTGCGGCGCAGACGTTTCGCCCGAACAGCAAATTCGATACCCTGGAGGCGATCACAACGCTCGGGATCGGCGAGGCGCTGGTATCGACGCTGCAAAAATCCGGCGTACCGTCTATTGTGCAGCGCACACTGATCCGCCCGCCGGAAACCCGCATGGGACCACTTACCAGACGTGAGCGCGCGGCCATTCTGCAGGCAAGCCCCATGGGCGACCGCTACGATCAGCCCATTGATCGTATCAGCGCCTATGAAGTGCTCGGCCAACGCGCCCGGGAGCGCCAGGCGCTTGAACAAAAACAGCGCCAGGCGGAGGACCGTGCCCGCGGCAGGGGCAGGCGTGTGGCCCGATCGCGCAAGGGCTATAGTGTCCCCGGCATGCGCGACGATACGCCGACGGCGCGAGCCAGGCGGCGCGCCAGTGGCCGTCAGCGCCAATCTGTCGCTGAGGCTGCGATGAAGTCTCTGGCCCGTTCGGTTGCCAGCAGTCTGGGCCGTACTCTGGTGCGGGGGATTTTAGGCAGTCTCAAGCGCGGTTTTTAAGAGGGGTGCCGGCGGTCCTGGCGCTGGGGCGTGTCATGATCCGGGGGCAGCTCGCGCAAACACGTCGCCAAAGGCTCGGAATATGGTTGCAATGTTACCGCCATCGCATCGGTTTTAGACGATTGCTTAACCATTTTCTAACCGTTTGTAGCGTCTTTTAAAGAGACACACGCTCTAGCGTTGCGGCGAGGGGTTCACAGATGACGAATTCGGATACCGGCACAAACACAGCGACGGAGATGGTTGCGCTCGAAGCCCTGGCGCAAAAGGCGCACGCCTGTCTGGCGCGCGATGACGCCAAACAGGCTCTCAACATCGGGCGCGAGCTGGAGAAAAGGCGCTATTCCGCCGGCTTTGAAATTCAGGGGTTGGCGTTGAACGCTCTGGGTCGGCGTGATGAGGCCATCGCGGTTCTGCAAAACGGCACCAGGGCGGTGCCCCATGTGTGGCTGTTATGGCAATTGCTTGGCAATTATCTGTCCGATTCCGATCGCTATGAGGAGAGCTTTGCCGCCTATCGCAAGGGGCTGGCATGCGAGGTCCACGACGCGCGTTCCCTGAACTTCAATCTTGCGACCGCCGCCAGCCGCTCCGGGGATCCGAAGACGGCTTTAAAGCACCTTGGCGCCGTTATGGAAACCGGGCAGCGTCTGGAAGGCTGGCACCAGCAAATCGTCCTGTTGGCGCGGGTTTTGCTGCTTGTTGTCTACAACGATATGGAGCGTTTCGACGATACCCAGGCGGCGTTTTTGTCATCCTTTTCGGATCCGGGGCTGCGGCAGGATCATCCGGAGGAATTCAGCCGCGCTGCGGTGCAGCACGCCTATGCGCTTTGGCGAAGCGGCGATATCGAGGCGGCGCGCACCACGGTCAATGATGCCATTGCGGCGAACAAGTTCAATGAAACGGCTCATTGGCTCGATCGGGAAATCCGTCTTGCCCAGGGCGGCGGTATGGCGTCGACGCGCTTTAGCCTGACCCTGGGAGGTCTTTGGTCCGCCGCACCGGCGACCGGCGTGCCGCCAGCGCAACGTTCGGGAACCTTCTGCACCCGCTACAATGTGGTTGCCGATGATGCCGATGAGGCCTTTGCCATTGCCCGCGCCTTCGAGCCGGAGCCAGCGCGCGAAACGCTTAAAGTGGTCAATGTGCAAAAACAGACCGGAAAACCGGCTCCCAAGGGCGTCTATCATACATCGCGCTATTTCGATTCGGCCGCCGCACAGGGCAAGCGCGCCGCCTCTGCCTGAAGAAGTCCGGCACTAGAGCGTGTCAGGTTTTAATAGAACCATTCTGACGGAGCGATTTTGTGACAAGATGGGCCTTAAGTCTCGCAGGATATAGTGGGGCTATTTTCAAGAGATTTAAGGTCCATATTGGTGCAAAAGCGCCCGTCCCTTCGGGTTTGTCGATTGGCGGACGCCCACACCCAAGCCGCTCTCGAGAGATGGGTCGCCATCGCTCTTCGATTGCCTTGGGCGTGGTTCGCCTCGCCAATCGGGAAACGAAAATTGCTTCTATTAAGACCTGACACGCTCTAAATTAGAGCGTGTACAAAAAGAGCCAATACCGCTGGTATCAAGGCACGATCAACTGATTGTTGACAACGCAATTCGACCGGTTCAGCGGCTTCTTTCGCTCACGCCATGGCGGGGCGCCTGACACGCTCTATACAAGCCCTGTAAAATTTGAAATGATACCCCTATCAGCGCTCCCCGCTTTTCCAGGATCAATCGGAGATGTGACCGCGTGAGCGAACACAGTGCTTTCAAAGGATTGGTTGTCAGAGATCTGTCTTATTCCTACGGTACGAAGAAAGCGCTGGACAGGATAAGTTTCGACATCGTTCAGGGCACCTTCTGCGCCCTGCTGGGACCCAATGGCGCCGGAAAATCGACCTTGTTCGCGCTGTTGACACGCATGTTTGTTGCCCAATCGGGCAATATCGATCTTGCCGGCATCCCCCTTGACAAAAAGCCACGCCTGGCGCTTGCCAGACTGGGGGTCGTGTTTCAACAACCCACGCTCGATCTCGATCTGACGGTTCAGCAGAACCTGATCTATTTCTCGGCCCTGCACGGATTATCCGCAAGAGAGGCGGCGCCGCGTATCGACGCGTGCCTGGAGCGTCTTGGCATGCGCAGCCGCAAACGCGAAAAAGTCAGGACCTTGAACGGCGGGCATCGCAGGCGCATGGAAATTGCCCGGGCATTGATCCATCGCCCCGATATTCTGCTGATGGATGAACCCACCGTGGGCCTGGACGCCGCCACCCGGGCGGCCATTACCACCCATGTCCATGAGCTTAGCGCAGACGACGGCATAACCGTCCTGTGGGCAACCCATCTGGTCGATGAAGTGCGCCCCCGCGATCGCCTGATCGTCCTGCACCAGGGGCGCATTATCGCCGATGGGTTCAGCGAGGCCCTTTGCAACACACGCACCCTCGCCGAGACTTTTGCGGACATGACGGGTACGACGAACGAGGCGCTGGCGTGAAGGCCTACAGGATCAGCCTTTACGGTGTCGTATATCGCGAAATCCTGCGTTTTGTTTCCCAGCGCGGCCGGTTCCTCGCGGCACTGGTGAGACCGCTGGTATGGCTGGTGGTTTTTGCCGCCGGGTTTCGCGCCGCTCTTGGCCTTTCCATCATGCCGCCCTATGAAACTTATATCACCTATGAGGTCTATATCGTGCCCGGCCTGTGCGGTATGATCCAGTTGTTCAACGGCATGCAATCCTCCCTTGGTCTGGTCTATGATCGCGAGATCGGCTCCATGCGCCTGCTGCTGACAAGTCCGATGCCGCGCTGGTGGCTGCTGTCTTCAAAGTTGCTGGCGGGAACGATCATTTCCGTCATCCAGGTCTACGGGTTTCTGGCCCTTGCCGCCCTGTTCGATATTACATTTCCTTTTTCCGGATATCTGGCTGTATTTCCTGCTCTGCTGGCAAGCGGCATGATGCTCGGGAGTCTGGGGCTTTTGTTGTCTTCGAGGATTCGACAACTGGAGAATTTCGCCGGCGTCATGAACTTTGTGATATTTCCCATGTTTTTCCTGTCGAGCGCGTTGTACCCGCTTTGGAAAATGGCCGAGGCATCGCCGCTGCTACGTGATATATGCGCCTATAATCCGTTTACCCACGGGGTCGAGTTGATCCGTTTTGCCCTTTATGGTCAATTCAATGCAACTGCCTTGCTTTGGGTCGTAGCGGCGCTGATCGCGTTTATGCTCGCCAGTTTATGGGGATACGATCCGGGCCGCGGATCGATGGCCAGAAAAGTCGGCTGACTGCGTAACTTCAGCAGGTTGCTTTCGAAAGCCCATCGGATGCTGCCGGTCATTCATCTGGCCATGAGAGGCGATGAGACTTTCGGGTGTATGGTCCGCGTTCCTGCGGTCGTATAAAGTAGATCTAACATTAAAGCCGGCACAATTCGGGTCCAGGCGGTGAACACTTTCGAATCGGACAGTATGAAAAGGGTGAAAAGGGCAGGCGGCCCCGCCGGCAGCGTGTCCGGAAAAGCAAACCCTGAGGCAAGCGGGCGTGATCGAAAAGCCGGGCCCGCGACAGTGATCAGCCCCATCGCCACGTTGCGATCCTTTCTGCAAGCCGGTCTCATCGGACACGAGCGGCTGATTGAGCGGCTGCTGATCGGTATTCTGGCCGGCGGCCATATTCTGGTGGAAGGGGCTCCGGGGCTGGCGAAAACCCGCGCCGTGAAATTGCTTGCAGAGGCCATCCAGGGGGACTACGCGCGCATTCAATGCACGCCGGACCTGTTGCCCTCGGATGTGACAGGCACCCGCATATATCGCCCCGAAACCGGATCATTTGAATTTTCCCGGGGCCCGGTGTTTCACAATCTGATCCTGGTCGATGAAATAAACCGGGCGCCGCCGAAGGTGCAATCGGCGCTGCTTGAGGCGATGGCGGAGCAGCAAGTCACCAGCAGCGGCGATACCCACAGCCTGCGCGATCCCTTTGTCGTCGTCGCCACCCAGAATCCGATCGAGCACGAGGGAACATTTCCCCTGCCCGAGGCCCAACTCGACCGATTCCTGCTGCACGTGATGCTGGATATGCCCGATGCACACAACGAACGGCAGATCCTGGACCTGGTGGAAAGTGAGGCCTGCGACAAGCACCGACCCCCCGCCCGGATGACGTTGACCGACATTCTGAATGCCAAATCGGCGGCCATGGCAACCCATCTTGCCGCGCCTTTGCGCGACTATATCGTGCGACTGGTAATGGCGACGCGCACACCGCCATTTCACGATGAAATCGATCATGCGGTCTCGCCACGCGGCTCCATTTCCCTGGCGGCCTGCGCCAAGGCGCGCGCCTTCCTTTCGGGCCGCGATCACGCGCTGCCCGAGGATGTGCAGGCCGTCGCCGGCGATGTGCTGGCCCACCGCATGGTTGTCAGCTGGCGGGCGACAGCCGACGGGCGCACCGCACGTGGTATCGTGCGGGACATCGTGGCGCAGACCGAACCGCTATGAGTACACAGGAAACATATCTGTGTGCGCCGGGGGTGTCCCTGCGTTCATCGGAACTGATCGGACTGCGCGCCTGCATTGCGCAAATGCGCCGTCGCAACAGTGCACTGAGCCCCCTTTCCGGCGGTTTTGTCCTCCGGCGCCGGGGCAAGGGACAGGACATCGCCGATTCCAGAGTGTATGCGCCAGGAGACGATTTGCGCCATATCGATCAGGGCGCGACGGCGCGTACCGGTACATTGCATATCCGTACATTTCACGAAGAACGCGATCGTGTCAGTCTGCTGGTCGCCGATTTTCGACCTTCCATGTTGTGGGGTGTTCGGCGGGCGTTTCGCTCGGTTGCTGCCGCACAGGCCCTGACGCTCACAGGCTGGCGGGCGGTGGAAAGTGGCGGCAAGGTGGCTCTCATGGCCATAACCGGCCATGAAACCCATGTGGTCAGACCGCGCGCCCGGGCTCGCGGCATGCTCAATGTCATTGGCGCAATGGTGCGGGCGCATAAAAACGCGCTCGCCTTTGCAACAGACCGGGCAAGGCACCCGGGCGGGCGGGCGCACCCGGGCCCCGATCTTGATCGGGCCCTTGCGGGGCTCAAGAACATCGCGCCGAACGGTTCGCGCATTACTATCGCCTCCGGTCTGGATGCCCAGGGAAGCGCATTGGAAGACCTTGTGGGCGAGTTGGCGCAACATCGTCATCTGCGCTTTATTGTTCTTCAGGAACGGGCGATCGACGCATTGCCTGCGGGAACCTATCCCATTCGGACACCCGATGGCAGGCGCTTTCGGGCGCGCGTATCCGCCAGGGCGGGAACGCCGAAGACCACGCCCGGTGAATGGATGCCCCGGCGCGCCCGATATATCGATCCAGGCGCGCCGCTGGAGGCGTTGATCAGGCAACTGGAATTGTGAAATGGCCGAGCGTGCAATCACCGCTGCCGAACTTGTCGCCGGCCTCCATGACATCAGGCTGCCGCCGGAGGCGTCCGGCGGTTTTATCGCCGAACTCGCCGCCGCTGCCGCAACCGGCCTGCTGACCGCTCTTGCTGTGGGCTTTCTGTTGTCGCTGATCGCTGCACCATCACTCCAAAAGCGTCCCCCCAGGGCACGTCCCGATACCCTGGCGCGGCAGATACAGGCGCTCAGGGCCCTGCCCGAGGGTGATCGCACCATCGCCCTGCTGCGTCTGCTGAAAAGCCGCAACCCGAAAGCGGCGACGACGCTGGGGGCACGCCTGTACCGGCCCGGCGGACTGCCGTCCATTGCATCCCTGGAAAGCGCATTGACAAAGGAATCCGGTGGCGATGATTGACTTCGCAACACCCTGGCTTTTTCTCATTCTGCCGCTGCCTGTTGCTGTCTATTTTCTTCTTCCCCCCCGCGCCTCATACGGGAGCACGCTGCTTGTGCCGGAACGGGTGGGGCGCAGACTGGTTCGGCGAACCGATAGGACAAACACGGTTTTTTCCAGCCGACATATCCTCCCGGTTCTGATCTGGTTCCTGCTTGTCGGTGCCGCCTGCGGTCCCAGGCAACTGGTTTCAACACCGGCCCTGCCCACATCGGGCCGCGATCTTGTGCTGGCGCTCGATTTGTCAGGGTCGATGGTGCGCGAGGATTTTTTCCTCAACGACAAGCGCGTTACGCGCCTTCAGGCGTTCAAGGCCGTCGGGGCGCGGTTTGTGCGCCGGCGTGGCGGTGATCGGGTGGGCCTGGTGGTGTTCGGCTCGCGGGCCTATTTCGCCGCACCGCTCACGTTCGATGTTGAAGCCGTGGCCCGATCCATCGAGCAGGCGGTTATCGGTATTTCCGGCCGCGCCACCAATATCGGCGATGCGCTCGGCATTGCCCTTAAGCGGCTGGCAAACTCAAAGGCCAAAACCCGGGTGGTGATTTTACTGTCCGATGGAAAAAACAACGCCGGCGCCGCCACGCCGCGCGGCGTCGCCAGGCTGGCTGGCGAAATGGGCGTGCGGGTGCACACCATCGCTTTTGGGCCGAGGGATATCGAAGAGGCCGCCGACAAACGCGGTGCCGTCGATGCGGTAACGTTGCAGGCCATGGCAGCTTTGACCGGCGGCCAGATGTTTCGCGTGCGCACAACCGATGATCTGGTGGCCGTGACAGATGCCCTTGACCGATTGGAAGCCACCGCCACCGCCGGTCTGGCCGCCGAGGTCGTCCGCGATCTCTGGCTGTATCCGGCGCTGTTGGCCGGCCTTTTGTGCCTGTTGCTCGCCTGGCGGGAGGTCCGCTGATGCCCCTGGACGCGCTGACATTTCTGCGTCCATCGTGGGCGTTGGCCCTGGTGCTGATTGCAGGTACGGGTGTTATTCTGCGACGTTTCGCCAACACCGTTGGCGGTTGGGAGAACGTTGTCGATCCGGCGCTGATGCGCGCCATGGGGGCCATGGGACGTATTGAGGGCGGTGCAGGACGGGCGTCGTATCTGTTACCGCTGCTGGCGGCAGCGGCGATCGTGATCGCCCTGACGGGCCCGGCGGTGGAACGGCGCGATACGCGGGCATATCGAAATCTTGACGGTGTGGTCTTTGTCATGGACGTTTCCAGATCGACAACACGGGACAAAACATGGCAGGCCCTGGTAACGATGGGCCGTGCCGGTGTTGCGGCGCTGGGCTCAAGACCGGCCGCGTTGATCGTTTATGCCGGGGATGCCTATGTGGCGTCCGCCCTGACCGTTGACAGTGCCCGGATCGGCCAGACCATGGCGCTGCTGGATGAAGAAACCGTTCCCGATCCGGGAAGCCGGCCGGCGCTGGCGCTCAGAAAGGCAGCGCAGATCCTTGCAGACGCCGCGCTTGTTTCCGCCGATGTGATATTGCTAAGCGATGGCGCCGGGATCGGACCGCAAGCCTTGACGTCAGCGGCCGACATTGTCGATCGCGGCGGACGGTTGTCGGTCGTTCACGCGCCGACGCAGGTATCACCGGCCGCTCCTGTCGCGCCAGCGGCGCTCAGAACGCTGGTATCGATCGGCGGCGGTCATCTATATCACCTGGCAGATGCCGGGCGATTGATGAAAGACCTCCAGAGCAATTCGACGCAACGCCTGGCGCGTCTGGAAAACCGGATGTTGTTTTGGGTCGATTATGGCAGATATGTACTGATCGCCGCGCTTTTGCCGGTTCTCGGGCTGTTTCGGAGGGAAAGCCCATGAACCGGCTTTGGATTCTTTGCCTGGCACTTGTTCTGCTGGCCGTTGCCTTTTACTCCGGCGGTACGGCGCCGTTTGGCAGAATAGCGCTTGCCCTTGATATGCCACAACTCGCTGCGGCGCTTTTTCAGGACCCGGCCTGGCGCGGCGTCGCCGCCTATCGCGCCGGGCACTATGAGAAAGCCGTACAGGCGTTTCGTCAGGCGGGACCAGGCTCTGCATTCAATCTGGGAAACGCCCGGGTGCATACAGCATACTATGCCGCCGCGCTGGAGGCATACGATCGCGTTCTTTTCAAGCGCCCGTCCGATGCCGAAGCACGGGCGAATTTCGATCTCGTGGCGGCCTTTTACGGGGGCACACCCATCGAGGCGGATGCCATCGCCCGATGGGAGCCCGCAAGGGATGGTCCAACAGCGCAATCGGGTATTGCACGCGGCAGCGCGCGCGCGTCCGGGACCGGCGCCGATGTCACCAACAGCGGCCCCGGCGTGGGCCTGCCTCTCCTGCAAAGCCACGCTCAAAGGGGCGTACGCAAGGTTTTTGACGACAAATTCGTCGTCGCCGGATCGCGCTGGCTGGCTACGCTGGAAGATGTTCCCGGGGCATTCCTCGCCGTTCGGATTGCCCATGAACACAAACGCCGCGCCAAGGCAGGAATCGGACAGAAGGCGGCAAGGGAGCCGTGGTAACATGGTAAGGAAAGTCCTGAGAAACTGGCCTGCACTCCTTTTGTGCCTGCTGTGTCTTGAGCAGGCTGCGGCGCAGCACACCGTCGATCCGGCCGATCTGGTGCTTACCGTCACAATCGAGAAGACCGGCACCTTGCCCTTTCAGCACGAGATGGTGCTGTTGACAATCCACGGCATCTATCGCCGGCATATCACGCTGGAAAAACTGGAACCGCCAGACTTCGGCCCGATCAACTGGATGCAATTGGGTGAGGATCACTGGTACAAGAGCGTCATCGACGGACAGACCGTCAAGAACATGCGCCGCCGTATGGCGCTGTTCCCTGATCGTGCCGGCGAACTGAAGATCGGTCCTTTCATTCATCATCTCACCCTGCTTGACGAAAACAATAACTGGTTTGCGTATGACGTGATATCAAACCCGGTCACGCTGGAGGTGCTGCCGGCCCCGAGCGAACGTGCCTGGTGGTTTCCGGTGCGCAAATTGAAGATATCGGATCGCTGGTCCAACGCACCCGATCAACTGCGTGAGGGTGAAGGCGTTTTGCGCGTCGTGAAGTTGACCGCCACCGGCGCCAGCCCCGATATGATCCCGCCGATGCCGCAGCTAAAGTCGCCGAGCGCGCTTATCTTTCCCCATCCGGAAAAGCGCCTGGTTGAGTTATCCCCCGAAGGCCCGGTCTCCATTGCGTTCTGGCGATGGACCATCAAGCCGCAGAACGGCGTGTCGGCGATTGTCGAGCCGATGGAGGTTTCCTATTTCGATACGATTGAGCGGTCAATGAAATCGGTTGTCATTTCGCCGCAACGGGTGGCCATATCGCCTGCCATGCCACCTGTCCGTAACCAATCACGTGAACAGCCATTACGCGCTCCGCCTGCCATGTTAAAACCGGTATGGCTGATTGTCGCAGTCCTTGCGGCTTTCATCGGCGGCTTGAGTGTGCTGATGGGCACCTCCCGGACTTTCGATCTTGAGCCATTGCGCAAGAGAGTGCGGCTGTCTCGCCTGAAATTCATGTTGCGACAGAACGTAAAGGCCCAGGACCTGTGCGGTTTGCGAAGAACCTGCCAGAAACTCTACACCATCCATCAACCGAATATCGCGTGCAAGGCGTTGCTTGATGAACTCGATGGCGAAATTTATGGCCGTTCGAGCGATGTTTTCGGGTTTAGGGATTTTCACCGCCGCTTTTGCGCGGCATTGCGATCGGTTGAGACTGTTTAGAGCGTCTGATATCGTTTAAGTTGCAACAACAGGTTCGCGTAAATCTGCTGACAAGGGACTTTTTCCCACTCAACTACTCTTCCGGTTCCGCTTTAAGTTCTTTCAATGGATATTGACGCGATTGCCACCCGTCGGTGCCCTCGGGATACCAGAATACATTGGTAAAGCCGTATTCGATGGCCCGTTTGGCGGCGTTCCACGACATCCAGCAATCCTTCAGGCAAAAGAGCACCATCGGATGGTGCCGATCGCCGGAGGTGGCCTTGTTCAGACCGGCTTTGAAGTAGTCGCGGGCTTCGGCGGAGAGCTTCCCATACCCGACATTGGGCAGCCAAATGGAGCCCGGAATGGAATTCCTGCGCTTTTCCCGCCAGAAGGTTCCCTCAGGTAATTCCTTCGGTCTGGGCGGGCGCGGGAGCACATCGACAAAAGCAACGCGACCGGTTTTCCACAGGGCATAGGCCGCATCGGAGCCGATAACCGTGCCACCTTTCAGGGTTTGCGGTACGGCGCTTCTGTAACGATCCATTCTGTAGTCATCGGGCTCCGCGACTGTCTGCCCCAGCGCCGCGCCGGGTATCAAAAAGGCAAGCAACAGACATAGGCGAATCGCGGTCATTGTCCTGTGTTCTCCAGCAAACCGGTGCCCATGTCGTTCAACAATGGAACACCGGCCTGTGTGAGCAGCCTGTTGATTTCGGTTCGATTGCGGCGGATAAGCGAATTGAGCTTTCGCGCCCAGACCTTTTCACCCTGGCGGACACCCATGGTGATACGAAAAAACAATCGTGGCGGTACGCCCTCATTCAGCAGGGGCGTCACAGCGAATCCGGGATGGAGTTCCTTCACCAGCGGGCCGCCGATCGGTCCCCATAGCACTGCGGCGTCGATAACGCCGTTTGCCAGGTCCTCCAACATATCAACGGCGGGGGATTCGTGACGACGATCGACCACAAGATTGTACGATCTGGCGCGCGGCAGCAATCGATGACGCGCCATATGCGTTGCCGGCGGGGAGCCGGCGATGACCCCCAGACGGCGGCCCCGCAACCGCTCATCGGAAAATGCCCTGACGTCCGCAAGCGGGCTGTCCGGCGGCGTTATCAACGCATAGGCGGAGGTAAAATAGTGATTGGTGTTCAAAACCATTTCATGCCCCTGGGCGTAACCCATAACAACGTCGCATCTGTTGGCGCGCAGGGAATTGCGAATGAACCCTGTCGCCATCGGATACCACGTGTAGTGAACAGGCAGGTCCAGTTTTGCCGCAAACAGCGCCGCCAAACGGTTCTCATAGCCGCGTCCGCGCTTGTCCGACATGGGATAGTTGGCAGGGTCCGCACAGACCCTGAAGGCCGTTTTCGAGACGAGATCAGATGTTTGCGCCGCGCCCGCCACGCACCCAAGACCCGACAGGCCCAACACCAGCGGTATCAGCCTTAGCCCCAGGCGCACGGCCGCGCCGGCGGGCTTTCGGCGCAACAGACCTGTCCGGCTGGCCGCTCTAGCCCAAGCAGTCATTCTCCGCTTCTCGAATTTCATCGGATTTATTCTGTCTTTTTCGCGGTCGTCCCCGCGCCAGGGCGTCCGTGCCGCGCGCCTTCAGATAGACGTATATGTCATCAAGATAGCACATCACATTGGCATTCTCTCCAAACGCCGGCATGACTGAAGTCTGCGATGCGCTGACCTTTTTTATCCCCACCGTGACCGCTTCGACAAAGTCATAATAATCCATATTCACAGCCGAATTTTTCAGGGCCGGCGCATAGCTCGATCCTTCACCTTCCGGTCCGTGACACACATGACATTCCGAGTGATAACGGCGAAACCCCGAATACGTCAGCCAATCGATCGTGCCATCTTCCGCAATATGGAAGGTGGGAATATCGTCCTCGGTAAAATAGCGCCCGCCTTCACTATAGGCGGCCGTGATATTGTCAGGTTTTACCGCGTCCTCCCCGCGGGCAAGTGGGCCCTGTACGGCGATCATTGCCGCGGCGGTCAATGTTATTACCAGTTTGTGCATCGACTTTACTCTTGGCGATTGGCAATCAGAAGATTGTCCGGCTTGCGCATCGCATATTAATGGATCGGTATGCCGACAGCAGCGGCAGGCGATAGATGCCTAATTGTGGTCTTTCAGCAGGTTATTCCCGGGACGGGCAAGCATGAAGCGACATCTCTTGCGGCCATTGCCGCAGATTGTCGCAGCAAGGCCATACCGGGCCATGATCAGATGAATCGGCAGATGTACCCGACGGGTTTTGTAAAAGCTACCTGCTGAAATTACACACCTGACCGTTAATCCACTCTCCCTCATTGCGCAACGGCGCAATGAGGGAAAAGCAGACAGCGCTACAATTTTCCGCCCCGTCGGAAAAAGCGCTAGTTTGGCAGAGCAAAGACAGTCAACTGGCCGCCGAGCGCCGTATAATTGCTCAGCGCGGCATACCCGCCGACGGCGCCCAGACCATCGTTAGGGTTGGTCAAACCGGCCGCCAGACCGATACCGGCCCAACCGCCGACGCCCGAGAGAACCGCGATATATTGCTTTCCGCCATGGGTATAGGTCATGACATTACCGATGATGCCCGATGGGGTTTTGAACTTGTAGAGCTCCTGGCCGGTATTCGCATCGACTGCCTTCAGATAGCCCTCAAGCGTGCCATAGAACACGATATCCCCGGCGGTTGCCAGTGCACCCGACCATACGGAGAATTTTTCCGGCAAGGACCAGACAATATTGCCGGATTTGCCGTTCCAGGCGATAAAGTTACCCATGCCGCCATGGCTCTCGCCGGCCGGATACATCGCCAGGGTTGCTCCCACATAGGGTTGGCCGGCTGTGTAGCTGACGCGGAACGGTTCGTAGTCCATGCAAACGTGATTGGTCGGCACATAGAACAATTCCGTTCTTGGAGAATAGGCGGCCGGTTGCTGGTCCTTCGTGCCAAGTGCTGCCGGGCAGATATTGGTTGAATTCACATCCTCACCATTCTGCTCGGTCGAGTATTGCGATACCACTTGCGGCCGGCCGTATTGTGGCGAGTTCTTGTCCATTTCAACATGGGTCGCCCAGTTGACTTTCGGATCGAACTTTTCGGCAACGAGCAATTCACCAGTTACCCGGTCAAGGGTATAACCAAAGCCGTTACGATCGAAATGGGTCAATAATTTTCGCATCTGGCCGTCAATTTCCTGCTCGGTGAGGATCATTTCATTGACGCCGTCATAGTCCCATTCATCGTGCGGGGTCATCTGGTAAAACCACCTGGCTATGCCGGTATCGACGTCGCGGGCCATGATGGTCATGGACCAGCGATTGTCGCCGGGGCGCTGCGCGGGGTTCCACGTCGAAGGGTTTCCCGTACCATAGTAGATCAGGTTTTCTTCGGCGTCATAGGAATACCACCCCCAGGTCGTTCCGCCACCGATCTTCCATTGATCGCCTTCCCAGGTATTGAGGCCGGAGTCCGTGCCGACAGGCTTGCCCAGATGGGTGGTGTTTTCATCAACGAGAATATCGCTGTCGGGACCCATAGAATACGCCCGCCAGACGCGCTTGCCGTCCTTCAGACTATAGGCGGTAAGCGAGCCACGCACGCCGAACTCGCCACCGGAAATGCCAACATATACCTTGTCCTTGATCGGCATTACGGTTGCGGTATTGGTTTCGCCGATCTTCGGATCGCCGTTTACAACGCTCCATTCCACCGCTCCCGTCCTGGCATTCAGCGCCACCAGGGTCGTATCGGCCTGGTGCAGCAGGATCTTGCCATCAGCGTAGGCCAGGCCGCGATAAACCGTATCGCAACACATCACCGGTATTACGTCGGGGTCCTGCTTTGGTTCGTATTTCCAGATGATTCTGCCATCGTTATCCAGATCAAGGGCATAAACCGTGTTCGGAAATGGCGTATGGACATACATGGTACTGCCGATCACAAGGGGGCCGCCCTCGTGACCGCGCAGGACACCGGTTGAGAATGTCCAGGCGACCTGCAGATCTTTAACATTGTCCTTGTTGATCTGATCAAGCGTGGAATAGCGCTGGTTCTTGTAATCGCCGGTCTGAATGGCCCATTGGTTGGGGTCATCAATCAGCGCTTGCACGCCCGAATTGGCAAAGGCCGGACCGGACATGCAAATTCCGAATATCGACGTCAACATCAGAAATTTTTTCATAACACGTCTCCCATTGGTTTAGGTTAGTATTCGTGAACCACGATAATCGGCCGGCGACATCGGCCGGTTATCCCGGATTTTTTCAGTTTTGCTTTTTCAGGCCCCCTTTGTCTGTTTTCAATCCGCGGCATCTTCAAGGATCGCGTCGTGATCTTTCAGTCGGTTGTTTTTCAAGGCGGCCAACGGGGAGCAAATGTCAGATTCTCAGATTCGTTCCACCAACCAGCAGCCTTGATCGAACGGATAACCGGCCGCACCCAATGAGTTTTCCGGAACATCCTTCAGGATCATCCCATTAACATCGCACATCCAGGCGCATCATGTCACACGTTAACACGGACGGGCGGAAATGTCTCTCCCGCACCCCTCCTGCGCTGCAACTCCAATAATTCCAATAGTGATGTCATCCCCCCAACCCTCGTGGCGTTGAGTCAAGTGCGGTATGCATAATATTGGTATTGCCGGTTGCATCCAGGGTACAATCCACTCCGCCCACTCCGCCGCCGCTCCGACCGCGATTCCCGAGTGGAACGCTGAATGTGACATTTGAGAACGCGCCGGATGGCAAACCGTACTCACATGTGAAATGTGTTCCACTGTGAAATGCGTTCGACCAGACCAGGCAAACAGCCAAGTTATCCGCGGTTATCCGCGACATCAGCCGGCTTGACGAGAACTGTCATGCCGAAACGCTCTTGCCCAAGAGTATAGATGGTCGGCTCCCATAAACAACTACGACCTTGGTGTGTATTTCCTGTCATGGACATTAACGCCGAAATACGTATGCTACAATCTGAAGAGGATATGCCGTGAAGATGTATCGGATTTTGTGGATCGCAGCGATTTCCCTGTTGCCGGGCGGCTATAGTGTGGCGGCGGACTTTTCCGATCCGGGCTGGCCATGTATTCAGCGCAAGGTGAAGTCCCTTTCGCTCGGCATCATGTGGCCCGGTGGCAGACCACAGGGCCCCTTGAATGGCGATATCGTCAAGGATGTGAACGAACTGGCCAACCGGTTGGCCCTGCGCCGGACCGATCTTGCCCGCAGCGAAGAATTAATCGCCAATTTTGCCGCGCTCCACAAACAGGCTCCGCCGGATGTTTATGGCCATATCTTTGTCGGCATATTTGATCAACTCAGCGATTATCGGAAGAAAATCATCGGCGGGATCGAAAAATACGCCCATGCGCAAATCGCCCTGTCGCAAAAAATCGATCGCGCGCGCGGGCAAATGGCGGCGCAGATGGCGGCTACCAGCCCGGACTTCGAAACAGTGGACAGACTTGAGGAACAGGTCGACTGGGACGAACGCATCTATAGAGAACGCGCCAGATCGCTAACGTATGTTTGCGAAACGCCTGTTCTGTTGGAAAAGCGAGCCTATGCGATTGCGCAACTGTTGCGCAAATATGCGACTGAGCCGAAGTAGCTGAATGTGAAAAAGTAAATCCAGGCGAAGCCGAGGGGCTTTTTCACATTCAACGAAATTACAAGGCTACTCCCATTCCAGCTCCGTATAGGCGACGGTCGCGTTGCGCGGATTGTACAGTTCAAACAACTGCCAGTGCCTTTTCTCGCTTGCGGCGATTGTCTCGACGGCAGCCCCGAGCGTAGCACCCGTTTTAATCGCCGCCCGGGTATCGCGCTCCAGCACAGACAGATATCGCTGCATCGCAACCGAGGCGCGCGGCCATTTTAGAACCGGTCCTCCATGGCCCGGTACGATCCGTGTGACCGGCATTTCGGAAAGGGCGGTTAGTACCGCCTGCCAGCCCTTTAGCGAGCCATCCAATGTCGGCAGATGGCCGTGAAATACCAGATCTCCGGTGAACAGGATCCCGCTGCCGGTGTCCAGAACCGTCACATCCGTGCCGCTATGGGATTGTGGCCAACTCTGCAGGACAAGAACGCGATTTCCCAGATCGATCGTCATTTTTTCCGCCACACCCACATCGGGAACAATGATCTGCGTGCCAATAAAGGCGCGCTTTCCAATCAGGCTGCCGAAACGCCGCAGATACGTCCGGGCGCGATCGTTCAGCGCCCGGGTCAGATCGCCATGGCCGACGATCGTGGCGCCGATATCGGAAAACACGCTGGCTCCCAGAACATGATCCGGATGCATATGGGTCAGAATGACGTGGCTGATCGGCAAATCGCTCCTTTGGCGGATGGCGCGGTACATCTTTTCCCCGATCTGGCGCGAGCCGCCCGCGTCAACGACGGCAATGGACGTATCGCCGACAATAAAGCCGGTATTCGCAATATCGCCCAGGTTATCCGGCGCCGCATCGCTGATGGCACCGCGATGCACAAAGACGCCCTCATGCACCTCGTCGAATGCCAGTCCCTGCGGGACTTTTGCGCATTTTCCCCGGATTGACGGATGATAGGACGGGAATTTCTTCAACGCCGCATCCTGCAAGCTATCCAGGCGGGCTTCACACGCCGCCAGGTGCTCCGTCTCGTAGCCGGGAAGCAGAACTTCGCGGCAAATGTCAGGGGCGGAGAGAAGGCAAACGGTCATGATGACTTCAAACATTGCTGGCACACATTTGTCTGTCGTGAATGGCTGGCGAATACATCCTTTGGGCGATATTTCAATTTACGTGTTATCATGCTATCATGTGTATTGAGCAATATCATTATTGGAACGCCTTATGAAACAGCTTTTTATAGCCATCGTCGTTGCCGCGACAAGCGCGGCAGCGGTGACAGATACCCCGGCCGCAAGCCAGGCCGCTCCAGACAACCCGCTTCGGAAATCGCAAAGCTGGATCGAACTGCGCGATGATCTGGCGGGCAATGCCGTTCTCAACGACGCCACGGGCCTGTTCGATGTTGTCGCGCCTTATCGCGCCCACGATGCTGCAACCGTACCGGTCCTGATCAGGCAAACCGCAACGGGTACCGACCGGATAACAGGGGCGATGGTTGTCATCGACGAAAATCCGGCGCCCATGGCCGCCGAAATGACCTTCGGTGAGGCCATGAGCCCCCTTGACTTTGCCTTGCGGGTGCGCGTCGACCAGTATTCCAATGTGCGGGTGATCGCCAGGACGGCAAAGGGCAGTTTCATGCAGGGACGGTTCGTCAAGGCATCGGGGGGGTGTTCCGCCCCAGCCAGCAGAAGCAGCGAAAAGGCGCTGGCTTCCATGGGCAGGATGCGGCTCAAACATTTTGGCGAGGCGGCCGCCCGGTCGGGCGGGCGCCGTGAAGCCCAGATTATGATCCGTCATCCCAATTATTCCGGTTTACAGCGCGATCAGATAACGCAGCTTTTTGTCGGGGCCCATTTTATCCACCAACTTGAAGTCTTTCAGGGCGATGAGATGTTGTTCACCCTGCAAGGGGGCATTTCGATCAGCGAGAATCCGGTGTTCCGGTTCACCTATCGTGACAATGGCGCGCCCGCGTTCCGGGTGCGGGCCGAAGACACCGAAGGCAATGTCTTTGAAAAAATCCTCAACAAGGACATACAGTCGTAGTGCCTGCAGGTTTTGCTTCGTCGAGGATCAATGAATGGCCAGCAGCCCCCGACGGGTTTTTCACATTCAACACATTCAACACATTCAACCAACTCAAAAGCATATGATTTCGGCCTCGGCCTGTGCGCGGCGCAAATCCGCAACCAGGTTTTTGGCAAGTTGAGTGGTTCGGAAAACAGACATGCGCTCACCGCCCGTTTGCCGCAACGATAACACGGTCTCGGCCTCCACATATTTCTCGTAGGGCAGGATTGACGCTACCACATCCACCGAGCAGGCGCATTTCTGTAGCACATCGCGCCCCTGTCCGTTCGCCGCCATACAGGCGAATACGTAATCGGCCCGCGCAAACGTCGGATAATCGTTGAGGCGCTGCGCCGGGCTTTGCGCCATGGCGCCGGAGCCAGGGACCAGGGCGAGCCCCAGAAAGGCCAGGCGCGCAAAGGCAATTGTGCTGTTTGTACCTGTCAACATTACTGCACCCTTCCATTTTCAGACAGCGTTAGTGCGCTGGAGTAAAGTATCTTTCCATCGGTGCCCTTCACGTTCGCCGTTAGGGCGTAGTACCAGCCGGGAACACTCTCCGATACGGTTATCGACAGGGCCAGGGAATGATAGCCGCGCATTTTATGTTTGTTGGCGTCCTCGATAAACGGTCGCAGGACAATCTGCTTTACCGCCCTGTCCCTGCCGTCAAACGACACGGTGCCGGCCCTGGGTGGCGCGAATCGAACGACAGACTCCTTTATCCGGTTGCGAATGTAGAACGGACTGCCACCGGTATTGTGTGCCACATCGCGGATGACGGTTTCCAGAAAATACATAATGATCGGATTTCCAACCGCGGCAGGAAAGACGCCGATAGGGCGAAACCTGTTGTCGCGGACAAACTTCAGCCGCGCCGTCTTATCGCGCTCAAGGGTCAGTTCGACAATGCCGGTGTTGGTGTCGGATGTTTCGGGCTTATCCGCCACCATCAACCGGCGCGCGTAGATCAGGGTACTGTCTTCGGGCAGCGCCGCCAGGGTGCCCCGCTTGAATATCAGATCATAGGTTTCGTTTGCCACCGCGGACGACGCCCAGACTGCAAGCAATCCCAGCAGGCCGGCGAATATTGATCGCATAACCCCCTCCCGTTTATCGCCTGAAGCGTGTAACCTCGACAGGTCGCTTTCAAAGCAGCCCTTCGGGTGCTGCTGGCCCCATCCCCCTATATCCCTGCACAATCATGTATAACCCTGTACAGTCCGCATTATGATGTCACATTTTGACGGACTTTCCAATCGATCAACGGCCGTAAGCGCGAAAGCTGCACCGGTTTGGTTAAAACCGTGAAAGCGTGCTTTTGTCCGGCCTTAATCAGGCTTTTTTCCCGGTTTGCCGTGATCATAATTGCCGGAATATGAGTCCTGGTCAGATTACGCAACGCAATGATCGATTTTATCCCGTCGTCGCCGTTATTGAGTTGGTGGTCTGCAAGAATAATATCCGGCGCCATACCGATATCGCGAACCAGCCTGACAGCCTCTTTCGTCGATTCCGCCGCCAGAACGCTCCCCCCCCAGCTTTCGATTTTCTGCGTTGTTGCAAAGAGCACGTCGGGATCATTTTCCACGATCACAACGATCAAATCCATATCGGCCTGGGATGGCGGATTTAGCTGCTCTTTTGCTTCAAAGCGGACAGTCCCGGGCTCGACATACGGTAACTCTATGGAAAAAACAGAACCCACGCCGGTTTTCGATCGAATGGAGACGTTGTGTCCCAAGCGCCGACAGGCGCGTTCGACAATCGAGAGTCCCAGTCCCATACCATAGCCGGACTTTTCGGTCTGGAGCCGCATGAATTCGGCAAAGATGCGTTTTTGATTTTTCTTCGAAATTCCAATTCCCGTATCCCAGACTTCCAGAACGACGTTGCCTCCCCTTCTTCGGCATCCCGCCAGCACACGGCCTTTTTCCGTGTACTGGATGGCGTTGACGACCAGATTTTGAACGCAGCGCAGCAAATAACGCTGATCGCTTCGCACCCAGACGCGGCAGGGAACGACGTCAAGACGCAGGTTCTTTTGCGCCGCAAGCTGGAAGTAGTCCTCCTTTACCGAATGAAGAATCTCATTGATACAAAATGACGTCACGGCCAGTTCGGTGCCGGTAGATTCGAGTCGGGAGATGTCCAAAAGCGCCTGAAGAAGCGACTGGATGGACGTAAACGATCCGTCCAGCCGATCGACCGCTACTTCCATTCTGGTATTGCGGGAACACTCGATCAGATTTGAGATGATCAGTTTGGCGGCGTTGATCGGCTGGAGAAGATCGTGGCTGGCGGCGGCGAAAAAGCGCGTTTTCGATGAAACCGCATTTTCCGCTTCCTCCTTGGCGATGCGCAGTTCGTCTTCAACCTTGGCCTGCTCTTCGTATTGCTGGCGCAAACGCAGATTGACTTCCAAAAGCTCCGAAGTGCGCTCCTTGACACGTTTTTCGAGCAGTATCGTCGTTTCAGACTCCACCGTAACGTCGATAATATTAGTGAGATAGCTGTCATCGGGCAGTTTGTGAACCTGAATTTCCAGAACCTTGCCGCCGCTATGGCGGATACGGTGCCTCAAATGGCTCTCGGTGAGAAGCCGGTTCTGCCACAGATCGATATTTTCACGTGAATAGTCTTCGATCAACAGCGCGTTCTTTTTGATAAAGTCGAGAATTTGCTCGAATGCCGTGCCCTTGTGAAGCAGTTGCAGCGGCAGACCGAGCAACTCCCCAAAGCAGACATTTTGGATCAACAATGTGCCTTCGGGCGAGAAAATGCCTATGCCCTGGCTCATATGATTAAACGCCGATTGCAGAAAATGGGCCTGTTCATCGATCAGCCGGTTTTTCTCCAGCCGGTTCTTGCGAACAATGCCCGTGATCTCGGTTTGCAGGACGACGATATTATCGCCACCGGTCTGTTTGTGGGTAATCTGAAACCATCGGTCGTTCCCAAGGGCCAGCATCAGGGGAGCGGCCAGCGCGCCCGAGCGGTCACATTTTTTCACACGATCACCGGATTGACCGTCGCTGTCGCGGCTCAGGTTTACCAATGGACTGCGACTAAGGGCGGCGAAATAATCCTTAAAATGCAGCCCCGGCGTTACCATGTCTGCAATATCGGCAACCAGGTTCCTGAAAAAATCATTGCAGATCTCAAGCCTGTCATCGCTGAACAGGGCAAAGCCGCCTTCCATGGCATCGAGCGCGACGGCCAGGTTCCGTTGCGTTTGCTTAAAGGCGTATTCGGTGATTTCCAGTTCGTTACTTGCCCGCCCCAGGGTATGGAGCGCGCGCTCCAGATCCTTGGTTTTCTCCCAGACCTCGCCCTGCAGGGCGATGGCGGATTGAAACAGGGTATAGGCCGAACCACCAACATCGTGTTCCCTGTTCGCGCGCTGGATCAGCGCCTCGATTATTTTCGTCTGTTTTTCGATCTGGACTTCCAGAGGATCATGGGGATCAATCAAGGTAAAGCTCCGTCAGGGAGAGAAAAACGCAACGCCGACAAATGTCTGATTAACATGTACGCCGCAATGTTGCTCGCCGTAGGTATTGAACCCGAGAACACGATGGCGGGTCAACAACTCCGAGGCCTGGAGCACGATATTGTTTTGCTCGATTTCCAGCTTTCGCAGAAAACAATCGAACCCCAGTATGAGATCGGGCGAATTGCCATGCAGGCTGACGGACGACAGACCGGCATCCAGCGTCTTCAGTATTTCCATACCGCGTCCCAGGGTGAGCAGCAGACCATCGTCGATGGCGGACAGAAACGACAATGCCGTATTATTGGTCACCTGTTGAATGGCGCGCACATGCCAGACATTGCGATTGCGCACCAAAACCGGGTTCTCGGCAAAAACCCTTGGGGACAACGCGTTGACATCGCAACCGACGAGGCGGGAATATTCGAAGGCGGCGGGTGAGCCGTTGATCTCCAGTACCAGCCGCTCCTCCGGCACCGCCCGGGTCACTACCATACGTTTGTCGGTCGGCAGAAAATGATCGAACCCGAGACCGGAAAACGCCAGATCCGTTTCCAGCAGGATCAACAGCGCGGCGTTGCTGTGAAACTTCCCGCCATGCAGAACGAATGTCTCATCGAACGCCAGCCCGTTGCCCGCCGAGCCGCCAAAAACCGGAATATCGCCCAATCCGGCTTCCAGGGCGGCTACCAGAATATCTTCCTGTTTGGATAAGCCATCGGCAAAGATCAGGGCGATGCGGTTCCAGTTGGCGGTTGCGTGAAAGCGCGAATTCAATTCCTGCGCCTTTTTCGCCGTTTGCTCAATGGACAGGGACTTCAGCGGTTTAAAGAGCGCCGATGCGCAGCGAAAGTGTTCATGGGCAAAGGCGATAAGCAAAAGCGCATCGCTCTCATAGCCTTTGGGCGTGATTTGCCCGGCCGTTGTACAGCCGAACGCCGAAACCGACGGCACGAGATCGTTCAGGCAAGCCGCTACCCTCTCAGGGCTAAGACAATCGGGCACAAATACCAGGACAAAGCTGATATTGGAAAGGGCCAGTTGCGAGGTCGCCTGTCTGACGGCCTCCGCCGGATCGCGGCTGCGGGAAACACCGACGCCAACGATTGGCCGTGACCGACGATCCGGTGGAGGAACATTACTCATTCTTCGCTTGCAGCGCTTTGCATCAAGACATGACACGCTCTGGAGCCTTTCAGTTAAAAACTGAAAGGCTCTAGTTCGGAATGGCACGCGGCGGTATCTCCGGCTCCGGGGCCGGACCGGCGCTGTCAAGACTGGCGCTCTTTACCAGAACCGCCGCCTGGGTTCGGTTGTTGACCCCAAGCCGCCGTAGCAGAGCCGTGATATGCGCCTTGACGGTCGCCTCGGCCAGGGACATCTCATAGGCAATCTGCTTGTTCGGTTTACCGGCGCAGATCAATTTCATAATGCGGCTTTGCTGCGGGGTGAGATCGGCGATCTTCTGGGCGATCTGCTGCGCCGACATTTCGGTGCTGGTTGGACGGGCAGAGGGTTTGAAGCCTGCGGGCAGAAATTTACGCCCGTCCAGCACGTCCATAAGCGCGGCTTGCAGAACCTTGTGAGACGCATCTTTGGGAATAAAACCGGCGGCACCGGCGGTGATCAGGGCCTGAATGGTCTGTGGCGACGACACAGCCGAAATGACAAGCACCGGAACGTCCGGGATCTTGTCCTTGATCTTGAAAAATCCGCTTAATCCGGTAACATCGGGCAGTTTCAGATCGAGGATAACGAGTTCCGGTGTAAACCGCGGCCCGATTTTTTTCAGGCCCTCGTTTAAAGATGTCGCCTTTTTGACCTTTTTGACTTCAAATATTCGCTCAAGCGTCGAGGCGAGCGCATCACAATAGAGTGGGTGGTCGTCGATAACCAGAATAGACTTGATCTCCACTCTGATGTGTTTTTCGTTTTCCACAAACCCCACCACCTTTTCCGGATACATAAAACTAACATAACGCGGCGCGGCTTTGCAAGCCAATGTGCCAATGTGTATGTAATACCAACGGCTCTTATGGTTGACTCATAAAGCCGTTGGCAAGGCCGACTGGCCGCCGCGCCTTATGGCGCGTAAGCCTTAGTGGCGTTTGAACGATAACGGTCATTCTTTATGACCGTTAGTATAAGACAAATGCCGCTGGTATAATCCGAAAGTATCGGTTTTACTGTGATGTCTGTTTCGGCCATACTCGGGTAACGGCGTGGAGGAGCTTTCCTTGTATTTCGTTCGTATGGTGCTGGTTGCTTTTGTCCTTGTTGGCGCGTTTTCTCCGGCCGCTCTCGCGCTGGACATCAACGTGGGCGTCCTGCGTGTCGACTATCCCGCCCGCGCGCCGATATCCCGCCTTGATGCCAGACCTGACGACCTGGGCTTTGCAGGCGGCAGGCTGGCAACCGAGGACAATCGCACTACAGGTAGCTTTTTGGGGATAGGATTTACAACGCATTATACGGCGGTTTCTCCCGGTGAGGCCTCTGATGCGCTCGCTGAAATGCGTTCTGAGGGGATCGATTTGTTCGTCATCGTCGCCCGCGCCGACGATACGCTCCGGCTGGCGGATGAGGCTGGCGAGACGGCACTGGTCATCAATGCGACGGCGCGGCAAACGCGCCTGCGCAACGATCAATGCCGGGAAAATATGATCCATATCGCACCGTCCACGGCGATGATCGCGGATGCAATCGCCCAATACGCCATGTGGAAACAGTGGCGCCGGTGGTTTTTGATCCACGGCTCCAATCCGGCGGACCGCGCCCTCGCCGATGCTTACCGGCGCGCGGCAAGGAAATTCGCGGCAACGATCGTGCACGAACGCGAATTTGAAGATCGCGGCGGCTCGCGCCGTACCGATACCGGTCATGTGCTCGTCCAGCGGCAAATCCCGGTGTTTACCCAGGACGCACCCGATCATGATGTGGTGATCGCCGCCGATGCCTCCGATGTGTTTGGCTTGTATTTGCCTTTTCATACCTGGCAGGCGCGCCCGGTCATGGGATCGGGCGGCCTGCGGCCGGTATCGTTTCATCCGGCGCATGAAGCCTGGGGAGCGACGCAATTTCAACGTCGTTTCGAAAGGTTGGCGCGGCGTGTTATCCAGGAGGCCGATTATGAGGTCTGGCTGGCCATTCGGGTGATCGGCGAAGCGGCGACCCGTATCCGCTCGGATGCACCTGCGCAATTGCGCGACTATATCCTGTCCGATGCCTTTGAACTGGCCGCGTTTAAAGGGCAAAAGGTGACGTTCAGAAACTGGAACGGGCAATTGCGCCAGCCGATCATTCTCACAGACAGCAAGATCACCATCAGTGTATCGCCGCAAAAAGGCTATTTGCATCAGCTTTCCGCCCTCGATACACTGGGACTGGATAAACCGGAAACAACATGCACAGCTTTTGCGAAATGAGGCATCAATGAAAAAGTACCTTTTCTTACATGTATTGTTTGCGGGCGTTATATCACTTGCCTTGCCGGCCTTGCCGGCGCTTGCTCACAAGGTCTTTGTCAGCAACGAAAGGAGCAACTCGGTTTCGGTCATCGACAGCAAGACGTGGCAGGTGGTTGCGGAATTTCCCGCCGGCAACCGACCGCGCGGGATTGGCATCAGTCCCGATGGGGCGCATCTTTATGTCTGCGCCTCCGATGACGACACGGTCAGGGTGTTTGATGCGCATACCTACCGGGAACTCTGGACGTTACCCTCGGGGCCGGATCCGGAACTGTTTGTGCTGCACCCGTCCGGCAACCCGCTTTATGTCGCCAATGAAGACGATAATCTGGTTACCGTGATCGATACGCAAAAACGTACCGTTGTTGCGGAAATTCCGGTGGGCGTCGAACCCGAGGGCATGGCGATCAGCCCGGATGCGAAATTCGTCATCAACACCTCGGAAACCACCAATATGGCGCATTTTATCGATGTGAGCGATTTCAAGATCAAGCACAATGTACTGGTGGACCAGCGCCCACGATATGCGATTTATACCAGCGACGGTTCGAAGCTTTTTGTCAGTTCGGAAATCGGTGGCACGGTAAGCGTTATCGACCCGCACGCACCGGGCGGCCCGCATCTGGAAACAAAAATCGGTTTTAAAGTCGCCGGGGTGGAACCGGAGTGGCTCCAGCCAGTGGGGATGCGCGTGACCGCTGACAATAAATGGTTGTTCGTTGCCCTCGGGCCGGCCAATCGTGTCGCGGTCATCAACACCGAGAACAATACTGTGGCCAAATATATTCTGGTTGGACAGCGCGTATGGCAACTGGAGTTTACGCCCGATGAGAAATATCTTATCGCCACAAACGGTAATTCCAACGACGTGACCATCATTGATGTTGCGGCGCAAAAGGCGATAAAATCTGTGCAGGTCGGTCAGCAGCCCTGGGGGGTGGTTGCCGCACCAGACACACCTTAGAGCCTTTCAGTTTTTAACTGAAGCAATTTTCGTTTCCCGATTGGCGAGGCGAACCACGTTTGAGCCGATCGACATGCGATGTGGGCGCATCTCATGAGATCGGTTTGAGCGTGGGCGCCCGCCAATCGACAAACCCGAAGGGACGGGCGATTTTGCTATAGATTTCGGGGCGATCAGCTTTATGGCGTTAGCTTTACCCTTTGCAAAATGGGTACAGCTAACGCCAAGCTGATCCAATATGGACCTTAAGTCTCTTGCAAATAGCCCCACTATATCCTGCGAGACTTAAGGTTCATCTTGTCGCAAAATCGCTCCGTCAGAATGATTCACTTAAGAACTGACAGGCTCTAGAGCGTGGCAGTCTTAACATGGATCCGGTTTTCGTTTCTCGATCAGCGGGGCGAACCACGCTCCAGGCAAATCATCAGGGGAGGACGCACGTTATGTTGATCAGAATTTGTGCAACGGTGATTGCGGCGCTGTGGCTTGCCGGAACGGTGGCCGCACAGGTGCCGAAAGTACGTGCGGCCGTTCTGAAAATCGGAACCGTAAACTGGGAACTCGACACCATCAAGCGCAACGGTTTCGACAGGAAAAACGGGTTTGAACTTGTCGTCCAGCCGTTTGCCGATAACGGTGCCACCCGCGTGGCGCTGGAGGGGGGCGAGGCCGATATGGCGGTGGCTGACTGGATCTGGGTGGCACGCCAGCGGGCAGCCGGCAAGGACTATGTATTTATTCCCTATTCCAGGGCGGTCGGTGGCATGGTGGTGGCAAAGGACAGCCCGGCCAGAAGCCTAAAGGACATGAGGGGAAAAAAGATCGGTATCGCAGGCGGGCCACTGGACAAGAGCTGGCTTATCCTGCAAGCCTATGCCGAGCAGGAATACGGAATGGATCTGGCCGCCGAGAGCGAGCAGGTATTCGGTGCACCTCCCCTGATATTCAAAACGGCCCTGCAGGGAGAGACCGACGGCGCAATCAATTTTTGGCATTTTCTTGCAAAAATGAAATCCGCCGGAATGCGCGAACTGATCTCGGTTGCCGACGCCTCGCGAGCGCTGGGACTTGATTCCGAAACACCTCTTTTGGGCTACGTGATGAAGGAGAGTTATCTTGCGGCAAATCCCGGCATTGCCAAGGCGTTTTACGGTGCATCGCGCGCCGCCAAAGACCTTTTGGGAACCGATGACGCCGCCTGGGAGCCGTTGCGTGAACGCATGCGCGTCAGCAATGAGACGCAATACGAGACTCTGCGTCAGGACTTTCGCGCCGGTATTCCGCGAGCTGGCAATGTGGATGCGAAGGCTGCCGGCAAGCTCTTGAGTCTGCTCGCCAGACTGGGAGGTGAAAAACTGGTCGGCAAAGCCACCACACTGCCGGCGGGATTGTTTGTCGACGTAGAATAAACGCTCACCACGGGAAACAGGTGATGATCCGGGTGTTGTCGCTGGCATTGCTGCTGCTTACCTGGATCATCGCATCGGCGCTGACGGCGGATCCGCAGGTTCTGCCGCAGCCGTTCGCGCTCGGCGCGCCCTTTTTATCGGAACTGACGTCGGGTACGCTGCCCTATCATCTGTCTGTCACCGCTTTTCGGGTATTTTGGGCGTTTGCCCTGGCCATGTCGATTGGCCTGGTTCTGGGGGGGATCATGGGCCGTTATCCGGCCATCGACCGTTGGCTCGATCCCTGGCTGGTCGTATTCCTTAACCTTCCTGCTCTGGTCCTGATTGTCCTGTGTTACTTGTGGATTGGCTTGAACGAGACCGCCGCCATCGCGGCTGTCACCCTGAACAAGATACCCAATGTGACGACGATCATCCGCGAGGGCGCCCGCGCGCTGGACCCTGATCTAAAGGCGATGGCGCAGGTGTTCGGGATGCGGCGCGCGACGTATCTGCGTCACGTATTGTTGCCGCAACTGGCGCCGTTCATTGCCGCTTCGGCCCGCTCAGGTATCGCGGTTATCTGGAAGATCGTGCTGGTTGTCGAATTCCTTGGTCGCTCAAACGGCATCGGCTTTCAAATTCATCTCTATTTTCAACTGTTCGACGTCGCCATGGTGCTGATTTACTCCCTGTCCTTTATTGCCGTAATGCTCTCAGTTGAGTGGCTCGTTCTGCAACCGTGGGAGCACCGGGCGCGTCAATGGAGGAACAAGTGAGGGAAAGCGTCGATGCTCTCGGTTGATGTGGTATCCAAATCCTTCGGCGACAATGAGATTTTGCGTGGCGTTTCCTTTTCCGCGCGCAAGGGTGAAACCGTGGCGATCCTGGGACCTTCGGGTATCGGAAAATCCACGTTGCTGCGATTGATCGCCAACACGGACACGGATTTTGTCGGAAGCATCGAGAGGCCCGGGCGGATGGCGGTTGTATTTCAGAACCCGACACTGCTTCCCTGGCGCAATGTAGGTGAAAACGTCTCGCTTGTTCACCAGCGCCTTGATGCGGCCGTTATCCAATCGGCGCTTGAACGGGTCGGCATTGGCGCCAAGGCGCAGATGTTTCCGCGCCAGTTGTCGCTGGGCGAGCAGCGCAGGCTGGCGCTGGCGCGCGCCCTGGCGGGACGGCCGGAGTTACTGATCATGGACGAGCCGTTTGTCTCGCTCGATGGGAAAACGGCGCAGGATATGTTGGCGTTAACCGAACAGCTGATCGACGAGATCCGCCCGACAACGTTATTTGTAACCCATCAGCGCGCCGAGGCCGAACGCCTGGGCACGCGCATTATCGAGCTTGGAGGATCGCCGGCCACACTGATTTGACGGCGCGCCGCCATCCGCAAATACTTTCGTTGAATGTGAAAAAATCCCTTGGCTTCGCCTCGGTCTACTTTTTCCTGTTTAACTTCGAAGGGCCCAATGCATGAAAATCGCAAAGGTCGTCAGCCATGTATTACAATATGACTTGCCTGAGGAACTCGGTTATTCACAACAATACTATTCCAGGCGCAGCGCCCATCTTGTTGAGATTCAAACCGATGAGGGCGTAACCGGTTGGGGCGAGTGTTTCGGCCCCGGAACCGTTGCGATCGCCAACAGGACCATCGTCGAGAACGTCATCCAGCCCCTGATCCTGGGGGCAAATGCGCTGCACAGGGACGTAATCTGGCACAACGTCTACAACCGGCTACGGGATCACGGGCAGAAGGGCATGGCGATGCAGTCGCTTTCGGGTATCGACATCGCGCTGTGGGATATTGCCGGCAAGGTTGCCGGGCTGCCCATCCACACCCTCATCGGTGGCGCCCACCGCACGCGTGTCCAAGCCTATGGTTATGGCATGATGCTCAAGCGTGAAAGTGCCGAGGATCACCGGGCGCGGTTTATCGACGAGGCTGCGGCAATCCGGGATATGGGATTTGCCGCCACCAAGATGAAAGTCGGGCTCGGGCCGAAAGAGGACGTGCGCCTGTGCCAGGCCGTTCGCAAGGGTATCGGCGATGAATTTCGCTTTATGGTGGATGCCAACCATTGTTATACCACCTTCGACGCCTTTTATGTCGGTAGAGCCCTGCAAGAGCTGGACGCTTATTGGTTCGAAGAACCTGTCGCGCCGGAGGATCTTGATGGCTACAGGGAACTCCGAGCCGGCCTTAAGGTCAACATCTGCGGTGGCGAGGCCGAGTTCAACCGTTGGGGATGGCGACAAATCCTTGAGAATCGGGGGCTCGATATTGCTCAGCCCGAGGTCTGCGCCCTGGGCGGAATCACGGAATACCTGCGGGTTCTCGCGTTGGCGCATGCGCATTTCACACCCGTCGTGAACCATGTGTGGGGTTCTGCTGTTGCCATCGCCACCAATCTGCATTTGCTCGCTGCCATGCCACCGCTTCCGGGCGGCCTCTTTCCGTGGGAGCCAATGCTTGAGTTCGATACGACGGACAACAGGTTCCGTGACGAACTGCTGGTGGATCCATTGAACATTCAGGCCCAGGTCAGGCTGTCGGGTGGATACGTCGAAGTTCCGCAAGGGTCAGGATTGGGGATTGAGCCGGATGTCGAATTCATCAAGCGCTTCGAAATCCCGCGTTAGAGTGTCTGGCGATTAACAGGAATCTTTTTTGGATTTCCCATTGGTGTGATTTATAATACCAGCGGTATTGGCGTTTTGTACATGCTGACTTGTGTATCGTGCTGATAAGACAACGGTTTTAAACCAAGTCAGGAGTCAAACGCGAAGCCCCTTGGTATAATTCACTGTGTTAAGAGGTGGAGCATACGCAAACCTTATCGGCGGATTTACGCGAACCTGTTGTTGCAACTTAAACGCCCGACGCTCCAGGTGTATAATTTCAACAGATTTTCCCTGGTAAACACCTCCAATGATCAGATGAATGACCCGAACCGGCCCCGTCGCGGCTACGGCCGCTGGAGCGTGTCATGTCTTAATAGAAGCAATTCTGCTTCTATTAAGACATGACACGCTATAACTACGCCAGTTCAAACGAAGCTCGCATGAAAGGGTTTCACGTGAAGTGAGCCACCCTTATCGCCAGCCGGAGACCGCCTTGACCTCCAGGTATTCCTCAAAGCCCCATACCGAGCCCTCACGGCCGTTACCGGACTGCTTGTAGCCGCCAAACGGCGTATCGACGCCCAGGGCATGGCCGTTGATCTGCACCACACCGGATCGCATTGCCCGGGCCATGCGGTCCGCCTTCTGCTTATCCCCGGTCTGCACATAATTGCCGAGTCCGTAAGGGGTGTCATTGGCGATACGGATCGCCTCGTCTTCGTTATCGAACGGCATTATCGCCAGCACAGGACCAAAGATTTCCTGCTGCGCGATCTGCATATCGTTGGTGACATCGGCAAATACGGTTGGCTTGACAAAATAGCCCGCGTTCAGACCATCGGGCTTTCCGACGCCGCCGGCCACAAGCCTGGCGCCCTCATCAATGCCCGCCTGAATGAGCGATTGCACCTTGTTCCAGTGCACCTCGCTGACGACGGGCCCCATATGCGCGCCGGTATCATGCGCCGAGCCGACCTTGTGAGCGACCGCCAGTTTCGCTGCGCGTTCAACGGCTTCGTCATAACGGGGGCGCTCCACCAACATGCGGGTAGGCGCATCGCAGGACTGGCCGGTATTATCGAAACAGTGCAGAACGCCGCGCTCCACCGCCTCGTCATCGGCATCGGCAAAGACGACATTCGCGCCCTTGCCCCCCAACTCAAGAGAGACCCGTTTAAGGGTGTCAGCCGCCGCCTTGCTGATCAGAACACCGGCGCGGGTTGAGCCGGTAAAGCTGACCATATCCACGTCCGGGTGGGCAGAAAGATGCGATCCCACCCCGGCGCCATCACCATTGACAAGATTGAAAACACCTGGCGGAAAACCGGCTTCATGTACCATCCGGGCGACTACCAGGGACGACAGTGGCGCAATCTCCGACGGCTTCAGAACCACCGTACAGCCGCTCCCCATCGCCGGCGCAATTTTCAGGATCACCTGGTTCATCGGCCAGTTCCAGGGGGTGATCAATGCGGCAACACCGATGGGTTCGTAGTAGAGCCGGTCGTTGCCGCGGGCAACGTCGAATTTGAACTCCCGCAATACACGAATGGCTTCACGAAGATGGACCGCGCCCGCCTCCCATTGCGCCTCTTCGGCGTAGTCGCGCGGCGCACCCATCTCAAGCATCATCGCCTCGGCAAGTTCCGCCTTGTACTCGTTATAGAGCGCCAGAAGTTTCTCAAACAATGCGATCCGCACATCGATGGAGGTCGTCGACCAGGTAGGAAATGCCGCCCTGGCCGCGGCGACCGCCTTGTCCGTATCCGCCGCGCTTCCCAGCGAAATTACCGCGCACGGCTGCTCCGTCGAGGGATCAGTTACCGCAAAATCGTTTGCCGCTACCGGCGCCACCCATGCGCCATCGATGTAGAAGTTTTTCGTATTCATAAAAACCTGCCTGCTCAAAGCTGCCTGTATGCGCAGGACTACCCGATACCACTCAGCGTTCCTGCGCGATGCTGTCGCCGTTTTGATCGAAAAACACGGTGCGATCGTGATCAAACCGTAATCCGATGGTATCCCCGGGCGCCAGATCGCTCTCACCGGACACCCGTACCGACATTTGCCCGGGTTCACCACAGGACACCAGAACAAATGTATCCGCGCCCAGATACTCAACCACCTCCACCTTTCCATCGCACTGGCCGCTGCCGCGGGCGACAATCGAGATGTGTTCGGGGCGGATGCCAAGATGCGACGCCGCGTCCGGGGCGGTATGAGACCCGTGATAGGGACCCGTTCGTCCCCCAGCCAATGTAAACATCTCGCCACGTGTCTGGCAAGGAATGACATTCATTTTCGGACTGCCGATAAACTGCGCAACGAACGTATTGGCCGGACGGTTATATAACGTGCTCGGCGTTCCGATTTGAATAATGCGCCCGCCATCCAGCACGACAATTCTATCGGCCAGGGTCATCGCCTCCACCTGATCGTGGGTTACATAGATCATTGTGGTGGCAAGCGTCTGGTGCAGCTTCGATATTTCGTAGCGCATGCCGACGCGAAGGGCGGCATCGAGGTTCGAAAGCGGCTCGTCGAACAGGAACGCCGTCGGTTCGCGCACGATCGAGCGGCCAATGGCCACCCGCTGCCGCTGACCGCCGGACAATTCTTTGGGGCGACGGTGCAGATATTCTGTCAGTTGAAGCGTTTCGGCAACCTTTGCGACCTTGGTATCGATTTCGGCCTGGGGCGTCCCTGCCGTCTTTAGCGAAAATCCCATATTGGCGCTTACAGACATATGCGGGTATAATGCGTAGGACTGAAAGACCATGGACAGGCCGCGCTTTGAGGGTGGTTGATCGGTCACGTCCTGGCCATCGATTTCAAGGGAGCCGCGGGAGAAGTCTTCCAGACCGCCGATCATCCGCAACAGCGTCGACTTGCCGCACCCGGAAGGGCCGACAAATACGACGAACTCGCCGTTATGAATTTCCAGATCAATCCCCTTGATGACCTGTACGTCGCCAAACCACTTCTCCGCCGCCTTTAGTGTAATCGCACCCATCAGATCTCCTCCGCGTTGGGCGATGCCCAGCCTAACCAGATAGCGGCCGTCCAGGTAAAGGACTGGCCTCCCGCCGGCGATCCGTCGCGCGGATCAAAATATTCCGAAAAACCGTGCCTGCAGATCAACTCGGCCGTCGATTGCCGAAGGGACGCCGCTTGCGGCGATCCCCTATCGCGCAGGCCCAGCGCGATCAGCATGTTCATCACTCCCCAGACCGGACCGCGCCAATAGCGCCTGGCATCGAATTTGGGGTTGCGGGGATCGAGAGAGGGCACGCCATATCGAACCCGGCTTAAAACGGCGCACAGGGTTTGCTCCGTTGGCGCCGCCTTTAACCCCGCGTACCAGCATAGAAATGATGCATTGGATACGACATTGGCCCATTTGCCGGTAAGCGTATTGCGTGAATCATAGGCGCCGATCTTTTCGTTCCACAGCGTTGCCGCGCCTGCTTTCAGGGTGGCGATCGCCTGCTCGATTTCGGATGTATCGCGCCCGAGCATCCTGCCCATATGCGCAAGATCGCGTTGGGCGCGCAGCAATGTAAAGGTCATGGTCGGATCGGCGACGCGAAACGGCGTCTCCTTTTGCATCAGGGCCTCATCCCAGCCCAGGCGCCGTGCGCGCTGCACCAGCCAGATATATCTGTCGTAATCATATTTGGTAGGTCGCATGGAGCTCTCGATCAGGCTTGTATCGCGCCTGGTGTATTCTCCCACCCCGCTAGGGTCGATCGCCGCCATCGCCTCATCCCAATCCGGCGCATTATCGCGACCGGTCTCCCAGGGGTGGGTGGTGCAAACGGCGCCGCGATCCAGACGCCACGTCATAAACCAGCGATGCCAGGCCGCCATTTTATCGAAGAGGGGTTCCATTCTTTGCCGGCCGATGCCGGGTTCCTTTTGCAGCATAAGGCGTGCAATCGTCGCGCAAACGGGTGGCTGGGTAATCCCCGAGGAGGCAATCGGTCCGTTGCAGCCCCAAACGCGCGGACCGGGAAAATAGCGGGGATCGTCGGTATGAAAGAGGATATGGGGAACCATGCCGTTGTCCCATTGTCCGGCGAAAAGCGTTTCGAGTTCCCGCCAGGCCCGATCCATATCGAACTGCGCGAAACCGAAGGCAGCAAACGCACTGTCCCAGTTCCACTGATACGGGTAAAGCCCTGCACTGGGCACCGTATAGCCGCCCCTGTCATTCAGCCGCAGGATCGCCCGCGCTTTTCTGTCCAGTCGATGGGCGCCATCCATGGATCGCTCAACCCTTTACCGAACCGGCGGTCAGGCCCCTGGTCATAAAGCGCTCCAGAGACAAAAAGAGCACCATAATGGGAACGGTGGCGATAACGGCACCCGCCATCAGGTGTTCGCGCGGGATTTCAGAAGAGTTCAGTGCCGCGACCCCGCGCGTGAGGGTGAATTTGGAAGGATCGTCCAGCAACATGAAGGCCAGCAGGAACTCGTTCCAGGCGATCATGAACACGTATAACGAGACCGATACCAAAGCCGGTAACGATAGCGGCAGGGTGATTTTCCAGATCACCTGAAGACGGCTTAGACCATCCATCAGCCCCGCTTCCTCAACCTCCGCAGGAAGACCGCGGAAGTACCCCTGCAGCATGTACAGCGCCACCGGGATGGTCGTTACCGGATAGATCAGAACGATCCCGATGATCGTGTTGCGCAGGCCGGTGACCGAAAAGCCGATGTAAATCGGCAACGCCAAAACGATCATCGGCACCATATAGATCAACAGGATTGAACGGGAAAATGCCCCCCGGCCGCGAAATCGCAGACGCGCCACCGCATAAGCGCCGGGAATGGCAAACAGTAGCGTGATGATAACGGTCGAGACCGCCACCACAAAGCTGATCAAAAGCAGCCGGCCGAAATTAAAATCGGAGAACAGCTCCACATAACTTCTGAACAATCCCCAGCCGCGTTCTATATCGATGGTGAAATCCAGCGGGTTCTGCATCAACGCCTGCTGCGATTTCAGGCTCGTCATCACCATGACATAGAACGGAATCAGGACAATCGCCGTAAAAATGACATATCCGGCGCCGGTCAGAAAACGGATAATGGCTTCCTCAAACGAATGGCGATCCAGCGGCCCGGGAACAATCCCCTGCAGCATTTTCATGATCGGCGCAATCGTTGCAAGACCGAACAGGGCGGCGGCAATCAACCGCCTTGGGGATGCGACATCCGGTGCCGCCAGAATGGCGCTTGCCGGCAGGAACATGAATATCATGCAAAGCGCGGTAAAAATGGCGGCGGGAATGCCGGGCTTTTTGAAATTCAGCCCCATGGCGCCGGCAAGCCCGCCGAGGAGCAGACACCCTGAAAGGCCGGGCCGGTAGCTCTCGCCGGTTGAAAAGGACATCACGACGCTTACGGTTATGGCGACAACGATCGCCCAGAGAAAGCCGATCGTGCAGCCGGTGAGGTAGCCGCGCCGAAGCAGGCTCATAGTCCCTCCTCCCTGGAACCGTAGCGCAAAAAGAACAGGCTGAAGACAAGCAATACAGCGAAAATTACCACCGCAACGGCCGCCCCCGCCCCGATATTGGAGATCGCAAAGGCCTGTTCATAGACATCCACAGTGAGCGTGCGGGTTCCGGCATTACCGCCGGTGAGCAGGAAAATGTCGTCGAACTTGTTGAACGTCCAGATGAACCGCAACAGGAACAACACACTTAAAATACCCAGCAGTTGCGGTACCGAAAGATACCAGAACTGCTGGAACGGGCTCGCGCCGTCCATATCGGCCGCCTCGTACATATCGCTGTCAATGGATTGCATACGGGCCAGAATGAATAAAAACGAAAGGGGAAAATATCGCCAGATTTCAAACACGGTGACCATAATCAGGGCCAACGGTCGTTCGCCAAAAAAATTGATCGGTACCTGCGTCACACCCATCTGGACGAGCAGCGCGTTGACCGAGCCCGAAAACGGATTGAACAACGTCAGCCAGGTAAAGGCGACAGCGATAATCGGCGATACATAGGGAAACAGATACAGCCCGCGCAAGATCCCCTGTCCGGCAAAACTCTTGTTCAGCAGCATGGCAGCGAAAAGGCCGACGACAAGTGCGCCGATGGTGCCGAACACGGTATAGAACGACGTCGCCCAAAGAACCGAGAGAAACTCGCGGCTATTGAAAATCCGATAAAAGTTCTCCCAGGTGAACTGTGCGTTCGTCAGCACATTATCGCCGGTACCAGTGGCGCGCGGCCTTGTGCCCTCCGCGATGGCCTCGACCTCGTCCTTGCCGAGGGATGTCTTGAGCGCGATCTTAAGGCGCTCGCTAAACCCGGGCTCAACATCCCCGTATACACAGCGAAGCTGCCGCGCCGAGACCGTGCAGTTGCCGGGCACCTCGGCAAGCGTCACGCCGGCGGGCAGGGTGTCGGTAAAACTTACCCCCCCAAGGGGCCGCTCGCGCGAAGAATTCCGAACGCGATACTCGACCCGTATTTCACCGTCCGAGCCGCGCACGCTCTCGCGCACAACGGCGCTGACGGGCTGTAGATCAGACAAGCCTACAGGCTTGACGCTGATCCAGAAAATGGCCAGCAACGGCAGAACAATAACAAGGCTTACAATGGCAATTGTCGGCAGAAGAAGCGTCCAGGCGAGGCGCGCCTCGCGCTTTGCCAGCGCGCCCCGTGTTTTTGGCGGTGTTGCCTGGTCCATCGTGCCCCGCTCCATCAAGGGTCAGATACCGGCAGCCCTATTGTACCGCGGCGAGCGCCGCGTTCATCTCGGCGACGGCAGCGGCGGCATCGATTTCGTCATCGATGAACCTGCGCACGATACGGTTGATCGCCTGGGAATTGATGATCCTGGACGCCAGCGACAATTGACCCTCCTCGACGCCCCAGCGCCTGGCGACTTTCAGGCCGCCCACGATTGCATCGATAACGTCCTGGGGATACAGATCGCCAAGGGGCGCCTTTCGATCCACACCGACCGGCAGTTTTGCCCACAGGGCGTTGAACTTGTTCGGCTCCGCCGCCGTGCCGGCGCGCACCGGAAATTTACCCTCGGGGGCAATCGACAGTGTTTTCTCATAGCCCTGATCCATCGAATACATGACAAAGTCCTGCGCCACATTGGTATTGGCGCTTGCGGTAATGCCGAAATAGCGCACATCACCCCATGCGGCGCCGGCCGGATTGGAGGGGCCGGAGAAGCTGGTTACAATGCCGGTTTTGGCGGCCAGTTCCCGCGTTTGGGGATCGCCGTTGATGTTTGGCGCGGCGCTGTCGCGCAGGCCCGCCAACTCGTCAAGAATAAACGGCGACCAGATGATCATCGCCGCCTGGCCGGCGAAATACAACTCCCGCGACTGTTTCCAGTACAGATCGCCAGGCGGTGATGCTTTCGCTATCGCCTTGTAGAAATCGAGCACTTCGATGGTCGCACCGGCGGCCAGCGGCTTGAAGCCATTTCTGTCGACCGGGGTGACGCCATTCGCCAAAAACACGTGCTCAAGCACCTGGCTCATGAAATTTTCATCGACCTTGGTTGCCGCCACAAAGCCGTACATCGACGGTGGATTGTGCAACGCCCTGATCGCCGCCAGAACGTTTGCATAGGATGTGGGCGGCGACAGGTTTGCGGCTTTAAAGAGGTCTGCGCGGTACACGATCATTTGCGTCCAGCCGTCCACCGGAACGGAGGCCACACCATCCTCATAGGCGGCCAGAGCGAGCGGCCCGGCGGCAAATGTGTCCGCGCCCAGGTCTTCAACGACCTCACTTGCCGCATCGGTATCGAGAATGCCCGCTTCCGCCCAGGGCAGCGCATATTGCAGCGGGTGATAGATCACATCAGGCAGATCGTTTGCGGCAAACGCCGCCGTGGCGCGCGTGCCCAGGTCTTTCTCCTCCACCGGGATGACTTCCACGGTGTGTCCGGAAGCGCCGGCAAAGTCAGCCGCCATCGCCTGTTGTTTTGCCAAGCGATCGGGCTGGTTTTCGGTTGTCCAGAACCTGATTGTATCGGCAAAAGCGGGACCTGCAAAAACGGCCAGCGCAAGAACAGCGCCGGTAAAAAGCCGGTACGGTCGATAGATATGGGCCTTAAACAAATGCTTCATGATACTCTCCCGTATATGATTATGTAACCCTTCGGCAAGCGATCACCACCAGGAAGAAGCCGGGTTTATTGTCTGTAGCTCCGTCATACAAAGCGCTCCCGGGGCGGCGCACCGCCCTGATCCGCATCGCCCGGACAGTGCGGCCTGTGGCCGTGATCCGGTGTCGTGGCCGGTATGGACTATCCACTATGGATTTTCCACCGGATCCCGGAAAATCAACTTTTGCAACGTTGCAAAAAAAATGCATTATGGCAAGCTGTCTTTTAGGAAAGCCGGCATTTAGGTTCTCATGACGGGCCGTCCGGATGATCGACACGCTGAATGTGGAGCCCAACGCTGAACAACGATACCCCCCGCCCGACGTTAAAGACAATCGCCGAACTGACAGGATTGAGCCTGTCCACGGTATCCCTGTGTCTTCGCAACGGCCACACCGCCAGCAAGTCGACGCGCGAGCGGGTTGTCAGGGCGGCCAATAAGGTAGGCTATGTTCCCAACCGCGCTGGCGTTCGCCTGCGCACCGGGCGCACAAATGTGCTGGCGCTGGTGCTTGCCATGGACCAGAACGCCATTGATTTCACCAGACAGCTCATTCAGGGTATTGGCGCGCATATCCGGTCTACGAAATATCATCTCAATGTGATGCCTGAGATCAATCCCGCGGATCCGGCCGAGGCGGTGCGCTATATCCTGGAGAACCGCTCCGCCGACGGGGTGATTCTCACCCATATACGTACAGCCGATCCACGCGTCAGACTGTTGCTTGATGCGCAAGTCCCTTTTGTTTGCCACGGAAGAACCGAATTCGCCGCCCATGCTTTTCACGATTTCAATGTGGAGGCGTTTGTGCGGCTTTCGGTCCGGCGTCTGGCGGACAAGGGCCGTCGGCATATTCTGCTGGCGGCGGTCGATAACGGCACAATAAACTATATCAGTACCGTCAGCGCGTTCGAACGTGCCATTGCGGATACAGGGATCGCAGGAGAAATCGTTGAGAACCCCAGGGCTCTGAACGATGCATCGAACGCAAGGGCACTGGGAGGGGCGCTGGCCGATCGGCTGGAGCGCTTCGATGCCATTATCTGCAACAACGAACTCACCGCGCTTGCCCTGATCGGCGGCCTGCGGGAGCGCAATAAAGCTCTTGGCCGGCATTACGATCTGATTTGCAGGCAGACGACGGATATTCTTCCAACACTTTATCCGGGGCTGGATACGGTATCGGAAAATCTGTTCGAGACCGGCAGCACCCTCGCCCGGCTATTGATAAATCTCATAGACGGCCAGCGTATCGAGGCGTTGCAGACGCTGCACGAGCCCATTGTCCATTGGCGAAGCGAAAGCCAATACCCCCCGGCGCCTCACGATCAACCAAAGGATCACAGCTAGAGCATCGGGCGTTGAAATTGCAACAATACGTTCGCGTAAATCCGCTGATAAAGGTTTGCGTATGCTCCACCTCTTAACACAGTGAATCATAAATCACACCAAAGGGAAATCCAAAGAGATTTCTATTAATCGCCTGACGCTCTAGTAGCGGTAGTGTTCCGGCTTGAAGGGGCCTTCCGGCGCGATCTTGATATAATCGGCCTGCTCCGGCGTCAGCGTCGTGAGCGTTGCCCCCAAACGCTCCAGATGCAGCGCCGCCACCTTTTCATCGAGCGCCTTTGGCAATATATGGACGCGGTTTTCATAGCCGCCATCGCGCCTGGCCCACAAGTCCATCTGCGCCAGAACCTGGTTGCTGAACGATGCCGACATGACAAAACTCGGATGCCCCGTGGCGCATGCCAAATTAACCAAACGCCCCTGCGCCAAAACGATAATCCGCTTGCCATCGGGAAACGCCACCTCATCCACTTGCGGCTTTACCGGATGCCAGGGAAAGTTGCGCAACGCAGCCACCTGTATTTCCGAATCGAAATGGCCGATGTTGCACACAATCGCCCGATCCTTCATCGCCCGCATATGATCAAGCGTGATAACGTCCCTGTTGCCCGTCGCGGTAACGAATACATCGCCCACCGGTGCCGCCGCGTCCATGGTAACGACTTCATACCCCTGCATCGCCGCCTGAAGGGCGCAAATGGGATCGATCTCGGTAACCAGCACCCGCGCGCCCTGGCTGCGCAGACTCTCCGCCGATCCCTTGCCGACATCGCCATATCCCGCCACCACAGCCGTTTTGCCCGCCAGCATCACGTCGGTGGCACGCTTGATCCCGTCCACCAGCGACTCGCGGCAGCCATACAGGTTGTCGAACTTCGATTTCGTCACCGAGTCATTGACGTTGATGGCGGGAAACGGCAATAACCCGTCCCTTTGCATCTGATACAGCCGGTGTACGCCGGTCGTCGTCTCCTCGGAGACCCCATGCAGGTTGTCGCGCACGCGGGAGTACCAGCGCGGCTCGCGCGCCAGACGCGCCCGGATGGTGGCAAACAGGGCCTCTTCCTCGTCATTGCCGGGGCTGGCGATAACATCCGGATCGTCTTCCGCCCGGGAGCCGAGGATAACCAGCATCGTGGCGTCGCCGCCGTCATCAAGAATCAGATTGGCGGTCTCGCCATTTCCCCAATCGAGAATCCTGTCCGTAAAAGACCAATACTCCTTTAGCGTTTCGCCTTTATAGGCAAATACCGGCGTATCTGTGCGCGCAATTGCGGCTGCCGCCTGGTCCTGGGTGGAAAAAATATTGCACGACGCCCAGCGCACTTCGGCGCCCAGCGCCTGAAGTGTCTCGATCAGCACTGCCGTCTGAACCGTCATGTGCAGCGAGCCGGCGATACGCGCACCGCGCAAGGGCCTGGTTGCACCGTATTCGGCACGCAGCGCCATCAGTCCAGGCATCTCCGTTTCGGCAATGGCGATCTCCTTGCGGCCCCAATCGGCGAGGGAGAGATCCTTTACATGATACCGGTCTGATTTCGCATGGCTTTCGGGGGACATGGGCGCGCCTTGATGTCTGGATTTATCCTGTATCGTTTGGGACTGTTTTCGGCGCCTTCACGGGCGCCGGCAAGGGATTCTTATACTGCCTTTAAGGAGATAAGGCAATGCAGATATAAAGAAATCCTTATATTTACAGATCCCCTGGAGAAACCGCGCCGATGGTGACGGTAACCGGTCGCATGGAGCGCGCGCTGCGGAAAAGAAAGTGCACCACACAGGGTGTGCGGTGCACAGTTGACATGGTACTGTTGTTTTTGTTTTGCCGCCTAACTGCTCAGGCGGAAATTATCGCTGATTTGCGCTGCAATAGTCGCAAACGTTTTGATAAGCTTGTTGCCGACAACGGTTTTGTTACCCTTCGGAATGTTTACGTAATAGCCCTGTGTGGCGCATTGCTTCATAAGTTTCTTGGCCTTTGGAGTCAGCGCCAGACCAACGGCGTAGACGATGATGCCGTTGTTTTTGGCGAAAGTGCACTTTTTGAGAAACCTGTCATTGAGCTCGTTGACGGCAAAGCCGTGTCCACCGCGGCCACTGGACCGACCTGGAGAATAGTCAAATTCCCCGTCGGTCATGATAACGAGAAATTTTCTCGCCGATGCCCCGTTGCCAGAGGTCCCCCCATTGCCGGAGGTCGCATAGGGTGAGATCTTTCTACCCCAGACGGTTGCCCAGTCGGGCGACAACATGTTCAGTCCCCATTGCATACCAACGTGTCCGGCTGTCCTGCCTTTTACGGTGATATTGTCAAAGACGTCCCACAGCGGTTTCTTCTTATTTGTTGGCGGAACAATCTGCCGGGCCGGTTGCAGCCTGTCGTCGACATGCAGCGCGATGTCATCTGTAACACCGTATCTGTTTCTCCCCGCGGGCGCGGCGTCATTACCATTGCGATCGCTCCTGCGTTCCAAGACAATTTGCCGATCGGATGGTGGATAGGCGATATAGTCGGCGTTCGCGGTCGGCCGCAATACGTTGTCCGTCCCAAGGTAATTGGTTGATACATTTTTCACCAGATTGCCAATATTCACCGACTGTGAATAGGGAACAACACCGACATAATTATCATCGGGCAGTTCTGTACTGCCTTTAAAGATCGTATCGATAAAAGTCTTTCCAGCCTCCTCCAGAAAACCCCGGTATCCCTGATACCCGATGGAACCGGTGACGTCCACAACGACAGCAACTTCGATCGGGTTTTTGATCTTTATTTTTGCTGCTCCTTTGATGATCGCCGTCAACGAACTCTTGTTGATCACTTTCATGAAGTAGGTCGAAGTCTGGACTTTGACTTCACCGGTTATGGTGTTGTCAGGGGTCCCGTTACTCTTTGTAGGCCGGTCAAAGCTCAGCCCGCTATAGCTGCCAAAACTCTTGGCTGGATCGGAAATATACGATGCGGCAAATGTGTTCTCTCCGACTGTCCTGTATTTTACATCGCTAGCCGTCTTGGCCTTTTGCGCCTCCAGTGCGGCGGCGAGAAGGGCCGCATCGAGCGAAAAGCGTGCGTCGGTCTTTGCCTGTCTTAGAATGGCAAGGTCAACAGCGACACCGATGGCGGAAATAATCGGAACGAGCGCCAGGGCAAATATCAACATGACGTTGCCATTTTTGTTCCTGCAGAACCTTTTCACCAATAATGCGAGCATTTACATTCTCCCACGCTACCACCTGAACGATATAACTCAATCGATGCACTTTTTGAGTGTAATACCGTAATTATTCAATTAATTTGATTCAAATTTAATATAAAAAATTTAAAGCAATTAGAATAACATGTATTAATATAAAGTAAATGCGATTAACATGGTTATATAATTAATAAATATTATGAATTAATTTGTTAACTCTGTTTTTTAACTAAATGTCATTGCCTTTCCGTTTTCCGCAATTGATGTAGCTGAATTCACCTCGCCCGGGCGTGATCATGTTCAGGTTTCATGAACCATGCCGCAAAGTTAATGCATGTCGTTAACGACCAAACAGGAAAGTTAATACTAAACTGCGCAGGAAAAGACCGTCTGCCTGGAGCGCCTTGCCGTGCCGACAGGCCGGTCACACGGCCTCGCATCGCGGCGACCGTATCCCTTCAGCGGCATGAGGCGGGCTGTTAGCGCCGGCGGCTTCCTGACCAACGCAAACCCTCTCAATCCAGTGCAAAAAATACGATCACGACTAGGCTCGCATCTAAAAGGGACAGCGCAACTGAAAATGCCCGGCAGGCTGAGTTGGGCCTTCGAGTTGCATCCAAACGAGGATATCGACCTTAATCTGCTTCGCCTTGAGCAAGTGCGTGCGGTGTTTCGCCTCGCACCAATTACCATGCTGGCCAATACGCTTGCCGCCGGGCTGGTTACCTACACATGCTGGGAAGCGGTAGCGGGGAACATGTGGCGCGAGAGCCTGCTCAGCCTGTGGGTGTTCTCGATCTGGGCGTTCGGGATTCTCAACAGCTACAAATGGCTGAACGCGCGCAAGCGTCTGAAGGCAAACAAGATAACGGTCACCGAAAAGACGATCAACAGTGCTGTCTATATGGCGTGCTTTCTGGGCATCCTGTGGGGCATTTTCATGCTGACCATCTTTCCGGTCACCACGAGCGAGCAACGTATTATCATTGTTGCCGTTATTGCCGGCACGTTCAGTGGCACAGCGTTCTCTCTCAAACTCATCCCGCGCGCCGCGACGCTGGGCGTCGGCACGATGTTTGTCCCCACCATCATCAGTCTTGTGGCGTTGTTCGATCCGCTGTACCTAATGCTGTCGGTTCTGCTGATCGCCTATCTGAGCGTCATCATGCTGACCGTTTCCTTTACATATCAGCAGCTTATCGAGAGTCTGCTGAACCGGCAGGTCTTGACGGACCAAAGCCAGGTCATCGGCTTGCTGCTGCGCGAATTCGAGGAAAGCGCCAGCGATTGGCTATGGGAGACCGATGCCCATGGGCGGCTGGTTTATGTATCGTCGCGGTACTCCGAAGTGGCCCGGTCGAAAAGGGCCGATTTGCACGGTATCGGATTGCGCCAGAGCGCCAAATGCGCCCCAACGGACACAGGTTGGCAGGAGTTGGAAGAGCGCATGAAAAATCGCCAGGCATTTAATGATCTTGCGGTGGAGGCGCGCGTCGATGGTGAAGTCCGCTGGTGGTCAATTACGGCAAAACCGCTTCGCGATAACAATGTGTTTACCGGATATCGCGGTGTGGGAAAGGACATTACCCGCGCCAAGCGCGATGAAATGCACCTGCGCCAGGCCAAGGAAGAAGCTGAGGCCGCAAATATCGCCAAGTCGAAATTTCTCGCCACCATCAGCCACGAACTGCGCACGCCGCTGAACGCCATCATCGGATTCTCGGATTTGCTGGCGCGCCAGCGCATGGGGCCGATCGATAACCCGCTTTACATCGAATACGCCGGTGACATCAAATCGAGCGGAGAGCATTTGATGTCATTGATCAATGATTTGCTGGAGTTTGCCAGTTTCGAAAGCGATACCGGTGCGCTTAACGAGCATCCGATCGATATCAACCATCTGCTTGACACCGTAGAGCGGTTGAATGCGCAACTGGCCCGAAACGGGGGTGTCAGTCTGATCAACAACGGTGCGCCGGGAGATATTGAAATCATCGCCGACGAAAGACGGTTACGTCAGGTGTTAATCAATCTTGTTACCAATGCTATCAAGTTTACGCCCGAGGACGGGAGCGTTGAAATGGGCGCGCAGGTGACGGAAAACGCCATCAATATTCATGTTCGAGATACCGGCATCGGCGTCGCACCGGAATCGATTGACATGATCTTTAATCCGTTTACCCAGATCGATGACAGCCTGCAGCGGCAAAAAAGCGGTGTGGGTCTGGGGCTCTCCATCTGCAAGCGGTTTGTTGAGGCGCACGATGGCGAATTGCACTTTCAAAGCCGGTTGGGCAAAGGCTCGACCGTGATCGTTTCCCTGCCGATTACGCGCCTGAACAGACTTTCCAAGGCCGCGTATCGCCAGGCCGACTACGCATGACCTTACCGGTGGAAACATTTCATTTGCCAAATGTGGTCGGCAATTAACGCTTTTTCCACACTATGAGGGGTATGTCTACGCCCATCATGGCTGGGTTTTCTTGCAATCGGGCACACGCAATGGCAAAAATACGCAATGATTTGCATCGGCATGTATCGCTTAAGGCCTGTGCGACCACAGCGCTGTTGGTCCTGCTTGCGATTGTTGCCTCGGCGCCCCTGGTAGGGCCATTTCGATAGGGGGTGTTTCGCAAAAAAGCGCAACGGGTGAAGGTGGACGGCCCGATATGGCCTCCTCGTAACCAGGGCCGCCGGGAGTGCACCTTCGGGTTTGCCATCCTGGAAACAACCTGCTGAAATGACACATTTGGGTATCGCGCGAGACACGGTAATGTCAATACGGTCGATCTTCCTGGTTCTGCTCTCTCATTTAATATTATCGATGCCGGCTGCGGCGGAAACCGTCGCGGGCGCCGTTTCCCATTTCGATCCCGTAAGGCGTACCATCGTTCTGGACAACGGACAGTCTTACCATCTTCCCGACACGATTGACATTGATGTGCTGAAAACCGGCGCTTCACTGGTGATCCTGTTCGATAACGAGGAAGGGATCAACGTCATCACCGCCATGCAGGATGGCTCGTAACGCCGACGGGATATGACGGTGCTGTTAAGGTTGAGGGATGGTGAGGCATCGGCGGTCTGCCTGGACAAGAATATTCAGCTTATCGGTGTCTCTTCACTGTTTCATGAAAGATTGCGCTGGCGATGGGGCTTGGCAGGAAACTTAACCCGACACTGCGGCAGTTTATTGCGCGCCAGCCGGTGTTTTTCGTTGCCACGGCGGCGCGCGAGGGGCGCATTAACATCTCGCCAAAGGGCATGCAGACCCTTCAGGTTGTTGACGATACACGCATTATCTGGCTGAACCTGAGCGGCAGCGGCAATGAAACCGCCGCACATGTGCTCAGCACCGGGCGCATGACCCTGATGTTCTGCGCCTTTGAGGGCGCCGCCATGATATTGCGTGTGTATGGTAGCGCGCAGGTCCTCCATCCGCATCACGACGCCTGGAAGGAGAACGCCGCCCGTTTCGCCAGGATGGCGGGCAGCCGGCAGATCTTCGATATGACAATCGGGAGTGTGCTGACATCGTGTGGCACCGGGGTGCCGTTGATGCAGTTCGTTGAAAGCCGCGGCGAGAAGCAACTCCTGCCGTATTATGAAGAAATGGGTGAGCGTGGGGTCGAGGACTACTGGCGGCGCAAAAACCGTGTAAGCATCGACGGATTGCCGACCGGTATTTTTGATTAACGTCCATTGACGTCCAGGCTGGATGTGTCATTACAACAGGGTGTCCCTGGTAAACCCGTCGGGTGCAGGTAACCATTCATCTGATCATGGCTTCCTGCACACGCTGGCGTGTGTATCGTGTTGATAAGATAACGGTTTTGACCCCGGGCCGAGAGCCACACGCAACGTCCTCCGGTATGGGGCATGACATGCTCGAGCGCCTGGCGTTGCGGGAGGAAGAGACGGTGAATAGGAAAAAAATCATTTTTTAGGTAAAAAATCCTTGACAACCGATCGGTGATCGTGTAGGTTTGTGCCATCGTTGGAGATGTGCGCATTACAACGTATGCTTCACAGGGCCATGTAGCGGGAGCGGTGCAGCCCGTGGTGATGCAGTCGTTGAATGTGAAAAAGTGGACCGAGGCGAAGCCGAAGGACTTTTTACATTCAACGATCAAGGGGCAGGGGATCACAACAAATGCCCTGCATTGCCGGTGTTAACCGCCCGGGTATCCTGAATCGTGGCAGTCGGTGCTGTCGGCCTGCGAAGGCAACCTCCGCGATGATACACACGCGGCGCGCGCCCGCACCACGCACCACACACCACACACCACACACCGTGATGGGTACTGATTTCCGTTCACATCGTCGCTCCGATCTGCCATGGCACAAACTCGTGATCCCCCAGCCCCTGGGCCTCCGACTTCGATACTTCGCCCGATGCGACCCGCAGAAGTAGTGCGTATATCTCTCTGCCCTTGTCTTCGATCGACATCTCTCCGCTGAGGATGTCGCCGGCATTGACATCCATATCCTCTGTCATCCGGGCATACATTTCGCTGTTGGTGGCGATCTTGATACACGGCGCCGGCTTCGATCCGAAGGCCGATCCGCGTCCCGTTGTAAATGCGACGAGGTTGCAACCCGAAGCGATCTGGCCCGTCACCGAAGCCGGATCGTATCCTGGCGAGTCCATAAAGACAAAGCCCCTGCGATCGATCGTCTGGCCATATTTGTAGACACCCGTCAGGGGCGTCGTGCCGCCCTTTGCGGCGGCACCGAGCGACTTTTCCAGAATGGTCGTGAGACCGCCCTTCCTGTTGCCGGGGCTCGGGTTGTTGTCCATCGAACCATGGTTGCGGGCGGTATAGTCCTGCCACCAGTCGATCAGCCCGATGAGCGTTCGGCCGGTTTTCTCGTCCACCGCGCGCCGTGTCAGCAGATGTTCGGCGCCATAGATTTCCGGCGTTTCCGCCAATACACCTGTGCCTCCCTGGGCGACAAGAAGATCGCAGGCATGACCGAGCGCCGGATTGGCCGTAATGCCGGACCACGCGTCCGAACCGCCGCATTGCAGTGCCACGCTCAGAGCGCTTGCCGGGCACGGCTCGCGAACACTGGCGTTGGCATGGGGCAGCATTTCACGGACCCTGGCGATTCCCGCCTCGACCGTTCGGCGCAAGCCCGCCATATCCTGGATGTTCATGGCCTGAAAGCGCGGACCGCGTTCGATCCCATAGGCCTCGAGCAGCCAATCGATCTGGTTCATCTCGCAACCCAACCCGACCAGCAGGGCAGCGCCATGGTTCGGGTGCCGGATGTAGCCCCACATCACGCGCTGAAGCGCATCGAAGCCATCACCCGTGCCCGCCATCCCACAACCCGTTCCGTGCACGAACGCGACGACGCCATCCACATTGGGATACGCGGCCAGTTCCTCCGGTCCGAACGCATCGGCGATCTGGCGCGCCGCCGTGGCCGAGCAATTCACCGACGTGATGACGGCGACATAGTTACGTGTACCGACCGATTCATCGGATCGGCGGTATCCCATGAACGTGTCGCGCGCTGCTTTTGGTACCGCCGCAACGGGGCGCAGATCGGTGCCGAACGCGTAAGTCTGGTGGGTAGCCCGAAACGCCAGATTGTGTGTATGGACATGCTCGCCTGGAGCGATGTTGCCAATCGCATAGCCGATCAGTTGCGCATATTTGCGCACCGGTTCGCCATCGGCGATCGCCTCGGTCGCGATCTTGTGGCCTCCCGGAATGATCGCCCTTGCAATGACGTTCTCGATACGCGCGCCCGCCTCGAGATGCCCGGTAACGGTCACCACATTGTCGGCCGGATCAAGACGTATGAAAGCGTTCATAAAACCTGAAATCTGCCTTTTCTAGGCGCAGAAGGGGCCGTCGGCACTCCAGCGGTGCTGCGGAATATGAGCCCTGTGGGCGAGGGTTCTGCGTGTTTCTTCCCACATTAGTTTCCACGCCTGCCAGTCGCGCAGTTCGGTTTCCGGGTTGGTCCTTGAGCGCGCCACGAATTCCGGAAACTGGCTGCGGCCCGATCGCTGCCCGGTCACATGATAGCGAAGATCGAAAGACCAGCGATAGCCGTCGCTGACATTAGGCAGGGATGCGTGCGGCGTCAGCGGATGAAAGATCACCATGCCGCCGGCCCTGACCGGTACCGGCACGGTGTCGCCTTTGGGAAGAAAGGCATCGGCGATACCGACCTGCGTCTTCAGGCAATGGGGCAGCATGTCGTCATAGCGGCCCCCGGCCACCTGCAGGCATCCGTTTTCGATGGTTGCGTCGGTAATCGCCAGCCAGCAGGTGATGAACTCCGTCTGATCGGCTTCTTCCAGGGTTACACCCTTGTCCTGATGCCAGTCTGTGGCAATGATATGGGCGCGCTTTTCCGATTGGTCGACGCGCCGTTGCGGCGGCTTGATACGCACATGCTGGATCGGGTTCGATGAGATCTCCGGCCCGATCAGCGCCTCGGCAACATCAAGGATACACCCGTGCGTTACCATCTCGAAGACGGCCGGCCCGAAATGCATCGGTGTCTCCTCGGTGATGCCGTCGTGGGGCAACGAAATGTCCAGCGGCTGGAACCAGTCGAAGCCGGCCTGGTGGCACTGGTCGAGTTTTTCCCAGAACGACAGGCCATCGGGCGCTTTCTCAACAAGCCCCTGACGATGCCAGTCATCGTAGAGCCCGTCCATCAGGTTCGAATATTCGCGGCGAACATTCGCAAGCGTTGCGTCGTCCACGACGTTCTCGACAACGAGATAGCCCCGGGTTCGAAACCGATCGATTTGCGATTGTGTCAACATGGGCTTCTCCCGTGTTAGAAGAACAGGGTGACAATGGAAGGCCAGATCAGCAGAACCGAAAGAGCCAGAAGCTGGATGCCGATAAAGGGCAGAAAGCCGCGAAAAATATCGGTCAGCGTGATATGCGCCGGCGCGACCGACTTCAGATAGAACGCCGCCGGTCCAAAGGGCGGCGACAGGAAACTGACCTGCATGTTCATGCAGAACAGAACGCCGAACCAGACCGAAACATGCTGCGGCGACAACTGGCCAATAACGCCGATCTCCTCAATGGGAAGCCGCTGCACGATAGGCAGAAACACCGGGATGATCAGGAGCACGATGCCGACCCAGTCCATGAACGCGCCCATGAACAACAGAATCAGCATCATGGTGAGAATCACCAGCATGGTCGGCATTTCCGCGCCAACGATCAACTGCGCGATATATGTGGGTCCGCCGGCCAGGGTGTAGGCACCGGCCAGCGCCGCCGCCCCGACGGTGACCCAGATGATGGTGCCCGTCGAACGCAGCGTTCGCATCAGACTCACCCAGACCAGATCAATGGATGCTTCACCGCGGAACGCGGCGATGCAGAAGACGGCGAGGGCGCCCATGCCGGCAGCCTCGGTAATGCCGGTGACACCGCCATAGATCGAACCCAGCACAATGCCGATGACCGTCAATGGGGGAACAAGACCTTTGCCATGCCTCCAGCCAGCGGCGGTCCGTTCACGCCCGATGACCAGGAAGATCAGCGCCAGCGCTATGGCGGCCACGGCCAGCAGGTAAGGCAGATGATAGACCATGCCGAGAGCAACCGGCTCGAAATCGTCACCCCCCGGGGTATTGCGGCCAAGGGCCGTGAACAGCGCCAGCCGGGCGAGCAGCAACAGTGATGCGCCGAGGGCCAGTACGCACAGGAACCCGGTAAACATTGCGGCTTTTACCCCGCCGCCCGGATCGCCTGGTTGCCGTTCCGGCAGCGGCGCCTGCGACGGATCGAGTTGCGTGCGGACAACGATATAGATAATGATGAAACTCGCCAGCATAAAGCCGGGCAGAAAGGCGCCGGTGAACAACGCCTTGATCGACGTCTCGGTGATGAGGCCGTAGATGATCAGAACGATCGACGGCGGGATCATCGTGCCAAGCGAACCGGACGCACAGATCGTCCCGATGGCAAGGTTCTGGTTGTAGCCGAGACGCAGCATCTGCGGCAGGGCGATGAGCCCGAGCAGCACCACTTCACCACCGATAATGCCGGACATCGCCGCCATCAGAACGGCCATGATCGAGGTGACGATGGCGACGCCGCCGCGCAGCCGGCTCAGCCAGAAATCGAGGCTGTCATACATCTGCCTGGCGATACCGGAACGCTCCAACAGCGCCGCCATAAAGATGAACAAAGGAACCGAGATCAGCACATACTCCGTCATCAGATCGAAGATCTTCTGCGTCAGGATATAGAGCGGCCCCGTTCCCGGATTGCGGGTCAAAAGGCCCGAGCCGAAACTCATGGGATCGCTCAGAAGCGTCGGCTCGAATTTCATGATCATGACGAGCGCCGCCAGCACCGCGGATGCCAGTCCGAGCGGCATGCCGATTGCGAGCAGGAAGACAAGCCCGACGACCAGGACTATCGAGATGGTTCCCACGTCCATCAGTTGGCTCCCGCGCTCTTCTTCAGCGCTTGCAATTCTTCCTTGTCGATTGGATCGGCTTCGGCGTGGTGCTCCGGCTTGCGGTTCCAGTCGCCGATCAGATTGGCAATGGCCTGCAACGCCACCAGACACACGACGATTAGAATCATCGGCTGGATCGTCGCCGGTATGGGTGGATCGAAGGCGGTGCCGAACATTTCCCAGCGATGGAACTTAATGCCGAAGACCTGGTTGTAGCTGCCGAAGACAAGCAGGAATGCAAACATGGATAAAAGCGCAACGGAGAAGACATCGCAGATGTGTTGCGCCCAGCGAGGCAGCATGTCGTAGATGATGAAAATGCGAATGTGGCAGCGCTGCTGCATGGCGTAGATGCCCGAGAACAAAAAAACAAACCCGGCGATCCAGAGCGTCAGCTCGTTGGCCCAGAGCGTCGGCGCCTCGATGATGTAGCGCAGAAATACTTCGTAAAGCATCACGAATGTCATGGAGATAATCAGAATCATCGTGACGCGTCCCAAAAACAGCGCAAAGCGGTCAACGGGTTTGAAATCCGGAAACTCCATCTCGGCATGGACGACGGTGCGCATGCCGGCGATGAAGATGATCGGCGCAAGCAGCAATGTCGCCCAGTCGATAATGTCCATCCTGCCGCCAAACAGGCCGGGCAGGCCCGGCGAGACATCCTTGCGCTCATGCAATTCCGTAATCTGCGCCGTCATGCTCTCATTGGCATGGGGAAAGAAGTCGAGGATATAGGCCGGGCCGTGCCAGATCACCCAGCCGGCACAAAAGAAAAACGCAAACGGGATAAGCCATTCTCTCAATCCACCGGATGCATGTTTCACGGGCCTTGCTCCCTCACTCCCTCATTGGATGCTGCAGTATGCGATGAAAGCGCGGTCCGGTTCAAATCCCAATCCCGAACCCGGAGAAGACGCCAGCGGCGATTAACGGCGGGACAAGGATCCCGCCGTCATTCACCGATCGACAGCGCAGCCGCTTATTTCATCGCGCCGAGATCGCGCAGGAAGCTCAGATGGCTTTCGAGCAGGGACTTCGCTTCCGGCGTCGTGGCGAATTCTGTCCACGCCTCCTGGACAGCCTGACGGTATACCGCCAGATCTTTTTCGGACCACGTGTTCAGGCTGATGCCTTTCTCCCGCAGCGCTTTCGCGGTCTCGGCATTCCTGACCTCGTTGATAGTCGAGTTTTTCAGACCAAGTGCCTGCATGCCCACTTTCAGGATTGCCTTGTGATGTTCGGGCATGGCGTCCCATACATCCTTGCGGCAGGCCAGGTGATCGGCCGGCATGGAATGAAAACCCGGGTAGTTGGTCTCCGTTGCGATGTCGTACAGGCCCAGACCGACATTGTTTGTCAGGTTCGCGGCATCGGCGCCGTCGATGATGCCGGTTTCGAGTGCCGTGAAGATCTCGTTGAAGTCCATCACAATAGGCGAGGCGCCGAGCTTGGTGAAGATGTTGGTAATCACTCCGGGAGGCGAACGGAACTTCCAACCCTTCAGATCATCGACACCCTTGAACGATTTGGTCGAGGACAGGGACTCCGGGCCTGGAATCCACCAGCCGATGAACTCCATATTGTTGGCGTTGTAGAGCTCGTTGAGCTTTTCGTAACCGCCGCCGTGAAGCAGCCACGCGTACTGCTGATACGGATTCTGATACCCGCCGGTCAGATCGCCGGCAAACTGGAACGCCGGGTTCTTGCCGGTCTGGTAGGAGCCGCCGGTCATATCGCAATCCAGAATACCGGTCGCGGCCGCATCGAACGTTTCGGCCGATTTCACCACCGCCGATGCAAAGAACATCTCGATTTCGATCTCGCCATTCGACATGGCGGTAACGTCGTCGATGAATTCCTGCGCCATTTGGCCCGACAGGGTTTCCGTCGAGAAATGTGTCTGGATGCGCAGCCTGGTTTTCGCCGCATGCGAATCGGCCTGCGCCTCGCCTGCGCCTATCGGGGCGGTGGCGGCCAGTATCAGCGCGGCAGCGCCCGTTAACATCGCGGTTGTCAGTTTCTTGAGCATTGTATTCTCCCGGTTGTTGCTCCTGATTTGCAGGACGATAAGGACCGCCTGCGCTTCCTTGTGACCGGATTACCGGTCTTTCCCCTCGCGCCCGTCTTTTGTGGAGCGGCCGCGAAATGGGCATTTTGTGGGCTTTGATTATCGGCCCATCCATCCTCCATCGACCGTCAGGATCTCGCCATGGACATAATCCGCCGCAGCGGACGCAAGAAACACGACCGGTCCGGCAAAATCTTCCGGCCTGCCCCAGCGACCCGCCGGTATGCGATCCAGAATGGCCCCGGAGCGCTCGGGATCGTTGCGCAGCGCCTCGGTGTTATCGGTATCGATATAGCCGGGCGCTATCGCGTTGACGTTGACGCCGCTGGCGGCCCATTCATTGGCAAGCGCCTTGGTCAACTGGCCGACCCCGCCCTTTGACGCGGAATAACCCGGCACCGTGATGCCTCCCTGAAAGGTCAGCAGCGAGGCGGTGAAAATGATCTTTCCACTGCCGCGCGCCACCATCGCCTGGCCGATTTCCCGGGAAAGCACAAACTGTGCCGAAAGGTTGGTTTCGATCACGGCGTCCCACAAGGCATCTTCATGTTCGGCGGCCGGTTTGCGTTTGATCGTGCCGGCATTATTGACGAGAATATCGATAACCGGATGGTCCGTCATGACCTGGCGTGCAAATGCCGTCACCGCGGCGCGATCGGAAAAGTCACACTGGTAGGCTGAAAACGACCTCCCGAGCGCGCTAACCGCCTTTTCGATATCGCTGCCGCTTTTCTCCAGCGAAACGGAAACGCCGATGATGTCCGCGCCTGCCCTGGCGAGCGCGAGGGCCATGCCGTAACCGATACCACGCCGGGCGCCGCTCACGAGCGCCGTCTTGCCGGACAGATCAAACATGTTGTTCATCGCCATCACGCGTCCCTTGATACTTTTATCATCGACTTGATCGCGCGCGGGTTGGACGTCAGGGCTTCGAACGCCTGCTGGATTTCGCCAAGCGGCCGAATGTCGGTGATGAAACTGTCGGCATCGACGACGTTGTCGACGAGCATCTGCATTGCCCGATCGTAATCTTCCGAACGATAGACGCGCGCGCCCAGCAACGCCAGTTCGCGCCAAAAAAACCGGAACAGGTCGATTTCCGGCTTCGCTGCATGGATGGCGACCATGACAATGCGCCCGCGCGTTGCCGCCGCCGCCGTCATCAGATCGACCCCGGACTGCGTCCCCGATACCTCGAACACAACATCGGCACCCTTGCCGGCGGTGGCGTCGTACACGGCCTGTGCGACGTCGGTCCGCTTCGGGTTCACCGTCGTAAAGCCCAGGCTTTGTGCATAGGAGAGTCGATGGTCGTTGATCTCCGATATTGTCACCTTGCCGCCCCCATGGCGCGCGGCAATGGCAACCAGCAGCCCGATCGGACCGCCGCCGATCACCAGCACGTCCTCCCCCGGGGCCAGTTGCGCCCGCTGCACGTCATGGCAGGCGACGGCCAGCGGTTCGATCAGTGCCCCGTGGCTGAGATCAATTGTCTCCGGCAGCACATGGATCGTGTCGGCGGGTACGTTCCATTTTTCCTGCAACGCCCCATCGGTGTCAATGCCGATGAATTTGAGATTGTGGCAGATGTGATCGTGTCCGGCCCGACAGGCCGGGCAGGTACCGCACGAGACCAGTGGCCGCACGACGACCTTCTGGCCGATCGACAGGCCGTTTGTTCCTTCCCCCAGTTCGGCAATTGTGCCTGACATTTCATGGCCGATCGTCCGCTCGAACCCGACGCGCTGGTCCATATGGCCCAGATAGATGTGCAGATCGGTACCGCATATACCGCAATAGGCAACGTCCACCTGCACCTCTCCCGCCGCCGGTTGTGCGGCGACTTTTTCTTTTACGGCAAACGTCTTGTTTCCGCGATAGACGGCGGCCGCAATTGTCATGCTGCTCTCCCCGACGTGTTTTTGAGAAGATCAGCGCTTTCGAGTCTGGCCCAATCGAATGACACCCCGATGCCTGGTACGTTCGGCGCGACGGCGCGGGCGTTTTCGATGACCAACGGATGCGTCGTGTAACGATCGATCGGAAAGGCGTGTACTTCCAGCCAGCCACTGCCGGCAATTCCCGACAGGAGCGAAACATGGAGTTCCTGCATGCCGTGACTGCACACGGGAATTCCATGTTTTGCGCAGAGCCTGGCGATTTGAAGAAACCCGGTGATCCCACCGCAATTGGAAGCATCGGGCTGCATATAGCTCAGCCTGGATTGTTTCGCGGCGTATCCGAACTCGTGAATCGTGTGGAGGTTCTCGCCCATGGCGAGCGGCATGCCGGTGATATCGGCGATGCGCGCGTAACCGGTATAGTCGTCCGGGATGATGGGCTCTTCGAACCAGACAAGGTTGAAGGGTTTGAAGGCTTTGGCGGCGGCGATAGCTTCGTCGACACGCATGGCGTAATTGGCATCGACCATGAACGCCGTGTCTGGTCCGATGGCTTCGCGCACCGCCGCGACGCGTGCCACATCTTCGGCCAGCGTTGGCCGGCCGATCTTGATTTTCACCCCGTTGAAACCGGCATTGAGATGGCGTTGCACACTGTCGATCAGCTTCGGAAGTGAAAAGGCGAGATCAATACCGCCGCAATAGGCCTTGCAGGTCCGTCTGGCGCCGCCGGCCATCTGCCGCAGCGGTGTCCCGGTGCGTTTACCGCGCAGATCCCACAGGGCAATGTCGATGGCCGAGATTGCAAAGGATGCGATCCCGCCCCGCGCGACATAATGAAGATGCCGCCGCATGGCGCGATTAAGACCTTCAACATCGCGTGCGTTCCGGCCGATCAGAAACGGCGTCAGATCATGTTCGATCATCGCTGCTATGGCATGGCCACCCCTGCCGCCGGTATAGGTATAGCCGGTTCCATCGCTGCCATCGGCAAGGCGGATGGTCGCTGTTATGAGTTCGAAATGGGTGTGACTTCCATGGCTGGCGTCCACGAGAACCTCGTCCAGTGGAATATGGAAAAGCCGGGTGTTGATGCTTTCGATGGGGGCCACGGGACTCGTCTCACTTTTGGTATGACCAAACAATGCTAAGAAAGCTGGAATTGCACGGCAATGTCAAGCCTAAACACCAGGAAAATTAGCCATTCCTATGGATTTCGATTTACACCATTGCGCAACGCGGCAATGCGGTCTAGCATGGTTTAATTCGACCAACACTTGATTTTGGTATGGACAAAAACGCGCAAACAACATCATCGGCGACAAGCGGCGAACGGGCCGCCGATGCCCTGGCCGCACGGATCGAACAGCAGATCCTCAATGGAGTGCTGAAAAACGCCAAACCCCTGCCCGCCGAGCGGGACCTGATGACACAATTCGGTGTCAGCCGGACCGTGGTGCGCGAGGCCATTTCGCTGCTTGCCGCCCGCGGTCTTTTGACAACACGCATGCGTCATCGGCCCGTCGTGCACAAACCCGACTACAGCACGCTGCTTTCGGCAACGGACGCCATCGTCAGGCACATGCTCGCGGAACCGGATGGCATACGCAGCCTCTATGAAAGCCGCAAGTTTGTGGAGCGCGGGCTGGTGCGCGAAGCCGCCGTTCATGCCACCATGGAAGACATCGCCGCCCTGAAGGATGCGCTGGGCGCCAATCGGGAAGCGATTTCGAACTCCCTGCAATTCTACGAGACGGATATGGCGTTCCACGCGGTGCTCTATCGCGTCATGCGCAATCCGATCTTTCCGGTCGTCAATGACGGCTTCCGGGCATGGCTTGCGCCCCACTGGCAAAAGATGCAAAGCTCCCACGCGCGAAACGCGCTGAACTTTCAGGCGCACAAGGCGATCTACGAGGCCATCGTCGAGCGCGATCCGGATCGTGCCGAGGCCGCCATGGCCAGACACCTGGACCAGGCCTGGAACCTGGTAAAGGATACATTTGACCTGCCCGATGCGGGCAATCGTTGAAAAAGCCATAACGAGGGACACCGAATGATGAAAACAGGCGTTATCGGCCTTGGCGACATGGGATCGGGGCTTGCCAGGAATCTGATCGCGAACGGATTCGAGACACGCGGGCGCGATCTGTCAGCGGAACGGATGGCGGCCCTTGAAGCCATGGGAGGGACACCGGCGGACAGCCTCGCCGAGGTGGGGCGCCATGCCGATGCGGTCTACGTGATGGTGATGAACGGCGATCAGGCAAAGTCCGTCATCCTTGGCGAAGACGGCCTTGTCCGCCACATGGAAAAGGGCGGCGCAGTGATCCTGACGGCCACCGTCAAGCCGCGCGAGGCGCGCGAGATCGGCGCCGCCATGGCTGGCGCTGGTATTCACATGATCGACAGCCCCGTCTCCGGCGGTTTTCCCGGCGCACAGAACGGTACGCTGACAATGATGGCGGCGGCGCCAGGTGCGGTGCTTGATCGGTTCGCGCCGGTGATGGAGGCGGTCTCGGCCAATATCCACCGGGTCGGCAATACGCCCGGCGACGGACAGACGGTGAAGGCCTGTCTGCAATCGCTGATCGGCGCGCAGTTTTCGGCAACTTTCGAGGCCGCGGCCCTCGCCGCCAGGGCGGGCGTGCCAGGGCAGGTAATCCTGGATGTTTTCTCCACCTCTTCGGCCGGCTGCGGCGTCGTCACCAACGCCCTGGAGAAGATCATCGACCGGCGGTTCGAAGGCACCGGCAGCCACATCAACACCATGCACAAGGACTTGACCATTGCCATGAATCTCGGCGAGGAACTCGGCGTGCCGCTGCACACGGCCGCATCCGCCATGCAGATCTTCCACGCCGGCCGGAGCAAATATCCGAACGGCGACAACTGGGTCTGTACGCGCGTCATCGAGGAGATTGTTGGCGCCGAATTGTATCGCAACGGGGCGAAAGCGAAATGAAACCGGGGGTGATCTGCGATGGCATCAGCCGTGATTTAAGACATGCGGTCGATGTGATGGACGAATTCGATCTCGACTATGCCGAACTTCAGTTCGTCGGCGACAAGGAGGTCGGTGACCACACGAAAGATGAAATCACTGAAATCGATAGGTTGTTGCGTGACCGCGGCAAGCCGGTCTCCTGCCTTTCGCGGCATGTCTTCGCCGGCATGAGTGCCGCCAATGTGCCCGGTGACGAATTGCACACCCGCCACATGGATGCACTGAAGCGAGTCATCGATATGGCACACACGGTGGACTCGCCGCTGGTACGGATCATGACCAACAAGAAGGAGCAGGTTCTATGGGGCCGAAACGGCGCCGAGAAGTGGAACGTCGCCCATGGCGCATGGGACAGGACCCTGTCGCTGATCGCGCCTGCGGTCGAACTGGCGCGCAAGGAAGGCGTGACGCTGGTGGTTGAAACCGGCAACGGCACCATCGTCAATTCCGGTTATACGGCCCGCAAGCTGATCGACGATCTGGACGCCAGGGACGCACTCAAGGTGCTTTGGGATCCGGGCAATGCGTGCTGGTGCCACGAACTGGCTTTCCCGGATGGTTACGAAGACGTGCGCGAAGGCTATCTCGGTCACATCCACATCAAGGATGTAAAGGTGGACACGCCGCGCGCGACGCTCGAAGTGCGCAAACTGGGTGATGGCCAGTTGGGTCCGCTCCTGCACAAGATCGCCGATGCCTTGCGAACTGACCGTTATGACGGCGTTATTTCGTTTGAGAGTGTCTATCACCCGGGCAACGGCGACTTCGAAGACGGCTTTCGCCAATGCATCGATCTCTTTAACCGGATTTTCGGCGAATAGAAATCTGCTGCTTACCGGTGGTGCTCGAAGTCGTTGATCGTGAAGAAAAGTCCTTCGCTACGCTCAGGGGGACTTTTTCACATTCAACGAAATACGGCAACAAGTGATAAATCGGCGCGTGTCCCCGGGTTTTTGCGCGAAAGGGTATCATCCCGGGCCCGTTAAAAGCTCCCTTTGTGCTCCGGCAGAATGATTCACTTAAGACCTGACACGCTCTAAGGATCGTCGTACCACAGGCCGCTGACAAGGTTTTCCGACATAAGCCGGCTTGAAACAGGCCACGGAGCCTGCGCCATTCGAATGGACGCCAGAATGGTCCGATAATCATCGCGATACGCCGCCAGCGCTGCCTCGGCCGCCTCGGGTGTGACCGATGAAAAACGAAGCCAAAAGCCCGGGCCCATCTGCGCCAGGCGACGCATATCGGCGCCGATAACCGTTGCGATCTTTGGATAGCCGCCGGTGGTCTGTCCCTCCGCCAAGAGGATTAGCGGTTGGCCGGAGCCCGGCACCTGGATGGATCCGGGCACGGTTCCGTCCGAAATAATATCGTGGCCGCGCGAGGCAACCAGAGGTTTTCCTTCCAGGACCATCGCCATCCTGTCGAGTTTTGTTGAAATCCGGTACGCGCCTGCAAAAAAATCCTCCATCACCGCAGCGTCAAAATAATCATCCTGCGGTCCCGGTATCACCCGCACAGGGCTCGGGTCCGCCGCCGGCAGGGCCGGTGCGATGCGCACCGGCGGCAACGCCTCGACCTCTTGCAAGGGCAGCCGGTCGCCCGCGGCAAGCGAACGACCTTCAAGCCCGCCAAGCCCGAAGCGTAAATGCGTCGCGCGCGAGCCGAGAACCGGCGGTGTGGCAATACCGCCATTGATCGCAAGATACCCCCAAAGGCCCGCCCGTACCGCGCCGATCCGCAATTCCTGACCGGCGTGCATGACAAGCGTTCTATGGGCCTCCGCCGCCGTGCCGTCGATACTTAACGTCACATCCGGCCCGGTAACGGCCACGGCTGTATCCCGGTCGAACCGGAACCGCCCGCCAACACCGGCAAACTCGAGCGCTGCCGCATCGGCCCCGTTGCCAGCGAGCAGATTGGCCATTTCAAACGCCAGCCGGTCCATCGGCCCCGCCCGGGATACGCCAAAGGCGCGCCAGCCGGGCCGGCCGGCGTCCTGTACTGTGGTAAGCGGGCCGCTTTCAAGAATCTCGATGATCACGCGCAGTTCTCTGGCAGTACAATGGTCTCGCCCCTGTCGCGTCGCCGTACCAGCGCCGCACCCTCCCTTGCGCTGATGGGGACAAACCGGACCAGATCGCCAGCGCGTAAAAGAAACGGCGCGGGCTGATGCGGCGCAAAAGTTCTGACCGGCGTCCAGGCGATAAAGCGCCAGCCGGAGGGTCCGGCGACCGCGTTGATGCTCCCCTGCCTGCCACCAATGCCGATGGCGCCGGCAGGGATGTTCGGGCGCGGTTCCGAAAGGCGCGGCGTGTGCAGCACCTCGGGCAAGCCGCCCAGATAAGCAAAACCGGGCGAAAACCCGATCATATATATGCGGTAGGTAACGCTGCAATGCAGCGCGATGATCTGCTCCGGGCTCATGGCTTTCTGGCGGGCCAGATCGTCCAGATCCAGGCCGGCCTCTCCACCATAGACGGCCGGCAGACGCCACAGCGTCCCGGCATTACGTGCCGGCTTGCCCGACTGCGCCAGCCTGTCGCGCAGTACTTGCGCCATTTTTTGTCCGCATATCCGAGCGGGATCAAAGCGAACCAGCAGCGACCGGTAGGTGGGTACGGTCTCGATCAGCCCGTCGGGCGGATCATTCTCCAGATTTTCCGCCAGCGCGATGACGCGCAGATTGACTGCTTCATCAATGCGGTCGGCCAATTCAACGCTGAAAGCCTGTTCAGCGCAACGAAGAATGCGTGCCTGCGGTGTCATGGCGGTGTTTTCTCTTGGGGATCCCTGTTCTGGCAGTCAGGCAGCGATGTCAGAGAACATGGCAATGAGTCCGGTCGGGCCTATGATCGGAAATACCGGAAAGCCTGGCCGGGGTTCAACGCCGGATGCGCCCACTTGTATTTCAATACACCACAGGTATACTGCACGTCGACTCTATTGCGTACCATTTGGGGCGTCGGCGCTATAAGATCGCATTGGCGCCAATGCGGGTTGTTGTTGGCAAATGCCATAGGCTCCAGCGCTGGATAAATCGAACACCTCCAATGATCAGATGAATGGGCAGCACCCGATGAGTTTACCAGGGACAATACCGGCGGCATTGGCTTCTTGTACACGCTGACTTGTGTATCGTGCTGATAAGACAGCAGTTTTAAACCGGACCAGGAGTCAAACGCAAAGCCCTCTGGTATAACTTGTTGAAAAATTACAACTGATACATGCACATCGCACAAGAAAAAGGCGCAAACCCGGAATCGTCCTGCCAATAACGAAAATAGCCTCCCAATTCTTTAAGTGCAAAACGCTGTAAAGTAAAAGCAGAACAAACGACGGGTCAGCATAGCGTGGCACAAACACTTGATCTCAATTGCGACATGGGCGAAAGTTTCGGCGCCTATACGATCGGTGACGACGCGGCGATGTTGAAGGTTGTGACAACGGCTAACATCGCGTGTGGATTTCATGCGGGCGATCCGGTCGTGATACGCCGCACAATCCGCGATGCGATCGAAAACGGCGTAGCCGTCGGTGCGCACCCCTCCTTTGCCGATCTTTACGGTTTCGGTCGCCGCCGCATTATCGGCGACAGACCGCAGGACCTGGAAAGCCAGTTGATCTACCAGGTCTGCGCCGTGCAGGGTATGGCGACGACGCAAGGATACGCCATTACCCATGTCAAAACCCACGGCGCACTGGGCAACATGGCGGCCGAGGATGCCGATCTTGCGGCAAGCTGTGTGCGCGCCGTCATGGCGGTCGATCCGAGCCTGGCGTTTGTCACGTTGCCCTATTCCCAGACCTACAAGGCTGCTGAAAAGGCCGGCCTGCGGGTGATTTGCGAGGTCTTTGCCGATCGGACCTATACCGATCAGGGCCAGTTGACGCCCCGGTCCCAGGAGGGTGCGGTTATTCATGATATCAATCAAAGCATCGATCAGGTGATGGAAATGGTCGTGAACCGGACGATCCCGACGAGCGGCGGTGAAAAACTGGCGGCAGAGCCGGATACGTTATGCGTCCACGGCGATACGCCCGGCGCCGTCCACATGGCCCGCCGCCTGCGCAAGGAACTGAGCGCCGCCGGGGTAACAATTGCGCCCTTTGCCCTGCCACACTCCGCTTGCCGGCAATCGCAAGGGATACACACATGACGCAGCGGATTACCCGGGATACGCGAGGGGTTTACATCATTTGTGCTACGCCATTCAGGGAAAATGGCGCGCTCGATCCTCACAGCCTTGACCGGCTGGTTGATTTCTTCATCGAAAAACGCGTAACCGGCATCACGGTTCTGGGCATGATGGGAGAGGCCGACAAGCTGACCCCCGAAGAACGCCGTATGGTGATCGATCGCGTTTTGGCGCGGTGCGGGGCGTTACCGGTGATCGTCGGGGTATCCGATGCCGGTCTGGACAACCTTGCGGCTCTGGGTCAATATGCCATGGACAAGGGCGCTGCCGGTGTGATGATGACGCCGGCCAGGGGCGCCGCGCGGGATGATCGGATCGAAGCCTGGTATCACGCAGTGGCGAAGGCTCTGCCCGATACGCCTTTGGTGTTACAGGACTTTCCGCTGGCAACAGGGGTGCCGGTGTCGGCCCGTCTGATCCGCAAACTGTCGGATGCGCTGCCACAGATGGTCATGCTGAAACACGAAGACTGGCCCGGCCTGACCAAGATCACCGCCCTGCGCGAGATGGAAAGAGATTCCGGCCGCCCCCGGCTGTCCATTCTGTGCGGCAACGGCGGCCTGTATCTGCCCCAGGAACTGGCGCGCGGTGCCGATGGCGCAATGACCGGTTTCGCCTATCCTGAGGCGTTGGTCAATACGGTGGAGATGTTCCACCAGGGCAAGGTCGATGCGGCAGAGGACGTGTTCGATGCCTATATCCCCATTCTGCGCCATGAACAGCAACCGGGGTTCGGGCTGGCAGTGCGCAAATACGTGCTCAAACGCCGTGGCGCCATTGCTTGCGATGTCACACGCGCGCCGGGGCCACGGCTCTCGGCGCTGGACAGGGCCGAGGTGGATCGGCTGATGCAACGAACCCGATTGCGACTGGAGGCGCTTTGATATGGAACTGGGACTTGGCGGCAAGCGCGCGTTGGTGCTCTCTTCCTCGCGCGGTCTGGGGCGCGGCATCGCCGAGGCCCTGGCGGCCGAAGGCACGATGGTTACGATCACCGGGCGCGACGAACAGGCGCTCAAAGACACCGCTGAGACTATAATCGCCAATGGCGGCAGGGTGCATGTTTGCCGCGCCGATCTGAGTGCGGCGGATTTCGTTGAGACCCTGGCCGGCGCCGCCGAACAGGCCATGGGTGGAGTCGATATTCTCATCAACAACACCGGTGGTCCGCCCCCCGGCAATGCGCAGTCCATGACCGTGGACACGATCGCCTCGCAGATGCAAATGATGGTGGCAAGCGTGATCGCCCTGACCAATCGCTTGTTGCCTGCCATGGGTGCCCGCAACTGGGGCAGGGTGCTAACCTGCACAAGTTCCGGCGTGGAGCAACCGATTCCCGGTCTGGCCTTGTCCAATACGTTGCGCGCCGCCCTTGTCGGCTGGAACAAGACCCTGGCCAATGAAGTCGGTGGGGAGGGTATTACCTGCAACATTCTTATTCCCGGCCGTATTCATACCGATCGGGTTGATCAGCTCGATGCGGCGGTGGCCAGACGGCAGGATAAAACCATTGATGCGGTGCGCGCGGCCTCCCGTGCGACGATTCCCCTGGGGCGTTACGGAACGATTGAGGAATTCGCCGCCGTTGCCGTTTTCCTGTGCAGCGCGCGGGCGAGTTATATCACCGGCAGCAAAATCCGCTGTGACGGCGGGATTGTGCGCGCCGTTTGATCCGGCGTGCAATACGCCTGCAGTGTTGAATGTGAAAAAGCACACCGGGGCGAAGCCAAGGGACTTTTTCACATTCAGCGAGCGCGCATATCAGCCGTCAACGGCTTCTCTCATCCACTGCTGAAGCACCTTCAGCGCGTGTTCCGAGTTTACCCCGCAGGCCGGATCAATGACCAGGGGGCCGGGCCTGTAGCCTCCCGATTCCAGCCCGCGCTGGACGGCTTCCACAAGACGAATGTCCTCTTCAACGGTCGTGTTGCGATCCTGCACCGCAAGATCGCGCACAATATCGGATTTCTCCCCGTCGATCGTATACCAGCCACGCCAGACGACGACGCGATCCACATCGATCGCACGCCAATGATAGGTGTTCAGAATATTGCCCGGATACACCTGAAAAGAGAACATCGGCCACAAGAACCACGACGAATAGTCCCCCGCATGTGCATTCGATGACAGATCAATCGGGTAGCTCATTTTGTCGAGGTTCTGGCTCTGCGTGGTATGACGAAGGCAATAGCCCTGGGGTTGGATGTCGTAGCCTGAAGCCTTTACCACACCGCTTGAGAACGCTTTATGGTTCAATTCGCAGTGATAGCATTCGGAGTAGTTTTCGATGGATACTTTCCAGTTGCATTTCTCCGGAATCTCAATCCACTCCACATTTCGCAACCGTCTGTAGTGAGGCACGAATGCAGACAATTGCGCACGCACATCGGGAAACCAGCGGTCCATCGGCGCGGCATCACCATCGGCATTGACAAACAGAAAGCCGCAAAATTCCTCCACGCGCACCGGGTTCAGGCAAATTTGCGATCGATCGAGACCGGCAACCGCGTTCAGATTTGGTCCTGAACGCAGCGCCCCGTTCAATTCATACGTCCAGGCGTGATAGGGGCAGACAATAAGCCGTGCGTTGCCCTCTCCCGCCAGGAGTTCGTGGGCCCGGTGCTGGCAAACATTATAATAGGCGCTGATCGCACCGTCTTTGCCGCGAATGCAAAACAGGCTGTCGCCATTCAGTTGAAACGTGAAATAATCACCGACATTTTCCAGTTGCGAAACATGGCCTGCAAACTGCCAGGTGCGCTTGAAAAGACCCTGGCGCTCGCGGGAAAATACAGTCGCGTCGGTGTAATAGCGCGCATCGAGCGCTTCGGCCGGGTTCACGGAAATTCTTCCTGATACATACCCAAAGCGTGGCGTCTTTGGTGAAATTTCTCCACACGCTCCACCACGTCCGGCGACGCAATGGCAACGACAAAGCTCATAAGTGTCTCAAGCAGCGCGATGATGGAAACGGACGAGGGAAAAAACTGCGGCGTATCAACGCAAACAACAAAACCATGATCGGCCGTAGTGATAACCGGTGAGGCCGCGCCGTCCGAAATGCCGATGATCCCAACGCCTTGCTCGCGGGCAATCTGCACCGCCTCGATAACCTCGCGGCGATACGGTTTACAGGTGATGGCGATCAATACATCCTTCTCGCTCGCCCAGGCAAGATCATCGCTGGCCGTGCCGCCAGGGCGCGGAATGGCGTGAAAGCGCACCATGCCGGTGGATGCCAGATAGGAGAAGTTCTGCGCATTGGCAGCGTTCACCCCGACCCCCAGGGTAAAAACCTGACGAGAGGTCCAGAGCATCCGCGCGGCGCTTTCCAGATCGTCCTTACCGATGCGGCCGAAGGTCGTTTCGATGTTGTCCAGCGCAGACGTTATCATACCGGCGTACAGCGCCCCCAGTTCGCCTTTTTGGCGAACCGACTGCAGCCAGCGCGCCCTGTCGGGAAAGCTGGCCGTGCCGTTGCGCACCGCTTCTCTAAAGGGCTGGCGAAAGTCTTCGTATCCCTCAAAGCCGATCGAGCGTGCCATGCGAACAATGGTATTGGGTTTAACCTGCGCCGCGCGCGCCAGTTCGCGAACCGACGAAACGCTCACCGCGTTCGGGTTCTCAAGAACGTAGGCGCCGGCCTTTCTGGCTTCTCTGGTCAACCCCGTCAGACCTTCGGCCAACAGGCGCAGCGCGTCGGGGGGATCGGGTTTAGGTATATTTGTATCATTCATGGTTGACTATGGTACATATGTTCGTTTAGCATTGCAACCCCAAACATGAAAGCGAACCGAACCCATGTCGCAAACAGCCGCCAGTCTTCCTTCTCATGCCCATGTTGTCATAATCGGCGGCGGCGTGATGGGCTGCGGCCTCCTGTATCATCTGACGCACGAAGGCTGGCGCGATATCGTCCTGCTGGAAAAAGCCGAACTGACCTCCGGCTCCACCTGGCATGCCGCCGGCCAGGTCACCTACGCGACATCAAGCCATAGCCTCGGCAAATGCGTCGGTTACACTGTCGGCCTTTATTCAGGCGCGCTGGAAAAGGAGACCGGACAAAGCGTAACGTGGCATGGATGTGGCTCGTTCAGGCTGGCCTATGACGAAGACGAAATGGACTGGCTACGTTATACGTTTTCGATCGCAAGGGGCCTTGGTTTTAACATCGAACTGGTGGAGCCGGATTTTGTTGCGCGCAAACATCCCTTCTACAATCTGGCCGGCGTTGTGGGCGCGCTGTATACGCCTGACGACGGCCATGCGGACCCATCAGGGGTGACACTGGCGCTGGCGCGCGGCGCGCGCAATCAGGGCGCCAGAATCATTCGCCGCTGCCGCGCAACGAATATCAGCCAACGCGCCGATGGTGCGTGGCTTGTCGCCACGACGCTGGGTGACATTGTTTGCGAACACGTGGTCAATGCGGGAGGCACCTATGCGCGCCAGATGGGCGAATGGAGCGGTCTGCAGCTTCCCATGACGTCCATGACACACCATTATTTTGTCACCGATGACGTGCCGCAATTCGCCGGCCTGGAGACCGAACTACCCGTTGTGCGCGACGACAGACAGGTCTCCGGCTATATCCGTATGGAACAACGTGCGGGTCTCGTCGGTATCTACGAAAAAGAGAATACCAACGCCGTATGGGTGGATGCCTGCCCCTGGGAGGCGGAAAACGAACTCTTCGATGCCGATTACGATCGGGTTATGCCATGGCTGGAAAACGCCATGCAGCGTATGCCGGTTCTGGCCAGAGTGGGGATCAGGCGTGTGGTTCATGGGGCGATATCACACCCGCCGGACGGTAATCCGCTGATAGGTCCGGCACCTGGCGTGAAAAATTACTGGTGCTGCTGCGGAACGCAAATCGGTATCGGTTGGGGGCCGGGGCTGACGCGCGAACTGGCGCGCTGGATGGTTCACGGCGCGGCGGATATTTCCATGCGCGCCTACGACCCCCGTCGATTTGGCGCCTACGCCGATCGTGACTGGCAGGTGCTCAAGGCCCATGAGGACTACAAACTGCGCCATGAGATCCCGTTTCCCCATTTCAACCGTCTTGCGGGCAGGCCCGTCAAACCCTCGCCGCTGTACGACACATTGAAAGCCAAAGGCGCCGTTTTTGAGGAAGTGTACGGGTTTGAACGCCCCCGCTGGTTTGCAAGAAATGGCGTTACCCAGCGCGATCAGTACTCTTTCAGGCGCAATGCGCTGCACGATATTGTCGCCGGTGAAGTCCGCAATGTGCGCACGCGGGTCGGCATTATGGACGTCACCGCCTTTGCCAAAGTCGCGGTTTGCGGATCGCAGGCGGAAACATTTCTCGATCGTTTAAGCCCGAACAACCTGCCCAAGGTGGGCCGTATTGCGCTTACCCACTTGCTTGGACCACGTGGCCGTATCGAAATTGAACTGACGATTGCGCGCCTGACGCGAACGCACTTTTATCTCGTCTGCGCGGCATTCTTTGAGCAACGACTATGCGATCATCTGAACCATCGCCTGAATGGAGAGGACGTGAAGGTTGTTGCGTTGTCCTCGTCCCGGGCCGCGCTGGCGCTGAACGGGCCGCGTGCCAGGGATGTTCTGGCGGCCTGTACGGGTACACCACCGGACAATCAGAACTTTCCCCTGATGAGCGCCCGGAAAATCGAAATCGCAGGCCATGAAGTCTGGGCGCTGCGCCTGTCCTGCGTCGGCGAGACGGGTTGGGAATTTCATATGCCGTTTGCTGCCGCCCGGGATGTCTATCACGCCCTCTGGACGGCCGGTGAAGCGCATGAAATCGCCGATTATGGCGCGTTCGCCATGAATGTAATGCGCATGGAAAAAATGTTCCCCGGCGCCGACGAACTGACCAACGAGGTCACCCTGCCGCAAGCCGGTGTGATGCGCTTTGTGAATATGAACAAGGATTTCGAGGGCCGGGTTCAGACGCAGGCGGATTTGCACCGTGTACCGCCATGGACTTGCGCTTATCTGGAAATCGAGCCCGACGGGGTTGTGGACGGCCACGGCGGCGAAGCCGTTTTTCACCATGCCGAGGTGGTTGGCGCGACGGCGTCCGTTGTTTACGGCCATACGGTCGGCAAAATTCTGGCGTTTGCCTATATCAAGCCGGCGGCGGCGGTGCCGGGCACTCGATTGCGTGTTCTGATCGCGGCAAGGGAACGCAACGCCACGGTTTTATGCCAGGCCGCCTACGATCCGCAAAACCTGGAGCGTGTCATGTCTTAGAGCGTGTCATGTCTTAAGTGAATCATTCTGACGGAGCGATGGGTGGCAGCAATACGGTGGGCCCGCCAGGTCGGGCGTGACAGAACGGCAGTTTGACATGCGAATAAGGCGCATCAGGGTGTGGAAAGTCCCCCTCACCAGCCATGAAACCTACTATATGGCTGACAAAAAGACGTGCGATACGGTCGATTCCATCATCGTATCCCTGCACACGGACAGCGGTCTGACCGGATGGGGCGAAGTCTGTCCGATTCCCCATTACCTCGCCGCCTATGCCGATGGTGTCGCCCCTGCGATTGCAGAAATGGCGCCTGTACTGCTGCGCAGCGATCCCATTGGTCCGCCGGCCGTAATGAAGCATTTGAACGCCTGGCTGCCGGGCCACGATTATGCCAAGTCGGCCATCGATACGGCCCTTTGGGACTTGACCGGCAAAGCGGCCGGTCTGCCGCTTTATCGGCTGCTGGGAGGGCTACACAGCATGTCCCTGCCGCTCTATCACTCGATTACTTGCATTGCGCCGGATGCGATGGTTGCTATCGCCCTTGACGCCTATGCCCAAGGCATCAGACAATTTCAAATCAAGCTCGGCGCCGATGGCGACTGGCAGGCGGATGTAGAGCGTCTTGTGCGGGTGCGCGAGGCGATCGGCGATGGAGCGCTCGTCTATGGCGACTGGAACTGCGGGGCGCCACTACTGGATGCGATTCGTGTGGCGCGCGCCGTGAGCCATCTGGATATCATGCTTGAGCAACCCTGTGGGAGCCTGGAAAATTGTGCCAGTGTCAAGCGCGCCTGCGGGCTGCCCATGAAGATCGATGAGAGCGCGTTCGATATCGCGTCCTTGCTACGGGCGCGCGAGATGGATTGCCTTGACGCCGTTGCCTTGAAACTCTCCAAATTCGGCGGCCTGAGTTCCATGCAAACAGCGCGCGATCTGTGCGTTCATCTGGGGGTAAAGATGTGCATCGAAGACACCTGGGGTTCGGACATCACGACATCCGCCGCTTTGCATCTGGCCGCCGCCACACCGGCGCGATATGTACTCAATGTGTGCGATTTGTCGGCATATGTATCGCCGCGCCTGGACGAGACGGCGCCGGCGCGAAAGGGCGGGACACTTTGTCCGACAGACAAGGCCGGACACGGTGTCACACCCGGCCCGGATGTGCTGGGCGAGATGTTGCTGGAACTGGAATAATCCTATGAATACACAACAAAAGTGGATTGAGCGGGCGAAGGCCGTCCTGCCGGCTGGCGGTTTTGGCAATTTCGATCCGGATATTGTAATCCGCAATGGCAAGGGCTGTCGGGTCTGGGACGAGGATGGAAACGAATATATCGACTATCTGATAGGTTCCGGTCCCATGCTGCTCGGGCACGGCCATGAGGAAGTGCTGGACGCCGTTCAAAGCCAGCTTGGCAAGGGCACAACCTTTTTTGCGAATAATGCCGCTGCCATAGAACTGGCGGAAGAGATCTGTCGCGCCGTCGCCTGCGCGGAACAGGTTCGCTATGTCTCCTCGGGTGGCGAGGCGGATATGTATGCCATGCGCCTGGCAAGAGCCTGTACGGGGCGCGATAAAATACTCAAATTCGAGGGTGGCTACCACGGCATGAGCGCCGAGGCGCAAATGAGTCTTGCGCCACTACGGCAGGTGAATTTTCCAACGGCTGTACCCGACAGTGCGGGCATTCCGGCGAGTGTTGCGGATGACATGATTATTTCCCAGTTTAACGATCTCGAACTGACGGAATCGTTGATGGCGCAATATGGCTCGCAGATCGCGGCGATTATCGTCGAACCGTTACAGCGGATTATTCCGCCTCAGGATGGCTTTCTGCAAGGGCTGCGGGCGCTTTGCGATGCGCATGGCGCCATGCTTGTTTTTGATGAAATCGTTACCGGATTTCGCTTTGCATATGGCGGCGCGCAGGAACTGTATGGCGTGGTTCCGGATATCTGCACCCTGGGCAAGGTCATTGGCGGCGGGTTTCCGCTGGCGGCGATTTGCGGGGCCAAATCCGCCATGGATCATTTCGATCAGGCGCGGGTTGGCGCCGAAGGGTTTCTGATGCAACTGGGCACCCTTTCCGGCAATCCGGTGGCTGCCGTGGCCGGTCTGAAAACGATGGAGATTCTGCGCCGTGCGGGGCAGTACGAGCGTTTGCGTCAGATCGGCTCAAGGCTTCAGGAGTTGTTCAGCAAGCCCCTTTGCGATGCGGGGATCGCGCACCGGATCGTCGGCGATGCAACGCTTTTCGATGTGGTTTTCACCGCCCAGGGCGTGTCCAACTATCGACACATGCAGGCGGCCGATCCCGAACTCAATCGCCGCTTCAACATGCACCTGCGCAGGAACGGCATCTTCAAGTCCGGCGGAAAGTGCTATCCGAGCCTGGCCATCGCCGAGAAAGACCTCGATGCGACAAAACATGCAATAGAGGCAGCCGTAAGGGAGATCGCCGCGTAAATCCGCCGTATGCACCTTGCACATACGCTCACGCCGTGTCAGCGATCAATCAATCTGTTCCCATTAAAAAACAATGATCAGATGGATGACCATCTGCACCCGATGGGTTTACCAGGGACAACCTGTTGAAATTACACACTCTAACAGGCGTAAACGCCGCCGTCTTTGCGCGGGTCCGAACCACCTGCATACCCGCCGCCTTCCAGCCGGTGAATGAGTTGCGCCCCGCCAAATCCGAACGCCAAATTCGCCCCCGGCGTTTTGATCCCGTGGCCCATGTCAGCAAGTGTTTGCAGGACCTTCGCGTCCATGGCCGCCTCGCAGGCGACGTTCATTCCTTCGCCCACACGCCAGCGGGGCGCATCGGCGGCCGTTTGCACGTCCTGCCCCCATAACTGCGTTCGCAGGACCATCTGAACATGGCCCTGCGCCTGCATCATTCCACCCATAACGCCAAACGCCATGATCGGAGTGTTCCCGCCCATCGCAAACCCGGGAATGATCGTGTGAAAAGGGCGCTTGGCGCCATCCAACAGGTTCGGGTGGCCGTCCGTCAGCGAAAACCCGCATGCCCGGTTCTGAAGATGAATACCCGTATCCGGTATGACCACGCCGGAGCCAAAGCCGTCGTAGTTGGATTGAATGAAGGATACCATCATGCCCTCGGCATCGGCGGCGGCAAGGCAGACGGTGCCACCTTTATTTGGCACGCCGGCGCCGAAAACCTGCGCCCGGCACGGATCTATCAGGCGAGCGCGACCGGCAAGATAGGCAGGCTCCAGAAGATGCGCCGGAGAAACACGATCCATATGCGCCGCATCGGCAACAAAGGCTTCGGCGTCGCGAAACGCCAGTTTCATCGCCTCGAACATTAAATGCAGCGATTGCGGCTCATCGGGGCCGAAATCGCGTATATCTGTATGCGCCAGTATGCCCAGCGCCATACAGGCAGCAATGCCCTGGCCGTTTGGCGGAATTTCGTGCAGTGAGACATCATCGAACGCCTGGCAAACCGTGCCGCACCAGTACGGCGCATTTTCCGCCATATCCTTCAGCGTGAGGGCGGCTCCATGTTTTTTTGCATCGCGGACGATTGCTTCAGCCAGATGTCCGCGATAAAAGGCGTCTGTTCTGGTTTGCGCAATCGATCCGAGGGTCGCCGCCGCGGCGCGATTGACAAAGCGCTCGCCTGCCCTGGGCGCGCGTCCATCGGGCATAAAACACGCGGCAAAGCCTGGCTGATTTTTCAGAACCGAAGCCTCCTGCGCCCAGAGTCTCGCAATTATCGGGGAGACAATGAACCCGTTTTCCGCATAATTGATTGCAGGTTCAAACAGCGTCTCGAACGGCAACTTTCCGAACCTGTCGTGCAAGGCAAGCCAACCGCCGACAGCGCCAGGAACCGTGACTGTCTCCCAGCCGCGCCCGGGTATGGCGCCGGCGTGTTTGAAACGATCGGGACGCCAGGCGCCTGGCGAGCGGCCTGAGGCGTTCAGGCCGTGCAGTTGTTTTCCGTCCCATACAATCGCAAAGGCATCGGAGCCGAGGCCGTTACCCGTCGGCTCAACCTGCGTCAGGGCGATTGCCGCACACACAGCCGCATCCACCGCGTTGCCGCCTTTGGCCAACATGGAAAGACCCGCCTGTGCGGCGAGTGGTTGAGAGGTTGCCACCATGTTGTCAGCCAATACAGCAGATCGTTGAGATGAGTAGGGTGCTGGCGATGCGAAGTTCATAAGGTTATATCAGCCGGTTTCATTTCTCGATTGGCGAGACGATTCCTGAGATTTGCCCGTCTCGGGAACAACCTTCCGAAAGGCCATACCTGCTACCAATCCATGGGTCACCGGCAAGGTGCCCGTGATATTCTACCTGCGATATTGGCTTTAATCCATGCGCATTGGTATAAGGTCGCGAGGATAGCATTTTTTCAGCGAAGATATCCGGGAAAAAAGGGGAGGACAATGAAGAATATAAAAGGCCCGGCCTTGTTTTTGGCGCAATTTGTCGGGGATGACGCGCCGTTCAATTCGTGGGACTCCATCACCCGATGGGCGGCCGATTGCGGATACATCGGCGTTCAGGTTCCCAGCTGGGACGCCCGTATTTTTGATCTGGAAAAGGCCGCTGCATCCAAAGACTATTGCGATGAGATAACGGGACAAGCACGTGAAAACGGCGTGGCGGTGACCGAGCTCTCGACCCATTTGCAGGGGCAGCTTGTGGCGGTTCATCCAGCCTATGATGCGGCCTTTGACGGCTTTGCCGCCTTGCAGGTTCGCGGCAATCCCGGAGCGCGACAGGAATGGGCGGTCGATCAGGTAAAGAAGGCGCTTGCCGCCTCGCGCCATCTGGGCATCGATGCCCACGCGACCTTCTCGGGTGCGCTTGCATGGCCCTATGTCTATCCCTGGCCGCAACGGCCGGCGGGGCTCGTTGAGACCGCATTCGATGAGCTGGCGCGGCGCTGGACGCCCATTCTGGACTATGCCGACGAGATGGGGGTCGATGTCTGTTATGAAATTCATCCGGGCGAAGACCTGCATGATGGCATCACGTATGAGATGTTTCTGGAGCGCACAGGCCATCATGATCGATGTCGCATGCTTTATGACCCGAGCCATTATGTGCTGCAATGCCTTGATTATCTGGAGAATATCGACATCTACAAGGACCGCATCCGGATGTTCCATGTAAAGGATGCCGAATTCAATCCCAATGGCCGGCAAGGGGTTTATTCGGGCTATCAGAGCTGGGTTAACCGCGCCGGACGTTTTCGGTCCCTGGGCGATGGGCAAGTGGATTTCGGCGCCATTTTCTCAAAAATGGCGGCCAACGGCTTTGATGGCTGGGCGGTCGTCGAGTGGGAATGCTGCCTGAAACATCCCCAGGACGGGGCGCGGGAAGGGGCGCGGTTTGTTTCAGATCACATTATCCGCGTAACCGAGCGCGCTTTTGACGATTTCGCCACTGCCGGCACTGACGAGGCCGCCAACCGCGCAATGTTGGGAATAGAGGGAGCTACGTCATGACCGACGGAAATAGCAAGCCAGCCGCGCCGCGCCGCCTTCGCCTGGGCATGGTCGGTGGCGGCCGTGACGCCTTTATCGGCGCCGTCCATCGCATCGCCGCACGCCTGGACGACCGGTTTGAACTGGTTGCCGGCTGCTTCAGTTCGAGCGTGGAGAAATCGAAGGCCAGCGGCGCCGATCTCGGCCTGCCCGAAGACCGGGTGTACGGGAATTTCACCGAAATGGCAAAGCGCGAGGCAAGGCTGAAATACGGTATCGAAGCGGTTTCGATCGTCACACCCAATCATGTCCATTTTGCCCCTGCAAGCGCATTTATCCGGCGGGGCATCCATGTTATCTGCGACAAGCCGCTGACATCCACATTGGCCGATGCCAAAAAACTGGCGAAGCTGGTGGAAGACGCTAATGCGCTGTTTATCCTTACACACAATTACACCGGCTATCCGTTAGTGCGCCAGGCGCGGCAGATGGTTGCCGACGGTATGCTGGGTGAAATTCGTCTGGTGCATGTGGAATATGTACAGGATTGGCTGAGCGAGGATCTGGACATCAAACAGGCGCGCTGGCGCACCGATCCTGAAATGTCGGGGGCCGGCGGATCGATCGGCGACATTGGAACCCACGCCTATAATCTGGCCTGTTTTGTCTCAGGCCTTGAACTGGAATCCGTTTGCGCGGATTTGCAGGCATTTGTGTCAAACAGAAAGCTCGATGACAATGCCCACGTTATGTTGCGCTGGAAAGGGGGCGCGCGGGGGATGTTGTGGTCGAGCCAGGTGGCGCCGGGCAACGAAAACGCCCTGAGACTGCGCGTCTATGGAAGCGCAGGCGGCCTTGAATGGTGCCAGGAAGACCCGAACGCGCTCTGGTTTATGCCTTTGGGCGAGCCCAGGCGCCTGATCACGCGCAACGGTGCCGGTACGGGGCCGGCGGCGGCGCGCCTTTGCCGGGTTCCGCCGGGCCATCCGGAAGGCTATCTTGAAGGCTTTGCGAATATTTACGCCGAGGCCGCCGAGGCTATCCTGGCCTGGCAAGCTGGTAGTGCTGTGCCAAAAGACGTGGTCTATCCCACTGTGCAGGACGGGCTTAAGGGGATGCGGTTCATTGATGCGTGTGTGCGGTCCTCAGCGCGCAATGGGGCCTGGGTGGGTTTGTAGATGTGATCTTTCAGCACGTTGTTCCCAGGACTGGCAGGTCTGAGTTGAATGTGAAAAAGTCCCTTGGCTTCGTCCCGGTCTACTTTTTCCCGATAATACCAACGGCTCTTATGGTTGACTCATAAAGCCGTTGGCAAGGCCGACTGGCCGCCGCGCCTTATGGCGCGTAAGCCTTAGTGGCGTTTGAACGATAACGGTCATTCTTTATGACCGTTAGTATAAGACAAGGACAAATCAGTCCTGCCACGGACCTGGCGCCGATGCGCCGCCCCGGCTCGGGGGTTGCCTCCGGCTCCGCCCCCGGGCCTGCTCAAGCAGCGCGTCGATGCGGTTTTGCGTATCGGGATGGGTGGAGAACAACCCGTCCATGCGCCGACCCGACAGGGGATTAATAATAAACATATGCGCTGTGGCAGGATTGGCCTCGGCGGCCTCGTTGGGAACTGCGGCGGCGCCCCGGGAGATTTTCTCCAGCGCAGAGGCAAGTGCCAACGGATTGTCGCAGATCCGGCCGCCCAGCTTGTCAGCGGCATATTCGCGCGTGCGGCTGATAGCCATCTGCACGATCATCGCCGCCATCGGCGCAAGAATCATCATCAGGATAGCGCCTACAGCGCCCAGCGGATTATCGCGCCGATCGCCGAAGAAAAAGCCAAAATTGGCCAGCATCGAAACCGCCCCGGCAATGGTTGCTGTCATGGTCATGATCAAAGTGTCGCGATTCTTCACATGCGCCAGTTCATGCGCCATAACTCCGGCGAGTTCGTCACGGTTAAGCATGTGCATCAGGCCGGTGGTCGCGGCGACGGCGGCGTTCTGCGGGTTGCGTCCCGTGGCGAACGCGTTCGGCTGTGGCGTGTCGATGATATACACACGCGGCATCGGCAAGGCCGCATTCTGTGCCAGACGCTCCACAAGGGCGTAAAATTCCGGCGCCGAGCGCCCGTCCACCTGCCGGGCATTGTGCATGCGCAGGACCATCTTGTCGGAATTCCAATAGCTGAAAGCGTTCATCGCCACGGCAAGACCAAACGCCACAAACAAGCCGCCGCTGCCGCCAATCATGTAGCCGATCGCCATGAACAAAGCCGTCATCCCGGCGAGTAACAAAGCGGTTTTGGTGTAGTTCATCGTATGTGCTTCCGGATCGGGGCAGCCGCCGTTTGGTAGCGGCGTGAGGTGTATCGCGGCAATATATGGGTATCAACGGGGCATATTGCAAGGTGCTGTGCCGCCCAGGTGTGAGACCTCAGCTCGAGGATTTTCTGACGTATTCACAAGGGTGAATTTATGTTGCATTGAGATGTATAAAGGAATATATTCCTTGCATCTGATTATATGCCTAAAACACCATGTCGCAGGTCGTTTCTCATGAACACGAACAAACGCCTCCTTCTGTTTCTCCCCATATGCCGTCTGTTGTCGGAAGCAGGGATGATTTTCCTTGTATTTATATCGCTTTTCGGTGCGTCCCGGGCGGATTCAACCGGGGGAAAGTTCATGCCTGGTCCGGTTGATGCGCAGGTTCTTGCTGTCATCGATGGCGATTCGGTTCGCGTTCGCGTGTCTGTATGGCTGGATCAGGAACTGGTCACGCTGGTGCGCCTGCGCGGCGTTGACGCGCCTGAACTTAAAGGGAGGTGTGGATATGAAACCCGTCTGGCGCGACAGGCGCGCGGTTTTGTACGCGCCGCGGTGCGCTCCGGCACGGTTACGCTGACAAATATTTCCGGCGGAAAATACTATGGCCGTGTGATTGCCGACGTGACGACAAGCGACGGAAACCTGCTGGCAAGCCGGTTGTTGCATCACGGTCTGGCGCGGCCCTACAGGAAGGGTCGGCGAAAAGCCTGGTGCGGATAGGGGTGATGTGGCGATAAGCGAAAGCGCCGGAGTTGTCTTGCGACAACCCCGGCGAGGGCGGTGATAAGGCATTCCAGAGAGCCCATTGGGTGATAAACTCTCTGTTTTTGCATGTTTTTCAACACGCAACTTTAACGTACAATTTTTTTACTAATAAAATGTAAAGTTGTATTTATTTATCGATGCATCCGCAGCCGCATATAGTATCCTAACGCTACGTCGCCGGCATGGCCCGCTCCACCAGCCGGGCCCAAAACGAACAACCCACCGGAATAGCCTCGTCATTAAAATCGTAAGTGGGACTGTGCAAGCCAGCGGTATCGCCATTGCCCATAAATATAAAGGCGCCCGGTTTTTCCTCCAGATAATAGGAAAAGTCCTCCGCTCCCATGGTCGGTGCACGGTTGCGGTCCACCTGCGCGGCGCCGACGATCTCATCGGCGACCGAAGCGGAGAATTCAGTCTGTGTGTCGTGATTGATCGTCGGTGGATAGCCAAAATGGTATTTTACCCTGGCCTGCGCCCCGTGCATTCTGGCAATCAAATCAGCCGTCGATTCCACCTGCTCGGCCATGGCCTGGCGGGTTTCGGCGTCAAGGGCGCGCACGGTACCGCCCATGACGGCGCGCGACGGGGTGACATTATCCGTCGTTCCGGCATGGATGCGGGTTATGGACACGACAACGGCGTCGATCGGGTTCACATCGCGTGTGATAACCGTTTTGCAGGCGGTGACGATCTGGGCAGCGATCACGATCGGATCGGTTGTATTGTGAGGCATGGCGGCATGACCGCCGCGTCCCTCGACGGTAATCTCAAAGGAATCGGCGGCGGCCATCAACGGGCCGCTGCGAATGGCAAACGCGCCGACTTCAAGGCCGGGAAAATTATGCAGGCCGTAAATTTCCTTGATCGGCCAGCGCGTAAACAAGCCATCGTCGATCATTGCCCTGGCGCCCGCTCCCCCTTCTTCGGCCGGCTGAAAGACGAGCACCACGGTTCCATCGAACTGGCGTGTTTGCGCAAGATATTTCGCCGCGCCGAGCAACATCGCCGTGTGGCCGTCATGGCCGCAGGCATGCATGACGCCCGAATTCGTCGAGGCATAGGGCTTGTTTGTCTCTTCCACGATGGGCAGGGCGTCCATATCGGCGCGCAACGCTACGCATTGGCCGCTGCGCCGCGATTTGCCGTGGATCACCCCCACGACGCCGGTCTTGCCGATACCTGTCACCACTTCATCGCAGCCGAAGGCCTGTAAGTGTTCCGCCACCCTGGCGGCGGTGCGATGAACCTCGTAGAGAAGTTCCGGATGGGCATGAATATCGCGTCGCCACGCGGTGATTTCGTCCTGAAAATCCGCCATTCTGTTTATGATCGCCACAACAAATCCTTTCCGGGTTGTTCACTGCACGTGCGTTTTATACCAGTGGTATTGGCTTTTTGTACACGCTGACTTGTGTATCGTGCTGACAAGACAACGGTTTTAATCTGAGCCAGGAGTCACACGCAAAGCCCCCTGGTATTAACCATCAACCTGATACGCTCTATCAGCGTGTCGTATGCGCAAATACAACGGGTTTTGTAATTTCAGCAGGTTGTTCTCACGGTAGCGGGTCTGACGTCAGGGTTGTGGCGGCCATGGCCGCCCGTACCCGACGGGTTTTTTCGAGAACACCCTGTTGAAAGGCCACAACGGGCACTACATGCGCATCCGTTTGGCACCGGGATCGAACAAGGGTTGCCGTACCAGGGTAGCCGGGCGCCGTTCGCCAATGATCTCAATGGAAAATGCCCCTTCATCGGAAATCGTCGACAGGGCCGCCGGTACATAGCCCAACGCAATGGATGCACCCACGTGATGTCCGAAGCCGCCCGATGTCACCCAGCCGATCACCTCGTCGGCGTGCCAGATCGGCTCATCGCCGATCACATCGGCATCCGCTGCGTCAACGCGAAAGCACACAAGACGGCGCGCGGGACCGTCCTCGCGCTCGCGCAACAGCGCCGCACGGCCTATAAAATCGCCCTTGTCCATATCGATAAACCGCTCCATGCCCGCCTCCAGCGCGGTATAAACGGGCCGGTACTCGCGTATCCAGGTTCCGAAACCTTTTTCCAGACGGCACGAATTGAGCGCGTGCCAGCCAAACAGGCGCATGTCGTGGGTCGCACCGGCCTGTACAAGAAGATCGTATACGCCTGTCATGTGCTCCGCCGCCATCCACAATTCCCAGCCAAGATCGCCGGTAAACGTGACCCGTGCCGCCAATACCGGATACAGGCCGATTTCGATACGCCGCACGTCGAGAAATGCAAAGGCCTGCGCCGACATGTCGTCGGCTGTGACACTTTGGACAATCTGCCGCGATTGCGGTCCGACCACCGACAGGCAGGTCATGGCAAGCCCGAGGGGACGCACAGCGGCCCGGTCATCGCTGTTCAGATGGTCAAGAAACCAGCGCATATGTACATCCTGGCCGGGCAGGGAGCCAAAGAGCAGGAACTTTTCATCGTTGAGGCGGGTGAGCGAAAACTCCCCGACGATACGGCCATCATCGTTCAACATCGGCGTCAGGCGCAGCCGGCCCCGCTCTGGCAGTGCGTTGGAGAACAGGCCCGCAAGCCAGGCCTCGGCATCAGGGCCGGTGACTTCGTATTTGGCGAAATTGGAATTTTCGATCATGGCGACGCGATTGCGAATGGCGTCGCATTCCTGTGCCACGACGTCAAAGGCGTTGGAGCGTTTGAACGTTACGTCCTCGACGGGTTCCTTGCCGGGGGTCTGGAACCACACCGCGTGCTCCAGACCGCAGACGGCGCCAAAGACGGCATTTTTCGCCGCCAGACGGTCATAAATCGGCGTGGTACGCAACGGTCTGCCGGCGGGCAGCTCCTCGTTGGGAAACGATATGGAAAAGCGCCGGGCATAATTTTCGCGCACCTTGTCGTTGGTATAGCGCATGCTGGTCCAATCGCCAAAGCGCGCCACGTCCATGGCAAAGACATCGAAGCCCGGTTCTCCGTCGATCATCCAGTTGGTGAGCGCCAGGCCGACGCCGCCGCCCTGGCTGAAACCCGCCATAACGCCACAGGCGCACCACAAGCCGCGCTTGCCCGGAACCGGACCCACGACAGGATTGCCATCGGGAGCGAAGGTGAACGGGCCATTGACGATCTGTTTGATACCGGCATTTTCAAATGCGGGAAAGTGGGAAAAACCCACTTGCAGGGAGGGCGCGATACGATCCATATCTGAGGCCAGAAGTTCGTGGCCGAAGTCCCAGGGCGTCTCGCGCTCCGACCAGGGCACACACGCTTTTTCGTAGGTGCCCATGAGCATTCCCTGACCTTCCTGGCGCAGGTAAAGTTCGGCGCCGAAATCGATGGCGTGCACAACTTCGCCGCCGGTCTCGCGATTGATCGCGGCGACCTCGGGCATGGCGTCTGTCAGCAGATACATGTGCTCCATGGCCAGAAGCGGCAGTTCCAGTTCGACCATGCGGCCCACCTCGCGGGCCCATAACCCGCCCGCATTAACGACGTGTTCAGCGCGCACAACGCCCTTTTCGGTCACTACGTCCCAGTGGCGATCGGGACGCTGGTTTATGGCCACCACACGGTTGTTCAGTTCGATCCCGGCACCGCCCAGGCGCGCCGCGCGGGCGTAGGCGTGGGTGACGCCGGAGGGGTCCACGTGTCCCTCGACCGGGTCCCACATGGCGCCGACAAAATAGCGCTCATCCAGCAACGGCAGCAATTTCCTGGCCTCGCTTACGGAAATCAGTTCGGTTTCCATACCAAGATAGCGGCCGCGCGCCTGCGCCATCTTGAGCCACTGCATGCGCTCCCGGGTATCGGCGAGCATGATGCCGCCACTCACATGTACGCCGCAAGAAACCCCCGATATGGTCTCGATTTCCTCGTACAGATCGATCGTATATTGCTGCAGACGCGCCACATTGGGATCGCCATTGAGGGTATGCATACCGCCCGCGGCGTGCCAGGTTGAGCCGGATGTCAATTGATCGCGCTCAATCAGCAGCACATCGCGCCAACCTCTTTTTGTCAGATGATAGAGAACGCTGCACCCGACGACGCCGCCGCCGATCACAACCACCTGCGCCCTGTCTTTCATGAATTCGCCCTTGCTGTTGTGGCGTCTTGTTCGATCATACCGGTATCAGTTCCATGGAGTAGGTATCAAGACGCTCCACACCGTTTGGCGTGATAAGGAGCTGGTTTTCCAGCTTGACCCCCTCACGGCCTCCCTCTTCGCCGATATAGCTTTCCATACACACGCACATACCCGCCTCGAAGACCCCGTCGTAGCCCCCCTTTTCGTAATCCTGCGCATAGACAACAGCGGGGTATTCGTCGCACAGGCCGACACCGTGCAGGACGACGCTATAGCGATTGGCCACGTAGTTTTCGGGCAACGGGAAACTGCGATCGCTGAACTCCCTGAACGTCATACCCGGCTTTAGCGCTTGCGTATTGTGGGCGATCTGCTCGCGCGCCAGGGCGTGCAGGTCGATTTGCGCATTGCTCGGGCGCCGGCCCGGCGTTATCCAGGTTCGCGAGATATCAGAGCAATAGCCATAGGGGCCGATCAGATCGGTATCGAAGGCGACGATATCGCCCGCCTCGATAACCCGGTCCGAACATTCCTGAAACCACGGATTGGTGCGCGGTCCCGACGCCAGAAGACGGGTCTCGATCCATTCGCCGCCGCGCTCGATATTGGCCTTGTGCAAATGCGCCCATAGCTGGTTTTCGGTCACCCCTGGCGTAAGCGCGCGCCACATGGCGTCCATGCCCACTTGCGACGTGTAAATGGCGCGGCGCATCGCCTTGATCTCTTCAGGGTGCTTGATCTTGCGCGCCTCCTCGACAAAGGCCTGGCTGGAATGGGGCGACAGGCCCTGGGCGCGCAACGCTTCTATACCCAACTGATCGCATTTATCGAGGGCGACGCGCTTGTTGCCGCCGCCGTGGGCGCGCACCAGATCGGCCAACTCGGCAGCCCAGATGTGCGCCTGTTCGTGCTCCCCGGGACCGGCGCCGAAGTAAAACCAGCTGGTTGCATTGCGCGTCTCGCTGACGAGATCGAACCCCTTGGACAAATGCCTGCATCCGTGAAAATCGAACAGGATCACCGGTCCCTGTGTGGCGATAAAGCAATAGCGCACCGCATTGTGCAGACACCACACCTGCATATTGGGTACATCGGTGGCATAGCGCACGTTCAAGGGATCATAGAGAATGGCGGCGGCAAAATCGCGCGCGCGCAACTGCTGGCGAATGCGTTCCAGACGATAGGCGCGGATCACTTCGAGATCGGGCGCCGGCAGGGCCGCCTCGGCCCATTCCCGATGGGCCGGATTACCCGCACTGGCGATGTCGATGGCATCGTCTGCACGATGGCGCGGACGCCTTTGGGGGTCGATTTTTGCCACATGTCGCCGGTCATCGGCTTGATCGTCTCTCACTGTGCGCTCCCTGCACGCTCTAGTAATCGGTGTGCGCGCCCCCGGCCTCAATACGCTTGTCAACAAAGGCGCGCAGTTCCTCGCGCACGGCCGCGTCAAGCGCGGGCGGTACATAGTCAGCGAGCAGCGCCCTGTAAAGCTGATGAGCCTTTCCCATCGCTTCGGGGCTGCCGGCTTCCTGCCAGGATTCGTAGTTGCGCCAATCAGAGATCATCGGTTGATAAAAGGCCGTCTCGTAACGCTCCAGCGTATGGGCGGCGCCAAAGAAATGGCCGCCCGGTCCCACTTCGCGAATGGCGTCGAGCGCCAGTTCCGCCGAATTGACAACCAGAGGCTTTAGAAACTCCATGACCATCTGCAAAAGATCCGCATCCAGAACCATCTTTTCAAAGGAGGCCTGCAAACCACCCTCCATCCAGCCGGCGGCATGTTTGAGCATATGCACGCCCCCCATAACACAGGCCCACAGGGAAAACACGCTCTCGTAAGCGGCCTGGGCATCGAGCGTATTCGCCGCATTTACATTGGAGGCGCGATAGGGCAATCCATAGCGCCGCGCCAACTGTCCGCCCAGCAGCGTGGTCTTCATGTATTCGGGTGTGCCAAAGGCCGGCGCGCCCGATGTCATGGCGACATTGGAGGTAAAACTGCCATAGACGAAGGGCGATCCGGGTCTGGCGATCTGGCTTACCATCAGTCCGGCAAGGGCCTCGGCGTTTTGCTGCGCCACCGCACCCGCCAGGGAGACAGGCGCCATGGCGCCGGCCAGGGTAAACGGGGTCACACAGACGATCTGGTTGTGGCGCGCCATCTCGATAATGCCGGTGAGCATGTTCAGATCAAGTTTGAGCGGCGAGTTCGTATTGATGATGGTAATGAGCGAGGGCTCTCTCAGGAGCGTGTCATGATCGATGCCGCGCGCGATCTTGATCATCTCGATGGCATCGAGATTGCGCTCGCGTCCCAGGCTGTAGGCGTGAATGGCCTTGTCAGACAGGGTCAGAAAATCGTAGATCGCCTCCAGATGACGCACCGAAGCGTGTACATCGGCAGGCTCAACCGGGTAGCCGCCAAACATGTGCACCGCGTTCAGCATGTGCCCCAGGCGAACAAAGTCGCAAAAGTCCTTGCGGTTTCCCGGACGCCGCCCGCGTTCCATGCAAAAGGCGTTGGGGGGGCTGCCGACGCCGCAAAACAGCATGTGATCGTCACCAAAATGAAGATTGCGCGCCGGATTAAGAGCGTGCAGCGTAAAGCGTTTTGGCGCCAGCCCGATGTACGATTCGACCATCGCCGGATCAAAACGGATACGATCGGAACCGGCTTGCACATCGGCGCCCGCCGCCTTTAGCATCGCGCGCGCCTCATCGTGCAGAAAGTCCATACCGATTTCACACAGAATATCGAGGGAGGCCTGGTGGATCGCCTGCAGTTCGTCTTCGGAGACGACGGGTGTTTTGGGATATTTGTTTAGCGGCTGGGCAAAGGGTAATTGCCTGATCGCCTGTTTGGGGCGGGCGGCGGCGCGTCCACCGCTGCGGCGACGCCTGTGCCCGGTTAGCGAAGACGCTTGTTGCGTGCTCTCATTCATTGTTTCTCCCCTGACGTCCGAACGGTATTCGCCGGTTCCGTGGCGGCGCGCGTATTCACAGCGCGCAACCGATCAGACCGGCGGCATTTTCATGACGACCTTGCCCGCCTGGCCCGACATTAGCGCATCGAAGCCGCGCTTGTAATCCGCGAATTCGATACGGTGGGTAATGACGGGGGATATGTTGAGCCCTGATTGCAGCATCGCCAGGGCCTTGTACCATGTCTCGAACATCTCGCGGCCGTAAATTCCTTTTACGATCAATCCCTTGAAGATGATTTCGTTCCAGTCGACAGCGATCTCGCGCGACGGAATACCCAGCAGGGCCATCTTGCCGCCGTGGTTCATGGTAGCGATCATATCGTGAAATGCGGCCGGGCTTCCCGACATTTCCAGTCCCACATCAAAGCCCTCGCGCATACCCAGATCGCCCATGACATTGCGCAGATCGCCGGTTTTCGCGTTGACACCGCGGCTGGCGCCCATTTTTTCGGCAAAGGCCAGGCGCGTCTCGTTGATGTCGGTGACGACCACATGGCGTGCGCCGGCGTGGCGGACGATTGCCGTCGCCATCAGGCCAATGGGGCCGGCACCGGTAATGAGGACATCTTCGCCGACAACATCAAAGGACAGCGCGGTATGAACCGCATTGCCGAGGGGATCAAGAATGGCGCCGGTTTCATCATCGATATCATCGGGCAGGGGGCATATGTTGCGCGCCGGTATGACCACATAGCTGGCGAACGCGCCGGGCCGGTTGATGCCAACGCCCCGGGTGTTTCGGCACAGATGGCGGCGTCCGGCGCGGCAGTTGCGGCAAAGGCCGCAGACAATATGTCCCTCGCCCGAAACACGCTCGCCAGGCGCAAAGGCGCGCACCGCTGCGCCCACTTCCTCGATTACGCCGCAATATTCATGTCCCACCACGAGGGGGACGGGAACGGTCTGTGCCGCCCATTCGTCCCAGTTGTAGATGTGCAGATCGGTGCCGCATATGGCGCTGGTGGTGACGCGAATGAGAACCTCATCGACGTCCGGGCTCGGCACCGGAACACGCTCAAGGGACAACCCGGGCTGCGGTGCCGCCTTGACAAGGGCGAGCATGTGTCGGGCGCTCACGCGATAACTCCGAGCTCTCGACCGGCCGCTGTAAACCCGTCGATTGCGGTATCGAGTTGGGCCGTCGTGTGAGCGGCCGATACCTGAACGCGAATGCGCGCCTGCCCCCTGGGCACCACCGGATAGGAAAATGCGGTGACGAAAACGCCGCGCTGCTCCAAAGCCGCCGCCAGGTCCTGGGTGCGCCGGGCATCGCCTGTCATGACCGCGATAATCGGATGTTCACCCGCGATAAGGGTAAAGCCGGCCGCCTGCATCCGGGCGCGAAAGTATACCGCATTTTCCATTAACCGGGCGCGTAACGCCGCCATTTCATCGACCATACGAAGCGCCTCGATGGTGGCCGCGACAATGGGCGGGGCGAGGGAATTGGAAAACAGATAAGGCCGTGCGCGCTGGCGCAGCAAATCGACGATCGGTTGCGGTCCGGCAATATACCCTCCCGAAGCGCCTCCCAGCGCCTTGCCAAACGTACCCGACAGAATGGCGATGCGTGCCTCCAGTTGCCAGTGATCGGGGGTGCCGGCGCCGCGCGCGCCCATAAAGCCCACGGCGTGGGAATCGTCCACCATAACAAGGGCGTCGTAGCGCTCGGCCAGGGCGCAGATGCCGGGCAAATCGGCGATGATGCCGTCCATGGAAAACACCCCGTCGGTGACAATGAGCCGGTGTCGTGCATCGCTGGCCTGATGCAGCTTCGTTTCCAGATCGGCCATATCGTTGTTGTTGTAGCGATAGCGCTGCGCCTTGCACAGGCGGATACCATCGATGATGGAGGCGTGGTTGAGGGCATCGGAAAAGACGGCGTCGCCGGCATCCAGAAGCGTCTCGAAAATGCCGCCGTTGGCGTCGAAACACGAAGAGAACAAAATGGCGTCGTCTGTTTTCAGAAAGGCAGCAAGACGTGTCTCCAGTTCCCGGTGCAGGGTCTGTGTGCCGCAGATAAAGCGTACCGATGCCATGCCGAAGCCGTATTCGTCCAGGGCTTGCCTGGCGGCGGCGACAAGGCGGGGATGATCGGCAAGACCGAGGTAATTATTGGCGCACAAGTTAAGAAGGGCGGTGCTTGTATCGTTCTGCGAGGCGATGCGAACGGCGGTGCCTTGCGGCGTGACAATGGGGCGCTCGCGTTTTCTCAGTCCATCGCGCTCGATCTGCGCGAGCGCTTGCGCGGCCTTAACTGATAGCGCCCCTGCCATAAGGTGATCTCCACTACGCTTTTCCAGCCATTTGTAGTGGATTGCAAGGGCCTGTCAAGCGTCCGCCTGCCCGTCCCTTCGGGTTTCCCGATTGGCGGGCGCCCACGCTCAAACCGATCTCATGAGATGCGCCCGCATCGCATGTCGATCGGCTCAAACGTGGGTTACCTCGCCAATCGGGAAACAGAATTGCTTCTATTAAGGCCTAATACGCTCTAGTTGTGTAATTTCAACAGGTTGTCCCTTATAAACCCATCAGGTGAATGACCCGGCATGGCCTTGCGGCTGGCCATCCGCGGCAAGGGCCGCAAGAGGGGTAACGTCAGATTTGCCCGTCCCGGGAACAGCCTGTTGAAAATACACACCTAACCGCGCAGCGCCGAGAGCAGCGCCGGGGTCACGCGCCCATCGGCAGGAAGCCCCAACGTTTGTTGAAACGATCGTATCGCGGCACTCGTCTTGGGTCCCATATAGCCATCCGGTTGCCCAAGGCGATACCCCTTGTTGATCAAAAGCGCCTGGACCTCCATAATCATTTCGCGGCTCGCATCAGTGGCAGTATTCTCTCCCACCACCCTGATCGAGCCAGTGGTTGCTGCGGACAAGTCCCATGCCGGGTTCATCGACACACTATTGGCCGCGACATCTATCGGTTCAGGCTTCCATGTGTTGACCAGCAGATCCGTTGCCGCGCGCATCTCCGGATCGAGTTGATCGGCAATCTGCGCGCGCTTTGCCTGGGCATCCTTGTCGCCGTTGCGCGCGACAATGGAAAACCATTGATACGCCTTGGGCAGGTTCTTTGGCACACCGAGACCGCGCGCATTAAGAATTCCCAGATTGTACTGGCTGTCGCGCAAGCCGTATTCCGCCGCTTGCAGGAACAGTTGCGAGGCAGAAGCCAGATCCTGTTCGCCAAAGGCGCCCTCGGCATGCAACACACCCAGATTGTGCATCGCCTTGACATTCCCCCGGCCGATCGCGCGCTGATACCAGATACGCGCCATATCGAAGTCCTTCGCAACGCCGCGACCCTTTTCATACATGGAGCCCAGACGGTACTGCGCCGGCGCAAATCCCTTGTTCGCGGCACTTTCATACCATTTTGCCGCCATGCTCAGGTTCTTTTTGACGCCCTGGCCCTCCAGATAGCGTGTCGCAACGATGAATTGGGCCGCTGGATCGCCATTTTCGGCAGCAGAACGCAGGCTCTTCGGCTCTATTTCCGCCTGCACGCGAAGCGTTGAATGATCAGCACGGCTGACGATATCATCGCGCGTCACACCGGATGTATCGGAGCGCGCCGCCTCAACGACAACCGGATCATTTGAAGTTGCCTGCTCCAGGGTGTCCTGCGTCGCTAGCTGCGGCGTAATGGACGATGTCTTGACAACCGTGGTGCTGACAGCGTTGGCAAACTGCTCGCTCGCCGAGCTGGAAGTGTAGAAATAATAGGCCAGTGCACCGCCAAAGAGAAGCGCCGCAACGCAGGCGGCAACACCGATAACCCCGCGCGTTAAAAAGGCAAATCGATCCGGCTTTTCCTCGCTGATATGAAAGATGGGATCCGTGCGAGCGTTTGCGCTGAACGGCTCCTGCGAGCGCTCCCCGGGTGGCGGCGTGTGTGCCTGGACGGGCCGGTTGATATCGGCGATTTGCGGCTCGACTTCCCTTGGCGGGTGTGAGCCGTCATCATCGGGTGTGGCGGATGCGCCCGAATTGACCTCGATTGGGGATCGCAGGTCCGGCGCGCTGTCTGGCGGTGGGGGCATCTCATTGCGCCGGTGAAAGGAAAAAGGCGATTGCCGCTGCTGTGTCCTGTCGGATCGGTTGGCGGCCGCCATATGCTCCGAACCTGCCAGCAAGTCTGATAGTGTGGTTCCGCCGGCACGGCGCGGCGCTGGCGTATGAGGCTCAGACTGCTGTGGCGCGCGGCCAGACGGCAGGTTTTCAACCAGGTTCTGCATTTCCACGAGCTTGGCCTGAATGGACTGGATGTCGCCGAAGCGATCGATCAGGCCGGAAATCTGCCGGTCAAGGCGCAGGATGTCCCCGTCGATTTTCTTGATATTGTCGCGCGAATCGATATGTTCGAGCTTGCGCGACAGCGTACCGATGCGCGACAGAACATTCTTGTACCCCTTATCGGGCAATGATGACAGCGTTTGTCGGATGGCGCCGATTTCCTCGCGCAATGTTTCCAGTTCGCTTCTGTCGACCGGCGCCGAGAGGGCCGATTCAATATGCCCCGCCAGCGCGGCGATCTGTGATTCAACGCCGTTCAGGCGTGCACCGAACGCCCCATGGGTATAATCGACGCTTTCCTCTATGGAGGCGACTTTTGTTTCCAGCGCGCGCAACGGATCGTCGTCGGCGATATAATCCACTTCCTGCTGCAAGCGATTGGCACGTGTGGTTATGGCGTTGATGTCGCGGATCACTTCGTCGGTGTCGGAATCGAAGCGGCTTTCCCTGATGTTGCGAAGGTTGTCGCGCAGCCGCGCATAAACGCGCCGAACACGGCTGTCAGGATCGGCCCGACGCAGCGTGATGCCGAGTTCGTGTATCAGAGTATCCGCCTTTGCCAGTTTTCTCGCCACGCGGTTGCTTGGCTTGCGCTGCGGCGCCGGTGGGGTGGAGTCCCCGGTGGTGGAGGTCGACACCTTGTTGCTGATGGATTCCATCTGCTTTTTCAGCGAGGCAAGACGCGCCGCCAGCTCGCCTCGCTTGTTGCGGTCCGGCTCCTGATCGATCAGATCGAATTCGTCCGGGCGATAATCAAAATCATCGGAGTATGTGTCTGCCGCGAGCTTTTTTTCTGCTGGTGTCATATTATCTACAGTACCTGGAAATGAGAATAAATGGGTTGCTCTCGTAGCATCACAGCGAAGATGAGTGCGATACGTTCTGCGGGTTAAGGGGGCGTCGTATAATTCGGCGTTCGGCGCGGGCCTTTCCGGATTGAGCGGCAGGCCGGACCGCCTGGGTCTTTACCGCCGGCGGCGCAAACGCGGGAGGAGAATAGGCATAGGGTTGTGAGGAATAGTGCCGCACCGGAACCTGGTAGTCGAGTACTGCGAAGCGTTCATCGGATGGCGTTTGAGCGGACTCTCCCATGGCGAGTTTTCGCTGGTGCTGTTCGATCTCGCTTATGGTTTGCAACATCCTCTCGCTATCGCTTTGCGGCAGATCGTTCCGTGCCAGCGTATCCGGCGGTGCCATCGCGGAACCGGCACGCATAACGGCTGCACGCATGCGTTGCGACAATTCGCCCAACCGTCTGTCGAGTTCTTTCAAGTCGTGAGTGATATCCTCGCTTTTTGCAGCGGGCATGGTCCAGGCGCGCTCCTGTCGCCGGCGCCGGCCCTGCGGCAGGGGCAACGGCCGGCGAGATGCCGCCGGCGTATACGATAAGGCGCTTAAATGTCGCTCGAGAACAGCGGCAATACCGCGCAGTGCTTCCTTCGATAGTGTCAGATTTATGGTGGCATGATCCGAGGGCTTGCGCGGTGTATCGTCGGTTACGTTACCATGCGTGTCCGCCTCATGGCGGTGGCGCGGGAGGGCAACACGAGCGTCAGCGTCGTAGGGACTTGCCGGTTCTGCGTCCAGTGGATCATCTGGCAGTATCGGTTTAACCAGGGGCAGGACCGCGTCGGTATCCACTTCCCCGTGGGGCGCCTGCCGGCGGTTCGATGCGGGCGCGGCGCTGCTCCGTTGGTGAGGTTGCTGGTCAGCGCTTTTTTCGCCGCTTGTGATAGCCAGGTTGCGGTGTTCGTCTATTTCCGCCAGCAAGCCCTCGAATTCGCTCAGAACCGCCGTAAAGGCGCTCTGATCGGTCTCATCCTTATAGCCCGGTCCGTAACCGGACGGGTCGATTTCATCGAATCTTCCCGATGCGGAAAAATGCCGATGATCCGCCGTTCGCAAGGGGGCCGGCGAGGCGGTAGCCCTGCCGCCATAGCCGGCCGCATTATCCGGCGGCATCGCGGCGGGAATGCTGGCGTGCTCATGGTCAATGGCGGCTGTTTTGTCTGCTATTGAGGTGGACGGACCGAGTTCGGTCTCAATGGCGCGAATGCTGCGGGCGATCTCGTCAAGTTTGCGGCGCGTCTCCGCCATGTCGGCACCAGCGGTGGCCGGTTGCGGGTTGAACGCGCGCGAATCACGGGGATCGTCAAAAGGTTCCGCTGTTGGCGCCATGTCCTCCTGCCGGGCGGGCCCAGTGGGGAGTGACGTATCGGTTTTGGGGCCAATAACGCCGGCGTTTTGCAAATGCAGCAAAAACGCTCGGGCGGTTTCGACCAACTCGGATTTGCTCGCTTCAGTAGTAGCGTCCGACACGCTCGCGTGAGCCGGCTCCTCAAGCGAATTCAGTGTATCATAATGTGACGATTGTAGCGCTGACATTGCCAACCTTCCATTGCAACCCATGTAAAACTGAACCGGGGAACACTGTACTGAAGGGGCAAAGTTACGTCGCCCGACATAATTCTCTCACCAGATTATTGTGACCAACCTAACATTAAGGATGGTAAACATGCGGTTAACGCGATAGCGCTTTGTTGCCTGGTGGTGGCATAATTTACGCAAGCGGCGGCCTCGTTGCCACACCGGAGAATTCAATGCGCGACTTTCGGCTGAGAGACGCAACGACATACGACAGTATTACGCGATGGGTGTAGTAAATAGCAAGTCTTGCATTATTTGCAACCGAACATCCCGTAAGGTTGCATTGACCATCAAATCAACCTATTGTTGACACAAATTCTGAGAAATTGCCAAGATTGTGCGAATTTTCCACAGCGCCTTTGTGGCACAAGAGACCGCCGTTTCGACTCGCCGGGGAACAAATGAAGGGGTGCAGGATTCGTTGTCGCGGTGCTTTTCGATCTGTCCGGAACGCGCGATTGTCATAATGGGTATCAATATCAGCGCTTTTTCGGCGGCATCAAATCGGTAATGGAGCCGGTGAACATCTCCGCCGCCATGGCAATCGTCTCGCTTAAGGTGGGGTGCGGGTGAATGGTCAGGCCCACATCATGGGCATCAGCGCCCATCTCGATGGCCAAGGCAATCTCGGCAATCAGATCACCCGCATTCAACCCGACAATGCCCGCTCCCACAACACGTTCAGAGCTTTTATCGAATAAAAGTTTGGTTACCCCCTCGCTGCGCCCCAGGGATAGAGCCCGCCCCGACGCAGCCCACGGAAAAACGCCTTTAGCCACATCCAGTCCTTGCGCCTTCGCTTCCCTTTCCGTCACACCTGCCCAGGCGACTTCCGGGTCCGTATAAGCGACTGAAGGGATAACGCGCGCATCGAACGCCGTTTTGTGATCGCAGGCCACCTCCGCCGCAACCTTGCCCTCGTGCACCGCCTTGTGAGCGAGCATCGGCTGGCCGACAATATCACCGATGGCAAAAATATGCGGCACATTGGTGCGCATCTGCCGATCCGTGGCGATAAACCCGCGCTCATCGACCGCAACGCCTGCCTGCGCCGCACCGATCTGCGTCCCCAGGGGCATGCGCCCGATAGCAACGAGGATCGTATCGAACCGATCCGAGACCTCGCCCTCGGGGCCTTCCATGGTGACCTTCAGCGCTGACTTTTGCGCCGCGATATCGACAACCTTCGTGCGAAGCGCGATCTTTTCGTAACGCTCGGCAATATGGCGGTGCAGGGGCCGGATAATGTCCTTGTCAGCGCCGGGAATGATTTGATCCATCAGCTCGACGACGGTAATTTTAGCGCCCAGAGCATGGTAAACGGTCGCCATCTCAAGGCCGATAATGCCGCCGCCGATTACCAGCATACGTTTGGGAACCGAATCCAGATCAAGAGCGCCGGTGGAATCAATGACGCGCTTGTCTCCCCTGGGCACGAAGTCAGGCATTATCGGCTCAGACCCGGCGGCAATAATGGCCTGATCAAACGAGACGGCCTTGATCCCGTCCGCCGTCTTGACTTGCATAAGGTGAGGGCCGCTAAACGTGCCCGTGCCCTGTATGACATTTACCTTGCGCGCGCTGGCCAGACCGGCCAGACCACTAGTGAGTTTACTGACTACGCCGTCTTTCCAGGCGGCCAGCTTCCTGATATCCGTTCCGGGCTTGCCAAAGGCGATGCCATGGGCCGTCATCTCCTGCGCTTCGGCGATGACGCGCGCGCCGTGAAGCAGCGCCTTGGAAGGGATACAGCCGACATTAAGACACACCCCGCCCAGAGCCGGCCAGCGGTCCACAAGGACCACCGAACGGCCCAGATCGGCGGCACGAAAGGCAGCCGTATAGCCGCCGGGGCCGGCGCCAAGAACCAGCAATGAGGCATGCAGGTCCGCCCCCGCCCGGTCTATCGATGCAGCCGGTTTTGCCGTATCGCCAGAGGGCGATGGAGACGGGGAAGATGCGGCGGGTGGCGTATCTCCCTGTTGCGCCTTTTTCGCGCCTGTTGTCTTTTTCGCATCCCGGGCCGGCTCGATCGTTACAATGACATCGCCCTGGGACACCGTATCGTTCAGCGCCACGTTGACCGTCCTGACAATCCCCGCCTCGGGACTGGGGACTTCCATCATCGCCTTATCGCTTTCCAGGGCAATAAGGGGGTCTTCCCTGGCGATGGTATCGCCGGGCGAGACCATGATTTCGATGACAGGAACGTCCGAGAAATCGCCGATATCGGGTACTGTGATGTTTTTTGTCGCCATGGCCGCATCTTTCTTGTCGCGGGAAATGGAATTGACGGCGTATCTGTGCCCGGGTATGGCCTTTCCGGCGGCAATGGCCGCAATAACTCTGACTTCAGACCTGCCACGCTCTAGAGCAACATGCGCCTTGCATCGCCAAGGAGTTCTTTCAACAAGGCGCAAAAGCGCGCCGCCAAGGCGCCATCAATGGCGCGGTGATCATAGGAGAGCGATAGAGGCAACAGCAGACGTGGCACAAACGCCGTGCCGTCCCAGTGGGGAGCCATTCTGGCGCGGGTTACGCCCAGGATGGCCACTTGCGGCGCATTGACGATGGGGGTAAAGCCGCTGCCACCGATGCCTCCGAGAGACGAAATCGTAAAACTCGCCCCGGACATATCGGCAGGGCTTAATCTGCCCGCGCGCGCCCTGGCCGACAGTCTGGCGAGTTCTTCGGAAATATCGAGAATGCCCCGTTGATCGCAATCGCGCACCACCGGCACCACCAGACCGTCGGGGGTATCGACGGCAATGCCAATATGATAGTAGTGTTTGCGGATCAGGGCGTTGTGATCGGGTGCCAGGGAAGCGTTTACCTGCCAGTGCTGTTGCAGCGCCGAAACGCATCCCTTGATGATAAACGACAGCAGCGTTACCCGATAACCCTCCTCGCCGGATCGGGCGCGGCTGTCCACTTCCTTGCGAAAATCATCAAGAGCGGTGATATCGGCTTCCTCGTGATGGGTCACATGGGGGACGTTAAGCCAGGAACGGTGCAGAACGGGGCCGGAGATTTTCTGGATGCGCGAAAGCGCAACGGATTCGATTTCGCCGAATTGCGAGAAATCGATTGGTGGCACTTCGGGAATGCCGGCCGCCGTGCCGGACGGCGCCACTCCTGCGCCCAGATGGGCCTTCAGGTCGTCTCTGGTAATGCGCTGGTTCTTGCCGCTGCCGCGTATCCGACGCAAATCAATCTCCAACTCGCGCGCCAGACGGCGAACGGCGGGGCTGGCGTGTACATCAGAAAAATCGGCTGAAACCGGTGGCGGTGTGGCGCTACCGGCCAGCGGTGCCGTTGTCACCCCGGTCGGCGTCGATGAAGGAGAACTCGCCGGGGCCCGGGGCGCTGGCGGGTCGAGCTCGTCGGCCGCAGGATGGGCGGGGGCAGGCTTTGCACCCGTCCTGGCCTCAAGGAGCAAAATGAGCGTGCCCTCGGCCACCGTGTCGCCGACCGCGACCTTCACATCGCGCACGGTTCCCGCGGCGGGGCTGGGCACCTCCATGGAAGCCTTGTCGCTCTCCAGCATGATCAGCGGGTCTTCCTCGCTGATCACGTCATCGGGCGCCACCATCACTTCGACGACCGGCACGTCGGAAAAATCACCTATATTGGGAACTTTTACTTCTACGGTCGTCATATTCTTCTCCATGACCGACGGCATCGCCGGTACGTCCTAAACGCGTGCCGGGTTCGGTTTTTGCGGGTCGATATCGTACTTTTCGATCGCCTCGCTGACCCTGCGCGATGTGGACTTGTTTTCGTCCGCCAGCGCGGCCAGGGCGGCAACGCTGATAAAGCGCCGATCGACCTCAAAGAAGCCGCGCAGTTTGCGGCGATAGTCCGAACGGCCATAGCCGTCGGTACCCAGCACCCGGTAGGTGCCCGGAACAAAGGCGCGGATCTGATCGGCAAACAGTTTCATGTAGTCGCTTGCCGCGACAACGGGCGTATCGCCACCCTCGCGCAGGCACGCAGTTACATAGGGCACGCGCGGCTCCTGAAGGGGATGCAGCATGTTCCAGCGCTCGCAATCCATCGCCTCGCGGCGCAATTCGGTAAAGCTCGTCACGCTCCACACGTCGGCGGCGATGGCGAAATCCTTCTCCAGCATTTCAGCCGCCGCCAGGACCTCGTTGAGGATGGCGCCGCAGCCCAGCAATTGCACCTTCGGCCCCTTTCGCTTCCTTGATGAACGCAGCAAATACATGCCCTTGATGATTCCCGCCTCCACCCCCTTGGGCATGGTCGGATGAACATAGTTTTCATTTAAGGTTGTCAGATAGTAGTAGACGTCCTCCTGCTCGCCATACATGCGGCGCAGACCGTCCTGGATGATGACGGCCACTTCATAGGCGTAGGTGGGGTCGTAGGAGATACAATTGGGGATGGTTGCGGAAATTATATGGCTGTGGCCGTCCTCGTGCTGCAGGCCTTCGCCGTTGAGGGTGGTGCGTCCCGAAGTGCCGCCGATAAGAAAGCCGCGGGCGCGCATATCGCCCGCCGCCCATGCCAGATCGCCGATGCGCTGAAAACCGAACATGGAGTAATAGACATAGAACGGGATCATGGGGTAATTGGACACCGAATAGGACGTTGCGGCGGCGATCCAACTGGACATGGCGCCGGCCTCGTTAATGCCCTCCTGCAGCATCTGGCCCGATTTCGATTCGCGGTAATACATCAACTGATCCGCATCCTCGGGTTGATAAAGCTGCCCCTTCTGGCTGAAAATGCCGTATTGGCGAAACATGCCTTCCATGCCGAATGTGCGCGACTCATCGGGAACGATCGGCACCACGCGCTTGCCGATCTTTTTGTCGCGCAGCAACGTATTGAGGATGCGCACGAATGCCATGGTGGTGGAAATCTCCCGCTCGCCCGAGCCCTGCAACTGGCCACCGAACTTCTCCAGCGGTGGGACCTCAAGGCTTTGCGATTTCTCCAGCCGCGCCGGCAAATAGCCGCCCAGCGCTTTTCGCCGCTCGCGCAAATACCGTAACGGCTCGGAGTCTTCGGCGAATGTAATGAACGGCAGATCGCCTAGCTGCGCATCGCTTAAGGGAAGATGAAAGCGATCGCGAAACTGCCTCAGGGCATCGATATCCATTTTCTTTTGCTGGTGGGTGATGTTCTGCGCCTCGCCCGCATCCCCCATGCCGTATCCCTTGACCGTCTTTGCCAGGATGACGGTCGGCTCGCCGGTATGCGTCACGGCCGCCTGATAGGCGGCAAAGACCTTGCGCGGATCATGACCGCCGCGGGTGAGTTTCCAGATGTCCTGATCGCTCCAGTCGGCGACCATCGCCGCCGTTTCCTCGTAACGGCCGAAGAAATTCTCGCGAATATAGGCGCCGTCCTTCGATTTGAAGTCCTGGTAGTCCCCGTCGACGCATTCCTCCATGAGCTGGCGCAGGCGGCCCGTATGATCGGCGGCCAGCAGCCTGTCCCAGCCGGTGCCCCACAGGCATTTGATGACGTTCCAGCCGGAGCCGCGAAAGTCGCCCTCCAGCTCCTGCACAATCTTGCCGTTGCCGCGCACCGGACCATCAAGGCGCTGCAGATTGCAGTTGACGACAAAGATCAGGTTGTCCAGCTTCTCGCGCCCGGCCAGGGACAGCGCCCCGAGACTTTCCGGTTCGTCTGTCTCGCCATCGCCAAGGAACGCCCAGACCTTGCGGTTGTTCGTCTTGAGCAAGCCGCGCCCTTCGAGATAACGCAAAAAGCGCGCCTGATAAATCGCCATCAACGGACCCAGCCCCATGGATACAGTGGGGAACTGCCAAAAGTCCGGCATCAGCCACGGATGCGGGTACGAGGGCAGGCCGTTGCCGTCGACTTCCTGGCGAAAATTGATTGCCTGTTCCTCGCTGACACGCCCCTCGACCAGTGCCCGCGCGTAGATGCCCGGCGCGGAATGGCCCTGGATAAATATCAGATCGCCGCCGTGATCGTCGTGCGGGGCGCGCCAAAAGTGCATAAAACCGGTATCGTAAAGCGTTGCCGCGGATTGAAAACTGGCAATATGGCCGCCAAGCTCGGAACTGTCCTTGTTGGCGCGCAACACAATCGCCAGGGCGTTCCAGCGAATGGCCGAACGCAGGGTGTTTTCAAGGGCCCGGTCGCCTGGATGTTCGGGCTGCTCGTCGGGGGCAATGGTGTTGATGTAGGCGGTATTGTCGGCAAACGGCAGATGCGCGCCGTGACGGCGCGCCGTCTCAACGGCGGCGCCGAGCAGCGTATCGGCCCGATCCGTGCCGGAAAAGGCGATGACCGAGCGAATCGCCTCGCGCCACTCGTTGGTCTCAGCCGGGTCGTGATCCTCGACGGGGCTGCCCGAATTGCCGATATTTGCGGTATTTCCAGTATTGCTCACCCTGTTGGCCTCGATGTTTATCAGATTGTCCCTGGCGGGTATGGCCGCGGTAACCCTAACGTCAGACCTGCTACCTTGAGAATAATTTGTTGCAATTACACAACAAGGACGCCGGATGGGTTTTCTTACCTGTCAGTCCAGTCTTATAGCGAGTTCGCATACGCGATTAAAGCGGATTAGCCGATAAATTACCAGCCCAATACCAGCGGTATTGGCGTTTTGTACACGCTGACTTGTGTGTCATGCTGATAAGACAACGGTTTTAAACCAGGCCAGGAGTCAAACGCAAAGCCCCTTTGTATAATACCAGCGGTATTGGCGTTTTGTACACGCTGACTTGTGTGTCGTGCTGATAAGACAACGGTTTTAAACCAGGCCAGGAGTCAAACGCAAAGCCCCTTTGTATAATACCAGCGGTATTGGCGTTTTGTACACGCTGACTTGTGTGTCGTGCTGATAAGACAACGGTTTTAAACCAGGCCAGGAGTCAAACGCAAAGCCCCTTTGTATAATACCAGCGGTATTGGCGTTTTGTACACGCTGACTTGTGTGTCGTGCTGATAAGACAGCGGTTTTAAACCAGGCCAGGAGTCAAACGCAAAGCCCTTGTATACCAGCGGTATTGGCGTTTTGTACGCGCTGACTTGTGTATCGTGCTGATAAAACAGCGGTTTTAAACAAAGCCAGGAGTCAAACGTAAAGCCCCCTGGTATAATTTTCGCCGCGGCGACAAATGACTGTAAAAAGATTTGCCACATCGATCTTTGCCTTGCAAACGGGCTGCGGCAAATTCTGCCTCCGGGCGGTATGTTGCGAATAGGCCTTGTGTTTTCGTCGACTATTGCGTAAGTCAACTCAAACATTTTGTCTGATTTGTCTGAATGGAACCGTGCAGGACGATTTCCGATCGGGGAAACACTTGCCGAACAGGAAATCTTGCAGCGGAACGCGATGCGGCGGTCGGCGATGGTTCGAACAAACACAAACGCAGGAGGCCTCGTTACCATGAAATCTGTAAGGATCTATACATATTTGGCGGTGTTCGCCATGGCCCTGGGTGGTTGCAGTGGCACAAACAGCACCATCGGCGCGCCGGCGCCAGACGATACCATCTCGCAGGTGAGTGAGGCGGAGCGCGAACTCGTTGCGGCGGGCGAGGACGAGCTTATCTCCGGTGGAGCCGAGGTCAAGCGGCGAACCGATGCAATTGGCGCTGGTGTATCGTCTGCGTCGCAAGCTCTGACGAGCGCCGCGCTTGGCGTATCGGGCGATCCGGAAAAGCTGAAAGCGGCCGTCCTGAAGCGCTATATCAATGATACCGACTACGATAGCGACAAATCCGCCACCCTTACCTATTCCTACGGCTTTGCCGATCTCAATGGCGATGCGTATACGGATGCACTGGTTCTGCCTGCGGGACCACACTATTGCGGTTCGGGCGGCTGTACGTTCATGGTACTGCGGGGCCAACCGGATGGTACATTTGCGTTTGTATCGTCGACGCCAGGGGTCCGGGCGCCGATCCGCGCCGGCACTAGACAGGCGGCTGGCTGGCGCCCGCTGATCGTCAATACACGCGGCACCGGCGATGTGGTTCTCGACTTTGCCGGCGGCAAATACACAGGATTCGCCTCCAGCGCCCGCGCCGCCACCAGGGCCGAGGTTGGCCAGTCCGTGCGGGTGAACCTGCGTCAGGCAGAGGCCAAATGCGCCGACAGGAAAACGTGCGTATAGCGGCGTCGCAATAGCCCCGTGCCGCGCCTGAGACATTTTGTCATCTGACGTTTTACACCGCTTCAATGTACGGCGTGGTGGAACGGATTTGACATTTGGGTTCCATGTACCGCCGGGTGCGTTCTCAAAGGTCAAATTACGGGAAACACCCGTTGTTTAACCTCAACAGGGTGTTTTTACCGGAGCGTGTCATTTCCGGTTTGCCCGTCCCGGGTACAACCTGATGAAAGATCACAATGAGTGACGTGCTTAAACGGCTTTGCGCGCCCTTCCTTTGCGTCGACAAGGCGGTGAAGGCAATCAACGCGATATAGCAATCACAGGAGACGAGATATGTTAACCCGCCGCACAACATTGATGGGGGCCGCAATCACGGCGGCCGCGCCGGTGGTTCTGGCGAAGACGGCGCACGCCGCTTCCGAGGCGATGACACCGAAGGGCAAAAAGGTGGATTTAAGCGACATGCCGCGCAGGAAGGTCAAGCTGGTGCCGCCGCCGTTCGCGCACGCCCACGATCAGGTTGCAAAGGAGCCTGAATCCATTGTCGAATTCGAAATGCTGATCGTGGAAAAAGAGGTGGAGATCGATGAAGAAGGCACCATGATGCAGGGGATGACCTTTGATGGGTCTATTCCCGGCCCGTTGATGATCGTTCACGAGGGCGACTATGTCGAGTTAACGCTCATAAACCCGCCCGAAAATGAATTGCCGCACAATATTGACTTTCACGCGGCAACAGGCGGGCTGGGCGGTGGCTCGTTAACGCTGATTAATCCCGGTGAAAAGACCGTGCTGCGTTTTAAAGCGACAAGGCCCGGGACATTTGTATACCATTGTGCGCCGGGCGGGCCCATGATTCCGTGGCATGTCGTGTCGGGAATGAGCGGAACGATCATGATCCTGCCGCGCGATGGGCTGAAGGACGACAAGGGGCAACCCGTCAGATATGACACCGTATTCTACATCGGTGAGAACGATTTCTATATTCCCAGGAACGATGACGGGGATTTCAAGCGTTTCGATGATCTGGGCAGTTCCTATGGAGACACCCTGGAGGTGATGAACGGTCTCATCCCCTCGCATGTCGTGTTCAACGGCAGGGCCGGCGCCCTGACCGATGATAATGCCCTGAAGGCCAAAGTGGGCGAGACGGTTCTTATCGTGCATTCGCAGGCCAATCGCGATACGCGCCCCCACCTTATCGGCGGTCATGGAGACCTTGTCTGGGAGACGGGAAAATTCAACAGTCCACCGCTGCGGGATCAGGAAACATGGTTCATTCGCGGCGGCTCCGCCGGCGCGGCGCTCTATACGTTTCGCCAGCCGGGCACCTATGCCTATGTTAACCATAACCTGATCGAAGCCGTGAACCTGGGTGCGACGGCACATGTGATTGTCGAAGGCGAATGGGACAATGATCTGATGGCCCAGGTCGTGGCGCCAAGTCCCTATGGAGAGGACGTCGGCGCTATCTATCGCAGCAAGAAAGCGTTGCCGTAGTTGAATGGGAAAAAGTCCCTCGGCTTCGCCTCGGTCTGCTTTTTCACATTCAACAAAATCGCTCCGTCAGAATGGTTCTATCAAGACCTGACACGCTCTATAGCGTAGTCTCTGGTCAGTTCTTCCAGCATGGCCTCAGGCAGTCCCATGGCGTGCGGCTGGCGCGTCCACACGAGCAGGCACCGAATGCGCCTGTCCCGGTAAAGGGCGCCGAGTAACAGCCGATAAAACGCCATTTGAACAAGATAGGGGCGCGGCACGTGGCGAACGTCACGGGGTATGGCCGCGTCCGTCTTGTAATCGCAGACCAGGACCTCGTCTGGCAGTACAGCCAGACGGTCAATGCGCCCGGAGAGCAGTGACCTTTTGCCGTCGGCCCTGATGAGGGTTCCGGTGATCGCCACTTCGGCGCGGCTGTCGGCGCCGAAAAGCGGCGCGAACGCCTCCCCTTCAACAAGCGACAAAAGATGCGTGACAAGGGTGTCTCGCTGCGGAGCACTCCAGTCGGCGGCCATATGGGTCAGATAGGCATGGGCCGCCTCACGGCGCCGGGCGGGCGGAATATCGGGCAGCACTTCCAGCAGTCGGTGCACCAGTTGGCCGCGCCGTAGTCCGCTCGCAAGCTCCTCATCGGGGGCAGCCGAATAGGCAAACGCACTGGTATCCCGTGGCGGTTCGGCGTCAGCGTCGATCACCTGCGAAGCGCTCGACGGGGTGATACGCATCACAGTCTCGCTACCGGGTTGCGCCGGCCGATCAAGCCAGACCGGCAAGGGCGCCGCTGGATCATCGTCTGCGCTTTCTCTCTCCTGCGGCGTGGCAACGACGTTGGCTGCACTATCGCGCGCCTGCTGCCACCGCCAGCCGCGATGCGCGCCGTTTTCGCTTATCGGGGTTGCCTGGGGCACAAGGGCATCGTACACCAGATTATACCAGCAATTTTCCGCCAGAGCCTTTTTTGTTCTGAAACCGCAAACATAGAGTGCGTCCCTGGCGCGCGTCATGGCGACGTAAAGCAGCCTGCGCTCCTCTTCCTCGGCGCGCTGGCGGGAGGCGTCTTGTGCCCTAATGACCGATGGGATCATGCTTGCGCCGGCCTGTGCGCTGGCCCAGACAAAGGGCGGGGCGAGCGTATCCCCTGGCTCGTTCTTTAGGGACAGCAGCGTGGGACGATGCCGAAAGGCGGGCTGAAAACAGGTATCGGCAAGAAAAACAAAACGCGCCTCCAGACCCTTCGCCCCGTGAATGGTCATAATACGCACCTCATCGCGTTGCATGTCGGTCTCTCGCTTGATGGTCACCGGGCGGGCGTCGAGCCAGGCGATGAACTCCTCCAGCGCCGGCGTGTGCTGCTCACCGAACGCGCGGGCCTGGTTCAGGAATTCATCCAATACGTCGTCCGCCTCACCGCCCAGACGGGCGACAATACGCGCCCGCCCCCCATCGGCAGCCAGGACGCGGGCGTAGAATTCAAAGGGCGGCACGGTGTCCGCCAGCGCCAGCCAGCGCCGCAGGCGCGCCGCCGCCTTGCGATAACCGGCTTCCATGTGCCGCGCCTGCAAGGCCTGCCACAGGGAGCCGGGGCGCTTGTAAGCCAAATCCAGCAAGGCGTCCTCGCCAAGGCCGATGAGAGGGCTTTTCAGAACACAGGCAAGCGACAGATCGTCGTCGGGCATAAGTACCGTGCGCCCCAGCGCCAGCAGGTCCATGGCGGCAATATGGGTGTTCAGCACAAGACGATCGGCGCCGGCTATGGGAATGCGCCGCGCCTTGCAGGCGCGGATAAAGTTCTGCACAAAGGCGTTGCGGCGGCGCACCAGAACGAGGAAATCGCCGGCCGCCGCGGGACGCCCGCCAGGGACCGGCAATTGCGCCGGATCGCGCAACACAGCGGCGATGGTATCGGCGATGCGCCCGGCGAGGATGGCGGAGGGATCATCCTCGGTGCTGCGCTGGCGCGGTGGCAGCCAGTCGGCAGGCAGAGGTTCGGCTGCGGGTTCGACAACCGGCCAAATCTCCACAAAGCCGATGTCATTGCGGCGTATGGCAGTGTGTACCGGGTGGGTCTCCTGACGCGAAAGCCCCTGATAGGCCTGCGGCTTCGAAAATACCTGATCCACCGCGCCCAGAACATCCGGTGTGGCGCGAAAGGACAGATCAAGGGTCACGTCGCGCCACACCCTGGCCCCATCGCGCGCATGGCGCGAAAAGGTACGCGACATGGTATCGAACGCGCCCGGCGCCGCGCCCTGGAACGAATAGATCGATTGCTTTTCATCGCCCACGGCAAACAGGGTGCGGTCTTTGTCATGGGCGCCGTCACCGGAGAAAAACTCCATCGCCAGGGCGTACAGCACGTCCCACTGGCGCGGCGCCGTATCCTGCGCCTCATCGACCAGAATATGATCAAGCCCCTGATCGAGCTTGTAATGTACCCAGCCCGGTGCGTCCGGGCGCGCCAGCAAGCGCGAGGTCTTGTCGATCAGATCGTCGTAGTCGAGTACCCCTTGGGCGCGTTTGCGGCTCTCGTAAGCATCGATCACCGCCTTTCCCAGCGTAAGCAGTGAGGCCGTCGCGACGATACAGCGCACGGTGAACAGTTTTTCGCGTAAGGCCTTAAGGCGGGACTGTTCCCGCTCCAGGGCATCGGCGATTTGCGGATGCGCACCGCGCACCCCTTTGGTGATCAATCTGTCGACCGGTTTACCGCGCCCGCCGGCGATAAAGAAGACGGCGAAATATTTTTCCAAACGTGCCCTGCGATCCGGCTCATTGATAAAGGTTTCAATTTGTCTGGCGCGTTTGCCATCGGTCTTCAGGCCCTGGTCGCACGCGGCGATGATCGCGCTCCATTGCGCCGGCGCAATATGGGAACGGGTGAGTATTTCGTCGATCACATCGTCTTCGCTGATACTTTCGCCCGGGCCGGCGGCGATGGCGAACGCCCTGGTCAGATCGCGTATAATGGTATCGTAGGCGTCCTGACGCGCCGCCGCGCCAAGCCAGCGATGCACGGGGGCACGCGCTTGCACCACCCTGGCGATAAGCGTTTCGATTGTCATATCGGCGGCGATGGCGATCACGGTATCAAGGCTGCGACACACGCAATCATCCTGCCTGTCGGCCGTTAAGGTGTGCAAAACATCGCCCATGGCCTGCGCGATCAGGGCGTTCGCCTGACTCTCGTCGATGACGCTAAAGCGCGCCGGCACCCCCGCTTCAAGGGAGAACATATGAAGAAGGCGTTCGCAAAAGGCGTGAATGGTCTGGATTTTCAATCCGCCCGGGGTCTCCAGGGCGCGCGCAAAGAGCTTGCGGGCCCGCCGGACCCTGGCATCGCCCGGGGGCGTGCCCTCGATCTGCGTAATGCGTTGCGCCAGAGCCGCATCGTCCATCAATACCCATTGGCTCAACCAATCGTCGTAAACGCGTTTGGCCATTTCCGCCGCCGCCGCCCGGGTATAGGTCAGGCATAGAAGGCGCGATGGCTCCACCCCGGCCAGCAGCAAACGCACCACCCGCACCGCCAGAACATAGGTTTTGCCCGAACCCGCATTGGCGCGCACCCAGGCGCATGCGTGCGGGTCGGAGGCGTTTTGCTGGGCTTCGATAAGGCGGCCCGGCAGTGAGACGTTCATGAGTTCTCCCCGTATTCCCGCGCCTGCGCCCACTCCTGCAAACGCGCCAGATGATCGTAAATGCCCGTATGCTGGCTGAAAGGGTGCGGCCGCACCTGGGGCTGATAGCCCTGATCGGGATCGTTATAACGTTCGATGAGCGCGCGCAGTTGTTCTTGCGCGGCCATCGCCAGAGCCCTTGCATCAAGGGCGGTGCTGTCGGGTGCCGCGCGCACCAGAACGTTGCCGGCGGGACTTTGCCCGGTAATCTGCACATAGGCCAATGCGTCAAGATTATCGGTGGCGGGCGCCCCATCGAAGCCGCCGCGCAGAAGTATGAGGGCTTCCAGGGGTAATTGCGGCGTTTGCAGTTTCTGCACCTGCGCCAGACTGGGTATGCGTCCGGTCTTGAAATCCAGTATGGATACCGCGCCATTGTTCGTCACATCGATGCGGTCGGCGCGCGCGGTGAGGGTGAACGCCCGGCCGTCGACATCGAACGTATACGCGCCCGACTGCTCGATCAGACGTGCGGCAATGTCGGCATCGCGGGCCTGTTCCCAGGCGATATACCAGTCGCTAATGCGCTGAAAGCGCGGCCACCAGAAACCGTACACCTGGGGAAAAGCCCGCAGATCGGCAAACACTTCGGCGCCTGTCTCCAATAGTGCGGCGTGCGCCTGCCCATCGAATGCCTTGTCCCATCGAGCTGCAAAACGCGCCAGCGCATCGTGAATGCGTTCGCCTTTCATGGCCGCATCCGGCGTCTGGCCGAACCCTTCCAGCGGCTCCAGGCGCAGGATTTTTTGTGCATAGATCGCATAAGGGTCGTGAATAAGCGTCTCGATACGGCTTACGCTCAGACGGCGCGGTCGCGCTTCAAGGCATGGCTTGGGATCGGGAACGGGGATTGTCTGTGCACGGCGGCGCCTGTCCATCTGCCGCGCCCAGGAAAGCCAGCGATTGTTCGGCGCCGCGCGCAATGCCCTGGCGCGCTGCGGGCCGGCCAGTGCCAGCAAGCGCTGCAGCCAGCGCGATACGACCGTGGGTACGTTATCAACCCGCAGGGCGCGCGTAAGAACGACCTGTGGCGCGGCGAGTCCCTGGGCGACGTCATGGGCGGCAAGCCCGATTTGACGCTCCGGCGGTAAAAGCCCCAGACGGGTGCGCATACCGCGCGACAACCAGGCATCGGTTCGCGTCTCGTTTGGCCAGGTGCCCTCGTTCAGGCCGCCCAATACCACCCGGTCAGCGCTTTGCAGGCGTGCCTCAAGGGGGCCCCAGATGGCAATCCGGTTCTCCGTGGCCGCTCTCGGGCGCACGGCAATGCCGCCCATCAGGGCGCGCAAAACATCCACATATTCATCCATCCTAACGGCGAATGCCGGCATATCGTCCGTATCACGCGCGTGCAGGCTTTCGATGAACTGCGCAAGCGCCACCTGCGCATCAATCCCCCCGGGCTGCGGCGTTTTGCCGGTCTCGTCCAGGCTCAGATGATGGGCCGCCCGGGTATGGGCGTCCAGGGCTCGCGCCAGGGGAACCGCAAGGGCGTGGTTTAAGTCTTCAAGGGGTTGCAGGATGGCGCGTAAATCCTCCAGCAGGCGCGCCGCCGCCTGCCAGTCGCGGGATGTAAGCATACGATGGGCGATGGGAGGATACCTGTGGGGCTTGCCGGCATGTTCGCGGGCGGCTTTAAAGGCGGCGCACAGGCCATCGAGGCCCGGTGCGGCGCGCGCCCCGCGCAAAATGGCCAGTTCCAGCAGACGCGCCTCACTTCGCGCCCGGGCGGCGCTGCGGCCAAGGCGAAAAAGGGGATGTTTCAGTAACGCCGCCAGGGTTTGCGGGGTGTGATCGCGGGTTATAAACTCGCCGATCAGCAACAAGAATGCGCCAACAGGCGTATCCGCCAACGGCGTGCCGGCGGAGTCATCGACCACGATGTTCCATCGATGAAGCGCCGCCGCAACGCGCCGCGCCAACATACGATCCGGCGTAATCAGCGCCGCCGTATGCCCCTCTTCAAGAGCCTCGCGCAGGCAAAGTGCGATCGCCAGCGCTTCCTCTTCCTCGTTCTGGGCCTCGACAACGGCGATGCCGTCCAACGCGGCTTCATCGACACGGTACGTGGCCCAGCGCTCCGTCGTTTGCGCCGGGCGCATGGCTTCCTCGATAAAATCAAGACGGGCGCGCGCCTTCGTCGTGGGCCTGGGTCCCAGAGTCTGCACCCGGGCACGATCGACACCGAGGTGGTTCAGCAAATGCGCCATGGCGTATTGCGGATGGCTGAACGTCCCGGGCACATCGTCCTTGCCGCGGATCGCGCGCCACGTTTCGTCATCGGCGCGGGAGTTCAGGCCCGGAAGTACCACCGCGCCCGACGGGCTGGCGGCAATCGCCGCCAGCAATTCAGCCGTTGCGGCGATGCTTCCCGTCGAGCCGGCGGCGATGATGGGGCGGGGGCTGTCCGATTGCCGCAGTTGCGCGGCCCTGGCGCGCAAGGCCAGGCTGCGCCGCAGGTGCGGGTTCATCAGCGCTTTGCTTTTTAAGTATTGTGGCCATTGATCGATAATAATCTTCAAAAACTCAAGGGTAAGTCCCCAGTACGAGGCGTAATCGTCGGGAACAAGATCGGCCAGCCCCCGCCAGCCGATTTCCTCCACCTCCACTGCGTCCATGAGCGCTGCCAGTTCGTCGGCCAAAAGAACGGACTGCGCCGCCGAAGTGGGCAGGGGCGATAAATCGTCAAAGCCGGCACGCACCGCCACGGCGCGCAGGCGTTCGCCAAAATCGCGGATCATCTGTGCCAGCGCAAGACGCCTGTGCGGTGCGGAAATCGCCGGCGCCAGCATCAGCGATTGCACCGAGGCAAGCTGCAACGGCTCGCGCGCGTTCAAAACCGGCGGTTCCTCGTCGATATCACCGATAGCGCTGATCGTGGGCAGCAGGGACACCGCCTCGGCGGCAGATGTATCCGTTGGCGGTGGCCGATGGCGAAACACATCGTGCAGTGCCCGCACCGCCCGCCGGGTTGGCAACAGTATGGTCGCATCGGCCAGAACGAGGGGATCGTCGGCGGGGCAAAAGCCTTCGACGAGTTCTCCGCTAAAGAGCGTATCCACGAGGGTGGGCAAAAAGGGTTGCGAGGCGGGTATGGTAAAAACACGCGGCAGCCGATGCGCGGCCATAGCCAGTTTCCTTTCGGCGCCGGGTCCCGCGCGCCGGTTTGCCGTTATTGGCTAGAGCGTGTCAGGTCTAAATGGCGCTATCGCGAATGCATTGCTCGGCAAGCGCAACCGCGTCTGCGTCCCCCACATGCATCCATATACCGTCCATACGCAGGCCGAACAGCCGTTCCGCCTCAATGGCGCGGTCGAAGTTCATATTGACAGAAAACGGCACGTCCGGTGTGTCATCTAGCAGGCGCGGATTGATGATGGCACAACCGGTATAGACAAAGGGTGCCAGTTGCCGCTCCGGGCGGCGGCTCAGCTTTCCATCGGGGGACATGAGAAAGTCTCCCCGTCCGCTATAGCCGATGGCGCCGCTGGCCGGCGCAAGAAGGAGGATCGCATCCATCCTGTCCGCATCGAAGCCCGCCGCCAGACGCTCCAGATTAGGCTGGGCACCCTCAAGCCAGAGCGAATCGCTGTTCAAAAGATAAAACGGATCGGGTCCCAGCAACGGCAGCGCCTTCCTGATGCCACCGCCGGTATCCATTAATGTATCGCGTTCATCGGAAAGGCGGATCATATCGCCGTAGCAGCGCTCCAGATGATCCTCCAGTTGATCGGCCAGATAGTGGCAGTTGGCGACAATTACCGATACCCCCGCCTTTGTCAGCCGCTCAATGGCGTGATCAATGAGCGGGCGGCCCATGATTTCGATCAGGGGCTTTGGCACCCTGTCGGTAAGCGGTCGCATCCGCCGGCCATACCCGGCCGCCATAACCATAGCCGATTGCGGTTTCCATTTATCCGCGTGCAGCGCCGTATGTTGAAGGGAAAAATGCGTCTGCGCGGGCAAATCTGCACCAAAATCGGTGCGCAAAGCCATGTCGACCATTGTGCTTGCGATCCCTGTCCGAAAGTCCTGTCCGGTTCAGCCGAAGGCCCGCGCCTGCGAGCCGTTATGGAGTCATGCCTTGACGTCGTAATGCCCGATCTTGCCGCCGATGACAAGATCGATTTCGCCACTGTAAACAGCAAAGCGTGAATACATTATTGCGCCGGCAATTGTCCGCGTAATCGCGCGCTCTGTATCCTGCGAGACTTAAGGCCCATCTTGTCGCAAAATCGCTCCGTCAGAATGGTTCTATTAAGACCTGACACGCTCTAAGAACTGAAAGGCTCTAAAAGACGGTCCCGTCAGGCGCACCTGGCGCGCCGCACCGGCGTCCGCCAGCGCCAGATGTAGCGACAGGTGCCCGGCTGGCAGATAGTTCGCCGCCTTTTCAGGCCATTCGATAAGCAAAAGGCCACTATCGCGCATCTCATCAAAGCCGATTTCCAGCAGTTCATCGGGGTCATCGAGGCGAAAGAGATCAAGATGGTGGATGTCCAGGGGATGGCCGGTGTAGCTCTGGGCGATGGTAAAGGTGGGGCTTGGCACCACGAGGGCGGGCTGGTTGGTGCAGGCGCGGATGAAAGCACGGGCGAAGGTGGTCTTGCCCGCGCCCAGATCGCCGTAAAGGGCGAGCACATCGCCCTTTTGCACATGCGGTGCCAAGGCGCGCGCCAGCGCCTCCAGGCCGGGTTGATCGAGGGCGTCAGCGCGCCAGAGGACGGTTTCCTGCGTGGGGGGTATCATGGGTGATCAGATGATATTCCTGTCATGGGGCCCACCACTAGAGCGTGTCAGGTCTCACTAGAAGCAATTTTCGTTTCCCGATTGGCGAGGCGAACCACGCTCCAGGTGTGTAATTTCAACAGGTTGTCCCTGATAAACCTATCGGGTACAGGGGGCCATTCATCTGATCATCGCTTTTTTTCGATTTCTCCAGCGTTGTCAAGGGCGCTTCGCGCCGCCCCTGGCGGTTCTTAAACCCTTGACAACGCTGGAGAAATCGAACACCTCCAATGATCAGGTGAATGGCCCGGTATGGCCTTTCTGGCGGCAAGGGCGCCAGAGCGTGTCAGGTCTTAATAGAAGCAATTTTCGTTTCTCGACTGGCAAGGCGAACCACGCTCTAGGCGGCGGCATGAGAGGCGGCGATACGCTCAGGCCCATCGGGAAAGCGGCAGACAACACGTGTCCCCTCGCCGTCCGAGGAGTCGATCTCAACCTTGCCATGGTGCAATTCGACAAAGCTCTTGACGATGGCCAGTCCCAGTCCGGGGCCGCGTCGTCCGGCATTCATGCCGCGGCTTTCGAAGCGTTCGAAGGCCATTTCAACATATTCCTGGGGCATGCCACAGCCGTTGTCCTCGACGGTGAAGACAATCGAATGCTCATCGCGCCAGCACGACAGTTTGATGGCCGAGCCGGGATCGGAAAAGCTGATGGCATTCAATACAAGATTAAATAACGCCTGGCGAAGGCGCTGGCGGTCAGCGATAAAGGTATCGATATTGTCGGCGATCTCGATCAGCAGACTGATATGGTTTTCAAGCAACCTGCCTTGCACCCCATCGGCGATGGCCTTGACGGTCTCGCGCACATCGATCTGTTCGTAGTCAAGTTCCATGATGCCGGCATCAACGGTCGTCAGATCGAGAATATCGTTGATAATCGCCAGCAGGGATGAACTGGACGACATGATATACTCGACATACTGGCGCTGTTTTTCGTTCAAGGCGCCGGCCTGATCGTCGGCAAGCAACTGGGCAAAGCCGATAATGTTGGTCAACGGTGAGCGCAGTTCATAGGACACATGCCCAACGAAGGCGCTTTTCAGATGATCTGCGGCTTCAAGTGCGTCATTGCGTTCCTTCAACGCGCGTTCCACCCGGGTGGAATCGGTTACATCGGCAAAGGTCACCATCGTGGCGCCGTCGGGAAGGGGAATGGCGGCGTAATCGATCACCCGTTGCGGCGTTTGCCGGGCCTGGGGGGCATTGATCTTGTCGTCGATTTTATTGTTAAAGCGGCCGAAAATGGTCTCGCGCGAATCGGCAACGCCGGTAATACACGCCTTGATCTCACGCCACGCATCGGCGCTGCCGCCGGTGGCAGGCGCAAACAGTGCAATCAGGGCATCCACATGAGGCCGGCCTTCGAATGCGTGTTCGGTGACGTTCCATATTGAGGCGAGCGCCGGATTGCTCAGCCACAGCCGGCCGTTGGAGCCGAATACGGCAACGCCTTCACGCAGGTGATCCAGGGTCTCCCCCTGAAGGCGCGTCAGCATCTTAAAGCGCGTTTCAAGCGCCAGGTAATCCGTTACATCCTCATAAACGAACGTCACGCCTCCCGTCGGATGAGGATTGGCGATCACCCGAAGGGTGCGCCCGTCGGGCAGGTGCCACCAGTCTTCCGACGCTTCAACGGCGCGAAATGCGGCAAGTTGCGTCTCCTTCCAGCCGCTGTAGTCGACTTCGATCGGCAAATTGGCCTTGGCGCGCAGCCGATCAAGGATCGTGCCAAGCCGTGGCGCCGTATCAAGCCAGTTGGGCTCCAGCCGCCATAGCTTCTCGAATGCAGCGTTGAAAAACTGTAACTTGTGATCGCTGTTGAATATGGAAACCGCCGTGGTAAGCTGATCAAGGGTTCTGGCGTGATAATCGATCGTGCGCTGCAATTCGGTGGCGATGCGGTCCAACTCGCTGATATCGATGGCGACGCCGGCGCTGCCGGTATCGCTGACGACGTCACGCACATCCATCATATGACGCTGGCCGGCGAGAACCACGGCAAGTTGTTTGATAAAAACCGGGTCCTGGGTCTGCTGATCGGCGATCTGGCGGCGCGCATCCTCCTCCAGCAGGGTAATGTTCTCATCCACCACCTGCTGTGGCGATTGCACCTCCACGGCCTTGGCATACGCATCATTGACCCATTCCAGTTCGCCCCTGGCGTTGCGCTGCCAGACCGGCATATCGAAGGCGTCAAGCATATTCAGCAACGTATCCAGGCGGTTTTTCAGAGCGCCGTGATCGCGTTCCAGTTCAACAATTCTTTGCTGTTCGCGGGAGGCTTCGCGCAACTGCAACAATGTGCGTCCCGCCGCCGTATAACCGATCGCATGAAGAAAGCGCCCCTCTTTCGCCGGCACGACAAAATCGAAATCCTCGCCATCGCCGCGCAGCGCGGTTACCGCTTCATCGAGTTTCTGCGCCGCCGGCGCGGGTAGCCAACTGCCGAACGCAAGTGCATAGGTGCGGTCCGTAGGCAAAAGCGAATCCGGATCGGGCACCCCGATAACATCGTAGGTGTTATCGCTGTTAAGGGAAATCAGATAGTCGTCGCGAGCATTTAGCAGGGTTTCGGTCTTGCCGAGGCTGGCGCGCAAAGCCGTGATCTCATCGCCCGATTGCTTCTTTAGCATCGCCAGGCGTTTGCGCGCCCTCATCAAAAGCGCGCCGATGAAGAGCGAAAACAGGATAACGCCAATGAGAACGCTCAAAAATGTTGTCGTGTGAATATAGGCGATGACCGCATCGGTCGTCGTGCCGGGGACGATCGCTGTTTGCGCCTGTACGTATTGTGGGAATAAACCTGTGAAAACAAACGCAACGATACCCAAAGCCAACATCAAAACCCGATGCATTCGCCCGCAGATCATGCGCCATAGCCTCCTGATAAATATTGATATGCCGATCCTGTTTGGAAAAATTCGGTCGACCGGCGCGAATCACCCTCACAATAAGCATGAAATGCTCCGTTTGTGAATCGTGCCAGGCGATAGATGGGTAAAATAGTTAAATAAATCCTCAATAAAGGTGTGTTTTAAAGATATTTACGCGAGTTCAAGGACATCCGGCCGGCTTTGTACGGGATACGGTTTTGCCCGATTGCGTATGACGGCGTGGTTTCGCTCAAGGGGCACCACGAGAGACTGTTTTTTATATGAAAATCATGCTAGAGCTGTCATGTCTTAATGGAACCATGGGGGTGCAGATGAATGGCCCGGTATGGCCTGCCTGGCGGCAATGGCGGCAAGAGTTGTCACTTCAGGTTGTTCCCGGGACGGACAAACCTGACGTTACCACTCTTGCGGTCCTTGCCGCAGATGGCGAGCAGCAAGGCCATACCGGGCCATTTACCTGATCATCGCTTTTTTTCGATTTTTCCGACGTTGTCAAGGGCGCTTCGCGCCGCTTCCAGCGGTTCTTAAACCCTTGACAACGCTGGAGAAATCGAACACCTCCAATGATCAGGTGAATGGCCCCCTGCACCCGATGGGTTTATCAGGGACAACCTGTTGAAATTACAAAGCTAGAGCTCTCATTTTCCTTAATGCGGTGATGCCTGTGAGCCTGTGGACGCGCCTGCGAAACTACTTTCTGACCGGTCTGATCATCGCCGCACCGTTGGCGATTACGATCTATCTGAGTTGGTGGCTTGTTTCGTTCATCGACGACTGGGGGCGGCAGATTGTTCTTCCCTTTGTGCCCGCGTTCTACAACCCCGAGCAATATGTGCCCTATACGATCCCCGGCATCGGGATCTTTTTTTCCGTTATTTTTCTTACGCTTCTTGGTTTTTTGACGGCCAATATCGTCGGCCGTTCGCTGATCAATTATGGCGAACACCTGCTCGGGCGCATGCCGCTTGTGCGCAATCTGTACAGCGGCTTAAAGCAGATATTCGAAACCGTTCTGTCGGAGCGCAGCCACACGTTTCAGCAGGTGGCGCTGGCGGAATATCCGCGTAAAGGTCTGTGGGCGATCGTGTTTGTATCGGTGCCGGCGAAGGGAGAGGTGCAGGCCAGGCTGGGTGGCGACGAGCGCCAGATGGTGAGCGTCTTTTTGCCGACGACGCCCAATCCCACCTCCGGATTTCTGTTGTTTGTGCCCGAGAACGATCTGGTCCTGCTCGATATGAGCGTGGAAGAGGCGGCGAAACTGGTGATCTCGGCCGGCCTGGTCACGCCGGAGTATCTGGAAAAGACCGAGCGTCTGGCGCGTGCGGCGCAAAGCGGCGCAGCCAGCGACGGGCGCGCCCTGGTGGAACGAGGTTGACAGTTGAGCCCCGTTTGCCACCGGGCTTGTTCTCCCATGTCGCAGTCAACGTTCCCCTCGTATCCGATGGATAACTCCAACGAGTTGATCGTGAAGAAAGGTGCTTCGCTCCGCTCCATGTGCTTTTTCACATTTAACCAACGAAAATCCGCTCAAGAAGCCGTACGCAAACGCCTTCAGGCCTGTACGAGGGCCGTTTCGAGGGCGATTTCGACCATATCGGCAAATGTTTGTTCGCGCTCGCTCGCCTTCAACTCCTCCCTGGTGAGCAGATGATCGCTGACGGTACAAATCGCCAGAGCGCGCACATTTTTGCGCGCCGCGATTGTGTACAGCGCCAGGGTCTCCATTTCAATGGCCAGCGCCCCGTGTTCGCGCAGCACGGGAATGGGATCGAAACGATGGGTGTAAAACGTATCGCTTGAAAAAATACCGCCGATGTGATGGCGGATTTTCCGCGATGCGGCAATTGCGGCGGCCGAACTCAACAGCCCCCAATCGGCGCACGGGGCGAAGTCGACGCCAGCAAATGTGTTGCGGTTGAAAGACGAATCGGTCGATGCGGTCATGGCCATGATGACGTCGCGCACCTCCACGTGGTCCGCCATGGCACCGCAACTGCCGATACGCATGATAACTTTCGCGTCATACTGATCGATCAACTCGTTGGTGTAGATGGCGAAAGAGGGTATTCCCATGCCGCTTCCCTGGATGGAGACCCGCAGTCCCTGGTATTCGCCGGTAAAGCCGAGCATACCGCGCACTTCGTTGTGGCAGACGGGGTTATCGAGAAACGTCTGCGCTGCCCATTTTGCCCGATACGGATCCCCCGGCATCAATACGATTGGTGCGATTTCGCCCTTTTGTGCCCCTATATGTGTGCTCATCGTGTCCCCAACTCCTTTAGGCATCCTTCTTTAAGCTTCCTGAGGGTCCCGCCGCAGCGCGCCCGCCGGCATTATCCACGCCGCACCTTACCCGTAACAAAATTCATCGACATGATAAACCGATTTTCCTATAATACCGGCGGTATTGGCTTTAATACCATGCAAACGGGTGTAACATGTTGATGCCTCACTCGTTCTGTCAGGTGCATGAGCCGGTATCGGCCGCCGTCGGTCGTATTCATACCCCTGGCGGTATACGGGCCGACTGGCGGTATACGGGCGTTGACGGATCGCTGCAACGCAAGCGGAGCAAGGGCGCGCCGGGGATGCCCGGGGGTTATTGCGCCTGAAGCTGTTGCGCTCGCGGTTGCCGGTGGTCCGCAGCCATGGTGTTCCCGGGAGGACGTACACGCTCGCGCAAGACATAAACGTGCAACACATCATCTCCACACATCAACGGCAACAATCCACTTAAAGTCACAGGAAGGCCGTAACGGCTTTCGTTAATCGTCATAGATCATAGAGGGTGTTATGAAGCAGATTCTCAGTGCATTCGCCATCGCCGCCGTCGCCGCGATGCCGATGGCCCAGGCGGCCGATATCAAACCGGCGGTTGTCTTCGATATGGGGGGCAAGTTCGACAAGTCCTTCAACGAAGGTATCAATAACGGTGTTGTTCGCTTCAGCGAGGAGACGGGCATCAATTTCGCCGAGTTCGAAGTCACCAACCCCTCGCAGCGCGAACAGGCCCTGCGCCGCATGGCCCAGCGCGGCTCTGATCCGATTATCAGCGTCGGTTTTGCCCAGGCGTCGGCGCTGGAGAAGGTCGCGGGCGAGTTTCCCGATGTGCGCTTTACCATCATCGATGCCGTCGTCGACAAGCCCAATGTGCAGTCTGTGGTGTTCAAGGAGCATGAAGGCTCGTATCTGGTGGGGGTCCTCGCCGCGCTCGCCTCGAAGAGCAAGAAGGTCGGCTTTGTCGGCGGCATGGACATTCCGCTGATTCGCAAATTCGCCTGCGGCTATGTACAGGGTGTGAAGTCGGTTGGCGATGGCTATACGGTTGTGCAGAACATGACCGGTACCACCCCCGCCGCTTGGAACGATCCCACCCGTGGCGCCGAATTGACCAAAAGTCAGTTCGATCAGGGCGTTGATGTGGTCTATGCGGCCGCCGGGGGCACCGGGATCGGCGTTTATCAGGCGGCCAGGGATGCCGGAAAGCTGGCCATCGGTGTTGATTCGAACCAGAACCATCTGCAGCCCGGGACCATGCTTACCTCCATGTTAAAGCGCGTCGATGTGGCGGCCTATAATGTTTTCAACGACGCCAGGAACGGTACCTGGAAACCGGGGGTAAAAGTCCTTGGACTAAAGGAAAAAGGCGTCGGCTGGGCGCTGGACGAGCATAATCAGGATCTTATCACCGGCGAGATGAAAACGGCGGTGGATACGGCGGCGAAGAATATTCTCTCCGGCACCGTTACGGTACACGATTACATGTCGGACAACACATGCGATCAGTAGCGTATTGCGTAGCGCAAGGGCCGTGGTTTGGTACCAGCATAGCCTGGTACTGATAAGGCACGGGATACAAACGGGATCGCTTTGCTTGCACGGCGGGCGATCCCGATTACGGCTGGTTGTGTCATTTCAGCAGGTTGTTCCCAAGGTGGCAGGTCTGAAGTCAAGGGCTATTGTGGTCATTGCCGCCATTGCCGCCATTGCCGCCAGGAGGGCCATATCAGATGAATGGCCTGCATCACCCGATGGGTTGTTCGAGAACTACCTGTTGAAATGACACATCCGGAATGACACATCCAGAGCGCGCCCGGCGGCAAACGGGACGCAAATGTCAAATGGGTTCCATGAACTGAATACGGCGAACGCAGGTTTCGGGAGGACACGCGTGAGCAATCATCCGCAAGGCACACAGGACACAATGGTGACGGCAGGGAGCGACCGGATCGCCACGCCGGATACGGCCATTGCGGTCGAATTTCGCAAACTCAACAAGCGTTTCGGCGCGGTGCACGCCTGCAAGAACATCGACCTTGCCATTCCAGGGGGGGAAGTGCACGGCCTTGTGGGTGAAAACGGTGCCGGCAAATCCACCCTGATGAGCATCCTGTACGGTTTTTACACCGCCGACAGCGGAGAGGTTCTGCTGAACGGCGCGCCGGTCCGTATCCGTTCCTCGCGCGATGCCATTGATCACGGTATCGGCATGGTGCATCAGCATTTCATGCTGGTGGACACGTTCAGCGTTCTGGAAAATCTGGTCCTGGGAGCGGAGGAAGGCGCCGTTATCGCCGGTTCCCTGAGCCGGGCGCGCGCCGAGTTGCTGCGCCTGGAGGAAGAATACGATCTGAAAGTCGATCCGGATGCCATCGTCGGCGATCTGCCGGTGGGCCGGCTGCAGCGGGTGGAGATCCTCAAGGCGCTGTTTCGCGGCGCTGAAATCCTTGTTCTTGATGAGCCCACGGGCGTTCTGACGCCGCAGGAGGCGGACCAGTTGTTCCGTATTCTGGACAGTTTGCGCGAGCGCGGTGTCACCGTCATCATCATCACCCACAAACTGCGCGAGATCATGGCGATCACCGATAGTGTATCGGTGATGCGCCGCGGTGAAATCGTTGCCTTTCGTCGCACCAGGGACACCAACGAGGAAGAACTGGCGGAACTGATGGTCGGGCGGGCGGTAAACGTAACCCGCAATGTCGCAACCCGTACGCCCGGCGAGGTGGTGCTGTCCCTGTCGGCCGTGACGGTGCGCGATGAGCACGATGTGGCGCGCCTCGACGATGTTTCCCTTTCTCTGCGCGCCGGCGAGTTGGTGGGCATCGCCGGGGTCTCGGGGAACGGCCAGAGCCAGCTTCTGGAGGTTCTGGGCGGTATTCAGCCTGTAACGAGTGGCTCCATGACGGTGCTGGGGCATGTGTTCGATGCGCATAACAGGGCGGATCCGGCGCTGTTGCGCCGGATTGGCCTGGCGCATGTCCCCGAGGATCGCCTGCGTCTGGGTCTTGTGCGGCAGTTTGCCGCCAGCGAATCGGCGATTCTCGGCTATCATCACGACGGCGCGTATTGCCATGGCCCCCTGTTCGATCTGCCGCATATTCGCAATGCCACGGGCGAAATGATGGAAGCCTTCGATGTGCGGCCGCGCGACGCGGGGTTGCGATCGGCGAATTTCTCCGGCGGCAACCAGCAAAAGCTCATTCTGGCGCGCGAGTTGCTACGCGATCCGAAAGTTCTTATTGTCGGCCAGCCGACGCGCGGGGTTGATATCGGGGCGATCGAGTTTATCCACCAGCAACTGCTGGCGTATCGCGACCGGGGGTGCGCAATATTGATGGTATCGGTTGAGTTGGAGGAGGTGATGTCCCTGGCGGATCGTATTCTGGTGATGTTCGAGGGGCGTATTGTCGGCGAGGTCGCGGGCGCTGAAGCCGACGAGCGCACTCTGGGGCTGATGATGGCCAATGCCTGGGACGGCGCAGACGGGGGACACAATGGGCACACCATGTGAGGATATGATTGTCGATTTTCGAACGCGTCTGCCGGCCAGGGCGTTTGCCACGGTGCTCGCCGATCCCCCCTGGCGCTTCGCCAACCGGACCGGCAAGGTGGCGCCGGAACACGCCCGCCTGAGCCGCTACGCCACCCTGAATATTGATGATATCTGTACCCTTCCCGTGGATGAAATCGCGATGCCAACGGCGCATTTGTATTTGTGGACGCCCAACGCCCTGCTGCCCGACGGGTTGCGGGTCATGCACGCCTGGGGCTTTAACTACAAGACCAACCTGATCTGGCGCAAGGTTCGCAAGGACGGCGGGTCCGATGGCCGTGGCGTCGGCTTTTACTTTCGCAACGTCACCGAGATGATCCTCTTTGGCGTGCGTGGCAAGGGGGCGCGCACCCTGGCGCCGGGCCGCCGCCAGGTCAATTACCTGCAATCGCGCAAGCGCGAGCATTCGCGCAAGCCCGACGAATTGTACGAGATTATCGAGGCCTGTTCCCGGGGGCCGTTTGTCGAGCTTTTCGCCCGCACGCTGCGCCCCGACTGGCAGTGCTGGGGAGACCAGGCGGATGGCCAGTATGTGCTGGATCTGGAGCGCCGCGGGCATCATGCCGGCCACCGCTCCCATCGTCCGGCGGCCGGCGCGGTGGCCTCGTGAGCGCCGGGGCGGGCAGCGTGCCGCGCTGGATCGATGTGGGGCTGTTGCCCATTGTCAACATCGCCATCGCGCTCATTATATCGGGGTTTATCGTCTTTCTGGTGGGCGAGAACCCGTTTGAGGCGATCGGCCATTTGGTCAACGGCGCGTTTATTTATTCCGGCGGCCTCGGTTACACCCTGTATTACGCCACGAATTTCATTTTCACCGGGCTGGCGGTGGCGGTGGCGTTTCATGCCAATCTGTTCAATATCGGCGGCGAGGGGCAGGCCTATATCGGCGGCCTTGGCGCCGGTCTGGCGATGCTGGCGCTCGATCGGTATCTGCCCGGTGTGGTGCTGATCCCCATCGGCATTGCGGCGGCGGCCCTGTTCGGCGCGCTATGGGTGCTGATCCCGGCCTATCTACAGGCCTATCGCGGCAGTCATATCGTCATTACGACGATCATGTTCAATTTCATCGCCTCGGCGCTGATGGTCTATCTTCTTGTCAACGTTTTGATCAAGCCGGGGCAGATGTCGCCGGAGACGCGCGAATTCGCGCCGGCGGCGTTCCTGCCGCAAATCCATGAAATCGCCGCTGCGATGGGCTTTAACATGGCCGGTTCGCCCCTTAATCTGTCATTCGTCCTGGCGCTGATCTGTTGCGTGCTGGTGTGGCTTTATCTGTGGCGTACCCCGTCGGGCTACGAGTTGCGCGCCACCGGCTTTAATGAACATGCCGCGGTGTATGCGGGTGCGCGGCCGCGACGCATCGTCATGACAACCCTGCTCATCTCCGGCGCCCTGGCGGGGATGGTGGCGACAAACGAAATCCTCGGTGTTCATCACCGTATCATCCAGGACTATGTTGCCGGATACGGTTTTACCGGCATCGCCGTCTCGCTCATGGGCAGAAATCATCCCGTCGGCATCATTCTGGCCAGCATCCTGTTCGGCGCGCTTTACGAGGGCGGCGCCAATCTGGCATTTGAAGTGTCCACTATCACGCGCGATATGGTGGCTGTCATTCAGGGCCTGATTATCCTGTTTTCCGGCGCGCTGGTGTATATGATGCGCGACGTCATCGCCCGACCCTTTATGGCGCCGGGAGCACGGTCATGAACGACGTCCTGCAATTTCTGTTTCCCGTTCTCGATGCCACCATGCGCGTGGCGGCACCGCTTATCCTGTGCGCCATGGCGGGGCTGTTTTCCGAACGATCCGGTGTTGTCGATATTTCTCTTGAGGGCAAACTCCTCGCCGCCGCCTTTGCCGCCGCCGCGAGCGCTGCGATCTATGGTTCGGCCTGGATCGGCCTGCTGGCCGGTATCCTCACATCGAGTGCGCTGTCGTTGCTGCATGCCTTTGCCTGCGTTACCCATCGGGGCAACCAGATCGTCAGCGCGGTCGCGATCAACATTCTGGTTTCCGGGCTGACCGTGGTGCTGGGCCATGCGTGGTTCAAACAGGGGGGGCAAACCCCCAATCTGCCCAATGCGGCGCGCTTTATGCCGTTTGACTTGCCGTTTGCCGAGCCGCTGGCGCAGATACCCGTCTTCGGGCGCCTTTATGCCCAGGTGATCAGCGGTCATAATCTGCTTGTTTATGTCGCCTTTTTGATTGTACCGCTGACCTGGTGGGTGGTTTTTCGCACCCGTTTCGGTCTTCGCCTGCGCGCTGTGGGCGAAAACCCGCAGGCCGTTGATACCGCGGGCGTTTCCGTCTCCTTCATGCGCTATCGTGCCATTTTGATCGGCGGGCTGTTATGCGGTATCGCCGGCACGTATCTGTCGATCGGACAGAACGCCGGCTTTGTGCGCGAGATGTCGGCGGGCAAGGGGTATATCGCCCTGGCGGCGCTGATTTTTGGCAAGTGGCGGCCGTTTCTGGCGCTTGCCGGCTGTCTGATGTTCGCCTTTTTGAATGCAACCGCCATTCGTTTGCAGGGTGTGGAGTTGCCTGTAATCGGTCCGGTGCCGGTGCAACTCATCGATGCGCTTCCCTATGTGATGACGGTTATTTTACTGGCCGGCTTTCTCGGCAAGGCGATCGCGCCCAAAGCGATCGGCCAGCCCTACGTCAAGGAACGATGAAGCGGCAGTCGCCGGCCGCCTGTTGAATGAAAAGACGCCATGAACGACAAGCAAACCTTCCTGCCGCAGGAAATCATCAGGAAAAAGCGCGACGGTGGCGCGCTTGACGCCGCGGAGATGGCTTTTCTCGTCCAGGGGCTTGCCGCAGGTCGCATCAGTGACGCCCAGGCGGCGGCGTTTGCCATGGCGGTTTATTTTCGTGACATGAGCATTGATGAGCGCCTTGCCATGGCGCACGCGATGAAAAACTCCGGCACGGTTCTTGACTGGTCCGGCGACGGGCTGCACGGCCCGGTTCTCGACAAGCATTCCACCGGCGGTGTTGGCGACAAGGTAAGCCTGCCCCTGGCCGCGATAATCGCCGCTGCGGGCGGTTATGTGCCGATGATTTCCGGGCGCGGTCTTGGCCATACGGGGGGCACGCTGGATAAACTGGATTCCATTCCCGGCTATCAAACGGCGCCTGCCCTGGACACCTTCCGGCGCACCGTAAAGGGTGCCGGGTGCGCCATTATCGGCCAGACTGACGATCTTGTCCCCGCCGACCGCCGCCTGTACGCCATTCGCGATGTGACCGCCACCACCGAGCCCATCGCACTGATTACGCCGTCGATCCTGTCAAAGAAATTTGCCGCCGGGCTTGAGGCTCTGGTAATGGATATCAAGACCGGCAACGGTGCCTTTGTGCCGCAACTGGATGATTCGCTTGATCTGGCGGCGAGTATTATCGCGGTGGCGAATGCGGGCGGCCTGTCATGCACGGCGCTCGTTAGCGATATGAACAGCGTTCTCGGGTTCAACGCCGGCAACGCCCTGGAGGTGCGCGAGGCGGTCGATTATCTGACCGGCGCGCGGCGCGCTCCGCGGCTGCATAGGGTGGTCATGGCGCTTTGTGCCGAAATGCTTGTGCTTGGGGGGCTGGCGGATACACATGAGGCAGCGCAGATGATGGCGCAGGCGGCACTCGATTCGGGTACTGCGGCGGAGCGTTTTGCTGCCATGGTGAGCGCCCTTGGCGGGCCGGCGGATTTTGTTGAAAAGCCGCACCGTTATCTGGCGCACGCGCCTGTGGTGCGCCCGTGTATGGCGAGGGAGCCGGGGGTTGTCACGGCGATGGCGACGCGCGATCTCGGGCTTGCGATTATTCGTCTGGGCGGCGGGCGGTTACGTGCCGATGATCGGATCGACTACAGTGTCGGCTTTGAGAATTTCGCTGCCATAGGCGAGCATGTTGATAGCGAACGCCCTGTTTGCCTGATTCACGGGGCGAGCGAGGCGGCCGCCGATGCGGCCTGCGAGGCGGTGCGGGCCTGTGTGCAAACGGCGCCGACGGCGCCGACGGCACCCGGTGCGGCAACGCTTGTTGATCGCATGGACGTGGATGCCGCTCTTGCGCGTCTTGATGCCGGACAATAAACTTTATGTATACGTCCTGGTAATCAAACCGGGCTAAGACTATCGAAAGGATCGGGGCTGGCGAGGGTGTATTTCGATGCCGTCATTGTCCAGGTTTATGACCCGTCTGCTGGTGCTGGCCGGCGTGGCTTTAGCCGGAATTTATCTGTTGTCGATTTTCGGCCAGCCGGCAACGCGACCGATGACCATCGACGTCCCTCTTGATACGCAAGAGCCCGCAGGGTTTCCCGAGTGATACGTTGAGAGTGATGCGTGTTTGATTGGATAAGGCGGATCGATCCCGGGGCCGGCTTATACCGCCGGTATAAGCTTCACGCTGCGATCGCCTCGCCAATATCCGATGGGTTTTTCGAAAACAACCTGTTGAAATGACACATCCGGGACAACGATTTTGAATCTCGGCCAGGAGTCAGGTGCAAAGCCCCTTGGAACTACTGAACAGGCAATGACCGCTGGTGCTATAATGCAAGATCTATCGCAGGACGGGTATCTGATTGAATCGTTTTTGGAGATGCTAAGCGCCGAGCGCGGGGCTTCTGCCAATACGCTGGCGGCGTATCGCCGTGACCTGATTGACTTTGTGCGTGTGCTGGAGACCCATCGCACCTGTCTTGCGGAGGCCACGGCGGAGCATATCCGTGCCTGGCTTGGTGTTCTGAATGAACGCTCTCTGGCGGCCGCTTCGGTGGCGCGCAAACTCTCAACAATACGCCAGTGCTTTCGCTTTCTCTACGGCGAGGGCATCCGTCGCGACGACCCCAGCCTTGCCATTGCCATGCCGAGGCGCACCACCCCGTTGCCGAAGGTTTTAAGCGAGGCGCAGGTGAGCAGTCTGCTGGATGCCGCCCAGGCGCGCGCCGCCGGGACCCATCGCAGCCAGGCCCGCCGCCGCCGCGCCCTGCGCCTTCACTGCCTGCTGGAAATTCTCTACGCTTGTGGCTTGCGGGTAAGCGAACTGGTCAGTCTTCGCCGCAGCGAGGGCCGGTTTCTGCGTATTCACGGCAAGGGCGGACGCGAGCGGCTGGTGCCCCTGGGCGAGGCGGCGCAGGATGCGCTTTGCGCCTATCTGGAGGCCACACGGGATGCACCCGGCGGCCATAAGAGCAAATGGCTGTTCCCGTCTTCCGGCAAGAGCGGTCATCTGACCCGCCAGGGGTTTGCCAGGGAACTGAAACAGCTTGGCGCTTCTCTTGGTATTGATGCGCGGCTGCTGTCGCCCCATGTGTTGCGCCATGCGTTTGCCAGTCATTTGCTGCAAAATGGCGCTGATTTGCGCGCGGTGCAAAAGCTTTTGGGTCATGCGGATATATCCACAACGCAGATCTATACCCATGTTCTGCCCGATCGGCTGCACCGGATGGTCTCGACATTGCATCCGCTGGCCGATAATACCTAGAGCGTGTCAGGTCTTAATAGAATCAATTCTGTTTCTCGATTGGCGAGGCGATACCCACGCTCAAGGCGATCGAAGAGCGATGGCGACCCATCTCTCGAGAGCGGCTTGGGCGTGGGCGTCCGCCAATCGACAAACCCGAAGGGACGGGCGCTTTTGCACCAATATGGACCTTAAGTCTCTTGAAAATAGCCCCGCTATATCCTGCGAGACTTAAGGTTCATCTTGTCGCAAAATCGCTCCGTCAGAATGGTTCTATTAAGACCTGACACGCTCTAGGCTGTGATCTTTCGACAGGGTGTTCCCGGGACAGGCAGGTCTGAAGGTACATCTCTTGCGCCCTTGCCGCCAGCAAGGCCACACCGGGTCATTCATCTGATCATCGCTTTTTTTCGATTTATCCGGCACTGTCAAGGGTTTAAGAACCGCTGAAAGCGGCGCGAAGCGCCCTTGACAGTGCCGGATAAATCGAACATCTCTAATGATCAGATGAATGGCCAGCGGCACCCGATGGGTTTACCAGGGACGAGCTGTTGAAATTACACGCTCTAGTTGAATCTTGCAAATGCTATTGATGTGAAGGACCATGCACAGCTATCTGGATTTTGAAAAACCTGTTGCCGATATCGAAGGCAAGATCAAGGAACTGAAAGCGGTTGTCGAAGAAGGCGAGGCAGTATCCGTCGATGGCGAGATCGCCCGCTTGCAGGACAAGGCGCAGGCGAGCCTGAAGGACCTCTATGGCAAGCTGACGCCATGGCAGAAAACCATGGTTGCGCGACATCCCGACCGGCCGCATTTTCACGACTATGTTGATGCCATGATCAAGGAGTTCACGTCCCTCAGCGGGGATCGCGCCTTTGGTGAGGATACGGCCCTCGTTGCCGGTTTTGGCCGCCTTGACGGACAGCCCGTCGCCCTCGTCGGTCATGAAAAAGGCCACGACACCCAAAGCCGCCTGCACCGCAATTTCGGCATGGCGCGTCCGGAAGGGTATCGCAAGGCGGTGCGCATTATGAAAATGGCCGACAATTTCGGTATTCCCGTTCTGGCGTTTGTCGATACCGCCGGCGCCTATCCCGGCGTCGGCGCCGAAGAACGCGGCCAGGCCCAGGCCATCGCCAGTGCCACCGATTGCTGCCTCGGGTTGAGGGTGCCCAATATCGCCATTATCATCGGCGAGGGCGGTTCCGGCGGCGCCGTCGCCATCGCCACGGCAAACCGGGTGTTGATGCTCGAACACGCGATCTATACCGTCGCATCGCCGGAGGCCTCGGCGTCGATTCTGTGGCGCGACGCCAACCGCGCCGAAGACGCGGCGACGAACATGCGCATCACGGCCAGCGATCTGATGCGCTTTAACATCATCGACGCCATTATTCACGAGCCCGCGGGCGGTGCGCATCGCCATCCGCAGCAAGTCATGAAGGCCACGCGAGAGATGATCGCCGGGCAGTTGGCGCAATTGCTTGAACTTGATGGCGACGCCATTGTTGCCCAGCGTCGTGAGAAGTATTTGTCGTTGCCCGCCGCCAGCTGACACGCCACGGGAAAGCCGTAATTAACGGAAATATTACCATATTCACGTTTGTGATTTGATAACGTTAGCCAATTGATAAAGAATGCAGCAAATAACGTAAAGTAGCGTATGCGTCTTTTGAATTTGCCTGGCGTAACGGCCTGTACAACACGCAACAAAATTCGAATAGCCGTTACCTGAAGGTGTTGGCGTACGTTTGTTTATCGCGGATGGGGGTTTGTATGGGTTTATCGAGAGCACAATTGCATCGGCATCGCCTGTTGCTGAACCTGGCGAAGACGCAGCGCAAGTGGCGATCCGTTGCGGCTATGGCGATGGTCTTGGCGGCCAGCGGGTGCGCATCTTCCGTGCCCAAACACCTGGCGCCATTGCCCGTGGGGGTTAAAGACCGGCTGCAGGCACTGAATTTGGTGGCGAAAGATCCGATTTACATGCGCATTTTCAAGCAGGAAAACGCGCTGGAAGTATGGAAGTTTCATCGCCCGACGCGCCGCTACAAAATGCTCAAAACCTACGAAATATGCAAGTATTCCGGTGATCTGGGACCGAAATTCCGCGAGGGCGATCGCCAGGCACCGGAAGGGTTCTATCGCGTCCGACCGGCGCAAATGAACCCCAGGTCGCGCTATTACCTGTCCTTTAATATCGGATATCCAAACGCATTCGACCGGGCCCTCGGACGGACCGGTTCGCACATTATGGTGCATGGGGACTGCTCATCGCGCGGCTGTTACGCCATGAATGACGAGCAGGTCAGCGAAATCTACGCCCTGGCGCGCGAGGCGTTCCGCGGCGGCCAGAAGGGCTTCGATGTGCATGTGTTTCCCTTTCGCATGACGCCGCAGAACATGGCGAAACACCGCCAAAGCGCCCATGTCGCCTTTTGGCAAAACCTCAAGGAGGGGTACGATCATTTCGCCGTCACCGGCATGCCGCCCGGTGTGTCGGTCTGTGCGCAGCGCTATTTGTTCAACGCCAGCACGAGCGATCCGAAGGCGAGATTTGTTGCGACCCGGGCCTGTCCCGACTACACCGTTCCTCGGGAAATACAGCGTGCGGTAGCGGCCAAGGCGCAGAAGGATCAATTGATGGTACGCCAGATCATTGCGCAGGAGACGAAAGAGGCGGCCGCGCCACCGCTATTCGCACCGGACGATGCCTCTGATTTGTCTGTCACAGGCCCGTAAAGGCGTACATGTGATCTTTCCGCGGGCTGTTCCTGGTAAACGCATCTGTACCCGATGCGTTTACCAGGAACAGCCCGCGGAAAGATCACATCCAGGTGGCTCAATCAGGCAAACGCCTGAGCCCCATCAAGCGGCAATACAACGCGAAACCGCGCCCCGCCCTCTGACGTATCCTTGCCGTTGTGCGCCGGGCGCATCAATTCAAGATCGCCACCCATTTTTCGCATCATATCGCGGCTTATGGCCAGGCCAAGTCCGGCGCCCGGTGTGGCGCCGTCGGGATGGCGCCAAGTGCTTGAATAATGGGAGAAAATGCGCTCGCGTTCCGCCGCCGGAACTCCGCCGCCATTATCGCAAACAACAGCTTCATAGCGATCGCCGTGCACGCGGCTCGTGACAACGATCCTGGGCTGCGGGTTGCTGTTGTGGCGAACCGCATTGGACAACAAATTGATAAATACCTGGGTCAGGCGATCCGAATCCGCCTTTACCCATACCGTATCGGCGCGCGTTTGGCATTTTATCCGCGCATTCGCCCGCACCGCCAGCGCATGGCAGGTGTCCAGGGCCTGATCGAGTGCCCGCTCCGGGTTGATCGCCTGCATGTTAAAGGCGACATCGCCGCGTTCAAGCTGTTTCATATCGAGCACATCGTCAAGCAGGCGTGTCAGACGGCGGCTCTCATCGTTGATAATGCGCAAAAAGCGCCGCTTTTCGCCATCTTCAAGATCGCCCGTATCAAGAAGAATCTCGGAAAACGAACGGATCGCCGTCATCGGCGTGCGTAACTCGTGGCTGATCTGGCTGAAGAAACCGTCCTTTTGCGTATCCAGTTCCTTGAGTCGGTCGTTGGCCTGGCGCAGGCGCGCGGCGGCAACCTCCAGGGCACGGGACTTCTCCTCCAGTTCCTGCGCATAGGAGGCCAGCCGTGCGGTCTCATCGACAAGCGGGATCAACTCGTCCAGGCTGATACGCTCGCCGCGGGTGATCTGCGAGAGCATGGCGCGTGCCGAGGCCGCGCCAACGCCCGCCGAAAGACGCCGCTCCAATTGATCGATAAAGGCCCCCGTCGGCTCCGGCGATGCGTCTCGCCGCCCCTGCGCCTGTGCCGCCTGGCGAAACAGGGCGCGCGCGTCCTCCTCGCTCAGCACCCGTTGGGCCAGTGCATAAAGGTCTTCGCTGCTCGCGTCGCGCTGAACGGCAAGATGTTGTCCTGGCGCGCGAATCCTGAAGACATCGACAAACAAAAGCCCCTGCAACCGCTCCAGCGGATGCAACGTGCGGCTCAGGGAGCCGAAGACAAACAACGTGCAGTTCGCCAGCAGACTCCAAAACAGCGCGTGAACGAGGGTATCTTCGCCGCGCCAGCCGAACAGCGCCTGTGGTGTCAGCGCCGTCACGCCCCACGGCCCCTCGGCAATCATCTGCGCCGACATGATCACATGCGCCCCCAGGGAGGGAATGAACAGCGTATAGGCCCACACGCCAAAGCCCGCGATCAAACCGAGAAGCGCGCCGCGGCCATTGGCGCGCTGCCAGTAGAGCCCGCCGAGGATCGCCGGCACAAACTGCGCCACCCCGGCAAAGGCGATCAGGCCGATCGAGGCCAGGGCATCGGGCGCCGCGCTAAGGCGGAAGTAGAGAAAGCCGAAGCCCAGTATAAAGCCGATACTGATGCGCCGGCTCGTCAGCAGCAGGCGGCGCATATCGCCGCTTTCACGCTCGCGCGCCAGTTCCGTTCCCAGCCAAAGGGGGACAACCAGCTGGTTGGAGACCATCGTCGAGAGGGCAATGCAGGAAATTACGATCATCGACGTGGCCGAGGAAAAGCCCCCAAGGAAGGCGAACAGCGCCAGCCAGTCCTGTTTGGCCTGCATGGGCAGGGTAAGAACGAACATATCCGGCTCCGCCCCGCCAAGAATATGCGTGCCGGCGATGGCGATCGGCAAGACAAACAGACTGAGCAACAGCAGATAGGCGGGAAACAGCCACGACGCCATGGCCAGATGCCGCTCGCTGGTATTCTCGACAACTGTTACCTGGAACTGGCGCGGCAGACAGACAATGGCGCATGCCGATAGAAATGTGAGCGCCACCCAGCGGGCGCCAAAGGCATCGTCGCGCAACGCCGCCGCGTCCTGTACAGCAAACAGCTCCCGCGGGCCATCGAACAGGCCAAAGACGACGAATACGCCAACCGCGACAAACGCGGCGAGTTTGACAATGGCCTCAAAGGCAATGGCCGCCACCACGCCGTGATGGCGTTCGTTGGCGTCGATATTGCGCACGCCAAAGATGATGGTGAAGACGGCCATGCCGCAGGCAACGAAAAAGGCGGCGCGAAAATCGGTGGGGCCCTCGGCGGTACCGGCGATAACCTGATAGCTCGCGGTGACCGCCTTGAGCTGCAGGGCGATATAGGGGGTGGCGGCGATCATGGCGATGAGCGTGACGATCAGCCCGAGCGCGGCGCTCTTGCCATAACGCGACGATATCAGATCGGCGATCGATGTGATGCGGTGCACGCGGCCGATACGCACGAGTTTGCGCAAAACCCACCACCAGCCGACAAACACCAGGGTGGGACCGAGATAGATGGTCACGTATTCCAGGCCGCTGCGCGCCGCCGAACCGACAGCGCCATAAAAGGTCCACGACGTGCAATACACGGAAATCGATAATGTATAGACAACCGGCGAGTGCAACCAGGCGGCGCCCCCGGTGCGCGCCTTGCGATCGCCCCAATAGGCGATGGCGAACAACGCTGCGGCATACGCCACGGATGCCACGATTACCACATTGGCTGACAGTCTCATGGGGGTTGCTCGCCGCGGGTTTCGGGTGGGGCGTCCGGATCATCGCGGGTTGCGTTAACCGGCGCCAGCCTGTGTGCCAGAACAAGGGCGGCGATCACCAGGCCGGCCCAGACGGAAAAGATATACACAACCAGACCGGGCGCGCCCGCCACGTCGCCTGCCTGTGCGAACAACAGCAGAAGCGATGGCGAAAACGCCACCACACCGAGAAACGGCAATATTCTGGCAAGATCGCGGATACGGTGGCCTGGCCGGTTCATTGTCCGGCAAGCCGGCGGGCGGCGGCAACGACTTCCCTGTTGGAAAAGGGCTTGGTCACATAGAGATCGGCGCCGATGGCCTGGGCGGTAAGGCGATCGCTGATCTGTCCTTTGGCGGAGAGGATAATGATCGGCAGGCTCTTGTGGCGCCTATGGGAGCGAATGCGCTTTAGAACTTCAAGGCCATTTATCCTGGGCAACATGATATCCAGGATCATGACGTCGAAATGCGCCACGTCCAGCCGGTCGAGGGCGGTCTGTCCGTCAAGGGCCGACTCGACCGTAAAACCATCGCGTTCAAGAATGAATGTCAGCGATTCGACGATGCTCGGATCGTCTTCTGCAATAAGCGCACGCCCGGCCACACTGTCTCCCCTCGTTGGCGCCGCAATGACGGCGCTCAAGCCTAGCAATGCAAACCGCTTGAGTAAAGGGATTCAACACCGCTCCCGACTGGAGCGTATCATGTCTCAACAGGTTGTCCCTGGTAAACCCGTCGGGTGCAGATGAATGACCCGCTCTGGCCATCTGCGGCAAGGACCGCAACAGATATCGCTCCGTCAGAACGATTCTATCAGGACCTGACACGCTCTAGGCGCCGCGCTGCGCCCGCATGGTTTCGATGAGCGCATCATCGGCGCGGTGCCGGCACCGATCGCGCACGCACAGCCGGCACGACGGACCCACCGGGTCCGCACGATCATGACGCGACAGGTCCATACCATCGGCATAGACAACGCGATCGGCATGCAATACGTCGCAGGCAAGCATGACAGAGAGCAGGTGCGGCGGGGCGCCAAAGGTGGAGAACCCCTTTTCCACGGTGCGGGCAATCATCAAAAAGGTCTTGTTGTCGGGGAAACGCGCCAGACGCGCGATAATGGTGCCGGGGCGCTGAAAGGCGCGATGCACCACCCAGATGGGGCAGCCGCCCCCATGACGGGGCAGGGGCAGATCGGGCAAGGGCAGGCGTTTGGAAATCTGCCCGGCGGGATCGGCGCGCAGAAAGGCAAACGGCACACCGGATGCGCCAGGCCTGCGCAGGCTCGTCAGACGGTGACATATCTGCTCGACACTGCCATTGAAGGCGCGCGCCAGGGCATCGACATCATAGCGCAGGTCTTCGGCGTGCTGAAGAAACGGCTCGTAGGGAAACAGCAGCGCCGCCGCGCCGTAGGACGCCAGAACCTGTCGCGCCCGGCGGCGCGCCGCATCATGATCCAGTATTGCATTGTCGACAAGTACGTCGATTTCCCGCGCGAATATATGCGCAGCCATTCGCTGCGCCAGATGGAATCGATGGCTTTCGCGGCGCATAGCGGCGCGATCCGGCAGGCCGGGCTGTTGCTCCATCTTCGCAATACAGGCTTCAAGCCATGGCTCGATCGTATCGTCGGTCACATTGGCGCGCAACCGGGCGGCGGCGTCCTCCAGCGGCGCGAAGTAGTTTTCATGTTCGGCAAGAAAATCGTCCACCTGCCGCGCCGGCGCCAACGAGCGGGTGCGTGCATGATCGGCGTCGAAAAACGCCACCAGCGCGCGCGCCACTTCGGAAAGACCGGTACTTTGCGCCGCCAGGGTTTTGTGAAAGCGGCGGATTTGCGCCGGCGCAATGTCCCGCTCTGTCGCCAGAATTTCGGCAACGGAGCGGATCGCTGCAATGTTTGTCAACATGCGATGCAGGGCATCGCTCAGGAACGGGTCCTGGTTGAGGCGATCCGTCAGCGCCGCGACCGCCTCGCCGCGATCGACGCAGGCGCGATGCATCATAACCAGCGCCCGCGCCCATTGCGGATACCGTCCGGCGATCTCTCCGGCAAGGGATGCATCAAGGGGTAAATCGCCGATCAGCGGATCGACGGTAATCTCCGCCAGATCGTTCATCAGGCGACGTTCGCTGGCGCTGTCGAGGGCGGCGGGCTGAACGCGCAGTTGCGTTGCGATGCGCCCCAGCAGGGCACCGCCGATATCGCGCTTGCCGCGCTCAATCAGATTGAGATATGAGGCGGATATTCCCACCTGCGCCGCCAGGGCGTTCTGCGCCAGGCCCATGGCCTTGCGCTGCTGTCTGATCTTTATGCCAACGGGAACGCGAACCATCAAGGGGCCTTTTTCTATTTCTCCGGCGTTGTCAAGGCTCTAATACCAGGGGGCTTTGCGTTTGACTCCTGGCTCAGATTAAAACCGCTGTCTTCTCAGCACGATACACAAGTCAGCGTGTACAAAACGCCAATACCGCTGGTATAAGAACCGTCAAGGCGGCGCGAAGCGCCCTTGACAGCGCGGGATAAATCGAACACGCTCTAATGATCAGGTGAATGGCCCGGAATGGCCTTGCGGCTCGCCATCCGCGGCAAGGGCCGCAAGAGGGACAACGTCAGATTTGCCCGTCCCGGGAACAACCTGTTGAAAGATTACATCTAAGCCCAGGCGAAAACAAAGCGCCGCGCCTTCCCGGTCTCAGTTTTCTCATTGTTTTATACCAGCGGTATCGGCGTTTTGTACACGCTGACTTGTGTATCGTGCTGACAAGACAACGGTTTTAAACCGGGCCAGGAGTCAAACGCAAGGCCCCTTGGTATTAAATGAAGAAAAGTGCGCCAAGCGGAGCGAAGCACCATTCTTCACGATCAACCAACGAGGGACATCAGTGTACAACAGGATACATGATACAACAGGATACATGATACAACAGGATACATGATAAAGCCAGTATCGCCGCCATCACCAGCGCACGACTATGCCGATCGCACCGCTGAGTTCGTAAGAATCACCGAAGTCCTCAAGGTCCGTCGCCGCACCCGCCTCGGCAAAAATCGCAAAGGCGTTGTCGTTGAATCGGCGTGACAGCCTGACTTCCATTTCACCCGTCCAGCGCCGGGCCTTACTGACCAGCGGTGTGGCTGAGATGTGCACGCGCAAATCGTTTTCAAACTCACGGTATACATTGACAATGCCATCGATGCTAAAGCTCTGATTGCCGCCATTTTCCTGCCAGGTGCGTTCATGGCCGAGGGCGAGACCGATGCGTCCCAGAATGCTTGAACCTTCGCCCAGGCTTACCCGTTCATCCGCCGGGCCGGTGAAGTCGTCGAAGTCCACACGTGTATAAGCCAGTTGCGCCTGGGGGGTGAGCGTCATGCCGTTATTTAACGCAAGGCGCCTGCCCGCCTCAAGACTGATATGCCAGCCTGAACCATCAAGACCATCGACCAGCACCCCCATGCCGGTGGCGCTTACATCGCTTTCGTACCAGTTGTATCCCGCCTGAATGTCGCTATAGTATCCCTGCACGCCGTACCATGTGGCGTTCAGACCAAGACCATAGCTGCCGATTTCGATCCTGCCATCGCCAAAGCGCGACGTGACATCCATCTTCAGCGAGCCCGTCGTGCCAGTGGCGCCGACGATGAAAGCGTTGTCACCGTCATGTGCGACCAGCGCATCAACACCACCCTGCATCTGCCATATAGTGGTATCGTGCCCGGAAACGCCAGTACTTGAACGGGCAGGGGTGTCTTGCCCGGCGCGGCCCGTCACTTTCACCCAGGTGCTTAGGCGATAAGGCCGCGCGGTATCGTCGAAAAGCCCTTCATGAGGTCCGTTCATGCCACCTGCGGCCGCCGTGCTGGCGGCACCGGCATACGGCATCGGCGATACCAGTGCGGCACGGTGTGCGCTGGCGCGATGGCGCAGACTCCGGGGCCGGTTGAGGAGCATCAGCGCTCGCGGCAGGCTTTCGTAGGCGGGTGCTGCGGGGGAATAGTTGGTTGGCGGATCGCCATTTGCGCTGCCGGCCCCACCGCTACCGCCATTGCTTCCCTGGACTGCCGCGCCGCTCCTGCGCCCCTGGGTCGCCGCGCCCCTGGCGCCAGCGCTACGGCGGGCCTGTGCCGCCGGAGCGGCCCGGGAAACCCGGTTGCTGCGTGATCGCAAATACCAGTTCCTGCCGTCCTGCTCCAGGCGATAGGCCCAGGCACCGGCAACGAGGATGGGCACACCGGCCTGTCTAAATGGCGATTGCAGAGTGAATGTACCATCGGAATTACCGCTGACCTGAATGACCATGATGCTGCCTGTTGCCCCGGCGCCGGCTTGAGGGCGGTTCGTTATGACGAGGGCCGTCGCGCCGCTGCTGTCGCCTTCGATAACCAGCTTGTCTGATTGGGGTGTATTGCCGTTCAGCATTGTGTCGAGTCTTATGGTGCCGCCACCGGCATAATTACCGGTGATGGTGAGGGTATCGTCAGCCCGGTCGGAGCCGCCTTGAAGATCAATGACGCCGCCCGTATTTTCCACGTTACCCGCAATACTGAAGTCCCTGACCCCCGCATCAAGAAGGAACGTGCCGCCGTTTTTTAGTTCCAGATAGTCATTGGCGGCAGTGCCGCCCAGTTCAAGGGACGTTCCGGAAAAGCGCACACTGCCGCCGTCAATGGTGATTTGCTCGAATTCATCTATTTTGTTCCCATCGAATTTGTGCGCACCGCCGGCAAACACCAGACTGTCTGTGTCAACGCCACCGGAACCACCATCAAGCCAGGTAATCGCGGCGATATCGGCGCCGTCGTTTATCACCACCTTGTCGGTGCCGTCCTGCAATTCGACGCTGCCGGTGATTTTCGCGCCTCGTTCCATGAGGAGCGTGGTGTTCCCGCCTGTTTCCGAAATGGCTTTTCCGCTGGCGGGATTTTCGGCTGTATATATGTGGGCGCCGTCCTTGAGGGTTACGGTATTGGTGCCGCCCAGCAGGGTAATACCGGCTCCCGTGCCGCCGACCACCGCGCCGCGGACTTCAATGGTGCTTCCGGCGCGTGCATTGCTGAAGATCCCTGATGTTGCCCCCCTTACCGTTCCTTTGCCGGTTTTGATGATTACCGCGCCTTCGACGTTCCAGACATGTATGCCAGAAAATGTTTTGCCGGTTGTATCACCGTTTCCCAGAACAATTTCAGATGTGGCCTTACTTGTAAAAAACCGCATACCGAACTTTTCTCCGGTCATGGCACCGTCAATGTTGAACCGGTATGTGAAGCCCGCAGGTGTATTTTGATCCTCGAATGTCAGGGCTGAATCATCGCCTGTCCGGTCACCTGTACACGTTACTGTGATTATCCCCTCAAGCAAGCCGGAGCTATCGACGGTACAGGGGGGCTTCTCGCTGGCGCGGGCGGTATCCGGTCCTGCAAATGCGGCGACAAGGACAAGCATCAGCCCCGTAGTAATCCCGCGGTACGGGATAGCTGAGCGCCCTGCGTTACGTGGCGCGCAGGTGCAGGACGCTTTTGCTGGTGGAACATATTTGATGAAACTGGACATGTAATCTGCCCCCTGGCGTGAAATTACGCATAACTGCCCTCCCGTGTTCGCTATGGATCGTGCGATATTTTATGATGTCGCTGGTTGGCCATGGGCATCGAAGCTTGCGATCCTTTGGCGCCGATGACATGCGCTCTGCCCACGTTAGGCAGACGGCAAGCCCGCCGGGGCAGAATCAACAATGCGGTGTCGCCGGCGCCCGAAAATTCATGTTATAGTAGATTTACTAAATTTCAACACTTATTAAGATTGTAATGATGGCATATTTAGCGAAATACACTAATTAGATTTAGTTTAAGACGAAACAATTCATAGATGAAATTGTATCGGTTGTCAGATTACCCCATGGAGGCATTCCGGCGGTGCGGGGCGTATTTTTTTGGGCGGCGGCGCGTGCGGGCGCATTGGAGGACGGTGAGGGCGGTTAAAATTGACAAGCCGGGGTGTGCCGGACGGGGTAACGATTTCTTAACGAAATCAACTGTCTAGGGCGTGGCATTGCGGTGATGTCGGGGGGGTTGATTTTGTTCAAAGGCCACCGATTTACAAGTTGACATTCGCTTTATATAAATTTTTGACAAATTTTCTTTTGAATTTCAAATAGTTATGGAAATCTTCACAAAATCTGCTACTCTGTTCGGATAATACCAGCAGGAGGGGAACACACCATGGCCGAAAAAGCGCACACCCTGGCCGACATCTATCCGGTCCATGCCGCAACCGCCAAACGCGCCCATATCAATGAGGACAAATATCACCAGATGTACCGCCATTCCATCGACGACCCGCAAGGGTTCTGGCGCGAACACGGCCAGCGGATCGATTGGATCAAACCCTACACACAGGTCAAAAACACATCCTTTGCCTACGACAACGTGTCCATCAAATGGTTCGAAGACGGCACACTCAACGTATGCGCCAATTGCGTCGACCGCCACCTGGCAACCCGCGGCGACCAAACAGCCATCATCTGGGAAAGCGATGATCCCGATGTCAGCGAACATATCACCTATAAGCAGTTGCACGCGCGTGTCTGCAAATTCGCCAATGTGCTGAAAACCCTCGGCGTCACCAAAGGCGACCGGGTCGTGCTCTACATGCCCATGATTCCGCAAGCCCCCATCGCCATGCTGGCCTGCGCCCGCATCGGCGCCATTCACTCCATTGTCTTTGGCGGCTTTTCACCCGATGCCCTGGCCGACCGGATCAACGATGCAACGGCAAAGCTGGTGATCACCGCCGATGAAGCGCCGCGGGGCGGACGCAATACGCCCCTGAAAGCCAATGCCGACAAGGCGCTGGAAAAATGCGATGCGGCGGTGCGCCTGCTGGTGGTGCGCCGCACCGGCGGCGATATCGCCTGGGACCCGGCACGCGATGTCTGGCTGCACGAAGCCCTGGAGAAGGTCGATGCGGATTGCGCGCCGCAGGAAATGAACGCCGAGGACCCGCTGTTCATTCTTTATACATCAGGCTCCACCGGCCAGCCAAAGGGTGTCGTGCACACTTCGGGCGGCTATCTTGTCTACGCCGCCATGACCCACTCATATGTCTTTGACTATCACGATGGCGATATTTACTGGTGCACCGCCGATGTAGGCTGGGTCACCGGCCACAGCTACATCGTCTACGGTCCCCTCGCCAACGGCGCCACGACCCTGGTTTTTGAGGGCGTTCCCACCTATCCCGATGCGGGCCGCTTCTGGCAGGTTTGCGAAAAACACAAGGTGAATATCTTCTACACCGCCCCCACGGCCATTCGCGCCCTGATGGGCAAGGGCGAGGAATTTGTCCATGCGCAGGATCTGTCGTCGCTGCGTATTCTCGGCTCGGTGGGCGAGCCGATCAATCCGGAGGCGTGGAGCTGGTACTATCGCGTCGTCGGCAAGGAAAAATGCCCCGTCGTCGACACCTGGTGGCAGACCGAGACCGGCGGCATTCTCATTACGCCGCTGCCTGGCGCCATCGCCCTCAAGCCCGGCTCGGCGACCCTGCCGTTCTTTGGCGTCGATCCGGTGATGCTGAACGATCAGGGCGAGGAGTTGAACGACATAGAGGCCAGTGGCGTTCTCGCCATCCGCGACAGCTGGCCCGGGCAGATGCGTACCATCTATGGCGATCACGAGCGTTTCGTCGCCACCTATTTCGAGATGTTCAAGGGCTACTACTTCACCGGCGACGGCGCGCGGCGCGATCGCGATGGCTATTACTGGATCACCGGTCGCGTCGATGACGTCATCAATGTTTCCGGCCATCGCATGGGCACCGCCGAGGTGGAAAGCGCCCTTGTCGCGCACCCCCATGTCGCCGAGGCGGCCGTCGTCGGCTATCCCCACGCCATCAAGGGGCAGGGTATCTACTGCTACGTTACCCTCATGGAAGGCGCCGCCTATGCCGATGAACTCAAGACCGAGTTGCGCAACTGGGTGCGCCAGGAAATCGGGCCCATCGCCTCGCCCGATCTCATTCAGTGGGCGCCCGGCCTGCCCAAGACGCGATCGGGCAAGATCATGCGCCGCATCCTGCGCAAGATCGCCGAGGACGACTTCGCCAGCCTGGGCGATACCTCAACCCTGGCCGATCCGTCCGTCGTGGATCAGCTTATCGAAAATCGTATGAACCGCGCGTGAGCGCCCCGGCTCTCACGCGCCCGGAATATCGCTTGTCGCCTCGTGGGAAAGGACACAACATGGACGAACGAAACGATAACGAAAATCAGTACTGGAGCACCAATCTGCGGCTGATGCGCAACCTGCTCATTATCTGGGCGGTTGTCTCCTTTGGCTTTGGCATATTGCTGCGGCCGCTTTTGGAGGGCATTAAAATCGGCGGCTCCGATCTGGGCTTCTGGTTCGCCCAGCAGGGATCGATTTACGTATTCCTGGCGCTCATCTTTTATTACGCCATCCGCATGAACGCCATCGACAAGCGTTTCAATGTCGATGAAGAATAGGGAAATACGACAATGGATCTGAAAGTTCTGACTTATCTTGTAGTGGGCGCCTCGTTTGCCCTTTACATTGGTATCGCGTTTTGGGCGCGCGCCTCGTCGACGGGCGAGTTCTACGCCGCCGGGCGCGGCATTCACCCGGTCGCCAACGGCATGGCGACGGCAGCTGACTGGATGTCGGCGGCCTCCTTTATTTCCATGGCCGGCCTGATCGCCTTTCGCGGTTATGACGCGTCGGTGTTTTTGATGGGCTGGACCGGCGGCTATGTGCTGCTGGCGATGCTGCTGGCGCCGTATTTGCGTAAATTCGGCAAATACACCGTGCCGGAATTCATCGGCGACCGGTTTTATTCGAACACCGCCCGCATCGTGGCCGTGATCTGCCTGATCGTCGCCTCGATTACCTACGTTATCGGCCAGATGAAGGGGGTCGGTGTGGCGTTTTCACGCTTTCTTGAAGTGCCGGCGGAAGTCGGCCTGCTGGTCGGCACGACGATCGTCTTCCTCTATGCGGTGCTGGGCGGGATGAAGGGGATCACCTATACGCAGATCGCCCAGTACTGCGTGTTGATCCTCGCCTATACGATCCCGGCGATCTTCATCTCCTTGAGCCTGACCGGCATTCCCCTGCCGCAGATCGGCCTGTTTTCCGATCATGCGGCATCGGGCACGTCGCTGTTGACAAAGCTGGATCAGGTGGTCGCCGATCTCGGGTTCCGTCAGTATACCGAGCAGAACACAAGCCCGACGTCGGTTTTGAACATGGTGCTCTATACCTTGTCCCTGATGATCGGCACGGCGGGTCTGCCCCATGTGATCATTCGCTTCTTTACCGTTCCCAAGGTGGCGGATGCGCGCTGGTCGGCGGGCTGGGCGCTGGTGTTTATCGCCATCCTCTACACCACCGCGCCGGGCGTCGGCGCCATGGCGCGGCTAAACCTGATCGATACCATCTGGCCGCAGGGGCCCCAGGCCGAAGCCATGGAATACGATCAGCGGCCGCAATGGTTCAGGTCGTGGGAGACGACGGGGCTGTTGAAGTTCGAGGACAAGAACGGCGATGGCCGTGTGCAGTACTACAACGATACCAGCAGCGCCTTCGCCGAAAAAGCGCAAGCGGCCGGCTGGCAGGGCAACGAGCTCGCGGTCGATCGCGATATCATGGTGCTGGCCAATCCGGAAATCGCCAATCTGCCCAACTGGGTGATCGCGCTGGTCGCGGCGGGCGGTCTGGCGGCCGCACTGTCGACTGCGGCCGGATTGCTTATGGCGATCTCCTCGGCGGTCTCTCATGATCTCTTGAAGAGTACGTTCATGCCTGGCCTGAGCGAGCGCAAGGAGTTGCTTGCGGCCCGGATCTCCATGGCGGTGGCGGTGGTGATCGCCGCCTTTCTCGGGCTGAACCCGCCCGGCTTTGCGGCGCAGGTGGTCGCCCTTGCCTTCGGCCTTGCGGCATCGTCGATCTTTCCGGCGCTGATGATGGGCATATTTTCCAAACGCATCAATGCCAAGGGGGCGATCGCCGGGATGCTTGCGGGTCTGGTTGCAACGCTTCTTTACATCTTCACGTACAAGGGCTGGTTCTTTATTCCCGATACCAACATGCTTGCCAACACCGCTCAGAACTGGGTCCTCGGTATTTCTCCCGAAGCGTTCGGCGCCGTGGGTGCGGCAATCAACTTTATGGTTGCCTATGGCGTATCGAGCATGAGTGAGGAGGTTCCGCAAGACATCAAAGACCTCGTCGAGAGTGTCCGGATCCCCCGCGGCGCCGGCACCGCCGCGGCCGGACACTAACCTTTGTCCTGCGCTCTGATCAATGGTCAGTGATCGCTGATCGGGGCGCAGGCCTTTTCAAGGGGGCGAGATCTGCATGGCTGCTGGCAAAAAGATCGGCACATTTCTTGCCTCCCACCCTCCCTTCGATCTGCTTGATGCACAACAGCGCGAGGCACTCGCGGCGGCGGCCACGGTGCTGCGCTTTCAGGCCGGGGACATCGTTTACGGTGCCTCCGGAACCCTCGCCGGGCTGTATTGCGTGGCCTCTGGCGCCATCGAAATCAGGGCGGCGGAGGGGTCGCGCATTTCCGCCCATCATCGCGGCGATACATTTGGCGGGCAGGCGCTCCTGAAGAACGCGCCGGTCGGCCACGAGGCGATTTGCGTGGCGCCGGCGCGGGTCTATCTGTTGCCGCGCGCCAACATATTGCCGCTGATCGATACGGTCGCGGCGTTTGGCGCCTTCTTTTCCCCCCGTCCCCTTCGCCCGCGTCCATCGCAGGCGTCCGCGTTCGATGATCCCAGCCGCGTGCCGATCGCCGATCTGATGATACGGGACCCGATCACGATTGCGCCAACGGCGCGTGTTGAACACGCCGCACGGATCATGCACGAGAAAGGTATTTCGAGCGTTCTGGTAAGCGCGGGCACCGAACTGGCGGGAATTCTCACCACCGCCGATATGACGCGGCTGATCGCGGAGGGCAGAACGGGCGCTATCCCGGTCAGCGAGGCGATGACGGCGCAACCGATTACGCTGTCCCCCGACGCGGTCGGGTTCGATGCGTTTTTGCTGATGCTTGAGCACAATCTTGGCCACTTGCCGATTGTCGAGGACGGGCGCGCCATTGGCATTGTCACCCAGACCAGCCTGCTGCGCCGCCGGCAGGCATCGAGTCTTTATCTTATCGGCGAAATTTCCCGCTGCAACGATCGCGCCGCCCTGGCAAAAGTGGTGGCGCGCACCCCGCAATTGCTTTCGCGCCTTGTGGGCGCAGGGGTCGCGCCTCATGTGGTGACGCGGCTCATTACCCATGTGACGGATGCGCTCACGCGCCGTCTTGTGGCGCTGGCGCAGGCGCGGCTTGGTCCGCCGCCGGTTCCCTATTTGTGGCTTGCGTGCGGCTCCCAGGGACGCTGCGAGCAAACCGGCGTTTCGGATCAGGACAACTGCCTGATTCTGCACAATGACGTCCGGCCGGAACATGATGCGTATTTTGCCGATTTGGCGCGTCTTGTCTGCGATGGCCTTAATGCCTGCGGTTTTGTCTATTGTCCGGGCGATATGATGGCCAGTGTGGATAAGTGGCGCCAGCCGGTCCGTATCTGGCGCGACTATTTCCATGGCTGGATCAAAACCCCCGATCCCATGGCGCAGATGCTGGCTTCGGTGATGTTCGACTTGCGCCCCATCGTCGGCGATGAGACCCTGTTTGCCGGCCTGCACGAGGAAACTCTGGCGGCGGCACGGGAAAACAGCATCTTTATCGCCCATATGGTGGCCAATTCTCTCAAGCACCATCCGCCGCTGGGGTTGTTTCGCAATTTCGCCCTTATCCGTTCCGCCGAGCACAAGGATACGGTCGATCTGAAACTGGGCGGCGTTATTCCCGTTACGGATCTGGGCCGGCTTTATGCGCTCATGGGGGGCCTTTCGCCGGTGAACACCCGCAAGCGCCTCGTTGCGGCACGTAAAGCGGGGGTTATCAGCGGCGCCGGCGCCCATGATCTTCTTGATGCCTATGATTTTATTGCCGAGACGCGCCTGCGTCATCAGGCGCGGCAAATTCGTCGCGACGAGGCGCCGGATAATTTCATGCATCCCGCGACGCTCTCCGAGTTGGAGCGGGCGCATTTGAAAAACGCCTTTGCCGTCGTCAAGACCATGCAATCGGCGGCCGCGCAGGGACGTGGGCACATGCTGTAAAACGCGAGCTGAATGCGATCTTTCAGCAGGGTGTTCTCGAAAACCCGTCGGGTGCTGCCGGCCATTTGTCTGATCATTTGAGGTGTTCTATTTCTCCAGCGCCGTCAAGAGTTTGAGAACCGTCAGGGGCGGCGCGAAGCGCCCTTGACAGCGCTGGAGAAATAGAAAAAAGCGATGATCAGATGAATGACCCGGTATGGCCTCCCTGGCTGCAAGGACCGCAACAGGGTACCTTCAGACCGGCCGGCCGGAAAACAACCCGCTGAAAGATCACGGCCATGCTGTATATTCTGATCGCGACATTTGCCATTGGCATCGGTGCCGCAGGTGCGGTGTACATCGCCGCCCGCGCCTTGCGCCGCAAACTGCCGTCCTACACCATGCCCATGGCCGCCGGCGTCGCCATGTTCGCCTTTACCCTGTGGAACGACTACACGTGGTACGCGCGCACCGCCGCCGCCCTGCCCGATAGCGTTCGTGTGGCCCGGACATTTGATTACGCCAGCGGGTTTCAGCCCTGGACCCTTCTTCTCCCCCGCATCGATCGCTATGCGGCGGTGGATATGTCGACGGCGCGCCGGCACGAAAGCGCGCCCGGTGTGCTCATCGCCGATGTTCTTCTTGTGGCGCGGTTTGCCGGCAGCAACCGGGTATCGCACGCCTTCGATTGCGCCGGCTTCAGGCGTGCCATTATTTCATCGACCGTTACCTTCGCCGCCGACGGCCGGCTTCAGGGTGTACCCTGGCACGATACCGCCGAAGACGATCCTCTTGTGCAGGCCGCCTGCCGTCACGATCCGTCCGCGGCCCCGTAAGGCAAAGGAGATACGGATATGACAACATCTGTCCTGATTGCCGATGATGAGAAAAACATCGCTCTTGCCCTGCAAGTGCTCATGAGCCGTGCGGGCTACGCGGTAAGCGTCGTGCACGATGGCGAGGCGGCCTTGCAGCGCACCCGCGCAACGCGCCCTGATCTGCTTGTTCTTGATGTGGCGATGGCCAGGCGCAGCGGCTATGAAGTCTGCCGGCTTGTTCGCGCCGACCCGGCGCTGTCCGATACCAGGATCATCATGATCACCGCGCGCGGCGAAGCGGCTTCGAAAAAGGGCCTGGCGCTTGGTGCCGACGCCTGTTTCGTCAAACCGTTTTCCATAGCCGATCTGAACGCCTGCGTGCGCGATTTGCTCTCGCGACAACCAGGGGGCCGCTAGAGCGTGTCAGGTCTTAATAGAAACAGAATTGCTTCTATCAAGACCTGACACGCTCCAGGTCTCTTGCAAATAGCCCCACGATATCCTGCGAGACTTAAGGCCCATCTTGTCGCAAAATCGCTCCGTCAGAATGATTCACTTAAAAACTGAAAGGCTCTAGGCCATGCACGAACGCTGGAGTTTACGGCTTCGCATTTTCTTGTTTTTTCTGCTGATTATTCTGGCTTCCGCCGGCGTGATCGGCACTCTGCTATGGATTGCCGCGAACCGCATCGGACCAGGTTCCGGGGCGCCGCTGGTTCTCTTTGGCGGGGCTTCCATATTCGCCATCGCCCTGATCTGTATGGGGGTCTGGCGGCTGTTCGATGACAATGTCGCCCGCGCCATCGAACAACTGGCCGCCGATCTGGAAACGCAGGCGCAACCGCGCGTTCTGGGCGGCGGGATCGATGTGGCACCGGCGCGCTATCTTGGCGGCCTGGGCGTCTCGGCCGAACGGATCAGCAATGCCCTGCAGGCGGCGCGCGCGGCAAACGAAAAAAACGTCAATGCCGCCGTCGCCGCCAGCAAGGCGCAAATAGCGCAACTGGAGACGATCCTCCACGATCTGCCCATGGGAATCGTGATTTGCAACCGCGACTATCGCATCCTGTTGTACAACCGCAAGGCGGCGCAACTCCTGCATGTAGCGGGCGAGGTGGGGCTGGGCCGCTCCCTGTTTACCCTGGTGTCCGAACACGCCATCCGCCACGCTGTGGAGCGCTTGCGCGCCAGTCCGGCGCAAGACGCCGCGCGCGGCATCGACAGCGTTTGCGCCACCAGGCGCGAAGCCTGTCTGCTGCACGTGACGGTGGCGCTCGCACGCCATCAACGCCCGCCTTCCGGTGTGGAAACCGGCGAACCTGTCGAGCGCGTTGTCCTGACATTTGCGGACGCCACCCGGGCGATCCATGACAATACGGCGCGCCATCGGCTGGTTTCGCAGACAATCGAGACGCTGCGCCAGTCGGCGATGGCCATTCAGGGAGTTACGGAAATCATGAACGATGCACCGCTGTATCGTGATTACGGCAAACGCTGCGAAGAGATTCTGCGCCAGGAAAGCGAGCGGCTGAACACGGCGATTTCCCATCTGGCGGACCGGCACCAGGCGTTGCGCGCCGGCGGCTGGCCCATGAGCGATGTGTATTCATCAGCGCTGTTTTCGTGCGTTGCGGCCCGTCTTGATACGCCATGTACCATTGAGGGGGCGCCGCTGCGCCTGCACTGCGATGGCGGCTTGATCGTTGAGATGCTTGTCGATCTGGCGCGCCTGCGTGCAGGATCGCCGCTTACGCTTTGCGCCGAGGATACAGGCCTGTATGTCTGCCTGGATATGCGCTGGCAGGGCGATCCTCTGGCGTGGCGGGATATCGAGGCGTGGCTGGCGAAGCCGTTGGCGGGGGATCCTGCCCGGGCAACCGCGGACGAGATACTGGAGCGGCATCACGGCGAGCTCTGGCCCCTTTATCAGGAGGCACCCTATGGGGTGCGTCTGGCGCTGTATCCGGCGGTTGCCGCGGATGCTCCCGCGCCGGTGATACGCGCGCGTCCCGAGTTCTACGATTTCGCCCTCGGCGATCATGACGATGAGCAATTTGATGCGCAGGCGCGGTTGCAATCGCTGAGCTATGTGGTGTTCGATACCGAGACGACCGGGCTTGATCCTTCGGGGGGCGATGAAATCGTCTCCATTGCCGGCGTTCGCATCGTCAACGGCCGGCTCCTGCGCGGTGAAATATTCGATACGCTGGTCAATCCGGGGCGCGCCATCCCGGTCGCCGCTACACGTATCCATCGTATCGACGATTCGATGGTCGCCGATGCGCCTTTTATCGAGACGGTGCTGCCGCGTTTTCACGACTTTGCCCGCGATGCAGTGCTTGTTGCCCACAACGCGGCGTTCGACATGAAATTCCTGCGCCTGAAGGAGGCCGGGTGCGCGATTGTCTTTGCCAATCCGGTTCTTGATACGGTTTTGTTGTCCGCCGGTCTTTATGGCCAGGGAGCGGATCATACGCTGGATGCGCTCATGGCGCGTTTTGCCGTCGAATTGCCTGCCGAGGAGCGTCATACGGCGCTTGGCGATTCGATAGCGACGGCGCAAGTGCTGCTGCATCTTCTGGAGGTTCTTGCCGGGCGCGGCGTTCGCCGCCTGGGCGAGGCGTTGGCGATCAGCGACAGAATGCGCGGTATTCGCCGAAGACAGGCCCGTTATTGAGGCGTTTGGCGATAACGCGCCGGGATCGCCGGGCCTACCGGTTTATACCAGCGGTATTGGCGTTTTGTACACGCTGACTTGTGTATCGTGCTGATAGGACAACGGTTTTAATCTGCGTCAGGAGTCAAACGCAAAGCCCCCTGGTATTACAGAGCCTTTCAGTGATACACCCATCGGGTACAGGTGGATGGCCCGGTATGGCCTTGCTGGCGGCAAGGGCGCAAGAGATGTACCTTCAGACCTGACGCTCCAGAGCGCGTCCGCGCTCATGCTTCGCGCAATTCGCGGATGCGCCGGTAGAGTGTCGACGGGCTCAACTCCAGCGCCACCGCGGCGCGCTGCACGTTGCCGTCGTACCGATCGAGCGCCGATTGAATCAGGTCGCGCTCCATCTGCCATAGCGGCTTAATCTCGGAGTCCGCGAGCCGCTCCGTTATTTCGCTGGCATCCGCCATGTTACGAACGTCCGGCGTGTCGCTGGCGCCGCCAGGCTCCATCGCCCCTGCATCGGCGTGATGATCGGCTTTTCTATCGCTGCGCGCATAGGGGATCACGTTGCCGGTTCCGGACATGCCGTCACGACCCACCGATTTCAGTGCGGGCGGCAGCATCGATCGTTTTACGGCCTTTCCATCGAACAATACAACCACATGACGTATGACATTCTGCACCTCACGCACATTGCCGGGCCAGCCATAGCGGCGAAATATCGCCTCCACGTCGTGGCTCAGTTCGCCGAACGTCTTTTGTTCTTCCCTGGAAAACTTTTTCAGAAAGTGATGCGCCAGGGCCAATACATCGTCGCCGCGCGCCGAAAGCGGCGGCAAATGCAGCGGAATAACATGCAGGCGATAGAACAGGTCCTCGCGAAAGCGCCCCGACTGTACTTCGTACCAGGGATCGCGGTTTGTCGCGCAGATAAAGCGCACATCGACCGTCTCGAGTTCCTTGCCGCCGATTTTGCGAAACGTATCGGTTTGGATAAAGCGCAGCAGCTTGACTTGCAGTGCCGGGTCCATCTCACAGACTTCGTCGAGAAACAACGTCCCGCCGTGGGCCATGCGCGCGGCGCCGTCGCGGTTCTCCAGGGCGCCGGTAAACGCGCCCTTGATGTGACCGAAGATCTCGCTTTCCATCAGGTCCTTCGGAATGGCGCCGCAATTCAACGCAACGAAAGGCTTTTTCGCGCGCGGGCTTAAATCGTGCAGCGCCTGGGCGGCGACCTCCTTGCCGGTGCCGCTCTCGCCGGTGACAAAAACCGTTGCCTTGCTTGGTGCCGCCTTTTCGATCAGACGGTACACTTCCTGCATCTGCGCCGACGCGCCGACGAAGCCGCAAAACATTCCGGCATCGTAATCGTGGTCGATCGTCTTGACCGTCTGCACCAGTTGGCTGCGCTCAAGGGCGTGCTGGAGGGTTGCGATCAGGCGGCGCTTGTTCACCGGTTTCAGGACAAAGTCCGATGCCCCGCCCTTCATCGCGCGGACCGCCTTTTCGATGGACCCCTGCGCGGTAATGACGACGACGGGAATGATCGGACAGTTTGCATGCACATCGGCGAGAACATCGAAGCCGCTTATGTCGGGCAGATGCAGATCGAGAAGGATCACGCTGAACAGCGCATTGCGAAGCGCCTTCAACGCGTCCTGGCCGCAGGTGCTGATCTCCACGTCAAGGGATTCATCGCGCAGATATTGTGCGTAGACGCGCGCCAGGGCCGGATCGTCTTCCACAAGAAGGACACGGGGGGTATCTTGATGCATAGGTTACGCGAGAGTTTCAAACGAAATGTAGGGTGTATAGTGCCCAGAATAAGTCAAGGAAATAGGATTATAACGTGTAAAATTCTTTTGAAAATTTCCACCAGGCGTTACGCCATTTCACCGATAAGAAAAAATTGCACATTTTAATTCACCGGATTCTAAATCCCGTCCGCTAGCATCGGCGTACAGACTCCGTGCTTGCGCAACAGGCAAACGCGCGCGCGACCCGGCCGCCTCTCACGTGTCTCGACCTTCGGCGCGGCGAATGCAGGCGTGACACGCTCTAGGGGCCCGCCACACGGACCTCTGGCGATGCAAAATCCGGCATCAAATGCCGCAAAAGCAATAACAGGGACAATCCCGAAAAACCGGTGCGCGACACCGCAAAACGTGAGCGATCGGCGTCCGCGTCACGACGGATCAACGACGCGGCGCCCGCTCGCTTGAAGATAATAATGTATGAAAATATAACAGTATGGAGAGCGTATGTATTTTGTAAGAACGGGAGCGACAGCGCTGTTTGCGGCGCTGGTCGCGGTATCACTTCCCGGCACAACGGCGCAGGCGCAAGGCGGATTCTTCGACACCCTGCTGGGTGGGAGCAACGATGCCCGCTTTGATCCTCTGGCGCAGTCCAGGCGCACAAAACGGGCGCCGGCCACTCCCCCGGCCACCCCCCTTGTCGCGCCCGCCCGGGAGCGCAGGAAATCTCCCCTTAATACCAGACGCAAGGTAAAGCGTAAATCGACCACCGTGGCGCTGACCAAACACAAAACCCGCAAACCGTTTGAGTTGGCGCCGCAATACCAAAAGCAGACCGTCGATTTCCCCACCGATCACAAGCCCGGCACGGTTCTGATCGATACGTCAGAGCGGTTTCTGTACTACATCCTGGAAGACGGCAAGGCGATCCGCTACGGCGTGGGTGTTGGCCGCCAGGGCTTTGCCTGGCAGGGTACGGCGCATATCGGCCGCAAGCGGGTCAACCCCGCCTGGCATCCTCCCAAGGCGATGCGTCGCCGGCAGCCGGAACTCCCGCGCATGATCGCCGGCGGACATCCGGAGAATCCTCTGGGCGTGCGCGCCATGTATCTGTACAAGGGCGACAAGGATACTCTTTATCGGATTCACGGCACGACGGCACCGCGCTCGATCGGGCGGGCCATGTCGTCGGGGTGCATTCGCATGCTGAACGCCCATGTGGTCGATCTGTATGATCGCGTTGAAAAAGGCACACAGGTTGTCGTTTACTAGATGTGTTTGAGAAAGGCGCCTCGCCAATCGAGAAACAGAATTGATTCTATTGAGACCTGACACGCTCTGGAGGCCTTTTCGCGCCCTGTTGCCTGTTGCCTGTTTCCTGCTACTTTCCCGCTACAAGTAGGTTTCTACTTCCAACGGCGTGATTTCGCGCGCGAACGCGGCCAGTTCCTGCGCCTTGACGGCGGCGAGCACACGTTGATAATCGGCACCGAAAGCCGCCGCAACAAAGGCCGAAGAACGAAAGCGTGAAAGCGCCGCATCCATACGGTTCTCCAGCATGTATTCCCCGCCGGTGTCATGGGTGTAGGCGTTTCCTGTAACCGCGGGCGGTGCAATCCGCCTGTGGGTAATCCCCTCAACGATACCGGCGAGAATGCCCGCCGCGACAAGATAGGGATTGGCGTCAGCGCCGGCGATGCGATGCTCCAGACGGCGCGCCTTGCCGGTGCCTGGCGGCACGCGCACCGCAACCGAGCGGTTGTTCTCGCCCCAGAGGATCTTCGTTGGTGCGTAAGAGCCGGGCTGCATACGGCGAAAACCGTTAAAGGAAGCGTTGTACAGAAGTTGTGTCTCGGCCATTGTCGCCAGCGTACCGGCGATGGCCCGGGAAAGCAGCACCTCTCCCCCATCCAGCCCGAACGCATTGCGACCGCCCCTATCGGCAAGGCTCACATGCACATGCATCCCATTGCCGGGCTGATCGCCGAATGGCTTGGCCATAAAGGTCGCCCGCCGGCCAACGGCCCTTGCCGCCCCGCGGATCGCACGACGCAGCAGGATCGCCTCATCGGCGGCGCGCAGGATACACGGGCGGTGATCAAGATTGATCTCGAACTGTCCGGGAGCGGCTTCGGAAATGATCGTATCAACCCCCAGACCCTGGGCGGCGGCGGCTTTGCGAACGGCATCGAACAAATCGTTATAATCAGCCAGCGCGTCGATACCATACATGTGTTGACGCGCCGCGGCGCCTTCCGCGGTATCGGCGTTGGGAGCGGGCGCGGCGCGGCGATCGTCGTGCGTCGGCGTGATCAGGCAGAACTCCAGTTCAAAGGCCGCCGTGGCGCTGTATCCCAGTGCCGCCAGTTGATCCACCTGCCTCTGAAGCACAACACGCGGATCGGCAAAGTAGGGCGATCCGTCCGGATCGCGCATCGTCAGGAGGACCTGCGCGGTCGGTTGCGCCGCCCAGGTCACCGGCGCCAGCGTATCGGGCACGGCAATGCAGAGCCCGTCGAGATCGCCGCTGTCGATATGCAGGCCTGTCGCCTCGACTTCGTCCCCCCACGGGTCCAGGCCAAAAACCGACAACGGCAGATTGACACCCGTCCCGAATACCTTGTCGAGCGCTGTGATTGGCGCCCATTTGCCGCGCAGAATACCGCATGTATCCACCAAAAGCAGTTCCAGCGCCGTAATATCTGGATTTTGCGCGCAAAACGCGGTAACTGTCGCCGTATTCCTGGTATTTTCCATCGCGTTTACGCTGCCGGCTGAAAGATTACTACCAGTGGTTCAATTCCGGCATTTGCACTTTCCAACCGCGGGCCTGCATGCAAATGCCGGAATCGAACCCTCAGGAGCACTCCCCCTGCAATGACACAACGAGCGGGGTTTGTGTTGCGCCCCGACAAGGGCAAACCTGCCACACGATCAGCACAGGGTCCAGACGCAATCGAGGAGAGCCTGTTTATGTCCCATGATCCCGCCACCGGCGCACCGGCCGACGATGCGCAGGCGCGCGCCTGGATCGATGAGCGGGGTATCGAGGAGATCGAGTGTCTGGTCCCCGACCAGGCGGGGGTGGTACGCGGCAAGATCATGCCGGCGGAGAAGTTTTTTTCAGCAGGCGATCTGCACCTGCCGCGATCAATCTTCTATCAGACCATCAGTGGCGATTATCCCGATACCAGCAAACTGCGCGCCGCCGATCCGGGAGACGGCGATATGCTGCTCAGGCCGGACTACGCCACGCTCACCGTTGTCCCATGGGCCAACGAGCCAACGGCGCAGGTCATTCACGATGCGTATCTGCGTCGCACGGACCGGGCGGATCAGACGAAAGCGCCGACGACGCTCGCCTATGAAATCGCACCGCGCGCTATTCTGCGTCACGTACTGGAGCTTTATGCCGAGCGCGGCTGGCAGGCGATTGTCGCCCCCGAGATCGAATTCTATCTGGTGCAGCCAAATACCGATCCCGACTATCCGCTTGAGCCGCCGGTGGGGCGTTCGGGGCGCGCCGAGACCGGGCGGCAGTCGTACTCCATACAGGCCGTCAACGAGTTCGACGATCTGTTTGAGGATATTTACGATTACGCCGAGGCGCAAGGGCTTGCCATCGATACGCTCATTCATGAAGAGGGCGCGGCGCAAATGGAAATCAACCTGCGCCACGGCGATCCGCTGGCGCTTGCCGATCAGGTTCTGATGTTCAAGCGCACCATTCGCGAGGCGGCCCTCAAGCACAGGATTTACGCCACATTCATGGCCAAGCCCATCGCCGGAGAGCCGGGCAGCGCGATGCACATTCACCAGTCCGTCGTCGAGACACAGAGCGGCACAAACATTTTCAGCAATAGTGATGGCACGCCGGCGGATGCGTTTTATCACTTCATTGCCGGCCAGCAAAAATACCTGCCGCAAATCATGTGTATGCTGGCGCCCTATGTGAACTCGTACCGGCGCCTGGCGCGCGCTTCTGTTGCGCCGATCAATGTGCAATGGGGTTACGACAATCGCACCACGGGCCTGCGTATTCCCACCTCCGATGCCCAGAGCCGGCGCGTTGAAAACCGCATTCCGTCGTCCGACGCGAACCCCTATCTGGCGATTGCGGGCTCTCTGGCGAGCGGCTTGTGCGGGCTGCGCGAGGCGCAAATGCCGACCGTGCCGGTAACCGGCAACGCCCGTTCATCGGCGTATGAGTTGCCACGCGGTCTGCTTGAGGCGGTGGAGACGTTTGAGCAATGCGCGTCCATCGGCGATGTGCTGGGGGCGGCGTTTGTCGAGACGTTCAGCGCCATCAAGCGCGCCGAATTCGAGACCTTCATGCAAGTCATCAGCCCGTGGGAGCGCGAATATCTTTTGCTGAATGTTTAAACCGTGTCATGTCTTGATAGAACCAGTACCGTTTCCCGATTGACGAACGCCCACGCGCCTTCCTACTACGCCGCCACGGCACACGATGTCCGTGATCATGCGCCCCTGGCCGGCGCGCGCAACTGCGATGTGGCGATTATCGGCGGCGGTTATACGGGACTGTCGGCGGCCCTGCATCTGGCACAAAACGGCGTCGATGTGGCGGTGCTGGAAGCCCATCGCCTCGGCTGGGGGGCGAGCGGACGCAATGGCGGGCAAATTCATAACGGCATCCGCCCTGATCAGCACACGCTGGAAAAACGCCTTGGCCGCGACGATGCCCGCAAGATATGGGAGCTAAGTCTTGACGCCGCCGCCCTTGTCAGGAGTCTGATCGCCGAACACGCCATCGATTGCGATCTGCGCCAGGGTATCATCCACGCCCTGCATAAACGGCGCTATATCGCTCCCACCCGACGGTATCTCGATCATCTGCGGCGCGCCTATAGCGCCGATCACTTCGACTGGCTCGAGACCCCCGCCCTGGCACAGGCGCTGGGAACCGATCACTATCATGAGGGCTATCGCGATCGCGCCCAGGGGCATTTGCATGCCCTGAACTTCGCCCTTGGTCTGGGCCGCGCCGCCCACCGGGCGGGGGCAACGATTTACGAGCAAACGCGCGTTACCGAAATTGCCAGTACCGCGAGGACGGCGCAGCCCCATGGCTGGCGGCTGAGTGGCGAGGCGGGAACGCTCACGGCGGATACGGTTATCGTTGCCTGCAACGGCTATCTGGAGGGGCTTTGCGCCGAGGTGGCGGCGCGGGTGATGCCCATCAACAATTTTATCCTCACCACCCGGCCTCTCGGCGCCCGGCAACCCATTGCCGGTGGCGAGGCGGCGGCCGATTCGCGCTTTGTCGTCTATTACTGGCGACCGACCGCCGACGGGCGGCTTTTGTTTGGTGGCGGCGAGACGTATTCCCCGCGCTTTCCCGCCGATATCGCCGCCTTTGTGCGCCGGCACCTGTTGCGCATTTATCCGCAATTGGCCGATGTGCGGATCGACTACGCCTGGGGCGGAACCCTCGCCGTTACCGTGCACCGGTTTCCCCTTGTGCGCCGTCTGCGAAGCGGTGTTTATACCGCCGGCGGCTATTCCGGCCAGGGGGTCGCCATGGGCACCCTTGGCGGCAAAATTCTGGCCGGGGCCATCACCGGCGCACCGGACAGGCTTGATCTGATCGGCAAACTTTCCTGTCCGGCGTTTCCTGGCGGTACCTGGCTGCGCCGGCCGGCCCTTGTTGCGGCCATGAGCTATTATGCCCTGCGCGATCGCCTGTAGAGTTGAATGTGAAAAAGTCCCTCGGCTTCGCCTTGGTCCACTTTTTCCCATTCAACCTGGAGCGTGTCAGGGCGCCCGCGGTGCAAAAGCCGAAATCACCCAGTCGGGCCGGATACCGCATTGCGCGAACAGCGGCTTGAGGGCGCGCCCCCTGCAAAAGCCGTGATCGGCCATCAGCGCGGTATGAAAGCCGGCGGCATTGCCGCCGAGAATATCGGTAAAGGGGGTATCGCCGACCATCAGGGTTCGATGGGGCGCAACCCTCCTGCCCAGATATTCAAGCCGCTCGCGCACTGCATCAAAGGCGTTGGCGAAGGGCTTGCCGTAAAATTGCGGCATAATCCCCGTGTGACGGTAAACAAGCAGGGCGAAATAGCCCGGCTCGGTCGTATAATACGTCTCGAACGGCGCGATCATATCGGGATTGGCCACATACACCGGTCGCGCCCGGCGCCGAAGCGCGGCCTCCAGAAATTCCTGACGCGACAGATCCCAGGCGCCGCTGGAGAGCAGTAAAAACGCATCCGCATTGGCATAGTCGGCCGCCTCCCTGTCCAGACGCACCCCATCGATCGCCAGTTCCCCCAGCATACTTGTGGCGTTCGCGCTCACCCCCCAGCGCCAGTGGGATGGCGCGTCCCGCAGCCCCCTCTTTGCCACATCGCGGCTCGAGATAATATGATCGGCGGAAAATACATAGCCAAGATCCGCGTAGTAATCGGGGCGCAGGCGAGTCGGTACGGTGGCGCCATTGGTCAGAACCAGCACCGTCTTTTGCGCAGCCTGCAACTGCGCCACGATGGCGGGCATGGCGGGCAGGGGCTTCGCACCGATATTGAGAACGCCAAAACCATCCAGCACAACGCAATCATAGTCATCGGCGATATCGAGCAGGCAGGAAACCGTGCGCGCGGCGCGCCTGGCGCCGCGGGGCGGCGGCCACAGGGGCGCCGCTTCCATATAGGCCGCAAGGGCCATCCTGTCGTCGAGATAAACGCTTGTTACGGACATGGCGTTGTATATGCCCGTGACACCAGGCTCAATGCAATATGTTTGTTTCCAGCGTATCGTCTATTCGCGGATGACACGCCCGGCGTTGTCGCACCGGCGCTGCGATGTTGACATTTTGTGACGGAATGCTATGAGCATAGCGTATTGTTGTAACCGCTGGAGCGTTTAACTTAAACAGGTTGCGTCCAGGACAGACAAACCTGCAAGGTGCACCTCTTACAGTCATGTCCGCAATCGGGGCTGCAGTCGGGACCGCAGTCGGGCATGACCGGTTTGGGCCATCCATCTGATCAAGGTCTTTATTTCGATTTCTCCAACGCGGCGAGAATATGATGGTCCGCCACAGCGGCACCATCGGGTAATTCTCATAATTTGTGCCCCCATGTAGAGGTTTCGCTGCGATAGACGCAAACGGCGCACGGCACAGGCGCCAGGAACACTTACCATATGAAATTTACCGAATTAGGGTTGAGTGACAAGGTTCTCAAGGCGGTCACTTCGGTCGGCTATACGTCACCCACACCCATCCAGGCGCAGGCGATCCCCATCGTTTTATCGCAGCGCGATCTTCTGGGCATCTCGCAGACCGGCACCGGCAAGACCGCATCGTTTACCCTGCCCATGCTTACATTGCTGGAAAAGGGCCGGGCGCGGGCACGTATGCCGCGCACGCTGATTTTGGAGCCGACACGCGAGTTGGCAGCGCAGGTGGAGAGCAGTTTCGCCACCTACGGCGTTAACCACCGGCTTACGCTGGCGCTACTCATCGGCGGGGTTTCGTTTGAGGAGCAAAACAAGAAGCTCGATCGTGGCGCCGATGTTCTGATCGCCACGCCGGGGCGTCTTCTGGATCATTTTGAACGCGGCAAGCTGCTTCTCAGCGCGGTCGAAATTCTTGTGATCGATGAAGCCGACCGTATGCTCGACATGGGCTTTATTCCCGATATCGAGCGCATCTGCAAACTCATTCCGTTTACCCGCCAGACGTTGTTTTTCTCGGCGACGATGCCCCCTGAAATTCAACGTCTTGTGGCGAATTTCCTGCAAAACCCGGCGCGCGTGGAAGTCGCCCCGCCGAGCACAACAGCGGCGACGGTGGAGCAGAAGTTCATCCGCAGCGGCAGCAAGCCCTTTGAAAAACGCGCCGTGCTGCGCCAGTTGTTGAAAAACGCCGAGGACTTGCAGAATGCCATCGTTTTTTGCAATCGCAAGCGCGATGTGGGTATTGTTCATCGCTCGCTGCGCAAGCACGGTTTTGATGCCAGCGCCCTGCACGGCGATCTTGATCAGCGCCAGCGAATGGAAACGCTGGAACGCTTTCGTCAAGGCGATATCAACATTCTGGTTGCCAGCGATGTTGCGGCGCGGGGCCTTGATATTCCCAACGTCAGCCACATTTTCAACTTCGATGTGCCCGTACACGCCGAGGCCTATGTGCATCGCATCGGCCGTACCGGTCGCGCCGGACGTAGCGGCCTGGCGGTCACGATCGTGGCCAGAGCGGACCAGAAGTCCCTGGCGGCAGTGGAGGAATTGATCGGCATGCAGGGCGTCTGGATGGATGCGCCCATACCATCAGACGAGGAGCCCGAGGCCGACAGGACGCCTGCAAGGAAGGGTAAAGGCGGCCAGGGCAGTAAAAGCAGTAAAAGCAGTAAAAGCAGTAAAAGCGGCAAGGGCCAGCGAGGAAAGTCAAAAACCGATCCGTCCCGCGGCAAACAGGCCCAGGGGCGGCAAAAGCAACCGGCGCGCAAGGAGCGGCGCGACAACGACGACAAGCCGACGCGCATCACCGATGGCCATGTGCCGGAGTTCCTGCTCCGCCCGGTGCGCTAGAGCGTGTCAGGTCTTAATAGAAGCATTCTGACGGAGCGATTTTGCGACAAGATGAACCTTAAGTCTCGCAGGATATAGTGGGGCTATTTTCAAGAGACTTAAGGTTCATATTGGTGCAAAAGCGCCCGTCCCTTCGGGTTTCCGATTGGCGGGCGCCCACGCTCAAGCCGATCTCGAGAGATGGATAAACATCGCTCTTCGATCGCCTTGGGCGTGGTTCGCCTCGCCAATCGAGAAACGAAAATTGCTTCTATTAAGACCTGACACGCTCTAGAGCGTGTCAGCAGGTTGTTCCCAAGACAAGCACCGGAAGTGTTACCTCTTGGCACCCTTGCCGCAGATGGTGAGCTGCAAGGCCATACCGGGCCATTCATCTGATCATTGCTTTTTTTCGATTTCTCCAGCGCTGTCAAGGGCGCTTCGCGCCGCCCCTGGCGGTTCTTAAACCCTTAACAGCGCTGGATAATTCGAACACCTCTAATGATCAGGTGAATGGTCCCCTGTACCCGATGGGTTTGTCAGGAACAACCTGTTGAAATTACACAGATGTGATCTTTCAGCACGTTGTCCCTGAAAAACTGTTGATATTGTACGGGCTACCCCTGCTGCTCGGGTAAGTGAACAACAAGGCCATCGAAGGCGTCCTGTAAGGTTATCTGACACGACAGACGGCTGCCGGGCCTTGGATCGTAAGCGAAATCGAGCATATCCTCTTCCATGGGCTGCGCCTCGCCGACCCGTTCGCGCCAGGCGTCATCCACATAGACGTGGCAGGTGGCGCAGGCGCAGGCGCCACCGCATTCGGCTTCGATACGCGGCACGTTGTTGCGAATCGCCACTTCCATAACCGTGCTGCCGTTGGTGCCCTCGACTTCATATTTCGTTCCGTCGCCGTCAATGTAGATCACTTTGGTCATTGGTTTTACCGTTGTTTCCAGTTGTGCAGCTTCAGTGGATTGTTCTTGTATAACCCGTCGGGTGCCGGGGTCATTCATACGATCATCAGAGTTGTTCGATTTATCATGGGCTAGAGCCTTTCAGGTCTTAAGTGAATCATTCTGACGGAGCGATTTTGCGACAAGATGGGCCTTAAGTCTCGCAGGATATAGTGGGGCTATTCCCTTCGGGTTTGTCGATTGGCGGACGCCCACGCTCAAACCGGTCTCATGAGATGCGCCCACATCGCATGTCGATTGGCTCAAACGTGGGTCACCTCGCCAATCGGGAAACGAAAATTGCTTCAGTTAAAAACTGAAAGGCTCTAAATTCAACGCCGGTGCGCAGCTCGGTGCATCGGCCCTATGTACGGCGACCGATGACAAAATTCAAGCGTCCATGTACGAACTTTGCGAGGATTGAGCGAATCACCGTTTTGGCAACGTGTTACACCCATGGCGGGCGCTCTCATCGGCGTCCGGGGGCCGGTCTGGTGAATCAATACAACCAATGGCTGTGCGACCCGCCGGCGTTAGTTTGCATACCAGCCAGTCCGGCTTGATTGGATTGTTGAACCAGGGCGCGGCCCATCCATGTTTGATGCAGGCGCGAATGGTGGCCGGGGATATGGCGCTTCCGTCGGGCTTGAAAAGCGGCAGTTTGCCCCCGGGCGCGTCCACTCCGGACATCAGATACCGCCGCTGTACCGTGCTCGGTCGCGGCACCGACGAACCCGCGCGCCCCGCGAATACCGACGATAACGCGTGCCTGCGTGTGCCCATGCGTGTTGCTCCCGTCACCGCCTTGAAACTGAAGGACTATTATTGCTGTGTGACATTTTAGTCGAAACGCGTTAAAAACACCTGCCCGTTAACGATAATGGGAAAATTTGTTTTTCATCGCTTTAATTTAGGGTTAATATAGGGTTAAAGTGAGCGGGCTTTGCGCGTGCGGCAAAATGGCGGGGCAAGAAATGGCCAGGCGGCGGGGCAGCGGGGCAGCGGGGCGTTTTTGCGTCAGGGCACAACGATGCGTTGACGCTGGTCGCGTTGAGTGGTTTAAAAGCGGCATGACAACAGGGCATGACAAGAGATTGTCGCACCTGCGCCAGAGTGGTCGCGCCGCAGGGAGGCCGGAACCAGGCCGGAACGAGGGCAGATAAATCGAGATGACGAAAAAGGGAACGGCTTCCTTAACGGACCCGACTGAAGCTGCACTGGCCGCGGCCAAACACGCCATCGAATCGGCCAACGGCGATTCTTCCCGCACGGGAGGGGGAAATCGGCCCCGGAGCCGGAAGCCGTCACAACCGACGGATGAATTATCGTCCCGCCGCCGAATCGACGATACGCTCGAAGACGATTCAGGCGAGGACGGCAATTTATATTACGAACTCTCAGAGGAACTGGGCGCGCCGGAAAAGGTTGAGGCAGCGAACGATGATCGCAGCGCCATGGGCGCGCTTATCTATAACCTTCAGCGGCCGGCGTCCCTGGTTCCCTATGGGGTGGCGCTTGTCGCTTCACTGATCTGGACCACGGCGGCCTATCTGCTCGACAGGCCGCTGTGGCAGGAAGCCCTGGGCGGGGTATTGCGCCTGGGCGCGGGCGATACGCAGACGGCGCCCTATGCCTCGCTGATGCTGATCGTGATCGTGTTGCCGGTTCTGTTTTTTTTCGTTGTCGCGGCGCTGTTTCGCCGTGTGCAGGAGATGCGCACCGTATCGCGCACCATTACCGATATCGCCGTTCGTCTGGTGGAGCCGGACGAACATACCCGTCAGGCGCTGGCCAATACGCCGCAAGCCATTCGCACCGAACTCGACAACATGGGCACGAGTATCGAACGGGCACTGGCGCGCGCCGGCGAGTACGAAGTCCAGATCCGCAACGAGGTATCGCTGCTTGATCGGGCCTATGAGGAGAACGATCACCGGATTCGCCGCCTGGTCCAGGATCTCGCCGATGAACGCGACGCGGTCATTGTCAATGGCGAGCGCCTGCGCGACGCCATATCAGGCGCCTATCAGATGCTGGCCAGCGATCTGACGTCGACAAGCGAGCGCATCAACAGCGAAGTGCAGGACGCCCAGACGCGCTTTCGGCGCAGTATCGATTCGGGCGTGGAAAATCTCTCCGCCGATCTGAAAATGCAGGGCGAGACGCTCATCGAGAGTTTCACCACCCAGGGGCGCAACACGGTCGAACTTGTCAGCAGCGAGGTCGAGCGTATTTTTACCCGCATCGATAACAGGAACAGCGAGCTCAGAAACGCGTTCGCCGAGACGTCCTCACGCACCATGGATGATCTGGCGGCAACCAATGCCCAGGTGATGTCGGAACTGGCAACCCGCACGCAGGCGTTCGGGGAATCACTGAAGAATGTCGGGCATTCCATTGTCGAGGATGTGATGGCGCGCTCGGGCGAGTTGGCGGACAAGCTCGATAAAAGCGCCGAGCATATGCATGACCTGATCGCCGTCAAGGGGGATGAACTCGACACCCGCCTCGGAGCAACCGCCGAGAAAATCGATGCGCTGCTTGACGATCGTGCCGCGCAGGTCAATGAGGCGCTGGAGACCAAAACGTCGACGATCCTGTCATCGGTGACGCAGACAACGGCAAATATTGCCGCCCGGCTTACCGATCAACACGAGGCGACCATCAGTCAACTGGAGAAACTTGGCACGAATGTGGGTCAGCATATCGATGCGCGCACGCGCGCCGCGGTGGATTTGATACAACATCGCCTGTCGGGAGCCGTTGATCGTTTCCAGGAACAGGCGGCTCAATCGGCGAATGCGTTCGAGGAGAAGGCGAGCTACCTGGCAGGCGAATTCGGAAAAAGCGCCGATGGGGCGGGACAGCGCTTTCAGGGTGCCGCCGAGCGGGTCAACGAACAGATCACGTCGCAGGCCGAGGTTCTGACCACGGCCATCGATGATCGCCTTTCGCGTTTCGATCAGCTGATCAACGGCAAGGCGGTTGCGGTTGTAACCGATCTGGGTGATCACGCCGAGAAAATGGACACGATACTGAGCCAGCATACCAGTGGCCTTGATACGCTGCTGCGTGACAAGGGCATTCAGATAGAGAAGTCGTTCAGCGATTACCGTGCCTCGATGGAGCGCAGAATAACGGTCAATATCGAAAAGCTCGAGGCGACGATTTCGAAACAGCGGCATACTTTTGAGGGCGGTATCGACCTTAAACTGGAAGAAGTCGGCAAGGTTTTTGCTGAAAAGCTGCAAAATGCCGACGGCGTCTTTTATGGCCGGCTGAACCTTCTGGAGGAGGCCCTCGACAAGCACAACCAGGCTGCCAAGGATACATTCGCCCAGCATACCCTTAACTTCTCCGATGTTTTTGCCGATGGTCAGGATCGCCTGCAGGCATCGCTGCGGGCTGTTCTCGACAACGCGGGCGAAGCGCTGAACGGCCAGATCGATCAGATCTCGTCCACGCTTGCCGGCCGTATGAACGCGGTAAAGGGCACATTCGACGACCGTATCAATGCCTGGGTCGATACGCTGGAAAAACGAAGCCGCGATATCGAGGCCTCGATCACGGAAAAAGCGGTCGGTGTTGCGGATCGCATTGCCTTTGAAAGCGACAAGGCGATGGTGCTTTTTTCCCGTGTTACCGACGATTTGCAGGAGCGGCAGGGCGATATCATCTCCGGCCTTGACGGACAACTGGGCCAGCTTACCGAATTGCTGAGCAAACAGGGACCCGATCTGGTGGAAGCGCTGCAGATCAGAAGCGAGGAGGTCTCCTATCGTATTGAAGAGGCGGGCAAGACGATCCTCGCATCGCTCGATACCGAACGCCAGGAACTGGCGCGTATGCTGCATGCCACGGGAAGTGAAACCGTGCAGACACTGCGCGATACAAAGAGCCGTGTCGCGACCGATATGTCTGCCATTATGGGGCAACTCGACCAGTCGACGAAGTCGCTGAACGGCATCATCGGCCACGCAAGCGAGAATCTCGGACATATCGAGCAGACCCTTGATTCGCGAACCCGGGAGTTTCGCGGCGTCATCGACAATGCCCTTAAAGACTCGACCAGTACCAGTTCCCTGATGTCCGAGCAGGTCTCCCTGCTGCGCTCCATAAGCACCAAGATGCTTGAGGACCTGTCGGTGATCGCGCAGCAGTTCGAGAACCAAAGCCAGACGCTCGTCTCCACTGCCGAGCAGCTGGACAAATCCAACGCCGCGTTTGAAAGCACGCTCAGCGAACGCGGCACCATGATCGATCACATGATCGGTAAACTTGACACCAAGGCCCGTGACATTGCCACATTGATGGAGCAGTTCTCCGATCTGTTCACCTCTTCGCTGGAAAACGCCGACGAGCGCACCCGGGGCATCGCTCAAAGTCTGCAACGCGAAGCGGAAACCGCCGCCGCCGCGATTATCGGCCGTTTGCAGGATATCCAGCGCACGGCCGGGCTTGAGAGCCAGAAGGCGTTGCAGACCGCGCGCGATCTGCACGCCGAGCTAAGCCGTGAACTCGGTACGACAATCAACGATTCCAGCGGCCGGCTGAGCGCTACCATTACCAGCCTGCGCGATATCTCCCGTGACCTGCGGCGCGATTTCGCCGCAACGCGGTCCGAATTGAAGCGGGAAATCATCGACCTGCCCGAAGAAACCAAGACCACCACCCAGGCCCTGCGCCGGGCGGTAACCGATCAGGTTCGCGTACTCAGGGAACTCTCCAAACTGATCACCAGCAATGAGTTCACGGACCTGGCGCAGCCGGCACGTGTTCCGCAGCCGTCCTCGGCCGGTCCCCGCGCCCGCGCCGGCAGCTCGCACATTTCCGCACGGCCTGAGCCTGTCCCTTCCTCCCCGCCGCCCGCGCCTGCTCCCTCTATCGCAGCGGTGCAACCCGTTAGCGTCGCGCCGGCCAGCTCCAGCCGCCCTGATGAGGCGATTGATGTTCCGCAGCCTGACAGGGTACAGGAATCCGATGCCATCAAACGCGGCAAGCGCGGCTGGGTGTCGAACCTGCTAAGCCGCGCCTCCAACGACGATGGCGATGATCAGGACGATGGTGCCGATCGTGGCGACGACAGTCCGGACAGCGAAGCCCGGGAAGATGCCGTACACGCATCCGCCTCGGCAACCACTGCCCCCGCAGACGATGACGAACTCGACAGCCTGGAATCACTGGCGATCAATATTTCGCAGGCAATTGATCACGACGTTGCGGCGCGGACCTGGCAACGCTACGGTGATGGCGATCGCGAGAACATTTTTACCCGCGCCCTTTATACGTCGCGCGGTCTGAAGATATTCGACCAGATCAAGGCGCGTTACGGCCGGGATCGCCTGTTCAAGCGTTCCGTTGACAATTATATCGCCGATTTTGAGAAGTTACTGGCGCAAATCGCCGAATCGAATGGTAACAGCGCCAAGCTCGAGAGTTATCTGATCTCCGACATGGGCAAGGTCTATACGATGCTTGCCCACGCCAGCGGGCGACTGCATTAGAGCGTGTCAGGTTTTAATCTGCGTTAGGAGTCACACGCAAAGTCCCTTGGTATAATTTCAACAGCTTGTCCCCGATAAACCCATCGGGTGCTGCTGGCCATTCATCTGATCATTGGAGGTGTTCGATTTATCCAGCGTTGTCAAGGGCGCTTCGCGCCGCCCCTGGCGGTTCTTAAACCCTTGACAACGCTGGATAAATCGAAAAAAAGCGATGATCAGATGAATGGCCCGGTATGGCCTTGCTGGCGGCACGGGCGCAAGAGGTGTCACTTCAGGTTTGCCCATCGTCGGAACAACGTGCTGAAAGATCACATCTATAGCAAAATGCGTTTAATTGGAATCATGGGTATTCAGTATTTTCCTCGCATTTTGCTATAGATTTCAGGGCAATCAACTTTATGCGTTTCGCTTTACCCTTGGCAAAACGGGTAAAGCGAAACGCTCTAGTTCTTTTCGTTGTTGCCCGAGCGCTCGAACAAAAGCCGCACCCGCGAGCGCTTCGCTTTCATGCGGTAAATACCCGTTTTCAGATTGAGCTCAAGCCGCTCGCCCGTCAAAACGCTCTTATCGTCCGTCAGAACCACATCGCCGGTCATGATCACCACTTGCGTCCTGGCATTGTATGACGCCTGATTGGCAACGCCCTTGCGCTTGCCGGAAACGATCGTCACCTTGCCGCTGGCCTCAAGGCGATCAATTTCCTGTCGCTCGCCCTCGCCCGCGGTGTTCCCGTAATACACCACCAGGCGCGTCGTCTGCATGCGCGCCGGCCCCTGTTTGACAATGACGTTGCCGCTCAACACCGCATAGCGCTTTTTGTCAAACACCTCGAGCTCTTCGGCACTGATATCGATGGGCGCATCACTGTTGTTTGACAGCCCGCCGAAGTTGCCAAGATTACCCAGGCCGCTCTGGGCGCGGGCGTCATGACCGGCCCCGCCCAGCGCCAGCGCCGCACCGCACAGCAAAACGCCAGCAACACGTGCAGGGCCGAAAGCTTGCGCGCGCACCATAGCCATCAAGCGGTTCATGCCGTATATCCTCTATTTCCGCACCCGGTCGCCGGCGGCGATCAGAGTGCCGGCCGGGCGCGATTCGACGCTGGTGCCCCGCGGTTCAAACGCATATGGACCCCCTTGAAAAACCGAACGTGACTGCCGTTATCCGTTATCTCCACGGCGTTCGCATCGATGGTACCGCTTCGCGATGTAATGGTCAGCGGCCGATGGCTTACCATCGCGCCTGTTTTCAGATTGACATGGGCCTGTTTAAGCTGCGCCTTATAGCCTGTACTTGCGTGTATTTGGATTTGTCTGTCAAGGCGCAATGTTTCGTTTACCCGATTATAACTTCCCGAGGGCGCATTGACCGTTGTCCAGTCGTCATCACTGAGCCGGATTGTGGCGTCGATGGCGCGCAGTTCGAGATCATTTGGCGTCGAAAAACGTTGAACCGCCCGTTGCGCCGTAACCTCATAGGAACGCGCGTCGGACAGATAACCGATCAAATGCGGTTTCTCCATTACCAGAGAATTTGTCGACAGAATAGCCGTGTTGACGGAGAAATTCTGCTCTTGCGGCTGAAACACCAGCCCTGTCAGGAATATCCACCCCACCAGTGCCGCCGCGACAACAGGCAATATCCGCCGCAGCCGCTCCACCATGACACTGTGATGCCGAACCGCGTGAAACCGGTCAAGGCCTGCATGGGCATCGGTAATTTGCCAATCGGCGGAAACTGTCAACCAATCGGGGCGCAACATGCGTTGCATCGGCCTATCCTTTTCGGATTATGGCGAGGGCGTTATCACATATGAACCGGAAACGATCACCGGTTTTCACACAGGCGTTCGGGCGAAAGTAAAATGTGTCGCGCCTGGACTGAAAGCCGATTGATCGCCGCACGGGCAAATCTGAAGCGATACCTGATGCGGCCGCGGCCGGCAGCACCTGATGGGCCTTTTCGAGAACGGGCTGTTGACCTGACACGCTCGATACTACAGGAAAATTTTGCCAAAATGATGATACGGCTCCGCCTGCCCATCCCCTGCCTGGAGCGTTCAGCAGGTTGTTTCTGATAGACCCATCGGCTGCGGATGAATGGCCCGGTATGGCCTTGCTGGCTGGCCATCTGCGGCAAGGGCCGCAAGAGGGGAAACGTCAGGTTTGCCCGTCCCGGAAACAACGTGCCGAAAGATCACACCTAGGGCGTTGCCTGGTGCGGGCGCCCGGAGAGAACCAGTACATTGCCGGCAATAATAAGCAACAGCCCCAGAACCATCCATACGTTCCAGACCAGGCCTTCCATCAACGATGAAACGCCAAGGGCGATGATGGGAAAGAGAACGGTTGCGTAAGCGGCGCGGGCTGCACCAATAAGACGCATTAGGGAAACATAGCAGGCAAAGGCGATGATCGTGCCGAAAACAACAAGAAACGCCAGGGACAACACGTAAACAGGGCGCGTATCGAAGATCATGGGCTGTCCGGTAATAAAAATATAGCCCGCGAGCAGAATCGCGCCATAGGTCATCCCCCATGTGTTGGCGGCGAGAACAGAAATGTTGTCGCGCGTATTTTTCACCGCCTGGATATTGCCCGCAGAAAAGATGAATGTCGCCGCAAGACACAAAACGAACGCAAGCGGGATATCCACGCCCGGGGTATCGGCGTTGATGCGCGGCGCAAATATGACGCCCAGCCCGCCAATGCCCATAAGTGCGGCAAGCAACTGCCGCGACTCGATGGGAATCCCAAGAAAAATCCGCTGATTGAACAGGTTAACAATTGTCAATAACGAGAAAACAACCGCCAGAAGCCCCGATGGCGCAAAATTCGCGGCATAGTAAAAGCACGTATAGTTGGCGCTGAACAAACACACGCCAAGCACGAGAAAACGTCCATGCAGTTTTGCCGCGAATTTCATCGGCTCGCGCCGCCATCGCATCCATGCCCACATCAACAGCGCCGAAGCCGCTATACGGTACAGAACCGATACAGTCTCCGGCACCATACCGGTTTGCAGCCGGACCGGATACCAGCTAAAGCCCCAGACAAGCACCACCATGACATACAGGGCAAGGCTTGTCTGCGGCACGCCGGCGGGGCGGGGAGTTCCGTAACGTGGTGTCATGAGAGCCTGTACCCTATGCGCGTTTGCACACCTTCTTGTGTGCGGCACGGTGTTTCAACGCCACGGTCCCGGACGCGATCCTTGAGCAGGTTGCGTCCGGGGCGGACAAACCTGAAATCACGCCTTGTGGTCATGACCGCGTTAAATGTGAAAAAGTTCCTCGGCTTCGCCTCGGTCCAATTTTCCCAATAAAATAAGGACAAATCAGTCCCTGGGTGTAATCTTTCAACAGGTTGTTCCCGGGACGGGCAAATCTGACGTTACCCCTCTTGCGGCCCTTGCCGCAGATGGCGAGCCGCAAGGCCATACCGGGCCATTTACCTGATCATCGCTTTTTTTCAATTTATCCAGCGTTGTCAAGGGTTTAATAACCGCCAGGGGCGGCGCGAAGCGCCCTTGACAACGCTGGATAAATCGAACACCTCTAATGATCAGGTGAATGGCCTCCTGTACCCGATGGGTTTGTCAGGGACAACCTGTTGAAATGACACGCTCTAAAGCGTCAACCAACAGGCTAATAGGCGTATTCGCGAAACAGCGCATCGATGTCGCCATTCCAGGCGCCATGAAATTTATCGATTTTGCGCAAGGCCGGGCTCTTGCCCGTGGCCAGGGTTTCCTCAAGAGGCTCAAGATACTGGGTTTCGTCATAGCCATCACTATCGAGACGATTGCGCGCCGCCAGGCCCGCGCGTGCGATGGCCACGGCGCGCGCGGCCACCTCGCCAAGCGACTGCCCGCCAATACGCGCATTCAGGCCTTCTTTGGGGACGCTGTCGCGCAAATGCTGGCGTTCCGGGGCCGTCCAGTCCCTGACCATCTCCCAGGCCGCAGCGAGGGCGTCGCCGTCGTACAGCAGGCCGACCCAGAATGCCGGCAACGCGCAGATAGTATGCCAGGGGCCGCCATCGGCGCCGCGCATTTCCAAAAACTGCTTCAGCCGCACCTCGGGAAAGATGGTCGACAGGTGATTATGCCAATCGGACAGGGTGGCTTTCTCGCCGGGCAAGTGCGGATGGGCGCCGTTGAGCAGATCGGTAAATGCGCTGCCGGCGACATCGTAATATGTATCGCCGCGTTTGACGAAATACATGGGCACCTTGAGGGCATAATCCACATAGGCTTCGAACCCGAAACCCGTCTCGAAGACAAATGGCAACATACCGGCGCGGGCATTATCGGTATCGAGCCAGACCGCCGAACGGTAGGACTGATAGCCATTGGGTTTGCCCTCAAGAAACGGCGAATTGGCGAACAGCGCGGTTGCAACCGGTTGCAGGGCCAGGGCAACGCGAAATTTGGCGATCATATCCGCCTCACTGGAAAAATCGAGGTTGGCCTGGATGGTTGCCGTGCGATACATCATGTCCAGACCCAGACCGCCAACCCGGGGCATATAGCGCGTCATGATATCGTAGCGGCTTTTGGGCATGCGCGGCGTCTCGTCCAGACGCCATTTCGGCGAGGCGCCGACACCGAGAAAACCAATGCCCATAGGCTGCGCGATCTGGCGCACCTGGTTTAAATGGCGATTGGCCTCGGAGCAGGTCTGGTGCAGGGTCTCAAGCGGCGCCCCGGAGAGTTCGAACTGCCCCCCGGGCTCAAGCGAAATGGCCCCGCCATTGACCTCGTCGGCAAGGCCGATCAGATGATCCTCATCGTGGATGGCCTGCCAGCCGATCTCATCGCGCAACCGGCACAGCAATTGCCCGATGCCCCGTTCGCCCTCATAGGGTACCGGCGATAGGTCATGAACATAAAAGCCGAACTTTTCGTGTTCTGTGCCCACGCGCCAGCGATCGGGCGACTTGCAGCCATCGCTGATGGCGGCAATTAACTGATCCTTATTCTCGATAATCGTCGTATCGGACTGATCTCGGGCCATGGGGGATCTTTTTCACACCTGTTCTTGAGCCGATTGTTGGTTCTGTTCGAATCACCCTCGATTGCCGTGGCTGTCTGGACAGAGGCAAGGGACGGTTGTGGCACTTTTGCGATCCCATCGCAAGATGCCAGAGCGTTTCTGCTTCTCGGTTGGCAGCGCTGGATAAATCAAAAAAAAGCGATGATCAGATCAATGACCAGCAGTACCCGATGGGTTTACCAGGAACAAGCTGTTGAAATTACACATCCAGTGAGGTGATGGCGCGCATCGCCCCCACCAGTTGCGCCTCACCAACCCTCCATCGCCGCCTGCACCAGCGCCAGAGCCGCTACCGCAGCCGTATCAGCACGCAGAACGCGCGGTCCCAATGAAATGGGGAGAACGTTCGATAACGCCAGCAGACGGGTGCGTTCGTCGGGCGAAAAACCGCCCTCGGGCCCCACAAGAACCGCCACCGGCCTGCCTTTAAGTCCTTTAAGATCGGTGCCTGCCGACAGGCAGGCGGCGCGCCTTTCATCGCAGAAGACGATCGCAAGCGGCCCATCCTGCGCATTTCGGGTTTGCAGCAGCCAATCGTCAAGTCCAAGCGGTTCGCCAAGGCGCGGCACGTGCAAAATACCGCACTGTTGCGCCGCCTCTATGATATTGGCCCGCATCCGTGCCCCGTTTACGCGGCGCACCTGGGTGTACGCGGTCAGAACCGGCTGCAATACTGCCGCCCCCATCTCGGTCGCCTTTTGCACCATATAATCCTGGCGCGCCTGGCGAAGGGGGGCAAAGCAATAGTGCAAGCGGCAACGGGCGTCCTGCGTCCGAACCCTGCGTTGCGCAACCGCCAGATCGTCCTGCAGGCGGGCCGACCATTCGCCATCGCGCCCGTTGAACACCAACAACTCATCCCCGTCCCGCAGGCGCACCACGCGTGTGAGATAGTGACGTTGTCTGGCGTTCAGGGGCGCCTGCGCGCCCTCGTGCAGCGCTCCCTCGACAAAGAGACGTGTTAGCCTGGACGGTCTTGTCCTGGCGCCTTGCGAATCCATGGGCGATGCAAGCCTTTTCATTGAAGCCCGACCGACAAACCTGAAATCCCGGCCTTTTGTAATTTACCGGCGTGCTGTATCATAGAGCGTGTCATGTTTTAACGAAACAGAACCGGTTCCATGAAGACATGACACGCTCCGGACTGGATGACAATGAAACGATAACGGAATGCCTGCCCGTGTCCATACCCGATACCGGAACGTCTGAGGGCTCAATCGCCGATGCAACGCCAGCCAACTGGGTGGATCGGTATGCCCCTGCCGCGCTTCGTCCCTACGGGCAACTGGCGCGCCTGGATCGACCCATCGGCGCCATGTTGCTGCTCTGGCCGTGCTGGTGGGCGGCGGCGCTGGTCGCCAATGAGACAGGTGCGGCGATCCCCGATCCGTGGCATCTCTTTTTGTTTTTCATCGGCGCCTTCGCCATGCGCGGCGCCGGCTGCACCTACAACGATCTTGTCGATCGCGATCTGGATGCGCAAGTGGAACGCACCCGCCTGCGTCCCATCGCCAGCGGGCGGATAAGTGTGACACGCGCCATCATGTTTATGGCGGCGCAGGGCCTTGTGGGGCTGATCGTTTTGCTGCAATTCAATCGCTTCAGCATCATTCTCGGTCTGTGTTCGCTGATTGTTATCGCGATCTATCCGTTTATGAAGCGCATTACCCATTGGCCGCAATCGGTTCTGGGGCTGGCGTTTTCATGGGGGGCGCTGATGGGCTGGAGCGCCACGTTCGCGCGCCTCGACTGGCCCGCAGCCATCCTCTTTCTCGGCACGTTCTTCTGGATTATGGCCTACGATACGGTCTATGCGTTGCAGGATCGCGAAGACGATTCCCTCATCGGGATCGGCTCGACGGCCCTGCTGTTCGGCGATACGGTCAAGGGGTGGATTGGCGGATTTTTTGCCCTCAGCCTCGTCCTGCTGGCCATTGCCGGATGGCTCGGCGGTGCGGGGCTCCTCTATCTCGCAACGCTCGCGGGTGGCGCGGCCTATATGGGGGTGAATTTCACCTCCATGGCTATCGATACGCCAGCCGAATGTCTGCGCGAATTCAAGCGCAACAATCACTTCGGCTGGATCGTCTTTGGCGGTTTCGTCGCCGACGCCCTGTTAGAGCGTGTCATGTCTTAACAGAATTGATTCTATTACATCATGACACGCTCTAGCCGTGTAGTTTCAGCAGGGTGTCCCTGGTAAATCCATCGGGTGCTGCTGGCCATTCATCTGATCATTAGAGGTGTTCGATTTCTCCAACGCTGTCAAGGGCGCTTCGCGCCGCTTCCAGCGGTTCTTAAACCCTTGACAGCGTTGGATAAATCGAAAAAAAGCGACAATCAGATGGATGGCCCGGTATGGCCTCCCTGGGGGCAAGGGCGCAAGAGATGTACCTTCAGACCTGACACGCTCTACAGGTCCATTTGCGGGTCGCGCGAGGGCGCTGTGCGACCGCATTTGCGCCGCGAGAGAAACCGCGGGCGCTTTTCCAGATGGGCTCGGTGGCGACGCGCGTGCGGCGCGCCGTGCACGAGTTGAAAGGTTCCGATAACGGAAGGATCCGCCAGGGTGCCGTCTTCGGCGATGGCGTTGGAAAGCGCCAGAACGCTGCGCATCAGGACATAGTCAATCGGCCGCTGCGTATCTTGCCGGACCGGCAATGTTTCATCGTCGTCCTCGTTAAGCGCCTGTATGAACGCGATTGCGTCCCTCCAGCGCTCATGAACGCCGTCTTCCTCACCCGAGCGGCCATTCAACGAAAACACATTGTCGTTGGCGCCTGTTCTGAGTGGTATCGCCTGACCCGGGCCGATCATGGCTTGCGCGGGCGGACCGTTCTCCCGGCCGTTTAAATTCAGGTCCATATCAAAACAGAGCGCGCCATGGGCAAAAACACAGCGTATGTACTGGTTGTACCCCTGCCCGACGCAACGCAGCGATACAGGTGCGCCGCGCCGATATACGCTGCGCCTCGCCGCATCGACGGCGAACTTGCGTTTGCGATGCACGTTTTCATCTCCATTATTTCCGACATTCGCCGAACGGCGCGACAATCAAAAAGAGTGTCGCGCCGGCAAAATCGGAAATGATGTCGTTGACGCCTGCCTGTTACTCGTCACTTGATCGATGCCCGACTTGCCCTATCGCCGGCACTATCGCACGCGCGCCTTGTGCGCGGCGCTAACAAACGCGGTTAAAATGGCTCTAATCGGCTAAAAAGGTTAGCGGAATATGAGTGAGCAGGTTGCGGCGGATACGCGCAAACCGGTACAAATCCGTGCCTTTTCCCGCGCCCTGCCATCATTGCAAACAAATGGCAAAGCCGCAGGGTAAACAGTTTCCTGCCAAATTCCACTCATTGTCGACGCCGCCTTAACGTTTGCCGATTGCAATGTGTGCGGTGGGCTGGCATCGTGTCGGCGGCATCGCAACCATCTTCTATCGTCAACGCCATAAATCAATGCGTTGTGCGCGCGCAGAACACGCGCTAAAACCGTCTCTGTCGCGGCGAATCGTTGCCACGCAAGGGCCACAAGAGGTGTCACTTCGGCTCTGCCGCCTTCGAACAACCTGCTGAAATTACACACCCAATCCAGGAGCAACACGATGACCCGATCCGCCGCCGAACCCTCCCGGTCCCTTAAGTCCTCTGAATCCATCGAGCGCCTGGAAGCGGTGCAACCCCTTCATCTTGTATTTGGCGGCGAACTGGAGACCCTTGAAGGGATCACTTTTTCCGATCTGGACACGCTGGATATTGTTGGCATATTCGCCAACTACGCACAGGCCTATGATGCCTGGAAAACAAAAGCCCAACAGACCGTTGACAACGCCCATATGCGGTATTTCATTGTGCATTTGCATCACTTGCTCGACCCGCGGTAACGGGTGACGGGCGCGGCGGGCAGGGTGCATCGAACGCGCTGGTGCGCAAGGGTGCGACCTTTTGGCAGGCTGTGCCTGGAACAGGCAAACCCCAATGGCCGGCGCACCCGACGGGCTTTGCAGGAACAGGCTGTTGAAAGTACATAACCAGGGCCGCGTTGCAGTACAGATATAATGAGGACGGGTTTGGCAAAAAAAAACATATTCATCGACAGCCGCCCCGATGAACGGGAAATGCATGAGAGCAGCGACTTCGGCGGCGGGCAGCGTTCGTTTGCGACGATCATCGGCCGTGTTTACCGGCAGAACCTGCGCCCGCACCTGTCGTTACTGGCGCTCGCCGCTACATCGATGATCATCGTGGCGGTGGGCACCGCGGCGCTGCCCCTATTGCTGAAATGGATCGCCGACGGGATATTTGTCGATCGCAATGAAAACCTGCTGATCGTCCTGCCAATTGTGGTCATTGTTATCACGATCCTGCGCGGCATTGCCGATTATGTGGCGCGCGTATCCCTTGCCTATCTTGGCGAGCGCCTTGTGGCGGATACGCGCCAGCGCATGTTTGAGCGGTTGATATTTGCCGATATCGCATGGCTTCAGCACATTCACAGCGGCCGGTTCGTGGCGGCATTTCTGAACGATGCCGGCATGATTCGCAGTACTGCCGCGCAGACCCTCAATGCCATCGGACAGAATCTTCTGAAGGTTACCTTCCTCATCGGTGTGATGTTCTATCTCGATTGGCGCCTGACGATCCTGCTGGTGATCGGCCTGCCGCTCGCCGCCTATCTGATGGGGCGGCAAAGCCGCAAGGTACATCGCTCGGCGGTGCTGACCATGCAGGAAACCGGCGATCTAAGCGCCCTCATCGCCCAGACCCTGCATGGCATCCGGGTGGTTAAGGCGTATGGCCAGGAGGCGGTGGAGGCGGCGCGCGTGACAGACGTGATCCGGCGCACTTTCGAACACGCCATGCGGGCCATTCGCGCGCAGGTCATCTCGGGTCCCCTCACCGAGACATTGACCGGGATCGGTATTGCCGCGGCGATATTCTACGGCGGCTATCGCGGTATCAGCGGTACGATGACGTTCGGCTCGTTTGTCGGTTTTATCAGTTCGGCGATGTTGATTTACGATCCGTTGCGCGCTCTGGCGACCTTGCGCACCGGCGTACAGCAGGGTATTGCGGCGGCGAACCGGGTATTCGACATTATCGATTATCGCAGCAGCGTAACAGAGCGTCCCGACGCGCGCGCGCTGCAACTTGAACGCGGTGCCATCAAATTCGACAACGTTACCTTCGCCTACCAGAATGAGGCGCCGGTTCTGCACAACTTTACCCTCGACATTCCGGCCGGCACGCGGGTTGCCCTGGTGGGGCCTTCGGGCGCCGGAAAGACAACGGCGCTTAATCTGGTGATGCGCTTCTTCGATCCCGGCACGGGCGCCATTCTGTTTGATGGTCAGGATATCGCCCGGGCCACCCTGGCGAGCGTGCGCGGCGCCTCGTCTCTGGTAACCCAGGACCCGATCATTTTCGACGATACAGTGCGCGCCAATATCGCCTATGGAAGCAATGACGCCAGTCTGGAAGCGATCCGTCAGGCGGCAAAGGCGGCCGCCGCCGACGCCTTCATCACCAATATGCCCCAGGGATACGATACGATGCTCGGCGAGAGCGGCAACCGTCTTTCCGGCGGCGAGCGCCAACGGATTGCCTTCGCCCGCGCCATCATGCGCGATACGCCGATTGTGTTGCTCGATGAGCCCACAAGCGCTCTCGATCCCGGCTCGGAGGAAAAAGTAAGGAAGGCCATGCGCCGTCTGTTCGCCAGGCGAACGGTTTTAATGATAGCCCACCGCCTGGCGACCGTACGTGAAGCGGATCTGATCTGCGTGATGGACAAGGGCCGCATTGTCGAGACCGGCACCCACGAGGAATTGCTGAAAAACGGCGGTCTCTATGCGACACTGTACCAGTCGCAGGCGGACGGGTTTCTTGGCGAAGAGCCGTAAACTTGACCATGAAGCGTTTCATCAAAAGACTGGGGCGCAACCGTTCCGTGCAGCGCGCCTTCGGACATCTTCTCGCGCTCTACCTGCGCCTTGTCTGGAAGACGGCGCGCTTTGATTTCGAACCGCCGGACCTTGCCGATACGTTGCGCGCCAATCAGCCCATCATTGCCGCCATGTGGCACGGGCAACACTTTATGATCCCCCTGGCGGCTCCGGTCGGTCTCGACTTCCACGCCCTTGTTTCGCGCTCGCGCGACGGCGAGATCAACGCCACCATCTGTCACGACCTGGGCGTGAAAACGGTGCGCGCTTCCGGCGGACGCAATACCGATATCGCCCGCAAGGGCGGCGTACAGGGATTTCTGAGCCTTTTGAAAATCCTCAAACGCGGCGCAAGCGTTGCCATGACCGTCAATGTTCCGAAAGAGCACGCGCGCAGGTGCGGCCCCGGCGTCGTTCGTCTGGCGGCCCGTTCCGGCCGTCCCGTTGTCCCGGTCGCCTTCGCCAGCAGCCGGCGGCGCGATCTGAACTCGTGGGACCGGGCCAGTATCAACCTGCCCTTTTCACGGTGTGTGCTCGTTGGTGGCGCGCCGGTTTTTGTCGCTGCCGATGCCGACGATCACGCCCTTGAAACCGCCCGCCAGCGTATTGAGCGCCACCTTCAGGAAGTCACCGAGCGCGCCCGAACCATCGTTGACAACCGTGGATAGCGCGAGAATGCCCCTGACACTGATGGCGTATCACTGGCTGGGGCGCCTTGCGCCGCTGATCCTGCCGGCGCTCGCGCGACGCCGTGCGGCGCGCGGCAAGGAGGACCCGGCTCGTCTGAAAGAGCGCCGTGGCATCGCCTCATGCGCTCATCCGGGCGGACGGATCATTTGGGTACACGCGGCAAGTGTCGGCGAATTGAACGCCGTCGCCGCTGTGATTTTGCAACTCATCGAGCACGACGGGACCATCCTGCTCACCAGCGGTACGCGGACTTCGGCGCGGCTTGCGCGGCAGCGCTTTGGCGATGACGTCATTCACCAGTATATCCCCTATGATTGCCCCCGCTATGTGAACCGGTTCCTCGACTTCTGGAAGCCATCGCCGGCCATTTTCACCGAATCGGAACTATGGCCGGCCATGATCGTCGCACTTTACGATAGAAATGTACCGCTGGTGCTCGTCAACGGCTGTCTGTCGGCGCGCTCATTTGCCCGCTGGTCGCGTTTTCGCCGCACCGCGCAGGCCCTTCTGGCGCGCCTGTCTCTGGTCCTGGCGCAATCCCATGATCACGCCACGCGCTTTCGTACCCTGGGCGCACGGCATCTCGCTGTCAGCGGCAATCTGAAATTCGATGCCGATCTGCCAGGCATTGATCCCGGAAGCCGGCAAACGATGGCACGTGCCATTGGCGGCCGCCATTGCTGGCTTGCCGCCAGTACCCACGCGGGTGAGGAGGAAGCCGTCATTGCCACACATTGTACCCTCGTAGCAGAGCATCCTGATTTGCTCACCCTGATCGCGCCCCGGCATCCGCAGCGGCGCCGGGAAATACACGATCTGTGCCGGCAGGCTGGCGTTTGTGTCGGGATGCGCAGCGAGGGGCTGCCGCAGGAAAATCATGGCATTTTTATCATCGATACGATCGGCGAACTGGTTCTGTTTTACAGCACGGTGGAATTTGCCTTTATCGGCGGCTCTCTTGTGGCTCGTAGAGGCCACAACCCTATCGAGCCGGCCCTACAGACATGCGCCATTGTTCATGGACCTCATGTGGATACGTTTAGCGATATTTATCAACAGCTTGACGAGGAGAACGGCGCGTATCGCGTTGTCAGTCGGGGCGCGTTGACGCAGGCCGTGCGGCGCCTGTTCGCCGATCCCGGGGAGGCCTCCCGCCTTGCCGGAAATGCCGCCCGGATTGTTCGCCGGAACCGCGGCGCCCTGGAGAAAACAATGGGCGCCCTTGCCCCATACCTGTAGTGCAGCCCGTGCAACCGGTTGTTCCGGACAAATCCATCGGGTGCAGTTGGCCATTCATCTGATCATTGGAGGTGTTCGATTTCTCCCGCGCTGTCAAGGGTTTAAGAACCGCCAGAGGCGGCGCGAAGCGCCCTTGACAGCACTAGTGGTTCGATTCCAACATTTGCACTTTTTAACCGCAGGCTTGCATGCAAATGTTGGAATCAAAGAACCACTAGCAGTAGTAACATTCTAGTGGAACTTTGAATTTGACATTTGAGAACGCGCCCGGCAGCAAACGGGGCTCAAATGTCAAATTCGTTCCACTAGTGAAATCAAAAAAAGCGATGATCAGATGAATGATACCAAGGGGCTTCGCGTTTGACTCCCGACCCGGTTTAAAACCGTTGTCTTATCAGCACGATACACAAGTCAGCGTGTACAAAACGCCAATACCGCTGGTATGACCCGGTATGGCCTTGCTGGGGGCAAGGGCGCAAGAGATGTACCTTCAGGTCTGCCTGTCCCGGGAACAACCTGCTGAAAGATCGCATCCGGAGGCACGCTGAACGGTGTATCGCTGCCATAAAATCGTGCGCCGAGGCACAGCGATTTGTCACAGCCCGGGGCTCTTGCTATAGAGCCTTTCACTTAGAGCGTGTCAGGTCTTAATAGAATCAATTCTGTTTCTCGATTGGCGAGGCGGACCACGCCCAAGGCGATCGAAGAGCGATGGCGACCCATCTCTCGAGAGCGGCTTGGGCGTGGGCGTCCGCCAATCGGAAACCCGAAGGGACGGGCGCTTTTGCACCAATACGAACCTTAAGTCTCTTGAAAATAGCCCCACTATATCCTGCGAGACTTAAGGCCCATCTTGTCGCAAAAGCGCTCCGTCAGAATGGTTCTATTAAGACCTGACACGCTCTAAGAACCGAAAGGCTCTATACAAAGGACTTCACCCATGCCCGCGCGCGCTCCCGTTTTCTGGCGCCATAAACAAAGCTGGCAGGCACAGGCCCTGCGGCCCCTTGGCTGGACTTACGGCCGCATCACCGCCGCCCGTATGGGCACAGGGGGCACGCGGGCTCCACTTCCCGTTGTATGTGTGGGGAACTTCGTTGCAGGCGGCGCCGGCAAAACACCCGCCGCCATCGCCATCGCCAAACTGGCCATCGATGAGGGACTGCGCCCCGCCTTTCTCACCCGCGGCTATGGTGGCGCGCTGAAGGGACCGGTCGTCGTCGATCCTGCCCGTCACACGGCGCACGACGTGGGCGACGAGGCGCTGCTTCTTTCCTTTCACGCGCCGACGATCGTTGCCGCTGACCGCGCCGCGGGTGCGGCCATTGTTCCGGCGCAAAAGCACGATCTGATCATCATGGACGACGGCATGCAGAACCCGGCCCTGTACAAGGACTTCACAGTGGCCGTAGTCGATGGAACGCAAGGCATCGGCAATGGATACTGTCTGCCTGCAGGCCCGTTGCGCGCGCCGCTCGCAAGGCAGATGGCGGCGGTTGACAGGGTGCTCGTGGCAGGCCCCGCGCCCGGGGCGCCAGCGGACGACATCGTTGCCGCAGCAAGGGAGAACAATGTCACGATTGCTTGCGGCCATTTCGTTCAAACGCTTGCCGATGATCTGTTGCACGGGCCCGTTGTCGCGTTTGCCGGTATCGGACGGCCGGAGAAGTTCTTTCAGCAGTTGCGCGACAACGGTGTGCAGCTTGTCGAGACGCTCTCCTATGGCGATCATCACATGTATACGTCCGCCGATGCGCAGCGCTTGCTCGCGCTTGCCGCCTCCCGTTCGGCGCGCCTGGTAAGCACCGAAAAAGACCGGGTACGCCTGCATGGAAAGTCGGGGCCTCTTGCGCGACTGGCGCAGTCGACCCGGGCAATACCGGTATCGCTTGTGCTTGACGATGCGCCCGCCTGGCGCGCGCGGCTGCTGGAGCTGTGCCGCAACCGATCCGTTGCGCGCCCGGGGAAAAATCAGCCCCCCTCGACAATACGACTGAAACACCGTTTGGAGTACGGGGCCCTGCGTGTGGCGGGGTTTTTACTGCAAAAGATGTCGGTGGACACAGCATCCGCCACTATGGGGCGCCTGTGGCGGCTGATCGCCCCCCATACCTATCGGCACAAACGGGCGCTGGGGCATTTGCGGCGCGCCATGCCGGCACTCGACGAGGCGCAGGCGCAAGCGATCATTCGTGCCATGTGGGACAATCTGGGCCGCGTGTTTGGCGAGAGTTTTCATCTGAAAACCCTTGTCGCGGACGATACGCGCATCGATTACGACAAGGCGCTGGTGCGCGCGCTGGTGCGTCGTCCTGCCGGGCTGATTTGCGTATCCCTGCACAGTGGTAACTGGGAACTCGCCGTTGCCCCCTTTCAGCGCGAGGGCGCCAACGCCATGGGGCTTTACAAGCGCGCCATGAACCCGCTGTCCGATACGTATATCCGTGGTCTTCGCGGCTTTCTTTATCCGGCCGGTCTGCACCCCAGAGGACATACCAGTGTGGCGAGCATTATGCGCCATGTTCGGGACGGCGGCGGCGCCGGCGTTCTTGCCGACTTACGCGATGAAAACGGCCATGATGTATGCTTTTTCGGCCATGCGGCGGCCTCGACGACTTTTCCTGCCATTATCGCCCGGCGTCTTGATCTGCCCGTGATCGCGGTGCGTTGTGTGCGCCTTGCGGGAGCGCATTTTCGCATCGATATCAAGCCGCTGGATATGGAGAAGTCCGATGATCGGCGCGCCGATATAGAGGCTGCGACCCGGCGCATTCAGGCAGTGTTTGAGACGTGGATCACCGAGGCGCCTTCTCAGTGGATGTGGATCAACCGCCGCTGGAACGATCCCGTCCAGTGAGGGGCATGTTCCATCGGGCCTTTTTCATATTCAACTATTCTGCTCCCCTGTCCTGGCGGGTCAGGGCGGCATAGATGCCGTCACGCCGGACCAGTTGCTCATGGGTGCCATCCTCAACAATCTGCCCGTTGTCCATAACCAGAATGCGGTCCGCATGGCGAATCGTCGATAACCGGTGTGCAACTATAATAACCGTTCGCCCCCGGGCAACCAGCTTGAGGTTGTTCTGAAACAACCGCTCGCTTTCATAGTCCAACGCCGCAGTCGCCTCGTCCAGAATCAGAATACGCGGCACCGTTGCCAGTGCACGCGCAATCGCAATACGCTGGCGCTGCCCACCGGACAAGTTGCTGCCACGTTCTTCCAGAATGGTATCGTACCCCCGAGACAGTTGAAGAATGAACTCATGCGCTCCCGCCAGTTGCGCCGCCTGAATGATCCGCTTCATCGACATCGCCGGATCGGAAAGGGCAATATTTTCCCGCACGCTGCGATTGAAAAGAATATTGTCCTGCAAAACCACGCCGATCTGCTGACGCAGCCAGGCCGGATCAAGCAGGCCAATGTCAATTCCATCAATCAGAACCCGCCCGTGTTCAGGAACGTGCATGCGCTGAATAAGCTTCGTAATCGTCGATTTACCCGATCCGGAGCGGCCCACAAGACCGATCGTTTGACCCGCATTGATGGCAATCGATACATCGCGCAGGACTTCCGGCTCGCCCGGGCGATAGCGAAACGTCACACCCTCAAACATCACCGCACCTTTAATGGGTGGCAGGTCCTCCGGCGTCGAGGTGCTTAAACTCTCCGGTTTGGTATTGAGAATGTCTCCCAAACGCTGAATGGATATCCTGAACTGCTGAAAATCCTGCCAGAGTTGCGCAACGCGGATGATCGGTTGGCTGACCTGTCCGGCCAGCATATTAAATGCAACGAGCTGGCCGACGGTCAGTTGCCCATCCATAACCAGCCTGGCGCCAAACCAGAGTATCAGCGCCATGGTGATTTTGTTGATCAGAATGACAATCTGCGATCCAGCTGTCCCCAATACGATTGTGCGAAACGACGATTTAACAAATGCCGCCAGATTTTCATCCCAGCGGTTGCGCATTTGTGGCTCGACCGCCATCGCTTTCAGGGTTTCCGCGCCCGCCACACTCTCCACAAGAAAGGCCTGATTGGCCGCGCCACGATAAAAGCGCTCTTCAACCCGGCGGCGCAGTTCCGGCGTGATCGCTACAGATAGAATAGCGTAAAAGGGAATGGACCCCAATACGATCAGCGTAAGTGTCGGCGAAAACAGCCACATCACTGCAAAGAAAATAACCGTAAAAAACAGATCAATGACTACCGTCAGCGCCGATGATGTGAGAAATTCGCGTACGCTATTGAGTTCGTGCACCCGGGCAACCGTTTGTCCCGTTGGCCGGCTTTCAAAATATGAAACAGGCAACGCCAACAGATGGCTGAATAGCTGACTTCCAAGCTGCACATCAACGCGGCTCGTCGTGTGCGAGAAAATAAACGCGCGCAAGAACCCGAGTAAGGCTTCGAAAACCGTTATCCCGATCAACCCGATAATCAGCACATCAAGCGTCGTCAGACCGCGGTGCACCAGAACCTTGTCAATAATTACCTGAAAGAACAGCGGTGTAATCAAGCCAAAACACTGCAGGAAAAAAGACGCCACGAGCACTTCGGAGAACAGTTTCTTGTATTTCGCCATAACCGGCAGGAACCAGCGCAGGCCGAATTTGAGATCGCTGACCATATCGCTGGCGCGGCGCGCCAGCAGAACAAGATTGCCGCTCCATTGTTCAGCGAATTCACCCTGTTCAATCTCTTCAGGTGGCTGTAGCGGGCGTTGGATGAGAAGTTTTTGATCGGCAATTTTTGCGACAATGATAAAGCTGCCGTCGTTCAATTCAGCGATTGCGGGGAACGGTAACCTGGCAAGTTTTCTCAAGCTCGCATGTAAGGCCTTTGCCTTGAGACCATATTTGCGCGCCGCACGCACAAGGGAAATCAGATCGAAGCGTCCGGTGTCACTGGCAAATTCGTGACGAAGACGCTCAGGGGCCGATCGAATTTCGTGAAACGACAATAACAAGCTGAGACACAATGCGCCGCTGTCGAAGTCAGGCTCTGTGAGTGGTTCCTCGGCTTCATACTTTTCCTGCCGGATGGCGGCTTCCGCGCTCAAACTGCGTACCCCTTAAATTTGATAATACAATCCACATAACCGATATTGTGTATTTTACATATATTTTATATAAAAATAAAACCAATAATTGAGTATTTCCATGAAACAAGCACCCGATCACGCCCAACCGACCAACCGCCGCGACGAATTCGAGTTCCTGCCGGCGGCGCTTGAAGTGCTGGAATCCCCGCCTTCACCTGTTGGCAGGATTGTCGCCGTGCTTTTGGCGGCGTTCTTTTGCGCCGCTGTTCTTTGGGCGTGGCTGGGCTCCATCGACGTTGTTGCCGTGTTGCAGGGACAAACCATCCCAACCGGCAAGGTAAAAATTGTGCAGCCGTTTGAGCCTGGCATTGTTCGCGCGATTCACGTCGAGGACGGCCAATTTGTGCGGAAAGGCGATTTGCTGATTGAACTGGACCCAACGGAATCGGTCGCCAATATTGATTCGCTCGATGTGGATCTGATGCAGGCAAGGCTGGATGCGGCGAGTGGCGCGGCGTTGCTGGGCGAGGACCCAATCAGTGAATTCAGGGCGCCCGATGGCGCGGATCCGAAGCTTGTCGCCATAACACGCAGCTGGTTGGCCGATCAGTTCTTGCGCCACAACGCGACAATATCGGCGATCGCATCGGAAATTACCAGCACCCACGCTGCCATGCGAAGTCTCGATATCGACGAAACAAAACTCAAAAAGACGTTGCCGTTGATTGAAGATCGTCTTGCAGATCAAGAGGGGCTATTGGAAAAAGAGATCACAAGGAAGTCCTTCGTGCTCGCCTTGCGCCAGGAACTATACGAGCAACGGGCGGTTTTGGCCAAGGTTTCAGAAGTGCGGGCTCAGAATGCGGCCAGGATAAAAACGTTAAATGCCCGCCATGCGGAACTGATCGCCGCGTATCGTGCGAACGCCGGCGAAACACGGCGAGATGCATTGCGACGCATTGCGGTTCTTGAACAGAACCTGAAAAAAGAACAGCAACGCCGGCGTTATCGCGAGTTGCGTGCATCCGTACCGGGAACGGTTCACAAGCTTTCCGTCCATACGATTGGCGCTGTGGTCAATTCGGCCGAGCAGCTTATGGTTATCGTGCCCCGGGGCGTCCCTTTGGAAATCGAAGCCCTGATCCTTAACAAGGACGTCGGCTTTGTTGAGGACGGGCAGATTGCGGAAATCAAGCTGGAAGCCTTTCCTTTTACCCGCTACGGCACATTGAGCGGCAAAATACTCTCGCTTAGCGATGATGCCATCATTCATGAGCAACTTGGTCCTGTCTATAAGGCCAGGGTAGCGCTTGATACCCAGCATATCAGGGTCGATGGAAAGGCGATCCGCCTCTCCCCCGGTATGAACGCGACGGTGGAGGTAAAGACGGGGAACCGTAAGGTACTGGAGTATTTTCTTTCGCCGCTCATGCGCTACAAGGACGAGGCCATTCGCGAACGATGAGCCTGTTCATCCATATTGTCAGCCATCTATATGGCGCCGGAACCATCGACGTCGTTGAATGTGAAAAAGTCCCTCGGCTTCGCCTCGTTGATCGTGAAGAAAAGTGCTTCGCTCCGCCCCGTCAGAATTGCTTCTATTAGAGCGTGTCAGGGTCAAGGGATACCATTTGTGTTGACCCTTTGTTAGGGATGCGCGCGGATTGTTGCGGGAGGTTGTTGCATATTTGCAACGCTGCGCATTTTTCCACCCCACAGATCGCCAACAGGGCACCGATGCCTTGACAGGGGTTTCTTACCCGTTAAAAGGGAATACAGAAATGTAACGAATTATCGTTAGTGTGCTATTGTTTTCGCGGGGCGGTTTCGGTCGGTTGCAAGGAATTGAGGGCGCGGCATAACGCACGCGATAACACAGCATACCATGCAGGATAACGCCTCCGATAACGCTCAGGATGCTGCTGTTTGTTATCACGGGCCGTGACGAGGCCGGACAAGAGGCGTGTAGGAGGTTGCAATCGGGGTGTTTTACCGAATCGATTCGTTAGTATAACCCCGGTTGTGGATGAGGGCCTTTTCTATGCTTTATGGGTTCATGCCTGTAGAAAGGCGGATCCAGCCATTTATCTGATCATAGGCCCTAACCGCTGGAAGCGGCGCTTGAGCAGCCCTTGACACACCGCCGCCGCCGGTTAGGGCTGATGATCAGATAAATGGCTTAGCAGATTGAAAAAGGGTAGCGAGGGCTGGAGTGTGTCATGTCCGAGGCCCGATTTATACCAGCGGCATTGGCTTTTTGTGCACGGTGACTTCTTGTGTCGTGCTGACAGGACAACGGTTTTAAACCAGGCCAGGAGTCACACGCAAAGCGCTTGGTATGAGAGATGGATACAGGCAGGTGTATGGGGATTTCGAATCACACGGGATCGCCGCGGGCAGTCATTGGAGGCCGGCCATGAGCACGTTTGACAACATTCCCTGCAACCGATGCCTGCGGGGGGGGGGGGTACAACCCTATAAATCGGTTCCCCCGAACCTAACAAAAACGAAGAGCGCCCAAGCGCCTGGCAGGAGCACAGCCTTTCCCTTATTTCCCGCTTTTATAGCGCGATGTCTTTGCGGCTTCGCGCTTTGCGGCTTTTCTTTCAGCGTCAATCCACTACGAGGCTCGCGGACCCTGGGGCCTGCCCCCATGGGGTTTTCTGGCGGCCTGTTTGAGCGCCTGCGGGGCGCGCCGGGCCTGCACGGGCATGACGAATACACGGGACACAAAGCCAGACACGTGACAGGGCACAGGGCGGTTACGAACAGAGCGAACAACCCGGGCGGACGGCGCGTTTTTGCGTCGGCGTGGCCGACGAGGAGCGAGAATATCAGCATGAGCGAGGACACCATGAATACCCGGCAGACGTCTTACGACCGTCATGGCCACAGGGCCTGCCACAACTATACGCCCGGCTTGCGCCAGGGTCTTGCGCGCCTGATGGATGGGGGGCGGTGGCGGGGCGGTTTGCGCCGCGCCCTGGGGGTTGCGGCTTTACTGGGCCCCCTTGCCGCCGGTGCTCTCATCGCAACAGCCCCACCCGCCCATGCTGCCGAAACCAATTGCAGTTCTATAACGGTTTCACCAGACATGTTCGGCGATACAATTCGATTTCTGCAGATTGATCTGGTTAAGAGTTTTGAACCTACTAACAAAATTAACAACGATAAGTGCGCTGTTGGGAATTGGGTTCCCGGGGATTACTCGGATAGTCGAATAAATGGGTATATACCGGAAGGACAAGGTCCTGGGGCGTATGTTTTTTTACCGGATGAGGCTCCCATCGATCATATTGCAAATGGCGTAAAATTATTCTTCTATTCGTCCCGCGGTGCTTTCAGCAAGTTGACAATTACCGCTTTGTCATGTGGTGCGGCGACTGCTTCGGGAACAAGCGGCACCGTTGGCCAGGTAACCTGGAACGGGACCGGCACTTGCTCACTACGGGCACGAGCAAGGTTTAATAGCATTGCAATAGAGCTTGCTGCTGATTTGGAACATCTTTCCAACGGGTATCAGCTAACGAATGCAAGGCTGACTACCCTGGACCCGGAGATCGAGGTTACCGGTAACTCTCAGGACATTCAATCCGGAGATAACACACCAAGGACGGAAGATAACACCGATTACGGTCAGGTAGTTATTGGAACTTCAACACTTAAGACATTTAAGGTCAGCAATACGGGAAGTAGCTCCTTGAGCGTTAGGGCCACTATAAATCCTGTCTCACCTGCCACAGCGCGGAATTTTAATATAAATGGCTCTCCAAGTTTCGTGGTCCCGCCAAATGGATCCAGAGATGTCACCATCGACATTCGCCCCGATAAAGCCGGTGTTGTCAGGGGTACTGTGTCACTGGCAACCAACGATCCCGATGAAAACCCTTTTACCTTTACCATTCAGGGAACGGGGGTCCTGCCGCCCACGACAACCACCATCACCGGTGTTAATCCGCCCTCGCCGACGACTGTCGGGCAGGACTACACCGTATCCGTAAAAGTCGCGCCGAGTGGGTCTGCGACCGGCACCCCCAGCGGCACCGTCACGGTCAGCGATGGGTCAGGCGGCCGCACGTGTACAGCGACCCTGAACGCGCAAGGCGAAGGCTCCTGTACTATTTCGGGAGCACCCGCCGGCAATTATAACCTCACGGCAATGTACAGCGGCGATAGCCAGTTCGCCGGAGGGACCTCCGCCCAAAGAGCGCATGAGGTTATTACCAAGCCGACGCTTGCCGTGAGCATTGACGTACAACCCCAGCCTGTGGCGGTCCAGCAGGTGGCCACGGTAACCGTTACGCTCACCAAGCCAACAGGCGTCAGGGCGGACATCGACGGCACGCCAGCCATTAGATTGACGGGCGCCGTGGCAGCGAGGTTGACAGCCAATACTTGCAGCAGGCCGACCATCAACCGAACTGCGACGAATAACACAGCTACCGCCACTTGCATATTCGGAGCCACAACCTTAGGTAGCGGAAGGGTGGAGGTCACCTATTCCGGCGGTAACAACTACGCCGCCATCTCCACACCCGTCACCGAAGACTTCACCGTCGCGCCGGCGAAAGAGGACGTCGAACTGGTGCTTGTTTCCGGCCCTGACAATGAAGCGGAACTGGTTCCGACTACTCTTGCGAATCAAGCCACGGTGGGTTTTGCCTACACGGCCTACGTGCGCGTCCAGAAAACAGCAAGCAAGGACGCCGTTACCGCGGGAACTTTAACCGTTAGGTTAGGGAACACTGACCTAACCTGCAGCGCCCGCAATCCTAATAACGGCATCTACGCGTGCACCATTCCCGGGGCTTCGATTTCCCGGCGGGCCGGAACGACTCTCACCCTGAGGGCCTCTTACGATCCTGGGACGGCCGCGTTCAACCCGGTTTCAAACGCAAACCTGACCGGTATCCCGGCCAAAGCTGCCACGACGCTTATCGAATTTTGGGATAGAGGCACGGGGCGGAGTGACACCGCAACAGCCGCCGCAGGGGGCCCATTCATTGTTCGCGTTCGGGTACGGATGACCGACAGCAAGAGGGGCACCACCCCTGTACTTGTACCTGCAACGGCCGGACGCGTGACACTCAGTGGCGGCAAGATTAGGTTTACTAGAGGACAAGGCTGTAACTATAGTGGTGGTGGAGTGTACACCTGCGAGGTTACCGCACCGAACACAGCGGGCGATGTGAACCTTACCGCCACATTTACCGACCGCAACAATCCGAAGGACTACCAGGATTCGACAACTGATGGTAACCCGCCCAATGGTGGGGCATTAACCCTCACCGTCACCCCCGCGCCGAAGGCGGACGTGGAGCTGAAGCTTGTTGAGTCCCGCACGAGCGCGAAAGAACTGACAACAGGTTCGAATAATAACCTTAAAGCCACGGTGGGTTTTGCCTACTCGGCCTATGTGCGCGTTCAGGAACAAGGAGGGAGCAATACGGCCGTTACCGAGGGAACTTTAACCGTTAAGTTAGGGAACACTGACCTAACCTGCACGGCCAACACGCCTAATAACGGCATCTACGCGTGCACCATTTCTGCGGCGCAGATTACCGAAGCCGGAACCCTCGTCCTCAAGGCCGCTTACAATCCTGGGACGGCCGCGTTCAACCCTGAAACCGAAGACCTGAGCCTTCCGGTCAGGGCCCCCACCACGTCTATAAGATTTTTTGATACGAACCAGAGGCAGCAGATTACCACCGCAACAGCAACAGCAACAGCAGGGGCTCCATTCACTGTCCACGTTCAGGTAAGCGCACGAACGACCGGCCGCAACGGGAGGAGCAGCTCTGTAAGTGTACCGTCTGGGGCCGGAGACGTGCGACTCACAGAACCGGGAAAGAAACAGGGAAAGATTAATGTAGCCTGTACGTATGAAAGGGCTGGAATATACAAATGCGACGCGACCGCCCCGACGACGGGCCCTGTGACGCTTAACGCCACATTCACCGGCAAAGTTGGTAGGGACACAACTAAGGACTACCAGGATTCGGCAACTGCTACCAGCGGTAGTGGTCCGTCATTAACCCTTAACCTCAACCCCGCGCCGAAGACGGACGTGGAGCTGAAGCTTGTTGAGTCTGGCACGAGCGCGAAAGAACTGACAACAGGTTCGTCGGATAACCTTAAAGCCGCGGTGGGTTTGAACTACGAGGCCTACGTGCGCGTTCAGCAAACAACGGCGGGTAACGCGGCCGTTACCGAGGGCTCTGTATCCATTACACACATAGGAGGCACTGCTTTAAGTCCGGCTATAGACTGCGACGCTCTTACGCGTGTAACAGGTGTCGATGATGGTATCGCCTTCTGCGGCATTCCCAAGTCGCAGATTACCGAAGCCGGAACCCTCGTCCTCAAGGCCGCTTACAATCCTGGGACGGCCGCGTTCAACCCCGAAACCGAAGACCTGAGCCTTCCGGTCAGGGCCCTCACCACGTTTATCGCATTTGTGGATGGCTCGGGGCAGACGACTAACAGCGCAACAGCAACAGCAGGGGCTCCATTCACTGTCCGCGTTGGGGTGCAGGCAGACACGACCAACCGCGTCGGGAGGGTCCTCAGTTTAGATGTACCATCTGGGGCCGGAGACGTGACACTCAGAGGCACCGGGATTACAACAAATAAACAAGGACAAGGCTGTACGTATGAAAGGGCTGGAATATACAAATGCGACGCGACCGCCCCGACGACGGGCCCTGTGACGCTTAACGCCACATTCACCGGCAAAGTTGGTAGGGACACAACTAAGGACTACCAGGATTCGGCAACTGCTACCAGCGGTAGTGGTCCGTCATTAACCCTTAACCTCAACCCCGCGCCGAAGAAGGACGTTGCGCTGAAGTTTGTCAGGTCCGCCACGAGCACAACCGACCTGGATACGGGAGATACTACCCGTCAACCCACGGTGGGTGTTGATTACGATGTCTTTGTCTATGTTGAGAATGCGACACAGGCCGAAGCGCGCGCCGGCACCATGACCCTTGGAAGGAGACCTTGCAATGCTCCCAGCGGCAACGAGGTCGCATTTACCTGTCCGGTTCCAGGGAGGCTCATCACGCAGGCCGGAGGTACCCTCAGCCAGATCGCCAGCTACACCCCTGGTCCCGGTTTAAATAGGCCACCAAACGTGCGTCTGACCATTACAATAAAACCCGCCGTGGCGACGCCGGACGTGGAGATTGTGTCCATCAAACGGAAAACCCCGACCGGCCAGTATGTGGTTAAGTCCGGGCGAGTAACGTTTGAGTTAACATTCAACCAGGCTGTCGAGGTAGAGGCAGCAGCCTACGCGGCCAGCGATAGCAACAGGGTAACCGTCTCAAACGGCGGAATTTTTATTGCTACTAACTCGGGGCTTCGTAATGGTAATCACGTTGCAACGGTCGGGTTTAATATAAATCAAGTAGCAACAGACGGCGATTTGCATCTGGATATCATCGATCCGAAGAAGATTACCGCCGTGTCTGACCGCAACAAGACACTCACCCAACAGAGTATTACGAATCTCCTCGCCCCCGGTGCAGGCAACGACAATTATCAAATATACACCATTGATGGCACGGCCCCGACCATTCGCACCGTTGAGTTTTTCCGTGTCCAGCAAGGCGGCACAGTCACAGGCCCAGCAACGAACACCGCCGAACCGGGCCATAATATCAGGATGGTTGTGACCTTCAGTGAACCCATGCGGGACACGCCGGTGCCAACGGTCACCCTGCCAACTAATAATCCGGGGACACCAAATGGTTTTACGGCGGTTACTTTAGCGCCGGTGTCGGGAGATAATACAAAATTCTCCGCGGATATCTCCGTGCCGTCAGGTATCACCTCTGACGATTACACATTCACGGTCGATGCAAATGGAGCATTGGATCGGGCTGGCAACCCGGCCACGGGAACACCAACCGCAACCCTTAAAGTTGCCCCCGCTAGGCAAGCGTCCGGGGTCGTAGGAACGGTGGCGACGTTTGTAGAGAGCGATAATTTTGGTGCATCGCCGTTAACAAGTCCGCAAGATGAAGTGCCCGCGAATGTTGATTACCGGGCCTATGTCAAGGTGGCCACCAACCCCGGCAATAGCGCGGTTACAACCGGTACGGTAACACTCACCGGCGCCGGTCAGGGAATAACCTGCAACGACAGCAGCCCCAAAAATGGTGTTTTTGAGTGTGAAGTTCCGCAAGACCGCATAACGCGCGGCGCGCAATTGTCCCTGATCGCGCAGTTCACAGGCGGCGGCGGTGCCTATTCCGACTCTCCTCGATCTTCTCCACTCATTCTTAACGTTGTCGATGCGCCGAGGATTACCAAAATCGAGCGCTGGAATACGACGAATGATCAAGCGGTGACCAATCCCTTAACCAACGCCGCTTCTGTCACGTGGCGTGTCACGTTCGACAAGGCCGTAACAATTGGCGTTCGCGCGTTCGGTGTGGACAATAATACGGTGGCGAACAATACAGGACTGACTTATAGGAACGCCTCCACAAACAGCCCGCCGTATACCCTCGATGTTAAGGCTACCACGATCAATAACCGGGAGGGCGAGGTGGGCCTGACGGTCGATCCAACAAAAATCTCGCTGGCGAGCGACACGAACATCAAGCTCGTCGCCACAATGCCAACCGGTGCCGACAACGAAAAATATACGGTGGACAGAAAAGCCCCGACCATTGCCTCGGTTGAGTTTTTCCGTGTCCAAGGCAGCACAGTCACAGGCCCAGCAACGAACACCGCCGAACCGGGCCATAATATCAGGATGGTCGTGACCTTCAGCGAAGACATGCGGGACACGCCGGTGCCAACCGTCACGCCACCAAATGGTTTTCCGCAGGTTACTTTGGCGCCGGTGGTGTCGGGAGTTGCTACACAATTCGAAACGAATGATTTCGCCGTGCCGCAAGGTATTAACGATCAAGATTACACATTCACGGTCAATGCAAATGGTGCATTGGATCGGGCTGGCAACCCGGCCACGGGAACACAAACCGCAATCCTCACCGTCACCCCCGCAGGTACCGGAGCAACAAAACCCGGTCAGGACCCGCAGTTGGCTGATCCCTCCATCGCCGTCGCCGTCGATTATGATTTGAGCACGACAGTCCCCGATGGCTCGCCGCCGACGTTATCGAATACAAACAAACGGATCGCTGTGATCGCCACCGTCAGCGGCACCAGTGCCGTGCCGATGCTACAAACCGATGGCACCGTGACGTTTACCGGCCTGCCAACGAACGCTAATATTGTTGGCCGTCAGAACTGTAATGCGGTGGCACTTGCTGGTACGGGGACTGGCGGTTCTTTTACCGCCACCTGCACCTTCACGCCGATTGCTGGTACCCTCGCCGGCACTTATAAAGTGACGGCCGAATTTGTTCCGGCAGTCTCTACGAAATTCAATTCTGCCGACGATACCGTTGACGTTGTGCTCAATGCCGGCCAGCCGACAGTTAGTAAAGCCCCGCAGAATAACAGGCTCGTCCTCAGAGCAGACCCGCCACAAGGCAAAAACCCGCCACAAAGGGAGATCACCTTCGATGATAAAACCTTCGGTGCCCCCCAGGCCGGCGCGGGAGGCCAACTGGGGAAGATAACCTTCGATGTGGTGGATAAAAATACTGGCAAGCCGCCGCAAGGCAAAGGGCCAGGGCCCAACAACGGCTGGAGCGACATTCCTTACAATCAGCAGCCAGCCGCCAAGGCGTTACTGCGGCGCGGTGTTTATCTTGTCACCATGAAAATTACGCAATCTGCGCCAGGAGGACAGACGGGCCAGCAGGGAAGAGCCTCTGCACCAGCGCCTGCACCACAGCAGCAATTTACGCAGGACTTTACGCTACAAATCGTAGCACCAGCGGGTGCGACCGTGCCGGCTCCAACTACGGGCAAGGGAAAGATCGTTGTTCAACTGGATACCAATGGCGGCGGCGATGGGCTGCAGGCCCACGCCTTTACGGCAACACCGGGTTTGGGCAGCCTTGGGACAGGCTTTACGCTGACAACCACGAAAACCCGGACAAGCGATACCAAGGACTCAGGCGATTTGGACCCGAACACTTACACCATCACCGCAGCAGACTTTGCCGGCACGGACTATAGTCTGTCGGATGTTGGATGTGTCGTTACCGGGACTGGCGGTAGTACAGGAACCCCGACAGCCTCCGATCGAAAGGTAGAGGTGGTACTGAATGCGAACGATATAGTAACGTGTGTATTCTCCGCGGCTTACGCGCCGAAGGCTTCGGTTGCGACGGCAGAGAAGACACGGCAGATGGTGGCGGACTATCTGGGGGATCGCAACGCCATGCTGCTCGCCAATGGCGTGAATATGGACAGCCGCCTAAGCCGTCTGCGCCCGGGTGGCAATGGCCGAAGCGGCCAGGTGGGCGGTACGCTCAGTGTCAATCTGGGCCAGTCCGAGGACGCCACCGCGTCCGCCTTTTCCATGAACCTGCGTACCTCCCTGCCGGGGGATGTGAGCATTACCGATGATACCATCACCTTCGCCGTCAGCGCCACGCGCCTGGCGCGCTCCGGGCTTTTCGGTGCCGATATCTACGATGACGACGATGTCGTATCGGGCGATACTGGTGATGTGGTCGATGGTGCTGTCGGGCCGCAGATGCGCTGGGATGTCTGGATCGAGGGGCGTCTTTCGCGCTTTGATAGCGGCAACAGCAAGGACGGCACGCTCGGTGTTGTCTATCTGGGCGCCGACTATCTGATCACGCCGAACATGCTCATCGGCCTGATGACCCAATACGACTGGCTTGGCAAGGACTACGACACCAATGGCCGCGTCAAGGGTCATGGCTGGATGGTGGGTCCCTATGCGGCGGCTCGCTTTGGGGAGGCCCTGTATCTGGACGTACAGGCCAGATGGGGGCGTTCAAGCAACGACATCACGCCCCTTGGCACCTATACGGACACGTTCAAGACGACGCGCTGGTACGTCAGCGGCAAGCTGAGCGGCGACTTTTCCTACGGGGACTGGACGATCCGCCCCGGTATTTCGGTGCAGTACCTGAGCGAGAAGCAAAAGGCGTATACGGACAGTCAGGGCAATGCCATTGCCGGCCAGACGGTATCGGAGGGGGATGTACGTGTTGGCCCGCGCCTTGCGTACACCTATGGTCTTGGCGATGGGGGTGCGCTTATCCCCTGGGCGGAGTTTGAGGGGGTATATACGTTTGGCAGCAAGGGCAAGTTCAGCAAGGGGACGTATGCGTCGGACATCCACGGGCTATCGGGGAGTGTTGAGGCGGGCTTTGACTGGCGTCTGCCGGCGGGTGCGATGTTCTCGCTGTCCGGCAGCTACGACGGCATCGGCTCCGGCTCGAAGAGCTACGGCGCCCGGGCCCGCATCGACATCCCGTTCTAGTTGAATGGGGGAAAAGCACACCGAGGCGAAGCCGAGGGACTTTTTCACATTCAACTAACTGCTGTTAAAAGTGCACGGCGGCGCCGAGGCGGCCCTCGTAGCGGGTGTTGCCATCGCCAAAATGTGCCTCGCCATCCATGAAAAGCGATGCCGATCCCCCCAGGTTCGTCGACAGCCGCGCCCCGATAAAGCCCGTGACTTCATCGTCATCGCCCCCCGGCGCAAAGCTGAGACCCTGCCCGGCGATGGTCACAGACACATTGTCCGCATCGCTGGAATACGCCTCCACGCCAACCCGCGGCGCAACCAATAAAGCCCCCCATGACCTCTCAATCGCCACCTGCACGCGGCCGCCAAACAGATTGACGTCGCGATCTCCCACAGTCAACTCGCTCACCGAGGCCCCGGTCGGGCGCCCCGTCTCCGTGTAACCGTCGAGGGAGAGATGCGCATAGCGCAGGCGCACGCTGGGCATGAGCGTCATACCACCAACGGTAAAATCCGTCCCCAAAGCCACTTCGGGCGAGAAATACATACCGTCATAAGAACCCTTCGCCAGCCAAAAGCCGTTCCCGCCGGGGGCATTGTCCATCACCAGCCGGGTGCTGTCGTTATCCAGCCGCCCGGCGCTTAGGATCAACCGCGCGTACCACACCTCCCGGGAGTAATCCGCGTACACCCCGCCGAAAAACGTCTCCGTGTCGACGGTGCTGCTGTGATGCCCCACATTCTGGCTGTTGCTGCTGCCGATTTTCAGATCTCCTTTAGAGTAGCCGGCGAAGGCGCCAAGGCGCAGGCCGGAGAGGGACGCCACATCAAGGGCCATATCAAAGCCAAGGATACCGCCATAGAGTTGGTGGCTGGCATCGCTGTCGATCCCTTGCGCGTCCACATCACGGTGGGAGCCAAAGCCCTGCGCCCAGATACGAAAACGGTACGAGGGGAGCGAGACGTCCGGATCGGCTACAGGGGCGAAGTCATCGCCGATATCGGCCGCGATTTGCGCAGCATGTGACGCCCCACGCAAGCCGGCTGTGGCGCGCGATCTCGCGACGCGGGCAGCATCCAGTTGAGCATGAACGGAATTGGAAATACCCGCTGTCAGGTCATGCAATTGCTTATCGGCGTGGCTAAAGGCGTTGGGATCGACGACCACAACATACGGATTGCCGGTTGTGGGGGTGATGGTGAGATAGGGCCGGCCACCGGTATCGATCGTCTCCGGCAGGCCGCCTGCTTCATCAAACGTCACCACGGTGCTGACGCGATTGTGGAAATTGAACGTCTCGTCGCTCTCAACATTATCGCTAAATTGCACGAGGCCAATGAGGCGGGAGTTGGGCAACAAGGTGATGGTGTTCTTGTGGTCAGCATTATAGGCATCAATTTTGATAGCAAAGCTGCCTGTCCCGCTCACCTTTACAAGGCCACTGTTGACGATGGTGTTGTTATTGCCAACGGCATGGAAGCCGTAGGTTTCGTTGCCGGTCGTTGTGATGGTGCCGCTGTTGGTCAGGGTGTTCTCGTTGCCCTCGGCATAGAGGCCGTGGGATTCACGACCCGTCGTTGTGATGGTGCCGCTGTTGGTTAGGGTGTTCTCGTTGCCTCCGGCATAGATGCCGTAGGCAGTGCGGTCGGTTGTGGTGATGGTGCCGCTGTTGGTTAGGGTGTTCTCGTTGCCTAGGGTATAGATGCCGTCGGCTTCCTGGCCGTCTGTGGTGATCCTGCCGTCAGGGCCCACCGTCACGGTGCTTTTGTTGCCGGCTACCCCAACGCCGTCTGCGTCCGTGGTGACAATCGCACCGTTAACGTTGATGGTATGCCCCCCGCCTGGCATGCCATTAATGCCAACAATATTGGCAGGCGGGCTAATGGTGGCGCCTTGTTGGAGCGTGCATTCCCCGTTTGCCGCAACGTCTTGGGTTGCAGTCTGATCGGCTGTAATAGGACTGGCACAAGCAATCGCATGGGCGGGGGCGATGGCGCCGGGAGCGGCCGCAAACAGCGCCGCGGCACCGACCGTCGCTAACAAAAACGCGGTACCGTGCCTGACGGCAAAAGACTGCCCTGGCGCAAAGGCGGCCCTGACGCGTTTGATGGGTGCAGTGGCAATGGGTTTACCGATCAAGTCGTGTATCATTACGGCTCTCCAACAGGCTTGCCTGGCGGCTCAGCTCTTTCCCGTTTTCGCAGGGCTTTCCAATCTTTCCAACTTTTCGCGAAACGGCAGGCGCCCGCCAAAACCCTGTCTCGGCACCGGAATGCCGTGTACAACCATCAATTCAAACTTTAGTTGAATAAATGTTAAATGCTCTCATTAGTTGTTTATCGGATTCACATCACCTGTCAAGATGGGAATCAGGAAAAGTACAATTGTTCAGACAATTAATCGCAACCTGTTGCCGTTATGCAACAGCTGGAAACGCCTGTTAGCAAGGATTATTTTCTGCCCCCTCGATAGAGAGCCTGAAGCGTGTCAGGTCTTAATAGAACCATTCTGACGGAGCGATTTTGCGACAAGATGGGCCTTAAGTCTCGCAGGATATAGAGGGGCTATTTTCAGGAGACTTAAGGTTCATACTAGATCATACCAGCGGTATTGGCTTGTTGTACACGCTGACTTGTGTATCGTGTTGATAAGACAACGGTTTTTAACCAAGCAAAGAGTCAAACGCAAAGGCCCTTGGTATCAGCCTGGCGTTAGCTGTACCCATTTTGCCAAGGGTAAAGCTAACGCCATAAAGCTGATCGCCCTGAAATCCATCGCAAAAGCGCCCGTCCCTTCGGGTTTGTCGATTGGCGGACGCCCACGCCGCTCTCGAGAGATGGATAAGCATCGCTCTTCGATCGCCTTGAGCCTGGGCATCGCCTCGCCAATCGGGAAACAGAATTGATTCTATTAAGACATGACACGCTCTAATGCCAACGGTTATTTGCTATGACCGATGGGTGGCCAGCTCGTGGACGCGACACTGGTATCGGCTCCACGCCCACGCAACAATGAAGACGAGAAGGCCGCGATCAAACAGGGCAAGTCGGCTGATGAGATATGGCCGGACAAACCAGCCAAAGCCGCCCAGAAGGACACCGATGCGAGATGGACGGTGAAGTTCTCCAAGGCAAAGACCAAGAAAGACAGTACCAAACACGCAACCGACATCGCCATCCCAACCTTTGGCTACAAGAACCACATCGTCGTAGACCGCCGTTTCGGCTTCATTCGCAACTTCGCGGTCACTGACGCTGCCAGACATGATGGCGAGGTGTTGCGACAGATCGTGACGCGAGATAATACCGCCTTCGGTGTCTGGGCGGATACGGCTTGCCGCTCCAAAGCCAACGAGAAATGGCTGGGGAAAATGGGCCGGACTTCGCATGTCCATCACAAGAAGCCCAAGGGCCGGCCCATGCCCGCAAACATTGCCAAGGGCAATGCCACCAAATCTAAAACCAGAGCCCGGGTTGAGCATGTCTTTGCTGAGCAGAAATCGAAGATGGAACTGTGCATCCGCACCATTGGCATCAAACGGGCGGAAACCAAGATTACACTCACCAATCTCGCCTACAACATGAAGCGTCTGATCTTCCATCAGGGACAAAAGGCAATGGCATAGCTGCGCCTGAAGTCCGAAAATCCCACTCATATAGACCCAATAGCCTCACCAGGCCAAAAATGGCCACCGAAGAGGCCCAGCCAAACCGCCAATATCATCTCAGACGATGCAGTAACGCCCAATCACCCCAGTTGATGGGGGTTGTCCAAATTATTATTCCAAAATTAAAAATGAAAAGGTCATTTTTGTAGTTTAATATTATTATTATATCAAAATTTACTACAATTTATTTCGATTTTTGGACTTCATTGCTTGTCGCATAACGTTCACTGATGAAAAGCCGACTATCTGAGCAATTTTCTTTAAATCAAGATTTTCAGACTCCATATAGAAGCCAGCTCTTTCGACCCTGATCTCCCTAATCATTGCGGCGGGTGTCTTATACCAAGGGGCTTCGCGTTTGACTCCTGACCCGGTTTAAAACCGTTGTCTTATCAGCACGATACACAAGTCAGAGTGTACAAAACGCCAATACCGCTGGTATTAGCGAAAGACTCTTTAAATTCTCTTGTGAAGGTGCGGACACTCATGTGACAACGATCGGCCATTTGATCAACGCTGTAATCTTTGTTTGGCACAGCATGCATATCCAAAACCAATTGTTGCATTAATCGCTCATTTGAATCCTGGTCTGTAACTAAGTCGGATATTTGATCGTATTGACCTGGTCGAGCCATATATAAAATCAGATCACGAGCGACTTCCATAGAAACGTAGCTCGAATAATCCTTAGTATCTTTTTGAAAAATCGAAATATGTGTTGAGTGTGGGCTGGCCATTTGATTCACTTGTGAAGTGTTCGAATATTTACAAGGAGGATCTGATGGTCTGGACGCCCGACACTCGACCGCATTATGCCCGCAGGACACCGGGGTATGCAAGCAGCGTCACGGATGATGAGTGGCAAAAATTAGCGCCGCTGATGCCACCGCCGCACAAACGGGGCCGTCCCCGCACAACCAGTTTGCGCGCTGTCGTCGATGCCATATTTTATCTGCTGCAATCGGGCTGTCAGTGGGACATGCTTCCTCGTGATTTTCCGCCATGGCAAACGGTTTACGGCTATTTTCGGGCTTGGATGGCCAACGGACTTTGGGAAGGTCTTCACGATGCTCTCTATCGCGCCGTGCGTGATTTGGAAGGACGCGAGGAAAGCCCCACGCTAGCGATTATCGATGCGCAGTCCACAAAGACCGACCCCGATGCGCGCGGCAATGCCGGCCTTGATGCAGGCAAAAACGTCAAGGGCCGTAAACGTCATATCGTCGTCGATAGTCTCGGCATGATCCTCAAGGCAGATGTGCATTCCGCCGGAATACAGGATCGTGACGGTGCGGCCCGGGCCTTGTACAAAATCACAGGCTCCTTCCCGTTCATCGAAAAGGTTGTCGCCGACGGCGCTTATACCGGCCCCAAAGCCCAGGCCAACAGTCCAAGACCTGTCGAGATCGTCAAACGCTGCGATCAGGCCAGGGGGTTTGTGGTGTTGCCCAAACGACGGATCGTGGAGCGTACCTTCGCCTGGCTCGGCATAAACAGGAGGCTGACAAAGGATTTTGAGCGCTTCGCCAAAACAGCTCTCGCTTTCATTTACATCGCCATGATCAAGCACATGTCACGAAGGCTGGCTCGATATGTCCAATTTTAAAACAGACTCTTAGAGCAGACTAAAATCTAGCATATACCAGTGAAATAAACTTTAAAACGTAGCTACTAAAATTAAAATTGATATGAATATAAAATAATACACAGTTGTATATCTACCTATCAGCGATAATATACATAAGAAGAAAACAATTGTAGCTGGATAATATATAGATATTGATATAATACATATGTCCACAGTTACTTTACATAACAATTCGAAGTCAATATAATTTTTCGATGCAATATTGGTTGAATTTTTTGAATAATATAAACTATATAATTGCATGTATTCTGTAAATATGTATGATATATATATTACAATTCCTGATATAGGCAGAATAAACCAATATTGTTTAATTTTTTTATTCATATATAGATGCATATTCTGCTTTATTATTTTCGATTTTCCATTCAGCAAGGTGGTAATATGCGGCACCAACGGCCCAACCGCTCCAAGCTGTAATAGTGTTCCCTGCTTCATCTTGGGTGCTGCGTGTAGCCGCCTGCTCATTGCCTTAATGGATGTCTTATTGACAAAGGCCTCAAGCGCTCAATCTGTGCCCGCCCTGATGGAGTGATAGCGAAGTTGACCAGTCCGAAAAAAAGGTGCAGAACTAGAGCGTGTCAGGTCTTATACCAACGGCTCTTATGGTTGACTCATAAAGCCGTTGGCAAGGCCGACTGGCCGCCGCGCCTTATGGCGCGTAAGCCTTAGTGGCGTTTGAACGATAACGGTCATTCTTTATGACCGTTAGTATTAATAGAAGCAATTCTCGTTTCTCGATTGGCGAGGCGATACCGAAACTCAAGGCGATCGAAGAGCGATGGCGACCCATCTCTCGAGAGCGGCTTGGGCGTGGGCGCCCGCCAATCGACAAACCCGAAGGGACGGGCGCTTTTGCTGTAGATTTCAGGGCGATCAGCTTTATGGCGTTAGCTTTACCCCTGGCAAAATGGGTACAGCTAACGCCAGGCTGATCTAATATGAACCTTAGGTTTCTTGGAAACAGCCCCACTATATCCTGCGAGATTTAAAGTTCATCTTGTCGCAAAATCGCTCCGTCAGAATGATTCTATTAAGACCTGACACGCTCTAGTCAGCCCGCTCACCCTTCCAGCTACTCACAAATGTTATCCTTGCGGTGACCAAGAAATGAAGAGTGGACTGGCAATAACTGATTTTAGAAAGGCTCAGACACTCCCTTTTCTATGCCGTTGGGGCTCGCCAGACGCTATCGACAACCGTCTGTATTGCTGGCGGTAACTGATTGTGCGTGGTGCCCGTGTTGGTGCTGCCATCGTTAGGCGTAAAGCCTGCCATGGCGTTCACCAGACGCTGCACGTCGCTGGCGTTAAGGAACGTATTATCCACCTCAAAGCCGCGGATGTGCTTGTTCAGATTGCCTTGGGCGTCATACCAGTCCTTGAAGGTAATACTGTCTGTTGAACCAAGCATCTTGACCACCAGGTTGTTCCCCGACTTTTGGAACCAGATATGCTCCTTGTCAAAATCACCACTATCGAAAAGATACTTGTCAGTGCCCTTGATGCCCGCCGCATCACTGCCCTGGAATGTATCCTGACCATCGCCGCTCTCAACGTGATATATATCCTCCCCCGCACTGGCAACCAGCGTGTCGTTGCCAGTTCCACCAAAAATCTCATCGTTGCCACCCTGGCCGTTTAGCGTGTCATTGCCGCCCCTGCCGTTGATATAGTTCACCCCATCGTCACCAGATATGCGATCGGCGTAAGTAGACCCGTACACGTGCTCAAAATTAGAAATGACATCCCCTTCCGCATGGCCGCCAGAGACTGTGTTTGTGGCGAGATCAACGGATACAGAAGCCGAAGAATCCAGATAATAAAGCGTATCGTAGCCTTCTCCCCCATCAAGAATGTCAGCCCCCGCGCCGCCACGTAAAATATCGTCACCACCAAGACCAATGAGCGTGTCATTGCCGGCTGCTCCGCGTAGATAATTATTCTGGGCATCACCGGTAATATGATCTTCATGCGCTGAACCGTACACATTCTCAATGTTTGAAAGCACATCTCCCTCGGCATCACCACCAGCGCCGGTCCCTTTTGTGAGATCAATAGTCACGCCGTCGCTTGAGTGCATATAAACGGACCAGTCTTCCCCATCGCCGCCATTGAGAATGTCGGCACCAGCACCACCATATAAAATATCGTCGCCGTCTCCTCCGTCGAGCGTATCATTGCCAGCGCCTCCGCGCATATTGTTGCTCTGGGCATCGCCGGTAAGATGATCTTCATGCGAAGAGCCGTACACATTCTTAATGCTTGTAAAGGTATCTCCCTCAGCATCACCACCGGCGGATGCGCCGGTAGCCAGATTGATTGTCACGCCGGCACCGGAACCGCCATAGTGGATCCAATCGTCCCCCGCTCCGCCGTTCAGCGTATCGCTACCCGCGCCGCCGTGTAAAATGTCATTGCCGTCGCCACCCTCGAGCACGTCATTGCCGGCCCCGCCCAGAATAGTGTCATTGCCGCCCAGCCCGCGCAGGGTTTCGGACCTGTTTGTGCCTTCGAGCCTGTTATTGTTCTCGTCTCCAAGGATCTCCGGCGCCGGTGTTGCAGCAACGTCTGACAGGCTGCTCCTGGTGCCATCGCCGAAGACGATCCCTGTGATCTCATCGGCATTGCCGTCACTGTAGACGCCGGTGAGAGTGAGGGTACTGGTGGTGCCATCGCTTTTGGTGATGGTGAACACCAGATCGTTGCCAACGCGCGCCTGGGTGACGTCATCGGCGTCGATGCCAGCGCCGAAGGTGACTTCAAACGTGCCGAGCGTCGGCAGGTTCAGGCGGCCGACAATATCGCCTAACGTGACATCGGGCACGAAAGGAATGCCGCTATCGAAGATGACCGTATCCGGTGAAAGGCCGAGAATGAAATACAAAATATCGGCAACACTCGGCCCTTGCGGCGCAAGGCTCTGGTCCCCATCGCTTTCCTTATAGGAAATCGTCGACTTCAAGCCACCGATAGCGCTAAGGAGCTTATCAAGCAGCGCCCCGCCGCCGGTCGCACCTGCCGCAACAAGCTCCGCCAACGTGGGGATGGTAATGCCGCGGAAGGTACGCCGCGAGAGCGTGCCACCAATATCATCGAGTAGTATTTCTTCGATATCATCGGAAGGCACTCCATCGCCATGATCGTTACCCTTGCCCGGATCATAAAGATTGGAGGCCGCTTCGGTGTTCTTCGCAATATAGCGAGCCAGCAGGGCCTCCACATCGGCGTTCGGGTTAGTGGGCGTAAAGATCCGCATCACCTCAACATAAGTGTTTATAGTTCCGCCAAAATTCTCCCCCTCCAGGAAAACAATTTCCTTATCCCCATCACCGTCCACATCGCGGGAGATGGCCATGTCGTCAAGATCATCGGTAAGGGCATAAAGGGTATCGCCTTCCTCAAGATAGGAGAGGATACTGTCGTTGTGAACACGAATGCCCTGCGCCACATAATTATGCGTCTTGCGCACTTCGAAATTGTAAGTGCGCCAACCTTCCTCGACTTGCTCCTGCAGGGCCGCATTGCCGGTAAACGCAACGCTCTTGCTGGCTGAAGCGGCAAACAAATGTGCTGTCTCGGCGGCATAGACCAGATGCTCGGCGCACGCCTCGATGATCTCACCGGACTGATCCACAAGACGCACAGCGCCACCGCCAAGCTTTGCCATGTGGCCAATTTCCCTATAATCGCCACTCTCAGTGAGAAACCGATGCCCCGGTGTGGCGATCAGGTCATCGCGCCCATCGGCAAAGGCAAGGCGGATAAACTCTTGCGTAGTGTTGGAAAACAGCTTGTCGATCACACCGGCAACAGGATGACCATCCCCATCAAACGACAACACCGCATCACCTACGCGAATATCCTCAATCGCTCGCTCACCTCCATCCGCCATCGCAACCACCGTGCCAGCGGGAAAGCACTTTTTATTTCTGTCTCCTACGATCCATTTTGCTGGTATTCCCCTTGGGTTATCGCGTAATCCATGCCAATTTCCGTCGTCATATGGGTTTGCGACCCAACCAGGATTGGAGTTATCATAATCACGGTTATAATCACCTTGCGTAAATAGCTCGGCCTCATCGGCGCGGCGATGCCTTAACCCATCTACAACCCTGCCCCCACTTCTCCGAAATTCTGTCATTTCAATCAAAAAACGATCAAAATTTCCGTCCAACAACGCTTTCCATGTTTGAGTCAACCCATTTGCTGCAACACCCCTTACATATTTAACCCTGGTGAGACCCACATTAAAAAGCAAGGAGGCAACCGCATCGATTTGTTTTTGATACAAATAGAAACCTGCCGCTCTATGAGCAGCTGCTATCTCAGCAAGGCCTGGATTGACAACGTCCGCAATATCCTGCTCGAAAAAGGCATCAGCTTGGGCTTGTGTGATTGTCATCCCTGGACCGACACCCGCTGTGTGGCCATACCCAATTGTCCATATTCCCGCAGAATCTTGATAGGAGGTGAGGCGAAGGGTTTCATAAGTTTGGATGAAATCTTTACCAGCGTCTGAAATTCTATACGCATATGGATCCAATGTGGGCATTTTAATCTCCTAAACTATGTTAAAGAAAAACGGGCTCTACTTCTCTGGAAGTGAGATGTCTGTACAGGCCCATTCTGCCATTTTAATAAGATATGTCGGATAGGGAATCTTGGTTTTATAGTCTAAGTCGAAAGCCCTTAAAGACGCCCCGTTTTTAACGTGGCTATACCTTGGGTCCTCAACCAAAATTGAAGTTGAGGCATTAGCTCCATATGGAGCCTTGAAGTCGCCGTAGCCATACAATTGCCTCTTGTATTTCTTGATGCCCATTACGCGAAAACTGGTTCCGTCAGTTTTCTCTTGTTCACTCAACGGGCGAACCACCACCATTTTCTTGTCGATTTCGACATACAAACTATGCGTGAACCCGTCGACGGACCCCCAAGACTCCCAAGACCACATTCTCCCCTTTACAATGGGCCAACAGTTGAAGTTCCATGCTACCGAGTTCGGTAATTCTACCAGTACTGGCAAAAGCGTGTCGTCACGTTCAGCGAATAGTCTCTTCTCCTTCTCTTCGGCCAAAATCTGCATCGCGGGTAAAAAGAGCGCCACTGCTATGGTGAGAGAAAACACAAGTCCAGATTTGCTTAGCGTCTTCATTTTTCATCCCTTTTTAATGCGTCGACTTGTACGGCGAAAGCGTCAAGGACAACACCCAAGATAAATGAGAATGAACTGGTTATGAACATCACACCGGATACCGGCGCTTGCCTCCAAGCGAGTCCTTGTATCATTGCGCACCCTGCCTTGAGGGTCTCAGCAAGGTGGTAATATGCGGCGCCAACGGCCCAATCGCTCCAAGCTGTAATCGTGTTCCCTGTTTCATCTTGGGTGCAATCACTTATACCAGCGGTATTTGCTTATTGTACACGCTGACTTGTGTATCGTGTTGATAAGACAACGGTTTTTAACCAAGCAAAGAGTCAAACGCAAAGACCCTTGGTATTACCCGCTCAATTGATGCCCTCTTGACAAAGGTCATCAAGCGCTTAAATCTCTGTGCCCGCCCTGATGAAAAAGTTGACCAGTCCGAAAAAAGGCGCGGAACCAGCTTATAAATTATTATTGAATTTATAATCACTTAATAGTTGAACAACCTATACTTGTCAAGGAGTTAAATTCTTTTGCACCCTGCCTGTAAGTTCAGGCGCAAACTTCCCCGCTTTGTCCCATAGGCAACGACACAGAGGCTGTGTAAAACTGCGCTCAACAGCCCGTTTGTCTATGGCGCCATTCCATTGTAGCCATTGTGCCATTGTACAAGCTCTCATTAGGCTGCCTGTTCCAAATCGCTCGTGCCGTTTACGCATACTCCCCATACCCCAGTGCGGCCAGCGGCGGAAATAAAAATAAGCTCGGAAAGGGCGTCATGAGTGCGCCAGCCGTGTTTGATCTCGGGGGCGAGCGCCGTGGCATCACTTGAAGCGGTGATCTGCTGGCGGCCTTCCTCGAACAGATGCGCTGTCTCGGCGGAATAGCGGAGTACCTCGGCGGTTACCGCCACCACTTTGCCCTCTGCATCGACGATCTGGCCGCCTAAGGGACCATCATCGGCGATGATCTTGGCGATTTCCTCAAACGAACCATCAGGGCGCAAAAAGCGGTGGCCCGAGGTAACCACCATGCGCCCTTCACCGACGCCCTTGTCCGCGCCCAAGGCGCACCCATCTTTGGCACTGACACTCAGCCACGTGTCGGTGACGTTTGCCAGCAACCGCGACACTCGCCCCGAAACCAGATGACCACCCTCGTCAAAGCTCAACACCGCATCACCTACTGAGATATCCTCTATGGATTTAGCCGTCCCATCCCACAAGGTAATCGAAGTGCCCGCAGCGAAGCACAGCCGATCATCAGTAGCAAAAGCCTCAATAGCTGGTATTCCGTTCCAAGGTACCGGTACTTTAGGGTTATAGACAGGATCCGTATATCCTGCCGGCGGTGGCAAACCGGGTTTTTGTGGCCCTCGAGAATCTCCGCTATATGGAATAGAAAACCATACGGGCGATTGTCCGCGTTGCGAGCCAGAAAATAGACCCCCAAAATGACCAGGGTGATTGGTTAACTCATATATATGTTGAGCAAAGTCGACACAATTTTTTGAAAATAACCCATAATTATATTCGTCCCCAATAAGCCCTTTAGCATAATTAAGTATATGGTTGTATTGTGTTGAAGTTACAGGAACACTTTCGTATATATAGCCATTTGTAGCATCTAGTTCTTCAATTTTCATTACTCCGTCCATTGGTCCTGAAGAACCATTAATGATTCCCTTAACCCCTGCGTTACTCTTTACTTGGCCGCCAATTGTGAATTGAACGACTCCGTCGACAACAAAAGAAACATTTGCGTGGCCCGAAAATGATTTAGGATCAGAACCAACGCTATGAACATTAAAACGGATTTCATACTTAGGCATTATTTTCTCCCTTTTACTATATAGTAGGTAATTTTTTCACATAAATAAGTATCAATAGTATGAGAATAACTATTGATAATGTCTTCATAGTCACGTCGCAAACTTCCAAATTGTCCAGAAAAATTCAGTAATTTATCAGATGGATTTTTCAAATGCAAATCTATATTTACAGGCGGTCTTGTAGAAATAATAAAGACTTTATAACGTTTCTTTACTGCAACTAAATCAAATAACCCGTAAATTCCATGTCGTTTTTTTGCTGTAGTTGGAACACATGTTAGATCTGGTTGAGTTCTATTATGTTTTTTTCAGTAATTACATCAACATTACTCCTACACGGGTTCTCCCAGTTGATATAATGAACTTTCAGACATATTTTCGGAGTAGACAGTTGGTCATTTTCGGATAAATTTGACAAGTATATATAATCTGGTAATCGCGCACTAAATGATCGTTGAGTTTCTGACATTGCTTGTAATATTACTAAATATGCAAACAAATAAATAGAAATCACAGGAAATACAATAATAACAATCAATACGATGAGAATTTTCTTTATCATATACGCTTTTTCCTAAACGTGAATCTGAAAACCCTTGTTGTCGCTTCGCAAAAAAGCCGGAGACTCCGATTAAGATCCGGTCTCTATGTTGATGCATAATCTTGCAGCGAATAGGTATACCAGGGATGTGAAGGTTCGCCGCGTTCTTTCATACCTTTTGTAGCGGCGATTTCCTCAAACGAACCATCGGGGCGCAAAAACCGGTGCCCCGGCGTGACCACCATGCGCCCTTCGCCAGCGCCCTTGTCCACGCCCAAGGCGCGCCCGTCTTTGGCGCTGACACTCAGCCACGTATCCGTGACATTCTCCAAAAGCCGCGACACCCGCCCCGCAACCAGATGCCCATCCCCATCAAACGACAACACCGCATCCCCAACGCGAATATCCTCAATCGCTCGCTCACCCCCATCCGCAAGCGTAATCATCGTCCCAGCAGAGAAGCATTCGTCATCTGTTGCTGAGTTACCAACATTTAGGTGTGAATCTCCACCCGTGTAATCATCGGAAATACGATTAGCTTGATCAGGATGAATAGACCCAGGAGACCAAAACTCCCCAAAGTTATCTTCTGAGGGCAATGATAGGCCAGCTTTCAATATTGCCTTGTCAACCGCCCAGTTGCTATTAGTGTCATCACGTACATAATTAATGTCGGCGTTCTCAATACGTTGTAGCTCAGCAAGCATGAGTTGAGCTACACTAGATAAGTCAGTGCCGCTTGTGAGTACTTCTCGCCCTAACTCCCAGCTTCGCACTCGTGCTAAGGCTGCAGAATTGGGTTGAAATATCTGAACACTGGTTGATAATTGCCCATTTTGTCCTGGATACCCCCGCATATATACTACTGATCCATCGAATCGCTCGTAATACAAATCCTTGTGGTAAAAGGGCGCAGATTCTGGAGTAATCGCTGTGTAAACAACGTATATTCGCTCTATTTGCATTTTATTACCTCATAGGCACAGCAGCATACTCTCTAATGGCAATGCTACTTTGGCGTTCTGGTTGGAATTGAAATGTGATTATTGGTCGGTATTTAACTTTATGGTACTTGATATCACGGAAGCAGGTGATTACTTTTTCTCCGTGAATTTGGGAATTTGAACAAAATCCGGCATTCTCATTATAGAATTTCTTAATTGCTTCCAATGTCCATTGCTTCGAAAGGAAAGCATTATTTTCAACAAGGACATTTTCAGCATCACTTTTTATGTTACGCTGAATGGCAACTTGTTCCACGTCTTCAATGTTATCAAACACAGTCATATCAATACCCAATTTATCCCCTGATTCTCCAGCGATTCCTTGTTGAGTTAAAATCAGAAAAAATAGTATTGCAGTAGCCATCAAGCGCTCAAATCTGTGCCCGCCCTGGTGGATGATGTGGCTGGATGAAAAAACCAACTTCTCATTATTAACTAATATATGAACAACCAATAATTGATCAACTTAACGTTGTTAAGTCAACCAGGGACTTTTCCTCCCTGCCTGCAAATTCAGTGCAAAACTTTCTCCTCCACCTTATGTCCTTACTCTTTTTGTTCTCCATCGCTCTTGCGAGGGCACCTGACCTGTTCTCTATAACAACAACGCCTTTTTTAGACAGATCCAAACTGCTAAAATACGTGGCCAATGTCATCGTAGTCATCGATTTCCTCCTGCTCAAGGGGGCATTCCCGCAGACCGCTAAAGCCGGCCCGCTTCAGGGAAATAAAAAAATCCCGATTAAAATGATGATAGTGCTTGGTCATCTCACCGCCCTGTAAAAGGCCGAATTGGGGAAAATAATCCCGCGCTTCCTCCAGCGCCTGTATATAAGTAATAGCGCCTCTGTCCTCGTAGTCGGCCCGCCACGCCGGCTCCGGCCCTTTGTAATGCTTCTTTCCCACCATGACATGCCAACGGGGATAGACTTCAAAATAGGGCTGCGCCGTCGGCTTGCCGGTCTGCTCATGCAGAAACTCCGCCGGAATAAAATGCGCCAGTTCCCCATCATACGCCATGATGTGGTCCCGCACCGCTTCCGTGCAATAAAGATAGCCCAAAGAGAAAAGATCCGGCAGTTTATCGTACCACTTCGCGCCAACCGTATGGACCACCAAATAGGTGGAGAGTTGCTCCGGCAGCAAGGCAGGATGCCAAAAGTGGAAACCGTTCTCCGCCAGGCCTTTCGGCAAGGTCATTTTATTTACCAGCTCCTCAGGCAGATGTGCCATAGCAGGCGCCAGCTTCTGCCGAGGATCACGGGTATCGGGATGCATCAGGCTTGGGAACTGCGCCCCCGAGTGAGGGGTGATCATGTAGCTATAAAACAGCGCCTTTTTCTGTATGAGGGGATAGAGGGGATCCTTGTGTGCGTTTACGGCATCGGGTTGTTGCTGGCGATTGTGTGGTTTTCCGTTGGGGCGATTTTGAGTGTCCGTCTTGGGCTTGTCCTTCTTCAATGCGCTGTGTAAATCGAGTGTTGCAAGGGAGTGCTGGCCCGCGCTAGCGGATTTATCAGCAGGTTTGCTGTTTCCTTGCCTTACCGGTTGTAGCTTCATGAAAAGGTCCCGTCCATGCAATGGCTGATTTTTATGGGTTGGTTTATGGGATGGCCTGCACCAGCCGGTGCTGACTTCCTAAAGACTGTGAAGATTGTGGAAACTGCGCAAGCCGCACGCTTTGCAGGCTGAGCACCTTACCTTGATACTCTCGGCGAAGCGATATTCTCTGGCGCCAACGGCCAAAACGCTTCAAGCTGTAATAAAACTCCCCGTTTCATCCTGTGTGCAATCATTCACTTATCAACTCAATTGATGCCCTCTTGATAAAGGTCATCAAGCGCTTAAATCTCTGTGCCCGCCCTGATGGAGTGATGGAGAAGTTACCAGTCCGAAAAAAGGCGCGGAACCAGCTTATAAATTATTATTGAATTTATAATCACTTAATAGTTGAACAGCCTATGCTTGTTAACGAGGTTAAATTCTTTCCCACCTCGCCTGTGAATTCAGGTGCAAACTTCCCCGCTTTGTCCCATAGGCAACGACACAGAGGCTGTATAAAACTGCGCTCAACAGCCCGTTTGTCTATGGTGCCATTCCATTATAGCCATTGTGCCAATGTACAAGCTCTCATTAGGCTGCCTGTTCCAAATCGCTCGTGCCGTTTACGCATACTCCCCATACCCCAGTGTGGCCAGCGGCGGAAATAGAAATAAGCTCGGAAAGGGCGTCATGAGTGCGCCAGCCGTGTTTGATCTCGGGGGCGAGCGCCGTGGCGCCGCTTGCGGCGGTAATAAAGTTCTCACCCTCTTCAAACAAATGCGTTGTCCCGGTTGAGTAGCGGATGGTTTGCGCCGTCACCTTGACAACGTCACCGTGCGCACCGACGATCTGGCCGCCCAAGGGGCCATCATCGGCGATAATCTTGGCGATTTCCTCATACGAGCCATCGGGGCGCAAAAGCGATGCCCTGGAGTGACCACCATGCGCCCCTCGCCGGCGCCCGTGTCTGAGCCCAATGCGCGCCCGTCTTTGGCGCAACAGAGAGGTTCTTTACCGCCAGATCGTAGAAATTACTGTCCAGATAATCTCCAGACTGGCTCGCGGCCTTCATGACGGCAATTAATTGATCCGCAGTTACGTTGCTCCAATTTATGCTGCTGTAATCATAAATTGCCATTTGCTCAATCTTCCCGAATATAGCGCCCCTCGTGCAGGGCCGTTTGAAACCCATCGCTGAACTCAACCGTCGCGGTCTGTTTCTCGGCGTGCCACGCGCCAATCCAGTCCCGATTGAAATTGCTCAGCATGTCGGTTATCAGGCGCACCGCCAGGTCCTGCTGGGCGCGGCTGGTAAAGTGATCTCCCCGCGATCCCAGACTGGAAAAGCGCCAGGTTGTGAGCATAATCGGATCGCCCGCCGGATTGCGCTCCAGCTGGAACTCATACGGCATGCCATCGGGGCCGGCAAACTCGATCGGGTGGTTATCAAGATACAGGACCAGTCGCTTGTAAACACCACTGAACGGACCGTATCGGACGTGGTCCAGGTAGGTGTTTGGCCGATCCGTCAGGATCATGTGTAGATCGGCATCCACCCAGAATTTTATCCCGTCGCGGGATGTGTGGACGATGGGTTTGCTCTTTTGCTTTGTCATCGATTTGCCTTTTTCTAACCCGTGATCAGTCGATCCGCGGCTACCCTGTGCCAACAACTTCCTCATACGAGCCATCGGGGCGCAAAAAGCGATGCCCTGGAGTGACCACCATGCGCCCCTCGCCGGCGCCCGTGTCTGAGCCCAATGCGCGCCCGTCTTTGGTGCAACAGAGAGGTTCTTTACCGCCAAATCGTAGAAATTACTGTCCAGATAATCTCCAGACTGGCTCGCGGCCTTCATGACGGCAATTAATTGATCCGCAGTTACGTTGCTCCAATTTATGCTGCTGTAATCATAAATTGCCATTTGCTCAATCTTCCCGAATATAGCGCCCCTCGTGCAGGGCCGTTTGAAACCCATCGCTGAACTCAACCGTCGCGGTCTGTTTCTCGGCGTGCCACGCGCCAATCCAGTCCCGATTGAAATTGCTCAGCATGTCGGTTATCAGGCGCACCGCCAGGTCCTGCTGGGCGCGGCTGGTAAAGTGATCCCCCCGCGATCCCAGACTGGAAAACTGCCAGGTTGTGAGCATAATCGGATCGCCCGCCGGATTGCGCTCCAGCTGGAACTCATACGGCATGCCATCGGGGCCGGCAAACTCGATCGGGTGGTTATCAAGATACAGGACCAGTCGCTTGTAAACACCACTGAACGGACCGTATCGGACGTGGTCCAGGTAGGTGTTCGGCCGATCCGTCAGGATCATGTGTAGATCGGCATCCACCCAGAATTTTATCCCGTCGCGGGATGTGTGGACGATGGGTTTGCTCTTTTGCTTTGTCATCGATTTGCCTTTTTCTAACCCGTGATCAGTCGGACACTCTGATTAACCACGTCTACTTGTGATTTTGAGGTAGTTTTGGGGTTTTGGTGCCGGTGGAGCCAGATGTGACGGGCGGATTGTGGGAACGTTTGCCTCAGCGCGGGGGCTGAGGGAATGTTCCCACGCGGCCTTGCGCTCATGGAACATGTATCGGCGCAAGTTATAGGCCAGATTGGCCATGCCGATTTTGGTTTTGGCTCTTTCCGGCCCGATGGTGCGAACGAACAGGCGCATGGGTCCCTTCAAATGGGCAAAGGGACGTTCAACAAAGGCCCTGATTTTCGAGCGCCGCCCGTTTGCCTTTAAGGCCCGCGCGCTCATGGGGCGGCCCCTGGGCTTTTTTGTGTGAATATCCGCCTTAAACCCGCGCTCCTCCAACATCTTGCGATTGGCCTTCGAACCATAAGCCGTGTCGCCCCAGATGTCAGACGCCGTGTTGTCAGGATCAATCAGTCCCTTCAACTCATGGCCGTCATAACGAGAAGCGTCGGTCACACCCCATTTAATGCCCAGCAGATGTACCCCAATGGCGCCTTCCCGCCAAAGCCATTGAGGACCTCGTCACGAGTTCCCTACGCGAGCACCTAAGCGCCAAGCCCACCCAATTCGATCTGCTTGAGGATCCTGACGTCGGCGACCTGCAAGCGATAGCAACCAGGACATCCTCATTGATCGACAGGATCAGTGCCAATGCTAGCGAGCTTCGAGCCCTTATCTTGAGGGTTACAATAGGCGATGATAGCATAACAGTGCAGCTTGATCCGATCCCTCTGGCACAGGCTATGAGTGTCGACCCGATCCGTCTTCGCTCACCACTCCTTAGCTTGCATGTGCCTTTCACCCGCCGCCGTCGCGGTGTTGAAATGTGTCTCATTGCCGAGAACCCTGAGGTCAGGACGGATCCTGTTCTTATTCGAGCGCTGGTTCGCGGCCATCGTTGGCTTTCGTCTCTCAAGCGTGGCAAGGGCCTCACCGAAATCGCAACAGCGGATGGATATGCCTTGTCCACGATGCGAACCCGTGTGCCCCTGGCACTTTTGTCTCCGCGCATCCAAAGCGCCATTCTTGATGGCAGGCAGGCAGCTGAATCAACTCTTGAAAAGATAGTCCGAACCAGGCTTCCTTACGACTGGCACCAGCAAGAGCGCCTTTTAGGCTTCGATGGATAAATCGTCAGTCTTGCGCCAGCATGACCGGAGTATCTTCGAGAATAACCGTGTTGCGCCGCATCCCGCTATTTCCCTGTTAAGTCAAAACCAATTCCCTGTTCCAGTTCGAGCGGTTCCCTGTTCACGCTGAATAAATTCCCTGTTTTCAGGAACAGGGAAACTGCTGTTAAGTCATTGAAAAAATCAATAAAATCTGGACTATTTTAGCGAAAATGGCACTGCTTTTTGCTATTTCCCTGATAATTCCCTGTTTTCTTCAAAGCCAACGCAAAACTGACACGGCGAAAGGGGCAGATGGAGACAAGGGCCGTAAACGGCCATGTTTGTGCCCCAACACATCGTCTCGGATATCGAAGGGATAGGACAAGCTGCTGAAATTAAAAGATAATCTGCATGAACTTGACAGAACCGAAAACACCCACGGCTGGCTGGCGGAGCACCCAGACTCCATCGAACCCGTCTCCAAATAATCATCCATGACAGCGTTCCTGCCCATGTCTCGAAAGTGATGGAAATAAGCATCCGGCCTCTCCACTTTTCAGCGGGGGGAAGCCCATTTTCACAGATACTTACCGCTTAGGGACCATCCGAAAATTAAGTTGGGTGATTTCATGGGGTTGTGGTTCCATGAATTGTCTAACGATTCTTGGAGACCGACATGCTGACCTGCCTCCCGAAAACTGGGCCATTTGAAAGTAGGATCTGTTCTATTAATGTTCGAAACAACAAGGAGAACGGCAATGCGTAGATCACGCTTTAGCGAAGAACAGATCGTGGGGATTATTCAGGAATATGCAGCCGGTGCCAAAGTCAGTGAATTGTGCCGTCGCCATGGCATGTCGGACGCCACTTTCTATAAATGGAGGGCCAAATATGGCGGTATGCAGGTCTCGGACGTCAAGCGGCTGAAAGAACTTGAGGCCGAGAACGCCAGGCTCAAGCGGCTTTTGGCCAATACCATGCTGGATAATGATGCGCTCAAGGGCCTTGTGGCAAAAAACTTCTAACGCCCGCAATCCGCCGTGAGGCTGTCAGACTATTGCGTCTTGACTATCAATTGTCTGAGCGGCGTGCTTGTGGGCTTATAGAATTTTCCAGATCAGGCAACAGGTACCGGCGAAGGCCGGATCGCCATGGACGACTGCGCGCGCGTCTGCTTGCACTTTCAGCCAAACACCGGCGCTACGGCTATCGCATGCTGCATGCCAAGTTGCGCCAGGAGGGCTTTGCTGTGAATGTCAAAGTTGTGGAACGGCTCTATGGTGAAGAACAGTTGGCCCTGCGTCGCCGCTGGCGCAAGAAACGCCCTAAAAGAGTACGTGAAGGTGCCTGGCGTCCTGTGGCGGCCAATCAGCGTTGGTCACTGGACTTCACCATGGACAGTCTTGCCAATGGCGCGAAGTTCCGCACCGCCAACCTGAAAGATGATTGCACCCGCGAATGTCCGGCCATTGATGTGGCCTTGTCACTACCAGGCACCCGTGTCGTGGAGATGCTGGAGCGTGTTGCGCGTGAGCGTGGATATCCCGATGTGATTACCCTCGATAACGGCCCTGAACTGCGCGGTCGGGCGCTGGATGGTTGGGCTCAGCGCCATAATGTTGAACTGTATTTTATCGATCCGGGCAAGCCTACCCAGAACGCCTATATTGAAAGTTTCAACGGGCGGTTTCGCCAAGAGTGCCTGAACCTCAATTGGTTCACAACACTGGCAGAGGCGCAATCGATCATCGAAGACTGGCGGATTGACTACAATGAGCATCGGCCGCATTCATCATTAAAGTATCGCACACCAAAAGAATTTGCCGCATCAAGACCCTTGCACAAAGCGCAATGGGCGTCAGCGCCTGCGCTACTAAAGGCTCCAGCGCGGTCGCCCATTGCTCACGCCGCACAATAGTGGTAAAACAAAGGAAGAACAGAGGCTCGTTATAAATGGTACTCAAAATCGGGGCAGGTCATGTGTTTCGAATATCGCTGTGCGCACCCAGAATGACCCGCATGATCATATGGATGCATTATCAACGATCACAGCCAATGACGTGCCCATGCCCCGCTCTCTTTCGAGCGATGCGTGGAAGGTAAAATTATGGTCGATTGTTCAAAGTGAAGCGTCATCAGATCCAGAACGAAAAAAGGCAGCGCGATCACTGAGTGAAGCCGCTGAGAAAGCGGATGTAGCGCGTTTAACCGACAGCCGCGAGAAGAGACAGCGCGCCCGTTAATGTCGCCATTTTTGGTATTGCATCGTAGCCATTATTCTTCGCCCAGAAGTAAAGTCGGTCACCGATCATGCGAACAAATTCGCGATCGCCTGTGCGGCTGGCAAATCTCAAAAATAGCTTACAATCTTCCGTTTCTTCATGCGGCGCTGTTGTGAAGAGATCGATATCTCTAAACAAGCTCAGCGTTTCAGAGCCGTTATTTTCTTCTAATTCCGCTGCCGCTATGAAATCCTCATAAGCCTGTACTGGCGTCTTCTTTTTCATCCGGTTACTATACAAAATCAGGTCGCTTGAATGCAAATTCCGATTTAAAAACCGTAGCTTAGAGCGTCGGGCGATTAATTTGCAACGCAACCTGTCGCTTTGAAATAGTTCCAACATTCCTGCGGCGTGAAAAGATCGCAAACCTGCCCAACAGCTTTCCATAAATCATCATAGGTTCTGGCCTTGGCCTTCCTCAGCAAGGTTTTCAGTTTCGAAAAGGCCTTCTCAATCGGGTTCAGATCAGGTGAGTAGCGCGGCAGGAACAATACCCAAGCGCCACAGGCTTTGATGGCTTGCGCCGCACGGGGGCTTTTGTGGATATTTAGGTTGTCCCAAACCACAACGTCGCCCGGCTTGAGAAGAGACGCGAGTTGTGTTGTTACATAAGTATCAAAGGCTTCGCCATTCATCGCCCCGTCAATGACCCAGGGCGCCGCCAACTCACTACAACGCAGGGCAGCAATAAAGGTCTGGGTATGCCATTTGCCGAAGGGCGCATCGGCGATGAGCCTTTCCCCTTTGCGGCTGCGCCCCCTGAGCGGCGTCATATTGGTCTTTACGCTGGTCTCGTCGATGAAAAGCAGCCGTGCAGGGGCGGCTTGAATGGCCGGCAGGCGATGTTTGCGCCATTCATCGCGCTCAGCCCTGACATCTGCACGCTTGCGTTCTGCCGCCAGCAGCGTTTTTTTTATAGCTGAAGCCGGCCCTGCACAGCAGTTTCGACAGGTTTGAGGGATCAACCTGCACACCCTTAGTCTCAAGAAGCCAGGCCGCCAGAGCAGGCATGGTGATGTCTGGTTGCGCTTCTACCTTGGCGATGATCCTGTCGTGATAAGGTCCCAGCTTGCCACTGCCTCTGGGGCGCCCCCGGCGATCCGGTTCAAGCGAGCCTGTTTCTTCAAAACGTTTTTGCAGACGAACCGCACTTGCGACTGAAATCGCAAACTGTTCAGCAGCGGCTCGGCGTGACTTTCCTTGTGATATCGCAGCAACAATACGACGGCGAAGATCAAGGGATAAAGATTGGGTCATAGAATCACCTCCATGCCCAAACGAATCACATTATCCCAAAAAAGGGAAATCCAAAAAAGATTCCTATTAATCGCCTGACGCTCTAGGCGCGTCTTACTGTATTCGGGCTGACTTTGAAAAGCTTGGCGATCTCTGACGGTCGCCGGCCCTCTTCATCTCGCATCCGTCGCACTTCAGCCCGTTGATCGGAGTTCAGTGCTGCCGGTCGTCCGCCGACACGTCCTCGTCGCTTTGCTGCATCCAAGCCTTCGCGTGTGCGCTCTGACAAACGCTCTCGTTCGAACTGGGCGATCGATGCAAAAACGTGAAACACAAGACGGCCGGCCGGCGTCGTCGTGTCTATATCTTCGCTAAGAGAACGGAAGCCCGCTCCCTTCGCCTGAACGCTTTCAACTATCTCGAGAAGATCCTTCAGCGATCGGGCGAGACGATCATACTTAGTAACTACCAACACATCGCTCGGACGCAAAAGATCAAGCGCTCGATCAAGCTCCGGCCGGTTGCGGATCTTCCCGCTCAATTTGTCGGAGAAAAGGCGCTCTGCGCCAGCTGCCTCAAGCGCATCAATTTGCGCTTCGAGGTTCTGCTCATCCTTGGACACTCGGGCATAGCCAATAATCATATCGGCAGTGTGCCAAAAACCTCTCAAAACTGCAAAGGTTTTGGAAGGGGTTTTTGGAACTTATATACGCCTGATTTCTGGTGACCGGCGCGACTGTTCCAAAAACGATCGTTTTTGTAAAAATCATGCCTTGGCTTCAGTGTTCATGATCATTCTGATGAATTCAGCCCAATCTGGCCTCAAGCGGTCTACCTCTTCAATACTCCTGAAATGTATCCAATTCGGAATACCGCTTTTGCCAATTTGACCTTCGAGTCCATCTCGGTCCCCACGAGGACCAGGGTTTCCCCCCGGTTGTGCTCCAATTCCAAACGGCCCAGCTGCACCACGTCCTGGCCCACCATCACCACCAACACCTCTAGAGCCACCTTTGCCGCCCGCACCATACGTAGCACGAAAGCTGGCTAATCCTCTAGCGTCCATCTCGTTAGCAAGGACGATTACGTATCCTCCGTCGCCCCCTTCGCCACCTTTGCCGCCATTACCTCCAGCACCGCCGTCACCTCCACGCCGCCTTTGGGAGCGATCAGCGCGACCGCCTCTCCCGCCCTTGCCGCCATTACCACCTGTTCCCCCTTTACCTCCACTGAGTTCGAAGCCAACATTTTCACAAAGAAACTGTTCGCAAAGGAACAAAATAGTTGCGCCGTTGGATCCATTTCCACCTGAAGCCCCGTCTATTCCGCGCACTCCAGGATGCGTATCCGGCACTCCGGCAGTCTGAGCAGGAGCATGGCTGCCGTCACCGCCATCATCCCCGTTCCCAAAGAAAACAACGTCATTCCCAATTTCAATTTTTGGGGCTTTAACGATAAAGAACAGATCGTCTGTTCCAATATTGATTTGCGCTCGATCCTCAAACTTGATTGGCCGAGTTTCACATAAGTCATCTGTGACTGTTGAACTTTTAATCACCCATGTCATTGCGTTACTCCCCGGCTGGTACTGCTGGGGCAGGTGGTAAGTTGGCAGCGTAGAGTATACGGCTTAAATCCGATATCAGCGCTTTGCCATCACTAGGGTTTTGTTCCGCCCCGAAAGGGTCACGATAGAGTGCCAAAACGCGATCTTGGAGGTCATACACTGCATTATTTGTCCCGCCTCCGTAAGAGCAGCCTGCCGAAAGTGCCGTCTTGATACACAGTTGGTAGTCATCAAGTGGTTGTCCATATTGTTCCAGCAAGTTCACCACACCATCGATTACCAGACGAGTGTTGAAGAATGTTGGAAAAAGACGTTTGGCTCCTAAGCATGAATTATAATCAGACGTCCCGGCCGCGACTTGAACGGGGTTTTTCTTGACCTCCTCTGGAAATTTCTCTGCCAATTCGAAGATATCTAGAACCACTTGACTCACATCGTCTTGCGTGTCCGTGGTGAAAATCCCGGATTCTCCCCCCCGTTTTAGAAACCTTACATTGATTTGCTTGTCTTGTAGGACTTCGCTGAACTTTTTCTCTATGGAACCGCTAGCGCTGAAGGCTCCATATCCTACTGAAAATTGTGCATCAAAATCACGTTTAGTCTGTTCAGATTGTGAGTTGACTTCAAACACAATGGTCATGTCGCCGCCAGTTGTGATTGTAGTAACGTATTCATCACCATAAACAGAAAAAAATCTCGCAAAATCTCCAGAGTTTAGAAGGGCAGCAGCATCCGAGGTAAGTTGGCAATTTTCTAAACGCTCCATAGCGTTGACAACTTCCATAGAGAAAACAATATACGAAGCCGTTCGACTGAGATCGAAACTGCTAAAAAATTGTGCTTTTGCTGAAGCTGAGAAAGATGAGCCACCAAACGATGCTTCAGCTGATACCCTCAAACTTTCTCGCAGCTCATACAGCGTCGAGGCGAACTCAAACTTGTATCTAATCTGTTGCCCAATAGAGGCGGCTTCGTCAGCCAACCGAAGATTACTTGATTGTACAATTCCTGACTTATTCATCGACACCGACGCAATATCGTCATCTGAAACCTGGATGGCATTGGCTCGGAAGGAGTCTTGTAAAGAATTGTATCCTAGACCAAGTGCAATTGTGATCTCTGGAGGAAGGGAAATTTCCGATGAAGTTGATAATGCAATTGGCGCGTAGCGGTCTTCTTTGGGCGTTGCCACCTCAAGGCTTTCTAAAGCGCTATCTTCCTGGGCTTGTGCCGCCATGCCATACAGAGCAACGATTAAAAATAGAAGTTTTCGCAAATCACGTCCTCCAAAATATTGATAGAATTGCCCTAACTACTAGTAGAGCAAAGGCGAATAACTAAGCTTACCTTTGTGAAACTGCTTGTGGTGTGTCTTCATCGGCCAATCTGAATTTGTCATCTTTTGCAGCGCAAACACTGTGATCGCCATCCACTGACCAGTGAAAATGGTCGGAATGGCCACCTACGATATTATCTTTGCCGAGCTTCTTTTGTATCGTTGGTCCGTAATTTTCTCGTCTATTTGGTGCTGATTCAAACAACGATTGCAAGCCATCAACGATGGCCTTTACGGATTCGTCCGAACCGTAGTGGGTAGATATCCTCTTTCCATTTACTCGGGAAATATCAACGGCCAAGCCGCTTACATGTCTACTAGGGCATTTGTGGCTGTCTTTGGCAGATGATACCCACAGGGCATCAATTTTTTCTCCTGGGACAGCGGTTGAGGAAATCGTATGCTGCATTGCATCTAACAAGTTTTGTGCAATGTTCCGATCTACTCCGGCAGCAAAAGTCATACTCACGCCAGAAATTTTGCTAGGTATATTGGGCAAAATGAACCTCATCGAACTAATCAAGATAATTCCAAGATCGGCGCAAAGTGGCATGTCCCAGAGCCATCAACTTCAACCATAGGCTTAAGTGCTGACCTGCCCCGAATTTGCGTACCATTTATAACGAGACTCTGTTCTTCCTTTGTTTTACCACTATTGTGCGGCGTGAGCAATGGGCGACCGCGCTGGAGCCTTTAGTAGCGCAGGCGCTGACGCCCATTGCACTCTGTGCAAGGGTCTTGATGCGGCAAATTCTTTTGGTGTGCGATACTTTAACGATGAATGCGGCCGATGCTCATTGTAGTCAATCCGCCAGTCTTCGATGATCGATTGCGCCTCTGCCAGTGTTGTGAACCAATTGAGGTTCAGGCACTCTTGGCGAAACCGCCCGTTGAAACTTTCAATATAGGCGTTCTGGGTAGGCTTGCCCGGATCGATAAAATACAGTTCAACATTATGGCGCTGAGCCCAACCATCCAGCGCCTGACCTTGCGGGACTGGGTTCATCGTTTCAACGCGCACGGCCCAAGCGGTCTGGTCAACCGAAGGGGCGGTGGTCCCAAAAGCTTATTGAGTGCAAGCCAAAAGCACGAACTGGCCCAGATTGTCGCGGCCGGACCTGATCCTGAGCTTGACGGTGTCGTGCGCTGGCGGCGTATTGATTTGGTCCATGTGATCAAAGAGCGATTTGGTGTTTCGATCAAGGAGCGTACCATTTCCAATCTTCTCAGGGAGTTGGGCTTTTCTCGCATGTCAGTACGTCCGCAACATCCCAAACAGAACAAACGGGTCATCAAGGAATTAAAAAAAACTTCGCAGCCACGCTTGAAGCGCACACAGGTCATCTTTTAAAGAACACCCCCATTGAAATCTGGTTTCAAGACGAAATGAGGGTGGGGCAGAAGAACCCGCAGACCCGCATCTGGGCCAGGCGCGGTACAAGGCCACGAAAACCAGCCGATCAACGTTACAAGAGTGCTTACCTATTCGGCGCGGTATGCCCGGCCAGAGGAACGGGAGCCGCACTGGCCCTGCCGTCGGCCAATACCCAAGCCATGCAGCTTCATCTTGAAGAGATCAGTCACCACGTCGCCAAAGGTGCCCATGCCGTGGTGTTGCTTGATCGCGCCGGTTGGCATACCACAAGCAAACTGAAGCTGCCGGACAACCTGTCGATCATCTTCCTACCGTCGCGTGCGCCGGAACTGAACCCAGTTGAAAACATCTGGCAGTATATGCGTCAGAACTGGCTATCAAACCGCGTCTTTGAAGATTACGAGGCAATTCTTGACGCTGCCTGTCAGGCTTGGAACAAACTCACCGCACAACCTGAAACCATCACCTCAATAGGAATACGCAAATGGATACAAAAAAGTCAAAGCATATAACCGTTGGTATTACGCCGCAGATTGCGGACCCGGTCCGGCGCGATATAGAGGCGCATTTGCAACAGCTTGGCGAGCGCATTGCCCAAATCGAGAAGAGCATCAAGGTTCATATCGATGAGCACGAGGACCTGAAAAGGCAAAAAAAGCTCATGCAGTCGGCCCCCGGTATGAGGCCCGTGGTGTGTACGAACTTGCTGGCATACCTTCCCGAGCTTGGGCAGTTGGACCGCAAGAAACTTGCTAGCCTGGCTGGCTTGGCGCCTCATGCCAGAGATTCAGGAACCTTGCGAGGAAAACGAAGGATTTCCGGCGGTCGCGCTAATGTGCGCTGCGCGCTCTACATGGCGGCGTTATCTGCGGCAAGATCGAACGCGTCTTTCAAGAGCATTAAAACACAGATGCAGGCACGAGGAAAACCGGCCAAAGTGATCCTCATCGCCATTGCACGAAAGCTCTTGACTGTCCTAAACGCAATGATCCGAGACCATAAAGAATATGCATCTCCATAAAGATATAAACACAGTTGCCACCCATGAAATGGTACCCTTGGGGTGGTTGGGCCACAAAAGTAAAAAGGAGAGCGGGTAGGGTGATGCCGGTTAAGTGAGATGCTCAAGTGGGTGTCAGATAAAATCGAGTCTTCTATACCTTATCGTCAGGGCAAGCTTGCTCCGCACAACACCCTGAATGGAAGCCGCTTTCATGAGCCGCTCAAGCATTCAGCGGGCCCTATCATGGCCTTCACGCCGCAACGGGTGACAGGCATTGCGGGCCCCGTAACTCCAGCTGCTGTTCGTATACCTATCTGATTTTTGCCCCGCGCGCACGATCGGATTTGAAGTGGGCCGAGGCCCGCTCCGGGTTACATGCAATCCGGGCATGGGCATAGTCGCTCAATGGGGCGCGATCGGTAGAACCCGGCAGATCGGTTCGACCCTAAACGCGTTCCTGTGATCATCGCTTCAGTGGGCACTCATACCAAGGGCCTTTGCGTTTGCCTCTTTGCTTGGTTAAAAACCGTTGTCTTATCAACACGATACACAAGTCAGCGTGTACAACAAGCCAATACCGCTGGTATCAAGCGCCGCCTGGGCGAAACAAGCTGACGCCTTCTTCAATATCTCATTGACTGCGCGCTGACCGCTATCGCGCTCCGGCTGGCGATGCCAGTCGCGCAAACTCCACCAGGAACAGCCCAGCTTCGATGAAATAGCCTTATAGGTCGCACTGTCACTGCGATAATCAGCTCTATGCTCATTGAAAAGCCAAAGCCGCGTTCACGGAATTCCGCACTGTAGGTTCGGACCTGCCTGCTGGTGTCATAATGAGGGTTACCTTTAGAGAGTTTTATCCTCCGGTAAACCCGGGGCAATTCAGGGCCAGAGGTCCTTCGGAATCAATTTTTGTTTCTTCAGTGCTCGTTTGTTTCCTCGTCTTGCAGGTGGTTGTGAAAGGGATTGGAATCGGGAAATAATTCTTCAAGTTGTTGCAGGAAGTCACGTCCAAAGCGCAGGTCTTTCTCGATTATCTCCCGCTCCTGAGGGTCATCTGTTGTGGCCAGGTCCTTCTCCAACTGCGGCACCTCGCGTTCCCAAAGCTTTTTCATACGCTTTAAGTCATCGAAGTCACGTTTCTCTTCGCTACTCATCGGTCCCGCAATGCGAACTAAAGCGGTGCGAGGATCGATCTGTACATCGTCTGGGTGTGGCAGTGGAGCCGGACCGGTGATCCCAAGACGCTCGCGACGCGCCAACTCTGCCTCCCACCATTGCTTGTAGTCGATCGCTGTTTCGAATAACTGCAGCCGCTCTTTCATCCGCTCCGCCTCTATGCCTACGACCATTTCGGCGAACAAACGCTGCGCCCGCGTGTTCCCCTTGGCCGCATTGTGGGCAATCGATCGCACAACAGCCTGAGCCATCGGTACGCTTAGCTGATATTCTCCCTCGTTGATGAGAATCGATCGATAGGTCTCCTCCAGAACAATGTCCTTTAGCCGCTCAGCAAGGGAGCCGGAGGTATCCCCGTTGCGGTTGGTTGCTTTGTTGCCAGTTCCCTTTGGGCGGCCCTTGGAATTACCCGACTGCCCGGGCTTAAAGCGCCGCTCCCGGGGCGGCTTTGCATACCCCACCGCGTAAGGCCTTCTCGTAGGCTTTACCGTCAAAGCCTCTGACAGACTACCTTTACGATTTCTGTTGCTCCGCGAGTTCATTTAGGCCGCCTCCAGGGTATTGCCCCTGTGATCCGCCTTTTCCAAACCACAGGCAATAAGTTCCGCCTCGTCCTTGGCATAAGCCTCGTAGCGGGCGAGAATCCGATCGCAGTAGATGGGATCATATTCGCACAAATACGCCCGGCGTCCCGTCTTGTGCGCCGCAATCAGCGTCGAGCCGGAGCCGCCGAACCCGTCCAGAACAATATCACCGCGCCCCGAGACATCCTTGATGGCATCAGCGATCATCTGAACCGGCTTGACAGTCGGATGCATGGACAGCTCTTGCATGCGCCCCGCCTTGAACGTGTTGACGCCGCGATACTCCCAGACATTCGTCCGATAGCGGCCATGCTGACCAAGCTCGAAGGTGTTTATGTGCGGCGCTCCGCCTTTCTTGAAGACAAAGATCATCTCGTGACGGGAGCGGTAGAAACTTCCCATCCTGCCATTGTCCTTGACCCAGACGACGACATTCTTCATCTCATCGTATACCTGTCTTCCCGCCGAGAGTAACGCTTCCATATGACGCCAGTCCATGCAGACAAAATGGATCGAACCATCAAGGCTTTGCTGTGCAAGGTTCTGCAAGGACTGCTGCAGGAAAGCGGTGAACGCAAGCGATGACATCTCACCACAGGCAAAGGCAAACTCGCGGTGCTTTATGTTACCAGAGCCACCTACATTTCCATCTATTGGAACATTATAGGGCGGATCAGTAAAGACCATCTGCGCCCTCTCATCGTTCATCAATCATAATGTCAACCAAGCTTTCAGTACTCAAGGTTGGGCGTGCAGTTATACGCGGACTGTTTTTGTAGCAGTCGAGAAAGTCACCCATATTGCAATCGACTATTCCATAGCCTGAAAAATTGCACCTGAGAAGTAATTAGCGTCAAATCAGACTTGAAATTTCTTTGCATACTATCAAATAACAATTGTCACAACATACCCAGAAATTCTTGCCTAGAGCCATTCCAATGCTGTGGGTGGAGATCTTCTCTAACAACGATTGTACCGGAGCACCTTAAAATAACTGCCTTACCTGGAAGTGCAACCGTCCTCGGAAATTGTATTGATGCCTCTTTGATCACATCATAGGCCCAAGCATCTAGCTTTATCTTTCCCTCAGGCCCTTTGAAACATTTCATTCGGGATGACGCATATCTAAAGAGCCATTTTGTATCCGGTCCCATGCAGTCAAACCCACGTACATCGGCAACGTACTCGATTGGTAAAATATGCTTACGTACTCTACATTTATTCACACTGCGATCTGCGTACCAGCAAACGAGTAAATGCTGATCATTTCTCCCGTAGTCCTGCGCAATTTGCGTAGTTTTCTCGAATAGGGGTGGGGCTATTTCTCGTGTGGCATCCGGATAATCCACTCCACGTTGTCGAGCTCTGATTAGTTGAGCGGCAAAGTCATCACGATCAATACAGCTCCCTCCGATTGCAAACACGCTCCCTTGAATATCCGTATGAATTTTATTTACAGGGCCAATGTTTTTCTTAAGCACTAGATCCCATCGACAACTATCCGCTGCTAGAAAGGCATAGTCGCCAACTGTATGTATCAATATGACAGTCAAAGTTTTGCTCTAGCAGTGGGGTTTCAGTGGATCAATCCCGTAGTGTGGCATTACAGAATTGAATTTTTCGCATTTTATACTGCCGGGACGGGCGACGCCAATTATAATCATGGGCATCGCACACCAGACTTGCTCGCCCAGGCGATCCATGACCAGATGGACGGGCAAAGCTGTAGCGTCCTGCCTGTTCCCCTGGAGGCAGTAGCAGCAGCACATGATATCGTCAATATTCGGCGAGAGCCGCTTTCCAATATTGAGGGCGCGCTTGTGATGACTGACAATCGTCATAGCGGCGCGATCCTGGTTAACGCCGATGGCCATCCTCGACGCCAGCGGTTTACGATCGCTCATGAACTGGGCCACTATTTGAACTTGTGGCACAGGCAGACGGCGAAGGATGGTTTTTGGTGTTCTCGCAGTAATATGGAGGCTGCAGGCTTTGATAGGCGGATGGCATCGGACCGCAATACCTTGCAGGAGATGCAGGCAAACCGCTTTGCGATTGCTCTGCTGATCCCTGATCGCTTCCTTTTGCCCAAGCTCACCCCATGTTTGGATATTCAACATGTCCGGGAAATAGCTAACCTGTTTGAGTGTAGCCTGGAGGCGACTATCCGCCGCATTGTGGCTTTGACCAGCGAGCCGGTTGCGGTTGTCTTTAGTAAGGACGGAAGGTGTCGCTACTGGCTTGGCTCGGACACTATGCCAAGGCTTACTTTGCGAAAGGGCGACTGGTTACCTGTTTCCTGTATGAAGGGGCCAGACACAATGTCGATATCGCCTATTGAGGCACAAGTGAGTTCAGAAGGTTGGTTACACCCGACAAACGAAGCATCTGTTATAGTTGAGCATCATTCTCAGTCCAGGGGGTATGGGGTCACACTTATCAAGCTTGATCGAGCCACTGGCTTGGGCAACAAGCTTGCGGATATGAGCGAGGATGAGTGTGACGAAGAAGATACCGGCGGTATGGAAGACGTCTTTACGCGCTTCAGTCGCTTCTCCGATTAACTGAAGTCGAGCCGTTGTTTAGTCGATATCAATGCCTCTGCCATGCCTCTTTAATTGTTTGTTTCTACATCAGAGCGCAATCGAAAATTAAGTTGAGTAATTTCAGTGGTTTGTGGTTCATTCGGGTTAAACAAATGATTCGAAGGAGATCACAATGCTCTGGACTGAAATCACCCGCCCCCAGTATCCAGTATGACAGCCGTGAACTTCGCTATGCAAGCGATTGCACTGACGCTGATTGAGCGCTGATTGAGCCCTTCCTGTTACCCACTTCCAAGGTTGGCCGTCCGCGTAAGCCTTCCATGCGCCATATATGGAATGCCATTTCCTATATGGCTGCAACAGGATGCCAGTGGGCGATGTTGCCCAAGGATTTCCTGCCTTTCACGACGTGCAATATCATTTCTATCGCCTGCGCAATTTCAATCTTCTTGATATCATCAACGAAACACTGGTATGCGCATCACGGCTGGTGGTCGGGCGCGAAGCCGAACCCAGCGCCGGGATCATTGACAGCCAATCGGTCAAAACTACCGAAAGTGGCGGCATAATGGGCTTTGATGCGGGCAAGAAGGTGAAGGGCCGCAAGCGCCATATCATCACCGACACGCAGTGTAATCTGCTTTATGGCGGTGTGCATGCTGCCGATATCCAGGATCGTGATGGCGCACCCCTGACCATTGAAGGGGCCTGCGGGAGTTGGCCAACACGTGTCCGCCTGTTCGCAGATGGGGGCTATGGGGGAGAGAAGCTGCAACTGGCCTTGCTGCAGACGATGGACAATCCGCCGACGATCGAGATTGTCAGACGACCAAATCAAGCGACAGGCTTTGTGGTCATTGCAAGGCGTTGGGTCATTGAGCGGACCTTCGCCTGGCTGGGGCGTTGCAGAAGGCTTGCAAGGGACTGGGAAAAGTCCCTATCCTCATCCCATGCTTGGCTTACAATCGCCGCCATCAGGCGACAATCAAGATTTGTTGCAAGGGCAATAAAATCAATAACTTAATTTTGAGTCAGACTCTCATAACTCCTATATCTGTTTCCTGACTGGACTTCCCCCGCAAGGCAAGCCTTACTGTCTTCCATGGCTGGTACCAGATCAGTCGGGAGAGACTGCAATGAGCCGTTCCAACATAAAGCATGGCGACCAGAACAAAGACCACAGCGTCAGGATATCTGTGCCCAATCCAGGCCAAAAAAACCATCCCATAAAATGTGATCTCAATGATCTGCCTGCGCTTGAACGCAATGACCTACGGGTGCTTTGGCTCGACATCTTTGGTAAGGCGCCACCGCGCTCAATTAGCAAGCCGCTGATGCGTCGCATCCTTGCCTTTGAACTGCAAGCCCGGCAACAAGGCGGCTTATCGCCCGCGATCAAACGACGCCTTGTCGCACTTGCCCGGTCTGCTTCCAGCGGGGGCACCGGATCAACTTCTGTTACCTGTCTGCCTGCGGGAAGCCGCCTTGTGCGCGAGTGGAACAGCGTGACCCATATCGTCGAGGCCACCGATGAGGGGTTTTTATGGCAGGGACGGCATTATCGCTCTCTTAGAGCGTGTCAGGTCTTAATAGAATCATTCTGACGGAGCGATTTTGCGACAAGATGAACCTTAAGTCTCGCAGGATATAGTGGGGCTATTTTCAAGAGACTTAAGGTTCATCTTGTCGCAAAAGCGCCCGTCCCTTCGGGTTTCCGATTGGCGGACGCCCACACCCAAGCCGCTCTTGAGAGATGGGTCGCCATCGCTCTTCGACCGCCTTGAGCGTGGTTCGCCTCGCCAATCGAGAAACAGAATTGCTTCTATTAAGACCTGACACGCTCTAGTGCCGTTGCCCGCGCCATCACCGGGGCGAGATGGTCCGGGCCCCGGTTCTTTCGGATCGGCAAGACCAAAACCGCAACTTCGTATGAGAAAGGGAACCGATGAGCCCAACGAAGAGGCAAGGGCGAGCGTGCAAGCCAAAGATCCGCTGCGCCATTTACACCCGCAAATCCAATGCTGACGGTTTGGAGCAGGATTACAACTCCCTGAGCGCCCAATACGACGCCTGCGCTGCCTATATCGCCAGCCATAAGTCCGAGGGCTGGAGGCTGTACAAGGCAAGGTACGACGATGGTGGTATCTCCGGGGCGACCATGAAGCGCCCTGGGCTTCAGGCTCTGCTGGCGGATATCGAGGCCGGGCTTGTGGACAGGGTGGTGGTCTACAAGATCGACCGGCTGACCCGCTCCCTGACCGACTTCGCCCGCCTTATTGAACGCCTTGACGCTGCGGGCTGCTCCTTCGTCTCCGTTACCCAAGCCTTCAACACATCAACTTCCATGGGACGACTGACCCTGAACATGCTCCTGTCTTTCGCCCAGTTCGAGCGGGAAGTCACTGCTGAGCGCATCCGCGACAAGATCGCCGCCTCAAAGGCCAAGGGCATGTGGATGGGTGGGCTGCCGCCCCTGGGCTATGACCCTCACCCGGACAAGGCCGTGCGCGGGCTCAGCATCAACAAAAACGAGGCCGATGAAGTGCGCCAACTCTTTGCTCTTTATGCAAACCTTGGCAATCTGCGCATGGTACGAGATGCGGCCGCAAGCTCGGGTATCCGCTCCAAGCGCCGCATCTTTGCCTCCGGCAGGCGTTAGGGCGGTGCCGTGATGACCTCAGGACAGATCCATCACACTCTCACCAACCCCATCTATATCGGAAAAATCCGCCATAAAGACAAGATCCATGACGGTCTGCACGAGGCGATCATATCCTCAGACCTGTGGCAGCGGGTACAAGACAGGCTCATCGCCAACAGTGGCAAGCCGCGGCGCAGAGGCATAGGCTTGTCCGCATCATCCGGGCTGTCAGGAAAGGTTGGCAAACAACACAACCAGGGTGCTCTGCTAAAAGGACTTCTCTATGATGCATAAGGGGACGGTTGACACCCACCCATACGCGCAAAGGCAATAGGCGCTACTATTACTATGTTTCTCGCTTATCGCGCCAGCGCCATGGTGACAACGATAAATGCCCAGCAGATGTACCCCGATGGCGCCTTCCCGCCAAAGCCATTGAGGACCTCGTCACGAGTTCCCTACGCGAGCACCTAAGCGCCAAGCCCACCCAATTTGGTCTACTTGAGGATCCTGACGTCGGCGACCTGCAAGCGATAGCAACCAGGACATCCTCATTGATCGACAGGATCAGCGCCCATGTTAGCGAACTCCGAACCCTTATCTTGAGGGTTACAATAGGCGATGATAGCATAACAGTGCTGCTTGATCCGATCCCTCTGGCACAGGCTATGAGTGTCGATCCGATCCGTCTTCGCTCACCACTCCTTAGCTTGCATGTGCCTTTCACCCGCCGCCGTCGCGGTGTTGAAATGTGTCTCATTGCCGAGAACCCTGAGGTCAGGACGGATCCTGTTCTTATTCGAGCGCTGGTTCGCGGCCATCGTTGGATTTCGTCTCTCAAGCGTGGCAAGGGCCTTGCTGCCATCGCCGCAGCGGATGGATATGCCTTGTCCACGGTGCGAACCCGTCTGCCCCTGGCACTTTTGTCTCCGCGCATCCAAAGCGCCATTCTTGATGGCAGGCAGGCAGCTGAATCAACTCTTGAAAAGATAGTCCGAACCAGGCTTCCTTACGACTGGTGTGAGCAGGAGCGCCTTCTCGGGTTCGATGGGTGAGCCTATCCTCTCCAATAGATGAGCGGTGAATCGTGAAACCAGTCCCAATAGCGCCGCAGCAGTAATTTCCCTGTTATTGCCTGGAATATTCCCTGTTCACGCTGAATAAATTCCCTGTTTTTTGCAAGGCGGTGCAAAACTGACACGGCAAAAGGGGCAGATGGAGACAGAGGCCGAAAATGGCCCCTTTTGTGCCTGCGCATGTCGTCTCTGATATTGAGGAGGTGGAGTAAAGTGCCGAAATTAAAAGATAATCTGCATGAACTTGACAGAACCGAAAACACCCACGGTTGGCTGGCGGAGAGAGAGGGATTCGAACCCTCGGAACGCATTCGCGCTCAACGGTTTTCGAGACCGCCCCGTTCAACCACTCCGGCACCTCTCCAGCGGTCACTCCATGCGCCTTGTGATATCAGCGCCAGTTACATATTTCAAGCCGCAAGATAGTCCAACATGCCCAACAGATACGCCCCTCCATGCCTCCATAGATGTGTAATTTCAACAGGATGTCCCTGGCAAACCCATCGGGTGCTGCTGGCCATTCATCTGATCATTAGAGATGTTCGATTTATCCTACGCTGTCAAGGGCGCTTCGCGCCGCTTCCAGCGGCTCTTAAACCCTTGACAGCGTAGGATAAATCGAAAAAAAAGCGATGATCGGATGGACGGCCCGGTATGGCCTCCCTGGCGACAAGGGCGCAAGAGATGTATCTTCAGACCTGCCTGCCCTGGGAACAAGCTGCTGAAAGATCACACATAGAGTATCGATCGCGCTTGTGCGCAATTGACAATCCATCGTACCCCAACCTCCTGAAAGTTATGTCTGTTAGGATCACTGCCCGATTTGCAGCGTCACACAATCTGTTAGCGCTTGGCCCTGGTAACTGCGCCGAACATATAATTACTGGCACCACACGAACGATCCAGCACACAAAATATCGCGTAAAATCAATACCAAGCCCTTATTCAGTAACATTTGTTGTGCATAGCAGCATAAAATGCCGCTGCAGACTTGACTTTGCCCGCAAACCGACTCATGTCTGACACTACGAGAAGCGGCACCAATGGCTTGCGCCATTGACAAACACCTGTCCCGCTCTCCCGTATCCGAACCAGCGTTACCTGCCAGGAGCGGAATCGGGTGAGCGGGGCAGCTAAAATTCCTCCTCTTCATGTGTCGTTCTCGTCGCCTTTCAAAGGCGTTTCCTCCCTAGACTCGGGCTGTCGTACCCACGGCAGCCCTTTTTTGCGCGCCAAATTCGTTGAATGTGAAAAAGTCCCCCGGCTTCGCCTCGGTCCACTTTTTCCCAATAATACCAGCGGTATTGGCGTTTTGTACGCGCTGACTTGTGTGTCGTGCTGACAAGACAACGGTTGTAAACCGGATCAGGAGTCAAACGCAAAGTCCCTTGTATGCCAGCGGTATTGGCGTTTTGTACGCGCTGACTTGTGTGTCGTGCTGACAAGACAACGGTTGTAAACCGGGTCAGGAGTCAAACGCAAAGTCCCTTGTATGCCAGCGGTATTGGCGTTTTGTACACGCAAGCGTAACGAAGCACCTTTCTTCACAATCAACTAAAAAACCCGTCGGGGGTACAGATGAATGGCCCGAACCGGCCTTCCTGGCGGCAGGGCCGAAAGACATGATACGCTTCAGGAACAACCCGCTGAAAGATCACAGATGGAGGATACCTGCAAGCCATGAATTTTTCAGATCGGCCGGCCCATCAAGGAACATCGGCCAGGGGATGCGCTGAATGAGTGCGCCAAGCCATCTGGCCATAGGTTTATTACTCGGCGCAGCAGTTCTGCATGCGCTGTGGAACGCCATGATCAAGGGCGCATCGGATCGGATCATGGCGATGGCTTTGGTGAACACCGGTCACATGCTGGCGGGCGCGGTGCTGGTGATCCTTTACCCACTACCGGCGCCAAAGGCATGGGGCTTTCTGGTCGCATCGACGGTAATTCACTGGTTTTACTATGGTTTCCTGCTGGCAGCCTACCGGATCGGCGATTTCAGCCACGCGTATCCCATAGCGCGCGGCGTGGCGCCGGTGCTGGTGGCGCTCGGGGCCCTGTTCTTTGCCGCCGAGATGCCGACGGTGCAAGGCTGGCTGGCCATCATCATGATCAGCACGGCAATCGGCGCACAAAGCCTTGCCGGCGGCCATATGGCGTTTAACGCTGCCGCCGTATTGTTCGCGCTTCTTACCGGCCTGATGATTGCCGCTTATACCATTGTCGATGGATTGGGCGTGCGTGCCTCGCAAAACGTCCTGGGCTATATCGGCTGGCTCTTTCTTCTTGAGGGGATCGCCAGTGTGGCACTGCTGACGTGGCGGCGGCGGCGATTGCGCCACTATGCATTGCGGAAGTATCTTACAGGGCTGACGGGCGGCCTGATCTCGACACTGGCTTATGGCCTGGCGATCTACGCGATGTCGCTTACCAACCTGGGGTCGGTGTCGGCCATTCGCGAATCAAGCGTGATCGTCGCCGCCCTGATCGGTGTGGTATGGTTTGGCGAGCGGCCCTGGTTGGCCCGCGTTGCAAGCGCCATCGTTGTTGTGGTCGGCATTTTTCTGCTCGGCGCCGCCTGAGGTCACGGTCGGCGATCAAGCCGGGATCAAAGCCAGAAGCTGATCCAGTGACGCCTTCGCATCGCCAAAGAACATGCGCGTGTTCGGTTTGTAAAACAGCGGGTTTTCGATGCCCGAATAGCCGGTTCCCTGGCCTCGCTTGGAGACGAACACCTGTTTCGCCTTCCATACCTCAAGCACCGGCATGCCGGCGATGGGGCTGTTGGGATCATCCTGTGCCGCCGGGTTTACGATATCGTTGGAGCCGATAACGATGGCCACATCCGTTTGCGGGAAATCGTCGTTGATCTCATCCATTTCAAGAACAATATCGTAGGGAACCTTCGCCTCGGCGAGCAGCACATTCATATGGCCCGGCAGACGTCCGGCAACGGGATGAATGCCAAAGCGCACCGTTTTGCCCTTGCTACGTAATCGCTGCGTCAACGCGCTGACGGATTGCTGCGCCTGCGCGACCGCCATACCGTAACCGGGCACGATGATAATACTGTCGGCGTCTTCGAGGGCGGCGGCCACACCATCGGCATCGATGGCGGTCTGCTCGCCGGTGATCTCCTGCGCCGGCTCGCCGGTGCCGCCGAAGCCGCCCAGAATCACGGAAACGAAATGGCGGTTCATGGCTCTACACATGATATAGGAGAGAATGGCACCCGAGGACCCGACAAGAGCGCCGGTGACGATCAAAAGGTCATTGCTGAGGGTAAAGCCGATCGCCGCTGCCGCCCAACCGGAATAGCTGTTGAGCATGGAGACGACGACGGGCATATCGGCGCCGCCGATTCCCATGATCAGATGCCAGCCGATAAAGCCGGCGATGAGGGACACCAGGATCATGGTCCAGATGCCGGCGCCGTTGAAATACAGCACGCCCAGTCCCATGCACAGCGCCACGGCGGCGGCATTCAGGGCGTGTCCGGTGGGAAGTTTCGAGGGTTTGCCATCGATACGGCCGGCGAGTTTGCCAAAGGCGACAACGGATCCGGTAAAGGTGATGGCGCCGATGAAAATGCCGAGGAAGACTTCGACTTTCAGAATGGCGATCTCCACCGTATCCTTGTGGGCGAGTTTTTTGGCGAATCCGGTGAGGGTATCGCGCGCTGCCGCATCCATGGCGAGGACGCTGTTCAACTCGATATCGGCGTTAAGACCGATGAACACCGCGGCAATGCCGACGAAACTGTGCAGCGCCGCGACAAGTTGCGGCATTTCGGTCATTTGCACGCGCCCCGCCACATAGGCGCCGGCGATTGCGCCGGCGGCAACCACAATAGCCAGCAGGATATAGTTGCCGCTATCGGGGCCGAAGACGGTTGCGGCGACGGCGATGGCCATGCCGATGATGCCGTACCAGACGCCGCGTTTGGCGCTTTCCTGATTGGACAACCCGCCAAGGGAGAGAATAAACAGGACGGAGGCGGCGATATAGGCCGCAGAGACGATACCGATATTCATGGTGCCCTACGATTTTTGGAACATGGCCAACATGCGGCGCGTGACGAGAAATCCACCGACAATGTTAATGGTTGCGATAAGGGTGGAGATGGCGGCAAGGATGACGACAAGCCAGTTGCCGGCGCCGATCTGCAACAGGGCGCCGATGATGATAATGCCGGAGATGGCATTGGTGACCGACATCAGCGGCGTATGCAGCGCGTGGGCGACGTTCCAGATCACCTGAAAGCCGACGAAACACGCAAGCGCAAACACGACAAGATGCTGCATAAAGCTCACCGGCGCATAAACGCCGACAATCCCCAAAAGGGCCCCCCCGAACGCCAACAGCCCCACTTGCTGTATGGTGGCGCGGCGAAAGGCGGCCAGTTCCTGTGCGCGCCGCTCCTGCGGTGTAAGTTCCCTGGGTTTTTCCTGCGGCTTTTGCGCCGCTATGGCCTGGATTTTCGGCGCTGGCGGCGGGAAGGTGATTTCGCCCTGAAATGTTACTGTGGCGCCGCGGATGACATCGTCCTCCATATCGTGGTTGATCGTGCCGTCCTTTGCGGGCGATAGATCGCTCACCATATGGCGCACGTTGTTGGCGTAAAGCATCGAGGCCTGCGCCGCCATGCGGCTGGGAAAGTCCGTATAGCCGATGATGGTGACACCGTTCTCGCTGACGATCTTTTTATCTGCCTGGGTAAGATCGCAATTGCCGCCGCGCTCGGCCGCCAGATCGACAACGACCGAGCCAGGCTTCATCGCCGCCACCATATCCGCCAGCCATAATTTCGGCGCGTCCCGGCCGGGGATCAGAGCGGTGGTAATGACAATATCCACGTCCGGCGCCTGCTGGCGAAAACACGCCAGTTGCTTTTCGCGAAATTCCGGCGATGAGGGCGCCGCATAGCCGCCCGTCGCTGCTCCGTCGGCCGCTTCGTCAAAATCAAGAAACAGAAACTCCGCCCCCATGGACGCGATCTGCTCGGCGACTTCAGGGCGCACATCGAAGGCGCGCACGATAGCGCCCAGCGAGGTCGCCGTGCCGATCGCCGCCAGACCGGCGACGCCAGCGCCGATTACCAGCACCACAGCCGGCGGAACCTTGCCCGCCGCCGTGATCTGGCCGGTAAAGAAGCGGCCGAAATTATTGCCCGCCTCGATCACCGCCCGATAGCCGGCGATATTGGCCATGGAACTGAGCGCGTCCATTTTTTGCGCCCGGCTGATGCGCGGCACCATGTCCATGGCGATGACATTGGCTTTTCTTTCACGCGCTTTTTCCAGCAATGCCGCGTTCTGCGCCGGATAAAAGAAGGAGATCAGCGTCTGGCCCGCGCGCAGGCGATCGATTTCCCCGGCGTCAGGGGGGCGGACCCTGGTGATAACGTCCGCCGTCCCGAACACGTCATCGGCGGACTTGAGTATTTCCACTCCCGCCGCTTCATAAGCGGCATCGGCAAATCCGGCGGCCGTGCCGGCCCCCGCCTCGATGACGCATATATGCCCGAGCTTTTGCAGCGCCGCGGCGCTGTCGGGGGTCATGGCAACGCGCGCCTCGCCTTTGGCTGTTTCTCTCAGAGCACCGATTTTCACGAACCCGCCTCCCTGGTTGTCAGAATGCTTTCGCTTGAAATTGCATGTGCGTTCGTTGGATAGTACGATCCGCCCGCTTTGTCCAGACGGCACGGCTTTGGTGTCAGGTGACGATACAACGAGGACCGCCATGGCAAACGGCGGGAAATGCCGGGAATCGCCCGTTGTACGCACCATACGTTCAGCAGGTTGTTCCTGGTAAGCGCATCGGGTACAGATGTATGGCCCGAACCGGCCCCGTCGCGGCAATGACCACAATAAACCTGACGTCAGACCTTCGCCCTGAGAACAACCGACTGAAAGATCACACCTTATACCAGCGGTATTGGCGTTTTGTACACGCTGACTTGTGTGTCGTGCTGATAAGACAACGGTTTAATGTGAGCCAGGAGTCAAACGCAACGTCCCTGTATACCAGCGGTATTGGCGTTTTGTACGCGCTGACTTGTGTGTCGTGCTGACAAGACAACGGTTTTAATCTGCGCCGGGAGTCAAACGCAACGTCCCTGTATACCAGCGGTATTGGCGTTTTGTACGCGCTGACTTGTGTGTCGTGCTGATAAGACAACGGTTTAATATGAGCCGGGAGTCAAACGCAATTCCCTTGTATGCCAGCGGTATTGGCGCTTTGTACACGTTGACTTGTGTGTCGTGCTGATAAGGCAACGGTTTAATTTGAGCCAGGAGTCAAACGCAACGCCCCCTGGTATTACAGGCGCCTTGCCACGCCTTCGGCGATACGGGCAACGATGGCGTTGAGATCGAAGTCCTTGGGGGTAAACACGGCGCTTATACCCAGATCGCGCAGGCGATCGTGATCCTCGCCCGGAATAATGCCGCCGATATAGACGGGAACGCGGTCCAGCCCGGCACGACGCAAGCCATCCATCACGTCAGCGGCCAGCGCCAGATGGGAGCCGGAAAGAACGGAAAGCCCGATGGCATGTACGTCCTCCTCAAGGGCGGATTTGACGATATCGCCCGGCGTTAGGCGAATACCGTCATAGATGACCTCAAAGCCACAATCGCGGGCGCGCACGGCGATCTGCTCGGCGCCGTTGGAATGCCCGTCAAGACCGGGCTTGCCCATAAGCAGGCGCAGCGGCCTGCCTGCCTTGCCGGCCACGTCGGCCACCGTTTCACGCACGTACCGCAAGGCGGTTTTGCCATCGGCGCCGTGCGCGGCATGGGCGCCGGTTATGCCGGTGGGGGCACGATATTCGCCGAACACCCGGCGCATCGCATCCCCCCATTCTCCGGTCGTGACGCCGGCTTTGGCGGCTTCGATGCTGGCGGGCATGATATTAGCGCCGTTGCGTGCGCTAGTTTGCAGTTGATCAAGCGCCGCCGTGACCGCGGCGCTGTCGCGCGCACTACGCCAGCGCTTTAAGTCGGCGATCTGCTGCGCCTCAAGAGCGGGATCAACGCGCAGAATATCGCCGCCACCCTCAAGGATCAGGGGGCTCGGCTCGGTTTCGGTATGACTGTTGACACCGATGACGACCTGCTCGCCGCTCTCGATTGCAGCCAGTCGCCGGGCGTTCGCCGCCACCAGTTGCTGCTTCATATAGGATGTTTCGACAGCGGCAAGCGCGCCGCCGAGTTCCTCGATTGCCGTCAGTTCATCGCGCGCCTGGCGCTTTAGCTGCTCCACCTGCGCGTCAACGACCGTGGAGCCATCGAACAGATCACCATACGCCAAAAGATCGGTTTCCAGGGCGACGATCTGCTGAAGGCGCAGGGACCATTGCTGGTCCCAGGGGCGCGGCAGGCCAAGGGCTTCATTCCAGGCGGGCAGTTGAACGGCGCGCGCGCGCGCCTTCCTCGACAGCGTTACGCCAAGCATCTCAAGCAGGATACGATAGACATTGTTTTCCGGTTGCTGCTCGGTCAGGCCGAGGGAGTTGACTTGCACCCCGTAGCGAAAGCGCCGGTATTTCTCGTCCGTGACGCCGTAGCGTGTTTTGCAGATCTCGTCCCAAAGATCGACAAAGGCGCGCATCTTGCACATTTCGGTAACGAACCTGATACCGGCATTGACGAAGAACGAAATGCGTCCGACGATTTTAGGGAAATCTGCCCGGGACACCGTCCCCCCATCGCGCACCGCATCCAGTATGGCGATGGCATTGGCGAGCGCGAAGGCCAGTTCCTGAACCGGCGTTGCGCCCGCTTCCTGCAGATGATAGGAGCACACATTGACCGGGTTCCAGTGGGGCACTTCGGCGTAGCAATAGCTGATCACGTCGCTGGTCAGTTTCATGCTCGGGCGGGGGGGAAAGATATAGGTGCCGCGCGCAAGATATTCCTTGATGATGTCGTTTTGCGTTGTGCCGCGTAAGGAGGCGCGCGCGATTCCCCGTTCATCGGCGGTCGCAATATAGAGCGCCAGGGCCCATGCCGCGGGCGCGTTGATGGTCATGGACGTGTTCATGCGATCAAGCGGGATGCCGTCGAGCAGGGTGCGCATGTCGCCCAGATGGGAGATGGGCACGCCAACCTTGCCGACTTCGCCGCGCGCCAGCACGTGATCGGCGTCATAGGCGGTCTGGGTAGGCAGATCGAAGGCGATGGAAAGGCCGGTCTGGCCCTTTTCGAGGTTCTTTCTGAACAGGGCGTTGGAGACCGTCGCACTGGAATGGCCGGCATAGGTGCGAAACAGCCACGGACGATCGGCTTTACAGGAGTGCTTGGTCATAAGTCATTCAGATCGGATCGCCGGGCGAGTGCGGCAAGTGACGCTACGACGCTACAGAGAATGCGTGGAGCGCCCATGGTCAAAAGAGGAATGATGCGCCCTTACAATTTGCCCCATACGTGGGCGTCTCGCAACACCTATTTGTGCGTCTGCGAAGAAGGGCGCGGAGGCAGCGTTCTCCTGTTCCCCGCCTCCCCCCCTTGCATCTTTGTATTGCCCGTTTCATAGTCAGCGGTAAAAACGAGCTATAGTATCATGTCCGGCGTGTTTTACGACACGTTGCGATTTTAAGGGTCATGGAGGTGCCATTGGCGGATTTTGTCCTTGCCATTGATCAGGGTACGACCTCAAGCCGCGCTATCGTGTTCGATGCGGATTTGTGCGTCGTCAGCGTTTCCCAGGAGGAATTCCCCCAGCATTTTCCCCGTTCCGGCTGGGTGGAGCATAACCCGGCGGATATCTGGAACACGGTGCAGCGCACCGGCCGACAGGCCATTGAAAGCGCCGGTATCGCCGCGCACGACATTGGCGCCATCGGCATTACCAACCAGCGCGAGACGACCCTTGTGTGGGATCGCGAGACCGCCGAGCCCATCCACAACGCCATTGTCTGGCAGGACCGTCGCACCGCGGAAACGTGCGCGGCGCTGGTGCGGGGGGGACATGAGCCCATGGTCAGCGCGCGCACCGGATTGCTGCTCGATCCGTATTTTTCCGCCAGTAAGGTCGCCTGGCTGCTGGATACAATCGATGGCGCGCGGGCGCGGGCGGAGGCCGGAAAACTCGCGTTCGGCACTATCGATACCTGGCTGATCTGGCAGCTTACGGGGGGCAGGGCGCATGTCACCGACGCCACCAATGCCGCGCGCACCATGCTCTATAATATCACGACCCATCGGTGGGATACGGACATGCTGGCGTTATTTAACATTCCCCCGTCGTTATTGCCGCAGGTTATGGATTGCGCCGGCGATTTCGGCGTGGCCGGAGCGAAAGTGTTTGGCGCTGCCCTTCCCATTCTTGGCGTTGCCGGTGATCAGCAGGCGGCGGGCGTTGGCCAGGGGTGTTTTCATCCCGGTATGCTGAAGTCCACTTACGGCACCGGCTGCTTTGCCTTGCTGAATACCGGACTGAACCCTGTTACGTCGCGCAATCGCTTGCTGACAACGATTGCCTATCAGTTGGATGGTGTGGCGCATTACGCCCTGGAGGGGTCGATTTTCGTTGCCGGCGCTGTCGTGCAATGGCTGCGCGATGGCCTTGGCGTCATCGAGACGGCGGACCAGACACAGGCGTTCGCCCTGGCGGCGGACACCAGCCAGGACGTCTTTATCGTGCCCGCCTTTACCGGTCTTGGTGCTCCCCATTGGGATGCCGAGGCACGCGGCGCCATATTTGGTCTGACGCGCAACTCCGGTCCCAGGGAGCTTGCCCGCGCCGCCCTTGAGAGCGTCGGATACCAGACCCGCGAACTGCTGGAGGCCATGCAGGGGGACTGGCCCCAGGCAAAAGGCGGTGAGACGGTTTTGCGCGTTGATGGTGGCATGAGTGCGTCCGATTATACGATGCAGTTTCTTGCTGATATTCTTGATGCGCCGGTGGACCGCCCGAAAGTGCTCGAGACAACGGCTCTGGGCGCGGCCTATCTGGCGGGCCGGCGGGCCGGTATTTATGGCGATATTGATGCGTTTACGCAGACCTGGCAACTGGACAGGCGCTTTACTCCGCAGATGAGTGACGCCACCCGAGAGGCGAAATACGCCGCCTGGAAAGCGGCTGTCGGCAAGTTGCTGCACATCTAGAGCCTGAGGGTCATGTCCACCGGCAGGGCGGATTGCCTTACCCTTTCAGCATTGGGAATGTCGTTGCCCAGTGCCTTGGCCCTGGCGGCGTCAGGATCGAAGCCATGAGACCTCCAGCGTTCAATGAGGCGGCGTTCGAGCTCCGGCATTGCAACATCGAGAAATACGGAAAAGTCCCAATGAGACATCAGGTTGCGCCAGGGAGGCTCGTCGAAGCAAAGGTAGTTCCCCTCAATCACCACAATCTCCGTGGTGGGCCGGATTTCCGCCGCACCGGCGATGGCGATCTCGCGGGAGCGGTCAAATACGGGTAAAATCACACTCGAGTCCACGCGCACCCGGCGCAGGGTGGCATCGAAGCCCGCGAAGTCGAATGTCTCGGGCGCGCCCTTGCGCGGCAGCAATCCGCGCGGCTTAAGCAGGCGGTTGTCAAGATGAAAGCCGTCCATTGCTATCAGGGCCGCATCGTGTCCATGCGCAGTAAGCCGGGACACAAGTGCCTCGGACAGGGTGGATTTGCCGGAAGCTGGCGGGCCGGCGATGGCAATCAACCGCCGCCGCCCATCCGCCCCGAGGGTCTCGACCCGGCTTGCCAGATCTTCGGCATGGCGTGCAACGCGTATTCCGATATCTTCCGTATCAGGGCTGGAGCGTGTCATGTCCACGTCCTGCGATGCAGGCTTACCCATAGCAAAACCCTGCCCCTTGCGCCGTGCGATGCAGGAACGGCAGGCCAACATCGATCACCTCATTGGGGTGCGCCGCCACCGGGCGCCAGATCGCAAGTGCCGCAGCAATGGCAGGATGGACATGGTTCATGCTCTCAAGTGTGGTTATGCCATCGAAACCGATTTCCGCCAGCGTTCGATAGACCGCAAGCCAGTCGATCGTGCCGGCGCCGGGCGTACCGCGGTGGCTTTCAGACAGATGGACATAGCCGAGAAATTCACCGCAGTCGCGAATACCCCGGGCAAAGGAGACTTCCTCGATATTCGCGTGGTAGGTATCGAGATGAATAAACACATTCTCTGCTCCCACGGCCTCGCAATAGGCCCGTCCGTCGGCGCCGGTATTCATGATATGCGTCTCGTATCGATTGCATGGCTCGATTCCCAGCTTCAGTCCGTGTGACTTCGCCACCGCCGCCGCGCGGGCGATGAAACGGGCGGTGCCATCGAACTCCACCTGTGTGCGCGGCGCACCGGACACCCTGCCAATGGTGCCGTAAGTCACACCGGTCAGGGCGAATGCGCCGACACCGCTTGCCACATTAAAGGCCGGCTCAAGAAAAGCAAGAGCGCCTTCGGCATCGGCGATCACGTCGATGCCGGGCGGAATGCCCAGGGAACAGACCGGCGCGATCCCGGCTTCATCCAGAAACGCGCGCGTTTCAGCGACGTTGATTTCAGCCGGATCAAGCAGCGGAATTTCAAGCACGCGCACCTTGTGTGCCACCAGTTTCGGCAGCAGCGCGCGCATTGCGGTCACGTCCCATTTTGGCGCCGCGACGAAGGTGTGCAAACCAAGCCTGGCCATGCAGATTACCCTCTTGCCTCGTGGGCGGCAGCCTCCGCCATGGCGCCGCCGACAATGGCCGAAACAACTTCCGCCATGTTTGTGTGCGCCGTAACGAGGTTTGCCGCGGCCCGTCCGTGGTTCAGCACAACGATTCGATCAGTGACCGAGAGCACATCGTTCAGCCGATGGGAGATCAGGATCACGCCGATACCATCGGCCTTGAGCTGGCGAATGAGATCCAGCACACCCTGTACCTCGCGCACGGCCAGCGCCGCGGTGGGTTCGTCCATGATGACCACCTTGGGATCGAAGGTGAGGGCGCGGGCGATCGCCACCGACTGCTGCTGGCCGCCGGAAAACGATCCCACCGGACGGTTGATGGCCGGCAGACGCGCGCCAAGACGCTCAATCATCCCAAGGGCATCGCGCTTCATCGCCGCCCGATCGACAAAGCGCATACCGAGTACAGAGCGTGTGGGCTCGCGGCCAAGGAAGATATTGGCAGCGACGTCCTGCTGGCGCGCAAGCGCCAGGTCCTGATAGATCATCTCAATTCCCATGCGGCGGCGTGCGCCGGGGCTAAGATCGCCGATCGACTTGCCATCAAGGGTGATCTCGCCGGCATCGGCGTTATACATGCCGGTGACGATTTTCATCAGGGTGGACTTGCCGGCGCCATTGTCGCCGATCAGGCCGACGACCTCGCCGCGCTCCAGCGAAAAGTCCACACGATGGAGCACGCTGACAGGCCCGAAACTCTTGGAGATTTTACGGATGTCGAGCAGGCTCATACGCGGCTTTCCTTTCTGAGCTGCCATTGATCGATGAAGACGGCGAGGATCAGCACCCCGCCGATAGCCATCTGCTGGTAGTAGCTTTGCACCGCCAGAAGATTGAGCCCGTTTTGCAGCACCCCCATAATCAGCGCACCGATCATGGTGCCAAGAATGGACCCGCGCCCGCCAAATAGGTTTGTGCCGCCAATGATTGCCGCGGTGATGGCGGTAAGTTCGTAGGTCAGGCCCGCGGTGGGATCGCCGGAGTTGATGCGGGTGGCAAAGAGCAGGCCGGCAAGACCGGCAAGGGCACCTGATAGTGTATAGAGTGAAAGCCGATGGCGCTCGATATTGATGCCGGCGGTGCGCGCCGCATTCTCATTATCGCCGATCGCCAGGGTGTGACGCCCGTAGCGGGTGTAGGCGAGGAGAATATGCATTGCAATGGCGGTGGCAACGAATATGATCACCGGCATGGGGATGCCCAGGGGCCGCCCCTGGCCGAGATAAACCATCGCTTCCGGCAGGCCATAGATCACCCGGCCGTCCGAAAGGATGAGGGCAAGCCCGCGGGCAATACCGAGCATCCCCAATGTGACGATAAAGGCGGGGACAAAAGCGCGGGTGATGATGAGGCCGTTGATAAATCCGGCGAGCGCCCCGGCGCCGATGGCGGCAAGTACTGCGATGGGGGTCGGGGCGCCGAGTTTTACCGCCACGGCGGCACCCACCACGCCGGAGAGGCCGAGCACCGAGCCAAGCGAGAGATCAAGCCCGCCGGAGCTCAGCACATAGGTGGCGGCGATGGCCAGAACGCCGATCGTCGAGGTCGCCAGCAGGATATTCATGAAATTGCTTAGCGACAGAAAATAGGGCGAGAGGATCGCCATCAGCGTGCCGAGCACGATCAGGACGATCAGGCTTTCCAGCCGAACATGAAGCTGTTCAATGGAATTTGCCTGAACCCGTGCCCACAGGCCCGGTTTCGGTGGTGTCGATCGGGGTTGTGAAGGCGTCATCCGGGCCTCTCGATCGTGGGCATCAGGCGGACGCCCTGCCGACGAGAAAATCGTCTCCGGGGCGCATCGCCATGACTTGGATGTGTCATGTCAGCAGGTTGTTCTCAAAAACCCCATCGGGTGCTGTTGGCCTTGCTGGCGGCAAGGGCGCAAGAGATGTACCTTCAGACCTGCCTGTCCCGGGAACAACTTGTTAAAAGATTGCAGCCAGGTGGCCTGGCGCCAAAAAGGCATACCATCAAGACCGCATACAAGGGCAGTTCCGATCAGACAGGAATGTCTATCTGATCGGATGGACGGCCAGCAGTACCCGATGGGTTTACCAGGGACAACCTGTTAAAGGATCACACCTGGCAGCAATGGTCGCAAGAACCCGACCTCAGACACGCTGCCCTGAAAACACCCTGTAGCACGACCACAGACAATACCGCCGGCATCACTTTACGAATTCAAGCAACGGCTCGGTTCCGGCCTCCATCACCTCTTTCGTCAGCACCAGGGTGGGCACAATAATTGCGTTTTCCACCTCGCCGCCCTCGACGGCGATTTTCACGTTCTCCAGGGCCTGTTTGCCGACCAGATAAGGCAGTTGCGCCACAGAGGCGGTCAGCCGGCCCTGGTTGATCGACTTCACCGCATCGGAATTTCCATCGACGCCGATGATGACCACATCACCGCCCTTGCCGGCGGCGAACACGCTTTCAACGGCGCCGAGCGCCATGCCGTCATTGGCGGCAAAAATGCCAACGAGATCGGGGTTACGGACCAGAATGTCGTTGGTGATATTAGCCGCCTTGCCGCGATCCCAGTCGCCAGGCAATGAGGCGACGATTTTCAGCCCCGGTGCCAGTTCGGCGAGCTTGTCGGCAAAACCACGGGCGCGCTTTTCGCCGGTGACATTGCCCGACAGACCCTCAATCACCAGCACCGGGCCGGTGGCATCGGCGCCAAGCCGCGAGACCAGAAATTCGGCGCCCTGGGCCCCGGCCAGAACATTATCGGAGCCAATGGAGAAAGTAATGTCGATGCCCTCGGCCTGCAGGATCGCCGGGTCGAGATTACCGTCAAGGTCCACCACCCGGATACCGGCGCTCTGTGCCGCCTTCAGACAGGGCAGGAGATTGGTCGAGTTGATGGCCGCGGTAATCATCGCCACCGGCTTGCGCTCAAGCATGGTGTTGCAGACATTGAGCTGGCTCTCGGCCGCCTGATCGCTTTCCACCGCTTGCAGATAGTATTCGACACCGGCGTTTTTGGCGCCCGCCTCGACGCCCTCGCCCATGGCACCCCAGAACGGATTGGCCAGTGTTTTCATTAGAATACCGTATTCGTTGTCGGCCTGCGCAGGTGTTGCCGCGAGAAAAGCTGCAAACGCTGTGGTGCCGAGCACTAAGAGAGTCTTTAACCTGGACATCGGTTCCTCCTGGGTATCGTTGGTTGGTTTTCATCCACCACGCAGCGTCAGGCGCGGTGTTCTTTCGGCCCCTCTGGCCGATTGACGCAGAAGCAGTTTGCAGGGCTCCAGATAGCTGACCGGAAAGCCCGCCGCCTCTTTCTCGATTCTGGCCTCGATTCTGACTTCGATTCTGGCCAGCAACGCCGCCATGGCCCGTTTGGCGATTGCCTCGACCGGCTGGGCCACCGCCGTAATCGACGGCCAGGTGATCTGCATCCACTCGGCATCGTCGAAACCCACCAGTGCAATGTCCTCGGGAATACGCGTGCCGCGCCGCCTTAACTCCGAGAGAACAAGCAATGTCGAATATTGCGATAGCGAAAAGACCGCCGTCGGCCGATTACCAGCATCGAAATAATTCTGTATGACGCCGCGCTGGCTGTCCAGATCATCGTCTGAAAGCAATGTGTCGATGCGGACATCCGGTGCGCACGCGCGGGCCTGCGCGGCAAAACCATCGAGACGCAGGCGCACCGATTTGGAAATCCGCGCCGCTCCATGAAGCAATACGTGCCGATGGCCGCTATTGATGAGGAAATCCGCCACCTCAGCCGACGCCCGGTAGTTGTCCGCGGCCACAGTATCGAAACGGTCATCGGCGGAAACACGGTCGACAAGCACCGCCCGCATGTCGAGTTCACGCAGTTTTTCGGCGCCAAGCCCGCGTTCGGAACGCACCGGAACAAGCACCGTCCCGGCGACACGCCAGTCGTTCATTCGCGATATGAGAGCCGCCTCGCGCGATTCGCACTCGCGTGAACTGGCGACGATCATGGTATAACCCTTCGCTTCAGCCGCACTCTCCAGAACGGTAACCAGGATACCAAAGAACGGGCTTTCCAGATCGGGAACCACGGCGCCAATGATCCGGCGCTGCTCGTTGCGCAGGCCGGAGGCAAGGGGGTCCATGCGGTATCCCAACCGTTTGACCGCGGCGCGCACCCGTTGGGTGTTTTCCGTCTTTACAGACGAGACCCCGCGCAAGACCTTTGACACGGTTGCGGCGCATACTCCCGCCGCGCGGGCGACATCGTGGATTGTGGCGCGCTTGCGCTGAAACTCTCCTGCCATGGGCTTCCATTTTCCTTCCATGGGCCCTCACTTGTTGAAGCCGGTTATTGGCGGCTCGAATCGCAAACCGGGGTGGTTTACACATATAGTAAATCGATTTATATTGTAAGTAAATCGATTTAGAGCAGACACGCTCTATATTACGCTTGAGAGGACACCTCATGACAGCAAACGCCAGGCCGCTCGTGATCTGCGCCCCCGAGCCGCGTTCCCTGGCATTGATCTTTGCACCGGAAAAACTGGCCGAACTGCACGCCCGCTACGACGTGGTGGAGACAGATGGGGAGGCGCTCGCCGGTCTTGATGACGAAATACTCGCCCGCGCCAGATTTGTTCTCGGTCAACCACCGATCCCGTCCGATACGCTAGCCAGAATGACATCGTTGCGCGCGGTGTTGAATGTCGAGTCGAATCTGCTTGACAATATGCCCTATGACGAGATTTTCACGCGCGGCATTCATGTGCTCACCACCGGCAGGGTATTTGCCGTGCCAGTGGCCGAGATCGGTCTTGGCTTTGCCCTCGATCTGGCGCGCGGCATCACCGCAGCGGACAACGACTTCCGCACCGGTGCCGAAAAATGGGGCGGCGCGGGCAATAGCAGAGCGCGCCTTTTAAGCGGCGCCGATGTGGGGATCATCGGCTTTGGCGATCTGGGCCAGGCTCTGGGCCGCCTGCTCACCGGGTTCCGCTGCAAAATCAGGGCCTACGATCCGTGGTTGCCGCCATCGGTTATGAGGGATCATCCGGTGAAACCTGCGAGCCTGGATGCGGTGCTTGAGCAGTCGGACTTTGTCTTTGTTATGGCCGCCGTGACGTGTGAAAACCGCCGCTTCCTCGGCGCCGACGAATTCGCCCGGATGCGTCCGGGGGCGGCGTTTATCCTGCTCAGCCGCGCCGAAGTGGTTGATTTTGAGGCCCTTCTCGATGCCGTGGAGCGCAACCATATTGTTGCCGCGAGCGATGTTTTTCCCCATGAGCCGATGCCGGTGGATCATCGGGTTCGGCATCTTGATGGATTTTTGCGCTCGGCCCATCGTGCCGGCGCGCTCGATGTCGCGTTCAGGCGGATGGGGGAAATGGTTCTTGAAGACATGGATCTGATGGACCGGGGGCTTCCTCCCATGTGCTGCAAGCGTGCCGAACGGGAAACCGCCACGCGAATGCGTTCACGCCCGGTCGAGCGGAACTGATTGGCGCCGACCCCCACGGATGATCAGATGAATGGCCCGAACCGGCTCCGTCGCGGCTACGGCCGCCAGAGGCATCGCTTCCGGTTTGCCATCCTGGACATAGTTGATCGTAACGAAGCACCTTTCTTCACATTCAACGACATAACCTGCTGAAAGATTGCATCCAGGTTTTAAGTTCATGCTACTCGAAGGCTTTTTCAAAGGGAATGACCGAGCGTGAAACATGCGCATAAGCAGATGCCTCAAGCTGCTGTTCAATCAGGGCGGCGTCTCCGACCAGCACAATGACTCTCGGCCGCGACAGGATATTCTTGCCAATGCGAATGACATAACCGCGATTCAGGGCGCCAAGAGCCGTCAGTTTCTCACCGAGAGACGTATACGGAATCCCTTGCGTCAAGGCATTCGCCAGTCCCTGGGACACGGTCTGAACCCTGGCCGCCCCTTGCAGGATTTGGCTTCGGATGATCTTTGTGCTTGCGAGAAATTCGGCATCGCTGATCGGATCAGAATCCAAACGCGATATCTCGTTGTCGATTTCCTGCAAGGAGGCGACGGTCGCCTTTGGATTAAGGGCGCTCACCAGCACATACGCGTGAGAATGTTTCTTTAAAAGCTTTTGATCATCAATTCCATAGGTATAGCCATGCTTGATGCGCAGGTTTTGTCCCAGCCGGGCGGTAGGCTTGCTACTGAAAATCAGGGAAAAAATCTCCTGCGCGATGTGATCTTTCACGTCCGCAGACAACGGGATCTCGTACTGCATATGCATCGTGGTTGAATTGCTGTTCGGACGATCGATGATGGTAATATGGCTGTCTTTGAGCGCTTTCGGCTTGCCAAGCGCCGGCGCCGGGGCCAGCGACAAGGTGGAAAAGGCGGAAAGAAAGTCACCGGAGAACGAGTCAAAGTCCAGATTACTGACGATAATCAGGGCCCTGGCCCGTTTCAACAGATTATCATAACGCTTCGACAGATAATCAGGCGTGATGTTCTCAATCGACTGTCGTGTAAGCGAACAGCAATAGGGATGTTTACCATCCGCTGTCCGGTATGCACTGTTGCCGAGCTGCCGCTGTGCGGCAGTGTCAGGAGAAATACTGCTTTCCAGCGCGCCCAGGGCCAGTCGCTGCACCCGCGCAAGGGCGGCCTCATCCGTGACCTTCGCATCAAAAACAAAGGTCCTGAAAAGATCGAGAAGATTGTCCTTATCCCTGGACAGGCCGGTAATGCTTATCCGGGTTTGTTCGTCGGTGTCCAGGGTGAGGATGCTGGCGTTTAATGCACCAAGTTTGGTCGTCAATTCATCCTGACTGTATTTTTCGTTACTCAGGCGCATCAGCTTGAGAAGCAGGCTCAACCCGCCTTTCCTTTCCCTCGTCTCAAAAGCCGATCCGTCATTAAAGACCAGCGTCAAGGCGGTTTTCGGCAGACGCTTGTCCTGAATAAAATAGAGCTTCAGACCGTTTGCCAAAGTGTCTTCTCTGAACGCCTTTTGCCTGATCGGATATTCCGGCAACAAGGGTGGCGCTTTTGCCGTGGTGGAAACATAGGGGGCGATATCGACGATTGCGGGCGCTTCTTTCGCCGCTGCTTGAGGCAGGGTTTTCAGGATAGTGATCGGCTGTTCACACAGATATTTTCGGAAAGCCCGCTTGATATGTTCGTTGGTAAGCTGTGAAAGACTCAGAAGATCGGCCTGCATGGCTTGCGGCGTTCCGGAGAAACGGATCATTTTCTGCGCAAATCGTGCCGTTTCAACCGGGTCTTGCAAGGCTTCGACAGCACCGAGCAGTCTCTTGTTTTTCAACGAAATTAAACGATCCTCGGGAATGCCCTTCTGACTGATATCGCGAATTTTATCATACAACCATGCCTGGATTTCCTCCGGCGAGCCCATTCCCATCAGGCTAAAGGTTGGCAGTCCAATCAGATCTATGACCACATCGAATTTGACTGCCCTGGCTGTTTCAATCAGTTCTTTCTCGGCGGGGCCGCCGTCTGCCAGAAGATAGGCGATCCCTAAGCCAAGGGCGTTGTTTTCAGTAAAATTCTCGCGTGCCGGCGTCAGGCCCGAAAAACTGACGATCGGCATTGAAACCTGCGGGTTATAGATTGTCCTCTGCCTGGCAAGCCGGCACTGGCTCTGTGGTTCGAGAGCGATTGCCGGGGGCGGGCCGAGCGGCGCGCCGGCGCGCGGGTCCATGGGGATCGGGCCGCCTTCGATATTGGCAAAATAAGCTGCCACCAGTTTGCGGGTGGTTTCCACATTGAGCGCTCCAGCGATAACCAGGACCGCGTTGTTGGGTTTGTAATACGTCTTGTGGAAGGCCCTGACGTCGTGCAGTCCGGAACGCGATACGCTCTCGATACTGCCGGCAACGGGACGCTTGAGTGCCCGATTGTGCGTCAGGGGCGCGGCCACGGATTCTAGCAGGTGATTGTTCTGTGGGTTATTATTAAAGTTCTGATTTAATTCCTGACTGACGACGCTTTTTTCTTTCTCAAGTTTTGCCTCATCAACAATCAATGAAGTCATGCGAGAACGTTCCAACCACAGTACTTTTGGCAGATCCTCCGGGATGGTACTTACCCAATAGTCGGTGAAGCCTGCATGCGTTGAAGCATTGAACTGCAAAAACTCTCCCCAAAAAGCAGCAATGCTTGGTATCGTCTCGGTGGCATTGAACATCAGATGCTCAAACAAATGCGCAAAGCCTTCCGAGCCGATCGGATCATGCAGACCGCCCACATTATATACAAGATTGGTGGAAACGGTCGTTGCCTCCGCCATGGGGATCAGTACAACGCGCATACCGTTGGGCAGGGTGTAATCGTCGGCGATCGTTGGCACATAGGGCACAAAATCAAAGACAGAAGAAACTTCACCGGACCCGGCGAAGGGTTTCTCTTGCGCCTGCGCTAGCAAGGACGAAAACACAAAAAAAGCTGATGCAATAGCCCGCAAACCCAGGGCCATCACGGATAATGAATTAAGTATGTTCATGAAAACCGCCGTTATCCGATGTGTAGTAATCCGTCAATGCACCGCCGATGGTGGTAATGAACGCCCGTATAGTTCATCTGGATGATGTCAGCAAGCGTAAATCTGTTATCAGAATTGAAAGACTACCTGGTTGTGATCTTTCAATAGATTGTTCAAAAAAAGCGATGATCAGATGAATGGCCCGAACCGGTCTTCCTGTCGGCCATGGCCGCAATAACCCTGACGTCAGACCTGCTGTCCTGGACATAACCTGCCGAAAGATCACAGCCAGCGCGTTTCGCGGGTGAGATTTCCATGCCGGATGCGCGTTGTGCCAATAATGAACAAACGGGGTTGGATATGGGATTTTGCTTCTTCAAAACGATAGCTGGTTGCGTTGCATTGGCATCTTTCAGCGTCGCCACAGCCAGTGCGGAGAGCGCACTGAGTTGCTATCGCATCGATGGATCGCCAGTCGATACCAAATGTATCAGGACGGAGTGGAGAACAGACAATAACACAGGCCATCCGTATCAGCGCATCAGCAATTTATGTATGGAAACGTCGTTCACGATAACGTATCTGTCGGCCGATGACAGCGTGATAAGAAATGTTCAGATCAACGATCGCCAGGGGGTTCAAAAGCTCTACTTCAACCCTGACGATGCGGATGCCGTCAGGTTTGTCAGCTGCACACTTGCGCGATCTTCGTTGTGATCTTTCGAGCGGCGGGTTAGAGCGTGTCAGGTCTTAATAGAATCATTCTGACGGAGCGATTTTGCGACAAGGCCAAGCAAAGTTTCGCAGGACATAGTGGACTATTTTCAAGAGACTTTGCGCCGGCATTGGTGCAAAATCGCCCGTCCCTTCGGGTTTCCGATTGGCGGGCGCCCACGCTCAAACCGATCTCATGAGATGCGCCCACATCGCATGTCGATCGGCTCAAACGTGGGTCATCTCGCCAATCGAGAAACAGAATTGCTTCTATTAAGACCTGACACGCTCTAGATTCCGCTTTGTTCCACGAACAATCCCGCTGGCGAACGAGCGGAGGAGGTTAATCAGAGTGTCCAACTGGCCAGTCTGATTAGCGGCTAATTTTTATTGAGTTTTGTCTTCAGGGGGCTGGGTTCACATTTCAAGAGCCACAAGGGAGAAATCCTGCGCGGCTTTTGCGCGTTAAAAATCATTTTTTTCATTTTTGAATTTTAGATTTTTTCAACGCACAAAACGAGAATTAACTCTCCAGGCTCGCCGGCCAATCCTTCGGCCGATAGCCATCAAGATAGGCCTGCATCAAGCGCCGTTGCGGCTCGCGGATTTCACGCTCCCCTGCTTCCATGCGCCGCACTTGCTGTTGCGAATGCGCGCCGGTGTACCCAATCAATTGAGCACATCGTGACAAAGTAAGGCCCAGCTTGTGCCGGGCCTTTCTGAATTCAGCGGGCGTCATGTGTAAAGCAGCTTAACGAGCGCTGCGGTGGCGCCCATCAAACCAGCAGCGGCAAGAAACGGTGACAGGAACGTATTGACGCTGATTTGCTTGGTTTCAGCTAACAATTCGGCAATTTCAGCCCGCATCTTATCATCAGCAAGGCGTTGTTCTTGATCTGTCATTGTAATCTCCTTTATCTAAAAAGGCGGGGCACTTTGCCCTCACTGTATACCCATGACATAGGCCATGTGGCCTAAGGTGTCAAGAGGCATAACAATGAATCGCCGCTACCCCACCACACTTACACCGTCCCGCCGCCCTGGGGCTATAGTGTCAAGTTTCGCCGCGATGATATCGTTGCGGGGTGTCCGTCAAAAACCCCTAATCCGGCGTTCAGATTCCGAGTTACATGCGCTGCGCGGGGATTGGGTGCTCCTGGGCGCGGATATGCAAAGGGCGATGGGGCAGGCGGAACGTTCATCTGGGGCGGCCGTTAAATATGTCAGCCTGGTCTTGCGCGGCGGCGCTAGAGCGTGTCAGGTCTTAATAGAAGCAATTCTGTTTCTCGATTGGCGAGGCGAACCACGCCCAAGGCGATCGAAGAGCGATGTTTATCCATCTCTCGAGAGCGGCTTGGGCTTGGGCGTCCGCCAATCGGAAACCCGAAGGGACGGGCGCTTTTGCATCAATATGAACCTTAAGTCTCTTGAAAATAGCCCCACTATATCCTGCGAGACTTAAGGTTCATCTTGTCGCAAAATCGCTCCGTCAGAATGGTTCTATTAAGACCTGACACGCTCTAGCGGGGAACTCGCGCCACAAACGCCCATCCAGTAGCGCGCCACCTTTGCCGTTAGTTTTTGGATCATATTGCTCGGCCCGTCGCTTATCCGTGCTTTGCTCGAACACGGCCGGATTGCTGCGGTAATCGCCCCATTGCGTATGGAAAAACGCAATCTTGCGCATCAGGCATTGATCGCGAACAGCGCGCGCCCACATCGGATCCATGACCCGGGTTTTTTGTCCTGCTCCGGATTCGCCGCCGGATATCAACCAGTCCGGATAGTTGTCGAAAACCTCGATGTTGAGCGGACCGATGGCGGGCTCGTAAGACACAAATCGGATTACGGATGGGATTGCCGCCAAGATCGGCCAACGCTGTTCGTACCGCGCTTGGTCTTCAGCGGTAATGCCCAGCCAAACGTTTGCGTACCCCTCGCCCCAGTCATTAGGCAAGAACCGGGCAATGTTCTGCGGGCGCTTTGTCAAAAGTTGCCAATCAAGATTGGATGTCCGCTTTATTAGCTTAAACAAGTCTGCACGCCACTCCTCAGGTGCCTTGTTGTCAAAGGCATCCGCCAGGGAGGCGCAAAATACACGTTGGCGGCGATTTTCCTGAGATGCTTTGCGATCCCATTTTATCGGATTACGCCAATTGCTGTCAGAAGTACGACGTCTTTTGCCGCGTGGCCCCCACTCGCTCCAACCGCGATAGGCGTTCATGCTTTCTGCATAACAATTATCGCAACCAGGTGACACGTTTGTACAGCCTATCCAGGGATTGAATGTCGAATCGGTCCATTTGATCTTGCTTGTATCGCCCATCGTCCATAAGTCTCTTCCAAATCAGTTCTGATTTAAAAAAGATAGTATATATCGTAAAAAAATTCAGCGAAATCAACGATCTAACAAAGATTCCGGGAAAAATCCAAGGCCCGACGCCCTACCGCCTATGCGCCGTGTTGTTGTTGCTGTGGACCCGTCTGGCGCTGCCGGTGAAGAGGACGAACGCTCAGACGAGATCGGTATCGTCGTTGCCGGCCCGGGGCACGGCGATAGAGGCTATATCCTTGAAGATGCTACATTACGCGCCACGCTGGGGAGATATCGTGGCACACGTTGATGCGTGAATTGCGCCGCCGCAACGTTCTGGGTCCGCAATTCAACGCTGACGATGAGCGCGAGCAGTTGGAAACGAGGAGAACACCCATGTTGAAAGCGATTGTCGATAATCTGGAGACTGTCGAGGAAGCCTTTCGGTCTTTGTACAAGGAGACGGAGGAGGGCAAGTTCACCCTGCAAGTCACTCCCGTAGGCGGCTTTGCCCTGGAGAATATCGAGGTATTAAAGAGCGCCTATCAGAAAGAGATGGCCGGGCGCAAACGGGCGGAAAAACGCTTGAGCGCGTTTGACGATCTTGATCCGGCCGCGGCGCGGAATGCGCTGCAGAAGGTTGAGGAACTCTCCAGCCTGGGTCCGGAAAAAAGAGGCTGACAAGCGGGCTGAAAAGAAGCTCGAAGTCCTCAAGGGCGCGACGCGCATATCCAACGAGGTCGTCGCGTCCATTATTAATGGCCCCAAGACAGGCCGCATTTACCGCAAAAGCAAAGGCGTCACACACCAGGCGTCCGCCCCAGGCGAGCCACCAGCCGCCGATACGGGGCGTCTGGCGGGCAGCAATGACGTGCGCGGCTTTCCAGGCCAACTCATGGCGGAAGCCAGTGAGCGGACGGAATACGCCGCGAAACTGGAGTTTGGTGACAGCAAAGTAGAGGCGCGGCCCCATATGCGCCGGGCAGCCAAAAAACATCGTAAGGCCATTGCCAAAGCCATTGGCGATGCGGCGGACAAAGCGTCATGAGCCGGGACCTGAGTCTGCCACTGCAACGCGCGATTATCAAAACGCTCAACGACAGTTCCGCGATTTCAATCCCCGTGTTCGATCGCATTCGACGCAACGTGCCCATGCCCCACATTCGATACGGGCTGGTCAGCGTTGAGCCTGAGGATACCGTCTGCACCTACGGATGCGTTGTCTCCCTGTCGATCAACGTATTCGGCAATAAGGGTAGGCGCGAAATCGGTCAAATATGCGCCAATGTCGTTGCAGTGTTAGATCGGGCCGACTTGCAACCTGATGGGTGTGATTTGAAAATAATCCGCCACATACGCACCATTTTCCTGCCCACCCGCACCGGCCGCATGCACGAAAACGATCCGCCAGAATGGCACGGTGTTTGTGAATTCGACGCCTATCTGACCGCCAATTAGTGCATGCACCAACGCTCTTATATTCAGGAGAAAAATGATGGACGCCATGAATCCGAACCAGGCGATCTTTATTCGCGAATTTAATTGGTCAAGGCCAAAAAGCGCGCTTTCATTCAACGCGCAGCCGATGGAGAAGCCGCAAACATTCCCACGGGATTTCATTGCCGAGGCCATAAAAGCAGGTGCGGCCAAGCCGGTGTCGAGAAGAAAGACGCGCGGCAAAACTAAATCAGCGTGAATTTTTCAAAATCCAGCTTCAAAGGAGATAGTCCATGACCAAGAAACCGACAGTTTCAAAATTTCATCAGCTCGTTGTCGAAATCGAAACCGCTACCAAGGGTACCTATGAGATCATTTGTGGCATAAAATCTCGTAGCATCAGCCGCTCAACCAATATTCAAACTGCCGAAGTGCCGCGAGATTGCGAAGACGAGTCGTTGGGCTTGGAGACGCGTAAAAGCGCGGGCTCGCAGAACGTTACAATCAGCGCATCCGGTTTCTACACAAAAGAAAATGGCAAGAAGCTTTACGACTGGTGGAATTCAAAAATCGTCAAGAAAGTGCGCATTCACCACGTCCAGGCAAGTGCTACAGGTGATCTGGAATACGAAACGGGCGAAGCGTATTTGACGCAATTTGATAATGCGGTCTCCATGGACGGCGACGCCCTGGCGACTGCTGATATCACGATAGAATTCGATGGCGTTCCTGCCGCAACTTACAAAACATAGAGGTGCGGTTTTATGGAACCGATCGAACTCACATGGGCCGGTGGCGAGCATCAGTTTTTGTTGAAAATAGCTCAATTGCGCGCCCTGCAAGATGCTTGCGATGCTGGCCCGGGGACTGTTTTAAAACGGTTGTTGGAAAATGATTGGCGCGTTGACGACGTGATCTCGGTAATACGCTTTGGCCTTGAAGGCGGTGGCATTGAGAAGGCCCTTGCGCGCAAGATCACCATGGATCGCATTGACGACGCGCCGCTCGCCTCGTTGGTGCCGACCGCCCAAATGGTGTTGATACATTCGCTGTTCGGCGAAGACAAGGACGATCCGGCGGGAAAGCCGCAAAGGGGGACCGGGCAGAAGACGAAACCGGGCCGCGCGGCAAGTGGCGGTTCGCGCAAATCTTCGGCACCGGAGCCGTCCTCGGATTCACCCCCGCCGAAACTGGTGCCATGAGCTTGTGGGAGTTCTCCGCCTGTGTAGATGGCTATGTGCGGGCAAACACCGCAAGCGGTGAGTTGGCGGAAAGCAGACCTGCATTTGATGAGAGTGATACCGGCTGGTTGCGCGAATTCGGCGTGATCGGTCAGGATGATGAGGTTCAATAAAAGGACTTGGTTTTACAATGAGCGATATAGCCGCCGATAAAGTGTTCGTGCGCGTAAAGGCTGACATTAGTCAATACGCAAAACGCATGCGCGATGCAGACCGTATTCAGCAACAGAACCTTGGCAAAATGGAAAGGCAGCAGGCGCGTTTCGAAGCCAAAATGCTGCAATCTTCTAATCGGATGGCTGCCGGCATGCGTCGGGCGTTCCAGGGCATTGCCGCGTATATCTCCGTGCGTGAGGTAAAAGGGTTCTTTGACGAATGGACGCGCGGCAACAACCTGTTAAAGTCCACAGAGGCGTTTCTGGGGCGATCCTTACGCTCGCAAAGCGATCTTGCCGATCTGGCGCTTAAGACCCGCTCTGACCTTGAGAGCACCGTTTCTTTATACGCCAAGATTGCGCGTGCAACGAAGGGGCGCATCAAGGACGAAAAGCAGATCGCGCGTGTTGTCGAGACCGTGCAAAAGGCGTTGTCGGTGGGAGGCGCATCATCATCAGAGCGCGCGTCAACAGTTGTGCAACTGGGCCAAGCGCTGGCCTCAGGCTCACTTAGCGGTGATGAGTTGAAAAGCTTGCGTGAAACCTCGCCGGTTTTAATGCAAGCCATTGCTGATCGCTTCAAGACGACGATTTCGGATTTGAAGCGGTTGGGCGCTGAAGGCAAATTGACCAGTCAGGGGGTGATTGAAGGCATTTTAGCGGGCTCAGCGGAAGTCGATCGGCAGTTCGCCAACACCGTCACGACGATGGAGCAGGGCATTCAAGCTATTCGCACAGCTTTCTCCAAGTACCTCAACGAGGCGCAAGAAGGCTTCAGCGTGTCCGAAAAGATCGCCTGGGCGTTGGGGCAAGTGGCCGAGAACATCGATACAGTGGTGGGTGGCTTTGTCAACCTGGCCGCTGTTATGGCCAGCGCCAAGCTGGGGACTTATGTGCAGGGACTTTGGGATGCATCAAAGGCCACTGCTGCACTCGGTGTATCCGCGCGTGCAGCCTCTGTAGGCTTGGCAGCGCTTGGCGGTCCCGTTGGACTGATGATTACCGCCGTGGCGCTGCTGGCATTAAATTGGGATACATTGACGCAAAAAATTGACGCGAGCACAGATGACATTAAGACGATTGAGAGTCATTTAGAGGATCTTCGTGAAATTAAAGCGAAGGTTGCCGCAGTGACAGACATAGAATCCGATGCGTTTAAAAATTTGAGTGTTGAACTGGAAAAGGCCACTGAGAAGACAAAGAATTTATTGCGCCAGGAGATCGCGCGACTTAATGTTTTGAAGCAGAATTTAAAAATCGAAAATATGTTGCGGGAGGGCAAAGGTGAACCGAAGCTCGCCACGACTGACGCTATTAGAGAGAGTGAAGGGGCAATACAGCGTGCTCGCGGTGGCCTAAGTCTCGGCTCTAAAGAGGAACAACAGAGATACCAAGCGCTTAGGCGAGCTACGGAGGAAACTGACCGCTACCGCCGTGGGTATCGGCACACCCGTGGCAACCTCAAGGCACCCTCTAAACTAGGTTCTGAGGATGATGGAGTAGACGAACCCAAAGGACGCTCCATCGTCGATTTTGAGCGCGAGCGCAATCGGGAGATTGAACACCGCCTCGACATGATCCGCCTGGAGACGGACTTTATGCAGCGGCAAGTCTCGTTGCGCGAGCAGGTGGCGGCGACCTATGTGGCGGAACAAGCGAATGCCTATGAGCGCCAGTCCGGTAGGAAGCTTGATCCCGAAAGAGATGCTGATCTCTTGGCACGGTACCGCGCATCTGGCGAAGAACTGGGGGCGGCGCGAGAGGCGCAAACCCTGGCTCAGATGCGCCAAGAGTGGAATGAGGCCCTGCTTGTCTCCAAGAACCGCCTTAAAGAAGAGCGCATCGCCATGGAGGAGGGTGCCGAGGCGGCGCGAACAATGGTGCTCTATCAAGAGCGCCTCGATCAGTTGCGCAATGCGGGTATCAACGTTACGCCAGACAGTGCTTTGGATAAAGAGATCAAGAGCGGGGCAGCCGAGCAGGCCGAGATTGATACACAGACCCTTGAGAGAACCCAATACAGGCTCCGGGACGCCGCCAACGAACTGGGCGAGAGCTTGCGCGACACTTTTGGCGATGCGTTGCGCGGGGTCGAGAACTTTGAACAAGGCTTTATTCGGGCCCTCGACAACATCGCCAAGAAGCTAGTCGACAACGCCTTGCTTGGGTTGCTTGGGGATTTCGGTTTTGGTGACAAAAAGGCAAGCGGATTGTTCGGGGCTATCGGTGGGTTGTTCGGTTTCCGCGATGGCGGGGTGGTGAAGGCGTATCACAGCGGCGGCCTGGTGCGCGGTCCTGGCACCGGCACCTCCGACAGCATTCCGGCGCTTTTGTCCAACGGTGAGTATGTGATCACCAAAGAAGCAGTAGATCGGATCGGGATCAATACGCTGAATATGTTGAACAATATCAGTCGTTTTGCCGCCGGCGGTCCTGTAGGGCGGCCGCGCAGCGGATTCGGCGGTGGCGGACTGGGGCACACGACCCATATTGACAAGCCGCAGATCAACATTACTATCGAGTCCGGTGCCGGTGAGAACGATGAGGTGTTAGCGCAGCGTGCAGGCCAGGAAGTGGAGCGCGTCCTGCGCGGCATTGTGCGGGAAGAATTGGTGGAAATACAACGAGGGGGTAATTCGCTGGGACGGGAGCGGTGAGATCGCAGCAAGTGGAGGCCGGTGTGAAGTTTCTTAGGGTGATACTCACGGCTTTATTTTTGTACCCTGCGCTGGCGTTGGCGCAAGAAGCTGCGAAGCGAGAGATCTTCGATTGGGTCTGGGCTAAGGACGTAGATCCAATCACGGATGAAATCACACACTATTTGATCGCACCTAAGGAATATTTTGGCGCTCCGGCCGCTGAATCAGCGTTTTTTGTTTGTCTTAACCGTGAATGGCGCGGCCTTTATACTTTTCTTCCACCCGACTTCAGGGATGATGACGGGATAGGCGTTGACGCCGGCCAGTATCGGCTTGATAATGGTCGCGTCCATACGTTTTCGTGGGAAAGAACGGGACCAACGGTTTTCAAGATTCTAACGTACAAAAACATCGTTGCTGAGTTAAATGGGGCTAAAAAATTAGCCTTGCGTTTCCGTAGCGATGACGGCAGGACGCTAACATACGGGTTCCATATCACGGGTTTTGAGGAAGCGCGCAAGCACGTGCCGTGTGAGTAGGGCGGGGTACTGGCGCAGCGCACGGGCCAGGAAGTGGAGCGGGCCATACGCAGCGTTGTGTGGGACGAATTGCTTGAGATACGACGAGGGGGTAGTCGTTTTGGGCGCGAACCCTGACTTGAACGAGGTTGTGCCGTTTGCTAATCTTCCTGCGAGGAAAAAGGGAGGTAGCGATGCGTTTATTTGGTATTGTAGTCGTTTTCAGTTTTGTTCTCGTGGCGGTTTGGTACGCGGGCCGAGCACCGGCACCTCTGACAGCATTCCGGCGCTGCTCTCTAATGGTGAATTTGTTCTCACCAAGGAAGCGGTGGACCGCATCGGAGTAAACACCCTCAATATGTTGAATAACACCAGTCGTTTTGCCAACGGCGGTCTTGTGGGGTCGCGCGGCGGCGGTGGGCGCAGAGCCGCGCCCTTGGGCAACACCACACATATTGACACACCAACGATTAATATTACAATCGAGAGTGGCGCGGGGGAGAATGACGAAGAGTTGGCGCAGCGCACAGCCAAAGCCGTGCGAGATCAGATGCGCAACCTTGTGCGCGAGGAGGTCATCGACATGCAGCGATCGGGGAATCCACTGGGGCGGGAGCGGTAACGATGATGCAGCGGGTGTTATACGGCACCATCGTGTGGTTAGCGTTGTGCTACCCTTCACGTACAGACGAGTGGATAGGAGATTGGTGGTATTCCGAATATACTGATCCTATTACCGACACAACTGCGTACTTGCTCCACGCCGTTACTCGTAAACGCGTCGATAGTGAGCCGTATTTGCAGGTACAAGTTTGCAGAGAGCGGGTCTACATGAGTGTCAGTCTGTCTTACGCCTTGGATGACTACGGAACTGTTCAATATCGATTGGACAAAGGAGAGATTGCCGAGTCTCGTTGGGTTGCGGGAGTGCTTAGGGAGGGAGGTGGTGTTTGGAGGACCGCTGGTTTTCGTGCGGATGCGATATCTTCTGAATCCGTAGAAGGTGCAAAGCGGTTGACCCTGCGGATTCGCGATCGAGATGGCGATCAGGTAACACACGTATTTCTCGTTAATGGATTTTCAGATGCGCTCAAGCGCCTACCGCGTGCACCGTGCGACTGGAAGCGCATCGCCGAATAGGTGTGTGTGTGTGATACGCCGTGTGCGTAGAGATGCTATGAACGGAAGGAGTCAGTGGGACTCGCGGGATGTACTTCGAGGGGTGGTACAACGCACAGCCCAGGCCGTGGACACTCGATTGCGCGCCATGGTGCGCGGAGAAATTGTTGACATGCAGCGGGCGGGGAATCCGTTGGGACGGGAGAGATAGTGGACCGGGAAGTGAAGGGGATGATGTGAAGTACATACACTTTCTTCTTATAGCAACAATCATCGCGGCCATTCCCGCTATCAGCTATTATTCAGAATTATTGGAGCGTGAAGAGGCCTTGGCGCAACAGGCGGCAACGGAACGGTTGCGGTTGGATCTTGAGAGCAAGCGAAGTGCGGCAATCAATGACATTCGTGGGTATATTGAATCGAAGGAATATAAGAAAGCCATCGATTTAGCTGGGCGCTTTTTGTCCCTTCAAGACGCCGAAATAATGGAACTCTTAAAAGTTGCGAAATCGAAACTTGGCGCAATAGAAGAAAGGCGCACGCAACTTAATAAAGAGAAGCGTAGCAAAGAAATTGTCGAACTTTTGAAGAAGATTCCAGAAAAAGAATTTGCTCGAAATTTGGAATTATACCGAGAACTTTTAGCGCTTCGCCCGGACAACAAAGACTACGTGGCGAGGGCAACTTACTATGCGAAGAAACTGGCGGAAGTTCGAGAAAATGAGCATCTTGGGCGGCTGGGTTTGTCCTGGAGATATGATGAATACAAAGACAAGATGGGTGGTGGCGCTGTCCAGCGCGCCTATGTGCGCTCGATAAATGAAATTGATCTTGACTTCCCGTACAGCGGTTCTCAAAGGGCAGAATTGACCCTGAGAAAACACCCAAGGTATGGTAGAGACGTTATCTTTGAAGTTAAAAAGGGGCAGGTCCTATGTCAATTTGGGGGCTGTTCGGTATTGGTACGATTTGATGACAGAAAGGCTGCCAAATACCGAGCGGATTGGCCCGCTGATCACGACAGCACCACGTTATTTATTGGCAATTACAAGCGTTTTGTTTCGAGGGCGAAAAAGGCCAAGCGAATATACATTGAGGTGATCTTCTATCAGCAGGGCACGAGAGTATTTGAATTTAATAGCGCGGGATTAAAGTTTTAGCGCTTGGCAGGTTTTTCCGAAGCGCGCAAGCACGTGCCGTGTGAGTAGGGCCGTGGCTATGCCGGCCAGAACGAGCGCAAGACAAGCAACAGAACCCCGCCACGACAGGACCGCTTGTACGCGAGGCGCAACGCCACCTGGCGCAATGGCAATTACAGCCCAAGAGGCCGGTATCGACGCCAATAAGGCACTGACGCTGGTGGATTGGGAGTGAGCGCCATGGTCGCGGCAAAACTGGCGAATATGCCGCAAGGAGCGCGCACCGATTTGAAACCTCGGGCAAATTTGCACGATGTTCCAACTGCCGCTTCCCTGCTCAATGTCTCGGAGCGTTACAGCAGCTTGATGAGAGCCGCCGCCTGACAGAAAACTTAAAAGGTCATCCCGTGCACGAGACATTTTTTGTAAAGGCGATCTGGGACAATGAAACGCAAGTCTACTATTCGATAAGCAATATCGACGGGCTGCACGTCGAAGCGCTGACGCTGGCGGCGTTCAACGAGATTGTTGCCGATATAGTCGACGAACTCATGGAGGCTAACCATTTTTGAAACAAACACCGCAAAACCCAACAACTCAAGGGCCTTCAGGGCGCTACGCGACTTGCCGTTCAAGCCGTAAGACTTTTGAAGTATCGGTTGTTTGGTGCGCTCGATTAAGATCGTAATTCGTTTGCATATTCAGCCAGTATTGCGGCGTAGTGTCAAAGCACTTGGCAAGCCGTATTGCGGTATCCGGTGTCATCGACGTCTGCTCATTGACTAGCCGCTCAATGCGCGTTCTCGGAACGTCCAGCTTTTTGGCTAATGCGCCAGCGCTCAACTTAAGCGGCCCAAGGTACAATTCGCTCAAAATTTCACCGGGATGAACCGGTGTTTCCAGTAAGTCGGTCATAGCTCGCTCTCAATGATAGTCAACAATTTCAACGTCTTTCGGTCCTGCCTCCGTCCAGACAAAACAAATGCGCCACTGGCGATTGATGCGGACAGAGTGTTGTCCTTTGCGATCACCGTCGAGTTTTTCCAGATGATTGCCTGGCGGAAAGCGTAGATCGCCAAGTTTTTCGGCGGCATTGAGAGCGCCCAACATCGCTCTCGTTCGATTTAGTAGCGGCTTCGGAAACCTCTTCGGCACTTCACCTTGCGCAAGCGATTTTGCCGTTTTGTTTTTAAAGCCCCTGATCATACATAGTTGTATCATATCATGATACAATATGCAAGGAAAATCATGCCCGATCTTGTTTTTAATCCGCAGAGTTGCCCGGTGGCGTATCCGGTCAAGAAGGTCACTTCGCGGGTGCATATCGCCAGGTTTGGCAACGGCTACGAACAGCGCGCCAGGGACGGGATTAACGCCACGCGCGCCGAATGGTCGATTATTTTCTCCATGCTCACCCGCGCCGAGGCCGACAATATCGAGCGGTTCATCGTACACACCGCCGGCGGCCATACGGCCTTTAAATGGACCGTACCGTTCGAACGCACAGAGGGGTGGTATCACTATAGAATTAACACGTTCACCCGCACTCAAATAGCCCCGAACGCCCACGAGTTGCGATTCAGCATCGAGGAAGCCTATGGCCGATAGTGCACAGGAACTCGCCCAGTCCCTTGAGCCCGGGGGCATTGTCACCCTCTATGATCTGGACCTTGGCCCCACAGGCGTCGAGCAGGTCATTCGTTTTACCCACGCCCCCGATGCGCCGCGCGCCAATGACCCGCACCCGGCGATCACGTTCGATGGTAACACCTACACGCCCATTCCCATCCGCGCCAAGGGCTTTGGCCGCGTGGGAGACGGAGCGCCGCCCAGGCCGCGACTGGCGGTCTCACTCATCGATCCGGCCGTTTCCGTTTTCCGTGATCGATGCCTCTTCGGGTGAAGGTGGCGCGACGGACCGGTGTTATATCCGCTCTTATCCGACGGATACGAAGGGCAAAGAGGCAACAGCGCGCGAACGGGTTCTCGTTGCCGGAAACTGGGCACGCACCATTCCTGATATTCAGGGTGTGTGAGGTTGATCTAGCGATAGCTTTTGTCGCGATGTTCTGGCGTCGCAAGTCGGGCATCGATAGTTGTATGCCGCATATATCGAAATAACCAACCAGACGGGGAACCAGAAGCCTGCCGTTATTACCGAGAGAACCAGATGCAGCAGATGATTCGGTATCACCGTTACGGCCTCCACTTGTTGTTCGCATATCTTGCAGTATTTTTGAGCATGCTTTTGCCGCAAGGGATTGCCACCACAAGTCGGGCATCGGTAATTGTAAGCCCTGTGTATGTAAACGAGCAGCCAGATCAACAACCAGAAGCCTAGCGTTATCAAAGACAATATCAAATGCAATATGTGGTTAGGGCCAAGCCCAACAGCCAACACATGTCGCTTGCACGTTATAAAATATTTTTGAATTTGCTTCGTAGCCATTGGTGTTTCCAACATCGTGGCTAATACAGAAAGATTTTTACCATGGCAGAGACAACCATTAATGGCAGAACCTATCGGGTTGAACCGATTCTGGCAACCCAGGCCGTGCTTTTGCAGATGCGGTTTTTAAAAATCGCCGGGGATGGGATCGCCCGTCTGCCGGAGATTCTGCAAGGTGTCGGCGCGCAATCCGGAGAGGCGGAGAAAGCCTCGAATGCCGCTCTGATCGCGGCTCTTGGCGATATATTCAAAAACTCGACTCCGCAGGAAATGACCGATCTGATCAAGGACGTGGTCAAAATCGCCCATATCAAGCGCCCTTCCGGCAATTACGAGCCTGTTGTTTTTGATGGCGATTTCACGCAATCACCAGGAGACCTGATACCGGTCGCCGCATTTGTTATCCGCGAGGTATTCGGTGCTTTTTTACCGGAATCCTGGACAGTGGCAGCCGCGGGCGCGTGCTTCAGGATTAACCGAAAACGAAATCGCCCGCATTGCGCCAAATCTGAACCTGTTTCTATGGGCGCCCATACTGGCCGAACCACCCCTGTACACCATGCGCGATTTGCGTAAATGGGTGACACTCAATGACGTTTGCGACGCCCACGAGGCACTTAATCTGCGCGCGGCGCAAACGGAAAAACTCAACACCAACAAAGATGTAAGACGCCATGGCCATCGTTGATGAACTCATCGCAATACTGGGCTTTAAAGTATCTGGCGAAGAGGCGGCGGGCCGTTTCGGATCCATTGTCGGTGGACTTAACAATAAACTCGTCCTACTGGCCGGAGGCGCGGTGGCGGCGGGGGCAGCGGTCGCCGCGGTTGGTGTAACGATGGGGATGGCTGCAAAAGCGGTCATCGCCGCATCAAGCCAGTTTGAAGACTTTCAGATCGCGCTGGAGACCATCGAAGGGAGCGTTGACAAGGCCAGGCGTTCGTTGTCCTGGATAGCTGAATTCGGTAAAACAACGCCGTTTGAAGTCGCCAAGGTCACACGGGCGTTTGTCTCGTTGCGAACCTACGGCATCGATCCGCTCGCCAATAACGCCTTGCGCATTCTCGGTGACACCGCTTCGGCCATGAGCAAGCCCTTGCAGCAGGCCGTTGAAGCGTTCACAGACGCCACAACAGGTGAATTCGAGCGCCTGAAAGAATTCGGCCTGAAGGCGAAAACGGCGGGTGAACAGGTAACTTTCGTCTGGACACGCAACAATCAGGAAATGTCAAAAACCATTCGCAAGTCCGGCGCGGAAATACGTGCTTTTCTACTTGAGAATTTCGGCTCCCGGTTTGCCGGCGCCATGGAACGCGCGTCCCGCAGTTGGACGGGGATGACGTCCAATCTAAGCGATCGGTGGGGTGATTTTAAAAAACGGATTGGCGATGCGGGATTTTTCGATTTTGCCAAGAAGCAATTGGCGCAGCTCTTGGCGCTCATAGAAAGATTGGATAGGGAAGGTAAACTAGATCAATGGGCCCAGGCGATATCTGATGCACTTATCGGCGTCTCGAGAGCCTTTATCGACTTCGGAAAAACCTTGTATGATCTGAATGAATACTTACCCTTATTGAAGGCTTTGGGCGCGGCAGTTCTGTTGCTCGCCATAAAATTTGCCCCAGTCACAACGGCAATCCTCGCAGTGGTTGCGGTGATCGATGACTTTTTCACTTATTTGAAAGGCGGAGAAAGCGTGCTCGGGGACTTTATCGAGATGCTTAAGGGTGTCGCGAACAAGGTCTTAAATATCGATTGGCGAGTTTCGATTTCGGCATCGGCGTGTTGTTCGCCGCGGGCGAAAAAACAGACGCTATACCGGATAGATTGAATTTACCAAGCGGTGCGGTTCGCATCTACCAGGCGAGTGAGAGTGAGGTCGATGAGGCAGTTTCTGCGTAAAGCGCGCGTTACTTTCGGCGGTGAAAAAGAGGGTTTTATTGTCAACGCAGGCGCTGTGCAGCGCCACGAGATGCGCGTGGCGTTTTCCGTATCGCGCAGCATCAGCGGCTCACCGAACACTTTCTCAATCAGTGTGTGGAATCTCAACAGGAACCACCGCAACGGAGTCGGCAAGGAATTTGATCTTGTCACGCTGGAAGCAGGTTACGCGCCGGATGCTTCCGACGATGGTGCGGGCATTATCGCGCGCGGGCGAATCCGCGACGTGCAGCATGACCGCGCCGGCCCGGATATTATCACAAGCGTATCGTGTGGCGATGGTGACAGCGCCTATCGCCGGGCAGTCATTTCGAAAACGTATCCTGCGGGCACACACGTTAAAGACGTCATTGAGGGTATTTACGGTGAATTGAAAAAGCAGGGAATCCGCCGTGGCGAGATTACTCTGCCAGAGGGTGCGAAGACTTTTGCGCGGCCGTATTCGATGTGCGGCTCGTGCACGCGTGAACTGGACGTGCTCGGCCGCGGTGGGCGGTTCTACTGGTCTTTCCAGAATGAAACCCTGGAGATCATACCCGCGGACGGCCACCTGCCAGGGGTGACGCTGATCAAGGCCTCAAGTGGCATGATCGGCATTCCGACCTTTACTGACAACGGTATTAAGGTGACGGCGCTATTGAACCCTTCAGTGCGGCCTAACCGTCTTGTTGCGATTGAGAGCGATATAGTTGAACTGAATTCCGAGAACGGCCTTTATCGCGTCAGTCAGGTCGATTTCAACGGAGACAATACGCAAGGTGATTTCACAATGGCGATACATGGCGAGGCGATCAACGCCGGTAAAGTCGATCAAGGTGTGAAATCGTGAATACAAAGATAGCTGTGGGCTATTTGATAAAGCCAAAGTGTCTTGAAGCACGCTCGACGGAGTGGCAATGTGCGGTCTTACGGCTCTTACTCAACCCGTTTAAGCTCCTTTTCGTCTTCCTCACCATTAAATCCAGTAAAGAAGCAAAGTTCGTGGCGCCGGCCGGCACATTTTTGTCGATCCATGCCGTGATCGCATCTTGATCGAACGTTAAGTCACAAAAGTCTTCGGATTCGAGAATAGTTCCCAGTTCTGATGCTGCTCTGGTAACCGACAAGGGCTCATCCGTGGCAGCACTCACATGGGGAAATAATATTAGAACTGCAACGACAAGAACATTTTTCCACATAGTAACTGATCCCCCTCATCTACAGGCGGCCGCAACTTAACATGCCCATTCCAACATCACAAGGAGCATAAAGCTATGAGTATGGGTTTCGTCGGCAAAGCAACAAACGCGCGCAATAAGGTCGTAGCCGTGCAAGCGCAAGCCGAGCGCCTGTCGATGTTCGGCGAAATGACCGGAACTATTGTTGCCTTCGATGCGCAAAAGCAAACCGCGACCATTCAACCCGACTACAAGAAATCGCATCGGGGGCGGCTTATTGATTTACCGGAATTGCTTGACGTGCCCGTCCGCTTCCCGAAAGCCGGCGGCTTTGTGCTTACCTTGCCGGTCAAGGCGGGTGACAAGGTGGCGCTACGGCCGCAAATGCGCTCCAGTGAACGGTTCCACACCGGTGGTGAGTACACGGCAACCGACGACGCCCGCTCCATGGCGCTATCGGATATGGAGGCGTTTCTTGACGGCGGTGAACCGCTTACCGCCCCCATATCGGGTTTCAACACCGATAGTGTCGAATTACGCACCGCTGGCGGCGACTATAAAATCGCCATCAAGCAAGGCGGCGATACGACCGTTCAAGCTGCACGCATGGTGATCAAGGCAGGATCCGACGTTTTGATTGAGGCACGCGGTAACGCCGATCTAAGAAGCAGCGCAGATGTGTCGATCAGCGGCGCCAACATCACATTCGATACCGCAGGTAAACTGGGAATGCCGGGTTCGCAGGGCGACGTGCTCTCTCTCCTTGCACGCGTCGTTGAATTGCTTTCTATAGATGGCCTGGATGTCAGGCGCGGCTCGTCGGTTGGAAACGTCCACGCGCTCGAGAATCGAGATGAATACGCTGAAATTGCCGCGAAACTAAAGGCCATGGTGAGATGACAATCGAGCGCATCGGCTTGGCGCTACGCTCCGAGAGCGACAAGCCTGCTGATCTTTATACCGATGATTCAGGTAATTTGGCACTCGCCCGCAACAGCCAGGCGGTCGCGCAACATGCCCGCCAGCGGCTTATGACTTTCGAGGGTGAGTGGTTTCTTGACGCCGAGGCCGGTGTGCCGTGGCTGCGCGACATTCTTGGCAAGAACTACGACCCGGCGCTGGCGGAGTCCGTAGTAAAATCCGAGACTCTCGATACCGACGGGGTTGTTGAGATAACCGATTTCAGCATCGGGTTTGACACTCAAAAGCGCGGCGTTAACATCAAGCGCGTGCGTATCGTTACAGAATACGACGAGGCCGTGGCTGTATGACAGATTACGGGATTCAACCGACAGGCTATGTGCGAAAGCCCATACAGGTCATCCTCAGTGAAATCGAACACCTCTAATGATCAGATGAATGGCCACCTGCACCCGATGGGTTTACCAAGGACAACCTGTTGAAATTACACAGCTAGAGACTTTCACTTAAAAACCGAAAGGCTCTAGCTGAATGTGAAAATCTGGCTCCCCGGGCCGGACTCGAACCAGCGACCCAGCGGTTAACAGCCGCTTGCTCTACCAACTGAGCTACCGGGGATCATCAATAATGAGGCCTATAGCAAGTACCACGCCCTTTGCCAAGCCCTTAAAACATGCCAATGGTCCGGATTCACCTGCAACGCGCTGGAGTGTGTCATGTCTTAACAGAATTGATTCTATTAAGACATGACACACTGCTAAGATGATACCACAAATTCCTTTCCCCGGGTATCCATGATCCAAAGGGCGCCAGTCGATATTTCAAACCAGGCGCCGTGTACCGCAAGCGTATCCGCTCCAAGCCGTGCTGCAACATAAGGGTAGTCTTTCAGGTGGCGAAGCGATCGGCGGATCGACTGATGCTCCAGCGCCTTCTGTCGCTGCGCGTCCGAATACGCTGCTACAGCGCGCAAGCGCGCCGCGTCCTCCTCAAGGGGCGCCAGCCACGCACCAAGCGTGTCCGTCGCGAAGAGCGGTGTACGCTCATGATCGAGCGCTGCTGCAATACCGCCGCATCGCTCGTGTCCCAGCACGATGATGTTCTCCACACCAAGCGCGTTTACGGCGAACTCCAGCGCCGCGCCTGTGGCTGCGCACGAATGCGCCCCGTCATACGCCGGAACAAGATTGGCGACATTGCGCATGACAAGGATTTCGCCGGGCTGGCAGGCGAAGAGGCGTTCCGGCGCGAACCGCGAATCGCAGCATGTGATTACAAACGTATGGGGCCGTTGCCCCCGGTGCATCAGTTCACGCAAGCGCGCTTGCCCGGCGCGATAGGGGCCGGCAAGAAAATCGCGATGACCTGCAAGAAGCCGTTCCGGAAATTCACCTGTCATACCTGTTCGACCATTTCCAACACCAGGGCATGTTGCACTTAACTTTGCCATGAACGCTCTAGGCCGTTAGCGCCCGTCAACGCGCCGGCGCGCGCGCGGATGGGCTTTTTCAAAAATTTCCAGCAAATGCGCCGTATCCACCTCGGTGTACATCTGCGTTGTAGACAAACTGGCATGGCCAAGCAACTCCTGGATCGAACGCAGATCGCCGCCCGCACCAAGCAGATGGGTGGCAAAGGAGTGGCGCAAGGCGTGGGGGCTCGCGGTGTCGGCAAGCCCGAGCGCACCGCGCAGGCGTTGCATTGCCAATTGAATAAGCCGTGCATCCAGACGCCTGCCGCGGACGCCATAAAACAACGGTCTGCCGCCGCTCGTATCATAGGGGCACAGCCGCCGGTACGCCGCTATGGCGTCCACCACCACCGGCAGCACCGGAACCAGTCGCTGCTTGCCCCCCTTGCCCGTTATGCGCAGGATGGCATGATCGCCCGTGGGCGCATTTTCTCCGTTCAGGGCGAGCGCTTCGGAGATGCGCAACCCGCAGCCATACAGCAGGGTCAGAACGGCAATATCGCGCGCTTCGACCCACGGCGCGGCGCCGCTATCGAAGCTATCGGGGTCGACCAGACGCGCCGCGTGTTCGCGCGTCAGGGGGCGCGGCAGGGTGCGCGGCACGCGTGGGGCGCGAATGTGATTGATGGGCGCGGCATCGCCGCAACCATTTTTCTGCGCAAAACCCATAAAGCTGCGCAAGCTGGACAGGCTGCGGCTCAAGGAGCGCGATCCGATTCCCAGATTGCGGCGCATGGCGAGAAAAGCGCGATAGTCCCGCGTTTGCAACCCGTTCAGATCGCCAAGCGTGGGTATGGCTCCCAGGTGCTGCGTTAAAAACATGCAAAACTGACGGATATCGCGTTCATACGCTTTAAGGGTATTGGCGCCAAGGCGTTTTTCGTCATTGAGATGGCGCATCCAGGCGACAACAAGCGCCATCAGATCCGATGCCGCCCAGACGATTGGCGCGGGGGGAGACGTCATGGAATGTTTCCCGTCGAGGATGTTTCTGTCAGGGAATACTGAACGAAAAAAAGTTAACGTTTACAAAATATCAACGCCGGCACGGGCAAACCGGCTATTTTACGTGATCGACTGACCGCTTTTCTTCCAGTCGGCGAGAAACGCCGCCAGGCCCTTATCGGTCAAGGGATGGGCAATGAGTTTTTTCACTACATCCGGTGGAATGGTGGCAATGTCAGCGCCGGCCAGAGCGGCATCCCTGACATGGTTGACGGAGCGAATGGAGGCGGCCAGTATCTCGGTGGCGATGGCGTCGTAGTTGTCATATATATCGCGGATATCGCTGATCAGTTCCATGCCATCCAGGCCGATATCATCAAGCCGGCCGATAAAGGGCGAAATAAACGCCGCACCCGCCCTGGCCGCCATTAGTGCCTGGGTGGCCGAGAAACACAAGGTCACATTGACCATCACCCCTTGCGTGGAAAGCGCCCGACAGGCCCGCAGGCCATCCCAGGTAAGGGGAACCTTGATGGCCACATTGGTGGCGATTTTGCCCAACTCGCGGCCCTCGGCAATCATCGTATCGGTATCGAGCGCCGTTACTTCCGCCGATACCGGGCCCGGCGTCAAGGCGCAGATTTCGCCAATAACCTGTGTGACATCGCGCCCCGATTTGGCGATCAGCGAGGGATTTGTCGTCACCCCGTCGACGAAACCGGCGTCGCCAAGCTCGCGGATCGCGTCCACATCAGCCGAATCGATAAAGAATTTCATAAACGCCACCTGTTGCAGTGCGCGCCTGTTTGCGCATCATACGCACGCGCGTTGCATTGTTATCCCTTGCCCTCTATTGATCATGCCGATGGACAAATTGCAAGCGTGTTGCGAGGGCGTTCGCGCCATTTTATCATGACAGGGTGAATTGTGGCGGATCCACATCATATCGTGCCGGTGCTCATCCCCGTTGCCCTTGATGAGCCCTACAGCTACCGGCACCCGGCGGGTGCGGCTTTGGCGCCGGGGACGTTTGTGCGGGTTCCGCTGGGACAGCGTTCGGCCACGGGTGTTGTGTGGGAGGCGCCCCCCGGGGTGCCGGCAATCGATCCTGCCAGATTGCGCGATGTTATCGATACCCTGGATGTGCCGCTGCTGGGTCAGGAAATACGCCGCTTTATCCAGTGGGTCGCCACGTACACGCTCACCCCCCTGGGCATGGTGCTGCGTATGGTGGCAATGCCCCGGGGAACGCCGAAAGCGCCAGCCGCGGGCGTTCGCCTGGGCACTATTCTGCCCGAGCGTATGACGCCGGCGCGCCAGCGCGTTATCGATTGTGCGCGTGAATCCGGGGTTTGGGGACGTGCGGCCCTGGCGCGTGAGGCGGGGGTCAGCGCCGGCGTCATTGATGCTCTGGTGCGCGCGCGTGTACTGGAGCGGGCACCGCTGATGCCATCGCTGCCGGGCGTTGATCCGCAACCTGATTTCGCGCCGGTAAGCCTTAGCGGCGCGCAGGCGCATCTGGCAGCGGAACTTGTCGCGGCGATCGGCACGGGGCGGTATTCGGCAAGTCTGCTGGACGGGGTCACCGGCTCGGGCAAGACGGAAGTTTATTTCGAGGCCATCGCTGCCTGCCTGCGCGGCTCGGGGCAGTGTCTGGTCCTGTTGCCGGAGATCGCCCTGACACAGACGTTTCTGGATCGGTTCGCGGCGCGTTTCGGGGCGCCGCCGGCGCCGTGGCATTCGGGCATGACGAAAGCCGCCCGCGCCCGGATATGGCGCGGCGTGGCGAGCGGAGAAGTGCGCATTGTCGCTGGCGCCCGTTCGGCGTTGTTCCTGCCGTTTTCCGATCTGGCGCTGATCGTTGTCGATGAGGAACACGATCCGGCGTACAAGCAACACGAACGGGTCATTTACAACGCCCGCGACATGGCCGTGGTGCGCGCTTCGCTGGGAAATCTGCCTATTATCCTGTCCAGCGCCACGCCTTCGGTGGAGACCCTGAACAACGCCATACGCGGCCGCTACCGGCACCTTGTGCTGCGAAAACGCTATGGCGCGGCGCGTTTGCCGGCGATCGATGCCATTGATATGCGCCGCGAGGGCCCGACGCCAGGCCACTGGATCGCGCCGCGACTGCTGGAAGCCATTACCGATACCCTGGCGCGACAGGAACAGGTGTTGCTGTTTCTCAACAGGCGCGGCTATGCGCCGTTGACCCTGTGCCGCCATTGCGGCCATCGCTTTCAGTGCACCAACTGCACCGCCTGGATGGTGGCCCATAGTTTTCGCAATCAGTTGGTATGTCATCACTGTGGCGCCCGGCGTGCCCGCCCAAGCGTGTGCCCGCGCTGCGAGCACGAGGGCACCCTTGTCGCCTGCGGTCCCGGCGTGGAGCGTGTTGCACAGGAGGTGGCCGATCAATTTCCGGCGGCGCGGCGCATGGTGCTCTCGAGCGACAATCCGGTAGCGTTCGCGCAACTGCACGAGGCATTTGAGCGCATTGCCCGGGGCGATGTGGATATTGTGATCGGCACGCAGCTTATAGCCAAGGGGCATCATTTCCCGCATCTGACGCTTGTGGGCGCGGTGGATGCGGATCTGGGGTTGCAGAATGCCGATCCGCGTGCCGGGGAGCGGACGTTTCAGCTTCTTCAGCAAGTCACCGGCCGGGCCGGACGGGCGGAAAAACCCGGTCGCGCCTTTCTTCAGACCTACGTTCCCGAACACCCTATCATCAAGGCGCTTCTGGCAATGGACCGGGAGGCTTTCTATGCCCAGGAATTCGCCATGCGCGAGGCCGCCGACCTGCCGCCGTTCGGCCGGCTGGCGGCGCTCATCGTCTCGGCGCCCCAAAAGGGCCACGCCGAGGCCTATGGCAAGCACCTGATGCGAAACGCGCCCCGCCGCCAGGGCGATCGAAGTATGCGCCTTTTCGGCCCCGCCGAGGCGCCACTGGCGGTTCTGCGGGGGCGCCACCGGGTGCGCATTCTGGCGCAATCGTCCAGGGGCTTTGACTTGTCGCACGCCATTCGCGCCTGGCTGGCCCGGTGCGACAGGCCCACGGGCGGTGTCCGTCTTCGTGTTGATATTGACCCGATTTCGTTTTTGTGACGTGGCGGCGCCTGGTTGTGCAATTGCAGCAGGTTGTTCCCGGGACGGGCAAATCTGACGTTACCCCTCTTGCGGCCCTTGCCGCAGATGGCCCCCTGCACCCGATGGGTTTGCCAGGGACACCCTGTCGAAAGATCACATCCAAGCGACAGGCAAATGAGAGAACCACTTCACCTTGACACGCGGGTGTATGCCCATTAAAAATATGCGTTCACCGGTCGATATTCGACTGATCGCGATGCGCGGCGGCAACCCGTCGCAAGACGCGCAGCCCGGTGGGGCTTTTTCATCATACGTCAGCCCACGAGGTTTAGCCGTGAAAGTACGAAATTCGCTACGTTCCCTGCGCGCCCGCCATCGCGACAATCGCATCGTGCGCCGCAAGGGCCGACTCTATGTGATCAATAAAAAAGACGGTCGCTTCAAAGCCCGCCAGGGATAATGACGTGAATCGCGCCGCCAACAGGGGGCAGGGTAGCCGCCTGCTTTTCCCGTTTGCCCCTGTTTTTGCGCTTGCCGTGGCATTTTTCATGCTGCCTGCCGGTATTGTTGCGGCGCAACAAGAGGTGCCTGCGGTCAAAAACGATACCGCAGCGAAAAAATCCGGCGACAAGAAGAAATCTCCCAAAGAGCAGATCGATGACCTGTTTGCCCGGCTGAAAGTGGCAAAAGACGCAAAGTCGGCTCGCCGCATTGAGAACCAGATCCAGACGCTCTGGAACCGTTCCGGCAGCGATACCGTCGATCTGATTATGGCGCGCGCGCGCCAGGCGAAGGATCAGCGCAAGTTTTCCCTTGCCCACGATAATCTCGATTTTGTGATCAGTCTGGCGCCCCTCTATGCGGAGGGCTGGAACCAGCGCGCCCATCTGCATTATCTTGCCGGCCATTATCGCCAGGCGGTCGGCGATATCGAACGCACCCTGTCTTTGGAGCCGCGCCACTTTGGCGCAATGGCAGGACTGATCAATATTCTGGGGGCTCTGGGTATGGATAAGCGTGCAACCGAATTCGCCGAGCGGCTGGCGCAGATCAATCCCCATTCCGAAGTGGCCAGGGACGCCATCAAATCCTCGAAGAATCACGGCGACAAACGACCCATATAGGTCTTGTCAATATGCCCAGTCCGTCACATTCCACACAGATCAGGGTATGGGACCTTGCAGTGCGCTCGCTGCACTGGAGCCTGGTGGCCGCCATCACCGTCACCTGGGTGAGCCACGAGGGGCCCGAGACGCTGCATAACATCGGCGGCTATGTTGTCCTCGCGCTCATTGGGGCGCGCATTGTCTGGGGATTTGTCGGCAGTCCATACGCGCGTTTCCGGCAGTTTCTCAGATCGCCGCGCGATACCCTGACATACGCCGGCGCCGTTTTGCGCCATAAGGAACGGCGCCATATCGGGCATAATCCGCTCGGCGGCTGGATGATCGTCGTGTTACTCGCCTGCGGTCTGGCCCTTTGTATCAGCGGCTGGCTGTTACACACGGCGCTTGCCGACGCCGATTGGCTGGAGGAATTGCACGAGGGGCTGTCCAACCTGCTGCTGTTTTGCATCCTTGTGCATATCGCCGGCGTGATCTTCACCTCGTGGCGGCAAAAGGAGAATCTCGTGGCGGCAATGATTTCCGGGCGAAAGCGGGCCGACGCCTCAGACGAATAATGCCGGGGGCAGCCAGAACCTGAGCCAGTCGAGAAACAGAATTGCTTCTATTAAGACCTGATACCAGCGGTATTGGCGTTTTGTACGCGCTGACTTGTGTATCGTGCTGATAAGACAACGGTTTTAAACCGGGCCAGGAGTCAAACGCAAAGCCCCTTGGTATGACACGCTCTAGAACCGGCCTTGCCGCGGCGAAGGGGTCACGCAACGGCGGAACTCCTGCCCGCAGTCATAGGGCCTTGCGCCGGTCCGGCGCGATGATACAACCTGTCCAATTCATGAGCATCGCCGTCCGGATAAATGAGCGACCCCTGCTGACGCCCCGACACGCCGGTGCGAATCGCGCCTCGATGGGATGGCGTCGAACGGGCCCCATCCGCCGCCGCGCCAAGCAACTCCGGTGCGAGCAGACCACGAACGCAAATTTCCTGAGAATCCCACCCGTTGTCACCGGCCTTTCGGGGCGCGCCGCGCACCGGCAGCAGCGTGCATTGAAGCAAGGGAGTAGCGTGCTCATCCAGCGGTCCGAAATCGGCGTCGACGGGCAGCGTCGGAGGGTTGTCGCCATGATATTGCGCCCATATCGCCGTGCCCTCAAGCGTGATAAAGCGCACCGGATTGCCGCTCGCCGGCAGAATGCCCGAAGGCGCCTGTCCTCCCTGGGTGACCACCGCGTAGCGTATCTGCTCGCGGGTCTGTTCGGGCACTCTGCCGAGCACATCGGCCACCATCAACTCCGGCAATACGGCGACATCGGGCTGAATGACGATCAACTGTCTGGCCAGCAGCGCCGGCGATACCAACTGATGCAGAAACAGTGTTCCCCGCGCCGCCAGCCAGGGAACAATAACCCCGCACAACATCACCAGCGAGGACAGGGGATAGGTTGAAATCAGTTGTCCCCCCTCCTTGAGGGGACGCAGCGCCATCGGTTGCAGCGCCCCGGCGATAATGTTCTGTCGCGAAAAACAATATGTTTTCGGCGCATCCGCGGATGAACCCGTGTCGTTCGCGTCGTGCAGCGACAGCCAGGCGCGCTGTTTCATGGCATGGGACTGGGCCTGGGAGAGGCGCGTATCCTGAATAATCTCCATCTCGTGGGTGGCGATTTGAGTGAGAATGGCGGCAAGATCGATATGCCGTGCTCCTTGCGGCGCGGTATCGCCAAAGCAGTAAACCGGACAATCCAGGTCCATCCACCGGGTCATCAGTTGCATCCACTCGGCAACCGGAGCGGAGCGAAAACGCGCCGGCGCCACAATGCCGGCAAGGCGCGGTAGTCTGGCGATCCGCAACAACCGCTCGCCACGCCAGTGAAGCGGCAAGGGAGCCGGAACAACCCCCGCATAGAAAAGCGCAAGGGCGATTACAATGCTCTCAACCGTGTTGGGCATTTGCATGGCGACCGTATCGCCAGGCTTTAAGCCCTTGGCGCGCAGGTGCGACGCCAGTACCCGCACCAGTGCGGCCAACTGGCAATAGTTGAGCGCGGTGACGCGCCCGTCGCTCCAGCGCTGACGGTCGGGCGGGTCCACAAGGGCGACGCGATAGGGCACCGCCGCCGCCGCCTCGAACAAAAGCGTGCACAAGGACAGATCGGGCCAGTCGCGCCGCAGCAGCTTATTGAGAACAACGCTTTTAATCATGTGGCTGGCGTTCTCCCATTCCTTTCTTTTGCCGAATGGCACGGGCCTTTTGCCGAACGGCACGGGTTTTCCGGGGACGTTATTCGCCTGTCGCGGACCACCATGTTGTGGGTTGGTAGCCGAGCAACGGGGTTACTTGCGGCCGGGCGATACGACTCCAGCGCGCCGCCCAGATATCGGGAATATGAAACAGGGGGATAACATAAAACCCCGACAACAAAACCCGATCGTAAGCGCGCACGGCATCGATGAACGCGTCACGCGTGCGGGCGGCAAGCAGGGCGTCGATCATGGCGTCGATTGCGGCGCTTTTGGCGCCGGCGAAGTTCCAGGAGCCGAGAATATCGGCACTTTTCGAATGCCAGCGGAAATTCTGCTCGTTGCCCGGCGATAAGGAATGCGGCCAAAACATGATCATCATGTCGAAGTCGAAGGACTTTTTGCGCGATTCGGCTTGCGAGGCATCGACGGTACGGATCGTCATCGCGATGCCGACCTGCGCCAGGGTGCGCTGAAACGCCAGCAACACATTTTGCTGATCACGATTGCCCTGCATGACTTCAAAGGTCAGTGGCGCGCCGCTTTCCTCGTGGACCATCCTGCCCGCGTTCAAACGATACCCTGCCTGCGCAAGGAGGGCCAGTCCCTTGCCGATGGTCGTCCGGTCGCGTCCCGATCCATCGGATACGGGGGCGCTGTAGGTGCCGTTCATGATATCGTCGCGCACCGCGCCGGCGAAAGGCGCCAGCAGGTCCCGTTCGCGCGCGCTGGCGGGCACGCCGTGGGAAGACAGTTCCGAGGCTTCAAAAAAACTGGTCGTGCGCCGATACAGGCCGTGAAAGAGGTTCTTGTTCGCCCATTCGAAATCAAAGAAAAATCCCAGCGCCTCGCGCACCCGGACATCGGCAAAGACATCGCGGCGGGTATTGAAAACAAGGGCGCGCATGCCCTGCGGCGTCTTTTGCGGCACCGCATCCTTGATCACCCTGCCGCTGTGAACGGCGGCAAAATCGTAGGCATTGTGCCAGCGGTCCGGCTTGGTTTCAAAGAATACATCGAACCCGCCCTGTTTGAACGCCTCGAACATGGTATTGTAGTCGCGAAAATACTCGATACGGATTTCATCGAAGTTGTGCCGGCCACGATTGACCGGCAGGTCGCGGCCCCAGTAATCGCGATTGCGTTCCAGAACAACCGTACGGCCGGCCAGAACCTTTTTTACCGTGTAAGGCCCCGAACCCAATATTGGTGTGAGAGAGGATTTTACGAAGTTTTCCACATCGATGGCATGTTCCGGCAGGACCGGCATCAATGACAGGATAAGCGGCAGTTCGCGATCGCTGCCGTCGCCGAGATCGAAGCGGATTTTACGCGCCCCCGTTTTGCTGATCGCGGTGATCTTGGAATACGTGCGCCGGTAGTTGGGCCGGCCGTGTTCGCGTAACAGGTTGATGGAAAAAATCACGTCGTCGACGTCGATGGGATGGCCGTCGGAGAATTTTGCCCGCTCATCGAGGGTGAATTCAACCCATGTGCGATCGTCGGGCATCTCGACTGCCCTTGCAACAAGGGCGTACATGGAAAACGCCTCATTGCGCCCGCGCGTCAACAGGGTTTCGTACACATTGCGGCCGTATAGTGTATCGCTCAGGCCGCGCGGCGCATCGCCCTTGATGATAAACGGGTTCATACTGTCGAATGTGCCGATATTCGCATAAGCGATGCGCCCGCCCCTGGGGGCATCGGGATTGGCGTAGTCGAAGTGCTCGAAATCGGGGCCGTATTTCAGTGTACCGTGCATGGCGATACCATGGGCCGGCGCGGCGCTGGCAAACCCGGCAGGCTGCACGGCGAGCAACACAGCGGTAATGAAAACAAGCGCAGGGTGCGATACGAATTTCATCATGGGCTTTTCCCGTACAAAGCGCGTTTCACCTCGACGGTAGGGGATGCCGCCCCGGATTGCAACGACAATTGCGGCAATTTATTCCACGGCTTAGAGCGTGGGCGCCCGCCAATCGAGAAACGAAAATTGCTTCTATTAAGACCTGACACGCTCTAGATGTACAATTTCAACAGGTTGTCCCTGGTGAAACCATGGGTGCTGCTGGCCATTCATCTGATCATTGGAGGTGTTCGATTTCTCCGGCGCTGTCAAGGGCGCTTCGCGCCGCCTTTGGCGGTTCTTAAACCTTTGACAGCGCAGGAGAAATCGAAAAAAAGCGATGATCAGATCAATGGCCCGGTATGGCCTTGCTGGCGGCAAGGGTGTTAAGAGGTATCACTTTCCGGTTTGCCTGTCCCGGGAACAACCTGTTGAAAGGCTCCAGCCGCGGCGCGCCGGATGGCACGATCCGGCGCCGGTAACGTTAATCGGCTTTTATTGCCAAAAAATGCCGCAAAGGGCTTGATCGCCATTGGCGGCCGGCGTATTGCCTGAACAGGATAATTCGCAGCGTGTCTCGCACCACCGCCGGGTACACGGGCAGGGTCTGATGGGCCCCGCATGTCTTAACAATGCCATAAACGCCGTGCATCGGGAAATTCCGCGTTGTGTATGGCGCGTTCCTGGCATCGCCGTGCCACCCGGAAGGGGAATTGCCAGGACATCTGCCAGGGTATTTGAGAGACTGCGGGATTGATAAAAAGGTCAAATTGCATGAGTGCTTTCCAACAATATCGTAACGAGAATGCGTGCTGGCGCCATCGCTGGTCGGCCTGGGGGTTGGCGGCGTTTACCGGCTTGTCCATGTGCCTTTTCCCCGCTTTGGGCGCGTTTGCGCAGGATACGGCGGAAAAAAAGAACGATCCCGTCTGGTTCAAATTTTGTTCCGACGATCCGGAAGCAAAGGTAAAGGGTTGTGTGATTACCCAGGAAGTCAGGGATCAGGGCGGGCGTCCTGTCGTCGCGGCGACGGTGCGCGAAATCGAGGGCGAAGAACAAAAGCAGTTTCTTCTTGCCGTGCCCCCCGGGGTCCTGTTGCAGCCAGGCCTTGAAGTGCAGATCGACGAGGGAACGAAATATCCGGTGTCTTTTACGATTTGCTTTCCCAACGCCTGTTTTGCCGAGGAAGCGATCGGCGCGGAGTTTGTCGGCAAGTTGAAAAAGGGCAACGATTTGTTCGTTCGCGCGTTCAACCAGCAGGGTCAGAAGATCACCTTTAAGCTCACGCTCGCCGGGTTTACCAAATCCTACGACGGCGCGCCGGTGGATATGAAGAAACTGCAGGCGCAACAGGAGCAGTTACAGTTGGAGCTTGAACGCCGGGTTCGTGAGGAGCGGGAGAAACTGCTCGAGCAACAGAACAAATCACAGTAACGCTCTAACCCGATCGCTGTGCCCCACACTGTCAATTGAGCAGGGTCGGGCGCGAGATGTACAACCCGGTAGCGTCGCGACCGGAAAAAATCTCCGAAAGCTGCGGATGTTTGACCGGCTCCCCCGTCTCGTCCGGCAACAGGTTCTGCTCCGATACATAGGCGATATAGTCCGTCTCCTCGTTTTCCGCAAAGAGATGGTAAAAGGGCTGGTTTTTTGCCGGCCGTACATCCTCGGGAATGGCAAGGTACCATTCCTCGGTGTTGTCGAACTCAGGGTCCACATCGAAAATCACGCCGCGAAACGGATAGCGGCGATGGCGAACCACCTGACCGATACGAAATTTGGCAACTTTATTTTTCATAGCGCTGTGCCCTGAACACCCTGTACCCGTCCCGATCGTATATGGGACGCGGACGCCTTTTTGAAAAACCTCGTCCCAGGATAGCCATGGTTCCATTAAGACATGATACGCTCTGGCGCATCAAGGCTGGAAAACATCTTATCGGAACAGAACGCCCTCGTCCAGATATGAGCAATTAACGTAGTGTCTCCCTGCGTCCTGTCAAGAGCGGGCCCGCCCGATGGAATCTCTCAGCAGGGTGTTGTCGAAAAAAACATCGGGTGCAGATGGATGGCCCGGTATGGCCTCCCTGACGGCAAAGGCGCAGGAGAGGTCCCGCTTCAGATTTGCCCGCCTTGAGAACAATCTGTTGCAAGATCACATCCAGGACGCATCACGGCGTCATTTCGTCTCGCGGGCTGGCAAGGGTGCTGACGGTATCGAGTATGCTCAAGGCGCCGGCGCAGGCATTGGAGACGTTCAGACTGCCCTTGCCCGGCAGCCGGGCCAGCCCGTCGCAAAGCTGCCTGGTGCGCAACCGCATCCCCTTGCCTTCGGCGCCGAGTACAAACGCCAGGCCGCCAGGGAACGGAAAATGGTGGTTCAACACTGACGTCAGGGTGGTATCGGCATCGCCATCAAGACCGACGATCAGAAAGCCCTCCGCCCTGGCATTTTGCATGGCGCGCGCCAGATTGGTGATTCGCACATAGGCGATGCGATCGAGGGCGCCGCTGGCGGCCTTGGCAAGAACGCCGCTTTCGGGCGGACTGTGGCGGGTTGTCGTGATGACGGCATCACATGCGAATACGGCGGCGGTGCGTAAAATCGCGCCAACATTATGGGGGTCCGTGATTCGATCGAGAAAAATCAGCCGGCTTTTTCCGCGCAGACGACTCAGCGATATTTGCGAGAGGGCGCGAACCTGAAGCGCCAGCCCCTGGTGCGTCGCATCCACGGGCAGTCGCGCCTGCAGCGCCGCCGCCGCCACGCACCTGTGCGGGATCGTCTCCAGCAAACCCGTTGTAATGCCTTGTGCATCAAGGCGTCTTTGCGCATTGCGCGTCATCAACAGGTGCAGCTTTTCGCGGCGCGGGTTAAGCAGCGCCGCGCGGACTGCGTGAAATCCGTACAGCCACAGCTTATCGGCGCGGTCTGTGGCGGGTTTTTCCCCGACTGAAGTTGATTTTGGCACTTGCAAGAATAGTCTTTCTGCCGGGTTGCTTAAGAATCGTTGCACGCCGGTTATACAGGATGACGCTAGAGCGTGTCAGGTCTTAATAGAAGCAATTCTGACGGAGCGATTTTGTGACAAGGCCAGGCAAAGTTTCGCAGGACATAGTGGACTATTTTCAAGAGACTTTGCGCCGGCATTGGTGCAAAATCGCCCGTCCCTTCGGGTTTGCCGATTGGCGGGCGCCCACGCTCAAACCGATCTCATGAGATGCGCCCACATCGCATGTCGATCGGCTCAAACGTGGGTCGCCTCGCCAATCGGGAAACGAAAATTGCTTCTATTAAGACCTGACACGCTCTGGAGCCTTTCCATTAAGACCTGAGACGCTCTAAACAGGGTGTCCCTGGTAAACCTATCGGGTGCAGGTGGATGGCCCGGTATGGCCTTTCTGGCGGCAAGGGTGTTAAGAGATGTACCTTCCGGTTTGCCTGTTGCGGGAACAACTTGTTGAAAGATCACATTCAGCCGGGAAAATTAACCATGGCAACAGGTTTCGGCCGCGCCGCGCCGCCCGAATAGCCATGGTTGCTGCTCAACAAGCGGTATATCCTGTTGAAAAAAAGATAAGCTCACGATGTTGTGACCGGTTACAGGTGTTGCCATTCCCTTAATTTTATGCCTATAACTAAACCGAAACACCAATAACGTAAAAATAACGAATTGGGTACAAGGTAACAATAAATGCTATCCGTATTGCATGTGCATTGCAAACCATATCCTTTAACAATTTGTGCACTGTAGTATACAACCCACCTAACACATGCGTTGTGTTATATGGTTACATATAAAACACGCATCAAGCAGACGTAAGCTAAAACGAACAACAAGTAGTAAGGGGCATTCTGTTATGCTGTATGCAGCATCTCTTATATCGCGCGCGCTCTCCCGATCCTTTCACCTGGCCGCAAGAAATCTTTTCAAGGCGGTGTCCCTTGGAGCGGCAGCGTCGGTCTTATATTCCGCGCCGGTGAACCTGCTGCCGGCACGCGCACAAAACGCCGAGAACGGCAATTTTAGCGTCGACAACAGCGGCAACCGTCGAACGCAACTCAAGCGCAGTGAAACCGGCGTAACTGTCATTGATATTGATCAGGTCGGCAAGGGCGGCATTTCCCACAACAAGTTCTTTGATTACAATGTGGGTAGGCGGGGCGTCATTCTGAACAACTCCCTGTCGGATGGGAAGTCGCGCATCGGCGGTGGCGTTACCGGTAACAGGAACCTTCAGGGTAGCGGCCCCGCCCGCGCGATTCTCAACGAAGTGGTCGGAAACCGTACTTCGACCATCAATGGTGCCCACGAAATTTTTGGCGCACGCGCCGATCTCATTGTTGCCAATCCAAACGGTATCACGTGCCGATCGTGCTCATTCATCAACACACGCGACGTTACCATTGCGGCGGCTGAAGTCAGCTATGTGAGCGAGTACAGCGGGAAGATTTTGCTGGAGACGGATTCGCGTATGGCGCGCTACGGTCAAGGCGTGACGATCAGTGGTCAAGTAAATGCAAACAACAATCTTAACATTGTCGGCCGGCGCGTTTCAATTGGTTCTCGGGCGCTGAATGCCGGAGGAGACCTTAGTATCGGGTCAGGCAAAGTCAAGGCGCTCCTGCATACCAACGAAAACAAGCCGGTTAAACTCTCTCGTGCGTCCGGTTCGCGCCCGGGTTACGGCGAATTGTATGTCAGAGGTTCTATTAACGCCGGAAAACTGAAAATTCGCCACTTCGGTCCAAACGACGAGACCGGCGCAGTGCGTTTGCACAATACCGATATCCGTGTCGAATCGGCGGATATTCAATCGCTGCACGATATTAATTTACGCGCCGCAAGAGTATTCGCTCAAAGCGGCGATCTGACACTGAAAAGCCTCAGGGGCGACATCAACATACTCTCGGGATTCGCAAAGGACGTGACGCACAATACCTTCGTGAATAACGATTATTTTTTAGGCATCCAAACCGGGCGCAATCTGGTTACCGAGGAAACAACGGAAACGCGGCTGGTAAGAACTTCCGAGCTTCTATCCGCTTCGGGCCTGGTTTCCATCTATGCCGGTGAGTCTGGTGATGTCACGGTCCATGGGGGCAGGATCGCTGGCAATCAGGGGGTGAAAATCGAGGGCCTCAATGTTCTCATAAGCGGCGTTTTTTCCAAAGACAGGGCTTATCTCAAGGATGACTACATCAAGTTACATCTTTGGGAAAAACACGCCGTAACTACTGAAATTGACAAGGAATTTGAAGCCGCGACAATATCTTCATCCAGTGACGGGCGCATTAATATCAAGGCCGGAAAAAAGGCCAGGCTCATTGGCGTTGAAGTCGATACAAAGACCGACTTCGATCAAATTGCTCCCCGGGCGAATAGCAACGGGGTGGCGACTGGGTTCACCCGCATTGAGACCGCTGCCGCTGCCATCGATGAGGTCAAAGGCTCCAATGACAAGGCCAAAGGCTCCAATGACAAGGCCAAAGGTTCGGGCGGCGAAGCCAAAGGTTCCGGCAACCCGTCCGGTTCTGACGGTTCTGACGGGCCTGCGGATGTCGGCACACCCGGGGTTCGGGGCGGCGGGCAGGACGGGCAGGAGTCGTCTGGCAGTGAGGGTTCTTCCGGTGCAGCAGGAGAAGTTAAAAAGCCAAAGGTATCCTATCGCTCCTATAAGGATAAAAACAACAAGACGGTTATCGATCGGATCTTCACCGACGGTAATGGCAAGGAGTTAAAGCGGGAACGTCTGAGCGACGAGAAGACGAAAGAGATTATCGAAAAAGCGCGCCAGATCAAGATTGAACGTACAAGAGCACGGATTGCAGCTGCCGATAATGCCGCAAGGGCCGCGCGGCGAAATCGTAAGTATGAAAAAGGATCGATCACTATTGAAGCGGATTCGGTGGAGCTTCTCGCCGGGCATTCGGTTACGGATAAAATTACGAATACGGATGAAAAAAACGCAAATAAATATATCAACGTCGGTGACAGGGCCGACGGTTCAAGGCAGGAGACAATCACCGCCACGACGCTGGATTCTTCCGGCAATATTACGATTTTGGGGCGTTCCGACGTGACCTTGAAGTCGGCGGTGGTTGCGGCGGATAAACACGTTGATATTGTCGGGCGCGATGTAAAGATTGTCGCGGACCATGTCACGACTTCCACCACAGATACCCGTTATTTTGGCGATATCGTCGGGGGCAACCTTCACAAGAACGACTATGACAGGCGCAAGGTGCAGAATCTGGCAATAAGTTCCGTCGTCAGCGCTGGTGAGGATATCACTGTTCGTGCCGGCCCGGAGGAAGGCGGGGTGCAGTCCGGTACGCTTCTGATTGAGGGCAGCAAGCTGAAATCCGGTGGAGACAGCCGCTATATCGCGGCAAAAGGTTCTGATGGCAAGGCGGTTCTGACGGTGCGCAACGCCTTAACGAGTACCGCCAAGACGGATTCATATCAGTATCGAAGCGGCTTTTATTACAGAGGCAAGGACAGGAAGACGCGTAACAAGCAGGTCATCGCCTCGCGTCTTGAGAGTGAGCATGATCTTCAGTTGCTGAGTGAAGGGGATATTGCAACCCATGCCGCTGAAATTCAAGCGGCAGGAAACATCGATATTCTTGCCGATGGTGATATTCTTATTGGCGCGGCGATTGAGGTCGACCACGACTATGCGCAAACCGTCGTGGCCGATCTGTATGCGCGCGCCCAGGTTGATGATAAAAAGCAGTCTGTTACTATAGAGTTTGGAGTCAAGGAAAATAAAGATACAAAGGATAGAGAAACAGAAGAGGAAGTTGGTTCAAAAATAAGAGGGAATAATGTCAACATCGAGAGTAATGGTAAATTTGAAAGTGTTGGCGCCGATGTTGAGGCAGAGAACAACATTAACATCAGAGGTGATAAAGGCATCAACGACAGGGCTGCCAGAAAAAAAGAAACAAACAGGGATAGCACAGAAGAAAACACCTTCGGCTATAGGAAAACACTCAGCAAGGAAAAAATCGGACCGGAGCTTATTGGCGCGTCTGACAAAAAGAGCCAGCCTACCGTTACAAACACCGGAAAGGGAAGTCGCTTCAAGGCCGGCAATAATCTGGTGCGGGAGTCCGCCGGTGGTGACGTCAGGGACGAAGGGGCGAGTTTTGAAGCCGAAAATGTGCGCAATATCGGCAAGAGAGTCATTCACGATGCGATCAAGAATACCAAAACGGTATACAATAATGATCACTATACAGAAACCGGTGTTGGTATCACCCTGAAAACCGGCCTGGATGAAGACGCCACAAAGAACATACAGAACCTGGAAAAAAATTCCAGGAACGGCAACGTGCAAGGCGCTACGGAAAATGTCAGGCAACTCGGCGAGGACTTGCAGGGCTTAGACCCGGACGTTGGCCTCGACTTATCGGTCGAGGACAGGAAGCGCAACAGGCATCGACATTTCGTCACTTATCAGGGTTCAAGTATAAAGACGGGTACTCTTTACGAGGAATCCACCGATGGGGACATCAGACACGTCGCTACCGATGTCGATGCCGACCACATTGAGCTTAGGGCGGAAAGAGACTTTATCGCGGAGTCACCAACAAATAGCGAGCAGGGATCGGAAAGCTCCCAGGATGTTAATTTTAACTTCCGCGCTGCTACGCAAACCGGAAAGGACCTGAAAGTTAACGCCGACTTAGATCTCGATAAATCGGACAAGTCCGATGAACAAAGAAAAGCCGTTACCGGAAAGTACAGATACAATAATTTACTTATTGTATCCGGGCGCAACAATATAATCCAGGGAGCGGATTTTGAGGCAAAAGACGATAACTCCAGGGCCTACTTTAGAGCAGTGGACGGTGACACGAGGTTCGAGGCGGTTGAAGACGGGTCAAGTTCCAGAGAAAACACCAGCAAAACCGGCGTCGAACTGGAGATTGCAGCCAGAAAAAAGGGAGCTGGGGCAAGTGCTGATGTCTCTAACGAGCAAAAAGAAGTGCGGGAAAGTGAAAAGCGTTTCAGAGGCAGCAAGTTTAATCTGGGAAATGGCGGACAGCTCGTATTTGACGGAAAAGGCGATGTTGATCACTACGGCACCAATTTTAGCGGCAAAGACTCCAGAATAATTTATAATAACGATGGGGATGTTAATGATCATGAGCTGCGTAACGAAAGAAGTAGATCCGAAAGCGGATTCGAAGTCGGTGGCGGGTTTTCCGCAAGCGGCGGGAAAGGCTCGCGCGGAAAGAAAGGGGATAGAGCATTTGGTGTCAGGGGCAAATTTCAGAAAACAAATGAATCATCGGAATCAGGCAAAAGTTTCGGCTCCGACTTCAACCTGGAGGGCGGCAAAGTAACCTTCAACAATGGTGGCGAAGTCAATCTCACAGATCGAACGACAGCCAACGAGAATACCAAAGTAGACTCGAACGGCAAGCCGATCGTCTACAAAGAAACGCAGGACGATGTAGACAATTCACATAAAGATAATTTCGGCCTGGAGTTTGATCTGGAAGCTGGCAATGACGGTGTGTCGTTTTCCGGCGGCGTCAACAGGGAAACCGATGACGGGAATGAGGATATAAACATTTCCTTTAACGGTGGTAACGGCAACGATGACGATGCGGACGATGCGGACGATGCGGACGATAATGCCGGCAACGGACAGGACAACACCGAGCAAGCGCATGATACACGGCGCCGGCAGGCGGGCACGCCACCGCGTTCGGGGGCGCGCAATCGTAAAGGCAACACACGCAATCCCCGCAATCGCAACCGTAATCGCGGCCGCAATCGCGACCGGGGCCGGAATGCAAAGGATGACACCGGCGACGGAACGGCGCAACGCGGCTCCGATGGCGGCAACCGCCGCAGGCTTTCGCAGGATAGCCCTGATGGGCGTTCGGGCAATGGCCGGAACCCGCAAGGGAGTGATGGGTCTTCGGCCGATGGCCGCAATGATCAGGGCCAGGGTTCTGGCGATGGTAATGGCGGTATTCCGCAAATAGAGGTGGCGATTTCCCTGCCGGAGGACGAAGAAGCTCCTGAGGGTGAAGAAGCGCCTGAAGATGAGGAAGCGGAAGCGGAAGCGCCTGAGGCTGATGAAGGTGATGACGAAGGCCCGGAGATCAGTGTTTCCTTTGGCGGCGGTAACGGCAACGATGACGATGCGGACGATGCGGACGATAATGCCGGGGAGAGTGCTGGCAACGGACAGGACAACACCGGGCAAGCGCAGGATACACGGCGCCGGCAGGCGGGCACGCCACCGCGTTCGGGGGCGCGCAATCGTAACGGCAACACGCGCAATCCCCGCAATCGCAACCGTAATCGCGGCCGCAATCGCGACCGGGGCCGGAATGCAAAGGATGGCAGCGGCGACGGAACGGCGCAACGCGGCTCCGATGGCGGCAACCGCCGCCGGCTTTCGGACAATGGTCAGGACTCGCAAGGGAGCCAGGGCGCCCAGGGCGCACAGGGCGCCCAGGCGGATGGCCGCAATGATCAGGGCCAGAGTAAGGGCGAGGGTTCTGGCGATGGCAATGGCGGTATTCCGCAAATAGAGGTGGCGATTCCGCTGCCGGAGGACGAAGAAGCGCCCGAGGGTGAAGAAGTGCCTGAAGGTGAGGAAGCGGAAGCCCCTGAGGGTGAAGAAGCGCCTGAAGATGAGGAAGCGGAAGCGGAAGCGCCTGAGGCTGATGAAGGTGATGACGAAGGCCCGGAGATCAGTGTTTCCTTTGGCGGCGGTAACGGCAACGATGACGATGCGGACGATGCGGACGATAATGCCGGGGAGAGTGCTGGCAACGGACAGGACAACACCGGGCAAGCGCAGGATACACGGCGCCGGCAGGCGGGCACGCCACCGCGTTCGGGGGCGCGCAATCGTAACGGCAACACGCGCAATCCCCGCAATCGCAACCGTAATCGCGGCCGCAATCGCGACCGGGGCCGGAATGCAAAGGATGGCAGCGGCGACGGAACGGCGCAACGCGGCTCCGATGGCGGCAACCGCCGCCGGCTTTCGGACAATGGTCAGGACTCGCAAGGGAGCCAGGGCGCCCAGGGCGCACAGGGCGCCCAGGCGGATGGCCGCAATGATCAGGGCCAGAGTAAGGGCCAGGGTTCTGGCGATGGCAATGGCGGTATTCCGCAAATAGAGGTGGCGATTCCGCTGCCGGAGGACGAAGAAGCGCCCGAGGGTGAAGAAGTGCCTGAAGGTGAGGAAGCGGAAGCCCCTGAGGGTGAAGAAGCGCCTGAAGATGAGGAAGCGGAAGCGGAAGCGCCTGAGGCTGATGAAGGTGATGACGAAGGCCCGGAGATCAGTGTTTCCTTTGGCGGCGGTAACGGCAACGATGACGATGCGGACGATGCGGACGATAATGCCGGGGAGAGTGCTGGCAACGGACAGGACAACACCGGGCAAGCGCAGGATACACGGCGCCGGCAGGCGGGCACGCCACCGCGTTCGGGGGCGCGCAATCGTAACGGCAACACGCGCAATCCCCGCAATCGCAACCGTAATCGCGGCCGCAATCGCGACCGGGGCCGGAATGCAAAGGATGGCACCGGCGACGGAACGGCGCAACGCGGCTCCGATGGCGGCAACCGCCGCCGGCTTTCGGACAATGGTCAGGACTCGCAAGGGAGCCAGGGCGCCCAGGGCGCCCAGGGCGCCCAGGCGGATGGCCGCAATGATCAGGGCCAGAGTAAGGGCCAGGGTTCTGGCGATGGCAATGGCGGTATTCCGCAAATAGAGGTGGCGATTCCGCTGCCGGAGGACGAAGAAGCGCCCGAGGGTGAAGAAGCGCCTGAAGATGAGGAAGCGGAAGCCCCTGAGGGTGAAGAAGCGCCTGAAGATGAGGAAGCGGAAGCGGAAGCGCCTGAGGCTGATGAAGGTGATGACGAAGGCCCGGAGATCAGTGTTTCCTTTGGCGGCGGTAACGGCAACGATGACGATGCGGACGATGCGGACGATAATGCCGGGGAGAGTGCTGGCAACGGACAGGACAACACCGGGCAAGCGCAGGATACACGGCGCCGGCAGGCGGGCACGCCACCGCGTTCGGGGGCGCGCAATCGTAACGGCAACACGCGCAATCCCCGCAATCGCAACCGTAATCGCGGCCGCAATCGCGACCGGGGCCGGAATGCAAAGGATGGCAGCGGCGACGGAACGGCGCAACGCGGCTCCGATGGCGGCAACCGCCGCCGGCTTTCGGACAATGGTCAGGACTCGCAAGGGAGCCAGGGCGCCCAGGGCGCACAGGGCGCCCAGGCGGATGGCCGCAATGATCAGGGCCAGAGTAAGGGCCAGGGTTCTGGCGATGGCAATGGCGGTATTCCGCAAATAGAGGTGGCGATTCCGCTGCCGGAGGACGAAGAAGCGCCCGAGGGTGAAGAAGTGCCTGAAGGTGAGGAAGCGGAAGCCCCTGAGGGTGAAGAAGCGCCTGAAGATGAGGAAGCGGAAGCGGAAGCGCCTGAGGCTGATGAAGGTGATGACGAAGGCCCGGAGATCAGTGTTTCCTTTGGCGGCGGTAACGGCAACGATGACGATGCGGACGATGCGGACGATAATGCCGGGGAGAGTGCTGGCAACGGACAGGACAACACCGGGCAAGCGCAGGATACACGGCGCCGGCAGGCGGGCACGCCACCGCGTTCGGGGGCGCGCAATCGTAACGGCAACACGCGCAATCCCCGCAATCGCAACCGTAATCGTGGCCGCAATCGCGACCGGGGCCGGAATGCAAAGGATGGCACCGGCGACGGAACGGCGCAACGCGGCTCCGATGGCGGCAACCGCCGCCGGCTTTCGGACAATGGTCAGGACTCGCAAGGGAGCCAGGGCGCACAGGGCGCCCAGGGCGCCCAGGGCGCCCAGGCGGATGGCCGCAATGATCAGGGCCAGAGTAAGGGCCAGGGTTCTGGCGATGGCAATGGCGGTATTCCGCAAATAGAGGTGGCGATTTCCCTGCCGGAGGACGAGGAAGCGCCTGAGGCTGAGAAAGCGGAAGCCCCCGAGGGTGCGGAAGCCCCCGAGGGTGAAGAAGCGCCTGAAGCCCCTGAAGCTGCGGAAGCCGAAGCCCCTGAGGGTAAAGAAGCCCCTGAAGCTGCGGAAGCGAAAGTGCCTGAAGCCAAAATGTTGGAGATTGCTTCCCTGCAAGGACGTTTGCGTGATATGGATTCAATAGAAGAAGGCCGATTCCATGACGCAGGATTGATTCTGGATACGACCTCGAGTGTGCCTTCCGGCCCGATGGCTTCTGCGATGCTGCTGATTGTGAAAGATGTCCTTGCGAACGCGGGGGCCGGCTCTTCCGCCGAGGCAAGGGAGGAAGTCTTTCACGCAACGGACATTGATGAGAAAATATCGAAATTGCGGGATCAACTTGGGACGATTACGCGGGCAAATGGCGATGACATCCAGGCCATCAATGACGTCCTGTCGATTATTCCCAAATTGAGAACAGTAGAACTGCAACATCGGTTGCTGAAGTCGATCGAGGTGAGCACCGATCAGTAACGATACAGCCCCGGCTGTGTACCCTCAACAGGTTGCTCCTGTTAACCCGATGGTTTCAACGATCGGCTATGCTTGACGGACTTGATGGATTTGCCCTTTCCATGTTCCGGGTTACTTTCGGGAAACGGAACGGATCCTGCCAGGAGATGATACGTTCTAAACCCGGCCAGGGGGCAAACGCAAAGCCCCCTGGTACGAATCTGGTATGAATAGAGAAATCCCACTGATTTGCCATCGTGGCAGCGTGGCAGATCATAACATTAACTGGTTATCACTCAGGGTGCCTTGCTGTGAAGAAAGCGGTTGTGAATAATATTTTCAATAAAACGTGCATGGGTATTCTGTTGGCTGGCGCGATTGTGGCGTTGACGCTGACGATTACCCGGGGACAGGAAAAAGATGCAGCTGTTACGACAACCCCGATTGAGAAAATTCTCGAAAGCTATGAGGCTTGGGCGGTCAGTTGCGACGTTCTAACGATGCTTGCGGACAAGTCGGACGTATATAGCTGCGCATTGATCCAGCAGATTACGACTGACGATCAACAAGAGGCCAATTCAAACAAGATACTGCTGACGACAAATATTTCATCGCCTGACGAGAACGGCTCGTTTGCGGTATTCATGTCTGTGCCTCTTGGGGTGCGTATTGATCTCGGGATCAGCATCCAGATCGGCGACGACGAGCCCTGGCCGTTTATCTACAACACATGCGTTCCGACGGGATGCATTGCCACCGGACGTCTGCAGGACAAGCAGATGCAGGCAATTGCGGCAGGCAAGGAGGCAATCGTTCGCTTCGGTACCTCGCAGGGGCAGGCACTGGCCATAACGCTCTCTGGCGATGGTCTCGAAAAGGCGATTGCGCGCATTGCCGAGTTGGAAGGCATGATCGTGCAGGGGACGATGCAAGGCGGTGACAAGTAATACCAGGGGGCGTTGCGTTTGACTCCTGGCCTGGTTTAAAACCGCTGTCTTATCAGCGCGATACAAGAAGTCAGCGTGTACAAAACGCCAAAACCTTGCAATAGAGCGTGTCAGGTCTTAATAGAAGCAATTTTCGTTTCTCGGTTGGCGGACGCCCACACCCAAGCTCCAAGTGTGATTTTTCAACAGCTTGCCCCTGGTAAACCCATCGGGTGCTGCTGGCCATCTGCGGCCATGGCCGCAAGAGGGGTAATACCAGGGGGCTTCGCGTTTGACTCCTGACCCGGTTAAAACCGCTGTTTTATCAGCACGATACACAAGTCAGCGCGTACAAAACGCCAATACCGCTGGTATAACGTCAGATTTGCCGGCCCCGGGAACGACCTGTTGAAGTTGCGCCGCCAGAGCATCGATTGATGTGGATTAACGTCTCCGGGGGGATTGTTCCTGAATGGATGCTTCCTTATTATCGAGTCAGTAATGTTGTTGCGGTAAACGCGATGTTATCTATATCCAGGGCATATAGATGATACCAGCGGCATTGGCGTTTTGTACACGCTGACTTCTTGTATCGTGCTGATAAGACAACGGTTTTAATCTGCGCCAGGAGTCAAACGCAAAGCCCCCTGGTATAAGACAGTTCCGTTGACATGTTGGAGGAAGAAAGCGCGCTGATAATGAATATACAAAAGATAAAAAGCTCTTCCAATATAAAACATAAAAATATATGTACGATACAGAATCCATTATATAATTACCTGTATTTCATTGATAGAGATACATCTATTCCTTTCGCCGGATGGGTGATTTGTTGCTTTCTTTTTCTGACGTCATCTGTTTTGGCACAAACAATGCCCGGGCAAAACGAAATAAAGGATGCGGTGCGCCCGAACGTGATGGACGCGATCGACGAATCAAACATGATGACGGATGAGTTCCTGCATGGGCAGGTTGACGATTCCACGCAAGCCGCCGAGGACATGAGCAGGATCGAGGGTATCACGATAGACAGTGTTCCAGTGGTTGAAAAAGCCGAGGAAATGCTCAACATGGAGTTGCCTCCGCAAGCCGCACAGGAAACGCTTGAAGAGGGCGGTGGATGTCTGTTGATCGATGCAATCGTTGTTCGCGGTGCAAAATTTCTCGATCAGGGCACCGTGGACAATCTGACCGGCACCGTTCGCGGAACATGCGCGCCACGGGCCAGACTCAACGATGTCATCGGAAGGATACTGAATGCCTATGACAGGCTTGGTCTGGTATCGGTGGATATTGGCGATCTGTCCTATGATGATACGCGTCGGCTGCTAACCATCAATGTTGTCGTCGGCAGAATCGAAACGGTCGCCTTCGAGTTTGACGTAAGCGATCCGATAAGGAAGGAACTCACGCAGACCCTTCAGGGCAGCGTGGCACGTGTTGCCGCGATTGAAAAAGCGGTCATGCGGTTGCGTGAATTTGCAGGCCCGCGCATCGTGGCCGATGTAAGGGACGGATCATCCCAGGGTCTTATCGGTTTACGTTTTATCTCCCGTGAAGCGGCAACGATCCCGCAAGATAAAGATGCGATAAACACGCGCGAGATGGTCAATCGGATGCGGATGGACGCGGCCACAGCGCTCAAGGATACTGACGGCGCCCGCCCGATGCAGGCGGATCAGCAATGCGTGCCGCTGAATTCAGTAAGTGTAACGAATGGCACGTTTCTGTCGCAAGAAGAACTGGATGAACTGGTTGCCGATCACCTTGGCGCGTGTCGCCCACCCTCAGCGGCGGCCGATATCATCAGCGCGATCAATCAAAGATACGCCGGGGCCGGGTATCGCGCTTCCCGGATCAACGATGGAAACTGGGACAGGCAAAGCGGGCACCTTACGCTGCAAGCATTCGAACCCCGTCTGGAGGTGCGTGTAAGTGATGCCGTTCCCGTGCAATTGGTTGACACCTACCTGGGCTCGCTTTACGGCGCGCACGCGAATATTGACGCCATCGAAAAAGCGCTTCAAGAGCTGAGCAGGGCATCTTCCCTTCCTCTTGGATTCGATACCGAACTCGATCAGGAAAATCGCGTCCTGACAATCTCCCTCGGCAGGATGGAAAGCGATACCGTGGCGGATTCCGCTCCGGACGAAGGAAAAGCCGAAGATGCACCATCGGCACCATCGCGAATGCCGCAACTGATGAATCGAATGAAGGAAGCTGCGATTGCAGCGGAACAGGCGCTTATGGCGCGTATCGGCGGCTCTGGCGCGCGCGCGTGTCGCCAGGTCGGAGAGCTGACCTTTACCGGCGGTTCGGTGCTGCCGGCGGAAATCATCACCGAACTGCGCGCACGTTTTGAAAACAAATGCTCCAGTCTGGAGGATTTGAATTCGATACACGCGCGAATTACGTCGTGGTACGAAGAGAATGGCTATATCGCTTCCTATATAAATACGTTTGAACTTGATGAGAGAACGGGGATTCTGCAAGTCGGGATAACCGAGGGCCGTATCGTTAAAATATCCAAAGACGATCAATTGAAGGATTCTCTTTATTCAAAATACTTCAAGCCCTTGCTCAATAAGCCGGCAAATGCACAGCAACTGTCCGCCGCGCAGGTTCAACTCGCCACGGCCAGCGGAGAGATCTATCAGGCCGACTTCGAGGTTGTCGATTCGAATAACGCGACGTTGCAACTCAATTTGCGTTACGATCCGGTTGCATCATCGCGATTGATCGCCTCCCGAATAAGAGGCCCACGGCGCGCAGCGACAGTGAAATCAAGGCAATCGGCAGGGTGTATGGCGGTCCGCGATGTCGAGATTGTCGGCGCGACGCTGATGCCGCGGCCGGCGCAGGACGACATCACGGGCCTTGTTGCCGGCAGATGTCTTGATCAGGCCGGCATTCAGAAGGTGCTGCGCGCGATTCAGGAATATTATGCCGGCAGGGGATATATTTCCAGCGGCGTGACCGATGCGCGATTTGATCAGGGCGCGGGCACGTTTATTGTGGAGGTAACGGAGAAGAAAATCGAGAGCATACGCGTCAAGTCCTTTCGCTCCGCCTGGCTGGTGCGCTCGGTATTTCGTGATCTTGTGGGCAAGCCGACGAATGTCACCGAATTGCAGCGCCGCCGCGTGAGCCTGTCAAAGAGCCGATCAACGCTTGTTGAGTTGAATATCCAGCCTGGCAGTGACAAGCATTCGGATATTGTTGAAGTAACGGTCAAGTCACGGGGCAAGCGTGTTTCAGGCCATGTGGGCATCGATAACTACGCCAGCCAGAACTATCGCTATATGCGTCCGTCCGTATCGTTGAATGTGGAGAACGTGCTGTTGCTCAACGATACGGTATCATTGAGCTATGATCGCGCGCCGCTGCGCATGGACTTTGGGTACAGCGATTCGATTTTCGCCGGCTACGCGATTAATCTGCCCAGGACCACGGTTTCGCTGACCTACACGATGAACAATTTTCGCAGCGAGGTAAATACCGGCTCCAATACCTTTGACGTTACCGGCGGATCGCGGAAGTTCGGACTACGCATTGCCCGCAAACTGGCTTCTCTCGAAGACGGGCGACTGGCGGGCTGGAACTTCTTTGCATCGGCCATGTTGGAGCACAAGCGTAACAAAACATATTTCGGCGACGTGCCGATTACGATACAAACGTATAATATTACGACCCTGACTGGCGGTCTGTCGGCCTTTGGCCCGATTCCCGGATTGCCAAAGGGCCGATTGTCCTTCAATGCCAGTGCGACCACGTCCGTACCGTTATTTGATGTCGCCAGGGGCGGGGTACGGGTTCATGGTTTCGAGACAAGTTTTCGCCGCTATAACTATTCCGCCAGGATGGAATATTCCGTTCTGGACGATGTGATCCTGAGCGCTTCGGTCCAGGGGCAATATTCTCCAAACAGGCTATTGCCGGCGACCGAGCAGTTTTCGCTGGGCGGCCGCGCCAGCAGTCCGGGCTTTCGCAGTTCGGTCGATTCAGGTTCATCGGGTATCCTGCTGAGAGCCGGTGTGGAAAAGGGAAGTCTGTTCAGGATTGGCGATTTCAACGTTGGCGGCCTGGCGGAGTTTCATTCCAGCCGGCTTGTCAATCGCGCCGAAACAGGATGGATCCATGGCGCCAAGGCCGGCCTGGACTTTTCATACGGCAATCACCTGCTACAGTTGCAGGCGGGCAGGATACTGGATGCTCCGGACGCCTTTACCCATCGATCCGTTGAACTGTACGCCCGATATCTGTATCGGTTCTAGAGTTGAAAGGTGCCTGTCTTGCGGCGCGATGCGAAACAACATACCCTGTGGCCGATGTTATCGATGCTTTTAAAAAACCTTGTGCGCGCTCTGGTGGTCGTGTTCACCGCCCTGGCGGCGCTGGCCTATTACTTTCTCGGTGGGGATTACTCCGCCGGTCGTTTGTGGTTTGAATGGGATTCGGCCAGCCTGCCGGTGGCGCAGGCGATCATTCAGCGGTATCTGGGCGCCTTTGGTGAAGTTCTGTGGGATCCGGTCGTGAACATGATTCTGGCGCAGCCGGTGTGGTTGATCCTGCTCGTATCCGCCGCCCTGTTGTATGCAGCCCTGCGCCTTGCAGGAATGCTGCGCCGTCGATAGAGGTGTAACGTCGACAGATCGATCACGAGAAACCCAACGCGTGCAGGTGATCATTCGCGAAGCAACCTGCTGCGGGAATCGCGGACAGGACGTGCTGGCGGAACAGGAACAGGGAGGAAATCGATCCGCTACAGAAATATTTTCAAGGCTTGGAGAACGAAAATGGCCGCTATCGATGCAAACGCAGGCGAGGGTGCATTCCTGCCCGGGCGCCCGACCCCCATCGCCACCGCCGATACACACCTTGTTTTGAACAATCCATTGCGGGGACCTTATCCGAACGATCATGAGCGCGCGCTCTTCGGGCTTGGCTGTTTTTGGGGCGCAGAGCGGGTTTTCTGGCAGCTTCGAGGCGTTTGGGTAACCGCTGTCGGCTACGCCGGCGGCAAGACACCGAACCCGACATACGAGGAAGTCTGCTCGGGCCGCACCGGACATGCGGAAGTCGTGCTGGTCATATTCAATCCGGCGATTATCTCCTTTGATACGCTTCTCGTGACATTCTGGCAGGCCCACGATCCGACCCAGGGCATGCGCCAGGGAAACGATGTGGGAACGCAATACCGGTCAGCGATCTACACAGGTTCACAGACGCAGCAGGACATGGCCAAGGCCAGCCGCGCCGCCTACGACGAGGCCCTGAAGTCGGCCGGTTACGGCGCCATTACCACCGAGATAACGGAGGCGCCGGAATTTTTCTTTGCCGAGGAGTATCATCAGCAATATCTGGCCAGGAATCCGGGCGGCTATTGCGGCCTTGGGGGAACGGGGGTGCGGGCAAGCGTTGTGACCTGACACGCTTTAGGGGTCGTTCCCGTTTTTCATATGCCCTTCCAGAACGCGCAGCATGTGCAGATTGGGCATGGAAACAATGTTATAGCCGTTATCCACATAGTGGATCTCGCCCGTGACACCGCGTGAGAAATCGCTGATCAGGTACAGGGCGGCGCCGCCAATGTCCTCCAGCGAAACAGCGCGGCGCAAGGGTGCATTCTCTCGCTGATAGTTGTACATCAGGCGCGCATCGGCAATGCCGGCGCCGGCCAGAGTGCGAACGGGGCCGGCGGAAATGCCGTTCACACGAATGCCCCTGCCCCCGTAATCGGCCGCCAGATATCGCACGCTGGCCTCCAGCCCCGCCTTGGCCACGCCCATCACATTGTAATTGGGCATCACCCGCACCGATCCGCCAAAGGTAAGGGTGATGAGGGCGCCACCCTTGTCCATCATGGCCGCCGCGCGCCGGCAAATGCCGGTGAAGGAATAGCACGAGATCAGCATCGTTTTTACGAAGTTCTCCCGGCTCGTATCGGCGTAGGCGCCCTTGAGCTCGTTGCGATCGGAAAAGGCGATGGCATGGACGACAAAATCAAGATGCCCCCATGCGTCCGCCAAAGCCGCAAAAACACCGTCAAGGGAAGCCTCATCCTCCACATCGCAAGGGAGCACCACGCGGGCGCCGACGGAATGGGCGAGGGGCGTAACCCGCCGCCCAAAAGCATCGCCCTGATAGGTAAAGGCCAGTTCGCATCCATGGGCGGCGAGTATCCTGGCGATACCCCAGGCGATGGAATGATCGTTGGCAACCCCCATGATCAGGCCCCGCCGGCCTTTCAGCAAGGGCGCGGATACGCCATGATTCTCTTGCATCATAATGGACTCAACTTCAAAACTGTATCACCGCGCAGGATCGGTTTTACAGGCACGGTGTTACTGGACATAGCGCTGGAACACAAGGGTGGCGTTGGTGCCGCCAAAGCCAAAGGAATTCGACATCACGCAGTTGATCTGCGCATTGTCGATACGCTCGCGCACGATGGGGAAATCGGCAAACGCCTCGTCGAGTTCCTCAATATGGGCTGATTCGCAAATGAAGCCGTTCTGCATCATCAATAGTGAATAAATCGCCTCCTGAACGCCGGTGGCGCCAAGGGAATGGCCGGTCAGTGATTTGGTGCCGGAGACCGGCGGGCAGTTGTCGCCGAATACCTCGCGCAAGGCCTCCATTTCACGAATATCGCCAATGGGTGTCGATGTTGCATGGGGGTTGATGTAGTCGACGGGAACGCCAACGTTCAAAAGGGCCTGCCGCATGCAGCGCACCGCGCCCTCGCCTGAAGGCGCGACCATATCGAAGCCATCGGATGTGGCGCCATAGCCGACCACTTCCCCGTAGATTTTCGCGCCGCGCGCCCTGGCGTGATCGAGTTCTTCGAGCACCAGCGTGCCGGCGCCACCGGCGATAACAAATCCATCGCGGTTTCTGTCGAAGGCGCGGCTGGCTGTCGCCGGGGTATCGTTGAAGTGCGACGACATCGCTCCCATGGCATCGAAGAGCACCGACAGGGTCCAGTCGAGTTCTTCGCCGCCACCGGCAAAAATAATGTCCTGCTTGCCAAGCCCGATGATTTCGCAGGCGTTGCCAATACAGTGATTTGACGTCGCACAGGCCGATGAGATCGAATAGTTTACTCCCTTGATGGCGAACGGCACCGACAGGGTTGCCGAATTGGTCGAGGACATGGCCTTCGGTACCGCAAAAGGCCCGACTCGTTTGGGGCTTTTGTTGCGGGTAATATCGGCGGCGGCGACGATGGCGCGCGTCGAGGGGCCGCCGGAGCCCATAATAATGCCCGTGCGCGGATGGCTGATATCGGCTTCCTCAAGTCCGGCGTCGTCGATGGCCTGTTGCATGGCCATATAGTTCCACGCCGCGCCATCGCCCATAAAGCGCGCCGCCCGTTTGTCGACGGGCAAGTCGGGGCCGACCGCCGGCGCGCCGTGAACGTGGCTGCGAAACCCCAGTTTCACATGGTCATCGGCTCTGGTAATCCCTGACTTTGCCTCGCGAAGGCTGGCGAGAACCTCCTGGGTATTGTTGCCAATCGAAGAGACAATCCCCATTCCGGTCACAACCACACGTTTCATTTTCTGCTCCCGTTAGTGCCTGTTCAGACCAGGCCGCTCCGATCGGTTCTGCCGGCGCGCATCATTGATGGCCCTGATCAATGGCCGTGTATATCCGATCGTGCCGTTGATGGAAACCCTTGTGTTGTTATCGCGCGCTAGAGCCCTTCAGTTTTTAAGTGAAGCAATTTTCGTTTCCCGATTGGAGAGGTGACCCCACGTTTGAGCCGATCGACATGCGATGTGGGCGCATCTCATGAGATCGGTTCGAGCGTGGGCGTCCGCCAATCGGCAAACCCGAAGGGACGGGCGATTTTGCAACAATGCCGGCGCAAAGTCTCTTGAAAATAGTCCACTATGTCCTGCGAAACGTTGCCTGGCCTTGTCACAAAATCGCTCCGTCAGAATGATTCACTTAAGAACTGACACGCTCTGGGAACCGCATCGCCGGTTCGCGAAAAACAACCTGCATCACTCAAACCAGTATGCGCGCCAGATGGCGCAGCGCCAATGCGTAGCCATGCAGTCCCAACCCGGCGATCACCCCGTCGGCGCGCTGCGAAACATATGAATGGTGACGAAAAGCCTCGCGTTTGAAGACATTAGAGACATGCACCTCAAAAACCGGCCCGCTAAACGCGTTAAGCGCATCCAGTATCGCCACCGATGTATGGGTAAAGGCAGCCGCATTGATGATAATGCCCGGCGCCGCATCGCGCGCGCGCTGGATGGTATCGACAATCTCGCCCTCATGATTGGATTGAAAAAACACCACCGCCAGTCCCAGTTCCTCGGCAACCGCGGTGCATTCCCTGATCATTGTATCGAGGGTGTCAGTACCATAGACTTCATGTTGTCGCGTGCCCAAAAGATTAAGGTTGGGACCGTTAATTATCTGAATTGGTTTTTGCACAGAAAGCGACTCCTATACTGGTTCGCGCCTCATTGCCGCCCCTGCAGGCACTATGGCATGTCGTCCCGGAACAACCAATGCTATATTCAGCCACGTTACGCAACCTTCTAAATCGCCTCCAGCGCCTGCTCAAGATCGGCGATAATATCATTACGGTCCTCCAGACCGACCGATAGCCTGACAACGTCGGCCGCCGCCCCCGCCGCCTCTTTCTGCGCATCGGCCAGTTGCCGATGGGTTGTCGAGGCGGGGTGAATAATCAGGCTGCGCGTATCGCCGATATTGGCCAGATGAGAAAACAGCCTGATCCCGTCAACGAGTTTGACACCCGCCTCATAGCCGCCGCGAACGCCAAAGGTGAACACCGCGCCGGCTCCCCTGGGGCAGTATTTCCCGGCAAGCGTATGATGGCTGTTGTCCTCAAGCCCGGCGTAGTTTACCCAGGCGATTTTGTCGTGTTCGCTTAAATATCGCGCCACTGCCAGGGCGTTGTCGCAGTGACGCTGCATGCGCAGGCCGAGGGTTTCCACACCGTTCAGAATCAAAAACGAATTAAACGGCGAGATACAGGGCCCCAGATCGCGCAGGCCGAGAACCCGGCAACAGATGGCGAAGGCGAAATTGCCAAACGTCTCATGCAGGACAATACCCTGATATTCCGGCCGCGGCTCGCACAGCATGGGGTATTTTTTATCCTTCGACCAGTCGAACGTGCCCGCATCGACGATCACCCCGCCCATGGACGTTCCCGTGCCGCAAATGAATTTTGTCAGCGAATGCACCACAATATCGGCGCCGTGTTCGATGGGCCGGCAAAGATAGGGAGTGGCCAGGGTGTTATCCACAATAAGCGGCACGCCGGCCTGGCGGGCCACCTGCGCGATGGCTTCGATGTCGGTGATTCGACCGCCGGGATTGGCGATCGATTCGACAAAGATCGCCCGGGTCCTGTCGCTCACGGCGCGGGAGAAGGATGCGACATCGTCGTGGTCCGCCCAGACAACATTCCAGCCAAAGTTCTTAAACGAATGATTGAACTGGTTGATCGATCCCCCGTAAAGCTGCCGCGCGGCAATGAACTCATCGCCGGGGCGCAACATGGCGTGCAGGATCAGGTGCTGCGCCGCATGACCCGAGGCCACCGCCAGCGCCGCCGTTCCGCCTTCGAGGGCGGCGATGCGTTCTTCCAGCACGGCCGTGGTCGGGTTCATAATGCGCGTATAAATGTTGCCGAACGCCTGCAGGCCAAAAAGCGCGGCCGCGTGATCGGCGTCGTCAAATACGTAAGCCGTCGTCTGATAAATCGGTGTCGCCCGCGCACCGGTGGTCGGATCGGGTTGGGCGCCGGCATGGATGGCCAGTGTATCAAACCCGGGAAACGTTTTGTCCTGCATTCTCCTGCCCCTGTAAAAGCGATGTTTGTCTGGTACACCCCGGGCGGTGCACCGCCTCGCTCAGGAATACGTGCTCGTGAAGCGAATTTGGCAATTGAGTCCCGTTTGCTGCCCGGGGGCGTTCTCAAATGTCACATTCAACGTTCCACTGGAATATGAGTCAATGCTCCACTGGAATCGAGCCCCTGGAACCGGTTCACATTACCGCGGTTCAGATCCGCCCGGATTGGACCCGGTGTGCTTTCCTGTCATGGCCGATACACGTTTGGGATGTTTCTCGCGCCTTGCTTTATCGGTCGAAATGACGTTGTAATCAAGCGTTTTCCTGCACCCGAAGAGAAATGACCGGCGGCCTTGACAAGGCGCCCCAGGGGATCGCCATTTCAGGTAAAAGACCTGACACGCTCTACTTTCCGCGCGCCAACCGGCGGCGCGTGTGGCAGCGCCGATGCCACGAACGTTTCGGGCCGATATCCACATGCACAATGCCGCGTCCGCAATAAACCCCGATTCCACCGGCTTCGGCGAGGGAACGAACGTAGCGGGCGATCCGCCAGCGCGATATGCCGGCGATTTTGATATCGGCGGCATTGCAGCGCAGGTGCTGCGAGCCGCGCGCGCCGCCCACGCGCCGGTTGTAGGCGCGCGTCCGATAGCCCGAGGTGATGGTAACGGGGCGGCGAAAGTGCTGGCGGACCTTGTGCAGGATACGCCACAGGCGCGGCTTGAAACAGCGCGTACTGACGTGATCCGCCGCGAGAATATAGCCGCTGCGCGGGGTAAGGTTGCGATGGCGCAAGGCAATTTTCACGGGCGTCCTGACTACCACAGCCTTGTTGCCTGCCGCAGCCTTGTTGCCTGCCGCAGCCTTGTTGCCTGCCGCAGCCTTCTTGAGAACCCTTGCCCGTGAGGCGCGATAGGCGCCCATTCCGGCGGAAAGGCTTTTCCGGACCACCGAAGCCAGCGCCCCCCCAAGACGGGGCGAGACACGGGGCACGGCGGAAGCGATGGCGCGTGGCTGGCGATTGCCGGCGGGCCGATCGGGTACGTCGACAATATGATCTGCACGATGATCTGCACGACGGCCTGCCCACGCCGCTGTATTGATTGCTCCTGTGTGGGCGGTGGCCGGGTTCCGCGCCGGCGTTGCTGTTGCTGATGAGGATGGTCGGCGAACCGGATAGAGACCCTCAAGCACCCCGGGCGTCTCACGACCGGCATTGGCGATGGTATCAAGGGCCGTCCTTGACAGGACGGCGGATTGTTTTGCCGGCGTGGCCCCCTCGCGGCGCGTAACCCCGCGGCGGGGGAACCGCGGACGGGGCACGGGAAGTTTCGTAACCGGATGTTGATGTTCGGCGGATGCGGCGGTTGCCGTGCCGGACGGGGCAGGGGTATCGGCAAACACCGGTTCGTCGGGCGAGGGGGGTGTCGCCGGCGCATCGCTCACGGCAAATGTGTCGAGGGAGGCCCCATCGCCGCGCGGCGAACCCTGCACGCCAGCCAAAACAGACTCCATCGGTCCCGGCGCCTGCATCCCGCCGCCGGTCTCCTGGTCCGCCAGGCCGATACACCCGCCAAGCACCGGTAGTATCAGGGAAAAAAACAGCAACCGACGAGGCCCCCGGCCGCGGGTATCCTCGCTTGCGCGCGCAGGCCCCCCGGGCGCGCCACAATCTCCATCGATTGATGTTCGTATCACGTCAGGCCTGATCCCGTCCCCGTCCCCGTGTCCCGATGTCGTCCTGAGCGCCCTACCAGGTGCCCGAATTCGCCATGGAGGCCCACGGCTCGCGAACAGGCAGCGCGTTACCTTCCTGCAAAAGCTCAATGGAGATATTGTCGGGCGAGCGGATGAAGGCCATATGGCCATCGCGCGGCGGCCGGTTGATTGTCACACCTGCATCCATCAGCCTCTGGCACGTCTCATAGATATTGTCGACGCGATAGGCCAGATGACCAAAGTTACGCCCCTCGCCGAGTTCATCCCCGTCCCAGTTATAGGTCAGTTCCACTTGTGCCGCCGCATCGTCCGGGGCATGCAGGAAGATCAGCGTAAACCGTCCCGCCTCATTTTCAATACGCCGCGCCTCTACAAGCCCGAGTTTGTTGCAGTAGAAGTCCAGCGATTCGTCGATATCGCGAATGCGAACCATCGTATGGAGATAGCGCATCTGTTCTCCCCTGTTTCGTTTTTATCGCGCCGGGTTTGTGATATTCGTCGTGCCGCGCGGCCTGCCGCGCCATCTATCTGTCCCCGATGGGTTTATCAGGAACACCCCGCTCAATTGACATCGTTAAGCGCTGATTGCGGCAATGTTATAGCGATAGGGCGATGATCAGGTGAATGGCCGCCTGTCCCCGATGGGTTTATCAGGGGCAACCTGTTGAAAGGCTCAAATATCTGGTGCGGCTAAATGGCGCGGCCTGCATCGGCGCCATCATCAATCCTGCTTTGGTTGCGATGAAGCCCCCATGCCCCGATCACCTTCCGCAAGGGGCGATGGCTGTCGATTGCGATCCAGCGTGCCCGATATACCTGCAAAAGTTGCATCTCGCAGCCAGGGAGACGATGCCTTTAGGGTGCTGCAACGGTCAGCTGGCATGACGTTCTCGTAAAGGTTGAACTGCAGTTTGTCGCTCTCGTGTCTTCATTTGGCGCGTTATCCGTTAGCATCTTCGCATGTATTATAACAGCAACAGCCCGTGCATGGGCTGTATAGTCCAATAGATTGGGGACAAGCGGCGCCGTTTGCACTTTTTCGGTTTCATCCTGGCAGCGGAGTGGTTATCCTTGTGCAAAGAGAATCACTTCGATCAGGCGGCCGTGGATCCTGGTAATTGTGGTGGGTAGAGTCCAATATACACGTAAAACGTGTTTTTGTGTATGAGCAATGAATGGTACCAGCGACATTTGCTTACACGTTTATAGTGTCCGGGGCGCGACCTTGATATCAAGAGGCCTGTTTGACACTTATCTGTTTGTCATTAAGAGGTATTTTCCGTGTCGTCCAGCGCATTTTGGATGTGTGTGAAATGATAGTGCAAAGGGAGTGGCGACGAATCTCCCGGATCGTTTTGGCGGATGGATATAACGACGCGACCCTATATCTGGAGTTGAGTCTCGCATACCCGCGGGGCAGATGTTTATGGGGCGATAAAGAACATAGTCAGGCAATAAACCAGGCAGGGGAGGGGCACAGTTAGTAACGGTTAAGAGGACCGGCGGCAGACGCGGCTTGCTGCCCTGATAATGATGGGATGCGGAGTGTGTGTCATGCGTTGCGGTAGCGCAATGGCACACGAGTTTCATGGTCAGTTGATTTACGAGGATGAAAATGGGGACAAAATTTTCCCCGGATGAATTGATGTCCGATGGTGTTGCTGACAAGGTGAGCGAGCCTTCATCAGATGCGCCCGTCGATGTCTTTGAAGTATCCGGCTCAATCAAATGGTTCGACATATCGAAGGGGTTTGGCTTTATTGTTCCCGACAACGGCATGCCGGATATTCTGTTGCATGTAACGTGTCTGCGGCGCGACGGATACCAGACAGCCTATGAAGGCGCACGTATCGTGTGCGAGGTGCTTAGCCGCCCTAAAGGCCTTCAGGCGTTGCGCATCGTCAGCATGGACAATTCCACGGCCGTCAATCCATCGCAGATGATGCCGGTTCGTACCCATGTCAGCATTACACCGACCAGCGGTCTTGAGCGGGCGCAGGTCAAATGGTTTAATCGCCTGCGCGGGTTTGGTTTTCTCACCCGCGGCGAGGGCACGCCTGACATTTTCGTTCATATGGAAACACTGCGACGTTATGGACTGACCGAGTTGCGTCCCGGACAGATTGTTCTTGTGCGCTATGGCAAGGGACCAAACGGACTGATGGCGGCGGAAATCCATCCCGATTCCGACACCTCGGGCCCCTCGGCGCACTAGAGCCTTTCACTTAAGAACTGAAAGGCTCTAAGACCTGACACGCTCTGGCCCGGAGTTTCTCAGCCGGGTTGATCAGCACACGGTTCCTTGCCGGTTTATCCGACTGAATCGAGCACATGCCGCGGGTATAGATTATCATGCAACAATATCTGGACCTTCTTGCCCGTGTCCTGGACACGGGCACCGATCGCCGTGACCGTACCGGTGTGGGAACCCGTGCGATATTCGGCGCGCAGATGCGCTTTGATCTGGACGACGGCTTTCCCCTGCTGACAACCAAGAAGCTCTTTACCCGGGCGATCGTTCACGAACTTCTGTGGTTTCTCAAGGGGGATACGAACATCGCCTATCTGAACGCCCATGGGGTGAGGATATGGGACCCGTGGGCCGACGAGGATGGCGAACTGGGACCCGTCTATGGCGCCCAGTGGCGAAGCTGGCCAGCCGGCAACGGCGAGACAATCGACCAGATCGCCCGGGTGCAACACGATATCCGCAACCATCCGGAATCGCGCCGCCTTGTGGTGTCGGCGTGGAACCCGGCGCAAATTGCGCAAATGCGTTTGCCACCGTGTCACTGCCTGTTTCAGTTCAGCGTGATGGAAGGGCGGCTTTCGTGTCAGTTGTATCAGCGCTCCGCCGATATATTTCTCGGTCTTCCCTTCAATATTGCCTCCTATGCGCTCCTTACGATGATGCTGGCGCAAACAACGGGGCTGCGGGCGGGCGATTTTATCCATACATTGGGCGATGCGCATCTGTATACGAACCATTTTGAGCAGGCCCGTATTCAACTGGCGCGCCAGCCGACGGCGCTGCCCGGAATGCAATTGAATGCGCGTGTGGGAGATATTTTTGATTTTTCCTACGACGATTTTGCGCTTGTCGACTATAACCCCGCGCCGACGATACGGGCTGCGATCGCTATATGATGGCAGCGGCATTGGCTTTAGGCTGTGGGGGAGTTTTGATCCGGGACACACTTTATCGGGGCTTATATTCCGGGCGTTGCGTGTGACTCCTGGGCCGGTTTAGAGCCGTTGTATTATTCGCGTGATACACAACTCAGCGTGGACAACGTGTATATAAAGCCAATGCCGCCGGTCTTAACTCTTTGTTAAGGATGCACGCGGATTGTTGCGGGAGGTTGTTGCATATTTGCAACGCTGCGCATTTTTCCACCCCACAGATCGCCAACAGGACACCGATGCCTTGACAGGGGTTTCTTACCCGTTAAAAGGGAATACAGAAATGTAACAAATTATCGTTAGTGTGCTATTGTTTTCGCGGGGCACTTTCGGCCGGTTGCAAGGAATTGAGGGCGCGGCATAACGCACGCGATAACACAGCATACCATGCAGGATAACGCCTCCGATAACGCGCCGTATGTGGCTGTTTGTTATCACGGGCCGGACAAGAGGCGGGTAGGAGGTTGCAATCGGGGTGTTTTACCGAATCGATTCGTTAGTATAACCCCGGTTATGGCTTATGATCAGATAAATGGCTTTACAGGCTGAAAAAGGATAGTCAGGCCACTGTCCAGGGCCCCATTTTAGCCTTTCTCTTATCCGGAACCGGGGTTATTGTTGCAACTTAAGCGCCCGACGCTCTAGTTGTGATGCTTCAGCAGGTGTGTCCGTGCTGTCGTATCGGTGGTTGAAGCCTGAAAGCGCTTGGAACCCGCCCCAACGAAAAGCACGATAGGGCTTGAGTATTACCCTCTACCGGGTTGCGGGCTTTGATGGGTGTTTGCCTTCTCTTTGCCCCGCGTCCGGTAGGGGCGGCAAGTTGTGTAACTGCAGTAGTTATTTCTCAAAAAACAGCGATGAACAGATGAATGGTCCGGCACGGTCTCCCTTGGCGGCCGTAGCCGCAAGAGGTGCACCTTCAGGGTTGTCCGTTCTGGATACACCCGTTGAAAGATCACCACCGGATATAAATTCTGTTGATATCAGGAAAGTTTTTTCAATTTTCCATATGCCCGTGCGATCTGTAAATATATCCTGAACCCCCATCAAAGATCGCGAGGACCGCCATGGCTGCAATTGCGCCCCCGCGGCGCGGCGAACCCTATCTTCTAACGCCGGGACCCCTTACAACCGCCTTTGAAACCAAGAAGGCAATGTTGCGCGACTGGGGAAGTTGGGACGATGACTTCCGCGCCATGACGCGAAAGATTCGATCACGGATTCTTGCCATGCTTGGAAACGGCGCTGATGATTTCGACTGCGTGCCGATGCAGGGCAGCGGGTCGTTTTCCGTCGAAGCGATGCTGGGATCGTTCGCGCCACGCAGCGCAAAGACGCTGATTCTGGCAAACGGCGCCTACGGCCAGCGTGCCGCAAAAACAATGCAGTATATCGGACGAGAATACGTGGTGCTGGATAAGGGCGATTATTTGCCACCCCGTGGCGATGAGGTCGCCTCGATATTGCAGGACGATCCCGCAATCACACACGTCGTCGCCGTCCACTGCGAAACAAGCTCGGGCATTTTAAACCCCATCGCGGAGATTTCAAAAGCCACCTATCGGCATGGACGAAAACTCCTCGTGGACTCGATGTCGGCGTTCGGCGCCATCCCGCTGGAGCCGGAACATGTGTGTTTCGAAGCGATGGTGTCTTCGGCAAACAAATGTATTGAGGGCGTGCCCGGCTTCGGGTTTATCGTCGCCCGAAAACAGGCCCTGCGGGCAGCAAAGGGCAATAGCCACTCCCTGAGCCTTGATGTATACGATCAATGGGTCCATATGGAGCGAACAGGCCAGTGGCGCTTCACGCCACCCACCCACGCTGTGGCGGCATTTCTTGCCGCGCTCAAATCTCACGAAGCTGAAGGTGGAGTGAGCGCTCGCGGGAACCGCTACGCCAATAACCGCGACGTCCTTGTCGCCGGCATGCGGGACATCGGCTTTGAGGTGCTTTTACAGGACAACTGGCTTAGCCCGATCATTGTCACGTTCTTTTGCCCGGCCGATCCGTATTTTGCGTTCGAGCGCTTTTATAGCCTTATGAAAAAAAAGGGGTTTATCATTTATCCCGGTAAACTCACGGTTGCCGATAGTTTTCGCATCGGATGCATTGGGCAGATGGACGCATACGTCATGCGCCAGGTTGTGGCTGCGGCAAACGTTTCCCTGAACGAAATGGGGGTTGCTTCTGCGGCTCCGTCACCTGAAGCCCTTCAGGAACGCGAAGAGTCGGCCGCGTAAGGCAGGTAAAGGACAAGCAATGAACACTCACGCCCCCGTAGAGGCCAACGCGCGCAGCTACCCGTTCCCGAAAGTGCCCGCGATCGCCATCTGCCTCGATGGTTGCGAACCGGCGTATCTGGACGAGGCCATTGCCGATGGTCTGATGCCGACGTTGCAGCGCATGCGAGAGACCGGAACCGACCGCCTGGCGCACGCCGTCATTCCGAGCTTTACCAACCCGAACAACCTTTCGATTGCAACGGGCCGTCCACCCGCGATCCATGGCATTTGCGGAAACTATCTCTTCGATCCGGTGAGCGGCGAAGAGGTGATGATGAACGATGTCCGGTTCCTCAGGGCGCCGACGATCTTCAAGCAGTTTTTCGACGCCGGCGCCCGCGTTGCCGTCGTGACGGCAAAGGACAAGCTGCGCGCTTTGCTTGGTGCGGGCCTTCGCTTCGACGATGATCGGGCAAGGTGTTTCTCGGCTGAAGCGTCGGACACCACTACCATAGCCAAACATGGTATCGACGCCGCAAGCGACTGGCTTGGGATGGCGCAGCCCGAAGTCTATTCGGCGGAACTGAGCGAATTTGTTTTTGCCGCTGGTGTGAGGCTGTTGAAAGAATGGAAGCCCGATGTGATGTACCTCACCACGACCGATTACGTGCAGCACAAATACGCCCCCGACACCGCCCAGGCAAAGGCATTCTACGAAATGTTCGACAGGTATCTGGCCCGGCTGGATGCGTTCGGTGCGGCGATTGTCGTCACCGCCGACCACGGTATGAAACCAAAGCATCGCGCGGACGGGTCTCCCCGCGTGATCTATGTTCAGGATCTTCTCGATGAATGGCTCGGAAAAGATGCCGCACGTGTCATTCTGCCCATCACCGATCCTTATGTTGTTCACCACGGCGCGTTCGGGTCGTTTGCGACCGCTTATCTTCCGCCTGAGGCAAATCAGGACGAGGTTATGGAAAGGTTGCGCGCCCAGGACGCCATCGCCGTCGTTATGACAAGGAATGAGGCCATCGAGCGATTTGAACTTCCCGGAGATCGAATTGGTGATATCGTGATGATTTCAGGTGAAACGGTCTGTATTGGCACATCTGCCCATCGCCACGATCTGGCTGCACTCAAGGAGCCACTCAGGAGCCATGGAGGTCTTAGCGAGCAGGAGGTTCCGTTTATTGTGAACCGGGTGCTTGATATGCCCGGCGCACCGTCACTTCGCAACTTCGACGCGTTTTTTTATGCAACCACCGCTGCGTCGCTTTGAACATGGAAGATCGGGTTATGGCATCGACCGAAATGCGTAACGAGGGCATGCGGATCGGCGGCGAAGCCGTCTTTACAGACGATGTGGTGCCGGTCCACTACCCATACACCAATGAAATTGTAGGGACTGTTCCCGCCGGCAAGGCCGAACATGCCCGAAGAGCATTCGAAATCGCCGGCAAGTACAGGGCCAGGCTCAGCCGCTATGAGCGCAATCGGATTCTGACACGCACCTCCGAAGGCATTGGCGAAAAACGTGAATGGCTGGCGAAATGGCTGACGCTGGAACTGGGCATCTGTTATCAGCACGCAATCTACGAGACCCGGCGCGCGCAGGACGTTTATCAGTTCGCGGCAGGTCAGGCCTTAATTGACGATGGGCAGATTTTCTCTTGTGATCTGACTCACAACGGCAAGGAACGCCGCATATACACCATGCGCGAGCCTGTACGCGCCATTAGCGCCATCACCCCGTTCAACCATCCGCTCAATATGGTTAGCCATAAGATCGCCCCGGCGATCGCAACAAACAACTGCGTTGTGTGCAAGCCAACCGAATTGACGCCCCTGACAGCGATCGCTCTGGCTGACATTCTCTATGAAGCGGGTTTGCCCCCGGAGATGTTTCAGGTGGTCACCGGATGGCCCCAGGATATCGGCGAAGAAATGATCGTCAACGAGAACATTGATATCATTACGTTCACAGGAGGCGTGCCCGTTGGAAAGATGATTGCGCACAAGGCCGGATACAAGCGTACCGCGCTTGAACTCGGCGGAAACGATCCGTTGATCGTTCTCAACGATCTGGACGAAGCCGATCTCGATGCGGCGGCGACCCTTGCCGTTGCAGGCGCTACCGGCAATTCCGGCCAGCGCTGCACGGCGGTAAAGCGTATCCTGGTGCAAAAAAGCGTTGCTGACGCATTCGTGCCGATGGTTCTTGAAAAGGCCAGGGCTCTGAAGTTCGGCGATCCGATGGACCCGGAAACGCAGCTGGGTTGCGTGATTCACGAACAGGCCGCGGAAATGTTTGAAAAGCGCGTGTATCAGGCAGAGAAAGAGGGGGCGGAAATTCTCTATCATCCTGGCCGTCAAGGCGCGCTACTGCCGCCGATCGTGATCGACAAGGTCCCGTATTCAAGTGAACTGGTTCTGGATGAGACTTTTGGCCCGGTTGTCCCGATCATCCGCGTTCCGGACGATGATGAGCAAGTGATGGCGATTTCAAATGCGACTGACTTCGGCCTTTCGTCCGGCGTTTGCACCAACGATCTCAATCGCGCCATTGCGTTCATCAATGGCCTGAATGTCGGGACGTGCAATATCTGGGAACAACCTGGATATAGGATCGAGATGTCGCCCTTTGGCGGTATCAAGGATAGCGGCAACGCCGTAAAGGAAGGGGTGATCGAGGCAATGAAGTTTTTCACAACGGTAAAGACTTACTCATTGCCCTGGCCGGTATGAATGTGTCGGCCACCTGGCCATTCCGAGACCTCGCTGTCGTTGTGTAATTTCAACAGGCTGTTCCCGAAAAAACCATCGGGCGCTGCTGGTGGCAATCTGCGGTCGTGACACGCTCTAGAGGTATCGCTTCCTGGAAAACACCTGGTGAAAGATCATAGCCAGCCATGACAACATTCCACTGGAACGTTGAACGTGACATTTGAGAACGCGCCCGGCGGCAAACGGCATTGAAATGTCAAATGCGTTACGCCGGCGCAAGCTCCGGGCTCTTCTTTAGTTGATCGTGAAGAAAGGTGCTTCGTTACGCTTGCGTGTACTTTTCTTTATTAAGACCTGACACGCTCTAAAACAATAAGAAAGCAAATCTCAAGAAGGCGTGGCGCTTTGTTTTCTCCTGGCTTTATTGCAAGGTTTTGGCGCATTTGCGCATAATACCAAGGGGCTTTGCGTTTGACTCCTGACCCGGTTTACAACCGTTGTCTTGTCAGCACGACACACAAGTCAGCGCGTACAAAACGCCAATACCGCTGGTATACAAGGGGCTTTGCGTTTGACTCCTGACGCAGATTAAAACCGTTGTATTGTCAGCACGACACACAAGTCAGCGCGTACAAAACGCCAATGCCGCTGGTATTGTTGGGAAAAAGTGGACCGAGGCGAAGCCGAGGGACTTCTTCACGTTCAACTCTTTAAGGGTGGAAAGCATGAATACCCGGATCGTACATACCGAAGGTGAATCCAACACATCGGCGGCGCGCCGGAAGTGGAGCGCCAGCGCCATCGGTGTGGCCTCGGCGCGGCTGCTTGATCGGGATGCGAAAGCGTTTCTGCACCAAAGCCTGTCCAGTCCCTGCGTGTCCACGATTCGCAAGGCACAAGGGCTGTGGATCGAGGATTGTGAAGGCCGCCGCTACATGGATTTCCACGGTAATTCGGTCCATCATGTCGGATATGGGCATCCCGAAGTGATCGGCGCCATAAAGGCTCAACTTGACGATCTTCCCTTCGCACCTCGCCGGTTTACCAACGAAACCGCCGTTCGGTTGGCGGAGAAACTGGGCGAAATCGCGCCCGCAGACCTCAACAAGGTGCTGTTCACCACCGGCGGTTCCGATGCCAATGAAGTTGCCCTCAAGATCGCGCGGGCGGCGACCGGCCGGTTTAAAACCATCTCCTTTTGGGAGGCCTTTCACGGGGCCGGGCTGGGGTCGGCGTCTGTTGGCGGGGAGGCGACATTTCGCAGCCATATCGCCGGTCCGCTGCTTTCCGGCACGGAGCATGTCGCTCCATTTGCCTGTTATCGCTGCCCCTACGGCCATGAGGGACCCGATGTTTGCAATTTGGCCTGTGCAAAAATGGTCGAATACGTATTGGAGCGCGAGGGCGACGTCGCCGCGGTCATTGCCGAGCCGATGCGCGCGGTCCCATACGTGCCGCCTTTCGGCTTCTGGAAATCTGTGCGCGAAGCCTGCAACAACCACGGCGCTCTTTTGATCCTGGACGAGATTCCAACGGGGCTGGGCAAAACCGGCAAAATGTTTGCTTTCGAGCATGACGATATCGTTCCCGACATCGTCACCATGGGAAAAGCCCTGGGTGGCGGAATTGTCCCCATTGCGGCGTGTATCGCGCGTACTGAACTGGATGTCTGCGGCGACTTTGCCATCGGCCACTACACCCATGAGAAGAACCCGGTAACCTCGGCGGCCGCACTGGCGACAATAGGAATCATCGAGGCGGAGGGGCTCGTTGATCGTGCCGCTGAACTTGGCGCCCATGCCAGATCGCGTCTTGAGGACTTCGCCCGGACCTGCCGGATCGTCGGCGATGTGCGCGGTCGCGGCTTGATGTTTGGCATCGAGATCGTTCGCGACAAATCGACAAAAGCGCAGGATCGCGAAGCAGCGGAGCGCATCTACTATCGTTGTATGGAAAACGGCCTGAGCTTCAAGATCAGCGGCGGGAACGTCCTGACTTTGTCGCCGCCGCTGATCATTGAGCGATCGGATCTGGAAAAAGCGCTGGGTATCGTCGAAGGTGCCATCACAGCGGAGGTGTAGGTGGTGTCAAATCACGCTCCCTTGCCATTATGCATGAAGTTCTGAAATGCGGTGCAGGCAGGACGAAGCTCGGAATCCCTCCCCCAGGCGAGGCCGACATCCATGGTCGGAATTGGATCGGACAACGCTACCGCCTCAACGCGTCGGCCGTCCAGCGACCAGGGCCGATAGACCATGTCTGATAGAATTGTTACGCCCATGCCATTGGCAACCATGGAGCGGACCGCTTCCACCGAACTTGTTCTGAATATCGTATCCGGTCTGTAGGCTGTTTTATTCCAGTAGCGCTGCGCTGTATTGCTCGCTTCATCCACCGTCAACATGATATAGGGATATCCGGAGACATCGCCCAGGGAAATGTTCGTCTGATTGGTGAGCGGGTGCTGTGCCGCCAGCCACAAGCGCCGTCTGGAGCGAAACAGTGTATCGTAGGCGAGACCCTCCTGGTCCACGATGTTCGATGTCAGCATCACCGCAATGTCGAATGTTCCTGAAACGAGGCCATCTTCTATCTCGTGTCTGGGCTTTTCGGTAAGTTCCAGTTGCACATTGGGATAGGCCTGGGTGAAACCCTCGATATAGGGCGGAAGAAAATAACCGGCGACGGTATAGGTCATCGCCAGCCTGATCCTGCCTCTGATGTCGTCCCGGCGCTTTGCCGGGCTGCGCACGGCTTCTTCAACCGCTGCGGTAATTCTCTTTGCGTGATCGAGGAAGATGTTTCCTTCCTGGGTGAGGACGGCGCCGTTGGCCGTCCGACTCAGCAAGGTGCTTCCGATGAGCGCCTCCAATTGCTTGACGGCGATGGTCAGCGCCGACTGTGAGACGTTGAGCTCCCTGGCAGCCCGGGAGAATTGCCCGAGATTGGCCACCGCCATGAAGTACCGGATTTGCCGAAGGGTAGGATCTTTCATTTTTTTTATAATCTAATTTAGATTAGCGAAAACTATCATAGTCGAAAAATCCTGGATGTTGAACCCTGAATGTGACCTCGCCTCAATTCTCTATGGATAATGGTATGATTATTATTGATAAATACTGTTTTATGGAATGTCCTGGCCAAGCCGGTGGCGGACATGATTTTTTGTATGGTATAAATAATTTTCAAAATATATTTTTATTATTAATATTTTACATAATATTTGCCGCATTGCTATCCTTTCCCGAGATGGTGTGACCACGATTGGTGTGCCGTTGGAACCATCACAAACCGGGAGGACAAAACATGCCCAGAAAAATCGCCATATTCGCGGTATCAACTTCAATTCTCCTGGCCGGCTCTGCGTTTGCACGGGATACGGCCTGGTTCCCTTATCCGGTCGAGGTCTGGGACCCGCCCTTCAATATGGAAAGTCCGAGATCGAAACTGGACTATGTTCCACTGGAGGCCGCCTCCAGAAAATGGGACCTGTGCATCTCCTTTCCCCATATGAAAGATGCCTATTGGCTGGGCGTCGATTACGGTATCACCGAGGAGGCCAAGCGGCTCGGTGTCAAGGCCAATGTAGTTGAAGCAGGCGGATATACCGAGCTCAACAACCAGATATCGCAGATCGAGGATTGCGTCTCCGCCGGTGCGGATGCCGTTATCATCGGCGCGATCTCGTTCGATGGCCTCAACAATCTGGTCGGTGAAATTCGTGCAAAAAACATCCCCGTAATCGACGTCATCAACGGCATGTCATCGGATAGGCTTTCGGCAAAATCACTGGTCTCCTTCGGTGAGATGGGCGCAAAGGCCGGCGCGTTTCTGGCCGGGTTGCACCCCAAGGGATCGGATTTGGTGAAAGTCGCCTGGTTCCCCGGACCGGCTGGCGCAGGCTGGGTGGAGGCAGGTAATGCAGGCTTTACCGGCGCCGTTGAAAACAGTGCCATCGATTTGGTCGAAACCAAATACGGCGATACCGGCAAGGAAGCGCAAGCCAAACTTGTCGAGGACACCCTTGAGGCGCATCCCGATCTTTCCTACATCGTCGGCACCGCTGTAACCGCAGAAGCAGCTATTCCCATCCTGCGATCGCGCGGACTGGAAGGACAGGTCAAGATCGTGTCCTACTACTATACGCCGGGGGTCGACCGGGGCATTTCGCGCGGTCAGATCCTTGCAGCCCCGACGGATTCAACGGTGATCCAGGGGCGCATCGCCATTGATCAGGCTGTTCGCATTCTCGAAGGGAAAGAATACCAAAAGCACGTTGGTCCGGCCCTCTATGTGGTAACGCAGGAAAACCATGGCGATTTCGATCCGTCATCGACATTGGCTCCGAGCGGCTTCAGTCCGGTTTTCAGCGTCGAATAACGCCCGCCTGGGAAAGCCGGTTATGCCTTCCGCCTCAACGCTCGCACCGCATGGCGAACGATCGGAACGGGATCGTGTTCTCCTGCAAGCGCGAGACATCACCAAGGATTTTCCAGGTGTGCGGGCGCTTGATGGCGTGGATTTCGAACTGCGGGCCGGCGAAGTACATGTTCTTTTCGGAGAAAACGGCGCCGGCAAGTCCACGCTTATTTCCATTCTGGCGGGGGCGCACCAGCCAACGTCGGGTGCCTTGTCTTTCAAGGAGAAGGCGGTCGAACTGGCTTCGGTTCATCAGGCGCGCGATCTGGGTATTTCCGCGGTATTTCAGGAGTTCTCCCTCATTCCCCGGATGACGGTAGAGGAGAATCTCGTTCTTGGCGCGGAACCGCGCAAGGGCCTGTTTCTGGATCATTCGGCAATCCGGCGCGAGGCGCATGAGATCCTTGACGCGCTGGCGTTTGATATCGATCCGTCGATGCGGATCGACCGGCTTACGCGTGCCGAACAGCAAATGGTGGAGATCGCGAAAGCATTCAGATCGGATCTTTCGGTCCTGATTCTCGATGAACCGACGGCTTCCCTGACGAGTCACGAGACTGATCACTTGTTTGGCCTGATAGGGGAATTGACCGCCAGCGGCGTAGGGATTGTCTATATCACGCACAGAATGGCCGAGATTCGCCGTATCGCGGATCGGATAACCGTACTTCGCGATGGCCGTTACATCGATACGGTAGCGGCGTCATCCACATCGGAAGACGATCTTGTCAGTCTGATGACGGGACGAATTGTCGGCGAGATTTTCCCCAGGCTCGATCTCAATCCCCCCGGTGAACAGGTTTTGCTCATCGAAAACGTCTCCGCGCTATCCGGCAATATCACGGACGTTTCGCTGCATGTGTTGGCCGGCGAAATCATTGGATTGGCTGGCCTCGTGGGATCGGGAAAGTCCCAGATCATGCAGGCCTGTTTTGGCGCCGGTACGATAGATTCCGGCCGTATCGTCTTTTGCGGCAAGGATATCCGCAACTCGTCGCCGGCTGACAACATTCGCGATGGTTTTCTTTATCTGCCATCCGATCGTCGGAACGAAGGCCTGCTGATGATGCGTTCGGCGCGCGAGAATATGGCTCTCGCCGCACTGAATACAAAGCCCTTTTCCCGTGGCATATTTCTGGATCGCACGGGTGAGCGCCGTGCGGTTGATTCTTTGGCGGCGCGACTCAATCTTTCGCCACGGCGTATTGAGCGTGCCGTCGATCGTTTTTCCGGCGGCAATCAGCAAAAAGTCATGCTGGCGCGCAGCCTTACCAGAGCGTACCGGCTGCTCGTCTTCGATGAACCGACTGTCGGCGTCGATGTCGGCACCAGGGCGGCGATTTATGACTTCATTGTCGGCCTTGCAAACAAAGGCGTTGCAATCATTCTTGTGTCCTCCGACCTGCCGGAGATTCTAAACCTGACAAGCCGCGCCTATGTTTTTTATCGCGGCCGTATTCAGGTTGAACTGCCAAGAGAACAACTGACCGAAGAAAACGTCCTGGCGCATTTCTTTGAAAGAGAGGCGGTGTAATGGACGCAAATATTACCTCCCGGCCATCCTTTGCGGCGCGGTTATCCGCTACTCTCAAACGGCTGTTCGTTAAGCTGGGTATCCTTCCGTTTCTGCTGATCGTCGCGGTCATCATTTTTTCGCTGATGTCTGACAACTTTCTGACGGCGCGCAATTTGATGAACGTGTTGCGGCAATCCGTCTATCTGACAATCGTATCGCTCGGGCAAATGCTGGCGTTGCTGACGGGAGGGTTCGATCTGTCGGTTGGAACCGTACTGGCACTGAGTTCGGTGGTCGGTGCACTGGTGATGGCGACGACGTTTTCCGCCTATGCGGACATGGTGGCCCTGGCGATCCTGATGGGTTGCCTCGCCGGTGTGGCAGCGGGAGCGATGATCGGCGTGGTCAACGGGATCGGCGTGGCTCTTTTTAATGTTTCGCCATTCATGATGTCTCTGGGGATGGCATCTGTGGGATTTGGCATCGCACTTTACCTGACAGGGGGCGTTCCGGTCTACGGCATGCCACAGCAGTTCGGCGATGTGTTCGGATTTGGTACCTGGCTCGGTATACCTGCACCGGTCTATGTTGCGGCCATTCTGATCGTTCTGCTCTACGTATTTTTGTACCGAACCCCCTATGGCCGCTATTTTTACGCGGTCGGCGGTAACTGCAAGGCCGCTTCCCTTTCCGGGATCAATACCCGCGCAACGCTGTTCTGGACCTATGTCCTGTGCGCTGTATTCGCGGGCATCGCGGGAATGCTGCTGACCGCGCGCCTCGATACTGGCGAGGCGAATATCGGGGCGTCGATGCCCCTGGAATCGATTGCCGCCTGTGTGATCGCCGGAGTAAGCCTGAGGGGCGGCGTGGGCCGCATGGAAAACGTCGTTCTCGGTGCGCTGTTCATCGGCCTGGTTCAAAACGGCATGAACCTGGCGCGTATCGAGTCCTACCTGCAAACGGTTGTACTGGGGGCTCTGCTGATCCTGGCGGTGATCGCCGATCAAATCCGGCTTCGCTATGTCGCGACGCTTAAAGACTGAGGAGTGCTCGATGAAAGTCGGCGTGAATTGTGACATGGGAGAGAGCTTTGGTCTCTACAAGATGGGTGAGGATGAGGCCATCATGCCGCTGATCACGCAGGCTAACGTGGCTTGCGGCTTCCATGGCTCCGATCCGAACCACATGCGCAAAACGGTGACGCTCGCCAAGAAATACGGTGTTCACATTGGCGCCCATTTCTCGCTCCCCGATCTGCCCGGTTTCGGTCGGCGGGAAATGAAAATCGAACGGGAGGAAATGACCAATATCATCCTTTATCAAATTGGCGCATTAAAAGCTTTTCTCGACATGGAGGGAATCGCGCTTACCCATCTCAAACCCCATGGGGCGCTCTATGGAATGGCGGCGCGCCAGCCTCATATTGCCGAAGCCATTGCCGATGCCGCGCATGTCTATGGGCTGCCGGTCATGGGACTGGCCGGCACCCTTCATGAGCGCATCTATGACGCGCGCGGTGTGGGATTTCTTGCCGAGTTCTTCGCCGATCTGGACTACGCGGACGACGGCTTGCCGATCATTACCCGCGAACATGAGCCGGTCGATCCAGCTGTTGCGGCGCGTCGGGCTCTGGAAGCGGTTCGCGACGGAACAACCACGAGTGTGAACGCCAAAAGGCTCACGGTTCGCGCTGAAACTGTCTGTATCCATTCAGATACGCCGAACGCCGCCGATATAGCCCGTGCCGTGCGCAACGCCCTGGCGGGCCTTAAAGCAAACTGACACGATGGGAGAACAAAATGCCAAATCATGAAGTCAAATCGCCGATCCCGGGAACATTCTATCGAAAACCGGCGCCGGATCAGCCTCCCTACAAGGAGATCGGAGATGCGGTTTCAGAGGATGATGTGATTGGCCTGATCGAGGTGATGAAGACATTCCATGAGATCAAGGCGGGCGCTGACGGTACCGTGTCGGTTTTCTTGGTGGAAGACTCCGAACCCGTGATCGCGGGGCAGACTCTGGCGGAACTCGATTGAGGATTGACGGTGAAGCGTGCAATCAAAAAACTCCTGATCGCAAACCGCGGTGAGATCGCGGTGCGGATTATCCGCGCGGCCGGGGATCTGGGCATCAGAACCGTTCAGGTTTACAGCGATGCCGATGCGCACAGCCTGGCGGTCAAACTGGCGGATGAAGCGGTACATATAGGCCCGCCGCAAGTCGCAAAGTCCTATCTTGACAAGGACAGGATCCTGAAGGCCGCAATTGACGGCGGCGTTGACGCGATCCATCCCGGTTACGGTTTCCTGGCGGAAAATGCGCAGTTTGCGGAGGCGGTTGCCAGGGCCGGCCTCATCTTTGTGGGGCCGAGCGGCGATACCATCCGGCGGATGGGCGACAAGGTGAAGGCAAGGGAGCAGGCGATCAAGGCCGGTGTTCCGATCGTGCCCGGTTCCGATGGCTTGCTTACGGACATGGACGTTGCTGCGCGGCGTGCCGGGAGAATTGGCTATCCCGTCATGATCAAGGCCTGCGCCGGCGGCGGCGGGCGGGGGATTCGGATCGCCAGGGATGCAACCGAGTTTCACAGGCTTGCGCCGCAAGCCTCATCCGAAGCCAGGGCAGCCTTCGGCGATGGCGGCATTTATCTTGAGAAGGTCATTGAGCGTGCCCGTCATATCGAGGTGCAGATCCTGGGCGACGGCACGGACGCAGTGCATTTCTTTGAGCGCGAATGTTCCCTCCAACGCCGTCGCCAGAAGGTTTGGGAGGAGGCGCCCTCGATGGTTCTTACCGCGGAGGTTCGGGAAAGATTATGCGATTCAGCGGTCTCGCTGGCGAAGTCCGTCGGCTACAAGGGCGCGGGGACAGTCGAATACCTTTACGATGACAGAACGGGCGACTTCTACTTTATCGAAATGAACACCAGGATTCAGGTGGAGCACCCGGTCACGGAACTGATCTGTGGGATCGATCTGGTCGGCAGGATGATTGAGATAGCCGGTGGCGCCCGCCTGTCGCTGAGCCAGGACGAGATCCGATCCGCAGGTCATGCAATCGAGGTTCGTCTGAATGCCGAGAACCCGGCGCAGAATTTTATGCCGTTTCCGGGGACCATCGGGTCACTGACGGTCCCGGGCGGGCCCGGGGTTCGTTTTGATCATCTCCTATATCAGGGATATGCGGTGCCACCGTTCTATGATTCGCTGCTGGGCAAGCTCATCGTGTGGGCGGAAACGAGAGACAGGGCACTTGTTCGCCTTTCCCGGGCGTTGGGTGAGCTTGTGATCGGCGGACTGCCGACAACGGCTTCGCTGTTTGCCGCCCTGTTGGAAACCGATGCGGTGCGCGCAGGTGAATTTCACACCAATTGGCTGGAGCCATGGCTCGACAAGAACCAGGACAGAATTATTGCAAAGGGAGGTGTGTAACCATGGGTTGCCGATATACATTTGGAGGCGATGAGCACATTTTCGTCGAGGTCGACGAAGCCATGTCGCTCGATGCGTTCTTTGTCAGCCTGTCCATGACCAACGCGGTCAGGGACAGTGATATCAAGGGCGTGACGGAAATTTGTCCGGCGAATGCATCGTTTCAGATCAAATTCGACCCCGACGTCATGCATCCCCATGACATGCTTGCCGAACTGAAACGTCTTGAGGAAACCGCCGAAGACGCGGCGCCGGTTCTCAACACCAGAATTATCGAGATCCCGGTTTTTTACCAGGATCCATGGACCCATGAAACACTGATGCGGTTTCGCGAGCGCCATCAGGATCCGAACGCAACCGATATTGAATACGCAGCGGCCGTCAACGGATTCGAGGATGTCGGCGGCTTTATCGAAGCCCATTCGGGGGCCCCGTGGTTTGTTTCCATGGTCGGCTTTGTTTCCGGGCTTCCGTTCCTTTACCAGATGGTTGACCGAAAGCGGCAGCTTCAGGTGCCCAAATATCTCCGTCCCCGAACCGATACGCCAAAGCTGACAGTCGGCTATGGCGGCTGTTTTTCCTGTATTTATTCGGTACGCGGTGCCGGCGGGTACCAGATGTTCGGCATTACGCCCATGCCCATCTATGACCCGCAACAGAAGGTTTCCTATCTTCGCGATTTCATGGTCTTCTTCAGGCCGGGAGATATCGTCAAATGGAAACCGATCGGTCGGGCAGAATATGACGAGGCAGTTGCCGCCGTTGAGGCCGGCGCGTTCGAACCGCGCATACGTGACGTCGTGTTTTCGCTCGATGCCTACAAGGTGGACATTGATGGAACAAACGCCAAACTGATGGAGGCCCTCTATGCCGGTTAATGTCATTTCGGCTGGTATTGCCACGACCATTCAGGACCTCGGCCGCCCCGGTTACTACCATCTCGGGATTCCCATGGGTGGCGCCATGGACCGGCTGGCCCTGCGTGCTGCGAACCTGTTGGTTGGCAACGAGGAGGGAGCGGCGTGTCTGGAGACGGTTTTCGTCGGCCCGGAGCTTGAATTCACCGAAGACGCCATTGTGGCGATAACCGGAGCGCAACTGCCTCCCAGGCTTGATGGAGACCCGCAGGATACCTGGACGGCGTTACCGGTCAAACGCGGTCAGGTTCTTTCCTTCGACTTCCTTCAGTCCGGTGCGCGGGCCTATATCGCGATTGCAGGCGGTATTGATACTCCGCTGACCCTTGGCAGTCGCGCGACATACGCCATTGGCGCTTTGGGTGGAATGGAGGGTCGGGCGGTTCAGGCAGGCGATACGTTGCCAATCGGTCGTTCAAACCGCAGGGCTCCTGCGACAACGGCTGTTCCTGAACCGCTTAGACGCGTCCCGCAAAATCCGGCGGTGCTTCGCGTGCTAACCGGTCTTTACTGGCACCGTATCACCGCGGCTGCCCAGCGCAATTTTTTTGAGGATACATGGAAAGTCGCCAACGAGGCCGATCGGATGGGCTATCGGTTCCACGGTGGCCGCGAACTGGAGTTTGTGGAAAGGCAGCAGCCGTTTGGCGCCGGCAGCGATCCTTCAAACATTACCGATGCCTGTTACCCATACGGATCTATCCAGGTTCCGGGCGGGAGCGAGCCGATCATTCTCCACCGCGATGCCGTATCGGGCGGTGGCTATTTCATGGTGGGCACGGTCATATCGGCCGACATGGACCTGATCGGACAACTACAGCCCAATACGCCAACACAATTCGTGGAAGTCGACATGGATCAAGCGCTGGCGGCGCGAAAGGCGCGCGCCCGTATCCTGAACGATATCCGCGAAGCCATCAATTGATTCTGCGGAAAGGACACCATGCAAACAACGATGAAAGTACCCACCCTGGCCGATGTGGTCTGGGCGGGCGACAACAGAACTGCACGTAACATCACCCTTGCGGTTCTGGGTTCGCTGGCGCTTTGGGTATCGGCCAAAATCCAGGTGCCGTTCTATCCGGTCCCGATGACGATGCAGACCTTCGTCGTGCTCGCAATCGGTATGGCGTTTGGATGGCGCCTGGGTGCTGCAACCGTGCTGCTCTATCTCGCAAAGGGTGCGGCGGGTTTGCCTGTATTTGCGGGAACGCCGGAGAAAGGGATCGGCCTTGCCTATATTGTCGGTCCGACCGGCGGGTATCTGTTCGGCTTTTTCATCGCTGCTGTGGTGGTTGGCTGGCTGGCGCAAAAAGGTTGGGACCGCAAGGTTCTGACCACACTTTTGGGGATGCTTGCCGGCAATATTGCGATCTATATTCCGGGTCTCTTGTGGCTCGGTAGCGTGGTCGGTTGGGACAAACCGGTTCTGGAATGGGGCATGGCGCCGTTTCTATGGGGCGATGGGTTCAAGATGGCGCTCGCTGCTGCGGTGCTTCCCCTTGCGTGGCGGTTCGTGGGTCGACAGGGCAATTGAGCGGTGTCGCTCGCCTTTGCCAATGATCAGATGGATGGTTCGGTATGGCCTCCCTGGCGGCAAGGGCCCCATTTTCGCCTTTCTCTTATCCGGAACCGGGGTTATTGTTGCAACTTAAACGCCCGACGCTCTAGTCCGGCTTCAGACCTGCCGCCCTGAGAATGACCTGTTGACATGATGCAACGAGTGCGGCGAGTTCTTACGTTATCTTCGACGGGCATCTTGAGATTTCAGCTTCCGACACACGAAATTTTACTGGGAAAAAGTGGACCGAGGCAAAGCCTGGGGACTTTTTCACATTCAACTGAAGTGTCTTAAAACTTGACGTTGTCACGGGTTTTCTGTATCCCTGCGCGCGGGACACCTCTCCCCAACGAGAGGCATCTATCTGGAAGGATAGCCAACGTGCACAGTATGCAAAAACCGCAAGCGCGCCCCGACCGGGCGCGATTTTCGTCCGGCCCCTGCGTCAAGCGTCCAGGCTGGCGGGCACAAAATCTCCCCACTGGCCTTCTCGGTCGATCGCACCGCGCGCCACCGGCAAAAGCGCGTCTGCAATACGCCCTGGAACTGACGCGCGAAATCCTCGGCGTGCCGCAGGACTATTTGATCGGCATCGTTCCCGCATCGGACACGGGCGCGTTCGAGATGGCCTTGTGGTCGCTGTTGGGCGAACGCGGCGTGGATGTTCTTGCCTGGGAGAGCTTTGGCGAGGGATGGCGCGTCGATATCACCGAGCATCTGAAAATAACCGATACACGGGTATTCAGGGCTGATTACGGCGCCTTGCCCTCCCTGGGCGATGTATCGCCAGAGCGCGATGTGGTCTTTACCTGGAACGGAACCACCTCCGGCGTGCGCGTGCCCAATGGCGACTGGATCGCCGATACCCGTACCGGCCTGAGCATCTGCGACGCCACATCGGCCGCCTTTGCCCAGGACCTGCCGTTCAACAAGCTCGATGTGGTCACTTATTCGTGGCAGAAGGTTCTCGGCGGCGAGGCGGCGCACGGTATGCTGATCCTTTCGCCGCGCGCCGTACAGCGCCTTGAGACGACCACACCGCCCTGGCCGTTGCCAAAAATATTCCGCCTGACAAAGGGCGGTAAAGTCAACCGGGCGATATTCGCCGGTGCGACCATAAACACCCCCTCCATGCTCTGCGTTGAAGATTATGTTAGCGCGTTGGAATGGGCGCGATCTCTGGGAGGGCTTTCTGCCCTGATGGGGCGTTGCGACGAAAACGCGCATATTGTCGCCGCCTTCGTCGAAAACAATGACTGGCTCGATTTTCTCTGTCCCGAGCCGGACCTGCGCTCCAACACCTGCGCCTGTCTGAAAATTGTCGATCCGGCCGTGACGCGCTTGCCGCTTGAAAAGCAGGCCGCTGTCAGCAAAGCCGTCGCGGCACGCCTGGCAGCGGAAGATGTCGCGTACGATATCGGTGCCTATCGCGATGCGCCGCCGGGCTTTCGTATCTGGACCGGTGCGACGGTGCAGGCGCACGATGTGCGGGTCATGTTACCGTGGCTCGCCTGGAGCTTTGCTTTGGAGCGCAGCGCCCTGTGATGTTCGGCGTTGCCCGATGAACATGCCTTCTTCCGAATCATTCAGACAGGACAGGATTATGAGCGCTAACGTATTGATTTCCGACAAATTATCGCCCGCCGCCATCAATATTTTCACCGAGCGCGGCATCAACGCCGACTATCAGCCCGCTCTGGGCAAGGACAAGGCGGCGCTCCTCGATATCATCGGCGACTACGATGGTCTGGCGGTTCGTTCGGCAACGAAGGTAAGTGACAAGGTGATCGCTGCTGCCGGACAGCTAAAAGTCATCGGCCGGGCCGGCATTGGGGTAGACAATATCGATCTTAACGCGGCGACGGCGCGGGGCGTGATCGTCATGAATACCCCCTTTGGCAACGCTATCACGACGGCGGAACACGCCATTGCCATGATGTTTGCCGTTGCCCGCCATATTCCCGCCGCCGATGTCTCGACAAAAAGCGGGCTTTGGGAGAAGTCGAGGTTTACCGGCAGCGAATTGAGTGGCAAAACGTTGGGACTGATTGGCTGCGGCAATATCGGCTCCATTGTGGCGGCGCGCGCGCTGGGACTGAAAATGAAGGTCATTGCCTATGATCCCTATTTATCGCCGGAGCGGGCGCAGGAATTGGGGGTGCGAAAGTGCGAACTGAAAGATCTGCTAGATGCGGCCCATGTTATCAGCCTGCACACGCCGCTTACCGAACAGACCCGCCATATTATCGACGCCAGGGCTATTGAGCGCATGCGTGAGGGCGTCATGCTCATCAACTGCGCCCGCGGCGGCCTGATTGTCGAGGCGGATTTAAAGGCAGCGCTAGAGACGGGAAAGGTGGCCGGCGCCGCCATCGATGTTTATGCCAGAGAGCCTGCGCACGACAATATCCTGTTTTCCGCCCCCAATATTGTGTGTACTCCCCATCTGGGTGCCGCCACGCGCGAGGCGCAGGAAAACGTCGCCCTGCAAATCGCCGAGCAGATGGCCGATTATCTACTGCACGGTGCCATCAGCAACGCCATCAATTCGCCGTCGGTATCGGCGCAGGAAGCGCCCGGACTGGCGCCGTTTATCAAACTTGCCGATCAACTCGGCTCCTTTGCCGGCCAGTTGACCGGCTCCGGCATAAAAGGTGTCAGCCTTGAGTACGAAGGCGCCGTCGGTACCATGAACACCAAAGCGCTTACCGCAGCCGCCCTTACGGGCCTCATGCGCCCCATCATGCAAAGCGTCAATATGATCAGTGCGCCGGTGATGGCGCGGGCGCGCGGTATTGCGATCGAAGAGACAACACGCGAGCAGCGCGGCGCCTATGAGAGTTATATTCGTCTGACCATCAAGACGGAGCGCCGGTGCCGCTCGGTCGCCGGCACTGTTTTTGCCGACGGCAAGCCACGCATTATTCAGATCAAGGGCATTAATCTGGAAGCCGAACTCGGGCCCCATATGCTTTATGTAACCAACAACGACAAACCCGGCTTCATCGGACGGCTGGGCATGTTGCTTGGTGACAACGGGGTGAATATCGCTACGTTTCACCTGGGTCGCGACAAACGGGGGGGGCAGGCGATCGCCCTGATCGAGGTGGACGAGCCTCTCGATACGGCCCTGATCGGCGAGATTACCGCTTTTGAGCAGGTCAATCGGGCAAGCGCCTTGTCATTTTGATCGCCTGTCGCCTGTCGCCCGATGTTGCTGAAAGACCTGACACGCTCTAATCCCGCTTCTGCCGATCCCCAAAAAACTCCTGAAGTCGGTGATGATCAATCGCAGGAAATGACAGGCCGGCCGGCTTGATCAGGGACATGGTTTCGGCGGCAACCATGGCGTTGATGATTGCCTCCTCCACGCAGTCCACCGCGGCGGCATAGATTTCGTCGAGATAGTGCTCATCGATCAGATCCACCGGGCGCGTGACGGGATGATGTGCGGCAAAAGGCAAAAGTGGCCGGTCATTTGCTGTGGAAAATGCAAGAATAATATCGCCTGAATAATGGCCGCCATGGCTGCCGGTGCGACCAATCCCGAGTGCGCCGCGCCTGGCCACACGTTGCAGCTGATGTGGCAGCAAGGGTGCATCGGTCGCCACCACCACAATGATTGACCCGGTCGGCGGATGCAGCAATTCAGTCAGCGGTGCATTCTCCGGCATTAATTTGCCGATCGGAATGCCACGAATGACCAACTCGTGGCGCAGACCGAAATTCGACTGAACAAATGCGGCAACGCTGAAGCCGTGACCGGAAATATCGATCGCGCGCGAGGCGGTGCCGGACCCGCCCTTGAACTCATATGTCATCATGCCGGTGCCGCCACCGACATTCCCCTCGGCAACCGCTCCAGCGGCTGTCGTATTCAAGGCCTCCAGCACATCGTCCGCGGTGATATGCTGGCCTACAATGTCATTAGTGAACCCGTCATAGGTCTCGGCCACAACGGGCATAGCCCAACCATGATCCTCGACAAAGTGCCCGCCGTAGATGTCGCACATCCACTTGACTGCGGCGTGGTGGACGATGCCGACCGAGTGCGTATTTGTCAGACAGATGGGCCCGATGAATGCTCCGCTGTCCTCAATCCAGTGCGATCCGGTCATCTCGCCATTGCCGTTGAACTTGTGCAAGGCGGCAAAGACCGGATGGGGCCGGCTGGCCCGGCCGCGCGGCAGGATGACCGAGACACCTGTCCGCACGGGGCCCTTGCCGGGGACCAGGGGAGCATCGCCGCGAATAAGGGTGCAATAGCCGATCTCGATGCCGGCAACGTCGGTAATGGCATTGTTCGGGCCCGTTTCCCCGGAAAACGGTACGCCAAGATCGCGCGCCCGCACCGTCATTCTCTTGCGGGTCTGTCTGTTCATTGTCGGTTGCCTCCCAACATCAACGCGTTGCGTAATTTCAACAGGATGCTCTCAAAATTCCATCAGATCAATGGCCCGAAGATAACGCATGGTCCGGATCGCACTTTCCAGGTTCAAGCTGTTCAATCACACCTGTGATCGTGCCGCGTGAATCAAAGGAAGACGGTCCTGCCACGGGAACGCTTCCTCGACATCGCGGGCCAGGCGCACCAGTGTTGCCTCGTCGGCAAATCGCCCGACAAACTGCACACCGATCGGCATCCCCTCATCGCTCTCTCCCACGGGCAGGCTCACCGAAGGCTGGCCGGTGGCGTTGAACGTGCTCAGGAAAGTGAAAATGTTGGTATCGCCCTTCAGGAAATCCTCCAGGCTCAAGTCCCCTCTCGTTGTCGCAAAGCGGCCGTGCCCGGGGGCGGTGATCGGCAATGTGGGCGTTAACAGAACATCGAATTCTGCGGTAGCTTGCGCGACCTGGCAACGAACGCGGCGCAGAGATTCAAATATATGGGTAATGTCCGGCGCAGACATGGACAGTACCCGATCGAGAAGCTTTAGCGTCACCGGCTCCAGGGTGGTTTCATCAAGGGGGCGCCCCAAAGCTCTGGCGGTTTCCGGCAAATCCGCAAGCGCCAGATTAAAGGCGCCCATCACCCCGGTTACGAGATCGTCACGATCGACCGGCGCAATGATTTCCTCCGTTTGATGGCCGGCGTCCTGCATCGATAACGCCACCCGATCCAGGACCGCCAGCACATCGGCGGCGATCGGTTCATCGCCCCAGGCCGTCCGTGCTACGCCGATCCGCAATTTTCCGACAGGACGGGCGAGTTCTTCCGCATATGGTCTGTCAGGCGGCACGATGATAAACGGGTCCGCAGGCTCGGGACCGGACAGGATGTCAAGCATCGCCGCCATATCGCGCACCGAACGGCAGACAACGAACTCCCTGGCCAGTCCAAACAACGGGTCCTGACGATTGGGCCCGCCCGACACGCGGCCGCGCGTCGGATTAAGGCCGACAGTGCCGCACCAGCCCGCCGGAATTCGCGTCGAACCACCGCCGTCGGACGCATGCGCCAAGGGCACAATACCGGCCGCTACCGCCGCGGCCGCCCCGCCGGACGAGCCGCCTGCGGTGCGGCTGGGGTTCCACGGATTGCCGGTAACGCCGTTCAGCAGCGTTTCGGTGAACCCCGATATCGCAAATTCCGGCACCGCCGTTCGTCCGACGATACACAATCCGGCGGCTTTGATACGCCTGATGAAGTAACTGTCGGCGGCCGCGACATTGCCCTTTAGCAATCGGCTACCGGCTTCCTGAAGGCGGCCCTGTTCCGTCGCTCCAACGTCCTTTCGCAGGAACGGCACGCCCGCAAACGCGCCGTGGTCCGGGCCGTCGCCTTCTTCGGCGTCGGCATAGAACTCGATGACTGCATTGATCTCGGGGTTGACGGCTTCATACGCGGCGCGCGCCAGGGAGATCAGTTCGCCAGGACTGGTCTCCCTGTTGCGCACCATCCTGGCCAGTCCGGTTGCGTCGTGGCGGGTATATTCGCTCAAATTCATGGTGCTGCCTCGGTTGATGCCGTGCCCAGGGGGTGAAAACAGGCCACACTCCGGCCGGTGTGAGCCGACTCAGGAGCCGGCTCGGACGCGGTGCACGTATCGCTCGAATAGACGCAACGCGGTGCAAAGGCACATCCAGTCGGCCGGTTCACGGCACTGGGAATCTCGCCCTTCAGGGTCTTGAGCTGTCCCCAGGTATCGAAGTCAATCGTCGGCACGGAGTCGAGCAGGGCGCGGGTATAGGGATGATGCGGGCTGGCGAATATCTCCGCCACGGGGCCGCTTTCGACGACGTTACCCAAATACATGACGACGATATGATCGGCAAAATATTCGACCGTTCCCAGATCATGAGTAATGAAAATATAGCCAATGCCGGTTCTTTCCTGCAACGCCTTAAGCAAGGTCAATACCTGGGCCTGCACGGACACATCAAGCGCTGCCGTTGGTTCGTCAAGGATCAGCAGACGCGGGTGCACCGCCAGGGCCCGCGCGATCGCGATTCGCTGGCGCTGCCCACCTGAAAATTCGTGCGGGAAGCGATCGAGATGCTGTTCACCCAGACCAACATCGGCGAGCGAGCGCAGGACGCGGTCGCGCAATTTGCCGCCGCGCAAGCGCTCAATAGCCTGTAAAGGCTCCGCAACGATTTGGCGCACCCGCATCTTCGGATCGAGTGCGGAGTACGGGTTCTGGAAGACAATGCCGAAATCGCGCCCCAGGCGCTTTTGCATGGAGGCCATATCCATGGACTGATCCTCGCCATTTAGGGTGACTTTCCCGCCATCGGACTCGATCAGGCCAAGCAGGCATAACGCGAGTGTCGACTTGCCACAGCCCGATTCGCCGACGATCGCTGTCGTCCCGCCGTGTTCCACGTCGAAGCTTACACCATTGAGGGCCGTGACAATGCCGTGCGCAATCCGGAATGTCTTGCGCAGATCTCGTACCCGCAGAAACACGTTTTCGGCCGTATCATGCATCGCTGCGCTTCTCCTCAACAGCCGAAGCCGGATGATGACAGGCAAATCCCGCGTCCCCGGGCAATCTTGTAAAAGCCGGGCGCTCCCGGTTACAACGCTTGCTTGCATGGTCACACCGGTTGTGAAACGCGCAGCCGGCTGGCGGAAAGGCGAGATCGGGCACGTTACCGGGGATCGTTTCAAGCGGGGCCTTGCCGCGTCCGACGATCGGGATCATGTCGATCAGCTTCACCGTATAGGGATGGCGGGGCCTAGTGAAGATATCCTTTACCGGGCCCGTCTCCACCACCTGTCCGGCGTACATGACCGTGACCTTGTTGCAGATCGACGCCACCAGACCCAGATCGTGGGTGATGAAAATAACCGACATACCGCGCCGGCTGGCCAACGCGCGCATCAGCATGACGATTTGCGCCTGCACCGTCACATCGAGCGCCGTTGTCGGCTCGTCGGCAATCAGAACTTGCGGATCGCAGGCCAGCGCCAGGGCGATCATCACCCGCTGCAATTGACCGCCGGACATCTGATGGGGATACTTGTTAAACGAAAGCCCGGGATCGGGCATGTTCACGTCCTCGAAAGCGCTGAGGGCTATGCGATGCGCCCCCGATCGGTCGACATTGCGGTGCAGCCGGATAACATCGGTCATCTGCCGGCCTACCGGAAAAAAGGGGTTGAGCGCCTTCATAGGGTTTTGAAAGATCATCGCCACCTGGCCGCCGCGCAGTGCCCGCAACGATGTCTCGGAGCGGCCAATGATTTCCTCGCCGCTGACTTTAATCGAGCCGGAGACGCGCGCCGAATCCGGCGTGATTCCGAGAATGGCCGAGGCGGTCATCGACTTGCCGCAGCCGGATTCGCCGACAATGCCCATTACATCGCTCCTGGCGATATCGAGATCAACGCCGCGGACCGCCTTGACCGTGCGCAGGATGCCGGGAAACTCGACTCTCAGGTCCCGGATTGAAACGAGCGGTTCGGTGTTCATTCGCGAATCCCGTGCTTGGGATCGAGAACATCGCGAATGCCGTCACCGACCAGATTTATCGCCAAAACCGTGACGAAAATCGCCAGACCGGGAAAAAACGCAGTCCACCAGTGATCAAGAAACTGCGAGCGCGACGAAGCCGCCATCAATCCCCATTCGATCGATGGCGCGCGCGCGCCCAGGCCAATGAAGCTGAGCGATGCGGCGGCGAGAATCGTATAGCCGAAATCCATCGAACCCTGTACGATTAGCGGAGTGGTGGAGTTTGGCAGCACATGGCGCACGATGGTGCGTAAATGTCCGACTCCCACGGCGCGGGCGGCCGAAATATAGACCTCATTGCGGACCCGGAGCGCCGCCCCACGCATAATCCGCGCATACCAGGGAAACCAGGATATCGCGATGGCGATCATCGCGTTGGTCAATCCCGGGCCGAGCGCCGCGGTGATGGCGATCGGCAGAAGAAGCGGGGGAAAGGCAAGAAACACATCCGAGACCCGCATCAGGATCGTATCGAGGCGCCCGCCGAAATAACCCGCGATCAGGCCGATTGGCGCACCTATAATCATTGCCAGCAGCGTCACCACGAATCCCACCGTCAACGAGATGCGCCCGCCATGCATGACGCGGCTGAAGATATCCCGGCCAAAACGATCGGTGCCCATCCAGTGTTCGGCGCTGGGGGGCAGGAGCTTTTGTGACATGGCAATTTTGTTCGGCGCATAGGGTGCGCACAGGGGGGCCAGCAGGGCCGCCAGCACGAGGACGACGAAGATCGTGGCGCCAATGACAAACAGCTTGTTCTGCGATGCAAAGACCCGCGCCTTGAGCCGGAATCCGGCTCCTTTTGGCCGTGGCAGCGTTGTTTCGTCAGTAGGGTTCATGGTCTCCTATGACCTTTGCAGCCGGGGATCGACGACAAAGTACAGCAGATCGACGATCAGATTAATCAGCAAATACGCGCCCGCCAGAACCAGGGTCGCACCGATCGCTGCCGGAAAATCGTTCTGCATGATCGAAAATACAACAAATCCGCCAAGTCCGGGCCAGTCGAAGACGAACTCGACGACAATGGCGCCGCCAAGCAAATACCCGTAGGTCAGTCCAACGACCGTCAGCATTGGGATAAGAGTTGCGCGCAGGGCGTAGCTGTAGTGAATCTTGCGTGGCGGCACACCATAGGCGCGCGCCGTGTGAATATATTCCTCGGAGAGCGTTTCCACCATCATGTTGCGGGTAATGCGCGTGACCGTCGCCAGGGTGACAATGGTCAGTGTCAGCACCGGCAATATCAAATGCGAAACGGTGCTCTGAAAAGCAACCCGGTTTCCGGCGAGCAGTGAATCGATCAGATAGAGCCCGGTGACCGTCGGGAACGGTTGATCGAGCGCAATCACCGCATCAATGCGCCCTTGCAACGGCATCAGGTTCAGTTGTCCATGGAAAACAATCTGTAGCACCATCGCCAGCATGAAGGCGGGCATCGCCACGCCGGCTACCGCACCCGCCCTTACCATATTGTCAATCAGCGAGTTCTGCCGTACCGCCGAGATTACGCCAAGGGGTACGCCGATCAGAACGACCAGGACAACCGAGAGGGTGGTCAGTTCCAAAGTGGCGCCAATTCGCTTGCCGATTTCTTCGACAACCGGGCGACGGGTGCGCAGACTGTCGCCAAAGTCGCCCTGAAGAATGCCGCCGAAATAATGCAGGTACTGCGTAAGAAGTGATTTATCGAGGCCCAGTTCGCGGTTAGCCCTCTCGATCTGCTCCGCCGTGGGCCGGTCACCGAGGATCAGGGCGGCCGGATCGGCCGGCAAAGCGCGCCCGAGAAGAAACGTGATGGTCAGCACACCAAAAAGAATGCCGACCATGAGCACCAATCTATTGAAAATATACCGCGCCATGATTGTTACCGGTTCAAAGGCGGTTCGGTGTGTGCCCTGGATGTAATCTTTCAGCAGGTTGTTCCCGGGACGGGCAAACCTTAAAGATACATCTCTTGCGCCCTTGCCGCCAGGGATGACCAGCAGCACCCGATGGATAACCTGCTAAAATTACACACCAAAGGTAGCTGCCGGTCGGCCCGTCATCGGCTAAGCTTGTTTATCCACAGGGTCTCATAAGCGGGATTAAACTGATGCTCAACCCCTTTAAGCGTGGTGCTGTGCGCATAGAAGCGCTTGATATCCGCATAGAAGATCGCCGGGACGTCGGCGATGAGGACGCTCTGGGCTTCTATCGATTTTGCCGCGGCGGCCTCCCGGCTGACCCCTTCCAGTTGCAGGAACGCCTCCGTTGCAGCGTCAAATTTCGGGTTGGAATAATAAGACAGGTTGAACAGAGGCTTCTTTTCCGTGTGCCACTGCGCCCATAGCCAGTCGCTGGGCGTCGCATAGGCCGGCCACCAGGTCATCGACTGGATATTTGCGGCCGTATCCGGGTTCTTCGCCTTGCCCCAGATCACGCCCCATTCGCCCGGCAGCAATGTGACCTCGACACCAACTTCCGCCGCATGTGCCTGAAACAGCTCGATAGATTGCGCGTAGGGCTGAAAATCACCAATATACATGGCGGTGACTTTCCAGTCCTTGCGCGGCACACCGGATTCTTCAAGGAGTTGGGCCGCCTTCTGCGGATCGAATTTCGGCAGTTCGAACTTCCCGGCACCCCACATGGATGCGGGCAGCGGCCCCCGTGGCGCCGTGCCGGTACCTGCGAGGATGTCCCGGCGGACCGATTCGTAATCGAACAGATGTGTGAGTGCCTGACGGAACTTCAGGTTATCCGTCGGGTACTTCCTGAAGTTCAAAAGGAACATCTGATTGCGCCAGCTGTCGCCCATGGACACCCTGGTTTTGTCGTTCTCGTCAAGAGAGGCGATCTGGTCCGGCGGGATGACGCCGATATCGGCAGCGCCTGATTGCAGCATCTGAACACGCGTCGAGGCTTCGGTCACGATTTGTACGATGGCGCGCTCGAAACTGCCCGCCTGCCAGCCGCCCCAATAGGCGTCGAATTTCTCCAGCAATATGCGCTGGCCGGGGTCCACCTTCGCAAGCCTGTAGGGGCCGGTGCCGATAGCGTTGCCCTGCTGCATCCAGTCATGGCCTTTATCGACCGCAGCAGGTGCGATGATGTATGCGCCATATTGCCCCGAGGCCCGCAGATCGAAGGCTGTGGGTTCGGAAAAGGTGAACTTCAACTGCAGATCGCCAAGCACCTCAATTTCACTGAGGCCTGACCAGACGAAGGCTGCTCCGCGGCCCTCGCTTTTGGTGAATTCAAATGACTTCCGAACGGCCGTTGCGTTCATCGCAGTGCCGTCATGGAACGTTACGCCCTCACGCAGGTTGACGACCCAGACCTTGCCGCCGTTTTGCTTTTCCCACGATGCGGCAAGGCGCGGCTTCACCTCGCCGTTCTCGTAAAAGGTCAAAGTCTCATACACGTTGCCGAGGATGTAGGTTTCCTCCGAATACGTCGCTGCCGGATCCCAATCCACGAAACTGGATCGGGTAACCCATGTCAGGGTTTCTGCAAAGGCAGAGGCGTTAATGCCGATCGCCATTGCTCCCGCAAATAATGCTGTTCGAAGCATCTGTATTTCCTCCCTTTTCAATTCTTGACGGCTACAATGCCTTCATGGGTTTTCTCCCGGACATTTTATCAGCCGATACTGTATGTATCCTCAGGGTAGCGCATCCTGAAAGTTTCTCAAATTACGAAATGTCGCACTTTAGATTGACGTTTGTAAACCTATGAGGACGGCACCCTAAAATTCCTGGTTGTGCAATTTCAACAGGGTATTCTTACAGAATCCGTCGGGTGCAGGTGGCCATTCATCTGATCATTAGAGATGAATGGCCCGGTATGGCCTCGCCGGGGGCAAGGGCGCAAGAAGTATCGCTTCCGGTTTGCCTGTCTCGGGAACAACCTGCCGAACGATCACATCTGGCAGTCTGTCGGGTTTGACGGACGCTAACTGCCTTAGTCATTGATTTTACTATGAAATATGTCTGTTGGGAAAATAATGAATTCAATAAAATCAATGACTTAGCTAACCAATCCGACACGCTCTAGTTCAATCGGCGCGCCTGCGCTTCCGCCAACGCGATCCCGCCAAGAACCAGCGCCAGCGCGGCAATATGATAAAGCTGTAGCGTTTCATCCAGCAATACCACCGCCAGCAAGGCGCCAAAAACCGGTACCAGATTGATAAACAGGCTGGCGCGATTGGCGCCAATTAACTCAACAGAGCGGGCGTAAAACGCCTGCGAAATTATAGAAGGAAACACAGTTACATAAGCCAGCAGCACCCAGCCGGTGGCGCTTGGCAGAACCAGTCCCGTGCGGGCGATTGTCCACAGAAAAATGGGCGCCGCCGCCACGCTGGCGCCGATCATGGCGGCGATCAGAAAACTGATCCAGTGAATATCAGGACGCCAGCGCAACGCAAAGGAATAGAATGCGTAAGCGATACAGGCCACGATCATATACAGATCTCCGCGATTCACACTGGCGTACAACAGTTGCGCAGGCTCGCCTCGCGTTGCCGTCAGAACCACACCGCCAACACCCATGACAAAACCGACGATCTGCCATGCCAGAGGCCGAATACGCAAAACGACAAAATTAATGGCAAGAACAAACATGGGAACCGCAGACTGCTCAATAGAGACATTAATGGCGCTGGTATGATGCAGGGCCGTGTACAGGCAAACACTAAAGCCGGTAAAGCCCATGGCGCCAAGGCCCAGCAAAACGGGCCAATTGGCTCGAACAAGAGCAAGATCGCGATGAAAATGCGTCGCCCCGATGGCATACAGAATACCCGCCGCACCCATCCAGCGCAGCAGCACCAGCGCGGTCGGCGTGATCTGGCCGACAGCCAGTTTACCCACAATCGCGTTGCTCGCCCATAACAGGGTTGCCAGAATCAACAACAGGTAGGGGCGCGCGAAAAGGTGCAGCAGCATACGCTCGGATGAGTTTTTATGGGACACGTGTTGACCAATCAATCCTGAAAGAATAAAGAAGGCGGGTTCTTGTAGCAGGTTCCCAACAATACCTGGAGCGTATCAGGTCTTAATAGAAGCAATTTTCGTTTCCCTATTGGCGGGCGCCCACGTTCGAGCCGATCGACATGCGATGTGGGCGCATCTCATGAGATCGGTTTGAGCGTGGGCGCCCGCCAATCGGAAATCCGAAGGGACGGGCGATTTTGCACCAATGCCGGCGCAAAGTCTCTTGAAAATAGTCCACTATGTCCTGCGAAACTTTGTTTGGCCTTGTCACAAAATCGCTCCGTCAGAATGGTTCTATTGAGACCTGACACGCTCTAGGGGCTTTGCGTTTAACTCCTGGCCCGGTTTTAAAACCGTTGCCTTATCAGCACGATACACAAGTCAGCGTGTACAAAAAGCCAATACCGCTGGCATAGACTTTTCACACTTCTGCCGGGAGCCGGATGGACGGCCCGGCTTTATGGCGCTATCCGCTCCGCACCGATAGTAGCTGTGTATTCATGCCAGGGGCAGGAATTTTGAAAAAAATAGCCATAATAAACGACCCGGCGTGGAAAAGTAGCCTCGTTTGGTTTGTTGCCGTCGTGTGTTTTGTCGTCTTCTCGCTCCATATTGTGCGCAAGTCCCTTTATTTTCCGAACCTGCCCCATCGCTGGGACTCCTATATCGCGATCGCCATCGGTGTTGTTGTGCTGGGCATTCTGCTCAAGTGTCGCGTTGGACTGAAAGGGCCCTCGCGCCGGATTATTCCATGGCTGCCGATACCGGCACTGTTGTTTGGGGTGTGGTATTTCATCGATCACCTTGTCGGCGATTTCGAACTCGATCTCATCCTGTTTCATTTTCAGATCGGTTTTGGTGACGATGCCGGAACCGGCGCTTACCAACTGGCGCTGAATACGCTCTTTATGGTATCGGTGTTGATCGCCAGCGGTACCTATCTGGCGATGCGCAGCCGGTTTTTTCGCGCCCTGGACATTGTCCTCGCTATTGTATTGATCTGGGTAAACCCGTTGCTTCACAAAGTGCGCAACAGCAACCTGGTGGCATCGAGCAGCGCCGCGTCGATAAGCCTTCTGGATTTTTACCGCAAGCCGGAAATCGTGCGCGAGCCGCGGGTGAGAAAAAATCTGATCTATATTTACATGGAAAGCCTGGAGCGCTCCTTTGCAGATCGCACCCGATTTGGCGCCATCTATGATGACATCGCCGCGCTGGAAAGCAAAGGCGTATCGTTTCTCGGTGTGCGGGAGATAACGGGCACCAACTGGTCGATTGCCGGAATGGTCGCGAGCCAGTGCGGGGTGCCAATTCTTCCCGTCGGCCTGAACGTAAATGATGCAACGGCCGATCGGGAAAGTTTCATGAAAGACATAACATGTCTGGGTGATCTGCTGGACCGACGCGGTTACAAATTATCCTTCATTCACGGCCTGAAAACGAACTTCATGCAATTCGGCAACTACTATAACACCCATGGCTTCGATTTCATTGCCGGCGAGGACTACTATAGGGGCCAGTTTGAAGCGGCGCGGGAAGACTGGGGCCTGCCCGACGATGTCCTGTTCGATCTCAGTTTGCAGCGCATCCGCGCGTTGACGCGACGTGGCACGCCATACGCCCATTTCGTCAGCACCATGACGGCACATTTTCCCAACGGCAAGCCGACCGCCAATTGTCGCAAGAATCTTCCCAATGAAGAACACAAGCAGCTTTTTTACGCGGTTCGGTGTCTGGGTTATCTTGTCAGGGATTTTTACGACGCGCTGGATCGCGAAGGCCTGCTGGAAAATACCATCGTCGTTCTTGGTAGCGATCACCTGATGCCGACGATTGAACGCTTTACGCAAGGGGTTGATCGGCAGAATACGCTGATTATTCTGGATAAGGACCGCCAACCGGCAACGCTGCATCGTCATGGTTCCATGATCGATGTTTATCCGACGTTGCTGGAGGCGCTTGGCTATGAAATCAAGGATCGTCGGGCCGGGCTGGGCGTGTCCCTGTTCAGCAACGGGCCAGCCCTTGTTGAACGCATCGGTCACGAAAAACTTAATGCCGTCCTGCGTCGGGATTTGGTCATGCGCAAATGGATCTGGGGTATCGAAGATTGACCCCACTGGTATACAAGGCGGACATCCAATGGTTATATTGAACAGGATTTACACCAGGACCGGTGATGACGGCACCACGGCGCTCGGCAATGGTGAGCGACGGCCAAAACACGATCTACGCGTTTGCGCTTATGGGTGTGTCGATGAGGCGAATTCGGCGCTTGGGGTGGCGCGCCTGCACGTTACCGATGCAAGGCTCGATACCTTGCTTTTGCGTGTGCAAAACGACCTGTTCGATCTGGGCGCCGACTTGTGCATGCCGCCGACCGAAACAGGCGAAACAGGCGATGCGCCGACTCACTTGCGGGTCAGTGGCGCGCAGGTGAGCCGGCTGGAACATGAAATCGATACGCTCAATCAGGACTTGACACCATTACGCTCGTTTGTTTTGCCGGGCGGCACGCCGGCCGCAGCACATCTGCATGTCGCTCGCACGATTGTCCGGCGCGCCGAGCGGCTGGTTGTTGAACTGGCGGCGCGCTCGCAAGGGGGCAATCGCATCGGCGAGCCGGTTCTGCTCTATCTTAACCGCTTGTCCGATCTGCTTTTTGTCGCCGCGCGTCATGCCAACGACAAGGGCGCGGGGGATGTCCTTTGGCAGCCAGGCGAAAATCAATAGATTTGCTATTGTGGCAGGGGCGCAATCGATTATTGGAGGTTGTCCGGTTAACGGCAATGCGTCTTTGCGCCTGGCGCGGGTGAGTTGAATGTGAAAAAGTCCCTCGGCTTCGCCTCGGTCCACTTTTTCCCAGTAAAATAAGTACAAATCAGTCCCTGGGGCGGCCCGGCGGACTGATTTGGCATTCAAATTGACCGATCATGACCGTTGGTCATGATCGAAAATTGCAAGGTATTATACCAGCGGTATTGGCTTGTTGTACACGCTGACTTGTGTATCGTGTTGATAAGACAACGGTTTTTAACCAAGCAAAGAGTCAAACGCAAAGGCCCTTGGTATTATGCACAAATGCGCCAAAACCTTGCAATAAGCCCAAGCGAAAACAAAGCGCCGCGCCTTCCCGGTCTCAGTTTTCTCATTGTTTTAAATGAAGAAAAGTACACGCAAGCGTAGGGAAGGACTTTTCTTCACAATCAACGACATCGCCCTTACGCGGTTACACCAAGTTTGCGCTTTAAACTCGTTGAAGATGTCGTGTATTGAAAAACCACCTTCTCGTCCGGGTGAACAATGCGCTTGGCCGCCTGTGCCATCAATGCCGCTTCATGAAATCCGGATAGAATCAACTTTAGTTTTCCCGGATAATGGTTGATGTCACCGATCGCAAAAATGCCGCGCCGACTGGTTTCAAATTTCTCTGTATCAACCCTGATCAGATTGTTCTCAAATGCCAAATCCCAATCGGCAATCGGTCCGGGCTTCATGGTCAATCCAAAAAAGGCCAGCAAAACATCCGTATCAATGTCGTGCATTTGCTTTTCCTTGTCCTCAACAGTAATACGGCTCAGCGTGCCGTCCCCGCCATGCAGGGCGCGAACCTGGCCGATGATCAGGTCGATCTGTGCGCTCTGTGCAAGTGCCTGCATCCGATTGACGCTATCGGGAGCGCCGCGAAACTGCTCGCGGCGATGAATCAGCGTCAAATGGCGGGCAATCGGCTGAAGATCCAGGGTCCAGTCAAGCGCCGAATCGCCACCGCCAACAATAACGATTGCCTTGTCCCTTAACATCTCCCTTTGTCGCACAGCGTAGAAAACGGACTTTCCCTCAAAGGGCTCAATGCCCTTAATGGGAGGCCGCTTGGGCTGAAACGAACCTCCACCCGCCGCAACCACCACCACCGGTGCAACAAACTCCAAACCCTCCTGAGAGGTTATCCGATAACGGCCATCATCCTGATCGACAATGGTCTCCACCATATCGTTAAAATGGAACGTTGCTCCGAACGGCGCTATTTGCCGCATCAGATTGTCGGTAAGTTCCTGGCCGGAAATCTCCGAAAAACCGGGAATGTCGTAAATCGGCTTCTCCGGATAAAGCTCGGTACACTGCCCCCCCGGTCGATCAAGAATATCAATGACATGAGCCTTTAAATCCAGTAAACCCAGCTCAAACACGGCAAACAGGCCACACGGCCCGGCACCGATAATGACAACATCCGTCTCAATCGCACCTTCATACATGGTGTCAACTTCTCCAATGGCAAATTCGTTGAATGTGAAAAAGTCCCCCGGCGTTGGCCAGGGGACCTCATAACAAACAACCGGTATTTACACCGCATCAGCACCGCCGTAAAGCGCTATCAAACGCAAACCCTCTTCTCTGACGGGACGGTTGAAGACAATTAAAGCGCTTTCGATCTCTTAGAGCGTGTCAGGTCTTAAGTGAATCATTCTGACGGAGCGATTTTGCGACAAGATGGGCCTTAAGTCTCGCAGGATATAGTGGGGCTATTTTCAAGAGACTTAAGGTCCATATTAGATCAGCCTGGCGTTAGCTGTACCCATTTTGCCAGGGGCAATGCTAACGCCATAAAGCTGATCGCCCTGAAATCTATAACAACAGCGCCCGTCCCTTCGGGTTTGCCGATTGGCGGGCGCCCACGCTCAAGGCGATCTCATGAGATGCGCCCACATCGCATGTCGATCGGCTCAAACGTGGGTCACCTCGCCAATCGAGAAACGAAAATTGCTTCACTTAAAAACTGAAAGGCTCCAAACCGGGCCAGGAGCCAAACGCAAAGCCTCTTGGCATAAATGGTGAAATCAGAGAACAACCTGCTGAAAAGTCACACCTGGCCTTGTGTTGCAGCTTCTGTATTTGCCGCCTCTTCGGTGACGACGTGCTGTTCAATTAAGCCAGCATTCTGTCGGATGGCCTGTTCAATTGCTTCGGCCACATCGGGGTTCTCATTGAGAAAACTTTTTGCATTTTCCCGTCCCTGCCCCAAGCGCTCGCTATTATAGGAAAACCAGGAGCCGGCCTTTTCGACAATGCCGGCCTTGACACCCAGATCGAGCAATTCTCCTGTCTTGGAAATGCCTTCACCATACATAATATCAAATTCAACGAGTTTGAAAGGAGGCGCCATTTTATTTTTGACAACTTTTACCTTGGTTTGATTGCCGACAATTGCATCGCGATCCTTTACCGCACCGCATCGACGAATATCAAGCCGCACAGAGGAGTAAAACTTCAATGCATTCCCACCGCTCGTGGTTTCCGGGCTGCCGAACATAACGCCGATTTTCATACGAATCTGATTGATAAAAATCACGAGTGTATTCGATCGCGAAATTGATCCGGTGAGCTTGCGCAAGGCCTGACTCATGAGCCGCGCCTGCGCTCCAGGTCGGCTATCGCCCATTTCACCCTCAAGTTCGGCCCGCGGTGTCAGCGCGGCGACCGAATCGACGACCAAAACATCGACAGCCCCGGAGCGTACCAGCGTATCGGCAATCTCCAGCGCCTGCTCGCCGGTATCCGGTTGGGAAATAAGCAGATCATCAATATTTACACCGAGCTTCCTGGCATAGACCGGATCCAAAGCGTGTTCCGCATCAACAAAAGCGCCGATCCCGCCTGCTTTTTGCGCTTCGGCCAGAACATGCAATGTAAGGGTCGTCTTGCCCGATGATTCCGGCCCATAAATTTCGACAACGCGGCCGCGCGGCAGGCCGCCAATACCAAGGGCGATATCAAGTCCAATGGAGCCTGTCGATACCGAAGCGATATCGACCACACTGTCACGCTGCCCAAGTCGCATGATCGAGCCTTTGCCAAAGGCGCGCTCAATTTGTCCCAGTGCTGCGTCCAGAGCCTTCGATTTATCCATGGGACTTCCCTTAACGATCCGCAACTTGGTTTTTGCCGACATAACCCACTCCTTATCCCATTGTGGTCACGAGAATGCAACGAACAATTTGTACCACTTTTGTTCCATAAAAGCAAGAAATTTATTCCATTGATTTTGAACGCTTATTTCTATTTGTTCTTATTTTGTATCAAATCGGCCCGCGACCGTCTGCGCAAAAATCGCAAGGCCCATCCATAGCCCATCGATGCATTGGGAACTTTGTATCAACAAGACTCTTTTGCATTTGTCGGTTGACAAATAGCAAGCGGTTCTTTCGCAATTGCCGCAGCCTATATCGGCGATATTGACATGAATGCCATGGGCGCTGGCGTGTGTGCTGACACACTCCAGTCAGAGATATTTATCGATCCTTGCTGCGCTGGCATCGCGCCTTGTTCTGTTTTTTGCTGCCTTGTTGATGCGTTTGTGCCGTTTCCCTTTGGTTTGGCGGCGGGGGGTGGAATTTTTCTTCTTGCGGAAAAACCTTGACAGGGGCAAGGCAAGCCCTGTAAAGAACAAAACATGAACATTCTGGAGCATAAAATAATGCTCGCGAAATCTGATACGCAACTGGATGCACGATCCGTTATTTCGCCCAGTCTAATACCAGGGGACTTCGCGTGTGACTCCTGGCCCGGTTTAAAACCGTTGTCTTGTCAGCACGATACACACGTCAGCGCGGACAAAAAGCCAATGCCGCTGGTATAAGGTCATGAAAAATACAATCATTGCCGATCTGAAAAAACGCATTCATGCTTTGGAAAACGGCGGTAAACAAAAAAATATCCTGCCCTTTGGCATACCCCATATGGATGGGCCGTTAGATGGCGGCTTGCGCCTGGGTGCGTTACACGAAATCAGTGGCCCCGCGGCGTTTTTATTCGTGTGCTGTCTGTTGCACCGACTATCCGGCCCTATTCTGTGGTGCAACCTCGCCCATACCCGGATGCATCTATATCCTCCGGCCTTGTTTGCCTTCGGCCTCGATCCGGCTCGGTTTATTGCCTTTCATGGCCACAGACAAAAAGAACTCCTGTACGCCGCCAACGAAGGATTGCAAAGTACCGCCCTGGATGCGCTCGTCATGGAAACCCGTGCGGCGCTCGATTTGACATGCGCACGGCAGTTGCATCTTGCCGCACAGGATGGACAGACCCTCGGTCTCATCATCGATCGGCGTCCTGCAGGCATCTCCTCCATGGGGCTTGTGCCCACAGCCAGAACCCGCTGGTACGTACGTTTGGTTGAGGCGCCTCACCGGCCCGGCATTCTACGCGTGTCACTGCAGCTTTTACGCAATCGCGCCGGTCGGCCCCATACCTGGACTCTCGATATTCTGTACCCAAAACACGATAATCTGTACCCAAAACACGATAAAGTGAATCGGAGAACCTGTAATGAATTGTCCCGTCAGATCATTGCAAAACAGTACGCCAGTCGAACCCTCCAACAGGACACCTCCATGGGCAGCCCAACCTGCAGCGATTCGGCCCCTTGTGAGAAAACAATATGTTTCTCTCTGGTGTCCCCTGCTGGCGGTGGAACGGGTCATCCGGCACACGCCGGATTTGAGTGATAAACCCCTTGCCCTGGTTACCCGGGACGCCAACCGACTCTTTGTCGTAGCTCTAAGCCTTGCGGCGCAACACCTGGGGCTGGTTCCCGGCATGGGGCTGGCGGATGCCCGTGCAGCCTGTCCGGAACTTCTTAGCGTCCCTTATCAGCCCCATAGCAATGCGCGTTTTCTCAAAACACTGTTGCGTTGGGCGACGCGCTATACACCGGTTGTTTCGCGCACTGGCCTGGATGAAATCCTGCTCGATGTGACCGGTTGCGTGCATCTGTTCGAATCGCAGGAGGAATTGTTGCGCGATATCGTCACCCGCTTGCGCCGTTTTGGTCTTAGCGCGCGTGTTGGCGCCGCACCCACACCGAGTGCCGCCTGGGCGCTGGCCCATTATGGAAAACAGACCGGCGATGATTTTTCACCTGTCATTGTTTTTCCCGAACGCTCACACGGCACATCACGGGCTTTACGGCAAGCCATGGCGCCCCTGCCTATCGAGGCGCTGCGTCTCGCTCCTGACGTCTGTGCATGCAGCCGGCGTTTAGGGTTCAAGACAATTGGTGCGTTGTTTGATCTGCCGCGCAAATCGCTTGCCTTGCACCTTGGGGTTGATAGTGTAAACCGGCTGGACAAACTTATCGCGCAGGCGCCTGAGCCGATCAAGCCGGCACGCTACAAACGTGCCTATACGGAAGCCCGGGACTTTGCCGAGCCGGTCATCCATACGCGCGGTATAATCACCGCCATCGAGATTTTACTAAAACGCCTTTGCAAGCGTCTTGAATGCGAGCAAAAGGGGGTGCGCACTGCCACCCTTTGTCTTGAGCGGTTTGATCATCATACGCATATTATCACCATCCAGACGCGCCAACCCAATCGCGACGCGCAATCCTTGTTGCGCCTTTTTGCCAGGCATCTCGATGGATTGAACGTGGGTTTCGGTATTGAAAAAATCACCTTGAAAGCTGTTCGGGTGATGTCCGTCCTGGCGCGGCACGAGACGTCTGTTCGGTGCGATCAGGACAATTGTGCATCGCTCATCGATAGTCTGAGCAATCGATTTGGCAACGGGTGTGTTCTTCAATTTGCCCCTTCAGCCTGTCATATTCCGGAACGTTCCTTTATTGCTTATCCTGCAATCCACGAACCGCCGGCGGCGTTGCATACCCATGATACGCCTTGGCCATTGGCCCCCTCGCCACGTCCCTTGCAGCTTCTGGACAAGCCAAAAAATGTTGCTGAAAGCCCCATCGCACAGAGCCTTGCACCACCGCCGACCACCATCCATTGGTGTGGCAGATCCGTTGCCATCCGGCCGCTGAGCGGCCCGGAGCGTATTGAACCGCAATGGTGGACGCAAGATCCCCATTGGCACGGTGCAGGGCGGGATTACTGGTGGGTGCAAACCGCCGATGGCGCCCTGCTATGGTTATTCGGCACCGCGCACCCCCATGGGATCAATCGTACAATGTGGTGTGTTCACGGAACGGGGAGCTAGAGCGTGTCAGGTCTTAATAGAAGCAATTCTGTTTCCCGATTGGCGGACGCCCACGCCCACGCCGTTCTCAAGAGATGGGTAATACCAAGGGACTTTGCGTGTGACTCCTAACGCAGATTAAAACCGTTGTCTTATCAGCACGATACACAAGTCAGCGTGTACAAAACGCCAATACCGCTGGTATAAGCATCACGCTTTGATCGCCTTAGGCGTGGTTCGCCTCGCCAATCGAGAAGCGAAAATTGGTTCTATTGGGATATGACACACTCCAGGCCAATGGCCAGTCTGACACATGCGGCGGCGCGTTATGCCGAACTGCATATTACAACCAATTTTACTTTCCTGAAAGGCGCGTCTCATCCGCAGGAATATGTTACGCGCGCCGCCGAACTTGGCCTGCACGCCATCGCAATCACCGACAAAAATTCCCTTGCCGGTGTCGTGCGCGCCTTTTCGCAAAGCAAGGAAACGCCTGTGCGGGTTCTTGTTGGAAGTGCGTTGCATCTTGCTGATGATCAACGATTAATTGCTCTGCCGCGCGATCGGGCTGCGTATGGGCGCTTGACACGGCTGATCACCCGCGGTCGCCGGCGCGCGGGCAAGGGGGCGTGCACATTGTATCCGCGCGATGTTCTCGATTATGGTGCCGGGCAATGCCTGCTGGTTTTGCCGCCACGCAGGCTGACAGGTGCTTGTATCGCGACGTTCGCGCAACGGCTTGAGTATTGGCAGCGCAATCTTGCGGCGCCGTTTTATATTGCATTGGCTCACTATTACGATGGCCAGGACAAAGAGCGCCTGGCGCAACTTGACGCCATCGCCAGGCAACTGAATATCGCGTGCGTGGCCACCAATAATGTTCTGATGCATACGCCTGAGCGCCGCCCCCTGGCGGATATTGTGACGTGTATTCGCGAAAAGGTGATCATTGATCGTGCCGGCCTTCTGATGCAAAAAAATGCCGAGCGGCATCTAAAAGGCGCCGACGCCATGGCGGCTTTGTTTGCCGACTATCCGCAGGCGCTGCACAATACAATCGAGATTGCCGGGCAGATCACCTTTTGCCTTGATGAGTTAAAATACGAATATCCTTTTGAGGTTGCTGGCGGACGTGATCCGCAACTGCAGCTACAGCGGCTTGTTGCAAGACACACAAAAGACCGCTTTCCTCATGGTGTACCAAAGAAAATCCAGGCTGTTATCGCCCATGAACTGCGCGTTATCGCCCAACTCAATTATGCGCCATATTTTCTTACTGTGTACGATATCGTTCACTTTGCCCGCAGCGAGGACAAGCCCGGGGGTGCGATTCTGTGCCAGGGACGCGGTTCTGCGGCCAATTCGGTTATTTGCTACATACTCGGCATTACTTCGGTTTCGCCGGATCAGATGGATATGGTCTTTGAGCGGTTTGTTTCTTCGGCGCGCGATGAGCCGCCGGACATCGATGTCGATTTCGAACACAACCGGCGTGAGGAAGTCATTCAGTACATTTACCGCAAATACGGACGTGAACGGGCCGGCCTGACAGCAACCGTTATCTGTTATCGGGCGCGCAGTGCCATTCGCGAGGTTGCCAGGGCGTTCGGTCTTTCGGCAGATACGATTTCGGCTCTTGCGTCGCAGGTATGGGGGTGGTCGGCGAAAGGTATTGATGCGGCGCGCGTTCGCGAGATTGGCCTGGACCCTGAGGATGTGCGTCTGGCTCTATGCCTGAAGCTTGCAGCACAATTGATCGGTTTTCCGCGTCATCTATCCCAGCATGTGGGCGGTTTTGTCATTGCCCGATCACGCCTTGACGAACTGGTTCCCATTGAGAACGCCGCCATGGAGGATCGCACCGTTATCGCGTGGGACAAGGATGATATCGACGCCCTTGGTATTTTGAAGGTCGATGTACTGGGTTTGGGTATGCTGACATGTATTCAGAAGGGTTTTTCGCTGCTACGGCAACATTATAACCGATATGAGAATCTGGCGTCCATCCCGCAAGGCGATGATGGCGTTTATGATATGCTTTGCCGGGCGGATGCGATTGGCGTTTTTCAGATAGAGAGTCGGGCGCAGATGTCGTTCCTGCCGCGTATGCGGCCGCGCAATTTTTATGATCTTGTGATTGAAATTGCCATTGTTCGTCCTGGTCCCATTCAGGGGGATATGGTGCATCCCTATTTGCGCCGGCGTAATGGCGAGGAGGCGGTTGTTTATCCCTCGCGCCAATTGCGTGAGGTATTAAAGCGGACCCTGGGGGTGCCGTTGTTTCAGGAGCAGGCGATGCGTATTGCGATTGTCGGTGCCGGTTTTACGCCCGATGAAGCGGATGGTTTGCGCCGCGCCATGGCGACATTCAGGAAAAGCGGCACTATCCATCTGTTTCGCGACAAGTTTATCAAGGGAATGCGGGCCAATGGTTATGATGTGGATTTTGCCGAGCGCTGTTTTAGCCAGATTGAGGGGTTTGGCGAATACGGGTTTCCGGAGAGTCACGCGGCGAGTTTTGCTCTTTTGGCGTATGTTTCGGCGTGGCTGAAGCATCATTATCCGGCCGTTTTTGCCTGCGCCTTGCTGAATTCCCAGCCGATGGGCTTTTATGCCCCGGCGCAGATAGTTGGCGATGCCCGCGCCCATGATGTTGAGGTGCGCCCGCCCGATGTCAATGCCTCGCACTGGGACAGTACGTTGGAGCTTTCGGAGCAACGTGGCGATTTCGCCTTGCGATTGGGATTGCGGCAAATCAAGGGGATGAATGAGGCGGATGCCGCCTGGATTGTTGCTGCGCGCGGCAATGGCTATGGTGAGCCGCGCGATCTTTGGCGGCGCGCGGGGATCAGGCCGGCGGTATTGGAGCGTTTGGCGCGCGCCGACGCCTTTCGTTCCATGGGGGCACAGCGGCGCGATGCCCTGTGGAATATCGGCGCGATCAAGGGTACGGCTCCGTTGCCGCTTTTCGATCATTCCGGCGAGAGCGAAATTCCCAGGGAGCCGGATATTACCTTGCCTGCCATGACACCTGGTGAACATGTGGTGCAGGATTACGTTTCCACCCGCTTGTCCTTGCGCGCGCATCCTGTTGGATTATTGCGTTCCCGGCTATCGGGGACAATCAGGAACGATACCCTGGGCACGGCGGTGAATGGATCGCGTGTTGGTGTTGCTGGCGTTGTTCTCGCCCGCCAGCGTCCTGGAACTGCCGGGGGGGTCGTATTCGTTACACTGGAGGATGAAACGGGTACGGCCAATCTGATTGCATGGAAAGATGTTTTTACGCGTTATCGGCGCATTATCATGACGGCGCGGATGATGCGTGTTGACGGTATTTTACAGCGCCAGGGGATTGTCACGCATATTGTTGTTCGCCATATAGAGGATGTTTCTCATCTTCTTGATACGCTTGATGGCTGCGTCTGTTCGTCTACCGGGGCTCCTCCCTCAGCCGTGCGGCATCCGCGTGAGCAAACGAAGCGTTTGTTTCCCTCGCGTGATTTTCATTAGAGCCTTTCACTTAAAAACTGAAAGGCTCCAGGGTTCATTCGGTGTGATCTTTCAGCAGATTGTTCTCGAAAAGCCCGTACCGATGGATGGCCCGGTATGGCCTTGTTGCGACAATCTGCGGCCATGGCTGCAAGAGGTATCATACCAAGGGCCTTTGCGTTTGACTCTTTGCTTGGTTAAAAACCGTTGTCTTATCAACACGATACACAAGTCAGCGTGTACAACAAGCCAATACCGCTGGTATCACTTCAGACCTCCTGTCCTGGGAACACCCTGCTGAAACGACACAATCAGCGCCCCATACCATCAAAAAGAGGAACTGCGGCGCGTTTGAAAAAGAAAACCAGCAACGCGCCGGCAGCAAAACCACCGATATGGGCCATATAGGCCACACTGATGCCGCTATCGCCGGTGTCGGAAAAAATGCCGAAAAGCTGTAGCAGGAACCAACCCGCCAGCCACAACGCCGCCGGAATACGCAACGGTATAGTGGTAAAGGCAAGCCCCCACATCATGATGCGCGGATGCAGGATCAGATACGCGGCAATGATACCGGCCATGGCCCCTGAGGCGCCAATCAACGGCGCCTGTGAGGCCGGCTGGACACTCTCATGGGCCAGGCCTGCCAGCGCCGCGCAACACAGATAGAAGATCAGATACCGGCCATGCCCCATTGCATCCTCGACATTGTCGCCGAGTACCCACAGGAACAGCATGTTGCCCGCCAGATGCAGCATATCGCCATGCAGGAAAGCGTAGGAAACATAGGTAAAGTCCGCCGGCACAAAAGTATAGCCGGGGGGAAAGCCGACCACGTCGTTGACGATGGCGGGGATAAGTCCGAGGGTTGCGACCGCGTAGTCGTTGCTCGCGAGCACTGCACCGCTTTGAAAAACAAGCCAGACCAGCACATTCACACCGATCAGCGCCCATGTCACGAACGGGTAGGACACATGCAAAAGGGGATTGTCGTCATGCAGGGGCGTGAACATTGAGACCCGTGACGGGGGAACGGTTGGTGAATGTCATGGCAAGGACGCCGGCTGCGATGGCTGATTTCCGGATGTGAGGCGCCGTTTTTGCCGGGCTGCGGCGGCGGATTGCTTTCGCGAAGCGGACTTTAGCTGTCCGCAAGCGGCGAGAATATCGCGCCCGCGCGGCATGCGAACCGGGCTTGCGTAGCCGGCGCGGTTAATCACTTCGGCGAACGCCTCGATTGTCCTGCGCGATGAGCACGTATAGGGGCTGCCGGGCCAGGGATTGAACGGGATCAGGTTGATCTTGGCCGGAATGCCGGCCAGCAGCCTTACCAGTTCGTGCGCTTCGCCGATACTGTCGTTTACGCCCTTCAACATGACATATTCAAACGTGATACGTTTGGCGTTGGAGAGGCCGGGATAGCGCCGGCACGCCTCCAGCAATGGTCCGATCGGGTATTTCCTGTTCAGGGGCACGAGTTCGTTACGAATATCGTCGCGCACCGCGTGCAGCGAGATTGCCAGCATGACGCCGATTTCATGACCGGCGCGCTCTATCATTGGCACGACGCCTGCCGTTGAGAGGGTGATGCGCCGGCGCGAAAAATTCAAACCGTCCTGATCGAGCAGGATGCGCACGGCGCGGGCGACGTTGTCAAAATTATAGAGCGGCTCCCCCATTCCCATGAGCACGATATTCGAGATTGCCCGGCCCGTCTGCGGCGCGGCGCCGGTTGCGGGGTCGGCACAGCCCGCATAGTCGTTCAGGGCATCGCGTGCAACCATGACTTGCGCGACAATTTCGGCAGCCGTTAAATTGCGCACAAGCCGTTGCGTTCCCGTATGGCAGAACGCGCAATTCAGCGTGCAGCCCACTTGCGATGAAATGCATAACGTGCCCCGGCTTTCGGTGGGAATATAAACGGTTTCGATTTCCACCGCACCGGCCCTGTCGTCTGATTTTGCGTAGCGCAACAGCCATTTTCGTGTGCCATCGCGAGAAAGCTGCGCATCGACAATGTGGGGGCGGGCCAGGGTTGCTGATGCTGCCAGTGTTTGACGCAAGTCGCGCGAGATGTCGCTCATGGCGTCAAAATCGCGCGCCCCGCGCACATAGAGCCAGCGCCACAGCTGGTTGACCCGCATGTTGATCTGGCGCTCTGGAACGTCGCACGTGCGGGCCAGGATATCGGCCAGTTCGGCACGGCTCTTGCCGATAAGGGGGGGCATCGCCGGCGGGCGCGGATCGGCATGGCGCATCAGCGTGCGCATTTTCTGGGCTGCATTGTCATTGGCCTGGGGTCTTTACATGTGTCATGCCTGTTGCATGGCGCGCTTTGACGTATCAGTCAAGCAAAACGGATACCGCCTGGCGGTATTATTGCTGGAGCGTGATCTTTCAGCAGGTTGTTCCCGGGACAGGCAAACCGGACGTGATATCTCTTGACACCCTTGCCGCCAGAATGGCCACCTGCACCCGATGGGTTGTTCCCGAAAAGCCATCAGATAAATGGCCCGGTATGGTCTTGCTGCGACAATGGCCGCAAGGGGTGTCACCGCGGGCTTGTCCAGCTTTTGACAGATCCCCCCGGGCCCCGGGTTCGGCGGCACTCCTACGGACAGGCCTTGTCGATAGCCGCCAGAGCAGCGGTAACACCGGAGAGGGAATAGCGATCGCGCGTATTGGTCCCGCGCCGGGAGACGCCGGTGACGATCATCGTCGTACCGGCTTTCATGGCGGCGACGAGTTTGGGCTCGTCCTCGTCCTTTTGTATCCAGCCATAGCTTTCATGGGTATACAGCTTGTAGGTTTCGTTGCCGATGATCACACTGGCGCTTGCCTGGCTGCGGAAGGGATAGCCGATAATCAGATTGAACTCGTTGCGAATGTTTTCACCGGGCCGATTTGAGACGAACAACAGGGGCTGGTCGCGGTTAACCCCCTTTGGTTGCTGATCCTTAGGCTGAGAAACGATATAGCATACCTTGCCCTGCTCACTGGAAGCGGTAAGCGCGTTCCAGTCGCCGAACTGGCCGATAGGGGTCGGTGTTTGCGCCTGCGCCGCCGATACATCCATGACAGCGACAAGCCCGATTATCAGGCCCAGGGCAAACAGATGCCGCGATACGATCGATTTCGTCGACAAAATATAGTTCATACTGTGTTTGTACATTATTGGGTTACATTTGGTTACGGTCTTGAACAATGCCTCCGTATCAAGACATGGTTATCAATTCGTGAACGGCAATGTAGCCGATTGTTCAGATGCCCTGATATGGGGTAAACGGGGCAAGAGTTTGGCGACTACACATCTAGAGCGTCAGGCGACTAACAGGAATCTCTCTGGATTTCCCTTTGGTGTGATTTGTGATTCACTGTGTTAAGAGGTGGAGCATACGCAAACCTTTATCAGCGGATTCACGCAAACGTATTGTTGCAATTTAAACGCCCGACGCTCTAGCGGGCCGCGAATCACGACCTGAGGCGCGGCGGGTGCGAGCCGAGATTGCGGATACGATCATACATGACGATGGCGCCGGCGGTAGCCACATTGATACAAAAGCGGGTGGGGATTTTCACCACGTGATCGCACCGCGCCAGCAGCGGCGCTGACAGGCTGCCCTTTTCGGGGCCAAGAACATAGGCGGCGGCGCGCGGATGGTAAAAACCGGGCAGGGGCTGCGCATCCTCGATGAATTCCACGCCGACGAGCGCACAGGCGTGCGGCAGGCGCATATCTTCGATGGTTTCCCAGGTATAAAGGGGAAGGTGATTGACGCTTTTGGCGGTATCCGATCCGGGCTGCTTAAACACCTGCGCGGCGGCGATAGTAAAGGCAAAACTGGCCCCGAACGCATGGGCCGATCGCAGCAGGTTGCCAAAATTCATCGGTTTTGATAAGCGTTCGACGCCAATGGCAAAGTAACCGCGCATGGATGTGGCTCCGTAATATTCATCAGGTTGCCGCAGACGTGCTTGTACCGGCGGTATTGGCTTTTGTACACGCTCCAGGACAACGGTTTTGAACCCGCGCCAGGAGTCAAACGCAACACCCCCTGGCACTATACGCCAAACGGTGGCCCGACGGCCATGGCAACAACTTTTGCCGGGATACACCTGTATGCGCCGGTTCGGCAAGACAGGAAAGTGAAGAATTCGCTTATGCGCGCCATATTGTGTGAAACGCCTGGCCCCCCGGAAAAGCTGGTACTGCGCCATGTTGCGTCTGACACGCCAGGTGCGGGCGAGGTTGTCGTTGCCATTGAGGCGGTCGGTCTGAATTTTGCCGATACGCTGCTCGTTGCCGGCACGTACCAGTACAAGCCCGAATTGCCGTTCTCGCCGGGCGCCGAATTCGCCGGAACCATCGCGGAACTGGGCGCGCAGGTCACAAATTTCCGTATCGGCGATCGGGTAATGGGCTATTGCGGCTGGGGGGCGTGCCGCGAGGCCATCGTGGTTGCCGCCGATACACTGATCGCCATTCCCGATGAGGTCCCGTTTGACGTGGCGGCCGGGCTGATCGTGACTTATGGCACCACGCTTTATGCGTTGCGTGAGCGGGCCGGCTTGCAACCGTGCGAGCGTATCGCGGTATTGGGTGCCTCGGGCGGTGTCGGCCTGGCGGCAATCGAGATCGCTGTGGCAATGGGCGCCGAGGTGATTGCCTGCGCATCATCGGTGGACAAGCTGCGGACCTGCCGTGCCCATGGCGCCCACACGCTGATCAACTACAGCGAGCAGAATCTGAAGGTGCGCCTGAAAGATGTAACCGGCGGCCAGGGCGTCGACGTGATCTACGATCCTGTCGGCGGCGATTTATGCGAGGCGGCCGTGCGCGCTATCGCCTGGCGGGGGCGCTATCTGGTTATCGGGTTTGCTGCCGGGGAAATCCCGCGCCTGCCCCTCAATCTGGTATTGTTGAAATCGTGCGACATACGCGGTGTTTTCTGGAGCGCCTGGCTGGCGCGGGATCCCGCCGGCCATCGCGCCGTCATGGAACAGATCCTGCAATGGGTCGGCGATGGCACCATCAGGCCGCGCATTGATGCGACCTATCCGCTGGCAAGGACGCCGGCGGCGCTGAATGCGCTGTTGGCGCGCAAGGTAAAGGGCAAGGTGATTGTTGTGCCCGGGGGCCAGATGTGATCGTTCAGCAGGTTGTTCTCGAAAAACCCGTCGGGCGCTGCTGGCCATTCATCTGATCATCAATCCAGACCGGCGCGCAACGCCAGGGCCGACGCCACAGGGCCAACCACCGCAGCGATCATACTCAGGGCGCATACCATCATAAATGGCGGCAAAAACGGCCGCGCCCCGGTAATCGCCGCCTGCGTGGCGCCAATGCCGAAAATCAGCACCGGCAGGGTGAGCGGCAGCACCACGACTGCCAGCAGCAACCCGCCGCGGCGTAGTCCGGCCGTCAGGGCGGCCCCGATGGAGGCGGTAAAGGCAAGGGCCGGCGTGCCCGCCAGCAACATCGCGAAGGTGGCCGCGATGGCAATCGCATCCATGTTCAACAACACACCCAGAACCGGCGTGGCGAGAACAAGAGGCGCGCACGCACTTACCCAATGGGCGGCGATACGCACCAGGCACACAAGCACCAGAGGTTGCCCCGAAAGCACGATCAGATCAAGGGAGCCGTCCTCCACGTCGGCGCGATAGAGGCGCTCAAAGCCGATCAGAACCGCCAATAATGCGCCAATCCACAGATGCGCCGGTCCCAGGCGTTGCATCAGTTGCAGATCAGGTCCGATGACAAACGGAATCGTCGCCACGATGATGAAAAAAAACGCCAGCCCGGTCGCCGCGCCGCCGCCGGCGCGTACCGCCAGTTTCAGATCCCGTACAAAAAAGGCGCGCGCCAGCCTCATCGATTGCCGCCCTGCAAATACAGGGTCTGTACATCGTCAAACGCCAGCGCCTGATGTGTGGCGATAACCACAATGCCACCGTTGTCGCGGTGCCGCGCGGCGATGGCGTAGAATGTTGCGACAGCGGCGTCATCGAGGGCGTTCAGCGGCTCATCGAGCAACCAGACGGGGCGGTGCGATACCAGGAGCCGCGCCAGCGCAAGACGCTGGGTCTGGCCCTGGGAAAAACAATAGCTGCGCAGATGGGCAAGCGGCGTCAGATGCACCGCCGCCAGCGCCCCATCGACGCTCAGGGCGCCATCCCCGCCATAGATGCCTTGCCAGAACGCCAGATTCTCCTGCGCTGTCAGTTGTCCCTTGGCGGCCGTATCGTGGCCAAGATAGTGACAGACATCGACCGCCTCGACTGCCGTGTCGTGCTGATAAAGGCTTAATTTCCCGCGACTTACCGGCAGCAGGCCGGCGATGGTACGCAGCAGGCTCGATTTTCCCGCACCGTTCGCGCCACAGATCGCAACAACCGCCCCCGCCGTAATGGCAAGCGACAGGGCGTCGAACACCGGGCGCCCGCCGCGTCGGCACGAAATATTGTCGATCTCGATCCGTATCCCCATCGCCGGGACTGTAAGGCCATCGCAGCCACTTCGCAACCGTTGTCGGGCGCATGAAACCGTATCATTTGTAGCAAATTGCGCTTCATGGTCGACAAATACGCCTGCACTGCTATTATACGGTTGGTGTATTCGTTCATCTTGAACCGTTTGAGGCAGTTCAATGTGAATGAACGATGCTGTTCGGCGTGATGGAATAGGGGGCAGATCGTCGAACCGGCCGCTTTGCATAACGGAAAGGTTATAGCCTGTGATAAATTCCCTCAATAGTTTCAAATCCCGCAGAACGCTCAAGGTGGGCAAAAAATCTTACGCCTATTACAGTTTAAAGGCGGCCGAAAAAAACGGCCTGGAAGGAATTTCACGTCTGCCATATGCGCAAAAGGTCCTGCTGGAGAATCTGCTGCGCTTTGAAGATGGCCGGTCGGTAACCGAGCAGGACATTCGTGCCATGGTTGAGTGGCTGAAAAAGCGCTCGTCCGACAGGGAAATCGCCTTTCGCCCGGCGCGTGTGCTGATGCAGGATTTCACCGGCGTGCCGGCCGTTGTCGATCTGGCGGCCATGCGCGATGCGATGAAAAGTCTTGGCGGCAATCCTCGCGCTGTCAATCCCCAGGTACCCGTTGATCTGGTCATCGATCATTCGGTGATGGTGGACGCATTTGGGAATGCGACCGCGTTTCGGCAGAATGTAACGCGTGAATACGAACGCAATGGCGAGCGCTATGCGTTCCTGAAGTGGGGACAATCGGCATTTAAGAACTTTCGCGTCGTGCCGCCGGGCACGGGTATTTGCCATCAGGTCAATCTCGAATATCTCTCCCGGACGGTGTGGACGAGCAAATACAGGATCAGGGGCAAGACCGTTGAAGTCGCCTACCCGGATACGCTCGTGGGCACGGACAGCCATACGACGATGGTCAATGGCCTGTCGGTACTCGGCTGGGGTGTTGGCGGTATCGAGGCGGAAGCAGCGATGCTCGGCCAGCCCATCTCCATGCTGATCCCGCAGGTGATCGGTTTCAGGTTCACCGGCGCGCTGGCGGAAGGGGTCACAGCGACCGATCTGGTGCTGCGCGTGGTCGAGATGCTGCGCCAGCGCGGGGTGGTGGGCAAGTTCGTCGAGTTCTTTGGCCCCGGCCTGGACTCGCTCAGCCTTGAAGACATGGCGACGATCGCCAATATGGCGCCGGAATACGGGGCCACGTGCGGTTATTTCCCCATCGGCGAGGAGACGTTGCGCTATTTACGGGCGACGGGGCGTCCCCCCTCGCGCGTCGCGCTGGTGGAGAAATACGCCAGGGCGCAAGGGATGTTCCGCACCGCCAAGACACCGGAGCCGGAATTCACCGACACGCTGGAACTGGACCTGGGCGCGGTGGAGCCGTCGATTTCCGGCCCGAAACGACCTCAGGATCGTGTCAGCCTCAGGGATGCCGCCAACGCCTTCGACGACGCTCTGGCACGGGAATTCGGCGTTCACAACGGGGCCAAACGCTATAAGGTGCGCGGCAAGAATTACGATCTTGGCCATGGCGATGTGGTGATCGCGGCGATTACGTCGTGTACCAACACGTCGAACCCGAGCGTGATGATTGGCGCCGGGCTTGTGGCCCGCAATGCGGTGCGGCGGGGCATGACGGTCAAGCCGTGGGTTAAGACATCCCTGGCGCCGGGCTCCCAGGTCGTCAGCGAGTATCTCAAGGCGGCCGGGCTGCAAAGGGACCTCAACCGCCTCGGCTTCAACCTCGTTGGCTATGGCTGCACCACCTGTATCGGCAATTCGGGCCCGCTGCCCAGGGAAATATCGACTCTTATCAATCGCCATGATCTGGTTGCCTGTTCGGTTCTTTCGGGCAACCGCAATTTCGAGGGGCGCATCGGCCCTGATGTGCGCGCCAATTATCTGGCTTCCCCGCCGCTGGTGGTCGCCTACGCCCTTGCCGGCAATATGAACGTCGACATCACGCGCGACCCTCTGGGCGAGGACAAAAAGGGAAATCCGGTCTATTTGCGCGATCTGTGGCCGAGTGCGGCGGAGATTTCCGATCTGGTGCGCAAGAGCGTCCATACCAGGATGTTTCGCGCGCGCTATGCCCAAGTGTTCGAGGGCGATGCGGGCTGGCGGCGCATCAAGGTCTCGGGCGCGCTCACCTACGACTGGGACGCCGCATCGAGCTATGTGCGCAATCCGCCGTTCTTCGAAGACATTACCATGCAACCGGCGGAACTGGGCGATATCGAAAAGGCGCGCGTGCTGGGCCTGTTTGGCGATTCGATCACCACCGATCATATTTCTCCGGCGGGTTCCATCAGCCGTCAGGGTCCTGCGGGCGACTATCTGAAACGCAACAAGGTTAAATTTCTGGAGTTCAATTCCTATGGCTCGCGGCGCGGCAATCACGAGGTGATGATGCGCGGCACATTCGCCAATATCCGCATCAAGAACCAGATCGTGCCCGGCGTCGAGGGAGGCGTTACGCGGCACTATCCGAGCGGCGAGGAAATGTCCATTTTCGATGCCGCCATGGCGTATCGGCGCGAGGGGGTGCCGCTGGTGATCTTCGCCGGCAAGGAATACGGCACCGGCTCATCGCGCGACTGGGCGGCAAAGGGGCCGCGGTTGCTCGGCGTACGCGCGGTGGTGGCGGAGAGCTTCGAGCGCATTCATCGTTCCAATCTGATCGGCATGGGCATTCTGCCGTTGCAGTTCGAGGGTGGTATGAACTGGCGGCAACTGGCGATGATCGGCTCCGAACAGGCCACCATTCGCGGCCTGGGCGAATTAAAGCCCCATGCCAAAGTCGATTTGATGCTCGGCTTTGCCGATGGTTCCATCAAAAAGGTGCCGGTGCTGTGCCGCATCGATACCGAGGACGAATTGGCGTATTACCGGCACGGCGGCATTCTGCACTATGTCCTGCGCAACCTTGCCGCCTGAAGATCGATGGGGGATCGTGCCCGGGGCGTGAAAGGGGAGGAACGACAGTGACCGGCGGCCGGTTGACAACCCATGCGCTTGATACCGTCGCCGGAACGCCGGCGGCGCTGCTGCGAATCGATTGTTATCGTCTGACGGATGCGGAGCGCGTGCTTGTGGGGAACCTGACCACCAACGCCGATGGGCGCACCGATACGGATGTTGTCGCGGGCGCGGACTTTGCTGCTGGCGAATATGAGCTTGTTTTTCATGTGGGCGCCTATCTGGCGAGGGTTCATGGGATGCAGAAAGGAGGAAAATTCCTGCATCGGGTTCCGGTGCGTTTTCTTGTGCAGGACGCGAACGCCCATTACCATGTACCCCTGTTGTTTTCTCATTTCAGTTACGCAACCTATCGCGGCAGCTAGAGCCTTTCAGTTAAAAACTGAAAGGCTCTAGCTGCGGGCTTTCAACAGGGTGTTCCCGGGACAGGCAAACCTGAAGGAACATCTCTAATGATCAGATGAATGGCCGCTTGCACCCGATGGGTTTGGCGAGAACAATCTGTTGCAATGACACAGCCAGGAGCACGGGATGAGAGCGGAGCCGCATACCATTTCCCTTCTGCTCAATGATCGCGTCGTGGAATGCGCCGCGCACCCATCGGATACGTTGCTGGACTTCATTCGCGAGCGCCTCTTGCTTTGTGGAACCAAGGAGGGATGCGCCGAGGGCGATTGCGGCGCCTGTACGGTGCTCGTCGGCCGACCGGCCGGGGAGACGGTACAGTATAAGGCAGTGAACGCCTGTATCCGCCTGTTGCCCTCACTGGCGGGTTGCCATGTGGTGACAATCGAGCACCTGCGCGGCCGGCAGGGCGCACGGCATCCGGTGCAACAGGCCATGATCGCGCAGCACGCCAGCCAGTGCGGCTTTTGCACACCGGGTATCGTGATGGCGCTTTATGCGCTGTGGCTGGAAAACCCGGACCCCGATGATGCCGCCATCGAGACCGCCTTGCAGGGAAATCTTTGCCGTTGCACCGGTTATGGATCCATTGTGCGTGCGGCAAGGGCGGCGGCTGAAACGGGGGGACAGGCGGACGATATTCTCATGGCGGGGCGGCCGGCGGTCCTTGCCCGGCTGCGAAGGCTTTCGCAGAAGCGGCGCATTACTCTCAAACACGCCGACGGGATCGCTATCCTGCCCCGCAATGTCGATGACCTGGCCGAGGTGTTAATGCAGTATGACGGGGCCACGATCGTGGCCGGCGCCACCGATGTGGGCCTGTGGATCACCAAACACATGCGCGATATTTCCCCGGCCGTCTTTATCAGTCATCTTGAGGGTCTTGAACACATTGAGATCAGCGAGGATACGATCGCCATGGGCGCCGGTGTATCGTATACCCGGGGCGAGGCGGCACTTGTGGGTGAGTTCCCCCATCTGGGTGAATACTGGCGACGGATCGGTGGCTGGCAGGTTCGCAACATGGGCACCCTCGGCGGCAATATCGCCAACGGCTCGCCCATTGCGGATACACCCCCGGTGCTGATTTCCCTGGGCGCGCGCCTTGTTCTGCGCCGCGGCGATGCGCGGCGCGAAATTGCCCTTGAGGACTTCTTTATCGATTATGGCAAACAGGATCGGCAAAGGGGCGAATTCATCGAGTCGATCGTATTACCCCGCCGGGACCGGGATATCTGCTATGCCGCCTACAAAATCTCCAAGCGGCGTGATGAGGACATCTCAACCGTTTGCGGCGGTTTTCGCGCCCGTATCGCCGATAATACGGTGACACAGGTCTGTCTGGCCTTTGGCGGCATGGCGGCAATACCAAAACGCGCCTTTAACGCCGAAAAGGCGCTGCTCGGCAAGCCCTGGACGGCATCGGTTGTGCGCGCGGCGATGGATGCCCTCGACGACGACTTTACACCGATCAGCGATTGGCGCGCCTCGGCGGCCTATCGGGCGCTTGCGGCGAAAAACCTGATCATGCGCTTTTATCTGGAAAGCACCGGCCAGCGCGCCCCCTTCAGGAAAGGGTATCCATGAACATCCAGGACACAGACAAGCGCATCGTTCATACGGACGTCTATCACGATTCGGCCCACAAACACGTCACCGGTGCTGCCACCTATATTGATGACCTTCCCGTCCCCGCCGGCACCCTTCACGCCGCCCTGGGGCTTGGTCGCGCCGCCCATGCAAGGATCCGCGCCATCGATCTGAAAGCGGTGAGGGAAGCGCCGGGCGTTGTCGGCGTTCTTGCCGCGCAGGATATACCGGGCACCAACGACGTCAGCCCCACCGGCAGAAACGACGATCCGGTATTTGCCGAGGATCGGGTGATGTTCTGCGGCCAGCCTGTTTTTGCGGTTATCGCCAGAACCCGCATCCAGGCACGACGGGCGGCGACGCTGGCGGCCATCGAATACGAGGAACTGCCCGCAACGATAACGCTGGAGCAGGCCATGGCGGCAAAAGGCCCTCTCGTCACCGAACCGCTGACGCTTGCGCGCGGCGATGTGGAAGATGCCCTTGCAAATGCCCCTCATCGGCTGCAGGGAGAATTTTCGCTCGGTGGCCAGGACCATTTCTATCTGGAAGGGCAAATTGCCCTCGCCATTCCCGGCGAGGACGACGAGGTTATGGTGTATGCGTCGACGCAACACCCCAGCGAGGTTCAGCATATGGTGGCGCGTGTTCTCGGCGTGGCGTCACATGCGGTTACGGTGAGCGTGCGGCGGATGGGCGGTGGTTTCGGCGGCAAGGAAACCCAGCCCGGCCTGTTTGCCTGTATTGCCGCTCTGGCGGCAAGAAAATACCGGTGTGCCGTAAAGTTACGCCCGGATCGCGACGAGGACATGATCGCCACCGGCAAACGCCACGATTTTCACATAACCTATGATGTCGGCTTCGATGATGAGGGGAGAATTCTCGCCGTGGATGGTGCGTTCGCCGCCCGCTGCGGCTTTTCCGCCGACCTCTCCGGTCCCGTCACGGATCGCGCCCTGTTTCACGCCGATAACGCCTATTACTATCCCCATGTGCGTCTGCGATCGCAGCCGTTTTTAACCCATACGGTCTCGAATACGGCGTTTCGCGGCTTCGGCGGACCCCAGGGGGTAGTTGCCGCCGAGCGCATCATTGAAGAGATCGCGGCGCATTTGCAACGGGACCCGCTGGATATCCGCAAGGCGAACTTCTACGGCACGACCGATCGCAACATCACCCCCTATCATCAGACGGTGCATGACAATATCCTCGGCAAACTCGTGGATGCCCTGGAAACCCGTAGCGATTATCGCACCCGGCGCCAGGCCATTATCGCGTTCAACAACCAAAACCGCGGGATTGTCAGGGGAATTGCCTTGACGCCGGTGAAGTTCGGCATTTCCTTTACCGCCACCTGGTACAACCAGGCGGGCAGTCTGGTGCATGTGTACAATGACGGCTCCATCCACCTTAATCACGGCGGCACCGAGATGGGGCAGGGCCTGTTTACCAAGGTCGCCCAGGTGGTGGCGGATTGCTTTCAGGTCGATCTTGAACGGGTTAAGCCCAGCGCCACGACAACCGCCAAGGTTCCCAACACATCGGCAACCGCCGCCTCGTCGGGCACGGACCTCAACGGTATGGCGGCCTATAACGCGTGCGAACAGATCAAGGCGCGGCTGGTCCGCTTTGCCATGGATACCTATGGCGTTACCCGCGAACAGGTGCGTTTTATCGCCAATCAGGTCATGCTTGACGATCGGCTGGTGCCCTTTGATCAGTTCATCAGGGCGGCCTATATGGCGCGGGTCCACCTCTCGGCGGCCGGGTTTTACAAAACGCCGGATATCCACTGGGACCGCAATACCGGACGCGGCCGGCCGTTTTACTACTTTGCCTATGGTGCAGCGGTCTCCGAAGTGAGCGTCGATCCATTGAGCGGCGAATACCACCTGGAGCGCGTCGATATTCTGCACGATGTAGGCCGCTCACTCAATCCGGCCATCGATCGCGGCCAGATCGAGGGCGGCTTCATCCAGGGGGTCGGGTGGCTGACCACGGAGGAACTGTGGTGGGATAAAACGGGCCGCTTGCGCACCCACGCGCCCTCGACCTACAAAATCCCCCTGGCATCGGACAGGCCCGGGGTTCTCAATATCGATCTGGCGTCGTGGTCGGTAAACACCGAGCCGGTCATTCATCGCTCCAAGGCCGTTGGCGAGCCACCGCTCATGCTGGGGGTTTCCGTCTTCGAGGCGCTGTCCATGGCGGTTGCCGCGGCCGCCGGCACGCACCGCTGCCCTTGCCTTGATGCGCCGGCGACGCCGGAGCGCATCCTGCTGGCGATTGAGCGGTTACGGGCGCAGGACACAAGGGTACACGTGTGACGATCACCTGCCGTACAGAACTGGACAGATTTATCTCCTTGTCCGGACCCCTGGTACACGTGGAGCTGAGCGGTGTGCGCGGCTCCTCTCCGCGTGAGGCGGGCGCGTATATGTTCGTCTCCGGCGCAGATACCGCTGGCACCATCGGCGGCGGCCGGCTGGAGTATATCGCCATGGAACACGCCCGTAAAATGCTGGCGGAAGGCACGTCGCAGGCGCGGTTATCGGTGCCGCTGGGACCCCGGATCGGCCAGTGCTGCGGCGGTCATGTGGAGATCGGCTTTCGCGCTCTGAATGATGCCGACCGCATTGCCGTGCAAGCCCGGATCACCAGGGAATTGACGGACCAGCGGCACGTTTATATCTTTGGCGCTGGCCATGTGGGCCGCGCCCTGGCGCGGGGCTTTGCGCTGGTGCCGCTCAGGAGCTGTGTGATCGATGGGCGAGAGGAGGAACTGGCGCGTGTGGATGCCGCCATCGAGACCCGTTTGCAGGCGCTTCCCGAGCAAACGGTGGGCGCCGCGCCGCCGGGTAGCGCGTTTATTGTCGCCACCCACGATCATGGCCTGGATTTCCTGATCGCCGGATACGCCCTGAACCGCTTCGATGCCGCCTATGTGGGGCTGATCGGCTCGCGTAGCAAACGCGCTTCCTTTAAGAAATTCGCCGCCGATCACTGGCCGCACCAGGACCTTTCATCGGCGCTCGTCTGTCCTGTCGGGGTTGGACGCGGCGGCGGGAAATCCGACAAGCGCCCGCAAGTCATTGCGGCGTTTGTCGTCGCCCAGGTCCTTGACGCCTTTGCGGTTTATGAGGCAAAAAACGACGACAGCGCCCGGCGCCGTATTCTTCCCCGGCCCCATCGGGAGTCCGTATGAGCGATCCAGACGCGTACCGTCTCGAACTATGCGGTATCACCAAGGCCTTTCCCGGCGTTCTGGCCAACGACGATGTCAGTTTTGCCGTGCGCGCGGGAGAAATCCATGCGCTGTTGGGAGAGAACGGCGCGGGCAAGTCCACCCTTGTCAAGATCGTTTATGGCATCATGCAACCTGATCGGGGCGAGGTGCGTTTAAACGGCCAGGCGGTCCATATTGCCAATCCGAAGGCGGCGCGGGGTCTGGGCGTTGGCATGGTTTTTCAGCACTTTTCCCTTTTCGAGGCGATGACGGTTCTGGAGAACATCGCTTTGGGGCTGGATCACGGCATATCGTATTCGGAGTTGGAAAAGCGCATTCGGGCGGTTCTGCACCGCTACGGGTTGGCGCTGGAGCCGCACCGGCGGGTCTCGACCCTGAGTGTGGGCGAGCGGCAGCGTATTGAGATCGTGCGCGCGTTATTGCTTGATCCGTCTTTGCTGATTATGGATGAGCCGACGTCGGTGCTGACGCCGCAAGAAGTCGCGCAGCTTTTTGAGACCCTGCGCAGCCTGTCGGCGCAAGGGTGTTCCATACTGTACATCAGCCACAAGTTGCACGAGATCAAGGCCCTTTGCTCCGGCGCGACGATTCTGCGCAACGGCCGCGTGGCCGGCGAATGCGATCCGGCGGCGGTTACCTCGCGCCGTATGGCGGAAATGATGATCGGCGGGACCTTGCGCGAGATCGAACGCCAACCCGGCCGGCAGTTCGGCGCGCGCAAACTGGTTGTCCAGGCGCTATCCGTGCCGGGTACGGGCGATTTTGGTGTGGCGCTGAAGAATATCGATTTTTCTGTGCGCGCCGGGGAGATTTTTGGCATTGCAGGAGTTGCCGGAAACGGCCAGAACGAGCTTCTTGGCGCCTTGAGCGGCGAGGTAGAGGCGGTACGCGCCGATGCGATCCGACTGGACGGCAAGCCGGTCGGCACGATGGGAACGACAATGCGCCGTCATCTGGGCCTGTGCGCTGTTCCCGAAGAGCGTTACGGGCACGGTGCGGTGGCGGCGTTCTCCCTGTCCGACAACGCCATTCTTACCGCCCGCGACCGCAAGAAGATGGTCAGGCGGGGGATTATCGACTTCGGCATCGCCGAGCGGTATACGCAAGAAATCATAGACACGTTTGCCGTCAAGGCGACGGGGGCGGATGCGGCGGCCGGTGCGTTGTCGGGGGGTAATCTGCAAAAGTTCATCATGGGCCGCGAGATCCTGCAGGTTCCGGAAGTTCTGGTCGTATCCCAGCCCACCTGGGGCGTCGATGCGGGTGCGGCGCAGGCCATTCATCAGGCCCTGGTGGATTTGGCGCAGCGCGGTTCCGCTATTGTCGTCATCAGCCAGGACCTCGACGAATTGCTCGGTATCTGCGACAACATGGCGGTCATCAACGAAGGCCGCCTGTCGCGCACCTTGAAGGTGGGTGAGGCGACCATTGACGAAATCGGCCTGGCGATGGGTGGCATTCACGGCGATCCGCTGGTTGTGTAATTACAACGGGTGTTTTTCAAGACGGCAAGTTGATCGTAAAGAAAAGTGTTTCGCTACGCTCAGCGTACTTTTCTTCATTTGAAACAATGAGAAAATAACGATTGGGAAGGCGCGGCTCTTTGTTTTCGCTTGGCTTTATTGTAGGGTTTTTCGAGAACAACCTGTTGAAATGACACGCTCTAGAGCGTGTCAGGTCTTAATAGAAGCAATTTTCGTTTCTCGATTGGCGAAGCGATACCCAAGCTCAAGGCGATCGAAGAGCGATGTTTATCCATCTCTCGAGAGCGGCTTGGGCGTGGGCGTCCGCCAATCGACAAACCCGAAGGGACGGGCGCTTTTGCACCAATATGAACCTTAAGTCTCTTGCAAATAGCCCCACTATATCCTGCGAGACTTAAGGCCCATCTTGTCGCAAAATCGCTCCGTCAGAATGGTTCTATTAAAACCTGACACGCTCTAGCGTGGTCGATGTGGCGGAGGCCGTCGGTGTTTCTTGAACTGCAAAAGCGAAAGCAACCCAGCCGGGTTATGCTCTATCTGACCCCCGTTATCGCGGTGGCGCTCACGATGCTGAGCGGTGCCGTCATTTTCTCCCTGCTGGGCTATGACGGACCGGGCGCGGTCCGTGAAATCTTTGTCACGCCCGTAGCCAGCGCTGGCCGGTGGCAGGATTTGGGGATCAAGGCCGCGCCGCTGATCCTTATCGCAACCGGCCTGGCGATCGGCTTTCGCGCCAATGTCTGGAACATCGGCGCCGAGGGCCAATACGTCCTCGGCGGCCTGGCAGGCACCGGTATCGCGCTCGCCACCTGGCACATGCAAGGCCCGTGGATCCTGCCGCTTATGTGTCTGGCCGGTGTAATCGGCGGCATGGCCTGCGCCGCCATTCCGGCGTTTCTGCGCACCCGTTTCGGCGTCAACGAAATTCTCTCCAGCCTGATGCTCACCTATGCCGCCATCCAGTTGCTCTACTACCTCATGCGGGGTCCCTGGAAGGACCCCCAGGGGTTTAATTTCCCCCAGTCCCGGCTGTTCACTGACAGCCAAATCCTGCCGCAGCTTGGCGATACCATCGTGCATCTGGGCGTTCCCCTTGCCTTTGTCATTGCGGTTGCGGTCTGGTTCTTTATGTCCAGAACCATGTTCGGCTTTGCCATCCGCGTAAGCGGTGCCGCACCCCTGGCGGCGCGCTACGCTGGCTTTGATCGCAATAGAACGATCTGGCTTGCCCTGCTATCGAGCGGCGCTCTGGCGGGGCTGGCCGGCGTGTTCGAGGCCGCCGGGCCGTTTGGCCAGATGGTTCCGCAGTTTCCCACCGGATACGGCTTTAGCGCCATCATCGTCGCGTTTCTGGGACGGCTGCATCCCATCGGCATCATTTTCGCCGGGATTATTCTCGCCGTCTCCTATGTCGGCGGAGAACTCGCCCAGACAACCATCGGGCTGCCCAGCGCAGCGACCGGAATATTTCAGGCCATGATGTTGTTCTTTTTGCTCGCCACCGATATTCTGATCCATTACCGCCTGCGCATCAGGGCGCCGGCGTTGAGGAGCCGGCCGTGAACGATGCAATAGTCATTTCTATCGTCATGACCGTCGTCGGCGCGGCGACCCCTATTCTTCTCGCCGCGCTGGGCGAGTTGGTCGCCGAAAAAAGCGGCGTTCTAAATCTCGGCGTCGAAGGCATGATGCTTATCGGCGCCGTCAGCGCCTTTGCCCTGACAAGTATCACCGCAAATCAGGCAATCGGCGTGATGGCCGCCGCCGCAGGGGGCGCCGCCGCGGCGTTGCTGTTTGGCTATCTGACCCTGTCATTGACAGCCAACCAGGTGGCGACCGGCCTGGCGCTGACAATTTTCGGCATCGGCCTGTCTTCGCTTTTGGGGGAAGACTATGTGGGAAAAACAGTGGATATATACGGCCCCGTTTTCCCCGATGCCTGGGCCGAACACCCCTACGGGCGGCTGCTGTTTGGCCATAGCCCGCTGGTTTATTTCTCCGTGCTCATGACATTTGCCGTTACCTGGTTTCTGAATAGAACGCGTTCGGGGCTGATCCTGCGCGCGGTGGGCGAGAGCGACGTCTCCGCCCATTCCATCGGTTATTCGGTTATCGGCGTGCGCTATCTGGCGGTCGCCTTCGGGGGAGCGATGGCGGGCATTGGCGGTAGCTACTACTCGCTCGTTCTAACGCCCATGTGGGCCGAGCAGTTAACCGCCGGACGCGGCTGGATCGCCCTGGCGCTGGTGGTATTCTCTGCCTGGCGACCCTGGCGGCTGTTCATCGGGGCCTATCTGTTCGGCGCCGTCATGACCCTTGAGTTACACGCCAAGGCTGCCGGCTTTGCCCTGCTCGCGCCCGAGTTTCTGGCGGCAATGCCCTATCTTGCAACCATTGTCGTTCTGGCTATGATCAGTATGCGCAAAACAACTGGCGTTCAGGCCCCCGCCTGCCTTGGCCAGCCCTTCAAGCCTTCAACATGATACCAACCACACAGGGAGTACCATCATGCAATTCATCTCACGGCGTAATTTTCTCGGCACGGCAGCCGGCGCGGCGGCTCTGCCCCTGTTGCCCTATTCGGCCAGGGCGGCAGAGCCTCTCAAGGTTGCTTTCGTTTATATCGGTCCCATTGGCGATCACGGCTGGACCTATGCCCATGAACAGGCTCGTCTGGCCGCCGTCGCCAAATTTGGCGATCGCATCAAAACAAGCTATGTGGAGAATGTTGCCGAGGGGCCGGATGCCGAGCGCGTCATTCGCAATCTTGCACAGGCCGGCAATGATCTGATCTTTACCACGTCGTTCGGTTATATGAACCCGACGCTAAAGGTCGCCCAGCGCTTTAAAGACACCAGGTTCGAGCACGCAACCGGCTATAAGCGCGCCGACAACATGGCCTCCTATAATGCGCGTTTCTACGAGGGGCGTGCCGTTTGCGGCACTATCGCCGGTCATATGTCGAAGTCCGGCATTGTCGGCCATATCGCCTCCTTTCCCATTCCGGAAGTGGTGATGGGAATCAACGCCCTGACCCTTGCAGCGCGAAAGATCAATCCGGATTTCCAAACAAAAGTTCTGTGGGTCAACAGCTGGTACGACCCGGCCAAGGAAGCCGACGCGGCAAAAGCGCTGATCGATCAGGGCGCCGATATCCTGTCGCAACATACCGATAGCCCGGCCGCCTTGCAGGTCAGCGAGCAAAAGGGCCTGCTGGCCTTCGGTCAGGCCTGGGACATGTCTTCCTTCGCGCCCAGGGCGCATTTGACCGCCATCGCGGATCGCTGGGATGTCTATTACATCGATCGGATTCAAAAGGCGCTCGATGGCAAATGGGAGACGGCCGATACATGGTGGGGCTTTAAGGAGGGAATGATCCAGATGACGCCCTACAACGCGCGCATTCCGGCGGATGTCGTCAAGGCCGCAGAGACCGTACGCCTGGGAATTATTGACGGGTCGATTTCCGCCTTTAGCGGTCCGATTGTCGATAATGCCGGTGTCACGCGCCTGGCCGCCGGCGCCACCCTTACCGATGACGATCTGCTGAAGATGGACTGGTATGTCGAGGGCGTGCAGAACTGATCGGTCGTTGACACGCCAGGGTCATAACCATCGATTGCAAGTGGTTGCCGATTGGCGATCAGCCTGTCAGCACCCCTGTCGCAAACGACAGAAACCGTCGTGTTTTGACGATTGGGGCATGTGCAGAACCCATACGCTGGCAAAAGACAAGCGCTCATAGGGAAATTGCACGCTACAGGAGAGGGTTATGGCGATCAAAGCTCCATTCAGGGACCTGGAGATTGTAAAGGCACCATCGGGTTTTTACGAAGGCTACAGCATACCCATTGCCCTGATCAGCAAAGTCATTATGACCCTGCTGGTGATCTGGGCGCTCGTCTGGCCCGGAAACGCAAACGGTGTTCTCGGCAGCGTTAACGCGCAGTTGCTGAAAGGGTTCAACGGCTTTTACATTATCATCGTGGGATTCTTTGTGTTCTTCCTGGCGGTTCTGGCGATAGTGCCGCAGACCGGTCGCAGGCTGATGGGAAACGCCGGCCAGGCACCGGAGTTTTCCAATTTCTCCTGGTTCTCCATGATGTTCGGCGCCGGTCTTGGCGTGGGGCTCATGGTGTTTGCCACAGCGGAGCCCCTGGGGCTTTGGGGGTCCAACCCGTTGACGATATCGGGGGCGGTCGCCGCCAACAGCTCCGAGGCGCTCACAAGCGCGTTTCGCTATACGTTCCTGCACTATGGCTTTCATGCCTGGGCGATCTATGTCGTAACGGGCTTGTCGCTTGCCTATTACGCCTATACGCGCGACATGCCGCTTACGATCCGATCCGCCCTGACGCCCCTGTTCGGTAAATATGTGAACGGTTTTATGGGCCATGTCGTTGATGTGCTGGGCGTTGTCGCCACGATTTTGGGGGTTTCGGTGACCATCGGATTTGGCGTCAGCCAGTTTATCGACGGCATGTATGCCATCACTGGTATGGACTGGATGATGGACCTGACCGGCGATGCGCCGAAGCCGGGCACGGTGGGGCTTATTTCCGGACTTGTTGCGATTATGAGCCTGTCGATCATATCCGCCGTATCGGGCGTGGGCCGTGGCGTAAAATATCTCTCCAACCTCAACCTGGTTCTGTCGTTGATCCTGTTGCTAACCTTTGTGATTTTTGGCTCGTTCCTGTTCGCCATGACCACATACGCAACGGCGCTGGTCGATTATCTGCTGCATTTCGTCCAGCTTTCGTTCGGCGCCTATGGGCCCCAGTCTGCGGACGCCTATGCTGCGGCACTGGCCGCCGACGCCAGACCGCTGGCGGCGGAACTGTATGCCGGGGCGACAAACCCCTGGGGGTCTCTTGATGGCTTTAAGAGCGGCCTCAGTGGTGGCGCCGCCGCGCTGCCTGCGGAGGCGCAGAACGCCGCCTATGCGGCCGGTGAGCCGGGGCGCCAGTTCGGTTGGCAGGCGGGCTGGACCACCTTCTACTGGGCCTGGTGGATTGCCTTTTCGCCATTCGTCGGCTTGTTTCTGGCGCGCATTTCCAGAGGGCGCACGGTGCGCGAGTTCATTCTTGGCTGCGCCATTGCGCCCGCCCTTGTGTGTTTTGCCTGGATGACGATTTTGGGCGGTACCGCCATTGATCTTGAACTCACTGGCGGCGCCAATGGCTCGATTATTGGCGCATCGAATACGGCAAAGCTGTTTGTCACCCTTGGCCAGATGATCTCCGGGAACTTCCTGTCGATCATTACCATCATGTGCGTTGTGCTTATCATGACGTTTCTTGTGACGTCGGCGGACTCAGGAATTCTCGTCATGAACACCATCATGTCCGGCGGCGAACAGGAGACCGGCATAAAGCATCGTATCGTGTGGGGAGTGATATTGACCCTGGTGATCGGCACATTGCTCATCGCAGGCAGTACGCAGGGTGGCGCGGACCCCATGGAGGCTCTGAAAAGCGCCATGATCATCGGCGCTCTTCCCTTTACCATGGTTATGGGGCTGATGTGCCTTGCGCTCGCCAAGGCGCTTTATCGTGACGGACTTCGCGGCCGCCATGCGGCGACGGACCCGATGACCCAGCCGGCTGAATAGTTGAATGTGAATAAGTATACCGCGGCGAAGCGGAGGGATTTCTCACATTCAACGAAGTATCACTTCAGCTTTGCCTGTCCTGGCCGTCCAGCAGGCGGGCGATGGTCTCCTTCTCCTTCATGCTGAGATCGGCCGATGGAATTGCGCGCGCCGCGCGGCGGCCGTAGATAATCGCTGCCAGCCCCCCCCCCAACGCCAATAACGGGGTGAGCCAGAGCATCAGGGTCCGGGCCTTGAACGGGGGCCGCAGCAAGACGAAATCGCCGTAGCGTTGCGCAACGAACGCCAGGACGGCTTCATCACTGTCGCCCGCTGTCAGGCGCGCGCGCACCAGCAGGCGCAGGTCCCTGGCGAGTGGTGCATCCGAATCGTCGATGGACTGGTTCTGACAGACCAGACAGCGAAGTTGCAACGATAGTGCCCGCGCACGCCGCTCAAGAGAAGCATCGGCCAGAATCTCGTCCGGCTCCACCGCCCCGGCGCCGCCCGCCGCAAGTATCAGCAAGAATACCAGTGCTAAAGCGCGCATATCATTCTCATATCCTATGCCGCCTTGTGCCGCCCCTGTGCCGCGGACACCGCTATCGCCTTCTTTCGCCGCGCCGGCGCGCCCAACCCGCGCTTTCGTGCAAAGAACGACAAACCGCCACCGCCAGCCATGATCATCGCGCCAATCCAGATCAACGTCACGAGCGGCTTGTGATTCAGGCGAACGGCATACGCTCCAGGGTCCTTTTCGTCCCCAAGGGTGATGTATAACTGATCAACCCCGCGAGTTAATATGGCGGCTTCCGTCGTGGTGCTGCGCCGGGCGGGATAGGTCCGTTTCGCCGGTGTCAGGGTTCGCATCGCCCCGCCGGCGCGGCGCAGTTCGAATAACGCCCGCAGTTCCTCATAGTTCGGACCCCTGTGGTTCTGCACGCCCTTAAAGGTGACGTCGTAGCCGGCAATGGGCACTGTGTCGCCGGGCGTGACGACGGTATTTATTTCTGTCGGCCAGGACACCGCGCCAATAATGCCCATAATGCTTACCCCCAGACCGCCATGGGCGAGCATGGCGCCCCAGCTTGCGCCGGGCAGACCGCGCAGCCGGCGCAGGGTTCGCGCCGTAACCCCGCGATCAAGGCCGGCACGGACAGCCGGCTCGGTCATGGCGCCGAATATCAGCCACAATCCCGCCGCCAGACCGGCAGCGGGCAACAGCCCGCCGTCATAACCGAGGTACGCCATGGCGAGGGCAATTACCACGGCCAGGCCGGCTGCGGCGGCCAGCTTGCCGCACGCGCGCGCCAGATCGCCACGCTTCCATGCCAAAAGAGGTCCGAACGGCGCGGCCAGTACGATGGGGATGATCAGGGGAACAAACGTCAGATTGTAAAATGGGGCGCCGACAGAAATCTTGTCACCGTTCAGCGCCTCCAGCGCCAGGGGATAGAGCGTGCCGGTGAACACCGTGGCGCAGGCGGCGGCCAACAGCAGATTATTAAAAATCAGGGCGCTTTCGCGGCTGATGGGAGCGAAGGTCCCCCCTATCGCCAGGCGCGCGACGCGCAATGCGAACAACAACAGCGCACCACCGATAAACAGAATGAGAATGGCGAGAATAAACACGCCGCGAGTGGGATCGCTGGCAAAGGCATGCACCGAGGTGAGCACGCCGGAGCGCACCAAAAACGTCCCCAGCAGGCTGAGCGAGAATGTCAGGATCGCCAGCAGGATGGTCCAGATTTTGAGCGCGTCGCGCTTTTCCATGACCAGAGCGCTGTGCAGCAGTGCCGTTCCCGCAAGCCAGGGCATCAGCGAGGCGTTCTCCACCGGGTCCCAAAACCAAAAGCCTCCCCAGCCGAGTTCGTAGTACGCCCAGTACGAACCCATGGCGATCCCCAGAGTGAGAAACATCCACGCCAACAGCACCCAGGGCCGCACATAGCGCGCCCATATGGCATCGATTCGACCGCGCAGCAGGGCCGCAATGGCAAAGGAAAAGCAAATGGAAAAGCCCACATAGCCCACATAGAGCAATGGCGGATGTATGGCGAGACCGATGTCCTGCAAGATGGGATTGAGATCGCGACCCTCAAGGGGTGGTTGTGGCAGGCGGGCAAACGGATTGGATGTGAACAACAAAAATGCAAGAAAAGCCGAACAAATCCAGGCCTGGACGGCCAGCGCGAGGGCGCGTAGCCTATCGCCGATCTCGCGCCCGAAGGTGCCCACAATCGCGCCAAACAGCGCCAGGATCAAAACCCACAACAGCATGGAGCCTTCGTGATTGCCCCACACGCTGGTGTATTTATACAGCAGCGGCTGGCGCGAATGGGAATTCTCCCATACCACTTGAAGAGAGAAATCCGATACCGCAAACCCATAAACAAGTGCCGCAAAGCCGGCAAGAACGCAAACGAACACCGCAAGGGCCGTCGTCGTTGCGGTCTGCATGACCGCAATATCGTGCCGCAAGTACCCGATCAGGGGCGCCACGCCCTGCAGCAGGGACAATGCCAGTGCAAGAACAAGGAGATAGTGTCCGGTTTCGGCAATCATCGTGCGCTCCACCACCTGCTGTCAGATTATCTGCAGGGCTGATCGGTTGTGGCCTATGCCCCTGGATGTATAATACCAGGGGGCTTTGCGATTGACTTCTGGCCCGGCAGGGCCTTGCTGCGGCAACCTGCGGCAAAGGCTGCAAGAGGTATCATTTCAGACCTGCCTCCTTGAGCGCAACTTGCTGAAAGGTCACACTTATTCGCCTTTCCAATCGCCGCTTTCCTTGATTTTATCGACAAGCCCGCGGGGCATGACGCGTTCATCGTGCTTGGCCAGGACGGTGGTGGCGTGAAACACCCCTTCGCGGCGCAACGCGCCTTCGACAACAACCCCTTGTCCCTCGCGAAACAGATCGGGCAGGATCCCCCCATAGACAACGCGCACCTGCGCCTGGGTATCGCTCAGGGTAAAAGCGACCTCGGTGCCGCTGGTCTTGACGAAACTGCCCTGCATAACCCGTCCCATCACGCGCACACGGGTACCGGGTGCAATTCCGGCACTGACAAAGTCGGACGGAAAATAGGAAAACGTCAAAGCCTGCCGTGCCGCATAGGTAATCAGCCCGGCGGCGCTGAACAGAACAATTCCCGCCACCACGATAAACGCCAGACGTTGCCGTCTGCGCCGCCTGGCGGGCGGATATACAACCGTCGCATCTGTCATCGTGTCCTATCCAACAAGGTGGTGCGGCCGTCGCCGCCGCTCATTACGACTTATTTAGCAAGCTCCAACATGTCGATCAACGCGGCAATTTCTCCCAGCGCCCTTGAATCGTCATGAAACTGCGCCCGCGCCTTGAGCGCCGCCTGATTCGCTCTGTCCTGTTGTCCCAGCACCGCATACGAGCGGATCAAACGCAACCATCCGCTCAGATCATCGCCGTTCCGGGCAAGCCGTGCGTCGAGCCCGGCAACCATGGCCTCGATCTGCGCCATTTGCGCATCGGACACATCAAGCCGCGGCCGCGAGGGCCGCTCATCCGCCACCGCGCGCTGCTCGCTGATATGCAATTGCTGGCGCGCCGCTCTCAACCATTCCGGCGCCTCGCCCGTTGCCTTGCCAATCCGCTCGCCCTCGGCGATCAACGCCTTCCAGGCGCTCACCGCAGACACATATTCCCCCGCCTGCATCAACCCCAGGGCAAGAAAATAACGCGGCCGCCAGTCGCTTTCGTCATGGGCCTGCGCCGCCTTGAAGGCTTCCTGCGCCTGTTCCGAGACAACCCCATCGGCGCGTCTTACAAGTGCAACGCCCAAATCGGCCTGGCGTTCGGCGTTCGAGCCAAGCAGGCGGATTATATTTCTATACGCGTGTACCGCATCATCAACGCGTCCCAGACGCATATAGATGGACGCCAGATGCTGCCATCCGACCGCATCGCGCGGGTTGTCGTACACGCGACGCTCCACAAGCACGATCAGTTCATCGGCACGCATCGTCGCCGGATCCTGGGAAAGGCGCGCCGCCAGCGGCAAATCCCCCATACCAGGAGCGCCAAAAAGCCGACCATAGGCTAACAGGGAACCAAGTGGAATACAGACAACAAGCGCCGCTGCGGCAAACCAGCGCAAGCGCATCGGCTTGCTGGCAGAAGAAGCCGTACGCGTACTGCTGTGGTGTTCGCGAACGATCAGTTTGCGCAATTCGGCCGCCGTCTCTTCATCAACCAGACCGCTTTTAAAATCGCTCTCGACTTCGAGCAGGCGGGCACGGGCGATGGCATCGATCGTATCTTCGGTAGCGCTCCCATCCTGCTCCGTTACCGGCTCACCCCGCCGAATGAGCCACCGCAGCACCGGCCAGACGGCGACGCCGGTCACAATCACGGACGCCAACAGAAATATCAGAACGTCTCTCATCGACTACTCGCGCAAACGCTATTGCAATCGTAGTTGCACATCCTGCCGCGGTCGATGTTGCGGGCGATCGGCGGTGGTTAAGTTGTGCAAGCTCAATCAGTTGCCCTCAGGTTATCTTCGGAAAAAGCGACAATCAGATGGATGATACGCTCCAGGATTGCCACTGCACCCAATGGGTTTGTCGTTGAATGTGAAAAAGCCCCTCGGCTTCGCCTCGGTCTGATTTTCCCAATAAAACAAGGACAAATCAGTACCCGGGTTTCCGGCAGCGCGGTCCATGATCGCCAATATACATTCCAAGGCCGTTTTACCACGCAAGTCAACAGCCGAAAACGACGAGAGCACCCTATCGGGTGCTCTCCAATATGATCAGAATATGATCGAATGCGTGGATGACACGCTCCAGGGGTTCGATTCCAACATTTACATCCCCCCAAAAAGCGCAGGCTTGTCCGCAAATGAGGCTCAAATGTCAAATTCGTTCCACTAGATGATACGCCAGGTTCTGTCTGAACTCGACTTACAGGCAGTTCCCCTGGCCGTTTCTGGCGTACCGTCAATGTAAACCGTATGGGTGTATTCGCGACATACATTCCCGTTCGTCTCAAAGGCTTTTCCGGCGCGCACGGTACCATAATTGCCCGTATCTGTATTGCGCCAACTGCGTCGTACAGGAGTGTAGGAATTTGCCTCAAACGCCGTGTATTGAGCGCGATAGGCGAGTTGGCGATCCTGGGCATCCATCTGCGCGCCGATGGCGCCGCCGGCAATGGCACCCAGAAGTGCGCCGGCGATAGTGGCGGCGGTTCTCCCACTGCCCTTGCCGATCTGATTGCCCAAAAGGCCGCCAGCAACAGCGCCACCAACGCCGCCGATCGTCTGCTTGGGCCCCAGTGACGTTCCCGGGAATGTTGTACCACCGTTACATCCCGCCATTCCGATCCCGGCGACCAGGCAGGCGGCCAATCCGAACTTTTTCATAATTGTATCTCTTTCATTGCGATGTTAAGTGACGAAGTGCCGCCCCGACAAGTTCCTGTAAGGATCAAGCTGCAGGATCCGTCTGCGCTTTTGTTTTCCGGTACGCCCGGATCGCGCCGCGTATACGGAACAACAGGCAGTTTCACATGTATTTTTCACATGTACTTTTACGTTTATGCGAAACCATGCACTTGGCTAAGACAGAATTCGCTCCAAATTGTGACCCAAGTGTAATATTGTTAAAATTAATAAACGCTGAACACTCATCACCTGATGAAATATTATATTGTTCACGTTATTTGCTGATACTGTTGTGATTGTTGTTTTACCGGGAACTGGTTATGGAACGCATGATCAGATGGATGATCAACTGCAACCGATGTGTATTTTTTTGAATAACTTATTGAGATTACACACCTAATGGATTCGGTACGAGCTGGCCCCCGGGGCGTTGTTCCTCGAAGCGTCGTTTTCCCGGTACCCGGCCGTGGAAAACGCCAATCGCCAGGGACCCGGGCACGGCGTGATAAAGCCTGTACGATCTCTTGAATGAAAAGGCGGCGGTATCATCCAATATGGCGGTACGGCTCGCCAATCGAGAAACGAAGATTGGTTCTATTAAGACCTGACACGCTCTATACGGGCGGCCAATTCTCAACTGATACCAGGGGGCTTTGCGTTTGACTCCTGTTCTGTAGCAAAATGTGTTTAATTGGAATCATGGGTATTCAGTATTTTTCTCGCATTTTGCTACAGGTCAGGAGTTAAACGCAAAGCCCCTTGTATTGCGCACAAATGCGCCAAACCTTGCAATAAAGCCCAGGCGAAAACAAAGCGCCGCGCCTTCTTGATGTCAGTTTTCTCATTGTTATAAATGAAGAAAAGTACATGGAGCGGTGCGAAGCACCTTTCTTCACGATCAACGATTTAAGTATTTGGTATTCCAAAATTCCAAATATCATGTTATCCAACTCCTGGAGCGCCGGGAGCGTCCCGCAATCAGAACTGAATTCACAGGAGAGGATCCATGAGAAAATTGCTTGCCCTGGCGGCAACGACCGCGATGCTCATCGCGGGAGAAGCCGTTGCACAAGAATACCCGTCAAAGACCATCGAAGTCGTTACCCACGCCGGTAACGGCGGCGGAACCGACGTTACTACGCGTATGATGATGCTGCGCGCACGACGCGAATTGGGTACCGACATGGTTGTCGTCAACAAACGTGGCGGCGGCGGCGCTGTTGCGATGGACCATTACCTCACCGTTCCGGCGGATGGGCACACCATCCTGACCTTTACCATCGGGCACGCGGCGACTATGGCCAAAGGCAAAACCAAAATGACGCTCGATGACATTCGTCCGATTGCCCGCGGCACCGATGACCCTCAGATTCTGATGGTACGTTGCGGCGTCTATGAGAATGCCGAAGCGTTTGTCGCCGCACAAAAAGAAGCGCCTGTCAGCTACGGTACGACGCACCTGGGCAACATCGACGACGTTTCCGCCTTCATGTTCACGACCAAAGGGGGTATGCAGACTCCAAAGATCGTGCCCTTTGAGGGGGGCGGTGAACTGGCGACCCAACTCGTAGCCGGCGCCGTCGATGCCGCTGTTCTGAACCTTGCGGAGGCCGGTTCGCAAATCGATGCAGGAGATATTTGCCCGATCGTTGTTCTGGCAGATGAACGCATGGCTGGATTGCCCGACGTCTCGACAGCCAGGGAACTTGGCATCGACGTGAGCTTTTCGACTGTCCGGGGATTCGTCGTCCACGCAGATACGCCGGATGATGTCGCAGCGAAAATCGAAGAAGCGCTGCTTAAGTCGATGCAGCACGGTGTCTATCAGGGTTTTCTGGAATCTGTAGGCCTGGACAGTACTTCGGTCGCTGGCTCGCAGGTGTGGGGCAACCAGATCACGGCAATGGTGACCGACATGGAAGCCGCTCTGAAAGAGCTGGGCTTCATCGAGTAAGACGTCAAACCGGCGCGGCGGCGACTCCCATCGCCGCGCCATGGATCTTTCGAACGTGAGCATCAAGATGCAGCAGAAAACAGGCAACAACTCGCTACAGTCCCGTCGACCCTTATCGAGCTACGCGGTACCGCTCTGCATCATTGCTTTTTGTTTGTGGGCATTTTGGCTATCGACGCAGTTTGACCGGGTGCCGCCGATCCTGAAACGAGGTATGCAGCCTTCCGATTTTCCGCAACTCATGATCGGGTTGATTGTGGTGCTATCCACTTGGTTGCTGTTTCGGGACAAGAGTGCAGCACCTGAACAACTTAGCCGGAATGCATTGGTTTCCATGGGGCTCCTGGTCGGCTTCGTGCTGGTTGCCCGGATAGATCTGTTTCTTGGACTTGCAATTTTCGCGGCTTCGCTTGCCGCACATTGGGGTGAGCGACGCGTTTGGGCATTGCTCACGGTTGGTCTCCTTGCTCCATTTACAATCTTCCTTTTGTTTGACGGTATATTCGAGGTTCGCTTCCCGCGCGGCGTCATAACCGACTTCTGGTATGAGTAGGAAAAATGGAAGCCGCTCTGAATGGACTGCTTGCCCTGGCAGACCCGACTCTGCTGGTGTTAATCTTCGCGGCGACTTTGGGTGGGGTACTTGTCGGGGCACTGCCAGGTCTCAATGCGACGACAGGTGTGGCACTGCTATTGCCATTTACGATTACGATGGGTCCAATCCCCGCTATCGCGATCCTGACCACCATTTACTGTGCGGCAACATTTGCAGGAGCCATAACCGCCATCCTTATCAATACGCCCGGCACATCGGCGAGCGCGACAACCTGCCTGGATGGATATCCGCTGGCGCAGCGGGGCGAGGCTGGACGCGCATTGGGAATGGCGGCTGTATCGTCGGTCATTGGCGGGATTATTTCGGTCGCCTGTCTGATGGCGGCTGCACCTGTGATGGCACGTGCAGCCTACAATTTCGCACCGCCTGAATATTTCGCGCTCACGGTTTTCGGCATATCCATGCTGGCGACGATTGGCGACGGCTCCGTGGTGAAAAACATTCTCTCCGGCGCTTTCGGGGTGCTGATCGCCACCGTGGGCATTGATCTCCTGACCTCTATCGAGCGGTTTACCTTTGGCTGGAATGAACTTAGCGAGGGCATTCCATTTGTACCCGTGATGATAGGCGTATTCGGAATCTCCGAATTGTTGATTCAGGCGGATAATCTGCATGTAAAGCGCAAACAGATCACCATGAAAGCCATCAGGTTACCAGACCGCGAAGACTACAAACAGGTCTGGAGGACAATCCTTCGTTCTTCCGGCATCGGTACATTTATCGGTATCCTCCCGGCCGAGGGCGCGACCGTGGCCTCAATGATAGGCTATAACGAGGCGAAACGCTGGTCCAGGAAGCCGGAAGAATTTGGCAAGGGCTCAATCGAAGGCATCGCCGGGTCCGAGGCTGCAAACAACGCAGCGACCGGTGGCGCCATGGTGCCAACGCTTGCCCTGGGCATTCCCGGCAGCCCTACGGCGGCGGTGATCCTGGCTGGTCTGATGGTGCACGGACTTCGGCCTGGCCCGACCATGTTTACCGAGCAGGCCGACTTCGCCTTTGCAATCTTCTGGTCAATGATGCTGGTGAATATTCTGTTCTTCTTCATCGGCTTGTGGGGCGCCAAAATCTTTGCGCGAGTCACAATGATCCCGGTTCAGATTCTCTGGCCCATTGTGTTCATTTTTTCAGTTGTAGGGGCCTACGCACTCGAACAATCGATGATGGATGTTTGGATTGCCATCGGCTCGGGTATTCTCGGTTTCTTCATGCGCAGGCATGGGTTCTCGGTGGTGCCGATGGCCATTGGCCTGATTCTTGGCGGTATGCTGGAGACACGTCTTGGGCAGTCGATGGTTATGCTGGACGAACAATGGTGGTTGATGCTCACCCGTCCCTTAAGCCTGTTGTTCTTTGTTCTGACCGCCCTTGCGCTGTTTGGAAAACCCCTGTGGGGCCTGTTGTTCCAACAGCGCTCGCCAACGAAGTCGATGGGAGAGTGAAGTGACAAAAATCAAATCCGTCCGTGCACGCGTCTGGAACTGGACCGGGCCTACGGTGCCACCCTCCGGGCATTTTTGTACGAATGCATCGGACGCACTGCGCCGAAAAGGCGATGCGATGGAACCTTTTCGCTTTCATCAGTGGTTAACCTGCGAAGTCGAAACCGAAGACGGCACGATAGGGATCGGCAATGCCGCGCTTGCACCTACGGTTGTCAAAAAGGCCATCGACGATTGGTACGCGCCGCTTGTGATTGGAGAAGACCCGTTCGACTATGCCCATATATGGGAGAAAATGTACCGATGCAGCCACGCATGGGGACGTAAAGGTGTTGGCATGACGGCAATCTCCGCCATCGACATTGCGATCTGGGACTTGATGGGAAAACTAACGGGCAAACCGGTATTTAAACTGCTTGGCGGGCGAACGCGCGACAGAATCAAGGCTTACTACTCAAAGCTCTATGCAGGCCCTGTCGAAGCCATGCAAAAGGAAGCCGAGGAAGCGATGAAAAGCGGGTACACCGCATTCAAATCCCGCTTTGGCTATGGACCGGCAGATGGTATGCCGGGCATGCGCGAAAATCTCAAGCGCGTCGAGGCTGTTCGCGAAGTCATAGGGTATGATAAAGACCTTATGCTTGAGTGCTACATGGGGTGGAACATCGATTACTCCAGGCGGATGCTGCCCAAGCTCGAAAAGTACGAGCTCCGTTGGCTCGAGGAACCTGTCATTGCCGACGATGTGGCAGGTTATGTCGAACTCAACGCCATGAACATCGTCCCGATTTCCGGGGGAGAACACGAGTTCTCCGTGATGGGGTGCGCCGATTTGCTTCGTCGAGGTGCCGTCAGTGTCCTGCAATACGATACCAATCGCGTGGGGGGGATAACGGCGGCGCAGAAAATTAACGCCATAGCGGAAGCATTCCAGGTGCCGGTAGTCCCGCATGCAGGGCAGATGCACAACTACCACCTGACAATGGCAAACCTGAACTGCCCGATGAGCGAATATTTCCCGGTTTTCGACGTGGAAGTGGGCAATGAGCTGTTTTATTACATTTTCGAGGGCGATGCGGAAACCGTGAACGGGTACTTGCAGCTGGATGACGATACGCCGGGACTGGGCGTCGCGATTACCGACAGGCATATCAGTAATTTCGAGATCATCGAATGAGCAGATACACCGGAATATGGCCCGTTGCACCAACGCCATTTGATGAAAATGGAGATCTCGATCCCGACGGCATGAAGCGTGTTCTGGATTGCCTGATCGACCAAGGTGCTGATGGCATCTGTATATTGGCCAATTTCTCCGAGCAGTTTCTACTCTCGGACGCCGAGCGTAAGGTGCTGGCGAGGTTGAGCGTTGAGTATGTCGCCGGTCGTGTTCCGCTAATCGTCACCATCAGCCACTATGCGACACAGATCGCCGTTGAGCGGGCCCGATTTGCAAAGGCGCTTGGCGCCGATATCGTCATGATGATGCCGCCCTATCACGGGGCGCTTTTGAAAGGCACACCGGAGCAGAGTTTCGAGCAGTTTGCCGCTGTAGGCAAAGTCGGTATTCCGGTCATGGTTCAGGATGCACCCTTGTCAGGTGTTGAATTGCCGGTCTCTTTGCTGGCGCGAATGGCCAACGAGATTGAGGCGGTCAGGCTGTTCAAGATCGAAACCCTGCGCGCGGCGAGCAAAATCCGGGCGCTGATCGCTGAGGGTGGCGATGCGATCGAAGCGCCCTTCGATGGTGAAGAGGGGATTACGTTGCTGGCTGACCTGGATGCCGGCGCCCGGGGAACCATGACAAGCGGAATGATCGTCGATCAGATAAAGCCTGTCGTCACCAACTATCTGGAAGGCCGCATGGACGATGCCACCACAGCCTATGGTCGCGTCGCCATGGCCATCAACCATGAGAATCGGCAGTGCGGCTGGCAGGCCTGCAAGGCGGCCATGGTGGAAGGTGGCGTCATCAAATCGGAATTCAGCCGACATCCGGTTCCGCCGCTGCCGCCGGCGATCCGCGCGCGACTGATCAATCTGCTAAGGCCGCTTGATCCGCTGGTTCTGAAGTGGGGCCGATAGAATGAGCAAAACGGCCTCGACAAATGAATTGCGTGACATCGTGGCCCTTAAGCCAAGACGGTCGCTCGCCCTTGATGTGGCGGATACGCTTAGAGAGCTCATCCTGCTTGGTAAATTGGCTCCAGGGGTGCCTGTTCGCGAGAGGGATCTTTCCGAGGCGTTTGGTATCAGTCGAACGCCGCTAAAGGAGGCGCTGCGCATCCTCGAGAATGAAGGCCTGATCGTCTATGGTCCAACGCGCCGGCCGCGAGTGGCGGACCCTTCACTGGACGAGATAAACGACTGGCTCCGGGTTCAGGGTGCTCTGGAAGCCCTGGCTGGGGAACTGGCTTGCGAATTGGCAAGCGATGAGCAACTGATGCAGATCGAACGTGTAAACGCGTCCATCAAGGAGGCGTATGACGCCAGCGGGCAACTGGAAGCCTTTCGCATGGATATGCGTTTTCATGAAGCCATTGTCACCGCCTCGGGCAACGCCGCCCTGGCCGAGACACATGCCACCTACAATGCCCGCCTTTGGCGGGTTCGCTTCCTTTCATCGCAACGCGCCGCAAGCCGTGACGCCACCCGGCGGGAGCATCTGGACATTGTCGAGGCTTTGCGTGCTCGCGATGGAGCCGCGGCAGGTAAGGTGCTGCAGAAACACTTGCGCACCGCAGAGAAGAACATCGCGGCGGCCCTGGCGGAGCTTGCGGTTGAGAAGGAGGCCGATGATGCGACCTAAACTCGCGATCGTACCTGGCGATCCCTCCGGGATTGGACCGGAGCTGATTGCCAAACTGCTTGATGAAAGGGCCGTCTGCGACGCAGCGGAGATATTGCTGGTCGGGGATGCGCATTTGTGGATACGCGGCGCCACGCAGGCTGGCATTGAGATCGCATTGAACACAATCGGGGAATCGGGTGTTGCGAGCTTCAAAGGCGTTGCTCATCTTGACCTCTCGACCATTGATCCTGAAGAAGTTCGAGTGGCCGAGGTAACTATTGCCGGTGGCACGACGTCGCTTCGTTGCCTTGACAAGGCGCTTGATCTCGCCCGGACCGGCGTTGTGGACGGGGTGCTGTTTGCCCCGTTTAATAAGGCGGCTATGACCGCAGCGGGCCTGGATGCTGAGGACGAGCACCGATATATGGCTCGCTATTTGGGATTCTCAGGTTATCACTCTGAAATTAATGTCCTGGATAATCTGATGACCACGCGAGTCACCAGCCACATCGGATTGAAGGACGTGGCGGCCAACATAGATGGACCGGCAATTACCCGTGCCATCGATCTGGCGCTTTCGACATTGGCCCGTTTTGGAAAATATTCGGCTTGTGTGGCTGTTGCGGCGCTTAATCCCCATGCGGGTGACAATGGAAAATTCGGGCGCGAGGAGATCGACGTGATCGAGCCTGTAATCAGGAGCTTCCAGGAGCGTCAGATGAACGTAACAGGCCCCTGGCCCGCGGACACCGTGTTCTTGAAGGCCAGGCGGGGCGAAGTCGATGCGGTGGTGACGATGTATCACGATCAGGGCCAGATTGCCATCAAGTTGATGGGCTTTGAGCGTGGCGTTACGGTTGCAGGTGGCTTGCCGATCCCCGTGGTCACCCCGGCCCACGGCACCGCATTTGATATTGCCGGCAAAGGTATTGCCCATGTTGGCGCAACCCGGCAGGCATTTGAATTGCTCGTGCGAATGACGAAAACCCGCCTTGCCGAACGGGAGTCGGTATAAATGAGCAACGTAGCGCCAGGTGCGATCTTTCAGCGGGTTGTTTCCCGAGGTACAGGTCTGAAGTACACCTCGTGCGACCATTGCCACGGCAAGACCGGCTCGGGCCATCCATCTGCACCCGACAGGTTTTTTCGAGACAACCTGTTGAAAGTGTACAACTGAGCGCAGTTCAGCTAATGAACGCGCTTTTCTCATGTCCGTTCTGACTGGAAAATCACCATGACACCCGATCTTCCTGATACGGGAACCTTTGTTGGCCGCGTCTGGAGGCCCGACGCGAATGGCCCTTCAGTCGTTGCACGTCGGGGCGATAGACTGGTGGATATCACTTCGCCGCAATTCCCAACCATGCAGGAATTGTTGGAAACGCCTGATCCGGCTGCCGCCGTGCAAAACGCCCAGGGCGATGACATCGGCGGCCTGGGGGAAATTGCATCCAGCGCATCAGAGACTCCCGCCACCGCCAGGCCTTACTTTCTTGCCCCGTGCGATCTTCAGCCCATCAAGGCATGCGGCGTCACCTTTGTGTCCTCCATGCTCGAGAGGGTCATTGAGGAACAGGCCAGGGGGGATCCTGCCAAGGCCGAGGCGATTCGCGAACGATGCACCGCAATTCTTGGCGACAGCCTGCGTGCGGTGGTGCCGGGTTCGCAAAAAGCGATGGCACTTAAGGCGGCGTTAATCGCCGAAGACGTCTGGTCCCAATACCTGGAGGTGGGGATAGGCCCGGACGCCGAGGTGTTTACCAAGTCTCAGGTCCTGTCATCCGTTGGCTTTGGCGCCAGCATCGGGTTGCATCCGGTGTCGCGCTGGAACAACCCGGAACCGGAAATGGTGCTGGCGGTTGACAGCGCGGGCGCGATCAAGGGCGCTACGTTGGGCAACGATGTGAACCTGCGTGATATTGAGGGACGCTCGGCCCTCTTGCTGGGCAAGGCCAAGGACAACAACGCCTCCTGTGCGCTCGGCCCCATGCTTCGGCTGTTTGACGACAGCTACCGTCTTGAAGACGTGCGCCGGGCCCGATTGACGCTACGGGTGACCGGCGAAGACGGGTTTGTTCTGGACGGCACCAGTTCCATGTCCGAGATCAGCCGCGATCCGCAGGAACTTGTAACGCAGACGCGCGGCGCCCATCACCAGTATCCCGACGGATTTTTCCTTATGCTGGGCACGGCTTTTGCACCGACGCAGGATCGGGACACACCCGGCGGTGGTTTCACTCATAAACCGGGCGATCAAGTCGAAATATCGAACCCCGAATTGGGACGGTTGGTCAATACCGTCCGTTTGTCCACCGAATGCCCCCCTTGGGTCTTCGGCATTTCGGCACTGATGAAAAACCTTGCCGCGCGCGCTCTGATTTAGAGCGGGTCAGGTCTCAATAGAAGCAATTTTCGTTTCCCGATTGGCGGGCGCCCACGCCCAGGCCGCTCTCGAGAGATGGGTCGCCATCGCTCTTCGATCGCCTTGAGCCCGGGTATCGCCTCGCCAATCGGGAAATGAAAATTGCTTCTATCAGGACCTGACATGCTCCAAGGAGGCGTTGTGGCCCTTGTAGCCGGCGTCTGCGAGGATACGCTTGAGGGCCGCACCGGTGATTTTCTCAATCGCGGGAATGACGCTGGCACGTGTGTGGCCATCGTACGGCCTCCCCGGCTGCCTTGGCATGAATGGCGAACTGACCGGTGTCAGGAGCAAAATCCTGCAATATCGAAGGCGTGGAAAAGCCTGATACTCCAACAATATCAAAGCAATGAGAATTCTTCCCGACGACGAGTTAACAAAACCATCCGAAATTCGTGCGCGCCAGTCGGAACCCCTGGCTCACGCCTGGCGCGCCGGTTGGACAGATCCGTCAACCGATCCGTCCGTCAGCCCACCAGGCCGCCGTCTTCGCGGCGGATGGCGATTACCGCCGATCGCGGCACAGCGTTGCCGCCTTCCGGCCAATGGCTGTTACCGTCCTCGCCAGGATGCTGGATCCCGACGAACATGGTGCGCCTGTCCGGCGCCCATGTCAGGCCGGTGACCTCGCAGGCGTTCGGCCCGACAAGAAAGCGGCGGATTTCTCCTGTTGCGGGGTCTGCCGCCAACATCTGGTTGTTCCCTTGACCGGAAAAATCCTTTTCGTTGGAATAGTTGCCGTCCGTCTGGATCCACAAAATCCCGTTACGGTCGAATTTCAGACCATCGGGTGAATTAAACATATTGCCCGGGTTCACATTCTCCGAACCCCCATAGGCATCACTATGGACCGTCGGATTGCCGGCAAGAACGAACAAATCCCAGGCAAAGCCGTCGGCGGTATGATCGGCGCCATTGGGCCGCCAGCGCACGATCTGGCCGTAATTGTTGGCCTTGCGGGGATTGGGTCCGCCGGCGGGAGTAAGATCGCCCCCCGCATTGGGCTTGATGCCGCGGTTCTTGTTGTTAGTCAAGGCGCAATAGACTTCCGCCTTACGGGGATTAGCTGCTACCCATTCAGGGCGATCCATGGTGGTGGCGCCGACGCTCGAGGCGGCGAGCCGGCTGTGAATACAAACCTCGGCCTGGCTTGCCATGCCGGTGGTCTGGGGTGTCAGGGCTAGCCACTCGCCGGCGCCGGTATCGTGGAATTTCGCCACATAGAGAGTGCCGTCTTCCAAAAGCGAATCGGTCGGTCCACCAGGGGCATAAACGCCGCGCGAGACATAGCGATAAAGAAATTCTCCCCGCTCGTCATCGCCCATATAGACGACAATACGGCCATCGCCATTGACAACGCATTCGGCATTCTCGTGCTTGAAGCGTCCCAGTGCTGTACGCTTTTTCGGCTTCGATGCCGGATCGCGCGGATCGATCTCGACGACATAACCCACCCTGTTTGCCTCGTTGGGGTGTTTGGCGACATCGAACCGCTCATCGATTTTCGCCCAGCCGTATCCCCAATCCTGCGCCGACACGCCGTAACGCTTCAGCGCTGGCGAGACCTTGTGATCCTTGTCGGTCGTGGAGAAATAGCCGTTGAAATTCTCCTCACATGCCAGATAGGTTCCCCACGGGGTTGAGCCGTTGCCGCAGTTGTTCCAGGTGCCCAGGCATTGGGTTCCACTCGGGTCTGCGGCTGTTTTCAGCAGATCGTGTCCGGCGGCCGGTCCGGTCAGTTCCATGGGCGTGTCCGGAGTAATGCGCCGATTGTACGGGCTGTCCTTGACAATGCCCCACTGGCCGGCCGTTTGCGCCACTTCCACGACGGTCACTCCGTGCGCCATTTTGCCCTTGGCGATATCATCGTTATTTGCCGGCTTGCCTTCGGGACGATGACCCCAGATGATGCGGCGATTGGTATATTCGTTGTTGACCACGAGCAGGGTCTTGTCCCCGTGGGCGAAGATGTCCATACCATCGATATTATCGCCGAAGGCGCGCGCCTGCGAGGTTGCCGTGCCGCGCGTTGCAGGATCGAATTCGGGGGCGTCCGCCCACAACGGGTCTCCCCAACGCACCACCACATCCGCCTTGTAGCCGGCGGGAACGGTTACATTGTCCAGGGTATTCGCATCGATCCGATCGAAGGCGAAACGATCAGCGGCCGCCTGGGCATCGGGTGACAAAAGCACACCGCCGAGCGTTGCCACACTGCCGAACGCCACGATGCCGCCCATTACCCCCCGGCGACTTATCGCCGCTTCAACGACCCGATCGAAATCGTTTTCCTCGGGCCTGGGGTTAAGATGCTCGTCGAATTCGTCGAACGTCAATTCGTCGTGCAACGCGTTTTCCTGCCCGTCTGCATCAATATTGCCATTACCACGATTGTCCTGTCTGATCTTGTCCATCGGTTCCTCCTGTTGACGTCATGCTTGCGAGGCGGCCCCGTTCCGTTGCCGGTCCTCGCGGTGCCTGTTTGGCCTACGGTTCATCGCGCCCGAACAGAACTTAACGAACCGATCAATCCAAACGATAATTTGGCTGCGCCTTTATACCCATATCATATAATGAACGGGCTGATCATTCTATTTTGCCCTGGAGTCCGCTTCGAAGGTTTTCTGATGTGCCTTTGTTTGCCCGCCTTGGGATGCTGTCGCTTGAGACGCTGCCCGGCCTTGTCACTAATTGTCTCTGCAGGGGTTTGGCGGAGCGGTTCAGGGTTGTATCATTTGAATAGGCTGTTCTCTAAAAAAATACATCAGATGGATGGTCCGGTATGGCGTTGCCGGCGGCAACAACCGCACGAGGTGTCACTTCAAGTTTGCCGCCTTGACCAACAACCTGACGAGATTGCGCCGCCAGGCGTAAAGGGCGCTAATCGCGTAACAGGGCGTTGATGCTGGTCTTGGAGCGGGTGCGCGCGTCAACGCGTTTGACAATTACAGCGCAATACAGACCCGGTCCCGCGGAGCCGTCAGGCAGCGGCTTGCCGGGCAGGGTGCCAGAGACCACCACCGAATAGGGAGGCACCTCTCCCATATGAATTTCGCCGCTGGTGCGGTCGATGATTTTGGTCGATGCGCCGATATAGACGCCCATGGACAATACAGATCCCTGGCGAACGATAACCCCTTCGGCGACTTCTGCCCGTGCGCCGATAAAGCAATCGTCTTCGATAATAACCGGTCCTGCCTGCAAGGGCTCCAGCACACCGCCGATGCCCGTGCCGCCGGAAAGATGTACATTGCGGCCGATCTGCGCACATGAGCCGACGGTTGCCCAGGTATCGACCATCGTGCCCGATCCCACATAGGCGCCAAGATTGACAAACGAGGGCATCAAGACAACCCCCGGCGCTATATAGGCCGAATGGCGCACAATACAGCCCGGCACGGCGCGAAAGCCCGCGGCGCGAAAACGGCTCTCGCTCCAGTTGGCGAATTTTCCCGGTACCTTGTCCCACCACATGCCGCCGCCGGCGCCGCCTTCCACAAGGCTCATGTCGTTCAGACGAAAAGACAGCAGCACCGCCTTTTTGAGCCATTGATTGACGATCCAGTTGCCCTCGCTATCGCGCGTGGCGACGCGCTCCTTGCCCGTATCGAGAGCGTCCAGCGCCGCCTCCACAGCGTCGCGAATATCGCCTGTGGTGTTTGTATCTATACTGGCCCGATCGGCGTAGGCCGCATCGATCAGACGCGCCAAATGGGTGTCTGTCATGGGAACTCCTGTCCAGGCTCAGCCATCTTGCATGTCGCAGCGCGCAGGAAGCCGCTTAAGTCACTGGTCCGGTAATGGATATGGGATTGCGCTTGCGCTGGCAAGGCCCCGACAGCATGCGGCTGGCGCGCATTTTCGCCCGAAACCAGTACCGTTTTCATACCGATTGTGTGAGGAAATTCAAGATTTTTCGCCAGATCCTCAAAAAAAACGGCCCCCTCGGGCACCACATCGAAGACCTTTATAAACGTTCGATACGCCGCTTTATCGGGTTTGGGCATGAAGCGCGCATCGATCACATCGAATATTCCATCGAAAAGCCCGCTCAACCCGGCGCGCTGCAAAACCGCCCGGGCATGCGCCTGGCTGCCATTGGTAAAGACGTATTTGCGCCCCCCTAAAGCGGCAATTGCGGCGCGCAGTCCGGGATCGGCGGGAATAACGCCGTAGTCAACGTCATGGACATATTCAAGAAAATCGTGTGGGCGCACGTTGTATTCAGTCATCAGGCCGCGCAGGGTGGTTCCGTAGCGAAGAAAGAACCTGTGCCGCACCGCCGCTGCTGTCGTCTCATCAACATCGAGTGCGCCCATGATGAACGTGTTCATGCGGCGCCGGATCTGGGTAAACAGGCCCGAGCCCGGCGCATAAAGCGTATTGTCGAGATCAAAGATCCATGTGTCAGCGGCGCGCAAGGCCCCAAACGTATCGGGTGGGAGCAAGGTCATCGTGGGGTAATCATCGTTCCGGCGCCATGATCGGTGAAAAGTTCAAGAAGCACGGCGTGCTCAACCTGGCCGTTAAGGATAGCTGCTGCCTCAACCCCTTCGGTTATGGCATCGCAACAGGTCTGTACTTTGGGGATCATGCCGCCGGCTATAGTGCCGTTTGTGATAAGATCGCGCGCCTGTGCCACCGATAACGTCTCTATTAACGTGCCGGTGCTGTCGAGAACGCCGGGCACATCGGTCAGCAGCAAAAGCCGCCGGGCGCCCAGGGCGCCTGCGAGCGCGCCGGCAAAGGTATCGCCGTTGATATTGTATGTCTGCCCGTCACGCCCGCACGCCACCGGCGCGATAACGGGAATAATACGCGAGGCAGTCATCGTCTCTATGACCCTGGCGTCGACGCTTTCAGGCTCGCCCACGAAACCCAGATCGTGCGTCGGCTCATCGTGCGCCGCGCCACTTACCTTGCGCGCCACCAGCAGATTGCCGTCCTTGCCGCATACTCCCACAGCGCGGCCGCCCTCGGCGTTGATGGCCGAAACAACGCGCTTGTTGATCGTGCCTGCGAGCACCATTTCGACGACTTCCATGGTGCGCGCGTCTGTGACGCGTAAGCCCTTGGCGAAGGTGCTCTCAATGCCGAGCCGTTCCAGCATAACAGCGATCTGAGGCCCGCCGCCATGCACGACAACCGGGTTTACGCCGCTTTGCTTGAGTAACACGATATCGCGCGCAAAGGCTTTTGCTGCCGCTGGCTCGCCCATGGCGTGGCCGCCATATTTGACGACAATCGTCTGGCCGTCGTGCTGCTGCATATAGGGCAGCGCCCGGGAGAGAATTTTCGCCTGCAGGCGTTCGTCTTGCGGTGTGATCTGGCCCATGAATGTATCGCTTTGCCCACGCTTTTGCCGCGATGGTTATAGACGTCCTGAACAAAAAGTCCAGCGAAGGGGGGCTGGCGGTTTATCCGCCGGGCTCGGCAGGGGATACGGCCAGCCAAAGCCCGCCGCCGATCAGAAAGCTGCCCGACAGGCGTTCCACAAGGCGTACATTTCGTTGTGTGACCCAACGTCCGGCTTTATCGCAGGCGAGGGCGTACAGGCTATCGAAGATCACCGCAACGACGATGAAACTGAAGCCAAGCCACAAGACTTGCCAGAACGCCGAACCATGGGGATCGATAAACTGCGGGATGAAGGCGCTGAAAAACAGCAAAAGCTTCGGATTCGATAGCGCCACGATCGGTCCCTGCCAAAAGAAGCGCCCCCGCGATTGATCCGGCGCGGCTGTTTGGGCGCTTGCCGCGATACCGCCGGCGCGCCACAATCGGATCCCGAGCCAGATCAAATAAGCCGCGCCAAACAAACGCAACCACTCGAAAACTGCGCCTATTTGCGTGATCACCGCCGAGATGCCGATAGCAAGAACGAGTAGCAATACGCCAAGTCCGGCCTGCGTCCCGGCGATATTAAGCAATCCGGCGCGGGCGCCAAAGCGAAGGCTGTTGGCCATGATCAGGGTCACCGTCGGCCCTGGCACAATCACGATGATGATACACGCAATGATGTAGGTGGCGTATTCGACGATACTCATTTCCCGGCTTTCCGATCACGGGCGGATGGGTGTTGCTTTTGATTTGGACGTGGTTCCCCGGCAACGAAAGGTAATGAGAACGCAAAGAGCTGAAAGCTGCGCGATGGGTGGTGGAGCCGAGGGGAATCGAACCCCTGACCTCGTCATTGCGAACGACGCGCTCTCCCAACTGAGCTACGGCCCCAAATCCGGAATTGTGCGGATGAAAAACCCGGCGGTCCAACCGCATAAGCCCTTCACATTTAGCCCTTCGCATATTCCGTTGCGACTTCTATCACGAATTATACGATTCTGACCACTGATTTTACCCCAAATGCGAGCTTTCCGCAGATTGTTATTCAGGACGGCAGGAGCGGTACACCTTTTATGGTCTGCTCCAGGGTAATGAACGGTGGTTGCGAAGCGATAACCTCCACACATTCGTCATCGGTGGCAATGACATAGGACCAGCCATCATTCGTATGGGACAAAAATATGCCGGCGCTTTCCCGTGACCAAAGATGATTGCGCACTTTAAAGGTCGTATGACTGACCCCAGGCGGACAAGCGTGCGATGACGGGCCCGGTTCCCAGAATTCGAGCAGGCCGCCCTCGTCGATCATGCGAAAACCGCCAACAGGTCCGTCAAACGATATCCGATAGCTCGCTCTACCGGGCAAGTGAAAAACCCGCACCACAAGCGCTGCATTGTCACTGTTCTCGCCCGGTACCGTATATTGCGGGCCCCCAGGATGCGGGATAACGCTGAATTCACCCCCATACGCAATCGAGACAATGAACAAGCCGCCATTAACAAACGGCGTTTCCCAGGCCGAAAACTCGATTTCAGGTTCAGAACCGCCCATTTTGCCTCGCAATCGGATCGTTACCAGCCTTATCAGCGGCCGGCCCACAACTGAAAATGCGCTCACGACAACTGTAAGGTAGACCGAGCCACAGAATCAATCGCATTGTTGCGCGGCAGGCGCGGTAACAAAGGCTTGTCAAAAGGCTTGTCAATTGTGACGAGAACGGCCATCATAAATCATGACAATCTGGCCGCCAAATCCACACACCCTGCGCCGCCCCGCCTACAAGTCGCTGGCGGAAGCCCTGATCAGGGCCGTCGACGCCGGCGAATTGCGCAATGGCGATCGGCTGCCAACCCATCGCAATCTCGCCTATCATCTGGGGTTGAGCGTTCAGACCGTGAGCAGAGCCTATGATGAATTGATCCGCCGGGGCGTCATCATCGGCGAAGTCGGTCGCGGCACATTTGTACGCGCCGGCGGCGGCGAGGCGCGCACACCCTATCTGCCGGACAATCAACACGGCGCCGTTATCGACTTTTCCATTCTGAAGCCGGTTTTCGAGCCGTTTCATCTCGATACCATGCGCCAGGCGCTGAAAGGGCTCGGCAAGGATTTGCCTGCCTCGGCCATCTCCTCGTTCCGCCCATCGGGCGCATTGCGAAAGTATTCACAACCGGCGTTGAAATGGCTTCAAGGTTGTGGCCTAACGGTGTCGGGGCAAAGCCTTCTCCTGACCAATGGCGCGACATCCGCCATGTCCGTTGCCCTTATGACAGCCGCCAAGCCCGGCGATCTCGTCGTAACGGAAGAGATGGGACATCATACCCTGAAGCCGCTGTCGCGCTACCTCGGCTTGCGCCTGCGCGGTCTGGAAATCGATGGCGAGGGAATTGTTCCCGCCGCCTTCAAGGCGGCATGCGAACACAATCCGGTCAAGGCTCTTTATGTCATGCCGACAGGGCTTGGGCCGTGCGCCACCACCCTATCGCGGCCGCGACGCACCGCCTTAGCCGCGATAGCCAGAAAACACAACGTTCTCATTATCGAAAACGATGCCTGGGGGCCCTTGCAACCGGCAAGGCCCGAACCGATTGCCGTGCAGGCTCCGGAAAGGACCTTTTACTTCACCAGCCTGACGAAATGCATCATGCCGGGCTTGCGGTTTGGTATGCTGATCGTTCCCGAAACCTATGAATCGGCGGTGGCGAACCGGCATCTCGTCACCAACTGGATGGTCACGACGCTGATGGCTGAAATCGCTGCGCGCTGGATAGAGGATGGAACCGCCGATGCCCTGCTGCGATGGCAAAGGCGAGCGCTTGGCGATCGCAACCGGCTGGCATCGAAAGTACTGACGGGTACGACATTTCATGGCAGCAAAAACGGCATGCACATATGGCTGCCGATACCCGGTCAATGGTCTGAAGCGGCGTTTGTTGCCCATGCCCGGCTCAATGGTGTGGCTGTTGCTCCCGGTGCGTCCTTTGCGATGTCCGGCTCGAACCGCCATGGGGGTGTGAGAATATGTCTCGGTACCGAATCCGCCGATACCTTTGAGCAGGGGCTTAAGGTAATCAGCAGGCTGGCGCGGAGCGAGCCGGAGCCGGCGCTTTTGGCGCTTTGAAGTCCTGTCACAAGTCCCGTGCTGGCGGGGGTGTGGCGTGCGGTTATGTGTACGGTCTTGAATGCAGGACAGGATTTCAGAGCAGGACTCATCAGAGCTCATATTGTCATGGTTTAATATTTGCATTGACTCTGGATTGTCATTGTTTCACGCTATAAATACCATAACAATATGAAAAAACGGGAGGCTTCGCGAAACACCGAGAGGTTTTGCGGCATTCGGCAAGAGCCGGCATTTCCCGCCATTTTCAAGAACAGGCATTCAGCCGAACATCCCCACGGAGAACCGGCAAGGCACATGCAACAAGGGAGACTGAGCACATGAAAACGAGTATCCGCACGCTGCTGCGAGGCGTTGCCGCCGCCACCATCTTGCTGGCAGGCGCAATAACGGCTCAGGCCGATGAATGGAAATACGCCTTCGAGGAATCCCTGACCGAGGTTCAGGGGGTCTATGCGACCAAATTCAAGGAGTACATCGAAGCCAATTCAGATCACACAATCCAACTGTTTCCTTACGGAACACTGGGAGAGTCCGCCGATATCATGGAGCAGGCGCAGGCCGGCATCCTGCAGTTCGTTGATCAATCTCCGGGCTTCACCGGCGCCTTGATTCCCGAGGCCCAGGTGTTCTTTGTTCCCTATCTGCTGCCAACCGATCAGGATCACCTGGCGCGTTTCTACAAACGATCAAAGGCGATCAACGAGGATTTCAAGGCGCTTTACGCCCGGCAGGGTCTGGAGTTGCTGGTCATGTTCCCCGAAGGCGAAGTGGCGATGACCACGAAGTCGCCGGTCAGGAGCTGCGCCGATCTCAATGAGGTCAAATTCCGCGTCATGACCAATCCGCTGCTGGTGGAGTCCTACAAGGCGTTCGGCGCGACACCGACACCGTTGCCCTGGGGCGAGGTCTATGGCGGATTGCAGACCAACATCATCCAGGGTCAGGAAAACCCGACCTTTTTCCTCTATTCCACCAGGATCTACGAAGTGACCGACCACATCACCTATGCCGGCCACAACAATTTCACCACGGCGGTCATGGCCAATAAGGATTTCTACGATGGTCTTGGCGATGCCGACAAAAAGGTCATCGAGGACGCCGCCGCGTCCGCCTACGACTTTATCGCCGAGTATCAAAAGAGCCTGGCGGACTCCGAACTTGAAAAGATCAAGGCCGCCAAGCCGGAAATGACGATCACCGTACTGTCCGAAGAGGAACGCAAATGTTTCAAGGACGCCGCTGCAAAAGTCGAAGCCAAATTTATCGAAATGACAGGCGATAGTGGCAGGGCGATCCTGGAGCAAATGAAAGCTGATTTACAGGAAACCAGGAACTGATCGTTCCTGCTATCGCCTTGCCTGCCGGAAGACCGGGAGGGAGCCGTGGATGAAAAGCGTGAATTTGATGCCCATGCATCGGCGTTGCCAGGTGTGCTGGGGGTTATCGATTCGGTAATCAGCCGCGTGGAGTCGGTGATGCTGGCGTTGGGAGTGCTGCTCATGGCAGCCAACACCGTTGCCAATGTCGTCGGCCGGTTTATCTTCCAATACAGCCTGTTCTTCACAGAGGAACTGAACCGTATCCTCATCATCCTGATAACATTCGCCGGCATCAGCTATGCGGCGCGTCAGGGCCGGCATATCCGCATGTCGGCCATCTACGACGCACTGCCATCTTCCGGGCGCAAGCGCCTGATGGTGGTTATCGCCGTTATCACGGCGCTGGCGATGTTTGCGCTTTGTTACTTTTCCATTGGCTATATTACGAAAGTCGCGATTTCCGGCCGCGTGTTGCCGGCTCTGCAAATCCCGGTTTACTGGATTTTCCTTTGGGTTCCTGTCGGCTTTTTCATGACCGGCCTGCAATACGCGCTGACTGCGGTCAGGAACATCGTCGACAAGGACATCTATCTCTCGACCCATGTGCTGGAGGGTTATGAAGACGACGAGATGGAGGTCTAGAGCGTGTCAGGTCTTAACAGAAACAGAATTGCTTCAGTTAAAAACTGAAAGGCTCCAGGCATGGCTCTCATCATCTTCCTGATCATGATCGTGCTGCTGCTGCTCGGCTTTCCCATGATGATCCCGCTGATCGCGGCGACCTTCGTCGGCTTTGTGATGATGTTCGGCGATCTTGGAAAAATGGACTTTATGGTGCAGCAGATCATGGCCGGCATCCGGCCCGCGTCGCTGATTGCGGTGCCGATGTTCATCCTGGCCGCCGACATCATGACGCGCGGGCATTCCGCGGACCGGCTGATCGATATGGTCATGAAGTTCACAGGCCATATCAAGGGCGGTCTCGCCGTGAGCACGGCAACCGCCTGCACGTTGTTCGGCGCCGTCTCCGGTTCCACACAGGCCACCGTCGTGGCCGTCGGATCGCCGTTGCGGCCGAGAATGCTGAAAGCAGGCTACAAGGACTCCTTTGTTCTGGCGCTGATCATCAACGCCTCCGACATCGCGTTTCTGATACCGCCGTCGATCGGCATGATCATCTATGGTGTGATTTCAAGCACGTCGATTGCCGAACTGTTTATCGCCGGCATTGGCCCGGGCGTGCTGCTGCTGATCTCGTTTTCCGTATACAGTATGGTTTATGCGACGATCAATAATGTTCCAGTCGAACCGAAGGCGCGCTGGCCTGAACGCTGGAATGCGATCAAACGGGCGATCTGGCCCCTGGGCTTTCCGCTTATCATCGTTGGCGGCATCTATGGCGGTATATTCAGTCCGACCGAAGCGGCGGCGGCGTGTGTCCTCTATGCGTTCATTCTGGAATTCTTGGTATTCCGCTCGCTGAAATTGCCCGACATCTACACGATCGCGAAATCGACCGGGTTGATCACCGCCGTCGTCTTCATTCTTGTCGGGGCGGGCGCGGCATTTTCGTGGGTGATTTCCTTTGCCCAGGTTCCCCAGCAGATCCTTGCCGCTGTCGGCGTTGCAGATATGGGGCCGAAGGGCGTGCTGGCTGTCATATCGATCGCCTTCTTTGTCGGTTGCATGTTTGTCGATCCCATCGTCGTGATCCTGATTCTGGTGCCGATCTTTACGCCAGTGGTGAAGTCGGTTGGCCTTGATCCCGTGCTCGTTGGTACGATCATCACCCTGCAGGTCGCCATCGGCTCGGCGACACCGCCGTTCGGCTGCGACATCTTCACAGCCATCGCCATTTTCAAACGTCCCTATATCGAGGTCATCCGCGGTATTTTTCCGTTTACGGTGATTCTGCTGCTTGTATCGGTGGCGCTGATTTTCTTTCCGCAAATCGCTCTGTTCCTGCGCGATCTGGCGTTTCGCTAGGGAGGTCCGGTCATGTTCAAGAACATCCTTGTTGCGGTTGATGGCTCCGAAGGCGCCAACCGGGCGCTGAAACTGGCTGCCGGTCTGCAAAGATCGTTTGGTGGCGAACTGCTGGTGCTGACCGTCTATCGCCATCATTCTCTTTTAGAGGCATCCATGTCGATGGTGCGGCCGCGAGAGCCTGAAAATCTGGACGATGCGATGCGTGCTCATGCAGGAAAAATCGTCGAGGAGGCCAGGGAAATCGCGCGTAGGCAGGGAGCTGAAAAGGTCCGCGGCTTCATCAAGAGCGGGCAGCCGGCGCGGGCCATCGTCAGATTTGGCGAAAAGCATGAAGCGGACCTGATCGTCGTCGGCAGCCGGGGCCTGGGCGATGTCGAAGGCTTTCTGCTGGGCAGCGTTTCACACAAGGTGACCAGCCTGGCGAAATGCCCCGTGATGGTTGTTTGAGTTATCGTGCCGCCGCGCCTTCTGAAAGAGCGGGGCTGTCGAGGGAAACGTGCATGGAAAAAATAACGGTCTCCCTTTCTCCGGAAATGGTCCGTTTTGACAACGCCGGCGCCGCAACTCGCTTCGGCCTCATTGCGCTGGCAAGCGATCTGACAAGCGAAGGCGATCTCCACCGCCAGCTTAATGCCGGTGGTGTGTCGGTCCACACCACCCGCGTCGCCTTTGACAACCCGACAACTCCTGACAATCTGCGCAAGATGGCGTCCCGGCTTGGCGAAGCGGCGCGTCTTCTGGCGCCGGCCGGGCCCTTGCGCGCAGTGTGCTACAGTTGCACGGCCGCATCAGTGGTGATTGGCGATCATGAGGTTTCCGCCGCGATTGAAAAGTCTCTTCCCGATGTGCCGGTCGTCACGCCAACCCGTGCGGTGCGGCAGGCGTTCGCCGCCTTTGGCGCCTCGAAGATTGCGGTATTGACGCCCTATACTATCGCCACCAGCGAGCCGATGGCCGTCTATTTTCTGCGCCACGGTCTGCAAATCTGCAGGTTTTCCTGTCTGGGCGTCGAGGACGATCGCGACATGGCGCGGATCAGCGATCAAACGATCGTCAATGCGGCGGTTGCCGCCGATCACCCCGATGCCGCAGCCTTGTTCATTTCCTGTACGGCGCTACCGGTCGTGGGCCTGATCGGCGACATCGAAAAGCGAATTGGCAAACCGGTTGCAAGTTCCAATCAGGCCAGCGCCTGGGCGATGGCCCGTTTGGCCGGCCTGACGGGGTATTCGCCCAGGGAATTCGGTGCGCTTTATGACTATCAACTGCCCGGCGGCCCCGGCGGCAATGCAGGAGAAGCCCCATGAGCGTGCAGGAGCCCTTTGTCGAACTTCGGGAAATCGAGGCAGCAAAGGCAAGAATCGCCCATACAGTGCGCAAGACACCGGTTAATCTGTCGCCATCGCTGAGTGAAGTGGCCGGCGTTCCGGTCTGGTTGAAACTGGAGCATCTTCAGCTAACCGGCAGTTTCAAGCTGCGCGGTGCAGCCAATGCGGTTGCCAGCTTGAGTGAAGACGAAAAAAGTCGCGGCGTGGTAGGGGTTTCCACCGGCAATCATGGTCGCGGCCTGGCCTATGCTGCCAGAACCGCCGGCATCCGCTGCATCATCTGTATGTCGAAACTGGTGCCGCAGGCCAAGATCGACGGCATCAAGGCGCTGGGCGCCGGCGTGCGCATTGTCGGCCGCTCGCAGGACGAGGCGCAGGAAGAGGTCGACCGGCTGGTTGGCGAAGAGGGTATGACCATGATCCCGCCCTTCGATCATCGCGCGGTGATCGCCGGGCAGGGTACGCTCGGGCTTGAACTGGCGGCACAGGTGCCGGATGCGGCGGCCGTGCTGGTCCCGTTGTCGGGCGGTGGGCTGATTTCCGGCGTGGCGGCAGCCCTGAAGGCGCGGCGTCAGGATATCCGGATTGTCGGCGTTTCCATGGAGCGTGGGGCGGCGATGCACGCGTGTCTGAAGGCGGGAAAACCGATCCGGGTCAAGGAACTGGCGACACTTGCCGATTCGCTCGGTGGCGGGATCGGACTCAATAACCGGCTTACCTTTGCAATGACGCGCGATCTTGTCGATGAGACGATTCTGGTCAGCGAAAGGGAAATCGCCGCTGCCATCCGTCATGTATATTGGCGGGAACGGCAAATCATCGAGGGGTCCGGCGCTGTCGGCGTTGCCGCCGTATTGTCCGGCAAGATCGCCGGCGCCGGAGCAATTGCCACGATCCTGAGTGGCGGCAATATCGATATGAAACAACATCATCGCATCATCTCCGGAGAGGATGTCGATGTTACCAGGGAAGCAGCCTGAGATGACCGATATCAAGATCCTCACCGAGAGAGAACTGCGTAAGGCGCTCACGCTTGATCTTGAGGCCGTCAACTGCATCGAAAGCGCATTTGCGGCGCTGGCCGGCGGTAACGTGGTGATGCCGCCCATTCTGTCAATGGCGATTGCGGAATATAACGGCGAGGTCGATGTGAAAACGGCCTATGTGCCGGGTATCGATTCTTTCGCTATCAAGATATCGCCGGGCTTTTTCGACAATCCGAAACTGGGACTGCCCAGCACGTCGGGCCTGATGGTGCTGTTCTCGGCCAGGACCGGCATGGTCGAGGCCCTTCTGCTCGACAACGGGTATCTGACCGATGTGCGCACCGCAGCGGCCGGAGCGGTGGCCGCCCGGCATCTTGCGCGTGCCGATGCTGCCACAGTCTGCATCATGGGTGCGGGAACGCAGAGCAGGCTGCAACTGAAAGCGCTGTGTCTCGTCCGGCCTGTTAAATCCGCTGTTATATGGGCGCGCGATCTCCGCAAGGCCGAAGCCACGGCCGCTCGGCTAGGCGATGAATTGAGCATTGACGTCACCGCCGCGGTAGATCCTGGTGCTGCTGTCCGTGGTGCTGACATCGTTGTCACCACCACTGCGGCATCGCAGCCTGTCGTTCAGGCGGACTGGCTTAAGCCCGGTCAGCATGTCACGGCAATGGGATCGGACCAGGATCACAAGAACGAGCTCGATCCGGCCTGTATCGCGCGCGCCGATTCTTATGTCCCGGACCGGTTATCGCAAACGCGCAGGCTCGGCGAATTGCGCGCCGCCATCGCTGCAGGGTTTGTCGGCGCGAATGCGGAATTTGCCGAACTCGGCGCCATTGTGACAGGGTCGGCAAAGGGCCGGACCTTCGATGAAGCCATCACGATTGCCGATCTCACCGGAACCGGTGTGCAGGATACGGCGATCGCCACATTTGCCCGCGCCCGCGCCGTTGCATCAGGCGCCGGCACCGTTTTTCCCAACCGGGTTTCAATCCCATGAACCCAGGCTTCCCCAGATGATCGCGCCTGCCCTGAACTTCAGCCGGGATGAATATGAGCGTCGTGTTGCGAAGACGCGCCGCGCCATGTCCGCCGCCGGTGTCGACGTCATTATCGTTTCCGATCCATCAAACATGGCCTGGCTGACCGGTTACGATGGCTGGTCATTCTATGTCCACCAATGCGTTCTTGTGGGTCCCGACGGCGATCCGGTCTGGTTTGGCCGCGGCCAGGATGCTAAAGGCGCGCGCCGTACCTCGTTTCTGGCTGATGATGATATCATCGGCTATCCGGACAATTATGTTCAATCGAACGAGCGCCATCCGATGGACTATCTGGCCAGCCGCATCGGTGAGCGCGGCTGGGCAGAAAAACATATCGGCGTTGAAATGGACAATTACTGGTTTTCGGCCGCCGCCTTTGCCGCGCTATTGAAAAACCTGCCAAATGCAAAGTTTTCCGATACGACCGCGCTGGTGAACTGGCAACGGGCTGTCAAGTCGGCGCAGGAACTTGACTATATGCGCAGGGCGGCGCGGCTGGTTGAGCGCATGCATGGGGTGATCGTTGACAAATGCGCGCCCGGCTATCGCAAATGCGACCTGGTTGCCGATATTTACGAGGCGGGCCTGCGCTTCGACGATGCGCTCGGCTTTGGCGGCGACTACCCGGCAATCGTACCGCTGCTGCCTTCGGGAGCCGATGCCTCGGCGCCGCATCTGACGTGGGACGACAAGCCGATGAAGGAAGGCGCAGGTACTTTCTTTGAGATCGCCGGCGTCTATAAGCGCTACCATTGTCCGCTGTCGCGTACGGTTTTTCTCGGCAAGCCCACACAGACCTTCATCGATGCGGAAAAGGCGGTGCTGGAGGGTATGGATGCGGGCCTGGAAAAAGCCCGGGCAGGCAATCTGTGCGAGGACATCGCCAACGCCTTTTTTGGCGTTTTGAAAAAATACGGCCTTACCAAGGACAGCCGCGCCGGCTATCCGATCGGCCTGTCCTATCCGCCCGATTGGGGCGAGCGAACCATGTCGCTGCGCCCCGGCGACAAGACCGTGCTGGAGGAAAACATGACATTTCACTTCATGACCGGGTTGTGGATGGACGATTGGGGCTTTGAGATTACCGAGAGTATCGTTATCGGGAAAACCGGGCCGGAATGTCTCGCCGATGTTCCGCGCCGGCTTTTCGTGAAGAATTGACTGCCGTGGCAAGCCCTGTTTCTCCAACCATTGATCTCGACGCCGACGGCAAACAGCACGGCTTTTTACGCCTTCCCCATAGCCGCGATGATTCCGCCTGGGGATCAGTGATGATCCCCCTTACGGTGATCGGCAATGGCAACGAGCCAACCGCGCTTTTGACCGGCGCCAATCATGGCGATGAATACGAGGGGCCCGTGGCGCTGATGGATCTGGCGCTCACGATCGAACCAAACGATATCCGTGGTCGTATTATCATCGTGCCGGCCTTTAACTATCCGGCGTTTCGGGCCGGCTCGCGCACCTCGCCGATCGACGGTGGCAATATGAACCGATCGTTTCCGGGTAAGCCAAATGGCACCGTAACAGAAAAGATCGCCGATTATTTCCATACCGTGCTTTTGCCGAAGGCCGATGTCGTGCTTGATTTCCACTCCGGTGGCAGGACGCTGGACTTCGTGCCATTCGCGGCGGCTCATATTCTTGAGGATAAAAAGCAGCAAGCAGCCTGTACCGCCGCTGTCGAGGCCTTCAACGCGCCCTACACGATGATGATGCTCGAAATCGACAATGCGGGTATGTACGATACGGCGGTGGAAGATCAGGGCAAGGTGTTTGTGACCACCGAACTCGGCGGCGGCGGTACGGCAACGGCCCGATCCATCGCCATCGCCAGGAAAGGCGTGTCCAACGTCCTCAAACACACAGGCATCATCGAGGGAGAGCCGGTGATCGCACCGACTGTGACGCTCCACATGCCTGACGGCGACTGCTTTGTATTCAGTCACGATGACGGGCTGATCGAGCCGGTGAAGGATCTCGGCGAGCCGGTGCGGGACGGTGAAATCGTCGCGCGCGTCTGGCCGGCGGACCGAACCGGTACACCGCCCGTCGACTATCGCGCCAGGTGTTCGGGCATAGTGGCATCCCGTCACTTTCCCGGATTGGTGAAGGCGGGTGACTGCGTGGCGGTGGTGGCAACGATAATGGCGTAAAAACAGTTCCGAGAGGCCTGGATGTGATCTTTCAACACGCTCCAAGACAGGCAAACCGGAAAGTGATACCTCTTAATACCAAGGGGCTTTGCGTTTGACTCCTGGCCTGGTTTAAAACCGTTGTATTGTCAGCACGACACACAAGTCAGCGCGTACAAAACGCCAATACCGCTGGTATAACACCCTTGCCGCAGATGGCTAGCAGCAAGGCCATACCGGGCCATTCATCTGATCATCGCTTTTTTTCGCTTGCTTGAAAGGAGACCATTATCCACGGCCAATAAAGGGCATATCGGTCGCCATGACGGTAACGAACTGCACGTTTGCCGAAAGCGGCAGTGCGGCCATTTGCCGGATTACGTCAGCGACATTGGCGACATCCATGACCGGTTCCGGTGCAATGGTCCCGTTCGCCTGCAGCACACCGTTCTTCATTCTCCTGGTCATGTCGGTCGCGGCGTTGCCGATATCGATCTGGCCGACCGCGATATTGTACTTGCGTCCATCCAGAGAAGCGGCTTTCGTCAGTCCCGTAATGGCGTGCTTCGTTGCTGTGTAGGGAGCGGAATTGGGTCGCGGCGCGTGCGCCGAGACGGAGCCGTTGTTAATAATCCTGCCCCCTTTCGGCCGTTGCGCCTTCATCAGCCGGAACGCGCCCTGGATGCAATAAAATGCGCCGCACAGATTAGTGGCCACCACACGCTCCCAATCCGACGATGAGACATCCTCCAGTAGTACAGCGTCGGCTACATTCGTTCCTGCGTTGTTAATCAGGAGATCAAGCCGTCCGAAATGTCCGGAAATTTTATCGAAGCCGGTAAAAATACCGGCTGGATCGGAGACATCCATGGCCAACGGAAATGCCCGATCGCCGATCCGGCGGGCCGCTTGCTGCAATTTTTCCAATCGGCGTCCTGCAAGGACAACAATATATCCATCAGCAGCCAAGCCTGATGCTGCGGCAAAACCGATGCCTGTGCCTCCGCCGGTGATCAGGGCAACCTTTGTGGTATCGTCCATCATTGTCCGGGGCCAATCCGGGGGCTCCGGCGTGCTTGCGGAATTCACGGCAAATCTCCCTTAAGTTATCGCGTTGCTTGTGAAAAAGTCCCTCGGCTTCGCTAACACCCTCATCAGGGACAATCGTACGTGGCAACAAAAAAACAAATTGACAAAAACGGATACTCTAAGGTTGCGGTGCGGCCTGGCGGGAAGCATCCGCCGGCAACAATCGATCCGGCGTTGGTTGCCAATCCCTGTCCTTGCCGACGATGTATCCCGACACAACCCAGCCAAAAGCACCCACCAATATACCGGCAATTACGTCGATAAAATAGTGCCCCCCACTTACCGGTACGGTGATCAGTATCGCGACATTGATCACCACGGCTATGCCGAACAGTACTCCTTGCAAAGGCGACCGGCCCGCGTAGCACAAAATCATCAGGACAGACAATACGGCATGAAACGATGGAAATGCGACAATACCCTTGCTGTCGGTAATGCTAATAGTGCGTATGGTTCCATCGCGCAGTCCATTGAAGGTGGGAATATAGTCAACAAAGGCGCCGACCTCGAAAATAGCGGGCGCAAAGCCATTCAGCGATTGCAGGTCAATGCCATAGTATGGATATGTCCCTTCCGCGGCAAATGGCGCCGACAGAATACACACAATGAAACCGCACAGGCTGTAGGTGGTAACGAAGCGCTTCAGTGACGTGACACCATACGCGAAAGGCAACACCAGCATGGAGACCATTATCATGGGTATCGTCAGTTGATAGAAGAAATTCGACCATTCGCGGAGCCAGTCATTTTCGATGGAAAATGCCAGCCAGTCCAGCCAGTTCAGCCCCAGGGCAAGATCAATGGCGGCGAGGGACTTGTCCTGCAAGGGAAAGTTGAGGGCCGCTGCCATATAGGAAAGTGGGCCAAGTGCGACGGAGCCAATGATGAACAACGCTGTATACAGGCAAAGACCGGCAAGAATGTCATCGGGGCGAAGGTATGTGTAAACGAACCAGACGATCGCAAGCAGTATCAGAGCCGCAAGACCTCCAAGAATCAGATGCGGTTCGCCCAGCTGTAGACGAAATCCCATCTGCGCTCCGGTAATCGCCGCGAGCGCCAACGCCAGCGCAATATAGGCGCTGTTGAACAACAATGCTCCATCGAAACGTGAAAAGAAAGCTCTTGCCGCGGTCATAACGTACGGCCTTCCCTTATCAGGCAATACGCCATTCAAGTGAATTGAATAAAGTAGTTGAGTGATCAAGTATTATACATTAATTGGGAATTTTGCGTTAATATATTGGAACGCATTGTATGTATAGAATTTGTATAGCGAAGTGACTCAATTTTTTTAGCTTCGCTGCTATTAAGACCTGACACGCTCTAGAGTTACCAGACAGGAAATCATCGAACCTCAAGGCACCGATCAACGCATTGGGGTAGGGTGGTTGCATGGTACGCCGTGAACCGGTAGTCATTCGCGTTCCGGCGCGAGGCCGGCAATGCAGCGACCTCGTCCCGGGCGATTGACCTAAAAACGATTATTGGTCCGTACTGGTGGGAATTTCCCCCTGGTCAACTCTTTTGGAGAAAGCTGTATCGCCCCCCTTCGCCAATATGTCGGCCTGGCCAATCCAGTCCTCGCGTTCGATTCTGCCGGGAAAATGCAAATACGTCTCCATCCACGCCCCTTGCGCCGGGCTCCAGGCGGCAATTTGAGCAAAACGATAGATGCCCAGTTTGTGAAGCATTTTTTCCGTTTTTTTGCCAATACCCCTGATACGCTTTAAGTTGTCCAGTTTCCCCTCAGGCCGCGGTTGCGCAGGCGGACGCCCGGTGGCAGCGGCGATGTCTGTGGCGCCTTGCGCGCCGGTATCATCCGGCGGCGCCGTGGAACCGCCCAGGAGGGCCGCCTGTTGTGCTTCCTGCCGGGCGCGCACCGCCGCGCGCCGCAAGTTTGGAAAACCAGACGCCCCATCGTGATCGCGCCGCCCTTCAAGTATCGCCGGCGCCCCGGTTGTGGCCGGTTCCACCGCTGGCATCTGCGCGGGCGCGGAAGTTCCTCTTACGCCCCTGGCGTAGCACCCGATCACAACGCCGATCACAAATGCCGCCAGGATCAGGATCGCCGACTGAAAAATCAGAACCAGCATGGCACAGCCCTTGCATTAATCATCGTTCTGCTCCATGCCACAACTCCACCAGCCCACGCCGATGCCCGCCAAGAGTGACAGCAACAAATACGGCCATAACCAGGCGATCAGATAGTTCGACATAGCGGCCCTTTCTTTCCTTTTAATCCAGTTGTGATCTTTCAGCAGCCACGACCCCGGCAGAGCCATTCGGGCCATTCACCGGATCATGAGAGATATTCGATTTATCCAGTGCCGGACAAATAGAAAAAAGCGATGATCAGATGAATGGCTACCTGCACCCGATGGGTTTTGTAAGAACGCCCTATTACAATTACACACCTGGTGGAATGTTGCATTTGACATGTGAGAACGCGCCCAGCGGCAAACGGGACGCAAATGTCAAATGCGTTCCACTGGCTTTATACCAAGGGGCTTTGCGTTTGACCCCTGGCCCGGATTAAAACCGTTGTCTTGTCAGCACGATACACACGTCAGCGTGTACAGAAAGACAATACTGCTGGTATACAAGGGGCTTTGCGTTTGACGCCTGACCTGGTTTACAACCGTTGTCTTATCAGCACGATACACACGTCAGCGTGTACAGAAAGCCAATACTGCTGGTATTACTCATGCACAGGATGCGCTTTCAATTATCGCGCGCGCCAACGACGCGAAACTCGATGCGGCGGTTACGCGATTTTCCTTCCTCAGTATTGTTTGTCGCAATCGGCCGGGTTTCGCCATAGCCGATCGCGCTCAGGCGGTCCGGCGCGATCTGCGCCTGCACCAGATATTCCACAACCGCATCGGCGCGCTGTTGTGACAGGGCAAGATTATAGTCCGCATCGCCATCTGAGTCCGTATGCCCTTCCACGGTTATGCGCGTGTCCGGACAACGGGCAATGGAGCCGATAATGCGCGCCAGGGTATCACGCCCGGCGGCGGTGAGCCTTGCACTGGCCGTCGCAAAGCGAATCCGGTGCTGGCGGACGAAGTCATTGAGTATCGATTCGCAACTGCTCGCGCGGCGTGCACTGAATACATCCAGCCCTTCGATGACAATATTGGCATGGGTGAATGTTGCCGCCGCATCGGCAATTTCGCTTTGCTCCGGTTGCGCCTGCGCTTGCGATTGCACCACGGCGAAATAGCTGAGGGAATCGTCGATAATGCGAAAACGCCCCTCAAGACTGGCGGCAAGCCTTCTCAATAGCATGCGGATATCCTCTTTGACATCCTCACGCCCGCGCGCCGAGACATCGATATTGATTTTGCGTTCCGCATTGGCAAACTGTGTGGCGATGAACGCATTGAGGCTCTGCACATCTTCGGCGCGCGCCAGCCCGTCAACGGCGACGGTGCGGCCATCGAAGGTGGCCTTGAATGTATAGGGCAGACTTGCCGCATCGGCATCGGAGGGCGGCTTGACGACTTCGCGCAGCAAATAAAGGTTGGCCGGCAACTCGCCGGATATGGCCGCCAAAAGGGCGCGGTAGTCATCGATTGTCTTCGCCACTCCCTCAATACTGATTGTATCGTTTTCAAGAAAAACCGTACCGCTCGCCAGTCGCGCGGCGAGTTTTAGCCCATAGTCGGTCGCAGCACCCCAGTCGACGCCCAACGGTGTGCCCTGTGCAATCAGCATCTGGTCGCGCACATCCACATCGGCAAGTTCAACACGCGCCGATGTATTGACGATATTGCGCACCGCCGGCGATGGAATAAAGCCGCTCAGAGTGACCGATCCGTTCTCGCGCCGAACGCGCCAGATATACCGCTCGACTACAGGTGGTTGAATGATCACGTCGCCGCGCTCAAACCCTTGCGGTACGGCGGCCATTTTCTCCACAACTTCAAGATAGGCCTGCGGCGAGCGCGCCCGCGCGTTCACATGCAGCTTGCCATTTTCCACGGCGATTTCGGCGCCCGCCTCCAGATCGCCTGCTTGATCGAGTAAAAAGCGGATCGCTTCCAGCCAGCCCGGCGGTGCCCCGGCGGCGTAATACGTTTTGTCTTCGAGCTTCACATCGGGCAATACCGTCTTGAGATGGGTAAGGATATTCGCCCGGCTCGCCTTGTCCGGTACCGCACCCGAGATGACGACAGTATCGGCATCAATGACCGCGCGCCATGTATAGTTTTCGATCCGCGGTGGTAACGTCTCGCTGGCCACCAGCCGCAGCGCTCCCGGCAAACGCCCGCTCAACGCGCGAACCAGCGCGTCATAGCTTTGCGGTGTCGCGCCAACACCGCGAAAGCTCAAGTCCAGATCGCTTAAACGCGCCTCGGCGCTTTGTGTTAACGCCACCTGTGTCAGCATGAATGCAACACCCGACTGCCAGTCGCGTGGCGCGCCGTGCGCGATATCGATGGCCGCCGTAACAACGGTTCCGGGCATCTGCCGGGAAACCTCGCTGACGAGTCTGTCACGACTTTGCGCATCGAGAGCGTATCCGCTCAGCGTGACCGTATTATCCTGTTTGACAATCGACAACACATAGGGCGATTGTACCGGCGGCGGAATATCGTTCCGGATGTTTTTCAGGAGCGCCAGTTCCGGTGCCGAGAGCAGATCGCGTATTTGCCCATAGGCGCGCGGGTCTTTCGCCGCGCCACTGAGTTGCACCGTTCCATCGCGCATGCGGATCTCGCCGCGCTCCATGAAATTGACCGCCTCGGCCAATTTCATCATCGCCGCCGGCCAGCCCGGCGGCGCCCCGGAGGCCAGACGCATATTGTCCGATACCGATACATTCGGCGGCGCGCTGGCGATCAGTTGCCGGCGCTGCTCAGGGCTGGGCACATAGCCCTTTAGCGCAAGACCCGGCGGCTCAAGGTGAAGCGACCAGATATAGGGCCTTCCCAGAGGCGGCTCAATGATGGCGGATTTGATTTGCAGGCCTGCCGGCAAGGGCGCTTGCAACGCCGCATTCAGCCCATCGAAACCGGCGAAATCCGCCGCCTGGCCGGAAATCGACAAGGTATTGTCCACAAGGGATACGTTTCCCCGGCGTAAAGCGAGCGCCCGATCAAGGGCGAATGTCGCCCATTGCAGCCATTCATCGTCGGCGCCATGGCCATAGGGTGCGAGGGCAGTCACGGAAAATCCGGCGGCGCGGGCGCGTTCGGAGAGTGTGGAAATAGCTGCCCTGGAGGCGAAATAACCTGTAAATGTGACACTTTTGTCCGCGACTGCTGCCCCCCAAACAAACGGGGTGACGCTGGGGGGGATCACATCGCGGTTTGCCAGTTGGACCGCGCTGGTGCTGGTCGCGAGCGCTGTATCGAGTGCATCGTAATCGGCAAAGCTGGCGGCCTGGCCAGCAACTTCCAGTTGCAAATCTGACAGCGCGACGTGTCCCTGGCGCAGCCGCTTCAAATGCTCCAGAGCCTGGGTCATGGCGGCGATCCAAACCCGTTTTGCCGGCGTTCCCGTGGCCAGAGCCATATTGTCGATGATTTCCCTGCCGGCGAACAATCGGCCGGCGATCTCCAGAATGGCGTCGCGCTCCCCATAGGGTGGAATATAGCCGGAAAGCTCAACCCCGGCTGCATTGATCTGCGCGCGCCAGCCAAAGGGGCTTTTTGCCGGCAGGACTTCGCTTTGATCGTCAAGGCGGCGCACACCATAGGTACGTTTGATCGTGGCGATCGCCTGGGTCTGCGACCATTTGTCCGGGGATGTGCTCTTTAGGGTAACGTCACGCCCATGGACTTCGATTTTCCCCCAGGACTGGCCGTCGGCGGCAAGAGCCTTGATGGTGCGTGCGCTGATGTCGCGTTCAATGGCGCGACCGTGAAGGAGCATGGCCAGGCTGGCAAGAACGGCGCTCACCGCCATTGCGAGTACGGAAATCCGCATGAAATGGGGCAATTGAGACAATCTCGACAGCATAGCGGCCTTGGGTCCAATGGCAATTGCGCCGTAATCGGTGGTTTGTCGGGCTGCGGCAGGAGTTTAGGAGAATCGAATGTCGCGCGCAACGCACTATAACGGCGCAATTCGTCGTCGTACAGCCGCGCCGGCGAAAGACTTTTGCAAATGAATGGTTCTATTGATACCAGCGATATTGGCGTTTTGTACACGCTGGCTTGTGTATCGTGCTGATAAGACAACGGTTTTAAACCGGGCAAAGAGTCAAACGCAACGCCCCCTGGTATAAGACCTGACACGCTCTAGCCCAGTACGCGCCACAAACGCGCCAGGGCACCGAATAGAACAAGCACCTCCAGCCGTCCCAGCAGCATCGTCAACACAAGGGCCAGTTTGGCACTTGCTGCCATATCGCCAAAGGCCAGCCATTGGGCGCTTTCCTGCATGGCGGCCGCATAGAGGGCGCCGATACCGGCAAAGGCGGCAATAACGGCGGTAAACGCACTGAAAAAGCTGGTGGACGTTGCCGCAACGATGGTGCTCAGAATACCGATCGCCAGTACCGAGAGAATGAAGAAACTCCATATGGCCGTCATGAAGCGTCGCTCGCTGGCCTGGGAGCCGAACGCGGGAGGGCGGACGCCGTGAGGATACAGCAGATGATGCAATTCGTCATAGGCGCGCATGAACATCGCCCCGAGACGATAATATTTCAGACCGCCGGCGGTGGAGAAAATGCCGCCGCCGGCAAGCGCAATCAGCAGAATAAGCGCGACGGGAAACACCGCAAAACTGCGTGTGCGTACCTCAAAACCGGACGTCGTTACCAGCGAAATGCCCGTAAACAACCCCTCGCCCAGAGCAACAACGGGGGCGATCACATCGCTCCCGCCGCTTAGGCGGAAAAAGGCAAACCCATAGGCAAGGCCGACACCAAGCGCCATGGCAATGACCCAATAGCTCTCGCGATGGCGCCGCAGGAGCGGCCAGCGCCAGTAAAACACGTGCCGATGCCACAGGATACTCGTCGCCCCGATGAGCATGGTAATCGCGATGGTGAATTTCACCGCAGGCGTATTATAGACCGCCAGGGTACCGTCGCGCGGCATGAAACCGCCCGTTGAAACGCTTGAAAGCGCCAGACACAGCGCGTCGAATCCAGGCACCCGGCTCATCAAAAGGGAGATAAAGGCCATACAGGTGACAAATCCATAGATCGCTGTGATTTCGCGCGTGATCACACCCATGCGTGCCTGGGTAAACAGCGTGGCGCGGCGCACCGAGCGGGTATCGTGCTCAAAACCATCGGGCAGTCCGCCGGCATTTGTCGGTGCCAGCACAAGTACGAACGTCAGCAGGATTAAAAGGCCCCCCAGCCACTGCAACTGGCTGCGCCAGAATATCAGGCTGCGCGGCAACGTCTCCACCGAGCCGAATACGGAAGCGCCGGTGGTTGTCAGCCCCGAGGCGCTTTCAAAGACGCCATCGTACCACGGCACATCGGCGATGAGCATGATCGGCACCGCCCCGAGGACGATCAGGACCCCCCAAACAAGCGCCACCAAAACAAAGGCGTCACCGCGGCGCAGGCGTTGCGCACCACCCAGAAACGAAAAAAACAGTGCCCCGGAGACAAACAGAATCAGCACGGCCTGGAAAAAATACACCACCGCGCTGTCGCCTTCCGCGTAGCGCAACGCCAGCAGCGTCGGGACAACAAGGTTGGCACCAAAGCCACCCAGCGCGATCGAAAAGTAAAAGAGAACGCAAGGCATCGTATGAGACTAAAAATACTCGATGCTGACGCGGAACATCTGCTCCACCCGGCGCACCGATTTCTCCAGGGCAAACACCAGCACCCGATCGCGTGCCATAATGCGCGTATCCCCCCTTGGGACTACAACGCGGCCATCGCGATACACCGCGCCGACGCGCACCCCGTCGGGCCAATCGATGGCATTGAGCGGGCTGCCCACCAGGGGGGAGGTTTCCATGGCCTCCGCTTCAATGATTTCGGCCTCTCCGTCATACACCGAATAGATGCCGCGGATGCGGCCGCGGCGGACATGCTGGAGAATTTTCGACACGGTTACGGCACGCGGATTGATCATCGCCTCAAAGCCGATTGTGGTTGCCAGATTGGGCAGGCTGCGATCGTTAATCAGACAAAGCGTGGCGCCGGCGCCCTGGGTTTTGGCCATGGCGCAGGCGAGCAGATTGACCTTGTCATCGTCGGTGACGGCGATAAAAATATCCGCCTGATCAATATCGGCCTCGCGCAGGACCTCCTGGTCCAGCGCGCTGCCGTTCAGGACCACCGTGCGGTCGAGTTGCTCGGCCGCGTCGATGGCGCGCGGGTGATCGCGCTCAATGAGCTTGGCGCGGGTTTGCGAGCCGCCCTCAAGTGCGCGCGCGATATACAGCCCGATATTGCCGCCGCCGGCGATAACCGCACGTTGCGCCTGGGTATCGTCGTGGCCGAGAATGCCCAGGGTTCGCGTTACCTGGCTGCGTTCGGCGACAAAATATATGACATCGCCCTCCAGCAGGGAGTCGTTGCTCCTGGGCACAAAAAGCGTGCCGCCACGCACGATCCCGACGACGAGGGTTTGCAAATCCGGAAACAGATCTGTCAATTGCGTCAGCGGTGTATCGATAATCGGACAGTCCTCGCCAATATGCACGCAGGCGACGACAACATGCTCATCGCAAAACGTCACAACATCGCGGACGCGTGGCAGCGAAAGACGCTTGAGAATCATTTCGCCAACCTCCACCTCGGGCGAAATAATCACGTCAATGGGCATATGATCGCGTGAAAACAAATCCTGCCAATGGGGCTCCAGATAGGTCTGGGCGCGAATGCGCGCCACCTTGGTAGGCACATTGAACAGCGAATGGGCCACCTGACAGGCCACCATATTGACCTCATCGTGCAGGGTGACAGCGATGACCATATCCGCCTCCTGCGCGCCCGCGGCCTGCAGGACATCCGGCTGTGCGCCGTGACCTACAATGCCGCGTACATCCAGGGTCTCGCGCAGGAGCTGAACGAGTTGCGGGTCCTTGTCGATAAGGGTCACATCGTTACCCTCGCGCGCCAGCCGTTCGGCGATACCGCCGCCGACCTGGCCGGCGCCGCAAATGATGATTTTCATAGATGTTCGGCCCTAATCATATCGCTGACTGCCATCTTTCGGCGGGTTGTTTGCAAAGCGGCGAACCTGACATGACACTTCTTGCGCCAGCAGCACCCGATGGGATTTTCGCGAACAACCGATTGAAAGACTACAGCTAGCCGGTCGTGATATTGAGAGACTTCAACTTGCGGTGCAGGGCGGAGCGCTCCATACCGACAAATGCCGCCGTGCGCGACACATTACCACCAAAACGCTTAACCTGAGCCGATAAATACTCGCGTTCAAAGATCTCTCGCGCCTCCCGCAGCGGCATCGAAATCAGGGAACTATCGCTCGTTGCGAAGGAAATCGATGGCTGCATAATGCCGATCTCAGGGGGCAATTGCGCGGTATCGATGGTGGTTTCAGGCGCATCGCGCGTTAAAATCAGCAACCGTTCCACATTGTTGCGCAACTGGCGCACATTGCCCGGCCATTCCATCGCCTGCAAGAGGGTCATCGCCTCTTCGCTGATATGTTTCTTCGGCAGCCCGCTGGCAGCGGCGATCTTGTCGATAAAATACATGACCAGATCGGGGATATCCTCACTGCGCTCCGATAGTCCCGGCACTGCTACGGGTACCACACACAGACGATGAAAAAGATCTTCCCGAAACTGCCCCCTGGAAATCATCCGTTCAAGATTCCTGGTGGTTGAGGTGAATATGCGCACATCCACTGCGACGGGGATCGTTTCATTGATCCGGTAAAAACGCTTCTCAATAAGCATATTCAGGATCTTAAGCTGCGTCCGTTCCGGTATATTGGCAATTTCATCGAGATACAGGGTGCCCCCATGGGCCTTTTCAAGCGCGCCGGTAGTGCGCTCGCTTCCGCGTCCGGCTTCCGCGCCGAACAGGGCCGCTTCCATGCTCTGCGGCGGCGTCGTTGCCGCGCTGACAACGATAAACGGATCCTGCGCGCGAAGCGAGCCGGCGTGCAGGCAGCGCGCCACCAGTTCCTTGCCGCTGCCGCTTGGGCCCGAGATCAGTACGCGGCTGTTTGTTGGCGCCACGCGGGATATCACATGACGCAGATTGTGCATCGCCGCCGATCTGCCGATCACCCGGTTGTCGTCCCCGGAGCGAACCTTCAATTGCGCCACCTGGTGCTTCAGGCGCGAGGCCTCAAGGGCCCGTTCCGCGGCCAGCAGGAGCCGGTCCGCATTAAACGGCTTTTCGATAAAGTCATAGGCGCCGCGCCTGATCGATGAGACCGCTGTCTCAATATTGCCATGGCCGGAAATCATCACCACCGGAAGTTCCGGATGCCGCTCCTTGATTGTATCCAGGACGCTAAGCCCATCGTGCTCGCTGCCCTGCAACCAGATATCGAGAAAAACGAGATTGGGCCGCCGCTCGCTGATTTGCTCCAGGGCACCGGCGCTGTCGCCGGCAAGGCGCGGGGCGTAGCCTTCGTCGTGCAAAATGCCCGCCACCAGTTCACGAATATCTTCTTCATCATCAACAATCAGTATATCGGCAGCCATAAATGCCACTCCCACTATCCGGCAATGCAACAGTTCATATGCGTCATAACGTCAATTCCCGCCACAGGCATGATCAGCGCGGCGGGCTACGGGTTGTTGCGGCACCGTTGCGATCACGCGCGCCATCCGTGCTGTCGAGGGTACCCAGGACCAATCGCACGCACGCGCCCGGCTGCGCCCCGCGGTCGTCCAGTTCGACCGTTCCGCCGTGCTCCTCCATGATGCGATTGACAATTGCCAGGCCCAGACCGGTGCCTTTTTCACGGGTCGTCATATACGGCTCAAGCAGACGTTTGCGGTTCTTTTTCGGCAATCCGACGCCATTGTCGAGAACATCGATGACAATGCGTCCGTTGTCTTCATACAAATCGACCTCAATACATCCCTTTTCGGTTTTTGCTTCGGTGCACCGGCGGATCGATTCGGTGGCATTTTTCAGCAAATTGGTCAGCGCCTGGGCGATCAGACGACGATCGAAGACGGCCATCATCGGCTGCTGCGCCTCGATGCGCCGCGAGAGCCGAAAATCAATGTCAGGATAGCCGACGCGCATCATGAAGATGCTTTGCCGGATGACGTCCAGAATGTCGTCGCGGGCCATTTGCGCCTTGGGCATACGGGCAAAAGAGGAAAATTCGTCGACCATGCGGCCGATATCCTGCACCTGGCGAATGATCGTATCGGTACATTTGTCGAAGACCTCCCGCCCGTCGCCGATGTCCTTGCCGTAGCGGCGTTTCAGGCGCTCGGCGGAGAGTTGAATGGGGGTCAGCGGGTTCTTGATTTCATGGGCGATGCGGCGCGCCACATCGGCCCAGGCGGAGGTGCGCTGGGCGGCAACCAGCCCGGTAATATCGTCGACGGTTACCACAAACCTGTGGCGGACGTCACGGCCCGACTCGTCGGTCAGGCGCACGGTAAGGATGCGATCTTCATCACCGCGTCTGAAATTCACCTGCGCCGGGGCGCGCCAGGCGCTCGAGCCGGGCTGCACAAGGGGCGCCAGTTCCGGAATGGCCGCAACAATATCGGCGCCTTCCAGATCACGCCGGCGGCGCCCCAGAATATCGCAAATGGACGTATTGGCCAAAATGATCGTGCCATCGTGATCAACCCCGAGAACGCCGGCGCTGACACTGGTAAGGACGGCCTCCATAAAGCGCCGGCGCTGATCGATCTGGGCGCTGGCGGCAAGCAATTCGTTGCGCTGATAACCCAGATCCTCGGTCATGGTATTAAAGGCACGGGCAAGATCCCCCAGATCGTCTCCCACCTGCGCCTCCGGCACGCGCACGTCCAGATTACCCCCCGAGACCTGTCTGGCGGCCCACATCAGGCGGCGAATGGGCGCGGCCAGCCAGTCGGCAAACACCACGCCAACCCAGATCGCGGCCAGCAACATAATCAGTGTAAGCAGCGCATAGGTTACCGCAAAGGCGTTTTGCACAAAGCTGCTTTGTTGCTCGAGCGCACTGTATTCCTTGGCGTTTTCCAGTATCAGCCGCCGGTACGCGACCACCTGGCTGTCCATCTTGCGGGCGATATAGAGATAGGCGTTATCGAAATCCGGTAATTTGATCAGCGCGCCGATCTGATCGGTGGTGCCCGGGGCGATGATCACCGGCGCCCCGCCGCCGCCGCGTGTGATGGCGAGCCTGGTCGGCATGAAGACCTGTAATCCCGGCTCGTTCAGGCTCTCGATAAGGACCTGGCCGCTGTCATCGAGCAAAAACGCCGCGGGCAAGCCGCGCAACGTCGCCTGTGTACGCAGATACTGGCCAAACTGGCCCGGATTGATTTCATAGGTTGATCTGGCGCGATCCAGATCGAGAGACATGGCGATCAGATCGCCGCGCAGGATCTTGGCGTGCTCGGTGACATAGGCCTCGGCGACCTCGCCGGACGTCTCGATGATGGCGCGCGTTTTGCTCGAAAACCAGTAATCGAGACGCCGATCAAGGGCGACGAACGCGACGACCGCCACCGCCAGCGCCGGGATGACCGCCAACAGGCCGAACCAGCCGATAATGCGCCAGTGCAGGCGGCTGCCGGAGGTTGTCTCGCCACGCTCGCTGCGCACGCGCGTCAGTTCGAAGATAATCGTACTGATCAGCAGCATCAACATGACGCCGTTGACGATGATTGTCGCCAATACTGTGCCGCGGGTGATCTCGACGGAGCTCAGCCCCGTCAGCAGCAGATAGGACACCACCGCTATAACAGGGGCGGCGATTACCGTCACGATACCCAGGCGGCGCATTGCGCGGGCGCGCGCCAGGGTGTTCCTGGCGGAAGCCTCGTGTGCGCCCAGAGAGAGCAACTTACGCGATGTGGTGCTCGAGGTATGGATCATCGTGATTGTGCACTCGCCGCCGGTGCCGCCTTGTGGCCGGCACCATCATGTAGGGTATTTGGTTTGTAGCCAGGGCCCGGACCAGGACAAACAATAAAATATACCGCCAGTGAGGTCGCCGGGAAGCGGCGCGGCAGGGAGGCGTTCGAAAGCCCCTTGCGTGCAGCCGGACGGGATAGTTGCCAATAAGTGACAGTGTTGCTGTTTTACATCATATGGCGGGAAACGGAAATGCCTAATTCACGTATTTTTTTTCGCAACGTATTGCGATTCATTCCCAGAATTGCCGCCGCCTTTATTTGATTTCCGTTGGTTGCACGTAACGTGGCCACAAGCAAAGGATGTTCGAACTCGCGCAGCAGACGGCTGTACAGATCGGTATCGTCGCAGGCTTCGGGACGTCGAAAGTGTTGCGCCAAATGATGGGCAACAGCCGTCGCGATGGGCATCATTTCGCCGTCTGCCCGTTGCATCGAAGGCTCTCGCCGCGCCGCGCCCAGATGGTGTGCCGCAATATCCGCTGTAATTGTCTCCTCCGGCTGCAACACAACGATGCGTTTGACGACATTTTCCAACTCGCGCACATTGCCAGGCCACGCATAGGCCTTCAACACCGCCAACGCCTCCAGGCTGAAGATTTTCACTCCATGCCCTTCGCCTTGCGCCCGGTTGACGAAGTGATACACCAGATCGGCAATATCCTCACGCCGCTCGCGCAATGGGGGGACGCGTAAGGGCATCACGTTCAATCGATAGTAGAGGTCCTCGCGAAAATCCCCTTGCGCGATGCGCTGCTCCAGATCGCGATGGGTAGCGGCGATGATCCGCACATTGGTGCGTTGCGTTGCGCGCCCTCCGATACGGGAGAATTCCCCCTCCTGCAGCACCCGCAGCAGCCGCGTCTGGGCATCGATCGGCATATCGCCGATTTCGTCCAGGAACAGGGTGCCGCCCTCGGCCTGCTCAAAGCGCCCGGCCTTGCGCTTGTCGGCACCGGTAAAGGCGCCCTTTTCGTGGCCGAACAGTTCCGCTTCGATCAGTTCGCGCGGCACCGCCGCCATGTTGATCGCCACGAAGGGACCGCCACGGCGCGTACCGTGATCGTGCAGGGCGCGCGCCACGAGCTCCTTGCCGGTACCGGATTCGCCGACGACCATAACGCTCAAATCGGTGCGGATAAGACGCGCAATGGCGCGGTAGATGTCCTGCATGGCCGGTGAGCGCCCGACGAGGGGCAAGTCCTGTACAATATCGAGAGGCGCCCTTGCCCTGGGTGCCGGCGCCGCGTTGAGCGCCCGATCCACAACCGCGACAAGCTCATCAAGATCAATCGGCTTGGGCAGATACTCATAGGCGCCCAGTTCGGAGGCGCGCAGTGCCGTCCTGAACGTATTGCGCGCGCTGATCAGCACTACCGGCAAACCGGGACGCCTGTGTGTTATGCGCGGCAGCAGATCGAAGACGCTGCCATCGGGCAGGAGCACATCGCTTACCACCAGATCGCCTTCGCCGCCGGTTACACGCTCCCACAGTCCCGCGGCGTGTGCGCTGGTGCGGATCGTGTAGCCGGCGCGGTTCAGCGCCTGGGCGACGACGGTACGGACCCCCCCATCGTCCTCGGCGATAATGACGGTCTTGCCGGTCATTTTCTCTCAATTCCTGTTGCGTTCAATTCCTGTTGCGTTCAACGCGTGTTGCCTGGTTGTAATACCAGGGGGCCACCATAACATTCCAGTGGAACGAATTTGACATTTGAGTTCCGTTCGCTGCCGGGCCCGTTCTCAAATGTCAAATTTGTTCCACGAACGTGACGGCGCCACCCATCACCTGCCGGCTGGCGCAAGAAGGACACGAAATACCGTCAAATGCCCCTGGCGCGCATATTCGACCAGACCGCCGTGTTCGCCAATGATCTTCGAGACCAGGGTTAGCCCCAGACCCGTTCCCGCCGCACGTCCGGACACAAATGGCTCGAATACATAATCACGCATATCATCGCTCAACCCGGGGCCATTATCAATCACGCTGAAAGCCAAAGGCAGATGACGTGCCGCCGCCGATCCGGGCGCATTCAAATGGACCCCGGAACACCATTCGCTCTTCAGGACAATGCGCCCGTCGGCCTTGCCATTGAGCGCCCGCGCGGCATTCGTGACCAGATTGAGAAACACTTGAATAAGCTGATCGCGATTTCCCGAAACTGGCGGCAGCGAGGGATCAAACGCCTCAACGACGTCGATCGGCGCGGCAAATCCGGCCATGGCGAGTTGACGCACGCGCTGCAAGACATCATGCATGTTCACTGCGTGTGGCGTAAACGGCGGCTGCTCGCCAAACATCTCCATGCGTTCGATCAGGCGCACAATACGATCCGTTTCATCGCGAATAAGCGTCGTCAAGACCCGATCACCTTCGCTGGCGGATTTCTCCAGTAGCTGCGCCGCGCCGCGAATGCCCGAAAGAGGGTTCTTTACCTCATGGGCCAGTACCGATACCAGGCCGGCTACCGATCGGGTGGCATTCTTCTGGCTGGCGTGCTGATCAATACGGGCCTCCAGCGCCCGCGCCTCCAGCATGACAAGCAATTCATCCGCGCTGTCCGTTACGGGCGCAACATAAATGTCCGCCAGCGCCCCGTGATTGTTGGGCGCGCGCAGATCGACACGGTGAACACGCACCGCGCCGCGCCGCTGGCGCGCCTGGGCGATGGTCGCCAGCACCGGACTGGCAGGCGGCACAAACGAACACAATGGCTGTCCTGTCAAGGTGGCAAGACCCGTGGCCAGGAAATGTTCGGCCGCGGCGTTGGCATGGATAATCCGATCTGCCATGTCCAGGCGAATAAGCGGATAAGGAATAGCGTCAAGCAGGGCGCCGGTATCCCTGGCGGCGCGCGGCATCGCGTGCGGACGGCTCGCGGGCACCACCTTACGCGCCCGTGTACCGGCGTTCGCCGACGGGGCTGGTAGCCACGGTCCGGCATGTGATGGCGCCAAAGGCATCGCGCAGAGCGATATGGACACGCGCCGGATCGTCAAGGCGCATGAGAGTTTGCCGCCAGCCTTTACGCACCCGCGCATCGCCAAAGGCGTGCTCCAGATACCACCCCAGATGTTTGCGCGCACAACGCACTCCAGGGGCTGTACCGTAGTGCTCAAGAAGCGCCTCGAAATGCGCCGCCACGATATCGCCCATACCCAGCCGCTCCAGGGGCGCGTTGGGCCTGCGTGCCACCATGCCCGGAAACCACGGCCGCCCGCACGCGCCACGGCCGATCATGACCCCGGCGGCGGCCGATTGCTCCAGCATCGGGCCAACGCCTGTTTCATCCACGAGATCCCCATTGGCGATGACCGGAATGGAGACCGCATCGACAATACGGCGAACGGCCGACCAATCCGCCTTTCCCCGGTAGAACTGACAGCGGGTGCGCGCATGTACGCTGATCATCTGCACGCCGGCGTCTTGCGCCTGTGCGGCGATTTCCGCGCCGTTCATGGAGCGCGCATCCCAGCCCAGACGCATCTTCAGGGTAACGGGCACCGCCACTGCCGCAACCACCGCCGCGATCACGCGCAAGGCCTTTTGCGGCTCGCGCATCAGCGCCGCACCCGCCAGGCTATTGTTCACCCGCTTGCTGGGACAGCCCATGTTGATATCGATGAGTGTTGCCCCCGCATCGGCGGCGCGGCGGGCGGTTTGCGCCATAAGCTGCGGATCGTGACCGGCCAACTGGATACCGAGCGGTGTGTTGCGTTCATGGTGCGCCATTTTAAGCCGGGTGCGCGGGGAGTCCGTGACGGCCTCGTTGCTGGCGATCATCTCGCTGATTACCAGACCGGCGCCGAAACGCGCCGCCAAACGCCGCATGGGCGCATCGGTAATGCCTGCCATCGGCGCCAGCAGAACCCGGTTCGGCAATTTCACATCGCCGATCCACAAGGGTTCGGCGAGGAAATGCGGGTTTTGAGGGCGCTTAAAGGTTTTACGTACAGGCGATTTTGCAGGGGTCATGGGGGCAGTGTGCACAAAATTTAAGCAAAATAAAGTTACATCGCCAGGGCAACGCCTTCACGACCGGATATCACGGACGTCTCGTCGGGCGAAAAGCGCAGATACGCCGCACTTTACGCCATGCATCTGACGATCCCGGGAGCCCCTGGCAAAATGGCGGCGAAGTCGCTCTTGACACCGGCGGCGTGCCGGCGTTTTCTCACCGGCAGATGAACGGGACGGTACGGCCTTGTGATTGCCCCGTCAGTGCCATCCTGTGCCCGCAGGCGAGCCTCCATGACCAAAACACCGACAACCATCGCGCTTATCGTCGCCGCCGGCAGGGGGGTCCGCGCCGGCGCCGGAACGCCCAAGCAGTATAAAGCCTTGGCCGGGGCACCCTTGCTGGTACGCACCCTGACGCCCTTTGTACACCATGAGAAGATCGACAGGATACTGGTCGTCATTCATTCGCAGGACGGGGCGCACTACGAGCTTTGCAGGGGCGCGTTCGACACCGCTGCGTTCCTTTCGCCGGTGATGGGAGGGGCGAGCCGACAAGAATCGGTCTACCGGGGCCTTGATGCGCTGAAGTCCCTGTCGCCGCAGCGAGTGCTTATTCACGACGGCGCCCGCCCCTTTGTCGATGCCGGCCTGATCGATCGGGTGTGCAGCGCCCTGCACGATCACAAGGCCGTGTTACCGGTATGCGATTTAAGCGACACAATCGCCCGGGTCGACGCCCAAGGCCATATGAGCGAAACGCTGCCACGGGCGGCCTGCCGCGCCTCGCAAACTCCCCAGGGCTTTCACTTCGCCGCCATTCTTGAGGCGCATCGCGCCGCACGGGCTGCGCCCGTCGACACATTTACCGATGACGCGCAGATTGCCCATTGGGCGGGCATTAAAGTATCATGCGTGGTGGGAAGCGATCGCAATGTTAAAATCACCACGGCGCAGGATATTGAGCAGGCACGCCATAACCTGCTTGCCAGCGACGGATTTTCGATGAACCTGTCGGTACGCACCGGCATCGGCTATGATGTACACGCGTTCGGCGCGGACGGAGACCTGATCCTCGGCGGTGTCCGGATTCCCCACACCCATGCGCTTGCCGGCCATTCGGATGCGGATGTGGTTCTCCATGCCCTTACCGATGCGATTCTCGGCGCCATGGCCGATGGCGATATCGGGCAGCATTTTCCCCCCACAGATGCGGCCTGGAAGGGCGCATCGTCCGATCAGTTTCTGCGCTTTGCAACGGCGCGTCTTTCGGCGCGCGGCGGCCTATTGCTTCATCTGGATGTGAACGTTATCTGCCAGGCGCCGAAGATCGCTCCCTATGCCCTGGCCATGCGCCGGCGCATCGCGCAAATCGCCTCCCTTCAGGCCGATCGCGTCAGCGTCAAGGCCACCACCAGCGAAGGGCTCGGCTTTACCGGCCGGCGCGAAGGCATTGCCGCGCAGGCGATTGCCACACTCTTCCTGCCTGACACGCTCTAGCAGTGTGTCGGGTTTAAGGAGTTGTTTGTCAGTGTATCGGTCATGGATATGTGTTGGCGAGGGCTTTGCTGAACCTGCCTTATACCAACGGTATTGGGTTCTGACTCATTTATTTGCTTTTGTTTGTGCGTGAAGTGTGATTCATAGTGGCAAAGGAGATTTTGCCATGATCCGACTTCGCGATGATTACACGAGTGTTCAGGTTCGGGAGTTTGCCAAACATTGTCAAGATAGTCGGCAAACTCGCCGCCTTTTGTCGATTGCCGCCGTTTATGACGGTATGAGCCGTGCAGATGCAGCCAAAGTCGGCGGCATGGACCGCCAGACCTTGCGGGACTGGGTTCATCGTTTCAACGCGCACGGCCCAAACGGTCTGGTCAACCGAAGGGGCGGTGGTCCCAAAAGCTTATTGAGTGCAAGCCAAAAGCACGAACTGGCCCAGATTGTCGCGGCCAGACCTGATCCTGAGCTTGACGGTGTCGTGCGCTGGCGGCGTATTGATTTGGTCCATGTGATCAAAGAGCGATTTGGTGTTTCGATCAAGGAGCGTACCATTTCCAATCTTCTCAAGGAGTTGGGCTTTTCTCGCATGTCAGTACGTCCGCAACATCCCAAACAGAACAAACGGGTCATCAAGGAATTTAAAAAAACTTCGCAGCCACGCTTGAAGCGCACACAGGTCATCTTTTAAAGAACACCCCCATTGAAATCTGGTTTCAAGACGAAATGAGGGTGGGGCAAAAGAACCCGCAGACCCGCAGACCCGCATCTGGGCCAGGCGCGGCACCAAGCCACGAAAACCAGCCGATCAACGTTACAAGAGTGCTTATACCAGCGGCATTGGCGTTTTGTACACGCTGACTTGTGTGTCGTGCTGATAAGACAGCGGTTTTAAACAAAGCCAGGAGTCAAACGTAAAGCCCCCTGGTATTACCTATTCGGCGCGGTATGCCCGGCCAGAGGAACGGGAGCCGCACTGGCCCTGCCGTCGGCCAATACCCAAGCCATGCAGCTTCATCTTGAAGAGATCAGTCACCATGTCGCCAAAGGTGCCCATGCCGTGGTGTTGCTTGATCGCGCCGGCTGGCATACCACAGGCAAACTGAAGCTACCAGACAATCTGTCGATCATCTTCCTACCGTCGCGCGCGCCGGAACTGAACCCAGTTGAAAACATCTGGCAGTATATGCGTCAGAACTGGCTATCAAACCGCGTCTTTGAAGATTACGAGGCAATTCTTGACGCTGCCTGTCAGGCTTGGAACAAACTCACCGCACAACCTGAAACCATCACCTCAATAGGAATACGCAAATGGATACAAAAAAGTCAAAGCATATAACCGTCTTTGTCGGAATCCCTTCGGGCAAAACCTGAAAAGACTTCAGGCGTCGACGGGCCACATATCGTTGCACGTGGCTGATCGGATCAGTATTGCACCGTTTAACAGCTCTTTTCCCCCGCGGCTCTCCCATAGGCGTTTGTCAGAGCGACAAATTCCGCCACCGTCAGCGTCTCGGCGCGCCGGCGGCCATCAATATTGCACGCGGCCAGAAGAACCGAGGGCGCCATGCCAAGGGTCTTTAAGCTCGATCGCAGCATCTTGCGCCGCTGGCCGAACGCGGCCGCGCTCACCCGCGAGAACAGATGCATATCGCATGCAAGCGGCGCATCTATGGGCGTAAAACGCACCAGCGACGAAGTCACTTTGGGCGCTGGCGTGAAGGCGCGCGGGGAAATATCGAACAGGCGTTCGGGGGTTGTGCGCCATTGGGTCAGAACGCTCAGGCGCCCATAGGAGCGGCTCCCTGGCGCCGCGACCAGACGCTGCGCTACTTCGCGCTGAAACATCAGCGTCATGCGATCATACCAGGGCGGCCAGCGCGGTGTCTCCAGCCATGTCGTCAACAGGGCGGTGGCGATGTTGTAGGGCAGATTGGCGACAAGCACGATTTTCACCTGTGCGCCAATCCTTGCCCTCAAACCCGCCGCCAATGCATCGTAATCGATTGCCAGTGCATCCTCTTCGAGGATCTGCACCGGTACGCGGCTCGCCCGGGCGATCTGCGCCAGGGCCGGCACACAGCGCCTGTCGCGCTCAACAAGGGTGAGCGCCGCCACCCCGCACGCCAACAGGGCGCGGCTCAGACCGCCAGGTCCCGGGCCGATCTCGATGACGGCCGCATTTTCAAGCGCTCCGGCCGCACGTGCGATACGCCGTGTCAGGTTCAGATCAAGAAGAAAATTCTGCCCCAGACTTTTACGCGCCCGAAGGCCATGGGTACGGATTACATCGCCCAGGGGCGGCAATGCGTCAATGCACGTCACGGCGCCGTAGCGCCGGCCATACGGGTGGCCATCTTTAAGGCAGCAATCAGACTGGCGGCGCTTGCCCGGCCCGTTCCCGCAAGTTCCACAGCGCTGCCGTGTGCCGGCGATGTGCGAACAAAGGGCAACCCCAATGTCACATTGACGCTATTCTCCATATCGAGCGTCTTGACGGCAATGAGCGCCTGATCGTGATACATGGCAAGCACGACATCGTAGCGATCGCGCATGCGCGCCTGAAACAGGCTATCGGCGGCGAACGGTCCTGCGGCGTCGATGCCGCGCGCGCGCAAACGGGCCACGGCAGGGGCGATAATGCGATGGTCCTCATCTCCCATCAGGCCATTCTCTCCAGCGTGGGGGTTCAGGCCGGTAATTGCCAAACGGGGGCGCTCAATGCCAAGGCGTGTGCGCAAATCGCCAGCAACAATCAATCCGGTCCGCACGATTAAATCGCCGCTCAAGCGATCAGAAACGTCGCGCAACGGAATGTGGATCGTGACCGGCACCGTGCGCAGCATATCCCCGGCGGCCAGCATCATCACCGGGGTTACCGGCTCTCCCCAATGCTCCGCCGATAAAGCCGCGAGATATTCGGTATGCCCGGCAAAGGCAAAGCCGGCATCGACAACCCGCGCCTTGGTAATCGGGTTGGTAACCATTGCATGCGCTTTGCCAACGCAGCAATAGTGAACCGCCCGGGCGATGGAGGCGATCGTTAGCGCCGCACCGGCGGCAGGGGGGTGCGGCGATACCGCCACCACCGGCAGGGCGGTATCGAACATCTCAACTGCTGTTTCGGGGGTACACGGGCAAAGGGGGCAGGGGATACCCAGTTGGGCTGCCCGCCGCGCCAGTACCTCCCGGGAACCGATATAGAAAAACGCCGGCACGCCCTGTACATGGCGCTGCATCCAGGCTTTAAGGGTAATGTCCGGTGCGATCCCGTCCGCATCGCCCATGGTTAACGCAAGCACATTTGCCGCCATGACCGCTCTTTCGTATCCGCGGTATCAATTGCGCCGGATGATCGCTTTTTCCTTTAGTTCCGCCAGATAGTCCTCGGCGAAATCGTTTATCTTGGCGTCGACAAAGTTCGTGCGCTGCAGCAGATCGGGCAGAATCTGCCCTTTCAGGGCGCGTGTCTTGCACACCCCGTAGGTTACGAAGCCGTTACTGGTGCGGTGTGCCGGGGTGAAGTTGCCAACGGGGGTCGCCGCGACCTTCTCGGCCAGGGTCTCTCCCAGTTCCTGGGTGGACCGGATAATCGGATTGCGCACCACAACGTCCCGATACGCTCTGGCGACGTTTTTGGCGTCGTCGCACGATGCGGCGCTTTTTGCGATGGCCTCGGCGACGCGGCGGCGCTGGGCGATTGCCGCATCGTTGGCCTTTTTGGGCACGACAACGATGACAGGCCGCAGCGTATAATCCGTGGCATCGTTACTCCCCTGATTGATCCGGGCGCGCATTTCGGCGGCGAAGTCGGCGCGATACTTGTGCGCCTTTTTGGCAAACGCGGCGCGTACCGCCTTGCGCCAGGAAACCTCCGCCAGAATTTGATCCTTCATGGTTTGCGGCGATGTACCCAGACGGCGTAACAGGCGTTCCAGATACTCAATACTCATGTTGTTTCTCTTGGCGATTTCGGCGAATTGTCTGTTGACTTCCGCCGGGCGGGGGCTAACGCGATTTTGCCTGGCCGCCGATATTTTCAGCTTCTCCTCGATCAATTGCTCCAGAATCACGTTCCGCGAGGGGCTTTGTCCCGTGGTGGCGCGCAGGAATTCGCGTCGCGCATCGATTTGATAACTCGTAACAACCTCGCCGTTTACAACCGCAATGATGTTGGTGGCCCTGGCGTCGTTTACCGGCAGAGCAAGAAATCCGCCGGCAAGGGCCAGACAAAGCGCCCCGGCAACAGGCATGCCGCGAAGGAAAGGTAACGGGCGACCAGTCCGAACGCCAGGAGCGGTCGGTTGGCGGGTGGCGGGCGGAAAGCGTTTTTTCATCATCATCATCAATCGTGACCGGTTACGGGTGCTGGTTTGCACCGCTTTACGCCTGCTATTTAGCGAAAATACGGCAAGGGATTGCACGTCATCGTTTCGCGCAGTTCTAGAGCGTGTCAGGTCTTAATAGAATCATTCTGACGGAGCGATTTTGCGACAAGATGAACCTTAAGTCTCGCAGGATATAGTGGGGCTATTTTCAAGAGACTTAAGGTTTATATTGGTGCAAAATCGCCCGTCCCTTCGGGTTTGTCGATTGGCGGACGCCCACGCCCAAGCCGCTCTCGAGAGATGGATAAACATCGCTCTTCGATCGCCTTGGGCGTGGGTATCGCCTCGCCAATCGAGAAACAGAATTGCTTCTATTAAAACCTGACACGCTCTAGATGTGATCTTTCAGCAGATTGTTCCCGGGACGGGCAAACCGGAAGGTGCATCTCCAATGATCAGATCAATGGACAGCAGCACCTGATAGGTTTACCAGGCACAACTTGTTGAATGGCTCCAACTGCCTAAATCATTGATCTTACTATGAAATATATTTTTTGGAAAAATAAGAAATTCAATAAAATCAACGACTTAGCTAATAAATCCGACACGCTCTATTGAAGGGACTGGGAAGCCTTTCCTTCGCCCAGGGTGCGCAGGGCAAATCGTGCCATGATACTTTTTTCCGTCGACAAGCCATTGTAAATGTGGCGGCTTTGGGTGTACTCGATGGAGAACATGGCGCATTCGTCCTGATAGCGCAGGCCTATCGTGTGATCAAGAAATTCGTTCTGCGCGATACTGTAGTCCAGCGCGCCAAAGACCGACCAGTTATCCGTAATCCTGACAGCGCCGCCCAGATTGATCTGCTGGCGGCGATCATGAATACCCAGCGCCGGCTGTCTGTCGAGATAGGCGTAGCCGATATCAAGATCGATCGGATCGAAACGCAGGTTCGCCAACGCTTCAATACGTCTGGGGCTGAAGTCGTCGCGATCGAAACGCCCGCGTACCCCCAGTTGCAAGGCGGTGTTCGGTTGGTAATAGGCCCGCGCGACAAAATCAGACCGCCTGGTCTGTAGCCCCGAGGCGGTGCCCACATTGACCAGTTCCGGCCCGGCGAAGGCGTTGTCGCCCCCAAGATGGTAGGCCTGGCCAAACAGCGCATCAAAATAGCCGCCGTTGCGAAATACCATCTTGTAGTTCAGGCCCACATGGGCGCGAACACCGCTCTCGCGGCGGTCGAAGCCGGAAAACTTGTCGCGGTCAAACAGGTTCGTGTCATCAAAGACAAAACTCTGCGCATCGTTGTTCGGCGTCTTGCGCGCCCGGGTTGCATTGGTGCTTGCAACAATCTGCGCCACCGGTGTGATAATCTGGTGCCCCCAGCCATGGCTGATAATAAAAGGCCACTCGGCCTTAAGGCCCGCGCTCGGCGCCAGCGCGGCAACAAAATGCCGCGAGGCATCGTAATATTCCGGCAAATCAGCGGAAGCGTCCTGCCCCGATAACCAGCTAAGATCGGCCCGCAGCGCGCTGAAGGGAGTGAGCACCATGCCGCCATGGGATATGATCCGCTTGCGCCAATGCAAATCCAGCGAGGCGCGCGTCGCGGTGCCCTTCAGGCCGCGCCGGTAAGCGACCCCGTCCCCGGGCGCCTGGGCATGTCCGCAGGGCCGGGTAAAATTCGTTTTGTCGCGAAACAGAAAAACCTCGCAATCGTCCTGCCGGCGGGTCAGGCTGGTAAGGTTGACATCGAAGCCCAACTCGCCGCCGAATACCGGGCGCCCAAAAATATAATGATAATCCATGACCGGATGGACGATCGCCTGTTCATCCTGCAGATCAAGAGGATCATCGCGCGTGATGCGGTAATAACTGGCGCGCGCCTCAAAGGCGTTGCGGTTGCGCGCACCCTTAAGATAAAGCGTCGAACGGGCTTCCGTGGCATCCTTTTTGGTGATCTCGTAATCGGCGAAATAGCGCACATCGCTTGGCGCATAAAGGGCCCAGCCCCAACCCCAGTCATCATCGAGCGAAAAGTCGCCCTCGGAAAATACACTGCCGCGCCACTTCCTGTTTCCTCCCGGGCGCGGGGCGAACTTTTGCGGGTTAAGCTGATAGAGACCGTTGACGTTGACGAAATACCGGCCGGCGTGCGTACGATGGCGCCACTCGACTTCACCGAGAAAGCCCTGCCTGGTGAAAACATGGGGCGTAATTGTCAAATCGTAGTGGGGTTGCAACGCCCAGAAATACGGCACGGCCAGGCCATAGCCGCGCCTTTTATCGGAACTGGCCCTGGGGGCAAGAAACCCGCTCTTGCGTCTGACTCCCGGTGCGGGGTGCTGAAAAGTCGGCAGAGTGAGCAGGGGAACGCCGAATAACTCGAACACCCCGTTGCGATAGTATACGGTCTCTTCCTGCTGATCGTGAACGACTTCCTCGGCCTTGATTTGCCACAGGGGAGCCTTTTGCGGGTTTTGCGCGCATGCCTTGCAGGCCGTATAAACGCCCTTGCGCAGGACCGTATACCGCCCCCCGCGCCGTACCGCGGTTTGCGCCGCCAGACGGGTATTCTTGGGCGTCTCCAGCAAGACATAACTGATGAAACCGTCGCGGAATGTATCGTCCAGTTCAATCCTGTCCGCCTTTAGCGTGTAACCGTCCGGATCGGTGAATTTGGCCCGATCATAGGCCACAAGCCGTTTGCCGCGCCGATCGTAGATGACCCGCCCCGCCTCAAGAATATAATCGTCGTAGTAAATCTGCACATGACCCACCGCCGAGACGCGATCGTTCCCGGTATCGTAAATCAACTGATCGGCCTCAAGCAGCATCGGCAGATCCTGTTGCACATTACGAAAAAGCGGATTGTCGTGGGGACGCGAACTCTGTGCCGCTGCCGGCTTATGGCAAACAACACCGAACGCCAGCGCGGCCACGGCAACCAGGGCCGCCCCATAGCGCTCCAGAGGAACCCAAAGCGTCCTGAAACACCTCCCCCTCATCCGTCCTCCTGATACAACAGCGTCGTTGTTCCCAAAAACAACGCCGCAATCGGTGGCAACCAGGCGGCCAGAATGGCATTGAGAAGCCCCGCCTCGCCCAGATCGGAGGCGAGTTGGGTGACAATGTAAAGGGTAAATCCTGCACTGGCCCCCAGGATCAAAAAGCGCCTGATACCTCCCAGCCTGAAGAAACGAAGCGATACCGACGCGGCAATAAAGATCATCGATACCAGTAACAGGGGCCGCGCGAGCAGTGTCTGATAGGCCATACGCAGGCCCGAGACGCTGACGCCAAGCCTGTCGCCCTGGGCAATCGCCGCCGGCATATCCCAGATCGACAGGGTTCTGGCGTCGAGCAATTGCTTGTTAATATCATCGAAGGAGAGAGTCGTGTTGATCGTCAGGGTGGTAAACGCGCGCGGCGCGGCGTTAATCCCCGGCATCAGGCTCGAGCCGTCCTGAAAAACCAGCCGTCCCGCCTCATGGAATGCGCGTGGCGCTCGAATCAGGCGAACAAACCGCCCCTCGATGTCGTAGGAATACGCCACAATACGATACAGCACCGGTTGCGTTCGATGGATGCGGCCCGCACGAATAATCGTTGCACCGTTCTCCCCCCTGGCGTAAATCCAGGCATCGCGCTGTGTATTCGGCGCAGGCTTTTGTCTGGATGCAAACAAGGCCTCCTCATGCGCCATGGAGGTCTCGAAAAGAACCGTCGATATCGGATTGTACACGGCAACGGCAAATACCCCGATGAGTATCGCCAGGCCCAGAACCGGCGCCAGAAACTGCCATACCGAAATGCCAAAGGCGCGCGCCACAACCAGTTCATGACGCTTGCTCAAGCTCAACAGGCTGGCCATAGCGCCAAACAGCACGGCAAACGGGAATATCTGCTCGCTGACATGCAGGGCGCGCATAACGGCGATGGCCGCCGCCGCCTGCACGTCGATATCCAGACCATCGCGCACGCGCCGGGCGATGCCGACAAAATCGGCTATGATCGCCACGCTCAAAAACAGCACAAACGTCGCAACAATGGTCTTCAGGGCATGTTTGAACAGATAGCCGCCCAGGGTGTTTACGCTCATACCTGCGCTCCCGGGTCCGGGGCGGGCGCGGGAAAATATGTGCGCAAATACCGGCTCAGGCGGCGCTTGACCGGCGCCAGCAGGCGCAGGAGCGCCTGGGGCACGCGCGGCCGCAGAACCTGCGCGATAATCAATAATGCGATGATCGATGCGGTTGCCGGGATCGCGTACAGGAACATGATCGCCCCGTACCATTGCGCCGCCGCGCCCGTCACCGTATAGCCTGCCAGACGTATCGCGAGGGCGCAGACGACGGCATTAAGAATGATAAAGCCGCGGCCCTGTCTGGCGGGTTGGGCGCGCCCCAGAGCGGCAAATGCGATCAGGGCAAAAGCAAACGCGTACAGCGGCTGGCTCAGACGATCGTGCAATTCCGCCCGATAGACATTGGTGGCCGATTGTTGCGCTTGCTGATCGTAGGCGCCGCGTGCCAGATCGCGGGTGGAGAATTCGCGCGGCCGATAATGCGGCGCCGTAATGCCGCCCGTCAGTTCTGACAAATCAAACGCATAGGTTTGAAACGAGACAATCGTCTGCCCCTGCCTTGCGTTATCGCCGGTTTCCGGCGCAGAGGGCCCCGGTGCCGGGGCCGCATTGCGGCGCTGGATAATATGGCCGTTTTGCATGACCAGAAACGCCCCCGACTCCTGGCGTACCAGCATGCCGCGCTGGGCAAGATAGGTGCTTGAGACGTCGGTATCACGGTTGTCACTGAGGAAAATCTGGCTGAACGCACCATCGCTCGAGCGCTCCTTGATCCGCAGTACAAGATCGTGCTCAAGGCGTCTGAACTGTCCCGGGCGCAGGCCCCTTGCCAGAACATCGGCGACCACCTGGGTCTTGTAATGGCGCATGGCGCGCAAGCTCTGGGGCGCCAGATACAGCGCCAGCACCCACGAAAGGAAGGCGGCACACGCCGCCACATACAAAAACGGCCGCAGCGTCACCCAGCGCGAAATGCCCGCTGCGGCAAAGGTGACGTATTCGCTGTCGCTGTTCAGTCTGGCGAGTACAAAAAGGCACGCGATCAGAACCGATAGCGGGATGACAACAAGAAGGATAAACGGCACGACCAGAGAGGAAATCAGAAAATACGTGCCGATCGATTGCCCCTTGGCGGTGAGCAGGTCGAACAGACGCATCGCCTGTGTCAGCCAGAAAATCGCCGTCAGCAGCGATGCGGTGATAAAAAAGGCCGAAAAAACCTGCCTGAAGATATAGCGTTCGAACAATCGCATGGTTATGGTTTGTGCAGATCCTGTTGGCGCGAACGGTAGTTGTCCCCGGCCGGATATCCCGCCACGGCGCGCCGTGGGGTGCCGAAGGCGCGGGTGGAACGAAAAACCTCGTTAAAAAACAATCAAATCACCGCGAAACGGCAATTTTGTGATGACGAGGGGCGATATTCGCGCGCCACGACGCAATCAGCGGCTGACAGGGGCGAATAATTGTATTAGAGCGTGTCATGTCCTAATAGAATCGATTTTCGTTTCCCGATTGGCGAGGCGATACCCACGCTAAAGGCGATCGAAGAGCGATGCTTACCCGTCTCTCGAGAGCGGCCTGGGCGCCCGCCAATCGAAAAACCCGAAGGGACGGGCGATTTTGCACCAAGATGGGCCTTAAGTCCCTTGAAAATAGCCCCGCTATACTCTGCGAGACTTTAAGGCCTATCTTGTCGCAAAATCGCTCCGTCAGAATGGTTCTATTAAGACATGACACGCTCTAGTTAAGACGAAATGCGCCTTGCGTCGAGGAAAAACGCACGCCTTGATGCATAATTCAGTCGCCTGTCAACAGGATTGTTCAGGCATGATGATGTGTCGATCCGGCTCTGAGGTAAATGAGCGGCGCATGTAACGCAGGAGAACTGGAAAGTCCGATGACCATGAAACTGACATTGACCGATATATTGCCCAGCAGCGGCACCTGCGTGGTGCTTGCAACCTCGAAACTGCGCCTTGGGCGTATGGCGGGCGGGCTTGTCAAACCGGCAGGCAGTGCGCTGACAAAAACATTAAAGGCAGCGGGCTTTAAGGGAGAATTGCACGAGGCTGTTGATCTGATTGCGCCCCACAAGCTCTCCATGGATCGGTTGATTGTTATCGGTGTGGGCGAGACATCGCCGGCGGAGCCCCTCGACTGGCAAAAGCTGGGCGGAACGATCGCCGGCGTATTGCAGGGCAAGTCCATATCGGCTGCGACAATCGTGATTGAACGGCAAACGGCGGCGCGTTTGCAGGCGCACGATGTTGCCGCCTGCGCGCACGGCATGGTGCTGCGCGGTTATCGCTTTGACAAATACCTCACTGACGACAGGAAAGCGGCAGGCAGGGATCTGAATCTGCGTCTTTGCTGCGCCGATCCGGCGCCGGCGCGGCGCGCCTTCAAGGCAGCCCGGGCGGTGGCGGACGGCACGATGCTGGCACGGGATCTGGTCAACGAGCCCGCCAATGTTCTGGGTCCCGTCGAATTCGCCAGGCGCATCGGCGCGCTGCGCAGGAAAGGCGGACTGGCGGTCGAAATTCTGACCCGGAAACGTCTGGAACAATTGGGGATGCGCGCCCTTTTGGCGGTTGCCCAGGGTAGCGCGCGCCAGGCGCGTGTGGCGGTCATGCGCTGGCAGGGAGGCAAGCGCGCCGCCGCGCCCGTTGTCCTGATCGGCAAGGGGGTCTGTTTCGATACCGGCGGCATTTCCATCAAACCCTCGCAGGGCATGGAAGACATGAAGGGCGATATGGGTGGCGCCGCCGCCGTGGTCGGCACCATGTACGCCCTGGCGGCGCGCAAGGCCAATGTTAATGCGGTCGGTATTGTCGGCCTGGTGGAAAACATGCCAGGCAGCAACGCCCAGCGTCCCGGCGACATTGTGACGTCGATGTCGGGACAAACGATCGAGGTTCTCAACACCGATGCCGAGGGGCGTCTGGTTCTGGCCGATCTTTTGACGTATGCACAAAAGCGTTTCAAGCCGGCTGCGATGGTCGATCTGGCGACGTTGACAGGCGCCTGCATGGTTGCCCTTGGCCAGCACCATGCGGGGTTGTTCGCCAACGATGATGATATGGCAAAGGCGTTGTTCGCCGCCGGACAAAAGAGCGGGGAGAAAGTTTGGCACCTGCCTCTCGGTGAGGAATACGACAAGATGATCAAGTCGAAAACGGCCGATATGCAGAATATTGGCGGCCGCTGGGCAGGCGCCATTACGGCGGCGCAGTTTTTGCGGCGTTTTGTCGATGATAAGGCAAAATGGGCCCATCTCGATATCGCCGGTACGGCGATGGGCTCGCCGCGCACAGCCATCAACCGTTCCTGGGCAAGTGGCTTTGGCGTTCAGCTGCTCGATCAATGGGTTCGCGACGTTCACGAGGGGTAACGGAAATACGCCGGTAGGGGATCGGGCGACATGAGTGACGTTCTCTTCTATCACCTTGAACGCAGTTCGCAGACGGTGGTGCTGACGCAGCTTTTGGAAAAATGTCTGGAACGTGGCTGGCGTGTTTGTGTTCAGACGCAGAATGCAGAGCAAAGTGATGCACTGAATGGGGATCTTTGGACGTTTCGCGATGATTCGTTTTTGCCCCACGGCGTTGCCGCGGATGGCCACGAGACGTTGCAACCGGTGTTTATCACCCATACCGGTGAGAACCCCAACGGAGCGGCCGTCCGGTTTTGTTTAAGCGGCGCCGGGCCGGTGGACAATACGCCCTACGAGCGGATCATTTACTTCATCGACGGCCACGATAATGCGGCCGTTGCGAGCGCCCGCAGCCTTTGGCGCGACGCAACCGACGGGGGCCATGCGGTGAGCTACTGGCGCCAGGAAGAATCGGGGCAGTGGCGGCAACAGGAACCGCCATCGTGATCGCGCGATCTTGCCGGATCGCGGTGAAATCATGTGTACAGATTTGTCTGTATCGTTTTCACCTGGGGCGCAAAATATGCTAAGGCAAACGGGGTATTGATAGAATCACGTCCGATGTTGGAGGCGATTGCTTTGGCGCAATACGCAACCGCTGATGGGCATCCGAGGATAGGATTTAACAGATCACAAGTTAACAGATCACAAGGAAGAGTGAAATGGCTGCGAAAATTGCATCGGCGCCGAAGATTTATGCGGCGGAATTGTTTGGAACATTTTGTCTGGTGTTTATCGGTTGCGGCTCGGTTGCCGTGGCGGGTTCCCTGGAGCCCGGGCTGGTGGGTATCGCCGCCGCCTTCGGCCTGACGGTAACGGCCATGGCCTATGCCATCGGCCCCATCTCCGGCGCCCATCTGAACCCGGCGGTTACCATCGGCGCCTATCTGGCCGATCGTGTTGCGTTCAGCGACCTGCCCGGCTATATCATTGCCCAGAGCATCGGCGCCATCCTTGCCGCCCTGCTGCTGATGATCATCACGGCTGGCGGCGACAGTTCGCTGGGAGCCAACGGTTTTGGTGATTTCTCGCCCGGCAAATACGGTTACTTTGCTTCTGCCATCACCGAGTTCGCTGCCACGTTTATTTTCGTCACCGTCATTCTGAACGTCACCCACAAAACCATGGGCGCGGGTAATCTTGCGGGTCTGGTTATTGGCCTGACCCTTTTTATACTGCACTTTCCTTTCGCCAATGTGACGGGTCTGTCGGTGAACCCGGCGCGCAGTCTCGGGCCGGCTCTTTTTTCCGGCACCGCCGAGATCGGCCAGTTTCTGATCATGTTTTTGATCTTTCCCACCCTTGGCGGCGCGGCGGCTGGTATCGTCGCCAAGATGGATTTGCTCAGCACCGAGGTCTATGATAAAATAGAGGACTAAACCCTTGAATCGTGCATGGTTATGCCCGCGCATTGGCGCGGGCATTGCTTTTGGTTGTTCCTAAGACAGGTAAACCGGAAGCGATACCTGTTGCGGTCCTTGCCGCAGACGAATGGCCACCTGCACCCGATGGGTTTACCAGGGACAACCTGTTGAAATTACACAATTAGTCAGTTCATCCTTCCAACGATCTTAAGAGGTACAAATCCCATGGCACTGGAGCGCACGTTTTCCATAATCAAGCCCGATGCGACGGCGCGTAATATTACCGGCAAGGTGATCGATAAGCTTGAAAGCGCATCGCTGCGGGTGGTGGCGCAAAAGCGTATCCGGCTGTCGCGAGAGCAGGCGCAAGGGTTTTATGCGGTGCATCGTGAGCGGCCGTTTTTCGATGAACTGGTGGCGTTTATGACGTCGGGGCCGGTTGTGGTGCAGGTTCTTGAGGGCGAGAACGCGATCGCCAGAAACCGCGAGGTGATGGGAGCGACCAACCCGGCGGAGGCTGCACCGGGGACGATCCGGGCGGAATACGCCCGTTCCTTGACAGAGAATTCCGTGCACGGCTCCGATGGTCCCGATACGGCGCGCGAGGAGATTGCGTTTTTCTTTCCACCCGAGGAAATCGTCGGCTGAGACGCAAAGCCCATTGGCAGGCGGACCATTGTATTTCAAAAGGTTGCTCTCGAAAAAAAGCAATGATCAGATAAATGGCTTCACAGGCTGAAAGGGATAGCGAGACCGCTGTCCAGGGCCCCATTTTCGCCTTTCTCTTATCCGGAACCGGGGTTATTGTTGCAACTTGAACGCCCGACGCTCCAGAGCGCTTCAGATTTGCCCGTCCCGGCAACAACCTGTTGAAAGATCACATCCAGCCAGGGGCAACGCGCTCTAAATCGACGTGCCGATCCAGCTTTTCAAGCCGCTTTTGGTATCGGCGCCCATCTTGTTCGCTGTAACCTCACCATTCTTGAATATCATCAGTGTGGGAATGGAGCGGATGCCGTATTGGGCGGCCAGTTGCGGGTTCTCGTCCACATTGACCTTGGCGATTTTCACACTGTCCTGCAACTCTCCAGCGAGTTCGTCGAGCGCGGGCGCAATCATTTTGCACGGCCCGCACCACTCGGCCCAGAAATCGACCACAACCGGCTTGTCGGCGTTGATCACCTGTTCTTCAAAATTGTCTTCGGTAACGTGATTCGTCGCCATGTCAGTTCCTTTTCATCAAGCGCGGTGATACGGCGCGGTGTTTTGCACCCGTGAATGCCCTGCCGGGTATCGTGAACATCGGCCCGAATCGATCCGATGAACACAAGGCCGGTGAAAGCGCAGGCAAAAGCCCGGCTGTGCCGCCTGTCGTTGCTATGGTTATAGGTATTTTTCGAAAAAGTACAAGAGCATCACTTGATCGTGAAGAAAAGTCCTTCGCTCCGTGCACGTTTCTTCGCGATCGCCTGATTATTTGAACTCGTCAAGCCGATCGTGCAGTTTTTCAATGGTTTCAAGGCGGTTTCGACCGGCTGTGCCGGTGCGGGTTACGACATTGGTACTTAAAAAGTGAATCAGGCTGAAAGCCGCGGCATAGCTATCAAAAACCCCGACGCCAGCGATCTCGACAATCAGCTTCCAGCGGGCAAAACCCATCGTCTTTCGGGCTGTTGGATCGGTAATATAGACGAGCGGAACACCAAGTTGGTGAACCGTCTCCATAATCGACGAGAGTCGGGAAATACGCCGGCGAAAGCCGATGACGATAGCCAGATCGTCCTGTGTCATGCAGGCAATCGTCTCGGCCAGCGTTTCGCCGCCATCGGGTAAGGTTGAAACGCCTTCGCGCACCTGGCTTAGCTGCTGACAGGCATATCCGGCAAGAAACCGGCTGTTGCGAAAACCCACAAGCCAAACGCGACGGGCAGCGACAATGGCATCAACAACCTCGTCAAATACTGCAAGATCGATAATGTCAAAAGTTCGCGCCATATTCGCGATATTGCGCTCCAGATGACCCCGCAATTGCGAACGGGTTACCTGCCCGCTCTCGATGTGTTCATGGTTCATCAAATAGAGCGGGGACCCCCAGTCCTGGGCATCCCGGGCGGCCCGGCGTGCCGCCTCGAAATTCGTAAAACCCAGGCGTCTGACCAGACGCGTTACGGCGGCTTTCGAGCTATTGGCCAACTCGGCCAGTTCGGTTGCCGAATACGCCGAAACCTCGCCGGGGAACTCAAGGATGAGGTCAGCGATTCTCTTTTCGCTCGGTGGCAGGTCTTCATGGTGATCCTGAATTCTGCCTGCCAGCGAAATTTCCGGGGGACCCCGTCGGTTTCGTGGCATCAATTTCCTCTTCATCGTCATCTCAATACCCTTTGGGCTTTGCAAGAGTCACGCTGAAACTGTAATTTTAAAGTTGTAAAGAAATGAAAAATGTGTATCAATACCGTAACGCCTGCAACGCGCTGCCTCAATTACCAGGGGGCTTTGCGTTTGACTCCTGGCCCGGTTTAAAACCGTTGTCTTATCAGCACGATACACTTATCAGCGCGTACAAAAAGCCAATACCGCTGGTATAACAACATAAAACAGGCAAAAACACATCCATGCAGACAGTCTTTTCGGGGGTAAGGCATGAAGCAATTTGCTGATTGGGCAATCAAAACGAGCCGCCGAGTCAACTGGTATGTTGAAAGAGCGTGTGTCGGCCTTTTGGCATTGCTGGTTCTCGATGTGTGGCTTGGGGTGCTCGCACGCTATGTCATCCCGTTTCAAATGACGTTCACCGAGGAACTGGCACGCTATCTCATGATCTGGATGGCCATGCTGGCGGTTTCATCGGGTATCAGTCATCGCGAGCATATCGGCATGCTGGTGATTTTCGAACGCTTCTCCCCAACAATGCGTAAATGGCTGGCGGTGTGCTTTGATATCATCGCTTTTGGTTTCTTTTTCATCGTTCTTTACCAGGGCATTGGCTTTGTCGAGCGCGGCTTCGATCGGTTCACCATGATCCATGGGATATCCAAGGGATATCCGTTCATCGGAATTCCCCTGGCGGCGGTCCTGGCCTGTGTGCAGTTGTTGCTTGTTGCTATTCACGACTTCTTTTCGGACGGTGGCCCAACCGTTGCCGAGCGCGCCGAGATCTAGAGCGTGTCAGGTCTTAATAGAATCATTCTGACGGAGCGATTTTGTGACAAGGCCAAGCAAAGTTTCGCAGGACATAGTGGACTATTTTCAAGAGACTTTGCGCCGGCATTGGTGCAAAATCGCCCGTCCCTTCGGGTTTCCGATTGGCGGGCGCCCACGCTCAAACCGATCTCATGAGATGCGCCCACATCGCATGTCGATCGGCTCAAACGTGGGTCACCTCGCCAATCGAGAAACGAAAATTGCTTCTATTAAGACCTGACACGCTCTAGAACGCCTGGCACGTGGCCGGAGCCGTTCTGCCAAACACTTTTAGGGAGCCATTTCGTGACAAGGTCAAGTAACGTCTCGCAGCCCATAGCGGGGTTATCTTTTTTCAGATTTGCGTCGCTATTGGCGCAAGCTGTGCATCCTTTCGGGTTTGCGATTGCCACATACCGATTATGGTGCCCACGCTCAACCCGCCCTTGCGAAATGCACCCGCATTGCATTTCGCGTCGCTCAAACGTGAATCGGCTCGCCAATCGGGAAATAGAATGGCCTCTATCCAGGTACCAGGCGCTCTAAGACAATGATCTATGTATGTGTGACATTTTTCGGCCTGCTCGCCCTCGGGATGCCGGTAGGATTTGTTCTCGGCGTTGCCGGTCTGGTGGGGATTTTCGACATGGGGGGCGGCCGTTTTCTGGCCATGGCACCCGATCGCATGTTTGCCGGTCTTGATCTGTTTCCGTTTCTCGCCATGCCGTTTTTTATACTCGCGGGCGAGATTATGAACCGATCGGGGATTACCACCAGTCTTGTGCGGTTTGCCGATGCCCTCGTGGGTTGGTTGCGTGGCGGTATGGCTCACTCAAACATGGTGGCGTCGGTGATGTTCGCCGGAATAACCGGCGCCGCCACCGCCGATGCGGCGGCATTTGGCAATACGCTCGTGCCCGCCATGGAAAAACAGGGCTACAACCGTGCCTACGCCTGTGCGGTGACGGCCGCGGGCTCCATCATCGGACCGACCATTCCACCCTCGACACTGATGGTTATCTACGGCTCGTTGATGGGGGTCTCTATCGCCGGTCTGTTTGCGGCGGGTATCGTTCCCGGGCTGCTAATCTGTATCATTTGCATGGGGGTGATTGCTCTTCAGGGAAAACGACTTGATCTGCCCAAGGCGGAAAAGGGATTTGACCTGTGCGACTTATATGTCGCATTCAGGGAGAGCCTGCTCGCACTTGTTCTTCCTGTTTTCATTCTCGGATCCATTCTGTTCGGTTTTGCCACGCCTACCGAGGCGGCTGCGATTGCGGTATTTTATGCTCTTGTTGTCGGCGGTTTGGTCTACCGCCGGCTCACCCTTCGCGATCTTTACGAAATGGCGGTCCGCACCACCAGAATCACCGGTGTGATTTTCCTGATCATCGCCTCTGCATCCATTCTCGGCTGGTGGATGACGTTCAACCAGATACCGCAACTGATTGCTTCCGGGTTCCTGTCTATTTCTGAAAATCCGAACGCAATCATCGCGATGATCATTGCCCTGCTGCTTTTTATCGGCCTGTTCATGGATATCAATGCAACGCTGATCATTCTGGCGCCGGTCCTGGCGCCGTTGACACTGCAAATAGGCATGAACCCGGTACATGCCGGAATAATGATTATTCTGGCGCTCAACATTTCGCTGATGACGCCGCCGGTGGGTGCCTGCCTTTTCGTCCTGGCCTCTGTGACGAGGGTGAAAATCGAAGCCATTACCCGCTTTTTGTGGCCATTTCTGATCGGCGAGGTGCTGGTTCTGTTTATTGTCGCCTATTGGACGGATCTGACGCTTGCCGTTCCAAGGCTGCTCGGACTGCAATGAAGCAAGGTTCATGGGTCTGTAGCCCTATCACGTCTGAAAACCGGAGCAAAAAGGAGAAAAACGACCATGTTTCTTAGAAAAATCGGAATTGCAGCGAGCGCAGCTGCACTCATGGGATTTATGGGCAGCATAGCCTTTGCTGCCGATGTCACGATCCGTCTTGGGCATCTTAATCCGGCTTCGGCGTTCGAGAGCCATTCCGGGGCCATGACGACAATTTTCAAATCACTGGTCGAGACCGCAAGTGGCGGAGAGATCGAAGTGAAGGTGTTCCCGAACGGCCAGTTGGGTAAAGACAATGAAGTGATCCAGCAGGTTCGCGACGGTATCGTCGAATCGACGATTTCCTCGGCAGGTGGTATCGCGCAGCATTTCCCACCGGTTGGCGTGTTCGACATCCCTTTCGCTTTTCCAAATATCGCCGTTGCCAACCGCGTGATCGATCAACGCAGTGATTTCGGCAGGAAGTTTTCCGAGGCCCTGTCGAAAAAAACCGGCCTGAAGGTCCTTGGGATGATCGATTCCGGTGGCTTCTTTGCGATAACCAACTCCAAACGGCCGATCAAGTCCGTCGATGACATGAAGGATCTGCGTATTCGCACCATGACCCTGCCGACGCATCAGACCCTTATCGGTTCGCTGGGCGGCAAGCCGACGCCGCTGCCGTGGGCGGAAGTCTATACCGCGTTGCAGACCGGCGTTGCCGATGGCCAGATGAATCCCGTTCCCATCATTGCATTTGCCAGGTTCGACGAGGTTCAGAAGTATCTCTCGGTCACCAACCACGTAATCACGCCCTATATCTGGACCATGAACGGCGCCTTTTACGAAGGTCTGAAGCCGGAACATCGTGAAATCATCGATTGGGCTTCCGAGGTCGCCACCGAGGCGGGGCGGGGCGTTTCAAGGGTGATCGAGGCTTCGGAGCGCGGCCTGCCGAAACTGGCCGAAAAAATGGAGATCAACGCGATTTCGCCGGATGAACTGAAGAAATTCGCAGCGATTGCACAGCCGGCTGTACGCAAGCTGATCGAGGAAAATCTGGGCGCCGAGGGCACCGACATGCTGAACGCCATGCTCGATGCAATCGAGAAGGCGCAATAGGCGTAAATTCCGTTCAGACAAAAGAAATGGGGGTGGGTTGAGCACCCCCGTTTCGCGAAAAGAACAATCCGGAAATGATCCCAGCCCGCTATACCCTGATGCTGAATCCGTCTTCGGGTTTCGGTTCACCTTATGGCTCCGGCCAGGCAGCCGTCCTGAACGACGCAGGTCTGGCAGAAGCGCGTGCGGTGATATCCAAATGGCCAGGTTACAAGCCCACACCCCTGATCGATCTCGCCGGCCTTGCAAACGCCCTGGATATCCAAAGCCTCCATTACAAGGATGAAGGCCAGCGCTTCGGCCTGAAGAGTTTCAAGCCTCTGGGCGGTGCATACGCGGTGGCGCGTCTGCTTATGAAGGAACTTCCGTCCCTGGCCAATATCAACAGCATTGACGTGGAAACGCTTCTGGCAGGGGTACACAGGACACAATGCGCCGCAATCACTGTGACCGCCGCGACAGACGGCAATCATGGCCGCTCTGTCGCCTGGGGGGCGCGGATGTTCGGATGCCGGTGCGTCATCTTCATCAATGAGGCGGTAAGCGAGGGGCGGGCGGGCGCCATCGCCGCGTTTGGTGCCGAAGTGAGGCGCAATCCGGGCAGCTATGACGATGCGGTGCGTACCGCAAGGGCGACGGCGCAAGCCAGGGGCTGGCACGTCATTCCCGATACGACCGGGAATATCCTTGACGAAGCTCCGCGACATGTCACCCAGGGTTACGCGCTGATGGCGGCAGAGGCTATCGGGCAACTGCCCTACAGGATGCCGCCAACCCATTTGTTCCTGCAGGCCGGCGTTGGCGGTATGGCCGCTGCGAGTTGTGCGCAGTTCTGGCAGGAATTTGGCCGTGAGAAACCCGTCATCGTGTTGGTCGAGCCGGAAAATTCCGCCTGCTGGTTTGCCAGCCTGGAGGCCGGCCATCCGGTGGCGCTTGACGGTGATCTCGATTCTGTCATGGGCGGCCTTGCCTGCGGTGAAGTCTCCCGTGTGGCGTGGGCTATTTTGCAAACCGGTGCGGATGCGGCGGTCAAGCTCGCCGAGGAAGCCGCGCCGCTGACAATGCGTCTTCTGGCCGAAGGCGTGCAGGGAGACAGGCCTGTTGTTGCCGGGGAATCGGGGGTGGCGGGGCTTGCCGGTTTGCTGGCCATGGCAGATCATGTTGATACACGGCAAAAGATCGGCCTGGGGCCTGATTCACGCGTGGTGGTATTCGGCACCGAGGGTGCCACCGATCCCGATACCTATACCGAGATTGTCGGTCTTCACCCGGATAAAGTCGGCACATGAATACCAGGAACCGGATTGCCCCGAGCTACAGTATCAATATTGATCGTCTGATGGCGCGGTTGCGTGAACTCGGCGGGATTGGCGCCCTTGAAGGCGGCGGTGTCAGCCGGCTGGCCTTTTCCGATGCCGATCGACAGGGGCGCGATCTGGTTGTTGGCTGGATGCGCGAACTCGGGCTTGATGTCAGCATCGATCGTATCGGAAATGTGATCGGAATACGAAATGGCCTGGAAGACGGACCTGCGGTAACCGCCGGTTCGCATATCGATACGGTGGCAACGGGGGGGCTTTATGATGGCAGTCTGGGAGTACTCGCGGGACTGGAAGTCATAGAGACATTGAACGAACATCGGGTTCGCACCCGGCGGCCGCTTGCCGTCGGCTTTTTTTCCAATGAGGAGGGAGCCCGGTTTGCGCCGGATATGATGGGCAGCGGCGTACATCAGGGGGCGCTGGATCTCGATACCATGCTGGCTGTCACCGGTATTGACAATCTGCGCGTGGAGGAGGCCCTGAACGCCATCGGCTACGCCGGCGAGACGGCGGTTGGAACCTACAAGGCCCATTGTTACATTGAACTTCACGTCGAGCAAGGGCCGGTATTGGAGGAAGAGGGGATTACAATCGGGGCGGTAACCGGTGTGCAGGGCATATCGTGGACGCAATACACGTTTGCGGGAACTTCCAATCACGCCGGCACGACACCGATGCGGCTGCGACATGATGCCGGCTATCTTGCGGCTGCGCTTGCTGTTGAAGCACGCGCCCTGGCCAGGGATTTCGGTGGCGATCAGGTTGCAACCGCAGGCTCGATCAGACTGGAGCCGAATCTGGTCAACGTCATCGCGAACAAAGCGACCATTACTGTTGATCTTCGCAATACCGATGAGGCAATGCTCAGGAAAGCCGAGAAACGCCTGGCTGATTTTGTCGCGACAACGGCGCAAACGGAGGGCGTTTCGGTGACATCGAACATTCTGGCGCGGTTCGAGCCGGTGGATTTTGCTGCGGATATGATTGACCAGGTGGAAAAAACAGCACTCGCGCTTGGCCATACAGTGCGGCGTATGCCATCGGGCGCCGGACATGATGCGCAGATGTTCGCACCAAACTGCCCGACGGCGATGATATTCGTGCCATCAAAAGGCGGCATCAGCCACAATATCGGCGAGCATACCGATGTTGCGGATATCGAAGCAGGTGCCAATGTATTGCTCAACGTCATGGTGCATCAATCAGTATAGGAGATTACCAGACTTGCCGAGACCAGTAATCGTGGCCGCTGCACAACTCGGTCCCATTGCGAGAAATGAAGACCGTGCCTGTGCTGTCATGCGTATGCGGAACCTCATGCGTGAAGCGGCCGGCAAGGGAGCGCAGCTTGTTGTGTTTCCCGAACTCGCCCTGACGACATTTTTCCCGCGTTGGTTCATGGAGGATCAAGCTGAAATCGATACCTATTTCGAAACCGAAATGCCAAACGAAGCGGTTCAGCCCTTGTTTGATACCGCGCATGCGTGCGGCATCGGGTTTTATTTGGGATATGCCGAACGGGTTCAGGACAGCGCCGGGGCACAGCGCCATTTCAATACCTCAATCCTCGTTGACGGAACGGGAGCAATCATCGGAAAATATCGCAAGATCCATTTGCCGGGCCATGCCGAATACGAACCCTGGCGGCCATTTCAACATCTGGAGAAGCGCTATTTCGAAACCGGTGATCTCGGGTTTCCTGTTGTTGAGGGGTTCGATGGCCGAATGGGGATGTGTATCTGCAACGACCGCAGGTGGCCCGAGACCTTTCGTGTCATGGGGCTGCGCGCCGCGGAGCTGGTGATGCTCGGCTACAACACGCCAGTCCATTACCCTCCGGCCCCCGAACACGATCACTTGCAGGACTTTCACAATCATCTGGTCATGCAGGCGGCGGCCTATCAAAACGGTATCTGGGTCGTGGGGGTGGCCAAGGCGGGCCGGGAGGAAGGGCAGGATCTTATCGGTGGCAGTTGCGTCATTGCGCCTACCGGAGAAATCGCCGTTCAGTGCCGGACTCTGGAGGATGAAGTTGTCGTCCATACCTGCGATTTGGAACGATGCCGGGAAATTCAGGACAATATTTTCAATTTTGCCCTTCACCGTGAGCCGGCGAATTATGGCTTGATTACCGAAACCAAAAGCCCTGTTCGCGGAGATCGAACGTAACCCGCCACCCCGATAGTTCGGAGACAATGACAATGACAATGGGACTTCAGGCGGAGATTGTCGATCAATCCGCCTATGAGCACACGGTGAATCACTTTGCCCGCGCCGATATCCGCCTTCCTAAAATCGCCGAACTCGCTGAGCCGAAGCAGATGGATCCTGACGCCGTTGACGGATTGCGTGAAGTCGATCCCGATTTCGCACACCGGCAAAACCTGTTTCGCGTACATTGGCACAACAGCGGTGATCGCCGAACCTTCGTCGAAACACCGCAGCACGTTATTCTTCCCAAGGAGTTGACGGGTGTTGATGCGAAAATAATCGTTGCGATCGGTAATCGCTTTCCGATGATACGGGCGCATAAGGTGTTGGCCGCCTATGGCTGTCTGGTTCCCCGCCTTGTAACCGGCCAGTTCGACCCGACCCGCCATCGGGCCATCTGGCCATCAACGGGCAACTATTGCCGCGGTGGCGTTGCGATATCGCGCATCCTTGGATGCCGCAGCGCCGCTGTACTGCCGGAAGGCATGAGCCGCGAGCGTTTCCAATGGCTTGAAAACTGGGTGAGCGATCCCGACGATATCATTCGCACCTGCGGGACCGAGAGCAACGTCAAGGAGATTTACGATGCCTGCAACGAACTGGCGGGAGACCGGGAGAACGTTATCCTTAATCAGTTCAACGAGTTCGGGAACTATATCATTCATCGGGCGGTAACCGGTCCGGCCCTGGAAAAAATCTTCCGCGCGGTCAGGAAAGACAGTTCGCTGAAGGCTCGCGCTTTCGTCGCAGCTTCCGGCTCGGCCGGCACCCTGGCGGCGGGCGACTATCTAAAGGCCCGTCTTGGTAGCTCCATCGGCGTGATCGAGGCGCTGGAATGCCCGACAATGCTCTACAACGGCTATGGAGAGCACAACATTCAGGGAATTGGCGACAAGCACATCCCTTTCATCCACAATGTCATGAACACGGATTTCGTGATAGGCGTTTCGGACCGGGCGTCGGACGCGCTGATGGCGTTGTTCAACATCGGTGCCGGCCGCGAGTTTTTGGCAAAACGCTGCGGTATGGAGCAGGAAGCGCTTGACGGCCTTGCCGATTTCGGCCTTTCGTCGATTGCCAATATTCTTGGCGCGATCAAACTTGCCAGATATATGGGTATGGGGCCTGACGACGCCATTCTGACGGTTGCCACCGATGGTGCGGAAATGTATGCAACGGAGTTGCACAAGGCCGCAGATGTAACCTTCAACGGACAATTCAACGAGGCCATTGCTGCGGAGATCTTCGGCCGTTACCTGCTGGCAGCCGCGACAGATAACATGATCGAGGCAAACCGGTATGATCGCGAACGCCTGTTCAATCTGGGCTATTACACCTGGGTTGAGCAACAGGGGGTTGCCATTGAAGACTTTGACAAGCGGCGCATGCTGGCGTTCTGGGACAGTTTGATGGATATGGTGCCGGTTTGGGATGAGATGATCGAGACTTTCAATATGCGAACGAGAGCGCTTTGCACATAGTTGATTGTGAAGAAAGGTGCTTCGCTCCGCTCCATATACTTTTCTTCACGATCAACTGATTTATGCGGGCATATAGTTGCAACTTGAGCGCCCGACGCTCCAGATGCGTAATACCAGCGGTATTGGCTTGTTGTACACGCTGACTTGTGTATCGTGTTGATAAGACAACGGTTTTTAACCAAGCAAAGAGTTAAACGCAAAGGCCCTTGGTATAATTTCAACAGCTTGTCCCTGGTAAACCCATCGGGTGCTGCTGGCCATTCATCTGATCATTGGAGGTGTTCGATTTATCCAGCGTTGTCAAGGGCGCTTCGCGCCGCCCCTGGCGGTTCTTAAACCCTTGACAACGCTGGAGAAATCGAAAAAAAGCGATGATCAGATGAATGGCCCGGTACGGCCTTGCTGCTCACCATCTGCGGCAAGGGCCGCAGTGGAGAATCGAGCGATCAACAGGAATCTTTTTGGATTTCCCCTTGGTGTGATTTATGATTCACTGTGTTAAGAGGTGGAGCATCCGCAAACCTTTATCAGCGGATTTACGCGAACGTATTGTTGCAATTTAAACGCCCGACGCTCTAATGCGCTTCGCGCCACGTGTCCGCCATCTGTGCATCAACGACCAGCGGAACACGCAGATCAAGAGCGGGCATGGGTGCTGCTTCCATGATACGCCTGATCAATGCCATGGCCTTCTCGGCCTCATCACGGTGTGCCTCAAAAACCAACTCGTCGTGTACCTGCAAGAGCATCCGTACGCTGAGACCGGCGCCATCGAAGGCGTCGTCCATGCGCACCATGGCGCGGCGGATGATATCGGCCGCCGAGCCCTGAATTGGCGCATTGATCGCCGCCCGTTCCATAAAGGCACGCAGGTTGTGGTTTTTGGTGTTGATTTGCGGATAATGGCACTTGCGGCCAAAGATCGTCTGTACATACCCGTGCGCCCGCGCCGCCTGTTTGGTCTGCTCCATATAGGCGCGGATGCCTGGAAAGCGCCGGAAATAGGTATCGATATACGCCTTGGCCTCGCTGCGCGCGATGCCCAGCTGGTTGGCCAGACCAAAGGCGGAAATGCCGTAGATAATACCGAAATTAATGGCCTTGGCGCGCCGCCGGACCATGGGGTCCATGCCGGCGATGGGGACGTTGAACATCTCCGATGCGGTCATGGCGTGAATATCCAGACCATCGGCAAAGGCCTGTTTCAGCGGCGCGATATCGGCGATATGGGCAAGCACGCGCAACTCGATCTGCGAATAATCGGCAGATATCAGGGTATGGTCCCTATCGGCGACAAAGGCGGCACGGATCTTCCGTCCCTCGGGCGTGCGTACGGGGATATTTTGAACATTCGGCTCTGACGACGACAGCCTTCCCGTCGGCGTGGCGGCAAGGGCGAACGAAGTATGCACCCGTGCACTCTGCGGGTTGATGTGTTGCGGCAGCGTATCGGTGTAGGTTGAGCGCAGCTTGCTCAGGGTGCGCCAGTCGAGAATGCGGCGCGGCAGTTCATGTCCCGCCGCCGCCAGATCCTCCATGACGGACGCCCTGGTCGACCAAGCGCCGGTCTTCGTTTTCTCGGCGCCCGGCAAGCCGAACTTGCCAAACAGAATATCGCCCACCTGCCGCGGCGAGGCGATGTTGAAACGCTCGCCGGCGCGCGTATAAATATCGTCCTCGATAGCCGCCGCCTGCTGCGCGAACTCCGCCGAGAGGCGCGATAAAACACCGGTGTCCACTTTAACGCCGCGCTGTTCCATACGCGCCAGCGTGGCGATCATGGGGCGCTCCAGGGTCTCATAGACGGTGCACATGCCTTCCGCCGCAAGGCGCGGTTTCAACAGCATCCACAAGCGTAGCGTAATATCGGCGTCTTCGGCCGCATAGGCCGTCGCCTTGTCAAGGGCCACCTGCGCAAACGTGATCTGATCCCGCCCCGTGCCGCACACGTCCTTATACGCGATAGGCTTGTGATCGAACCAGGCCTGCGCCAGATCGTCCATCCCGTGTCCGCCGTGGGCGTATTTGCCCGAATCGAGCACATAGGACATGAGCATGGTATCGTCGATGGCGCGCAAGCGTATGCCGTGCTGCGCCAGAACCAGCCAGTCGTATTTCAGATTCTGGCCGATCTTGAGCAAACTCCCGTCTTCCAGGGGTTCCTTGAGAATGGCAAGGGCCTCGGAAGCGGCGATCTGTCCCGCAACCGGCGCCGCCAGCAGATCATCGCCACGCACATGGCCCAACGGGATATAGCACGCCCGCCCTGGCGCCAGCGCCAGGGATACGCCAATCAACTCGGCCTGCATGGCATCGAGGGACGACGTTTCCGTATCAAGGGCAAAAAAGCCCTGCTCATAGGCTGCATCGATCCAGGCGCGCAAATCATCGCACGAATGGATCGTTTCATAAGCGCCAACATCGATGGCAACCGGCGCAAGTTGTGCCCGCGCTCTGGCGGCACGATCAACGGGTGTCGGCGTATCGTCGGTTCCGGACACACGGGCCTTTTGCTGCACCGCTCTTTTCGGCAGGTTTGTCTCGTCAACATCGAGCGCCTTTGCCAAACGCCGGGTTAGCTGGTTGAATTCCATCTGCGTGCAAAATCGCAAGATCTTGTCCGCATCGATGTCGTTGAGCCCAAGCGTCTGCGCGCTGCGCGCTACCGGCACGTCCTGGCGCAAGGTAACCAGATCGCGCGATAACCGCGCCTGATCGGCATATTTCAGCAGGTTCTCGCGGCGCATTTTCTGCTTGATCCCGTCGGCGTTGGCAAGAAGCGTATCGAGATCGCCGTATTCGTTGATCAACAGCGCCGCGGTCTTGACGCCGATGCCGGGCACGCCGGGGATATTGTCGGTACTATCGCCGGCGAGTGCCTGCACATCGATGACCCGCTGCGGTTCGACACCGAACTTTTCGTGCACCTGAGGGGTCTCGATGCGCCGATCCTTCATCGTATCCAGCATCGCGATCCGGTCATTGACAAGCTGCATGAGGTCCTTGTCGGAGCCGACAATGGTGACCCTGGCCCCGGCCTCATAGCCCTGTGCCGCATAGGTGGCGATGAGATCGTCCGCCTCAAAGCCGTCCTGTTCGACACACGCCACGTTAAAGGCGTGCACGGCCTGGCGAATGAGAGAAAACTGCGGCACCAGATCGTCCGGCGGATCGGGGCGATGGGCCTTGTACTCGGCAAACAGATCATTGCGAAACGTCGTCCGGCTGGTATCGAACAGGACCGCCAGATGGGTCGGCTGGCTTGCCGCGTCCATATCGCGCATGAGCTTCCACAGCATATTGCAAAAGCCCGCCACCGCACCCACCGGCAGGCCGTCAGACTTGCGCGTTAGCGGCGGCAGGGCATGATAGGCGCGAAATATGTACGACGAGCCGTCGACGAGATACAGATGGGCTTTTTCTCCTATCGGGACGGTGTTCACCGGCGCCGGATCAACCGCAATGCCCGGGTCCATAAAGCCATCTGCCAACGCGGCATCGTGTTGATGTGTTTCTTTTTGCATGAAAGGGGCCGATAATGATTACGCAACCCAAAGCCGGTGCACCAGGCGGGAACTGAACGCACCAGGTGTTATACGATGCAGGCTTATATCCCCGCTGAAAGATCACAACTGGCGCGTATTCAGATCAACTGATCCATACCGGGCACTTGCGCGATGATGGCGTCAATTGCCCCGTCGCCGATCTTTTCCTTGCCAAAGCCCACCAGTTCGCGGGCAATTCCCGCAACCTGCCCCATGTCGACACCGATTTCACCCAATTGGGCCATTACAGCCATGGGCCCACCGAAGCCACCGGCGCCGCCGCTTTCCTGCATCAGGCCGTCCACGCCCGGCAGCGCCTCAAGCAATTGATTGACTTCCTGTTCGGGCCCCTCCGTCCTGACATAACTCATGATGACACCGAGGGCCGATCTGGCTGTTGTCTCGTCGATACCTGCCGCTTGCGTGATTTTACCGATCAGTTCGTCCATTGCCGCCTCACTAGTTTGAAGTTCCCGAGTTTGAAGTTCCCGAGTTTGAAGTTCCCGTCGAACCGGGTCTGAATGATTCGCCCGCTTTTTCCTAGGGTGCCCCATTCGCCGCGCGGTTACAACCGCGAAGGCGCTCCAGCGCTCTGGATGCGATCTTTCAACAGGTTGTTCCCGGGACGGGCAAATCTGACGTTACCCCCTTGCGGCCCTTGCCGCGGATGGCCAGCCGCAAGGCCATTCCGGGCCATTTACCTGATCATCGCTTTTTTTCGATTTATCCAACGCTGTCAAGGGTTTAAGAACCGCTGGAAGCGGCGCGAAGCGCCCTTGACAGCGTTGGAGAAGTCGAACACCTCTAATGATCAGGTGAATGGCCCCCTGCACCAGATGGGTTTATCAGGGACAACCTGCTGACACGCTCTAGTCCGGTCGCCAGCGCGGGCGCGGCGGCAGTGCCTTCAGATATGTTGCAATCGCCAGGCGATCCGCATCGCTCAGTTTCGCCATGTTTTCCTGCACCGCCACCATGGAGCCGCCAAATGTATCGAACTCGGGTGTGAAGCCACTCTTCAGGCTCTCGGCGATATCGTCCACTGACCACGCCCCGATGCCGCTCGGGTGGGGGGTAATGTTCGGCACAACTCCCTCGCCTTCCGGGTTGGGGGCGCCGGAATAGGCGCGCGCGCCGATAATGGCGCCAAACATGTTGCGCGGGCTGTGACACGCGCCGCAATGCCCCGGACCGTTTACCAGATACGCGCCGCGGCGCAAGCGTTCATCGCCTGTATCGACAAACGATTCAGGGGCGGCGCCCATAAACAGAAACTTCCACCCCCCCAGCAGGCGCCGGATGGTAAAGGGAAAAGTAAGATCGTGTTCGCGCGCCACAGATTTTACCGCCGGCAGGGTATCCAGATAGGCCTTGATATCGCGCACATCCGCAAGGCGCATGTGGCGATAGAAGGTGTAGGGAAAGGCGGGATAATAGTGGCGGCCATCGGGCGATACCCCATACATCATGGCGTTGATGAAATCGCGTTCGGACCAGCCGCCAATGCCGTCCCGGGCATCGGGGGAGATGTTCGGCGCATAGAAGGTGCCAAACGGCGACTTTAACGCCAGACCGCCGGCCAGGCGTTCCTTCGCCGCACCCTTGGCACCTGGCGCCGCGTGACACGACGCGCAGCCACCGGCGTGGAACATATACGCACCGTTTGCAATATCGGCTGTATGGTCGGGCAAGTCAGCGGCGGGCAGCGTTACCGGCATCGTGACCAGATAGAAGACGAGCGCCGCTGCTGCCACAAGAACAGTACAGGCGATGTACAGCTTTCGCATCATCGTATCGACCGGCAGCCAGAGCGTGTCGCCAATACAACGCCACTGGCGTTATTTGCGCTTGACGCGATACGCCTCGTGGCAGCCCTTGCAGTTTTTTGCAACAGCGCCAAAGGCGGCCTTATAGGACTCAAGCCCCCCTGCCGCGTTCTCGATTGCGGCCACGGTATCGCGCCTAAAGGCCGCCAGTTTAGCGTTAAAGTCGGCTCTGTCGCTCCAGATTCTCGCCCCCGCCTCGGTATTGGATCCCTGCTCCGAACCAACCGGAAACAAAGCGCCAAAACCGTTAGCGGCGGTGTTCATGGTGCGCATCGCCAGTGCCGCCGCAACCGGATCATAGGCGATCTGGCCGCCAGCCATGCCACCGGCGATTTTCATCGCTGCGCCGACGTTCTTCATCATGGCCTGACGCGCCTCTATAGGGGCGGTGTCTTGCGCCAGGGCGGGGACACTCGCGCCGATCAATACCGCACTTAATACGATTCCTGCCTTGCGTCGGGAAATGCCGTGGGTCATTTTCGAGTCCTTTCGTGTAAAGGTTGTTCCTGAACCCCCCTTATGTCGTGCGCAAAGCCTATAATACCAGGGGGCTTTGCGTTTGACGCCTGGCTCAGATTAAAACCGCTGTCTTCTCAGCACGATACACAAGTCAGCGTGTACAAAACGCCAATACCGCTGGTATACAGGGGCTTTGCGTTTGACTCCTGACCTGGTTTACAACCGTTGTCTTATCAGCACGACACACAAGTCAGCGCGTACAAAACGCCAATACCGCTGGTATACAGGGGCTTTGCGTTTTCGCGCATTATGACGCAAGGGCGATGTCCGCGCTGACGCCGGGTTGGGCGCTCCAGTCCGCGTACCAGGAGCGAAAAAGCCTGTATTGCGCCTCGGCATAATTGCGCTGGGCATCGCTTAATTTATCGGTCTCGTTAAAGTGGAGCGTGTACGCGGCCTCACCGTTCAAAACCATCAGATGCTTGTAGTAAAGCACCAGGTCCGGTCCCTCGTCAAAGGAGGAAAGCACGCCGAGCGCCTCATCGAGTTCGCGCGCCAACACGCGCGCCCGGACATCGCCGTTTGAGGCCTTGCGGCACAGCGCCACCAGATGCAGCACTTCGCGGGGAAGAACATTGCCGATACCTGTGATCGCCCCCGCCGCCCCGCAATTGACGAAACCGTGATAGACGGCCGTATCCACGCCGATAACCAGGGCAACGTTATCGTCCCGGGAAGTGATGTTCTCCGCCGCATAGCGCAGGTCACCGGCGCCGCCGAATTCCTTAAAGCCGATCAGGTTGGGATGATGATCGCGCAACTCAAAAAACAGATCCGCTCGTGTTGCAAAACCATAATAGGGGCTGTTGTAAATGATCGCGGGCAGATCGGGCGCAGCGCCCAGAATGGCAGCAAAGTGCGCCCGCTGTGCCGCAACCGAGGAACCGCGCGAGAGAACGCGCGGGATCACCATCAGGCCCTGCGCCCCAACGCGGGCGCCATGGGCGGCGTGGGCGACAGCGGCGGCCGTGTTTACGGCGCCCGTGCCGACAATGGTGGGAACCCCCGCCTCGACCAGACAGGCCACACCTTGCATGCGCTGGGCATCGCTCAACAGCGGCCAATCGCCCATTGATCCGCAGTATACGACTGCGTCCATACCGGCGGCAACCAATTCGCGCCCTTTGCGTACAAGGGCATCGAAGTCAGGTGTTCGATCGTCCTTGCACGGGGTCATCAGGGCCGGGACGCAACCGTTAAAGATGGCTTGTTCCATGTCAAAGTCCTATGCCTGTTCGCCCGGGCCTGCCTGACGCGGCGACCCGCGCATCGCCCGCACATCGCCCGCACATCGGATGCATTGAAGCTCTCGCCGCAGGCAACGTGGGAAGGGACGTGATCAGATATTCTGGCGCGATTGGCGGTACTTTGCAATAGCGCCCGGGATACTCTTCGACAGGTACCCCACACAATACGGATTAATACCAGCGGTATTAGCATTTTGTACACGCTGACTTGTGTGTCGTGCTGACAAGACAACGGTTGTAAACCAGGTCAGGAGTCGAACGCAAAGCCCCTGTATACCAGCGGTATTGGCATTTTGTACACGCTGACTTGTGTGTCGTGCTGATAAGGCAACGGTTGTAAACCGGGTCAAGAGTCACACGCAGGGGCCCCCTGGTATAAATACACAGACGCGATGGAACTGTTTGGGACTGGCGGGTTCCATCGCGCCCGGCTGGCCGTTCGCTCCAGCTGTGATCTTTCAGCGCATTGTTCCCGGGACAGGCAAACTTGAGGACATATCTCTTGCGCCCTTGCCACCTGCACCCGATGGGTTTTTCGAGCGAAGCCGGTTGAAAGATCATACCGGGTGGTTCCACTCCAGCACCTGCACCCCGTTGGCCGTAGCCTGTATGCAAATGCTGGAGTCAAGAAACCACCAGACGACGCTCGCGGCGGCCTGTACCAAACGGTTATTTCTCCTCCTCAATATTCAGGGCTACAAAGCGGATGGCATCGCCGGATTTCAGCCGCACCAGTACCGCCTTGCGTCCCTGATTTTGCGCTTCACGGATGGCGGCCTCCACATCGGCCAGGGTCTTGACGCTTTCGCCCGATACGCCGGCAATCACATCGCCCCGCCGCACGCCCTTTTGCGCCACCTTGCTGTTGCGCGCCACATCGACGATGACAAGCTGGTCCGTTTCACTATCACGGCGCAGGGTGATACCCAGTTGCGCAATGGTTGCCTTGGGAGACGGTGTCGGCACGGCCCTGGGCGGCGATGCTTTCTGCTCAACGGGCAGGGTGCCGAGTTTGACGGTAAGCATCTTTTCCCCGCCCGCGCGCCAGACCGTCAACCGTGCATCGCTTCCCGGCGCCAAAGAGGCGATCTTGCGCGCCAGGTCCTTGGAACTGTCCACGGCATCGCCATTGACAGAAATGATTGTATCCTGGATTTGCACACCGGCCTTTGCCGCGGGCGATTCGCTCTCCACATCGGCAACGAGAGCGCCCTTGGCGGTCTCCAGGCCAATGCTCTCGGCGATATCCCTGGTGACACTTTGAATCCGCACACCCAGCCAGCCGCGGGTGACGCTGCCGTTTTGCCGAAGCTGATCAACAACATCACGCACCGTGTGCGCCGGAATGGCAAAGGCAATGCCCACGTTGCCGCCCGATGGCGAGAAAATCGCCGTGTTAACGCCGATGACCTCGCCGTTCAGATTGAAGGCCGGGCCGCCGGAATTGCCCTTGTTGACGGCCGCATCGATCTGGATGAAATCATTGAGCAAGCGGCTTCGCCCCCCCAGGGCACCGATACTATCGCGCTCGCGCGCCGAGACGATGCCGGCGGTGACCGAGTTACCAAAAAAGCCGAACGGATTGCCAATCGCAATGACCCAATCGCCAACGCGTACGTCTTTGGTGGCGAATTTGGCAAATGGCAGGCTCTTGCCGGCATCGACCTTCAGCAACGCCAGATCGGTTCGCGTATCCGCGCCGACGACTTCGGCCTCATACTCATCGCCGTTTTCCAGGCGAACCGTCACCGAGGCGGCTTTATCAACGACATGGTGATTGGTGACGATAAATCCATCGTCCGAAATAATAAAGCCGGAGCCGGAACCAAAGACATCCTCACGGGGCCGCTCCGGGCGCCGGTTGTCAAACTCCTCATCGCCAAACCGGCGAAAGAAACGTTCCAGGGGATGGCCGTCGGGTAAATCGGGGAAGAACTCGCCACGCCCATAAAGACGCACCGTCGGTGCCTCGATGCTCGTCTTGACCAGAACACTCACAACGCTGGGCTTGACCACTTCGATTACATCGGCAAAGCTGGTTGGCGTGCTGCCCATGGGTGCTGTCTCGGCCAGGGCGGCGGGCGGCGAAAACTGCGGTGCGCCGAATAGGCCGGCCGCCAGCCCGCACGCAAACACACCCGCTAGCAGCGAAAATTTCACAGATCGGCGGCGATAGATCCCGCCAATGCGCCCGCCACGACTGCCGGGCGCACTCAGATGGGTATTTTGCATCATCATCTCCTCATAAGATCGTGCATGTTGTCTGTCGTTAGAATATGCGCACACACTAGCTCTGGCCGTCTTACCGTAATCTGGACAGAAGGTTACAATTTGGTAATGTTCGCTGGAACGACGGTTAAGCAATGCGCAACCACCTGATTACCAGATGTGATCGTTCGTTGATCGTGAAGAAAAGTCCTTCGCTCCGCTCAGCGTACTTTTCTTCATTTAAAACAATGAGAAAACTGAGAACGAGAGGGCGCGGTGCTTTGTTTTGCCCGGCTTTAGAGCGTGGGTATCGCCTCGCCAATCGGGAAACGAAAATTGCTTCTACTAATACCAAGGGGCTTGGCGTTTGACTCCTGACCCGGTTTAAAACCGTTGTCTTGTCAGCACGACACACAAGTCAGCGCGTACAAAACGCCAATACCGCTGGTATAAGACATGACACGCTCTATTGTAAGGTTTTGGCGCATTTGCGCATAATACCAGGGGGCTTTGCGTTTGACTCCTGTTGAAATGATACAACCACGGTACATGTCAGCGCGTGAGAGGCTTGTACCTGATGCGCCGCGGATTGATGGCGTCAGCGCCAAGGCGCCTGATCTTGTCCTGTTCGTAATCGGCGAAATTGCCCGCGTACCAGGCGACATGGCTGTCCCCCTCAAAGGCAAGGATATGAGTCGCGATGCGATTGAGGAAAAAGCGGTCGTGGGAAATGATCACCGCGCATCCGGCGAAATCCTCCAGCGCCTCTTCGAGGGCGCGCAAGGTTGCCACATCAAGATCATTGGTCGGCTCGTCAAGAAGGAGGACGTTGGCCCCCGACTTGAGCATTTTCGCCAGATGCACACGATTGCGCTCGCCGCCCGAGAGTTGACCGATCCGCTTTTGCTGATCGGCGCCCTTGAAATTAAAGGCACCCGTATACGCGCGTGAGTTCATGGTATGAGCGCCCAGTTGAACGGTCTCGGCGCCGCCGCTTATTTCCTCCCAGACCGTGTTCTTCGCATCAAGCGTATCCCGCGACTGGTCCACATAGCCCAGTGTGACCGTATCGCCGAGATGGATCCGGCCGCTGTCGGGTTTCTCCTGGCCGACGATCATGCGAAACAGAGTCGATTTGCCCGCGCCGTTCGGGCCGATGACCCCGACAATACCACCAGCAGGCAACTCAAAAGACAGATCATCAATCAACAAACGGTCGCCAAAGCCCTTGGTTAGCCCGGTTGCCGCGATAACCCGTTGCCCAAGACGCTCGCCCGGCGGGATGATGATCTGCGCCGTCCCCGGCGTCGTATTGCGCGCCTTGGCGAGCAGTTCCTCATAGGCGCTGATGCGCGCCTTCGACTTGGCCTGACGGGCGCGCGGCGAGGCATCGATCCAGTCCTTTTCCCGCGCCAGGGTGCGTTGGCGGGCGGCGTCTTCGCGTCCCTCCCGGGCAAGTCTGGCGTGTTTCTGGCTCAACCAGGCGGTATAATTGCCCTTGAAGGGAAGGCCGCGGCCGCGATCAAGTTCGAGAATCCAGCCCGTGACATTGTCGAGAAAATACCGATCGTGGGTGACGATCAAAACGGCTCCCTTATAGGCAGACAGATGCCGCTCCAGCCAGGCAACCGTTTCCGCATCAAGATGGTTCGTCGGCTCATCAAGCAGCAATAGATCCGGCTCTCCCAAAAGCAGGCGGCACAACGCCACCCGCCGCCGCTCGCCGCCCGATAGCGTCCCCACATCCGCGCTTCCCGCAGGGCAGCGCAGAGCCTCCATCGCCATCTCAAGCCGTGCATCGAGATCCCATAGGTTCTGCGCATCAATAGCGTCCTGCAAATCGGCCATTTCCGCTGCGGTCTCGTCGGAATAATTCATCGCCAGTTCGTTGTAGCGATCGAGAATGGCCTGGGGGCCGGCAAGAGCCTGCATGATATTGCCACGCACATCAAGTCCGGCATCAAGTTCCGGCTCCTGCGCCAGATATCCCACCGTCGCACCCTTTGCCGCCCAGGCCTCGCCCGAATACTCGGTATCGAGGCCGGCCATGATGCGCAACAGACTCGATTTTCCCGCCCCATTGACGCCGAGAACACCGATTTTCGCGTCCGGATAAAAAGACAGATTGATGTTATCAAGAACCTTCTTGCCACCGGCATACGTTCGTGACAAGCCGCTCATGTGATAGATGAATTGCCGCGCCATGGGTGTTGATCACGTATTTCTTGCCGGCGGGACCGTGGCCTGCGCGCTCTGACGCTGCGCCATACGCTCGCAATAAGCCGTGAGCGGTGCCGAGGCAGCGATTATCCTGGCGCTTTCCGGTACCTCACCCAGGTAATAAAGGATCGGGTACAGGTTCAAATCCGCATAAGTGAGTGCATTGCCCACCAGATAGTCATCCTCGCTGACTGCATCAGCGATGATCCCCAAATGATGCGCCAGTTTATCAACAAGACCATCGATAAACTCGCGGTCAGGCGTGCCATCTGCGCCCTTCGGGAAAAGATAGGCAAACAGATAGCGGCGAACAAACAGAATGTCCATTGCGGTATTTGTTATGGATATCCATTGTTCGGTTCGTGCGGCAGCGGCGGGGTGTTGTGGAAACAGGGGGGAGCCGGCAAATGCGGTGTCGATATAACGCGCGATGGCGCTCGATTCGGCCAGTTCCACGTCGCCGTGGCGCAAGACGGGAATCTTCCCCAGTGGATGTATGGCCTTGGCCGGCTCTGAATGGGGCATTTGCGGGTCAAGTTCGTAGTTGATTCCCTTTTCGTGCGCGGCCATGCGCACCGCACGGGTATAGGTTGAATTGGGAATACCGATAATTGTCACTGTCGATGTAGTCATGAGATTTCTGTCTGCTTGTGCTGGTGATACTGGAGCAATCATATCGCGCGTATGGCGCCGCGTCGACAAGATAATGCCGACGGCATTCGTCCATACAGCGCCGATTAGAGGGTTTCATGTCTTGCCGCGACGGTTCCTGAAGCCCGGCCCTGAGCCATTTGTTAAGCGCCCCTGGCATAATGTGCTCGCCGCTCGGCAGATCAAAAAAACGTAGGCACACGGCGAAAAAGGCTGGCGTTTTGACGAGGTGGAGGGTATATGTTGCACGCGCGGCGCAGGCCGATTGTGTGTATCCCCGGGGAGGGAAGGGGGCTGGCTTCTGGTGGTGCTGGCGGTGGTTTTGCGTGAGCGGACCGAGCGACGTTGCATAGCTTAATCCTGTTTGACATACATAGCGCAGTGGTATCGCAAGAGGGTGTGCCGAAGCGCGAACGTTCCAAAGGCGATAACATTTGCAATACCGTTGCCTTATTGGAATGCCCAGGTAGCTCAGTTGGTAGAGCAGCGGACTGAAAATCCGCGTGTCGGTGGTTCAATTCCGCCCCTGGGCACCACTCTAAGCCATTGATAATATTTGATTTTCTAAAAAACATCACGTTCACTTTTCTTTCAGTTTGACACTTTTTTCAGCGAGTTTGACAACTTTTGTTCGCCTTCTGTCCATTTCAGCATCAAAATCCTTCACTGTCGCGGTCATCCGTTTCGTGTGATCAGCCCGCCTCGAGTAGTGCCGCGCCATGGCGTCCGTTTTCTGTCCAAGCATGATGCGGATGGTCTCTGGGTCGTGTCCCATCTCCGACAGGATCGTCGCCACGGTATGCCGCAATCCTTTCAATGTAAGTCCTGGCTGTACGCGCTTTTCGCCTTCAAGCCTTAATTTTACACGTCGCCACGATGCCCGAAAACCTGCTCCGGTCCACGGCAAGCCGCGGGAATTTGCACATAAGGTAACGGCGTCATGCCGGTGAACGTCTCTCAGTGACGCGACCGGCTCCGGCAATGGAAGCCAAACCGGCTCCCCCGTTTTGCCGCGCCTGGTGTCGATCAGGCCGTCTTGTATTGCTGATTTTGGCAGGCTAAGCGCATCTTGCGGGTCAAGGCCGCAAAACATCATCAGCGCGATCGGCAACTGCATGTGTGCTGGCAGCGCTTCCATGACCGCATGGCGCTCACCATCACTCCAAGGCCGGTTGGCTTCCGGCGCGCCGCGCGGTTTTCGTATGCCTCTTATCCCGGCTGCGGGGTTTTCATCCAGGTAGCCTCGCTCACGCCCCCAGGCGAAAAGCAGCGACATGACTGTGCGCGTATAGTTACCAAAGCGGCGGCCATGCGATTTTGCAGCCTTGTCGCGGATGCGCACCACCAGCGGTGAATTGAATTTCGTCAGCGGCGTATCCGCAATCGGCTTGAGATAATCAAATACGCGCTGGTAGTCTGATTGAGTCCTGCTCGCTAAATCTTTAAAAGCGGGGTGTTTTCGATAGGCGGTGATAAGCAAGCCCAACGTTCCAGGTTTTGCGGCCAACCCCAAGTTTGCGCGGCTCGTTATGCGGGTACATTCTGCAACAAACCCCGCTGATCCGATGGGATTCTTTTTTAAGTCGATTGGTGTTCTGGTGGCGCGGTGATAACACCGCATTTTCCCGAGACGGTCCCTGAATATTTGAAAACCCTTTACGCGGACAAAAGTCATGACAACCTCGCGAGAATATCATCGTCGTCAACGTTGGAGTTGCACGAGAGATTGTCAAGCCAGCGGTCCAGCGCGACGCGATCATACCGCTTTACGCCGCCCGTCAACTCGACTGGAGTGACGGTGCAAACCATCGGGAATTTTTTAATCGGCAAACCGCAGTATTGTGCTGCCTCGGAAGCTGTCAACATCCGGCGCGTTATTGCAATTATATTGAGGTTTGCGGCTGTCATTCGTTTGCAACCTTCTGTGAATCGCGGTGACGAAACCTATCTTTTTTCTGTATTACGGGGATTAAATTGCAGGGCATTATGAGCCCTCCTTTATCAGGTCACCCTGTGCAAGGTCTGTGAAGGCTTGAAGAGTATCATGGTAAATTTTACGCTTTTCGCTGAAATTAAGGTACTCATCTTCAGACAATTTCATGGCAACATATCGGAAGTGCCAAAGGTGGCTCTTTGATTCTTTCCAATCAGATTCGAAAAGGGAGATTTCGCAGTTTAAAACACCAATTTCGTTAAGAGCATTACCCGATTCAAGGCTAACGGCAATAACGTCCCTTTTTCGCCAGCGAAAAGGTGAAGCATTCTCCATCAAATTAGCAAAAATTTGACACAAAAATCCGCCTAGCGTAACAGCGGGTAATTTGCCTATATGTGGAGGCCAATGCTTATTGCTACGAAATTTTTTCTTTTCGTCGGGATTATCAAGTAAATAACTCAAATTCAGTTCGAACGACTCATTGTCGATCATACAAACCCGGAGGGTCAAGTTGTTTGCAGCGCTTAGAAACTCATGACACCTGGTAGGCGATCCAGTAAAAAGACAAAGCAACAACCCATTGGCGAAATCCTGGGGCGTCATATTAGGTGCATTGCGGCCGCGCCCTCCGGTCGTAAACCATCCATTTTCTCGTGCGATTTTTACAAGCGAATTTGCACGACCTGAGTCGCCTTGAAAGCTCGCTTCAATCAGCGCCTTTATGTCCGTCAGTTTTGCCATGTGTAACAGAATGGCATTCCTTACGTTGCTTGTCAAGTAAAAAGAATGAAATTCTCTTGGCACCCTCCGCGCTACCCGTTAAGTTCATCTGCCATCCTAATTGCGCGCTCGAGTCCACTATCTAACACCATTATCAAACTCGAAATGGCACCATCAACCCGATAATTCCCGGTCGATTTGCTACAATAGTCGTTGTCGATTAACGCCAGCGCGTTCGCCAGACCGCCAAGTTTGTAGAGTTCAGTCAGCAGGTCTGATGTTGTCGGTGTGTCTTTGCCTGTCTTGCTCATAGGGTGGTCTCCTTGTGTTGCTTTAGATGTATAATTGAGTTATGCTGTCCGCACATGTGACAATAGCACAATAGATAAGTTATGACAAGTGCACAAGTGAGAGCGGCTCGAGGTTTATTAAATTGGTCTGTGCGCGCGTTGGCCGAGATGGCAGGAGTGCACAGAAATACAATTACAAACTATGAGACAGGCCGTTTTAAGGGCGATCCAGAAACTCTCGACGCCATCCGCGCTACCCTTGAATCAGCGGGCGTTGAATTTGTTGACGAAAACGGCGGCGGGCCTGGGGTGCGGTTGAGAAAAGGTAGAATTTTCAATTCACACAACGGTTAACGTCTGGTAGTTAGCGCTGTTATGCCATTGAAATTTTTACCTACTCCCAAAACAATTGTGCTGTGCGATTACAGCCTTGGCGGCTTTAGGTCACCTGAAATGATTAAAAGACGCCCAGTGGTAATTATATCCCCGCGGTTACCTCATCGTGATAATCTATGCGCGGTTGTACCTTTTAGTAGCAGTGAAAATCGACATGACGTGTTATATCAGTGCAAGATCGTGATGGAGCGTTCTTTGCCCGAGCCATTTGATTCCTCTCCAATGTGGGCCTTGGCCGATATGTTGAATACCGTATCGCTTAGTAGGCTCGACTTGATAAGAACAGGACGGGATGCAGAGGGTAAAAGAAAGTACATTCAACCAAAAATTTCTGATGACGATTTTAACAAGATTTTGAAATGCACTCTTAATGGTCTTGGTCTTGGCACCTTGACGAAACACCTATAATGCTCCATATTGAAGGTGATTACTTGCGGTCAATGACCGTTAAGTCTCAAGACCTCTTTGAGGCAAGCCCTGCAAGGCGATTCCAAGCCTGCGGGGCCTTTTTTCCCTCATTCCCAATCGACTAATGACAGGGCCTGGTTAGGGTCCACACCGGCCTCCTTGGCCTGGGTGAGGGCCTGGATGATGCCTGTGAGGGCTCTGGCGCGGCCGCCGGCGTCATAGGCCTGTAAGGGGCGCATCACGTCCACAGTAACCGTACCGCCCAGCTTGAGGCTGGCTTCCTCACTCAGAAGCGCCGCCATGGGCTGCAATTGCCACTGCGCAAGGTGGCGTTGCGCCTCGCGCACAAGGGGTCCTGTGGTGGACGGGTTCAGCAGCCCGGGTAATACCCCGAACACGCCGCAGATTGCCTCACGGGCCGCATCAAGGGTTTCCTTGATCATGGCCTGCTCCAGGTTGGGGGTGACGTCCTGGGGCCGCCAGTCGGTCTGTGGTGTCGGTCCTCCGGCGGCGGTGACGTTGACTGATTCGCGCAGCAAAACCCGGCCACGCCGTCCGCGAAAGTCGCGCCCCAGGGAGGCCATATCCGTCTCAGGACTTTCAGGGAACGGCACAATCTGGGATCCAAGGGGAGCCATTTCGTATATCTCGCACAGGGCCGTCTCGATGCAATGCAGCATGCCCGCCGTTAAGCTGGCACGTTTTAAGGGACTTGTGCCGTAATAAGGAGCGGCAACATCGCTGCCGATGCGCACATGCAACACCTCACCCGCCAGGGCGGTTTGTGTGGTGCCGCCGTGCGCCTCACTGACTGAACACCGATAAGCGCGTGGTGCGCCGTTGCTTGTCGATAAATCCCAATCACTGCACGGCACAAGGCCGGTGTCGCGTATTAAAAACAACACCTCGCCGCGCAGGGCCAGTGAGCGGGCAATCAGCGCCAGGGTGCGCCGGGTGAGCATATTCGTGCCGCTCACATCCGCCAGGGTGAAGGCGCTTTCCCATAGACCGATGCAGGTCTGCGCCGTGGCGGTCAATTCGCCGACGCCGCGCGCGCCGGATATATACGCCTCGCGCATGGCGATGATTTCAGCGGTAAAGCCGGACGCGCTTGAGCGCTTTTCCAGCTTGTCGCGCCTGGGCCATCTGAACAGTTTCATGGCAATCTCCTATAGGCGCGCAGGAGATCGGCCGCACCGCTTAATTGCAGATTGCGAGCCGCACCGGTGACAGGGCGGGTCAGGTCAATCTCCACGTCGCCCACCCGGTGCCGGAAACCGGCATAGCCCGCGTGTTCCTGCCCGTCTGCGATATATTCAGCCAGCCGCCGAAACGCCTCATTGACCACCGCTGGGACCGGCGGTGCGCCAACGGTGGCGGTAATTCTAAACTTGCCACAGGGCAGGCAAAAACCGTCCAGGGGGGATGCGGGCAGATCGATGACCTGCCAGGCATTGCCACGCCAGGCTTCTGTCTTTGTCACCGTCGCAGGGGTCAGGGGAAAGCGCCATTCGCCATCACCCTCAACAACGCAGATGGCCTGCCGTGGCGTCCAGCGGTACACAATATAGCGTTCGATACGTTGCCAGATCGCAATCGGGTCCATCGTTGCCGCTTGGGGCGACAATCGTGTCGGCGCTGGCGGGTAAGCCGCAGGAGGCGTTTCGATCAATGAAAGAGTGCAGGACATACCTTACCTCCAAATCAACGCCGCGTGGAACTTCGCAAGTCCGTCGATCGATGCGTCGGTGTACAGCGGCGGCGACCAGTTACGCATTTCGACTTGCGTTTCAGGATAGGCGGGGCGCGTGACCAGTGACACCTCATAGAGCAGGGCAGCGTTCACGGTATGAATGATCGCCCTGTGCTGGCCGTGTTCGGGGTTATCAGGCTCGGAACTCACGCTCACCGGCTCCTTGACCGCGCGTTCCGGTGGTATACGGAACCCTGGCGACACACCAATGACAAGGCCTGCCGCAACCGCCGCCATGGCATCGCGAACGTAAGAAACGTCGCGCATTTCATCGGCAATGGTGGCTTCAAATAATAAGGCCTCGTCCGTGTCTTTCAATGTAAGCGACCCCGCGCCGCGGCTCGCAAGAGGCTTGTCATAGGAATGGCCGTAAAGCAGGTGAATGTCCTCTTCCTGCCGATCGACACGGTAACTGAATGCCCGTGAAGCGATGACTTCCTTTTTTGGGCGCCCCCGCCGCCCCCCATCCGACAAAACCGCTGGGGTGTTGTACGGAAACCGTCCTTTTAGACGGGTTGCCCCCTTGGCGCGACGGATTTCCAGATCGCCACCACCACATCCAAAAAGTATATTGCTGTTATCCATTTTTCGTTCTCCTCGTTGCCGCTTTGTTAAACCCGTGAACTGGGCGCGGCCAGAGATGGGTTACCCGCAAATTCTCACCCGCATTGACGATCACATCATCAAGTTGGATGTCGGCAAGGCTCCAGAGCGCGTAGCTGGCGCTGGCCCGAACGCCTTCGGGCAGATCAAGCAGATCACTACCTGTCACCGGCTGTATGACGGCTTTGATAGTTGCTTGCGTAACCTGCCCGGGCACCGCATTACCGCGCCGGTCGAATGAGCCAGGCTTGCGCCTTTTGCGTATCACGCCAATTTCCTCGGCTCTGATCGCGTCCTTGATATTCGCCATCGGCTTATTTCAAGCCTTTGATGACGGCGGTCTGCACAGGCCGTGAGACGGTCACGTCCATGGTTGCCAGTGCCGTCAGACGAAGGCCGCCGGACGGCGCATCCGCATACGGATCGCGAATGAGATCAATCGCCCCCCAGGTGCCGACAAAAAACGGCGCGACGCCATTGACCGCCGTGGTGAGTACCGCCACGCTGGCACCCGAATTGGGTGCGGCGACCGCATTGGAACTCATCATGACGTTGGTGGCGGATACGTGACTGACCAGCCGGTCCCACTCGGATACAGCCGTGCCGCTGATCAGCTTGTTGTCCATCGCATCCCAGATTTCGGGACGGATTAAGACCTTGACATTCGCCGGCCCTGTCGCCGCGTTCGCCACCATGAACTTCGCGATTTCAGAGCGGAAAGCCGCCCAGTTCGCCGCATTGGTGGTGGTTTCTGTAATACCGTAGCCGCTCGCGCCGGTCACAATACCCGATGGCTGGCCGTTGCGGCCAGTTCCAAGAAACACCACGCGGTCCATTTCTGAAGCGATGGCGCCGTTCATGTCCCGCCGGACCGCCTGCTCAAGGGCTGTTCCGGCCTGCTTCAACGACTTGCGGGTGATTTTCATCTGAACGCCGAGGGTGTTGTCGGGTTTCAGCGGACGGTCTACCGTCTCGTAAGCCTTGGGCGCGGCGACAGCGCCGGTCTCATTGGCCGCCCAGGCGGCGGTCACATCGGACGTGCAGACCGGATATTCCACCTCGCCAATACCGACGTTGATCATCCTTGCGCCCATTCTTGCCGCGACAGATGATGCAAACAGCCGGTCAATGATCGGGGCCGTCCTGATCGGATCAGGGACGCCGCCAGCGATGGTTTCACCGGCGCGGGTCTCCAGCGCTTCCCAGGGGACGGGAATGCCCCTGTAGCCGCCCTGTGAGCGCAATTCAGTCACCACCTCGGCGGTCGCGCCGTCCAGGGTGCGGCCTTCATCGAGCGCCAGAGCCACCTGGCGCATCTCGAACCCGTCCATGAGTTCAGTGAACTCGGCTTCGGAGCGGTTTTCCAACTCGCCTTTGGCTTCCTCGCGTTCCTCATCCTCGGCGATCAGGGCGGCGCGAAAGCGCGCCTCATTCGCGCGGTATTCGCTGTCAAGCGCCTCAAGGGCACGGGTTTCGTCTTCACTCGGGTCGGGCTTGGCAACGAGGGTGCTAAGCTCTTGCCGTATCTCTGATTGCCGGCGGGAGATTTCAACGGATTGTAACATGGTTCATTCCTTTTCGTAAAAGATCGCGCCATTTGACGCTTTCGGGATGGGGCGGCGTATGGCCGCATTCAATGCGCGTCTTGCGTGTGTGACAGGAACTGCAGAGGGTTTGCAGATTGTTCAAGTCAAAGGCGAGCTCGGGGTGGGTTCTGACTGACTTGATGTGATCCACTTCCAACCGGCCACGCGCCCCGCAAGCCACGCATTGGAAGCCGTCACGGCGCTTGGCTTTAAGGCGCAAGGCCTGCCAGCGGCGGGTTTTCAAAACGGCGCGAGAATAGCGGGGGTGCTTTATGCCCATGCGGCTCTCCCCTGGTTTTGGGGCCGTGCGGTACGGCGTACCCCTTCCGCTACCGCCAGCACACTCGCCGCCACCGCATCGATGCGCCCCATGGAGCGCGCCTTGGCCAACTTGAGATTATTGGCCGGATCGCGCAGGCACACCGCATCGGCAAAAGCTGATCGCAACAGCAATGAGGGTTTGGATTTAACCTGGCCGTCATAGGCGGCGCGGCGGAACCGTTCGCAATCCTCGGACCCGTCTCGCCAACCCATGCCGCGCCAGACGATGGGCGCTTTGATGCCCGCGGCGTCAATCGCCTCACTAAGTTCCGCTTGCTTGTAGCGGTCCATCACGAGGCAGGCGATCTGTTCGCCGTCAACCCGTTCAAGAATAGTTTTGAGCCACAACGCCACAGGAACCGTCTTGTCACCAAGCGTGAACAACTCGCCCCGCTCGTGCATTTTCACATAGCGGCTTGAGACGCCGTCCGCTTGCCCGCGATCAAGCAGGGAAGGTTTTGAAGGAAACGCAGCGACGCACTCCAATCGCCCCGATGCTGGCCAGAAATACGCCGCCGCGCTCATGCTGGCAGAACCACCGAGGTCAATGCCCAACGCGGCGACCCCTTTGCGAGGTGGTGGTTCAGCAGCCTCGCAAACCAGCCACTCATCAACGGTCAGCAGCAAGTCACGCGCCTCGCCGCTTATACGCTCATTCCGGTTGTACAGCCGGAAACTGTTCAGCGTGGAACCACCTCTTGCAATGGCGCGTCGCGCTTGCGCTTGCAGCCATTCCAGACTTGAGCCGATCCCGTGGGGCGCGCCCGGATTGGCCAGCAACAGGCTCGCCTTGTCGTCGGCTGGCAGGCCAGGGGCGGGGCGGTGTTCTTGCACGTAAACGCCTTCCTGGGGATCGTCTATCCACTTGCTGAATGGGTGCGTATCGTCCGAGGCGCTCGTTGAGATAATTAACGCCCGCCCGTCCCGCTTGCCAAGGCCGGAAAGGAGCGCGTGCTCAAGATCATCCCCCTTGTCCAGGGGCCAGTGACCGCGCTCGTCCATCAAAACCAGCGTTGGCGCGGTGCCCAATGTGCTTTTGCCGTCCGCGGCTATGGCGCGGACAAAATGGCCGCCGCCGTCCCCCTCGAATTCAATCTCAAGGCGCGGCGAGCGGCGAAAAATCAGTTGTGATTGAACCTGGTCTGGCAGGGATCTCGAGAACCCAGCAACAAAATCCCACGCGATGCGCGCCTGATCACGGGTTCTGGCTGCAATCAAAATCTCGCGCCGGGGTTGGCGATCCCAGCCCCCCAGCATAGCGCCAAGCGCCAGGGCCGCCGCCAGTGCGGTTTTTGCATTACCGCGCCCGATGGACAGAACCGCAACGTTCACCGCCTTGGCCAACGCCCCGCGCACAAACTTTTTCTGGAAAGGCGCAAGCCTGATCGGATTGCCCGCCAGGGGGCCTTCTGGCACTTCCAGAGTTTCGATAAACTTGATCGCTTTTGTCGCTGCCTTGGTCATGTCACCTCACCGGACCGGACCGACACAGCGAAAAAGGAAAACCCCCACCACGTGCCCACCCCCAAAACGAAACCGGGATATTGGGACCATTGTGCAGAATATTGTGCAACGCAGCAAAAATGCGCTCGCAATATTGCAGTGCAGTATATTGCTTTTGAATAAGAAAAACTGTTTGCTTGTCATGTTTCGTGCCATTTTGCTTTGAGCTTCCGCGGGACGTACCCGACTGCACTGAACTGAACTGATCACCTGTTTATTCAATCTCTAACTCTCTGCTCACTGGTGAGTGTCGGAGCAAAAGGCATAGGACGACCAGCCCTGGCCTACAGACAATCAAGTCCAAGCCAGGCTGGTCCCGAGCCTTTCGCGTAAAGCGCTGCTCACTGGAGCCGTGCCATCGCTTTAGGCCTGACACGTCGTTGGCATCGCCAAGAACCCGCGTATCAGTTGGCTGCTACTTTCGAGGATGGTTCTGTCCCCGGCGGCCCCTGTTCAGCCTTTCGGACTCAGGGTTGTGTATGGCCGCGCCCCGTGGTACACTGTCTGCATGCTGGTGCCACCGTCGTGAAACCGTCCACCAGCACTGAGTTTCGGGCGCGCCTTTTTGGGTGCGCCCTTTCTTTTAAAGCTGTAATTAAATCCCCTCATTTCCGCCGTCCTTGACAAACAAACGCCACCAGCGCCGCGTCTTCCTCGACGGCGATCAGCCGAAAGCGCTGACCGCCGATGGAAATTTCGTCATCAAGACTGATGTCGTGGGGTGAAATCGAATCTTGCGTTATAATGATTTTGACGTCGTCGCGGGGGATCTGATAGGCGTTTGCGCGATCAACCTCGAAGGCGTCGATCATCCCCAAAGCGGGCGTGTCGGCGAAAACTGGAATGCGATTGCCCAAGCCGTCATCTTTGACGCCGCTTTGGCGATGCAGGGTGGCGTCGCGCAACAAAAACGCAATCGATTTGCCGATCCGGCCGGGAAGGTGATTGAGATAGCCGGTCATACACGCCTCCGAACTCGGAGGTTCGCCTCAGTGGCAGAAAGCTCTTTTAAGTCAATGAGGTATTTGAGAGTGGTTCGCCTTGATAAGACACTGTATCCACTACAAAGGGGCGGTCCCACCCCCTCCGCCACGTCATATTTTCCATATATTACTAAGAATTAGCGGTCTTCCATGGCTCCCGCAGGCTACGCCATCAAGTGCGCCTGAGAGGATGCTTGCGGGTGGGATTTATCGACAATGCCCTTTCATTTCACTTTCACCATTGCGTCGCAGGCTCTTTTATAGCCGCCCTTACAGGCCTTCCTGATAAGTGCAACCCCCTTGGCCCAATCAGCACCAAGACCATCACCTTTTATGTACGAAAAGCCAAGAAAATAGCATCCGCCCATGTTACCGCCCTCACAAACTTTTCTATAGAGCGCTGCCGACTTCGCCTTATCAATGCTTACACCATCGCCATTATAATACGCATAGCCGAGACTTAAACACCCCATTGTATCACCGCCATTACAGGCTCTATTAAAGAGTGTAAACGCCTTGGCCTTATCAACGCCGACGCCAGTGTCCTGAACATACAAAAGGCCCAGATGATTGCAGCCATTCATATTGCCGTCTTCACAGGCTTTATTGTAGAGCGTAAGCGCTTTGGCCTTATCGGCATCAACACCAATGCCTTCGGAATAAAAGTAGCCAAGGGCAAAACAACTAAATCCATTTCCAACCTTGCAACCTTTAATGAACAGATCAAAAGCGTTGAAAATTTCTCCGTTGAAGTGATCAAGACTAACCCGTGCACATTGTTCCGGATTCTTGCCGTTGCAAGCCTTCTCAATACGTCGAAGTATTTTTCTTTGTGCATTAGTTATAGGGTTCTTGTCAGTACAAATTATACGAGACGGCCGAGATGTATTGTAAATACATATCCCTTCATTTAAAACGGAGGATACATCCAAATCTTTTGATTGTGCGCATGGAACAATCGCAAAAGTGCTCATAAATATGAACATTGCTGTTGTAAACGCGATTCGCATATCCAGCCCTTTTATTCTATTCAGTCCTTTTATTCTATTTATGTAAAATGTATATTGGTGAAAAGATATATGAGCCAAAGCGATGCTCCGTACACTCAAAATTGAGATAACTGTCGAAAGAGCAAAATACTCCTACCTGGTTATGTAACTTCAACAGGTTGTTCTGACAAACCCCATCGGGTGCTGCTGGCCATCCATCTGACCATTAGAGATGCTCGATTTATCCGCCACTGTCAAGGGCGCTTCGCGCCACCCCTGGCGGTTCTTAAACCGTTGACAGCGCTGGATAAATTGAAAGAAGGCAGTGATAGGGATAACAGACTTGCCGGAAAGAAGCCCAGGCAACGTCATTGGCATAAGCCCGCAAATCGAGACCAGGAGCGATAAATTCACTGCCATCATTTATCCTGATCATCTTGAGATGAGTCACCTTTTTGCCGACGCGTTTGAAGATATTTTCCCGGCGGCAAATCAGAGCCGGCAATGAAGCCAACGTCGAGCACAACGTTGGCTTCCGACGACTTCTATCGCAAGTTTAAATCTGCATATTATAGTTCATTGGAGATAAAATTTCTCCTGTATGAAATGATATTCGCGTAATAATAGAAAATAATTGAAAATGCCGCAACGGCATGCTATAGGTGCACCGTATATTCAACGATTATCCCCTGGAGAAAATGATGAGCAATCCGCGTTATCAATCTTCACCGATTATAAATTTCATTCGCTCGATCAGAGCAAACACCCCCGATGCCACGAGTGTCTGGCACACGATTTATCGAATCGTGACTGGTGCTACCCAAGCGAATGAAGGACCGTTTGCCGGTCAGGTTGCCTACACAGAAACGGATACCGGTGATGGCACAATATACGAAGAAAAGGATGGCCCAACGGCTAACAAAAGACGCATTTACCGCCATACCGGCGATGGAGCGCTTGATCTGGATTTATCGAAGGCAGGCTATACAGGCGTTATCGGCAGCAACGAGCACGATATTCTGAAAGCAGGAGGCACTGATCCCGTACTGCTTTATGGCGGCGGCGGCACCGACATGTTGCAAGGCGGTGGCGGTAATGATTGGCTGTTTGGCGGCGCAGGCAATGACCTGCTTGTCGGCAATGCCGGCGCAGACAGGATAGACGGTGGTGACGGCTTCGATACCGCCATTTACTGGAACTCCCCGTCTGGTGTAACGGTTGATCTCGTAAGCGGTATCGGTTCGGGCGGTTACGCCGAAGGGGACCACCTGAGCAACATCGAGAACATCTTTGGTTCCAGTCACAACGATACGCTCACCGGTGATGATGGGAATAACGCGCTTGACGGGAATCGGGGTAATGATACGCTCGACGGCGGTGCGGGCAATGACACGCTCGATGGTGGTGGTGGTGCGGACAGTTTGGACGGTGGCGCAGGTGAAGACTGGGCCATTTATTCAAGCTTATGGGTGGGCGTGACGGTCAATCTTGCGCAGGGCGTCGGTTCGGGCGGTGACGCCGAAGGGGACCGCCTGAGCAACATCGAAAACATCTGGGGTTCCTCATATAGCGACACACTCATCGGTGATGATGGGAATAACGAACTTGTCGGGAACAGCGGCAACGACACGCTGAATGGCGGAGCGGGCAACGACACGCTGAATGGCGGTGCAGGCAATGATACACTCGCCGGCGGGACGGGCGACGACGTTTACGTATTCAACCGTGGCGATGGAAGTGATACGATCAATGATGAAGGCAGCCGCGCTGCGGGCGCCACACCAGCACAGGGCGGTGATGTAATCAAATTTGGCGTGGGGATTTCTCTGGTCAATCTTGTGTTCTGGCGTGACGGCGACGATCTGATTATCTATGTTCGCGATGCCGGGGATCCGGATCAATCTTTGGCGAGAGTAACAGATATTATCCGCATTGAAAACTGGCAAGCGGCGGACAACCGGATTGAGTGGCTGACGTTTGCCGATGGGTCACATTTTAATCTTTCGCGACAAACCATTCATCCCCTGCGTTTCTCAATTTTTGGTGGCGCGGGCAATGATATGCTGCACGGCGGTGCTGCTGAGGACACGTTGAATGGCGGCGCAGGCAATGATCGGCTGGAAGGTAATAACGGTAACGATGTGCTGAATGGCGGCGCAGGCAATGACCGGCTGGAGGGTGATGACGGTAACGATGTGCTGAATGGTGGCGCAGGCAATGACCGGCTGGAGGGTGATGACGGTAACGATGTGCTGAATGGCGGCGCAGGCGATGACCGATTATTTGGCGATGATGGCAACGATACGTTAAATGGCGGCGAGGGCGAGAACCTCATCAATGGCGGTAGGGGCGATGATATGCTCAGCGGTGGTGCCGGCGATGACATTTACCTGTTTCGCCGTGGCGATGGCAAGGATACGATTACCGATACAGGCAGCAATGCTGCGGGCACGCGAGCAACCCCGGGCGGTGACAGGATCGGGCTGGGGGAGGGTATTACCATAGAAGATATTATTTTAAGACGCTATGGCAATGATCTTGTTATCTACATCCGCGATCCTGACAACCCGAATCAGCCGTTATCGCAGTTTACCGATGTCATTCGCATCAGAAACTGGGCGACTGCATCGCACCGAATTGAGTGGGTACAATTTTTTGACGACTCCTACACAAAGATTTCGGATATAAACAGCACAATTCTCAGTACGGATTTGTCGGCCCCTGATGGCGGGAACCCTCCCGTAAACGATAATTTGACGGGCACCGCCACCGCCGACTGGATGGACGGTGGAAGAGGCAATGATGACCTGTCCGGCGGCGCCGGCAATGACAGGCTGTTCGGCGGGGCGGGCAATGACAGGCTGTACGGCGGTACGGGTGACGACACGCTGTACGGCGGTGCGGGCAACGATGAACTGTCCGGCGGTGCGGGTAATGACAGGCTGTACGGCGGTGCGGACCGTGACAACATGTACGGCAATGCGGGCAATGATGACCTGTACGGCGGTGCGGGCAATGATGACCTGTACGGCGATACGGGTAATGACAGCCTGTACGGCGGGGCGGGCAATGATGACCTGTACGGCGGTGCGGGCAATGATGACCTGTACGGCGATACGGGCAATGACAGGCTGTACGGCAATAGGGGCAATGACACGCTTGATGGCGGTGCCGGCAATGACTGGCTCCGAGGCGGTGCGGGTAATGACACACTCAACGGTGGTGCGGGGAACGATTATCTGTTTGGCGATGAGGGCAATGACACGCTGATTGCCAGTGCAGGTGAGGATATCTATCACTTTGCCAGGGGCGATGGCCAGGATACGTTCCAGGGTAGTGATGCGGCAGGCATCAGGGGAACCGACAAATATATCCTTGATAGTGATGATTTCGACAAGGAGCACGTCTGGTTCCAAAGATCGGGAAACAATCTGGTGGTGCGCCTTCTCGGCTCGACGGATCAGATCACCTTTACCGATTGGTATGATGCCCAGGGCAATATGAACAAGCACATTCGCGGGTTTGAGGTGGACGGCGAGTTCCTGAACGCCAGCGATGTTCAACGTCTGGTGAACGCCATGGCTTCGTTCCGCCCCAATGACGGCTCCACAGGAACGGGGGGTATCTCTCACGCCCAATTGCCTCCAGCGGTACAAGCGGCGGTTAACGCCGCCTGGAAGAGCCCTGCAACAGCCTGAACACGCATAAGCACCCGCCGTGGGTGCTGGCACGGCGGTACAAGATACGTCGTTGAATGTGAAAAAGTGGACCGAGGCGAGTTGAACGTGAAAAAGTCCCTCGGCTTCCCCTCGGTTTAATCTTCCCAATAAAATAAGGACAAATCAGTCCCTAGAGGGTGTCCTTGAATAGATGATTTATTAAACCATCTATTCAAGGACACCCTCTAGCGGTGAGATGTTTAAATTTGCAATCAACATGGACAAAGCCGTGGTGTTCGATCCGCAGTCGGAAAACCGCATTGCGTCGTGAAATCAGCGGACGCCATCAAACCAATGCGATACAGTTCGCATGGCCAACAATCCAAAATCCAGCGTGATGGACCAATTCTGCCGTAGCCATAACCACCCCAATCTGTTTATTGCCGATGCTTCGGCCCTGCCGACATCTGCAGCCGTGAACCCGGCATTGACAATAGCGGCGCTCGCCGTCCGAGCAGCCGACCACATCCAAAATTTCACGTAGGCGCTTAAGGCCGGGGAGCGCAGAAGGATAGGTATTTCGAGGAAAGAGAATGAGCAAAGGATACGATTTCATAATTATCGGTGGGGGATCAGCCGGATCGGTTTTAGCGGGTCGGTTGTCTGAGGATCCTTCGGCCGAGGTGCTGTTGCTTGAAGCTGGCGGCAGCGATCGTCATCCCTTTTACCATCTGCCGGCTGGTTTCGCCAGGATGACAAAGGGGATTGGGTCATGGGGATGGGACACGGTTCCGCAAAGACATATGCAGAACAAAGTATTCCGCTATACTCAAGCCAGGGTGATCGGTGGCGGGTCCGCGATCAACGCGCAGATTTATACGCGTGGCAACGCTCAGGACTACGATGATTGGCATCAGATGGGCTGCGAAGGATGGGCTTATGATGATGTATTGCCCTATTTCAGAAAGGCGGAAGACAACGAAATCTATGAAAACCGGTTCCACGGTAGCGGAGGACCACTAGGCGTAAGTGAGCCGCGCGCTCCCTTGCCTATCTGTGAGGCCTTCTTTGATGCTGCTGCTGAACTCGGCATTCCACGCAACAAAGATGTCAATGCCGAGAGACAGCATGGGGTCTGTTTTTATCAGTTGACTCAGAGAAATGTGCGCCGATCATCGGCTGCAATGGCCTATATCTCGCCGAACCGGCACCGCAAAAACCTGACTGTCAGACTGGGAGCGCAGGTGCGGCGTTTGATCGTGAAAAACGATTGCGCCACCGGTGTTGAGATGATGGACGGCGCCCAGATTGCCGCCAGCAGCGAAGTTCTATTATGCGCTGGTGCGATCGGGTCGCCTCGCCTGCTGCAGCTGTCGGGTATTGGGCCGGCAGATAAACTTCGCCCACTGGGTATCGATGTGATTTACAATCAGCCGCAGGTAGGCTCCAACCTTCAGGATCACCTCGATCTCTACTGTATTAGCGAGTTACGCGGTCCCTTTAGCTATGACCGATATGCTAAACCACACTGGGCGGTCATCGCCGGATTGCAGTATGTTTTCAGTCGCAGGGGCCCGGTCGCGTCGTCATTGTTTGAGAGCGGCGGGTTCTGGTATGTAGATCCCGACGCGCGCTCACCCGATGTTCAGCTCCACCTTGGGCTTGGCACGGGGATCGAACACGGCGTAGCTGCTATGCCACAAGGCGGGATTACATTGAACTCTTGCTATCTGCGTCCGCGTTCGCGGGGGTCGGTACGGATACGGAGCGCGGATCCAAGCCTTGCGCCGCTGATCGATCCGAACTATCTCCAAGAGCCGTTTGATCGGAAAATGTCGATCCGTGGTCTTAAACTGACTCAGGAGATTCTGTCTCAGTCGCCGCTGGACAAATATATCCTCGCAGAACGCCTTCCTGGACCCGAGGTCAAAACCGATCAGGACTACTTCGATTTTATTTCGGAGCACTCGAAGACATCGCATCACTGTGCCGGCACATGCCGTATGGGTATCGACGACAGCGCCGTGGTTGACACCCGTCTTAGATTCAATGGCATTGATGGCTTGCGAGTTGTGGACAACTCGATCATGCCGACTGTGATCTCCTCCAATACAAATGCGGTCGCCATCATGATCGGCGAAAAAGCTGCTGACATGATCAAGAAAGACAACAGTCTGGCATAAGGAAACAAAGAATGATCCGACATATCGTCCTCATTAAGTTCAAATCCGAAATCACTGAGGAACGCGTCAACGAGCTTTTTTCCGAATTGGAAAAAGTAAAGTCACAGCTCCCAGGAATAGTATCTATTTCTTGGGGGCGCAGTGAAAGCCCTGAGAAAATGGAACGTGGATTCATGTATGGTTTCGTCGTAGATTTTTCCGATTGGGATGCTTTGCAGGACTATCAGAATAATGTCGACCACCAGATCTTAGGAGCTAAGCTCGTTGAGGCCGCAACAGGCGGCAAAGACGGTATTTTGTGCTTTGATTACGAAGTGTCGGCTTGATGTCGCATTCAAATCCGGGCTGCTTAGCGCAAATATGTACAGTGGCCATGTTTGGGCAAACCAATTGCACAGGATTCAGTTGTGGGAAATAGCAGGCCAACAATCATAGATGTAGCGCGACGGGCGGGGGTATCGAGGTCTACCATCTCTTTGGTATTGCAAAACAGTTCTACTGTCAGAGACAAAACGCGCCAGCAAGTACGAGCTGCTATGGCAGAGCTGGGCTACGTTTATAGTTGATCGTGAAGAAAGGTGCTTCGCACCGCTCCATGTACTTTTCTTCATTTAAAACAATGAGAAAACTAACATCAAGAAAGCGCGGCGCTTTGTTTTCGCCTGGGCTTGTTGCAAGGTTTTGGCGCATTTGCGCGTAATACTAGAGCGTGTCGGATTTATGCTGTGGTTTTCGTTAAGTTTGCATACAGGGGTTTTTGGATTTGTGCTACGGATTTGTATGAACAATTTTCGCAATTATGACCGCTCTCAGCGGCTGCTTTTGCCTCCTGATCTCAAAGACTGGGTGGCAGATGACGACTTGGCCCATTTTATCGTGGAAGCCGTCGAACGCATAGATATGAACGCCTTTCACGTCAGCCGCACCGGCTCAGGAAAAGCACAATATCATCCGCGCATGATGGTGGCCCTGTTGATTTATAGTTACGCCATTGGTGTTTTTTCCTCGCGCAAGATAGAGCAGGCAACGTATCGCAATGTTTCTGTCCGCTTTATCGCCGCCAACAGCCATCCGGACCATGACACGATCGCCAAGTTCCGGCGTGACAACGGTCCTGCCTTTGAGGCGGCGTTTACGCATATCCTGTTGCTGGCCAAACAGATGGGTCTTTTAAGGGTGGGCACGGTCGCCCTCGACGGTACGCAGATTGATGCGAATGCTTCAAAGATCAAGTCGATACGTTATGATCGTATCCAGGCGTTACGGGCGAAGCTTGCAGAGGACATTGCGGCGTTGATGGACAGGGCCGAGGCGGCAGACGAACAGGATACGGATGATGGTTTGTCTCTCCCCGACGAGATAGCGCGGCGGCAAACGTTAAAGGCGAAGTTGGACGTGGCAGCCGCACAACTTGAGGCGGCGGCGCGTTGTGATGGGCAAGATCAGGATGATGGGGGCAATCCGCCACGGCCTTGTCCTGAGAATCAGATTAATCTGAGCGATCCGGACAGTTCTATCATGCGCCGGTCGTCACGCCACGAATACCGTCAGGCTTATAATGCGCAAGCTTTTGTGGATGCGGATGGCAGCCAATTGGTTTTGGGTACGCAAGTTCTTACCACGACGAATGGACACTCTGATTAACCACGTCTACTTGTGATTTTGAGATAGTTTTGGGGTTTTGGTGCCGGAAGACCCAGATGTGACGGGCGGATTGTGGGAATGTTTGCCTCAGCGCGGGGGCTTAGAGCGTGTCAGGTCTTAATAGAATCAATTCTGTTTCTCGATTGGCGAGGCGAACCACGCCCAAGGCGATCGAAGAGCGATGTTTATCCATCTCTCGAGAGCGGCTTGGGCGTGGACGTCCGCCAATCGGAAACCCGAAGGGACGGGCGATTTTGCACCAATATGGACCTTAAGTCTCTTGAAAATAGTCCCACTATATCCTGCGAGACTTAAGGCCCATCTTGTCACAACATCGCTCCGTCAGAATGGTTCTATTAAGACCTGACACGCTCTAGACCGGGAACAACCTGTTTTGCCGATGATGCCGGATGTCCCGGAGCGGCGCACCCATACTTATGTCCGTCATGGGACGACATCCTTGTTTGCGGCTCTGGATATTGCCTGCCGGCTTTGTTATTGGAAAGTGCTTCAAACGGCAACGGCAGGCGGAGTTTCTGGACTTTTGAAGGTGATTGATGAACGACTGCCTGAGGAGCTGGACGTGCATATTGTGATGGACAATTATGCTACCCACAAGACACCGCTTATTAAGGCATGGTGGACGATTGGCAACTTTTCAAGTGGGACCCTAACCTGCAAGGCTTTCGCACCCATGGTCTGCAAACGGCGTGTAAGATATCCGAAGCCGACTTCAATGGCAATAAATCCAGTCGGGACAGAGAGTAGTTGGGATGAAAAAAAGATAATCAGGTAAAACGAAGAATCACAAAAAGAAAGAAATTATCGTTTGGGTTTCCGATTTCTAACGCGCGCTATTAGGGTAATGTCGATCGGCTTAATTGTGGTTTGGCTCGGCCTGCATACCACCAAGGCTGAAGGCACAATAGCCATAGAGAGCATAACGGATGAACAAATAAATCCTTGCCGTATCAAAGCTGCCTCTATCAGTCGCGCGTCTGAGGCTGTTTTGTCAAAGAGGCTTACGCAACCAAATTTAAGACACGTGTTGAGTGACAATTTTCCACTCGATGGGAAATACGATTTTCGTTCTGGCACCACAGCGATGAAATCGCAACGTACACATCTATCTTTTTCTTCTTTTGATGAAAGCATTGTTCTTTCAGAAGAAAGAAAAGAGGAAATTGTTGCAAAAATTACGTGTCCCAATACACCGGAGGTGATAAAGGCAGAATTATTGCGAGATGCTAAAAACTTATTTGCCGGTATTTTCCTCCGATCTATCGATGTAAAGGGTAGAGGCGAGATATTCGGCATTACAGTTATTCTCAATCGTAACATTTGCAAAAGAGGTTTGTGCCGCGCTCATTTTAATGTAAATGACCCCGCCGTCGATGAATGCCGATATGAGATGTCGACTTTTATATCGGACGGCGCATTTGCTGGGAGTGATTTTGTTGCAAATGAAAAAGCTGATTACTCAGCAATTTGCCAAGTTTATATCCACGGCTTTTGTTTTTAGTATGGAACGGAGATAGGAAGATGTCTGTGAGATTTACTATCGACATAAATAACGAATCAAGAAAAAATATTGCGCAAGCAGTACTAAGATTTGTTATAGGATTCAAATCTTATAAATCAGGTTGGGTAGATGAAGGAATCATATTTGACACGCCTGAGAGCGATTTTGTTAACTCGCCTTATTGCAAGAGTTTCTATCTTTGCACCTTTCATGAAGAATATCTTGGCCACAAGTACGGCAACGAAATGCAAGCGGCCTCGCTCGCAAGCTGCCACGTCATGGATATTTTCATGGATAAGTACAGCGGTGCGGATGACCCGAAACTGGTGGTTGATTTGCTAGCCCTAAAAAACAGTGTCTGCGCGGACGATGGAGTGCATTATGCGTAAACAGACGGCTCTGATTGTCGACAACAACATGTTGCAACACCTGTGGCAGGCAGGGGGACCAAAGGTCTTGAATAGCTTTTTCAGGGGCAACCGCCAGGTGGTGCTTCTTTCCCATGTCAAGAGAGAGGCTTTCAAAGTCCACGTAATTCACTCAAGTTGCCTTAAACTTAGTAAAATCTGCAGATTGTGTGTGCTGATAGTTCTTTTTGTATTTGGCGCGTGCTCGGACGATTCCCAAGAATTTATTGATGCTGATCTGGAAAAAGCTATTATTTCGGGGAAAATAATAGATAGCCGCTTGCCTCCCCTGGCGCCATACAAGAGCATTTGCTTATTCGGAGAAAAATCTCTTAAGCACACAAAAATAAAAAATTGCGAAAGAACAGAAGCCCCTTCTATTGCGTTAATAAATCAAGAAGAATGCAAATTATTTAGACTAAGGAAACAAGTGAGAATATTATTCGAATATGACTCTGAGTGCCGTAATTTAAATTCAAAAACTAGTATGATTGTCATTGATAGGTATGGCGTAAATCATCTTTTGTTTTCTGACTGAGGAGTTGCTAGATCATGGTTGATATAAATTCTATCCACAAGGAAATAAACAGTTGGACGAAATCTCTTAGTATAAAGAATTTTCAAGTACCAAACAAATCAAATCAAGATAAAAACGCATATGCGCACGCGTATGCTTCGGCTGTTATAACTTATGACAATAATATCTTCATATCTAGGATGCTTGGAAATGGTCGGGAATTCAAAAGTTGGGTAACGGACATTTACCGGGCGGTCACAGGCGACCCGAATTACACAGTAGAGGGTGTCCTGCGAGATGGCCACCGTGATATGTATAACAATCATGTCGGAAATAAAATAGCTCAATATGCAAAAGAACATAATTTACCTAGAGGGTGTCCTTGAATAGATAATTTATTAACCATGATTTATTAAACCATGATCTGACTATTGGTTGTCGAGGAGGAATGCTGATGTCGGATATTCGTCGTCATGATCTGAAGTTGGAAGTTTGGGCGCGTTTGTGGCCGTTGATCGTTCAAGCCAAAAGCAAGCGTGGCCGCAGGGGAAATGATAACTATCTGTTTTTCAACGCAGTTTTGTGGAAACTTCGTACAGGCGTGCCGTGGCGGGACCTGCCTGAATGCTATGGACACTGGAAGTCGGTGTCCAACCGTTTCTACACCTGGCGCAACAACGGGGTATTCGAACGACTGCTGGAGTTGGTGGCCGGTGAACCCGACCTTGAATGGTTGATGATCGATGCCAGCCACATCAAGGCTCATCCCCATGCGGCGGGCGCAAAAGGGGGAACCAGAGTCTCGCCCGCACCAAGGGTGGGCTGAACAGCAAGCTGCATCTGGCTGTTGAGGCACATGGGCTGCCTGTGCGCATGACTGTGACCCAAGGAACCACCGCCGATTGCAGCCAGGCTGCATTACTGGTTGGTGGTCTTCTGGCCGACTACCTTATGGCCGATAGAGCTTATGATATCAATACGTTACTTCAGTGGTGCGAGGAAAATGGCGTCACGCCGGTTATCCCGCCAAAGGCCAACCGCACCCACCAACGTGACTATGACCGCTACCTGTACAAGCTGCGCCACCTCATTGAGAACGCATTCCTGAAGCTCAAGCAATGGAGATTGGTAGCCACCAGATACGCCAAGACAACCAAGACATTCCTCGCTGAATGCCAAATCGCGGCCATTATGTTATGGATCGCTTAATTCAGGGACACCCTCTAAGCTTGGACGCTCTGAAAAACCTCGTTTTTTGCATGACTTGTGATTCACTGTTGGTGATTTGATTTGGAAAGGAATTTTTGGAGGGTTCAATGTCTGTTCAGCGGGGATTTGTGATCTTGACGATCGGTATCGGCGCTTGAGCGACGCAGGCGATCCGATGGAGCCGTTGCCGCGCGTGGTTGACTTCGAGATATTTCGCGACAGTCTTGACGCAGTGCTTGATTATAAATCCGGCCCGCAGGGCGGACGCAAGCCGTTTGACCCTGTGATGATGTTCAAGATACTGGTGCTGCAAGCCTTGTACGGTTTGTCGGATCCTCAGGCTGAATTCCAGATCATGGACCGGCGTACCTTTGGGCGGTTTTTGGGTTTGGATGAGGGTAATCGTGTTCCCGATGAGACGACAATCTGGCGCTTTCGCGAGACCTTGACGAAGGCGGGTGCGATCAAGGTGCTGTTTGATCGTTTTGATGCCTATTTGAAGGCCAATGGTTACCTGGCCATGAGGGGGCAGATTGTGGTTGCCTCGATTTTCCAGGCCCCACGCCAGCGTTTGACAGAGGAGGAGAAGACAATTGTCAAGGGTGGGGGTATTCCTGAGAACTGGCGCAACGGCGTCTGACATCTGGGGCGACACGGCTTATGGTTCGAAGGCCAATCGCAAGATGTTGGAGGAGCGCGGGTTGAAGGCGGATATTCACAAAAAGCCCAGGGGCCGCCCCATGAGCGCGCGGGCCTTAAAGGCAAACGGGCGGCGCTCGAAAATCAGGGCCTTTGTTGAACATCCCTTTGCCCATTTGAAGGGACCCATGCGCCTGTTCGTTCGCACCATCGGGCTGGAAAGAGCTAAAACCAGAATCGGCATGGCCAATCCGGCTTACAATTTGCGCCGATACATGTTCCATGAGCGCAAGGCCGCGTGAGAACATTCCCTCAGCCCCCGCGCTGAGGCAAACATTCCCACAATCCGCCCGTCACATCTGGGTCTTCCGGCACCAAAACCCCAAAACTATCTCAAAATCACAAGTAGACGTGGTTAATCAGAGTGTCCATTCGTCGTGGTAAGAACTTGCGTACCCAAAACCAATTGGCTGCCATCCGCATCCACAAAAGCTTGCGCATTATAAGCCTGACGGTATTCGTGGCGTGACGACCGGCGCATGATAGAACTGTCCGGATCGCTCAGATTAATCTGATTCTCAGGACAAGGCCGTGGCGGATTGCCCCCATCATCCTGATCTTGCCCATCACAACGCGCCGCCGCCTCAAGTTGTGCGGCCGCCACGTCCAACTTCGCCTTTAACGTTTGCCGCCGCGCTATCTCGTCGGGGAGAGACAAACCATCATCCGTATCCTGTTCATCTGCCGCCTCGGCCCTGTCCATCAACGCCGCAATGTCCTCTGCAAGCTTCGCCCGTAACGCCTGGATACGATCATAACGTATCGACTTGATCTTTGAAGCATTCGCATCAATCTGCGTGCCGTCGAGGGCGACCGTGCCCACCCTTAAAAGACCCATCTGTTTGGCCAGCAACAGGATATGCGTAAACGCCGCCTCAAAGGCAGGACCGTTGTCACGCCGGAACTTGGCGATCGTGTCATGGTCCGGATGGCTGTTGGCGGCGATAAAGCGGACAGAAACATTGCGATACGTTGCCTGCTCTATCTTGCGCGAGGAAAAAACACCAATGGCGTAACTATAAATCAACAGGGCCACCATCATGCGCGGATGATATTGTGCTTTTCCTGAGCCGGTGCGGCTGACGTGAAAGGCGTTCATATCTATGCGTTCGACGGCTTCCACGATAAAATGGGCCAAGTCGTCATCTGCCACCCAGTCTTTGAGATCAGGAGGCAAAAGCAGCCGCTGAGAGCGGTCATAATTGCGAAAATTGTTCATACAAATCCGTAGCACAAATCCAAAAACCCCTGTATGCAAACTTAACGAATAACCACAGCATAAATCCGACACGCTCTAGAACGGCAGGTCGAGTCTTAGCCTTGCACCGTAACTCTCGTAATCAGAGCCGATGCCATCATAGGTTCCAGATAACGATACGCTCGCGCCACTGGCCATACGAAAATCAAAGCCAGCCTCGATACCACCACTCAAGCCGTGTATATCCGATGCCAGCGAACCATCGCTAAACTGCCCGCGGCGGCCAAACGTATAAGCGCCCTGAAACTCAAACCACGGCGTTAGTGTGCTGTTGATTTCATCCAGCTTGTATTCGTACGAAATACGCGGCGCCAGACGCAACTGCCCCTGCGAGATGGTCTGCGCACCGACATAAGCCCCTGTCTTGCTGGTGTAGGCGTTTTGGTTTTCGCGAATATACTCCAGCGACAGGCTGGGGGTGAGTGTCCATTGATCATACGCGAACTCACCCGACAACGTCGCGCCGCCCAACCAGCGCGTTGTTGTAAAGCTGTCGGTGTAGGTGCCAAATGGCGTGATGTCGTTCCTGGAACGACCCCACATGGCGTGTGCATCAAGATACAGATTGTCGCCAAAACGCATCGTCGCATAAGGCCCGATCATCCAGCCACGACCATCTATCGAGGCACCACTACGATCGTATTTCTGCTTGAACCAGTCGTATTGCAGCGCCAGACCGATCAACGTATCCGGTGTTACAATATAGTCGATGCCACCATGGACAACCCCAAACCGGCCGCCAGAACTGGACGTATCGTCAAAGCGGGCGATATATCCTTGCGTCCACACATCCCAGCGGTTTAGCGGCGCTTCCTGTCCGGACAAGCGATCCGATTCGCCGCCAAACAAGCCAAAACGGCTCAAGCTGGAGGCAAAGGAAACAGACTTGTTATCCATTCTTACATCGACCGGCGCCCCGGTTTTCAGGTCCATTGTCAGGGACAGCAATGGCATGGAAAAGGATGCGTTGAAACTGCCGTTGGAATCGGCGCTGTTGTGCTGGCCATTCAGGCGCTTGATACGACGGTTCCTGTCCGGCTGATGGGCAAGCAGCATGGCGTTTCGCGCTCCGAGGTAATCGGCGATCATCTGCCTGGCATGGCGAACCGGATTTTCCGGCGAAAACTCCGATACGAATGTACAGCTAATCGGCGTGCTGTCGAGTGTGATATCCACCGATCTGTTGTTGACGTTGCCCGTACCGCCAGTGTCGCAGTTGATTTCCTTAACGGTGTATCCCTGAACACCCAGATCGTCTGCGGTGATTTTGTATGCACCGGTTTGCAGGTTGGTGAACGTGCGTTCTGCCTTGCCGTCTTTTGTTGTGAGTGAAAACGCTCCCAGTTTTTTCGAGGAAAATCCAAAAGCCGCATCCGGCCTGAGCTTTGACGTGCCCGCCTTTACTTCCTGCCTGATGGTGATTGTGGCAGATGTTGCCGCCAATGAAGCCGACGTTGACAGGGCCAGATCTTCGGAGACAGTCCCGTGCTCAAAACAGCCGGGATAAAGGGCGCTGGCATCAAAAGTGATCGTATCGAGTTCTGTACCAAAAGCGGGAACGGCGTATGGTTGTCCGAACCACGGCTCACCTGGGCGGGGCAGATAATCGAACTCCTCTTCAGGAACATTACCCCACGCACTTCGTTTGCTTTGGTCGCCGTAATCGACGGCGGCAATGCGCCACGATTTCGTCGGGTCTTTATCGTGATCGTCGTGTGTCAGGCGGATTTGCTCGCGCAGCATTATCGAAGCCCTGTTGTCGGGGTTATCAATGGCGCCATCGCTTATGGGGGCAATACTGTTTCGCGATCTGATACCGACGACCTTCCCGGCGCCATCGACGAGATAATAGCGGACTTGACGCCGCCTTGTTTTATCACTGCTTATATACGTCAGCTTCGCGGCATATCTGAACGGCAGGGGCTGGCGGCTTGGCGTACAGTGTTCCCGGTGTTCGCCGGAAACACCTCCGCCGCCACCGATATTCCCCAAAGCGGCCGACTTTACCATACCATCGCTATTGATCGGGCCATCCTTGCGGGCACCGCTTTTTGCGGCGCCGAACAGTCCCGTTCCCATATCGCCAAGGGTCTGTGGTGCCTGGCGATCAATAATGTCGATGTTGAAGATATCAGAGGAATGAGAGCCGGCAACGGTCTCTCCCGCGCATTTTGGATGCACCGGCTTTACATCGAAATTGGCACGGTCAAGAACGGCGGCTTCATCGCTAAATACATCGCCGAGTCGATAGTTATTATTCCTTTCGGTGGCCACAATTGCCCAGCTATTTTCCCCATCGCCGACAAGTTCAGTTTGCTTGCTTATGCCGAGCCATTGGGACCAGCTTTGCGTGGGCGCGATATGTTTCCATACCTTACTGCCAATGATCCGGCTTTTTCCATCCAGAAGATAGAAATAAATTGATGCTTTTTGCGATTTGTCATCCGGCGTGAAGCTGAATCTGGTTTTGATATAGAATTTCGTACTCGCAGTACACGAGGTTGATGTTCCCGACGGGAGTTCGGCATTCTTTTTATCCACAACCTTACCCAACAGCGCAACTGACACTGCCCCTGACAGCGGCCCCGGTACTGGCAGTATAATGTAGCTGCGTTCATTGAGGCTGGGGGTATGGGAGGCGATGTAGCCGTTACCAACAGTATCCTTGATGGTGCTGGCGAAATCCGGTGAGAACCGCAGTGTTACCTCACCGGAGAACGTCTGCAGGTCACCGCCTTCGGCAATAATATCGAAGTGCTTCTCGAGTTCCCCGACGGGTTCGATGCGCGTTATCGTTGCCGTCGATCCCTGGACTTCGAAGAGATTGGTGTTCATCCCGACGATTTTTTCTGAAAACGCCAACCGCCAGACGAGCTGGGGCTTTCCGTTCACGACGGGCGCCCGGCCGTGCAGAAGTTTCGATACGCGTCTGACCGACAGAAGCTTTGGTCCCGCGTTATCCAACCTGTAGGTCTGATAAGTCGCGGGCGGAGCCGACCAGGTCAACACGCTGTTATTGTCTTTGGCGCGAATAGTCTGGCCTTGTGACAAGCCCAGGAGCGCTTCACCGTTAAAGGAGGACAATCCACCACCGCTGGCGGTGACTTCCCATAGGGTGCCGGCATTGGAATCCCGGCTGGAGACGGTCAGGTTCATACCGGCCGGCCGCAGACGTTCCGTACTACCGACCTCAGGCGGACCATCCACGCTAAAATCATTGTGGCTGACGGGATGCACGGGGCGGCTGAATGTTACGAGCCATTTCAGCGTATCTGCATTTGTCAATTGGGGGGTGTTTTGCGGACTTCTCTCGATTTTGAGAATGGTCAGGGGAGCCGGTTGTTCGCCATCGCGCGCTTTGGCAGGGGTGACCTGCACAGATACTTGTTCATCAGGATCAAAATTGTAATTCTGATCTCCGGCTGAAACATTGTGCAAGAAAACCTGAAAGCCTCCGGCTGAAGTCACCTTGAACGCGCACTCGACGATGGTTTCTCCATCAACCTGGATCGGCTGCTTTCCGAGACCCGCGGAACAATCGGTGAGCGCGGTATTATCGGGTTTTTCCCTTGTGGCTTGCTGCAGAGATCCCGGGTCGTCCTGAACGGCAATATCAAATGTCTGACCACTGGCATAATGGGGCCAGCCGACGTTCGGTGCGCCAATGACAACGGTGACATTGACGGTCTCGCCCACGACATAGGCGGTTTTGTCGAGATTCAAAGCAACTTGTATGAGTGCTTTACTGCTGAAAGGTCTGACGATCTCAATCTGGGACGTATGCGTCACAGGCTTGCTGCTTTCAACAATTTGCGACGCTGATTCATACCAGGCTTTCAAATAGTAGGAACTGCCCACTTTCAGTTTATCGAGTTCGGTAGTGTCGAAAGTGCAGTTGAAAACGCCCGCCTCGGACGTGGAGCGAGTGCAGGACGCCGATGCCGCTGTCCCTGTCCCTGTCCCCTGAAGTTCCATCTTCAGGGCGCCGGCGCTGGCGCTTATAACATCCGGCAATGGCGAGCGCGTCCCGTCGATATACACTTTTGCCTTGACCCGCAACGGGCCGTTTTTTGCAACCCTGGTTTGTATGTTACGTGAATCTACAAACTCCACGCTGGTTTTGACCGGGGTGAGGTAAAGGGCTAGCTGCGGACCATTACCGCTGGTACCAGTTCGCGAATCCGTGTAGTCCTTAACGCCGTCATAAGTATTGCTGCCGATAAATTCCGCGGTAACCATCACAGAGCTTCCCGTCGCCGGTGCTCTAGCCGTACAGGTGTATATTCCGGATCCCAATGCCCGATACGTACAGTTTGCGGAAGTAATCCCGCCGCCTGAGAGTCCCACGGTTCCGGCGACCCTTTCGGGTAGATTTAGGATTGTATTGCCGTCGGTCATCTGTACCCGAACGCTGACAGTGAATGGGGCCCCTTGAGTTGCTGTTGCGCTGTTAATTTGAGCCCCACTCGCATTCACAAATTCGATAGACGTCGTGGCGGCTTTGACCGGAAGGCTCAGGGTTTTGGGTGTAACCGGGTCGAAGTTCGTGCCCGGTGCGGCGGTGTAGGTGGCCCTTAGGTCGAGATCAGTTCCGGCTTCGGTAATATCGCCGGGGGAAATAAAACACACGAACATGCCAGTAGGGGCATTTTTTCCATCAGTGAGGGCGTTGCACACCGCGATCTTGCCCCCTACCGTAAGGTTTACATGTCCCGTGGTAACGGCCGCTTTATCTGTCGCTGTTTTCTGAACGCGCACGTAGGCCTCGTAGCCAAAACCCACCGTGGCTTGCAACTTATCCGGAACAGGCTCCGTCAGTGGCGTTGTGCTATCGCCATCCTCAACAAACACCAGCTCGACGGGCGTCTTCGCACCGGCAGCGGTGACGGCAAGGGTGTGTTCTGCACTAACATCGATATATTGTTTACCTGGATCAACAATAAATTCGGCTATCAGCTTTTTTCCATTATCACTTAGCTGTGGCGTGTATTTGCATATATACACGAAACTCTCCCATTCCGGGACGGAGTCCGCGGATAAGGAATCGCATACTTGAATTGCACCAACCCCAACAGATACACGGCCCGGGGCATTCAGGTAGGTACCTGCGGCAACAACTTTGATCTTTATGTCGGTTTCCTTGCCTGCATCCAGGGGCGGCACGGACGGAATAAATGCGATTGTCGGAACGCCTAAAACCGTCACTTGAAGAGATTCAACTGAGCTAACAGTTTTATCATTGGTGTCAGTGAACGCCGCCTGCACAAAAAGCAATGACGGGTCGGACGGGGGAGAAATTCTGCCAAGCTGGTCGTTCGGAATTGTGCACCTGAACAAACCACGTTGTCCTTGCGAAATGCAGGGTATTGGCGAGTCCCAGGGCCCGCTGATTGTGACCGTTCCCCGATTTACGTATATAGGGGTTGGATTTCGCGTGCTCTCCGTGACCTGAACATAGATATCATGGTCGGCATCTGCACCTTTATCGAGTGAGTCCGGCGCCTGTGATCTGGGAACGGCCCCCCCGGGCAACGCATCGCCGTATTCGTCAACAAACGTCAGCTTTACGGCCGGCTTCGCACCGGCGGCGATGATCTCGATATTGCTACTATACGTTACACGATCGCTGTCATCGATATCTGTCGTTCCTGTAGCATACCGGGCCGTCAATACGTGGAAGCCTGCTCCCAGTTTGCCAAGTTGGGAAGAGGAGACGGTGCAGGTGAAAACGCCCGCCGTGGTGCCGGTGCCGGTGCCGGCTTCAGGAGTCGTGGGGCAATTCGCCTGCTCTTCTCCAAGTTTCACCGTCAGAGTGCCGCTTTGGTAGGTTCTCCGGGGCAATGGAAGCGTCGTGCCGGCGAAACCCACCTGGACCCTGACCTTTAAATTGTCGGTTGTCCGGACATTGGTCGGTAGGGGTGGTTGTGTCAAAAACGCCACCTCGGCCCGGGCCCTCTCGACATTGTATTGCAGGGGCTCATACGTGGAGTCCAAATAATCCTTTGGCGGATTTCCACCGACTGTCCTGCCGATGAATTTCGCCGTAAGCTGCAACGTCCCTAGTCTGGTTTGCAGCGGGATCGTGCACGTGTACCAGCCAATAGACGTGAGAGGCTTGCAGGGTAGCTCAAACTTGATACTCAGCGAATGCGCGATTTCCACATTCACTTCGCCAGCGTCCTGAGGCACAGCTCTTTCGTTTGTACCATCGCTGGCAACCACCTGGAAACTGACTGGTAGCGACACCCCTGTCGGCCAGGGGGCGTCTGGATCGGGACCGGCATAATTTTTAATACGCGTCGTGGCGGCCTTGACCGGGATGACCAGGCCTTCGGTTTTCGCGGCGACGACACCCTGAGCGGTGTAGGTGGCCACCAGGTTGAGGTGTCCGGCCTCGGCAATCTCGCTCGCGGGAATGCTGCACATGAAGATGCCATTGCCACCAGTGCCGGCATTGCAGGATATTTTGGCTATGGGTCGGCGTCCTGTATTCCCCCTGCCTGCTGTTCCCGCAATGGACACGGTTCCGGTGCTAACGGCGCCCTTCGCGCCCTGTTTTTCGGTGACGCGCACGTGGGCCGTGTAGTCAAAACCCACCGTGGCTTGATTCGCATCCGGAACAGGCGCTTTCAGTTCAGCCGCCCCCGTGGTATCACCGGTAACAAACGCCAGATTGAAGTCCGTCCCGGCGGTGATCGTGATACTGCTCGAATACCTTTCGATGTCGCTGGATCTGTAATTCTCCCGGTTGGACGCCGCTGAATACCGGGCTGATAAAGCGTAAGGACCACCTATGCTCAGTTTCCCGAGTTTAGCAGAGTCAAAGGTGCAGGTGAAAACGCCACCGATGCCATCGTCACACGTCGCAGATGAAACGCCGCCTGGCCCGACAAGTTGCATATTCAGTTTGCCCCCGGTGCCGGGGGGCCATGGCTGATCTTGCAGACCGTCGATGGTCACTTTGGCCTTGATGGTCAACTGACGGTTTATCGCAACCTCTTGTGGAATGGCGGGGTCGGACAAAAACGTCACCCTGGCCTTGGCGGGGGAGATCGTGATATTCGCGGAATCACCATTCTTGTTCTGTCCGTCAGTCGTGGAATCCAGGTGGTTTTTCGGTTCCTGGCCCGCGCCGGTGAATGACGCGTTAAGCGTCAACACTGTCCCCGGAATGATTTGCGCCGGTACAGGACAGGAGAAGAGGCGGGCATGATTACGTGTATCCGTACCACCCACCGTGCAGTCCATGGTAATATCCGAACTACCAGCCTTATTGATCGTCATCTTTACGATGCCGGCGTTGGCGGGCACTGCATCGTAGGTGCTCCCCTTGATCGCACTCACCTGGACCGCAACAGTGGTTTCGACCCCTATCGGCAGGTATTGTGGAACGCTCGAAAATGAAATAACGGTCGTGGCAGGTTTGATCTGAAGTCTCAGGTCTTTGGACACCGGGTTGAACCGGGCACCGTCAGGATTGTAAGAGGCCGTCAGGACGACAGTTCCGACCTGGGTAATCCGGTTAGCGGGAATGGTACATTTGGCGACGCCGTTAGGATTGAGACCACCATTTTTTGCGCAACTTATGCCCTCAATGCCTGTGAGGGATACGGTTCCAGTGGTTACGGCCACATTGCCCTGCAATGCTTCCCGGACGCGCACATAGACTGTGTGGTCAATACCCACCGTGGCGCGATTATCACTCTGAGCAGGATTTTGCAGTTCGGTCGCGCCGAAGGCATCGGTCACAAACGCCAGCGTGGCGTCGTTAGCATTGACGACCGTCGCGGACTCGCCCTCCGGGGCATCGATATAATACCAGTAGTTCAAATCCGTATTTGAAATATTTTCCATTGAAACCCGAAAACTGCCGCGTGACATCACTCGAAAACTGCATGTTATCGTGATTGAGTCTCTTTGGGTGACGGGGAGCGGCTGTCCCTTGAGTCCCTGCGAACAATCGGTGCCGCCTTGCGTCGGAGCGCCTCTTGCGGCCTCTGGTTGCCCCGGTATTGCTCCAACGACAAGATCAAATTTCTGGTTGGCGTCAAAGCGAGGTAAGGCGTCATCAATCAGATTAGGAAAAATCATCCTGACCTCAACCGTATCGCCGATGGCATAGACGGTCTTGTCGAGTTTACCTATCCTAACATTTACACCGTGCTTCGGTTTGACGACAAACCCGCTATTCTTGCTGGTGTCTATGGGTTCTCCATCGACAAGGCCCACCCCTGAAGCATCGGTAATGGCGCTAAGGTCTCCCCCTAATGCAAGCGATATATCATACCGGGCGTTGCCGGAGGTAAATAAACTGGCGGGCAGCGTAACCGTGAATTCATTTGATAATCCGGAAGCCGGGCTCACAACAAGATCGGAGATTTGTGGAGCAGGTGGACTACCATACGGGAATTGCCCGGGAGTAACGATAAGCTCGGAAAATGAGAATGCGCTCGATGTAACACCTTTTACAGATTTGCTGAACTTGACTTTCCATTGCAGCCCCGTTGCTTTGGGACGGCGGATATGAACCCACCACTCATCACCTATCGCGTTCAGACTGTTGCTTAGTGCCTCAATACTCTCCAGCCGAGGGGTCACGGAAGTGACCGTCGCAGAAGCCGCACCTGAAGCGACAAATCTATAATTCGGATCCGTATTTGAGAACTTTGCCAGTGCAACCTGAAACCCCCCGGATGAAATCACCTTAAAACTACAGGATCTCGTAATTTCAGCCTCGTCTGCCACGGAAGGGATCGAAAATTCGTTAGGTCCCACCTTGCAATAGGGGATGGTGGTGCCCGATGCTGGCGCGCTCATGCGGGGAAATGCAAGGGGGCCTTTGATTGGCAGAACGGCAACGCTATATTTCTGGTCGCTCGCGAAAGCCGGATCACCCTTTTCCCTTGCGGGGAAGATCACGTCGACCCTGACTGTATCACCAACTGAATAGGTGCGCTTGTCGAGCTTCACACCAACCGTCACGTCGGAGACAGGCTTCTTGAACCCCGTTCCCTGAATGGTAAAAGTATAAGGGTTTTCATCGGGATCGTTGCTGGGGATATGGACAGTCGCTGTGCGCAGGCCAGCAGCCTTTGGCTTGAACTTGATCCTAAAAGTATCGGGACCCCCAAGATAGATGCCTTTCATAACTTTTGTGACTTCAAAGTCACCTGTGTGTGGGCCGCCAAGATGGACAGCTCTATCCTTATTATAATATACAAACAGGAGTATATTATCCCTGGTGTTAGCGACATGGAATTCATGTTCTTTTTCGCCGCCGATGGCAACCGAACCGAAATCGGTAAGATCGTCTGGAGTGGGAGTTGTATCGTTATGCGCAATTTCCCGGTTATTTCCCTTTACTTCAATATCCGGATCGGGAAGGGTCAGCTTATGATGTTTAATAGCATATGCATTGCTTCTATTTTCCAGAATGCCGGTAAAGCGCTTGCCAGGGCCCCCGACGATTGTGAGAAGACATGAGCGGCCAACCGGCAAGGAAATATTCGCAACGCTTTTTGAACCATAGCCGCCATATTCAATAGTAGCGCCATCACAGGTAACGTCGGTAATTTGCTCGTTTTTTGATGGAAGGTACGGTCCAAACTTAAACTTGGCGGTATTTTGTAAGGCTATTGCTGCACCCATAAAGTAACCCGAATCTATTTCAAAGTCGCTGTACAACTTGGCGCCACTAATAGGCCAATATACACAATCTAATTTTGCTTCCAATCTGTCAATGTCAGGGCGATAGTAAAAATACGCTACCCGATGCCTGGTCCCGGCTGACTCGACAAACACGTCGCACTCATAGGTTGTGCCGCCTTGCGCATTGGCGGCTGGAGCCGTTGCGATAAGAGCACCGGCGGCAAGAGTGCCCAGTAAAGCCACAACCCCAAGGGCGCGACGCAAACCGCCTCGCCACCGCCCCCCATCCGTCAGGCGCGCAAGACCCATTACATCCCCGTGGCCGTGGCGGTCATCATAGGCCCGCCGGGTATTCACCGTGTCCTCGCTCATGCTCATATTCCCGCTCGTGCTCCTTGGCAGCCGCAGGAGTGCGGCAACGCTCCCCCCGTCCGGGTTGTTCGATGTATCCTGGCCGCCCTGGCGGTCCAATCCGTTCCTGTTATTCATGGCTGTTTGGTTCTTGCTGTTCATGGCTGCTTCGTTGTTGTTGTTCATGGCTTTTCAGGTTCCCGATTTATATCCCCGGCACCGTTGACGGCGCGCCTGAAACGAAAAAGCCGTCCAGTCCATCGTGCCACCAGAGCTCCGTAGTGGATTGGCGCTGAAAGAAAAGTCGCGAGGCGCGAAGCCGCAAAAGCGTCGCGTCATACACGTCATAAAAGCGGGAAATAAGGGAAATGGCTGTACTCCTCAGGCGCTTGGGCGCTCTTTGTTTTTGTTAGGCTCAAGGTTTTTTAGGTTCAAGGGAACCGATTTTAGGGCTGCACCACCCCAGCAGGCAACGGTTGCAGGGGACGCCTTCAAACCTTTTCACTGCCGGCCTCCAATGACTGCCCCTGGCGATCTTGTGCGATTCGAAATCCCCATACACCTGCCTGTATCCATTTCTTAACTTACTGTCTATCAGGTCCCGGTCTTTCCAACCTCGCTGGATGCCCCTGCCGTCCCGTGACTTAGTATAAACAAATATTAACGGATCGGTTCGGTAAAACACCCCGATTGCACCCCGTCTCTCGTCCGGTCCCTTCCCGCCCGTGGCGAGAAACAGCAGCATTCCACACGTTACTGGATGTGTTATCCTGCATGATGATCCCGTATCGTCGCGTGCGTCATGCCGCTCCCTCAGGCCCTCGCACCCTGCCGAGAACACTCCACGAAAACAATAGCATACCAACGATAATTCATCTGATCGCTCGTTACATTTCTGCAGTTTCTTTTAACGGATTAGAAACCATTGTCAAGTCATCGGCGCCTTGTTGATGTTCCGTATGATTAACAAACGCTCGGTGTTGCACATATGCAACATCGAGCGCATCCTTAACAGGAATTAAGACCAGCGGTATTGGTTTTTTGTTACGCTGACTTGCGTATCGTGCGGACAGGACAACGGTTTGAAACCGGCCCGGGAGTCACGCGCAAAGCCCCTTTTTACAAGCCGCAACGGCCGGAATAGAAGCCCGATAGCGGCTCTCGTAACACCACCGGATCGCCCCGCTGAAAACGCCCGCCTGTCAGTGCCTTCCCTCACACGCAAAGCGCGCACCTCAGCGCGCACAAAACAAGGCGTTGTATCTCAACCGATAAAAATCAACTAAAAGTCAACTAATTGTGATCGTTCAGCGCAGCCACGCCCGGTATTTCAGTCCGTTTGTGGCGCAGTAACTGATACGCCGCTCAACGGGCATGTTTTCGATATCAAAGGCAATACGATCGATCTTCAGAAGCGGCGTTTCGGGCGTAATCGCCAGCGCCCTTGCTTGTCCTCTGGTTGGCAGGACGGCACTGGAGTCCTCCTGAACACGGGATATGGTAATCCCGTAGTTTCTCTGAAACATGTCGTAGAGTGTGTTTGGAAGCGCCTCCTGCCGATGCAAATCGGGAAACAACCTGCGCGGCAAAAACACGGTCTCCACCATAAAGGGCCTTTCCTTGTGCGTTCTGATTCGACTGATTTCAAGCACTTGTTCGCCGGCCGCAATAGACAACGAACGCGCAATTTCGTTTGAGGCGTTGCGAACCCTCAGACGGGCCTTGTCGGATTGCGGCAGCACCCGCTCGCCATCGGCGTCGTGGATTTGAAAAAACTTGAACAATACCCGGGCGGAAGAGTGCTCGACAACGAACGTTCCGCGGCCCTGTTTACGCTCCACAAGCGAGGCATTCACGAGCGCATCGAGTGCCTTGCGAACCGTGCCCTGGCTGACACCAAGTTCCGATGCAAGGCGTGTTTCACTGGGCAAAAGCTGCCCCGGCTTCCAGTCTCCGTCATGAATGCGCCCCACAAGGATGTCCTGGACCTGGGCATAAAGCGGCCGCGCGTCCGGTCTTGGCATCATGATTGTCTCCTGTGTATTGGCTTGCCTGTACCGGCCCCGGACCGAAATCCCGACAAATGGCCCCTCGAAACGAAGATCGCCCTCGTTGCATCCGTTCCTCCGATGATCGTATTGCGCCGGGTTGCGAGGGCCACGGGAGAGTTGACTCCAGTCTTATATAATTATATAATATAGATTCTATAAGATACATAAAAAACCGGCGATGGCAACCGCGCTTAACCGCTGTCCGGAGTAGCAATTGCAGACTACCCTCGGCCAGCGGTCGGGTCATTACAGCATGTGCGTTACAGGCGGAGAGTTTTCGCGACAGTGCCTGATCAAAATGCCTGAACGGGCCACATCCATTGTTTTCTTTTTCCGCAACGAATGACAGGGAGGATTTCGTCATGAAACAGATTGTCCACCGGACTCTCCATTGCCTGGGTATTGCCGGCGCCCTTGCGGCACTGGCCGTTGGCGGCGCGCTGGCTGCTGACTATCCCGCGAAGTCAATTGCCTACATTATTCCCTTCGGCCCGGGAGGTGAGTCCGACATAACGGCACGCCATCAGCAGCCGTTTTTTAAGGATCTGTTCGGTCAGGATTTGATTATTTCGTACAAACCCGGCGGCGGTGGCGCCGTTGGCTGGGCGCAACTGAACAAGATGAAAGATGATGGCTATACCATTATGGGCATCAACCTGCCGCATATTATCATCAAACCACAACAGAAAAACGTCGGCTTTAAAACCGAGGACATCGCCGGCGTCTACATGTTCCACTATACGCCGGACGCTATTGTGGTACCCAACGACAGTCCATTCACGTCGTTGCAGGATCTTGTCGATGCCGCCAGGCAAAACCCGGGAGCCATCACACTATCCGGTTCCGGCAAGGGGACTGCCAATCACCTGGCCCAGGTCAGCTTCGACAAGGCAGCCGGCATCAAGACCACCTATGTTGCTTTCAAGGGAACCGGCGCTTCGGTGCAGGCCTTGCTTGGCAAACAGGTGAAGGCCCAATGGGGGTACACGTCTGTGGGAGCGAAACACGCCGATAAGGTGCGGCTTCTGGCCGTCGCCATGCAGGAACGGCACCCGCGCTTTCCCGATGTGCCGACATTTAGCGAACTCGGGTACGATATCGTCTCGGGCGCTTATCGCGGTATTGCCGTGCCCAAAACAACGCCCGCTGAAATTCGCCAGAAACTCTCCGATGCCATCGCAGCGATCAACGCCCAGCCGGCGTTTCAAAAGCGCATGCTTGATGACGGATTCGCCCTGCTGGACGTCGATCACAACGCCATGAAGGCGTTTTTGGACGAAAAGAAAGAAGAGTATATCGCCGCCGCAAAGGCAGGAGGCGTGCTCAATTGACACCGCCGGAACAACAGCGGCGGGCGGGCTGATTGACAACAATCGATGAACAGCACGCCAGGCCAGGGGATCGTCGCGGGGCAATCCCCTGGCCGTTGAAGCAGTGTACGGCTCCCGTGTCATTGTGTGCCAGGCACGGTGGGCGATTTGGGAAGCTGGAGAAGAATCGGGAGCAGGAGAATAAGGGGCTTTCACGGAGGATTTTCCCTGATGGGAAAGGCAGGACAAGCTCCGGATCAGGCACGGGAGGAGCCATATGTCGATCCTGGACAATCTGTTTGCCGCGCTATCGCCATTTAACATCATGCTGGCGATTGCCGGCGTTATTGCGGGAACGATAATCGGTTCGCTGCCCGGGCTGACGGCGACCATGGCGATCGCGGTTCTGGTGCCGATCACTTTTTCCATGGAACCCGCATCGGCGTTGATTATGATGGGCGCTATCTATACAGGCGCCATCTACGGCGGGGCGTATGCGGCGGTGCTTCTCAATACCCCGGGCACTCCTTCCGCCATTGCAACGACCCTTGATGGATACCCGATGGCCAAACGTGGCGATGGCGATCTGGCCATAAGCCTGGCGTGTGTGGCCTCTGTTGTTGGCGGTTTGATCGGGGCGCTGTTTTTGTTCGCTCTGGCGCCGCCGCTGGCGGAAATTGCCCTGGCGTTCGGTCCCGTCGAGTACTTTTGGCTGGCCATATTCGGCCTTACGCTGATCGCCGCATTGTCGAAAGGCAATCTCGTCAAGGGCCTGATGGGAGGGTGTTTCGGTCTGTTGCTGGCGTGTATCGGCGTTGCGGAAATCAGTGCCGATGTGCGCCTGACCTTCGGTTCGCAGACGATGCTCGGCGGCATCGAAATCATATCGGCGTTGATCGGCCTGTATTGCATTCCTGTTCTGATCGATCTGGTGGCAACCCCTGACAAACACCTTCATGTGGAGGCGAAAAGCGGTGGCGTTCGCCTGCGCGAGGCGCTGGCGATTTCCTGGTCGGGCAAATGGAATCTGCTACGCAGTTCGGTGATTGGCACGGTTGTCGGGATCCTGCCGGGCGCGGGCGGATCGGTCGCGGGACTTGTTGCGTATTCGGAAGCGCGCCGGGTATCAAGGACATCCGAGCGGTTCGGCAAGGGGGCGCCGGAGGGCCTGCAGGCGACGGAGTCGGCCAACAACGCCACCGTCGGCGGCGGTTTTATTCCGACGCTGGTGCTGGGCATACCCGGAACCCCGCCGGATGCGGTTATTCTGGGCGCCTTGCTGGTTCAGGGCGTTAAAGTGGGCCCCAATCTTTTCCAGGCCGACAGTTCGATAGTCTATACCTTTATTTTCGGCCTGTTTCTGGCGACGCTCCTGATGCTGCCGATTGGCTTGCTTATCGGCAAATACGCCTATCGGACAATCATCGAAATCCCCAAGGCACTTCTGGTGCCGACAGTGGCCATCATGACGCTGATCGGCACCTATGCCATCCGCAACAATCTCTCCGATGTGATTATCATGATTGTGCTGGGCGTGATCGGCTGGGTTTTGAACCGCTTCGGTTTTCTCGCATCGCCAATCGTGCTCGGCCTGATCCTTGGCCGCATTGCCGAGCAGGGTTTTGTTCAAGGCTGGACAATCGCCTCGGCGACCGGTGACTACATGGGTAATTTCTTTGGCCGTCCCATTTCCATCGCCATTCTGGTGGCGATTGTAGTTGCCCTGTTTGGCCCCCTTTGGACGCGGCGCATAACACGTGGACAGGAGGATTTGATCCATGACAGGTAAAGCACCCGAACGCCATATGGCAACGCCTGTCATGGCGGCTGTTTTCCTGGCGATTGTCGCTGTCGTCTTTTGGGACTCGACCAGCTATACGGATGCGGATTCCTACGTATTCCCGCGCGCCGTGGCAACGGTTATGGCGGGACTTTCCATCCTCTCCATTGTGCGCTGGCTGATCGCTCCGGCTACCGAACGTGTTTCGTTCCATGGCGCAAACTGGCGTCGCACAGGGCTGGTTGCGACGATGCTGGGCGCTGCCCTGTTGATGCCGTGGCTGGGTTTTCTTGTATCGGCCCTGCTCGCCTATAGCGTCATTCTGTGGTTGGCGATGTATGATCCCTGGACACCGAAACGGGTGTTCACCTATTTGCTTTCCGGCGCGGTTGTGGTTGTTGGCTTCTATTTGCTTTTTGCCCGCGTCTTGCAGGTTCCATTGCCGGGTGGTGCGCTTTTTGGCGCATAGGGCCACCGGTCGCTCTCGCAAGTCGGGCACCTGCTCGCTGGCAAACGAGCGGAGGAGGTTAATCAGAGTGTCCAGGTTGTTCCCGGGATGAGCAAACCGGAAAGTGATATCTCTTGCGCCCCTGCCGCCAGCAAGGCAGGGCTTCGGTACTCAAGTGAAAGGCAAATGGACCGGTGGTGCTGTCGGAGAGATTTGAACTCTCGACCTCTCCCTTACCAAGGGAGTGCTCTACCCCTGAGCTACGACAGCATAAGAAACCCGCGGTTCGCTTCCAACGTTGATCGTAAAAAAAGTGCTTCCCTATGCTCTGTGTACTCTCCCATGACGAATATAGTCATTGTCCTTGCGGCGCGCCTGGCCCGGATGCGGCGCGTCATACAAGGGGCTTTGCGTTTGACTCCTGGATCAGTTTAAAACCGTTGTCTTGTCAGTACGATACACACGTCAGCGTGTACAAAATGCCAATGCGGCTGAAACGTCACCCCGCGCCTACCCGGCGAAGCGATTCGAGGAAATTACCTTCCATACGCCCGGCAAACACAGGGCAGCCAATATGATCTTAAACACCGCGCCTGGAAGAAACGGGTACAAGCCCAGTTGCAAAACGGGCCGGTCCCATCCGACGGCAAACCCGAGCCAGGCAATCCCGAAGGCAAAAATAATCGCCGTGCCAATGACCATCGCCGCCAGGCTCCGCCGGACATTGCGGTCCCAACCCTTGCACGCCAGCCAGCCAACAACCATCGCCGCAACCCAAAAACCAAACAGATAGCCGCCCGTTGGTCCGAGCAGGTAGGCAAGACCAATGCCCTTTTCCGGCGTACCGGCAAATACCGGCAACCCGAAAGCCCCCTGCACCAGATAAAGGGCCACCGTGGCACCGCCCAAACGCCAGCCGAACGTCATGCCAATCACCAAAACGACAAATGTCTGCATGGTCATGGGGACCGGATAGAACGGGATTTGTATTTTGGCGCTGATCCAAAGCGCAATACTGCCGAGTATCGCGAGTGCCATGTTCCGGGACCACACATGGGCGCCGGACCATAAGGTATCGACCAGTAACTTGTGCGCGTGGGCCGTGGTGTTCATAGCGTATTTCCCTGAACCGCATTGGAATCGAACCGCCAGAGCATGTCATACCAGAGCATGTCATAATTGCCAGTGGTTCCCTGATTCCAACATTTACATGCAAGCCTGCGGTTAGCAAGTACAAATGCTGGAATCGAACCACTGGATGTGATCTTTCAGCAGGTTGCTCCCAGGACAGGCAAACCGGACCTGACACGCTCTAGTAAACCTATCGGGTGCAGGTGGCCATTCATCTGATCATTAGAGGTGTTCGATTTCTCCAGCGCTGTCAAGGGCGCTTCGCGCCGCCTCTGGCGGTTCTTAAACCCTTGACAGCGCTAAAGAAATGGAAAAAAGCGATGATCAGATGGATGGCCCGGTATGGCCTCCCTGGGAGCAAGGGCGCAAGAGATGTACCTTCAGACCTGCCTGTCCCGGGAACAACCTGCTGAAAGATCACAGCTAGTTGGTTGATCGTGAAGAAAGGTGCTTCGCACCGCTCCATGTACTCTTATTCATTTTCATTTGAAACAATGAGAAAACAAAGCTCAAGTAGGCATGGCATCGTGTTTTCGTCTGGCCTTATCGCAAGGTTTTGGCGCGTTTGCGCATAATACCAATATGAATGCCAAATCAGTCCGCCGGGCCGCCCCAGGGACTGATTTGTCCTATTTATTGGGAAAAGCAGACCGAGGCGCAGCCAAGGGACTTCTTCACATTCAACTATACAAAATCTCTTTGTTATCAGTTAGTTGAGTGGTGCCCAGGGGCGGAATTGAACCACCGACACGCGGATTTTCAGTCCATTATTCTCCCCTGTTTTTCAATAGCTTACAGCAGTGAACCTGTCAAACCTCGCACTAAAAATCAATACTTTACGAGCGTTTTGTCAAATCGGCTTTTGGCGGCATTGGCGCTGTGCGGAAGCACTCATTCGCTGACAAGATTCCTAAACAAAATCCCACAAAAAAACCGCGCCGACTTTGTGCGTCGCTGTGAGCGCCTGACAAAATGGGGGCATTCAAAAACATCCGGCGACGCGCAAGAGCGGTCGCGTGGCTTAATCAAACCATCGATGAGGAGACACAATGAAAAGGGCGCACCCATGAAGCGCGCCCGAAAATCTTGCCTAACGGACGGGAAAATGACGGTGGCGTTAGGCTCTTATTGGCTACCACGGGACGCGATCAAAGTCAAACTGTAGTGCGAAAGGCTGAAGCAGGATCGCCAGGGAGCAGAACCACTCTCTGAAGTAGCAGCCGACTGATACGCGGGTTCTTGGCGATGCCAACGACGTATCAGGCCCAAAAGCGACGGGCGGCTCCGACGAGCAGAACGGACGTGATGGGATAGCAACGCCCCGGCTTGCTCTTGAGCTATGCCGGGGACTATCCGAGCTATGCCCAGTCGCTCGGGGCTCACCAACAAGCAGGGACTTAAAAAAGAAAAAACGGGAAGTAACAACAGTTTAGTCGGGTACGTCCCGCGGAAGCTCAAAGCAAAATGGCACGAAACATGACAAGCAAACAGTTTTTCTTATTCAAAAGCAATATACTGCACTGCAATATTGCGAGCGCATTTTTGCTGCGTTGCACAATATTCTGCACAATGGTCCCAATATCCCGGTTTCGTTTTGGGGGTGGGCACGTGGTGGGGGTTTTCCTTTTTCGCTGTGTCGGTCCGGTCCGGTGAGGTGACATGACCAAGGCAGCGACAAAAGCGATCAAGTTTATCGAAACTCTGGAAGTGCCAGAAGGCCCCCTGGCGGGCAATCCGATCAGGCTTGCGCCTTTCCAGAAAAAGTTTGTGCGCGGGGCGTTGGCCAAGGCGGTGAACGTTGCGGTTCTGTCCATCGGGCGCGGTAATGCAAAAACCGCACTGGCGGCGGCCCTGGCGCTTGGCGCTATGCTGGGGGGCTGGGATCGCCAACCCCGGCGCGAGATTTTGATTGCAGCCAGAACCCGTGATCAGGCGCGCATCGCGTGGGATTTTGTTGCTGGGTTCTCGAGATCCCTGCCAGACCAGGTTCAATCACAACTGATTTTTCGCCGCTCGCCGCGCCTTGAGATTGAATTCGAGGGGGACGGCGGCGGCCATTTTGTCCGCGCCATAGCCGCGGACGGCAAAAGCACATTGGGCACCGCGCCAACGCTGGTTTTGATGGACGAGCGCGGTCACTGGCCCCTGGACAAGGGGGATGATCTTGAGCACGCGCTCCTTTCCGGCCTTGGCAAGCGGGACGGGCGGGCGTTAATTATCTCAACGAGCGCCTCGGACGATACGCACCCATTCAGCAAGTGGATAGACGATCCCCAGGAAGGCGTTTACGTGCAAGAACACCGCCCCGCCCCTGGCCTGCCAGCCGACGACAAGGCGAGCCTGTTGCTGGCCAATCCGGGCGCGCCCCACGGGATCGGCTCAAGTCTGGAATGGCTGCAAGCGCAAGCGCGACGCGCCATTGCAAGAGGTGGTTCCACGCTGAACAGTTTCCGGCTGTACAACCGGAATGAGCGTATAAGCGGCGAGGCGCGTGACTTGCTGCTGACCGTTGATGAGTGGCTGGTTTGCGAGGCTGCTGAACCACCACCTCGCAAAGGGGTCGCCGCGTTGGGCATTGACCTCGGTGGTTCTGCCAGCATGAGCGCGGCGGCGTATTTCTGGCCAGCATCGGGGCGATTGGAGTGCGTCGCTGCGTTTCCTTCAAAACCTTCCCTGCTTGATCGCGGGCAAGCGGACGGCGTCTCAAGCCGCTATGTGAAAATGCACGAGCGGGGCGAGTTGTTCACGCTTGGTGACAAGACGGTTCCTGTGGCGTTGTGGCTCAAAACTATTCTTGAACGGGTTGACGGCGAACAGATCGCCTGCCTCGTGATGGACCGCTACAAGCAAGCGGAACTTAGTGAGGCGATTGACGCCGCGGGCATCAAAGCGCCCATCGTCTGGCGCGGCATGGGTTGGCGAGACGGGTCCGAGGATTGCGAACGGTTCCGCCGCGCCGCCTATGACGGCCAGGTTAAATCCAAACCCTCATTGCTGTTGCGATCAGCTTTTGCCGATGCGGTGTGCCTGCGCGATCCGGCCAATAATCTCAAGTTGGCCAAGGCGCGCTCCATGGGGCGCATCGATGCGGTGGCGGCGAGTGTGCTGGCGGTAGCGGAAGGGGTACGCCGTACCGCACGGCCCCAAAACCAGGGGAGAGCCGCATGGGCATAAAGCACCCCCGCTATTCTCGCGCCGTTTTGAAAACCCGCCGCTGGCAGGCCTTGCGCCTTAAAGCCAAGCGCCGTGACGGCTTCCAATGCGTGGCTTGCGGGGCGCGTGGCCGGTTGGAAGTGGATCACATCAAGTCAGTCAGAACCCACCCCGAGCTCGCCTTTGACTTGAACAATCTGCAAACCCTCTGCAGTTCCTGTCACACACGCAAGACGCGCATTGAATGCGGCCATACGCCGCCCCATCCCGAAAGCGTCAAATGGCGCGATCTTTTACGAAAAGGAATGAACCATGTTACAATCCGTTGAAATCTCCCGCCGGCAATCAGAGATACGGCAAGAGCTTAGCACCCTCGTTGCCAAGCCCGACCCGAGTGAAGACGAAACCCGTGCCCTTGAGGCGCTTGACAGCGAATACCGCGCGAATGAGGCGCGCTTTCGCGCCGCCCTGATCGCCGAGGATGAGGAACGCGAGGAAGCCAAAGGCGAGTTGGAAAACCGCTCCGAAGCCGAGTTCACTGAACTCATGGACGGGTTCGAGATGCGCCAGGTGGCTCTGGCGCTCGATGAAGGCCGCACCCTGGACGGCGCGACCGCCGAGGTGGTGACTGAATTGCGCTCACAGGGCGGCTACAGGGGCATTCCCGTCCCCTGGGAAGCGCTGGAGACCCGCGCCGGTGAAACCATCGCTGGCGGCGTCCCTGATCCGATCAGGACGGCCCCGATCATTGACCGGCTGTTTGCATCATCTGTCGCGGCAAGAATGGGCGCAAGGATGATCAACGTCGGTATTGGCGAGGTGGAATATCCGGTCTGCACGTCCGATGTGACCGCCGCCTGGGCGGCCAATGAGACCGGCGCTGTCGCCGCGCCCAAGGCTTACGAGACGGTAGACCGTCCGCTGAAACCCGACAACACCCTCGGCGTTCAGATGAAAATCACCCGCAAGTCGTTGAAGCAGGCCGGAACAGCCCTTGAGCAGGCGGTCCGGCGGGACATGAACGGCGCCATCGCTTCAGAAATGGACCGCGTGGTGTTTCTTGGAACTGGCCGCAACGGCCAGCCATCGGGTATTGTGACCGGCGCGAGCGGCTACGGTATTACAGAAACCACCACCAATGCGGCGAACTGGGCGGCTTTCCGCTCTGAAATCGCGAAGTTCATGGTGGCGAACGCGGCGACAGGGCCGGCGAATGTCAAGGTCTTAATCCGTCCCGAAATCTGGGATGCGATGGACAACAAGCTGATCAGCGGCACGGCTGTATCCGAGTGGGACCGGCTGGTCAGTCACGTATCCGCCACCAACGTCATGATGAGTTCCAATGCGGTCGCCGCACCCAATTCGGGTGCCAGCGTGGCGGTACTCACCACGGCGGTCAATGGCGTCGCGCCGTTTTTTGTCGGCACCTGGGGGGCGATTGATCTCATTCGCGATCCGTATGCGGATGCGCCGTCCGGCGGCCTTCGTCTGACGGCACTGGCAACCATGGACGTGACCGTCTCACGGCCTGTGCAGACCGCCGTCATCAAAGGCTTGAAATAAGCCGATGGCGAATATCAAGGACGCGATCAGAGCCGAGGAAATTGGCGTGATACGCAAAAGGCGCAAGCCTGGCTCATTCGACCGGCGCGGTAATGCGGTGCCCGGGCAGGTTACGCAAGCAACTATCAAAGCCGTCATACAGCCGGTGACAGGTAGTGATCTGCTTGATCTGCCCGAAGGCGTTCGGGCCAGCGCCAGCTACGCGCTCTGGAGCCTTGCCGACATCCAACTTGATGATGTGATCGTCAATGCGGGTGAGAATTTGCGGGTAACCCATCTCTGGCCGCGCCCAGTTCACGGGTTTAACAAAGCGGCAACGAGGAGAACGAAAAATGGATAACAGCAATATACTTTTTGGATGTGGTGGTGGCGATCTGGAAATCCGTCGCGCCAAGGGGGCAACCCGTCTAAAAGGACGGTTTCCGTACAACACCCCAGCGGTTTTGTCGGATGGGGGGCGGCGGGGGCGCCCAAAAAAGGAAGTCATCGCTTCACGGGCATTCAGTTACCGTGTCGATCGGCAGGAAGAGGACATTCACCTGCTTTACGGCCATTCCTATGACAAGCCTCTTGCGAGCCGCGGCGCGGGGTCGCTTACATTGAAAGACACGGACGAGGCCTTATTATTTGAAGCCACCATTGCCGATGAAATGCGCGACGTTTCTTACGTTCGCGATGCCATGGCGGCGGTTGCGGCAGGCCTTGTCATTGGTGTGTCGCCAGGGTTCCGTATACCACCGGAACGCGCGGTCAAGGAGCCGGTGAGCGTGAGTTCCGAGCCTGATAACCCCGAACACGGCCAGCACAGGGCGATCATTCATACCGTGAACGCTGCCCTGCTCTATGAGGTGTCACTGGTCACGCGCCCCGCCTATCCTGAAACGCAAGTCGAAATGCGTAACTGGTCGCCGCCGCTGTACACCGACGCATCGATCGACGGACTTGCGAAGTTCCACGCGGCGTTGATTTGGAGGTAAGGTATGTCCTGCACTCTTTCATTGATCGAAACGCCTCCTGCGGCTTACCCGCCAGCGCCGACACGATTGTCGCCCCAAGCGGCAACGATGGACCCGATTGCGATCTGGCAACGTATCGAACGCTATATTGTGTACCGCTGGACGCCACGGCAGGCCATCTGCGTTGTTGAGGGTGATGGCGAATGGCGCTTTCCCCTGACCCCTGCGACGGTGACAAAGACAGAAGCCTGGCGTGGCAATGCCTGGCAGGTCATCGATCTGCCCGCATCCCCCCTGGACGGTTTTTGCCTGCCCTGTGGCAAGTTTAGAATTACCGCCACCGTTGGCGCACCGCCGGTCCCAGCGGTGGTCAATGAGGCGTTTCGGCGGCTGGCTGAATATATCGCAGACGGGCAGGAACACGCGGGCTATGCCGGTTTCCGGCACCGGGTGGGCGACGTGGAGATTGACCTGACCCGCCCTGTCACCGGTGCGGCTCGCAATCTGCAATTAAGCGGTGCGGCCGATCTCCTGCGCGCCTATAGGAGATTGCCATGAAACTGTTCAGATGGCCCAGGCGCGACAAGCTGGAAAAGCGCTCAAGCGCGTCCGGCTTTACCGCTGAAATCATCGCCATGCGCGAGGCGTATATATCCGGCGCGCGCGGCGTCGGCGAATTGACCGCCACGGCGCAGACCTGCATCGGTCTATGGGAAAGCGCCTTCACCCTGGCGGATGTGAGCGGCACGAATATGCTCACCCGGCGCACCCTGGCGCTGATTGCCCGCTCACTGGCCCTGCGCGGCGAGGTGTTGTTTTTAATACGCGACACCGGCCTTGTGCCGTGCAGTGATTGGGATTTATCGACAAGCAACGGCGCACCACGCGCTTATCGGTGTTCAGTCAGTGAGGCGCACGGCGGCACCACACAAACCGCCCTGGCGGGTGAGGTGTTGCATGTGCGCATCGGCAGCGATGTTGCCGCTCCTTATTACGGCACAAGTCCCTTAAAACGTGCCAGCTTAACGGCGGGCATGCTGCATTGCATCGAGACGGCCCTGTGCGAGATATACGAAATGGCTCCCCTTGGATCCCAGATTGTGCCGTTCCCTGAAAGTCCTGAGACGGATATGGCCTCCCTGGGGCGCGACTTTCGCGGACGGCGTGGCCGGGTTTTGCTGCGCGAATCAGTCAACGTCACCGCCGCCGGAGGACCGACACCACAGACCGACTGGCGGCCCCAGGACGTCACCCCCAACCTGGAGCAGGCCATGATCAAGGAAACCCTTGATGCGGCCCGTGAGGCAATCTGCGGCGTGTTCGGGGTATTACCCGGGCTGCTGAACCCGTCCACCACAGGACCCCTTGTGCGCGAGGCGCAACGCCACCTTGCGCAGTGGCAATTGCAGCCCATGGCGGCGCTTCTGAGTGAGGAAGCCAGCCTCAAGCTGGGCGGTACGGTTACTGTGGACGTGATGCGCCCCTTACAGGCCTATGACGCCGGCGGCCGCGCCAGAGCCCTCACAGGCATCATCCAGGCCCTCACCCAGGCCAAGGAGGCCGGTGTGGACGCCAATAAGGCACTGACGCTGGTGGATTGGGAGTGAGGCGGATGGCGGTGTCTTTCTGCCGTTTAGAAAGCCCTGCTTGCTGAGCCGCTTCTGATCTGCTTGTACCGGCTGCGGTACAAGCAACATGCTGGTTCTTTGCCGGCTCTATCTCCTTCAATAACTCGCCACAGCGGCGGTAGGCGCGCCATGGTCGCGGCAAAACTGGCGAATATGCCCGCACATAGGCCACCAAAAAATAAGTGGGCAAATTTGCCCACTTCCGAGAAAAAAGAAAACGAAGTATCAAACGCTGACGCCGCTTCCCTGCTGAACGTCTCGGAGCGCTCGGTGAAGCTGTGAGAAGAGTCTGGAGAGTCAATAATTATTACTTATGCCCGATAGCCTTTTGTAGGAGTTCCTCTCCCCACTTATTCAAGCTGACGCCAGACAATTCGGCGGCTTGAGCAGCGCGGCGATGAATTTCAGGATCGACACGAAACGTGAGATTTCCCGAATAGGACCTTTGCGGTTCTTTGCCAATCTTGGCACATGTCTCTATATAATCATCAACGGCCTCGTAGAAGGCCGCCTCCAGATCGGCAACGCTATCCGCATGAAACCCGACCCCGTCTCGGATGCCCGCAATTTTGCCAACGAAGATTTTATCCTGATCGTCATACGCAACACGTGCCGCATAGCCGTTATAGTTCATGGTATTCATAGAGATATTCCAATTCGTGTCAGGAAGTCGCGGGCGGCTCTTACCTGATAGCGCTTGGCTTCCTTGCTTGGGTGAGGGCGGTGAAACGTTTCTATCTCGCCATCTTTTTCGAAACGAACGCGCGAGCCGCGCCCTTCAATGATCCGAGCGCCAGCAGCAACAAGAAGGCTCTCAATGTCTTTCCAAGGGATCGAGCTTGAAACTGGTGTATTAAACACCGCCTTGAGCGTTCGCCGATGCTTGTTATTCATGATGGACGTTAACACATGCTATCATTTTTTGCAAGCATTTTTGTCGCCATTGGGGGTGCAAAAACAATGAAGGGGGTGAAAATTAGTACCAGTGACGGTATTAATGTTCCGGTTTTCTTAACCGCACCCCAGGCCCGCCGCCGTTCTCACTCACGAACTCAACGCCCGCTGATTCGAGAGCGGCGGCAACTTTCATAAGGGTGTCTAAACGGACCTTCACAATGCCGTCGGCACTCTTTTCCATATTACGGACGGTGTTGACATTGACCCCCGCAATTTGGGCGAGTTCTTGCTGCTCAATTCCAGCAAGTGCACGCGCAGCCTTAATTTGGTTTCCAGATATAAGCATATAGGTAATGTACCCAATAAACAGGTTGACAGCAACATTATTCTGTATATAGTTACTAAAACCATACATATGGTTTCTATACACAATACAAGGAGACCACCCTATGAGCAAGACAGGCAAAGACACACCGACAACATCAGACCTGCTGACTGAACTCTACAAACTTGGCGGTCTGGCGAACGCGCTGGCGTTAATCGACAACGACTATTGTAGCAAATCGACCGGGAATTATCGGGTCGATGGCGCCATTTCGAGTTTGATAATGGTGTTAGATAGTGGACTCGAGCGTGTAATTAGGATGGCAGATGAACTTAACGGGTAGCGCGGAGGGTGCCAAGAGAATTTCATTCTTTTTACTTGACAAGCAACGTAAGGAATGCCATTCTGTTACACATGGCAAAACTGACGGACATAAAGGCGCTGATTGAAGCGAGCTTTCAAGGCGACTCAGGTCGTGCAAATTCGCTTGTAAAGATCGCACGCCAAGGGGGTGTTTTTACCACCGGTGGCCGCGGACAGAATGCGGCCGAAATGGTCCCAAATGATTATGCGCACGGGTTGCTGATTTGCCTGTTCTTAGGAGCCCCAACAAAAGTTATGGATTTTATTAACGAAGTTGCCAATCTTCCTTTATTTACGCTTGGCACCGACCCTAGCGATGGAGGGGCCATGCGCGCAACACAGGCACGTTATATTAACGTTACAGAGCCGGATATATTCGGCAATCCGAATTGGCCTCCACATTTTGACGGTGTTGAGCCGTCAAAGGATATGACCCTCGCTGAGTGTCTAAGCAAAATCTTTGAAAACGCAATTCAGCACCCGAAGAAACCTATCTGGAACCGATTTGACGAAATTACTTACGAGAACGCCTTCCAGAACGAATCTGTCGCGTTGCACTTAACGGGTCCTGGATTTGAGAACCGGCATGACCGCATTTTTGATGAAAGCTGTGATTATTCAAAATATCAGTGGCGGCTTACCTTTGAAAACAGAACACTGGACCGCGAATGTAAGTTTATGGCGGTCGAGTCCAGAAGGCTGTTTTCAGACACCCTACAAGCTTTCACCGATCTGGCACAACGCGACTTAAAAGGGGGAGGGAATAAATAATGCCCCTTGACAAATTTATCTCAATTGTTAATTATTTGTATATTCGCGTAATTGCTTTGCAGCCACGCGGAAGGGCAGTACGTGTCCTGCTGGGCGGTCGTTTTTTTAAAACGGTTAACGAGCGAATCACCAAAAGGGTGATCGTAAGATTCAAAGGCCTTCACCACAAAGTGAAAATTAGGCCTCTTGAAACAGGGACCCCTCGCCGACGCGAGGGAGGTTTATTGTTTCACTTGCTTTCCGTCAAGAGCGAGAACAGAATCTTATGGAGTCATCTATGGTAAAAAAGAACCCCAATATTTTGCCCCATTCGCTGCCTCCGGCTGGCCTGAATCGCGCCCAATCGGCGGCGTTTTTTGGCGTGAGTGTGCCATTTTTTGACAAATTGGTTGCTGACCATCTGGCCCCAGCACCGCGCTGTGTGGGGCGGCGCAAAATCTGGCTGCGAAAGGAACTCGAAGAGGCGCTTTTCGCTTTGCCAGCCGGGGAAGCCGATCTGCAAAATGATTGGGATGTGGCATGAAAAGGCGACGCGAATTTCCCCATGCAAGCTGGTACCGCGACCGTCATGGCTCACGGCGGTGGCGCTATCGCTTCAAAGGATTTTCCGCTGAATTGGGCCGCGATTACGGCTCTGACGAATTTATTCAGCGCTATGAGGCGGCGGTGCAACAGCAAAATATGGGGGCCGGACGCTCCCGCACATTGCCTGGGACGCTCAATGCGGTCGTTGTCAGTTGGTATCGCTCTCCTGCTTTTCTCGATCTTGAGGATTCAACCCGGACCGTTTACCGCAACCTGATTGACAGGCTTCGAGAACGCCACGGGCACAAGCGGATCGCACAACTTGAGAAGCGGCATATCTTGCAATTGATTGCGGAAAAAGCCAACACGCCGACGGCGGCCAACCGGCGTTTGAGCCTATTGCGGTTGTTACTGGATCACGCCATGGATATGGGATTGCGGCGCGACAACCCAGCCCGTGCCGTTAAAGGCTATCGCGTCGCCGCAAAAGGGTTCCACACCTGGGATGAAGGTGAGATTAAACGGTTTTTGACCTTTCATCCGCTGGGGTCGTTACCGCACACGGTCATGTCGCTCATGCTCTACACTGGCGCGGCGCGAGGCGATGTCGTCTCCCTTGGCTGGCAGAACATCAAAGGGGGCCGCATCGTCTATCGGCGGCGTAAAGCGCGGCGCAGTGGCAGTGTGCGGATTGATATCCCCATTCATTCTGAACTGGGTAAAGTGCTATCCGATCTGTCGAAAGACAGCTTGACCTTTTTGCAAACAAAGCAGGGGCGTCCCCGCTCTCCGAACGGGTTGGGAAATGACATGCGCAAGTGGTGTGACCAGGCAGGGCTGTCCCACTGTACGTCGCACGGTTTGCGCAAGGCCATGGCGCGGCGGCTAGCGGAAGCGGGTGCGACGCCGCATGAAATTCAGGCAGTCACCGGCCATCGCACCCTGAAAGAGGTTGAGCGTTATACGCGGGCGGCAGCCCGCGCTGATTTAGCAGACAGTGCCTTCGATGCCCTGGATGCGAGGTTAAATAGTGAACAAACGTTGACGAACCACCCCGCAAGGTTCGCCAAGAAACGATATTAACATGTTGAAATACAACGATAAAAAATATGACGTGGCGGAGGGGGTGGGATTCGAACCCACGGGACGCGTCAACGCCCGCTGGTTTTCAAGACCAGTGCATTCGACCACTCTGCCACCCCTCCACATTCGCTCCGATGCGAAAACAGTCTGCGCCGCGCCCATAAATCCCGTTTCACGCCCGATTACACCAGCCGGCGACAAGAAATCACGAGGCCGCACGATCCTTTGCCGTCATCTGTAAATAGGCGCCAACTAAAAAAAGATACAAGCCGGTAATACAAAGCCCCCATGTCAGTATGGCGGGATGCTCCCAACTGCCTCCTGGTTGTCGCCAGTTATAGGCAAGGATGGTTGCCGCCAGTACGGACCAGATTATCGACACCGTCATCGTGACAGGACGAAGGCGGTGCACGCGCACAGGATGGACAAACTCAATACGTGTAAAACTGAGCACCGCCAGAACCACGATAATCGTCAGCGATACATAGGCATCGGGACGCAGCACAAACAAGAAAAAAACAACGCCATTCCACACCGCCGGAAACCCCCGAAACGCATTTGATGGCGCCTTGATGTCATCGGCGGAAAAATACAATGCCGAAGTGATAAGAATGGTCGCCGCACCGAAAAGACCGATCCAGCCCGGCATCAGCGTGCTCATAACAAGAACAAAGGCCGGAATCAAAGCATACGTGACATAATCAACAACCAGATCAAGCACAACACCGCTATAGCGGCTTGCGGCCATACGCCGCGCGCCCAGCTTGCGCGCAATAGGACCGTCAATTCCGTCGATAAAAAATGCCAGCCCCAGCCATAAAAACATCTCCACCCACTGCCAACGCACCGCCGCAATCATTGCCAACAGCGCAACGAATATCCCCGATGCCGTCAACAGATGAACACCGAGTGCAAGCCATTTATCGCTTTTTCGATCGGAACGGTAGTTTCTCGAAGATGCCACTTCTGATGATACCTGTGGTGTCATTGTACGCTCATCGCGGGTTGCTGTCCGGATGCCGGGCCTGCGCCCTGAGCGCCCTACCCGTCAACCGGTATCCAGCCCGTTTTCAAAGATGCCCATCTGGATCTGGCGTCGATAGCTTCGCCTCTGGCACCGGACAACGGCAAACATAACATGATTTAATACAACGCCAATCGGTTTATCGCAAACGACTCCCTGGCGGGCACGGCCGCAAGAGGTGCGCTCCAGGTTTGTCCGTCTCGGACGCACCCTGCTGAGAGACCACAACCGGGGCGAAACCGCGCACCGTTTGATGGGGGAACGGTCCCGGCTCGCGGAATACATACCAGGGGGCGGTGCGCTTGACTCCTGGCCCGGTTTAAACCGTTTTCTTGTCAACACGATACACAAGTCAGTGTGCACAGAAAGCCAATACCGCTGGTATCGGTGATTAATATGCATTGGGGGGCAAAAATTCCTCTTGACTAAGGAGCGGGGCGGCCTTACATAGGGTGCAATTGTTAGCACTCTCCTTTAGTGAGTGCTAATAGGGTTATTCAAACAAACCAATCCGGGCAACTACATGGCATCAGAGCCTTTGATGCCATGGCGTATCAATGCAATATGAGGAAAATCCAATGAAATTTCGTCCACTGCATGACCGAGTCGTTGTGCGCCGCGTCGAGCAGGACGCCAAGACAGCTGGCGGCATCATCATTCCTGACACGGCGCAGGAAAAACCGCAAGAGGGGGAAGTCGTTGCTGTTGGCCCTGGGGCGCGCGATGACAGCGGAAAAGTCAACGCGCTTGATGTGAAAAAAGGCGACCGGATCCTTTTCGGCAAATGGTCCGGTACTGAAGTCACGATTGATGGGCAGGAATTGCTTATCATGAAAGAGTCCGACGTTATGGGTATTGTTGCGTAGCGCGCGGCATCGTTTCATACGTAGACAATTGAATTTCCAATCAGCAAAGCCAGGAGTTGAAAATGGCTGCGAAAGACGTAAAATTTTCATCCAATGCCCGCAACAAGATGATTGCCGGCGTTAATGTGCTCGCCGATGCGGTGCGCGTGACCTTAGGGCCCAAGGGCCGCAATGTTGTTCTCGACAAGTCGTTCGGCGCCCCCCGCATAACCAAGGACGGTGTCACGGTTGCCAAGGAGATCGAACTTGACGACAAGTTCGAGAATATGGGCGCCCAGATGGTGCGCGAGGTGGCCAGCAAAACCAACGACGTGGCCGGCGACGGCACGACCACCGCAACCGTGTTGGCGCAATCGATTATCGCCGAGGGTATCAAGGCGGTTGCCGCCGGCATGAACCCGATGGATCTCAAGCGCGGTATTGATCTGGCCGTGGATGCTGCGGTGCGCGATCTGGTAAAGCGTTCCAAGCGCATCAAGGATTCGAGCGAGATCGCCCAGGTCGGCACCATTTCGTCCAACGGTGCGGTTGAAATCGGCGATATGATCGCCGAAGCCATGCAGAAAGTGGGCAATGAGGGGGTCATTACGGTTGAAGAGGCGAAGTCCCTTGAGACCGAGCTGGAGACCGTTGAGGGAATGCAGTTTGATCGCGGTTATCTGTCGCCCTATTTTATTACCAATGCCGACAAGATGATTACCGATCTGGAGGATCCGTATATCCTTTTACACGAGAAGAAACTGTCCAATCTGCAGGCTATGCTGCCCATTCTTGAGGCAGTGGTGCAGTCGGGGCGGCCGCTGCTCATTATCGCTGAGGATGTGGAAGGCGAAGCTCTTGCGACGCTGGTTGTCAACAAGCTGCGTGGCGGTTTGAAGGTAGCGGCGGTCAAGGCGCCTGGCTTTGGCGACCGGCGCAAGGCGATGCTGGAGGACATTGCGGTTCTCACCCGCGGTCAGGTGATCTCCGAGGATCTGGGTATCAAGCTTGAGAATGTCAGCCTCGACATGCTGGGTACCGCCAAACGGGTAAACATCACCAAGGAAGAGACGACAATCGTCGATGGCGCCGGCAAGCAGGGTGAAATCAAAGCGCGCGTTAATCAGATCAAGCAGCAGATCGAGGAGACAACCTCCGATTATGATCGCGAAAAATTGCAGGAACGCCTTGCCAAACTCGCTGGCGGTGTTGCGGTAATCCGCGTCGGCGGTGCGACGGAAGTCGAGGTGAAGGAGAAGAAGGACCGTGTCGATGATGCCCTGAACGCCACCCGCGCGGCGGTGGAAGAAGGCATTGTCCCGGGTGGCGGAACGGCGTTGCTGCGCGCCAAGATTGCTGTCGCCAAGATTTCCAGTGACAATCCCGATATTGCCGCCGGTATCAAGATTGTCCTGCGCGCCCTTGAATCGCCGATCCGCCAGATCGCTGAGAATGCGGGCGTTGAGGGATCCATCGTTGTCAGCAAGGTGAGTGAAAAGAAGGGCAACTTCGGTTTTGATGCCCAGGAGGAGAAATATATCGATCTCGTCACCGCCGGTATCATTGATCCTACGAAGGTTGTGCGGGCTGCGTTGCAGGATGCGGCCTCCATTGCCGGCCTTTTGATCACCACGGAAGCGATGGTTGCCGAATTGCCCAAGAAAGAAACGCCAATGCCGCCGATGCCAGGTGGTGATGGCATGGGTGGTATGGGCGGCTTTTAGGCATCCGCCATCCGTCTGTCATCTGTTCTTTGGGATAAACGAACCAAAAGCGAAGCGAAGGGGCGCAAATGCGCCCCTTTTGTTTTAAAGAACATTGTTCTTGACTTTTCCGCCGATGTGGCGCGAATCTCGATTTGAAAACACCTGTTTGCGAATACGCAAGTGTTAAGAAACCACCGATGGGTTCTGCCTGTAATGAGTTGTGACTATAAAGAATATGCCGATTTGAAAACGGTGGAGATTGTTGTCGACGGGCGCGTCTCAAGCGCTGATTTTGATCGCATTGCGCCGCAGATAGAGGCCTTTATCGCTGTCCATGGCACAATCAGGATCATCGAGATCATCCACAGCCTGACCGGTTTCGACATGGCGTCCCTGATCAAGGGAACCCGTTTCGACTGGGCTCATTTAAAAGACTTCAGTCATTGCGCGGTGGTGACCGACAGCGGCTGGATCGGCCCCTTTACGCGGTTGCTTTCGCCGCTGTTTCGCGTGCAGATCAGGACCTTTTCCCTGGCCGATGAGGCCCGTGCGCGCGATTGGTTGCGGCGCGCCTCATAGGCTGTCTTCGTCGCACAGGCTCCTTGCGTGTCTCGAAGGATGCCTCAAAGACGCCTCAAAGACGCCCTTGTATCGTATCGTCGACTGCGCTAGGTTCTGGCGCGTCCTGATCATGTTGCTCCTTTGCCCCGCCCGTCAGCGAGTGCGTGTGGTGTGGGGCAGGACGGGGCAGGGCCAGGCGTTTGAGCGGCATCAGGCGCATCCGGCCAATAGCGCCAAAGGGGCGCCAGGGATAACCGGGAAATCAGGGATTTAAAGGATAGATAACACGTATGCCGATTGCCCAGGAACTGCTCGTTCAGTATCTTCCCATCATTATCTTTATTGCAATCGCGCTGGTTATCGGCCTGGCACTGTTGATTGCGCCGTTTCTGGTTGCGCCCAATCATCCGGATGGGGAAAAGCTATCGGCTTACGAGTGCGGTTTTGATCCCTTCGATGATGCGCGCATGACCTTCGATGTGCGCTTTTATCTGGTAGCCATATTGTTCATTATTTTTGATCTGGAGGTCGCCTTTCTGTTTCCCTGGGCGATTGCCTTTGGCAGCCTGCGCGATGTCGGCTGGCTTGGTTTTGTATCCATGAGCGTGTTTCTCGGTGTGCTCACCATCGGCTTTATCTATGAATGGAAGAAGGGAGCGCTCGAATGGGATTGACCGAACAGACCACGCCCGCCGCAACGCAACCTTATACGTTCGAATTCAATGATGTGCTCGCCGACAAGGGGTTTTTCGTCACCAGTTCGGATGCGCTCATCAACTGGTCGCGCACCGGATCGCTCATGTGGATGACCTTCGGTCTTGCCTGCTGCGCCGTGGAAATGATGCAAATGGCCATGCCGCGTTACGATTGCGAGCGTTTTGGTTTTGCACCCCGTGGGAGCCCGCGCCAGTCGGATGTGCTTATCGTCGCCGGCACCCTGACCAACAAAATGGCGCCGGCGTTGCGCAAGGTATATGACCAGATGCCCGAGCCCCGTTATGTCATCTCCATGGGATCGTGCGCCAACGGCGGCGGCTATTATCATTATTCCTACTCTGTTGTGCGCGGCTGCGATCGCATTCTGCCGGTGGATATTTATGTGCCCGGCTGTCCGCCCACCGCCGAGGCGCTACTCTATGGGGTAATGCTGTTGCAAAAGAAAATTCGCCGTACCGGAACCATCGAGCGCTAAAGCATGTCAGGTCTTAAGTGAATCATTCTGACGGAGCGATTTTGCGACAAGATGAACCTTAAGTCTCGCAGGATATAGTGGGGCTGTTTTCAAGAGACTTAAGGTTCATATTGGTGCAAAAGCGCCCGTCCCTTCGGGTTTGTCGATTGGCGGACGCCCACGCCCAAGCCGCTCTCGAAAGATGGGTCGCCATCGCTCTTCGATCGCCTTGAGCCTGGATATCGCCTCGCCAATCGGGAAACGAAAATTGCTTCTATTAAGACCTGACACGCTCTAGAACTGGCCTGGCCCATGAACGAGACCCTTGCCAATCTTCTCGAAACCCTGTCTGGCGCGTTCGCCGATACCGCCATTGCCATTGAGGAATCCTGCGGCGAGGCGCAGATGATCCTCACGCGCGGCACGCTGGTGGCGACACTTGAGACCTTGCGCGACAGCGCCGGTTTTGGCTTTATCAGCCTTATCGATATCTGCGGCGTGGACTGGCCTGAACGTCATGAGCGGTTCGATGTCGTCTATCATCTGCTCTCGCCTACCCAGAACACGCGCCTGCGCCTTGTGGTGCGCACCGACGAGGAGACGCCGATCCCCTCGATTACGTCGGTCTATCCGGGGGCGATCTGGTTTGAGCGCGAGGCCTATGATCTTTATGGCATCCTGTTTTCCGGCCATCCGGACTTGCGCCGCCTGCTCACCGACTACGGCTTCGAGGGCCATCCGCTACGCAAGGATTTCCCCCTTAGCGGGCATGTGCAGGTGCGCTATGACGATGCGCGCAAACAGGTTGTTTACGAGCGGGTGGATTTGCAACAGGCGTATCGCGACTTCGACTTTGAAAGCCCCTGGGAGGGACCGCCGGCCCATACAGGCGCGGCGGCGGTGGAAAAGGATACCCCGTGATGCACGCCAGCCATAGCGAGGAGAACCCATGGCGTCCCCGTCCGTAGACGAGAAGCGCAATTTTACGCTTAACTTCGGTCCGGCGCATCCGGCGGCGCACGGTGTTTTGCGCCTTGTGCTGGAACTTGATGGCGAAGTTGTACAGCGGGTGGACCCCCATGTGGGGCTTTTGCATCGGGGGACCGAGAAGCTCATCGAACACAAGACCTATTTGCAGGCTGTTCCCTATTTTGATCGCCTTGATTATGTGGCGCCGATGAATCAGGAACATGCTTTTGCGCTGGCGGTGGAGAAGTTGCTCGGCATTGAAGTACCACGGCGCGGACAACTCATCCGCGTTCTTTATTCGGAGATCGGGCGGCTGTTGTCGCATCTGCTCAATGTCACTACCCAGGCGATGGATGTGGGCGCCTTGACACCGCCGCTTTGGGGGTTTGAAGAGCGCGAGAAGCTGATGATCTTTTATGAACGCGCCTGTGGCGCGCGGATGCATTCGGCGTATTTCCGTCCCGGCGGCGTGCACCAGGATCTGCCCCAGGAACTCATCGACGATATTGAGGCGTTCTGCACGCCGTTTTTGAACGTGTGCGACGAGATCGAGGGACTTCTTACGGACAATCGTATCTTCAAACAGCGCAATGTGGATATTGGCGTGGTTGATCTTGCCGATGCCTGGGGCTGGGGCTTTTCCGGCGTGATGGTGCGCGGCAGTGGCGCGCCCTGGGACTTGCGCAAAAGCCAGCCCTATGAGTGTTACGCCGAAATGGATTTCGATATTCCTGTCGGCAAGAACGGCGATTGCTATGACCGGTATCTTATCCGTATGGAGGAGATGCGCCAGTCGACGGGTATCATGCGCCAGTGTATTGAAAAGCTGAACACCGAAGGGCCGGGGCCAGTCTCGTCCATGGACGGCAAGATCGTGCCGCCCAAACGGGCCGCCATGAAGCAATCCATGGAAGCGCTCATTCACCACTTCAAGCTCTACACGGAAGGTTATCGGGTGCCAAGGGGGGCGGTTTATGCGGCCGTCGAGGCGCCCAAGGGCGAGTTCGGCGTCTATCTGGTGTCGGATGGCTCCAACAAGCCCTATCGCTGCAAGATACGCGCCCCCGGTTTTGCCCATTTGCAGGCGATGGATTTTCTCTGCCGGGGCCACCAGTTGGCCGATGTATCCGCCATCCTCGGTTCAATTGACATCGTCTTCGGGGAGATCGATCGATGAACGCACCGGCGCCGGTTTTTAGCGAGCAGCGCGTCAGCATGGTAACCCTTGGGGTTGCCGATCTTGCGGTCGCGCGCGCCTTTTATGTGGAAAAGATCGGCTGGACGCCCGCTGACGAGACCGAGACGGTGGTGTTTTTTGATCTTGGCGGTATCGTCTTAGGGTTGTTTGGCCACGATATGCTGGCGGCGGATATGGGCGGGGCGGCGGAGGCTTTTGGCCGTGGCGCGTTTACCCTGGCCTATAACGCGCACAGCGCGCATGAAGTTGATGCGATCTTTTCGCGCCTTGACGCTCATAGAGTCATGATCGTAAAGCCGCCGGAGAAGGTTTTCTGGGGCGGTTATTCGGGTTATTTTTGCGATCCGGACGGGCATCACTGGGAAGTTGCCTATAACCCGTTCTGGCCGCTGGACGCTCAGGGGCGGCCGCAGGTGGCGCCTGCAAAGCGGATAAGTTCTTAATGCCATGTTCGTTTTGTTGCTTTGGGGAACAATTGAGGTGTTGCCGTGTCACGGATAGCTGAGGATGCAGGAACAACAGGGGATGACGACAAGCTGTTGTACTTTAATCCTGCCATGGGGGAGAGCCGCGGACCTAAGTTGCTGCGCCTCGCATTGAGAGCATTGCTCGAAGCAAACGATAAACATAGAGACACAGGTTTACGCAGATACAAGTATCTTCGAAGTATCTTTAAGAGAATTATAGGATGTGGCGGCACGATCGTGCTTGAATTAAACCACGATTCACGGTTCGCATTTCCGTTGCTTGATCCGTACTGGTCAAATATCTTTATCTTTGAGCGAATTGATTATGAAGTGGAACTGGCGCATATTCTTAAGCGTGCCAAGGAACTAGACTATGCGTTTATCGATTGCGGCGCGAATTTTGGTTATTGGTCAGCACTTTCATCTTCGGACGAAAATGGCCGTAAGAAAACAATTGCCGTTGAGGCCTCGCCGGAAACGTTTACTGGACTTGAGATAACTCGCCATGAAAACAATAAAAGGTTTGTCGCACTCAACAGGGCCGTTTACTTGCGCTCCGGGGATACGGTTAATATCGAATGTTACGCCCATACCGGTAGAAGAATCGCCGGAACCGGCTTAAGAATTTATCCGCCGCCCAAGGCCAAAGACGAATACGTAAAGACGATCACACTCGACGATGTGATCGATATGGTTTCGGACTCTGTACCATATTTGCTCGTAAAGCTTGATATTGAGGGGGTAGAGTCGCAAGTTATTGAAGCGAGTAACACCGTTCATCAACGCGATTGCTTGATTTTTTGTGAAGATCACGTTCAGGATCAGGAAAACTCGGCAACTCGCAGTTTGCGATCTGTCGGGTACGAGGTTCACTATTTTGATCCCATCAAGGGTCGGTTTTTGCCGATAAACGATCGGGAAGTAAGCAACGCGAAGAAGATGACAATAGGTAACTTCATTGGCTTAAAGCCAGACTCGGCCTGGCATTCGATCTTGCAGCAGGACATCTGATGGCGACAAGAAAACTCCATCATACGCAGCCCGCCGGCTTTGTCTTTTCGCGCGACAACGAAGCCTGGGCGCACGCGCAAATCGCCAAGTATCCGGCCGGGCGGCAGGCCAGTGCGGTAATCCCCCTGTTGTGGCGCGCCCAGGAACAGCACGGCTGGCTTTGCGAACCGGCCATTCGCTACGTCGCCCATATGCTCCACATGCCCCATATCCGGGTGCTGGAAGTCGCCACATTCTACACCATGTTTCAGCTTCAGCCGGTGGGGAAAAAAGCCCATATACAGATATGCGGCACCACGCCCTGTATGTTGCGCGGCAGCCGCGATCTTCGGGCGGTGTGCGAGCGCCGGATCGCATCTGAGCCTCATCGGCTCTCAGACGATGGCGATTTTTCCTGGGAGGAGGTGGAGTGCCTTGGGGCGTGTGTGAACGCACCCATGGTGCAGATTTTCAAGGATACCTACGAGGATTTGGATGTTGCGCGTTTTGAAGCGCTTCTCGATGCATTCGCGCGCGGCGAGACGCCGAAACCGGGGCCGCAGGTGGATCGCCAGTTCGCCGCTCCTGAAGGAGGCGCCACATGCCTGTATTCCAATGGGATCGGCCACGATGGGGTCGATGGCACGGCGCCATCGGCGCCGGCAAATGACGATGCGCCAGGGGTGCAGCCCGAGGGGATATCCGGTACCCGTCCCGATGATGCGGACGATTTAAAGCGCATTCGCGGCATCGGTCGGGTCAATGAGGAAAAACTCCATGCCTTGGGGATTTACTATTTTCGCCAGATTGCCGCTTGGTCGGCGGCGCATGCGCAATGGGTGAACACCCATCTTGATTTTCCCGGACGCATTGAGCGCGAGGAATGGATTGAACAGGCGGGTGTTCTCGCCGGCGGCGGCGATACGGCGTTCTCGCAACGGGTTGATCGCGGTGAGATTCCCACCAGTAGTGAAGTCGAGGAGTAGGCGCTCGTGCTTGCAGACAGGGATCGTATATTCACCAATTTGTATGGCCACCATGACTGGGGTCTTGACGGCGCGCGGGCGCGTGGCCAATGGGATGGCACGAAAGGCTTTTTGGAAAAGGGACGCGACTGGATTATCGCCCAGGTGAAGGAATCGGGCTTACGCGGGCGCGGCGGGGCAGGTTTTCCGACGGGCCTGAAGTGGTCGTTCATGCCCAAGGAATCCGATGGCCGACCCCATTATCTGGTGGTCAATGCCGACGAATCAGAGCCGGGTACGTGCAAGGATCGCGAAATTCTACGTCATGATCCGCACCATCTGGTTGAGGGGTGTCTGATCGCCGGCTTCGCCATGGGCGCCCATGTGGCGTATATCTATGTGCGCGGCGAGTTCATCCGCGAACGCGAGCGCCTTCAGGCGGCCATCGATCAGGCCTATGAGGCAAGGCTGCTCGGCCCCGGCAACGTGCACGGCTACGCCTTTGATATCTACGTTCATCACGGTGCCGGCGCCTATATATGCGGCGAAGAGACCGCATTGCTGGAGAGCCTTGAGGGTAAAAAGGGCCAGCCGCGCCTTAAACCGCCGTTTCCCGCCGGCGTCGGCCTTTACGGCTGCCCGACAACGGTCAACAACGTGGAGTCCATCGCCGTCGTGCCGGAGATTCTGCGCCGTGGCGCCGATTGGTTCGCCGCGCTTGGGCGGGCCGGCAATACGGGCACCAAACTCTTTTGCATCTCCGGCCATGTCAATACACCGGCGACCCTTGAGGAGGAAATGGGTATCTCGTTTCGCGAGTTGATCGAAAAACACGCCGGTGGCGTGCGCGGCGGCTGGGACAATCTGCTTGCCGTTATCCCCGGGGGTTCGTCGGTGCCTTGCGTGCGCGGCGAGCGGTGTATCGATGCGGTGATGGATTTCGATGGCCTGCGCGATGTGGGATCGAGTCTGGGCACCGCGGCGGTGATTGTCATGGACAAGTCCACCGATATCATCGCCGCCATTGCCAGACTGTCGTACTTTTACAAGCACGAATCGTGCGGCCAGTGTACTCCGTGCCGCGAGGGCACCGGCTGGATGTGGCGGGTGATGGAACGCCTTGTCACCGGCGAGGCGCAAATGCACGAGATCGATATGCTGTATGAGGTGACCAAGCAGGTGGAGGGCCATACGATCTGCGCCCTGGGCGATGCGGCTGCGTGGCCCATCCAGGGCCTGATCAGGAACTTTCGCCCGGAGATCGAGGCGCGTATTGATGCCTATTACGGCCGTGGTACGGGTGCTGCGGTAATCGAGGCGGCGCAGTAGACGCACCAGACATGATGCGCAAGGTGGATGAGATGGAAATTGAAATGACGGAGCGATCATTCATGGTGGCTATGATAGCGATATGGCGCATTTTCCTGCGTGCATGTTTAAGCGCAATCATCGTCATGGGCGCTGGCTCCCAGGCCTTTGCCGGCAAGTGGTTTATGCATGAATTCGGCGAGTTGCGCGCGTATCACCAGGATTGGCTGGCGGTGTGCGCCGACGCCGGAAAAGGTGCGTGCCGTATCGTTCAGCTTAAGGTAAAGGCGGATGATACGTTTTTCGGCGATGGCCGCCTGACGGTCAACGAGGGAGATCCGGAAAGCAATCCGTGGATCGAGCTTGTCGTCATGGACGGGCTTGAGGCCAGTGAACCTCTGACGGTTATTGTCGACGGCCAAACGCTCGCCACCCTGGAGCCGCAAACGGGATATATGCGCGATCGTAACACCATCAACGCCTATATCATTGACGAGGCAAAGATCGTGGGCAGATTGTTACCGGCCATGCGCGCGGGCCGATACATTACGTTTGATTATGCGCTCGCCAACGGCGGGCGGCAATCGATACAATTCTCGCTGCGCGGCGTTACCGCCGCCTGGCGGGCTGTGCAACGCAGAATTGCACAGCGTTAGGCACTTGGAAAGAGTTCAGGGCAGGTCGCTATGGCGAAACTAGTCATTGATGATCAGGAAATCGAGGTCGCCGATCACCTGACCCTGTTGCAGGCGTGCGAGGAAGCGGGGGCGGAAATCCCGCGCTTTTGCTATCATGAACGCCTTTCCATTGCCGGAAACTGCCGCATGTGTCTGGTGGAGGTGCTGGGGGGGCCGCCCAAGCCTGTTGCTTCGTGCGCCATGGGGGTACGCGATCTGCGCCCGGGCCCCAACGGTGAGCCGCCTGTGATCAAGACCGGATCGAAGATGGTGAAAAAGGCGCGCGAAGGGGTGCTGGAGTTCCTGCTTATCAATCACCCTCTCGATTGCCCCATTTGCGATCAGGGGGGGGAGTGCGATCTGCAGGACCAGGCGATGGCCTATGGCATCGACACCAATCGCTACAAGGAAAACAAGCGCGCCGTCGAGGACAAATATATCGGCCCCCTGGTCAAGACCATCATGACCCGCTGCATTCACTGCACCCGCTGCGTGCGCTTTACCACCGAGGTCGCCGGGGTGAGCGAACTGGGACTCCTGGGGCGCGGCGAGGATGCGGCGATCACGACCTATCTGGAAGCCGCCATGACGTCGGAGATGCAGGGCAATGTGATCGATCTGTGTCCCGTCGGGGCGCTGACGTCACGCCCTTATGCGTTTCAGGCGCGGCCCTGGGAGTTGACCAAAACCGAGACCATCGATGTGATGGACGCTCTGGGCTCGAACATTCGCGTCGATGCGCGCGGCTCCCAGGTGCTGCGCATTATGCCACGCGTCAACGACGCCATCAACGAGGAATGGATTTCCGACAAAACCCGTTTCGTCTGGGACGGGCTGTCCACCCAGCGCCTTGATACGCCCTATGTGCGCGATGACACGGGCCGCTTGCAGCCGGTAAACTGGCAGCGCGCGTTCAGCGTGGCGGCGGCAAAAATCTCTGCCGCGCCGGCGGAGAAAATCGGTGCCATCGCTGGTGATCTGGCGGCGCTTGAGGATATATTCGCCCTGCGTGCACTCATGGACAAGCTCGGCGTTGCCAATCTCGACTGCCGCTCGGATGGCGCCCGGCTTCATCCTGAACGCGGGCGCAGCACCTATTTGTTCAACACCACCATCGCCGGTATTGAGGAGGCGGATGCGATTTTGCTTGTTGGCAGCAATCCGCGCTTTGAGGCGCCGGTTCTGAATGCACGTATTCGCAAGCGCTGGCGCATGGGCGGCTGCGAAATCGCAATGATTGGCGATCCAGGCGCCGATGAGGACTTGCGCTATGAAGCGATGCGCCTGGGCGTTAACGGGGATGCGCTGGCGCTGCTGGCCCATGACGACGGGCCATTTTCCGATACGCTCAAGCAGGCGCAGCGGCCATTGTTTATTATCGGACAGGGGGCGTTGACGCGCCCCGACGGGGATGCGGTTCTGGCGCTTGTGGCCGGACTGGCCGATAAATACGGCGGCCTTGACGAGGCCTGGAACGGCTTTAGCGTCCTGCATACCGCCGCCGGCCGGGTGGGAGGGCTCGATTTGGGCTTTGTTCCCCAGGGCGATGGTCTGGACGTGGCCGGTATGATCGATGCGACCGCCAGTCACGCGCTGGATGTACTGTTTTTGCTGGGCGCCGATGAAATCAACACGGCGACACTTGGCAAGGATACGTGTGTGATCTACATTGGCAGTCACGGCGATGCGGCAGCGCATCGCGCCGATGTGATCTTTCCGGCCGCCGCCTATACAGAGAAATCGGCCCATTACGTTAATACCGAAGGGCGTGTGCAACGTAGCGTGCGGGCCGTTTTTGCCCCGGGCGAGGCGCGCGAGGAGTGGAAAATCATGCGCGCGCTCTCCGATCACCTAAAGCGCAGCTTGCCCTTTGATACCCTTGCGCATCTGCGCCAGCAGATGTTTGCCGCGCATCCGCATCTGGCGCAGTGCGGCGAAATCGCAGCCGGCGATGTAAACGATATCCGGCGTATGGCCGATGCGCGCGCGCCCCTCAGCGGTACGCCGTTTACACCCTGTATTGAGGATTTCTTTCTCACCAACCCTATCGCCCGCGCCTCAAAGGTTATGGCGCAACTAAGCGCTGCACGCCATACGCCATTGCGCGCCGCCGAATGACGATAAACGGATAATGGTATGAACTGGTTTTGGCAAGCGCTGGACTATCTGTTCGGCATACCGGCGATCGGTCTGGGGGGGATGTTCGGGGTTGTCTGGCAGGTACTGCTGCTGGTGGTGCCGCTTCTTGTGATTATCGCCTTTTTACTGTTGGCGGATCGCAAGATATGGGCGGCGGTACAGATGCGCAAGGGACCGAACGTGGTGGGGCCGTGGGGGCTTTTGCAAAGTTTCGCCGATCTGCTCAAATTCGTCTTTAAGGAACCCATTATCCCCTCGGGCGCCAACAAGGCGATCTTTCTCCTCGCCCCGCTGGTGTCGGTAACCCTGGCGATCGCCGCCTGGGCCGTCGTGCCCGTCGCACAGGGCTGGGTTGTCGCCGATATCAACGTGGGCATCCTTTATATATTCGCCATTTCCTCCCTTGGCGTCTATGGCGTGATCATGGGCGGCTGGGCGTCCAATTCAAAATACCCGTTTCTCGCCGCCCTGCGCTCGGCGGCACAGATGGTCTCCTATGAGGTCTCGATCGGCTTTGTCATCATAACGGTGCTGCTGTGCGCCGGCTCGCTTAATCTGGGCGATATCGTCGAAGCGCAAACGTCCGGTCTTGCGGATGCCCTCGGCATACCCTGGCTGAGTGTTCTCAATTGGTACTGGTTGCCGCTTTTGCCCATGTTTGTGGTGTTCTTTATCTCCGCGCTGGCGGAGACCAACCGGCCGCCATTCGATCTGCCGGAGGCCGAGTCGGAACTCATCGCCGGCTTTATGGTGGAATATTCGTCCACCCCGTATATGATGTTCATGCTGGGCGAGTATGTGGCCATTACGATGATGTGTGCGCTGACAACGATCCTGTTTCTCGGTGGCTGGCTACCCCCCGTTGATGTAGCGCCCTTTACCTGGGTGCCGGGGCTTGTCTGGTTTGTGCTCAAAGTGTTTGCCGTCTTTTTCATGTTTGCCATGGTCAAGGCGTTCGTGCCACGCTATCGTTACGATCAACTGATGCGCCTGGGCTGGAAGGTATTCCTGCCCTTATCGCTTTTTATGGTATTTGCCGTAGCGCTTGTTTTGCAGATCACCGGCTGGGGGGGCGCCTGATGCCCGTGAAACCGATCCTGTTCGCGACATTTGCTGTTTGCGACGCCCAATAAACGAGATACGCCATGCGCCTTGCCCAAACGATCCGATCATTTTTACTGCTGGATTTCGCCGGTGCATTTTTTTTGTCGATGCGCAAGTTTTTCGGCAAGAAGCCGACCCTGAACTATCCCCACGAAAAGGGACTGTTGAGCCCGCGCTTTCGCGGTGAACATGCCCTGCGCCGCTACCCCAATGGCGAAGAACGTTGCATTGCCTGCAAGTTGTGCGAGGCGATCTGCCCGGCGCAGGCGATTACCATCGAGGCGGGGCCGCGGCGCAACGATGGTACGCGGCGTACAATCCGTTACGATATCGATATGGTGAAATGTATTTACTGCGGTCTGTGCCAGGAAGCCTGTCCGGTGGATGCGATTGTCGAGGGGCCGAATTTCGAATTCGCCACCGAGACGCGCGAGGAACTCTACTATGACAAGGAAAGGCTCCTTGCCAATGGCGATCGGTGGGAGCGTGAAATCGCCGCCAATATCGCCGCCGATGCCCCGTATCGATAGGCGCCTGGGGCGGGGTAAGGGATGGTTGTGGAAAAGGAACGGCAGTTGATGCTGGATCGGCACCGAAAGGATGCTATGACGGCGTTGGCGGTTATGGGGGACAGGGTGCGTTTTACCGCGCCGGAACAGATTGCAGCCAGAGATATGCGGGAGTTTTGATGATCTGGCAGACCTTATTGTTTACAGTGTTCTCGGGCGTTTTGATCGCGGCGGCGCTGCTTGTCGTGTGGGCGCGCAATCCGGTGCATTCGGTCCTGTTTCTGATACTGGCGTTTTTTAACGCCGCCGGGTTGTTTTTGCTTGCCGGGGCGGAGTTTCTCGCCATGATCCTCGTTGTCGTCTATGTGGGCGCTGTGGCGGTATTGTTCCTGTTTGTCGTCATGATGCTTGATATCGACTTTGTCGCCCTGCGCCAGGGCTTTTGGCGCTACATGCCGGTGGGGGCGCTGATCGGCGTGGTGTTGCTGGCGGAGTTGATCATCGTCCTCGGCGGACGGGCCTTTCATTCGCGCCTGCCGCGCCCTGCTGAACTGGCCGATGTGGCCGGCGGCCTGGTAACAAATACCGAGGCCATCGGTCGGGTGTTGTATACACAGCATATTTTCCTCTTTCAGCTGGCCGGCGTTGTGCTCCTGGTTGCCATGATCGGCGCCATTGTGCTGACCCTGCGCCACAAGGGGCATGTCAAGCGCCAGAATATCGCTGCCCAGGTGGGGCGAACGCGCGCCGAATCCATCGAAATCCGAAAAGTGGAACCGGGGCAGGGAATCTGATCCATGGAAGTTGGACTTGCGCATTTTCTTGCCGTCGCCGCGACACTCTTTGTCATCGGTGTCTTTGGCATCTTTCTCAATCGCAAAAACGTTATTACGATTTTGATGTCGGTGGAGTTGATGCTATTGGCGGTCAATATCAATCTGGTGGCGTTTTCCGCCTTTCATGGCGATATTGTCGGCCAGGTATTTGCGTTGCTGATCTTGTGTGTGGCGGCCGCCGAAGCCGCTATCGGGCTGGCCATTATCGTCGTCTTCTTTCGCTGCCGTGGCTCGATTGCGGTCGAAGACATCAATATGATGAAGGGTTGAAACCCGATGCTGAGCGCCATCGTCTTTTTACCGTTACTCGGATTTTTGCTTGCCGGTCTTTTCGGCAGGCAAATCGGCGAACGCGGCTGCGAGGTCATCACTTCGACGCTTGTGTCGATTGCGGCGCTTCTGTCGTGGGTGGTATTTTTGACCTTCGAGGCGGGAAGCACCCAGACGCGCGATCTGTTCGCCTGGATTATCTCGGGCAGTCTGCAGACCCATTGGGCGATCCGGGTGGATGCGCTGGTTGCGGTCATGCTGGTGGTTGTCAACAGCGTCTCGGCACTCGTCCATATATATTCCATCGGCTATATGCATGACGATCCCCACCGGCCACGCTTCTTTGCCTATCTTTCATTGTTTACCTTTGCGATGCTGATGCTGGTGACGGCCGACAATCTTTTGCAATTGTTCTTTGGCTGGGAGGGCGTCGGGCTCGCCTCGTATCTGCTGATCGGCTTTTGGTACAAAAGGCCTTCCGCCTGTGCGGCAGCAATCAAGGCGTTTATCGTCAACCGGGTGGGCGACTTCGGCTTTGCGTTGGGGATATTCGGCATTTATCTGCTTTTTGACAGTATCGAATTCAACACCATCTTTGCCAATGCGCAATCCATGGCGGGGCGTGAGATCACGTTTCTGAACGGCAATTTTCACGCCATGACCCTGCTGTGTCTGTTGCTTTTTGTCGGCGCGATGGGCAAGTCGGCGCAGATTTTCCTGCATACCTGGCTCCCCGATGCCATGGAGGGACCAACGCCGGTTTCGGCGCTTATTCACGCCGCAACCATGGTGACGGCGGGGGTCTTTATGGTGGCGCGCCTGTCGCCGCTGTTCGAGTTGGCACCGGTGGCGCTGATGGTGGTGACCGTGGTCGGTGCCGCGACGGCCCTTTTTGCCGCAAGTGTTGCTCTGGTGCAAAACGACATCAAGCGCGTTATCGCCTATTCCACGTGTTCGCAACTGGGCTATATGTTTGCCGCCCTTGGGGTGGGCGCGTATTCGGTGGGTATTTTTCATCTCTTCACCCATGCGTTTTTCAAGGCGCTGCTGTTTCTTGGCGCCGGCGCGGTAATTCATGCGGTGGACAACGAGCAGGACATGCGCAAAATGGGGGGGCTGCGCAAAAAGCTGCCCGTTACCTATTGGATGATGCTGATCGGTACGCTGGCGCTTACCGGGGTGGGATTTCCGTATCTGATCGGTTTTGCCGGCTTTCATTCCAAGGACGCCATTGTGGAAGTGACATGGGCGGCCCATTCCCAGGTGGGCACATTCGCCTTTTGGGCTTTGGTGTTGGCGGCGTTTTTCACCGCCTTTTACTCGTGGCGCCTGGTGCATCTGACGTTTCACGGCGAGACGCGCGCGCCGGCGGATGTTTTCGCCCACGCCCACGAAGCACCGCGCGTGATGACGGTGCCATTGATGCTCCTGGCGGTTGGCGCGGTGTTTTCCGGCTTTGTCTATCTGGGTCTGTTTACCGGCGATGGCGCGCACGGATTTTTTGAACCGGCCATGGTCATTCGCGATGCGCTTCTTGAAGATATGCACCACGTTCCCGTGTTGGTGGCGCTGGCGCCCAGTCTGGCGATGCTGGCCGGGTTTGTATTCGCCTGGTGGTTTTATATAATCAACCCGCAACTGCCGCGCCATCTTGCTGTCTCGCAGGACGCGCTTCACAAGTTTCTTCTCAACAAATGGTACTTTGACGAGATTTACGACTTTTTGTTCGTGAAACCGGCGATGGCTGTGGGGCGCTTTTTATGGAAGGTGGGGGATGGCCTGATTATCGATGGCCTGGGCCCCGATGGCCTATCGAAGCGGGTTCTTGATGTCACAGCGCGCGCCGTTCGATTGCAGACGGGCTATGTTTATCACTATGCATTCGCCATGCTGATGGGGGCGGCGGCCCTGATCACCTGGGCGATGCTGGCCGGGGGATAGGGAAGCGATGACGGATATGGCCCTTCTTTCCGTTGTGACGTTCCTGCCGTTGGCGGGCGCGCTGTTCGTGCTGCTTATCCCCGATGAGGAAAGCCGACACGGCAACATGCGCATGACGGCCTTGTGGACGACCCTGGTGACGTTTGCCGTCTCGCTTTTTCTGTGGATCGGTTTCGATACCCAGACGGCCGCCTTTCAGTTTCTTGAGCGGCGCCAGTGGGTGCGCGGCGCCTTCGATTATCATTTGGGCGTCGACGGCATATCCATGCTGTTCATCATTCTGACGACGTTTCTCATGCCCTTGTGTATTCTGGCGAGTTGGCGGTCGGTGACGGCGCGGCTGAAGGAATATCTGATCGCCTTTTTAGTTCTGGAGACGCTGATGATCGGCGTCTTCTGCGCCCTTGATCTGGTCGTCTTTTACGTGTTTTTCGAAGGCGGCCTGATTCCGATGTTTTTGATTATCGGCGTTTGGGGGGGCGAGCGGCGCATCTACGCCAGTTTCAAGTTCTTTCTCTATACTCTTCTCGGCTCGGTTCTGATGCTGCTGGCGCTTCTGGCTATCTACTGGCACACCGGAACCACCTCCATTCCCGATATCTTCGAGATTTTGAAAGAACGGCCCATTCCGGCTACGACACAGACGTGGCTCTGGCTGGCCTTCTTCGCTTCATTTGCCGTCAAGATGCCCATGTGGCCGGTGCACACCTGGCTACCCGACGCCCACGTGGAAGCTCCCACGGCAGGTTCGGTCATCCTCGCGGCGATACTGCTGAAAATGGGGGGCTATGGATTTTTGCGCTTTTCGTTGCCCATGATGCCCGTGGCCAGCGATATGCTGGCACCGCTGGTGTTCGCCCTTTCGGTCATTGCGATCATCTATACTTCGCTGGTGGCGCTGATGCAGGAGGATGTCAAGAAGCTCATTGCCTATTCCTCTGTGGCCCATATGGGGTTCGTGACCATGGGCATATTTGCCGCCAACATCCAGGGCATTCAGGGGGGAATTTATCAAATGCTCAGCCACGGGCTCGTCTCGGGGGCGCTGTTTTTATGCGTCGGCGTCATCTATGACCGTCTGCACACCCGGCGCATTGATGCTTATGGCGGGCTGGTGGAACGCATGCCGGCCTATGCCTGGATGTTCATGATTTTCACCCTGGCCAATGTGGGCCTGCCGGGCACGAGCGGATTTGTTGGCGAATTTCTTACCCTCGTTGGCGTGTTCAAAGTCAGCACCTGGACGGCGGTTTTGGCGGCGACGGGTCTGGTATTGAGCGCGGCTTACGCGTTATGGCTGTACCGGCGGGTGATCTTCGGCGCGCTTGAGAAAGATACCCTTAAGACCATCACCGACCTGACGATGCGAGAGAAAGTCATTCTCGTTCCCCTGGTTGCGCTGGTGATTTTGTTCGGATTTTGGCCCATGCCCATCCTTGATGTAACGGCGGCGTCGGTGGAGAACCTGATCGGCAATTATAATAACGCATTGGCAGCAATGAAAGTGGCCTCGTTGGGACAATAACCATGAAGCGATTTGTTACGGCGGAGAGACATCGTGCCAGGTGAGACGCTGGGTAATCTTGATCTGGTGCCGGCATTGCCGGAGATCCTGCTGGGCGTCGGTGCCATGGCGATGCTCATGCTGGGCGCCTTCGGTCGCGCCAAAGGCGCCGGGCCGGCGCCGGGGATTGCCCTGGTGCTGTTTGTCGGTGCTGCGGCGCTGCTGTTTTTGGTGCCCGCCGAAAGCACCATCTTTTCCGGCAGTTTCGTGCTCGATGCTCTGGCGCGTTATGGCAAGATCCTGATCCTGATCGGCGCCGGCCTGACGCTGATACTCGCCACGCCGGTGCTGGCGGATGATGGTCTGGACAAGTTCGAATATCCCGTTCTTATCGTGCTCGCCAGCCTTGGCATGATGGTGATGGTTTCGGCGGGCGATTTGCTGGCGCTGTATCTGGGGCTGGAGTTGCAGAGCCTGTCGCTTTACGTGCTGGCTGCCATGAAGCGCGATTCGCGCCGCGCCACGGAAGCGGGTTTGAAATATTTCGTGCTCGGAGCGATGGCCTCGGGCATGATGCTGTACGGCGCCTCGATCGTTTACGGCTATACCGGCAGCGTTACCTTTACAGCGATTGCCGATGCGGTATCCGGCCCGACCCCCGGTATCGGACTGGTTTTTGGCATTGTGTTTTTGCTGGCGGGGCTGGTGTTCAAGGTCTCGGCGGTTCCCTTTCACATGTGGACCCCGGATGTCTATGAGGGCGCGCCGACCCCGGTTGTCGCCTTTTTCGCCGCCGCACCGAAGATCGCCGCCCTTATCCTGCTGTGCCGCGTCGTCATGGGCGCCCTGCTGCCTGTAAGCGGCAGTTGGCAGCAGATTCTCGTCTTTGTTTCCATTGGCTCCATGGTACTCGGCGCCTTTGCCGCCATCGGCCAGACCAATATCAAGCGGCTGATGGCTTATTCGTCCATTGGTCATATGGGCTATGCGCTCGTGGGACTTGCGGCAGGCAGCAAGGCGGGGGTCGAGGGCCTGTTGCTCTATGCGTGTGTTTATCTGGCGATGACCCTGGGCGTTTTCGCCTGCATCATCGCCATGCGCAACGATGATGGCGCCATAGAGGATATCGACGCCCTGGCCGGGCAGGCGGGCGAAAAGCCGTTTATGGCGTTCATCCTTGCCATGTTAATGTTCTCGCTGGCCGGGGTGCCGCCCCTTGGGGGCTTTTTTGCCAAGTTCTATGTATTTCGCGCCGCCATTGAGGCGCAACTGATCTGGCTGGCGGTTATCGGCGTTCTCGCCAGTGTGGTGAGTGCGTTCTATTATCTGCGTATTGTCAAAGTGCTCTATTTCGACGAGGCGCAGATCGATTTCGATCCCATGTCGGCGGGGCTTCGGGTTGTATTGGCGGGCGCCGGGATATTCGTCATTGCATTTGTTTTGTTCATCGGTGCGCTTCAGCCGGCGGTTTCGGCGGCGGCGGCGGTGTTTTTCTAGTCGCCCATGGCGTTTGGCGCGCAAATACAGCCCGGCGATATGGCACGTGCCGCCGGTTATGGTGTACGCGTCGTTGATTGTGTTGCTTCGACGAACGATTATGCCGTGGATTTGTTGCGCGCAGGCGGCATCGGTCACCGCGATTGGGTGGTGGCGCGGGCCCAACGTGCCGGGCGTGGCCGTCTGGGGCGGGCCTGGCAGTCGCCGCCGGGTAATTTTTATGGAACGCTTGTCTTGCGGCAAACGTTTGGCGCGGGTGTGGGGGCGACGCTCTCATTGGTTGCGGCCCTTGGGGTGATGGGTGCGCTGGAGCGCCTTTTAGATGTAAGCACCGCGGCACGGATGGCTTGCAAGTGGCCAAACGATGTGCTCATTGATGGGGCCAAGGTCGCCGGGGTATTGCTGGAGACGCCGGCGGTGCCACACAGGTCCTCGGTGGTGGTCGGCATTGGCGTCAATTGCGCCTGGCATCCCGTGGATACGCCTTATGCAGCGACCAGTCTTGCGGCATGCGGCCAGAGGGTTTCGGTGCCGGTGCTGTTTTCAGCCTTAAGCGATGCCATGCACGAAAGCCTGACGGCCTGGGACGCCGGGCGCGGTCTTGAGCGTGTTCTGGCGGCCTGGCGGCGGCGGGCCTATCGTCTGGGGGAAACAATTACGGTATCGCGCGGCAAGAACGCGACCTTCGGTGTTTTTGAGGATATCGACCGGCACGGGCATTTGTTGTTGCGGACCGGGGAGGGGGCCTTACAGCGCATCACCGCCGCCGATGTCAGCGTCTGATACCGCCGGTGCGATGGGCGAACGTTCGGGAATTGTATGCAACAAAACGCGGTAAACGCAACCCCTGCCGATCTTGTATTCGTGCCCCTGGGCGGCGTGGGCGAGATCGGCATGAACATGGGCCTTTACGGGTTGCGCGACGGCGATGCCAGCGAATGGCTGATGGTCGATTGCGGCATCGCCTTTGCTGGCCAATGGGAACCCGGAGTGGATGCCATCCTCCCCGATACGCGGTTTATTGAAGCGCATCGCGACGCCTTGGGCGGGATCGTCATTACCCATGCCCATGAGGACCATTACGGGGCGCTGATCTCCCTTTGGCCGAAGTTGCAGGCGCCGGTCTATGCGACGTCGTTTGCCGCCGCCATGCTTGCGGCGAAGATCGAACGCGAGGGGGCGGAGGCGATCCCCGTTACCCTTGTCGCGCCTGGTGAACACGTCACCATTGGCGCTTTCGATGTCGAATTTATCCCCGTCGCGCATTCGATTCCGCAGGCCTGCGCCCTGGGTATAAAAACGCCCGTTGGGCTGGTTGTACACACCGGTGACTGGAAAATCGATGCACAGCCTTTGGTCTCGGCGCCCACCGACGAAGCGCGGTTTCGCCAACTGGGCGCGCAGGGGGTTACGGCTCTGGTGTGTGATTCGACCAACGCGCCACGCGCCGGCGCCAGCATTTCCGAGGCCACTATCGCCACCAACCTGCACCGATTGATCGCCGAAGCGCCAAAGCGGGTGGTGGCGACAACGTTTGCCTCGAATGTGGCGCGGGTGCGGACCATCGCCGATGCCGCGCAAGCCTGCGGGCGGCGGGTGGTAGTGCTCGGCTCCAGCCTGATGCGCGTCAGTCAGATCGCGCGCGAGTTGGGGCTGTTGGAGGGGTTGGCGCCGTTTTTGAGCGACAGCGATCATAGGCTGAAATCCCTGCGCGACGAAGAAATTCTTATTTTGGCGACGGGCACCCAGGGCGAGCATCGTGCTGCCATGGCGCGCCTGGCGCGCGGCGAGCATCCGGCTTTTAATCTTGGCGTCGGGGATCGGGTGATTTTTTCTTCCCGCCCCATTCCCGGCAATGAAAAGGCAGTCGCCTTTGTAATCAACCGCCTTGTTGATCGCGGCTGCGAGATCATCACCGACGCGATGGAGGAAGTGCATGTTACCGGCCACGCCCGGCGCGATGAACTAGCGGCCATGTACGCCTGGACCCGCCCCGAACTGGTGGTGCCGGTACACGGCGAGGCGTTTCATTTGGAACAGCATCGGCAGTTTGCGCGTGGCCAGGACGTGGGTGTGGCAACACGCATTGCTAATGGCGAGATGATCCGTCTGGCTCCCTTTCCGGGCGAAACTGTTGGTATGGTTGAAGTTGGCCGGATGTACCGTGACGGGCTGGTGGTGGTCGAGCCGGACAACTCGGGGGTATCGCGGCGACGCAGGCTGGCGCGGGCCGGTCACGTCGGGCTGGCGCTGACGTTATCGTACCGTGGTGCGTTGCTGTCGGGTCCTGACATTGCCGTTGAAGGATTGCCCGAATTTCCCGGGCAGAACACGAGCGAGACGATAAAAACGATGGTATTGGGCGTTCTTGATGGGCTACCGTCCGGCAAACGCAAGGATGCCGATACAGTGCGCGAGGCCGTTCGCCGTGCCGTTCGTAATCAGCTCTTTCGTATCTGGGGCAAGAAGCCGGTTTGTACCGTGTTTGTTACAATGATCAAGAAGGGTTCGTCATGATCGGCAGGCTTAATCATGTGGCCATCGCAGTGCCTGATCTGGCGCGCGCGGTGGCGTGTTATCGCGATGTTCTGGGAGCGAACGTGTCGCCGCCGCTGGATCAGCCGGAGCACGGTGTGCGGGTAGTGTTTGTGAATTTGCCGAACACCAAGATTGAGTTGCTGGAGCCCCTGGGGGAAGCCTCACCGATTGAAAAGTTCCTTGCCCGGAACGGTGATGGTGGCATCCATCATCTGTGCTATGAGGTGGAGGACATTATCGCGGCGCGTGACAGGCTGATAGGCGATGGTGCCCGTATTCTTGGCAGTGGCGAGCCGAAGATCGGCGCGCACGGCAAACCGGTATTGTTTCTGCACCCGAAGGATTTTTCCGGTGCGCTGATTGAGTTGGAGCAGGTGTGAGCCGTTTGACAGGCGAGGGGTGATGGACTGGATCAGCGCTGTGGCGATTTATTTTGTGACCTGGTGGGTTGTTCTGTTCGCCGTGCTCCCCTTTGGAGTGCGCACCCAGCACGAGGCGGGAACAATCGTGCAGGGTACGACGCCATCGGCTCCCGTTCGCCCGCATTTGTTGTACAAGTTCATCGCCACGACGCTCATTGCCGCCGTATTATTTGTAATCATGTGGGTGATATACGCTTACCGGCTGCTCGATCTGGAAACGTTCACATTTTCCTGATACGCGTTCCCTGGTGCGAAGTTAATCATCTCTCCTGGATTAGATCATGAAACGAAGCCGCTATTTTCTTCCCATCCTGAAGGAGACGCCCAAGGAGGCGGAGATCGTCTCGCACCGGCTGATGCTGCGTGCCGGTATGATCCAGCAGCAGGCGGCGGGGATTTATTCGTGGCTGCCCATGGGGCACCGGGTCCTTGCAAAAGTGGAGCAGATCGTACGCGAGGAGCAGGACCGCGCTGGCGCTTTCGAGATGCTGATGCCGACCATTCAATCGGCGGATATCTGGCGCGAAAGTGGCCGTTATGACGCCTATGGTGAGGAGATGCTGCGCATTACGGATCGCCATGGGCGCGATATGCTTTACGGGCCCACCAATGAAGAAATGATCACCGAAATCGTACGCTCTCATGTTAAGTCGTATCGCGATCTGCCTCTCAATCTCTATCACATTCAGACGAAGTTTCGCGACGAGGTGCGGCCGCGTTTCGGCACTATGCGCTCGCGCGAATTCATCATGAAGGATGCTTACTCGTTCGATATCGACGAGGCGGCGGCGCGGCAGTCCTACTATCGTATGTTTGTCGCCTATTTGCGCACCTTTGCGCGCATGGGATTGACGGCGGTGCCCATGCGCGCCGAAACGGGCCCTATCGGCGGCGATTTGAGCCACGAGTTTATCATTCTGGCCGATACCGGAGAGAGCGAGGTGTTTTGTCACCGGGCGTGCCTGGAACAGACGATCCCACCTGCTGATACGAACTTTCATGGGGACCTCACGCCCATCGTCGATGCCTGGACAGGACACTATGCGGCCACCGCCGATATGCATGATGCGGCGCGTTTTGCCGAACAGGTGCCCGAGGCGTTGCGGGTATCGGCGCGCGGCATTGAGGTGGGTCATATTTTCTATTTCGGCACCAAATATTCCAAGCCGCTGGGGGCTTCGGTCGTCGGTCCTGACGGCGAGACACATTTTCTGCATTCCGGCTCCTATGGTATCGGCCCAACCCGCCTGGCGCCGGCTATCATCGAGGCCAGCCACGACGAAAACGGCATTATCTGGCCGCAATCGGTGGCGCCGTTCGATGTGGGGCTGATCAATCTCAAACAGGGCGACGAGGCGACCGATGCGCTGTGCGAGACCCTGTACGGGCAATTGCAGGCGGCGGGCGTCGATGTGTTCTATGATGATACCCAGGCGCGTGGCGGAGCGAAGTTTGCGGCGATGGATTTAATCGGTCTGCCCTGGCAGTTGATCGTCGGTCCCAGAGGGCTGGCCAGTGGGGAAGTGGAAATCAAGGAGCGCCGCTCCGGCGAACGCCAGGCGCTTGGCCCGCAGGCCGCGCTTGATCAGCTCAGGCAGGCGGTACAGTCCGGCGGCATGTGATCGATCAACGGAACCTCGCGATGCGCTCCAGGGGCGAAACTTGAATCTGTCTGAATGCGAAACGCTCTATCATTATGACCGAGAACCCGTCTCTATCCATGAACCGCGCCGGGTCCGGGCGCAAAGGCGGCGCCGGGTTGTTCGCCGCCTTTGAGCGGTTGCTGGCGTTTCGTTATTTACGTCCGCGCCGCTCGGCGGCGTTCCTGTCGGTCATTGCCGGGCTGTCCTTTATCGGCATCATGCTCGGCGTGGCGATGCTGATCGTCGTAACGGGGCTGATGAACGGCTTTCGCCAGGAACTGATCGACAAGATTCTGGGGGTTAACGGCCATATTGTTGTGCAACCGCTCGGCTTGCCCCTTGAAGATTACGATCGTACCGTCGACGAGGTGGAGACAGCGCCTGGCGTACAGGCGGCGATTCCCCTGATCGATGCCCAGGCGTTTGCCATCGGCGATGATGGCTCCAGCGGCGTGGCGGTGCGCGGCATCCGACTGGCGGATATCAAACGTATGCCCGCCGTCTACGATTCGGTTGTTCACGGCAGCCTCGATGGTTTTGAGAATGCCGACGAACCCGGTCTGATGATCGGCTCCGGCGTTGCCCGGCGGCTGAATGTGGGGATCGGCGATTTTATCTCGATTTTTGGCGCCGCCGGCGTGCAGACCCCCTGGGGAGAGACCTCGCGGCAAAAAGACTACCCCATCAAGGCGATCTTCAAACTGGGTATGTCGGAGTTCGACAGCTTTATCGTTTTCATGCCGTTTGCCGAGGCGCAACTGTTCTTCAATATGGAAGAGAGTGTGTCCATGCTGGAGGTCTATGTGGATGATCCGGACGCCATCAAGGATTTACGCGGCGGCATCGCCTCGGCCATCTCGCGGCCGGCGACGGTACTCGATTGGACCGAGCGGAATCGCACGTTTTTCGATGCCCTGGAAATCCAGCGCAATGTCATGTTTCTCGTGGTGCTGATGATCGTTCTGGTTGCCGCCTTTAATATCGTTTCAGGGCTGATCATGCTGGTCAAGGACAAAAGCACCGATATCGCCGTTCTGCGCACCATGGGGGCGACGCGCGGCGCGGTGATGCGCATCTTCTTTACCACCGGAGCGGCGATCGGCACGGTGGGAACCTTCGCGGGGCTTCTGCTCGGCTTGTGGATCAACGGCAATGTCGATAATATCCGCGCCTTTATTCGCGACAATCTGGGCTGGGATCCGTTTCCCGCGCAGGTCTATTTCGTTGATACCCTGCGCGCCGAACTGAGCGTCAGCGCCGTGCTTGCGATTGTCGCCATGGCGTTGGGGTTGTCGTTTCTGGCCACACTCTATCCCGCCTGGAGTGCGGCCCGGCTTGATCCGGTAAGGGCGCTGCGCAATGAATGAACCGGCCCGCGCTGTACCGCCGTCCGACGATACGGACGATGTTCCCGTGCTCGCCATGGAGGATATCCACAAGAGCTTTCAGACGGCGCGCGGGCGGCTGGATATTCTGTGCGGCGTCGATCTTACCCTGCGGCGCGGCGAATGTATCGCCATGATCGCGCCGTCGGGTGCGGGAAAATCGACGCTGTTGCACATCGCCGGGCTGTTGGATCGACCCAGTTCCGGCGAGGTGTTTCTTGGCACCACAGCCTGCGGTGCCCTGAACGACGACGCGCGTACCGCGCTGCGCCGCCACGCGGTAGGCTTTGTCTATCAGTTTCATCATTTGCTGGCCGAATTCACGGCGTTGGAAAACGTCATGATGCCGCAACTGATCGGCGGTCTTTCGCGCCGTCTGGCGCGCCAGCGGGCGGGCGAATTGCTCGACTATCTCAAGGTTGGGGATCGCGCCGAACATCGGCCGGTGGAACTCTCCGGCGGCGAGCAGCAGCGTGTGGCCATCGCCCGCGCCGTCGCCAATCGCCCCGATGTGCTGCTTGCCGACGAGCCGACGGGCAATCTTGATCCGGCGACGGCAGAACATGTATTTACAGCGCTGCGCCGGCTTGTGGCATCGGCCGGGCTTGCCTGCCTGATCGCCACCCATAACATGGAGATGGCGCGCCGCATGGACCGTATTGTGACGCTGCGCCAGGGGCGGCTGGAAGATACTAGTGGTTTGATTCCAACATTTGCACCCTCCTAACCTCAGATTTGCATGCCCACGTTGGAATCAGGGAACCGCTGGCCATGACACGCTTTAAACTTTAAGTCGGAGAACCGTGATGCAGACAATCGGGTGGATCATTTGCGCCACATGCGTTCGGGAACCGCTCAAGGCAATGGCAGGGGAGTAACGCGTGGCTAAAAAAAAGACCGATCCGGCATTTGTCCATATGCGCGCCCATTCCTCCTATTCGCTGTTGGAGGGCGCTATTGCGGTGCCGCACCTGATCGATCTGGCGGTCGCCGATAAACAACCTGCCCTGGCGCTTTGCGACACCAACAATCTGTTCGGCGCTCTCGAGTTCGCCGAAGGTGCATCGAAAAAGGGGCTGCAACCGATTATTGGCTGTCAGATCGCCGTAGACGGCGAGGATTTGGCGTGCAGGGGCGAGGCGGCAAATGAGGCGGCGAATCCATCGCGCGATCTTAGTCCCATCGTTCTGCTGGCAAAATCCGACCAGGGCTACAAGAATCTGCTGCATGTGGTGAGTACCGCCTACAAGCAGGCCGATTACTACGAGGGCGCTTATACCCGCCTGGCGCAACTGGCCGATCACGCCGATGGCCTGATCGCTCTTGGCGGCGGCGCGGACGGCTTTATCGGGCAGGCGCTGCAATCGGGTATGGACGATCTGGCGCGGAAGCGCCTTGAGGCGCTGGCGCGTATCTTCTCCGATCGCCTGTATGTGGAACTGCAACGCCATGGACGCGCCGTGGAAGGGCAAACGGAAAGCGCCTTCATCGCCCTGGCGTATAAACTTGGCCTGCCGCTTGTCGCCACCAACGAGCCGTTTTTTGCCACATCCGACGATTTTGAAGCCCATGACGCGTTGCTCGCCATCGCCCAGGGGCGGGTGATCGGCGATGACGATCGTCGTCGGCTCACGCCGGAGCACTATTTCAAGAGCGCTGCACAGATGGCGGCGCTGTTTGCCGATCTGCCCGAGGCGTTGGCGAATACGGTCGAGATCGCCCGGCGCTGTGCGGTGCGCGCCCAGGCGCGAAAACCCATTTTGCCGCGCTTTATCGATGCGAAGAAGGCCCCCGCCGGCGCACACGCCGATCCTGACGCCCTGGAGGCGGAGGAACTGCGCACCCAGGCCCACGCCGGGCTGGCTGATCGCTTGCACAAGACCGGTCCCGCCCACGCCTTTACGCCGGACGATTACACCGCGCGCCTTGACTATGAACTCGATGTGATCAATCGCATGAAGTACGCGGGCTACTTTCTGATCGTCGCCGATTTTATCAAATGGGCCAAGGAGCGGGGCATTCCCGTCGGCCCGGGACGCGGTTCGGGCGCCGGCTCTCTGGTCGCCTATGCTTTGACGATCACCGATATCGATCCGTTGCGCTACGATATTCCCTTCGAGCGGTTTCTTAATCCCGAACGCGTGTCCATGCCCGATTTCGATATCGATTTCTGCCAGGAACGGCGTGATGAGGTTATTCACTACGTGCGCGACAAATACGGTGCCGAGCATGTCGCACAGATTATCACGTTCGGAACCCTGCAGGCGCGCGCGGTCCTGCGCGATGTCGGGCGTGTCCTGCAAATGCCTTACGGGCACGTGGATCGCATCTGCAAACTTGTACCCAATAATCCCGCTGATCCGGTCGATCTGGAGACGGCCATCGCCGGCGAACCGCAATTGCAGGAAATGGCGGAAAAAGACGCCGTTGTAGGGCAATTGTTCCGTATCGCAAAAAAGCTTGAGGGGCTGTTTCGTCACGCCTCCACCCATGCCGCCGGCGTTGTCATCGGGGACCGGCCCTTGCACGAACTTGTCCCCCTCTATCGGGACCCGCGCGCCCAGATGCTGACTACCCAGTTTAATCTCAAATGGATCGAGGTGGCGGGGCTGGTCAAGTTCGATTTTCTCGGCCTGAGAACCCTTACCATCATCGATCGCACCCTGGGCATTCTGCGTGCGCAAGGGGTGATGATCGATCTGGACACCATGCCGGTTGATGATGCAAAAACGTTTCGGATGCTGGGCCGGGGCGAGACGGTAGGCGTGTTTCAGTTGGAAAGTGCGGGTATGCGCCGCGCCCTGATGGACCTGCGCCCCGACCGGCTGGAAGATATTATCGCGATGGTAGCGCTCTATCGGCCTGGTCCCATGGCGAGTATTCCCAGCTATTGCGCGCGCAAAAACGGCAGCGAGCCAATCGACGTCATTCACCCGAGCCTGGAGCCTATTCTAAAGGAAACGTTCGGCGTTATTGTCTATCAGGAGCAGGTGATGCAGATCGCGCGCGATCTGGCCGGTTATACCCTGGGCGAGGCCGATCTGTTGCGGCGCGCCATGGGCAAGAAAATCAGGGCGGAAATGGATGCCCACCGCGCCCGCTTTATCGAAGGGGCGCTGCGGCATGGGGTGGCGGAGCAAAAGGCCAACACGATATTCGATCTGATGGCGAAATTCTCCGGTTATGGGTTCAACAAGGGACACTCGGCGCCCTATGCGTTGATTGCCTATCAGACCGCGTGGCTGAAAGCGAACCATCCGGCCGCCTTTCTTGCCGCTTCCATGACCATTGATATGGGCAATACCGATAAACTGGCCGATTTCGTGCGCGAGGCGGCACGCCTTGAAATCCCGATCCGGGCGCCGGACATCAACGTATCCACCGATACTTTCGATGTGAAGGCGGGAGAGATTGTCTATGCCCTTGCCGCCATCAAGGGAGTCGGCCGGTCTGCAGTGGTGCATATCATTGAGCAGCGCGGCCAGACGCCGTTTTCCGGCATTGGTGACTTTGCCGGACGTGTGTCGCCGCGCATCATCAACAAACGTACCCTGCAGGGACTGATCGCCGCCGGTGCGTTTGATACGATTGCGCCGGACCGGGCGCGGTTGTTTGCGGGCGCGGAAAGCGTTGTTTCCTATGGACATCGCGTTGCCGATGATGCCGCGGTGGGCCAGAGCGATATGTTCGGCGATCGCGGCAAGTCAGACGAACTGGTGCTGCGCGATGCGCCCCCGTGGAGCTTAAGCGAGCAGCTGCAGCGCGAGTTCGACGCGATCGGGTTTTATTTGAGTGCCCATCCTCTTGACGAATATCTGCCGCTATTGGGAACGCTGAAGGCGCAGACATGGAGCGAATTCTCTCAAGCGGCGCGCCAAAATGGGGCGAGCGCCGGACGGCTTTTGGCGAGTGTGGCGCATAAGCGTGAGCGCCGTATTCGCAGCGGCGGGCGTATGGCGGTCCTTACCTGTTCCGATCCCAGCGGCATGTACGAAGCGGTGCTCTTTGCTGACAATCTTGCGCAATTTCGCCCGTTGCTTGAGCCGGGAAATTCGGTCCTGCTTACCGTCAGAGCCGATGTGCAGGGCGAGGACGTGCGTCTGCGGGTGCAAAATGTCGAGCCTCTTGGCGGATCAACGGCAAAGCTGCCTGATCGATTGCGCATTCACCTTCATTGCGATACCGCCCTGAATTCCCTTGGCCGCCATCTGCCGCAGGGTGGTGAGGGGCGGGTAATCCTCGTCCTGACCATGGTTGAACACGCCCGCGAGGTGGAACTGCACCTTGAGGGGCACTACGATGTCACGCCGCAACTGGCTGGTGCCATCAGGGCGCTCCCCGGCGTCGCCGACGCTGTCCTCGTCGCCTGAGGGGCGCATCGCCTGGCAGACGGCGCAAATGATGCTTGCAATCCGCCACGATTGCCGTATAAAGCTGCCAACTCACACGCAAAGGCTTGGCGTGCGTATGCTGCAGCTACGCAAGCCGTCCGGTGTTCGATATTTGCCCGTCCGGTTCGTTGTTTGCGGGCATTTTTCGGATATTTCCTTTGCGGCGGATCAACCGGAAAACGGAGATATCATGGCGCTTCCTGCATTTTCCATGCGCCAGCTTTTGGAAGCTGGCGTACATTTTGGCCACCAGGTGCATCTTTGGAACCCCAAGATGGCCACCTATATTTATGGCGATCGCAATAATATTCACATCATTGATCTCAGCCAGACGGTGCCGGCATTAACGCGCGCCCTGCAGGCGATCAGTGATACCGTCAGCAAGGGGGGGCGGGTTCTGTTTGTCGGAACCAAGCGCCAGGCAACCGATATTGTGTCCCAGGCGGCGCGCCGGTCGGCGCAATACTACGTTAACTCGCGCTGGCTCGGTGGTACGCTGACGAACTGGCAGACGATTTCCAATTCCATCAAGCGCCTGCGCGATGTCGAGGAACTGCTCCAGGGCGAAATGCAGGGCTATACAAAGAAGGAACGCCTGTCCATTACGCGCGAAAACGACAAGCTAACGCGCGCCCTCGGTGGCATCAAGGACATGGGCGGCTTGCCCGATATTCTGTTTCTAATTGACATCAACAAGGAATCTATCGCCTTGCGCGAAGCAAAGCGGCTTAATATTCCTGTGGTTGCGGTAATCGATACCAATTGCGATCCGGATCTGGTCGACTATCCGATCCCTGGCAATGATGACGCCGGACGGGCCATTAATCTGTATTGCGATTTGGTCAGCAAGGCGGCGCTTGATGGCATTTCGCGCCAGCAGACGGCGTTGGGAGTTGATGTGGGTGCTGCGGTCGAGCCGCCTGTTGAGGCGTCCGTTGCCGAGGAACCGGCGCTTGTTCCGGTGGAAATCAGGACCGAAGAAGCGCCTGAAGCGCCTGAAGTGCCCGGGACACCCGGGGTGGAACCGGCGCCATCCGAGGGGGAAGCCGCGGGCTCCGGGAGTGCCGAGGCCGTATCCGGGATAGCAGAGGCGCCGGCGGAACCACTTGAGTCGCCCAAGGCAGAAGCCGCAATCCCTGAGACAACCGACCCCCCGGCCGTTGAGCCCACTGCGTCATCCGAGCCGCCTGAGGCGGAGGCGGTAGTTCCCGAGGTAACGCCGCAGCTTGCCGATGCACCTGCGACGCCAGCGACGGCGGCGGACACCACTGAAAGCTCTGGCAAGCCGGATGACTTAAAGAAAATCAGCGGTATCGGTCCGGTTCTTGAAGGAAAGCTCCATACTATGGGCATCACCCGCTACGAACAGATCGCCGCCCTGACACCGGAACAGATTGAGACGATCGATGCGGGCCTGTCAATCAAGGGACGCATCCAGCGCGATAACTGGGTGGGACAGGCAAAAACCCTGATGGCAGGCTGACCGGACTACGCCACAACAGCGTATTGCGTTAACGCCCACGGGATCGAACAGGACAGGAATACACATGGCTATCACAGCTGCACAGGTAAAGGCCTTGCGCGAGCGCACCGGCGTTGGCATGATGGATTGCAAGGCGGCACTTCAGGAAAATGGCGGCGATATGGAAGCCGCCGTCGACTGGTTACGCAAAAAGGGGCTCGCCAAGGCGGCGAAAAAGGCTGGTCGGGTAGCGGCGGAAGGATTGATCGGCGTCGCCGGCACGCAGAACGCCGCCGCCCTGGTGGAGGTTAATTCGGAGACCGACTTCGTTGCCCGAAATGCCGGCTTTCAGGACGCCGTACGGACCATTGCAACCGTCGCACTTGCCACGTCCGGCGATCTTGCGGCGCTGATGGCGGCCGGGTATCCGGGCACAACACAAAGTGTTGGCGATCATCTGAACACGCTGATCGCAACCATCGGTGAGAACATGAGCGTGCGCCGCAGCGCCGCGCTTACCGTCGATGAGGGGGTTGTGAGCAGCTATGTGCATAACGCGCAGGGCGATGGGCTGGGGCGGATCGGCGTTCTTGTGGCGCTGCGCTCATCGGGCGATCCGGAAAAACTGGCCGCCTTCGCCAGACAACTCGCCATGCATGTGGCGGCGGCCAATCCGCTGGCCCTCTCGCCGGAGGATTTGGATGCCGATGTCATTGCGCGCGAACGGGCGGTATTTGCCGAACAGGCACGCCAGTCGGGAAAGCCGGACAACATTGTCGAAAAGATGGTCGAGGGGCGCCTGCGCAAGTTCTACGAAGAGACCACCCTGCTCAAGCAAACATTCGTTATCGATAATGAAAATTCCGTGCAGACCGCCATCGCCAATACAGCAAAGGCCATCGGCGCGCCAGTGGAACTAAAGGGGTTTGTTCGCTTTGCGGTGGGCGAGGGGATCGAAAAGCAGGCGGACGATTTTGCCGCTGAAGTTGCCTCCATGCAGGGTGCGTGATTTGTTGATGACCCTATTGACGCGCCGGCAATGAGACGGGCAGGGCGCAACCATCAAGCGAGCGGGCGGAATGGCCAGGCCAAAATTTCAGCGCATTCTCATCAAGGCGTCGGGCGAGGCGCTGATGGGCGCGCGCGCATTCGGCATCGACAATGACGTTGTCAAGCGTATCGCGGGCGAAATCAAGGCAACGGTTGCTCTTGGGGTGACGCTCGGACTGGTAATCGGCGGTGGCAACATTTTTCGCGGCCTTGCGCTGGAGCAGGGCGGTGGCGATCGCGTCACAGGCGACCACATGGGGATGCTGGCGACCGTCATCAATGCGCTGTCCATGTCCATGGCGCTGCGCGCGTGTGGCATCGATGTGCGCGTTATGAGCAATCTGGAACTGCCGGCGGTATGCGAGACCTTCCGCCCGCCCAATGCGCGCGCCCATCTGGAGGCGGGGCGGGTTGTCATCTTTGCAGGGGGTACGGGAAATCCTTACTTTACCACCGATTCGGCCGCCGTTCTTAAAGCGGCCGAGTTGGAATTCGATGCGGTTTTCAAGGCCACCAAGGTCGATGGTGTGTATTCCGCCGATCCCCTTCGCGAACCTCATGCCACGCGCTACGATCATCTTTCCTACGATGACGTTTTGGAAAAGAATCTGCGCGTCATGGACATGACCGCTATTGCGTTTGCGCGCGACAATCGTATTCCCCTGGTGGTCTTTTCGTTATTGGAAAGCGGCGCCATTCCGGCCGTCGCGGCAGGTAACGGAAAATATACGCTGATCACGTAGGGCTCAAGCAGCGGAAATCGTGCCGCTGCGTGCTCTGGCAGCCTTTGACGCCCTTTGACACCCTTTGACATGGAGCCGTTTCGCGCTATCATAGAGCGTGTCAGGTCTTAATAGAAACAGAATTGCTTCTATTAAGACCTGACACGCTCTAAAGGCCGGGAGCCAGAGGCGATGTCGCGCCCTCGGCGGGTAAAGGTACAGGCGGGAACAGGCGGGATAACCAGATGTCGCAGGAATTTGATCAAAAGGATTTGAAGCGGCGCATGGACGGCGCCATATCCGTGCTCAAGAGTGAATTTGCCTCGCTGCGCACCGGGCGAGCCTCGGCGGCGATGCTTGATCCCGTTGTGGTTGATGCCTATGGCGCGAAAATGCCCATCAACCAGGTGGCGACGGTGAGTGTCCCCGAGCCGCGTATGATTTCCGTTCAGGTCTGGGACAAGGGGCTGGCGGGGTCGGTGGATCGGGCCATTCGCGAATCGGATCTTGGCCTTAATCCCATCGTCGAAGGGCAGTTGTTCCGTATTCCTATCCCCGAACTCAATGAGGAGCGGCGCGTTGAACTTGTCAGGGTGGCGCACAAATATGCGGAAGACGCGCGCGTTGCCGTGCGCAATGTGCGTCGTGATGGCATGGATACGCTAAAACGCCAGGAAAAGGACGGAGATATCAGTGAGGACGCCCATCACCGTCTGGCCGATGAAGTGCAAAAACTCACCGATGCCAGTATCACCGAGATTGACACCGCGCTACAGGAAAAGGAAAGCGAGATTATGCAGGTTTAGAGCGCCTTGCATCTGGATAGTTGTGTAATTGCAATCGGTTGTTCCCGGGACAGGCAAATCGGAAGTGACACCTCTTGCGGCCAAGGCCGCCAGAGAAGCCATATCGGGCCATTCATCGGATCATCGCTTTTTTTCGATTTATCCAGCACTGTCAAGGGCTTAAGAACCGCCAGGGGCGGCGCGAAGCGCCCTTGACAGCGCATGATAAATCGAACATCTCTAGAGCGTGTCATACCAACGGCTCTTATGGTTGACTCATAAAGCCGTTGGCAAGGCCGACTGGCCGCCGCGCCTTATGGCGCGTAAGCCTTAGTGGCGTTTGAACGATAACGGTCATTCTTTATGACCGTTAGTATCAGGTGAATGGCCAGCAGCACCCGATGGGTTTTTTCGAGAACAACCTGTTGAAATTGCACATCCAGAGCCATTCTGCCACGTGCAACGTGCTCCAAGGCAAAGAGATCCGGCTGATCATGCAAGAACCTGAGCCCTCCATGGACGTCTCCGACGTGATACCGATGGATCAATCTGTTAGACAGCAGGAGCGCGCGCTGCAACATGTGGCGATCATTATGGATGGCAATGGCCGCTGGGCCGAAATGCGTGGCCTTGAGCGCTCGCAAGGGCACCGTGCCGGCATCGAGGCGGTGCGCCACACGGTGCGGTATGCGCTGCAAGCGAACATTCCTTATTTGACCCTGTTCAGCTTTTCGTCGGAGAACTGGCGCCGTCCGGCGCACGAGATTTCCAATCTGATTACCCTGTTGCGCGGTTTTGTCGATGCCGATCTGGACACACTGGTGGAGAACGGGGTGCGTATTCGCATTATCGGCGAGCGCGTCGGGTTGGCGCCCGACATTATCGATGTGCTGGAGCGCGCCGAGATGGCGAGCGCCGACAATACCCGTCTTATGCTGATCGTCGCCTTTAACTATGGCGGACGCAATGAGCTTCTTCGCATTACGCGCAGGCTTGGCGCGCGTATCGCCGCTGGCGAACTGGCCGCTGATACCCTCGATGAGGCGAGTATCGCCGCCGAACTGGATACCGCCGGAATCCCGGATCCGGATCTTATCGTGCGCACCAGCGGCGAGCAGCGGCTGAGTAATTTTCTGTTATGGCAGGCCGCGTATTCAGAGTTTGTTTTTTTAAGTTGCTACTGGCCCGATTTCGATGAGGCGCAGTTTGCCGCGGCCATCGCCGAGTATCATCGACGCGAACGCCGCTTCGGCACCCGCCATACGGTGCCCGCATGAAATCCGCGCCAGATACCGAACAGGACACCGAACCAACGTCCGGCCCGCCCCTGGCGCCGGCGCCCGAGAACTTAACCGTCCGCATCGTGTCCGCCAGCCTGCTGGCAGTCATCGCCCTGGCCGTGACCTGGATTGGCGGCCTTGTCTTTGCGCTCCTTGTCGGGCTCGCCGCCATGGTGGTTTTCTGGGAATGGAATACGCTCACCAGAAATAAAGGTTTTGGTCTGCACCAGTTGCTTGCCTATGGGGCGATACTCGTTGCCGCCATCGGTTGCGGTATGGAACCGCAAATCGCCTTGCTTGGCGTGCCCGCGGCGGCGGCGGCGGGGATCGTTCTTGCCCTGAGTGTGGCCTATCTGGCCTATGGGCACGAATACGCCAGTGGCGCGCCCTGGCCTGCGCTGGGGCTCGTTTATGCCGGCGGCGCCGTTATCGCCATGGTACTGACGCGCCAGAGCGCAAGCCATGGACTGGCGGCTATCATCTGGTTGTTCGCGCTGGTGTGGGGCACCGATATTGCCGCCTATTTCTGTGGTCGCGCGGTGGGCGGGCCAAAGTTATGGCAGCGGGTGTCGCCAAACAAGACCTGGTCCGGATTTTTCGGTGGCATCGCCGCTGGCGCCAGCGCCGGAACGCTTGCCGTGCTACTCCTTGTCGGCAATATTTCGCTTTCCCTGTTTGCCTTCAGCCTCTTTATCGCGGCGGTGTCCCAGGGAGGCGATCTTTTCGAGTCATCACTCAAACGCCGCTTTGGCGCCAAGGATTCGAGCGCCCTGATCCCCGGTCACGGCGGCCTGATGGACCGCCTGGACGCCCTGATAGCGGCCGCTATCGTTGCCTTTCTGGCCGGTGTGTGGCGCCGCGGCGTCACCGACGTCGGCACCGGCTTGCTCGTATGGTGAGTATCATCGTATCGTCTTTTCCACAGGCGGAAACAAAAAGCGGCTCATGACAGCACAGCCAAAGGAAATCACCATTCTCGGTGCCACCGGATCGGTAGGTGCGAGTTGTCTCGATATTATCGCTCACGCCCCCGATACCTACCGGGTCACCGCGCTCAGCGCCAATGAGAACTGGGAAAAGCTCAGCGTGCTGGCGCGTCGACTGCAACCGGAGTTTGTGGCCATCGGCAATACCGCCCATGTGGCGCCCTTGCGCGCTGCCCTCACGGATCTGGACATTTGCGTTGAGGGCGGTGTCCAGGGCATTTGCGAAGCGGCCCGCCGCGGCAAGGACATCGTTATTGGCGCCATTGTCGGCGCGGCCGGCCTGGCGCCCACATTTGCCGCCATCGATCATACAAGACGCATCGCTCTTGCCAACAAGGAAGTACTCGTTTGCGCCGGGCAACTGTTTATGCGCCAGGCGGCCGCGCAAGGGGTGGAGGTCATTCCCGTCGACTCCGAGCATAACGCGCTGTTCCAGTTGCTGCGCAACGAGCCGCACGGGGCCATCGAAAAGCTCACCCTGACCGCCTCTGGCGGTCCGTTTCGCGATTGGCCGAGAAACCGCATTGCCGCCGCGGGCGCCGCCTGCGCCCTTAAGCACCCGAACTGGTCCATGGGAAAGAAAATTTCCATCGATTCAGCAACACTGATGAACAAGGGTCTGGAGGCCATCGAGGCGCATTACCTGTTCGCCGTAGCGCCGGAGCAAATCGCCATTGTCGTACACGCCCAATCGATTGTGCACGGGTTGGTGAATTTTATTGACGGCTCGGTTCTTGCCGCCCTTGCGGCACCGGATATGCGCCTGCCACTGGCCTATGCCCTAAGCTGGCCCCAACGTCAGGCGGCGCCGGTCAAGCGCCTTGATTTGAACGAAATCGGCAGTCTGACTTTCGCGGCGCCCGATACGGAACGGTTTCCCTGCCTGGCGCTGGCACTGGATGCCATGGGCGCCGGGCAAGGGGCCTGTATCGCGCTTAACGCCGCCAACGAAGGGGCTGTGGCGGCATATCTGGCCGGGGCTATCGGTTTTTACGATATTGCGGCGATAATCGAGGCGGTTGTCGACAAAGCAACGAGCAACGGGCCCGAGCCGATGTCATTGGCGCAGGTGATTGACTTTCACCAAGAGGCACGTCGCATGGCGCAGGCCATGATTTCTTCATAGATTGCTGTTACGCACGACTGGAGTGGAATCTGAGTGAAGCCGGAACACCGTGAGAATCTGGCTATAATCTTATGAATATTCAGGGGTTTTCGAATACATGACCGATATTATAGCGTGGATTTTCAACTCCTTTCTGTTTGGAACGGTTTTGCCGTTTCTGGTGGTTCTAAGCGTTATCGTATTTGTTCACGAAATGGGGCATTTTCTTGTCGGGCGCTGGTGCGGTGTCAAGGTCGAAGTGTTTTCCATCGGCTTTGGCAGGGAGCTATTCGGGCGCACGGACCGGTTGGGCACGCACTGGAAGTTCTGTGTAATTCCTCTTGGCGGTTACGTGAAATTCTATGGCGATGAGAACAGTGCCAGCGTACCCGATCATGACAAGGTGGCGCAGATGTCCGCTCATGAGCGCGCCATCAGCTTTCCGACGCAGCCCCTGTACAAGCGCGCGGCTATCGTTGCGGCGGGGCCGTTGGCGAATTTTGTTTTCTCTGTGTTCGTGTTTGCCGGCCTTTTTATGTTATTCGGCCAGCAGTATCTGGTTGCGCGTGTGGGTGAAGTGAAAGACAATCTGCCAGCGCAGCAGGCAGGGTTCCTTGTCGGGGATCGTGTTCTTGCCATCAACGATGAAACCGTCAACGATTTTCTCGATATGGCGCGCATCGTCAGTATCAGTGCCGACGAGGAGCTTGCCTTTCGCATTGAGCGCGATGGACGTGTGCAGACCCTTAACGTCACGCCGGTACTCACGATGACCGATATCGGCAAAACGAAGTTTGAGCGCGGCATTATTGGTATCGGCCCCAGCAAAGACCCGAAGGATCGCTATCACGTGCGCGTTGGCCCTCTTGATGCGTTCGTTCTCGGCGCCACCAATACCGGCAGGATCATCAGCGATTCGTTGCGCATTGTTGGCAAGATTTTCTACAAGCCTGCTGTCATCAAGCAGATGAGTGGCCCCCTTGGCATTGCCCAGGTGTCTTCGTTGATGGCCGAGCGCGGTATCTATGCACTTGTATCGCTCATTGCCTGGGTATCGGTGGGCATTGGGTTGATCAATCTGTTTCCGATCCCCATGCTCGACGGCGGCCATTTACTGTTTTATTTCTTCGAGGCGGTGCGCGGCAAGCCGCTCAGCGAAAAGACCCAGGAATGGGGCTTCGGCATCGGCGTGACGTTTATTTTGATGTTGCTGGCTGTGACGACGTGGAGCGACAGTATTCGCATTCTCGCGTCCTGGTAGCTTTCGAAAGATTCCGGCTATCTATATTTGTACCTTTCGCGATGCGACCTTTCAGCAGGTTGTTCCAAAAAACCAGGCGTGCCGCGGGCGCATTTCGTTGTCAGGCGTATAATTTCCGGCCGACAAACGTATGCCGTTGTGGTAACTGTGAAAAACATGCTTGTCATGAGCGTGTTGACGTGTAAAACCATGTTAGTGGCACGTCATCTCGGGGCGGGGGATTATTTGTTGAATTGGCTTACCGGACAAGCGTGTCGCAAACGTGCCACAAATATGTGACAGGTCAGTAGCGCATGCGCCATACAGACGTTTGGGCTGCACAGGAAAGTACGATACAAACGCGGTAAGTTGGCGAATACTCAAGAACAGTCGGCCAACGATGGGAACGAATATCAGGTTGGGTGTCTTTGCAATGAATGGCATTTGTTTGACGAAGCGACTGGCACTGGCTTTGCTGATGTTGGTTGCTGTGGAGGGGGCTTCGTTTGTTTCTGTCGTGGGTCCCCTGGGTATGAGGACGGCGATGGCGCAATCGATTGCGCGTATTGTCGTTGAGGGGAACAAGCGGGTCGATGCGGATACCATTCGTTCCTATGTCGTGCCCAACGCCAGCGGCGCGGCGCGTGATGAATCCATCCAGGCGCTGTTTGGTACCGGTTTGTTTCGCGACGTTACCATTCGCCGTTCCGGCAATACGCTGATTGTGCGGGTTGAGGAATTTCCGGTAATCAGCCGGGTGATTTTCCGGGGCAACAGAAAGCTGCCCGATGCGGCGCTCGCCGGCACGGTCGCATCGCAACCGCGTGGCATCTACAATGAAGCGCAGGTGGACAGCGACGTCGCCCGGATCGAGAGCACGTATCGCCGCAGCGGTCGCGAGCAAGTCAGTGTTTCGGTCGACGCCAAACTTCTTGAGGATGGGCGCGTCGATGTGATTTTCAACATTAACGAGGGCGAGAAGACCAAGGTCTCCAGCATTGTCTTTGAGGGCAACGAGAAATTTAGCGACTACCGCTTAAAACGGGTGATTACGACGCGCGAATCCGGCCTTTTGAGTTTTCTGCGCACTACCGACATATACGATCCCGACCGCCTTGATGCGGATCGGGAATTGCTGCGGCGGTTTTATCACAAGAACGGCTATATCGATTTTGAAGTGCTTTCGGCGGAAGGCACGTTTGATGCGCAAAAGAATACCTATACGATCACCTTTGTTGTCGATGAGGGCCAGCGCTATTCCATCGGCGACGTCGTCATAGAGACGGTGCTGAGTGAAATTGGTTCGGATACGCTTGTCGGCCTGGTTCGTACCGAAACCGGCGACGTCTACGATGGGGACGATGTGCAAAAAACCATCGAGGATCTTTCCATTGAGGTGGCCAAACGGGGCTTTGCCCATGTGGATGTGCGCTCGCGTGCGGAGCGTAATCCCGATATCGCCAGTGTCGATCTGACCTATGTTATCGACGAGGGGCAGCGAATATATGTGGAGCGCATCGATATACGCGGCAATGACCGCTCCCGTGATTATGTCATCCGCCGCGAATTCGATATGGTTGAGGGGGATGCCTATAACCGCGCCCTGTCGGATAAGGCGTTGCGGCGTCTGCGCAATCTGAATTACTTTAACAAGGTCGATATTGAAACCGAGCCCGGTTCCGCACCCGATAAGGTGGTTCTGGTTGTTAATGTCGATGAAAAATCCACCGGCTCCCTTAGCGCCGGTGTTGGCTATTCGGATAAATCCGTTGTTGGCGATGTAACGTTCAGGGAGCGCAACTTTATGGGCCGTGGCCAGTTGGTGGCGCTAAAGACCAGCTACGGCAAGGACGTGCGCTCGTTCGAATTTTCCTTTGTTGAGCCGTTCTTTCTCGATCAGCGCGTATCGCTTGGGCTGTCAGCGAATCACAGTACCAGCGGCTCGACCAGCTATCGGCGATACAAGATCAACAATACCGGCGGCAGTATTCAGTTGGGCCTGCCCATCCGCGAAGACGAACTGACCCTCTATCTTAAATACAGTATCGAGCAACGCGATATCAAACTCAGCGATTCGGTACTTTCAGATATTGAAAAATCAGTCAAGAAACGTAACGATATCATTGAAGAAAATAAGAAACTTGCGGCGGGTCAGAAAAAAACAGTTCCTGATGCAACGTCCTGCAAGGACTATATCTCCCGTGCCCTGTGTTCGGCGCTGGACAAGTCCACTGCGTCCATCGCCGGCATCTCGCTTGTTTATAACACCCTCGATAGCACCCAGGAGCCCTCGAAGGGCTATTATGTCAAACTCTCAGGCGATGTGGCGGGCCTTGGCGGCGACGTGAAGTTTCTGCGCGGCACCGTGCACGCAAGCGCGTTCTATCCTTTCAGTGAGGATTTGAGCTTTGTCGGCATGGTGCGCGTGCGCGCCGGCATGGTGCGCGGCTGGAGCGGCGACAAGGACATGCGGCTGATCGATAATTTCTTTCAGGGCGGCGATGTCATCCGTGGTTTCGGCTCTCTTGGTTACGGGCCGCGCGACAAGCTGCGGCGCGATGCCCTGGGGGGAACGGTCTACTATAATGCGACGACGGAAGTCCGTTTTCCCATCCCGTTTCTGCCGGAAGAACTTGGCTTTTCGACAGCTCTTTTTGCTGATGCCGGAACCCTGTTCGATCCTGGTAACGTTGGCGATTTGAAGGCGGGAGAATATTACGATGACCACGCCATCAGGGCCTCGGTCGGTGGCAGCCTGATCTGGCGTTCGCCCTTTGGCCCGGTGCGTGCCGATTTTTCCAAGGTTGTCAAGAAGAAACCCTACGACAAGGCCCAGTGGTTCCGCATTGGCGCCTATTCACGCTTTTAGAGCGTTCCGCCCCGGGGTGGATGTGCAATTTCGACAGGTTGTTCTCGAAAATACCCATCGGGTGCAGGAGCATGGCCCGAACCGGCCTGCCTTGGCACGGACCCCATGGGCCCCGGAAAGGTAACGTCAGACCTGCCGCCTTGAAAAACAGCCGGCTGAAAGGTCACATCTCGTGTCACATGCTCCGAATTTTTTCTATCGCGCCCCCCCGCTTTCCCTGGCGCGTCTTGTCGAGATGGCCGGCATCGAGATGCCGGCGCCGGCGCCCGGGAATGTTGTGATCAACGATGTTGCAGCGCTTGATCGCGCTGGCGAGGGCGCGCTTGTTTTTCTTGACAACGCACAATACCTTGATGACCTGGGCAGTACAAAAGCGACGGCCTGCCTGATCAAACCGCGCTACGCCAGTCGCGTGCCGGCCCATGTTGTTGCCCTGCAAACCCCGCAACCCTATGAGGCTTACGCCAGGGTGGCGGGATATTTTTATCCCGGCGCCCTGAGGGATCCGGGGGCTTATGAAACCCATGAACCCGGCCCGCCGGGGCAATCGGGAGAACATAACAGGCCTGATGAGCAAGGCACGGTTCACCCGTCAGCGCGTCTGGAGCCAGGCGTAATTGTCGAGCCGGGGGCGGTAATCGGTGCAAAAGCGGCGATCGGCTCCGGCACCATCATCTGCGCCGGCGCGGTTATCGGCGCGCAGGTTCACATCGGTCGGGATTGCCGTATCGGCCCCAACGCGGTCATCCGTTACGGGCTGCTGGGAGATGGTGTGATTATCCACAGCGGCGCCTGCATCGGTCAGGACGGGTTTGGCTTTGCGCTCGGGGCGGACGGCCACGCCAAGGTTCCCCAGTTCGGCCGTGTGGTCATTCAGGACAAGGTGGAAATCGGCGCCAGCACATGTATCGATCGCGGCGCCAATCGCGATACGATCATCGGCGAGGGGAGCAAGATTGATAATCTTGTTCAGATCGGTCATAACGTTGAGATAGGCCGCCATTGTGTGATTGTCGCGCAGTCGGGAATTTCCGGCAGCACCGTGCTGGAGGATTTTGTCGCGCTGGGCGGGCAGGTGGGGATCGTCGGCCATGTGCGCATCGGTGCCGGCGCGCAGGTGGCGGCGAGCAGCGGTGTCAGTGGGGATATTCCGCCGCAGGAGCGCTGGGGCGGAACGCCGGCCCGATCTCTCAGGGCGTGGCTTCGTGAGGTTGCGGTGCTAAAGAGGCTGGCGCTGGCGCGGCGAAGCAGCGACTGACAGGAAAGGCGTCCGGGGATACCGGCGCCGGGCGGACGCAAAGGGTGAATGGCGAACAGATCACGAGCGATGCAGACGATGAACGATCAGGGGTGCACGGCGTTGGATGCAGCGGATATCAAGCGGGTCATGGCATTGTTGCCGCACCGTTATCCGTTTTTGATGATTGACAGGATTGTTGATATTGACGGCGATTCTTCCGCGGTGGGCATTAAGAATGTCACCGTGAACGAGCCGCATTTTCAGGGCCATTTTCCGGGCGAGCCGGTCATGCCGGGAGTATTGGTGATCGAGGGGATGGCGCAGACGGCGGGAGCGATTTGCGCGCTGGCGCAAGGGACGGCGTCGAGTGTCGTGTATCTTATGACGCTTGATCGGGTGAAGTTTCGCCGCCCCATTGTCCCCGGCGATACCGCTTATTACCATGTGCGCAAGATGAAACGGCGGCACAATATCTGGCGGTTTTCGTGTCAGGCACGCGTCGATGGCGATATTGCTGCCGAGGCGCAGGTGAGTGCGATGCTGGTTGAAAGATAAGAGGGCTGGTGATCGTGCAGGACATAACCGGGACGCGGGTGCATCCGACGGCCATCATTGAGGACGGTGCGGTTCTGGCGGACGGTGTGAGTGTGGGGGCGTATAGTGTGATTGGCGCGCAGGCGCAACTGGCCGCCGGCGTGGTGGTCGAGACCCATGTGGTGATCGCCGGCGCGACACGTATCGGCGAGAACACCCGTATTTATCCATTTGCCAGTATCGGCCATGCGCCACAGGATCTGAAATATGCCGGCGAGGAGAGCCGCCTGATCATCGGGGCTGACTGTACGATACGTGAACATGTGACCATGAACCCGGGAACGGCGGGCGATGCCCTTGAAACGCGTATTGGTGATCGTTGTCTTTTTATGGCCGGCGCCCATGTGGCCCATGATTGTACCATTGGCGATGACGTTATCCTGGTCAACCATGCGACCCTGGGCGGGCATGCGCAGATAGCGGATCGGGTAATTATCGGCGGATTGTCGGCGGTGCATCAGTTTGTGCGTGTTGGCGTTGGCGCCTTTGTCGGCGGCATGAGCGGCGTCGAAAACGATATCATTCCCTATGGCTCGGCGATTGGCAATCGCGCCAGTCTGGGGGGGCTTAATCTGGTTGGCTTGAAACGTGCCGGCATTGCGCGGGAAGAAATTCATGCGTTGCGCCGCGCCTATCGCGATTTGTTTGAGACCGAGGCGCCGCTCGGCACGCGTATTGACCGGATTGCGCGCGAATACGACGGCAGGGTACTCGTCGAGGCGGTGGTGGACTTCGTTCGCGCTTCATCGAATCGGGCGCTCTGCACGCCACGCCGAATGCGCGCTGGGGCGCCTGACAAGCGGCAATAATCGGATGGACGGCCCCGTATGGCCTTCCTGGCGGCAGGAGCCGCAAGAGGCGTCATCTTGGATTTGCCCGTCCCGGGAACAACCTGCCGGGAGATCACAACGAGGCGATAAGGCATTGGAAAGCGCATTGGTGTAGTATGTCCAGCCACGTGCCCCCCAGGGCTCCCGGCGCGCTGGGCATTATCGCTGGCGGCGGGTCGATGCCCATAGCCGTTGCGCGTGCAGCGCGTGCCAGCGGGCGCACGGTCTTTATTGTCGGCATACGGGGCATTTCCGATGCGGGCGTGCGTGACTTTCCTCATGTATTTATCGAGATTACCCAGGTGGGCCGGTTGTTTTCGTCGCTGCGCCACAACGGCTGCGTTGAGATCGTTTTAATTGGGGCGATAACGCGCCCTGACATCGGATCATTGCGCTTTGACTTTGGAGCGCTAACGCGCCTGCCGGATATTCTCTCGCTGGCGATGGGCGGCGACGACGCGCTGCTGACGCGTATTGCCCATATTTTTGAACGGGAGGGATTTGCTGTGATCGGCGCTCATGAGGTCGCCCCGGCGCTGTTGGCGGGCGCGGGCGCAATTTGCGGCGCTGTGCCCGATGCGGCTGCGCGTCGCGATATGGCCTGTGGAGCGGCAATATTGCGCGCCATCAGCGCGTTTGATATGGGCCAGGCGGCTATTGCCATCGATGAACGGGTGGTGGCGGTGGAAGGGGTCGAGGGCACCGATGGACTGCTGGAGCGCTGCGCGGCCATGCGCGCATCGGGGCGCCTGGCGCTTAAGAAACGTCGCGGGGTACTGGTCAAGGGAAGCAAGCGGGGCCAGGACTTGCGCTTTGATTTACCCGCAATTGGCAGCCGTACGGTTGAACTGGCGGCCAGCGCCGGACTAACCGGGATTGCCGTTGAGGCGGGCCGGGTTCTTATGGCCGATGAAGAGGAAATGAACGCGCTGGCGCGCCAACATGGGGTGTTTGTTTACGGATTTCGATCCGGCGATATGGCGGAGCGGGCGCCATGACGGAACCTTCCAGGCAAGGTAAGGAATTTGTTGTCGCCATTGTTGCCGGCGAGGAATCGGGCGATCAACTGGGTGCGGAGCTCATGGCGGCCCTCAATACGCTTGTGGGCGGTTTGCCGACTGCGGCGAGGGTTCGCTATATGGGAACAGGGGGCGCGCGCATGGCAGCGCAAGGGTTGCCGAGTCTGTTTCCCCTCTCCGATATTGCCGTAATGGGTGTCGGCGCCGTCATCGGGCGTCTGCCGCTCATCCTGCGGCGCTTGCGCCAGTGCAGCGATGCCATTGTGGCGGCGCGCCCCGATTGCGTCGTCATCATAGATAGTCCGGATTTTACCCATCGGGTTGCGCGGCGTGTGCGCAAGCATCTGGGCGCGGTGCCGATTATCAATTATGTGTGCCCCAGTGTGTGGGCGTGGCGGCCGGGGCGGGCGCGTAAAATGCGCGCCTATGTGGACCATGTGATGGCGATCCTGCCCTTTGAGCCCGAGGCTGTTGAGGATTTGGGAGGACCGCCATGTACCTATGTGGGGCATCCGGTTGCGCAGATTGCCGCCTCGATGCGCGACGGCTTCGACGGGGATGCCCGGCCTTCGGATCACCCCCCTCGTCTGGTCGTGCTGCCTGGCAGCCGAACAAGCGAGATAAGCCGGTTGCTGCCTGTATTTGGCGAAACACTTAAACGGTTAAAGGCTGGCGGTTTAACCTTCGATACGGTGGTGCCGGCCGTAGAGCACCTTCGCGGCGAAATCGAACAGGCGGTCGCCCAATGGCCCGTTGCGGCCAGGATTGTTACAACGGAGCGCCAAAAGTGGGCGGCGTTTTTTACCGCCCGTGCCGCCCTGGCGGCGTCGGGAACCGTTACCCTTGAACTGGCCATGGCCGGCGTTCCCATGGTGGTTGCCTACAAGCTCGGCGTCCTGGAGAGAAGCCTGAAATGGATGGCGCAGGTGGACACGATCGTTCTTGCCAACCTGATACTGGGCACCAGGCCGGTGCCGGAGTTCATCGATCAGGCGTGCACGCCGGATGCGCTGGCAGCCGCCTTGCAGCCCTTGCTGTCATCCGGGCCGGAGCACGCGGCGCAGGCGCAGGCGTTTCATCGCTTGCAGCAGATTGTATCAGCGCCGACGCAAAGTCCGGCGGTACTTGCTGCGCGCATTGTTTTCGACCATATGGTAAAACAAGGCAATGATGCGCCTGCCTTGCGGGTTTGACGCTGCCGTACACGCGTGGTCTGGCGCTTTGCCCCCGATATGCTATAGATGAGTTGATACCGGCAAGGTCGTTGTAAAGGACGCGCAATGGTCACCTTACTTGAGGGGCACGAGAAAGTTCAGCACCGTCATGGCGCCGGTGAACAGCGCCCGCGCCATCCGGAAAAAGCTCATAAGGTGGATACTCCGGTGCAGCGCAAGCCTTCCTGGCTGCGTGTACGGGCCCCGGGAGGGGCGGTGTTTAGCGAAACACAGGCGATTGTGCGCCGCCATGGTCTGGTCACCGTGTGCGAGGAGGCGGGTTGCCCGAACATCGGCGGTTGCTGGCAGCAGCGCCACGCGACATTTATGATCATGGGGGATACGTGTACGCGCGCCTGCGCATTCTGCAACGTGCGTACCGGTTTGCCCGAGCCGCTTGATGCGCGCGAGCCACAGAAGATCGCTGCGGCGGTGGCGCAATTGGGCCTTCGCCATGCGGTTATTACGTCGGTGGATCGCGACGATCTTGCCGATGGCGGGGCGGCGCATTTTGCTCGGACGATCGCCGCCATTCGTGCCGTTTCGCCGCAGACGACAATTGAGGTCTTGACTCCCGACTTTCTGCGCAAGGACGGGGCGTTGGAGACGATCATTGCGGCGCGCCCGGATGTCTTCAATCATAATCTGGAGACGGTGCCCTCGCTGTATTTGCGTGTGCGCCCCGGGGCGCGTTATTTTCATTCATTGCGCCTGTTGCAGCGGGTAAGGGAAGGGGATGCGCGTCTCTTTGTCAAGTCCGGGATCATGCTGGGTCTTGGTGAGCATCGCGACGAGGTCATGCAGGTGATGGACGACATGCGTGCCGCCGATGTGGATTTCATCACGATTGGTCAATATCTTCAGCCGACGCGCAAGCATTTTCCGGTGGCGCGCTACGTGCCGCCGCAGGAGTTCGAGGCCTATGAGAAGATTGCCTATGCAAAGGGTTTTCTGATGGTGTCCGCCAGTCCGTTAACACGTTCCTCGCACCACGCCGGCGATGATTTTCTGCGCCTTAAAGCGGCGCGCCAGCGCGCCATGCGCGGTTGATTTGCAAAAGCACAAAAGCGTGCCCACCTTTCAGACCACCACAACCACCCACCACGATGCGCACGATATGTTCACCCTTGTCGGCGATGTGGAAAGCTATCCACAGTTTGTGCCCCTGTGCGAGAACCTGATCATACGGGCCAGCGATGTAGATGGGCACACGCGCACGTTAATCACCGATATGACGATCGCTTACAAGGCCTTGCGCGAGACGGTCAGTTGTAAGGTGGTGCTTGATGAGGCGGCGCTGACCGTCCACAGCACGCAAGTTGCCGGGCCGTTTGCCGCGCTCGACAATCGCTGGGCCTTTACCGGATCAACGTCAGGCACCAGTCGACCGGACTGCGCGCCCGTTTGCGAGATCGAGTTCTTTCTTGCCTATGAGTTAAAAAACCGCCTGTTGGGGGCGTTTGTCGGGGCGTTTTTTGATCGTTTTTTCAGCCGCTACAGGCGCGCCTTTGAGGCGCGTGCCGATGTTGTTTACGCCTCGCCGGCACCGTGCGACGGCGATGTTGCCAGATAGCGCATGTGCGCCTCGGCCTGTTGCAGGTCTGCCGGTGTATTGACGTTAAAGAACGGATCCAGGGCAAGGGGATCGTCGCTGCCAGGCGTAAAGGCGACCGCGCTATTGCGATGGCGCCCCACCCAATGCATGACCTTGCGTAAACCCTCAAGGCGAATGGCCTGTTCCAGATCATCGGCAAGGGCGGTTGAGAACAAGCCGATCACCGGATGGCGCCGGCCATTGCTGCTGGCGAGAACGATGGCAGCGCCGTTCTGTTGCTGCCCGTTTACCAGCCGGCGCACCAGATCGGTTGGCATGAAGGGCGTATCCACGGCAACGCTGACAATCCAGCTCGACGGCTGGCGGGTTTGCGCCCAGCGCATTCCCGCCAGCACACCGGCGAGGGGGCCTGGATGGCCCTTTACAGGATCGGGCAAGATGGCTTGCGCACCTGGTGCATATGGAGGCGGCTGCCGGTTTGTATTGAGGGCAAAGGCACGAACCTGCGGGGCAAAGCGTTCTATCACATGGTCGACAAGGGGCCGTCCAGCGACGGTAATGGCGGCTTTATCCACGCCGTCCAGACGGCGTGCCAGGCCGCCGGCGAGGATGACGCCATAGACCGATTGCTCAATAGCCGGAGAAGTTGCCATTGCGGGCCGGAGGAGTCTGGAGGCCACGCCCGGAATCGAACCGGGGTACACGGATTTGCAGTCCGCTGCGTCACCACTCCGCCACGTGGCCTATTCAGGAATATAACCATAGTACCGTTTCAGGTGCACCAGGAACATCCCGGCGCTTGTGTCGTACAAGGCTTTATTTGGCGCACCATATAGCGGGAATTGACGCCAAGCGCCAGTCTTTTCGCACGCGCGGGACGTACACCGACAAAACCATCACCGCAAACGATGAATACCCTGTCGCCAGTAGTCATTTTGATAACCCGATCCTTCAGCCCGGTTCCATTCTCCCATTCTACCGAAGCGAAAGGGTCTTATACCAAGGGCCTTTGCGTTTGACTCTTTGCTTGGTTAAAAACCGTTGTCTTATCAACACGATACACAAGTCAGCGTGTACAACAAGCCAATACCGCTGGTATTACCGCTCGTGAGCGATTTTCCTGTCCTATGACCGCGCCATATGCCATCCTGCAACAGCGCTATCAGACAAATCATCACTGGCATCGAAAAGTATAGGGCAAACGATGACACATCCGCAATTGCATATTATCGGCGGTGGTCTGGCCGGTTCCGAGGCCGCCTGGCAGGCCGCACGCGCCGGTGTGCACGTCCGCCTGTACGAAATGCGTCCAAAAACCATGACCCCGGCCCATCAGACGCCGGCACTGGCGGAACTGGTCTGCTCAAACTCGTTCCGCTCCGACGATGCGCAGAACAACGCCGTCGGCCTGCTGCACGCCGAAATGCGCCTGTGTAACTCGCTCATTATGGAAATGGCGGATCGTCACAAACTGCCCGCCGGCGGCGCGCTGGCAGTGGACCGAAACGCTTTTTCCGCCGCTGTCACCGCCGCTCTTGATAATGCGCCGCGTATCACCGTTGCGCGTAGCGAAGTCACCCGCCTGCCCGAGCCCCACGAGGGCCCTGTTATCGTCGCGACCGGACCGCTGACATCGGCGGCCCTGGCGCAATCCATTCAGGCGCAAACCGGGTCCGAACATCTGGCGTTTTTCGATGCCATCGCGCCCATCGTCTACGCCGACAGCATCGATATGAATATTTGCTGGTACCAGTCGCGTTACGACAAGCCGGGACCGGCGGGAAGCGGCGCCGACTACCTGAACTGTCCAATGGATGCCGCGCAGTACGATGCCTTCATCAACGCCTTGCTCGAAGGCGAGAGCGCGGACTTTCGTGAATGGGAAAAGGACACGCCCTATTTCGAGGGTTGTCTGCCTGTTGAGGTGATGGCGCGCCGTGGCCGCGAAACCTTGCGCTATGGCCCCATGAAACCGGTCGGTCTGCGCAATCCCAACCGGCCGGACAATGTTCTGCACGCGGTGGTACAACTGCGACAGGACAATGCCCTGGGAACACTATGGAACATGGTCGGCTTTCAGACAAAACTCACCTATGGGGCTCAGACAGGCGTTTTTCGCCTTATCCCCGGCCTTGAGCGCGCGCGCTTTGCCCGTCTTGGGGGCATTCACCGCAACACGTTCCTGCACAGTCCACGTCTGCTGGACAGGCAATTGCGCTTAAAGACAGCGCCGCACCTGCGCTTTGCCGGACAGATGACCGGTGTTGAAGGGTACGTGGAATCGGCCGCCTGCGGGCTTATCGCGGGGCGCTTTGCGGCGGCCGAGATACACGGCACCGACCTTCCCGCGCCTTCGCCGGCAACCGCCATGGGCAGCCTGCTACAGCATATCACAGGGGGCCACATCAGCGCCGACGACGGCTCGGCGGCGGGCGCGTTCCAACCGATGAATGTGAATTTCGGCCTCTTTCCGCCGGTGGCGCCGCAAGCATCGCGGAATGGCAAGCGGTTGCGCGGCAAGCAAAGAAAACAGGCCCGCCGCCAGGCTCTTAGCGCGCGTGCCTTGCACGATATGGCCGCCTGGAGCGCCCTCGAGATCGCTCCATAAGTCTTCTGAAGGAAAACGCACCGCCGTAAAAATACCCTGCCGGCTAATCAAACAGTACAAACGCCAGCAAACAGACCCGCCAGTGCCCGTAAAAGGTTGGCCTGACGCGCGGCGCAGGCAGCCGTGGCGCGCAATCCACCCTCCCGCTCAGTGGAGGATTTGGCTCAGGAACTCCTTGGTGCGTTCGTGTTGCGGATTGCTAAAGAACGGCTCCGGCTCATTCTGTTCGATAATCTCGCCATCGTCCATGAAAATGACCCGATTGGAGACCTCGCGGGCAAAACCCATCTCGTGGGTGACGCACAGCATGGTCATGCCCTCGCGCGCCAGATCGACCATGACATCGAGCACTTCCTTGATCATTTCCGGATCGAGCGCCGAGGTGGGTTCATCAAACAGCATAATACGCGGGTTCATACACAGCGAGCGGGCGATCGCCACACGTTGCTGCTGGCCGCCCGAGAGTTGCCCGGGATATTTGTTCGCCTGATCGGGGATTTTCACCCGTTCAAGATACTTCATCGCCGTCTCTTCCGCCTGGCGCTTGGGCTCCTTGCGCACCCAGATAGGGGCCAGGGTGCAGTTCTCCAAAATCGTCAAATGGGGAAAAAGATTGAAGTGCTGAAAGCACATACCCACTTCGCGGCGGATTTCGTCGATCTTTTTCAGATCGTTTGTCAACTCAATGCCATCGACGACAATACTCCCCTGCTGATGCTCCTCAAGGCGGTTAATGCAGCGAATAAGCGTCGATTTTCCTGAGCCGGACGGCCCGCAAATAACAATCCGCTCGCCCCGATTGACGGTCAGATTAATGTCGCGCAGCACATGGAATGTGCCGTACCATTTATGCATGCCGGTGATTTCAATGGCAACGTCGTCAGATATTTGCATTGCAGCTTCATTCATAAGTTCTCTCCCCGTTGGGTTCTGTATTCATCATATGATACCTTACAGACGCCTCTCTAGCGCTTGTGGCCGGTGTGCAGTTTTTCCTCCATACGGATGGAATAGCGTGACATGGCAAAGCAGCAGAGCCAGAAAATCGCCGCCGCCACCAGATATCCGGTATGGGATGTCACGGGCGTCGCCCAGGCCGCATCGCGCTTGGCGAACTCGATAATGCCCAGCAGATCGAACAGGCCGATAATCAACACCAGTGTGGTATCCTTGAACAAGCCGATAAATGTGTTGACGATACCGGGAATAACCGTCGTCAACGCCTGCGGCAGGATGATCAGGCGCATCATTTTCCAATAGGGCAGACCGAGCGCCATGGCGCCTTCGTATTGTCCCTTGGGCATGGCCTGCAGCCCGCCACGGACGACTTCCGCCATATAGGCGGCGGAGAACAATCCGACACCGATCAGGGCGCGAAGCAGCTTATCGAAACTCGTCCCCTCCGGCAGGAACAGCGGCAACACGACGCTGGCCATGAACAAGACCGTAATCAACGGCACGCCGCGCCAGAACTCTATAAACACCACCGACAGGAACTTGAAAATCGGCAGATTGGAACGACGCCCCAGAGCCAGAATGATGCCAAGGGGCAGCGAAGCGACAATGCCCGTCAGCGCCACCACCAGGGTGACGAGAAAACCGCCCCAGTTGGCCGTCTCGACGAATTCCAGGCCGAAATCAATGGCGCTGATGAACACCACAAGCGCTAACGCCATCATCACGCCGCCGATGGCGAAAAAGGCGCCGGAGAAGGCCTCCAGCGCATCGCCTCCCATACCATTATTGCCCATCCAGCCAAGGCCGATAGCGCCAAGAGCGATCAGTGTCCAGATAATCCAGAACATCCAACTGATATCCACATTACCGCCAGTGAGCAGGATGAACGCAACAAGCGGAAATGCCGTCAGCATCAGCACGCCTACAAGACCGCGATGGGGCAGTTTTTCTATCAGCAGCCAGATCAGGCCGATGGCCAGCAAGGCATAAACAACATTGACCCGCCACAGTTCAGATGCCGGATAGCGGCCATAAAAGGTGAGCTTCAGTTTTGCCCAGACAAACGGCCAGCAGGCGCCATGATTGGGCCTGCAGGTCTCCCGCTGAAGTCCTTGCGGGTCCGACCAGGTGGCGGAAAAAAATGAAAAATTGAGCAACTCCCAAAGGGTTGAGACGGCAAAGTAAAACGCGCCGATTGTCAGTATGATCATACCGATGGAACCAACAGCGGCGGAAGGGTTGGAGAATTTCGTCATTGACGAAAAAATATTTTCCCATAACCAGCCCTGCACGCCGACGGTGTTCGGCGGCGGCGGTGCGGCGGGGGTGTACTCGGTTCGTACATAAGCTACTGCATTGTTAGCCATGGCGCGCCTCCCTTAGCGTTCGACCAGCTTGATACGGGCATTGTACCAGTTCATTAGCGCCGCCGTTCCCAGCGAGAAGGTCAGATACACCAGCATCGTAATAAACAGGACCTCGATTTCCTGGCCGATTTTCTGCAGCGCCGTACCGGAAAAAACCGAGACAAGTTCCGGATAGGCAATGGCCACCGCCAGGGATGAATTCTTCGTCAGGTTGAGGAACTGTGATGTAAGGGGCGGGATGATAACGCGTAACGCCTGCGGGATAATGGCAAGGCGCAGGGTCTGTCCGTTGCGTAACCCCAAGGCATGGGCTGCTTCCGTCTGCCCGTGGCTGACGGACAGAATGCCGGCGCGCACGATCTCCGCGATAAACGATGCCGTATAGGTAACAAGTGCTAAAAACATGGCGATCATTTCCGGAATGATCACCATACCGGTACCCTTTTCGAACCCCTGCTGAAGGCGTGACCCTTCCGTGACGAAATTGGGATGCTCCCATGAAAGTGGCCGGCCGGTAAGCATAAAAACCAGCAAAGGCACGAGAACGATCAGTCCAAGTCCGACCCAGAAGGCGGGAAATTGTTGGCCCGTGAGCATCTGCCGCTGGCGTGCCCACCGTGTAACCAAAATGGCACCGGCGATGCCCGCCAACAAGCCGACAACAGTCATCCAAAAGCCTGGCGCGAAAATCGGCGCCGGCCCCCAATAGCCGGTAATGTTAAGGTGGAAGGTTTCGAGAAAGGACCATTTCTCACGCCGTCCCGGAATCGTTCGCAAAACGGCGAAGTACCAGAAAAACAACTGCAGAAGAAGCGGGATATTGCGCAGCACTTCCACATAGGCGGTGGCGACGCCATTGATCACGACATTTTTTGATAACCGCGCAACACCGACAACAAAACCAAGAACTGTCGCACAGATAATGCCGAAAAACGCCAGCACGGCAGTATTGATCAGACCGACCAGAAAGACATCGAAATAGGTGGACTGGCCGGGGGCGTAATCCACGACCCAGGTGCCAAGCGTTGGCGCAATGGCAAATCCGGCAACATCGCCGAGGAAGCCAAAGCCCGACTGCTTGTTCTGCTGGGACAGGTTATTGATGGTATTACCAACGATCCACCAGACAAATGCAATCAGCAGAACGACAATGAGAACCTGAAAAAATATCCCCCGTATTTTCGGATCATAAAGAATGGAAGCGCCACCCGTTTTTTCCTGCCCGGCGGGCGCACCTCCCGGCATTGGCCGGTCCGCTATGATATTGTCCGACATCGTTTAAACCTCCACTGTCACCTGAAATCGGCGGTATTCACTCTAACGCTGTGCCCGCCGGTGTCCCAGGTTGAACGATCACTGCTTCACACAAGAACTGCTTCACACAAGAATTGCACGCAATATAAACTGCCGCGGGCACAATTTACATCAGCACTTTCCCCGCAGCGCACTCGCCAGTCACCCCTTTACAGGATGGTTTGCAGCGGCGGGCAGACCTGACGTGAATCCGGTACAAATGCACACTGCCCGGCCAAGAGGCCGGGCAGTGCTCTTTTGTTAGCGGATGGGCGGGGCGTACATCAAACCGCCGTCAGTCCACAAGGCGTTAAGGCCGCGTTCGATGCCGAGATCGGTTTTTGGTCCCACATTGCGCTCAAAAGATTCGCTGTAATTACCGACATTTTTGAGAATATTGTAGGCCCAGTCAGCCGATAGCCCGATATAAGCGCCAAAGTCACCCTCCGCGCCGAGCAGCCTTTTGATATTGGGGTTGTCTGACGATTTCATCGCATCGACATTGGCCTGGGTTATGCCGAGTTCCTCGGCATTTACCATGGCGAAATGCACCCATTTAGCGATGTTGAACCATTGATCGTCACCCTGGCGAACAAGAGGCCCCAGGGGTTCCTTGGAAATGATTTCCGGCAGAACCATGTGCTCGTCCATATTCGTCAGTTTCAGACGTTGCGAATACAGGCCGGAGGCGTCGGTGGTGTACACGTCGCAACGGCCGGCGTCATAGGCCTGCACAACCTCGTCGGCTTTTTCGAACGCAATCAACTCGAACGCCATGTTGTTGGCGCGGAAATAATCGGTGATGTTCAACTCGGTGGTGGTGCCGGTATTGGTGCAGATATTGGCGCCATCGAGTTCCAGAGCAGACTTCGCGCCAAGGTCCTTACGTATCATCATGCCCTGGCCGTCGTAATAGTTGACGCCAACGAAATTGAATCCCAATTTCGTATCGCGCGTCATGGTCCAGGTCGTATTGCGCGGCAGAATATCGACTTCACCGGAGCTTAGCGCGGTAAAGCGCTCTTTCGCCGAAAGGGGGGTGAATTTGGCTTTCTCCGGATCATTGAAGATAGCCGATGCCAGAGCGCGGCAATAGTCCACATCAAGGCCGCGCCATCGGCCGGTATCGTCGGCATCGGAAAAGCCGGGAAGGCTTTGGCTGACGCCGCATTGGACAAAGCCCTTGGCCTTGACATCATCAAGGGTCGCCGCCGATGCAGCTCCGGCGCTAAGGCCAAGAGCTCCGCCCATGGCCAGAAGAAGTTTAAGCTTTTTCATTAAGATCACCTGTCTAGAAAGAATAGTCTGTGATGCGCATGACTTAAGGCAGTGAAGCGGCAACCATTCAAAACATGCCGCCCGGCTTCACAGGCCAGGACCGTGCGCGGTTAAATATCCACAGGCAGGGGAGCTCATACTGTTGACGTATCAACCAGGTGACGAACCGTATATTCACGAGACCCTCCCTGCGGGTATCGTTTCCTCGTCCGAACCGTCTCCAGCAGGGTTAAATCACCCTAAAGCACCGCACAACACACCTGTCATGACGATGACAGCAGCAAACGGGGCCTTGCATCTGTTCCGCAATTCTGCATCGCATCGATAGCCTGCTCGCTATTATCCTCCAGCCAGGGAACAACAGGTTCCACCAAGGCTGGGATCAACAGGTACGGTTCACATTCGATGTTCGGTGTTGCCAGTTCAGTCGGATTCAGGAAACTGGCTGCATTTCATAACATTATCCTTGAAAGGTCAAGGCCAAACCTGCAAACATGCATCGCCGACCACAAGCGGGCAAAAGTGGAGAGTTTGCGTATGACGGAAAAAAACAACGGATCGCGCGGCGAAAACAGGGCCTTAGGCGTGGATACCTTACTGGTTCACTCAGGCGTTGAGCCAATTGCCAATCAGGGTTTTGTCAATCCACCGGTCATTCATGCCTCGACGGTGTTGTTCGACAGTGTCGAGACGATGTTGAACAAAACGGCGCCGTATACCTACGGCCGGCGCGGCACGCCGACGACGCAGGCCTTGTGCGCGCCCCTGGCCGCCCTGGAAAATGCCGCCGGTGTGGCGCTGACGCCCTCGGGCCTGGCAGCGATTTCCATGGCTTTGTTGTGCGTTGCCCGAGCGCAGACCCATATTCTGGTCAGCGACAGCGTTTATGGCCCGACACGCTATGTGTGTGATACGTTTCTTACGCGTCTTGGCATTGAGACAGAATATTACGATCCCCTCGCAGGCGCCGCCATAGACGATCTGTGCCGCACAAACACGGTGGCGATTTTCGCCGAATCGCCAGGTTCGCAGACCTTTGAAGTGCAGGACATCCCGGCCATCGCCAAGGTTGCCCGAGCACGCGATATCCCCCTTGTCATGGACAATACCTGGGCCTCGCCGCTTTATTGCCGTCCCCTCGCGTTGGGCGTCGATTTATCGGTGCAGGCAGGCACCAAATACATTGGCGGCCATAGCGATGTCATGCTCGGCTATGTTGCGGCGAACGAAAAGTGGTGGCCGGCGCTCCATGATACTTGCACCAATATGGGTATCCACGCCGCGCCCGACGACGTGTATCTGGCGCTGCGCGGGTTGCGCACCATGGGTGTGCGCCTCGAGCGTCACCAGCGCAACGCCCTGGCGGTGATCGACTGGTTGCAGGAACATCCGCTGGTGCATCGCATTCTGTATCCGGCGTTGGCGGCAGATGCGGGCCATGAGATCTGGCGGCGGGACTTCAGCGGCGCAAGCGGCCTGTTCGGTGTCGAACTGGTACCTGCAACGAAACGCTCGGTTCATCGATGTCTTGACAGCCTTCGCCTGTTCGGCCTGGGCTATTCGTGGGGCGGATACGAAAGCCTGGTGATCCCGTGTTATACGCAAAGTTATCGTTCGGTCCGTTTTCATGACGATACCTATCCGTTGTTGCGTCTGCATGTGGGTCTTGAGGATCCGCGCGATCTGATCGCCGATCTTGAACAGGGACTGGACAAGATCGAAACCGTCCAGGTGTGATCTTTCAGCAGGCTGTGTCCGGGACGGGCAAACCTGAAGGTGCATCTCTTGCGCCCTTGCCGCCAGCAAGGCCATACCGGGCCATTCATCTGATTATCGCTTTTTTTCGAGAATAGCCTGTTATACCAACGGTATTGGATTCTTGATCACGCTGACGTGTGTATCGTGCTGACAAGGCAACGGTTTTAAACCGGATCAGCATGCGTTTCGCTTTATCCGTTTTGCCAGGGGTAAAGCGAAACGCATAAAGCTGATCGCCCTGAAATCCATAGCAAAATGCGAAGAAAATACTGAATACCCATGATTCCAGTTAAACGCATTTTGCTATAGGCCAGGAGTCAAACGCAAAGCCCTCTGGTACTAAGACATGACATGCTCCGGGAGCGATGGGGATGGGGCTGTTTTGCGCCGAATCCGCTATGGAAAACGCGACATTTAACGCACCGGGTTTCAATTGATCCCTCTTATGCAAGACAATTTTAGCCATGCTTTTATAAATACTCTTATACTAGGGGGCTTTACGTTTGACTCCTGGCTTTGTTTAAAACCGCTGTTTTATCAGCACGATACACAAGTCAGCGCGTACAAAACGCCAATACCGCTGGTATTAAGCCCGCGTCCGCCAGGTTTACGCCGTGCCGACGGCGTCTCCCAATGAATTGTACCCGGGTGTCAAATTGCAGCCTTATCAAGGCAGTACACGGGCGCGGCTGGCGCGGCGCGGTCCAGGAACCGGACACGCCGCAGCAGCACATGCCACGCATATAAGATATGTTTAGTCCACGCGCTGATAGTCATCTTTAACGAAATACGGGTAAACTTGGCTCCGGCTGGCGCATTGGCTACGTCAGCGCGGATCCGACGCCATGAAACGTCACGATGGCCACAAATACCCAGCGCAATAGCCAGGCAAACGGACGAAAGCGACCTATGAAAACGATTTGCACAGCCGGTTTAGCCCTGATAGCCGTGGCGTTGACAGGTGCTGCCGCGATGGCGAATGATAAAGTGATATTGCAGCTAAAAGGGAAAACACAGGCGCAGTTCGCGGGTTACTACGTGGCCAAAGACAAGGGCTTTTACGACGCCATGGGGCTGGAGGTGACAATCAGGCCGGGTGGTCCTGACATTGTACCGTCTCAAGTCATCTCTGATGGTGGCGCTGATGTGATCATCGACTGGATGCCTTCGGCGCTGGCCAGCCGCGAAAGGGGTGTGCCGTTGGTCAACATCGCTCAACCCTTCAAGCACTCGGGCATGGTGCTGACCTGCCGTCGGCAAGCCGGTATCGTCGAGCCGAAGGACCTTCGTGGCAAGACGGCCGGGGTATGGTTTTCCGGCAACGAGTACCCGTTTTTGTCGTGGATGTCGCGGCTGCGTATTTCAACAAGAGGCGGCGCCAACGGCGTATCGGTTTTCCGGCAGGGTTTTACGGTTGATCCGCTGCTGCAGGAGGAGGCCGATTGCATCTCCACCATGACCTACAACGGTTATTGGCAGGTGATCGATGCCGGGTTTTCGCCGGATGATCTGGTGGTGTTCAACTACGGGGATCAGGGAGTTTCCACCATGGAAGACGGTCTCTATGTGCTTGAGGATAGCCTGAAGGATCCGGCCTTTGTCGATAAGATGGCGCGATTTGTGCGCGCCAGTATGCGTGGCTGGTCGTGGGCGCGCTCCAACGCCGATGCGGCCGCGGATATCGTTCTTGAAAACGATGCAACCGGTGCCCAGACCTATAAACATCAGCGGCGCATGTTGGGAGAGATCAACAAATTGACCGCCGGCGCCGCCTATGGTCGGCTGGATCCCAAGGATTACCTGCGCACGGTTCGTGTCCTGCTCTCCGGTGGCTCCGATCCGGTCATCTCGAAGAGGCCCAAGGGCGCCTGGACCCATGCGGTCATCGATAAGGCGATGGCGCAATAACGAGCCTTCACGGCGCCACGGTCCTCCGGCGCCAGGTCGCCATAACTCCTGCCTCACGCAATTGTGAGACGCGCACGGCGATGTCGGGCTGTTGTTGGCGTTCTCCTGGCCCTATACTGGGCCAGATGTATAATACCAGGTGTGGCCTTTCAGCAGGTTGTTCTCGAAAAAACCATCAGATGAATGGCCCGGTATGGCCCTTCGCGACAAGGACCGCAAAAGGCCTGACTTCAGACCCGCCGCCGTAAAAGCATCTGACTGAAAGATCACCGCTATGGCATTTCACTTACAGTGTGCGCGTACGCACCCCGCAACTCTCCGCAAAGTTGTCGCCCGGGCTTTGTCTGGCGCCGTCACGGCGTTTGCCGCCATGGCAGTCACACTGGCCCCTGCGGTGGCGGATCCCGATAGCTGGAAGCGCGCCGGCTGGAAAACCGATTTTGCCAGGACGGCCGTCCCATGGAAGGAAATCCTCTCGGGCGGTCCGCCAAAGGACGGTATTCCGGCCATCGACAAGCCACAGTTCCTGCCCCTTGACCAGGTAAAAGACTTAAAAGACGTCGAGCCGATGATCACCATTGCCATCGGCGGTAAGGCGCGCGCCTATCCCATTCGCATCCTGATGTGGCACGAGATCGTCAATGATACGCTGGCTGGCAGGCCGATCAGTGTAACCTACTGCCCGTTGTGCAATGCGGCGCTGGTGTTCGATCGTAACGTGAACGGCAGGATTCTGGACTTTGGCACGACAGGAAAACTGCGCAATTCCGACCTGATCATGTATGATCGCCAGACCGAAAGCTGGTGGCAGCAGTTTACCGGCGAGGGTATTGTGGGGGCGTATACGGGCACGCTGCTTAAGCTTTTGCCCTCGCGCCTGGAATCCTTTGCCCGTTTTAAGGAACGATACCCCAAAGGCGAGGTTCTTGTCCCCAATAATGCGCATCTGCGCGATTACGGCAGGAACCCGTATGCGCGCTATGATTCGCGCAGCGGGCCCTATGAAATGCTCTATTCCGGCGAGTTGACGACGGATATTGCCCCCATGGCGCGGGTTGTGGTGGCGCGTGACGGAACGGGCGCAAAATCTCCCGCTATTGCTCTCGATCTCATCAAGGAGAAGAAAAAACTTACCCGCGACGGCATCACTTACCACTGGGCGCCTGGCCAGGCTTCGGCGCTCGATACGCCCGTTATCGCCGATGGTTTCGATGTGGGCAATGTCTGGGTAACGCGCCAGCGCGACGGCAAGACCGTCGATATTCCCTACGATCTGACGTTTGCTTTCGTGTATCGGGCGTTCAACAAGACTGGCGAGATTGTCAGTCGCTGAGATCGTTCGAGTGCTGACAGCGTCCTGCCGCGATACGCCCTTGCGGCGCATTCAGGCGAATGCGTCCTGCATATTCATTGTGTACATGAAATATGTGCTATAATGGCCCATGGCGTATATATTTCGTTCCGTAACCGTTTGGCTGCTCGCCATTGCCATTGCCTTTGCCTTTGCTTCTGCGACGGTACAGGCGCAATCGGCAGCCGATGGCGTCAATGAACCCCGTCCCCTTGCGGGGCCAGGGCGGGTACGGCCATATGATTCGCAATTGCTGCGTCTGGCGGAGATTATCGGCGCCCTGCACCATTTGCATCCCACCTGCGCCATTGCACCGCCGATACCGTGGCGTGCGCGCATGCAGGCGCTTATTGACGCCGAGACACCTTCGGGCCTGCGTAAAAGACGCATGATTGCGCGATTTAATCGTGGATATCGCGCCTATGCGCGTGTTTATCGGGCCTGTACGCCAGCGGCCCGGCAGGTTATTGTTCGCTACCTGGATGAAGGCGCCAGACTGGCGCGCAGCGTTACCGTGCGCTATGCACAATAGGGGTTTGTTGATTGCAACGGCGGTGAAAGTGCTTTGTTAACGATCATATTTTGCTATGATCGGCCGCACAAGCGTTAACCATGGAATGATCCGCTGCGATGACCGAGCGAAAATATACGGTTCTTGCTATTGCCCTTTTGGGCGCCGTGGGGGTTGATGTGTCCGGTGCCTATACACCGCCTGCCGATCCCAGGCGAGACGCACCGGGGGAGATCAGCGAAAAGCGCGTGCCGCCAGGCAGCAACCGCGCCCCCGTGCCGCCCGTCAATCGCCGCGATTTGATGGGGCCGAACAGCGATTTCCTGGACGACGACGAGGAGTTCATCGGCGAGGACGCTGAAGATGGCATCGCCGACGACGATTTCGATACGGGAACGGTGCCGCAAGTATCCTATGATCCGAGCGCCTTGCCGGTGCCGGTGAGGCGTCTGCGCGAGCAGATCCTGCAGGCTGCGGCGCGTGGCGATCTGGAAGGCCTGCGTCCCATATTCGATGCCAATGGCGCGCCGCCGGCGGTAAGCGCCGGCGAGGTGGACGATCCGATTGCGTTTTTGAAAGAGGCCTCCGGTGACGACGAGGGTATTGAAATCCTTGGTATTCTGACGGATATACTCGAAGCTGGCTATGTGCGCCTGAGCGCCGGTACGGCGCAGGAGATTTATGTCTGGCCGTATTTTGCCAACTACCCGCTCGAAAAGCTGACGCCTTCGCAAAAGGTGGAGGTGTATCGTGTTCTGACCGCGGCTGATTTCGCCGAGTCGCGCGATTTCGGCGCATATATTTTTTATCGTGTGGGCATTGGCGCCGATGGCACATGGCACTATTTTCTCTCCGGCGACTAGAGCGTGTCAGGTTTGGCTGTCTTGGAAACAACCTGTCAGAATGACACGCTCCGGAATAGAGGGCAAGGGCGGAACGGGTATGACATGGGCGCATCTTGGCGATAGGGGTATCGTTCGCATACAGGGCCCCGACGCAGCGGCGTTTTTGCACAACACCTTAACGTGTGACGTGCGCGCCCTGGCGGTCGGCGAGGGCTGCGGCGGCGCGTTGTTAATGCCCCAGGGCAAGATACTCTTTGCGCTGCATCTCATACGCTGCGCCACCGATACTTATCTGCTCGATGTGTTTGGCGATTACATCCAGCCGCTGACAGATCGTCTTGGGCTCTATAAGCTGCGCGCCGATCTTGAGATCGCGGACGCAAGCGCCGATTGGCGCGTATTGCAGGGGGCGCGTGCAGACATGGGCAAAGACACGGCGGATATTGTAATTGAGGATCCGCGCCTGGCCGCCCTGGGCCGGCGACGCTATTGCGCTGCCAGCGACAAGGACAAGACAGCGGGAACGTTACAGGAATACCATGCCTTGCGTATCGCCCTCGGGGTGCCGGAGCAGGGTCACGATTTCACCCCCAATGAGCGTTTTCCCCATGACGTGGCGCTCGATACCCTGCGGGGCATCGATTTTAAAAAAGGATGCTATATCGGCCAGGAGGTCGTATCACGCATGTTTCACCGCGGTGCCGCACGGCGGCGGCCGGTGGTTGTCACCGGCGCCTTCGATGAGAGCGCCCGCGATGCTCCCGTCGGTACCGCCGGCCGCACGTTGGGTACGCTCACCTCCGCCATTGGGGGCCGGGGGCTGGCCGTTCTTCGCCTGGATCGCGTTCAGCGCGCCCGCGATCAGGGCGAGCCGATCCACATCAATGGCGTATCCGTGGAAATAGCCTTGCCGGACTGGGCCGATTACACCTGGCCGATGCAGTCCGCATCCAAAGCGTCCCCGATGCCGTCGTGAAAGATGCGTCCGAACGTGCCCATGCCCCGGGGGGCGCGATGCGCGTCTGGCAGCGGATGCTATCGGGCCGGCGCCTGGACCTGGCCACGCCTTCCGCTCTGGACATAGAAATCGAGGATATCGCCCATGGCCTTGCCCGGGTGGCGCGCTGGAACGGTCAGACAGCAGGGCGGCACGCTTTTTCGGTCGCCCAGCACAGTCTTTTGGTGGAGGTGATCGGACGCCATTATCGTCGCGATTTATCGCCGTCGGATGCCCTTGCCTTGCTGCTTCACGATGCCCCCGAATATGTTATCGGCGATTTGATCAGCCCCTTCAAGGCGCTTGTCGGCGGGCGTTACAGGGAGATCGAGGCGGGGCTGCAACATGCGGTTCATGAGCGCTTTTCCTTACCGCCCGTGCTCTCGACGCGTCTTGCGTCCTTGATCAAACGCGCGGATCGGGTGGCGGCGTTTTATGAAGCAACGGCACTTGCCGGTTTTGAGCGGCGCGAGGCGGGGCGGTTTTTCGGCTGGCCGCGCGCTATCGATCCGGACCGCGCCGGCGTGACCGCACTGCTTGAACCGATGCCGGCGCGCCTTGCCCAGAGACGCTTCCTGAGGCGCTTCGATATCCTTGCAAACCGCTGATTAGAGCGTCAGGCGATTAATAGGAATCTTTTTTGGATTTCCCTTTTTTGGGATAATGTGATTCGTTTGGGCATGGAGGTGATTCTATGACCCAATCTTTATCCCTTGATCTTCGCCGTCGTATTGTTGCTGCGATATCACAAGGAAAGTCACGCCGAGCCGCTGCTGAACAGTTTGCGATTTCAGTCGCAAGTGCGGTTCGTCTGCAAAAACGTTTTGAAGAAACAGGCTCGCTTGAACCGGATCGCCGGGGGCGCCCCAGAGGCAGTGGCAAGCTGGGACCTTATCACGACAGGATCATCGCCAAGGTAGAAGCGCAACCAGACATCACCATGCCTGCTCTGGCGGCCTGGCTTCTTGAGACTAAGGGTGTGCAGGTTGATCCCTCAAACCTGTCGAAACTGCTGTGCAGGGCCGGCTTCAGCTATAAAAAAAACGCTGCTGGCGGCAGAACGCAAGCGTGCAGATGTCAGGGCTGAGCGCGATGAATGGCGCAAACATCGCCTGCCGGCCATTCAAGCCGCCCCTGCACGGCTGCTTTTCATCGACGAGACCAGCGTAAAGACCAATATGACGCCGCTCAGGGGGCGCAGCCGCAAAGGGGAAAGGCTCATCGCCGATGCGCCCTTCGGCAAATGGCATACCCAGACCTTTATTGCTGCCCTGCGTTGTAGTGAGTTGGCGGCGCCCTGGGTCATTGACGGGGCGATGAATGGCGAAGCCTTTGATACTTATGTAACAACACAACTCGCGTCTCTTCTCAAGCCGGGCGACGTTGTGGTTTGGGACAACCTAAATATCCACAAAAGCCCCCGTGCGGCGCAAGCCATCAAAGCCTGTGGCGCTTGGGTATTGTTCCTGCCGCGCTACTCACCTGATCTGAACCCGATTGAGAAGGCCTTTTCGAAACTGAAAACCTTGCTGAGGAAGGCCAAGGCCAGAACCTATGATGATTTATGGAAAGCTGTTGGGCAGGTTTGCGATCTTTTCACGCCGCAGGAATGTTGGAACTATTTCAAAGCGACAGGTTGCGTTGCAATTTAAACGCCCGACGCTCTAGTTGAATGTGAAAAAGTCCCTCGGCTTCGCCTCGGTCCACTTTTTCCCAATAAAATAAGGACAAATCAGTCCCTGGGGCGGCCCGGCGGACTGATTTGGCATTCATATTGACCGATCATGACCGTTGGTCATGATCGGAAATTGCAAGGTTTTATGCACAAATGCGCCAAAACCTTGCAATACGCCCAGGCGAAAACAAAGCGCCGCGCCTTCTTGATGTCAGTTTTCTCATTGTTTTAAATGAAGAAAAGTACATGGAGCGGTGCGAAGCACCTTTCTTCACGATCAACTGATTATTTGTACAAATGGACCAGCGCCCGTTATTCGCTCGCCGGTACCTGCGGGGTGTCGTCGGCGGCATCATCGCGCGCCTTCAGAATGTCGAACACCGTACCCGATGGCGCCGCGCCGTCGGTTGTGCCGCCGGCATCGGTGGCGGGTGCCTGCTGTCCCACCTGATCGATGATGGACACCGGAGTAACCCGTTGGCTGGCGATGAGCGTCAAGGCGATACTTGTGGCGAAAAAGGCCGCCGCCAGAACGCCGGTCGTGCGCGTCAACAGATTGGCTGCCCCGCGACCGCTCATCAAGCCGCCGCTTCCGCCGCCGATGCCGAGCGCTCCGCCCTCGGAGCGCTGCAACAAAATCACCGCCACAAGGGCAACGACAATCATCAAATGAACAACAATGAGAACCGTGGGCATGAAGTATCCTTGATCTATCCTGTTCTAGAGCCTTTCACTAGAGCGTGTCAGGTCTTAATAGAATCAATTCTGTTTCCCGATTGGCGAGGCGAACCACGCCCAAGGCAATCGAAGAGCGATGGCGACCCATCTCTCGAGAGCGGCCTGGGCGTGGGCGTCCGCCAATCGACAAACCCGAAGGGACGGGCGCTTTTGCACCAATATGGACCTTAAGTCTCTTGCAAATAGCCCCACTATATCCTGCGAGACTTAAGGCCCATCTTGTCGCAAAATCGCTCCGTCAGAATGGTTCTATTAAAACCTGACACGCTCTAAAGAACTGAAAGGCTCTATGGATGCAGCGCGGTGGACGTCACGCCATAGCAGTAAAATGTGGCGATATCCAGCGTTTTCGGGGTCTCACCGGGTGTAACTTCAGCAGGCTGTTCTCAGGGCGTATAGGCCGCCAGAATGGAAACAAGACCATCCGCCGTAAGGCTCGCGCCGCCAACAAGAGCGCCGTCCACATTGTCAAGAGAGCGCAAACCGGCAGCGTTGTCGCCATTTACCGAGCCGCCGTACAGGATTCGTATGGCGTGGCCGTCCAGGCCAAAGCGATCGAAAAGCTGCTCGCGTATCATCCCGTGTACATCGCTGATATCGTCATCGGAGGGTACCTGGCCGGAGCCGATGGCCCACACCGGCTCATAGGCGATAACAACATTTTTTGATGTCGCATCATCAGGTGTGGAGCCGATCAACTGGGTGCGAACAACCGCCAGCGTCTCGCCGGCCTCGCGCTCGCTGCGGGTTTCGCCGACGCAAATGATTGCCGTAAGGCCGGCGCGATGGGCCGCGCGCGCCTTTTCCAATACTGCATGATCGGTCTCGCCGTAGCCGGCACGCCGTTCCGAATGGCCGACAATAACAGCGCGGGCGCCGCAATCGGCCAGCATTTCAGCGGAAATATCGCCCGTATGGGCCCCGCTTTGCTTCGCATGGCAGTCCTGTGCGCCGATCACAATGGCGTCATCGCGCGCGGCATGGGAGAATATATGCACCAGCGTGGCCGGCGGACAGACCATGACATCAACCGCGTCCTGCAATGGTTGCGATAGACCTGCTGCGAGCGCCTGCAATTCACGCACCGACGCGATCAGCCCGTTCATCTTCCAATTGCCGACAACAAGCGGCCTGATAGTCATTGCCCCACTCCCTTGACTGGTGTTATAGCATTTACGCCTGTGGGCAACACCTGTACCCGCCCGCCTGGATCGATCCCGGAAGGTGTGGTGCGCGTTGCTTTGCGTTGAAAATTTGTTTCATTTGCGCTACTAACGCTGTTTGGGCAACAAATGCAAGGGCTGTACCCGCGGTTGCGCCGGTGCAGGGCCTCGTGTGTCCCCTGGTTTGGCGCATGACGACGAGGTATTGTTATGCTTGAGATGTTGCGCCGCGGCGCATCCAGCAAGGTTTCGATGTTCTTTATCGGCATTCTGCTGATCAGTTTTGTCGCCTGGCCGGCGACCGACGGGTTTCGCTCCTACGGCGCGGGCACAGCGGCGAGCGTGGGCTCGCAGACGATCTCGCCGGAAGACTACCAGCGCGCTCTCAGCCGCGCCATACGGCGCGAGAGCATACGATCGGGGCGCGTCTTTGGCCTGAGCGAGGCACGCGCCAGCGGTCTGACCGGGCGCGTATTGGACGAAATGCTCACGCAGGGAATGCTTGACGAGGAGGTGAGCCGCTACAAGGTGGGCCAGGACATTGAGGTTATGGCATTGGCGACCAGACGCGACCCGCGTTTTCAGGTGGCCGGGCTGTTTGACCGGTTTGCATTCGAGAGGTATCTGCAAAGCGAGGGCTTTAGCGAAAGCGAATTCATGAATGAGCGTATCAAAGGGGATTTGCGTAGCCAGGTCATCGAGGGTCTGAGCGGCGCGTTTTCGGTGCCGGAGGTTTTCCGTCAGGCCATGCACGAGGTGCTCCGGGAGCGCCGCAAGGTCGATTTCGTTACCATTACCGCCGCCGATCTCGATCCTGTGGCGCCACCCGATACGGCTGCGCTTGAGAGCTATTTCGAGCGCCACAAGGAACGCTTGCGCAAGCCGCAATACCGCAAGGTTGAAATATTGCTCATGACCCCCGAGGAAGTCGGCAAGGGCATTGAGATCGCCGAGAGCGACTTGCGCAAGGAATACGATGCGCGTATTTCGTCCTATCGCACGCCCCAGAAGCGCCGGGTAAAGCAGATTATTTTCGATACACGGGAGAACGCCGATCGGGCGGCGAAGGCGTTGAGCGACGGTACACCCTTTGACGAGATCGCGGCGGCAACGGACAGCGGCGGAACGCTGGGTGATCTGGGACTTGTCGAAAAGACGGACATAGCCGATGAAGCGATCGCGGATGCGGTGTTTGCCCTTGCCGAAAACACCAACAGCGCGGTGATCGAGGGAAAGTTCGGCCCGCTGATTGCGCGGGTAGGGGAGATCGAGCCCGAGCGCACCACGCCGTTTGAAGAGGCGCGCGGTACGATCGAAGAGAGCCTGCGGGCCACGCGTGCCGCCGAGCTTATCCTGTCCCGGCAAGGGGGTATCGATGATGCTTTTGCCGAAAGCAAGCCATTTGCCGATATCGCGGCGCAATTTTCCATGCGCCACGTGGCGCTTGCGGCGGTGGATCGCAACGGCAAGGATGAAGAAGGCACTCAGGTTGTCGATTTTCTTGAGGAACCCAGGGTGTTCGACGACGTCATGGGCAGTATTTTCGCCAGTGAAGTCGACGTCGAGAATGATCCTGTATCCCTGCCCGATGGCGGCTTTTTGTGGTATCGGGTCGATGATACCATAGAAAGCCGTCTGCCTGAATTCGCGGAGGTAAGGGACGAGGTTGCGCGCCAGTTGCAAGCGCAGAAGACAGACGAGGCCCTGCGCGAGAAGGCGCAAGCGCTGTTGCAGAAGCTGCGTGCGGGCACCACGCTGGATGCGATCGCCAAATCTCTTGGCAGGACGGTGACGTCTGTTGCCGATCTGCAGCGCTTTGAGCCGAACAGGGACTTTCCGGCGGCGAACGCGGCTGCCTTTGATATCGCCAGAGGGGAGAGCGCCCAGGTGGCGGGCCGCAGCGCCGATACGCGGGTGCTGTTTAGCGTTGTCGATGTTAGCCAGGAGGCTTTCGATGCGCAGTCTGACGAGGCCGTCGAGACGCGCGATGCGGTACGCGCTGCCTTGCAAAATGATGTGGCCGAGCAGTATTTGCGCGCCTTGCGCGAGAATATCGATGTATCTGTAAACCAGACCGCTGTGGACTATGTCACCGGCGCGCAGGAGATCCAGCCCTACTAGAGCGTGTCAGGTCTTAATAGAACCATTCTGACGGAGCGGTCATGAAAATCGAACCGGCGCGAGAGGCGTTTGCGCGCCTTTATGATGCAAACCAGCCGCAGATCGTGATGTGCCGCACGGTCGCCGATCTGGAAACACCGGTGAGCGCCTATTTAAAGTTGCGTCAGGCCGGTCTGTGCAGCTTTTTACTTGAATCCGTCGAGGGCGGTGCAACCCGCGGCCGCTATTCGATCATCGGTATTGCACCCGATCTGGCATTTCGCGTCATTGACGGGGTCGCCGAAGTCAACCGCAACTTTTCCGCCGACAGGAACGCCTTCGAGATCATGGAAGGATCGGCGCTTGATGCCCTGCGCACGGTTCTCGCACAAACACGCATGTCGTTTCCAGCCGATGCACCGCCCATGGCGAGCGGCCTGTTCGGCTTTCTCGGCTATGACATGGTCCGCGAGATCGAGGCGCTGCCGCCGCCCAATCCCCAGGCTTTGGCGCTTCCCGATGCGCTCCTTGTGCGCCCCGGGGTCATGGCGGTGTTCGATGCCATTGCCGATGCGATTACCCTGGTGGCGCCGGTGTATCCGCAAACCGGTGTGACGAGCGCGCGCGCCTATACGCGTGCTTGCGACGCCATTATTGCGACGCTGGAGGCGCTTGAGAAGCCCCTTGGCATGCGCGATGTCAGCGAGGCACCGGGCAAGGATGCAGCAACCGCACCGGTGCAATCGAATACATCGGCGGATGAATTCAAGGCGATGGTGGCCAGGGCAAAGGAATATATCGCCGCCGGGGATATATTCCAGGTCGTTCTGTCGCAGCGTTTTGAAGCGCCCTTTACCCTGGAGCCGTTTGCCCTGTATCGCGCCCTGCGGCGGGTGAACCCGGCGCCGTTTTTGTTCTTTCTCGATTTTGAGCACTTCGCCATTGCCGGGTCCAGTCCGGAGGTTCTGGTGCGCCTGCGCGATGGCGAAGTGACCATCCGTCCCATCGCCGGCACCCGACCACGGGGCGCGACGCCGTCAGAGGATGCCGCCAACGCCGCCGAGTTACTCGCTGATCCCAAGGAGCGGGCGGAACATCTGATGCTTCTCGATCTGGCGCGCAACGATGTGGGACGCGTTGCAAAACCGGGCTGTGTTAGGGTAACCGATCAGTTCTTCCTCGAATATTACAGCCAGGTCATGCATATTGTCTCCAATGTTACGGGTGCGCTGGATGACAAGGCGTACGATCTTGTTGACACGCTGATGGCCGGCTTTCCCCACGGGACCGTCTCCGGCGCTCCCAAGGTGCGTGCCATGGAAATTATCGACGAACTGGAAAAAGACAAGCGCGGCCCCTACGCCGGCTGCGTTGGTTACTTCTCCGCCGATGGCACCATGGATACGTGTATTGTCCTGCGTACTGCCATCATCAAGGACGGGCGCATGTATGTGCAGGCTGGCGCCGGCATTGTCGCCGACAGCGATCCCGACGCCGAGCAAAACGAATGCGCCATCAAGGCGCGCGCCCTCTTTAAGGCCGCCCGCGAGGCGCAACGCTTTGCCGACAAGCCAAGGCGCGGACAATAGGGGTAACGGCCATGCGTCTGCTTTTGATCGATAATTACGACAGTTTTGTCTTTAACCTGTACCACTATCTGTTCGAGGTGAAGGCGGGCCTTGATATCGATGTGATCCGCAATGACCGGATCGGTATCGAGGCGGCGCTGGCGCCCCGCTACGACGCAATTGTCATCTCGCCGGGTCCCGGAACGCCGGCGGACGCGGGCATTATCGTCGATCTGGTCAGGCGCGCCGCCGGCCGCAAGCCCATCCTCGGCGTTTGTCTCGGACACCAGGCGATCGGCGCCGCTTATGGTGCCACAATTGAGCGTGCGCCCGCGATCATGCACGGGAAGACGAGTGCCATCGATCACGACGGTACCGGCTTGTTCGCCGAGTTGCCGTCGCCGCTCAAGGCCACGCGCTACCATTCTCTGGTGATCGATCGCGCTTCGCTGCCGGACACATTCACCGTCAACGCCGAGGTTGACAACATCATCATGGCCATGCATCACAGCGAATACCCGCTCTATGGCGTGCAGTTTCACCCCGAGAGCATCGCATCCGAACACGGCAAGGCGCTTTTGGCGCAATTTCTCCAAAGGGCGGAGAACTTTAATCACCGTAACGATCGTTAAATATTCCCGCGTTGCCTGGCGCGCATGTTCACGGAGAAGCCACCCATGGGTAGGAGTGTCGATTTTGGTTCCCTGATCGCCAGGGCGGCGGACGGCCACCGGTTTTCTGAAAACGAGGCCCGCGACGCCTTTGCCGTGATGATGTCGGGAGACGCCACGCCGGCGCAGATCGGGGCGCTGCTTATGGCCATGCGCGTGCGCGGCGAAACCATCGAGGAAATCACCGGCGCGGTGCGCATCATGCGGGAGAAAATGATCCCCGTCAGCGCACCGGACAATGCTATGGACATCGTCGGCACCGGCGGCGACGCCTCGGGTTCGTACAACATTTCCACTGCGGCCGCCTTCGTTGTGGCAGGTGCCGGAACGCCTGTCGCCAAACACGGTAATCGGGCCCTTTCTTCCATTTCCGGCGCTGCCGATGTCTTGATTGAACTCGGAGTCAATGTGGAGTTGCAACCGGCGCGGATCAGCGCCTGTATAGAGCGGGCGGGTATCGGCTTTATGTTCGCTCCGGCCCATCACAAGGCCATGCGCCATGTGGGACCGGTGCGCATTGAGCTGGGCACGCGCACGATGTTCAATCTTCTTGGCCCGCTGTCGAATCCGGCCGGCGTAACGCGCCAGCTCACCGGCGTTTTTGCGCCTGAATGGGTCGTTCCCCTGGCGCGCGTCCTGGGCAATCTTGGCTGTCGTCACGCCTGGGTCGTGCATGGCGATGGGCTCGACGAGATCAGCGTATCGGGACCCACCATGGTTGCTGAAATCAGAAATGGAGAGGTACGCGAATTCACCGTTACGCCCGCGGATGCCGGTCTGGGCTTCTCGTCCTCCGCCGATCTTAAAGGAGGCGATGCCGCCTACAACGCCGAGGCGCTGCGGGCTGTTTTGCGGAGCAGGCCGGGCGCGTATTATGATGCGGTGGTCCTGAACGCCGCCGCGGCTCTTGTGATCGCCGGGGTTGCCGGCGATATGGCGGCAGGGGCGGCGCGGGCGCGGCAGGCGATCGCATCGGGCGCCGCTTTGGAGACGCTTGAGCGGCTCGTTCAGGTATCCAATGAAAGGACCTGACACGCTCCGGGGCGTGTGCCAAAAGCCAATACCGCTGGCAGAAGGCCCGTTATGGGAGACGGCATGGGAGATATCCTGTCACGCATTATGGCCTATAAGGCAAACGAGGTGGCGGCGGCAAAACGCGCTGTCTCTTATGCCGAACTGGTAGCGCGCGGCCGCGACAGGAAACCGCCCAGGGGGTTTTATGATGCCCTGGCAGCGCGTCGGGCGATGGGTGAATTCGGTCTGATTGGAGAGATCAAAAAGGCCAGTCCGTCGCGCGGCGTTATCCGCGCTGATTTCGATCCCGCCAGCCTCGCCACAGCCTATCGTGCAGGCGGCGCGGCGTGCCTTTCGGTGCTCACCGATTCGCCATCGTTTCAGGGGAGCCCCGCCTTTTTGCAGGCTGCCCGCGCCGCCTGCGACTTACCCGTATTGCGCAAGGACTTTCTGTTCGATCCCTACCAGGTGCGCCAGGCCCATGTCTGGGGCGCCGATTGTATCCTGATTATCCTTGCCGCCATATCCGATGACCAGGCCAAAACCCTGGCGGCAGAGGCGGCCGAATGCGCCCTTGATGTTCTGCTCGAAGTGCACAACGAGGCCGAACTGGCGCGTGCCCTGGCGCTTGCCTCGCCGCTGATCGGCATCAACAATCGCAATCTGCGTACCTTTCATACAACGCTCGATACCAGTCTGGCCCTGGCCGCGCAGGTGGGCGACGATAAACTTGTTGTCAGCGAGAGCGGCATCGCCGATTATGACGATCTGTGCCGCTTGCGCCGCGGCGGCATTACAAGCTTTCTTGTCGGCGAGAGCTTGATGCGCGCCGATGATGTTGCCGGCGCTACCCGTACCCTGTTGACGGGCGCGCCCGCCTGAGAGATTTTGGCCATGAACAATCGCAGCGACAATGGTGAACGCGATAACACCGGAGCGGCGCTTACCCATCTCGATGCCCGGGGCAGAGCGGCGATGGTCGATGTGGCGGACAAGGCGATCACGTCGCGTATGGCGATTGCCGAGGGTAGCGTGCGCATGGAGCGGCAGACCCTGCGTGCGATCGAGACGGGCAATGTGAAAAAGGGCGATGTGTTCGCCACTGCCCGCCTTGGCGGATTGATGGGGGCCAAGCAGACGGCTTCGCTGATCCCCCTGTGCCATCCCCTGATGCTCGATAGTGTGCAGATCGATATTGATGTGGACGCGGCGTTGCCGGGCTTGCGCGTGCGTGCAACGGTGCGGGTTCATGGCAGGACGGGGGTTGAAATGGAGGCCCTGACGGCTGTGAGTGTGGCGTGCCTGTGTATCTACGATATGGCCAAGGCGCTGGATCGGCGGATGCGCATCGGTGAAATTCATCTTGTCGAAAAGGCGGGGGGGCGCTCGGGGCATTTCAGGCGCGCTGACGATCCTGCGTCCGGACGCGGCGGCAACATATGACGCTGATGCCCGTTGATCAGGCGCTGGAGACGATTATTGCCAATGTACGTGTCACTGGCGGCGAACCGGTTGCCTTGCATGATGCGCCGGGACGGGTGTTGGCGCAGGATCTGCAGGCAAAGCGCGATCAGCCTCCTTGTGCGGTATCAGCCATGGACGGCTATGCGGTACGCGCCGGCGATATCGCATCCGGCGCGCCTCTTCGGGTTGTCGGTGAGGCGGCGGCGGGCCATGATTGTGCCCTGCGTGTGGGCGCCGGGCAAGCGGTGCGCATTTTTACCGGCGCGCCCATGCCCGCTGGCGCCGATACTGTCCTTATACAGGAAAATGCCCTGTTGAGGGGAGATGGAGGCGACGAAGGCAACGAGGTTCGGGCGGCCGGACCTGTACCGCGGGGACGTTTCGTGCGTCCGGCGGGCCTCGATTTCAAGGCCGGTACGGTGCTTTTACACCGAAATACGCGCCTTGGTCCGGCGGCTGTTGCCCTGGCTGCGAGTATGAATTACGCGCATCTGTGCGTGCGCCGCCGGCCTCTGGTAGCCATTCTTGCCAGTGGCGACGAACTGGTGCCCGCAGGAGCCCAACCGGCCGCCGGTCAGATCATTGCCTCCAACACCTACGGGGTTGCGGCCTATGCACGCGCCGCCGGCGCTTGCGTGCTGGATCTGGGTATTGCTGGCGATCGTCTTGAGGCGCTGCTTGATGGCTTTGCCCGTGCCAGAGAGCGGGAGGCGGATGTCCTTGTGACCCTGGGCGGTGCTTCGGTGGGGGATCATGATCTGGTTCTGCCGGCGTTGCGGCGCTTTGGTATAACGCCGAAATTCCGCAAAATCGCGTCGCGGCCCGGAAAACCGCTGCTTTATGCCCACGAACATGGCCTTCACGTACTGGGCCTGCCGGGCAATCCCGTCTCTTCGATGGTAACGGCGCTGGTGTTTTTGCAACCGCTCATTCTGGCGCTTCTGGGGTTGTCACCCCGCCTGCTGCGTTGCACCGCCCTTCTTGGTCGCGACGTCGCCGCCAATGACGAGCGGCAGGAATATATGCGTGCCAGTGTGACGACAAACACGCACGGTCAGCGAATTGCCACACCTTTTGAGCGTCAGGACAGCGCCATGCTCGCCGTTTTTGCGCGCGCCGATGCGCTGGTTGTCCGTCCGGCGAATGCCGCACCTGCGAAGGCGGGTGAACGGTGCACGATCATTCCATTGGAGCCACCCGGCTTTTCCCATCCTGGTCAGGTGGGTTAGAGCGTGTCAGGTCTTAATAGAAGCAATTTTCGTTTTTCGATTGGCGAGGCGATACCCAGGCTCAAGGCGATCGAAGAGCGATGTTTATCCATCTCTCGAGAGCGGCTTGGGCGTGGGCGTCCGTCAATCGGCAAACCCGAAGGGACGGGCGCTTTTGCTATAAATTTCAGGGCGATCAGCTTTATGGCGTTAGCTTTACCCTTGGCAAAATGGGTACAGCTAACGCCAAGCTGATCTAATATGAACCTTAAGTCTCTTGCAAATAGCCCCACTATATCCTGCGAGACTTAAGGCCCATCTTGTCGCAAAATCGCTCCGTCAGAATGGTTCTATTAAGACCTGACACGCTCTAGTTGAATGTGAAAAACTCCCTCGTCTTCGCCTCGGTCTACTTTTTCCCATTCAACGAAGAAAAGTACATGGAGCGGAGCGAAGCACCATTCTACACGATCAACGGGTTAATACCAGCGGCATTGGCGTTTTGTACACGCTGACTTGTGTATCGTGCTGATAATACCAACGGCTCTTATGGTTGACTCATAAAGCCGTTGGCAAGGCCGACTGGCCGCCGCGCCTTATGGCGCGTAAGCCTTAGTGGCGTTTGAACGATAACGGTCATTCTTTATGACCGTTAGTATAAGACAATGGTTTTAATCCGGGCCAGGAGTCAAACGCAAAGTCCCCTGGTACTATTTGAAAAACGAAAGCGCTTGGCCATCTTTCTGAAGATCAAGCCCGCCCCTTAACCGAAGGAAACATTGTATCGGGCCGCTCCAAAGCGGCGATGTAACGCTGCACGCTCGTCTCGAACCCATAAAGCAACGCATCGGCTGTGATCCCGTGACCAATCGATACTTCCAAAACATGGGGGACAGCGGCAATAAATGTCGGCAGATTTTCGAAGGTCAGATCGTGACCCGCATTGATACCGAGCCCTGCGTGCCCTGCCGCGGTGGCCGTATCGGCCATTCTGGCCAGATAAGCGTCCGCCGCCGCGGTGCCGAATGCGCCGCCATAGGGGCCGGTATACAGTTCAATACGATCGGCGCCAATTTCGGCGACCGTGCCCATATCCGTCGGTTGCGGGTCGACAAAGAGCGCCACGCGAATACCCTTGCCCTTCAGGCGCGCGACGATCGGTGCAAGAAAATCGCGATGGGTTTGCAAATCCCAGCCATGGTCGGAAGTGGACTGTTCGGGCGTATCCGGTACCAGGGTGGCCTGGGTCGGCGCAGTTGCCTCAACGAGCGCCAGCCAGTCCGGCGATGGATACCCTTCGATATTATACTCTTTATGGGCATAATCGGCATTGAGCAAATCGTTCAGTTCGTGCACGTCGCTGCGCCGGATATGGCGTTCGTCGGCGCGCGGATGAACCGTAATCCCATACGCCCCGGCGTCCAGGACAACGCGCGCCACGCCGGTAACGCTTGGCCATGGCAAGTCGCGGCGATTGCGCAACATCGCTACCGCATTCAGATTAACCGATAAATACGTATCCATACCGCCTGTCCCTCAAACGCCTTGCGCCTGGATAGATTCGCTTTTCGTCTCTCGATTGGCGAGACTGTTCTCAAGTTTGAGCCTGTTCCCTACGCGATGTGTGTGCATCGGGCGTTTTCTGCCATGATCAGATGAATGACACGCTCTAGAGCGTGTCAGGTCTTAATAGAATCAATTCTGTTTCTCGATTGGCGAGGCGGACCACGCCCAAGGCGATCGAAGAGCGATGTTTATCCATCTCTCGAGAGCGGCTTGGGCGTGGGCGTCCGCCAATCGGAAACCCGAAGGGACGGGCGCTTTTGCACCAATATGAACCTTAAGCCTCTTGAAAATAGCCCCACTATATCCTGCGAGACTTAAAGTTCATCTTGTCACAAAATCGCTCCGTCAGAATGGTTCTATTAAGACCTGACACGCTCTAGGGTCGCCACAGGTGCCGCTTCGGATTTGCCTGTTCTGGATACAACCTATTGAAAGATTAAATCTAACCGTCCCGGGCGTTATGGTTCGCATCCTCTGTATCGGTGTTTGCAGACGCCGCCTGTTCGCCAACAAACATCTCGCCGTCAGGTCGCGGCAGGGTAAAATCCGCCGGCACCGCGCTATCCAACAACCCGGCGTCCTTTAGTTCGTTCACGCCTGGCAGATCGCCAATTGCTTCCAGGCTGAAGTGATCCAGAAACGCGTCCGTGGTGCCAAAGGTTACCGGCCTGCCGGGTACCTTGCGCCGGCCCCGGATCCTGATCCAGCCGGTTTCGAGTAAAATATCAAGAGTACCCCGGTGCACGCTCACGCCTCTGATTTCCTCGATTTCGGCCCGCGTTGCCGGTTGATGATAGGCGATGATGGCGAGGGTCTCCAGGGCGGCGCGCGAGAGTTTTCGTTCTTCCTGAACGTTTCGCTGCAACAAAAAGCCCAGATCCTCGGCCGTCCGGAACGACCACCTGCCATTGGCGATACACAGATTCACACCGCGGCTGGCATAAGCCTGTTGCAGATCCTCAAGCAACCGGCGTATGTCGATGCCATCCGGCAGGTGCTTTGCCAGTACCGCTTCGCTCAACGGCTCGCTGCTGGCAAACAGCAAGGCTTCGAGCATACGCAATTGTTCGTGACGATCCTGCGGCGATACCGGTTGCGGCGCATGCGCGGACGAGCCGGAGGCTCCTTCAATACGGTCCGAAGCCGCAAGGGGCACGATGTTATCGCCATCGGGACTTTCGTTGACGCTTTCGGCCGCGGCATGTTCCCTACTTTCCTTGCTTTCCTTACTGTCGTCACTCATGGTCGTTGTCCCCATAGGTCTTTTTTGCCGTCTGGGCGTTGTTGCCATTTTGCGTTGCGCGCACGTAAATGGGTGAAAAGTGTTGTTCCTGTTTGATAACCAGCGCTCCCTCGCGCACCATTTCCAGGCTGGCGGTAAAGCTGCTGGCGAGGACGCTGCGGCGAAGGGCCGGGTCCGACAGATACTGAAGCAAAAAGCTGTCGATGCGCGTCCAGCCCGTAATGGAACCGGTGAACCGCTCCAGGACCTGGCGGGCGTGACTTAATGACCAAACCGGGCGCTTGCCGACCTGCAACGCCTGGACGTCCGTGCGCTGGCGCTGGATGGCATAGGCCTTCAGGAGATCGTACAGGCTGGCAGAAAAGACCTGGGAACGGTGAACGACTGTTTGCTGGGGCATGCCGCGCGCAAACACGTCGCGCCCCAAACGGTTGCGTGTGACAAGCCGTGCCGCCGCCTCGCGCATCGCCTCCAGCCGCTTTAGGCGAAACGCCAGGGCAGCCGCCAGTTCATCGCCCGTCGGTTCGTCATCCTCTTCATCGCCGGCAAGCAGCAGACGCGATTTCAGATAGGCCATCCAGGCTGCCATAACCAGATAATCGGCGGCCACTTCCAGGCGCATGCGGCGCGCCTGTTCGATGAACTTCAGGTACTGTTCGGCCAGGGCAAGAACGGAAATGCGGCTCAGGTCAACTTTTTGCTCGCGCGCCAGATTAAGCAGCAAATCCAGCGGTCCCTCAAAACCGTCGATATCGACAATCAACGCCTCGCTGTGGGGCTGCGCGCGTATGCGGGTGCGATCGTCAAAGTCATCTGCCTGGGGCGCTGATACGGTCATATTCTTTGCATTTCGAGTTCCTGCGCGGATTGCGCACGCCCATTGGTATTCACATCAGTGGCGATGTCAAGGCGCTTTAACGCCGCCGTTGCGCGTGCCAGTGAACGCCCCTCAAGCCCGCCGGCGCCCCGCGCCACCGCGCGCATTTCATCCATAACGCCATTGCAGTGCAGGACGATATCACACCCTGCTGTCCGCGCTTCGCGGGCGCGCGTCTCAAGGCTGCCTGTCAGGGCCTTCATGGACAGATCATCGCTAAGCAGCAGGCCCTCGAAGCCGATATGGGCGCGGATGATCTCATTGATGACGATTGATGACTGGGTTGCCGGATGCCGCGCATCGAAATCTTCAAAGAGGACATGGGCGGTCATCGCAATTGGCATGTCGGCAAGCCCGACGAACGGTAAAAAGTCGCTATTACGGAGTTCCGCGCGACCGGCACGAATGCGTGGCAGGGTCATGTGACTGTCCGATGCGGCGCGTCCCTGTCCGGGGATGTGTTTGATAACCGGCAAAACGCCGCTTTCCAGATACCCCTCACAGGCGGCGCGTCCGAGTTCGCCGATCCTGTACGGATCGCCGCCAAAACTGCGATTACCGATCACATCGTGGGTCTCGTCATAGCGCAGATCAAGTACCGGGGCGCAGTTGATTGTGATATTAAGGGCGTGTAACTGGGTACCGATCAGCGCGGCATGTAATCTGGCCGCCCGTCTGGCGGTGGGCGGGTGGTCATGGCCGAGGGCGCCGATGGCCTGCGCCGATGGCAAATCAAGCCAGTGCGGCGCGCCCAGGCGTTGCACGCGCCCGCCTTCCTGATCGATCAGGACGGGGGCATCGGGGTTGTCGATGCAGCGGCGAAAGTCGGCGATCAACTGCCGGATTTGTTCGGGGGTCTCACAATTGCGGGCGAAAAGAATGAGCCCCCAGGGACGCGCGTCGTGGTAAAAGGCGCGTTCCTCGGGACTGAGTTCCAGACCGGTGCAGCCACAGACAAAGGCGCTGTTTTTCATAAACTGACCCAACTACCCGAAGGAATTGCTGACGTACAACGAGACGTATAACGAAATGACACGCTCCAGGTGGTATCTTTCAGCAGGCTGTTTCCAAGACAGGCAAACCGGAAAGTGATCCCTCTTACGCCTCTGTCGCCAGCAAGGTCATACCGGGCCATTCATCTGATTGTCGCTTTTTTCGATTTCTTCAGCGTTGTCAGGGGCGCTTCGCGCCACTTCCAGCGGTCCTTAAACCCTTGACAGCGCTGGAGAAATCAAAAATCCGGCGGGTTTACCAGGGGACAACCTGTTGAGGTTGCACAGCCAGCGGCGCCTATGGGCGGCCGATGATGCAATCGCCCCCGGCGGCGCGCAGTTGCTCGCACAATTTTACCGCCGCGTCGCGATTGTTCGTTGGATTGACATAGCCGCGATAAAAGGTTCCCTTATCGCGTATATTTACCCTGGTTATGACGGTGGGGCGATCGCGCAGGGCGCTATAGCGGCGCTGAAGACGTGTAAGCGCATCTCGTGCGGAGCGCTCGGAGCGTTGCGACGTGACCTGCACGGCATAACGGCCACGCGGTGCCGGCGCGTTATCTGTGCTTGCCTTTCTGGCACTGATCAGGCTGGCGGGCTGGCGCGCAGCAGGCGTTGCGCGCGCCCTGGGCTGACCGCGCGGGTTGAGAAGATCAATCGGCGCGTTGGCGCTGGTGCGACGCACAGCGACTGCCGGCGCACCCGTGTCCGATTGTTGTGTCAGATTCACCGGCCGCGCCGCCACCTGCTGGGCGTTGATCTGGTGCAGTGTTTCCGCGCGTTGCCGTCGCGCATCGTTGTCGGCGGTGCGCCGTTGGCTGGCTGTATCGGAAATTTCGGACGCCGGTCGCGGACGTGGCAGTATGGCACCGGTGGTGGGCACCGAATGAACCACGGTTTGCGAAGTTTCCGGCGTATTTAGCGCCAACGCCGTCAGTTGCCCGATCGTGTCCTCCTCCGGCTGCGGCGTATTGTCGGTAGCGCTCACAACGTTATCGGCGGTACGAACGGGTTTTTCAGGCCTGGTAACTACGTCGTCCGCAACGTCAGGCATGGTCTGCGCGTTGTCCTGGGGCGTGGTTGCGGCGGTGGTTTGCACGACTTCAGGCGATGGCGACGGGGATACCGTTTCAGCGACCGCCGGTGAAGAAGACTCCGGTGCAGGGGTTTCGTCCGCAGTTATCGCGGAAGGCTTGAGATTGTCCAGTTTTACGACAACTGTCTTGACGGTCTTCGGGGTAAAGGCCGTATCCGCAGCCTCGCTTGCGCGCGCAGGTGTTTGGCTTGCCGCCTGGCTGCTGGTGTTCTCAAGCGGTGCGGGTTCCTGCGTGGCGCGATCGCTCAGAATCACGCGCGGCGCGTCATCGGCCGCGTCGGTTGGCGTTGTACTGCGCGATGCGGTCTGGTTGTTGTTCAGGCGATCATAGACGAGTTTTCCGGGCTCTTGCGCGACGGGAGCCGGTGTTGCAGCCGACTCAACGATAATCGGGTTCGTATCGGCCTGCACGACAACCGGCACGACCGGTTCCTGGCTCTGCAGCCACGTATAGGCGAAAGCAAACGCCCCACCGAGCAACACTAACGCCGCCAGCACCATTGGCAAAACCCTGCGCCTGCGTGTCTTTTGCGGATGTTCGGCCGTGTCGGCATGGACGATTGGAATAATGCCGCCGCTCTCCGGCTCGGTATCCGGATTGCCTGGCTCATAGTCCCCGGTTGGTTTGTAGTCTTCATCGGGCTTGTAGTTCTCGCCGAGCTCGTAGCTCTCGCCGGGCTCGTAGCTCTCGCCGAGCTCGTAGCTCTCGCCGGGCTCGTAGCCCTCGTTGCCGATGCCATGGCGCGCGCTAGGTGATGCAGCAAAATCCGTGCCGTCAACGGCCCCCGCCGTTCCCAGGGCCAGGGGTTCGAACAGTTGCTCCGGTTCCTCGCCGAAATGCGCCTCGCTGTCGTCATTGGAAGGGATACCGAACGCCTGGTCCTGGTAAGCGTCCGGGTGGGGCAGGACCTCATCCGTCGCGACCGGATCGGTACTGGCGCCGATGATACGTGTCAGATCATTGAGAGGCTCCCCATGAACATGGGGGGTATCGTCTTCATAAGGTGTGCCGCCGATCGCCACATGCCAGGCTGTATCGCTCAATTGCGCATCAATATCGGCGCTCGTCACATCGCCCGGATCATCATCCATGTATTCACCCGCCCCGGCGTCAGCGGTGTCATCGAAGATGTAGGCATTGTCATTTCGGTCTGTATCGGTTTCGCTCTCAGGCGTATCGGTTTCGGCCTGTTGCGCGTTCTCCGCGGCGAAATATGTATCATCGGCATCGAATTCGTCATCGAACCGCACCGACGCCTCGCCGTCCTCACTTTCGTCAATCGCAAGGGCGTCCGAAAAGAACTCCAGATCATCGGCATCGTTTGAATCGGTGGTCTCGCTGCCGAGCGCTATGTCATCGCCAAGCTCCGGCAGCGATGAAGACTGCCGCCTGGCGAGCGTCTCCTCTATGGTCTCCTCAAGGCCCGGATACGCCGGCAGGTGATCGTCGTCGTGGGCAAGGTTCTCGTCATGGTAGCGAACGGAAAGATCATCGGCGTCGTCATCAAGGCCGGTACGATCGTCTTCATCGAAGCTGTCCGGTTCCGATTCCAGTGTATCGACAAGTTCGTCCGCCGCATCGTCCCCGCCATCGTCGTCAAGACGCGCGGCGTAGAGATCGGCAAAGCCCCTGCCGCTTGTCGCACCGCCGCGATGGTCCTGCGCCGCGGTATCAGAGGCGTACAGCGCATCATCCTGCGTATCGCGATCGGATTTGTGCCCGGTTGCAGAGGGTAAATCACCATCTTCTTCTGAACGGTTTTGGCCTCTGTAACTTTCATGTTCGCGTGTCATTCTGGGCGATCCTGTAATAGAGGTCTATCCGAGCCTTCATTGGTTGCAATGGGACGGCTGCCTGGGTATCGAGCAGCGTACACGCTGGTAGTTCGATGGCTCCCGCTTAAAGGAATCGCGAGCGCCGCTGCTCGATAAAGACGCATCTCTGCCCGTTCGCCTATCGCATTTGTTTCGGGGCGCTAACGCCGACTATAGACAATCCTGACGAAATAACCAATGCCACAGCGTGAACAAGTGCTAAACGGGCTCTGGTTAGTTCTCTATCGTCATCGTTAATAAATCGTAACTGTGGCTCTTCTTTGCCGCGATTCCACAAGGAATGGAAGCTGCTTGCCAGTTCCAGCAGGTAGAAACTGATGCGGTGGGGCTCGTGGGCGATGGCCGCCGCCTCGATCGTTCGCGGGTACTGGGCGAGGCGTTTTAATACGTCGAGCTCTGCGGTATGGGTCAGTTTTTGCGCATTTGCCTGGGTGAGGCTGTTGCGATCCTGGCTTTGGGGGTGGCTCGCCTGCGCCATGCGCAGAACAGAATGGCAACGGGCGTGGGCATATTGCACATAAAATACCGGATTGTCGCGCGATTGCTCCACGACGGCCTCGAAGTCGAAATCGAGGGGGGCGTCGTTTTTGCGCGAGAGCATCATAAAACGCACCGCATCGGCGCCGACTTCGTCGACAATGTCACGCAATGACACAAATGTGCCGGCGCGTTTCGACATCTTGACCGGCTCGCCGCCGCGCAGCAGCCGCACCAACTGGCAAAACCGCACAATGAGTTGCGCCCTTTCGCCGGCTATGGCGCCGGCGATGGCGCCAAGGCGCTTGGCGTAGCCGTCATGATCGGCGCCGAGAACGTAGATCATCTGATCGAAGCGGCGGGCGAATTTATCGGCAAAATAGGCAATATCGGCGGCAAAGTACGTGTATGAGCCGTCCGGCTTGATGAGTGGGCGGTCCATGTCGTCGCCGAACGCACACGCTCTGAAAAGGGTCTGGGGGCGGTCCTCCCAGTCCTGTGCGGGCTTGCCCCTGGGCGGCGGCAGCCGCCCCTCATAGACAAGATCGCGATGGCGCAAGTCCGCCAGCAGGGCGGCGATTTTGGTATCGCTGCCGGCGTGCAGGCTGCGCTCGGAAAAGAACACATCATGGCGAATGGCGAGCAGGGCCAGATCATCGCGGATCAGCGCCATCATGGCGTCGATGGAAAAATCCCGCACAATGGGCAGCCATTCGCTCTCGCTCATGTTCGACAGGGTCTGACCGCGCGCCTGCGCCAGCGCCTTGCCGACGGCAACGAGATAGTTCGCAGGATAAAGATCGGCGGCGATTTCCCCTTTCGCCTTGCCGAGGACCTCCATGTAGCGAAAATACACAGAACGCGCCAGAATATCGATCTGGGCACCGGCATCGTTGACATAATACTCGCGCGTGACATCGTATCCGCAAAAAGCGAGCAGATTGGCGAGAGCATCGCCATAGGCGGCGCCGCGCACATGCCCTACATGCAGCGGTCCCGTCGGATTGGCCGAGACATATTCCACATTGCAACGAATGCCCCTGCCGATTTGCGTGCAGCCGTATGATGCGCCGGTTGACAGGATAGTCGCCAGCACATCGGTCCAGGCGCGGGCGCGCAGGCGGACATTGATAAAGCCGGGGCCGGCGATTTCGATCGCCTCCACATCGGGCTCGGCGCGCAGGTTCTCGACCATGGTCGCGGCCAGCGCGCGCGGCTTTTGTCCCAGGGGCCTGGCCAGGACCATGGCGGCATTGATCGCCAGATCGCCGTGGGCGGGATCGCGTGGCGGCTCGATGGTGACATGGCGCAACAACGGCGCCACATCAACATCGGCCGGGCAGAGATCACTAACAAGACGCCGGATCGCGCCATCAAAACGGGAATAGGGGGTCATGGTTATACGCGTTATCCGGTCACAGGGTTGTTCGGTGGTCCATGGGCATCGCCAGCGATGCAATTTCAACAGGTTGCTCTTGTAAACCCCATCAGATGAATGGCCCTGTATAGCCTTCCTGGGGGGCGATTTGAACATTTCAGAACGCGCCCGGCGGCAAACACGACTTAAATGTCAAATGCGTTCCGCTCCAGGGTCTGTCGGAGCGGCGCCGGTAACGCATCGCCGGCGATTTCCCGATAACGCCGCAGGGCATAGCGATCGGTCATGCCGGCGACATAATCCGCCACAAGGCGCGCGCGCTGAAAGGTTTGCAACGGCGCCATCCCGCTGTGTTGCGGGGCCTGCCAGGCGGCGGGCAAGTCTTCGGGATTGGCCATGTACCAGGAGAACAGCTCCGATACCACATGTTTCGCTTGCTGGAGTTCGCGCAGCAGGGTTTGGTGGTGATACATGCGCTCAAAGAGGAATTTTCGCAAGTCCTTTATTGTATTCGCCATGGGCGCCGAGAACGCCACCAGGGCGCGTTCGTGGGCGCGAACCCCATCGGGGGTGTCGATTTGGTGGCGGGCAAGGTTTTTTCGCGTCTGTTCAAGAACATCCTCGATTATCCGGCCGATGAGCCGGCGCGTGACTTCCCCCATAAGACGGCCGCTATCGATATCGCCATAACGCGTTCGGATGCTGTCAATGAACGCGCCTATCGGCTGCAAATCGGTCAGCGCATCCACATCGAACAGCCGTGCCCGCACCCCATCGTCAATATCGTGGGTGTTATAGGCGATGTCATCGGCCAGCGCCGCAACCTGCGCCTCCAGTGAGGGCCAGGTGTGCAGTGCCAGATCATGGCGCGTATTGTAATGGGCAATCGCGTAGGGGACGTCGCCTGCATCAATGGGGCCGTTGTGTTTGGCAATGCCTTCCAGGCATTCCCAGCTCAGGTTCAAACCGTCATGGGCGGCGTAGCGGCGCTCAAGCAGGGTCACAATGCGCAGCGATTGCGCGTTGTGATCGAAGCCGCCCCAATCGGCCATAGCGGCGGCCAGACCGTCCTCACCGGCATGACCGAAGGGCGTGTGTCCCAGATCGTGCGCCAGCGCAATCGCCTCACACAGGTCCTCATCCAGGCGCAGCGCCCGCGCCAGGGAACGGGCGATCTGCGCCACTTCCAGTGTATGGGTAAGCCGGGTGCGGGTGTGATCCCCGGCGCTAAGCACAAACACTTGCGTCTTGTGCTTAAGACGGCGAAAGGCATGGCAGTGAATGATGCGGTCGCGGTCGCGCTGATAGGCGCTGCGGGCGGTAGCTGTGCCGATCGGGTAAAGGCGCCCGCGCGATTCCCCGGCGCGGCAGGCGTAAGGGGCCAGCGCCTCGCCCGTTGCCGCAGGGTGATGCGTATCTGTCATGACGGAGGTATGATCGCACTCCTTTATGTCACGATGTCAATAGGAGCGCCGCAAGAAAAGGCAGCACGAGCATCGTCAGGATGGTTTGCCATGTGAGAATATCGGCATACAGATCGGCATCGCCGCCCATTTGCCGGGTGATGACATAGCCGTTGGTGGCGGCCGGAACGCTTAGCGCGATCACACCGGCGAATTTCTCGATGGCGCCGAGCGCCGCCAGTTCAGCGAGAACGAGAAAAACCGCCGGACAGATCATCGGCCGCAGCATCACGCCAAGCCATATGTGAAACGATAATTTGCGTAACCGGGCCAGGCTCGTGCCGGCGCCGACGGCGAGCAGCCCCACACCCAACGCGCCCCGGGCGATCATATCGATTGTCTGCATGAGCGGGTGCGGGATGTTCATACCGCTCAGATTGATCGCCAGGCCGATCAGGCAGCCCTGCACGACAGGATTTTTAATCACCGTCATTGCAACCAGGCGAAAGGTTGTTTGCGTGGCGCCGAAGGCGGCGAGCACGACAATACTGGCAATATTGATGATTGGAATCAGAACGGCCATCGCGACCACGATCAGATTTGTCCCCAGCGCGCCGATAAAGAGCTCCGCCGCCGCCAGGGCGATGAAGGCGTTCCAGCGTATCGTCGTCTGAAAGAGGGTGGTCAGGGCCCTGTTTGGTAATCGCTCAGCGCGGCACAATGCGCGCAGTGCAAGCACCAGCGATCCCGCCAATACCAAAGTGAGTACAAGTATCCAGAGCATCGGGCCCAATTGCCATAGCGACAGATCCGATGTGGCGATGGCACGAATTAGTACCGCCGGGATCAGCACACGAAAGCTCAGAACCTCGATTGCCTGCCAGTGCTCGCGGGGCAGGATTCGCGTGGCAACCAGGATCATCCCGCATCCCAGGGTCAGTATGATCGGCAGAACGGAAAGGGCAAAGGTCATCGGCGCACCTTAAACTCACCATGATGGGCCCTGAAGGGCAACGATTGCGCGCTTGACTCGAGCGCTCCGGCGCATAAATATGGGATTGATGTGCAATCTCAATCGATTGTTCCCGAAAAACTGCTTGCCGAAAGATTGCAATCAGGGCATGAAATCGCCCGCTATTAACGATTTGCGTCCTATCATATGCAATGATTTGAAAGCATCGCAACCGCCAGGAACAACAACAGGGACAGACCATGAATACCGCCACCGGTCAACCCGTCACCGTTACCGAGCGTGCCATTGCGCGTATTGCCAGTGTGCTGTCCGCTGAACCGGCGGGCACGGTGCTGCGTATCGGCGTCGATGGGGGGGGATGTTCCGGCTTTCAGTACACCTTTGATCTGGTGAATGATATCGCCGACGACGATCTTGTGCTCGGTAACAGGGAAGCCATCATATGCATCGATCCGGTATCGCTGCGGTACATGGGGGGCGCCGTTATTGATTTTGAGGATTCGCTCATCGGTCAGGCCTTTAAAATCGACAATCCCAATGCGATCGCCGCGTGCGGTTGCGGCACCAGCTTTACGGTCTGATGCCGCCCGCAACCGTCGGGGCCGTCGCAAATCCATGACGCTTATGAAAATCGCCACCTGGAACATCAATGGCATCAAGGCGCGGCTGGCGAATGTTGTCGCCTGGGCCGAGCAGAACGTACCGGATATCGCCTGTTTGCAGGAAATAAAGTCGGTGGACGGGAATTTCCCCGCTCAAGCCTTCGATGATCTGGGCTATCATGTCGCCACACACGGACAAAAGAGTTTCAACGGTGTTGCTCTTTTGTCAAAGCTGCCCTTCGATGAAATCACCCGCGGCCTGGCCGGAGATGAACAGGACGTCCAGGCGCGCTATATCGAGGCGGTTTTTTCAATCGAATCGGGGGCCTTGCGCGTCGCCAGCCTGTACCTGCCCAACGGTAATCCTGTCGATAGCGATAAATATCCCTACAAACTCGCCTGGATGAAGCGCCTTCATGCCCATGCGCGCGATTTGCTGGCGTTTGAGGAGCCGCTCGTGCTCGCCGGCGATTTCAATATTATACCCGGCCCCCATGACGTTCACGACGCGCAAAGCTGGGCGGAGGACGCCCTGTATCGTCTGCAAAGCCGCGCCGCGTTTCGCAAAATCCTCCATCTTGGGCTTACCGATGCCTTTTCCGCCGCCGACGGACGCGATCACCAGTATACATTCTGGGATTTTCAGGGCGGCGCCTGGGCGAAAAACCTCGGTATTCGCATCGATCACCTGCTGCTTTCGCCGCAAGCCGCCGACAGGCTTCAGTCCTGCACCATTCATCGCCATACCCGTGGTTGGGAAAAACCTTCCGATCATGTGCCGGTGATGATCGAATTGAACGTCTAGAGCGCGTCAGGTCTTAATAGAATCAATTCTGTTTCCCGATTGGCGAGGCGGACCACGCCCAAGGCGATCGAAGAGCGATGTTTATCCATCTCTCGAGAGCGGCTTGGGCGTGGGCGTCCGCCAATCGGAAACCCGAAGGGACGGGCGCTTTTGCACCAATATGAACCTTAGGTCTCTTGAAAATAGCCCCACTATATCCTGCGAGACTTAAGGTTCATCTTGTCACAAAAGCGCTCCGTCAGAATGATTCTATTAAAATCTGACACGCTCTAGTTGCGGTGCTGCTGGCCCTGTCGCACCCATTACACAGCTGGAGCGGGCAGGGGCCATACATTCGACGCATTTCTATATCAAATCAGCATATATCGAGAATTAATATATCGGATCGCAGTATATCGATCGACGATATTGAAAGTCTTGCGGCCTGCCAGGGTCCGGATGCGCATCCGGATACCGCACAAAGACGGTAACGGCAATCGTAAAAGACACCGGAAAGGATAGCTTGGTGAATATTCGCACATTATGTCTGGGTATTCTCAGTTTTGGCGATGCAACGGGCTACGAAATTCGCAAATTATCAACCCAAGGCGAGTACAGCTATTTTGTCGAAGCCAGTTTCGGCGCCATCTATCCGGCACTGGCGAAATTGTACAAGGAAGGACTGGTCTCCCGCCGTAACGAAACGCAGGGCGGAAAACCGGCCCGCAAAGTCTACTCGATCACCGCCGCAGGCCGCCAGGCCTTCGATGCCTCGTTGCGCCAGGCGCCGGCTGCGGATGTTTTCCGCTCGGAGTTTTTGTTTCTCATTCTCTGCGCGGAAATGATGCCGCCGGAGTTGATCCGGCAACGCCTCGATGAGCGCATCGATTTCATCACGGAGCGTATCACCGGGCTAAAAACACTGTATGGAGGCTGCCAGTCGCCAGGTGCGCGCTGGACGGCAGACTACGGCATTGCCTGTTACGCCGCCGCTCTCGCTTTCATCCAGCGCGAGCGGCACAGGATCGAGCGCATTGCCGGCCGCGCCCGCCTGATAGATCAGGCGGCCGAATAAGAGCCGAACCGGAAATGTAAGAACGCAAAAGACGCAGCACAAAGGTTTGCGGTTATGAATTTATCGGCAAGGGGCGACAGTCGCGACAACGCGCAAAGAGTGCGCAAAGAATTTGAAGTTAAACAAAATGGCACTGGGCATTAAATCATCGCACGTTGTCGCCGCAGTCATTACCATCGTGCTCGCCGGCTGGATGCTCTCGGGATCAATGGTGGTGAGCGGTATTGGCGATCCGCAGGAGCCGCCTGGCAAAACTGTCCTCGCGGACAATTCGGGCGCCGACAATACGGGCCATGACGATGTGAAAGCACCCGCTCCCGCTATCGCGACGCCATCGCACGAAAGCCGGCCGTTTGCGGTGCGCACCCGGCGGGTAAGCGCGCGCGAGCGCCGCCAGACCCTGACGGTTCGTGGCCGTACCGAGGCTGTCTCGCGGGTCAGTGTGCGCGCCGAAACGGCTGGATTGCATGTCGCGCGCAATTTCAAAAAGGGCGACAGAATCGCCGCCGGCGACGTGCTATGCACCCTCGATAAGGGCGCCCGGGCGGCGTCATTGAAACAGGCCGAGTCCCAGCTGGCGAAACAGCGCAGCGATCTTGAGGCGGCGCGCGCATTGCAGGCGAAAGGCTATGGCACAGACGCCCAGGTGCGCGCCCTGAAGGCGGCGGTGGACGGCGCGACGGCAGCGCGTGATCTGGCAAAACTGGAACTTGAGCGCACAGTCATCGCCGCGCCTGTTACGGGCACGATTGTCGATCCCATCGCCGAGCAGGGCGATATGCTCGGCATTGGCGGCGTCTGTGCGACCATCGTGACCATCGATCCCATTCTGTTTGTCGGCCAGATCGCCGAACGCGATATCGCCTCGTTGAAGACGGGAATGCCGGTGCGCGTGACACCCCTCGGCGGCTCCGAAGTCACCGGCACGCTTACCTATGTGGCGCCATCGGCCGAGACGCGTACCCGCACGTTTCGCGTTGAAGCGACAATCGCCAACCGGCAGAGAACGATTCGCGACGGCGCCACGGCGCACGCTGTGGTGCCATTGCGCTCTTCAAGGAGCCATCTGCTGCCCCAGTCGGCCCTGCTATTGAGCGACGATGGCCGCATCGGCGTCAAGATCGCGCTCGGCGATCGCGTGAAATTCGTGCCCCTTAACGTCGATAGCGATGGCCGCGACGGGGTTTGGGTTTCCGGTCTGCCGGATACCGCCGATGTGATCGTCGTCGGTCAACACTATGTGGTGGACGGACAGGCCATCACGGCGGTTCCTGTCGATGCGGCGCGGGTCGCCACACAATGAACGCGCTTGAGGCCATTCTTCGCCGCCCGCGCACGGTCATTGTCATGATGATCGTCATGATCGCGGCCGGCATCTTTACCTATATCACGGTGCCCAAGGAGGCCAATCCGGACATCGACGTGCCGGTGTATATCATCTCGGCGGCCCAGCAGGGGATTTCTCCCGAGGATGCGGTGCGCTTGCTGGTGCGGCCTTTGGAAATCAAGCTGGGCGGTCTTGAAGGGCTAAAGGAGATGACGGCGCGCGCCGGCGAGGGCTATGCGGCGGTCGTTCTCGAGTTCGATGTCAACGTCGATCAGGACGCCATTCTGGCAGATATTCGCGACAAGGTGGACCAGGCGCAAGCGGAATTTCCCGCGGATGCGGATCAGCCGACGATCGCGGAGACAAATTTCAATCTGCTGCCGACGATCGTCATCGCGCTCTCCGGCGAGGTTCCCGAACGGACGCTCTTTCGTCACGCCAGGAACCTGGCCGATCGCATCGAGACACTGCCGACGGTTCTTGAAGCCAATCTGGCGGGGACACGCGATGAGGTGCTTGAGGTTATCATCGACAATGTAAAGCTGGAGTCTTACGGCATCACCCAGGCCGAGGTCGTCAATGCCTTGCGCCAGAACAACCAGCTTATACCCGCCGGCTCCATCGACAACGATCGGGGCCGCTTTAACGTCAAGGTGCCCGGTCTTATCGCTACCGCGCGCGATGTTGCGCAAATCCCCATCCGGGTCGATGACGATGGCATCGTAACGGTCGAGGATTTGACGGAAATCCGGCGCACGTTTGAAGACGCCCAGTCCTTTACCCGCATCAACGGACGTCCGGCCTTTGCCATTGAGGTGATCAAGCGCATCGGCGAGAATATTATTGAAAACAATGCCGCCGTGCGGGCTCTGGTGCACGATGCAGCAAAGGACTGGCCCGCGAGTATTCATATCGACTTTATGCTCGATCAGTCGACATTTATCCGTGAGGTGCTCGGTTCGCTGCAATCGGCGATCATGACCGCTATCGCCCTTGTCATGATCCTGGTTGTCGCCTCACTGGGACTGCGCTCGGGGTTGTTCGTCGGCATCGCCATTCCCACGTCACTGATGATCGGCTTTTTGATCCTCGGCCTTATCGGCATGACGGTCAATATGATGGTTCTGTTCGGCCTGGTGCTGACGGTGGGCATGCTGGTCGACGGGGCGATTGTCATCGTCGAATATGCCGATCGCAAGATCGCCGAGGGACTTGAACGCCGCGAGGCCTACATTCGCGCTGCCCGCTTGATGTTCTGGCCGATCGCCTCGTCCACCGCGACAACCCTGGCCGCCTTTTTGCCGATGCTCTTGTGGCCCGGTGTGCCCGGAGAATTCATGAGCTATCTGCCGACCATGGTGATCATTGTTCTTTCGGCTTCGCTGTTGACGGCGCTTGTATTTCTGCCCGTAACGGGTGGCCTGCTGGCGCGCCGCCAGGCGAGCGCGGAAGAACAGCGTATCGCCCGGCGTCTGGCGGGCGCGGAGCGTTTCGACAAAAGCGATCTGCGCGGCCTTACCGGCGCATATATCAACATACTCTCGCGCCTTATCCGGCGGCCGATCCTCGTCCTGCTGGCGGTGCTGGGGGTTGCCTACGGGATTTTGGTACTCTTTCAAGCCAATTCCCGGGGCGTGGAGTTCTTTGTTGAGGAAGAACCCGATGTTGCTGTCGTGTTTGTCTCGGCGCGGGGCAATCTGGCGGCGCGTGAAAAGCTCAATCTCATGCGCGAGGTGGAGCGCGAAATCCTGCAGGTTAAGGGCATCGAAAACATGCTGATGACCGCCGGCAGCGTGTCCTCGCAGGTTATCGGCGGCGTGCAGGACAAACCCTCGGACGCCATCGGTGAATTTCAGATCGAGTTTGCCGATTTCGCCAAACGCCGCGCGGCGCATATGATCTTCGATGAGATCCGCACGCGCACCGCAAAACTCGCCGGTATCAAGGTGGAGGTGCGCAAGATCGAGGGCGGACCGCCAACCGGCAAGGATGTGCAATTGCAGGTCTCGTCCATGGATTACGCGCAGGTTTTGGAAACCGCTGGCCGCGTGCACGCCGGCCTGGAAAGCCACATCAGCGGGCTGCGCAATGTTGAAGACGATCGTCCGCTGCCGGGCATCGAGTGGCGGGTGGATATCGATCGCCAGGAGGCCGGACGATACGGCACGACGATCGCTGCGATCGGGCCATTCCTGCAACTAATCACACGCGGCATTTCGCTCGATGAATTCCTGCCGGGCAATTCCGAGGACGAAATTTCGATTCGCTTGCGGTTGCCGGAGGCCGAGCGCACCCTCGATCAACTCAGCGCGCTTCGCATACCGACGCCGCAGGGCATCGTTCCAGCGAGCAATTTTATCACCCGCACCGCCCAGCCGAAGGTCTCGTCGATTACCCGCAAGGACGGTTTTTATACCGCAACCATCAAGGCTAATCTTGTCGATGGCACCATAGACACCAAGGTAAAGGAAATTCAGAAATGGCTGGATCGGCAGGAATGGCCGGCGAATGTGTTCTTTCGCTTTCGTGGCGCCGATGAGGAGCAGCAGGAATCGCAGGAATTCCTGGCAAAGGCCATGATCGCGTCGCTGTTTTTGATGTTCATCATTCTCGTTACCCAGTTCAACAGTTTCTACCAGGCTTTGTTGACGCTTTCGACGGTGGTTTTGGCGGTGTTTGGCGTTCTTCTTGGTATGGTTGTTACGGGACAGAAATTCTCCATCATCATGACCGGCACCGGGGTTATCGCGCTGGCCGGAATTGTCGTCAATAACGCCATTGTTTTGATCGATACCTATAATCGCTTCCGGCGCGATGGCCTTGATCTTGAGAGCGCCGTGCTGAAGACGGCGGCTCAGCGCATCCGACCCGTATTGCTCACCACGGTGACGACGATCGCCGGGCTTATCCCCATGGCTACACAGATCAATCTTGACTTTTTCAACCGCGTCACCCAAATCGGCTCGATTACCTCCATCTGGTGGGTGCAGTTATCGACGGCGATTATCTCAGGACTGGCGTTTTCAACGGTTCTGACCCTGGTGATCATTCCCACCATGCTGGCGGCGCCCAGGATGCTCTTGCCGCGCGTACGCGCCCGGCTTATGAGACGCCGCGCAAAACCGCCTGCGGCGCATAAGCCGCGCGTGGAAACGCCGCCGTTGGAGATCGCAGCGGAATAGGGTAGGGGCGTATCGGGATGGGATTATCTGAAACGGCTCAATGAGGTGAGGCGCGCTCTGTGGATGTAGGCGAATAAGGCCTTGTTTGGTTCACAATTGAAGCTGATACTCCGCCTGTCCGCCGCCTGATGTTATTGAATAGCTCCTTTCCATATCTCTTGACAATTCAATTTAAACAATGCGGCCTACACACGGATTGCGTACACAATGACCGACACGTGCGAAAATGTTGTATTTTTCATCGTCGATGAAAAGTATCTTCCAATGGCCTATATAAACGCTGCGCGTATCGTGCAACTGGCCGAAAACGACATCGCCATCGAGGTTTTTGTGGAATCGGTCACTCCACCCGACTTTCCGCCCGTCGACGGGGTACGCGTGCGCCTCAATAGGTTATCTCCCCATCTGCCCGATAATTTACCGTTCAGTGAGCATCTTCCGCCCGTCGTCTGGGCGCGGCTCGTAGCGCCGGTTGTGCTGCAGCGATTCGGCTACAAACGGGCCCTGCATCTGGACGCCGATATTGGCATCGCAGGCGATATTTCGTCTGTTTTTTCCCTGGATACAGTGGACGCGCGCCTTGCCGCCGTGCCGGATACGGGCATGCAGGTTCCCTATAGTACCTTTGATTCAAAACTGACGAATCGCCAGTATCTGGAAGATATTGGAATCAGAAACAGGCGCTATTTCAACGCCGGTGTTATGTTGTTTGATGTCGATGAATGGGTGGAAGGGGAGTTGCTTTCCCGTTTGCCCGACTATCTTCGTACCTACGGCGCGGCATCGCGTCTTTTTGATCAGGACTTTCTGAACTTTCTGCTTCAGGACACGTGGCAAACCCTGTCGCCGCGCTGGAACTTTCAGGGTATGCTGCTGGATTTGGAACTGGAGCCCGTTCTTCATCCCTTGATCGTGCATTATACGGGCATCGTAAAGCCGTGGTTCAAGAAGCACTTTAAAGGGGACCCGGTTCATGCCGCATATTTTTCCAAATTGCTTGATCGGATGAATTTTTGTCCGCCTGCGATTGTCGCACCTGCGAAGGGACGATATAAAATAACCCACGAAGTAAGAAAGTATTACCGCCTGTGGTTGCTTGAAAAAGGTATTTTAACCCCAAAGATGACACGCAAGGTAAAAAAATGGCGCCAGGATCGCAAGTACATGTATGATTTTGTTTTAAAATATCTTGTTAACGGCGAATTTTGTGATATTTCTTCTGAAAAAGCGGTGCCTATGATCATTCAATTGAATAGACTTATAGAAAAAAATGGTAGTGCTTCCTTCCTGCCGAATATAAGGGAGTACGATTATTTTGCAAACGATAAGGAACACTGGCCGGGGCTGGAGATAGAGTAACTCTGATGCGCCTTTGATACAAATCAGCAAAAAGGATTGGCCGTGGTGGAACCGTGCGAAAACGTCGTGTTCTTTGTCGTTGATGAACGATACTTCCCCCTTGCCTATGTCAATGGGGCGCGCATCGCCCAATTGGCCGAAAACGATATCGCCGTCGAGATTTTTGTGGAATCGGCCGGTGTCCCCGACTTTCCACCCGTCGACGGGGTGTGCGTGCGCCACAACAGGTTATCCCCCCATCTGCCCGATAATTTGCCATTCAACGAGCACTTTCCAGCCGTTGTCTGGAACCGTATTGCCGCGCCGGCAGTATTGCAGGAAACCGGCTACAAGCGCGCTCTTTATCTTGATGCCGATATTGGTATCGCAGGCGATATTTCGTCTGTTTTTTCCCTGGAGATAGTGGACGCGCGCCTTGCCGCCGTGCCTGATGCGGGCATGCAGGTTCCCTATAGTATCTTTGATTCAAAACGGACGTCGCGTCAGTATCTGGAAGCTATTGGAATCAGAAACAGGCGCTATTTCAACTCCGGTGTCCTCTTGCTTGACATCGACAATTGGGTAAAGATGGATGTGTTTTCCCGGCTGCCCGACTATTCCGCCCAGTGCGATGGCCGCTCGATTCTGCTTGATCAGGATTTTCTAAACGTTGTGTTTCAGGATATCTGGCAAACCCTGTCGCCGCGCTGGAATTTCCAGGGTATGCTGTTGGATTTGGAACTGGAGCCCGTTCTTCGTCCCTTGATCGTGCATTATACGGGCCTCATAAAGCCGTGGTTCAAGGAGCACTTTAAAGGGGACCCGGTTCATGCAGCATATTTTTCCAAACTGCTCGATCGGATGAATTTTTGCCCTCCTGCAACTGTCGCGCCTGCGAAGGGAAGATATAAAATAACTCATGAAATAAGAAAGTATTACCGTCTATGGTTGCTTAAAAAAGGTATTATAACAAAAAAAATTGATATTAAATTAAAAAAGTGGCGCCAAGATAGGAAATATATGTATGATTTTATTTTAGAGCATCTTGTTAGTAATAATTTTTGCGATATTTCTTCCGACGAGGCAGCGCCCGTGATCAAACAGCTGAATCAACTTATCGAAAAAAACGACGATTCTTTCCTGCCAGACATACGGGAGTATGATTATTTCGCGATCGGCAAGGAACCCTGGCCAGGGTTGGAGATAGAATAGTGTCCGTGGCGTTGGCGTGTCGATCGGCAGGGTGGGAGAACATCCTGAATGTGCCAGGCCCCATGCTGACCTGATGCACCGGTAAAGCAGATCAACAGACAGGATTGGCCATGGTGGAACCGCGCGAAAATGTCGTGTTCTTTGTCGTTGATGAACGATACTTCCCCCTTGCCTATGTCAATGGGGCGCGCATCGCCCAATTGGCCGAAAACGGTATCGCCGTCGAGGTTTTTGTGGAATCGGCCGGTGTCCCCGACTTTCCGCCCGTCGACGGGGTGCGCGTGCGCCACAACAGGTTGTCCCCCCATCTGCCCGATAATTTGCCATTTAACGAGCGCTTTCCAAGCGTTGTCTGGGGGCGTATCGCCGCGCCGGCCGTGTTGCAGGACGCCGGCTACAAGCGCGCTCTTTATCTTGATGCCGATATTGGTATTGCAGGCGATATTCTGTCTGTTTTTTCCCTGGATATGGCGGGCTTGTGCCTTGCCGCCGTGCCGGATACAGGCATGGAACTTCCCCACAGCCATATAGACCCCAGGCGGTCCACGCGCAGCTATCTTGATGGTATAGGCTTTCGGGGAAGCCGCTATTTCAACTCCGGTGTTCTGTTGCTTGACATCGATAGTTGGGTGAAGATGGATGTGCTTTCCCGGCTGCCCGACTACTCCGCCCAGTACGGTGGCCGCTCGGTTCTGCTTGATCAGGATTTTCTAAACGTTGTGTTTCAGGATATCTGGCAGGTGCTGTCACCGCGCTGGAATTTCCAGGGTATGCACATGGATTTGGAACTGGAGCGGGTTTTCCGCCCGTTGATCGTGCATTATACGACACCGGTCAGGCCATGGCTTGAAGACGGTTTCATTGGCGATCCGGTCCACCCAAGGTACTTTGCAAGGTTGCTGGACCGGATGGGCTTTGATCGTTCTGAATGCCGCCAGCCAGGGCCTGGCGTTGGCAAACGACGGAGCGCACCAGGCGCATTCAAGGAACAGTACCGCACATGGCTGTTTGAAAGGGGGATCTTGACACCAAAGGTCAGGCACCTGATAAAAAAGTGGCGGGCGGCACGTAAATGCACGTATGACAGTGTGTTGAAATATCTTGTCGATGGCATGTTTTGCGACATTTCCCCCGGGGAGGCGGCGCCCATGATTGAGCAGATAAACAGGCTGATCGCGCGCAATGACAGCGATTCGTTTCTTCCGACACGCATGACCAACTATTATTTTATCGCCGGCAAGGAGCACTGGCCGGGCTTTGAAGTCGATTAACGGCCAGGCGTGCAATTTCAGCAGGTTGTTCCCGGGCCGGTCTGAAGTTGCCCCTCTTGCGGCCCCTGCTGCCTGAATGGCCACCTGCATCCAATGGGTTTTGCAAGAACAACCTGTTGAGGTTACACACCTGGTGGTTCCTTGAATTTAATGTTTGAAAACGCGTCCAGCGGCAAATGGGACTGAAATGTCGAATGCGCTCCGCCAGACAGGACAGCCGCCCGTGCGTACCGGTCCCATCCTTGTTGTTCTGCCGCTCTCAAGCCGCTTTAACCGCACCAATCCGGATTCCATCGATACGGTCGCCTGGATGGGATGGCGCCATAGCCGTTATCGCGAACACATCACCATCATCGCCAATAACACCACCCCTGTGCTTAAGGAGCAGGCGATTCTTTACGCCCCCCACCGGCACACCCGTAGAGGAGACTGGCGGCGGTTCGTGCTGACGACGCTGGCCGCTCGCCAAACAGCAAGACGCATCGAAGTACACCAGGATATTACCCTGGCGCATCGGCTCAAGCGCCGGTATCCTGACGCCCATGTGGCCTTGATGTTTCACAATGCAATTGACGGGGCGCTGCCGTGGCTGAAGAAGCGCCGGCGCGCGCGCAGACTAAAGCGGATCGATTCGATTGTGTTCACATCGGACTATTGCACCGGGCGTTTTCGCGACGCCTATCCGCATCTGGCCGACAAGGCCCATACAGTTCACAATGCGATCGAGATCGACGACTGGTATCGCCCTATCGGGGCGCCGCGGGACCGACTGATCCATTTTGCCGCACGGGCGCGAACCCACAAGGGTGTTGCGCCTCTGGTGGAGGGCGTCAGCAGGGTACTGGCGGCGCATCCGGACTGGCGCGCCGCTCTCTTTACCCACGAATGGGAGGGCGCCGATGCATCCATCAAGGCGCTTCATCAGGCGTATGCGCCACAGGATCGGCTGCGTTGGCAGGTAGATGCAAGGCGCCAGGCGGTGCGTGAGAGTGCCATGGTCGCATCGATTGCGGTTGTTCCCATGCTCACGCCGGAGCCGTTCGGCCTGGCCGCCCTTGAGGCCCATGTGGCCGGGGCGGCGGTGATTTCATCGGGTGTGGGGGGCCTGCGCGAAGTCAGCGGCGAGGCGGCGCTGTATGTTGAAGCGGTGACGGCTTTAAGTCTTGAGCGGGCACTGCATACGCTCGTAGCCGATCCTGCGGCGCGGCGCGATCTGGCGAAACGGGGCCAGACGCGCGCCATGGCGACGTTTCATCCCGATGCGGTCATTGCCCGGCTGGATGCGTTACGCGCATAAACAAGGCGCGTACAATCGATGGTATCGCGGCCCCGGGCGGGGATTTCCTCCGATGCGACAATCGACCAGAGTGCCGTATCCACAGGGGGGAAATACGTATCGCCAGGGATGCTCGCATGTACGCGCGTAATATAGAGGCGTGCGGCGTATTGCATGGTCTGGGCGTAGATTTCGCCGCCGCCGATGACCATCACCTCGCGCGCCTCCGACTGGCGCGCGAGCGCGCGTCCCAACGCGAGTGCGGCATCGATGGCATGGACCACATGGGCGCCGGCGATGACGCGGGAGCGGTCTCTTGTCAGGACGATATTGGCGCGGCGATCGAGAGGGCGGGCCATACTGTCAAACTGTCCGGCGCCCATGACAACGGGTTTATCGATGGTCATTTTGCGAAAGTATTTTAGATCCGATGAAATATGCCACGGCATACCGCCATTGACACCGATAACGTTATTTTCGGCAACGGCCGCAATCAGGGCAATGGGGATGGTTGGATGGGGCATCATGACACGCTCTAAAGCCCAGGAGAAAACAAGGCGCTGCGCCTTCTTGAGACTTGCTTTCTTATTGTTTTAAATGAAGAAAAGTACATGGAGCGGAGCGAAGCACCTTTCTTCACGATCAACGGCATAATCTTTCAGCGGGCTGTATCCGGGACGGGCAAATCCGAAGCGGTACCTCTGGTGGCCGTAGCCGCGACGGGGCCGGTTGGAGCCGTTCATCTGATCATCGCTTTTTTCGATTTATCCAGTGCTGTCAAGGGCGCTTCGCGCCGCTTCCAGCGGTTCTTAAACCCTTGAGAATACAGGGTAATACCAACGGCTCTTATGGTTGACTCATAAAGCCGTTGGCAAGGCCGACCGGCCGCCGCGCCTTATGGCGCGTAAGCCTTAGTGGCGTTTGAACGATAACGGTCATTCTTTATGACCGTTAGTATAAATCGAACATCCCTGACGATCGGATGAATAGCTCTGCGGGCCATAACATAAAATCAAAATGCGTGCAATTCGCGCCGCGCACCCTATATAACACCAAAGGGCTATGCGTTTGACTCCTGGCCCAGTTTAAAACCGTTGTCTTGTCAACACAATACACAAGTCAGCGTGTACAAAAAGCCAATACCGCTGGTATAAGGTTCAGGCTGCGCGGATGATCGCCGAGTGACACCGCCCGGGGCAATGGGCATTCGGCGCGTTATTCGCGACAGTTTAACGAGGGGCGTTGATGCAATCGTGTCGTGATCAAGGAGGTTCTTCGCGATGAACAATTTATTTGAAATGCTTGCCGGTGCGCAGGGCGGGCAGGGACTAGGCAATATCGCCCGCCAGTTCGGGCTTGGTGAGGAGCAGGCGCAACAGGCGCTGGAGGGGCTGTTGCCCGCTTTTACCACCGGCTTGCGGCGAAACACGCAAACGCCACAGGGGCTGGAAGGATTTATCAACGCTCTGGGTTCGAACCGCCACGGGAGTTATTTCGAGCAACCCGATGCGGCGTTTTCCCAGCGCGGGATCGATGAGGGCAATGGCATACTCGGCCATATTTTCGGCACCAAGGAGGTGAGCCGCCGGGTCGCCGATCAGGTCTCGAGCGATACCGGCATCGGCGCCGATATTCTCAAGAAAATGCTGCCCAGTCTGGCCTCCATGCTCATGGGCGGCATGGCGCAGCAGGCGCCCCGGCAACCGGGTTTACAGGATATTTTCGCCAATATCACGGGCGGTGGCGGCGCCCGGCAAACGGCCGGACAGGGCGGAGGGTTGGGAGAACTCATCGGCGGGCTTTTTGGCGGCGGCCAGCAATCGCAGCAGCCGCAAACGGGGGCCGATATTTTTGGCCAGTTGTTTGAGTCCGGCGGTCCGCAGCGCAGGTCACAGCAGCAATCGATGGACAGCATATTCGAGCAGATACTCGGCCGCTGAGCGCGCCGGTCGTTTGCCTTGGCAACGCCTGTTTCGTACGATGTCAGGCGTTGCGACCGGCTGCAGGCGCGGAACGCTTGACCGGCGCGCCGATAGCGCCTATCTGAACGCCATGGGCCTGCGGGAAATCCTCATTATACCGGATAAGCGATTGCGCCGGCGCGCGGCGGCCGTGCAGCGCATTGACGCGCAAGTGCGCGCGCTGGCCGAGGACATGTTGCAAACCATGTATGCGGCGCCGGGGATTGGCCTGGCGGCGCCGCAGATCGGCGTCATGCGCCGTCTGGTGGTGATTGATGTCACCCACGCCCGGTCCCCCGACAACGATACAGACGGCGCTGAAGGCGGCGAGGATGGGCATATGCCGGCCAACAGTGCTGCCGGCGAGAGGATCGATGCTGCTGATAATGGTCAGGGCGAGACCGTGCCAAACAATCCGATTGTGCTGATTAATCCGCAACTTTTACAGGTTAGCGCGGAGATGTCGGTCTATCAGGAAGGGTGTTTATCCATACCCGAGATTTATGAGGATGTGGAGCGGCCCCGTTCGTGCGTCGTCGCCTATCGCGATCTGGAGGATCGCGCCCAGGTGCTGGAATGCGAGGGCGTATTGGCCACCTGCGTGCAGCATGAGATCGATCATTTGGACGGCAAGCTGTTTATCGACTATCTGTCGCGCCTAAAGCGCAGCCGGATTGAGAAAAAATTCCTAAAACTGGCCAGGCAGGAACGGAACTGACGCTGTGGCGCTGCGGATTATCTTTATGGGATCGCCGGACTTTGCCGTTCCGACGCTGAGTGCCCTGATCGCCCATGCCCATGACGTCGTGGCGGTGTACACCCAGCCGCCGCGCCGCGCCGGAAGGCGCGGGCTGAAGGTGCGCAAGACGCCCGTGCATCGCCAGGCGCAGGCGCTGGGACTGCCGGTGCTCACGCCGGCTGATTTTACATCGAACGCGGTGCGGGAGGCGTTTGCGGCACACGATGGCGATGTTGCTGTGGTGGTCGCCTATGGCTTGCTGTTGCCGCCGGCGGTTCTGGCGGCCCCGCGCCATGGTTGTCTTAATCTGCACGCTTCGCTGTTGCCGCGCTGGCGCGGCGCGGCGCCTATTGCACGCGCGATCATGGCTGGCGACAAGGAAACGGGGGTGACGGTCATGCGTATGGAGGCGGGTCTCGATACGGGACCGGTGGCGCTCGTTGAGCGCTGCGCCATCGGGGCCGACGATACCGCCGGTACGGTGCATGACCGGCTGATGGGGCTTGGCGCCGATGTCATGGTTCGCGCCCTTGCCGCGCTTGAGCGCGGCAGTCTGGATTTCTCGCCTCAGGCAAGCGCCGGGGTTTGCGTTGCGCGAAAGATCGCCAAACAGGAGACTCGCATCGACTGGTCGAAGCCGGCCGGGGATGTGCACGATCATATTCGCGCCCTTTCACCCCATCCCGGGGCGTGGTTCGAGGTCCCGGGCGATGACCCGGCGGCGCGTATCAAGGTCCTGCGGGCGGTACCGGTCGATGCACACGGGGCGCCGGGAGAGGTGCTTGATGATGCGCCGACGATCGCCTGCGGTACGGGTGCGGTGCGGCTCATCACCCTGCAGCGGGCGGGCCGGAAGCCTCTGGAGGCGAAAGCCTTTCAGCGCGGCTATACGATCGCCAGGGGGACGCGTCTGGGCCGGTGCGCAACATAGGGGGGCGCGGTGGCGCGTTTCAGGCTTACCCTTGAGTACGACGGTGCCGCCTTTGTCGGCTGGCAGCGACAGGCGAACGGCTTTTCCGTCCAGGAGGCGCTGGAGAGTGCACTCTTTAAACTGACCCGGGAACGCGCCAACATCACCGGCGCCGGGCGCACCGATGCGGGGGTGCATGCCCTTGGCCAGGTCGCCCATGTGGATCTTGCCAGGAAAATCGACACCAATACGTTGCGCGAGGGATTGAACGCCCATCTTCGCCCTCATCCGATCAGCGTGTTGGCGGCGCGGGCGGTAGGGGACGACTTTCACGCTCGCTTCAGCGCCACGCGACGGGCCTATCTTTACCGCATTCTAAACCGCCGCCCGCCGCCCGTGCTTCAACGGGGGCGCGTTTGGCACATCGCCAGAGCGCTTGATGCCCCCGCCATGGATCGCGCGGCGCAAGCGCTTGTGGGAACGCATGATTTTTCCACCTTTCGCGATTCCCAATGCCAGGCGAAAAGCCCCCGCAAAACCCTTGAACGTATCGTGGTGGACCGCCGTGACGCGGAGGTTCGCGTTGTTTGCGAGGCGCCGTCATTTCTACACCGTCAGGTGCGCTCGATCGTGGGCACGCTCGTGGAAGTCGGCTTTGGCAAGATGAAGGCGCAGGACGTGGCGCACGCCCTGGCGGCAAGGGATCGCACCCGATGCGGCCCGGTTGCGCCGGCCCACGGTCTTTATCTGCACCGTATCGAATACGCCGCCGCAAACGCGCCGCCGCGGTGAGCGCCCGGTTGCCACCTGCACCCCCATCACAGAGACGATAAACGCGAAACCACAAGGGTAAAAATCACGTTGATCGCGAACTGAAACAACACAACCCCCACCGCGTCCCAGGCGGGAACCGACAACATTCGCCGCGCAATCATATACTGAAAGCGAAAAAGGAAAAAAAACATCGCCAGGCCGACCATCGCCTTAAAGCCAGGACCAATGGCTGCAATGCCGGCAAGCCCGATTAAAATCGCCGCGCAGGTATAGGTAATGAAGTTGGACCAGTTGTACACGACAATATAGGCAATATACCCCTTGCCAATCCGTAGCGCCCAGCTCAATAGCGCCATGGCGACAGGATAGATGATCCACGATAAGGCGTATTGCAGCGCCATGACGGCGATCGGCGGCGGCGGCCCCGGCGGTTCGGGATCCTGCGGCAACCCAAGGTCTATCGGCGGCGCACCAAGACTGATATAGCCGACAAGGGGCAGGCAGATTATGGCGGCAAAGAACGAATGCCAGAAGCCGCGAATGGTCAGGTCAAAATATTGCGGCGCATCCGCCTTGTTCAAAAACATCCGCCAGGTGCCGAGAATGGCGGCGCTAACGGCCTGCAAGGATGGCATCATGGCGCGCCTTCGAGAGAGAAAAATCGCTGCAAAAACGTGCGGTATATGCGCGTTAAAGCCCGCAGATCGGCAATAGGAGTGCGCTCATCAATCTGGTGCATGGTATCGCCCACAAGACCGAATTCAACGACCGGGCAATAGTCTTTTATAAAGCGCGCATCGGACGTCCCCCCCGATGTTGTCAGTTGCGCCTGCCGCCCCGTCTGATGCGCAATCGCCTCGACAAGCATCCGTGACAACGGCCCCGCCCGGGTCAGAAAAGCCTCCGCCACCGGCTGCTTGATGTCCAGCCGATAATCGACATCGGGCTCGGCCCGCGCAATGCGTTTGTGCAATTGCGCGACAAGCGCCTCAACCTCCCAGGTGTCGTTAAAACGAATATTCAGTTTCGCCGTGGCGCGCGCCGGAATGACGTTGTAGGCGTCATTGCCCGTCTCCAGCGCCGTCACCTGCAATGTCGATGGCTCGAATGCCGCGCTGCCCCCATCGAGGGGCGTCGCCACGAGGCGCGCAACCATACGCGCCAGACGGTGCACCGGATTATCAGCAAGATGGGGATAGGCGGCATGGCCCTGCACACCGCTAACGCTCAATGTGGCCGACATCGAGCCCCGCCGGCCGATTTTTACAGTATCTCCCATCTCCTGCCGATTGGTGGGCTCGCCCACAATGCAGGCATCAAAGCGAATGCCGCGTTCCCCGCACCACGCAAGAAGTTTGGCGGTACCATTTATCGCCGGCCCTTCCTCGTCGTTGGTAATGAGCACGCTCAGGGTTCCCGGCCAGGGGGCGTGTTCTGCAACAAGCGCCGTGGCGGCGGCGACAAAAGCCGCAATGCCCCCCTTCATATCCTGGGCGCCGCGCCCATGAATATAGCCGTCCGCCTCATCGCCCGAGAACGGTGCGCGCGACCACAGCGCGTCGCGCCCGGGCGGGACCACATCGGTGTGTCCGGCAAAGACAAAATGCGGCGCGCCGGAGCCGATCGTGGCGAACAGGTTCTCCACATCCGGTGTATCGGCATCGCTGAAGATAAGCCGATGGCATGTAAAGCCGGCCGGCCGTAAAACGTTCTCAAGACAGGACAAAACACCCGCCTCCCGCGGTGTGACGCTCGGGCAGCGGATCAGATCCTGCAGTAGCTGTGTTGCATTGCACATAGGCCCCTGTGTTAACGTTACCACTATCGCCAGTCAACGGCGCATATCGTTGAATGGTGGTATTTTGAGGTGCCACGCAGGTAAGGCCTACTTGAAAATGCCTTAATAATAATTTATTAATACAAAATATAATTTTCGTTTGGTTTTAACTGGTAGCATAGTCAAGTAACATATAATCCCATGAAAATTCTGAATTTTTTTTTGTCAATCAATAAAATTAATAATAACGATATGGGTATTCTCGGCCTACTCAAAAAGCATGACGAGGCGTTAAAAGCGCACTACGGCGGCGATCGCATGAGCTTGTTTCAGGCGAAGACGATTGCTGACATCCTGTTGTTTTTTATCGTGATAACGATCGCTTTCCTGTTCGTATTTGTTGTTCTGGATGCGCGCTATCTGGAAACGCAATCGAAGATCATCTTCACCCCGCCTCTGGTTCTGGTGGTCGCGCTGCTTTTGGTTGGTTATCGCTTTTTAATGCGCGGTAAGGATGGCGTAACGCGCGTTACTATATTGGTAACGTCGCTTGTAGCGCCGATCCTGAGTATCCTGATGACTGGCGGATTTCCGCATTCAGTTGCCATGCCGATTATCGTCCTTCCGCCACTGATCACCTATTTTCTTTACGGCGCCCGTATGGGCATGGCTGTGTCTGTTGCGGTACCGCTTATCCTGCTGTTGCAGGGAGCAATCAGTGCGGCGTTTGATCTTACGCTGCCCGATTATTCGTCGAACGCCTATCCGGCGCTAAATCTTGCGATGGTCTTTGGTTGTATGTATAGTTTGACCATTCTCGCTGTGGTGTGCTATGAGCGCTCCAACCGCATCTTGCGCGAGGAATTGGAACTGGAGCGGCTGAAATTTGCCGATCTTGCCACCCGCGACGCGCTGACAGAGCTGTACAATCTACGCTTTTTCCAAACAGAACTGGAGCGCCGCTGTGCTGACGCTATGGCGCACGGGCGCCGCGTTACCGTTCTCTATCTCGATCTGGACAGGTTTAAGCAAATCAACGACAATTTCGGTCATAGTGTTGGCGATCATGTTCTCCGTGCGGTTGCGGATCGCCTGAGCGGCTGCCTTCGCGACGATGATTTGATTGCCCGCATTGGCGGCGATGAGTTTGCTGTTCTGCTGCATGGTCCGGCGGCGGACAGGAGCGTTGCGGATATGCGCCAGCGTCTTCGCGGGGCGCTTGCCTGGCCGATTGAAGTCGACGGCATCACCTACGAGGTCGGTATAAGTATCGGGCATGCGGTCTTTCCCGATGAAGTCAGTGATATTGCGGCATTGCTCATATGCGCTGACGGTTCGATGTATCGCAATAAGATGGTGCGCAAGGCGAATGCTCTCCAAGGGTCGGTGCCAGACGAGGGTATGCCGGATGCGCAGGCATCGGCCGGCGGCGTCCGCGCGTGAGGCGATCCGGTTTGACTGGATGGATTGGATCATCTGTCGCTCGAGAGTGCCGTTGATAGTTGAATGTGAGAAGTCCCTCGGCTTCGCCTTGGTCCAATTTTCCCAATAATACCAGCGGTATTGGCGTTTTGTACACGCTGACTTGTGTGTCGTGCTGACAAGACAACGGTTTTGAACCCGGGTCAGGAGTCAGATGCAACGACCCCGGGTAGAGGAAATAACATGCTCCATTGCCTGACGTTGCGGGAGGGAGGGATAGCAAATAGGAAAAAAATCATTTTTAGGTAAAAAATCCTTGACAGCCGACCGGTGATCGTGTAGGTTTGTGCCATCGTCGAAAACGTGCGCATCACAGGGCCATTTAGTTGAATGTGAAAAAGTAGATCGAGGCGAAGCCGAAGGGCTTTTTCACATTCAGCTAGAGCGTGTCAGGTCTTAAGTGAATCATTCTGACGGAGCGATTTTGCGACAAGATGGGCTTTAAGTCTCGCAGGATATAGTGGGGCTGTTTGCAAGAGATTTAAGGTTCATATTAGATCAGCATGGCGTTAGCTGTACCCATTTTGCCAAGGGTAATGCAAAACGCATAAAGCTGATCGCAACGCATAAAGCTGATCGCCCTGAAATCTATAGCAAAAGCGCCCGTCCCTTCGGGTTTGCCGATTGGCGGGCGCCCATCCTCAAACCGATCTCATGAGATGGGTAAACATCACTCTTCGATCGCCTTGAGCGTGGGTATCGCCTCGCCAATCGAGAAACGAAAATTGCTTCTATTAAGACCTGACGCGCTCTAGTCACTGCGCTGGCCGACAGTTCTATATCGCAGCTTTCCGAGCGATGACCGAGGTAACCCGGCGGCGATTTTCTTCAGTCCCGACCGGCAACCCCGAGCAAGAAGCGTATGAAGATGCTCGACAACCATTCGCTTCCAGTTCGTATCATTCACCAGTCTTTCCGGAAGCAGGTTCCGCAGGTTTGATAGCCGAGCAAATATGTCATCCGCTGTCTCACTGCCATCAAGTGCAGCACGAATTTCATTCTCTCTGGGGTCCCTGAGATCGAAGTATGTGCCATCATCCTTGCGGCCGACGAGATAGCGCATCCAGCAGGCGGTTGCCAGAGCGAATGCGTCAACAGGTTGATCCAGGGATTGCGCGTCAATAGCGGGCGCAAAGATGCGCTGGGGCATCTTCTCGGTTCCATCCATGGCAATCTGGTACGTTTCATGCGCAAGGTGCGGGTTTTTGAACCGGGCCATCACGTCAGAGGCGTAATTGTGAAAATCCAACTCTGGCAGCGGTTCAAGCGTTGCTGCGGCGGAATTCAAATGACGGCTCACAAGTCCGGCAAGCGCAGCATCGGCGATAACGTCGCGGACATGGGTATGCCCGGACATGAACCCGGAATAGGCGATCATGGAGTGAGCCCCATTGAGCATCCGAAGCTTCATTTCTTCGTAAGGTCGAACGTCATCGACAAACAATGCGCCGCCAGCTTCCCATCGGGGCCGCCCCTGTGGGAACCGGTCCTCAATGACCCATTGGCGGAAGGTTTCGCATTCGACAGCCGCCTCATCCCGGCATCCCAGGAGCGCGGTCGCCATTGCCAGGGTCTCGTCCGTTCTCGCGGGCGTTATGCAATCCACCATCGTCGACGGAAAGGCGATATCATTGGCGATGTGATCCACGATGCCGGGAGTTGTGGCGCGCGCAAAGTCCACCAGCAGACGGCGCAACATTCGCCCGTTCTCGGGCAGGTTATCGCAGCACAAGACGGTAGGGGGGGGCACGCCGGCGGACTTGCGGTGAGTAATTGCCCAGACCAGCAGGCCGGCGATACTTTGCGGCTTTTGCGGCGCGGCAAGATCGGCGGCGATTGCGGGGTGGGTTGGGTCCATGCCGCCGGTTTCGCGATCCATGCCGTAGGCCTTTTCCGTGACAGTAAGCGAGACAATCCTGGTCAAGGGGTTCGTTAGTGCGTCAAGCACAGCCTGCCGATGCACGGGCAGGCACAAGGCTGCGGCTATGGAACCGATTACCCGTGCAGACGTACCCTCGATGCCGCGTTCAATGGTCGTGTAGAGCCCATTCTGCGGTGACAATTCTTTCGAGGCTGTCGGGCTACGGAGCGAGACACCGGTTATACGCCAATTGCCGCCAGCAACGGCGAGGGCGTCGTCGGTGTAAACAGCCTGATGGGTCTTGTGGAACGCGCCCAGCCCGATATGAACGATGCCCGGGCCGTGTTCGTCGCGGCAATAGGCGGGGCGGCGCACATTCGGGTTCAACCCGACAAGCGTCTTCAGTCGCGGTGTCATTCCGCGACGATCCGGGGCTCCAGCGCAGCGATTATGCCGCGCAATTCGGCCAGACCTTTCAGGCGCCCAATCGCCGGGTAACCCGGCTGCGCCTTGCGCCGCTGATCGTCCAGGATGTCCTGGCCGTGGTCCGGGCGAAAGGGTATCGACCAATCCGCGCGCCCATCTGCACGGCGGCGGGCCTCTTCTCGAAGGACAGCAGTGACCAATGCAACCATATCGGTGTCACCGCCCAGATGCTCAGCCTCGTGGAAAGATCCGCGAATGTCCTCGCTTTCGCGTTTGACATTCCTCAGATGGAGAAAGTGAACCCGATCGCCGAGCCGGGTCATCATCCCGGCAAGATCGTTGTCGGCACGGGTCCCCAACGATCCGGAACAGAGCGTGATCCCGTTCGAGGGCAAGTCAACGGCCTTAAGGATGGCGGCGTAGTGCGCCTCGGTCGACATGATGCGCGGCAGCCCAAGCAACGGAAATGGCGGGTCGTCGGGATGACAACACAGGCGCAGGCCAAGATCCTGAGCCAATGGAGCGACCTCTGACAGAAAGTCGATAAGGTTCTGGCGCAGGCGATCTTCGGAAATCGTGGCATACTCTGAAAGATGGGCGCGGATGTCATTTAGAGTGAACGTTTCGGCTGCGCCGGGCAGGCCAAAAACGATGTTGCCGCTGATCCGGGTGGCCTGTGCCGCACTCATGGCAGAGAACCGGCGCGTCGCTTCTTCTTTCAGATGGTTGTCGTAGTCACCCTGTGCGCCGGCGCGCTGGAGAAGGTGCAAATCGAAAGCGGCAAAATCCGTCATATCGAATCGCATGCAGGTTGCACCGTTGGGCAACCGCCAGGCGAGATCTGTTCGCGTCCAGTCAAGCACCGGCATGAAGTTGTAGCAGATGACTTCAATACCCGACGCGGCAATATTCCGCATGCTTGTGCGATAGTTATCCAAATGCTCCTGCCAGTTGCCATTCTGTTTCTTGATGTCTTCCGAGACGGGCAGGCTTTCGACGACGGACCAGGTCAGTCCAGAGGGGGCACCGTTGGGCAGGGTTCGGACTTCAGTATGACGCCGGGCGATTTCGTCCGGCGTCCACACTGCTCCGGTCGGCACTTGATGAAGTGCCGAAACAACCTCTGTTGCTCCGGTCTGAGCGATCTCCTCCGGCGTTACCTGATCCGTGGGCCCAAACCATCGCCAAGCCTGTTTCATGATGCCCTCAATGAGTTGCCATTTCGGGTCATGCTTAGCAAATTCTCAGGTTATTGACTAGTTGAAAGTATGGAAGTATGGTAGTATCAAAATTGCGGGAGGACAAATCATGGCGAAAGGCGAGGCAACGCAATTGCAGCTTGACCCGTCGGTCGCGATTGCGCCGCAAATCACGCGGATTTTGCGCAGGCGCGTCATTCGGAACGACCTGCGGCCCGGCGACAGGATTTCGGAATCCGAGATCGCGCGGCAATACGGCGTAAGCCGACAGCCGGTGAGGGAGGCATTCATCCGTCTCGCCGACATGGGCCTTTTGTCTGTCTTGCCGCAGCGCGGCACCTATGTTCGGCCAATCAACTACACGGCCGTCCTGGATTCACGTTTTGTCCGGGAGGCAATTGAGGCCGACATCGTCAAGATTTTGGCCGAGCAGAGCGATCCTGCGTTAATCGCGGAGTTGCGATCGCACATCGCGCGGCAAAAATCTCGCGACACTTCCGACCCGAGCTCATTCATGTCGCTCGACGATGCATTCCACAAGGCATTGGCGGATGGTTCGGGTAAGTTGACAGCCTGGAAACAAGTCGAGGGTCTTAAGTCGCAGATGGATCGAGTGCGCTATCTTACGACTACGCGCTTCCCAATCAAAACCTTGATTCAGCAGCATCAGGAAATCGTGGACCAAATTGAACGAGGATCAATTCCCAACGCAAATTCGGCGATGCGTATCCACCTTCGCGAAATTCTCGGAACCTTGCCGCACATCGCTGCTGAGAACGAAGCATATTTCGAATTGCCGGGAGAAATGGTTCGCCCGGTCAATGCACCCATCCAAAAAGGAGAAAACTAAATGAAACTCGCACGAAATCTTCTCGGTCTGACCGCGGTGGTTGCCGCAGCCGGCTTTTTGGCCTTGCCGGCTGCTGCACAGGAAATGACCTTGAAGCTCGGACATCTGGCAAACGAAGATAATCCTTGGCACAAGGCCTCTGTCAAGTTTGGTTCAGAGCTCTCCGCGCTGACGGATGGGCGGATCGCTGTTGAAGTTTTCCCAAACGAGTCACTCGGTAAAGAAATCGATCTGATCAACGGAATGCAGCTTGGCACCGTCGACATGACGATCACCGGCGAAAGCCTGCAGAACTGGGCTCCGAAGGCGGCGCTGCTGGCAGTGCCCTACGCATTCAAGACCATCGAGGACATGGACGCGTTCGCTTCCGGCCCGATCGGTGATGAAATCAAGGCACAGATCATTGAGCAGGTGCAGATACGCCCGATTGCGTATTTCGCGAGGGGCGCACGCGACCTCACCTCAAATCGTCCGATCACTTCTCCGTCTGACCTGAACGGTCTGAAAATGCGAGTTCCCAATGTGCCGCTATTTGTGGACGTCTGGAAAGCCCTGGGCGCGAACCCTGGTCCGATGGCCTTTTCAGAGGTTTTCACCTCGCTCCAGAATGGCACCATTGAGTCGCAGGAAAACCCGCTTGCGCTGATCCGCTCTGCGAGCTTCTACGAAGTCCAGAGCCACGTGAACCTGACCGATCACGTCCGGTCCTGGATCTACCTGACGATCGCGGAATCCACCTGGAACAAGCTGTCGGCAGAAGATCAATCCGCGGTGATGGAAGCGGCGGCGCGGGCGCAGGCCTATGAGCGCGGTTTGTTCGAGGCCAGTCTTGCGGCTGACCGGGCCTTCCTTGAAAGCAAGGGTATGACGTTCGTTGAAGTCGATGCCGCCGCTTTCCAGGCAGCAGCGAAGGATGCGGTTCTGGCGAATGTGAATGACGAGATCAAGCCGATCGTCGAGAGTCTCTTCGCACAATGATACTCCAACCATCGCTCACCAGGCCGGCGTTTTTCTTCCGGGCGCCGGCCCGATTTCGAGGTACATGTTATGGGTGGCGCCGATAAGCTCATCAGGCATGTCGTGGTTCTTGCAAGGGTAGGTGCCGGTGTTGCATTTGCCGTTCTGATCGCCGCGGTTCTCGTTCAGGTCCTGGGGCGTCTTTGGGGTTCGTCGCCTGTCTGGACCGAGGAACTCACGCGGTATGCGCTGCTCTACATGGTTGCATTTGGAGCCGGGCTTTCCTTTCGATCGGGCGATCTGGTCAATGTGGACGTCATCTGCGAAGCGCTGCCGGGCAAACTGCCATGGATGCTCAGGCTTCTTGGGGCCGTTGCAACGGCGGGCATCGCATTGTTCCTCCTTCCCCACGCCTGGAAGTTCGTCAGCATCGGTCAGATGCAAACGGCTCCGGCAATGGGCATTCGCATGGATCTTGTTCACGCGACCGTCTGGTTGATGCTTCTGGGCCTGGCCGTGTTCGCGCTGCTTCGCGTGATCGGCATGCTGGCAGGCACCGAAAATGGCCTGCCGCCCAAGACCGGGGACGAGGACTAGAGCGTGTCAGGTCTTAATAGAAGCAATTCTGTTTGCCGATTGGCGGGCGCCCACGCTCAAACCGATCTCATGAGATGCATCCACATCGCATGTCGATCGGCTCAAACGTGGGTCACCTCGCCAATCGGGAAACGAAAATTGCTTCACTAAAAACTGAAAGGCTCCAGGTAATGGAAGTTGGTGTACTTTTCGCAGTGTTTGCGGCTGGACTGGCCCTGGGCATTCCCGTTGCCATCACGCTTGGCCTTTCATCACTGGCCTACCTGTTGCTGGCCGGAATCCCGCCTGTTGTCATGCCGCAAAAAATGTATGCCGGGATGGATGTTTTCGTGCTCCTGTCGATCCCTGGTTTCATTCTGGCTGGCAACCTGATGAACCAGGGCGGGATTACCAGCCGCATCATCCGGTTTGCCAACGCAATTGTCGGATGGATCCGAGGTGGACTTGGCCTGACGAATATTTCCGCCTCGATGCTTTTTGGAGGGATAACCGGGACCGCGGTGGCGGACGCGGCCTCGCTTGGTGGTGTCCTGATCCCGGGCATGAAGAAGGCGGGCTATCCGGCGGACTTTTCCGCGGCGGTAACAGCTGCGTCATCAACGGTGGGGCCGATCATTCCGCCGTCCGTACCCATGATTATCGTGGGCGCGCTATCGGGTATTTCAGTCGGCAAGATGTTCCTTGCAGGAGCGATTCCCGGCCTATTGATGGGCGTCGCCATGATGGTGACCGCCTATGGAATCTCGGTGCGCCGCGGTTTTCCGCATCAACCGTGGCAGGGATTGGGAGAGGTCGCGCGGTCTTTCGGTGGAGCCATCTGGGCCATCGCGATGACCTTCCTGATCATCTACGGCCTGCTTTCCGGGCTCGCGACCCCGACCGAGACGGCAGTTGTCGCAAGCGTCTATGCGTTTCTTGTTGGCGCATTCATCTATCGCGAGCTTCCTCTGCACAAGGTGCCGGGCATCATCTACGACAGCGCTGTTTCCGCCGCAGGCATCCTTGCCCTCGTTGGTTTTGCCAATGTGTTCGGCTGGATACTGGTTTCCGAACGTATCCCACAGGCGATTGCCGACGGTGTGCTTTCGATCACCGACAACAGGTTTCTGGTGATCTTGCTGATCAATCTGCTGCTTCTCGTTGTCGGCATGTTCATGGAGACAATCGCAGCCCTGATCATTCTCTTTGTACCGCTCTTGTCACTGGCGGAAGCTGTCGGGATTGATCCGTTGCACTTTGCGACCTTTGCCGTGTTGAATCTGATGATCGGATTGACAACGCCTCCTGTGGGGGTGTGTCTCTTCGTCTGCGCCAATATCGCGCGATTGCCTCTTGCGCCGGTGGTCAAGTCAATCCTGCCGTTTCTGCTGACCAACATTCTGGTCTTGTTGGCCGTCAGCTATTTCCCACCATTGGCCACTTGGCTTCCGTCACTTCTGCTCCCCTGAAGGTACCTGCATGAAAACCCGCGTTTGCCGCATGTACGGCCAAAATGATCTTCGCATCGAAACCGACGAGGTCATCGGTCCCGGCCCGGGTCAGGTACTTGTCGCCGTCGCCAAAGGCGGGATATGCGGCTCCGATATGCATTACCTTGCGGATGGCGGCATTGGTACCATCCGGGTGCGGGAACCGATCATTCTTGGTCACGAGGCGTCCGGGCGGATCGTCGCAATTGGGGAAGGTGTCGCCAATGTTGTGCCTGGCAACGGTGTTGCGCTGAACCCGAGCCGCCCCTGCGGCCAATGCGAATTCTGTCTGGAAGGTGCTCCGATCCATTGCATGCAAATGCGGTTCAACGGCTCGGCGATACGGCTTCCCCACGAACAGGGGCTGTTCCGTGACTATGTCGTGGTTGATGCGGCGCAGTGCATACCGGTACCATCGGGGGTTGATCTTGGGGCGATCGCCTGTGCGGAACCTCTGGCCGTTTGCCTGCATGCCGCAAACCTTGCCGGTGACCTGACCGACAAGCGCGTACTGGTGACAGGTGCCGGCGCGATCGGGGGCCTGTGTGTGGCAGTCGCTGTCCAAAGAGGTGCGAAAGAAGTTGTCGTCACGGACATACAGGACAAGACCTTGCTTGTTGCCCGGCAAATGGGTGCCGGCAAAATCATCAACGTTGGTCGAAACCCCAAGGCCATGGATCACTACGGAGAAAACAAGGGCCACTTTCATGTTGCCTTCGAATGCTCCGCCGCTGTCCCAGCCATTCTAACCGCCATTTCCGTACTCAGGCCTCAGGGGACATTGGTACAGGTTGGCGTCGCGGGCGAGACACCATTTCCGATTAACGCGCTGGTTTCCAAGGAAATCCGGGTTCAAGGCACACACAGGTTTGATACGGAATTCGCCGAGGCCGTTGACGCCATTGCGTCAGGGCGGATTGATGTCGGGCCGATGATCACATCGACCTTCCCGGTTGAAGAAGCCTCCCGCGCATTCCTCGTTGCCAGCGACCGCTCGAAGTCGGTCAAGGTCCAGCTAAGCTTTGATGGAACATCATGACCGCAAATGGGCTACGCGTGGCTTGCATCGGCGAGGCCATGTTGGAAATGCAAATCTCCAGCCGTCCTGGTAAAGCCGACATCGGCATTGCCGGCGACGTGCTCAATAGTTGAATGTGAAAACGTCCCTCGGCTTCGCCTCGGTCTACTTTTTCCCAATAATACCAGCGGTATTGGCGTTTTGTACGCGCTAACTTGTGTGTCGTGCTGACAAGGCAGCGGTTTTAATCTGCGTTAGGAGTCACACGCAAAGTCCCTTGGTATAATACCAGCGGTATTGGCTTTTTGTACGCGCTGACTTGTGTGTCGTGCTGATAAGGCAGCGGTTTTAATCTGAGCCAGGTGTCAAACGCAAGGCCTCTAGAGCGTGTCAGGTCTTAATAGAAGCAATTCTGTTTCTCGATTGGCGAGGCGAACCACGCCCAAGGCGATCGAAGAGCGATGGCGACCCATCTCTCGAGAGCGGCTTGGGCGTGGGCGTCCGCCAATCGGAAACCCGAAGGGACGGGCGCTTTTGCACCAATATGGACCTTAAGTCTCTTGAAAATAGCCCCACTATATCCTGCGAGACTTAAGGTTCATCTTGTCGCAAAATCGCTCCGTCAGAATGCTTCTATTAAAACCTGACACGCTCTAGTATTGCGCGCAAATGGGCCAAAGCCTTGCAATAAGCCCAAGCGAAAACGAAGCGCCGCACCTTCTTGAACTCGACTTTCTCATTGTTTTAAATGAAGCAAAGTACACGCAAGCGGCGCGAAGCACCTTTCTTCACGATCAACTCTTTAAGGATAACATCGCCGTCCCACAGATAGTCTGCGCGGCCGATCTCCTGCCACTCGCCGATATGGCCATCCTTGTCGTTGGCAGCGCGGGCATGTTGCACCCTGGCAAGGCGCCGGCCCAGCGCATCGTACACATAGGTCCACTTGTGCCCCTGCGGCGTGAGCGCCGCAACAAGCCGGTCGCGACCATCCCAGGTGAAGACGTAACGCTGAGGCCGGAAGCCATTCCGCTCAACCTTGCGCTCGATCACGCGGCCGCGGGTATCATAGGCGAGCCGGATGCGCTCACCCTGGCCGTCGCGCGCTACCTCCACACGCCCGCCCTTCGAGGATTGCCAGTTGAAGAAGGTATCGCTGGGCTGCGTTCGGCCCGCTTGCCGCTCGCCCGGGCGATAATACCAGCGGTATTGGCGTTTTGTACACGCTGACTTGTGTATCGTGCTGACAAGACAACGGTTTTAAACCGGGTCAGGAGTCAAACGCGAAGCCCCTTGGTATAAGTGGTGAATGTGCGGCCGATATCAGGATCGCTGCTGCCGGGACCGCGCGCCTGCGGCCCATCCAGCACGCCTTTGGCGGCGATGTTCATGGCAGGGTCGTAGCGGAAACGCTCGCCCGGCCCGTCGCCAAAGCGGGTCTCGTTGATCTGGCCGTTGACATTATAGGTATAGGTTGTTTCGCCCCAACGGCTATCAGCAATGGACGTGGGTTCAAAAAACCGGTTCCAGCCATACGTGCGTTCCAGCGCCATACCCGCTGGCGCGCCGCCACCACGCTGCTGGCTGGCGCGGGCGAGCGGGTCCCTCAGCGCCTTGCCCGCCCACTGGCGGGTAAGCTGGCCGATCTTGTCGTGCGCTTGCGAAAGACGAAAACCGGCCGCACTCTCGCGCCGCGTCTCCCGGCCCAGCGCATCGTACATACAGATCCAGCGGCAGCCCGACCGCGAACATCAGGCGCAACACGATTGTACCCGTCTTCGCTGCCATTTCCCTGCCAGGAAAGCCGGAGCAGGTTTGTTACTTTTTTGACAATGCCGCCGCCGCCAAATCCTCAAGTCGCTTCCATTCTTTATAAACCAGTTCATAAGACTCAAAAGAAATCTTTAATTCATTTTCCTGGCAAATATCTAAAAAATCCTGACTAACTACTATATCGCCTGTGAATTCTGCCTCAATACCAATATGTTTATCTGTAAGATCAACATACTTATCAGTATAATATGTTTTAAATCTGTAAAGATAGTGATCTTCTACATTATCATTGAAAAAATGTACCTTGCATGGTATAAAATCAACATCATCCTTTACCAAGTCACAAAGAATATCTTTTGCATGAAGTGAAAAAAGACCAGGAAACCCCATTCCATGTATAAAATCAGTTATTCTTTCCGGATACTTTAGTGTTGATATCATCTCATCAGTGTCCGATAGTCCCACGTTAATATCGACATAATTTAGAAATCTGCCATCGGAGGAATGACCAACCAAATAATCTCCCGCACGCAGCACCGCCCCATCAGACCCTAACAGTGCCGCCGCGGTAAAATATTGTTTCCAAAAGGGTGTTGTAATACAATACATTTGAGTGCTCTTGTTAATCACATTTAATGCCTCCCAATTTAAGCAACTTCCTATAATACATTTGTATTTTTCTCACCTCCCTCAATAAACATTTCCTCGACATGTTTTTAGATCGCCTTCGAAGTCTATCTAATCTTCTCCTAACATTTTCTGTATATTTATCATGCGGTCCCCGGTGGATGCTCTTTTTGGTTTGATCCGCTTTAGCAACCGCCTCACATACAGGCAAATATATCATATTCGGAGCTCCGTCCTGATTATACCAGTTTCCAAGTCGTTTCAGAACCAGGTGCATTTTATTACCCTTTCCGCGTCCATACAATTCATTCGGGATTATATGGTGTCGTTGATAGCCTTTTCTCGTGGGCATCCACGTCGGCATATTAGAATACAAGCCAAGCGGATCATACCAGACAACTGGTACACTGACATAACCATTGGCCCTAACACCTCCCTCCAGACCGATCGGATCGGGTGAGATGTATTGCGCGGCCCTGGCATCATAGTATCGAAAGCGGTTGTAGTAAAGGCCCGTTTCGGCGTCCGCCCATTGGCCCTGAAAGCGAATGGGGCAGTGGTAGGGATCGGGATCATCAGATGCCTTGAGCGCCAGATTACCGCTGACCAACCCGCCGCCACCACCTCCCGGGTCCCCTTGAGGCGAATTGCCAGGCCGCATGCCATACACCGGCTGTCCATCTGCATCATAGCCCTGAAAGCCGCCGGAGCCGGGCGGGCCATCGTCGTCATTCTCCGCCTGCCACAAGCGGCGAACCTCTCCCCAGGTCGTGTATTCCGCCGCCCAAACGAGCTCTCCAGCCTCAGACATCAATTCGCGCGGTGTGCCCAGATGATCGGTCACGACGTAGCTGAGATGGCCGGCCTCCTCACGCGCCAGGGGCACAAAGCTGTCCGGCTCAAAGTGCCAGGCCGTTTCGCGAACGACCTCGCCGGTGTCGTTGGAGAGGCTTTCTTTAAGGATAACATCGCCGTCCCACAGATAGTCTGCGCGGCCGATCTCCTGCCACTCGCCGATATGGCCATCCTTGTCGTTGGCCGGGCGGGCGTGTTGCACCCTGGCAAGGCGCCGGCCCAGCGCATCGTACACATAGGTCCACTTGTGCCCCTGCGGCGTGAGCGCCGCAACAAGCCGGTCGCGACCATCCCAGGTGAAGACGTAACGCTGAGGCCGGAAGCCATTCCGCTCAACCTTGCGCTCGATCACGCGGCCGCGGGTATCATAGGCGAGGCGGATGCGCTCGCCACGGCTGCCGCGCGCCACCTCCACACGCCCGCCCTTCGAGGATTGCCAGTTGAAAAAGGTATCGCTGGGCTGCGTTCGGCCCGCTTGCCGCTCGCCCGGGCGATAAGTGGTGAATGTGCGGCCGATATCAGGATCGCTGCTGCCGGGACTGCGCGTCTGCGGCCCATCCAGCACGCCTTTGGCGGCGATGTTCATGGCAGGGTCGTAGCGGAAACGCTCGCCCGGCCCGTCGCCAAAGCGGGTCTCGTTGATCTGGCCGTTGACATTATAGGTATAGGTTGTCTTGCCCCAACGGCTATCAGCAATGGACGTGGGCTCAAAAAACCGGTTCCAGCCATACGTGCGTTCCAGCGCCATACCCGCTGGCGCGCCGCCACCACGCTGCTGGCTGGCGCGGGCGAGCGGGTCCCTCAGCGCCTTGCCCGCCCACTGGCGGGTAAGCTGGCCGATCTTGTCGTGCGCTTGCGAGAGACGAAAACCGGCCGCACTCTCGCGTCGCGTCTCCCGGCCCAGCGCATCGTGTGTGAAGATGAGTGGCGTGTGCTCGCCGATGGTGATCTGCTGCAATGCGCCGAGGGGATCGTACAAATATTGTGTCAGTTGAAGCTGAGGACCAAGGGTGGTGCTCGAACCCTCGCCGCGCATCCCGGCAAGAGCCTTTAATCCATCGGAAATGCCCAGCAGATCGTCCGGCTCCGCCTCACGCGTAAGGGAAAAAGTCCGCCGCTCAATGCGAGAACCACAGCAATCGTAGTCACTCTCGATACGGTGGTCGTTGGTTATCTCGGCGATAATCCGGCCGTTGGCATCGTATTCAAATTGAATGATCGAGTTGGCGTTTTCGACTTTCTCAAGAAGCCCGCGATTGTTGTACTCAAAGGTAACAGCATCGCCCTCATCCTCTTTGGCGCCGGGGGCAAAAACGATCTCCTCGGTAATCAGGCCCGACTTGTCATAGGCGTAAGTAGTGCGCCCACCATCGTTACGGCGGGCCTCAATCAGCCGATCAGCGGCATCGTAGGTGTAGTCGAACTGCTGATCATCAAAGTCTATCTCGCGGATGATGCGGTTGGCCACATCACGCTCAAACGTCCATTCCCGGCCTTGCTGATTGGTAACCTTTTCCAGCTGCTCCTCGCCGTCGTAGTGGAATTGCAGCGTGTTGCCCCCGGCGTCCTGCATACTCAGTAAATTGCCGAAAGCGTCATGGATATACGAGACCTTTCGCCCTTCGCCTTCAGTGGTGGTGATCTTACCCCTTTTCAGTGTTTTGTGGACTATTGCGGCGCCGTCCGGGCGGATGATTTTCGATGGTTCCCAAAAGTCCCAGCCAATCTGATCGGTGTACTCAAAGCGCGTCACCGCTCCAAGGGCATCCTTTACCGCAATAACGCGACCGAAATCATCGTGCGTGAAGATCGTTTTGGCGCCGTTGAAGTCCACCGTGGCGGTGAGCCGATGATGCTCGTCGTAGGTGTTGACCTGCATCAATCCGTCATGACGCATAATGCGCGCCGGCAAGCCCTGGTCCGTATTGACAATGTCCGTGCGGAAACGGTTGGCATCTTCAACAGCCGTCAAATTGCCTTTCTCGTCGTAATGATAGTCCCAGGCATTGCCGTCCGGATCAATGAGGATTTCCAGATTGCCATCTTCATCCCAGGCATAGAAGGCCGTTCGCCCTTCGCCGTCGGTGATCGATTTTACATTGCCGTCATCATCGTATGTGTAGGAGGTTTCATTGCCCTCTGCATCAATCTCCTTGCCAATATAGCCCTCGTCGTTCTCTATCGTGCGCCTGATGTGACCAAGCGCATTGGCTTCGGCAAAGATGGTATCATTGTCAGAATAATAGAATTTCTGAAGCCGGCTTTGATCACCGTTTGGAAAATAGGTGTTTAGCTTGAGGTTATCATCATATTCATACTGATCGTCGTTGTAACAGCCATTGGTTTGCGTTCGGAGTCTTCGGTTTTTATCATCGTATTCATAACGGGCTTCATGGACACCATTTCTAGTAAGCGAAATCAATATACCTTCGCTGGTATACTCATATGTCGAAAGATCGCCGTAAAGGCATTCCGACAATGTCATGTTAGCGTTGTCGTCGTAGCGCCATCGCATAACGGGTTTAAGCTCTCCTTCAGGGCTCATCAGTGATGCGCCAGTTCTTAGATCGCGTTTGTCATATGAAAACGTGACCTTAAGTCCTTCCGGCATTGAAATTGATGTCAGAAGATTTTTGGCATCGCGCTCGTAGATGAGTGCATTACCATTGCGATCCTCAACTCGTACAACGCGCCATATGCCGTCCTGACACTTATCGAAATAGCGAAATTCTCCGCCTTCCTTGAGAAGCAAGCCGCGACGGCGCGTTTGCTGAATATACAAGGAACGCACATTGTTGCCACTGAACCACATGTTTGGATTGGGCGTCGGATTAGGAAACTCAACGGGGAAATGATCGTCATCTATAAAGGTCAATCCCCCTTTCTTGTTTCGCTTAATGAACGGTTCGCAAAAATCTACACGTCCGTTACCAAACGCTGAGCGAAAAATACAATCACTGTAATGCACCGAACCAATCGTAAGCGGGACAAGACCAGGAATAGCAAAATAGGCGTCCTCGGTAATTGATGTGCCGGTCGCCATGAACACTGGGTTACCTTTTTTGTCACACTCCTCTCGTTCTTTTCTTCTTTTCCTACGTTCCCTTCGCTTTATGCGTTCCTGTCTGTAGCGTTTTATGCCTTCACGGATTCCCTTTAACTTTGTCAATTTTTTTGCAATTTTCGAAATTCCTTTTGATTTTCTTAAATGATTTAGCCATCTTAGTATCTTAAGCGAAGCGAGCGGCGCAGTTAATATTTCTAAGAAAATCGTGTCCACAAAAGTGTGACCTCTGGCATGTTTCCTAAACGCATGTTCGCCTTGCACAACAGAGCTGTATCTATTCCATCCGTTTCTGCCATTTGATTCGCGAACCAGAATGCGATCTTGGAATTTTCCAGTGTAGCCGAACTTCTCCATAGCTTGAAGTTCGGCTTTCTCCATTAGCAAATCGGCCTTAGCGTCATATAGATCACTTCTACGCTCTAAAAAATCTTTCCCTCCACCTTTAGTACTATTAATTTCTTTTTCTAATTCTTTAATTTCTTCTTCAAGATCAGAAATATCCTTCTTTTTTTCTTTAATGAGGTCATTCAACTCATTTTCTGCTGCAGCGGCTTCTGTTTTTACGCGTGCGGCATCGTTGTTGGCCGCTACTGCAGATGCGTTCGGCTGTCCGCTATTGTTATTTACGCTCACTGTGTTGGAGCCGCGCTGCGCCATCACCATCGTTCCATCCAGTTCAAATATGCTTTATTGTTTTAGTCGATCTTGTTCGCTGCGGCTCGGTTCCACCAGGCCCTGGCCTGTTGATGCGTCCGGGATCATTGTCTCGGATGACTGCCCAGCCTTCCGAAAAAACGGTTTTCGAACCTCGCCTGACGTGAGAATGACTGATATGCCCAGGTATCTTGACACCCTTCATTGAACCTGGCTCGTGTCCAGTCGTAACTGGTGCGCGCGAATTTAATTGAAAGTCCTTTTTACTATTGTTTCGTACTGAACGAGATGTGCGCAACGCATTGCCAAAAAAGGCAATCGACATGTAAGCGACAGGAACCGGTTGGGGTGGTGTCAGACAAACGTCCGGCCCGGTGCAATGCACAAAATTCGACCCATCCTTGCGTGCGGAAATTGGGATGCTCATTATTTAGCCTCGTTGTTTTCTTGGTAGTCGGGATCAATCATATGGGGTGATACCGCGACGGACTCCGGCAAAGGTACAGGCATAAAATCTGTTTTCAGGTCATCCGGAACGCCGTCTCCAGCCTGCTCATTCGGAGGAACGCAAATCAAAGCTATTTCGCTTGTCTCCAGTATGTGAAATGTCAGGTGCCACAAGGTAAAAGCCCTCAAATCACTGAATGCTGTCTCATCAATCTCTAGGTAAAGACTATCCATGCATATTCGATAGTTTGTGACGTTCTGTTCTCCAGATACCATTGCTACAACCCCAACGTCCGGTAACGTGATGAGCCAATGCCGTTTAGCTGGATGCAGCCCAACAAGTTGGATTTTCAAATCACCGGCAAGATGTTTTTTGGCGCGCAACTCACCCGAAGCCGAATTATGGTAGGCAAAATCGTAATCGGGCGGCCAGTTAGGATGGATGTTGTCGATCCAGTTCTGATCGTACGTGCCCCCAAGCGGGCGGCGCGGCAGCCAAGAGGGTGGAACTGGACCGAAGCTTTGTGGCTTATAGTGCTTATAAGGCTCAATTATCGGATCGTTTGGGTCTTCAATTTGAGGGACGGGCACTGGCTTTGTGTGATCGGTCAGATCCGGATGTATCCAACCGCGACCGACCAGATTGTATTCATAAACCTCATAGTCGGGCGTGCCGTCCTCCTTCTTGCCTTTTACATGCATGCCGCCGTATGCATATTCATATCTGATCGGCAGTTTGGTGATTGGCTTTGGCTCCGATAATTCCCATCCCTCAAACAGATCGCGATGCTCACGCCAATTCACCTTTTCCTCATCGCTTAGTTTTCGCTTCCACTTTGGTACCCAATAGCGCGGGCCGAGAATGCGTAGGGTTTTTTCCACCACATATCCTTCAGTGTCCTCCACCTTCACCCCAACGAGCCATTCCTTGGCAGGTTTTCCGTCCGGCGCATAGGCCGTTGCATCGAGAACAATATCCGTTGTCGGCTTGTAAGGCACAAAATCCGACGGGTAGCGCAGAGCCGAAAAGTTCAGCTCCCCGTGATATTCATCAGTGAAAACAAAGGGCTCTTGTTCTTCGGACAGCGTACACTCCCCTTCTTCAGGGATATCCCACGCGCCTTTTACCATGAACACTCCGAACTCCTTGCCATGCGCATCCAAGTTGGAAAAACGCATATTCGGGAAAGGCGTTAGATTGGTAATCTCAATTGTCACGCAGTGCTCCCACTTAATTCAGATCGATAACTTTGCCAAGCTGCTGGAAGTGCCCGTCGGCTTCGAAGTGAAACGTCACACCCTTGATAATGACGGTCCCGTCCTTCTTCATGATCATCTTGGACTTGCCAACTTCGATCACATATTCATCGCCGACGATCGTTTTCTTGAACTTGCCCACCTGGGTTGTCTGGGTATGTCCGACGGAGGTGTTCTTCATCATACCGATCTGCTCAGTGGCGGCGATGCCAACTGTCGTCGACGAGAACTTCTCAATCACCGCCGAGACAATCCCCGACATGGGCATGATCTTCGCCAACATGCCGCCAATGGCCGCCGCCGTTCCCTGCTGCGCCTTGCCCGCCTCGGCAAAATGCCCGCCGGCAGCATTAAAGCCCGCATTGCCACCAAGCGAGGCACTCTCGCTTGCCGCCCCGACAGCCGCCAGCGCTCCGGCAAATTTACCGATCGCCCCATTGCCCGTGGCGCCCGCGCCGGCACTCATGTCCTTGCCGCCAGCTGCCAATACCGCCCCCAGGGCGCCCATCAGCGCTCCGCCGGAACCGCCCCCCACCGAAATATTCATGGAACCGCCGATCTTCTCGGCGTGATTGGCGCCCACTTCGATGTTCTTGTTCGCGCCAACGCTCTCAACCTGGTTGTTGTTCACCCGCTTGGCGCGGTTGTTGAGAACCTTCAGGGTCTGATCCTTTTGCGCATGTACAAAGATATTCTCCTGCCCGCCTTCGTCCTCAAAGGAGATTTCGTTGTAGCCGGAACTCTTGTGGCTGTCGGAGCGGATGACCATCTTGGTCTTGTGATCGGGGAGTTTGTAGGGCGGTTTGTTCTGGGCGTGATAGGTGCGGCCCGTGATGATCGGCTGGTCCGGATCGCCCTCCAGAAAGTCAACAATCACCTCATGGCCAATGCGCGGGATCGCCATATGACCCCACATCGTTCCGCCCCAGTTCTGCGCGACCCTGATCCAGCAACTCGAATGCTCGTTCTTGCCGCTGTAGCGATCCCACGGAAACGTGACCTTCACACGCCCCCACTCGTCAGTATAAATCTCTTCTCCTTTCGGCCCCACAACATGCGCCATCTGCGGCCCGTCAACCACAGGCTTGACCCGCAACGGCGAGCGATAGGAAAGCGTCGAGGGCATCACCGTAAAGCTCGCGTGATACGTCGTCGCCCCATCCCCCGCCTCTTCTTCCAGTACTTGCGGCTGAGTACCCGAATGGTTCACCCTGCGAATTAGATAGCGCCGGTTACAGGCCTCAACGTCGTGCTTCTTAAGATCAAAACGATGCCCGGCACAAAAATGAATGTTATTGGTTGTTCCCTGACCGGTGGTCGCATCAACGCGCGATCGCTCCATGCGGTATTTGGTAAACGGCTTGCCCGCCACATCGCGCTTGTAGCGCCCGGGATAATCGTACATGGCGTAGTCCGAGCGCGAACCGTTATCCTCCTGGCGATGGTGCCGGTGCTGCTGGTCATAACGCGGGTTTTTGAACGTGTAGTCGCGCTGCATATAGCTTGTTGAACGCAATCGCTCACGTATCGTAAAATGGCGAACGAAACTGCTCTTTGTCGCCCCGCCCGGCATGGCGTTGTAAGTGATCTCCGGCGCGTGCTCAAGAACATCGCAGCCTTCGTTAAAGTCGGTGAAGATCAGCGTGTGATGCCCGTTCTCACCGTGCTGGAAGTAGTAGAAAATGCCTTCCTCCGCCGCCAGACGATCGATGAAGTCCAAATGGGTCTCGCGGTATTGCACGCAGTATTCGCGCGCCACGTGCTGTTCCTTCAGGCTCCACTTCACATCCCCGATCCTGTGCTCGGACAAAAGCGCCTTGATGATGTCGGGCACCGACTTTTGCTGGAAAATGCGGCAATCGGAGCCGAACCGAAGGCGATGCAGGCTGGGCATGAGAACCAGTCGGTAAAACGTTCTATGGGCGCCTTGTCCACGCCGCTCAGCCGCCACGATAACCCCGGCAAGATGGCGCGGCGCATCGTATTTGTGCAGGATATTCAGGCTCGCCGGCGTATCGATCAGCCCATGCAGATCGATCTGCGGGTCCATGGAGGCCAGATCAAGATGCACTTCATAGGGCGCCGAGATCGCTTCCAATGCGGTAAAGCTGTGCACCCGTAGCGCATCGTCCGCCACCGCAGAACAGCTCAGCGTAAACGCCAAATCCTGTTCCTGATCCAGTACAGGCATCCTCGTCATTATGTTCATCGAAGGTCTCCTTGCCTATTGTCAGCGCGCCGCTTCAGGGTGTTGGCCTATCAAGATTAACTTGAGATTTCAGATAGTTATAATACAACTCATCCTCTTCAAATATCTCTTCGCCAGCTCCCATGTAAGCACGCAACAATTCTTCTGTAGCGGTTTTCTTGTCGCCCAGCTGATAGGCGCATTGCCCCAAACGAAGATGAATAAAAGGATTGCCTACCCCATCCGGACCTATTTGAGCCTGCATGAATGCATCGATCGCTTCCCGATAATTCTTCTCAAAAAAACGAGCCTCCCCGATAGCACTCTGAAGCCAGGTCCACGCCTCCCAGTCGTGCTTTGGTTCAGGCAAGAGATCAATGCCTTGCTGGTACAGTTTCTGTGCTTCTTGATATCTTTCACGATCTGCAAGCGCATCGGCTTTTGTGCTTAATTGTTCGATCTGCTCGTGAATTTCGTCGGCAAGCTCAACCATTGTTTGTTTCCTCAAGATAAATATCAAGGTATTTCCTATACTTGTTACCCTCATCTGTAAACGGCCGTTGTCCAAAAGCTTTGTACTGTCGATCAAACTCCTTCAAAGCTCTTTCTTTATCTCCCATATCGTAGTAAATAGCGGCCGCATAAAATTCGATGACGTCATCACGCGACGGACCATAAGATTCTCTTGTAATGTCGAGCCAATATAAAGCCTTATCGTATTGCGCGACCTCGCGGTAATAGTTCATGAATCCGCGCGGAAAAATATTGGAATAAAATTCCCAGCCGAGCTTTGGTTCAGGCAACCGATCCCAAATCTTCTCGATTAGTTCTTCGGCGAGTTCTCTGTTTTGGTCGCGCTTGGCCTGACCCAGAGACTTGGCCAAGGCATCAATTTCAATCTTGATATCTGCTGGCAGTTCTTCTCGTTCAATTGCATCTGTCATTGTTTGATAGATCTCCTATGTCTCTAATTCAGGGGTGGTAAATACCGCTGAGTTTTCCCCAATATGGCACCCTGACTTCTATTAATTGAATTTAACTCCAAATAATAGTTATTTGAATCAAGCATCCACCGGCGAACCTCTCGTGCTTTAGCCCCATACTGCCGCCCTGTTCGATTCCACCAGGTAACAGCATCTGTCTTGTGGGCCATATCCGCTTTCGAGATATCGTACCATTTGCCATTGCTTGCCTTGAACTCCGTAGTGCCGTCTGCATCATTGTCTCTGATTTTTCCTTCTTTTCTCATTCGTTCTATAACTTCGCGCCCTGTGCGAGAGCGTTTTCCGGGATTTTTTCCAAGATATCGTTCACGTAAACTTTTCCACCTGGTAGGCTTTGCGGGTGGTTCTGGCGTGGAATTTCGTTGATGGCCTGCTGTCTTTTTAACTTGCTGTCCCTTTGCTTTATTCGCATTTCCCACGGCCTGTTGGACGGCTTTTCCGCCGGCGGTGGAAGCGCGGGCGGCGCCGCGGGTCAGAAAATTGATCAACGCGCCAACGCCAAGGGCTGTAATTCCCCGCGCCAGCATCCCCGCTGCTTTGTCCAGCTCCGCGTCGGTCTCGGCGTCGCCAAGCGCGTTGAAAAAGTCGTAAAAGTGCCCCGCCGCTTCAAAAATTGCCCAGCCAACACAAGCCCACCCCACCGCCAGAATAATGCCCGTGCCAATCCCCGTCGAGGCAATCGCGATCATCGCCACAATTGAGCCGATCATAATGGCGATGGTTGACGGCACCAGAAGCTTTCTGAACTCCGTCGCTACGGCATCGTCAAGATGTGACGGCGCCCGCATGATCGCCTCATATATCCTGTCTGACATGCTCATGGCGGCAACATCACGACCGCGCCCCGGACTCCGCTCGGCGACTTCTATTTTCGGCGCCGCGTCTATATTAACGCTGGCCACGCTGGCGCGCTCGTCTACAAATCTATATGCAACAACCCGGATGTCCAGCACGCCGACAATATCATCGATATAGGTGTTGAGTTTGCTCGCCAGCCCGTTGCCATGGGAAAACACCTTTTCATGAAAGCGTACAAATTGCTGGATTTCCTGCGATGTATCGGCGTTCAAGTTAAGAAAAAGCCTCAAAATATTCGGGTCCTGAACGGGCTCTATCTCGGGCGGCAGACGGCCAAACGCCTGGTGTGTACCGATGATCATGATGGTTCCGTCCGTGTCCTGAAGCCAGACGGCATTGCCGTCGGGGTGCAGTCTGGCGAAATTGTCGATCAACTCGGGGCGCATGGGGACAAGACCGGCTATCGGTTGGGCGCAAGAACCCTCCACAATGACGCGGAGGGTTCTTCATCAAGGCGCTATGCGTTTATACTTTCGGTTTTCTCCAGTCGTCGGAGCCGGAGGTGCCCGATACGGTATGCTCCCAGGTGATCTTGCGATACGAAAGCGAGACCGTCACCAGTTGGGTGTAGTCCGCATTGGCCGGGTTCTGCGCGTGCGGCATGTCGCAGTTGATGTCGATCACCAAAGCGTCCTCCAGCTTGGTGGTGAAAAAATGCTCCTGCAAACCCGATGTGTTGGTGCGATACCACTTCACCTCCACATTGGTCAGCATCTCCCCCGAGGCAAGCGCATTGTAAAGCAACGGCGTGGCCTTGTTCAGCGCCGCCGTGAACTTGAAAGGCTTGTGAACACGCTGGCCTGAGGGTTGCCCCGATTGGGGGTCGCGCGGGATTGTCACCACATGGTCAATCGATTGCACCATGATCTCATCCTCATGGCCCTCCTGCCAGACGTTGCCCACCGAGTCCTCGGTAAACGCGCCCTGTGTGATCGGGCCCTGGGTTGAACCTTCGATAGAAATATAAGCCGGTGTTGGCATCGTTACGGTCTCCTTGTTCGTCTTCGATGTCTTCGCATCCTCATGGATGTGCGAAGGATTTGGGTTTGGGATTTCATCTTTCCCCAATGCCCCGTGGGTGATCGGCTTGGCGTGTTCATCCCCGTTGGGGGATAAACGTCTAGGCCGTTTGCCAAAAGCGCCTCCGACTATCCTTGCCAGAACCGCCAGCCAACCTTGAGAGCGGGACTGACGTGTCACATGGCACGCCCGGCGCGTTCGCAAGAGCTGACAGCGCCCCTTTTTTTCATGGCCAGGCTGGCTTGCATGGGTCGAGGTTCCATTGGTGCGCAATACCAAGCAACAAGTGTGCCATTTTACTAAAATGGGTGTGGATTTTGCCGGGATTTATTAACGAAGTCATTGACGAAAAACGATAAATTAATTTTTCATGGTGCGCTTTTGATAGCTTGCCGAGAGTGCTCAAGGCCTGCCAGGAGGTTTATCCGGGCGGATTTTTGCCCGGTGCGGGTGGATTTTCGCCCGGCGCCTTGGGAGGCATCCGTGGCTTGAGTTTAACATATTGTTTTTGTTGAATAATTCGTGATATCGCCGAATCGTTCATCTGGGCGGATTTTCGCCCGGCGGTTAAAATGGGGCTTCATGCGCACCGGCGATCATTTCTACCACTACGCTAATACACTGAAATACATGAGGAAAATCACCTGGGCGGATTTTCGCCTGGTGTGGGCGGATTTTCGCCCGGGCTCAATCTGCACAATGGGTCCGGCGATACCCGTTGACGTGCGTCCTCCACCGACCGGGGCCTGAGAGCGTCGGGCGATTAGGTTGCAACAATAACCCCGGTTCCGGATAAGAGAAAGGCGAAAATGGGGCCTGAACAGCGGTCTCGCTATCCTTTTTCAGCCTGTGAAGCCATTTATACCAAGGGACTTTGCGTGTGACTCCTGACGCAGATTAAAACCGTTGTATTATCAGCACGATACACAAGTCAGCGTGTACAAAACGCCAATACCGCTGGTATTACCTGATCATTGCTTTTTTCCGGCGGCTCCCGCGGTGTGTCAAGGGCGTTTCGCGCCGCCTTTGGCGGTTCTTAAACCCTTGACAGTGCAGGAGAAATCAAAAAGCGATGATCAGATCAATGGCCCGGTATGGCCTTGCTGGCAGCAAGGGCGCAGGAGGTTAATCAGAGTGTCCAATTAGATACAAGCCTGGCGCCTTATAGCGCCGCTATACCCTCCGGCGCTTTGGCGCCTGTCATAAAAGCCACGGCGTCCGACATGGTGTAATCCTTCGGATCGATCACACACAGACGCTTGCCCAGCCGGTGGATATGAATGCGGTCCGCAACTTCGAAGACATGCGGCATGTTGTGGCTGATCAGAATGATGGGAATGCCGCGCGCCTTCACGTCAAGGATCAACTCAAGCACCCGCCGGCTTTCCTTGACGCCAAGCGCTGCGGTAGGCTCGTCCATAATGATGAACCTGGAGGCAAAAGCCGCCGCCCGGGCAACGGCAACGCCCTGGCGCTGGCCGCCCGACAACGTCTCCACCGTTTGATTGATCGATTGCACCGTCATCAAGCCAAGTTCGGTCAGCTTGTCGCGGGCGAATGTCTCCATCCTCTTCTTGTCAAGCTGGCGAAGCCATCGGCCCCGCCAGCCGTCGCGGCGGATTTCGCGGCCCATGAACATGTTGTCGGCAATCGACAGCGCCGGTGACATGGCGAGCGTCTGATAGACGATTTCGATTCCCATATTCCGCGCCTCCATCGGCGAGGTGAAATGCACCGGCTTGCCCTCGATAAGGATCTCGCCCGCATCGGGGATAACGGCGCCGCAGATCGCCTTGACGATTGAGGATTTGCCGGCACCGTTGTCGCCAATCACCGCGAGGATTTCATCACGGCGCAATTCGAAGTCCGAATGGTCGATGGCGGTAACGCGGCCGTAGCGTTTGACAATACCACGGCCCTCCACGATCGGCGTGTCGCCAGACATTATGCCGATACCTTTCTGATCCACTGATCGACTGCAACCGCGGTGATGATAAGCATACCAATGAGAAGGAAGGTCCACTGTGCATCCGCACCGAGAAGCCTCAGGCCCAGTGTGAACACCCCGACAATGAGGGCGCCAAACAGGCTGCCCAGGATCGAGCCGCGCCCGCCAAAGAGCGATATCCCGCCAATCACCACCGCGGTAATGCTTTCTATATTCGCAAGCTGTCCAGATGTTGGCGAGACGGACCCGATCCGGCCGATCAGCGCCCAGCCGGCGAACGCGCAAATGAGACCGGAGAGCATGTAGACCGACATCAGGGTACGGTGGACGTTCACGCCGGAGAGTTCGGCCGCCTCGGGATCGTCCCCCACCGCATACACATGGCGTCCCCACGCCGTATGTTTGAGCGCATATGCAAGGCCAAAGATCAACACCAGCATGAACACCACACCCACGGTGAATACCGCGCCCGCGATTTCGAACTTGCTTCCAAAGAGCTGCAACAGCGGGGCGTTCGCCTCGATTTCCTGAGAGCGGATGGTTTCGTTTTGCGAATAGAGAAAGTTGGCAGCCAGCACGATCTGCCACATACCCAGCGTCACGATGAACGGCGGCAGTCTGACCCGGCTTACAAGAAATCCGTTGATTGCGCCAATAGCTGTGCCGACGGCGAGCCCGCATACTATTGAGATTTCGGCGGGCAATCCGTAGCGGAAGGTGAACTGGCCCATCACCACCGACGATATGACCATAATAGCGCCGACACTAAGATCAATTCCGGCGGTCAGTATGACAAGGCTTTGTGCCGCTGCAACGATTCCTACAATCTGCACTTGCTGGAGGATCAACGTAAGGGCGAACGGCGAGAAAAACCGCACGCCCAGCAGGATGCCAAAAACGATGATTGCCGCAACAAGAACGACGAGGGGAACCAGTGAAGGGTTCGTGTGAAGAAAATGTTGAGCGGTTTCAACGAAGCTCCGTTGACGGGGCTGGAACTGCGCAATCTGCTCCGGGCCATCCTTCGCAGCAGCTTCGAAATCGTCGTCATCTTCTGACGTGCGGGCCATGTAAAGCGTTTCCCTGCGAGCCGCATCAGGCGATCGCACTGACAAGGTATCGGGTTAATTGGCCAGTTTTGCGGGAGGCGATGAGGGCGCCTCCCGGGCAAAGGCCGCCACAGTTCAGCCCCAGCAGAGCTCCCTGCCTTTGGCGACGGAGATCGACTCGACGCCATCCACGGGCCGATCCGTTACAAGGGCAACACCGGTGTCGAAGAAATCCTTGCCGGGAGTATTCTTCGGCTTTACCCCATCGTCGGCCCATTTCTTGACCGCTTCAACACCAAGCGATGCCATCAGCAGGGGATATTGTTGCGACGTGGCACCAATGACCCCGTCAGCCACGTTCTGAACGCCCGGGCAGCCGCCGTCGACTGACACAATAAGCACATCGTTTTCACGCCCGATCGCCTTCAACGCCTCGTAGGCACCGGCTGCTGCGGGTTCGTTGATCGTGTGCACGACATTGATCGCCGGGTCCGTGGCCAGAAGGTTTTCCATGGCGCGGCGCCCGCCTTCTTCGTTGCCTTGCGTTACATCGCTGCCGACGATCCGGGGATCGTCCTCATCACCGATGACATTGGGATCATTGAGATCAATGCCGAAACCCTGGAGGAAGCCCTGGTTGCGCAAAACGTCCACGGTCGGCTGGCTCACAGCCAGATCGAGCGTGGCGATCCTGGCGTCGGCGGCGGCATCTCCGAGGGTAGCCTTGGCCCATTGCCCGATAAGCAGTCCGGCAAGAAAGTTATCGGTCGCAAAGGTCGCATCGGCAGCGTCGACCGGCTCAAGCGGGGTGTCGAGGGCGATAACGAGAATGCCTGCATTCTGCGCCTGCTGTACTGCAGGAACGATGGAGCCGGTGTCGGACGCGGTCAGCAAAATTCCCTTGGCGCCGTCGAGAATGCATGTCTCGATAGCTTGAACCTGGGTCTCATGGTCGCCATCGATCTTGCCGGCGAACGACTTTAGGGTCATGCCGAGCTCGGTGGCCTTTGCTTGGGCGCCTTCCTTCATCTTTACAAAGAAGGGGTTGGTGTCGGTCTTCGTGATAAGACAGACGGTCGTTGCATGGTTGCTGGCAAAGGTGTTTCCAACCGCGGCGGCGAGTACGAGCGCAGATGCGCCAATCAGGCTAGCAAGTTTCAATGGTATCTCCTCCCTTGGTGTGTGTCCGTTTCAGCTTTTAAACATTCACGTCTTTTCCCGTGACAAAATCATCACAGGATTCACAGGTTCTGTCAATATACAACGCGATGTAATGCCAGCGTTATTGGCTTTGTACACGCTGACTTGTGTATCATGCTGACAAGACAACAGTTTTAAACCGGATCAGGAGTCAAGCGCAAAGCCCCTTGTTATTGTTGGGCGCCGGTCGTTCTTCGCTCCTGAAGATAATCAAAATTTAATCGCCTGGCTGTGATCTTTCAGCAAGTTGTTTCCAGGACAGGCAAACCGGAAGTGGCACCTCTTAACACCCTTGCCGCCAGGGAGGTCATACCGGGCCATCCATCTGATCATGGCATTTTGAGAACAACCTGCTGAAAATACACATTCAGGCTTCCGCCGGTGTCATCTGCATATCCAGGTGTAAATCCGCGCCTGTGTACGGATGGGCGCGCGCCACCGTCTCATCGAGCTCAACGCCAAGCCCCGGGGCGTCTGGCACATGAACATATCCCTCCTCCCACACAATAGGCTTTCTCAAAATCTCACTGTGAAACCCGCCCCAGTCGCGAATGCTCTCCAGAATAAGAAAGTTCGGGATTGACGCGCTCAAGTGAATATTGGCGGCCCCCTCGATCGGTCCGCAATACAAATGTGGCGCGATTTGCGCGTAACAGGTCTCGGCCATGGCGGCGATCTTCTTGGCCTCCAAAAGCCCGCCAACACGCCCCAGCGCCATTTGCAAAATCGATGCCGCACCCCATTGCAGAACGCGGGAGAACTCATACTTTGTGGCCAGACGCTCACCGGTGGCGATGGGAATGGATGTGGCCGCCGCAACCCGTGCCATTTGCTCGGGCATTTCAGGCGGTGTGGGTTCCTCAAACCAGAGCGGATCGTAAGGCTCCAGACGGCGTGCCAGGCGGATAGCCGCAGCCGGTGTGAGTTGTCCGTGGGTGCCGAACAGAAGATCCGCCCGCGTGCCCACGGCGTCCCGTACGGTCTTAACAAAATGCTCCACATCAGCCAGGCGTGCCATCGATAGCTGGCGTGGATCGAAGGCGGAATAGGGCCCCACAGGATCGAACTTGATCGCCGTAAAACCGGCATCAACATACGCAATCGCGCGCGCGGCCGCCGTCTCGGCGTGGGAATAGACGTCTTGCGTATCGCCCTCGTGCGGATACAAATACGTATAACTGCGCAGCCGATCGCGCACCCGGCCGCCCAGCAGATCGCATACGGGCCGGTTGGCATCCTTGCCGATAATATCCCAGCAGGCCATCTCAATGCCGCTGAGAATGGCCGAAAGGGACGTATCCGGGCGCATGGTGTAGCCCGATGCATAGATCTGACGCCACAGGGTCTCAATACGATGGGGATCGTGGCCGAGCACGCGGCGCGAAAACACATCCGCCACCATCGCCTCCACCGTATGGGGGTGAAACGGCACACTGTAGATTTCGCCGACCCCCTCGATGCCGCAGGCGGTGACGAGTTTGATGAAAATAAAGTAGCGCCCGCCAAAACCGGGCGGCGGGTTCCCAACGACAAACGTTTTCAGATCGGCAATTTTCATGACGGGGGCTCCTGGCAGTTATCTTTCCGACAGAGCAAGTTTCAGCCCAAGGACGGCGAACGCGCCGGCAAAGGAGCGCCGCAGCCACAGCAACACCCTGGGACGGGCAAGAAGTGTATCACGCACAAGCGCGGCACACAGGCCGTAGCCAACAAACACAATGAACGTCATCAGCATGAATACGATCGCCAGGATACTCAAATGGACTGTGGCGTTTTGTGTGTGCGGCGATACAAACTGCGGCAAAAACGCCAAAAAGAACAACGATAGTTTGGGGTTAAGGATATTCAGTGCGATGCCGGCGGAAATTGTGCGCCGCCAGTTCACCGCGGAGCGTTCTTGCGATATCGAAAGCGGACCATGCTCACGCAGAACGCTCCAGGCCATGTAGAGCAGATAGAGCGCCCCCAGGTATTTGACGATCTGAAACACCAGCGCACTCGTGTGCAACAGCGCCGCCAGACCAACAAGGCTTGCCAGCGCATGGGGAACAATCCCCAACGTACAGCCAAACGCGGCGGCGATGCTGGCGCGCATCCCCTGCCCCAGACCAATCGCCAGAGTGTACAGCACGCCTGTACCGGGCAGAAGGACGACGATCATCGCAGTTACAAAAAAATCAAGGGTCATGTGGAGCTTCTCCGGTCTGTCTTTCAATACGCCATGGCCATCACTTGTGCTGCGAGACGATCAATGTCTTCCTCGCGGACACAGCGCTTGTTGGTCCGGCGCATGGCACGGGTTTCGGGCCGGCGCATCTCATGTGCCAGATCGGCTGCCGTAAAGGAGGTGAAGGCTTTGGGCAGCCGCCGCTCTACGTCAAGACGGCCAAGCCAGTCCCTGTACCAGGTGTCGAGTACCCGCGGGTTATCTCCCAGTCCGCACACTGCGCTGGCGCGTGCAAATGCGCCGTCTTGGTCTTCCTGCACCCACCAGGGCATGCAGACATGTATCGCCAGTGCCGTCGCCAGGCCGTGATGTATCGGCGCCAGCGCCGCGAGCGCATGAGCAATATTATGGGCCATAGCGACATTGCAGGTGTCAATAGCGATACCCCCATAAGCGGCACCGAGCATGAGCTGGCCGCGCGCATCCAGGTTGTCCGGCTCCATGACGGCCATCTCCAGGGCGTCGACAATGAGTTGCATTCCCTTGTGGGCGAACAAGTCGACACCGCGACTGGCGAACGTGTTGGTGCATGCCTCAAAGCAATGGGCGAAGGCATCCAGCCCCGACAAGGCGGTCAGTTCGGGTGGCAGGGTGGTACTCAACTGCGGATCGAGAAGCACCAGATCGGGTTTTGTCATTGCGCTCCACACCCAGACCTTGCGCCCGGCGGCATTGGACAAAATATTCGTCGAGGAGAGTTCCGAGCCGGTCCCTGACGAAGTGGGAACACAGATCTTCGGCAGACTGCTGTAGGTGATGGGGGCACCGCTCATGGTGTAATCGCTGATAGCGCCGGGATAATGGGCGAGTGTCGCCGCTGTTTTGCCGGCATCCATCGCCGAACCGCCGCCCAGGCACACCACCAACCCTGCGTCATGGGTGCGAATAAACTCGCGTATGTGCTCTGCGGTGGCGATTTTCGGATCACCGGCGATGTCAGTAAAGGCAACGGTTTGCGCACCCGCCCGGCTCAGTTTGCTCGCAAGCCGCTGCAAATGGCCCAGCGGCTCCATTGCTCCATCGGCAACAATAGCCACGGTCCGCGATGGTTCGGCAAGCCGCGCCGCATAGGTGCCAATCTTCTCGATCTGCCCCGCGCCATAGCGGACTTCCGGCATTGATCGCAGGACAAACGGGGGCAGCGAGACAACATCCACCATGGCTGTTCCGTTTTTCGTGTTCAAGGGTAACCGGGTGCCTCACTGTTGCGCCAACGGGTCCGGCCTTCTCAAAAGGTCAATGGGGATGGACGGTCTCGCGGGGCAATTTGATATCAAAGGCAGCACGGATCTTGTCATCCAGGGCGGTATTAATGTGATCGGGGAAGTAACGTGACAGAATACGCTCTTTTTCCGCGATCGCCCGCTCGATGATGCCCGGCTTTCCCGCCTCGACCCATTCCTTGGGCGAGAGGCGATCGCCGATTTTCGGATAGACATAATCGCGCTGCATCAGCGCCAGGGTCTGATCATGCCCCAGATAGTGCCCCGGTCCCTCAAGGCACACCTGACGCATGGGAGCAAGGGAGAGGCTTTCGTCGGTGACTTCGATGCCACGCACGCAGCGCATGGCCTGGCCCAGCGTGTCATTGTCGATAATCAGGCTTTCCAGGCAAAAGCCAAGAAGGGAGCCGTGCATGCCGGCGGATTCGTAGACGAGATTGGTGCCGGCCAGACCGGCGAGTGCGTTGGTGATGCCTTTTTCATAACCGGACTGGACATCGGGCATTTTGGCGTCGGTCATGCCGGCGGCGGAACCGGTGGGAAGGTCATAAAAGCGTCCCATCTGGCCGCAGGCAGCGGAAAGAAGCGCCTGCTCCCCGGAGCCGCCGGACATGGCGCCGGTGCGCAAGTCCGATACGAACGGCCAGGGACCGAAAACAGCTGGATGACCGGGTTTGATCGCGCGCACATAGATCAGCCCGGCGAGGCACTCGGCGATGGCCTGCACGATGGCACCAGCGATGGCGGCTGGTGCGGTGGCGCCGGCCTGGCCGGCAGAAAGCAGCAGCACCGGCATCCCGGCGCGAATGCACGTCTCCATGATGACGCAGGCCTCGGTGGCGAATTTCAAGGGCGGCACGACGAACGTAAAACTGCCCGACACAAAGGGCCGTACCTGCCAGGCCTGTGGCGAGCCGGCGACCATATGCAGCATTTCAAGCGCCTTTTGCGCCCGCGCCGCGCTGGTAAAGCTGACGCCTACGTGTTTTGTCGTACCCTTGATACAGGCGTAAAGCGTGTTCAGATCGAGATCGGTGGCGTTCGTCATATCGCGCGCCACCACGGGCCTTTGGTAAAAATGGATATTGTCCATCTGCTCGACAATACGCGCTGCATCGTAAAGATCAGCCAGGCGTGACTCGCGATAGTTGTTTCCGGCGATATCGACGCTGTGAACCGCAGCCCCTGCGGTGCCGAAATGCACCCGAGAGCCGTGTAGCTGCATATCGTGTTGCGACGTCTGGCCGTGCAGAGTGAGGGCGCGCGGGGCGCTGGCGATGGTATCCTCGACAAGCGCCGGCGAAAAGGTAAGGCGATCCCCCTCGCTTAACTCGGCGCCCAAGGCGCTCATGGCTTCGATGCCCGATTGGGGCGCATCGGCAATGCCGATGGTTTGCAGTACGTCAAGGGCCGCCTTGTGGATACGCAGCATATCGGCATCGCTCAAAGGCCGATACTGACCGCCTTCCATGCCAGGCCGGATAGGGCGGATGTCCTGGGCCAATGGCGCCCGGCGTAACGCCTGACGGGCCTGACGCCCCCCGGCGCGGCGTTTTCCTGCAACGTGTCGACTCATGATACCCCCGTATGATCAATGGACGTGCCGTTCTGTAAAAGAGCGTCCACGGTACCGCCGGCAATTCCGTTTGCAAGGGCGGAGAAATCGCCATCGGCCAGCATCGCCTGGCCGGCATCGACGAGAAGTCGATGGGTCACCCGCGCCAGCGCCGAACCGATACTGATGCGACGCACACCGGCGGCCGTAAAGTCTGCCTGTGTGTAGCGGGTGAAGGGGCCGGCGCACAAGGCGTTGACCGGTTTGTCAACGGCCTGGCAAATGCGCTTCAAAGCGGCCATATCAGGCGGCAGGGGCGCATAGAGCACGTCCGCGCCGGCTGCCTCGAAGGCAATGAGGCGGCGAATGGCCTCATCGGTATTGTAGACGCCATTCATGATCCCGTCGGCGCGCGCCGTCAGGGTAAAGGGAAAGGGCAGCGCCCGCGCCGCCGCTACCGCGGCTTCGATACGCGATACCGCCAGATCGAACCCAAGGGCCGGATACGCGCCACGCATATCCGTATCCTCAATAGAGCAGCCCACCAGACCGGCCTCTGCCGCCAGTTGTACGGTCTTTGCCACCGTTTGCGGGGCATCGCCGTAGCCGTTCTCCAGATCGCCAGAGACCGGAAGCGGTGTCGCATCGGCAATCATCGCCGCATGGGCCAGCGCCTCATCGCGGCTCACGTGCCCCATATCCGCCTTGCCCAGGGTAAACGCATGACCGGCACTCGTTGTCGCCAGGGCGGCAGCACCCAGCCCCGCCAACACTTTTGCCGAGCCCACGTCCCACGGATTGGGAAGGATAAAGGCCCCTTCGGTGGCGCTGGCCAGGTGCAGATCGCGAAACTGCTCGCCCTTTTGTGCTTGTGTGATCATGCCTTTACCTTCTGTGCGCGCGGATCATATAGAGGCCGCCGCGAGGCGCGCGCGCCAACGCGTGTACCGGCGATTTCGATTTCGTATCGGGCGCGTTCCATCTGCTCCATCGGTTCGCGGGCGCGGCGCGGCACATAGCCAAGGCCGATCGCCGCGCCAAGGTGGTGACCGTAACTGCCCGATGTCAGATAGCCGACCATCTCGCCGTCGCGCCAGATCGGTTCGTTATGATAAAGCAGCGGTTCCGGATCGTTGAGTTGAAACTGCAATAGCATGCGATCCACACCTGCCTTGCGCTTTTGCAGAACCGCCTCGCGGCCGATAAAATCGCCCAGGGGCGAAGCCGGCTTGTCAACGGCGACCGCAAAGCCCAGTCCTGCCTCCAACACATGGTCCTCATCGGATATATCATGGCCGAAATGGCGAAACGCCTTCTCCATGCGCAACGAATCGAGAGCGCGCAGACCGCAATGAACCAGATCGTGCGCCGCGCCCGCCTCGACAATCGTCTCATAGACATGAACCGCCATTTCGGCGCTGACATAGAGTTCCCAGCCCAACTCGCCCACATAGGAAATGCGATGCGCCCGCGCCAGCCCCATGCCGATCTCAATGACTTGAGCGCTGGCAAAGGGAAAGGCGTCGTTGTCCAGGCTTTGCGGCGTTAAGGGTTGCAGGAGGGCGCGTGCCTTCGGTCCCATAATGCTGATCACCGTTTCGGCCGCCGTGACGTCAACGGCAACACAGCACGCACCATCGGGTATATGGCGCCTGATCCACGTAAGATCGCGTATCAGACAGGCGGCGGACGTCACCACCAGATACGCCGTTTCGTTCAGGCGGGTGATCGTGACATCGGCCTCGATGCCGCCGCGGGAGTTAAGAAACTGGGTGTAGACAATACGCCCTTCATCGACAGCGATATCGGCGCCGCAAATGCGCTGCAATACCGCCCGGGCGTCCGCGCCCTCAACGCGGATTTTGCCGAATGACGACATATCGAACAGACCAACACCTTCACGCACCGCGTTGTGCTCGGCGGTACGGCGGGCAAACCAGTTCTGGCGCTTCCAGCCGGTTTCATCCCGGGCCTTTTCGCCCTTTTTCGCAAACCATTCGGCGCGCTCCCAGCCGGCGGTCTCGCCAAAACAGGCGCCGGCGCGCTTTAGATGCTCATGCAGGCCAGAGCGACGAATGCCGCGCGCGGTCTGCGGCTGGCGATGAGGAAAGTGATCGGCATAAAGAAGGCCAAGGGTCTCGCTGACGCGCGTGCGCAGATAGTGCCGGTTCGCCTGAAACGCCATGGTGCGGCGGATATCCACCTCCCACAGATCAAAAGGCGGGGCGTCATCGTTGATCCATTGCGCCAGCGCAAAGCCGGCGCCGCCGGAGGAAACGATGCCGATGGAATTATATCCCGCCGCTACCCAGTAACCGCGTAAGTCGGGCGCTTCGCCAAGATAATAGCGATCATCGGGAGTAAAGCTCTCGGGGCCGTTGAAAAACGTGTTAATACCAGCGTTCTCCAGGAGCGGCATGCGGTTGATCCCCATCGTCAGGATGGGCTCGAAGTGATCGAAATCCTCGGGCAACTGATCGAAGCAGAAGTCTTCCGGAATGCCCTCCATGCCCCAGGGTTTGGCCACCGGCTCGAAGGCGCCGAGCATCATCTTGCCGGCATCTTCCTTGTAGTAGGCGCATTCATCAGGCACGCGCAGGACGGGCAGGCCGCGCAGGCCATCCACCGGCTCGGTGATGATGTAGAAATGCTCGCAGGCGTGAAGGGCGATGTTCACCCCCGACAACGCGCCCAGTTCGCGCGCCCACATGCCGGCGCAGTTAATGACGATATCCGTCTCGATTTGCCCGGCTTCCTCTTCGGCGCGCCAGGCCAGACCGCTGACGCGCCCACCCTTTTGATGAACCGCCGTGACCGTGGCGCCTTCGATAATCCGTACGCCGTTTTGCCGCGCACCGGCTGAAAGGGCGAGGGCGATATTGGCCGGATCGCATTGGCCATCGCCGGGAAGATACACGGCGCCGATCACGTCATCGGTGCGCACATGCGGGTACATGTCCTTCACCTGCGCCGGGCCGATTGCCTCCACCGCCACATCAAAGGCGCGTGCCAGGGACGCCTGGCGCAAAATCTCCTCATGGCGTTCATGGGTGAGCGCCACGGTAATCGAGCCGTTTTGCCGCATGCCGGTGGCAACGCCGGTCTCTTTTTCGAGTTTGGTGTAGAGTTCGGCGGAGTATTTTGCCAGCCGGGTCAGGTTCTGGCTGGCGCGCAATTGCCCCACCAGACCGGCTGCATGCCAGGTGGTGCCGCATGTCAGACGCCTGCGCTCAAGCAGCACCACGTCGCGCCAGCCCAGCGCCGCCAGATGATAAGCGACCGAGCAGCCCGATACGCCTCCGCCGATGATCACCGCGCGCGCTTTTTTCGGAACCTGTGCCATCGCCTAAGCCTTCAAACGGCTGTTATCACGATCGTAGTGGGCTCCTGCTTCAACCACTGCGGCGCACCGCTTGCCGTAGATGTCCACATGCAGGGGCGTACCCGGTACGGCGGCATGGGCGGCGATCACGCAAAGGGCAATGGACTTGTCCACCCGATGGCCGTAGCCGCCCGACGTGACAAGTCCGATGCGCGTATCGCCCTGCCAGACGCTGGCAAGATAGGGCGCATCACAATCAATCGCATCGACGCTGAGGACGGCAAATGCCTCTTCGCTGCCGCGCTGCTTTTGCGCCTGCAGGGCGGCCTTGCCGATGAAATCCACCTTGTCCCATTTGATAAAGCGCTCCAGGCCGGCCGATAACATCGTATAGTCGGTGGAAAGATCCTGCTTCCAGGTGCGGTAGGCTTTTTCCAGCCGCAAAGAGTCCATGGCGTAAAGGCCGAACGGTTTTAGCCCCTTTTCGGCACCGGCCTGTATGAGCGCATCCCATACGGCGGTTGCATCTTTGCGTTTTACATGCACCTCCCAGCCTAACTCGCCTACATACGAGACACGCACCAATTGCACCCAGGCCTCGCCGATTCGCGCCGATTGGTGAGTGAGCCAAGGATTGGCCTCATTGGAGAGATCCGCATCGGTAATAGGCGACAGAATATCGCGCGTGCGCGGGCCTGCCAGAATAAAACAGGTGAAATCTTCCGTAACCAGATCGAGCGTGATGTCAGAGCGCGCCTTGCGGGGAAGATGGTCGCGCAACGTCTCCAGATCGTGCCATTCCGCCCCCGCCGCACCCAGCAGGAACATGACGTCCTGTGCAATGCGCAGGACCGTCATTTCGGTCAGAACGCGCCCCGCCTTATCGGCGAAATAAACAAGCCCGATACGCCCCACAGCCGGCACAACCCCCGTTATCAGGCTGTCCAGCCATTGGGCGGCGCCTTCGCCGGACAGCCTGTAGCGGGAAAAGCCGGGCAGATCGCATATGCCGGCAGCATCCCTGACGGCGAGACATTCGCGGCGCACCGCCGCATACCAGGGACCTTCGCGCTGCCAGCCGGTCTGTGCGTCGAGGGCGGTTTCATCGTCAGGTGCGGCATACCAGGCGGCGCGCTCCCAGCCGGCGGACGCCATAAACTGCGCCCCCAGCGCTTTCAGTTGCTCGTGTACCGGCGATAGCCGTTTGTCGCGCGCCGCCGGCCAATTGTAGTGGGGGAAATGCATGGCGTATTCGTGGGAATAAATCTCGATGGCCTTGTCTTTTGCATAGGCGGGATCGACAAATGAGGTGAAACGGCGCGGATCGCACGACCACATATCCCATTCCGGCGCGCCCTGCACGATCCACTCGGCGGCGATTTTGCCGGCACCCCCCGCCTGGACAATGCCGAAGGTGAAAACGCACGCCTCATAGGCATTCTCCACGCCGGGCATGGGGCCAATGAGGGGATTGCCATCGGGGGTATAGGGGATGGGGCCGTTTACAACGCGCGTCAACCCCACCGAGCCCAGGATCGGCACGCGCGCGCAGGCATCCTCAATGTACCACTCCAGACGGTCCAGATCATCGGCGAACAGTTGAAAGGAAAAATCCCGCGGCATCGGATCGTCCGTATCCAGCCAATGGGCGCGGCAATTGCGCTCGTAAGGCCCGAGCAGCAGCGCGTCCTTTTCCTGACGCAGGTAGTAGGAACTGTCTGGATCGCGCAACAGGGGGAGTTTTTCAGACCGCGCCACAAGCTCATCGATCGGCTCGGTGACCAGATACTGGTGGGCGAGGGATACGCAAGGCAGGTACCGATCGGGAAACGCGCTGAAGGGAGCGAACATGGCACCAACTTCATGTGCCCGGTAGCCGGCGGCGTTCACCACCTTTTCGCATGTAATTTCCCCTTGCGGCGTTTCCACGATCCAATCGCCATTCTCGCGCCGCACACCGCTTACCGGACAAAAGCGGATGATCTTCGCGCCCTGATTGCGCGCCCCTTTTGCCAGGGCCTGAGTCAATTGCGCCGGATCGATATCCCCATCAAGCGGATCCCAGCAGCCGCCCTGCAGATCGTGGATTTGCAAGAACGGATAGACGTTGCGCATTTCCCCGGCGCTCATCATGGCAAAATCGTCAATGCCCTGATGGCGCGCCATGGCGACGACGCGCTCGAACTCCATCATGCGCTCACGCGAATGCGCCAGGCGGACCGCTCCGGTAATGTGATAATCGATGGGATAATCCACTTCCTCCCCAAGGCGGCGATAGAGCGCCGTAGAATAGCTTTGCATCTTCAGCAAAGACCACGAGGCGGAGAAGTTCGGACAGTTGCCGGCCGCGTGCCAGCTTGAGCCGGAGGTCAATTCGTTCTTTTCCAGCAAAACGCAGTCGCGCCAGCCCATGTGGCACAAGTGATAGAGAACTGAACAGCCCACCGCGCCGCCGCCGATAACCACCACCTGTGCATGGGACGGTAATTCCGTCATACCTTCCTCTCCCTGTCTACTCCCTGTCTACTCCCTGTCTACTCCCTGTCTACTCCCTGCTTTTTCCCGGTTTGGGAACGTTTCAAACGCAACAACCATCCTTCGCGGGTTGAAGGCATTGCCGGGCCGCCTCGCGTCCGCGTGGCTGCATCTTCCGTATTATGTTGTTTCAACACTATTTTGCACTACATTGCATCAAAATAATGCGCGATCCTGGCCTGTGGGTTCATGGCTGCACGCGCTTGCGATTGCGCTTTAGAGCGTATCAGGTTTTAATAGAAACAGAATTGCTTCTATTAAAACCTGACACGCTCCAGGTGCGCCGGTCCAAAGGCGTAGGGCAGCATTTCGCTGGCGGTAAACGTGCGCTGGATCCCTTCCGCGTCACAAATATGAATGGGCGTATCATTGCGGCAAAACTCGACGATGCGCTGGCGGCAACTGCCGCACGGCGTGGATAGAATCTCGCCTGTCGCGATGACGGCGATTTCGCTTATCCGCGTATCGCCGCCGGCAATCATGGCGGCGATGGCGCCGGCTTCGGCGCACAAACCTGCGGGATACGCAACGTTTTCCACATTGCAGCCGGTGTAAATGGCGCCGGTGTCGGCCAGGATGGCGGCGCCAACGGGAAACTTTGAATACGGCGCATAAGCGCGTCTCATGACCTGCTGAGCGGCCTCGAACAGTTTTCTTTTCATGTCGTCTCCGGCTTGCAGTTGTACCAGCGGCACTAGAGCGTGTCAGGTCTGAACAAAATCGCCCGTCCCTTCCGGTTTGCCGATTGGCGGGCGCCCACGCTCAAACCGATCTCATGAGATGCGCCCACATCGCATGTCGATCGGCTCAAACGTGGGTCACCTCGCCAATCGGGAAACGAAAATTGCTTCTATTAAGACCTGACACGCTCTAGTCGTAATACCATTTGCCAAAAATCTACAATTTTCCGTTGAAGAGGCGCCTGTCGCGGCAGTAGATGACATCGGCATCCAATTCTATCGCTTATGGACCGATTACGCCAGTCCCGCTGGCGTTACCCGTCGCAGGGTCAGATTAATGCGCCCGCCACCGGCAAACACGGTGGCGTATGGTGCGAGCAATGTCGAGGTGTTGGCAAAGATCCGGTCGATCCCGTGAAAGGCCAGACGTGTGTCGCCGCCAAGGACCAGTAAATCTCCTGAGTGCAAGCGAAACGAACGGGTCCGATCCCTGCGCGCCGTTCCGCCAAGGCGAAAGGTCGCCGTATCGCCAAGGGAGAGGGAAACCACCGGGGCATCGAAGTCTTCCTCATCGCAGTCCTGATGCAGCCCCATACGCGCGTTTGCGCTATAATAGTTGATCAGGCACGCTTGCGCGGGCGGGGCATGGGGGGCGACGCTATCCCAGATCTTACGCACCGAAGCGGGTATGGCCGGCCATGGCTCGCCGCTGCGCGGATGGGTTGCCTGATAGCGATAGCCGCGCACATCGGATACCCAGCCAAGAACGCCACAATTACTCATTCTTACCGAGAACGGCTTGTTTGATCGTGGCATACGCGGCGTAAACAGTGGCGCCGTGGCAAGACAATCGACAATCTCACGGATCAACTGGCGCTGTTGTGCCGCAGACAAGTAACCTGGATAGTGCATTGTTTTCGCATCATTCGCAAAGGGGGAAGCTGCTGGTTCAATGACATCGTTTGCCTACGGGTTGCCGGTGCGCCCGCAAAGCCGCGTCAAGGGTAATCGAAGGTATGGTAGTTTTTTCTTGCGATCAAGAGGCCTTCCGTTTATGACGGGCGATGAGGTTTGATCCTTATCATGACCCGCTCCTGACCCGCGTTTTTTGGGTGCGGTTCGGGGCCCCTGTGGCGGAATTGGTAGACGCGGCAGACTCAAAATCTGTTGCCCTTTGGGCGTGGGAGTTCGAGTCTCCCCGGGGGCACCAAATATTGCAAAAAAGTCAATGAAATCAATGCATGGGTGTCCCACGCGCGAAGTGTGAATCGGGAAGATTGGAACTTCCGGGGGTGCTCGACAGGCTCGGCAGTGTGTTTTTGAATGTCACCATGTCCTTGTCTGTCGATGCAACGGAACCGGCCACATACATGCGCGGGGTCATGTAGTCGACAATAGACTGCATCGCCTGAAGCCTGCCCGCATCCCGCCAAAGCCAATGCCACCGGTGTCAGGTGCGATAAAGCACGCGGAACTGCTCCTGCGAGGGATCCAGCAATGTCGTACCCGGGATCACAAAAATGGAAATGACTTGCGAGACGTCCAGGCCCCGCTCCCTCAGCGCCGCATTCAGCCCTGGTACCGTCGCCGGGGAAAAAAATTCTGAAATCTGCGCCTGATTCGCTTTCGCCATGTCCGTTGCTCCTCTCTTTTCTACGCCTATTCGGCTGCCACAGGGGTCTCGATGCCGAGGCGTTCTGCCACGCCGGCACCGTAGGCGGGATCGCATTTGCCAAAATGCATCACCTGCCGGGCCACAATATGGGTCGGCACGCCCTGCATGGCTCGCGCGATATTATCCATTAAGCGGTTCCGCTCCGCCCCGTTCATGAGACGAAACAAGGCACCGGCCTGGGTGTAGTCATCGTTACCGTCACGGTGATCGTAGCGGGCCGCATCGCCGTCGAGAGCAAGCGGCGGCTCCGTTGCGCTTTCGTCCTGCACCGGACCGTCAAACGAATTGGGCTCGTAATACGCATCCCCGCTGCCCGTGGCAATGTCCTGCGCCGTATTCATCTGGCCGTCGCGATGATAGTGATGCACCGCGCATTGAGGCTGGTTTACGGGGAGTTGCTCGTAATGGGTGCCGAGGCGATAACGATGCGCATCGGCGTAAGAGAAAATACGCGCCTGCAACATCTTGTCCGGACTAAAACCGATACCCGGAACGATATTGGACGGACTAAAAGCGGCGTTCTCAATCTGGGCAAAATAATTCTGCGGGTTCCGATTGAGCTCCATTACCCCGATGTCGAGGCAAGGGTAATCCCCGTGAGGCCAGACCTTGGTCAGATCGAATGGATTAAACGCAGCATTTTGCGCCTCCTCTTCAGTCATGATCTGCACCTGCATCGTCCAGCGCGGAAAGTCACCGTTCTCGATCGCTCCGAAGAGAGCCTCCTGGTAGCTCTCGCGGCTCTCGCCGATCACTGCGCGCGCCTCCTCATCGGTGTAATGCGCATGACCCTGACAGGTTTTGAAATGAAACTTGACCCAGTACCGCTCGCCCGCTTCATTCCATAGGCTATAGGTGTGGCTGCCGTAGCCGTTCATATGCATTGGCGTCGTCGGGCAGCCGCGATCCGACATCAAAATCGTCACCTGATGGATCGATTCAGGGCTTAGGGACCAGAAATCCCACATCGCCGTCGGACTGCGCAGATTGGTCCTCGGGTGGCGCTTCTGGGTGTGGATAAAATCAGGAAACTTGTAAGGATCGCGAACAAAGAAAATCGGCGTATTGTTTCCCACGAGATCCCAGTTTCCGTCCCCGGTATAGAATTTTAACGCAAAGCCGCGGACATCGCGCTCTGCATCGGCTGCACCCATCTCACCGGCGACCGTCGAAAAACGGGCCAGCATGTCGGTCTCGGCGCCCGGTTGCAGTACTTTCGCCTTGGTGTATCGCGAAATATCCCCGGTAATCCTCAGGCTGCCAAAAGCGCCCCAGCCCTTGGCATGAACGGTGCGCTCGGGAATGCGCTCGCGGTTCTGGTGGCTCAGCTTCTCCAGAAGTTGATAATCCTGCAAAAGTACCGGGCCCCGCGCGCCAGCGGTGATGGAATGCTGATTGCTCGGCACTGGCGCACCGGCCGTGGTTGTCATCCTCTTGGTCATCATTTGCTCCACAAGTTGTACAATCGCTGAATATCAGCCTAGACAATCGCTTCAATAAATTCTAATATAATGTTTTATCTTTCTTGATTAGAATTATTTATGGAATGGTTACCCTCAAACAACTTCGCTACTTTGACGCCGTCGCGCGGCTTGGACATTTTGGCCGCGCTGCCGATGCTTGCGCCATAACCCAGCCGGCGCTCTCTATCCAGATCAAGGCGCTTGAGGAAGCGCTCGGCGGACCGCTGTTCGAGCGTCTTGCCGATGGCGCGCGACTGACGGCCCCGGGTGAGGAAATCGCCCACCGGGTGGCATCCATCCTGATCGATTTGCATGACTTGTGCGAGAACGCGCGGCTGGGCCGTACTCCTTTTGGCGGGTTGCTAAAATTCGGCGTTATTCCGTCGATTGCCCCCTATTTACTGCCGCTGCTTGTGCCGAAACTGCAGCGGAAATATCCGCAGGCGGCGCTCAATATTCGCGAATCGCAAACCGACACACTTGTCGCCGAGCTAAACAACGGCCAACTCGACGTGCTGTTGCTCGCGTTACCTATCAGGCAACAGAATATCGAAACACTGGCGCTGTTCGAAGATCCGTTTGTTCTGGTTGCGCCGGCGCAACATGCCGATCGGATATCCGTGCGAAGCCCCGATGAGCTTATCAGCAACGAGCGCCTTTTGCTGCTTGAAGAGGGGCATTGCTTTCGCGACCAGGCGCTGGCTTATTGTACCCTGAGAAAATCGCGCAAAGCGCGAACGCCCGGCTACATCGACACTTTCGGCGCATCTACCCTGGCAACGGTGGTGCAACTGGTTGCCTGCGGGCTTGGGGTGACGTTTCTGCCGCAGATGGCGTTAGCGATCGAGGGCGGAGTACCTGGCGTACGGATGATACGCCTGGCAAGCCCCGAACCATCGCGCACCATCGGCTTGTGCTGGCGGCGCAGCGCGCCCTGGCGCGAACATTTTGCCGATATCGGAAAACTGGTCAGCGAGAGTTGGCACACACTGCAACAAAACCCTTGAAGGTCCAGACGAATATTCGGTGTCCGGCAACTACTATCAAAGAGGTGATGATCAAATGCATGGTCCGGTACGGTCTTGCCAGTGCATATTTCTCAACCTGGCTTCTGTATAATATCCGTTCGACGATTCCGCAGGTGATTTCAGAGCTTTTTATCTCTCGCTGGGGGGTTGAATCGTATGGCCCGATATTCAGACTCATGACCTTCCCAAAAAGCAATCGTGCTGCATAGCTTGCCTTTCTTCCTCTCCGCATCAAGCGTGCCGAAAATTTCTCCACGCGCCTCATCGCATTCCCGAGAACCCTCCCATGTGCTATCAAAGCAGGCGCTTTCGGGGTTTGTATGAAAGCCGCCGGTGATAGCACCAAATTGAAACTCTCCGCTGCCGTCATTATCAATCCTGATGTAGCCCGGCCCCGGCAGATCGATATATTCCTGATCCCACAGCTCCATCCAGACGATGCGCCAATGGCCGGATACGGCGTTTCTGACAGGTGATTGCGTTATGGGGGTAACCCTGCCGCTTTCGGAAAATGCTTCCTTCAGCTCACAGAGTAATGCCCCTGGCTCATTGCCATAGCCCCATCCTACCGATTTAACACGCTTCACTTCCGCTTTCCAGGCGCGGCATGAACTCAGATACCAGAATTTCATCCTTTTGCACAATCAGCGTCTCAACGAGACGCGCAAACATGGACTCCATGCTTTTATAGAATGGCTCGTCAATATCGCCGAATTCCAGGGTGAAGTCATTGCCGCATGCAACATAATATAACATCAAACACAGCGTATTCCGAAGGTCACCACTTGCCTTTTTTTGAATTCACTAATCGCCTTGCGTCCGGCAGAAAGTTGCACATTCTGCTTCCACGGCTCTTCAGGACATATGGCGTTGCGAATACGCGCCCTTTATGGCTCAAGATGGTCAATTCCATCCTGAGCACTCAGGAAGCGGGCGTGAAAAAAGGCTTTGTTTTCGGGACTAAACCTATACAAGTCCTGTAACACTCCGCGTAGCTGGGGAGCTCTCATTTCCGCGAGCACCTGTTTAATATCTTTCCATGTGGGCTTTTTCCGACTCATTGCCGACTTCCTTTTCGCTGAGCCCTGTGCTATTGCGATGCGCTCGTTCGTTTCATTTGTTCGACAGCGCCGCAGAGATAAACGGGCGAATCCCTGGGCGCATACGTTTCGCCCGGGCGGGGAGGGTGCCTCACTCGACCGGGATAGTGGGATGATCTCCCGACACAATGATGTTCCTGGTGACCTTTTTCAGCGGTAACGCTTTGGACCTATTCCATCAGGACACTTTCAAAATCCATTTTTTTCTTCTGACATGGGATTCAGTGATGATGAGTTGACCGGAGGATAGCCATGTCAGAACAGTGCGGCTTTTTTTCGGGTAACATTGCGGTGCGGGTTTATGGCTCATCTTGCAATCCTTAGGACGGAGCGGCTGGTTCTGCGTCCCCTGACGATGGACGATCTGGCGGCATGGGTGGCCATGGACGGCGATCCGGCGGTGATGCGTTATATCCATCCCGTGCGCGATCGGACGGAGCGCCGTGCCGATTTCATCAAAAGGATCGAGCGGCGTTTTGACAATCATCTGGGATATTGGAGCGTCCGTGAGAAGGCGCAAGACGAGCGCTTTGTCGGTGCCGCCATGCTTGTGCCTCTGGCGCTGAAAGGCCCGGACATTGAAATTGGTTACCGGCTGGTGCGTAACGCCTGGGGGCGGGGCCTGGCGAGCGAGGCGGGGCGCTGCATATTGTGCCATGCTTTCGATACTGCCAGACTCGATACCGTTGTCGCCGTGACGCATTTGCAAAACCATGCATCGAAGAATGTTCTGCGCAAAATCGGCCTGCTGGATGCGGGAGAGATTTTCGCCTACGACGAGACATGTGCGCTGTTTCGTCTTGATGCGGTCGCCTATGCGGCGCGGCGCCGGTAGGTCCAGACGCGCGCCGGCAGCAGGTAACGCCGGATCCGTTTCGAGACCTGAACCGCAATGGTTTTGCCGCGTAAGGATGTGGGAGAATCGAAGCCATAGGAAAACCGGGCACTCTGAAAGATCTGGTATTTTTTGCTGATTTCTGATTCGTTTGACTGGTGCCTGATTTGAAAGGAATTTTTGGAGGGTTCAATAGAGCGTGTCAGGTCTTAATAGAAGCAATTTTCGTTTCTCGATTGGCGAGGCGATACCCAGGCTCAAGGGGATCGAAGAGCGATGGCGACCTATCTCTCGAGAGCGGCTTGGGCGTGGGCGCCCGCCAATCGACAAACCCGAAGGGACGGGCGCTTTTGCTATAGATTTCAGGGCGATCAGCTTTATGGCGTTAGCATTACCCTTGGCAAAATGGTATAGCTAACGCCAAGCTGATCTAATATGAACCTTAAGTCTCTTGCAAATAGCCCCACGATATCCTGCGAGACTTAAGGCCCATCTTGTCGCAAAATCGCTCCGCCAGAATAATTCTATTAAGACCTGACACGTTCTAATCTACTGGCAGGCAATTTTACCGCAACCGCGCCGAACCAAAAGTGGGCAAGCGATATCAGTTATGTCTCGACAAAAGAAGGCTGGCTTTATTTGGCTGTCGTGATGGACCTTTATGCCCGGCGTATCGTCGGCTGGGCCGTCAGCGATCGGTTAAAGAAAGAACTGGCGCTCGATGCTCTCGGGAAGGCCGTTGCCATGCGCGATCCACCAAAGGGCCTTATTCACCATTCTGATCGCGGCAGCCAATATTGTTCTTATGCCTATCGCAAGGCTCTCGCCACTCTTGGCGCAAAGGCGTCCATGTCCGGCAAGGGTAATTGTTACGACAACGCTGTCGTCGAGACATTCTTCAAAACCATAAAATCAGAACTGATCTGGAGAATGACATTGCAAACAAGACAGCAGGCAACGACAGAAATCGCCCGATACATCGACGGGTTCTACAACCCAATCAGGAGACATTCAACTTGCAACTATACAAGCCCGATCAAATTTGAAATGATAACATAAACAACAAACCGCACTCTCCACTTTTACGAATCAAGTTCAAAGTGGTGCACCTGGTTTGTGAATTTAGCGCCTCCAGTTAAAGGCTTTTTATAGCTTCAATATAAAGTTTTTCGACAAGATTTCCATCCAGCTTGAGGAGAAAATCTGCAGAACCTTTCGTGTTTTCATCGAAGGTTATTCTACCAGAATAATCCTCTTCTCCAGAAGAAAATTTTTGTTCAATATGAGCACTTGTACCTGTTATAGATTCAATCGTCAAATATTCATATATTCCTGCAATAATAGCTATTACATCAAATATTGCTATATTTGAATTTTCGTTTCTACGAGTGTAATCGAATGTCTGGCTAATAATACGAGCGGAAAGGGAATCAATTTTTTTAATTTTTTCTATTAATTTTCTGTTGCCAATATTAACATTGCATTCTGACGCAACAAGCGGGATAAACGACGTGTGAATCCCGGATTTTAAAATTAATTCAGCAGCATGAACATCGATAAATATATTATATTCCGCAACATTATTGCTATATATTGGATTTTCTTTTCCAAAACTTTGCGCTATGTTACCGCCGCGGCCGTACTTTTTGTATTTACAAGGCAGATCATTTGTAAGCAGGTTTCCTCCGCTAAATATAATTTTATTAATATTATTTATGCAATATCCTTTTTTTAAATATTGTCCAAAAGTTGAGCCACCTCCCAGTAAAACAATTGTCACTTTGGTGTCAGAATTTCCTATTATATCCCTTAATCCTTCAATCGCGCAACCAAAATTAGAGATACGGGAAGCAATGAGAAGATCTTGTATTTCATAAGCAACATTTGCTCCTGCCCTTATGGAGTGTGGAAAAAGGTTGGTGCTTCTTAACGGTGCATCAGCACCAAGAAATATCGGGATATCTGTTCGTTTTGTTATTTCTAATAATCTCGCAATGTAATTTATTCCATTTTTACGATAAACAGCGCCGCACCCTGTTACACTTATTCCTGCTATTTCAATATTTTTATCTGATAGAGCATATAAAATTGCTGAATAATCATCGAAATCTAAGTCCGTATCTATAAAAACAGCTTCTTTCTTCATAATACTTCCGTCCTCAATGTGCGCATAAACCTTCATAGACAATAATGTGTTTTATTTATTTAGAATACGTTACATTAAAAAACAGTTATTTTATCTTGGAACCACATCCTGAGTGCGCACCTTTGTTTTTGGTTTCGTTGAACAGGACCTCGTTTGGTGTTTTGTACCCAAGGTACTTTCGCGGGGTGTTGTTGTACAGGATTGCCATATGTTGGATGTCCTTTGTCGTGTAGTATGAGAGCTGGGCACTCTGAAAAACCTGGCCAGTCTGATTAACTGCTAATTTCTATTGGGTTTTGTCGTCAGGGGTATTTGGGGCTATTCGGTCGTGGAGTTTTGAATTTGCTTTGCCACATTATGCGCCTATGGGTGATCTTTCAACAGTTGATCGTGAGAAAAGGTGCTTCGCTACGCTTGCGTACGCTTTTATTCATTTAAAACAATGAGAAAACTGACATCAAAAAGGCGCGGCGCTTTGTTTTCGTTTGCTTCTTTTGCAAGGTTTTGGCGCATTTGTGGATAATGCCAAGGGGCTGTGACTCCTGGCTTTGTTTAAAACCGTTGTCTTCTAAGCGCGATACACAAGTCAGCGTGTACAAAACGCCAATACCGCTGGTATCAGTCGGCCGGGCCGCCCCAGGGACTGATTTGTTCTTATTTATTGGGAAAAGTAGACCGGGGCGAAGCCGAGGGACTTTTTCACATTCGACTCAACAGGTTGTTCCCGAAAAGTCCATCAGATGAATGGCCGGGTATTGCATCCGAGCGGTCACGGCCGCAAGATGTGTTGCTTCAGACCTGCCTGTCCTGAACACACCTGCTTCACTTAAAAACTGAAAGGCTCTATGGTGCGGTGCGGCTGAGCTTTTCCAGATCGGCCCGCTCCAGCGTGACAGACTCGCCACAGCCGCATGCCGATACCTGGTTGGGATTGTTAAAGACAAAACCGCTCGATAGTTTTTCAACCTGATAATCCATCTCGGTGCCGATAATAAACAGCACCGCCCCCGCATCAATATAAAGCCGAACCCCGTCCTGCTCGACGATCTCATCGGTATCACGCGGCGTCTCCACCAGTTCCATCGTATAAGCCATGCCGGCGCACCCCCCCTTGTCGATGCCAACGCGCAGGCCGGTGACGGGGGCTGGCGTCTGGGCGACAATCTGGCGAATACGCTCGGCGGCCGCCGGCGATAGTGTCACGACACCGGATTTTTTCAGGACTCGGCTCATCGGGATTATCTGCTCCTTTCGGCAAAGGCGATACCACCGCGCCTACCACCAATCGAGGGCAAAGCGCGCCTCATCGGACATCCGGCTGGGATCCCAGGGCGGATCGAATGTCAAATTCACCTGCGCGCGTTTAATGCCGGCCACGCCCTCAATGGCGTTTTGCACCCAGATGGGCATCTCGCCGGCGACCGGGCATCCGGGCGCCGTCAGCGACATATCCACGTCGACGCAATAGTCGTCGTCAACATCGATGCGGTAGATAAGCCCCAACTCGTATATATCGACGGGAATCTCCGGATCATAAACCGATTTCAGCGCCGCAACGATTTCATCGGTTAACCGGTGCAATTCGGCCTGGGGAATTGCCGGGGATACGTCCGCCAGCGGCTGCGCCGCGGGCGCATCCTCAACGGCGGGCAGATCGGCGCGGCGGCGAACACCATCGCTACCGGCGTGCCCCAGCCCGACACCGTAAGGATCTGCGGCTTCCGGTCCCTCGGCAGGAGACGAATGATCGGTGTGTTTTTCGTCGTCTGGTGTCGTATCGTTCATGGTTAAACCCGGCTGCGGTCCAAATTACAACAAAATCACGAACAATTCGCTTTCTGCGCCGGTTACGCTGCAAAAAGCGCTCCCAACCGGCGTTCAGGCATCAATCGAGCAACATACTGCGCGCTTTTTCCAGGGCGGTCACGAGCTTGTCGATATCGGCGCGGGTATTATACATGCCCATGGATGCCCTGCATGTGGAAGTTACCCCGTAGCGTGTCAAGAGCGGCTGCACGCAATGGGTGCCGGCGCGCACCGCCACACCATCGCGATCAATGATTGTCGAGACATCGTGGGCATGGGCCCCTTTCATCTCAAACGAAACAATGGCGCCCTTGTTTTCAGCATTGCCGAAAATTTTAACACTGTTCATCGCCTCAAGGCTCGCATGGGCGTATTGAGCCAAATCTGCCTCGTGCGCCGCGATACGGTCAATACCAATGGTATTCATATAGTCGAGCGCCACGCCCAGCCCGATGGCTTGCACGATGGCCGGCGTGCCCGCCTCGAACTTATGGGGCGGATCGGCGTATGTCACTGTATCCTCAAAGACATCGCCGATCATCTCGCCGCCGCCGCGATAGGGGGGCATGGCGTCCAGATGGGCGCGTTTGCCATAGAGAACACCGATCCCGGATGGGCCATAGGTCTTGTGGCCGGTAAAGGCATAAAAGTCGCAATTGAGGTCCTGTACATCGACACGCAGATGCACCGCCCCCTGGCAGCCATCGACCATCACCGGAATATTGCGCTCGTGGGCGATTCCGATCACCTCCTTGAGGGGCACGATGGTGCCCAGCATATTCGACATATGGGTGATCGCGACCATCTTTGTGCGCGCGCTCAATGCGTTTGCGAAAGCCTCCAGCGAGAAGTTCCCCGCCTCGTCGACCCCCACATATTTCAGTTTTGCGCCACGGCGCTCGCGATGAAAGTGCCACGGCACGATATTGGAGTGGTGCTCCATGATGGTAAGGACGATTTCATCGCCTGCGTCGATACGCATGCCGCCAAAGCTCTGCGCCACCAGGTTAATGGCGTCGGTGCCGCTTTGGGTGAAGACGATCTCCTCGGCGCTGGCGGCGTTGACAAAGGCGCGGACGCTCTCGCGCGCCGCTTCAAAATTTTCCGTGGCCGTATTGGACAGATAATGCAGGCCGCGATGCACATTGGCGTATTCGTGTTCGTAAGCCCTGCGCATGGCATCGATGACGACGCGCGGCTTTTGCGCCGACGCGGCATTGTCCAGATACGTAAGCGGCCGGCCGTAGACTTCGCGCGTCAAAATGGGAAAATCGGCACGCACCGCCTCAACGTCAAGGGGTGTTGTAGCGGGGGGCGCGATATGGGGGTGTTCGTTCATGGGCGTTTCTCCCGCTGGCTGCGATGGGCATCGAGCCAGGCGGAAATGCCTATCCACAGGGCGTCACGGATCGGGGCGTCAAGATTGTCCATGACCTCGCCGACAAAAGCGCGCACCAACAGGCTTTCCGCCTCGTTGCGATCAATGCCGCGCGCCATAAGATAGAACAGCAAGTCATCATCAATGGCGCCACATGTGGCGCCATGGGTGCAGCGCACGTCATCGGCGTAGATTTCCAGTTCGGGCTTGGAGTTGAACGTGGCCGTTTGCGATAACAACAGTGCCTGCGCCATCATCATGCCATCGGTTTTCTGGGCGATGGGATCGACGCTGATTTTTCCCTGAAATACCCCCGTCGCCTGATCGGCAACAACGCTTTTGAACAACTCCTCTGACGTACAACGGGGTCGGGTATGATGAACCTGCAAGGATGTATCCGTATGCCGCGTGCCGCCGATCAGATTGATACCGCGCAAGGCCACGTGGGTATCGGCGCCGTTGATATCGATCCACAGACTGGTGCGGGCGATGGCGGCGCCCAGATTGAGGGTAAAGATATCGAGCGTGCCCCGCTCCGCGATGGTGGCGTACAGGGTGTTCAGGTGAAGCGCACTACGTCCCTCGTGCTGGGCGCGGATCAGGTTGAACCGGGCATCGGCGGCCACATCGAGCTGGATCAAGGGAAATATCTGGTGGGCGATCTCCTGTGGCGAGGTGAATGTCTCCATCACGCGCGCCGTTGCGCCGGCGCCCACATCAATCGAAACCCGTGGCGCCACCGAACAGGCCGCTTGCGCACTCACAATATGAGCGATCTCAACAAGCGGCGTGATTGTCGCGCCGGCGGCGATCGATAGCGCAAGACGGGTCTCACCGAAGGCGTGATTAAGGGCGACGGCGGTGTCATCGTCGGCGGGCGTCGAAGGGGTGCCCTGGCGATCGTCATGGTGCGCAATGCTTAAACCCTCAATGCCATCGCCATCGCTTAGATCGGCGCGAAAGCGGCCGTCGACGATGACAAGGCGGTGGCGCTCCAGACCTCCCAGCAGATCGTGCGCCGCAATGTCCACGGGCCTATCGATCTCAACTGGTGCCGCCGGGGCGAAACCGGCAAGGCTGGCCTTTAGATCGGTATAGCGCCAGGCTTCCACCCGTCGATGGGGAAGGCCGTCGCGGCGCAACGTGGCGATGGCGCGGGCGCGCGAGGGGCTGACGCCGGTATCCGATGCCTCCAGCGCGGCGAGGGCGCCGATAAGGTCCTCTTCAGCGCGAACGCGCGCGATATGGGGTTTGGTACTCATGGTATGCTTCTGTGCTTTCTGCGCTTCATTTCGCTGCTGTTCCGATCCCGCGGTTTTAGCCGGCGGCCTTGCGGGTGTTGCTTCTTTACGACGGCCTGCCGCCGAAAACCGGTCCGGCCCCAGGCCTCCCGGACCTATGCGGCGTCGGCGTCACCGAGATAACCGGCGTAGCCTTTTTCCTCCAGTTTTACCGCCAGTTCCTTACCGCCCGATTCAACAATACGACCGCGTGAAAGGACGTGAACGAAATCGGGTACGATATAGTCAAGAAGCCGCTGGTAATGGGTAATCACGACAAACGCCCGATCGGCGGCGCGCATGGTGTTCACGCCACTGGCAACAATACGAAGGGCATCGATATCAAGGCCGGAATCGGTTTCATCAAGTACACACAGACGCGGCGACAGCAGCGCCATCTGCAAGACCTCGTTGCGCTTTTTCTCGCCACCGGAAAAGCCGACATTAAGAGGCCGCTTGAGCATATCCATGGGGATATTCAAATCATCGGCGCATTGGCGCAGCCGCTTGATAAATTCAGGTGTCGCGATGTCGTCTTCGCCGCGCGCGCGCCGCTGGGCGTTCATGGCGGTGCGCAGAAATGTCGTCGTGCCGACGCCGGGGATTTCCATCGGATACTGAAAGGCCAGGAACACCCCGGCAGCGGCCCGTTCGTTGGCTTCCATTTCGACAATGCTTGTCCCATCAAGGCTGATATCGCCATCGCTGATCGTATAGCCATCGCGTCCGGCCAAAACATAGGAAAGCGTTGATTTTCCCGAGCCGTTCGGCCCCATTATGGCGTGAACCTCGCCGGCATTAACGGCCAGATCGATGCCACGCAGAATAGGCTGGCCATCAACGCCAACGTGAAGATTTTCTATTTTTAACATATATATTCCCCTTTACGCATCGAACATATCGCGTGCATTGAACATTACAGCTTTCGGTATCCCGGAATACCTGTCAGGGACATTGCAGGACTACCCAGTCGTCGGCATCGAAACCATGCCGGCATTTGTGCCGCTTGCCCGCCTTGACAATACGCCACCCGCCATCATGTCTGGCCAGCAGCATACGGTATTGCGCCGCCCGTACCGCCTGATCGGCAAGCCCCTCAACGGTAAGATCCATAATCGCGTGTGACTCGCTGATCGCCACCGGCGTGTCCACAAGAACAGTCGCATCGTGTCCCGTGGCCAGGTTTTGCTGGGCCTTGAAAAAGGGATCGATCACCGCCCGCGGGCTGGGCGCGGTATTCTTCAGCAATGGTGATGCGAACGGTGCAAAGTCGAAGAACGCCGCTTCCTCGGGTGACACCGCAACTTGCGGCTGTAGTCGCTCAACCGGCGGCGGCGGGGGAGGCGGGGCATTGCGGTAGGGTCCCTGGGGGGCGCCGCACGCGGCAACGCTCCAGATAAGCAGGGCGGCGCCAAGGAACCGTCCTCCCCCAGGGCCGCGTACAGGAGAAATTGCCGGTGTCATGATTGGCCCTCCCCGTCCCAATAATCGAGGGAATTCCGCGTCCGTCCCACATAGCGCAGGCGCGCCGAAGTGAAATCATTGCCGGCGCCGATGGACAAGGCGGCAAACTTGTTGCTGTCGGGATATTCGACAACTTCCGGATCAATGCTGGTGGAGATGCCCAGATAGTGCAGGTCCGTCTCACCGGTGTTGATCAACTGGTGCGCCTGCGTCCCGGCCGGTGCGGCGCATATATCGCCAGCCTCTACGCGATGGGTCTGTTCGCCATAGCGATATTCCCCCTCGCCCTTGAGAATGACGAACAGCTCGTCGTTGGCGTGGTGGACGTGAAAGGGAAAAGCGCGCTTTCCCGCCGGTACGATGGTCAGCATGGCGCCGAGTTTGGTCAGGCCGAGCCGTTTTGACAGGGGAGCCAGTCGGGAGGCAAACGCATCCTCATGGCCATTGGCAAATGTCTCGATCTCGTCCAGACGCGCAACCGGCGTATAGGTATCTTCGGTCATTTTCGCTCCTATCCGACACTGCCCTCAAGGCTGATGCCAACGAGCTTTTGCGCCTCAACGGCAAATTCCATGGGCAGGGTCTGCAATACATCCTTGCAAAAGCCATTGACGATCAGCGCCACGGCTTCCTCCTCATTCATGCCACGCGAAAGGCAATAGAACAATTGATCGTCGGAGATTTTTGACGTCGTCGCCTCGTGTTCGAAAATCGCCGAGGCGGTTTTGGTCTCGATATAGGGCACGGTATGGGCAGAGCAGTCGTTGCCGATCAGCAGCGAGTCGCACTGGGTGAAATTGCGCGCGTTGCTGGCTTTGCGCTGCGCCGAAACCAGCCCGCGATACGTGTTCGAAGAGCGCCCGGCCGAAATGCCCTTGGAGATTATACGCGATGAGGTATTCCTGCCCAGATGCAGCATTTTGGTGCCGCTGTCGATTTGCTGGCGGCCGTTGGAAATGGCGACCGAATAAAACTCGCCGCGCGAATTGTCGCCGCGCAGGATACACGAGGGATATTTCCAGGTGATGGCCGAGCCGGTCTCCACCTGGGTCCACATGATCTTGGCGTTGTCCTCGCGGCAATCGCCCCGCTTGGTGACAAAATTGTAGATACCGCCGCGCCCGTTCGCATCGCCGGGGTACCAATTTTGCACGGTGGAATACTTGATTTCCGCATCGCGCAGCGCGATCAGTTCGACAACCGCGGCATGCAACTGGTTCTCATCGCGCTGGGGCGCCGTGCAGCCCTCCAGATAGCTCACATAGGAGCCTTCATCGGCAATGATCAGCGTGCGCTCGAACTGGCCCGTATTGCGCTCGTTGATGCGGAAATAGGTGGATAATTCGAGCGGACAGCGAACGCCCTTGGGGATATAGACGAAGGAGCCGTCGGAAAACACCGCCGAATTAAGAGCAGCATAGAAGTTATCCCCTTGCGGAACGACCGAGCCGATATAGCGGCGCACCAGCTCGGAATGATCGCGTAGCGCCTCCGAGATGGGACAGAAGATCACCCCGGCTTTTGCCAGTTCATCCTTAAAGGTGGTAACCACCGACACCGAATCAAATACCGCATCAACCGCCACCCGTGCTCCCTGCACACCCGCCAGAACCGCTTGTTCGGCCAACGGAATGCCAAGTTTCTCATAGGTGCGTAGCAATTCCGGATCGACCTCATCAAGGCTTTTTGGTCCGGCTGCGGTCTTGGGCGCGGCGTAGTAATACAGATCATCGAAGTGAATACGCGGGTAGCTGACCTTCGCCCAGGACGGCTCTTCCATGGTCAACCAGCGGCGATACGCCTGAAGGCGCCATTCGAGCATCCATGTCGGCTCGTTCTTTTTTTGTGAAATAAAACCGATAATGTCCTCGTTTAAGCCCCGAGGCGCCTTATCGCTCTCGATATCGGTAACAAATCCGTACTTGTACTTCTCAACATCGATATCGCGCACGCGCTCGATGGTATCGTCGACTGCTGGCATGTTCTTCCTCCGCAAGCGGTTTCAAAGACCGAAGGGTGGCAACACCCCGCCGTTCGGCGGGTTTTGCTGTAATCGGGGCCACAACCCCGGATATTGTTAACGAAACGGTTTCATGGGTTTTGCTTTCACGTTGGCTTCTGGCAAGAGAGTCGTTCTACACGCATTTGCCTGTTTTGTCTCATCCAATGATCCAAATTCTGTATAATTCCTGTTCAATTTCCCGGAATATGAGCGGCGTTATCGCCGATTTCGCTGCGCACGGGCGCTGTATGGAAGGAAAGATCTCCCGATGCCGCCCTGCCTCGCGTTGACCGATGGTTGCGTGTAGGAGGCTTTTTGGCCATTTGCGCATAAATCCTCGTCCAGGCGGCAAGAAAGGCATGGATGTCTTGCGCCCGGGTTGTCCGGCCCAGGGATACGCGCACCGCACAGCCAGACAGATTTTTCCCCGGATACATGCTTTCAATGACATGGGATGCGGCGATTCTGCCCGAGGAGCAGGCAGAGCCGGCGCTGATGGCGATCCCGGCCAGATCGAAGGCGATTACCAGGGTTTCGGCCGCCAGGCCAGGATGGCCAAAACACGTCGTGTTGGACAGGCGCGGGGCGCGTTCACCAAAGAGGATCGCCTCGGGCGAAATCTCGCCAATGCCGCGCTCAAGCAGAACGCGAAGGCGGTTCAGACGCTCTATTTCATCGCGCTGCGCCACCGCAGCACGGGCGGCGGCGGCAAAGCCGGCGATGGCGGCTATATTCTCGGTGCCGGCGCGGCGGTTGCGCTCCTGGCCCCCGCCGGTCAAAAGCGGCGCCGGAACAAGATCGCGGCGGCGCACGACCAGGGCTCCAATACCCTGCGGCCCTCCCAGTTTGTGGGCTGAAAGGCTCAGCATATCGACACCCAGGGCGTTCATGTCCACGGCCATCTTGCCCGCCGCCTGCACCCCGTCGGTGTGCACGAGTGCGCCGGCGCGGGCCGCCCTGGACGCGATTGACCGAACAGGTTGCACCACACCGGTTTCGTTATTGGCAAGGGCGATGGATACAAGGCAATCGGTGCCGGTGTCATTGGCGTCGTTTGGGCGAAAGCCGGCGATATTGTCCAGCGCCGGCAGGGAAACGACGCCGTCTGCGGTTGCGGGCAGGCGGGTGATGGTATCGGCGGCAAAACGTCCACCGGCAAGAACGGAGGCATGTTCCATGGCGCTGGTGATCAAACGCCTAAACCGGCGCTTGCCGGGGCCTGCGCCGTAAAGCGGCGAGAGGGCGAATGTATTGGCTTCGGTTCCGCCGGACGTAAAGATGACGTCTTCGGCATCGGCGCCCACCAGGGCGGCCACGTCATGGCGGGCGTCCTCGATGAGGGCGCGGGCGGCGCGCCCTTCCGAATGCACCGATGAGCCATTGCCGGTCATCTCCATGGCGGCGTGCATGGCCTCTTTTGCGCTCTGGCGCATGGGGGTTGTTGCGTTATGGTCGAGGTAGACGCGCATGGTTTTCACGGAATATGCTGATCGTTCGCCGGTTTCGGCCACGGGTCTTTCATTGTTCTCAAATACGTAGCCCTGTAACGGGGGCGTATGCTTTAGGGGCTGCGCAATGTGGAAGCGGCGCGGGCGTCTTCCATGACGGGCAACTGTGTATCGGGCGTATCCCAATCAGGCGCGCGGTGCGCATAGACCACCATTTGCGGTTCAAAAATCGTTGGATCGTCCAGGCTGGAGGCGCGGATGAACACAAGATCGGCAAAACCCGAATTCAACGAATAAACGGCCGCCCCGCAGGTGGCACAAAACCCGCGGCTGATCAAATTGCCGCTATCAGCCGGTCTGTTATAGAATGTGACCTCTCCCTGGATATCAACGGCCTCTTTTGCCACGGCCATATGGGAACAATGGCCGGTACCGCTCGACTTTCGGCAATCGGTGCAGTAGCAGTGACCCGCAACCGACGGTGCGTGGGATGCACGATAGCGCACTGCACCGCACAGACAGCCACCTTCGAATAAAACAGATCGATCAGCCATGATGTTTTCCTTCCATAAACACGATCAGGCCCGGTGAACCGGCCTGTTGTCGCTCTTGAGCGCAAACGGGGAGACCCGTTCAGCCCCTGTGGAGATCAGAATTTCCGCGCCGTGTCCAGCAAAAGACATGACATAAAAAGACATAACGTCAGCCGGTTCGCGGTATTGCCTTACATCGTGCCGCTTGCATTCAGCGGGGCTTAAACAGGTCTTGCAATTGCCCCCTGCATCTGTGCTAGAAACCGGTATCGGAGCCCTTTTTCGTAAAGCGCGATTTGCCACGGGATCCGCCCTGTCACGCGCCGGCATCTGGCGTGGGCTTTTGGATCAGCGGCGACGTGCTACTTTTGAGCGTTTCTAAAGTGTAGCGGCGCCTCCAAGCGAAGTCAAGAACTTAACCGGACGTTTTAATCTGGAGTGGATACAAGCTATGCCGGAAGTGATTTTCAACGGCCCGAGCGGTCGCCTGGAAGCCCGTTACCAGCCGGCCAAGTCGCCGAACGCATCGGTGGCGATCGTGCTGCACCCCCATCCGCAGTTCGGCGGTACGATGAACAACCAGATCGTTTACAATCTGTTTTACACGTTCGTAGCGCGCGGATTTGCGGCGATTCGCTTTAATTTTCGTGGTGTGGGCCGATCCCAGGGTTACTTCGATCACGGCATCGGCGAGTTATCCGATGCCGCCGCCGCGCTGGACTGGTTACAGGCCCTGCATCTGGACGCACGTGGCTGCTGGATTGCCGGCTTTGACTTCGGCGCCTGGATTGGCATGCAGTTGCTCATGCGGCGGCCCGAAGTACAGGGCTTCATTTCCATCGCGCCGCCGGCCAATTTGTATGACTTCAACTTTCTGGCGCCGTGCCCGTCGTCCGGTCTGATTGTGCATGGCGGTGCGGATCGGGTCGTGCCCTTGCGCGATGTGCAGCAACTCGTGGACAGGCTCAAGACGCAAAAAGGCATCGTCATAGAACAGCATGTGGTGCCGGATGCGAACCATTTCTTCGACGATAAAATCGACGGGCTGATGGGTATCGTCGATACCTATCTGGATCTGCATCTGGGGCCGAAAGACGAACCCTCCGAAGCCGCCAGTTGATCGTAAAGAGTTGAATGTGAAAAAGTCCCTCGGCTTCGCCTCGGTCCACTTTTTCCCACTCAGCTATGGGGCGCGCGATTTGCAAAAGCGGCCGGCAATAACCGGCGCACTGGCGCCGGTCGTGGCGGCAAACGTGCTGGCAAGGTTTTCGCGGTGGCGAACCGCCAGATAGGCAAAGGCCTGCGCTTCGATAAAATCGCTGTCCGCACCGATGGCGGCGGCGGTACATACTTCGATACCGGTTTTCTGGCGCAGCGCCTTCATAATTGCTGCATTATGGGCGCCGCCGCCGCACACAACCAGCCTGGTGGCGCGTTGCGGCATCTGATTGAGCGCCACCGCCACCGCGGCGGCTGTAAAGGCGGACAACGTAGCGGCCCCGTCGGCAAGAGAGGCGTCCTTCAGGTCCGCGACAGAAAAGTCGTGGCGATCAAGCGACTTGGGTGCCTTGCGGGAAAAATAGGGGTGCGCCATAAATGCCTTGAGCGCCGGCTCGATCACCTGTCCGCGCAAGGCGATCGCCCCGTCGATATCCATTGTGGCGTTGCTGTGTGTTCTGATCCAGTCATCGATCAATCCGTTACCGGGGCCGGTATCGAAAGCCAGAAGCTCATCGCCAGCGCCCATCCAGCTAAGATTGGCGACACCGCCGATATTGAGAAAGGCCACCGGCCGGGGCAACGTAAAATACGCCGCCAGGGCGCGGTGATACACCGGCACAAGCGGCGCGCCCTCGCCCCCGGCCGCCATATCCGCCTTGCGAAAGTCATAGACCGTGTCGATGCCGGTCGCATCGGCAAGCATCTGCCCATCGCCAATCTGAATGGTTAACCCTCGTTGCGGGGCGTGCCAAAGGGTAACGCCGTGCAAGCCGATCACATCGATTTCGTCGGGGCGCAAGCCGGCGCGATCGATCAGTTCCATGGCCGCATCGATATGAGCGCGGGTGATGGCCGCTTCCGCGTGGGCCACAACCGGCGGGCGGGCCTCGCGATCAGCCATTTGCGGCGCCACCGCAGCCGCCTGGCGGATCACCTCTCGCAATGTCTCGTCAAAGGGCACGAAATGGGTCTGGCCAAAGGCACGTATCCGTTCCCCGTCAGTTTGCAGCAGCGCGGCGTCGATCCCGTCAAGCGACGTACCGCTCATCAGCCCCAGTGCGGTAAAGGTTTGCATTTTTACCCCATCCCCTTTAACCCTGACGGTCCGTGCCGGCAGCTGCCCGATGGTTTTTTTCAAGAACGACCTGTAGAAAGATCAGAGCGGGCATTATAAGATTCCCATGGAACGTTGAATGTGACATTTGAGAGCGCGCCCGGCAGAAACGGGCACTCGCACGTCATATCTATTCCACCAATATAGCAGAGCGTTTTTTTTAATACGACGCGAAAGAGCAGGAAAATGGCGGTGCCAAAATCAGAATTTCTGCGTATCCTTACCGAGCGCGGCTTTATCCACCAGTGTTCCGATCTGGACGGGCTCGACAAGCTGCTGCGCGAGCAGATCGTTACCGCCTATATCGGCTTCGATGCAACCGCAAAGAGCCTTCATGTGGGAAATTTGCTGGGCATCATGATGCTGCGCTGGTTGCAGCAATGCGGCCATCGGCCGCTCGTTCTGATGGGGGGCGGAACGACCCGTGTGGGCGATCCATCGGGCAAGGATGATATGCGCCGGTTGTTGGACGAAGCGGCCATCGATGCCAACAAGGAAGCGCTCAAGCAGAACTTTGCGCCGTTTTTGCGTTTTGGCGCGGGCCCGGCGGATGCGGTCATGGCCGACAATGCCGAGTGGCTGCTGGCGCTGAACTATGTGGATCTGCTGCGCCGTGTGGGCCGGCATTTCACCGTGAACCGGATGCTTACTTTCGATAGTGTGCGCCTGCGCCTTGAGCGCGAACAACCGTTGACGTTCCTTGAGTTCAATTACATGATCCTGCAGGCCTATGACTTTGTGGAACTGTACAAGCGCACCGGCTGTCGCTTGCAGATGGGCGGCTCGGATCAATGGGGAAACATTGTCAACGGCATCGATCTGGGCCGCCGTCTTGAGAACGCGGAGCTGTTTGCCCTGACCTGCCCGTTGCTGACGACGTCATCGGGCGCCAAAATGGGCAAGACCGCCGCCGGCGCCGTCTGGCTCAGCGATGCCATGTTCAGCGCCTACGATTACTGGCAGTACTGGCGCAATGCCGAGGACGCCGATGTGGGCCGTTTCATGCGCCTGTTCACCGAAATGCCCATCGCCGAAATTGTCCGCTACGAGAGCCTGCAAGGCGCTGAACTCAATGAGGCGAAAAAGGTTCTCGCAACACGCGCGACGGCGATGCTGCACGGCGAGGCGGCGGCCGAACAGGCGGCGCAGACAGCGCGTGCGACCTTTGAGGACGGAACAATAGCGGCAAGCCTGCCGCGCGTGGAGATTTCGCAAACCGCGCTGGATAGCGGACTGGGGCTGCTAAGCGCTTGTGTGACGGCCGGTTTTGCCACATCGAACGCCCAGGCGCGCCGCCATATCCGCGGCGGCGGCATTCGGCTCAACGACGAATTGATCAGCGATGAGCGCCTTGTGCTGGGGGTACAGCATTTGAACGCGGATGGCTTGATAAAGCTCTCCCACGGCAAAAAACGTCATGTCCTGTTAACGCCGGTACAAGAGATGTAATCAGGCGTTTTGCCGGCCCTATGGGCGGTTGGGGACGTCGGGTAACGGGGCAGGGGGCGTGCGCCCGATGGAGGAAAAAATCTCGCGTACAAAGCCAGGGGCGATAACCGATAAGGGATTAAAGCGTATTTCGGGGGCGCCCATGGTGCCGGAGACGGAAAAGTTCAGACCAAACAGCCCCCCGTCTCCCCCGCCGGTGATCTTGCCAAGGATGCTGTTGATCCCGTAAGCGGGAACAAAAGTGCCATCGAAGGCAATGGCGTTGGTGATGGTATTGACAATGCCGGCGATGACGCCGCCGACGACGGGGCCGCGCAACACCGCCTTTTTAACATGCAGGCGGTTTCCGCTATGGGTAAAGGAGACGGTCGCCTGGCTGAACTGCATGGCGGCCCGGGGGCCGGCGGGGATCGCCGGCCGGGCACCAGCGGCGTTGACCGAGGCCGAGGTAATGCCCACGGGACGGCTGTGACGACGGTTGGCGAAGCGCTTTAAAACCGGCTCGTTGACGATCTGGAATTTCGAGATCATCATGTCACCGGCGAGGCTTTGGGTGTCGCGGGAGATGTGCGCGACAACCTGTCCGCTGCCGCCATACATATTGCGATACAACCCGCAAAAACGCAGCAGCGAGCCGAAATCACTGGTGGCAAGCTGTATATCCTGATCCGTGCCGCGAGGCGCCGCCAGCGCCGCCACCTCTCCGCCGCGAAGGGTCGAGGCGGACAGATCGAACCGGCTCCCGCCATGTTGCGCGAATGTCATTTTCAGCGACACGTCCCGCAGAACCTCGTGGTTAAAGCCACTCACCGAGGCAATACGGGCGTTCACACTTACCGGCCGGCCGCCAGAGCCGACACGGCGATCCTGTGCCAGTTGCCGAATGGCGCTGTAACGCAGCAGCGGACGCGCATCAAAATGGGCGCCGTTTACATCCAGGGCGATGGTGCCGGCGGGCGCTTTGCTGAAGGCGATACGAAGGCCATCGTGGGCGCGCAGACGCACCGAGGAGAATTCTCCCGATATGGTCCCGTCGCCATAAGCACTCACGTGGCCCCGGGCCTGTAAATCCGGCATATGAATACGCAAATCGCGCGCTTGTACGGTATTTGCGGCAGACGCGTTCAAGCGAAACGAGGCGCGCCCGTCAACGCCTTTATCCTTGTGCCAGCCCAGATGCGGGATCGCCACGGCGGCTGACTTAAGATCGAGAACGATATCCTGCTCGTGCGCGCCCAGGGCGATATGGGCGGTGATGGGACCGCGTATGAATGGCGCCAGATCGTAGCCCAGCGCGGCGCGTGTCTTATCGTCCAGCACCGCCAACGCCTGCAGGCGCTGCCCGTCCTTTTTGGAAAATTTCGCCGGCACGCCGTTGATCACCGCGCGGCCGCTCAATTGCAAAGCATCGCGTGAGGCACGGATCGCGAGCCTGCCATTACGGATCGCGAACCCGGCGATGGGACGCGCCGAGGCAACCTGGCTGGCGTGCAGATCGATATCGTAACCGATGTCGGCGGCGTCGATGTCCTCGGCGATCGGCAGGGAGAGGCGTATGTCTGCTGTGGCGGCGCCGGTGAGTTCGCGCGCGTGTGCCGGTATTTTATCGCCGGCATCAATCGGCTCACGTTGCGCAAGACGAACGAACGCCGGTAACGCCCCTTGCGCCGAAAAAGCCAGATCGGCGTGGGGCTCGTCCTCGAGATCGATTGCGTGAAGCGTTCCATCTGTCAAGATAATGCGCCCGCTATCGGGCACATCAAGCGCCGCCGACTGCACGGTAAGCGCCAGCGTATCATCGACAACACGAAGCCGACCGGCAACCTGTTTTAGCGGCAGCATTTTTTCATGGGGGCGCAGGGTCACGTCCCTGAAGGTGCCCGACAAGTCCAGATGATGCATGGCTTCGCCGCCATCGCCGCGCCCCTCAAGGCGGGAGTGCAGCGCGAATGTAGCGTCGGCGATGTGACCGCCGCGGGTGTTCTTGCCCAGCCAGATACGGGTTCGCGGCTGCAGGTGGGCCGGCCAGGCGGATTTCAGGGCGGCAAGCGATAAATCGGCAAGAGAGCCGTTTATATGGATATGCGGGTGCTGTTCAAGAAACCTGATATCGCCCGCCGCCTGAAGCTCCGCTTGCGCGATCCGGGCAGTGAACCAGTCGAGGTCCAGGGTTTTTTCGGGCAGGATATAGTGGCCGCGCAACGCCAGACGGTGAACCGGCGGCCACGGCCAGGCCGCAGCATCGGCTATTTCGAGCGGTCCGGTCTCGATGGCCACTTCGGCGCGATCATTCGCAATAAGACCGATGACCCCCCACACCTGCACGCTATGCCGGGCGAAATGCAGATAGGACGGGTTCATCTGTATGGCCCGCAGATCATTGTCCCAGAGAAAATCAAGATGCGCTGCGTTTAATGCCATATTGTCGCTGTTGCCGATGGCAAGAGCGCCCGCGCCGGCATCGATTTTCAATTGCGCACCGACAATTTCGTTTCCCTGCCTGCTTTCGACAACAAACCTGCCATCCATGGGAACGTCGAGTTTGATGGCCCGAACCGTGTCACCGCCCAGCGGCAGGAAATCCGCAACGCTGATACGCATAAAGTCCGCAACCAGCCGCGCCGGCGTATCACTGTCTTCGGGATGCCGTATCGCCATTACCTGCCAGTTGCGATGGGTATTATGGCCTCTTGCCTTGAACTCCACGGCCACCGGCTTGCCGATGCCGCGCCGTTCTACAAACAGCGATGCCTGGGAAATCGTTGTCGAGCGATGCGTATCGGCATCGATCAAGCGCAATTCGCCGCCGGTAAAGCCGAAGCGAATCAGCGGCGCTGTCGTTGCGTCCGGCGCCAGCGAGGCCAGTGTTCCGTCGATGGTAAGCAGCAGATTGTCAATATGCCGCCACAGTCCGGTATCGCGTGCACGCGCCTCGTGCGCCAGCAAAAGCGGCAACAATTCGTCGATTGTCTGCAACTGGCTTGGTACGTGCAGTTGCGGTGTGATTGTATTGACGCGAATGGCGCCGGCGCTGTCGTAGAGGATATTGAATGATGGCGCGAACAACTCCAGTTCACGCGGTACAACTTTACCGCGCAGCAGGGCGATGCCGTCAACACGTACCCTGGCGCGTTCGGTCGAGGCGATTTTCATGTCGTCGGCGCCCCAGACATGCACATCGGATAGCTTCAGATACACCCCGTCGCGCTGATTGCGGTGAAGCGCCACATCGCCGATCGCCACCCGGTAGTCGGCACCCAGGCGTTGCCCGATGGCCTGTGCGATCTTGGGCGCCATGGGAGTGATGGCGATCGAGCCGCGCGCCAGTTGCCAACTGATTCCGGCATACGCGGCCAGCAGTATCGTTACGACCACCAGACTCAGTACCAGGAAAAACCGCCTCACGCGACCGGTGGCGTGTGACCGTTGCCGCGCGGTGTTGGCCCGGGGCGGGCTTGCATCTTTTGAATCAATCGCGGGCGCTACGGTAAAACGCGCTCGCGTGTCGTCTGTTCGCTCTGTACGCATCATACTCATTTACTGATTATGGCAAACAGATCTTAAAATGTTGCAAACTGTTAACCAGACTCAGTACACAAAATTTAACGCAAGTATAGAGTGCATTGAGAAAGCTCTTTCCGCAATAAGGAGAAAACCGGAACAAATTCGCATATACACAATATTTGCGCGAAATATACGGTCGGAAGTGGTGCACGCATTGATGGAATATTAACCTTACTATTGTGTAATCGCGCCCACACCAATAATTAGAGAGCGCGTAGACTTGAGTGCGAGTAATTATGGTATCGCTAACGGGCAACACAAACGTATACAGCAAGCCGATGGGCCGTCACAACGGGTTTGCGGCCAGGAAAAAGCGTTATCTGATTTTTACCGATGGCGAGAACATCCGCCATTTCGCCATTTCACCCATAACGATTATCTGCGCGTTTGGCCTTTTGGGTTGCGTTACGTTCGGATTTTTCATCTCGACAAGCTACATTCTGTTCAATGACAATCTGGCCTCGTCATTGCTGTCGCGCAATGCGCGGCTTCAGCACGTCTACGAGGATCGGATTACCGATTTGCGCGCCGAAATCGACCGTCTGACACAGGTGCGGATCACCCGGCAGCGGCGCACCGCCGACGGCGCCCATATGATCCGGCGCGGCGATGATCGGCAAGAGGCGCGCTCAGGGTTCGCGACGTCCGGCACAAGGACCGACACCGGCTCGCCCAAGCCCCAACCCCTTGACGACAAACAGGCCAACAACACACATCCGCCAGCCGCCGGCATCCTGGGCAGCATCGACGCCACCACCGCCTCTACAAGTATCGCACGCAGATCGATCGTGAACCGGGCGGCCATATCGACAGATCTCGCTGGTGCGCAGGACAATCGCCGCCTGAGCATCGCCAGGGCGACCTCCGCAATGCCGTCTTCCAAGCCGGAAAATGCCAGGCCACGATCACAGGTGATGAGCGAAAGCCAGCGTGAAAAGCTGGCGCGGCTGGAGACCACAACCCGTCGCAAGATTGTCTCTTTACGCAAAATCGCCAAAAAAGTGGGCTTGAGCGTTCCCCAGCCGGAAGGCATGGGCGGGCCGCTTCGGCCGATTACCGAGGCGCCTGGGCGCCTGGGCGCCGACAAGCGTATTTCGCGCGTAAAAACAATGGTTGCGTATATGCGCAAGCTGCGGGCGGAAATGGAGCGCATGCCATTGCGCCGGCCCATTGCCGGCAATGCTCCGATTACGAGCCGGTTCGGGCCGCGGGTCGATCCGTTTATCCGCCGCGCTGCCATGCATTCGGGGATTGATTTTCGTGCTCGCCGCGGCCGTAAGGTGCTGGCGGCGGGAACCGGGAAGGTCGTCTTCGCCGGACGTAAAGGGGGCTATGGTAAACTGGTGGAAATCAATCACGGCGACGGCGTGCGAACCCGCTATGCGCATTTGAGTAAAATTCATGTGCGAGTAGGCAAACCCGTCAAGGCCGGACAGGTCATCGGCAGGGTCGGCAGTACCGGGCGCAGTACCGGGCCTCATCTCCATTACGAAACGCTGATAAACGACAAGGCGGTCAATCCGCTGAAATACATCAAGGCGGGCACCCAGCTCGCCAGGCTTTAACGCCACCCGAGCGGCAATGACACGCTCTATACAAACGCGTCATACAAACGCGTCCGGCTGCGCCGCCTTCGTTCGGGCGATAAAATCGCGCAACGCCTCATCAATCGCCACATCCAGAGGCGGCGGCTCATAGGCGGCGAGATGTTCCTTCCACAGCGTGTTGGCCCGTTGGGCCGCATCCTGTTCGCCATCGGCCTGCCATTGCTCGACGGAGTTATTGTCGGCGATGGCGGAGCGGAAAAAAGCCCGCTCGAAGTTCCTTTGGGTATGAGCGCAACCGAGAAAATGCCCGCCGGGACCCACTTCAGCGAACGCGTCCATGGCCTGCGCATTGGTATCCGTCTCAATGCCGCCCGCCAGGATATGCATCATGCCCAGTTGATCGGCGTCGATGACGAATTTCTCGTAGGAAGAACACAGGCCACCTTCCAGCCAGCCGGCGGCGTGAAGGCAGAAGTTGACCCCTGACAGGAGGGTATCGCGAATGGTTGTGGCGCTTTCCTGTCCCGACTGGGCGTCGACGCATTTGGCGGCGGTAAAGGAGCCGCCGGAGCGAAACGGTACATTCAGCCGCCTGGCAAGTTGCGCCGCACCACTCAGCAACAGCGAGGCTTCGGGCGAGCCAAAGGTCGGCGCTCCTGATTGCATGGAAATGGCGCTCACGAACGCGCCAAAAATCACGGGGGCGGCAGGGCGCACAAGCTGCGTCAGGGCCACCCCGGCCATGCCCTCCGCCAGAACCTGCGACAGGGTCGCCGCCGTCGTGACCGGGCTCATGGCGCCCGCCAGGATGAAGGGCGAGACGATGCAGGCCTGGTTGGCACGGGCGTAAACCTTTAGCGCACCCAGCATGGTCGCGTCATAGACGAGCGGCGAGTTGACATTGATCAGATTCACCAGCACGCAGGACCGATCGACAAATTCCTCGCCGAACACCAAACGCGCCATCGCCACGCTGTCGCTGGCGCGCTCCGGCGCGGTGACCGATCCCATAAACGGCTTGTCAGAGTATTTGATATGGGCATAGACCATATCCAGATGGCGCTTGTTCACCGCGATGTCGACAGGCTCGCAAACCGTGCCGCCGGAATGGTGCAGCCAGGGGGATTGATAGGCCAGCTTGACGAAGTTGCGGAAGTCCTCAATCGTGCCATAGCGCCGGCCGCGATCAAGGTCGTGGACGAAGGGCGGGCCATAGACCGGGGCAAAAACGCTTCCATCACCACCAATATGTACATTGCGCGCGCTGTTGCGCGCGTGCTGGATAAACGTCGCTGGCGCGGAGGCGATAATGGCGCGTAGCAGTCCCCTGGGAAAACGTACCCGCTCGCCCGTAACATCGGCGCCGGCGTCGCGCCAGAGGCGCAGCACTTCCTCATCATCACGAAATTCCAGCCCGATTTCCTGACACAGGGTCTCGGCGTTGTCCTCTATGATGTGCAGGGCTTCTTCGTCAAGAACTTCAAAGGGGGGCAGCCTGCGGCGGAGATAGGCGGGCGCCGGCGGCCTGGCGGCATCGCGTTTTGAGCGCCGCGCCGCCCGCCCGCCACCACGCCGCGCGCGCGGTGATTTGTTCGCGCCGTTCGCCGCTTGTGTCATGGTATCCCCTTTGCGTTGCCTTGATCCGGAAAAATCCCGCTCGTAGCATACGCGCCTGCGTCCATTCCCGATGCTTCGCCTCCGCCGCGTGATGGCTTCCCGGCGTCATGGCAACCCGCCGCGGTTTCTATCGGGGATCTTCCGGCGGGTTGTTTCCAAAAACACCATCGGGTGCTGCTGTCCATTCATCTGATCATTGGAGATGTTCGATTTCTCCTGCGCTGTCAAGGGCGCTTCGCGCCGCTTTCAGCGGTTTTAAACTCTTGGCAGCGCAGGAGAAATCGAAAAAAGCGACAATCAGATGAATGGCCCGGTATGGCCTTGCTGGCGGCGAGGGCGCAAGAGATGTACCTTCAGATTTGCCCGTCCCGGGAACAACCTGCTGAAAGATCACATCCAGATCAGCATGCGTTTAGCTATATCCGTCTTTCCAGGGGTAAAGCTAACGCCAAGCTGATCTAATATGAACCTTAAGTCTCTTGCAAATAGCCCCACTATATCCTGCGAGACTTAAGGCCCATCTTGTCGCAAAATCGCTCCGTCAGAATGATTCTATTAAGACCTGACACGCTTTAGTGCCCTATTGCCCGCACGCCGCAAGGGTGTCCTCAAAGGTGCGTAAACCAGGATGCGGTGCGTTGACCAGCACCGCCATATTGCCGGGCGCATGGCGGTTCATACGCATCCTCATATGGGCGTCGGGGATTTCGTCCCAGGGAAAGACGTCCGACATACACGGATCAATCCGCCGGTCGATAACGAGTTTGTTCGCCGCCGCCGCCTGTTTGAGATGGGCAAAATGCGAACCCTGGATGCGCTTTTGATGCATCCACACATAACGTGCATCGAACGTGATGTTATAGCCACTCGTGCCGGCGCAGAACACGACCATACCGCCACGCTTGACAACAAATGTGGAGACCGGAAAGGTCGCCTCGCCAGGGTGCTCGAACACAAAATCGACATTGACCCCCTTGCCTGTCAGGTCCCAGATCGCCTTGCCAAAGCGGCGTACTTCGGCAAACCACTTTTTGTATTCATCGGAATTCACCCTGGGCAGTTGCCCCCAACAGTCGAATTCCTTGCGGTTGATAACGCCGCGTGCGCCCAGTTGCATGACAAACGACCGTTTGTCTTCATCCGATATGACGCCGATGGCGTTCGCCCCGGCGGCGGCGCAAAGCTGGGTGGCGAAAACCCCCAGACCACCCGATGCCCCCCATACCAGAACGTTATGGCCAGGCCGCAGAATATGTGGACGATGGCCGAACAACATGCGATACGCCGTCGCCAGCGTCAACGTGTAGCACGCCGACGCCTCCCACGACAGATGTTGTGGACGCGCCATCAACTGTTGCGCCTGCACACGGGTGAACTGTGCAAACGAGCCATCGGGGGTTTCATAGCCCCAGATGCGCTGGGTTGGCGATAGCAGGGGATCGCCACCGTTGCATTCCTCATCATCGCCGTCGTCCTGGTTACAATGGATCACGACTTCATCGCCGACAGCCCAGCGGGTGACTTTTGAACCCACCGCCCAGACAACCCCGGCGGCATCGGAGCCGGCGATATGAAACGGTAGTTTGTGAACATCAAGAACCGACATGGGCTCGCCCAGCGCAGCCCAGATGCCGTTGTAGTTGACCCCGGCGGCCATGACAAACACCAGGACTTCGTGCGAATCAAGCTCCCACGTGGGAAGAACCTCAAGTTGCATTGCAACATCAGGTTCCCCGTGCCGCTCCTTGCGAATGGCCCAGGCGTACATATTCTTGGGCACATGGCCGAGCGGCGGGATTTCGCCAATCGGATATAAGTCTTTCTTTTCAGACGCATATTTCACGGGAGCCGCGATAAGCGGAGCTGCTTGCGAAGCCATGGGACTCTCCTGGCTGGGATGGGCTCAGTTGCGGTTATAACAATTGAATTGTGCATCGCAATATAGCCCAGTTGAAACGATGGTGCAACGCATAAATCGCACCCGGATGAGCCGGATTTGTTATTTAAGATTGAATCAAGCGGCTTTAGGTTATTATAGTTGCGTTGATTCGGCGCTAATGACTTCGCGCCGGAGCTACAATGCAGCGCCATATGTCAGGAGGTATGTTCCATGGACATTGACATCAACGCGATCATGCATGAAATGAACCTGACCGTCTGGGTGGTGTTTTTGACGATTTCACTGGCATGCGGTTACGTACTGGACGCCCTGTTCGGCCATCGCAGTCCGGGTATCGCTTTGTCGAGCCTTATGTGTGTGATCGGCTGTGTTATCGGATTTGGCGCCTTTATTCACTTCAAAATTTTAGTACATCTGCCGTTGGCGCAGCTCCTGGCGGGCGCAACGAGCGGCCTGTTCGCCATCATGATCGTGGTGGCGTTGCTTCGGCGCGGCGTCAGTAACTGAAGCCGCGCGGCGCCTGTTTGCCTGCAAAGCGCATGGTGGGCCGCCACGCCCCCGGCCGTATCCACAAGGGAACAGCCATCGGTCGCCGCAGGGCAGAGCGCTTTTTTCTTGCGAACGCCTTGCGAAATATGCGAAAAGCGGTATCCACATCATTGGCTGTCGGTGCGCCTGGTAAGGAGCGCCTGGCGGAGAGCGAAGTTGGGGAGAATGCGGTTGACAAGGGGCGTTCCGGCACGTTGAGCCCATAGGCGATGAGAAAAGTAACAACCGGTACAGGCAAAAAGCGTCGTGCTGCCGATGCATTGAACGGGAGGTCCGGAACGCCCGCGGTGTTCGGCTCCAGTCCGGGCGATGATCGCGATGATGCGTTTATGAACCCCAGGCAACTGGCGTATTTTCGCGCGAAATTGATTAAATGGAAAAACGACATTATCGCCGATAGCCAGGAAACCATTAAACATCTGCAGGCGGCGCCGGGCGGCCTGGCAGATGTGGCGGATCGCGCCACATCGGAGACTCAGCAGGCCATCGAGTTGAGAGCCCGGGATCGCCAGCGCAAGCTGATCGCCAAAATCGATGCTGCCATCCGCCGTATCCACGACGGTACCTACGGGTACTGCGAGGAAACGGGCGAGCCGATAAGCCTGCAGCGCCTCAATGCGCGCCCCATTGCAACGCTCTCCATCGATGCACAAGAACGTCACGAACGACGCGAGAAAATATACCGTGACGAATGAACGCGCTTTGCGGCCCGGGTACGACTGTTGACAAAACCGGCCTGTCCCCTGGTTTTTTCTTGTGAGACGGGCCGTAGGCCGTAAACTGCGCAGCCACGGGGGCCGGTGAGTCGTGTAGCCGGCGTGTCTTCAGTATTACGGGTATTTTCAGTAGCGTGTTTCAGGCCGCGCCGGGGCGGCGTGATTGTTTGTGCGGATAACGAATCTGCCACGGGCGGAATTTGCCTGATTACGGACCATGCGCCGGCGACGGCCGGATGAAATAACAGGGCCGGTCTGCATTGTCTCATGTGCCTGCGTTATCGGCGATGAAAACCGGACAGATTGGAAATGGCGAATGGCAACACGAGATATTTCAACGAGCGCCCAAACGACAACACCGGCGGACGTGGACACACACCGCGGCAATGGCTTGGGTCTGGTGATCATACTCGCCATCGGACTTATCGGCTGTATTCTGGTGATTGCCTATTTGCAGCGCTCCCTGGCGGAGCCGCTTGTGCTGGGGTTTCTGGCGCTTTTTGCGATCATTGGTGTTTTTTCGCTGATGGCCGGGGCGTTTGGACTGTTGCGCCTGTCGGGAGCGGAAGGGGATGCAAGTTTTCCCCGGTTGTTGGTCGATACCAGCCCCGACGGGATGATTATCGTTGACGAACATGGCGCGGTATTGTTTTGCAACAACAGTTTTCTCGAACAGACCGGCGCCACAAGTCCCATGGCGGCGCGTTCGCCGGAACGCATTCTGGCTACCGAAACCTATGCGGCCAATGCGCTTTATCGACTGAACAATGCGGTCCGCGAGCAGCGGACGACATTTGAGGAAATTCGCCTGCTGAAGCCTCTCGGCGCCGCCACCGAAACAGGCGAGCCCCATTGGTATCGCGTTCGTGTGCGTCCCCTGTCGGCGGATCGGCGATCTGGCGTCAGAAAGGCGAAACTGACCGAGTGGACCATCGCCGATATCAATTACGAAAAGGCGCGTCACGAGGATTCGTTTCAGGATTTGAAACTCGCCATTGATTATCTCGACCACGCACCGGTAGGATTTTTTTCCTGCGGCAGCGATGGTAAAATCATTTATGTGAACGCCACCCTGGCGGATTGGCTCGGCTATGATCTGGCCCAGTTTCAGCCCGGCGATCTGGCGGCCACCGACATCATCCGCGGCGAAAGCGCGGCGTTGTTGCATATCGGCACCGGCGATACGGCCTCGGACAATGTGCAGCGTATCGATGTGGATCTGGTCACATCCGACAATCAATATCTGCCGACGCGCCTGTTGTTTCGCAAAAGAAAAGATTCCGGGGATATTCGCACGATCGTCATCAATCGCTCTCCGGGCGAGGATGCGGCGGAGGAATTACGCGCCACGGAAGTGCGTTTTTCGCGATTTTTCAACAATATGCCGGTCGCGGTTGCCGGTATCTCCAAACACGGCCGTGTTACGCGTATGAATGCGGCTTTTATCAGCCTGTTCGGCGAGCGGATCGCGGCAGACAGGATTGACGCAAACGGCGCCCGGGATCACGGTATGCTGACGGATGTGGTTGACGCGGCGGACAGGGAGGAGTTGCAGGCGGCCATCGACAGTGCGGCTGCGGGAAAAGCCGATATAGCAGCGGTGGATGCGATGATCGACGGTGAAGGCGACAACAGTGCGCGGTTTTTTGTCAGCGCCGTCAGGGACACCGATACCGACAACGAGGTGGCCATCGTTTGTGCGCTCAATACGACTGAGCAGCGGGTTCTCAAGGAGCGCTTCACCCAGGGACAGAAAATGCAGGCGATCGGCGAACTCGCCGGCGGTATCGCCCATGATTTCAATAACGTCCTTACGGGGATTATCGGTTTTTCTGATCTGCTGCTTGCCAATCACAAGCCAAGCGATCCGTCTTTCAAGGACATCATGAACATCAAGAACAACGCCAACCGCGCCGCCGGGCTTGTGCGTCAGTTGCTGGCGTTTTCGCGTCGCCAGACGTTGCATCCGCAGGTGCTTCAGCTCAATGACGTCATATCGGATCTGTCTATTTTGCTGGCACGGCTTCTTGGCGAGAAAATAAGCCTTGATGTGGTTCACGGGCGCGATCTGTGGCCGGTGGAAGTGGATCTGAACCAGTTGGAACAGGTTATCATTAACCTGTCGGTCAATGCGCGCGATGCCATGCCCGACGGGGGCAAGTTGAGCATTCGCACGCGCAATGTTCAAGCCCGCGACGCGGCCGCGATGCGCTATAAGGGTATGCCGGCGGCGGACTATGTGATGTGCGAAATCCAGGACAACGGCGTCGGTATGGCCGAGGAAATCGTTGAGAAAATTTTCGAGCCGTTTTTCACCACCAAGGATGTGGGCGCCGGCACCGGTCTGGGGTTGTCCACCGTTTACGGTATTATCAAACAGACGGGGGGGTTCATTTATCCCCGTTCCGTTGAGGGCGAGGGCACCACGTTTCGCATCTTTCTGCGCCGCCACACCGTGGACGATGAGGCGCGCGCCATCGAGCCGGCACCGCCGCTCAAGGCGGTCACCCCCGCCGATCTGACGGGGCAGGGAACCATATTGCTTGTTGAGGATGAAGAGGCCGTTCGTGCTTTTGCGGCGCGCGCCCTGCGCTCGCGCGGCTATGACGTACTTGAGGCGGCAACCGGGGTCGAAGCGCTTGATGTGATGAAGGAAAAGGGCGACAGCGTCGTTCTTGTGGTCTCTGATGTGGTGATGCCGGAAATGGAAGGCCCCGATCTGCTGCACGAATTGCGCAAGACCTATCCGGACCTGAAGGTGATTTTCATCTCCGGCTACGCCGAGGATGCGTTTCGCAAAAAACTTGATGGCAACGAGGAATTCGGCTTTTTGCCCAAGCCCTTCAGCCTGAAGCAGCTTGCCGCCACAGTCAAGACTCATCTGGAGGCCTGAGGGCGAAGGACTGGTGCGGCACGTCTCCTCCCTGCCGCGTGACGATGCACCGCGTCGGTGCGTAATGTTATCAAAGCCTGCCCGGTTGCCTCGTTGCTGTATGTGAACCGGGAGCAGACAGACCCTGATGCCCGACCAGGCAGTTTGGAACAACGTTGCAGCCCATGTTTTACCTCACGCAATCCACGCGCCTGCGGCCCTCGCCGTTTTATGAAGCCACGATCGCGGACGGGGTCAGGGCCTTCAGCGTCTACAACAATATGCTGATGCCAACAGGCTATGGCGATCCCGAGGGCGAATACCGCAGGCTGCTTGAAGGCGTCGCCATGTGGGACGTGGCCGTGGAGCGGCAGGTTCAGCTAAGGGGGGCGGATGCGGCGCGCCTTGCCCAGGTTCTCTCGGCACGTGATCTTTCCCGGCTCGAACCCGGGCAGGGAAAGTATGTGCCCCTTTGCAATCATGCCGGAACGCTTATCAACGATCCTGTCGTTCTTAAACTGGACGATGAATGTTTTTGGTTCTCCATTGCCGATTCGAATATTCTCTTCTGGGCGCGTGCCATCGCGGCCGAGCGCGGCTTCAATGTTGAGGTCCTGGAGCCCGACGTTTCCCCTCTTGCGGTGCAGGGGCCGAAGGCGCCGGATGTTGTAGCTGCAATCTTCGGAGACTGGGTGCGCGATCTCAAGTATTTCTGGTTTCGCCAGGCGGAAGTTGATGGCATTGATGTTGTGGTAGCCAGGTCCGGCTGGTCCAAGCAGGGCGGGTTTGAGCTTTATCTAAGGGATGGAACGAGAGGAGCGGCCCTTTGGCAACGTATCAAGGAGGCCGGCGCGCCGTGGGGCATCGGGCCCGGGAATCCCAATCAGTGCGAACGTGTTGAAAGCGGGCTGCTTTCCTGGGGCGGCGATACCGACGATGAAACCAATCCGTTCGAGGTGCGCATGGGGCCATACGTTGATCTCGACCTGCCCGACGAGGTGATCGGCATCAGGGCGTTGCGCCGCATAAAGGCCGAAGGCGTAAAGCGGCATCTTCTTGGCATCAGGCTTGCCGGCGACACGCCTCGGGCCGCGTCCATCCGCTGGTCGGCGATTGATTATCGGGGCGAGCGCATCGGCAGTATGACGACCAGCACGTGGTCCTATCGTTTGCGGCAGAACATTGGCTTTGCCCTGGTCTCGACAAAAAGCCGGCCGGGCGATGCGGTGACTGTCGACTGGAACGGCAAACACACGGCTGGTGAGTTGACTGCGTTGCCGTTTCTGTAATACCGCTGGTAGTATTGGGAAAGTTAGACCGAGACGAAGCCGGGGAACTTTTTCACGCTCTAGAGCGTGTCAGGTCTTAATAGAAGCAATTCTGTTTCTCGATTGGCGAGGCGACCCACGTTTGAGCCGATCGACATGCGATGTGGGCGCATCTCATGAGATCGGTTTGAGCGTGGGCGTCCGCCAATCGGAAACCCGAAGGGACGGGCGCTTTTGCACCAATGCCGGCGCAAAGTTTCTTGAAAATAGTCCACTATGTCCTGCGAAACTTTGCTTGGCCTTGTCACAAAATCGCTCCGTCAGAATGATTCCATTAAGACCTGACACGCTCTAGTTGTGCAATTTCAACAGATTGTCCCTTATAACCCCATCGCGTGCAGGGGGCCATTCATCTGATCATTAGAGGTGTTCGATTTCTCCTGCGCTGTCCAGGGCGCTTCGCGCCGCCCTTGGCGGTTCTTAAACCCTTGACAGCGCAGGAGAAATCGAAAAAAAGCGATGATCAGATAAATGGCCCGGTATGGTCTCTCTGGTGGTAGGGGCGTAAGAGGTGCCACTTCCGGTTTGCCTGTCCTGGAAACAACCCCGTTGAAGCTATACATCGATCACCCGGGAACCCGGTTTTCAAACCACCGGAAAGCCAGCGTAATGATACCGGCGATCATCATATAAAACACCGCCAACAACAAAAGCGGCTCATAGGTGATGAACGTATCGGCGCGTACACGCGATGATACCGCATAGATCTCCACCACCGTGATCGTCGCAACCAGAGGCGTTGCCTTGAGTTGCAGGATGGTCTCGCCGCCCAGGGTCGGCAGGACATTGCGAATGGCCTGGGGCAGCCATATACGTCGAAACGCGGTAAAGCGGCGCATACCAAACGCCCGTGCCGCCTCCAACTGGCCCTTGTTCACACCGGCAAAGGCGCCGCGCATCACTTCGCCCTCATAGCCGGCGTAGGAGAGTGTGAGCGCCAGCACCGCATAGGGCCAGGCCTGACGCAGATAGGGCCATAGATCGCTTTCGCGGAGCCAGGAGAGTTGCGGGAAAAGCGATCCCAGTCCGTAATACAGCAGCCAGATCTGAAGCAAAAGCGGCGTGCCGCGAATAATCGTGCAAAAGGCGCGGGCCGGCGCCGAGAGATACCACGGGCCGATCGCCTGGGCCAGTCCCAGAGGAACCGCAAGCAGAAACCCCAGCACGGTCGTCACCGCCAGTATCCACACGGTACGCCACAGCCCCTGCAATGCCATTGGCGTGTAGGTGGGGATCCAGTCCCAGCGCAGCGTGAGGGCGCAGAGAAGGATCAGCATGGCAAACAGGATCATCAAAATAATGCGATGGGGCATCATCAGGGACCGCAGGGACATCATTTGTTTGCCCCTTTCAGCGATGGCTGGCCGCGCCGCGCCCACCTTTCGATCCAACCGAAAATAACGCCGGAAAAGAGGGTGACAATCAGGTACAGGCCCCCGGCGGCCAGGAAAAACGTGAAATAGGCGCGCGTACTGGCCGCCGCCTGACGGGTCTCCAGGGTGAGTTCGGAAAATCCGACAACGGCCAGCAATGCCGTATCCTTGGTGGCAATCAGCCAGAGGTTGGCCAGGCCCGGGGTGGCGAAAGACATCATGGCCGGAATGGTAACGCGCCGCATGACCATAAAGGCGGGCATGCCATAGGCGCGTGCTGCCTCGATCTGGCCCACCGGCACCGCCTGGATGGCGCCGCGCAGCACTTCCGTGGAATAGGCGCCCTGAACGATCCCGAGCACCCAGATGCCCGCCACAACGCCGCTGATCTCAACGCGGCCGTAGCCGAGTATGGTGGAGAGTTTGTTGATCAGATCGGTGCCGACATAATAGAGGATCAGGATAAGCACCAGTTCCGGCACCGCCCGGATGACGGTGGTATAAATGGCAAGAAGATCGCGCACGACCAGCCCGCCATAGAGTTTGCCGTAAGCACCGAAAAGCCCGATGACAAGACCAAAGCCAAAGGCGCCAAAGGCGATTTGCAGCGAGTTGGCGAGGCCGCGCAAAAGGTTCCCGCCCCAGCCCGGCGCCGAGAGCGACAGCAGTTTTGCGCTCTCGGCCAGACCGATGGTCTCAAGGAAAAACTCCAAGACCGGCCTCTATTTGTTAAAAATGCTGCTTTTGAAGTATCGTGCCGTGATTTTATCGTGGGTGCCGTCCGCCAGAATGGCCGCGATGCCGGCGTTCAGCGCCTTGCGCAACGCGTCATCGCCCTTGCGCACTCCCGCTCCCACGCCGCTGCCAAGAATGACTTCGTCGTCTGCAACCGGCCCCTTGATCTCGCAACATGCGCCCGCCTCGCTGGCGACGAAGTCCGCCATGGCGATGCTATCGGCCTGGGTGGCGTCGATACGGCCGGCAAAGAGGTCCTGATTGGCTTCGTCCTGTGTCTGATAGGCGCGCAATTCAGACGCCTTGAAGTACTTTTGCGCATAGGCCTGGTGAATGGTCGCTGTCTGAACGCCAATGATCTTGCCCGCAAGCGACTCAGGCGATGGTGTGATATCCGACTTCTTGTCAGCGACGATCACCGCCGGGGTGTTGTAGTATGGATCGCTGAAGTCGATGCTTTTCATACGCTCTTCGGTGATCGACATCGACGACATGATGACGTCGATCTGCTTGCCGGTCAGCGACGGGATAATGCCGTCCCAGGCAACCGGCGTGATAACGCAATCGAGTTTTGCCGCCGCGCAGATGGCGTCGATCGCCTCGACCTCCCAGCCGACCCATTTGCCGGAAGAATCAAGAGACGTAAAGGGCGGATAAGGCTCGGCGGCAATGCCGACCTTGATCGGCTCCGCCGCTGCAATGTTTACACTAAGGGGTAGTGCGGCAAGAAAGACAGCCAGGGCCGTCAGGAGGGGTTTTACTTTCATCGTCAGTCTCCCTGATAAGATGCTACATATTGGTGATCTATATAATGGTTAATGGTGGTGTCGTAAGTCCCATAGTACGTGTTGTTGCGGCAATCACGCAACGGATTTGAGAAACTGCTTCAACCGTTCCGATTTCGGCGCGCCGAAAACATCCGCTGGCGGGCCCTGTTCCTCGATCAGGCCCTCGAACAAATAAACCACATGGCTGGCCACTTCACGCGCGAAGGTCATTTCGTGGGTTACAAGGAGCATGGTTCGCCCCTCGGCGGCCAGATCGCGGATGACGGTCAATACCTCGCCGACCAGTTCCGGATCCAGCGCCGAGGTCGGCTCGTCGAACAGCATGACGCTGGGATCGACCGCCAGGGCGCGTGCAATCGCCGCGCGCTGCTGCTGGCCGCCCGATAAATACGCCGGAAAGGTATCGGCCTTGTCGCCAAGACCGACACGCTCCAGCAATGTGCGCGCCCGCGCAATGGCCTCGGCGCGGGGAACTTTCAGCACATGCACCGGAACCTCAATCACGTTTTCCAGCAATGTCCTGTGGGTCCACAAGTTGAAGGATTGAAACACCATTCCCAGCCGGGTGCGAATGCGCTCCAACTGGCGGCGGTTGGCCGGACTGCCATCGGGGCGCATCTCGATTTCCTCGCCGCCGACTTCAATCCGCCCCGAATTGGGTGTTTCGAGAAAATTGACGCAACGCAGAAAGGTCGACTTGCCCGAACCGCTGCCGCCGATAATGGCGACCACATCGCCTTTTCTGGCCGTTAGCGAGATGCCCTTCAATACTTCGAGCTCACCAAAGGACTTGTGCAGATCGGTTACCCGAATGGCGGCTTCGTGTGGATCGGCCGGCGTGGCCGGCTCCGCATCCGTAGACGATGGCATTGGCGTACTCCCGACGTTTTCGCATTGTATTTATGCCCACTTTCGGTAACTATGCAAGCGTATAATTGTGTGCGAAAACATGGCGGCAATCCGGGCTTCACGCCGAAAACACGCCGTAAATTCAAACATGAACCGGCGCCGCCCTCAAGTTGGTGCGCACGAGCACCGGCGCGGCTGGCTATTGCGTGCAATGCGGTGATCGACGGGCTAGAGCGTGTCAGGTCTTAAGTGAAGCAATTCTGTTTCTCGATTGGCGGGCGCCTAAGCTCAAACCGATCTCATGAGATGCGCCCACATCGCATGTCGATCGGCTCAAAAGTGGGTCACCTCGCCAATCGGGAAACGAAAATTGCTTCACTTAAGACCTGACACGCTCTATGGCTGGAGAGCGGCGCGTTGCCCAATGCGTTTGCGCCGCGGGAATTGCCGGAAATCGGCCTTGATCCTGGCCTGGAAACGGAGTGAATATGAAAACAGCGGCTATTCTGGAACGCCTGGCCGGGCTTGGCGGCGCCAAATGGAAGGTTCACGTGTTGGCCAGAAGCCTGATCGCCAGGGGGGCTGACATCATCGAGATGACCATTGGCGAGCCGGACGTGCCAACGCCTGGCGATCTCATCGACACCGCCGTGGCGGCGATGCGCGCCGGACGTACCGGCTATTCCAATGGCCGCGGTGAGATCAACCTGCGCCGGGCTCTGGCGGAAAAATACACATCTTCGGCGGGACGGCGGTTCGATGCCGATCAGTTTGTGTGTTTTCCGGGGACGCAGACCTGCCTGTTCGCCGCCCTGATGAGCATCGCCGAGGCCGCCGACGAGGTGCTGGTCGGCGATCCCATGTATGCCACCTATCAGGGTGTTATCCGTGCCAGCGGCGCCACGGTGGTACCGGTACCGCTGCGACCGGAAAAAGGCTTTCGTCTTCAGGCCGCGGATATTGCGGCGCGGATCAGCGACAGGACCCGCGCCATCGTGTTGACCACGCCGCACAATCCGACCGGCGCTATCCTGAATGCGGAGGATATCGACGCCATCGGCGCCCTGGCCGCAAAGCACGACCTGTGGATTGTTTGTGATGAAGTGTACGAACATCTTGTATTCGATGGGGCTGATTTTGTATCGCCGCTGTCGTTCCCGGCGCTGGCGGATCGGGTAATCGTGGTCTCATCGATTTCCAAGTCTCACGCCGCGCCAGGTTTTCGCAGCGGCTGGTGCGTAGGCCCGGGCGCCTTTTGCGAAGCGCTCCTGCCGCTCGCCGAAACGATGCTGTTTGGCAACCAGCCCTTCATCGCCGACATGACAGAACAGGCAGTGCGCGAAGGCTCCCGCGTGGCTGCCGACATGGGCGCACGCTTTGCGGCGCGCGCCGCCCTGTTACACGAAAGGCTGAGCGCAGAGACCGATCTGATCGTACATCGGCCCCAGGCGGGCATGTTCTCCATGATCAATATCGCGGCCACCGCCATGCAAGGAGAGGCCTATGCCCTGGATCTTCTGGAGAACGGCGGCGTTGCCGTCATGCCTGGCGCCTCGTTTGGCGCCACCATGAATGACTGGGTGCGCGTCGCGCTGACAATTGACGATGCGGTTCTCGAAACAGCCATCGATCGCATTATCGCCCATGCGGGCAATTTGCGCCGTGAGGTCGCATGAAAACTCTCGGCGAGGCGCTTGCCACCCAACTGATCGCGCGCGGGGTCGAGATCGTCTTCGGTATTCCCGGCGTGCACACGATCGAGTTATACCGCGGCCTTGGCACCAGCGCCCTTCGCCATGTCACTGCCCGCCACGAACAGGGTGCGGGCTTTATGGCCGATGGCTATGCGCGCGTGTCCGGCAAACCCGGCGTGGCCCTTGTCATAACCGGCCCGGGTTTGACGAATATTCTGACGCCCATGGCGCAGGCGCGTGCCGACAGCGTGCCGATGCTGGTGATATCCGGTGTCAATGCGCTGGCCTCCCTGGGCAGGGGCCTGGGTCATCTGCATGAATTGCCTGACCAGCAAGCGCTGGCGGCCAGTGTGGCGCTTACTTCGCAGCAGGTGACGGGTGTACGGGACCTGATACCGGCGCTGGATCGCGCCTTTGCCCACTTTCATCACGGGCGTTGTGGTCCGGCCCATGTGGAAATCCCCGTTGATGTCGCCGGCCAGGGGCTTACCGACCGGATGCTTGCGGACATGGCATCGCCGGCCGCGCCCGTCATGCAAGCGCTTGCCGATCCTGTGCGGATCGAGCAGGCGGCACGGCTCCTTGAGGGAGCGGTCCGTCCCGTGATTGTCGCGGGCGGCGGGGTTCGCCATGCGGGCGCTCTCATTTGCGAGATGGCGGAGCGTTTGGGTGCGCCGGTGGTGCAGACCATCAATGCACGCGGCGTGATGTTCGGTCATGAGCTGAGTGTGCCGGCCAGCCCCAGCCTGCAATCGGTGCGCAAGTTGATCGGCGAATCGGACCTGGTATTGGCGCTTGGCACCGAGTTCGGGCCAACCGACTACGATATGTATGCCACCGGTACCATGGCGCGTATGGCGTGTGTCATTCGCATTGATACAAGCCAGGCGCAACTGGATCGGCATCGGGCGGATATGGCCCTTTGCGGTGATGGCCAGGCCACGTTGCGCGCCCTTTACACGGCCATGACGCCGGCGCCATCGCCCAACGGTGATGGCGCGGCGCGCGCCGCGCGTGCCCGCGCCGCCGCCAGGGAAGAGATCGGGGCGCGCTATCGCTCCCATGTGGGCATTCTGGAGGCGGTGCGCGATGCGGTCCCCGGTGCCCTGATGGTGGGGGATTCGCTGCAACCGATCTATGGGGCAAACCTGTACTACGATCACGACCGCCCTGGCGGCTGGTTCAACGCCGCCACCGGCTATGGGGCTCTGGGTTATGGCATTCCGGCCGCCATCGGGGCGGCCCTTGCGGCGCCGGCTGCGCCGGTGATCTGCATTACCGGCGATGGCGGGGCGCAGTTCAGTCTGGCGGAGATCATGACAGCGGTGGACGAGGCGTTGCCGGTTATCTTTGTGATCTGGAACAATCGCGGTTATTATGAAATCGCCGCCTCTATGCAGGATGCCGGGGTAAGCGTTGTGGGGTGCGATCCGACGCCGCCCGATTTCGCTGCCACCGCCGCATCGTTCGGCATTCCGTTTCGGCGCTGCAACGCCGATGGCGATGCGGTTGGACGCGTGGTAAAACACATGATAGCGCAAGGCGGACCGGCGATGATCGAGATCGAGGCGCCTCAATTTCAGCCCCGCGGATGAGCAGCCCCTATGTCCCGTTCCGTCTTTGAATTCAGTCACGCCATTACACGTCGTCCCGGGGAAAATGTCATTCATGGCTTGCGCGCCCGGGATACCGGTGCACCCGATCCGGAACGGATGCGGCGCGCGCATGATTCATATGTTGCGGCGCTGAAGAGTACCGGCGCCGATGTGCATGAGTTGCCTCCCCTTAAGGACTTTGCCGACGGGCTCTTTGTTGAGGACACTGCGCTGTGTCTTGCGCAAGGGGCTGTGCTGATGCGCCCCGGGGCGCCCTCGCGTGTTGGCGAAGTGGCGCATATGGCGCCTGTGCTGGGTGCGTATTACCGGGATATACGTGCCATCAAGGGGCCGGGGACAATTGAGGGGGGCGATATTCTGGTCACGGGGCGCGAAATTCTCGTCGGCCGTTCGGCGCGTACAAACGCCGCCGGCATTGCGGAGTTGACCGACATTGTGACACCATGGGGCTATAGGGTGCGAGAGGTTGCCACGCCTGCGGACGTCCTGCACCTCAAGACCGATTGCGCGCTGCTCGACGCCGGGACGATCCTGTGCACCGAACGACTGGCGGCTTCGGGCTGTTTTTCCGGCTATCGCGTCGTGCACACGGCCAGGGGAGAAGAGGCCGCGGCAAATGTCGTCCGCTTTAACGATCTGGTGCTGTTTCCCGCGGGCTTTGCGCGGACCGCACAGAAACTGCGCGATGGGGGCTATACGATAATCGAGATCGACAACGCCGAATGCGCCAGGCTGGACGGGGGCATGTCCTGCCTTTCCCTCAGGTTCTGTTAAGACCTGACACGCTCTAATACCCGGGGGCGTTGCGTTTGACTCCTGGCCCGGTTTAAATCTGTTGTGTTATCAGCACGACACACAAGTCAGCGTGTACAAAACGCCAATACCGCTGATATACAAGGGACTTACGTTTGACTCCTGACCTGGTTTACAACCGTTGTCTTATCAGCACGACACACAAGTCAGCGTGTACAAAACGCCAGTACCGCTGGTATAAATTGAACCTCGCCAATGATCCAATGAATGGCCGGCATCACCCGAAGGGTTTACAGGAGCAGCCTGCCAGGACTACAGATCCAGGCTATACTGCGGGCATCGGGGAGGAAACCCCCGCATCCCGTTGCACATCGCAAAACAAGGAAAACGTAATGCATGGAACCGCTACAAAGCCGATAATCAGAAATTTGCTGGCAGGGTTCGCGTTCGCCGTGCTCGGCGGGGGGCTTGTCCCCGGCGCCGCCCTGGCGGCAAGGAACGCGGTGACCATCGGCATGCAACTGGAGCCGCCCCATCTCGATCCGACGGCCGGGGCGGCGGCGGCCATTGATGAGGTGGTATACGCCAATGTTTTCGAAGGCCTGACGCGCATTGGCGAGGATGGCGCCGTATTGCCGGCGCTGGCAGAAACATGGGACATCTCCGATGATGGCAGGACCTATACGTTTTACCTGGCGAGAGGCGTTACGTTTCACGACGGCACAGCCTTTGACGCGCACGATGCCGTTTTCTCCCTCGATCGGGCGCGCGACGCAACCAGTACGAACGCGCAGAAAGGCCTGTTTGCCAGCATTGATGAAGTGCACGCCGTCGATGATCACACACTGCGCGTCAGCCTAAAGCGACCGGTAGGGAATTTTCTATTTAACATGGGCTGGGGGGATGCGGTCATGGTCGCGCCGCAAAGCGCGGCGGACAACAAGTTTAACCCGATCGGTACGGGGCCGTTTAAATTCTCCCGCTGGGTGCGGGGCGATCGGATCGAGTTGATCAGGAACCCGGACTATTGGCGCCAGGGCAATGTACTGGACAGGGCGGTGTTCAAGTTCATCTCCGAGCCCGCGGCGGCCCTGTCGGCGCTGTTGGCCGGTGATGTGGACGGCTTTTCCGTCTTTCCCGCCGTTGAGAACCTGGCGCAGCTAAAGGCCGATCCGCGCTTTAGCGTTGTCGTCGGCACCACCGAGGGCGAAACTATCCTCGCCATCAACAACAAAAAGCCGCCCCTGAACGATATTCGCGTGCGCCGTGCCATTGCCCATGCGATCGACAGGCAGACTGTCATCAATGGTGCCATGTTCGGCTACGGGACGCCCATCGGTTCCCATTTCGCCCCCCACCATCCGGCCTATGTCGATCTGTCGCGGAGGTATCCGCACGACATCGCCAGAGCCAGGACGCTGTTGGCCGAGGCGGGATATGGCGCGGGTCTGAAGCTGACATTGAAATTGCCGCCCCCCTCCTATGCGCGGCGCGGTGGAGAGATCATCGCCGCCGATCTGAAAAAGGCCGGCATCGATGTGGATATTATCCCCGTCGGATGGGCCAAATGGCTTTCAGAGGTGTTTAAGAAAACCGACTATGACCTGACTATCGTCTCCCATACCGAGCCGTTCGATATCGGCATCTATGCGCGCGATACCTATTATTTCAACTACGATTCGCCGGCGCTGAAGGCGGTGATCGCCGCGCTGGATACTGCATCGGATGCGGATACGCGCACCGATCTGTTGCAGCAGGCGCAGAAAATCCTCGCCGAGGACGCGGTGAATGTGTTTTTGTTCCAACTGCCCAAAACGGGCGCCTGGAACAGAAAGCTAAAGGGTCTGTGGTCCAATGCGCCTGTGCAGGCGAATGATCTGACGGCTGTCTTCTGGGAGGATTAGAGCGTGTCAGGTCTTAATGGGATCATTCTGACGGAGCGATTTTGCGACAAGATGGGCCTTAAGTCTCGCAGGATATAGTGGGGCTATTTTCAAGAGACTTAAGGTTCATCTTGTCGCAAAAGCGCCCGTCCCTTCGGGTTTGTCGATTGGCGGACGCCCACGCCCAAGCCGCTCTCGAGAGATGGGTCGCCATCGCTCTTCGATCGCCTTGAGCCTGGGTATCGCCTCGCCAATCGGGAAACGAAAATTGCTTCTATTAAGACCTGACACGCTCTAGCTGCGTAATTTCAACAGGTTGTCCCTGGTAAACCCATCGGGTGCAGATGGATAGCCCGGTATGGCCTCCCTTGTGGCAAGGGTGTTAAGAGGTGTCACTTCCGGTTTGCCTGTCCCGGGAACAACGTGCTGAAAGGCTCTAGAGCGCATCATGTTGCTGTTTGCCGCTAACCGGTTGATTTCGTTACTCATCACGCTGCTGGTCGCCAGCCTGATCGTGTTTTTCGTCATGGAAGTACTGCCTGGCGATCCGGCGCAACTCATGCTCGGTATCAACGCCGATGCGCAAGCGATAGAACAATTGCGCCGGCAACTGGGGCTGGACGCGGCGCTGCCGATACGCTTTTGGCGATGGATAACTGGCCTGCTCGCCGGGGACTTTGGCATCAGTTATACCTACGCGGTGCCCGTGCGCACGCTGATCCAGGAACGCCTCGTTGTAAGCCTTCCCCTTGCCATAATCGCCCTTGCCCTCTCCACCATGATCGCCATACCCGTGGGCATGATCGCCGCCATACGCCACAAGCGCCTGACGGATATGGGCATTATGGGCATTTCCCAACTCGCCATTGCGCTGCCGAATTTCTGGTTTGGCCTGCTGCTCGTATCGGTCTTTTCGATCCAGTTGGGCTGGCTTCCCTCGGTGGGCTTCGCCGGCTGGGACGCGGGAATATGGCACGGCCTTAAGTCACTGCTATTGCCGGCGGTGGCGCTGGCGTTGCCCCAGGCGGCCATTCTGGCACGCGTCATGCGTTCGTCGATGCTGGAGGAAATCCACGCCGATTACATGCGCACCGCACGCGCCAAGGGCCTGACACGCGCCGCAGCCCTGTGGACGCATGCGTTGCGTAATGCGCTTATCCCGGTGGTGACGATCATGGGACTGCAGTTTTCGTTTTTACTCGCCGGAACAATCATTATTGAGCAGGTTTTTGCGTTGCCCGGGCTGGGCCGGCTGATCTTTCAGGCCATTTCGCAACGCGATCTGATTGTCGTCAAGGGCGTCATCATGCTGCTTGTCGCGGCGGTTGTATGCGTGACCTTTGTTGTCGATCTGGCTTATGCGTGGATCGATCCGCGCCTGCGCCGGAGAGGATAATGGACGTTGTTGCCGCTACGGAAAACAAAACCCGGCCGGCGTTCTTGCGGCGATGCCTGCGCCTGCCGAATTTCGTTGCAGGCGCGCTCATCGTCGCCATTGTCGTGCTGGCGGCCGTGGTATCCCTTGTCTGGACACCCTACGATCCGCACGCGCTTGACATTTCACGGCGCTTTATCGCCCCCGATGCCGCGCACTGGTTCGGCACTGACCAGTTGGGGCGCGATGTGTTTTCCGTCATCCTGGCCGGGGCACGCAATTCCATCGCCGTGGCCCTGGTGGCGGTAGGCATCGGTATCGGCGCCGGTGTGCCTCTCGGCCTGTGGGCGGCGGCACGGCGCGGTCCGGTCGATGAGGCGCTCATGCGCACCAACGACGTTATCTTTGCCTTTCCCGCGCTGGTCTCGGCGCTGATGATCGCCGCCGTCTTTGGTCCCGGCATCATGAATGCCATCATCGCCATTGGCATTTTCAACATCCCCGTATTCGCGCGCCTGGCGCGCAGCGGCGCGCTGTCACTATGGACGCGCGACTTTATCATGGCGGCACGGGTTGCCGGCAAGGGCGCAGTGCGTATCAGTTGGGAACATATACTGCCCAATATCCTTAGTCTGCTCATCGTTCAGGCGACCATTCAGTTTTCCCTTGGTATTCTGGCGGAAGCGGGACTGAGTTATGTGGGTCTGGGCACGCTGCCTCCCGATGCGAGTTGGGGGCGAATGTTAAAGGAGGCGCAAACGCTGATCCATATGGCGCCCGCGCTGGCACTGTTTCCCGGCATGGCGATCGTCGTTACCGTACTGGGGCTGAACCTGCTGGGCGATGGTCTGCGCGATGCCCTCGATCCCAGATTGCGCCAGCGCCTGTCATGACGCTGCTGCGCATCCGTAATCTCGATCTGGACATTCGGAAAACACCCATTCTAAGGGGTGTATCGTTCTCTGTTTCGCCGGCGGAGATTGTCGGGCTGGTGGGCGAATCCGGCTCCGGCAAGTCGCTGACCGCGTTGAGTATCATGCAACTTCTGCCCCGTGGAGCACGGCAGGGCGGTTCGATACAATTCGATGGTGCCGAACTGGTGAACGCCAGCGAAAAGACCATGCTCGACTTGCGCGGCAATGACATCGGTATGGTCTTTCAGGAACCCATGACGGCTCTTAATCCGTTGCACACGATCGGCGATCAGATTGCCGAGGGAATAATCCGTCGCGCCGGGAAAAGCGCGGCGCGCGCCGGAGCCGGCAGGGCGGTGCAGGCGCTGTTGCGCCAGGTGGGGCTCGATCCGCGCACGGTTTCTCCCGATCGCTATCCTCACGAACTCTCCGGCGGACAACGGCAGCGCGTTGTTATCGCCATGGCCATCGCCTTAAAGCCAAAGCTGATTATCGCCGACGAGCCCACCACGGCGCTCGATGTCACCACCCAGGCGCAGGTGCTCGCTCTGCTGCAAGGTCTGGTGAAGACGAGCCGCGCGGCGCTTTTGTTGATCAGCCATGATCTGGGTGTTGTCGCGGGTCTGGCGGATCGCGTGGCGATAATGCGCCGCGGTAAAATCGTTGATATGGGGGAAACGGTAGCCCTGTTTGGCGCATCCACCCATCCCTATACGCAACGGCTCTATGACGCTTCCTCTCATGTTCCCGGGCGCACCCGGCCGCCGGTTCTGAGCGCCGGGCGGGATGTGTCCGATGCGTTGCTGCGGGTTGAGAACCTGGTGCGGTGCTATCCCTTGCCGGCGCGTATGGGGCTTGCGCGCCGGCGGGTATTCAGGGCTGTTGATGATGTGAGCCTGGCGATCCATGCGGGACAGAGTATCGGGCTGGTGGGCGAATCGGGCTGCGGCAAATCAACCCTGGCGCGCGCCGTGCTGGGCCTGGAGCGCCCCGACGCCGGGCGGGTGATGCTTCTTGGCGAGGATTTCCACGATGCAGCGCACAATAACGCTGTGCGTTTGCGGCGTCATGTACAGGCGGTTTTTCAGGACCCGTCCGGCAGTTTTAATCCCCGCCATCGGGTATTGCGGCTTGTGGCGGAGCCGCTCCATTTGCTGGGGCGCTCGTTTTCCGCGGCCGAGCGCCGCGATCGCGTCGCCGGGGCCCTGGCCGATGTAGGCCTTGATGCCGCGCATATGGAGCGTTATGCGCACGAGTTCTCCGGCGGCGAGCGACAGCGCATTGGCATCGCGCGCGCCCTGATTACGCATCCCAAACTGGTTGTCATGGATGAAGCGGTGTCGGCGCTGGATGTATCGATTCGCGCCCGCATTCTTGATCTGCTTGGCCGCTTGCGCGAACGCTATACATTGTCGTATCTGTTTATCACCCACGATCTGAGCGTCGTGCGCGCCATAACCGACGAAATACTGGTTATGCGCGCCGGCAGGATTGTCGAGCGCGGGGAGACGGCGCAATTGTTTGACAGGGCACGGCATGCCTATACCCGATCGCTTTTAGCGGCGGCGCCGGATCTGGCGCGCACCCTGGCGCGCCGGCGCGCTGACGCTGAAGGGAAATAACGTGCCGCCCGATAGTGTGGTTTCAATAGAGTGCTCTCGAAAAAACGCAATGATCATCAGATCGATAGACCCGTACGGCTGTGCCGCGGTAATGGCCCCAAAAACAGCGTGATCATCATGGATATTCCGGACTCGACTCACGTGAGCGGCCAGGACAGGGCAAAGAAGTCCCCCCCTGTGACCGGCACCATGCGATCGTTTATGCACCTTGCATAAAGGCCTTTATACCAGGGGGCTTTGTGTTTGACTCCTGGCCCGATTTAAAACCGTTGTCTTGTCAGCACGATACACAAGTCAGCGTGTACAAAAAGCCAGTACCGCTGGTATTACTCTCCAGGACGTACTATGGGAAAAGCAAAAAACCCTGGTCTTTCCGATATGGGTCAGGCCGCCTATACAGCACCCCGGTCACCGGGGGTTAGCGCCACTATTGAGGCGTTAAGGAACCTGATTGATGAAGGCCGGCCGGAGTTTTCGGGGCCCGTCTGGACGCCTCACCGGCCGGAGCGGCCGGAAAAAAGTGAAGGCGGAAAACGCTTGCAGATGGTGACCGAATTCGCCCCCAGCGGCGATCAACCCGAGGCCATCGAAGCCCTCACCCAAGGGGTAAACAACGGCGAAAGCGAACAGGTTCTGCTCGGTGTGACCGGCTCCGGCAAGACCTTCACCATGGCCAGGGTGATCGAGGAAACCCAGCGCCCGGCGCTTGTTCTGGCGCCCAACAAGACCCTCGCGGCGCAGCTTTACGGAGAATTCAGAAACTTCTTTCCGAACAATGCCGTGGAGTATTTTGTCTCCTATTACGATTACTACCAGCCGGAAGCCTATGTGGCGCGCTCCGATACCTATATCGAAAAAGACAGCGCCGTTAACGAGCAGATCGATCGCATGCGCCACGCCGCCACCCGCGCCGTTCTGGAGCGCGATGATGTGATCATCGTTGCGTCGGTCTCGTGCATCTATGGTATCGGCTCGGTGGAGACCTATACACGCATGTCGTTTGCCATCGTCACCGGCCAGCGCCTCGATCAGCGGCAGTTGCTGGCCGATCTGGTGGCGCTGCAATACCGGCGCACCGACATCAATTTCACGCGCGGCAGTTTTCGCGTTCGCGGCGATACCATCGAGTTGTTCCCCGCCCACTACGAGGATCGCGCCTGGCGCATCAGCCTGTTCGGTGACGAAGTGGAGGCGATCGATGAGTTCGATCCACTCACAGGCGAAAAAACCCGGGGCAAGGACCAGATCAAGGTCTACGCCAATTCCCACTATGTGACGCCGCGCCCCACCCTTACCCAGGCGATCACCGGCATCAAGGCGGAACTGAAGGCGCGGCTTACGGAGTTGAACGGGGCGGGGCGTCTTTTGGAGGCGCAGCGGCTGGAACAGCGTACCCTGTTTGATCTGGAAATGATGGCGGCGACCGGCTCGTGCGCCGGCATTGAGAATTATTCCCGTTATCTGACCGGCCGTCAGCCCGGGGAGCCGCCGCCGACGCTGTTTGAATATCTTCCCGACGAAGCGCTTGTCTTCGTTGACGAAAGCCACGTGACGGTGGGCCAGTTGAACGGCATGTTCCGCGGTGACTTTCGCCGCAAGGCGACCCTTGCCGAATACGGGTTCCGCCTGCCCTCGTGTATGGACAACCGGCCGTTACGCTTTGCCGAGTGGAACGCCATGCGGCCGCAAACGGTATTTGTCTCGGCAACCCCCGGTGGCTGGGAACTGGAACAGACGCGCGGCACGTTTGTGGAACAGATCATCCGCCCCACCGGACTGACCGATCCGCCCGTCGAAGTGCGTCCGGCGACCACCCAGGTGGACGATCTGCTGGGGGAGGTTGCGGATGTGGCCGCGCAGGGCTATCGCGCACTGGTGACTGTGCTCACCAAGCGCATGGCCGAGGATTTAACCGAATATCTGCACGAACAGGGTGTGCGGGTGCGCTATATGCACTCCGACATCGATACGCTGGAGCGTATTGAGATTATCCGAGATTTGCGTCTTGGTGCGTTCGATGTGCTGGTGGGGATCAATTTGTTGCGCGAGGGGCTGGACATCCCCGAATGCGCTCTGGTGGCAATTTTCGACGCGGACAAGGAGGGGTTTTTGCGCTCCGAGACTTCCCTGGTGCAGACCATTGGCCGGGCGGCGCGCAATGTCGATGCGCGGGCGCTTCTTTATGCGGACCGGATCACCGGGTCCATGGAGCGCGCCATGGGCGAGACCGAGCGGCGGCGGAAAAAACAACTCGCCTATAACGCCGCGAATGGTATTACGCCCGAGAGCGTCAAAAAGGCCATCGGCGATATTCTCGATTCGGTCTATGAGGCCGATCACGTGCGCGTTGATACGGGGCTGGAGGGGTTCGCCGAGGGTGAGCAGGCAACGATCGGCCACAATCTGGAGGCGGTTTTGGAGGACATGCAAAAGCGCATGTTGCAGGCAGCGGAAGATCTGGAGTTTGAGGAGGCAGCGCGCCTGCGCGACGAAATCCGCCGCTTGCGCGAATTGGAACTCGCCGTCGCCGACGATCCCCTGGCGAAGCTTTACGAGGGGGAGGCGGGGCAAGGTTCAACCCTTGCCGGTACCCCGGGCAATGAACCGCGCAACTGGCGCGGCAAGCGGGCCAGAGGCAAAGGGAATACAAAAAGTGCGGCGAAAAAGGATGGTCCGGTTAGCAGCGCGCGCTCAAAAGGGGGCCAGCCCGGCACGCGCACTAAAAAAGGCAAGGCCAAACGGGTGTAGTTTTCCAAGTTATCTTGCGATGGTTGTACGGCATCATTTAACTTGCTACCCAGATACCGAATCAACATTATTTGCCGGCGCTTTATATGGTCACAAAACCTCAGCGTATCCGTGATCCGGTACACGATCTTATCGAATTCTCTGCTGATAGCGAATTTGAGCAGATCCTGTGGGAGATCGTTAACACGCCACAGTTCCAGCGCTTGCGCCGTATCAAGCAGCTTGGCTTTTCCGAACTGGTGTTTCCCGGCGCCACCCATACGCGTTTTGCTCATAGTCTTGGCGTATTTCACACAGCACGACAGCTCGGCGAGGTAATCAAGAGAGAAACCGGGGAACTCGACGAAGAAAAGCTCCAGGTCGCGCTCACCGCGGCACTTGTACACGATATTGGCCACGGGCCGTTCAGCCACGCGTTTGAGCGTGCGACAAAGGCTTCGCGGCACACCCGGTCACATGAGGATTGGACGGCTGAAATTTTGACCGGAAAAACAGAAATAAACAAGGTCATTGTCAAGTTTGGTCCCGGATTTGACGAAAAGACGGATCGGGATCAGCGGCGTCTTGATCTGTTGAATATACTCAAAAACAAGGCTTATGATTCCATCGTACTGGAACTGGCGGCGACGGTTCTGTTTCTGCAAAAGTGCGGGTACGATACGCCTGAGGATGCCTGGCAGGAGACGAAGCTGCGAAAGGCGACGAAAGCAACGCCTCAACGCGTGAAAACGGCCGAAAAGCTACTGGGTGAAATTTCTGAATTCATAAAGGACGCATAGCGACAAGTCCGGCGGGCTTTTCCATCAGATAATGCCCAGGTTGAGGGCCTGTTTGACCGCCTGGGCGCGCGAGACCGCGTTCAGCTTGCGGCGCGCCGAATAGACGTAATTCTGTACCGTCTTTTGTGACAGTCCCAGAATCCGGCTCGTTTCCCAGTCCGTCTTGCCCACCGATATCCAGCGAATACACTGGCGCTCGCGGTTGCTCAACGAATGATCCAGTATCTCCTCGTGATGCGCGATGCCCAGTTGCTGCGCCTTGTTGCGCGCCAGAATAGCCAGTATCGTCAATGCCGAAACACTCGTGGCAGTAAAATGCAGCTTGTGCGACATCGAGATGAAATGAACAAAATGCCGCACATGCCCCCAGACATACAGAGGTAGTGTTGTACCGGACAAGAAAGACAACCGGCAGCATTCGCTGTTACGGATGGTCCCCTCAGACGCCGGTACGCCGCGCAACAGCGGCTCCCACTCAAAGGGGGTAAAGTCTCCACCCATGCGCACCGCAATCTCGTCAAGGCGCTTGTCCCCGCTGCCCAGATAGCGCTTCATCCACCCTGCGCCGTAGTGTGACAGGGAGAGATTGGTGACGTTATCCTGCAAAACACCGTCGCACAGACATCCAAACACGATGCAATCGACCGCATGGGCCGAAACGCTGTCGCGCAGAATATCCTTCAGGTCGTCGATTTGTGTTGCCACGTTCAGGGCATCAATCGCGTTGTTCAACTTGCTTTCGATCATGGCGCCATCCACTTTCTCGAAAATGCACTCAGGTGGAGTGAGTTTGACATTGTGCCCCGTTTGCAGCCGAGCGCGTTATCAGGTGTTACATTCAACGTTCCACGTTCCACCGGAATGTTATCATGGCTGGTGGCTCCTTGCTTCCACCATTTGCATGCAAGTCCGCGTTAGCGGAATGCAATGGTGGAATCGACCCCCCAGGGGAGCGTATCTATCGATCCTGCCTGTCGATGAAACCGGTGCTGAAATGTCCCCACGGGGATCACTCTTGCGGCGAACCGGAAAGAACAGCATGTTTATCGTCAATCCATTCATGCCAATTTGCCGTATCCTCATGGAATCGCTCATGGGCAGTTTATTGAATTATCATGATTGCACAACTATAAATTACGCAACTTATAAAAATATCTCATAGGTTGTGTATAACTATGACGTCTCCACGGCGCGGACGTTCGCCATCAAGCGCCCGGAGGTGGCGTTTCCAAATCAGGTTTTAAACAAGAAATTTAAATAAATTCAAATAGTTATCAGTATAAATTAGACGAAAAAGTTATAATACCGCCGCGCCTGAAAATGACTCATGTCCGGCCCAGTGGTCACTTATCAACAGATGCCGGATTTCAGCTCTCAGGTTTCGCTGCGAATAGGCGGTGCAAACTGTAGATCCAGGTCCCAGGGAAAGTAAATCCAGGTATCCTGGGAGACTTCCGTGACAAACGTATCGACCAAAGGCCGCCCTTGCGGCTTGGCGTAAACGGTCGCGAAATGCGCTTGTGGCAGCATATCGCGCACAAGTTCGGCTGTTTTGCCCGTATCCACCAGATCATCGACAATAAGGATCCTGTCGCCGCGCGCGTGCTGGATGTCCTCCACCGCTCCGCCAATCGCCTTGACGACGTTCACCGCATTCTGTTCGTTGCGGGCCGAGTAGGAGATGACGCAGATAGTCTCGATAAGGCGGATATCGAGTTCGCGGGCGACGATTGCCGCCGGTACCAGGCCGCCGCGGGTGACACAAACCAGGGCTTCGAATGGTCCCTGGCCGCTCAACCGCCAGGCGAGGGCGCGCGCATCGCGATGAAACTGATCCCAGGAGACGGGAAATGCTTTTTCCAATTGGTGCATGGGTGATGCTGTTCTTTCCTATCCGGTTGTGTCATTTCAGCAGGGTGCTCTTACAAAACCCGTCGGGTGCAGATGGATGGCCCGGTATGGCCTCCTCAAGGCGAGAGCCGCAAATGTCAAATTGGTTCGATTAAGACCTGACACGCTCTAGAGTCTGCCGTTTTCGATTTTCGATAACATCGCCCTGACATCCTTCAACGCCGCATCAAGCGCGTTCCGATCAGTAGAGCGGACAACGATATTTGTCATAAAGCGGGTCTCTTTGATATACGGATAGCTGCCGATTTTGACATCGCCATGTCTAGCCTGAATTTCGCCAAGCGCTACCCCGACCACGCCTTCCGCAACGCCGGCATCAATCGCCTGCGAGAGCATCCGGCGTCCCCCTTTCAGGGTCGGCAATACGGCATCCAGCATCACCTGCATAATCGCCGGCACACCGGCCAGAACATGAACGTTGTGCAATCGGAACCCGGGCGCCTTCGATAGTGTATTGGCGATCAGATCGGCCCCTTGCGGAATTCGCGCCATGCGCAACCGGCTCGGGGTGATCTCGTCGGCGGCATAGCGCTCGCGCAGCATCGCCAGGGCCCGTTCATCCACAAGGAGCGGGACATTGAACGCGGCGGCGATGGCGTCGGCGGTGATATCGTCATGGGTTGGCCCGATGCCGCCGGTGGTAAAGACATAGTCATAGCGCCGGCGCACGGCGTTGACGGCGGCAACAATACGCTCGACTTCATCGGGCACGATACGGACCTCGCCTAACGCGATTCCCATCTCGTTCAAGGCGGCGGCGATGGTGCCGGTGTTGGTATCGCGCGTGCGCCCGGACAGGATTTCATCGCCGATCACGACAATGGCCGCACTGACGTGGTCGCAGTCTGCGATATGGTTGTTATCTGTTTTCGGGCTATCAGCCATGTCTGTCGCCTTGCAGGTTCGGGTCTGCCGGTCCGCGTGTCAGGGGTTCTGGTGCGGATATATCCGGTGGCCTTAGAATAATTTTCGGTGCTGCCGCCCTGGCGTGGTGCATATCGGCAAAGGCGCGCGCGCCATCGCTTAGCGGGCGGACATCGAGCCAGTCGAGGGGCCCAAGGTGGCCATCGAACAGCGCCCGCGCGGTTTGTTTAAAGTCCTTGCGCGTATAGGTATAGGTGCCGATAAAGGTAATTTCCTGCAAGGTCATGCGGCGCACGTCCAGCCCGCCCGTCGCCTGTGCCAGGCCAATATGCACCAGGACGCCTCCAGGTTTAAGGGCGCGGCAGGCGTAGGCGCGGGTGTCCCGGTGGCCGACGGCGTCGATCACCAGGTCCATACCGTCAATGCTGTCGGTCCGGGGGTTCATTACCTCAAAGCGCTGCATATGCGTAAGAACGCGGCGGCGGGCATCATTGATTTCGCCCAGATGGATTTCTCTGGCGTCCATGGACGCAAGGGTAAGTGCGGCGCCCAGACCGATGGCGCCACCGCCGAGCACCAGACAACGCAGCCCGCCCGGGTCGTCGCCACGCCGGGTCGTGCCCAGACGAATGGCGTGGCGGCTGCAGGCGAAAGGTTCAATCAGGGAAGCCGCATCAAAGGAAACCGTGTCGGGTATTGTAATCAGATTACGCGCGGGCGCGCAGGCGTATTGGGCGAATACACCCGGGCGCGGCGGCATGGAGAGGATTTGCCTTTGCGCGCACAGATTCTCCCGCCCCGAAGTGCAATTGGCGCATTGCCGGCAACTCACCAGGGGATTAATGCTCACCCGCCGCCCCGCATCGCTTCCCGCGGCGATCACGCCAGCGCCCTCATGGCCGAGAATCAGTGGCATGGGCCGGCGCGCATCATGGCCGAGATAGGCGTGCAGATCGGAGCCGCAGATGCCTGCACTGATGATGCGCACCAGCGCCTCATCCGCCCCGGGTGCGGGTACGGGGAGCGCGCGCATCACCAGGCGTTCGGGCGCCGTGGCGACAAGCGCCTTCATGGAAGCAGGCGTTTTATGCATCTTATGCGTCTAATGCAATAAGCGTTTTAATGCAATCGGTACGTGGTATGACAGGGTGATGGTGATGTCACGATTCGCGCCTGGCTGTCGAGCGTGTCATGTCCTGATAGAAGCAGAATTGATTCACTTAAGAACTGAAAGGCTCTAGCTGTGATTTTTCAGCAGGTTGTTCCCGGGACGGGAAAACCTGACGTTACCCTTCTTGCGGCCCTTGCCGCCAGCAGCACCCGATGGGTTTTTCGAGAACAACCTGTTGAAATTACAAATCCAGCTCCCCGCAATACGAAACAACGTCAGATATGAATAACAACGGAAAAAAATCCGGCGATGCCATGCCGCGGGCGCTGGACGCGAGCCCGTCAGGGGGTGAAACGGTTCCTGACAACGTAAAGGGCGGATTGTGGATTCTGAATGCCGCCATGGCTTTTTCGATCGTTGCCGTGATTATCAAGCTCCTGGGCACGCACTATCACGTAATGCAGATTCTGTTTGTCCGCCAGACGATCATGGGGCTGATGGTGGCGCCCATTGTTGTACGCGATTTCCCCGATGTTTTGAAGACGACAAAGGTGGGGCTTCATCTGATTCGCAATTGTGCCGCCCTTTGCGCCATGGGTCTTGGGTTTACGGCGCTGGCCCATCTGCCGCTGGCGCAGGTAACGGCGATCAGCTTTGCGCGCACGTTTTTCATCACCCTGTTCGCCATCCTTATTCTGAGCGAGACCGTGGGTGTGCGTCGCTGGTCGGCGACTGCAGCGGGCTTTATCGGTGTTCTTGTCACCCTTGGGCCTCTTGATGGAGGCTTCAATATTTATTCGGTCTATGCGGTTATGGCGGCCGCGGCGGCGGGCCTGGTGATGAATATTATCCGCCTGCTGTCGCGCACCGATCGGCCGAGTACGATTCTTGTTTATCAGATCGTCTTTGTTGGCGTGGTTGCGGCGCCGTTTGCCTGGATGCACTGGCAGCCGCCGGGCGCACGGGACTGGCTGCTCTTTTTGGCGCTGGGAGGTTGTTCGGTTCTGGGCCAGATGAGCAATATCCATGGGTTTCGCATCGGCGAGGCCTCTGCGATTGTGCCCTTTGACTATGTGCGGCTGATATTTGCCGCGGTTCTCGGGGTGCTTGTTTTCGCCGAATGGCCCCATTTGCACACGGTACTTGGCGCGGCGATTATCGTTGCCGCGGCTCTTTACACGTGGAACCGCAATCGCCTGCACGACAAAACCAAAGTACGTCCGGGCTATGGTACGGCGCCCAGACCTTAAAGTGGCCTTCCTGGCTTCCGGCGGCAAGGGCGCAAGAGGTGTCCCTTCGGGTTTGCCTGTCGCGGGAACAACCTGTTGCAATGACACGCTCTATGTTATCCCCGCGCTATCGTCGTCCGCTATAATCCGCCTTGATGGAAGCCGAAGGACTTTTTCCCGTTCAACTTATGCCCTTGCCGCAGCAGGGCCATACCGGGCCATCCATTTGATCATTAGAGGTGTTCGATTTATCCAGCGCTGTCAAGGGCGCTTCGCGCCGCCCCTGGCGGTTCTTAAATACTTGACAGCACTGGAGAAATCGAAAAAAAGCGATGATCAGATGAATGGCCCGAACCGGCTGCAATGGCCACAACAACCCTGACACGCTTTAGTTTCCCAAAATGCCTTCGTATTTTTTCTTAAAGCGCGACAGGCGTCCGCCCCGGTCAGTAAGGTGTTGGCCGCCGCCGGTCCAGGCGGGGTGGGTTTTGGGGTCAATATCAAGCTGTAGCCGGCTGCCTTCCTCTCCCCACGTGGAGCGCGTTTCAATCTCTGTACCATCGGTCAACACCATGGTAATGAGATGGTAATCGGGATGGATGTTTTTTTTCATGATAGCGAACCTTGCAGAACGATGTGTGACGTTTTCAAAATGCTAGATTATGGACATTTACCAATGACTTATAGCCTGGTATTAAAGCGTTATCTTTTCAAGGAAACACCCCTGCCGGCGCGTATTTGCAAGCCCGTACCGCAAGTGCTACAGATCACGGCGATTTCCAACCCCAAGCGTATATCCCAGTCATGAAGAAAAGGCAAGCAATCGAGGCCGATATCGAGGCCGATGCGGATCCCTCCCGCGGGCATGAAACACCGAATGTTCGAACACCGGACGCCGACGGGATGAGCGGTGGCAAATCCGCGTTCAGACGTGCCCAGGTGGCGCAATTGCGCCCCCTGCGGCGGCTGTTGCCGTATTTGCGCCCCTACGGGCGGACTGTTGCGGCGACCGGTTTCTTCCTTTTGCTGGCGGCCGGGGCGACGCTGGCTCTGCCGCTGGCGCTGCGCCGCATTATCGATCTGGGTTTCGCCCGCGATGATGCCGCCATGGTTGATCGCTATTTTGCCGCACTGTTCGGCGTTGTCATGGTGCTGGCCGTCGCCAGTGCCTGCCGCTACTATTTTGTTTCCTGGCTTGGGGAGCGGATCGTCAACGACTTACGCCGCGGCGTTTTCTCGCATATTCTGGAATTGCCGGTGGGCTTCTTCGATCGCGCCCAATCCGGCGAGTTGATCTCCCGTTTAAGCGCCGATACCACCCATATCAAGGCGGCTGTTGGCTCCAGCGTGTCGGTTGCGGTGCGCAATCTGCTGTTGTTCGCCGGCTCGTTTGCGATGATGATCGCCACCAGCCCGCGCCTTAGCCTCTACGCTCTGGGCGCCATCGCCTTTATCGTATTGCCCATGATCGCCTTTGGCCGGCAAGTGCGCAAACGCGCCCGCAGCGCCCAGGACATGCTCGCCGATGCAACCGCCTATGCCTCACAGGCGGTGCAGGCGGTACGAACGATCCGGAGTTTTACCAATGAGGCCTATGTCTCGAGGCGCTTTGCAACCGCCATCGAGCGGGCATTTGCCGCGGCAAGAGCGGCGATGGGGGTCCGCGCGCTGCTGACAGCGTTTTCCATCTTTACCGTCTTCGCCAGTATCGCCGGCGTGCTATGGGCGGGGGCGCGCGATGTGATGGCGGGGGACATGTCGGCGGGCACCCTGGGGCAGTTTCTGCTCTACGCCATGTTTGCCGCGGGCAGTTTTGGGTCGCTGGCGCAGGTCTGGGGGGAAGTGGCCCAGGCCGCCGGCGCCACCGAGCGGCTGCTTGAGCTTCTAGCCGAACCTGCCGCGCCGGCCGGCACCGGTGCGCCGCCTGCCGTGCCGGTACGTGGTGAGATCGCCTTTCGCGATATCGAATTTCACTACCGGGCCGGCCGCCAGGCGCCGGCGATTGCGGGGCTGAACCTGCATATTGCGCCCGGTGCGCTGGTTGCCATTGTGGGGCCATCGGGCGCGGGCAAGACGACGCTCTTTAATCTGCTGGTGCGGTTTTACGAGCCGGGCGGCGGGCGCATCTTTCTCGATGGGGTGGGCATCGATACAATCGATCCGAAGTTTCTGCGCCAGCAGATCGCCCTAGTACCCCAGGAGCCGGTGATATTTGCCGCCAGTGCGCGGGAGAATATCGCCTTTGCGCGTCCCCGTGCGCAGGCGCACGAAATCGAGGCGGCGGCGCGGGCAGCCCATGCGCACGACTTTATCATGGAACTGGACGGCGGCTACGGGTGTATGCTGGGTGAGCGCGGGGTGACGCTTTCGGGGGGCCAGCGCCAGCGCATTGCCATCGCCCGGGCGCTGTTGAAGGATGCGCCGGTGCTGCTTCTCGATGAGGCAACGAGCGCGCTGGATGCGCAATCGGAAAGTCTGGTGCAAAAGGCGCTGGAGCGGCTCATGCGGGGCCGCACGACGCTTGTCATCGCCCATCGTCTGGCGACGGTGCGGGGCGCCGATCGTATCCTGGTGTTCGATAGGGGACGGTGTATTGAGGAGGGAGATCACGACACCCTGATGCGTCGTGAGGGGCTGTATGCCAAACTTGCGGCAATGCAGTTTCGCGACGGCGACGGGATGGCGACCGGCTGAGGCGCCGGTATCACCTCTCGGTGAGTTTTAGCTCGATGCGGCGGTTGCGGCGCAGGGCGTCTTCGGTCTCATCGCGATCAAGAGGCTGATGTTCGCCAAATCCGGCGGCAACGAGGCGATTGGGGGAAACACCTGCATCGATCAGGGAGCGCACCACCGATATGGCGCGCGCGCTCGACAGCTCCCAGTTGGAGGGAAATTCCACTGTTGCGATAGGGCGCTGGTCGGTGTGCCCGTCGACGCGCAACACCCAGGCGATTTCCGGCGGGATGGAATTCTCAAGGGAGATGATTGCATCGGCGAGTTTGTTCATTTCCGTCTCGCCGGCGGTGTTCAGGGCGGCGGAGCCGGTATCGAACAGCACCTCCGATTGAAACACGAAGCGATCGCCGACAATGCGAATATCGGAGCGCGCGCTCAGGATTTCACGCAGGCGGCCGAAAAAATCGGAGCGATAGCGCGACAGTTCCTGCACTTTCTGCGCCAGGGCCACGTTCAGCCGCCGGCCCAGATCGCTGATCTGGGCGCGCGCTTGTTCGTCGCGCGCCTCCGAGGCCTCCAGCGCCTGCTGCAGTGATGCGATCTGGCGGCGCAGCGCGGCGATCTGCTGGTTGAGAAGATCGACCCGTCGACGCGCCTGGGCGCTCAGTTGTTTTTCCTTGTCCAGCGCGCTGCCGAGAAGACGGATACGCGCGGTGCGTTCGTCATTTTTATCGCGCATGGAATCGGCGGTAATGATCAGTTGCTGCTGCGCCGCCTCGGCTTGCGAGGTACGCGCCTGTAGCGCGGTAATCACCTGCAGGGCCTGATCGTGCTGCCGTTGCAGTTTCTGCACGCTCTCCTGCAGAATGACGATCTGCTGCCGGGCGCTGTCGCGATCGCGCCGCGCCTCGTCCAAATCCGCCTGGAGAACAATCACGTTGCGCTTGATGGAATCCTCGGATTTCGCCGTCTCGTCCAGTCTGGCGCGCAACAGCGCCAGATCGCGTGTGGCGGTGGTACGGCCGGCTTCGCTTTCGCGCAAATTGTCCTGTAGCGCGACGATACGCGCCGATAACACGTCCTGTTCCTGTTGCAGCACGATAATGCGATCCTTGAGCGCATCGACCTCCGTGGCGATGGTCGTTTTCTCGCCGCCGAGCACGATGATCTGATCGGCAAGTTCGCGCTTGTCCTGCGCCAGCGCGTCGGCCTCGTCGCGCAGGACGATCACCTGCGAGGCAAAGTCATCGCGCTGGCTGCGAAGGGTCGCCAGATCGCCCTGCAGGCCGGCAAGATCGTCCCGCGCCGCCGCCAGTTCGCCCTGCGCGGTATCGAAGGCCGCCTGCAGGGTATCGCGCGCCGTCTCGGCGCTGGCAAGGCTGGCCTGCAGGGCGCTTAGCGTCTCCTCCAGGGACGCCTTTTCGGCCTGTTCCAGCGCCAGCATCTGCGTCAATTCGCTGACCTGGGCGGTGAGTTGCGTCAGGGCGTCGTTTTTGCCGCTGATTTCGCGGCTTAAAAAAAACTGTGCAATAATGAAAATGCTCAGAAGGAAAAACAGCGCCAGCAGCAGCGTCGCCAGGGCATCGACAAAGCCGGGCCAGAAGTCCGGCATACCGGAACGGCGGCGGGTGCGGATAAGGGCCATGGGGTTACGTTGCTCCCGGTTTACATCGGGCCTGTGGCGGCGCGTTGCGGTGATCCTTCAGCAGGTTGTCCCTGATAAACCTATCGGGTACAGGGGGCCATTCACCTGATCATTAGAGGTGTTCGATTTCACTAGATGTGATCTTTCAGCACGTTGTTCCTGGTAACCCATCGGGTGATCAGGTGCAGGTGGCCATTCTGGCGGCAAGAGCACAAGAGGTATCACTTTCCGGTTTGCCTGTCCCGGGAACAATGTGTTGAAAGATCACATCTAACCTTCGTCGCCGCGCCGGTGAACATGGGCCTCGCGCGCATCGAGATAACGCTCAAGCAAAAACTCGATGCGCTTTTGATGCGCCGTATGACGATCCAGCGTCTCGCGCATCGTCTCCTGCTCATCGCGCATGTACTGGATCATGTCCTGGATCGCCTCCGCCAGGCGCGCCATCGCAGCACTCGCCTGGCCGCCGGCAGCATCCTTGATGACGCTCTCCAGACGTTGCGCCAGCGCATCGCTCGCATTGCCGCCATGCACCAGAACCGCATCGGTGGCGACCGGATCGATTTCCGTAAGCGCCGCCAGCCAGTCCTCCAGATCGATGTAGAACCGGTTTTGCGCCTGGTTGGCCTGCAGATCGAGAAACCCCAGCACCAGGGAGCCCGCCAGACCGAACAGTGATGATGAAAACGCCGTTCCCATACCCGCCAGCGGCGCCTCCAGACCGGCCTTCAGTCTGGCGAAGATCTGGCTTGCCTCCTCGCTGTCGGCACTCAGGGAACCGATGGTCTCGCCGACGGCGCCGATGGTTCGCAGCAGCCCCCAGAACGTCCCCAGCAGCCCGAGAAAAATCAGCAGGCCGATCATATAGCGTGAAATATCGCGCGATTCATCAAGGCGCGTCCCCACCGAATCCAGAATGGAGCGGGTGGTATTGGTCGATACACGCATACGCCCGTGTTTGTCGCCCAGCAACATCGCCATGGGCGCCAGCAGGACCGGTGGCGTGCGCACATGAATGCCCGGGTCCTGGGAAAAGCGAAAATCATTGACCCATTTGATTTCGCCGAATAAACGCACCACCTGCCTCAACGAAAGTCCAATACCGATCACCAGCACGCCGAGGATCAGCCCGTTCAGTCCCGGATTGCTCCAGAACGCGCTGTACAACTGGCTGTAAAGAACCAGCCCGATCACGCCGGCGGCAAGCACAAACAGGATCATGCGCCACAGATACACCTGCGGGCTGGAAAGACGATAGGGATCAAATTCAGCCGATGACATTGGCGCGCTACCCCTGTACCAGATCGGACAGAAGCCCGGCGGCAACGGAAAGTTTGGCAACGCTCAAGCCGCCCTCGCGAATGGTCGACAGCCCCTCGACGACGCGATCGATTTCCAGGGCCCGCGCCTTTCGCCAGCCGGCCGCCGTACCGCCACGGCTGCGCAACGCCTCAATGGCAAGGCGGCGATGGGCGCTGTCCAAAAGCGCAATGGCGCGATCCAGCGCGAGGCGATCGTAGTATTCCTCCACCTTCAGATCGTGCGCCCGTGCCTGCAGCAGGCCGAGGCGGAAAATACTGGCAATCTCAAAGAAAACCTGGGCGGCTTTAAGGAGCGGCCGCCGGGCCCGGTCCGCCACCACAACGATATTGGCCGTCTGTCCGAGTACGTTCAGAAAAGCGAGATCGCGCGCCAGGGCCGCCGGCACGCCCTGCTCGCCGAGCGCCGCCACGCGTGTGGCGATCTGTTCCGCCAGGGGCGGCGGGATCAGGCCGTTAAGTTTGGGCCGCAAGGTATCGATGCCCGTGCGAAAATGCGTGACAGCCTTTGCCAGCCCCCGCTCCAGTCCGCCGTGGCGAAGGAACCAGACCGTCTCGTTCAGCAGCAGGTCCTGCACCATGCGGTACAGTTCCAGTTGAACGCTGCCATCGATCCTGTTGTCGAGTTTGTCGATACGGTTGTTCAGTTCCAGCAGCCGCAGGCTGTCGCGCACGGCGATATAGGCGGCGCCGATCTCGGCGGCGGAAGCGCCGGTCTGATCGGCGACGCGCTGCACAAAGGCGCTTCCCCCCCGGTTGATCGCCGCATTGGAGACTTCCGTGGCGATGATCTCGCGGCGCAGGCGATGGGATTTGATTTCATCGGCGAAGGATTGGCGCATGCGTTTGGGAAAATAGTCCAGCAGTTCGCTCTCCAGATACGGATCATCGGGCACATCGCTGGTCAGGAGTTCCTGAAACAGATCGATCTTCGCATAGGCGAGCAGGACGGATATTTCCGGCCGCGTCAGCGGTCTGGAGCGTTGGCGGCGTTCCTCAAGGGCGGCGGCGTCGGGCAGGTTCTCAACGGCCCGGTCGAGCGCCCCCTTGGCCTCCAGGGCGCTCATCAGGCGCCCCTGATACTCAAACGCTTCCATGCCCCGTTCGGTATTCAGGCTAAGAGCGAGGGTTTGCAGGTAGTTGTTGCGCAGCACCAGTTGCGCAACATCCTTTGTCATCGCCGCCAGCAGGGTATTGCGCTTGGCCACTGTCAGTTTTTTGGCGCGCACGGCTGCACCCAGGGCGATCTTGATATTGACCTCGATATCGGATGAATTGACGCCGGCGGAATTGTCGATGGCATCGGTATTGCAGCGTCCGCCGGCGAGCGCATAGGCGATGCGCGCCTCCTGGGTCAGTCCCAGATTGGCGCCCTCGCCGATGACCTGCGCACCAACGTGTTCGGCGGTGATGCGAATGGCGTCATTGGCCCGATCGCCCACATCGGCATCGCTCTCGAAACGGGCGCGCACATAGGTACCGATACCGCCGAACCATAGTAAATCGACCCTGGCCTTCAGGATCGCCGTAATAATCTCGTGCGGGGTGGCGCTTTTGGCCGACAAGCCGATGGCGGCTTGTGCCTGGGGTGAAAGGGAGATGGCTTTTTCGGCGCGCGAAAATACGCCGCCACCCCTGGAGAGCACTGTCTTGTTATAGTCCTGCCAACTGGAGCGCGAGAGGCGAAACAGGCGCTGGCGCTCCTTAAAGCTGCGGGCGGTATCCGGATCGGGATCGATGAAGATATCGCGATGATCGAACGCGGCGATGAGTTTTGTCTTTGAGGAAAGCAACATGCCGTTGCCGAACACATCCCCCGACATATCGCCGACGCCAACGGCGGTAAAGGGGGTTGTCTGGATATCGCGGTTCATTTCACGAAAATGCCGCTTGACCGCTTCCCAGCCGCCGCGCGCGGTAATGCCCATCTTCTTGTGATCGTAGCCGACCGAGCCTCCCGAGGCGAAGGCGTCGTCGAGCCAGAACCCGTGTGCCTGGGAGATGGCGTTGGCAATATCGGAAAATGTCGCCGTGCCCTTGTCGGCGGCGACGACGAGATACGGATCATCGCCCTCATGGCGAATGACGTCGCCGGGCGGGACGATCTTGCTGCTGGACAGATTATCGGTAATACTCAGCAGCGCGTTGATGAATATCTTGTAGGAGGCAATTCCTTCCGCAATAAACGCATCGCGTGTGCCCGATACGGGCAAGCGGTGGGGGACAAAACCACCCTTGGCGCCAACGGGTACGATGACGGCGTTCTTGACCTGCTGCGCCTTGGCCAGGCCGAGGATTTCGGTGCGGAAATCCTGGGGCCGGTCCGACCAGCGCAAGCCGCCGCGGGCGATCGGGCCGCCGCGTAAATGGACCCCTTCAACGCGCGGTGAGTAGACAAAGATCTCCCGATACGGGCGCGGCTCCGGCAAAGCGGTCAACGCCTGGGGGTCGAACTTGATGGCGATGGCCGGCAACCGCCCGCCGTTGTCATCACGCTTGTAGTAGTTTGTACGCACCGCCCCCTGCACCGCGTTGACAAAACGGCGCAGGATCGTGTCCTCATCAAGAGAGGCGATTTCGCCCAGATGCGTCTCAATTTCGGCAAGCAGGGCGGTCTGCGCTTTTTGCCGCGTCGCGGAGGCGGACTTCTTCAGATTAAAGCGCGCATCGAACAGATCGACGATCAGCCGCGTGACGGCGGCGTGTTTGTTGGTTGTCTGCCACATATAGTCCTGGGAATAGGGGATGCGCACCTGACGCAGATAGCGGCTAAGGGTGCGGATCAGGGAGGCTTCAATCCAGTCGAGACCGGCGTTCAGCACCAGTGCGTTATAGCCATCGTTTTCGGCGTCCCCGCGGCGCACGGCAAGAAAGCAGGCCTCGAGCGCCGCCTCATCGTAATGGGCGCCAAACCGACCGCCACCGGGCCGCAAGACCATATCATGCAGTACCACCAGCGTTCCCTGTAGCGGCTCAATACCATACGAGCGCTCGCTGATGACACGAAACCCCATATTTTCCAAAAGCGGCACCCGTTCCGACAAGGCGATCGGGCCGCCACGATTAAAGACATGCAGGCGGATCTCCTCGCATTCCTCCTTCGTTGCGCCGGCGCCGAACCGCGCAGCAGCCGGGTTGTCGTCGTTGAGCTGTTCGATGACGTCAATGGCCTGCAGGGCGGCAGGCGCGTCGAAACTGTCGCGATAGGCGGCGGAAAAAGCTCCGGCGTAGCGCTTGATCAGGGTGCCGGCGCGCGCCGCATCGTGGCCGGCGTTCAGCGCCTGAACCAGGCCGTCGCGCCAGGTGCGGATAATATCGGCGATATCGCGTTCGAGTTTGCTCTGTGTGATGCGCGGCGTCTTGCCCCCGGAGCGGCCGATAATATAGTGCACACGCGCCAGCGCGCCCTCGGGAAACGACGGATAATACGCCGACAGCCTGCCTTTAAAGACGGTCTTCAGATGGTCCCCGATCGCCACCCGTTGGCGGGTCGCGTAGTGATCCCGCGGAATATAGACAATGACCGAGACAAAGCGGTCAAACCGGTCCGGCCGGACGAGAACGCGAATACGTGGCCGATCGCCGAGTTGCAGTATTTCGATGGCAAACCGCGTCAGCGTTCTGGAGTCGATCTGAAACAACTCATCGCGCGGGTACTGCTCAATGATATTGGTCAGCGCCTTGCCGTTGTGGCTGTCGGCGGAAAAACCGGAATTGCGCAGTACCGCATCAAGTTTATGGCGAATATAGGGAATGCGCCGCACCGAGCGCGTATAGGCCGTCGATGTGAACAGGCCGATGATACGCAATTCCCCCAGCAGTTTGCCATTGGCATCGAAGCGCTTGACGCCGATGTAATCCATATGGGTGCGCCGGTGGACGCGCGATTTGATGTTCGCCTTGGTGACGATCAGCGGTGTCGGCTGCTGAAAAAATTCCCGGATCTCGGGTGTAAACGTGACCATCTCGCGGCCGCGGCGCAGGACGCGAACCTCCTTGTCGCTCAAAACCCCCAGGGCTTTGGCGGTACTGCGCACCAGCTTGCCCGATTTCGCCGTACCCTTGTACAAATACTCGCGCATTCCCAAAAAGGTGAAATTATCGTCCTGCAGCCAGCGCAGAAAATGTACGGCCTCGGTCAACTGGTCGATGGGAATGGCGGGCGGGTGCTGGGTGTATTGTTCGCTGATCTCCTCGATGCGGCGCAACATCGCCCGCCAGTCGCGTACCGCATGGCGCACATGGGTCAATGTGGTATCGATCTCCCCGGCCAGCGCCTCCATATCCTGCGCCGCGCCGAGGCGATTGATATGAATGTGAATGCAGCTCTCCGGGATGACATTTTCCCCGTTTGCGCCCCCGCCCTTTTTCTTTCCCTGGTCCCTGGCCTGGATGGCCTTGAAGGCGCCTGAGGGCTTGCGCATCACATTGATGAGGGGATGCGCCGAAAGACGCACATTGACGCCATGATCCTGTAACGCTCCGAGAACCGAATCGTAGAGAAACGGCATGTTGTCGTTATGGACCTCGACGATAGTGATAAAAGCGAGTTCGCGGTATTTTCTGGCGGCCGCGTCCGGATTGAACACACGCACGCGATGGTGGCCGGAGCGGCGGGTTTTCAGCACCCCATAGGCGTCCGCCGCCAGCGCCGCGAGGCACTGGGGAGAATAGCGCTCCAGGTCCTCGTGTGCGGTATTAGCGAACAGGCGCGCCGCAAATCGCCGCACATCGGCGGGTTTAATATGCCGTTCGATTTGCCCGATAGTGTCAGCCGGGCGCTTTTTATCCTTTTGCGAGCGCTTGTTCATGTTGTCTCTCCCCGTTTCGTCCTTGCCGTTCATGCCAACGCGACAGACTCTCTGGAAGGTGCTGATCCAGACTGATCGGACACCCCCGCCACCGGATACGCCATAGACAATATCGTCATACGCGATCTCGTCATGCGCGATCGTCTTGCGCGACAAGCGTGTATCCTTGCGGCGACATTATCAGAATGAATGGATTTTACCAGAGCCGAATAACGTCTATTGCGATTGCGCCGCCATTTTGAAATAATAGGCGGGAACGGGCGCCTGCTGAGGTTACACAACCGGCACAAAAGAGGCGGCGCGGAACCGCGCAAGGGGCCGCCGGCCGGTGCGCCCGCCGCCATACACGGCCGGTGAATGCGCCCGAAGGATAGCAGCGGCCCCGGTATCGAGAGACGTGATATGTGGCAATCGCTCAGCGCGCAGGAATGGCAGGCGCTGGTTCTGTCGGTACAGGTGGCGCTGGCCGCCATGGCTTTTGCATTGCCATTGGCGATGGTCCTGGCCTATCTGCTGGCGCGTGGCCGCTTTGTCGGCAAGGGGCTGCTAAGCGGGCTGATCCATCTGCCGCTCGTCCTGCCGCCGGTTGTCACGGGCCTGCTGTTGTTGTTCGCCTTTGGCCGCACAGGCTTTGCAGGGCGGCTGCTGTATGATGTCTTCGGTATCACCCTGGCGTTTCGCTGGAGCGGCGCGGCGCTTGCCGCTGGCCTTATGGCGCTGCCCCTGATCGTGCGGCCCATACGCCTGTCGCTGGAGGCCATCGATACCGGTCTTGAAGAGGCGGCGCAAACGCTTGGTGCGCGGCGCCTGCGGCAATTCCTCACCATTACGCTGCCGCTGATGATGCCCGGCATTCTTGCCGCGGTGGTGCTGGGCTTTGCCAGGGCACTGGGCGAGTTCGGCGCGACCATTACCTTTGCCGCCAATATTCCCGGCGAGACCCAGACCATGTCCCTGGCCATTCACACCCTGTTGCAGGTGCCGGGCGGCGAGCCGGCCGTCTTGCGTTTAACCCTCGTGGCGGTGATCGTATCCCTCGTTGCGGTGATGGTATCGGAATGGCTCAACGCCCGGCTGCTACAGCGAATGCAAACGTAAATGGCGCTTCTTGTCGATGTGCGCAAAAAACTTGGCGATTTCTCCCTTGATGTAAAGGCGCGGAGCCAGGCGCGCTGCACGGCGCTGTTCGGCCCCTCGGGCGCCGGCAAGACGTCGCTGGTAAAGATGATCGGCGGGCTGTTGCGGCCCGATGCGGGGCGCATTGTGCTCGGCGGGCGGGTTCTCTTCGATAGCGCCGCGGGCGTTGATGTCGCGGTGTGCGATCGTCGGATCGGCCATGTGTTTCAGGACGGGCGGTTGTTTCCTCACATGAGTGTTGAGAAAAACCTGCTCTATGGCTGGCGCGGAGGCAAGTCGGATATGACGGCGATGCTCGCCCATGTCAGCGGTCTTTTGGACATCGATCATTTGCGTGGCCGCCGGCCGGCGAGACTGTCAGGGGGCGAGCGCCAGCGGGTAGCGATAGGCCGGGCGCTGCTCTCAAGTCCCTCGGCGCTTATTCTTGATGAGCCGCTTTCCTCTCTGGACATGAAGCGCAAGGCGGAAATCCTGCCCTATCTTGACCGGCTGCGGCGCGAATCCGATCTGCCGATCATCTATGTCAGCCACTCCCCCGACGAGGTCCGCCGCCTGGCACAGGCGATGATCGTTATGGACGGCGGCATGGTGGTGGATACCGGCGAGACCGACGATGTCCTGGCGCGCCTGGATACCGGTTTCGCCAATCCCCTGCAGGGGCAAACCTGATGCGCGCGCCGGTTTGTGACCTTTCAGCCGGTTGTGTTTCCAGGCAGCGGGTCTGAAATGACACACCTGTTGCGGTCTGGTTGCGGCTCTGAAATAATACGTCGCAATCGTGTGTTAGCAATGAGACGAAGAGTTAAGGAAAACGGTTATGGCAGACGAGCAGAAATTCGATGCTGGCGATTTATTCGATAAAATACTGGCAACCCGGGTAACCGCCACCGCCACCGCCGGCGACATGCTGGGACAGGCGGGAGACTTTGCCCGTGACAATGCTGCCGGTCTTGGCCTTGGCGCGCTCGGTGCGGTATTGCTGGGCACCCGCGCGGGCCGCTCCATCTCCGCCGGGGCGTTGAAAATCGGCGGTGTGGCGCTAGTTGGTGCGCTCGCCTACAAGGCCTATAAAAACTGGTCTGATGACGAGGAAAACGGCAGGATTGCCCGGGAACCAGGCGATACGGCAGATGCTGCCCTGGTGGACCATACCTATTCCCGGCCGGCGCGCGTTGCGGATCCACAACATTCGCTTGCCCTGGTGCAGGCGATGATCATGGCCGCCAAAGCCGACGGACGCATCGACGCGGACGAGCAACGGCGCATTCTGGAACGCCTGGAGACGTTGGAACTCGGACCGCAAGCCTATGAATTTCTCCGCACCGAGTTGCAAAAGCCCATCGATATGGAGCCCATCGTGGCCGCTGCGACGGGGCCGGAAAAGGCAGCGGAACTTTATCTGGCATCCGTTCTCGCCATCGATCCCGACACCGACAGCGAAAAGGGCTATCTTGCGGTGTTGGCGGAGCGGCTAAAGCTGAAGCGCGGCCTGATCAATGAAATTCACGCCGCCGCCGAAGAGGTGCGCGTTTGACAGGCTGCGCCGGCGGGCGGGATGCAATTGAAAGCGGCGGATCATGGGACTCTCGATACGACGCATCTGCTTCTGGCGATCCTTAAGGCGCGCGTTCCTGATGGCGCTGCCGCTTGTTCCGGTGGCCTTCGCCCCGGTTTACGGGCAGGACGCGCCGCTGCATGTTTTTGCCGCCGCCAGTTTGAAAGATGCAGTCGATGCGAGCGCCCGCTTGTTCAAGGCGCGCACCGGTCTTGATGTAACCCTGTCCTATGGTGCAAGTTCCGTCGCCGCACGGCAGATTGCGCGAGGCGCGCCTGCGGATATCTATCTCGCCGCCGACACGGACTGGATGGACTACCTGCAGGCGCGTGACGGGATTGTTGCCGATACACGGCTGATTGTGGCGCGCAATGCCCTGGTTGTTGTCGCACCGGCCGGCACCGATACCCCCGCCATCGCCGATATTGGCGCAACGGGCGCGCCATGGGCGAGGCGCTTTAACGATCTGAGTCTGTCCATGGCCGATCCGGCGCATGTGCCGGCGGGACGCTACGCCCGACAGGCCCTTCAGGCCCTGGGCTTGTGGGATACCCATCGGGGGGCGAGGATCTACGCCGCCAATGTGCGGGCGGCGCTCTTTATTGTCGCGCGCGCTGAGGCGGATGTGGGAATTGTCTATGCCTCCGATGTGCTGAGCGATGCGCGGGTGCGCCTTATTGCGAAAATTCCCGATCGCGCGCACAAGCCGATTGTGTATCCGGGGGCTGTTGTGGGAACGAGCAGGCGGCTCGCGGCGGCGCGGGCGTTTTTGCAATTGCTGGTGACGGATGCGGGACAGGAGATCTTCGCCGCCCATGGTTTCCTGCCACCGGCGGGTCGCGCCCGTAAAGGCGCTATCGGACGTAAGAAGAATATTCTCCTATATGGGCGCGAGACCGAAAACAGGGCGAGGGTAAGACAATGAAATCACACACGCGGGTGGTAGTGATCGGTGGGGGGGTCGTAGGAGCGGCGACGCTCTATCACCTGACAAGGAAGGGCTGGGACGACGTTGTGCTCGTTGAGCGCAAGGAGTTGACGTCCGGCTCCACCTGGCACGCGGCCGGGCTCCTGCCGTTGTTCAACATGAGTTATTCGGTCGGCCAGTTACACAAGTATTCGGTGCAGCTTTACACCGCGCTGCAGGAAGAAACCGGCCAGGACGTCGGCTTCAGGAATGTTTCCAACATTCGTCTCGCCCGCACACCGGATCGCTGGGACGAATACCACTACTACGCCGCTGTGGCGGAGACCATAGGTGTACGGGTCAATTTTCTCACTCCCGCGCAGCTAAGGGAAATCTGGCCGTTGTGCGTTACCGACGGGCTCATCGGCGCCATCCAGCATCCCGATGACGGGTATATCCAGCCGGCCGATCTGACCCAGGCGTTTGCCAGGGGCGCGCGCGCCCGCGGAGCGCAAATTTATCGCCATACCACGGTAACCGCCATCGAGCGGACCGCCGCGGGGGAATGGCTGGTGCGAACCGACAAGGGGGATGTGACGTGTGAGCATGTGGTGAGCGCCAGTGGCAATTTTGCCCGCCGCACCGGCGCCATGGTGGGGCTTGATGTGCCGGTTATTCCGGTCGAGCATCAGTATATTGTCACGGAGCCGCACCCGCAGATTGTGCAGCGTCAGGCGGATGGTCTGCCGGAAATGGGGGTTTTGCGCGAATCCGACAGTTCGTGGTACATGCGCGAGGAGAACGGCGGCCTGCTGTTGGGACCCTACGAAAAGGGCGCCCCGTGCTGCTACATTGATGGCCCCGACGCAGCAAGCGAATACGAGTTGTTCGCCGAGGATATCGAACGCCTTGAGCCGCATATCGAGACGGCGATAGCGCGGGTACCGGCGTTTGGCGAAGTGGGGGTAAAACAGGTCTACAACGGCGCCATCGCGTATACGCCGGATGGTTCTCCGATCGTGGGTCCGGCCTGGGGCCTGCGCAATTTCTGGCTTAACGAGGGACACTCGTTTGGCGTTACCGCGGCGGGCGGTGCAGGCTGGCAACTGGCCGATTGGATCGTTGAGGGGGAGCCGGGTATCGATATGATGGGCGTCGATCCGCGCCGCTTTGGTCCCTATGCAAGTGAGGGGTATCTGCGCGCCAAAAACGAGGAGGCCTATGCCAATGTCTTTACCGTCCACTACCCCGATGAGGAGCGCGTCGCCGGCCGACCCCTGAAGACGTCTCCCTGCCATGACCGGTTAAAGGCGCTGGGCGGGGTCTTTGGCAGTGTTTACGGCTGGGAGCGCGCCAACTGGTTTGCGCCCGCCGATCTGTCTCTCGACGAGGCGGCTCTCAACATGCCCGATACGCTGCTGCACCACAATCATGCGTCCGCCGGTGATGATGGCCGGATTGTCGAGAAATGGTCGTTTCGCCGCTCAAACTATTTTGAACACGTGGGCGCGGAATGCCGTAATGTGCATGAAAATGTCGGGCTTCTCGATATGAGCGCGTTCGCCAAATGCTGGGTAAGCGGGCAGGGGGCGTATGATTGGTTGAACGGCATCCTTGCCAATAGACTACCCCGTAAAGCCGGGCGGATCGTCCTGTGCCACCTGCTTGGCAACGATGGCGGCGTGCGGGCTGAATTTACCGTCTATACCCGTGCGGACGGCTTCTATCTGGTTTCCGCCGGCGCCTTTGAACGCCACGATCACGACGTCCTCGCCAAACTGCTTCCTCGCGATGGTTCGGTGCGTCTGTCGCCCGTCACCGAACAATGGGGGGTGCTGGTGCTGGCGGGACCCAAATCGCGTCAGGTATTGCAAAAAGTCACCCGCACGGATGTGTCCAATCAAGCCTTCAGATGGCTTTCAGGCCAGGAAATCTCGGTGGGCGCGGTGCGCGCCCATGCTATCCGCGTGAATTTCATCGGCGAACTGGGATGGGAATTGCACCATCCTGTCGCCATGCAGAATACGCTGTTCGATACCCTTATGGCGGCGGGGGCTGAATTCGGCATCAAGCCGTTTGGCATTCGCGCCATGGATTCCATGCGGCTGGAGAAGTCCTACCGGCTTATCCCGCGCGAACTCTCCATTGAATACTCTGCATTCGAGTCCGGCCTTGATCGCTTCATCGCCGTGGATAAAGGCCCCTTTATCGGCCGCGACGCACTCCTTGCGCGGCGCGAACGCCAGCAGAACAACCGTTTTGTCACCCTGCACGTGCACGATATTGAGGATGCGGATGCGCGCGGCTCGGAGCCGATCTATTCGGGTGACGAACGTATCGGCCGGGCGACGTCAGGCGGGTATGGCTGGCGCATACAGAAGTCTCTGGCGCTCGCCATGGTGCGCCCCGATCTGGGCGAGATCGGCAACGAACTGGAAATCGGCATCCTGGGACGGCGGCACAGGGCCACGGTGATCGGGGAAAGCCCGTTCGATCCGCAAAACACCCGCCTGCGCGCGTAATACCAAGGGGCTTTGCGTTTGACTCCTGACCCGGTTTACAACCGTTGTCTTGTCAGCACGACACACAAGTCAGCGTGTACAAAACGCCAATACCGCTGGTATACAAGGGACTTACGTTTGACTCCTGACCCGGTTTACAACCGTTGTCTTGTCAGCACGACACACAAGTCAGCGTGTACAAAACGCCAATACCGCTGGTATAATGCCCGCACGACCGATCACGGGGCCTTGTCGTCCGCCGATGCCCGCCAGCCGATGTCCTTGCGATAATAACCCTCCGGCCAGTCGATCTTCGAAAGCGCCTCATAGGCGCGCGCCTGTGCCCGGGCGATGGTGCTGCCACGGGCGGTAACATTCAGCACGCGGCCGCCGTTGGCCAGGAGCCGGCCTTCGCGCCACAGGGTTGCGGCGTGAAATATTTCAACATTCTCATGGGCTGCCGCCTCGTCAACGCCGGCGATCACCGAGCCGGTCTCATAGGCGCCGGGATAGCCGCTCGCCGCCATGACCACCGTTAATGCGGCATCGGTGTGCCACTCTATTGTATGGTTCGCCAGCGTGCCGTCGCAGGCGGCGATCATCAGTTCCAGCAAGTCGCTTTTCAGGCGCAGCATCAGAACCTGGCACTCCGGATCACCGAAGCGGACATTGTATTCGATCAATCGCGGTCCTGTGGCGCCCAGCATCAGGCCGGCATAGAGTATACCGCGATAGGGATGGCCGCGCGCTGCCATTGCCGCGATGGTCGGCTCGATGATCTGCTTGAGAATGCGGGCATTCATGGCGTCATCCAGCGCCGGCACGGGCGAATACGCTCCCATACCGCCGGTATTGGCACCCCGATCGCCATCGCCGATCTGCTTGTGATCCTGTGCCGTGGCCAGGGGAATCGCCGTCTTGCCATCGCAAATAACGAAAAAACTCGCCTCCTCGCCTGTCAAATATTCTTCCATGATGAGTGAGGCGCCAGCGGCGCCGAATTCGCCGTCAAAACATCGCTTGATCGCCTCTTTCGCCTCCTGGGTGGTTCGTGCAATGGTAACGCCCTTGCCGGCGGCAAGACCGTCGGCCTTTATGACAACAGGCGTTCCGTGTTGCTCAAGATATGCCAGCGCCCTCGCGCGACTGCGAAAATGGCGAAAGCGCGCGGTGGGTATATTATGTTCCTGACAGAGGGTCTTGCAAAAGTTCTTCGAGCCCTCCAGTTGCGCTGCGAACCTGTCGGGGCCGAACACGCGCAGGCCCAGAGGGCTCAAGTGATCTACCAGCCCGTCGACCAGCGGTGCCTCGGGACCGACAACGATCAAGTCGATCTGCCGGTCACGGCAAAATCGCGCAATCCCGTCGTGGTCCGAGGCCGATAGCGCAACGCTTTGGGCGAGGGCTTGTGTTCCGGCGTTTCCTGGCGCCACATGGAACTGGCCCAGGAGCGGCGATTGGACGATTTTCCAGGCCAGGGCGTGTTCGCGCCCGCCGCCGCCGATCAGCAGAACATTGTATGTTGACATTAACTTTGGGCTCCTTGACATTGTAACGGCTTGATATTGTAACATCGCGTGTCTTTGGCCGGATGTGATCTTTCAGCCGGTTGTTTTTCAAGGCGGCAGGTCTGAAGTGACGCCTCTTACGGCCATGGCCAGCAGCACCCGGTGGGTTTTAAGACCTGACACGCTCTAGAGAACTACCTGTTGAAATTACACACTCCGACTATAGCGACGGCGTACCGCTTGCACCAGACAGGGCACCACATTAATGAACGACGCACCGGGGAATATCGCTGAGTTTTCCGTATCCGACATCGCCTTTGCGGTAAAGAAAACCGTCGAGGAACGCTTCGGCTATGTGCGCGTTCGCGGAGAGGTAAGCGGCTATCGCGGTCCCCATGGCTCGGGCCACGTCTACTTTACCCTGAAAGATGAGCGCGCCCGTCTTGATGCGGTCATGTGGAAAGGGGTTTTCGCGCGCACCAGATTTCCGCCCGAAGAGGGACTGGAAATGATCGCCACCGGCAAAATCTCCACCTATCCGGGTTCTTCAAAATATCAGATTATCGTCGATCGATTGCAGCCTGCGGGCGCCGGCGCCTTGATGGCATTGCTTGAAGAACGGCGCCAGAAACTGCTCAAGGAAGGTCTGTTCGATGCCGCCGCCAAGAAAAGCCTGCCCTTTCTGCCCCGCGTCATCGGCGTCATCACGTCGCCGACGGGGGCCGTTATTCGCGATATTCTCCACCGCCTGGCCGATCGCTGCCCGAGCCGGGTAATTGTCTGGCCGGTGCGGGTCCAGGGTGAAACAAGTGCAGCGGAAGTCACCGCCGCCATTAACGGCTTCAACGCTCTGGCGCCCGGCGGCGCGGTGCCGCGCCCCGACGTTTTGATCGTGGCGCGCGGCGGCGGCTCCATTGAGGATCTGTGGAGTTTTAACGAGGAAGCTGTCGTGCGGGCGGCGGCGGCCAGCGGTATCCCGTTGATCTCGGCGGTCGGTCACGAGACCGACTGGACGCTTATCGATCATGCAGCGGATGCGCGCGCGCCGACGCCGACCGGCGCGGCGGAGATGGCAGTGCCGGTGCGTGCCCAGCTGCACCAGCGCCTCGGTGAATACGGCACGCGATTGGGCCATGCGGCGCTGCGTGCGCTTGAAATGCGGCGCACCCGTCTGCGTGCTGTGGCGGCGGCCATGCCGCGGCTTGCCGATTATCTGAGTATACCGCGCCAGCGCATCGATCTGGCCGGGGAGCGATTGCGCGCCGGATTTGCACAAACCCTTGCCGCTCGCCGCAACAGTTTTACTGTTGCCGCCGCGCGCCATATGCCCGGGGTCCTGCGGCGCCAGATAGCGGCGCAGCGTCAATCGGCGGAAACCCGTGGGCATCGGGCCCGGCAGGCGATAGCGGTTTATTTGTCGCGGGCGCGATCGCGTCTGGACGGGGCGAGCAGGATGTTGCACGCGCTGAGTTATCAGGCGATACTGGCGCGCGGCTTTGCGTTGGTGCGCGATGTCGATGAAAGGCCGGTAAGAACGCGCGCGATGGCGCTGGAGCATGCGTTTCTGGCCATCGAGTTCAGTGATGGGCGGTTGATCGCCGTACCATCCGATGCGCCTGGTGCGCCCGAGGTATCGGACAGCCGCGCCAGGGGCGCACGCGTTGCGCGAAACCGCGATCGGTCCGGCGCGCCTGACAGGCAACCGGGGCTATTCGATGACCGACGATAGAGCAGGTTTTTTGATCGCAGGAGAAGCGGGTGAATAAACTACTTGTGATTGCATTATGTGCTGCGGCGCTGGTTGGTGCGGGATTGCTCCTTTGGCCCCGGCCGGCACCTCAAAACCTTGCCGCGAATCCGGATGCCAACGATGCGGCGTTAATGGCCAATTTCGACGGGCGCGCTCTGTTCGACAAGAACTGCGCCACATGCCATGGAGCGCAGGGCAAAGGGTCATCGAACGGTCCGCCTTTGGTTCATAGAATCTACGAGCCCAACCACCATGGCGACGGGGCTTTCTACCGCGCCGCCGCGCAAGGGGTGCGCGCCCATCACTGGCAGTTCGGCAATATGCCGCCCATTGCCGGGGTCACAACGCGCGATGTCGAGCAGATTATCGCTTACATCCGCGCCCTTCAGCGTGCCAACGGCATCCATTAGAGCGTCGGGCGTTTAAGTTGCAACAATAACCCCGGTTCCGGACAAGAGAGAGGCGAAAATGGGGCTCTGGACAGTGGTCTCGTTATCCTTTTTCAGCCTGTGAAGCCATTTATCTGATCGTTGCTTTTTTCCGGCGGCTTCCGAGGTGTGTCAAGGGCGCTTCGCTCCGTCAGAATGATTCACTTAAGAACTGAAAGGCTCTTGTTCGCGAAAAACCCATCGGGTGCAGATGAATGGCCCGGTATGGCCTTACTGCTGGCCATCTGCGGCAAGGGCCGCACCAGGTATCGCTTCAGATTTGCCCGTCCTGAGAACAACCTGCTGAAAGATCACACGCTCTATTGATTGCCTTCGCCTGGCGCATCGGTTGAATCGCAGGTTTTTTGCTCGGCCGCCGCGGCCGGCTCGTCGCGGGTATCAATAGCCTCCTCCGCCGCTGACTTGTCAGCTTCTTCGCGTTCTGCCCCGGGTTGCTCGGGCGTGTGCCCCTTCGGACCGCCCCGGGCAATGCCCACCATGGCCGGCCGCAGAACACGATCCTTAAGGCGAAAACCGGTCTGAACAACCTGCACAACCGTTTTGTTGGCAACGCTTGTATCGGGCACTTCGAACATCGCCTGATGAAAATTCGGATCGAACTTTTCTCCCATGGCATTGATCGACTCCACGCCGTGTTTCTGCAACGCCTGTTGCAAGGCGTTTTGGGTCAGTTCGACGCCTTCCAGCAAAGCCTTGAAATCGTCGCCATCCTGATCCTGGCTTTCGCCGTCATCGGGGCGCGATGCTGCCTGTAGCGCGCGCGCCAGATTGTCGCTGATCTCCAGCATATCGCGGGCAAATTTGGCGATGGCGAAGTGGCTCGCGTCCTGAACGCTCTTTTCCGTCCGGCGGCGCAGATTCTCCATCTCAGCCATCAGCCGCAGCATCCTGTCTTTCAGCGCGCCGTTCTCGTGTTGCAGCACAGTCAGAGGATCGGATTCTGGTTCAGAATCGGAATCATGCCCGGAATCAGTCGGAGAATCAGGCTGGGAATCGGGCCCGGTTGACGCGGCACTGTCGCGAAGAGGCCTGTTCAACGCCGCCTCCAAGGCGGGATCCAATGCTCCAGGCCCGGCCGCCTTGGCGGCGTCCTGTGAAGCCTCGGCGTCCCTTACCTTGCTGCGCCCGGATGCGTCGTTCACAGGCGCCTCCGCCGGCTTGGCGACCGGCTTGCGGCGAAGGGTTTTCCTGGCCCTGGGCGTGGGGGTACTGTCTTTTCTCATAGCGTTCAACCTGTCGAAAATCGGGCGATGAAAGCATCGGCCCACATGCGCAACGGGGCCATAGCCATCGCAGGCTCTATAACATAAAGCCGTTAATCTGCCATGCATATCGTGATAATAGGTGGAAAAATCAAGAGATATGCGCTCTGAGGCGCCTGATGCCGCGCTGCGAGAGCCAGGTGCGATCTTGCAGCCGGTTGCAATCAAGGCGGCGGGTCCGAGGGAATACCTCATCATGCATTTGCAGGGGGCCCGATTTGAATTTCGGGCCCCCTCACTATCCTATCGTTGTCCCGCTCCCGCGGGATTGATACGCAAGGCAAACGAGATACTGTACCGGGGAACTTGCCCGTCTGCACCAAATTCAAAAGTCAACGGGACGACAAAAAGATAATTACGGATTTACAAACGCTTTACCACATAGTACCGGGCGGTATACAAATGCCCGGGAAACCCTTTGCGGCGATAAGGGAACGACGCATACATGGTTGATACATTGGCTGCCGCGATTAGAGGGTATAGTGTCAATCGATTAACAAAATACAAACATCCTTCCCGCTTTTGAGCGCTTTTTCCACCCGAATGACTGAAATTGCGCCGGAAAATGAACCATTTACGCCCTGCCATCCAGGTGTCTGTGACCGGTCCATGCGTTGACAAGATGTGGCAATCCCATGAAATGCAAAAATCCCTGTATTATCTGCGTGGCGATCACCGGCTCGGTGCCGCGCAAGGCCGACAACCCCGCTGTGCCGATTACGATCCCCGAGCAACTGGAATCCACCCATGAAGCCTTTGAGGCGGGGGCGGCCATTGTTCATGCCCATGTGCGCAATGACGATGAAACGCCCACATCGGATGCAGCGCGGTTCGCGCGGCTGAAAGAGGGGATCGAAAAGCACTGTCCGGGAATGATTATCCAGTTTTCCACCGGCGGCCGCTCCGGCGCCGGCAGGGAGCGCGGCGGTATGCTCTCCTTACGACCGGATATGGCCTCGCTGTCTGTAGGCTCGAACAATTTTCCCACACGGGTTTATGAAAACCCGCCGGATTTGATCGACTGGCTGGCGCGGCAGATGCGAACCTACGGCGTCAAGCCGGAGATTGAGGCGTTTGATCTGAGCCATATCCACCAGGCCGTGGCGATGTGGCGCGATGGGCGCATTGTCGATACCCCCTATATCCAGTTTGTTATGGGGGTAAAGAACGCCATGCCGGTCGATCGCGATGTGTTCGATTATTATGTCAGGACCGTTCAGCGTCTGGTGCCCGGCGGTGCGTGGTGTGCTGCCGGTATCGGCAAAGATCAGATTACGCTTAACGAATGGTCGATTGCCCGGGGCGGCCATGCGCGCACCGGCCTTGAGGACAATGTACGTCTGGATCGCAATACGTTGGCGCCCTCCAATGCCGCCCTTGTAAAGCGTACCGTGGCGTTGTGCGAAAAGTATGGCCGCAGCCCGGCCAGCCCGGAGCAGGCGCGCCGGATACTCGGCCTGGCACGCTCTACGAAGAGGCAAATCCGATGATTGAAGAAGATTGGTACAGCCGGATGGAATTGAACCAACGACCTCCTGATCCACAATCAGGCGCTCTAACCAACTGAGCTACGGCTGCACGGAAAAACCATGATCGTGTCGAAACTATAAAGTCCGCAGCAGAATCTCAAGCTAAATTTGCGGCCCACACGTATTCTTTTGCCCGATATTCTCGTATGAGCCTGACGTCCTGATTCGAATCTTTCCTAGAGCCTTTCACTTAAAACCTGACACGCTCTAAAGGAGCGAGTAGCGTATAGCGCAATCAGCGCCCCTTCAGGCAGCCACCGCCTGGGCACGATCGAACAGGCCCCGATACGAAAGCGCCTCCGCCAAATGAATACGCCGCACATTCTCCTGGCCATCCAGATCGGCCAGGGTACGCGCCACCTTCAGAACCCGATGATATCCGCGTGCGCTAAGGCGCATGGCTTCGGCGGCATCTTTTAATAATTTCATGCCATCCGGCCCGGGACGCGCCACCTTCTCGATGCGCGCAGCTTCGCACGAGGCATTTGTCAAACCACTCTCGCCGTCAAGTGTTTCGTAGCGCTGTGCCTGTCGTAGCCGCGCCGTCTGCACCCGCCGGGCGATGGCAGCGCTTGCCTCCGATTGTGCCGGGGCGATAAGATCGTTGACGCTGAGCGCCGGCAACTCAATATGCATGTCAAAACGATCCAGCAGGGGACCGGATATGCGGGCGTGATAATCGCTGGCGCAGCGGTCACCGCGCCGGCACGTGTGGCCGGCCTCGCCGGCAAGGCCGCAGCGGCACGGGTTCATCGCCGCAATCAACTGGACGCGCGAGGGATAGCGTACGTGATGATTGGCGCGCGCGATGACGGTCTGGCCACTCTCGATGGGCTGGCGCAGGGAATCGAGCACCTGCGGGGAGAACTCGGGCAGTTCATCAAGAAAGAGAACACCGTTATGGGCGAGCGATACTTCGCCTGGTCTGGCGCGTATACCGCCACCGACCATCGCTGCCATAGTGGCCGAATGATGGGGGCTTCGAAACGGCCGGCGCGATGACAGGGCGCCATTGCCGAGTGTGCCGGCAATGCTTTGCACCAGAGAGACTTCCAGCAATTCGCGCGGATCAAGGGGCGGCAATATGGAAGCCAGGCGGCTGGCCAGCATCGATTTGCCACCGCCAGGCGGTCCCACCATCAAAACGTTGTGGCCGCCAGCGGCCGCCACTTCAAGGGCGCGTTTGGCGCTCTCCTGGCCCTTGATATCGCAAAAGTCGGGCATCGGCGCCTCATCGGCCATCACGGCCGGTTGCGGTGCGCTCAGAACCTGCGTGCCCTGAAAATGGTTCACCAACGCAATCAGACTGCGCGGCGCCAGAATATCCATCTCGTTGCTTGCCCATGCGGCTTCACTACCGCAAGGGTGGGGACAGATCAGACCAAGTCCCGAAGCGTTCGCCGCAATGGCGGCCGGTAATGCGCCGGTAACAGCGGAAATGTCGCCATCCAGCGCCAACTCGCCGAGAACCAGATAACCGCTTAGCGCATCCGCTGGAATCGCCCCCATGGCGCTCATTAAGCCAAGGGCGATGGGCAAATCGTAGTGACTGCCTTCCTTGGGCAGATCGGCCGGCGCCAGATTGATGGTGATGCGCTTGGGCGGCAGGGCCAGACTGGAAGCCAGCAGGGCGCTGCGGATTCTCTCGCGGCTTTCCGCCACCGCCTTGTCCGGCAGGCCCACAACATTGAATGCCGGCAATCCCGGCGCGACCTGCACCTGTACATCAACCGGCCGGGCCTCAATCCCTAAAAAGGCCACTGTCTGAACGCGCGTTACCATGACTTCCTCGCCTGACTTTCCCCTTGTACGCTCTAACGTTCTTTTAACGCGCTTTATTCACAATTTCAAGAACAAAAATAGAACATTGAGGGAATCATCTGAAAACCCCGCTAACGCCGCTCCTCGATGGCATCCCACACGAGCCCGGCGATATTGCCACCGCCAAAACGCTCGATCTCGCGAATACCCGTTGGGGATGTGACATTGATCTCGGTCAACATGCCGCCGATGACATCGATGCCGACAAAGATGAGGCCGCGTTCTTTCAGTACGGTGCCCAAAGCGGCACAAATATCGCCGTCGCGGGCTGTAATCGTATCGCTTACCGCCTGGCCGCCCACATGCATGTTGGAACGGGTATCGCCTTTCGCCGGCAGACGATTGATGGCGCCCACCGGTTCGCCATCGACTAAAATGATGCGCTTGTCACCCTCCCGTACTGCCGGCAGATAGGCCTGCACCACATATGCCTCGCGATACATGGTGGCGAACATCTCCAGCAGCGCCGAGAGGTTTTCGCTCGTTTGTGTTACACGAAACACTCCCATGCCGCCGTTTCCGTACAGGGGTTTGAGAATAATCTCCTTGTGTTCGGCGCGAAAGGCGCGGATGTCGTCTTCATTGCGGCTGATCAGGGTGGGGGGCATGAATTCGGCGAATTCGGTGACGAAGATCTTCTCCGGCGCGTTACGCACATGGGTCGGATCGTTCACAACAAGCGTTTGCGGGTGAATGCGCTCAAGCAAATGGGTGGTCGTGATATAGTGCATGTCAAAGGGCGGATCCTGACGCAGCAACACCACATCGAAGGCCGACAGGGGCGCACGTTCCGCATCGCCCAGATCGAAGGGATGCGCGGGATTATCGTATACGCTAAGGGGCGCGAGCGGAGCCGTTACCGCACCGTCTGCGAGCGACAGGCGATCAGGTGTATAGTAGTGGATTTCATGGCCACGCCCTTGCGCCTCGAGTAGCAGCGCAAAGGTGGAATCACCGGCAATCGCGATGGTCTCGATCGGGTCCATTTGAACGGCAACGCGAAGGGACATGGAACCTTTCATGGAAACCTCTCATAGGCACGGCTCATAATGGTAATTGTACTCGCCCCGGGGCGCCTGTATGGTGCATACGGAACGCTTCCCTGCAAAACGGGCGCTTCGGAAGGTTCTTGCGCCATAGGCGCTGTTAATGACACACTCGGGAGATTTGAGCAATGAGCTATATCGATGTCTATGTGGCCGCCGTGCCCAACGCCAACAAGGAGGCCTATCGCGCCCATGGGGAACAGATGGCGCAGTTGTTCAAGGAACACGGCGCGCTTGAGGCAACCAACTGCTGGGGCGTGAACATCCCGCAAGGCGAGGTGATCTCGTTTCCCATGGCAGTCCAATGCGCCGACGACGAAACCGTTGTGACAGGATGGACAACGTGGCCCTCGCGTGAAGCCCGTGACACGGCGATGGCGCAGGTAATGCCGAAAATGCGCGCCATGATGCAGGACAGCCCCATGCCGCTGGATCGCATGCGCCTTATTTTTGGCGGCTTTGAGCCGTTGCACGACGGCTGATGCGGGCGGTGAGCGGCGCAAGCGCGCGTGTCCATAATTCTGTTAGGTTTTGCGTCCATAGTGCTGGTATAGTGATGCAACTGCACTTGGGGCGTTAATACCGGTTATTCGTGATGCAAAACTCCTTCGAACGCCTGCCAGACATGACCGCGCCACGTGATCGCGCCGGCGCCACCCGGCGATCGCTTTCCGCCAATCGCCTGGTACCGCTCCTTGGACGCTCCTATCTGGCGCTGTGGTGGGAGCAACTCTGGCCGTGCGTATTGGCGCCGGCGCTTGTTGTCGCCCTGTTTCTGACCGCCTCGTGGTTCGGCCTGTGGATGCACGTGCATGGCCTCGTGCAGGGGGCGCTGCTGGCGCTCTTTGCCGCGCTGTTCGTTGCGTCTTTGTGGCCGCTGACGCGACTGCGTGCGGTGAGGCGAAAACAGCTCCTGGCGCGTATGGAAGCCGCTTCGCAGCTTGCCCACCAGCCGCTTCAGGCACTTGTCGATACCCGCGTGCCGCACAAGGGAGGCCCATCGGAGCCCGCCGCACAAGTTCTGTGGGCGGCGCATCAGCAATGGGCGCGGGATGCCATCGCCGGGATCAAGCCGGCGCATCCCTCACCGCGCCTCGATAAATACGATTCCCATGCCATACGCTTTGCCATTGCGCTTGTGGCGATTGTAGCGTTCTTCCGGGCACCGGCGGAGCGCATCGAGCGTATCGCGGCGGCGTTTTCATTTGCTCCCGCGCGTCCCGTTATCGCGGCGCGCATCGATGCCTGGGTATCGCCGCCGGCCTATACCGGCCGCCCGCCGGTGGTGCTGAGCAAACACCAGCTTGCCGCTGCGAACAGCGCTGATGCGGCGTCCGGGGCCGCCACAGAGAATGCGGCTGCAGCGACTTTGCGTGTGATCAGCGTTACGCAAAATGCCACCCTTACGGTGCGCATCGGCGCCGGCGGTGACTTTTCGGTTGTCACCGGTGCGTTGTCGACGGCTTTGCACGATAAGGCAGGCGGCGGTCGCGTTGTCGCCCCGTTGGACGAGGCGCAAGGGAAGCCCGATGCGCCCCGCGACTATCAACTGGTTTTGAAAGATTCGCAGACCGTGCGCATTGAGAGTGCCGCCGGTTTCGTCGCAGGCTGGGCGTTTCAGGTGGTACCGGACCAGGCGCCGCGTATCCGTTTAACGAAAGAGCCACAGACAGCCCAGAGCGGCTCCCTGCGCCTGACATACGCCCTTGAGGATGATCATGGTGTCATTCGTGCCGAGGCGCGTTTTACCGCTACCCACCCCCCCGAGGGCGCACCAGGCGCTGTTCGCCCGCTGTATGAAGCGCCGTCCTTTCGCCTTTCCCTGCCGCGCGCACGCACCAGGCGCGCTGAAGCCAGCACGTTTCGCAATTTGCTGGCGCATCCATGGGCGGGCGCCGAAGTGGACATGATCCTCGCCGCGCGCGATGACGCCGACAATGAGGGGGTCAGCGAAACCCGGCGAATCACCTTGCCGCAGCGCCGCTTTTTCGATCCCCTGGCGCGCGCCCTAGTCGAGCAGCGCCGCCGCCTTGCGCTGGATGCAAACCAGCAGACCCGTGTGGCCTACGCGCTTGATGCGATCACCTTCGCGCCACAGGAACATATGGATGATTTTGGCGTTTATCTTGGATTGCGTGTTGCCCATAAGCGTCTTGGTGCGGCCGACGACGATGATGCGCTGCGTGAAGTGGCCGATATGCTTTGGCAGATTGCATTGTCCATTGAGGACGGGGATTTGTCGCGTCAGGAACAGGCGTTGCGTCGCGCGCGCGAGGAATTAAGACAGGCTCTTGAAAATGACGCCGGTAAAGAGGAAATCGAGCGTCTGGTAAAGCAACTGCGTCAGGCGATGCGCGACTACATGCAGGCGCTGGCACAACAGCAGTTGCAGCGTCCCGATCGACTGCAGAGTGGCCCGCTTGATCCCAATACACGCATTGTTCGCCCGCAGGATCTGGAGCGTATGCTGGACAGATTGGAGGACTTGTCACAACTGGGCGCCCGCGATGCGGCGCGTGAGTTGCTGAGCCAACTCGACGAAATGATGGAGAACATGCGTCAGGCGCGGCGCGCGGCGCAAGGTGCCCAAGGCGAAATCAACGAGGCGCTGGGCGAGTTGAGTGAGATTATCCGCCGCCAGCAGCAGCTTCTTGACGAGAACAACCGGCAGATGCGCCGCGGGCGTGACGGCCCGGAAGGCGAACGCGCGCGCGGGCGCCGTGAAGGCTCCCGGCAGGGCAGGGGCCCGCAGGACGATCAGGGCGCCAATCGGGACGGCCGGTCGCAGGAGCGCGCCGGCGATGAGGGACGTTCCGGGCAGGGAGGACGCGCAGGAATTGGTGCGGAGCAACAGGCCCTGCGCGATCGTCTGAATGAGTTGATGGATCGTCTTCAGGAACTGGGAATGGCGGATCAGGACGGCTACAGGGAATTTGGCCGCGCTTACGACGAAATGGGTGAAGCGGTCGATCAGTTCACGCGGGACAATCGCGATCAGGCGGCGCAGGATCAGGCTGCGGCGCTGGAGGCGTTGCGGCAGGGCGCTCAGGCGGCGCTGGAGCAACTGCGCCAGAATGGCATGTTACAGGGCCGCATCGGCGGTCCTGCGCAAACGGACCCGTTCGGGCGGCCACGGCGCACGACGGGGCCAGACTTTGGCGATACGGTCGAGATTCCCGACGATATTGACGTGCAGCGGGCGCGGCGCATTTTACGCGAACTGCGCCGTCGCCTTGGCGAGACGGAACGCGGCATCGTCGAGCGCGAGTATATTGAGCGCTTGCTGGAGCGGTTTTGAGGTGCGGTGCGCCGCGAGACCCGGTCACCTGATCGTTGCTACGCCTTGTTCTTTGGCGGATCGATAAAGCGCACCAGCACGTCATGGGCGTCCGCCGGCGGCAACGCAAGACGGCTGCGGAATTCAAGGGTTTCGTTGGCGCCGATCTGCTTTTCATCCAGTCTTACCGTCCAGGCGTAGAGTTCCTGTTCGCGAGTGCCGCGCAGGGCAAGGCGGATGGCCGGCAGCGGCTGGGCGCTGGCGAGCAGGTTCGTCACCTGGCCGGTGACGATCAGAATCGGCATGTTGTCGTTGGTATCTTTTTTCAGGGCGATGTTTTTGAATTCCAGATCGCGCAGGTTGACCGGCATTCCAAGGGCGCCATAGAGGCTCGCCAGTCCCGGCGTGGTGCGCACCACCGCCTCGCGATACACAGCGCCGGTGACAAACGTGGCCAGTGTGAGGACCATGACAAATATCGCCGCCAGGCCGGCCATGCCCGTGCGTCGGTTGCCTTGCTTGAGTTCGGCGATGACGCTGGAAAATGACGACGGGGCCTTTCTGCGCAGGCGCCAGCGCGTTTTATTGTCGACGTGTCGGGTGGTATCGGCGGTTGGATCGTAATCCCCATCATGGGTATCGGCGAGTATTGCCGCATCGCTTTGTTCGATGCCCTCACCGTTATCACCGGCATCGCTGCGGCTTATTGCCTGCTCTATTGCCTCTTCAATGGGGTCCTGGAGCGAGGGTGTCCGGTCAGCGTCGTCTGCCACGACCTCCAGGGTGCGCGTCGGTTCTGCGTTATCGAATTCCTGTGTTGCATCAGCCTTTTCGGCGCCGGGTTCGCCGATGGTCGCTGCGATCGAGGCAATCGTCGCCTCAATCCTATCGTCAGAGTGATCGGCACTGTCCTGTTCCTGCTGCTGTTCGGGCATATCCCGGTCGATCCGGGTATCCTGCCTTGCGGGCACGATCGCCGGCTGTTGTGGTGCCAGGTTATTTTGCGGAATCCCTTTGGCGTGCAGGTTCCGTATGGCGCGATCGATTGTGCGGGTGTCCCAGATGGAGCCGCACCAGGTGCATTGAACCGTGCGTCCATCGCCCATGGCGTCGTCTTCAACGTCGTAGGAGACCGTACAGGAGGGGCATGTGATCATCATTTCAAAATCACCCGGCGCATTTGTCGAAACGGGCGCGTTGCGTTGGACCGCCAGCGTTGAGGGCTACGGCGGATCGACGCTCGCGCTCATGGGCTATCTCAAGCGATTTGTCATTAATGAAGGATTAACGATAGGGAAAATATCACCGGATCGGCGGAAAACGATGCCGTTGGCGGCGAATTTGCGAAAGCCCTCCGTCAGAATGGCCCGGTATGGCCTCCCTGGCGGCAAGGGCGGCAATAATACCAAGGGGCTTAGCGTTTGACTCCTGACTTGGCTTAAAACCGTTGTCTTATCAACACTATACACAAGTCAGCGTGTACAAAACGCCAATACCGCTGGTATAACCCCGGCTTCAGGCCTGCTGCCTTGAGAACATCCTGGTATGATTTGCCCTTATTTTATTGGAAAAATCAGACCGAGGCGAAGCCGAGGGACTATCTCACATTCAACTATTCAACGGAGAATGGCCCTAAAAGCTTAACTCGCGAAGGCCGCAGGACGGGAAATTGTCGATCTTGCCGGCGAGGAGCTTTTCCACCTCATCGCCGGGTCTGGCGTGGCTGTAATAGAAGCCCTGAATTTCGGAACAGCCCTCGATTTTAACCCGCGATAACTGGTTGCGCGTCTCCACTCCTTCCGCGGTGGTCTCGATACCAAGGCTGTTGCCAAGGCCGACGATGGCGCGAATAAAGGCGGCGGCCCCGGACTTGCTGTCGATTTCCGAAACAAAAGACTGATCGATCTTGATTTTGTTAAAGGGAAAGCTGCGCAGGTTGCCCAATGAGGAATACCCGGCGCCGAAACGGTCCAGCGCCAGACGCACGCCGATCTCTTTCAGCGCGTGTAGCGTGGTAAGCGCCTGGGTACTGTCGTGAAAGAGAACCGATTCGGCTATTTCCAGTTCCAGCCGCGCCGGATCAAGGCCGGTTATCTCCAGGGTTTGCCGGATCGTTTGCGCTAGATCGCGGCGACGGAACTGCGTCGGCGACAGATTGACAGCGATCTTGGCCGGCTTGGACCACGTAACGGCCGTTTTGCAGGCGTGTTCCAGTATCCAGTCCCCAAGCCTTTGGATCAGCCCGGTTTCTTCCGCGACCGCAAGAAACTCAAGCGGCGGGATGACGCCGCGCACCGGATGATGCCAGCGTACCAGCGCTTCAAAACCGGTGATGGTTCCCGCGCTCACGCTGATCTGCGGTTGAAAATGCAATTCAAGGCGACCTTCGCGCAGCGCCAGCCGAAGATCGCTTTCAAGCCGGTGCCGGGCGCGCGCGTGTTCACCCATTTCGTCGTTGAAGAAGCAATAGGCGTTCTTGCCCTGCGCCTTGGCCCGATACAGCGCCATATCGGCGTTGCGCAGCAAGTGATCCGGGTCCGCAGTCGTATCGTCGCTGATGGCGATACCGGCGCTGGCGCCGATCATGACCTGGTTGCCATCGATTTTGAACGGACGGCCAATACCCTCGATAATCCGCACCGCAACCAGTTCCACGGCGAAATCGTGCTCGGCGTTGTCGATGACAATGGCGAATTCATCGCCACCCACGCGCGCCACTGTGTCGCCAAGGCGAACCGCAGCGCGCAGGCGCGTCGCAACCTCGCGCAGCACCGCATCGCCGGCGGGATGGCCTAAAGTGTCGTTGACCAGTTTAAAATTATCCAGATCAACGCACAGGATGGCCGCCTGTCCGCCGCGCCGTTCCTTGTCATTCAGCGCCTTTTGCGCCCGATCGCGAAACAGGGCACTGTTGGGAAGCCCGGTCAGCGCATCATGCAGCGCCATATGCTGAATATGTGCCTCGCGCTTTTTGATCTCGCTGACATCGGTATAAGCGATCACCGTGCATCCATCGTCACTGCGGTGCTCGTCCACCTTCAGCCATAACGTATCGCCAAGCTGGTGTTCGATGGAAAACGCGCAATGCTGGCGATGGGCATGAAGGCGTTTGTCCATGATGCTTTTACGGATCTGCGCGGAGGCATGCGACAGGGCGCAGTCCAGTTCCGCTGATATCAGATCGCGGTAGTCTGCGCCCGCACGCGCGATCGGGCGCAGTCGGGGAAAAATATCGCCAAAGCGTGAATTGGCGATCAGCAACCGGTCCTGCGGATCGAACATCACCAGCCCGTGCGCCAGATTCTCGGCAATACTGCGGCGCGTGTTCGCCGCCACCTGCTCGGCGCGCTCGCGAGTGGCAAGGCGAAACGCCGTGGCGATCGCTTTAAAGGCCGCACTCTCAAGGGCACAGGGAACACGGGTGTCCTTGAACAGACCGATTAATACGCCCCCGCGGGAGTGGTTGTCGTCGCTATCATCGATTGCCTGAAACCAGGCGCTGCGAAGGGGAAGACAATTCCCACGCGCCACCGTATCGAGCATCAACTGTCCACAAGACTCGCGTTTTAGTGCCGCTTCAACGGCAGCCAGGGCACAATCCAGCCCGACGCTGTTGCCTGTGACATGACGGATCGTCTCCGTCGCCGGGCGCGCCGGTATCAACAGCGCGGTTTCGGCAAAGTCAAACGCCTTGCCGGTAAGCAAAAGGGCTTCATCAAGCGTGTCGCTCAATGGGCCAGGGGAGAGTAGACTATCGAGAATGGCTGTTTGCGTGGCCAGGATCGTGGCCATTGACGTCTGTCCGAACGCGGTGATCGTATCGATCGCGTTCGTCGTCTGTTGCTGTGCGGGAGGGCCCGATGTTGCCTGGTCTGACACGGCCGAATTACCCATAATTATTGCAGCGTTATTTGCGCGCCGGTTATTTTGCTGCCTTGATGAGATTGTCCGTTAGAGAGTGTTCACGCGCCCTTCACTCACCATAACGTTGAGGATGTAACGAAGCGCAAATTAAAGTAGTGAATATTGCTTTAACAAGAGGGAACGCAATCAAAGTCCCGGTTGACTTTAAAAGCGGAACGGCTGGCGGTTGCGGATTGCCCGAAAAGCCGGTCTACCGGGCGTGGTACGGCGTATCGCTACAATCGCACTCATGTCGCGTTTCGCTGATCACGGGGGTCAGTGCCCATTTTATGGGCTCTTGTCAAGGTGGCGCATTTTGGGCAAACTCGTTTATATAGAGCGTGTCAGGTCTTAATAGAAGCAATTCTGTTTCTTGATTGGCGAGGTGACCCACGTTTGAGCCGATCGACATGCGATGTGGGCGCATCTCATGAGATCGGTTTGAGCGTGGGCGCCCGCCAATCGGAAACCCGAAGGGACGGGCGCTTTTGCACCAATGCCGGCGTAAAGTTTCTTGAAAATAGTCCACTATGTCCTGCGAAACTTTGCCTGGCCTTGTCACAAAATCGCTCCGTCAGAATGATTCTGTTAAGACCTGACACGCTCTAAACCTGCGCAATCATGTGGTGGGCATGTGTTGGGCATGGTTTGGAAATGCCTACCCGCAGGACAAAGCCCACCCGCAGGACAAGGAGACTCTTATGGGAATGTTCAGATTTGCCGCGGCGATGCTTGCAGGCGCCGTCATCACCGCCCTGACGCTGTTTACCGCATCGGCCGCCGGCTTGCCCGATCTTGGCGGGCGCAAGGTGGTTGTCGTGACCGAAAACGCCTATCCGCCCCTACAGTTCATCGATCCGAAAACCAATGCCCAGATCGGTTGGGAATACGATGCCATGAACGAGATCAGCAAGCGGTTGAACATGGCAGTCACCTATCAGAACACCAGTTGGGACGCCATGATCCAGGCGGTATCGGACGGGCAATACCATATCGGTATGACCGGTATTACGATCAAGGAGGACCGCAAGGAAAAGGTCGATTTTTCCGATCCCTATATGCGCTCGGAGATGTTCATGCTGGTGCGCGGCGATGAGGCGCGCTTTTCCGATGCCAGGACGTTCGGCGCGTTTGCCGACGGGCTGGTAGGTGCGCAGGCGGGTACGACGCCTTTTTATGTGGCTGTATACAACGTGCTCGATGGCGACGAACAGAACCCCCGTATCAAACTCTTCGAGACGTTCGGTGCGTCCGTGCAGGCGCTAAAGACGGGCGATGTGGATCTGGTTCTGACCGATGGTACGGCCGGAAAAGGCTATGTGGAGGCCTCGAACGGCGGCTTGAAGCTGATCGGTGATCCCCTGGGTACGGAAGATTTCGGCTTTATCTTTCCCAAGGGATCCGATCTTGTCGGCCCGGTGAATGCCGCCATTGCCGCCATGAAGGCAGACGGCTCCATAGCGGCATTGAACAGAAAGTGGTTTCTCGATTACAAGCTCGGCCAGTAAACACGACGCGTCATACCGCTGGCGATATCTACGCGAAAGGGGCGGTCATGGCTGAACACAAGGCGCCTCGCAGCACCCGCGATACGGATACGCCGTGGTGGTTGATCGTGGCGGGTGTGCTGGCGGTTGCACTGGCGTTCGTGATCGTCCGCAGCGATCTCTACAGCCAGGTTTTCGCCGCCCTGTCGAGAGGCATCTCCATCACGCTGTTTGTTACCCTGATCGCTTATTCGCTGGCCATCGCGTTCGGTCTGGCGATCGCCGTTATGGGATTATCGAGATTTCTCGTGCTGCGCCAGATGGCGCGGTTTTACGTGGAAATCATTCGCGGCGTTCCGGTTCTGGTGTTGCTGTTCTATGTCGCCTTTGTGGGTGCGCCAGGATTCGTCATTGCCTGGAACGGAGCGACGGCGATGCTGATCGAGGCGGGCTGGACGGCTCCCATGACGGTGCGCGACTTTCCCCTGATCTGGCGCGCTATTATCGCCCTGACAATCGCCTATTCGGCCTTTCTGGCAGAGATATTCCGCGCCGGCATCCAGTCGGTCGACAAGGGGCAGATCGAGGCGGCGCAGGCACTGGGGCTTTCGCGCTATCGCTGCTTTGAGCGTATCGTGTTGCCGCAGGCGTTTCGCATCATTCTGCCCGCCCTGGGAAACGACTTCATCGCCATGCTCAAGGACAGTTCGCTGGTATCGGTATTGGGGGTGACGGATATCACCCAGATGGGCAAGGTTTATGCCGCCGGCTCATTTCGCTTCTTTGAGACGTATTCGATCGTCGCCTATATTTATCTGATTATGACGGTAGGCCTGTCACTGGCCTTGCGGCGGCTGGAGCGGCACCTCAAGCGCTTGCCCTATGAGGGGTGAGGGGTGAACCGGGCCGGTATCAGGCACCCTTTACGGAAGATGGCGCCCGGCCGTTGCGGCGGCCATTTGCGGCCGGATATCGGGCGCATTGTGCACGTCCGGATGCGGCGGCGTGTTGTGGGGGGTCGCTCCGGCGGCGGCTGGCGGCTCTTGCGAGCCCGGACGCGCGTATGGTGCCGTTGGAATCGATCGAAGCGCCGGCCCGCGCGACCGCGTCTGCCGCCGCCAATAGCCGACGATATCGTCAAGGGACCCCCAGGGTTCGTCGTCGCGCGTCCATATCTCGCAGAATGAGGCGCTGTGGCTATGGGGGCGCAAGGCCTGCGGCAGAACATCAAGCCGGACCCGCATGGGCAGATTGATACTCTCGCCAAAGACCATCGCCTCGCCGGTGCCCATGGCGGGCAGGAACGAGAGCAGGTTGCCGGCGCTGTCGGAGACGGCGGCGGCAACGAATTTCTGGTCCCGCTCGTTGGTCAGGCGCAAGGCGAACATGGTGCTGCACTGGGAGAGGATGGTGGGGTCCAGTTCTGAAGGGCGCTGGGACACAATACCCAGGGAGACGCCGTATTTGCGCCCCTCCTTGGCGATACGGGCGATGGCGCGCCGGGTGGGGGCAAAGCCGAGTTTTGCGTCGTTGGGCACGTAGCGGTGGGCTTCCTCGCACACCAGCAGGATGGGGATTTTGCGATCGCTCCAGACCGCCAACTCGTAGGCCATACGTGCCATAACCGAGATAACGACATTGGTGATTTCCGCCGGTATTGCCGATATGTCCACAATGGAGATGGGCTTGCCATCGACGGGGATGCGGAAGATATGGCCGATGATATCGCGCATGCGATCACCCGCGCCGCCATTATCGAACATAAACTCATAGCGCTTGTCGGCGATCAGTATGCTGATGCGCCGCTTTAGTTGCAGATAGGGTTCGAGATTGTTCTTGTTTTCCAGCCGGCCCAGTTCATCATCAATGAGTTTCAGCAGATCGGAAATCAGATACGGTATTGGCGTATCGACGGAGACATTGCCCTCGACCAGCGCCCGCTTCTTGCTGGATTTCGGTTGTATTTCAGATAGATAGCGGTGCATCTTGGCGCGTGTGACAAGGGTGTTGAGGATGTCGATCTCCGCATGGCGCGTTTTCGATTCTTCGCTGGTAAATACTTCGCAAATTTCCTCAAAATTGAAGAGCCAGAACGGCAGGCACAACGTTCGCGCCGTAATCACATTAGCCATCTCACCAAAGCTCGTGGCGTATTCATTGTGAGGGTCAAGGACAACAATATGCGCCTGGCGATGCACCTTAACGATCGATTGCAGTAAAAGAGCCACGGCGCATGACTTGCCGGAGCCCGTGGAACCGACAACGGCGAAATGCTTTGAAAGCAGCTCATGGGTGCGCGCCTTTGCGGTAATCGTGCGGTTCTGGCTTAAATGGCCAATGCTGACGACGTCTTCACCGCTATCGGCAAAGACATTTGCGAGTTCGCGTTCGTTGATACCATGGACATGATCGCCGATGGCAGGAGGGGTGCCAACGCCGCGCAAAAACTCGCCGCCGGTTCCCCCGGATGGCCGCAGTTCCCCCACCATCTCGATTTCCGCAATATGGATTTCACGCTCGTTGGCACGCTTCGCCAAGGCTACTTCAAGGGAGGCGACAATGCCAATGACAAAGGTGTCTTTCGATCTGATTTTAACCAGCGCGCCCATGTTAACCGATGCAAGAGGCGTGGCAGACTGATCGCGCTGATCAAGAGCGCATTTTGCCGCCGAACCGGAAACAAATATAATCCGGCCCAAAGATTCATCCATTTGGTTATGATCGGTTTGTTCTTCATTGCGCATAGATTTTTGCAGCCCCCGTTTCCTCATTGGCCTCAATTCCGCCGAAAGCGTGCCCAACGGCGCGAACAGTTTTGCTGATCTGGCTCGGACGGAATTGATAAAATTTGACGTAAATTGATGGCTTCCACCTGCAAGCGTACCGGCACAGGTTAAACAATTGGTTTCGCCACCGGCGCAACCTGAGGTGTTCGGCAAAGAATGGTTAAGAGAATCTGTCGCCGGCTGTATCGTGCGTTTTGCACCCCTCGCCGTGACGGCGGGCAACCCCCCGTGGATCAATGATTGTCGCGCGGTATCACCCGGTTGATGCGCTGATAGGCGGTGGCGAAGTCCAGACACGCGCCATCGGCAAGCTGGCCCACGTGCTTGCGGTACAACTCCTGCCACGGGGTCTGATGTTCCAGGACGGGTGGCTTGTAGGCCTGCCAGCGTTCCCGCAACGCCGCCTCGCCCAGATCGACATTCAGGCTTGCCGCGTTCAGATCAAGAACGACGGTATCGCCGGTCTGCAAAATGGCCAGTCCGCCCCCCACGGCAGCCTCCGGCGAGGCATTGAGTATTGACGGGCTTTCCGAAGTGCCACTCTGGCGACCATCGCCGACGGTGGGCAGATGGGCGATACCGGCGGCCAGCAGGGCATCGGGGGGCTGCATATTGACAACCTCGGCTGCGCCCGGATAGCCGACCGGCCCGACGCCGCGGATAAACAGCATGCACTGGGCGTCAATGGCCAGGGTCGGATCGTTGATGCGCTCGTGGTAGTCTTCCGGCCCCTCAAAGACAATGGCGCGGGCGCGAAAAATACCCTCCTGGCCCGGGCGTTGCAAAAAGCGCTGACGGAAATCATCGGAAATGACCGACGTCTTCATTAACGCCGAGGCAAACAGATTGCCCGACAAGACAAGAAATCCGGCCCGGGGGCGCAACGGCTTGTCAACGGGACGGATGACATCGGTATTGTGGCTGTAACAGCCGCGCAGGTTATCGGCCAGGGTTGCGCCGGTAACGCTCATCGCCTGCTCCGCCAGCAGGCCGGCGCGCAGCATCTCGCCCATAACCGCCGGCACGCCGCCGGCGCGATAAAACGATTCGCCCAGGTACTCGCCAGCCGGCTGCATATTGACCAGCAGCGGCACGTCATAGCCATGGGTCTGCCAGTCCTCAATGTCCAAAGGCACCCCCATATGGCGCGCCACGGCCGTGATATGGGGCGGCGCATTCGTCGAGCCGCCGATGGCGGTATTGACTTTAATGGCGTTTTCAAACGCCGCGCGGGTCAGGATCGCCGAAGGTTTCAAATCCGCCTCCACCATGGCGACGATCCGTTTGCCGGTCTCGTAGGCCATTTGCGCGCGCTCGCGATAGGGTGCGGGAATGGCGGCACAGCCGGGCAGACTCATGCCCAGCGCTTCCGCCAGGGCGTTCATGGTGGAGGCAGTGCCCATGGTGTTGCAATGGCCGGGTGAGGGGGCGGAGGCGCAGACCCGGTCCATAAACTCGTCATAATCGATATCGCCGCAGGCCAGCAGACGGCGGTTTTCCCATATGACGGTGCCCGAGCCGACGCGCGCGCCTTGCCAGTATCCGTCCAGCATCGGGCCCGCCGAGAGAACGATCGCCGGCATGTCCACACTGGCGGCGCCCATGAGCATCGCCGGTGTTGTCTTGTCGCAGCCCGTCGTCAGCACGACCCCGTCAAGGGGATAGCCGAACAGGACTTCCACCAGGCCCAGATAACTCAGGTTGCGATCCAGGGCCGCCGTTGGCCGCTTGCCCGTCTCCTGGATGGGATGGACAGGAAACTCGATGGGCACGCCGCCCGCATCGCGAATACCATCGCGGACCCGCTGCGCCAGTTCGACGTGAATGCGATTGCATGGGGATAAGTCGCTGCCGCTTTGGGCGATGCCGATAATGGGGCGTGCGCCCTGCAATTCGCGCCGCGTCAGGCCATAATTCAGATACCGCTCCACGTAGAGCGCTGTCATGCCGGGATTATCCGCGTTGTCGAACCACAACTGGCTGCGCAGACGCCGCCTTTTCCTGTTATCGGTGTTTTCGCTCATGTTTCCTCGCGGAATGGCGTGTTATCCTTGTCGTTTACTGGCGTTTCAGGCCTGACCCTAAACCGGGGGAGCCGTTCTGTAAACGATCCGGTGTTCCCGTTGCCGGCAAGGCGCTTTATCCCCTTATAGAGGGTATCATGTCTTAATGGAAACAGAATTGGTTCCATTCAGACATGATACGTTCTGGTCGCGTAAATCGTGCTTGATTTTTCTCGCCAAATGCGCAACCCATAGCGTTTGAGTAACCAACCTGCGGGTATAGTCAACCGACACGATGACCGTGATTGTAGAGTAGGGCCGTGCAACAGTATTACTTCGAAGATATGGATATCGGCATGTCGGCGCAGATGTGCAAGGTGATATCCCAGGACGATGTCGATACCTTCGCCGACTTGTCCGGCGATACCAACCCGTTGCATCTTGATGCGGAATTTGCGGCGGCGTCGCGCTTTCGTGAGCGCATCGTTCATGGCAGCCTGACGGCGAGCCTCATTTCCGCTGTGATCGGCACCAAACTGCCCGGAACCGGCACGATCTATGTCTCGCAAACGCTGAATTTTCGTGCCCCCGTTCGTCCCGGCGAGCGCGTCACGGTGATCGCCACCGTGGCGGACAAACAGGAAAAGCGCAAGGCCGGCTTTATCACCATGACGTGCGTCTGCCGTGTGGGCGATACGGTGGTACTCGATGGCGAGGCACTCATTTTGCTGGCTAAACGCGGCTAGAGCGTGTCGTACAAGCACACATCCCCGGTATGAAGCCTGTGGCGGCGTTTACCTGTCATCGTGGCTTGCGGGAGTTGCCGGAGCGCCTTCGCGGGAGCGCTGTGGCGGTGGGGAATTTCGATGGCCTGCACCGGGGGCACCAGGTGGTGTTGGGTCAGACGTTGCAAGTGGCGCGGCAATCGGGCTGTGCTGCTGTTGTGCTCACGTTCGAGCCTCATCCGCGAACCTATTTTGCCCCTGAAAAGCCGCTGTTTCGCCTCACACCGGCGACAGAAAAGGCGACGCTTGTAAAGGCCTATGGGCTTGATGGCGTCGTGGTTATTCCTTTCGATTCAGGCTGCGCCGGGCAGGCGCCCGGGGACTTCGTTCAAACGGCCCTTGTCGACGGGCTGGCGGCGCGTCATGTGCTTGTCGGTTTCGATTTTCATTTTGGCAAGAACCGCGCCGGCAATCCGCCAATGCTCACCGCACTGGGACGGCAAAATGGCTTCGATGTCCGCATCATAGAGGCGGTCGGGGATACCCGCGGCGCGGTGTCTTCATCGCGCATCCGTGCCGCCTTGCGCGCCGCGGATGTCACCACGGCAGCCAGGCTTCTTGGCTATCACTGGTTTTTTCACGGCACCGTTATCCATGGGGAAAAGCGCGGTCGCACCCTTGGTTATCCCACGGCCAATTTGCGCCTGCCCCCTCATTGCCAACTGGCGCACGGTATTTATGCGGTGCGCGTTATGCTGGCTGCAACGAATGGCGCCGATAAAGACAGCGGGCGGATTTTCGACGGTGTGGCCAGTTTTGGCCGCCGCCCCACTTTTGATAACGGCGCACCCCTGTTTGAGGTATTCCTGTTCGATTTCGCCGGCGATCTTTACGGGGCGGATGTGCGGGTCGGGTTAATGGCGCATATTCGTTCCGAGCGCAAGTTTGCCTCTGTTGAGGCGCTGGTGGCGCAGATGGACGCCGATACGCTTGCCGCCCGCCGCCGTCTGGCGACAATCCCCGCCACGGCCCTGGATACGGCGTTGTGGCCGTATTGGCGTTGAGCCGCCGTAGCGCTTGCGGGCAGCGCATTTCGTTCATTTCGTTATTGAAAGTTCGGGCCCGGCGGGCTAAGCAGGGCGATGATGACGTCGTTGCGTTTCCGGATTTTCGGATCGTCCGATGGTTTTGGAGCGTTTTGCACTCGGTGAGTCATTGCAGCGGGTTGTGTCCGGAACGGGGCTGAATTCAGGGTTGTTACGGTCCTTGCCGCCAGGAAGGCCATACCGGGTGATTCATCTGCACCCGGCGTTTTTTTGAGAATAACCGCAGCCGATCAATACTCCCAACGAGCCCTGTTATGAACGACAAGCCCAAGACGTGCGCCAGTTCCGAAGGCGGAGATCGCGATTACTCCGCCACGCTTTTTTTACCCGCGAGCACCTTTCCCATGCGCGCCGGCCTTCCCCGGAAGGAGCCTCAGATCGTTGCCCGCTGGGACCGGCTGCAACTCTACAGGCGTCTGCGCGAGCAGGCGAGGGGGCGCGACAAGTATATTCTGCACGACGGCCCCCCTTACGCCAACGGCCATTTGCATATCGGCCATGCCCTGAACAAGATCCTTAAGGACATCGTCACCCGCTCCAAACAGATGCTCGGCTATGACAGCAATTATGTGCCCGGCTGGGATTGTCACGGTCTGCCCATTGAGTGGAAGATCGAGGAGCAATACCGCGCCAGGGGGCGCAACAAGGACGATGTGCCGATCAATGAGTTTCGCCGCGAGTGCCGCGCCTTCGCCGCTCACTGGATCGATGTGCAGCGCACCGAGTTCAAACGTCTTGGTGTCGTTGGCGATTGGGACGCACCGTACCTGACCATGGCCTATGAAGCCGAGGCGTGTATTGCCGCGGAACTGATGCGCTTTGCCCAAAGCGGGCAGCTTTATCGCGGCTCCAAGCCGGTGATGTGGTCGGTGGTGGAAAAAACCGCCCTGGCGGAAGCGGAAATCGAGTATCAGGAAATGACCTCGGACACGATCTGGGCGAAATTCCCGGTGCAGCTATCGGATACCCTGGCGCCGGACCTTGCGGGCGCCTTTGTGCTGATCTGGACGACGACCCCCTGGACGATCCCGGGAAACCGCGCCATCGCCTGGTCGCCGCAAATCCGGTACGGCCTTTATGAGGTAACAGCGGCCGAGAATGATTTTGGTCCCCGCGTGGGGGAGAGGTTCATTCTTGCAACAGCCCTGGCGCAGGAGACATTCGACAGGGCAAAGCTGCAATGGGTTCACTTGCGCGACGTGGAGGCGCAGGAGGTGCGCGGCATGACGTGCGCCCATCCGTTGAAAGGTCTTGCCGGCGGCTATGAATTCGGCGTTCCGTTTCTTGCGGCCGGGCATGTCAGCGATGACGCGGGAACCGGCTTTGTGCATACCGCGCCCGGCCATGGCCGCGAGGACTTCGATGTCTGGACAGGGAGCCGCGAGGCGCTGCGGGCCGCCGGGATCGATCCGGCGATCCCCTACACGGTGGACGGCGATGGCCGCTTTACCGATGAGGCCCCCGGCCTTGAAGGCGCTCAGGTGATCACCGAAAAAGGCAAAAAGGGCGATGCCAACGCCCGCGTCATCGAGGCGCTGATCGCTCACGACTCGCTGTTCGCCCGTGGCCGCGTTCGCCACGAATATCCCCATTCGTGGCGTTCGAAAAAGCCGGTCATCTTTCGCAATACGCCCCAGTGGTTTATCCATATGGACCGGCCGATCCCGCAAGGCGGCGGGAGTTTGCGCGCGCGCGCCCTCAGGGCCATTGACGAGACGCGCTTTGTGCCGCCATCGGGCCAGGTGCGCCTGCGCGACATGATCGCCAACCGCCCCGACTGGGTTGTCTCGCGCCAGCGCGCCTGGGGGGTGCCCATTGCCGTATTTGCCAACAAGGCGGGTCAGGTGCTGAACGATGCCCGGGTTAACGGGCGTATTCTTGCCGCCTTTGCCGCCGAAGGCGCGGATGCGTGGTATGCGCAGGGCGCCGCGGAGCGCTTTCTTGGCGGCGCCCACGATGGCCGGGTTTGGCAAAAGGTCGACGATATTCTGGATGTGTGGTTCGATTCCGGCTCGACCCATGCGTTTGTTCTTGAGGAGCGGCGCGATTTGCAGCCCAGGCGCCGCTTTGCCGACGGGTGCGATCGGGTGATGTATCTGGAGGGCACGGATCAGCACCGCGGCTGGTTTCATTCCTCCCTGCTGGAGAGCTGTGGCACGCGCGCCCGCGCCCCCTATGACGATGTGTTGACGCACGGATTCGTCATGGCCGAGGACGGGCGGAAGATGTCCAAGTCTTTGAACAACCAAACGTTTCCGCAAGACGTGATCAAACAGTCAGGAGCCGATATCCTGCGCCTTTGGGTCGTCGCCTCGGACTATTCGGAAGATCTGCGTATCGGCCCTGAAATCCTGAAAAACAATATTGATCAGTACCGCAAGATACGCAATACGTTTCGCTGGCTTGTCGGCTCCCTGGACCATTTCGAGCCGGATGCGCCGCAACTGCCGCACGCGCAGATGCCGGAGTTGGAGCGCTTTATCCTGCACCGGGTAAGCGAGATGGATCGTATCGTGCGCGATGCTTATGAGGCGTTCGATTACCGCCGCGTCTTTGGCGCGCTGTTTAACTTCATGACCATCGAGTTATCCGCCTTTTACTTCGATATCCGCAAGGATGTCCTGTACTGCGACAGCGCATCGAGCGTGCCGCGCCGCGCCGCGTTGCAGGTGCTGGATACCCTGTTTCACTGCCTGGCTACCTGGATGGCGCCCATTCTGTGCTTTACCTGCGAGGAACTCTGGCTGACGCGCAAGGGTATCGCCATAGACAGTGATGGCGACGATGGTGTGCAGGCGGATGCCTCGGTGCATCTGCAACAGTTTCCGGATATCCCCGCCGGCTGGCGTGATGATAAACTGGCGCGTATCTGGGGCGATATTCGCCGCGTGCGGCGGGTGATCACCGGCGCTCTTGAGGTGGCGCGCCGCGGTGGCGATATCGGTTCTTCCCTTGAGGCGGCGGTGCGTGTTCATATCGCCGATGTCGCCCTGGCGCAGAGAATGGCGGCAATCGATCTGGCCACCCTGGCGATTACCAGCGCTGTGGAGGTAACCACCGACGACGGCCCGACGCAGGCGTTTCGCCTGGAAGACGTTGCCGGAATTGCTGCGTATGTCACACGCGCGCAAGGGGGAAAATGCGCCCGTTGCTGGAAGGTTCTGGCGGAGGTCGATCCGGCGCATGAGGACAGACATGTTTGCCGGCGCTGCGCCGGCGCACTGGCCGGGCATCGTTCGTAAACCTGCAACAAGGACGTTTAGCGCCATGAAAGCAAGGCACGCCACAAGGGAAGACGAGGATCGGCGCCAGCGCTGGTTTGGTCTCGGCCTGATCGTTGCCGTGCTCGGTTTTGCCACCGATCAGGCGCACAAGATCACCATGCTGTACGGTTTTTCCCTGCGCAGCGGCGAGGGCTGGAGCGTTACGCCGTTTTTCGATATTGTCCTGCACTGGAACCCGGGGATCAGTTACGGCCTGTTTGCCGGCGCCGGGCCATCGTTGCTGATCGGTGTTTCAGCGCTCGCCACCGGGGCGTTCATTGTCTGGCTTTATCGCGTTGATACGCGCCTGATGGCGATATCGCTGGGTTTGATCATCGGCGGCGCGGCCGGTAACATGCTCGATCGGATCTGGCACGGCAGGGTGGCCGATTTTTTTCATTTTCATGTGGGCTCCTTTAGCTGGTACGTGTTCAACCTGGCCGATGTATGGATCGTCGCCGGACTGATCGGCGTGGTGTGCGACATGATCATGCAAGGCCGCGATTCCGACACAAAGGGCGAATAGGGTGGCGCGGGTCGCGCTATTGGATCGTTACTGATCCCTGGTGCGGCAAATCCGATACGCGCTGGAGTGACAAAGAGACGGGAGTGAGACGGACAAATGAGGATAATTTCTGAACGCGCCGTGAAAATGGCCGTTTTGAGCGTCTGGATGGTAGGCGGTGCGGGACTTGTGGCGGGCTGTTCTTCGGCCACAAAGGCTATCGCCGAGATCGATGAACAACTCATCGCCGGACCGCTGGCCATGATTACCGGGGTGAAAAGGAAAAAGGCAAAGATCGAATATACCGAGCGGCCTGAACTGCTGGCGCCGGCCGATAGCAGCCTGCCGATACCTACCTATGTGGCGCCGCAACCGCAGTTGGAGGAAAAGCGGTCCCTGAGCGAGGCCGAGTTGCAGGCCATCGTCGATGAAAACAAACGCCGCGATATCGTCCGGCGCAGCGACAAGGCGCTGAGCGAGGCCGAGCGCAACGAGCGGGCCTTTAAACTCTACAAGGGATTGCAGCAACGCCAGGCGTTACGTGATGCGCAAGGCAATCTGGTCAGACACTCCCTGTCCGATCCGCCGGTGCATTTGCGCCAAAAGCCCCCCGGCGCGCCCGATACGCTCTCGGCCGACGAGGAGAAAAAACAGGGCCTGTATTATCGGCTGTTCAAGAAAAAGACCAAATCTTCCCGATAGACCAGACCAGCCAGACCCGCCAGGCCCACCGCCTGGCGCTCAGGGAGAAATCGGGCGTTAACCTTCGCGCCATAGGGTGTGTTCTGCAAACACGGGGGCAAACGCGCTTGAATGGGGGATAGAAAACGGCGAACAGGAAAGCAGCCTGCATTCGATCCGGCACCAGCGAGGGCCATTATTGATGCGACTAAACGACAGCACTGTTGAGTATGCGGAGACGCCCGGCACACGCCAGGGCGATGTTGTGGGACTGCCCGCGCCCGATCGATCCGCCATCGGGCAGGGAATCGATCATGTCTTTCGTCTTTGGCGCTTGTTTGTCATGGCGGCCTTTGTAACAGGAGGAAGTATGAATATAGCGCCCGCGCTTGCCGAAGTGCCCGAGTTCGGCCTGCAGGTAACCAGCGCCATCCTTGAAAACGGCCTGCAGGTGGTCGTCATTCCCGATCACCGCGCGCCGGTGGTCACCCATATGATCTGGTATCGCATCGGTGGCGCCGACGAGCCCGCGGGCAAGTCCGGGATCGCCCATTTTCTCGAACACCTGATGTTCAAGGGAACGAAAAAGAACCCCGGCGATACGTTTTCCAGGATTGTGTCCGAACTCGGTGGCAACGAAAACGCCTTTACATCAACCGATTACACCGCCTATTTCCAGCGCGTTTCCAAACAGCATCTGGCCACGGTAATGGCGCTGGAGGCGGACCGGATGCTGAATCTCGAACTGGACGAGGAGGATATCGGCCCGGAACGCGACGTTGTTCTCGAAGAACGCCGTATGCGTATCGAGAACGATCCGGGAGCCCAACTCGGCGAGGCGGTGCAAACGGTGTTGTTCCAGCATCATCCCTATCGCTTGCCGATCATCGGCTGGGAGCACGAGATCGCAGCGCTTGATCGCGACGATGCCATCGCATTCTACGACAAATACTATACACCCAATAATGCGGTTCTTATCGTCGCCGGTGATGTGGACAGCTACACGGTCGTCGATCTGGCAAAACGTACCTATGGCAAGTTGCCGCGCCGCGCCGAGCCGGGAGAACGCAAGCGGCCCGTCGAACCGCCGCCACGGGCCAGGCGCAAGGTCTGGGTTTCCGATAAAAAGGTCGGCCAGCCGATCCTGTATCGCTACTATCTGGTGCCGTCCTACAATACCGCCAGAACCGGTGAGGCGGAGGCCCTTGACATTCTCTCGGAAATTCTCGGGGGCGGTTCCACAAGCCGTTTGTACCGCGCCCTGGTTATCGATCAAAAAGTCGCCGCAAGTGCGGGCAGCTGGTATCAGGGCACCGCGCTGGATCGAACGCGTTTTGGTATCTATGGCGTGCCGCGCGATACCATCAGCCTGGAAGCCCTGGAGACAGCCATCGATGCGGTGGTCGGGGAGATCGCGCAAAACGGCGTCAAGGCGGACGAGTTGGCACGCGCCAAACGAACGCTTGTCGCCGATATGGTATACGCCCTCGACAACCAGACCAGTATGGCGCGCATTATCGGCACGGCCCTGACCACCGGCATGACGATTGAGGATGTGCGCCAGTGGCCCGGGCGGATTGAGGCGGTAAGCGCCGAAATGGTCCAGAAGGCGGCGGCCGATTATCTGTTGCGCATGCGCAGTGTGACCGGCTATCTGACCCGGCCCGCCGATGACGGCGCCGCAAGGCCGGCCAAAGGCGCATCGTCCCCGGCGAGCGCATCCAACTAACGGGCCCCCAGGTGCAAGGGTCGATGGCGGCGTGTGAGGGCACAAACAGGCTTTCAAGGAGCAGGCAATGAAGAAGGCGCTGGTCGTCATCGGCGTTGTAACAGCAGTAATGGCAACGGTGAGTATGGACGATCGAACGATCCTGGCTAAGGCAACATCCGAACCCGCGCGCGAGGCGGCGACCAATATTCAGCGCGTGATCAGTCCTGGCGGGATCGAGGCATGGCTGGTAGAAGAGCACGGCATCCCGCTGATCACGATGAATTTTTCCTTCACTGGCGGCTCCACCCAGGACCCGCCCGAGAAGGCCGGTCGCGCCAATCTGCTGTCGGGACTTCTTGATGAAGGCGCTGGCGATCTCGATTCCCAGGCATTTCAGAGTGCGCTGGATGAACGCGCTATTCGCCTGTCTTTCGATGCCGGGCGCGACTATTTCTATGGCAATATGTCCACATTGACGGGCGAGCTGGCGCAGGCGGTGCGGCTGACGAGACTGGCGCTTGTCGAGCCGCGGTTCGATGCCGAGCCCTTTGAGCGTATTCGCGCCCAGATCATTGCTTCCATCAGGCAAAAGGAGAGCGATCCGGAGAGCATTGCCTCGCGCTTTTGGTCCCGGACGGCGTTTCCCGATCACGCCTATGGCCGCCCCCATGAAGGCACGCGGGAGAGCCTGCAACGTATTACGCGCCAGGATGTGCGCGATTATCATAAGGCGATGGTGGCGCGCGATACGCTGATCGTCGCTGTTGTCGGCGATATCGATGCACCGACCCTGGGGCCGCTGCTGGATCGGATATTCGGCGAATTGCCGCAAAAGGCTTCCATTGCCCGGGTGCCGCGCGCAAGTGCCGTGCTAAGTGCGCATAATCATGTGGAGATGGCAATCCCGCAAACGGTCTTTCAGTTCGGCGGCCGCGGGATCGACCGGCATGATGAGGACTTTATTGCCGCCTTTATAGCCAGTCATATTCTCGGTGGCGGGGCGTTTTCGTCGCGTCTTTACCGCGAGGTGCGTGAAAAACGCGGCCTGGCGTATTCGGTCTATACCTATCTGTTGCCCTATCGCAATACGGCGCTGTTTTTGGGGGGGGTGGCAACGCGCAGCGATCGCGCCGACGAGACCCTGGCGATCATCAAGGATGAACTGGCCGCCATGGCCATGCACGGTCCCACGGCGCAGGAACTCGACAAGGCCAAGAAATATCTCATCGGATCCTATCCGTTGCGTTTTGATTCATCGGCCAAGATTGCCCGCCAGCTGGTGGGTATCCAGCAGGACGATCTTGGCATCGATTATGTTGTAAAGCGCAACGATCTTATTGCTGCGGTAACTCTCGAAGACGTCAAGCGCGCCGCGCGGCGGCTTTTTGCCGACGGGGGATTGATCGTCTCGCGCGTTGGCCCGACGCCCCAGCCGTAACTGAACCCGCACCCTGCGGCCGTTGCTGCCAGGGAGGCTACTTGCACCCGACGGGTTTTACAAGACCAACCCGTTGAGGGGACACACTTGGTGGCTTGATGATCGAGGAGACCCTTAATGGTCCATGAGCACGGGCTGGACATCGCCGGCGGCAGTGCAGGCGGATCAGAAGCCGATACGCCCAGAGGGCAGCGTATTGCCAAGGTGATCGCGCGCTCGGGCCGGTGTTCGCGGCGCGCCGCCGAGGCCCTCATTGCGCAGCGGCGGGTGCAATTGAACGGCCGCATTATCGAGACGCCGGCGGTGCGGGTTTGCGGGCAGGATCGCATCGCCATCGACGGCGAACCCATAAAAGCGCACGCACGCACCCGGCTATGGCTGTATCACAAACCCGCCGGCGCGCTTACCGCCGAGCGCGATACGCGTGGGCGCCGCACGATCTATGATACCCTGCCCGGAGAGTTGCCGCGGGTGATGCCCGTAGGCCGCCTCGACTTTACCACCGAGGGGCTGCTGCTGCTGACCAACGACGGTGGTCTGAAGCGCGTACTGGAGTTGCCGTCCACAGGCTGGCTGAGAAAATACCGTGTGCGCGCCCACGGCCGGGTGCAGCAAAAAGCCCTTGATGCCTTGCGCGACGGGATCACCATTGACGGTTTTTCCTATGGTGCCATTACGGCCACGCTTGAGCGCCGTCAGGGGAGTAACCAGTGGCTTGGCGTGGCTCTGCGCGAGGGCAGGAACCGCGAGGTCAAAATTGTCCTGGCGGCGCTGGGGCTGACGGTCAACCGGCTGATACGCGTATCGTATGGGCCGTTTCAGTTGGGGGACCTGGCACCGGCTGCGGTGCGCGAGATCGGCGCGCGGGTGCTCAAGAGCCAGTTAGGCCGAAAGCTGGCGGTGCAGGCGGGTGTCGACTTCGATGCTCCGCTCGTCTCCTCCGCCAGTGGCAATAGCGCGCCGCCCGGGCGCAAACGGGGCGTGTGAGCCTTGCGTGTCACCGGCGGCCGGTTGCGCGCCAGGGCGTTTAAGGTGCCCGCATCGCCGCAGCTAAGGCCCACGACCGACAAGGTGCGCGGCGCCATTTTCGATGTTCTGGTCCATGCCATAGGTATCGAGTTTGCCGCAATGCGCGTCCTGGATCTCTTTGCCGGTACGGGCGCTTTGGGGATTGAGGCGCTCTCGCGCGGCGCGCCGTTTTGTCTGGCGGTGGAGCGGTCGCGCAGCGGATGCGCCACCATTGCCGAAAACGCGGTGCGGTTTGGCCTGAATGATATCCTGCATATTCTTTGCCGCGATGCCACCCGGCTGCGTCGTGTCAGGACGCAAGAGCCGTTCGATCTGATTTTTCTCGATCCGCCCTATGGAAAAGGACTGGGTGAGCGGGCACTGGCGACAGCCATCGGCGCCGGTTGGCTGACCAGGGGCGCGTTTATTGTCTGGGAAGAGGCGCGGCGCACGCAGATCGTTGCGCCTGCAGGGTGCGCCGTGACAGATGCCCGCTCTTATGGGGATACGCGCGTTCACTTCCTGGCTTATGAGTAGTTGAATGGGAAAAAGTCCCTCAGCTTTGTCTCGGTCTGCTTTTTCATATTCGACTACGTGTGAGTCCCCTGACACGCTCTAGAGCGTCGGGCGTTTAAACTGCAACAATACGTTCGCGTAAATCCGCTGATAAAGGTTTGCGTATGCTCCACCTCTTAACACAGTGAATCATAAATCACACCAAAGGGAAATCCAAAAAGATTCCTGTTAATCGTTCGATTCTCTACTGCGGCCCTTGCCGCGGCTGGTCCGCCGCAAGGCCATACCGGGTCATTCATCTGATCATCGCTTTTTTTCGATTTATCCAGCGTTGTCAAGGGTTTAAGAACCGCCAGGGGCGGCGCGAAGCGCCCTTGACAACGCTGGAGAAATCGAACACCTTCAATGATCAGATGAATGGCCAGCAGCACCCGATGGGTTTATCAGGGACAAGCTGTTGAAATTACGCATCTGGAGCGTCAGGCGCTTAAGTTGCAACAATATGCTCGCATAAATCGATTGACAAGGCTTGCGTATGCTCCACCTCTTAACACAGTGAATCATAAATCACACCAAAAGGAAATCCAAAGAGATTCCTATTAATTGCCTGACGCTCTAGCGCGCATAGCGGTCGAGGGTCTGGCGCACCGCCGCCTCGATGGAAAACCACTCGCTCAACATTGAACTGTTGTAGCGATAGCGCACGAGCACGCTCTTGCCATAGACGATATCGCGCACGCAGTCGGCGCCGTTAAAGGCGATGGCGGCGGGCGCGTGTGACGCCAGGCAGCGGATGGCAAACGGGTTATCGGACTTTTCATTTCCCCGCTGGACATACAGGACTTCACCGTCATAACCATAGCCTGGAAAAAAGCTCCAGGTGCGCAGGCCGATGGGGCCTCTGATTTTGCCCTTTTCGATAATGCCGGCGTAGACGTCACGATACATCTCGCTTGTGGAACGGGCCGTATCGCGGCGCTGGATCGACATGAAAATCAGACCTGCCACCGAGTCCGGATTGTTAAAATGCGCCTGCGCGCCATCGCTGTAACCGGTCATGGTCGGCCATTGAACAAGCAGATCAAGGCGATCGAGGCGATCGCTCCTGCGCTGGTCGCGTTGGCGCACGGCGTTGACCGGGATCGCGAACGCATCATCGCCAATTTTTATGTTCAGCAGTCCGGTGTGTGTCGAGGGGCCATTCATATGGAGATACGTGCGCTGCATCAGCCCCATCGTGGTCAGCGCCGCGCACACCGCAAAGGCGGCAAAGCCATACACGGGCCACCATCGAAAGGATCGACGGCGCCTTGTGCCGGGGTGCTTCGGTAAATCGGCTGCCGGGCGTGTCATAATGGTAAAATTAGGGTTAACGGGGTTTCCTGATACAACGCAGATCATGTCTCGTTTTGGGACAGGGCGCGCCACGGCTCGTGCGCGACGCATTTGGCGCGGCGCGATCCGCGTAAATACGCCGATTCGTTCCTTAACACCTATCGGGCACGTATTTTGCTTAATAAATCGTTAGTGTGGTGTATCGGCCTATACAAATACGAAGCGCGTATCGCCGGTAGGGCAAGGGCAGAGAATCGAAAACAGAATTGCGTCAGGACGGACAGTCGCTGTTCGTCTATCGCAGGTGAGGATGAGATGAATAATAATCTGGTACTTGGTACCTATTGTATTGCGATGGGTTTCAGCCTGTCGGCGTGTGTGGCGCTGTTCTACCAGTGGGTCACAAACGAGGTGGCGGGATTTGTGTACAACGATACCACATTCGGTGCGTTGCTCATGAGCATTGCTGTATGTGTGCTGGGCGGGCCTTATATTTTCATGCGCCGTCTGATGCATGAACGGGCGCAACGGCGCGCCACACCGGAATCGACCTTTGTGTCCCTGTTTGTTATCGGGGTCTGGTCGTTGACGAGCGGGACGTTTTTCACGTCCGCCATCATCTTGACGGGGATTATGTAGTTAGAGTGTGTCATGTTCTGATAGAAACGAAAACCGGTTCAGCTAGAGCGTGTCATGTCTTAATAGAAACAGAATTGCTTCTATTAAGACATGACACGCTCCGGGTGATTGCTTGAAAAAACGTTTTTTTTCCCACGTGAACATCGTCAAACGGTCTGGCGAATATCCTTGTGGCTGGGGCATTATGCTCGATGATCGGGCATTGATGACACCGGCGCGGGCGCCGGTTGTTGTGCCGGCGCGGGAGATCGCTGTTGAGATCGCGAACGAATGGCGCCGGCAGGATGAAACCATTCGTCCCGCATCGATGCCGCTGACGCGATTGGTCAACACAATTGTCGACGCGCCCGAAGCGGCCCGCATGGCGACGCTGGCGCAATTGCAGCGCGATGTGGAGGGCGATCTGCTATTCTATCGCGCCAGTGAGCCCGACGGTCTGGTCACCCTGCAGAAAACCCACTGGGACCCGGTTGTCGAGGCAACGAGCGCGTGTATCGGCGCTCCCCTTGTGACGGTTCGTGGCGTTATGCCGGCCGGGCAGCCGCCGGCGCTGTCAGCGTGGCTTGACACCTGCCTGCGCACCCGTTCGGGCTTTACCGTCGTCAGCCTATACAGTCTGGCCGGGGTACTGGGTTCCGTCCTGCTGGCGATGGCTTATTGGCGCGGTAAGATCGATCTTGAGTGTGCCTGGAAAGCCGCGCATGTGGACGAGGACTGGAACATCCGCCACTGGGGTGAGGACGCCCAGGCGCGACAGCGGCGCGCCCATCGCCTTGCGGAAGGCCGCGCGGCGAGTTTTGTGCTGCGCCACACCGGGGACGATATTTGTGACGATTAGAACGTGTCATTCAACAGCTTGTTCCCGGGACCGCACGTCTGAAGTTACCCCTCCTGCGGCCCTTGCCGCCAGCAAGGCCATACCGGGCCATGATCAGGTGTTTACCCGATCAGCTTTTTCGAGAACACTCCGTTTAAATTGCACAGCTCAAGCGCGTTGGCGCTTGATTTTTATCCCGCCATGACGCACAGTCCGGTGCGGATGACCAGGTTATTGATCATATTTGCGGCAGTTGCGATGCTTGCGGCGTGTGCGCCAGGAGATGCGGCGCTGGAGGCGGCGCGGGCTGCGGTTGTTCATGTGGAGCCGTCGAAATTGCGCCGCGACGGCTATCCCAATATCAATCTCACCCCAGCGGATCGCGACAGGCCGGTGTATAATCGTGATGAACGCCGGCGGATTGAGATGCATATGCGCCACAAGCGACAAATAGCCTTCCGGCGTGTTGCGGTGGATGCCTCAGGGCGAAAAAGCGCTGCGGCGGACCTGAATCGGGCGCCGGCGCGCATGAGTCGCGCCCAGGCGCTACGAAAATGGTACCGTGTCAGACGCGAGATCGAGGCGGGAAGTATGGATGAGCGCCCGCATGAAGTATCGCGCAGACCGGTGGATGCCGCGCGGCGCGGCGCGCGGGAGGGGGGCTAGAGCGTGTCAGGTCTTAATAGAAGCAATTTTCGTTTCCCGATTGGCGAGGCGATACCCACGCTCAAGGCGATCGAAGAGCGATGGCGACCCATCTCTCGAGAGCGGCCTGGGCGTGGGCGTCCGCCAATCGACAAACCCGAAGGGACGGGCGCTTTTGCTATAGATCTCAGGGCGATCAGCTTTATGCGTTTCGCATTACCCTTGGCAAAATGGGTACAGCGAAACGCATGCTGATCTAATATGAACCTTAAGTCTCTTGAAAATAGCCCCACTATATCCTGCGAGACTTAAGGTTCATCTTGTCGCAAAATCGCTCCGTCAGAATGGTTCTATTAAGACCTGACACGCTCTAGAGCGTGTCGTTTCAGCAGGTTGTTCCTGGCAAATCAATCGGGTACAGATGGACGGCCCGTGATGGTCTCTCTGACGGCAAGGGCCGCATGAGATGTCACTTCAAGGTTTGCCTGTCCTGGACACAACCTGCTGAAAGATTACAATTAATGCATGGTCCAGGGTGCGAAATGCCCCCGCGTTCCATCCTGCTACTGTAGCTGCCTGAAGGTGTCTTGCCCATGATACTTGTTGCCGGCAATTCGAACCTCCGCCTCGCCCGGGATATGGCTGCCTATCTTGATCTTGCCCTGACCAAATGTTCGGTGCGCCGGTTCGCCGACATGGAGGTTTTCGTCGAAATCCACGAGAATGTGCGCGGCGAAGACGCGTTTGTGATCCAGTCGACATCGTATCCGGCGAACGATCATATGATGGAACTGCTGATTTTGATCGATGCGCTGCGGCGTGCCTCGGCGCGGCGTATCACGGCGGTTCTTCCCTACTTCGGCTACGCCCGGCAGGACAGAAAACCAGGGCCGCGCACGCCCATTTCCGCCAAACTGGTCGCCAATCTCATTACCCGCGCAGGCGCCGATCGGGTGTTGACCCTCGATCTGCACGCAGGTCAGATCCAGGGATTTTTCGACATTCCCACCGACAACCTGTTTACCGCGCCGGTGATGGTGCGCGATATCAAGGCGCGTTACGATCTGAAAAGCACCATGATCGTATCGCCGGATGTGGGTGGGGTGGTGCGCGCCCGCGCCGTCGCCAAGCGCATCGATGTGCCTTTGGCGATCGTCGACAAGCGCCGCGAGAGAGCCGGCGAATCGGAGGTCATGAATGTCATCGGCGATGTGCGCGGCTGTTCGTGCATTATGGTCGACGATATTGTCGATTCCGGCGGCACCCTGTGCAACGCCGCCGAGGCGCTGATCGCCCGTGGCGCCTCGGAGGTATCGGCGTATATTTCGCACGGTGTGTTGTCAGGCGGCGCCGTCTCGCGCATCGGCGCATCGATGTTGAAGGAACTCGCCATTACCGACTCTATTGAAGCGACTCAGGCCGTCAGTGAAGCGCCCAATATCCGCATCATCACCATAGCCGATCTCATTGGTGAGGCCATCGGCCGCACCGCCCACGAGAAATCCGTATCCAGCCTCTTTCACTGAACCATTCGTTCCACCAGCGGTATTGGCTTGTTGTACATGCTGACGTATGTATCGTGCTGGCAAGACAATGGTTTTGAACCCGGGCCAGGAGTCAAACGCAAAGTCCTCTGGTATTATGCGCTCCAGAGTTGAAACAGCATCCCCGCAAGCATGGAACCGGACAGGCTGAGCGCAATATACAAGGCAAAAACAGGTTTGCGCACCAGCGCCCAGACAGCGATCGCAGCAGGCACCGATGTCACACCGCCAGCCACCAGAAACGCCAGACCGGCGCCAGGTGTCATGCCTTGCTGAAGCAGTCCCGAGACAAGCGGTGTGGCGGCGTAGCCGTTAAGATACGCCGGGACACCAACGAGGGCGGAAAGCGCAATCGAACCAAACCCGCCCGTACCCACGGCCGATGCGATCCATTCTCCCGGCACAAAGGCAATCATCAACGATTCGAGTAAAAACGCTAGGGTCAGCCATTTGGCCAGGAACAGTGTCGTGGCGATGGTTTCCCTTGCGAACGTTTTGCGCCGCGCCCGGTCATGCCAGAACGCCCATACAACAGGCTTGGGGTCGCTCACGCGCGCTGCGCCGCACCCGCCTGAACCCACATTCTTTCGCATCGGATTTGCAAACGCGCCGCCTTTTGTCAGCGCCAGCGTGCTATAGCCGCCAAACAGCCCCAATCCTGTCGCGGCCAGGGTCTTGGCTACGGCAAATTCCCAACCCAGAATGCCTGCCGTCAGCACGAACATGCTTGGATCGATCACCGGAGAGGCGAGCCAGAACGCCATGACCGCCGACAGGGGTACCCCCATGGCCAGAAGTGCGGCGATCAGGGGAATAACGCCGCAGGAGCAAAATGGCGACAGGCCGCCAAATGCTGCCGCAATTGCGATCATCAAAAGAGGCGAGCCGGCGAAGGCGCGGGCGATCATGTTATCGGCGCCGCTCGCCCCCGCATAGGCGGCGAGGGCGATAGACAGGAGCAGATAAGGGCTGGTGCTGACAAGGCTGCGAATGACAAAGCCGACGCTCGCCAGCATCTGTGGCGGATCGAACAGGCTGACAAGCGCGATGATGGTTGCGGTTACAAGCCATACCCGGTGGTTTTTCCATATTTGGCGGACGAGGAAACCGCCGCTGCGCCGGGTGTTGACGATAACGTCTTCCATCATGGCATTCATTGCGTTTTCATCTTTATATTTCCGGTTTTATGGTTATGTTGAGCAAATTTTCAGATGACGTCATCGCGCGCCATGTCTCGCACGATGGAGACACCCTCGCAACATTCCCTTGTCAGCCAGGCGAGGGTTTTATCCATGACGGTGTAGTCGACCCGGTTGACGACCTCGCGTCCGCACTTTTCCTGTATCACCAGCCCCGCCCCGACCAACACACTCAAATGATACGCCAGGGTGGAGGGAGCAAGTTTTGTATGAACGGCAATGTCGCCGATAATCAGCCCGTTGCGGCCTGCGCGCACGAGCAACTGGTACACGACGAGACGGGCTTCGTGGCCAAGGGCGGCGAGGGCGCGGGCTGTCGATTGGGAATCCATGCCCTCAACATAACTACATTTATAGTTATGTCAAGGGATGAATCAAATCGCGATGTTTATATCGAAAAGAATGTAGATTTGAGCAAATAACTTAGATAACAACGACCTTTGTGCCGACATTAACGCGGCGGTATAAGTCGATGACGTCAACATTGCGCATACGGATACATCCCGACGATACCGCTTGACCGATCGTATGCGGCGCATTTGAGCCGTGAATGCGGTAAAGCGTCGAGCCCAGATACAGCGCGCGGGCGCCGAGGGGGTTCTTCGGTCCGCCCGCCATGAACCTGGGTAGATCGGGACGTCGTGCCAGCATTGACGCCGGCGGCCGCCATGACGGCCATTCGGCCTTGCGGGTAATGCGATGGGTGCCCGCCCATGTAAAGCCGGGCCGGCCGACGCCGACACCATAACGCAGCGCCACGCCGTCTTTGTGAACCAGATACAGCAGCCGCTCGCGTGTATCGATTATAATCGTTCCCGGCGCGTGCTTGCCGGTGTAGTTTACCCACTGGGTTTCAAATTTGCTGACGCCGCTGAAACTGCGCGCCGCGATTGCATGATCGGGAGGTTGCTGCTGTGACCGGCGTATCTGCTGCGTCGGGCGTGCCTGCTGCGTCCGGTTCATGGTGGATCGCGATCGGGCGTGTGTGGGAACGGGTGCGCGGTGGCGCTCACGGGATACCGCACGTGTCCGGTTGGCCGGTGCGGCGGAACGTTTCAATCTGCGGCGATCGATGGGTTTGCGCAACCGCCAGTAGTTTTTCCGCCGCTCGTTTCTCAAGCGTTTCACCTGAAATACGTCGTTCACGGGGCTGTTTCGCAGCTTGACGGTTCCATCGGACAGGACCACATAGTTCGAAGCGCTGGACGATCCGGCAAGCGAGATCACAGCCGATCCGGCAAGTGCGCCCAACGATGCCAGGGCAATAACAAAATATCTCATGACAAACTCAACTCCCTCACGATACAAGTCACGCAATGCTCTTGGTGATTGGTGCAGATAGTGCAATATGTTTTGCCCACCTGTTCTTGTTATGGTTGCCCAAGGCTAGAAAAGACTGTTAACGAAAACGTGAAGCGCCGCGCTGCGCAAGGGGGAAAGTGTCTTGAAATGATGCAAAAAATGTGGACAGAACGTGAATTGTTAACCATCCGCCACGACAAATTACTTATATGCTTAATAATTGCTTGTCCTGTTATTCGTGTGCCAGCCAATTGCGTTTGACAGCTGCGGGCGGATCATCGAAAGGCTTGTCCCGTGGTGGCGTCAGGGGTATAGTGAATCGGTAGTGAATGGAGTTTTGCGGGAGGCGACGATGATTATTCTGGTGCTCGGTCTTGTCGTGTTTATCGGCCTGCACATAATACCGGGCTTGCGCATCAGGGCGGGGCTGATCGAGCGGTTCGGCGAGACCACCTATCGCATTGGATACGCGGTTATCACCATTGTTGGCCTGGTGTTGATCGTCATCGGTTATGCGGCGGCGCGTCCCGATGCGGACGTATATTACGAACCTCCTGCGATACTCAGGATGATCGGCGGCCTGTTGATGATCCCGGCCTTTATTCTGTTTCCGGCGGCGCGTCTGAACGGTTTTATCAAAAAGACCGTTGGGCATCCGCAAACCACCGCCATTAAGGTCTGGGCGTTTGCCCATTTACTCATGAACGGCGATACGGCCTCCTTTTTGCTGTTTGGCGCGTTTCTGGCCTGGGCCGTTTATCTGCGCATTTCGTACACGTGGCGCGACGTTAAAATACCGGCCCGGTTACCGGACAAATGGTCGCGCCCTGATACTATCGCGACGCTAATCGGCCTGGCCCTGTATGCTGTTTTTGTATTCGGGGCGCACGAATTTCTGATTGGCGTGCCGGCGATGGGCTAGAGCCTTTCAGTTAAAAACTGACACGCTCTGGATGTGATCTTTCAGCAGGTTGTTCCCGGGACGGGCAAATCTGAAGGTGCATTTCCTGCGCCCTTGCCGCCAACAAGGCCATACCGGGCCATTCATCCGATGGGTTTTTCGGGAACAACCCGTTGAAGTTACACGGTTTTTGAAATCTGCCATAGGACGTGTTGTCAAATCACCGTTTTCCTGTCAGATATGGCCGCTATGGTCCTCGGGCGGCTTGTGCGGCGGGGCAGGTTGCTCCGGCGGACAAACGGGGGTAGGGTATCTGTTTGCCCGCCAGTGAGCGGCTCACAACACTTTCGTTCCGAGGTAAGGAACGCGGATCCGGAAAAAAAAGCAATGGCAGAAGAAGACCTGTTCGCTCGTGAAGTCGATGAGGAATTGCGACGCGAGCAATTGAAAAAGCTCTGGGCGCGGTTTGGCCCCTATGTTATCGGCGCCTGCGTCGCGATTGTTGCCGGCGTTGGGGGTTGGCGGGCGTATCAGGCCTGGGAGCAAGGCCGGGCGGCTGCCGCAGGCACCGAATTTCGCCGTATCCTCGATTTATCCGACGAGGGCGCCCATGAAGCTGCTCAAAACGCCCTCGATGAACTGGAGCAGCAGGCGCGCGGCGGTTATCCGGTTCTGGCGCGCTTTCGCCGTGCCGCCGAAATGGCACGCAATGGCAAAACGGAGCAGGCCGTGCAGGTTCTTGATGCCCTGGCGGGCGATGCCCGTTTGCGCTCCTACGAGCGCGCGATTGCGCGCATACGCGCCGCTTATCTGCTTGTCGATACCGCTGATGTGAGCGCTCTTCAGGCCCGTCTTGAGCCAGTGGGCATGAACGGTCTGTGGCGTCATTCGGTGCGCGAAATCCTGGGAATGGCCAGTTATCGCGCCGGCGATTTGCAGGCTGCCTATACGTGGTTTCGGCAGGCGGTGGATGATACCGAGGTGCCATCGGGGGTGCGCAATCGCGCCAATGTGATGCTGATGCTGCTGGCATCGAAGGGGGTATCTGAACCCTCCGAACAGGACACGGCCGCCGACAGCCAATAGCCCCGCTGCTGCCTGGTATTATGGCAAATGCCGTTGGTATGACTAAGCGACTCAATAGCAGCGAAGCTCAACAACCTCAACAACATTGAGTCGTCTCGCCATACCTGGGGTTTTCATGAACACACCCGAACGGCCCGTTATTGCTATAGTTGGTCGCCCCAACGTGGGTAAGTCGACGCTTTTCAACCGGCTTTCGGGCAAGCGCCGGGCGTTGGTGGACGACACGCCGGGGGTTACCCGTGATCGGCGCCTGGGGCGCGCCAGGCTGGCTGATTTGTCCTTTGACATCATCGATACCGCCGGGCTTGAACAGGCCAGGCGGGAAAGCCTGGGCGGGCGCATGAGCGCCCAGACCGCGCGCGCCATAGAGGAGGCGGATTGTATCCTTTTCGTTGTCGACGGGCGCGCCGGAGTGACGCCCGTGGATGCGCATTTTGCCCGCGCGTTACGCCGTGCGGCAAAGCCGGTTATCGTGATCGCCAACAAGCTCGAAGGGCACCAGCAGGACTGGCGCTCGTATGATGTGTTTGCCCTTGGCCTGGGTGATCCGGTGGCGCTTTCCGCCGAGCACGGCGAGGGAATGGTGCACCTTTACCAGGCATTGCGGCCGTTGCTTGAGGGTGTGCCGGAGAATTCCGGTCAGGAACCCTGTGATGCGAACCCGGGTCCGGACAAAGCCTTGTCGATTGCCATCGTCGGGCGGCCCAATGCGGGTAAATCGAGCCTGATCAACCGGCTGATCGGCGACGACAGGCTGATAACAGGGTCAGCCCCGGGCATTACCCGCGATTCCATCGCCATCGATTGGCAGTGGCGCGGGCGCGCTGTTCGGCTGCACGATACGGCCGGCATGCGCCGGCGCGCCAGGGTGCGCGACAAACTTGAGCGGTTGAGTGTTGCCGATGCGCTGCGCGCCATCCGGTTTGCCCATGTGGTGGTGCTGGTCATTGATATTCAAAGTCCTTTGGACAAGCAGGATATTCAGATAGCCAATCTTGTGGAGCGCGAGGGCAGGGCGTTGGTTCTGGCTCTGAACAAATGGGATCTGGCGCCGGATGCGGACCTTGCGGCGCGACTATCGGCCGCTGTGGAAGCGGCGCTGCCCCATTTGCGTGGTGTTCCCGCCGTTGCCGTATCGGCGCTACAGGGCACGGGACTGGACCGGCTCATGGACGCGATAATCGATGCGCAGCGGATTTGGAACATGCGCGTGCCCACAGGCGCGCTCAATCGCTGGTTTTCCCATGTGAGCGCCCGGCACACGCCGCCGGCGCTTAAGGGAAAACCTTTGCGCCTGCGTTATATCACCCAGACGAAAGCACGGCCGCCGACGTTTGTGCTGTTTTGCTCCCGACCGGGGGACGTGCCCGATGCTTATCGCCGTTATCTGGTAAATGGCTTGCGCGAGACATTTTCCTTTGCGGGCGTTCCCATCCGGCTCATTCTGCGCAAGGGCAAGAACCCTTATGTTTGATCCAGGTGTGTGACTTTAACAGGTTGCTCTCGAAAAGAAAGCGATCATCAGATGAATGGCCGGCAGCACCCGATAGGTTTGCCGGGAACAGCCTGTTAAGGTTACACTCCCAGGCCGCTTTTATTGTCGTCCACCGCATGATAACCCCGCAGCCGTTCATATCATTAATGAAGTGTTAATATCTGATTTGTAACGCTGGGTGTGACAAGAGCACGCCGGTGTTAAATGAACCGGGCGCGCCGAACAGACAACGGGCTGGAGAGCATAATGCGTAGACTGCTGATATTCATTGTCGCTTGGGCGGGTGTGAGTTTTACCGCCCAGATGGGCTTTTTCGTATGGCCAGGGATCGATCGTGCCGCCGCGCAGGAAGAGAAAACGAAAACCGCGCTGCCCGAATACGCCCTCGGCGAGGCGGACGCGCCGCTGACCATCACGGAATACGCCTCCCTTACCTGTCCGGCGTGTCGGAATTTTCATACCAACGTTTTGCCGCAGTTAAAGACCAACTATATCGATACGGGCAAAGTGCGTCTGGTATACAAGCCCTTTATCCTGAACCCTTTGGATGCGGCGGCTCACATGCTGTCGTATTGCGCTGGCGACGACAGGTTCTTTGCCCTTGTTGATACGTTTTTCGAGCAGCAAAGCACCTGGACGGGAACCGACAAGCCCCTTGCGGCGATGTTGCAGATCAGCAAACAGGCCGGGTTCACCGATGGATCTTTTGAGACGTGCCTGAAAGACCAGTCGCTGCTTGATCGGCTGAACGCCGTTCGCGACGACGCTTCACAGCGGTTCGACGTGCAGTCGACACCCACATTCGTCATAGGCGACGAGACCGTTGTCGGCGTTGAGGACTACAAGACCTTTGAGGAAAGGTTGAAAAAACGTCTCCCGTGAGGTGCGTGAGACGGCGGCGCTCCCGCCAGCGGCAAATACCTGACACGCTCTAGCCGGTATTAGCTGTCGAAAACCTGCCGCTTGCACATTGCAACACGCGCGCACGTGGGCCACACATGGGAAATGCGGTGGTGCCGGTGCATTGCGCAAGGTCCAGCACGCTGCCGCGGGTTCTGTGCCGCCCCAGGTAAGATTGAGGAGAGCTTGTGCGATTCGACCGCCTGCGAATGACCGGCTTCAAGTCGTTTGTCGATCCCACCGAATTCATTGTCAGCGACGGCCTGACGGGTATCGTCGGACCAAACGGCTGCGGCAAGTCCAACCTCGTCGAGGCGCTGCGCTGGGTGATGGGCGAGAGTTCCTACAAATCCATGCGCGGCTCCGCCATGGAAGATGTCATATTCTCCGGCTCCGCCAACCGTCCGCCGCGTAATCTGGGTGATGTCACCGTGTTTCTCGACAACACCAGCCGAACCGCCCCGGCCGCCTTTAACGATGCGGACGTTCTGGAAGTCACGCGCCGCATCGAGCGCGATGCCGGCTCGGCCTATAAAATCAACGGCCGCGACGTGCGCGCCAAAGACGTGCAGTTGCTCTTTGCCGACGCCTCAACCGGCGCCCATTCCAGCGCCCTGGTACGTCAGGGACAGATCGGCGAACTCATCAACGCCAGGCCCGTCGCCCGGCGCGCTATCCTGGAGGACGCCGCCGGCATATCGGGACTTCATGCGCGCCGCCACGAAGCCGAATTGCGCCTGCGCGCCGCAGAGGAAAACCTGCGCCGCCTTGACGATATCATCGCCCAACTGGCAACCCAATTGCAAAGTCTAAGGCGCCAGGCGCGCCAGGCGCGCCGCTATCGCAGGATCAGTACCGATATTCGCACCCTGGAGGCCAGCCTGTATGCGGTGCGCTGGCGGACAACCTGCCAGGCAATCGACGAGGCGCAGGAAAAACTCAATGAAAACAGCGCCGAGTTGCACGAATACACCCGCGTCAATAGCGAAAGGATACGCAGCCAGGCAACCTGCGCGGAAAGCCTGCCCCCCTTGCGCGATGCCGAAGCACAGTGTGCCGCCGCCTTGCAGGCCAGGAAATTCGCGCTCACCGAATTGCAATCGGAAGAAGAGCGACTAAACGCCCGCCAGGGCGAGTTAACGCAAACGCTGCAAACGGCAAAACGCGATCAGGAGCGTAACACACAACTGCTGATCGACTATCGACAGACCTTAAAGCGCCTTGACAGTGAGCGGGCGGCAATTGCCCAGTCCCTGCAACAGGCGGCGGGCCTGAAAGACATTTACGGGGATAAACTGGCGGCGGCCGAACGGGATTTGGCGTCCCACGAAAGCGCTTTGGCGGAATTGACAACCGCGATGGCCGACAGTGCCGCCCGGCGCGCGGCGTGTGAGCGCACCATCAGCCGCCTCGATGCGCAACTTCAACGCATGGATGCCGAGAGCCTTGCGGCGCGCGCCGAACAGGATCGGCTGGATGAACGGCTGAACGATGCGCAGGCGTACAGGGCGCAGCAGGCGCGTGTGCAGGACGCAGCGGACGCCCTTGCTGATGCGGAGGACGCGGCCATCGCGGCCGCCCGGATGTGCGCCGCGCGGCGCGAGGCGGAGAGCGAAAAACGCGACGCACTCACCCAGGCGGAACGGCGCCTTGATGCATGTGAAACCGAGGCCCGCACCCTGCAGAGTCTGGCGGCGGCGCCGGATGCGATGGTGGAACAGCCCCTGATTGACAATATCGAAGTGAAGCCCGGGCTGGAGACGGCGCTTGCCGTGGCCTTTGGTGAGGCACTTGAGGCGGCGTTTCAACCGGCGTCGGGGCAGAATGAGTCCGATGAAAGCTACCGGAAAGCGCCAATGTTCTGGGTTGAACCGGCGGATGCCGAAAACGATGCGCCGTTACCCGATGGCGTCACACCGTTTTCCACATTCGTTCACGCGCCGGCCTTCCTGCGCCGCCGCCTGGCCCAGACCGGTCTGGTGGAACAAACATCGGGGGTGCGTCTGCAACGCCTTTTGCAGCCCGGACAACGGCTGGTCTCCCGTCAGGGAGACCTGTGGCGCTGGGACGGCTTTACACTGCGCGCCGGCGCCGCCACTGCCGCCGCCCGGCGCCTGGCGCAGCGCAATCGCCTGGACACGCTGAGCCGCACGATAGCGCCCTTGCGCGCCGAGGTGATGGCCCGGCGAGAGGCTTACGGGAAAATCCAGGCCGAGCGCCGTCAAGCCGATCAGGAACAGACGCAGGCGCAGGCCGGGCGGCGGCAAAGACAGAGCGATCTTGAGACGGCCCGCAACGCGCTGGCGGCGATGGAGCGTGAACGGTCCGCGCTTAAAGTGCGCAAGGGCGCTCTTGAAGAGGCATCCGCGCACCGCGCCGCCCGCCGCCAGGAGGCGGAGCGCGCCAGGGATGAGGCCATTGCCGATCTTGCCGATGCGGCGCAGGCCCCGGATGCTGCCGAAAAACGTGATGCGTTGTACGAGACGGTACAGGCGGCGCGGCGCAATTGCGCCGATCAGCGCGCCAGAGTCGATGGGTTGGCGCAGCGCATCGACGCCGAGCAGGCGCGCGCTGGAGCGATTGCGGGTGAGCGCAAACAGTGGGAGCGGCGGCTGGCGGGCAACGAGACCCATATAGCCGATCTGAAGGGTCGCATGGAGCAGGCGACGGCCGAACTGGAGCGCCTGAGCGATATTCCTGCGGTGATTGCACGAAAGCGCGGCCAGTTATTGAGCGATCTGGAGGCCCTTGAACAAACGCACAAACAGGCGATTGATGCGGTCGTGGCGGCGGAGCGCGAACTCGATGAGATTAATCGTGCCGCCCGTGCGGCCGCCGAGACCCTGGCGAACTGCCGCGAGGAAAAGGCCCGGCTGCAAGAGCGTCTGGAGGCGGAGCGCAGCCAGCAGACCGTGCTGGCGCAACAGATAGGCGAGACCCTCGACTGCAACCCGCAGCAGGTGCTGGAAATCGCCGGTTTTGACGGGGAAGGCCCCATGCCCGATGCCGCGGACCTGGCGAGGCGTCTTGACAAGCTGAAAAACGAACGCCAGCGTCTTGGCAGCGTCAATTTGCGCGCCGAGGAGGAGGCCGGGGAAATCGGCGAGCGCCATGAGGCGCTGACCGGCGAACACGCGGATCTCACCGGCGCGATCGGAAAATTGCGCCATGGCATCGCCAGCCTTAATCGCGAGGGGCGGACGCGGCTTTTGGACGCCTTCGAGCAGGTTGACGGACACTTTCGCTCCTTGTTTCGCAAGCTGTTTCACGGCGGTGAGGCGCGCCTTGAACTTGTCTCCTCGGACGATCCCCTGGAGGCTGGTCTGGAGATCATCGCCCGCCCCCCCGGCAAGCGTCCCCAGAGCCTGTCCCTGCTCTCGGGCGGCGAACAGGCGTTGACCACCCTGGCCCTTATCTTTGCCGTCTTTTTGACGAACCCGGCGCCCATCTGTGTGCTTGACGAAGTGGATGCCCCCCTTGACGATGCCAATGTGGAACGCTTTTGTACGCTTATGGAGGATATGGCGGAAAAGACCGACACACGCTTTGTGATCATTACCCATCATCCGATCACCATGGCGCGCATGCACCGTCTGTTCGGCGTTACCATGGCCGAGCGCGGGGTATCGCAACTGGTCTCGGTCGATCTGCAGACTGCCGAGAGTTACCGCGAAGCCAGTTGACGTACAATGGCCCACGACACCCCCCCGCCATCCAGGAAGACGAACGAAGACTTCGATAGTCGCCTGGACCGGTTGCGTTCGCATCTTGATGACAAGCAGAGAACACGCGATGAAGCGGCGGCGGCGGCCGACAAAAGCCAGCGCAATGCAAGCGTGTTGTCGCGCGGCTTTCGGCTGGCGAGCGAATTCATTGCCGCCATTGCCGTCGGTGTGGTGCTCGGGCTTAGCGTGGATACGGTCTTTGCCAGCGGGCCCTGGGGCCTGATTATCTTCATGATGCTGGGTTTTGCCGCCGGGATCGTCAATGTTGTGCGCGCCGAGCAGGAGTTGCGCCGCGCCCGCACGCCCCCCGAGAGCGCGCCCGCCGATCCCCCCGGGCGATCGAAAACGTCCGGCAAGCCGTAATGGGACGCGCGGAGCGCTTTATCCTCCTTTTAGGGAAATTTTGCCCCAGGATGCCCAGAAGAAGGTTGAGTTTGCGGGCGAGTCGCAGTATGAACCCTAGTGGAACGCTATCATCGCCAGAGCGTGTTATCTTTTAACAGCTTGTTCTTAAAAAAACGCGATGATCAGGTGAATGGCTTGAACCGGAGCGCCGGAGCACCGAAGCAAGGGATAACGTCAGGTTTGCCCGTCTTGGGCATGACCTGCTGAAAGATTACAGCGGGATGCGAGAATTGTGCTGGCGGCTATACGGAACCCCGGGGCGAGCGCAATAAAACAGAGCAGAACAGAGCAGAGCAGCACAGTACAACAGTAAAGGCAGGCGGAGTGGCAACCGATCCCATTCATCAGTTCAAGATCGTCGATCTGTTCTCCCTTGGTCATATTGGCGGCCAGGAGATTACGTTCACCAATTCGGCGTCCTTCATGTTTGCCAGTGTGGCCGCCATTACGATATTCCTGCTGATGGCAACGAGCGGTCGCACACTGGTGCCTGGCCGGGCGCAATTGATTGCCGAGATGCTTTACCAGTTCGTCGCCGATGTGGTGCGAAGTACCACCGGACAGGATGGCATGCGGTTTTTCCCCCTTGCCTTTACGCTGTTTGCCTTTATCCTGATGGCCAATCTGTTGGGTATTATCCCGTATTTTTTCACGGTAACCAGCCATATTATTGTCACGGCCGCCCTGGCGCTGCTGGTCAACGGTCTGGTTGTGGGCTATGGCCTCTACCGCCACGGGCTGGGCTGGTTTCGTCTGTTCGTACCCAGCGGCATCCCGGTGGTCCTGAATGTCCTGCTGGTCGTTCCTATCGAGATCATCTCGTTCCTGTCACGCCCTTTCAGTCTGTCGCTGCGGCTTTTCGCCAATATGCTGGCGGGACACATCGCGTTAAAGGTATTTGCCGGATTTATTATCAGTCTTGGCTCTCTTGGTGCGCTGGGGCTGCTTGGTTCGCTGTTGCCGTTTGCACTGGTTATCGCCCTGACCGCCCTGGAATTGCTGGTGGCCTTCCTGCAGGCGTATGTCTTTTTGATCCTGACTTGTATCTATCTCAATGATGCCCTTCATCCGGGGCATTAGTTTCATTCACAGCCTTGACTATTGTTTCCCCGACGGGGTTAGCGCAAAGGAGCACGATAATGGAAGCAGAAGCAGCAAAACTGATCGGCGCAGGCTTGTCGACCATCGGCATGGGCGGCGCCGGGGTTGGCGTCGGCATTATTTTTGGCGGTTATCTTCAGGGCGCCCTGCGCAACCCGTCGGCGGCGGACGGCCAGTTCGGGCGGTTGATTTTCGGCTTTGCCGTGACCGAGGCATTGGGTATCTTTTCGCTGGTTATCGCATTTTTGCTGCTCTTTGGCGTTTAATCCCTTGCAGACACGCAACCGCGGTCGCGTTTACAGCTAAGAGGCCCTCCCATGGTGTCACCGGCGACGGATACGCACACGACATCGACTCAACTCGGCCATGATGGCGGGCACGAGAAAGTGTTTCCGCCGTTCGATTCATCGACATTCGCCTCGCAGTTGTTGTGGCTGGCGATCACCTTTGGCGCGCTGTACTATCTGATGTCGAAGGTTGCGCTGCCGCGTATTGGCTCGATTCTGGAGACCCGGCGGGATCGCATCGAGAGCGATCTGGCACAGGCCGAGAACTATCGCCGCGAGACCGACGAGGCCATTGCCGCCTATGAACAGGCACGCGCCCAGGCACGCGCCAGGGCGCAAGGGATAGCCCAGGAAACCCGCGACAAGTTGCGTGTTGAGACAGACGCGCGGCGCGATGAAATCGAGGCATCCCTGAACGAAAAACTTCTGGCGGCCGATACACAGATCAGGGAGATCACCAAGGCCGCCATGGGGGAAATCGACGATATCGCCACAGACGTGGCGCAGGCGGTGATTGGCAAGTTGTCGTCACAAGAGGTATCCCGGGCGACTGTCGCCAAGGCGGTCAAACGCGCTCTTGGCTGATCATATTTCGCTCGGGGCAGGAGATATGCCATGGATCCAACATTCTGGGCCTTTGTCGGGTTGCTCGTCTTTATCGGCTTGATTGTCTATCTCAAGGTGCCGGAAAGGGTATTGGGCGATCTGGATACACGCTCCGAGAATATTCGGACGGAAATCGAGGAAGCGCGCCGACTGCGCGAGGAGGCTCAGGCGCTTCTCGCCGATTACCGGCGCAAGGTGCAAAACGCCGAGCGCGAGGCGGAGGATATCGTCAAACAGGCGCGCGTTGATGCCGAGCGCATGGCGGAGCAGACCCGCCAGACCCTTGATGAGATGCTGGCGCGGCGCACAACGGCGGCGCAGATGAAGATCGCCCAGGCCCGGACTCAGGCCATTGAGGACGTCAAGGCGCGTGCGAGCGACGTGGCCGTTGCGGCGGCGGCGCGGATTTTGGCGAAACAGATGGAGGGGGATGCGGGTGAGGCGCTTCTTTCGCGCTCCATCCGCGATGTGAGCAAGCGCCTGAACTGATACCAGGGTATTTACCTGACACGCTCCAAGTGCAATCTTTCAACAGGTTGTATCCAGGGCTGGCAAATTTGACGTTACTCCTCTTGCGGCCCTTACCGCAGATGGCCAGCAGCACCCGATGGTTTTTTCGAAAACAACCTTCTGACACGCTCTAGAGCGTGTCAGGTTTTAATAGAACCATTCTGACGGAGCGATTTTGCGACAAGATGAGCCTTAAGTCTCGCAGGATATAGTGGGGCTATTTTCAAGAGACTTAAGGTCCATATTGGTGCAAAAGCGCCCGTCCCTTCGGGTTTCCGATTGGCGGATGCCCACACCCAAGCCGCTCTCGAGAGATGGATAAACATCGCTCTTCGATCGCCTTGGGCGTGGTCCGCCTCGCCAATCGGGAAACAGAATTGATTCTATTAAGACCTGACACGCTCTAGAGCGTCGGGCGATTAATTTGCAACGCAACCTGTCGCTTTGAAATAGTTCCAACATTCCTGCGGCGTGAAAAGATCGCAAACCTGCCCAACAGCTTTCCATAAATCATCATAGGTTCTGGCCTTGGCCTTCCTCAGCAAGGTTTTCAGTTTCGAAAAGGCCTTCTCAATCGGGTTCAGATCAGGTGAGTAGCGCGGCAGGAACAACACCCAAGCGCCACAGGCTTTGATGGCTTGCGCCGCACGGGGGCTTTTGTGGATATTTAGGTTGTCCCAAACCACAACGTCGCCCGGCTTGAGAAGAGGCGCAAGCTGTGTTGTTACATAAGTATCAAAGGCTTCGCCATTCATCGCCCCGTCAATGACCCAGGGCGCCGCCAACTCACTACAACGCAGGGCAGCAATAAAGGTCTGGGTATGCCATTTGCCGAAGGGCGCATCGGCGATGAGCCTTTCCCCTTTGCGGCTGCGCCCCCTGAGCGGCGTCATATTGGTCTTTACGCTGGTCTCGTCGATGAAAAGCAGCCGTGCAGGGGCGGCTTGAATGGCCGGCAGGCGATGTTTGCGCCATTCATCGCGCTCAGCCCTGACATCTGCACGCTTGCGTTCTGCCGCCAGCAGCGTTTTTTTTATAGCTGAAGCCGGCCCTGCACAGCAGTTTCGACAGGTTTGAGGGATCAACCTGCACACCCTCAGTCTCAAGAAGCCAGGCCGCCAGAGCAGGCATGGTGATGTCTGGTTGCGCTTCTACCTTGGCGATGATCCTGTCGTGATAAGGTCCCAGCTTGCCACTGCCTCTGGGGCGCCCCCGGCGATCCGGTTCAAGCGAGCCTGTTTCTTCAAAACGTTTTTGCAGACGAACCGCACTTGCGACTGAAATCGCAAACTGTTCAGCAGCGGCTCGGCGTGACTTTCCTTGCGATATCGCAGCAACAATACGACGGCGAAGATCAAGGGATAAAGATTGGGTCATAGAATCACCTCCATGCCCAAACGAATCACATTATCCCTAAAAAGGGAAATCCAAAAAAGATTCCTATTAATCGCCTGACGCTCTAGTGGGCCAGGATCGCCAACAATAACAGCGCCACAATATTGGTGATCTTGATCATGGGATTGACCGCCGGACCGGCGGTATCCTTATACGGATCGCCAACCGTATCGCCGGTGACGGCCGCCTTGTGCGCCTCCGATCCCTTACCGCCATAATTGCCATCCTCGATGTATTTCTTGGCGTTATCCCACGCGCCACCGCCGGCGGTCATGGAAATGGCGACGAACAACCCTGTAATGATCACCCCGAGCAGCATCGCCCCCAGCGCCGAGAAGGCAGCGGACTTGCCGGCAAATGTGGCGACGGCAAAATACACAACAACCGGCGAGAGCACCGGCAATAGCGAGGGCACGATCATTTCCTTGATGGCAGCGCGAGTCAGCATATCAACGGCGCGGCCGTAATCGGGGCGTTCGGTCCCCTCCATAATGCCCGGCTTTTCGCGAAACTGGCGGCGCACTTCCTCCACCACGGCGCCACCGGCGCGGCCGACCGCCTTCATCCCCATGGCGGCAAAAAGATAGGGCAGCATACCGCCAAAGAACAGCCCCACAACCACATACGGATTGGACAACGAGAAATCCAGGGAGACCCCCTGGAAATAGGCGTATTGATCGGCGTTGCGAATAAAGAAGTCGAGATCCGACGTATAGGCGGCAAACAGTACCAGCGCCCCCAGACCCGCAGAACCGATCGCATAGCCCTTTGTGACCGCCTTGGTGGTATTGCCCACCGCATCAAGAGCATCGGTTGTCTGGCGCACTTCTTGCGGCAGATTGGCCATCTCGGCAATGCCGCCGGCGTTATCGGTGACCGGGCCGAACGCATCCAGCGCCACCACCAGGCCGGCAAGCGCCAGCATGGTGGTAACGGCAATGGCGATACCGAACAGCCCGGCAAGCGAATAGGTGACAATAATACCGAAGATAATGATCAGCGCCGGAATGGCCGTTGCTTCCAGGGAAACCGCCAGGCCCTGGATAACGTTGGTGCCATGACCGGTAACAGAGGCCGCGGCGACGCTCTTGACCGGGCGATAATTCACCCCGGTATAGTACTCCGTCACCCAGACAATAAGACCGGTGATGACCAGGCCGCTAACGCCGCATAAATACAGGCTCATGCCGGTAAAGGCGGTCTCGCCGGCGCTCAATGGTGTGGCCATGCCGACAAATATCTCGGTAACGGGAAACAGTGCTACAAGCGACAGGACGGCCGTCGCCACAAATCCCTTGTAAAGGGCGCCCATAATGGAGCCGTTGGCGCCAAGACGGACAAAAAACGTGCCAAGAATCGAGGTAACAACGCAGGTCGCGCCAATGGCCAGCGGATAGAGCATCAGGCTGATGGCTATCTCGCCGCTGAAATAGATGGAGGCGAGAACCATGGTGGCGACGACCGTCACCGCATAGGTCTCGAAAAGATCCGCCGCCATGCCGGCGCAATCGCCGACATTATCGCCGACATTATCGGCAATCGTTGCCGGATTGCGCGGATCGTCCTCCGGGATTCCGGCCTCGACCTTGCCTACCAGATCACCCCCCACATCGGCCCCCTTGGTAAAGATACCACCGCCCAAACGGGCAAAGATGGAAATCAGCGAAGCGCCGAAACCGAGCGCCACCAGACCATCGACGACCTGCCGGCCGGCAGGATGAAGCCCCAAAAAGTCGGTGAGCACCAGATAGTAGATTGCCACCCCCAAAAGCGCCAGCCCGGCGACCAGCAGCCCCGTTACCGCGCCGGACTTGAACGCGATCCCAAGGCCGGTCTGAAGGCTTTCGCTCGCCCCTTGCGCGGTACGCACATTGGCGCGGACCGAAACCAGCATGCCGATAAAACCGGCCAGTCCCGATAATATGGCGCCAATGGCAAAACCGATCGCCACCGTCCAGCCCAGCAAAAGACCGACAATGACGAATATAACCGCGCCGACGATGAAAATCGTCGTGTATTGCCGGCTTAAATAGGCCGTTGCGCCCTCCTGGATCGCGCCGGCGATTTCCTGCATCCGGGCATTGCCGGTGCTCGCCCGCATCAATGATTGTACCGCCCAGATGCCATAGACGATCGACAGCGCACCGCCGGCGATAATGAGCCAAAGTAAGTTCATGTCCTGTGTCCTTCAATCCTGATGGATGTTGCGATCGCTGCTTCGATGATTCTGTGTGCGCCGCGCAGCCGGCTCTACCGACAATCCGCACGGCGAATGCGCAAGAACAGACCCACCGGCGTATCACCAGTTCCGTCTGCTCCTGGCCATGTTCGCAGAGAATGTGGCAAATTCCACGGAAAAACGCAACGTGGCGCGACACAAACAGGCAAAATAATCGTGCAAAACTCCCGTGCGCGACAATTCGCCCAGGGGGCCGCTGTGTCGGCAGCGGCGATCCAACCCGGGCGTTATCCTTTGCCGTTCCCGCCCGCAGGATCGGTCTGCGCGCTTTTCATCCAGACCGCAACCAGCAGGATCAGCAGCACGGCCATAACCATCGCGCCATTGATCACCGCCCAGCCATAGGCGTAAAGAGCCGCTCCCGATGACAGCGAGGCGATAGTCAGGGACCCGAATACCAGAACATCATTGAACATCTGCACCTTTGCCCGCTCGTTGCGCCGGTGACAATCGGTCACCAGGGCCGTGGCGCCGATAAAGGCGAAATTCCAGCCCACGCCCAGCAGGATCAGTACGGCGGAAAACACCACGAACCCGGTTCCCAGAAATGACGCCAGACCACTTGCGATCAGCAATACCAGGCCGATGGTGATGATCGTTTCCTTGCCAAAGCGGGCAATGAGGTGTCCGGTGACAATGCTGGGGCCGAACATGGCCAGAACATGCATTTGAATGACCCGCGCCGAGGCGTCCACGCCGTGGCCATGATGATCCATCGCCAGGGGGGCGGCGGTCATGATGAAATTCATCAGGCCATAGCCGGTAACGCCGCACATAATCGCGGCGATCAGGCGAGGCTGGCGTAAAAGAACGCCCAGGGGGCGGCCGGTCTCGGCCCGCGGGGCCGGCGCATTGTGGGGGATTCGCAGGCGCGATACGAACACGGCGGTAATCAGAGCGGCGGCGACATGCAGCGCGAAGGCGCCGGCAAACGCCACCGGGTGCAGCAGGTCCCGGCTCCAGATGACGATCTGCGGGGCGATGATGGCGGCGAGAATGCCGCCCACAAGGACGCGCGAGATGGCCTTGGGTTTGTAGGCCTCGCTGGCAACATCGGCGGCGGCAAAGCGAAACTGCTGATTAAAACCGTTGAACATGCCCACCAGTGACAGGCCAAGGCAGAAAATCCAGAAACTCTCCAGATACAGTGCCGCCGTAGCGATACACCCGCCGATGGCACCAAGGGCGCAGCCGGCGAGAAACCCCGATTTGCGCCCATGGCGCCCCATGACAACCCCGGCCGGAATGACGCCCACGGCAATGCCGATGGTAAGTGCGGTGATGGGAGCGGTGGCCAGATATTCAACCGGCGCCAATGCCAGGCCCGCCAGGCCTGCCAGCGTGATGCTTGAGATCATCGTGTATCCGGATACGGCGGCGGCGGCCATGAGGATGGTGGCGTTGCGGCGCGCCAGATCGTCATCGATCAGGCCGGGCTGGTGCGGAGGCGACGTTGCTTGCGACATGGCAAATTACTTTCATACGAGCATACGAGAGAGAACGCAAAACACGGCTTATACCAGCGGTATCGGCGTTTTGTACACGCTGACTTGTGTGTCGTGCTGACAAGACAACGGTTGTAAACCGGGTCAGGAGTCAAACGCAAAGCCCCTGTATACCAGCGGTATTGGCGTTTTGTACACGCTGACTTGTGTGTCGTGCTGACAAGACAACGGTTGTAAACCGGGTCAGGAGTCAAACGCAAAGCCCCTGTATACCAGCGGTATTGGCGTTTTGTACACGCTGACGTGTGTGTCGTGCTGATAAGACAACGGTTGCAAACCGGGTCAGGAGTCAAACGCAAAGCCCCTGTATACCAGCGGTATCGGCGTTTTGTACACGCTGACTTGTGTGTCGTGCTGATAAGACAACGGTTTTAAACCGGGTCAGGAGTCAAACGCAAAGCCCCTGTATACCAGCGGTATTGGCGTTTTGTACACGCTGACGTGTGTGTCGTGCTGATAAGACAACGGTTGCAAACCGGGTCAGGAGTCAAACGCAAAGCCCCTGTATACCAGCGGTATTGGCGTTTTGTACACGCTGACTTGTGTGTCGTGCTGAGTAAGACAACGGTTGTAAACCGGGTCAGGAGTCAAACGCCAAGCCCCCTGGTATTACTGATCAGATGTATCAGAGTATTCTCCGGATGTGATCTTTCAGCAGGTTGTTCCCGGGGCGGGCAAATCTGAAGCGATACCTGGTGCGGCCCTTGTCGCGGATGGCCAGCAGCGCCCGATGGGTTTTTCGAGAACAATCTGTTGAAATTACACATCTGGAGCCTTTCAGTTCTTAAGTGAATCATTCTGACGGAGCGCTTTTGCGAGCGGACGCCCACGCCCAGGCCGCTCTCGAGAGATGGGCCGCCATCGCGCTTCGATCGCCTTGAGCCTGGGTATCGCCTCGCCAATTGAGAAACGAAAATTGCTTCTATTAAGACCTGACACGCTCTAAGACAGACAAACCGGAAGTGATACCTCTTGTGCCCTTGCCGCCAGCAAGGCCATATCAGGCCATCCATCTGATCGTCCGCTAAAAATGTGTGTAAGCCCATCTGTCAAGAGGCACCGGCTTACCGGCGCGAAAAAACACCGGCGCTCGATCGCCGCTCACGATCGTGCCGATGGCATGGAACGGGATATTCGCCTCACTGGCGCGCGCTTGCAAGGTGCTCACATCGCCGGCCGGTACGCAAAGAAGCAACTCGTAATCATCGCCGCCGCACAGAACACTGTCCATCAATTCAGGATCCGCCGCAACGCATGCCCGGCCGGCAGGCGAGAGCGGAATAGCCTCAATATCGATGCGCGCCGATACACCGCTCGCCGAACAAAGCGCCCTCAAATCGCCGGCCAGCCCGTCGGATATATCCATGGCCGCGCGCGCCAGAGCACGCACAACCGGCGCCGCGTTCAAGCGCGGTTGCGGCAACAGATAACGCTCCTGCAACGCCGCGACATGGGCGCCATCCAGATCCAGCGCCGCAGCCAGCGCCGGACGCTGGCGCAAGCGCAGTCCCAGCGCCGCGTCCCCCAGGGTGCCCGAGACAAGCACCCGATCGCCGCCGCGCGCTCCGCGGCGCAATACGGCTTTTCCGTGCGGCACATAGCCGATGGCGGTGATGGAAACGCTCAAGGGTCCCGGAGTGCGGGTGGTATCGCCGCCAAGAAGATTGACGCCCAGGGCCGTCTGGTCCTGCGCCAGGCCGGCGCAAAAGGCGCCAAGCCAGTCACCACGGGTATCACGCGGCAGCGAGAGCGCAAGAAGATACCCCACGGCGTCGGCGCCCTTGGCGGCAATATCCGAAAACGCCGCGCGCAACGCCTTGCGGGCTATGGCCGGCGCCGGATCATCGAAAAAGCAGTGCACGCCGGCGATGAGCGTATCGGTTGAGACGATCAGATCGCAACCTGCGGGCGGGCTTATGGCGCATGTATCGTCGGTCAGCCCGAAAGCGCCCGTGTGGGGTGCCAGAGGTGCGAAATATTGAGCGATCAGATCGCGCTCGGCCGGCAGGGCAGCAGGCCTGAGCGCATCCCCGCTCATGGCGCACCCATTTCCCGGATGCGCCAGGCGCGCCCCAGTCGATCGAGGATACCATTGACCAGCCCCGGCTCGGGCGCGGTATAAAAGGCGCGGGCGATGTCGAGATATTCGGCGATCACCACCCGCGCCGGTACATCGTGGCGGTCGCGCAGTTCATAGGCTCCGGCGCGCAATATGGCGCGCAACGTGGCATCCAGCCGCGACAGGGGCCAGTCGTTTTCCAGCGCGCCGTGAATGCGCGGATCAAGGGCGCGCTGATGGCGCACGACGCCGGTTACGATATGGTCAAAAAAGTCGTTATCGGCCGGCCGGTAGCGTACCCCGTCGATTTCCTGCCCCAGGCGGTACTGGCGGAACTGCGCCAGCACATCGTCCAGCATCGCATCGCCCACATCCATCTGATAGAGCGCCTGAACGGCGGCGAGGCGGGCGGCGCCGCGCTTGTTGGCTGCGCCCGCGGGCGGCGGTTTCGATACCGCGAGGGTTACAGGGTCAGGGTTCATGATATGCCTGTGCCCTCTGATAATGCCGTTTGCAAGTCGCGCAAGGCCAGAGCGGCCCGCGCCGCATCGCCGCCCTTGTCCTTACCGCTATGGCCGTATCCTGCCCGTACCATGGCCTGGGCACCATTTTCCACGGTCAGGATGCCGTTGCCGACGGCCAGCCGTTTGCGCGTCGCCAGCGCCATAATAGCGCGGGCGGATTCGTTGGCGACAATGTCGTAATGGGAGGTTTCGCCGCGAATAACGCAACCGAGCAGAACATAGGCATCGAAACGGCCCTTTTTGGCTGTCATGGCAAGAGCGGGCGGAATTTCCAGAACGCCGGGTACGGAAAATCGCGCGTGGCTTGCGCCGCTTTCCCGCAGCACCTGCAGCGCGCCGGCCACGAGTTCATCGGCAATATCTTCATAAAAGCGCGCGTCGATGACGGCAATATGCCCGCCCATAACCCGTCCTCCAGGTTCGATCCTTGCGATCACGATAGCACCATGGACATGATCTTTCAGCCGGTTGTTTTTCAAGGCGGCAGGTCTGAAGTGACGCCTCTTGCGGCTATGGCCATCAGGGAGGCCATACCGGGCCATTCATTGGTGCCCGATACATTCATTCGAGAACAGCCCACCGAAATTACACATATAGGGCATAATCGTAAAACAAGCACATCGTGGGGCATCAGGTCCAGCAATTTGGAAGGGCCAGCCGCTCAACCGCGGTGCGGCGGTACGGTCAACAGCCGCTCCGCGTAGCGCGCCATCATATCCACCTCGACGTTCACCCGGTCTCCAACGCGGCGCTCCGCCCAGGTTGTATGGGTGATCGTATGGGGGATCAGGAGGATTTCAAGGGTGGTCGTCCTGCCATCACGGCTGTCCTCAGCCCCATTGACCGTCAGCGAGACCCCGTCGAGGGCAACGGACCCCTTTGTGGCGATATAGCGTCCCGCATCGCCGGCAAGCTGCAAGCGAAACCCCCTGTAATCGCCGTTTTCCTCGCATGTGGTGATGCGCGCGGTGGCGTCCACATGGCCCGTGACCAGATGACCGCCGATTTCATCGCTGAGTGTCAGGGAGCGCTCCAGATTGACCCGCGTACCCGCTTGCCATGTCCCCAGCGTGGTGCACGCCAGGGTCTCTGCGGAACTGTCGATGTCGAACGCCGCCCGCCCGTCTCCGAGTGTATTCACGGCAACGATGGTCTGGCAGGCGCCGGCGCAGGCGATGGAAGCACCCGGATCGAGGGATTGGCGCTCATAGGCGCAGGCGATTGTAAAGCGTGCTGCCCCACCGGCGAAATCCGCAGCAACAACCTCACCAACGTCCGATACAATACCTGTAAACATATCAGTTAACTAGAGCCTTTCAGTTCTTAAGTGAATCATTCTGACGGAGCGATTTTGTGACAAGGCCAAGCAAAATCTCGCAGGACATAGTGGACTATTTTCAAGAGATTTTGCGCCGGCATTGGTGCAAAATAGCCCGTCCCTTCGGGTTTGTCGATTGGCGGGCGCCCACGCTCAAACCGATCTTATGAGATGCGCCCACATCGCATGTCGATCGACTCAAACGTGGATCACCTCGCCAATCGAGAAACAGAATGGCTTCACTTAAAAACTGAAAGGCTCTAAAGCCTTTTTCCTGATGTATCGGGTAAGTTCGTCGACGCCGATCATACGCCGCTCCAGGCGGCAAAAGTCGCCATCAGACAGCAGCCCCTTGCCGGATTGGGGCGCAAAAGCCGGCACCCTCTCTCCTTGCACCGACGCCGCGATCGGAGCCGGCGCGCGCAACAACACCGCCTCGTCAATCAGCCCGTCACGATGAAACGCCTGCGCCAATCGCGCTCCTCCCTCCAGCATCAGCCGCGTAATGCCCCGCCGCGCCAGGGCGCCCAGCGCATCGCCCGGAACAAGTCGCCCGTTTCGGTCGCACGGGCATTCAATCATCACAACCCCTGCCGATGTGAGCGCTGCACGTTTGTCCGCCGGCGCCTGCGGCCCGACAATGAGCCACAGCGGCGTTCGTGTGGCGCTGGCAACCAGTTTTGTGTCCATTGCAATGGCAGCGCGGGCATCAAAGATCACCCGCACGGGCGAGCGCTCCATCAGGCCCGGCAGACGGCAGGTAAGCGCCGGATCATCCGCCACAACGGTACCGATACCTACCGCAATGGCATCGGTGCGCGCGCGCATAAGGTGCACTGCGCGCCGCGCTTGCGCACCGGTTATCGCTACCGGCCCGGCGCCCCGCACGCCAATGAAGCCGTTCCCGTCGCGGGCCAGTTTTAGCGTCACAAAGGGACGTCCCCGGGTTACGCGCATACAATGGCCGCGATGGGCGTAGCGCGCCCGATCGGCAAGGATGCCGGTACGCACCGCAACCCCCGCCCGTTCAAGACGCCGAAATCCCGCGCCGTTAATGCCCGTGTTCGGGTCCTCGATCGCCGCTACCACGCAGGCCACACCGGCGTCGATTAGCGCCTCGGCGCACGGCCCGCCCCGGCCCTGTTGCGCGCAAGGCTCCAGGGTGACGATACACGTGGCCCCCGCAGCCCTCGTCCCGGCCTCCCTTAACGCCACCGCCTCGGCGTGGGGCCGTCCGCCGGGTGCGGTAGCCCCGCGGCCAACAATTTCCGGTTCGCCATCGCGAAACCGCACCACAAGCGCTCCAACAGCCGGGTTCGGCCACGCAAGTCCCTCGCTGCGCGCCCCCAGACGCAACGCCGCCGCCATCAGCCGCGTCTGCACCGACGATGCGTGGCACTCCCCGTTGGCCGGCTTCCCGGCATCTGTCAGCGCACCCTGCATCACCCGTCGTCGTTACGTTGATGGCGCCGTTCCGGACCGGCATCATCCTTGCCATGCCCTTCGCTTTCGCCGGCAAGTTCACCGACAAAGGCCTCGAAATCGCGCGCCTCGCGAAAGTCCTTGTATACAGAGGCAAAACGCACATAGGCCACATCGTCAAGATGGCGCAATCCCTCCATGAGCAATCGGCCGATGAGCGATGAAGCCACTTCCACCTCGCCACCGCTCTCGAGCTGGCGCACGATGCCGTTGATCATGCGTTCCTGGCGCTCCTGCGGCACGGCGCGTTTGCGCAGCGCCACCTGCGCCGAACGGGTCAGCTTTTCACGATCGAACGGCACCCGGCGCGTGTCGCGCTTGATCACCGTCAGGGCGCGCAATTGAACACGTTCGTAGGTGGTAAAGCGCCCGCCGCAGCCCATGCAATGGCGCCGGCGCCGGATCGCGGCATCGTCCTCGGCCGATCGCGAATCGCGCACCTGTGTGCTCTCGTGCCCACAATACGGACAGCGCATCGTGCTCACCTTCCTGGTGCGAGCCGCCTTGCGGCCGGGATCAATAGATGGGAAAGCGCCGGGTCAGATCGCTGACCTGGCGGCGCACCGCCGCCTCCACGTCCTCATTGCTGTCTTCGCCGTTGCCGACAAGCCCATCGACAATGTCGCCGATCAGATTGCCGACACGCTGAAACTCGCCGACGCCAAAGCCGCGCGTTGTGGCCGCCGGCGTGCCCAGACGCACACCCGATGTAATAGTCGGCTTTTGCGGATCAAATGGCACGCCGTTCTTGTTGCATGTAATATGAGCGCGCCCCAAGGCCGCTTCCACCGCCTTTCCCGTCAAGCCCTTCGGGCGCAGATCCACCAGAACAAGATGGGTATCTGTGCCGCCGGACACCAGATCAACGCCGCGCGCTTTCAAGGTCTGCGCCAGGGCCGTCGCGTTATCGATGACCGCCTTTGCATATTCGCCAAACGCCGGCTGCAACGCCTCGCCAAAAGCGACCGCCTTGGCGGCAATCACGTGCATTAACGGCCCCCCCTGGAGACCGGGAAACATGGCGCTGTTGATTTTCCTGGCGATCTGTGCGTCATCGCACAAAACCATGCCGCCGCGTGGCCCGCGCAATGTCTTGTGAGTGGTTGTCGTTACCACATGGGCATGGGGAAACGGACCAGGGTGCAGCCCGGCCGCGACCAGACCGGCTATATGGGCCATATCCACCAGCAAATACGCCTCCACGGCATCGGCTATGGCGCGAAAACGGGGAAAATCAAGCACCCGCGTATAGGCCGACCCACCGGCGATAATCAGTTTCGGCCGATGCGCCCGGGCCAGTTCCTCAAGTGCCTCGTAGTCAATACGGTGATCGCTTTGCCGCACCCCGTAGTGGACCGCCGTAAACCATTTGCCCGACTGATTGGGGGGCGCCCCGTGGGTCAGATGCCCGCCCGCATCCAGGCTCAGTCCCAGGATCGTATCCCCCGGACGCAGAAGCGCCATAAAGGCGGTCTGATTAGCCTGGCTGCCCGAATGGGGCTGCACATTGGCAAACGCGCAGCCAAACAGCGCCCTGGCCCGCGCAATCGCCAAAGACTCGCCCACATCCACATGCTGGCAGCCACCGTAATAGCGCCGCCCGGGATAGCCCTCGGCGTATTTGTTGGTCAGCACAGAACCCTGTGCCTGCAACACCGCGCGCGATACGATATTTTCCGACGCTATGAGTTCGATCTCATTTTGCTGGCGGGCCATTTCGGCATCGATGGCGGCGGCGATTTCCGGATCCCGCAACGCCAGATCGCCAGTAAAAAATCCCGCCGCAGCGTCATCGGCTTGAAGGGAATCATTCGTATTGCGGTTCATGGGTCATCTCCGGTGCTGATCCGACAATCAGGGACATTCGTCAACATTGACTGTTACCGTATTGTCCCTTCGTCTGTCATTTAGAGCGTGTCAGGTCTTAATAGAAACAGAATTGCTTCTATGTAAGACCTGACACGCTCCAAGGCACAAAGCACAGGCGCGCTAAAAACGCAAAGGATCCTTGTTCGTATCGTGCGTTGCCGGTCCTGCCGGTTCGGCGGCCTGTACCGCTTTCAGGGCAGCCGGGACAGATCGGCGCTGATCAACGGAGAAAGCAGGAGAGTTCGGCTATTGCACCAACAAATCCGATTGCTCGCTCGCCGCAAGCTCATCGACATTGTCGCGATTATAGATGTCCTCGCGAAAATGGACCATCCCCTGGCCATCGGCCCAGGCGGTCAGGTATTCGAAATAGAGGGCTACCGGATCGCGCAGTTTAACGTCGAGGCGCTCGCCGGAGCGGAACATTTCATTTACACGGTGCGCGTCCCATTCGGGCGTATTCTGCAACAGCCACGTAACATAGCGCTTTACCTTGTCAACCCGCACGCATCCGGAACTGTGAAAGCGGTAGTCTTCGCCGAACAGGGTCTTGGAGGGCGTATCATGCATATAGACCGCATGTTTGTTTCGAAAATTGATTTTCACATGGCCCATGGAGTTCTGCGCCCCAGGCTCCTGGCGATACAGATAGCGCGTCGCCTCATCGCTGAACCAATCGATGTCCTGAGGGAGAATTTCAGTTCCATTATGGTCAAACACGTGGATCCTGTTGTCGGTCAGATAGGCGGGGTCGTTGATCATTCTCGGGATGAGGTCGCGTTTGACGATACTGGCGGGAACGTGCCAGTACGGATTAAAATTGATCTCATGAATGCGGCTGCGCAACAGGGGCGTTTGCCGGTCAATCTTGCCGACGACAGCGGTATGGCGGCCGACAACGGCACCATAGGAGACCGTCTCAACCTGTGCGGCCGGTATATTGACGAACACATAGCGATCGCCCAAAAAGCCCGCCATGGCGCGCAACCGCTCCAGATTGATCCGCAACTGGCGTAAGCGCGCATAGGCGGGAACGTTCAGTTGCGCAAAAGTCGCCTTGCCGACAATACCGTCATCGCGAATGCCGTGGCGCTTTTGAAAACGCCTTACCGCCCGCTCGACATAGCTGTCAAAGACGGCGGCGCTGCGGTTCGAGCGCGCGGATAAATCCCCGGAGGCGAACAGGCGGCGCTTTAACGCGATCACCGCCGCGTTGCGCATGCCCAGCTTTAAACGCTGCTCGCCGGGAACCTGCGGCCAGCCGCCCCGGGCAACGATGCCTTCGTAGCGCGCGATCGCCTGTTCGGCGCGATAGACGCTTTGCGCTGAAAATGTCGGTGCTGTATCGCGAAGGTAGCTTGCGCGCCGTTGTTCGTCGATATCGAATTTCTCGCGCATCTCGATACTGGTGTCGCGCAGGAAGGCATCCAGTGTCGAGGTTTTCTGCTGTGCCGTCGCCGGACCGCTCAGAACACCAATGGCGGCAAGCATAAGGGAGGCAACGAAAACGCGATTGCAAGTCGCAATCACCGGGCCGCAATCATGGGGAATTTTTCTCATTTGAAATCTGTCCTTGAATGCAAACGAACAATCAGGCCGATACGCGATAGAGGCGCCATCAACGGCGATCAGCCGGCAATCGCCTCACACGATGTTCTGCCTGTTGTTTTGGTCAGGATAAAAATAACGTTGAATCAACTCTTTGGCATAATTCAGGCAAAATTGCCAGTTCAACTTTTATTAAAATACACAAAACTGACCAAGGCGTAAATGAAAGAGGCCGCGCCAGACCGTCGATGATTGCCGCGCAGGACGGCGTAACGGTGGCCGCCAGGCCTTCACCCCATACTGCGCGACCATACCGCGCGACGGCCTCACACCTTGCGTAAACGGGGTTGTTTGTGCGTTGCAGGCGTATTGCAGGCGTATTGCAGATATATTGTATGTGCGCTGCGCGTACAGGTGCAAAGAGGCCACACGGAACGCCGGGAGGGGAATTATAGGCAAACGTGTGATATTGCGCCTGGTTGTGACTTTCAACAGGTTGCTTGCAAAAGCCCATCGGGTGCAGGTGGACGGCCCGGTATGGCCTGCCTGGCGGCAAGGGCTGCAAGAAGGGTAACGTCAGTTTTGCCCGTTCCGGGAACAACCTGCTGAAAGATCAGAGACGAATGGGTCGGCGATTGCCCTGTTCTGCGCGCCGGGGTTTGCGAATGTGCAACTTTTTACAGGCGATACAGAATTTGATCGGTCCAGAACCGTTCCAGCTTAAGCAGGGCCTTGTTCAGTCTGGCGAACTCGTCTTCGCTGATATCGCCGACTTTTTCGACACTTTTGATATGGCGGTCGTAGAGACTGTCAACGATATTGGCGATGGCGCGGCCGTCTTCGGTTAACTTGATGCGCACTGAGCGGCGGTCCATTTTCGAGCGTTCGTGGCTGAGATAGCCGGCCTCGACCAGTTTTTTCAGATTGTAGGAAACGTTGGAGCCGAGATAGTAGCCGCGCGTTCGCAATTCGCCGGCGGTCAGTTCGGAATCGCCGATGTTGAACAGCAAAAGCGCCTGAACGCCGTTGACATCGGTGCGCCCCTGGCGGTCGAATTCGTCCTTGATGACGTCAAGGAGGCGCCGATGCAGGCGTTCGACGAGGGTAAGGGATTCGAGATAGCGATCCTTGAGCACCACTGTATCCGTATCGGGCAAGTATTCACCCGCTTGAGTGGCCGATTGTACCATTGATTAAGCCTTTCCATTAAAACCGGTGCCCTCAATTCGCCCTGTTAATGAAAGTACATCGTACCTATAACTCTATAAAAACAGCTTAAATTTTTTTCTTAATGACCAATTTCATAAATATGTCGCAGTTAATATTAAATCGCTTTAGTATTTATTCTTATTAATTTCTATTTTATATTTCGTTTACGGCGCAGCAAGGTTATTAAATTGTAACGACCGGTGATCGTCTCGTCCGCCGCGCGCTCCATGCCGGAATAACCCCGCCGCACCCCTGCAAGCAGCCCGAAAAGCACCATCACGCTCAGACCGGAAATACCCGCAACGACAGGCCGGAAACCGAAAATATCGGCAAACACCGTATGCACACAAGCGATCATCAGGGCAAGCAGAACCCACAACGTCACACCCCATCTTGTCGCCATCCACAGACCAACGCCGGCCACGGGAAGTAACACCGCCAGCCCCCCATACAAAATCTGCCGGGCAAGCGGCAAGGCGACAAATGCCGAATCGACAATGAATATCCACTGCAGGACAGCGTACAAAACAACCACAATACCCAGCGCCTTAAGATAGCGCGCAAGGGCAACTTCCAGGGGCCGTGTCGGAACCGACTGGCCATAGGCCTCATCCATACGCGGGCCTAATGTCACGGTCGAAATCTCCTGCTGAATATGGTATGGGCGACGGCGATGCATCTGCGGCACGCCGCCATAATATACGCAAGAACGAGTATTGCACGCAATGAGCGATCATTTATTTTATCAGGGTTTTGCCCTTGTAAAGCGCTGGGTGCAACCGAATTTAACCGCCTATCTGGATACCCGCCAGCCGATAATCCTGTTGCTGTCGGTTGTCATCGGTCTGGGCGCCTCGATTGCAATCATCGCGTTTCGTCTTTCGGTACAATTCATTCAGTTTAGCTGGAGCGGGGTGTTTTCCGAGCGCATGACGGGCGCGTTGCAGGAGATGCCAGTCTGGCTGATTGTCGCTGCGCCGGCCTTTGGCGGGTTGCTTGTTGGTCTTTTGCTTGAACATTTCATTGCCGGCAAGCGCGCGCGCGGCATTGCCGATGTGATGGAGGCGCGCGCGGCGGGAAAGGGCCTTGAGTTGCGACCCGGCCTGGGCGCGGCGCTCGTATCGGCCCTCTCACTGGGCTTTGGCGCCAGCGCCGGGCGTGAGGGTCCGGCGGTGCATCTGGGCGGCACGATCGCGGCAAGCCTGTGTCGTACCTTCGCCCTGCCTCGCGCCGCCAAACGCACGCTGATCGCCTGTGGCGCCGCCGCGGCCATCGCGGCTTCGTTCAACACACCCATCGCCGGTGTTCTGTTCGCTCATGAGGTTATACTCGGCCATTACGCGCTGCGGGCGTTTGTGCCCATTGTGATCGCTTCGGTAACGGGCGCGGTGTTGTCGCGGTTATATTTCGGCGACTTCGCCGCCTTTATCGTTCCCGCTCATCAGATCACATCCTATTGGGAGGTTCCGGCGTTTGCCCTGCTCGGCATCACATGTGCCCTTGTCGCGATCTTGTTTCAGTTCGCCCTGATTTTTGCCGATTGGCTGGCGCGGCTGATCGATATTCCCCTATGGATACGTCCGGTGATCGGGGGCGTGCTCGTGGGGGGGATCGGGGTCTTTTTTCCCCATGTTCTCGGTGTGGGCTACGAGGCCACCGATCTGGCGTTACATAACGAATTGCCGTTGCTGCTTATGCTGATCCTGATTGTCGCCAAGACCCTGGCAACGGCGGTGACCCTGGCCAGCCGCTTTGGCGGCGGTATCGTCTCGCCATCGTTGTTCGTCGGCGCCATGACCGGTGGTGCCTTCGGGCTCATAGCCGCCACGGTGTTCCCGCATTTGGCCTCGGGCGAGGGGGTGTATGCGATTATCGGTATGGCCGCGGTGGGCGCCTCGGTGATTGGCGCGCCGCTCTCCACGGCTGTCATGGCGTTCGAGCTTACCGGCGGCTACGCGATCACCATGGCTATTCTTTTGGCGGTATCGATCTCGTGGGGGATGACCCAGGCGATCCACGGGCGCGGCTTCTTTCACTGGCAACTGGAGTCGCGCGGGCTGTTTTTGCAGGAAGGCCCTCACAGGCACATGGTGCGCACGATCACGGTTGCCGATTTCATGCAGCCGCTAAGTGAAACAGACGACGTTCCCGCGTTGCCCGACAAGGGAGACAAGGACGACAAGGAGGACGGTGCCCGGTATGTATTGCCGGATGACACGCTGGGAACAGCCTTGCGCGTGTTCGACAGCAGCGGCGCGACTCGGCTGTGGGTGGTCGATCCGGCAGACAGGACGCGCGCCATCGCCTTTGTGCTGCACGTGCGCGCGCTTCGCTATTTCAACTCGGCGCTGATTGAGGCGGAGATAGAGGAGCACCGCTAGAGCCTTTCGGTTAAAAACTGAAAGGCTCTGGATGTGTAGTTTCAACAGGTTGTTCTCGAAAAACCCATCGGGTGCTGGTGGCAAGGGCGCAAGAGATGTACCTTCGGATTTGCCCGTCCTGGAGCGTGTCAGGTCTTCGTAGAAACAGAATGGTTCTATTAAGGCATGACACGCTCCAACCGCTGCCATGCATGCAAATGTCAAGTTCAAGGTTCCACTATAGTGCTTCGGGTATGGCGTGCCGGCAATTGCGTCTTTCGCTGCATCCGATGATGCTTTATAGGTGAGCGGGACCGGCGTGGAAAAGCACCGGTTTGTCAATCGCGCGGGTACCGGCGATCGCGTAAGCGACGCCCTGTCCCCGGATCAATCGCAAGTCTGCCGGGCAGGAGATACACCATGGCAAATGTGGCGGTCGTCGGCTCTCAGTGGGGCGATGAGGGCAAGGGAAAGATCGTCGACTGGCTAAGCGAACGCGCCGATGTCATCGTACGGTTTCAGGGCGGCCACAATGCTGGTCATACGCTGGTCATTGACGGCAAGACGTTTAAACTTTCGCTGTTACCCTCCGGCGTTGTGCGGCGGAGCAAACTCTCGGTAATCGGCAACGGCGTCGTGGTCGATCCTACCGCGCTGCTCAAGGAGATTGAGGAGATCGCTGCGCAAGGCATCGCAATCAGTCCCGACAACCTCAGGATCGCCCAGACCGTGGCGCTCATTCTTCCCCTGCATCGCGAACTCGATGCCTTGCGCGAAAAGCGCGCCGGTGGCGCGTCCCTGGGTACGACAAAGCGCGGCATTGGTCCGGCGTATGAAGACAAGGTCGGTCGCCGCGCCATTCGCCTTGTCGATCTGGCGCATCCTGAGTCATTGCCGGCAAAAATCGATCGGTTGTTGGCGCATCACACGCCCTTGCGCCGCGGCCTTGGGGCTGAATTGCCCTCGGCCGACGCCATCCTCAAGCACCTGATGGAACTGGCGCCGCGCCTGATCCCGTATATGGACGCGGTCTGGCGGGTGATGCATCAAGCGCGCGATGCGGGTCGGCGTATCCTGTTCGAGGGCGCCCAGGGCGCTTTGCTCGATATCGATCATGGCACATATCCGTTTGTGACATCCTCGAATACCGGCGCGGGCCAGGCGGCAATCGGCGCCGGCGTCGGCCCCGGGGCCATCGACTACGTCCTGGGCATCACCAAGGCGTATACAACGCGCGTTGGCGCCGGTCCGTTTCCCACCGAATTGCACGACAGTACAGGGCGTACCCTTGGCGAGCGCGGCCACGAATTCGGCACGGTGACAGGCCGGCAACGACGCTGCGGCTGGTTTGATGCGGTCCTGGTGCGGCAAACGGCCAGGTGTGGCGGCATCGACGGCCTGGCGCTCACCAAACTTGACGTCCTTGATGGCTTTGAGACCATAAAGCTGTGCATCGCCTATGAACTGGACGGTAAACGTCTCGATTACCTGCCAGCATCGGCTGATGATCAGGCGCGCGTCAAGCCCGTATACGAGACCCTGCAAGGCTGGAACGAAACCACCTGCGGCGCACGCTCCTGGAAGGAACTGCCCGCCGAGGCGGTCAAATACGTGCGCCATATCGAGGAGCGCATCCAGTGTCCGGTGGCGCTATTGTCCACCAGCCCGGAGCGCGACGATACCATTCTTGTACGCGATCCGTTTAAGGAATGAGCGATGGTCTTGCTGTAGGCCATTGGTAATGGGACAAAAATGCGCTATCTTGCCGCCCGTTCGCGAATCAACACCCTGTAAACCGGCAATAGACGGCAAATTGCCATAGTTGCGTACTAGAGCGTGTCAGGTCTTAACAGAATTGCTTCTATTAAGACCTGACACGCTCTAAATCAGCCGTTCGGGTATTGCGAGCGCCGACAGGCGATTTCGTGTTAACAATCCGCATGGTTTGTACATTGCCCGTATTGCATCCATCGTGATATTAGATCAAAGGGCTTTGCGTTTGACTCCTGGCCCGGTTTAAAACCGTTGTCTTGTCGGCACGACACACAAGTCAGCGTGTACAAAAAGCCGATACCGCTGGTATTAGTCCTGTGGCCGGATTTCAAGCGGGTGACCGCCGATGGGAGGGGCTCGACAGTCCTTGCAGATATCGTGTGAAAAACCGTCCTGGAAACCGTATCGAAAACCGCATCGGAATATGACCAACCATTTCACCGTTCTTATTAAAGGGGCCCTGGCCAGTCTGGACGCGCCAACGACGCGCGCGCGCCAGGAAGTCTATGAGACGGTACGCCTGACGCTTCTGGAAAAGATGCGTGATACACAGCCACCGTTGAAACCTGCCGAGGTAACCCGTCAACGGCTTGCGCTCGAAGACGCTATTCGGCAGATCGAGCGCGATTTCAACCGTATCGGCGTGGCGGCGTTTGCCAGGGCGCGCAAAAAGCACGACCGAATGCAGATCGAGCAGGAAAAACCGATCACCATCGCCGGCGCATCACCAAAGCGCCCACGCCCCGGAAAGCGGGAAAATACGCCAGCGAATGTATCCGGGCCCGGGGACGCAAACGATGCGGACGGGGGGGGATTATCGCCACAACGCGCAAAGAGCCCGGCACCCCGTTCGGCACCCGCCCCAAAAGGCAGCCCTCGCGTATGGGGCCAGCCCGATATTCGCGATGATGGCGAGGAGGCCCCGACGGCACCTGCCGCCATCAGACGCACCACTGACAGGGGCGGTGAACGGGAGATCGGGGCGAGACCGGCAGCGCCGTCAGGCCGGTCGGTACCACCGCGGCAAAAGTTGCGTGAGCAACCGGCAGCGAATCGTACCGCGCCGGGGCCTGTGCGCCCGGCGGCCGCCGATCTCGAAGCACGCGTGAGAAAAATTGTCAAACCGTCAACCGCACCGCCGCAAGCGGATCACGGGTCCGGCGATGCGCCCGATGGTCCATCGCCGGCGCGCACCGACAAGGTGCATAGGCAGGATACGGATGCGGCGGCGCAAAAACCGCCTCTTGCGCCCGCGGCGCAACCGGTGGCGTCTGAGGCGACACAAAGCCGGATCGGTCTGGCCACGCAGTTTCTGCGTGAAAAGCGGAGCACCGATGGCGAGCAGGATACGGCGGCCTCGCCGGTCTTGCGTTTGGGCAAGAATAATACCGCCCGGGCACCCACGGCCTCACCGGCGCCGGAGCCAGGAATTCTGCGTAATGATAGCCGAGACCGGCGCAACGCTGTCGGCTCCCTTGCCCGGCCAACCGGATTATTGCTGCCTGTCAAGGAGCAGAAACGCGCAGGGCAGGGCAGGGCGCAACCGCCTGTGGGCGAGGGTGCCCGGGAGGCATCTTCAGAACAGCGCGCACGTGCTGCCGGCGCCGCCGGAGAACGCCGTCCCTCGCCCGGCAACGGGGCACCATCGCCAGAGCCACCTGTTTTATCAGCGCGGCGCGGCTTTGATAGCGCGCAGATGCAGGCGCCTGCCGCGGGTTCCAGACGCATCGGTCTGGCGAGTGGCGTCACGCTTGTTGCTGCGGCGCTCTTGATCATGCTTGTGGGAACGCTGATCTGGCGCGCCGGCATTTTGGATCCGACGTTTGAGGGAAGTCAAACGGCAGCTACATCCGACAGTGATGCCGTCGTATCCACGGCCACGTCCTCGCCGAACCGCGCCACCGCGCCACAGGCTGTGGATACCGTAAAAATCAGCCCGCCGGGCGCAGAAGCGGTGGATCGGAACGTGACGTCCAATGAGGTTGTCGCCAGGGCCACCGAGTCGGGTGCGGCCGCACTGAAACCGGCACGTGCGGTTCTGTTTGAGCCAAACACGAACCCCGCCCTTGCCGAGGGCGGAAAGCATATTGAACATGCCGGCACGGTAGTATGGGAGTTTGTGCGCGAACGCGATGGGGAAAAATCCAACGATGTATTACGGGCGCTGGTGGATATTCCGGCAAAGAGGCTGAAGCTGCGCCTAAGGTTTATCAAGGATACGGGCGACGGCAGCCAGGCGGAGAGCTACGTGGTGCGGCTGGACTTCGAGGTGCCGAAGGATTTCGCCAACGGCACCGTCGCGCAGGTGGTGCGGGTTTTCACCAAGCCGGATTTGAGCGATTCCAGCGCGCCATTGTTCAGTTCTCCCATGGTTCCGTTGATTGACGGTCATTTTATGATGGTTCTTTCCGCCATCGCGGAGGATCACCGGCGCAATATGGCTATGCTTCGTTCCAACAGCTGGTTCGATATTCCGCTGGTTTATGCCGATGAAACGCGCGCTTTTCTGTCCATTGAAAAGGGTACCGCAGGAACATCGGCCGTCGAGGCCGCGCTCGCAGCCTGGCGACAATAGAGCGTGTCAGGGCGCATGGCGATCAAAAGGGGTATTCCATGGACACCGATCTTTTCAACGAGGGCTTGAGGCAACGCAAGGCAACCCTTGGGGCGGAATATGTGGAAGAAAACCTCGCCGCCGCCGATGACTTCACACGCCCCTTTCAGGAGGCCATGACAGCCTGGTGCTGGGGTTTTGGCTGGAGCGATGAGGCTATTGACGCCAAGACCCGATCGATGATGAATCTGGCGATGCTCGGCGCTCTTGGCAGGATGCATGAGTGGGAGATCCACTGCCGGGGGGCGATTAACAATGGCGTGTCCGTGGCGCAAATGCGCGCCATCATTCATGTTATCGGGATTTATAGCGGCGTACCTCAGGCCCTGGCCTGTTTTCGTGTTGCGCGTCGCGTGTTGCAAGAGCATGAGATGCTTTAGAGCGTCGGGCGTTTAAATTGCAACAACAGGTTCGCGTAAATCCGCTGATAAGAGACTTTTTCTCATGCTCTATCTGTAATCTTTCAGCAGGTTGTTCTTGGTACAGGCAAACCTGAAGGCACGTCTCTTACGCCCTTGCCGCAGCAAGGCCATACCGGGCCATCCATCTGATCATCGCTTTTTTTTCGATTTATCCTGCGCTGTCAAGGGCGCTTCGCGCCGCCCCTGGCGGTTCTTAAACCCTTGACAGCGCAGGATAATACTAACGGTCATAAAGAATGACCGTTATCGTTCAAACGCCACTAAGGCTTACGCGCCATAAGGCGCGGCGGCCAGTCGGCCTTGCCAACGGCTTTATGAGTCAACCATAAGAGCCGTTGGTATAAATCGAAAAAAAAGCGATGATCAGATGAATGGCCAGCAGCACCCGATGGGTTTACCAGGGACACCCTGTTGAGTTGAATGTGAAAAAGTCCCTCGGCTTCGCCCCGGTCTACTTTTTCCCATTCAACGCTCCAGCCGCCGTCAAGCCGGCCAGTCTGCCAAAGGCGATAGCGCTCAACAAACCATTACCGGAGAGATAACCCGCGCTATCGGGTCCCGATACGCCGCACGCCGCGCCGCCTGCGGCCAAAAGGTTGGGCAACGAATCGCCGCCGGATCCCATAACCCGCGCTGCATCATCGATCAACAAACCTCCCTGGGTGTGAAACAACGCTCCCGTCACCTTTATGGCGTGATACGGCGCGCACAGCAGCGTCTGCGGCGTAAATGCTCTGGCGAAGGGATCGGCGCATTTGCCGGCCGCGACATCGCTCATGCAGGCGAACGTACGGACCAGATTATCATGCGGCACCGCTATGAGCCTGGCAAGTTCCTTCAGCCCGCCGGCCGATCGTATGGCGCCCGCGGTGACCGCCAGAGCAAAGTCCGGAAAGCCCTTCGCCAGATGCAAAAGGCGCTCATCGAAGACGCACCAGGCAATTTCCCCGGGCTGCCGCAGCACCTGCTCCGCCTGTTCCGAATAGCCCAGATGTTCGTTGGCAAAGCGCTCTCCGTGGGCATTGATCTGAATACCGCCATCCATCATCAGGGCCCAGGTGATGAGAATATTATGAGGGATCGCCAGCGAGCCGTGCCCCTGAAAACCGCCAAGATGCTGCGCCGCGCCACCAAGCGCCTGGCCCCAGAGCAGCGCATGGCCTTCGTTTCCCTCATGACCATAATAGGGGGCATTGGCCATGGTCGGAATGTGTTCTCGTACCAGTGCCCTGTTTGCCGCAAACCCGCCGCAAGCGAGAATCACCGTCGTGCAGGCGATGTCTTCATGATTTGCCCCGGCGCGGGTAACACGTACCCCCTCAATACGATCGCCATTGACAAAGAGCGCCTCGGCGCATGCATTTGTCATAACGGGAATGCCGGCGGCGCCGGCCGCATTGAGCAATCCGGCAAGAAGCGCCGCCCCGGTTTTCTCGTGCATCGTATGCATTCTGTGCACGCTGTGGCCGGGATACAGGGGGGCATCGAGCAGCACCCATTCCAGTCCGTAACGGCTTTCCAGCCAATCGAGAGCCGGTCCGATGGTGTGGGCCGCCAGACGGGCCAGTCGCGCATCGTTCCTGCCATGGGCCTTGGCACGAATATCGCGGTAGAACCGGCCGGGAGAGTCCTCAATGCCACGGGACTTTTGCAAGCGCGTCGCAGGTGCAGGAATAAAGCCCGATGACATGGAGGTGGAGCCGAAGGGTGTCTCGTCGCGCTCAAGGACGACCACATCAGCACCCGCATCATGGGCGCTCAGCGCAGCCGTCAGGCCTCCTGCGCCCGCCCCGATAATCAGAACCGGAACCTTTACGCCATAGCGTGCCTTGTCCGCTGGCTCTATGTTCATGGACGCTCCAGCATTTCGATTGCCTGGGCGCAACTGACAACTCGGGTGATTGATGACAAACTCTCGATCGTCACCCTGTGTACGTCGATATCGAATGCGGCACAGCCATCGTGCAACAGGATGGTGTGAAAATCGCGCGTATGGGCGCTGCGCAAGGTTGATGCCACTCCGCCATTGGTCACGATGCCGCAAATCATCAGCGTCTCGATGCCCATGCGCCGCAGGCAATACTCAAGGCGTGTCTGGTAAAACGCCGAATAAGCGACTTTTTCGACAACCAGATCCGCCGGTGCGAGCGCATCGATCAACCGATGTCCCCAACAACCCGGCGCAAAGTCTCCCTTGCCGAGAAAAGGCCGCAACCGTCTCAGGTGATCCGGGATGAGCGGCGCTCCCCCCTTGCCCGGAACAAGCGTAAACTGCGTCGATATAATCGTGCCGCCCGCCGCCCGCATGGTCCCGGCAAGCGGCGCAAGACGTGTGCTCAGAGCGGCGATGTCTTCACACGTCTGGCCAGCGCGCCCATAGGCGCCCCTGGCATGGAGAAAGTCGTTCTGCATATCGACAATGAGCAGGGCGGTTTGTTCAGGAACAGGATTCATGGCTTCTCTCGATTATCAGATTGCCAATATCATCGATGTATCCCGCCAGGCCGGGATCGATGAATATGGTGGTATCGGGCTGTTCAAGAAGGGCCGGGCCGCAAACCCCCTCGCCGACACCCAGGCTCAAGCGCTCAAACACGTCAACACGTAGCCAGGCGTCATCGATGTAAATATCGCGCGTGGCCGTTTTGCAACCCGCCGCCGGCTTGCCATTGCGAGGTGCAAAGACGTTCATATCAAAGGGCGGCCGGCGACCGATGACGGCAATACGAATATTGACGATCCGCGTCGGGGTTTCCGGCAGCAGCCTTGCGAATTCGCATCGGTAGGCGGTCTCGAACGCAGCCGCAATATGCCGCCGCGACAGCCCCGGCGCCATATCAACAGGCACGCGAATCGTATGGGTCTGCCCCACATAGAGCATATCGAGTTCAAACAGTCGCTCAATTCCGGCCAGAGTGCCATCGGTACGATCAAGTTGCTCTGTCAGTTCATCGGCAATCGCCAGCATGGTGCCTGCAAGCGCCTGCGGATCAACATCGTCCGTCAGGCAGTTGACGGTTTGCACCCGATCATAACGCATATCGGCGACCGCACACCCCAGGGCCGACGTCACCCCGGGATAGCGCGGCACGATGGCGCCCTTTAATCCGCACGCCTTGACCAGCGCTCCGGCGTGCAAGGCGCCGCCACCGCCAAAAGGCATGGCATAGAACTTCGACGGATCGTGGCCGCGCTCAATGGATACCAGGCGAATGGCCCCGGCGAGTTTGGCGTTGGCGACTTCAAGAATGGCCTGCGCCGCCTGTTCCGCATCAAGCGAGAGCGGCATGGCAATGTGCCGATCAATGGCGTGCCGTGCCGCCTGCACATCGAGACGGCGCAACCCGCCGCCGATGGGGGCTTGTGCATTGATCCGCCCGAGAACCAGATTGGCGTCCGTTAACGTTGGCCGCTCGTTGCCCAAACCATAGCAGGCCGGACCGGGGGCGGCGCCGGCGCTCTCGGGACCGATCTGAAGCAGGCCGCCCGCATCCACCCGGGCGATGGAACCGCCACCGGCACCAATGGTGGTGATGCGGATCATCGGCATGCGGATGACCATGCCGAAATCAATCTCGCTTTGTGCGCCAAGGTTAGGTGCTCCGCCGGTAATCAGCGAGACGTCAAAGGACGTTCCACCGAGATCACAGGTGATGATGTTTTCCTCACCCGCCGCCCTGGCGATCGCCTGGGCGGCGCGCACGCCGGCAGCGGGACCGGACAGGGCGGTGCGCACCGGAGTGGTTTTTGCCGTATCAAGGGTCATGACGCCGCCATTGGATTGCACGATACGCAAGTCGGCGGCAAATCCGGCGCGTTTCAGACCCGCATCCAGGCGATCCATATAGGATGAGACGACGGGTTGCAGATAGGCATTCAGCGTGGCGGTGGAAATGCGCTCAAACTCCCTGATTTCCGGCAATATTTCGCTGGCGCGGGTAAGATACTCGTTGGGCCAGATGTCCCGCAACGCCGCGATCGCGGCGCGTTCGTTGCAATCATTGGCATAGCTGTTGATAAAGAATACGCAAAGCGCCTCGCAGCCAAGCGCCCGCAATCGGGCGCCCTTTTTTCTGACTTCATCGGCATCGATGCGAATATCGATATGGCCATCGGCGCGGGTACGTTCAGCAACCTCCAGACGGCAATCGCGACTCACAACAGGCTCGAACTGCCCCCACAGACCCCAGGTATGGGGCCTGTCGCGGCGGCGCATCTCCAGCACGTCGCGAAACCCTTGCGAGGTGATAATGCCGGTCTTTGCCCCTTTGCGCTCCAACAGCGCGTTGGTGCCGGTGGTCGTTCCATGGACAATCGAGGCGATGGCGGAGAAATCAGGGACCCGCTCGCCGATACCGCGCACAAGATTGCGTGACTGATCGTCCAGGCTGGACGGCGTCTTGCCGATTTCAATGACGCCGGTGCGCTGATCGAGCACAAAAATATCGGTGAACGTGCCCCCCACATCGACGCCAATCGCCAAGCTTCGGCTGTCTTCCATGCCGTCCTTCATGTCGTCTTTCATGGGCCTATCCGATGGTCGTATAGCCAAGGGCATGGTCGCGATCGCGCCTGGCACCGTCGCGCTCGGCCGGATCGCCATAACCGCCGCCGCCCGGCGTCTCCAGGCGTATCCGGTCTCCCCGTTTCAGCTTTGCGCCGTGCAGCTTCGAGACCATGGGCGGCTGCACCATTTTGCCGTCGAGGGGATAAGTAAAGCGATTCGTTGCCCCATCGGCGCCGCCCGCCACCCCTTTGGGCGCAAACCGCCCGCGCTCGCCGAATAAAAACAGATCCGCCTCGTCCTCAAGCAACTCAATTTCGTAGATGGCGCCGAGGCCGCCACGGTGGCGGCCATCGCCACCCGAATTCGGCCGCAGGGCCCATTGCGTGAACTTGACCGGATAGGCCGCCTCCAGAATCTCCAGCGGCGGGATGGTGGCAGTCGAGATGGGCGCGTTGCCATGGTTCAGACCATCGCCGCGGGGATGACCGCCATGGCCACCGCCAAAGAAGGAAAACATCACCCAGCGACGGCCATCGCCACGTGTGCCGGCGAGAGACAGGGCGTTGATGGTTCCATAGGCGCAGGCATTGGCGCGCTCCGGCGCAATCTGCGCCACCGCCTGAAAGATTACATCGATAAGTCGCATGATCGTTTCGGTATAGCCGCCCACCGGCTTTGGGGCGCGGGCCGATAATATGGATGCGGCGTCGATATCGAACGCTACCGGCTCCAGCACACCGGCGTTGGCGGGCACATCGCCAAAGACGTGCTTTAAGGCCACATAGCAGGCGGAAATGGTGGTTGAACGGGCGATATTGACGGGGCCGGCGCAGGCTTTGCTGGAACGCGAGAAATCGAGATGCAACCGCTCGCCGTCCACTTTCATATCCAGGGCGATCTTTAGGGGCGTAGCCGTAATCCCGTCGTTATCGAGCCAGTCCTCAACGCGCACGACGCCATCGGGCAGTTTCCCGATCCCGGCGCGCATGCGTTTTGCAGCGCTTTCCTTGAGCGCCTGCAACGCCGCCTGGCAGGTATCATCGGTGTATTCATCGAGTACGGCGTGCAGGCGCGCCACGCCGAGTTCAAGGGCGTTGATCTGCGCGTTCAGATCCCCCAAAAGGGAATCGGGCAGGCGCGAGTTTGCGCACAGAATATCAACGATATCCTGGCGAAATGCGCCCCGGTCATAGAGTTTTACAGGAGGGATCCGCATTCCTTCCTGAAAGCTCTCGGTAGCGACAGGGTTATAATTGCCGGGAACATTACCCCCCACATCGTGCCAGTGGCCCACAGACGCCAGATAGCAAAACAGCGTATTGCCCCGAAACAGCGGCCGCACCAGGCGAAAATCACTCAGATGGGTGCCCCCCAGATAGGGATCGTTGAAAATCCAGATATCGCCGTCGACAGCCCCCCCTTGTGCCGCAGCCCTGTCGATAACTGCCTTTACGGCAAATGACATAACACCGACAAAAATCGGCAGACCGGATTTTCCCTGCGCCAGGGTATCACCTGTTCGTGCATCGTAAATGCCGTGGGACGCGTCATGGGCTTCGGCGATGATGGGATTGAAGGCGGAACGAAAAAGGGTAGCGTCCATCTCGTCACAGATTTGCTCAAAGCGTCCTTTCAGGATCGTCAGCGTAACGGCATCCATGTTCATGTTTCCTCGCTACAGCGATTTGCCGGTCAATCCCGATCGAGCGGACCGTATTCAGATACCCAGATACGATTTTTGCAGATCAGGGTCCGCAAGCAGCGCGCAAGCCGTGCCGGCCAGCGTAATGGCGCCGTTTTCCATAACGAAACCGCGGGTGGCGATTTCCAGTGCCATATGGACATTCTGCTCCACCAGCAATATGGTCAGACCGCGCTCATTCATCGACTTGATCAGGGCAAACATCTCCTCCACCAGCATTGGCGACAGCCCCAGGGACGGCTCATCCAGAATCAATAATACCGGCTCGCTCATCATACCGCGGCCGATCGCCAGCATTTGCTGCTCGCCGCCCGACATCGTCCCGGCCTTCTGATCGAGGCGCTCGCGCAAGCGCGGAAACAAACGCAGTACCGTGGCCATGTTCCTTGCCCGGTTGGCTCTGGCGCGGCGCATGCCGCCCAGCAGCAGATTGTCGCGCACGTTCAGGTTGGGAAATATATGGCGGCCCTCAGGCACCTGCACAATCCCGGCATCAATCGAGCGGCGCGGATCGCCTGTCACCAGCGCCTCGCCGTTGAATGTGATCGTCCCCCCGCGCGGCGCGATCAAGCCCGAAAGAACCCCGTTGAATGTCGTCTTGCCGGCGCCGTTGGAGCCCAACAGGGTAACGATCTCACCGGCGCCGATGTCCATGGAAACGCCGCGCAATATGGTGCTCGCACCATATCCGGCATACAGGTCGCGAACCTCAAGCACCGCTCAACGCGCCTCGTTTCAGACGATCCGCCATACCCGTGCCCAGATACGCCTCGATGACCGCCGGCGCCGCCGCCACATCGCCGGGCGCGCCGCTGGCGATCATGCGCCCCTCGCTAAGCACAAACGTCTTTTCCGACAACCGCATCACCGCCTGCATAACATGCTCAATCAGCATGATGGTCACGCCGCTATCGCGGATACGGTGAATGATCGGTATTACATCGTTCACCTCGGAAGGATTGAGCCCGGCCATGACCTCATCCAGTAAAAGCAGTTTGGGATCGGTTGCCAGGGCGCGGGCCATCTCCAGGCGTTTTCGCCCGGCAACGGTAAGATCGGCGGCGTCCTGTTCAAGCCGGTCCGCCAGCCCCACCTGCGCCGCCACCCGGGCGGCCTTTTGCAGCGCGTCCTTGTGACGGCGATTGCGCATATGCGCGCCAACGGCGATGTTTTGCGCCACACTCTGGCCGGCAAACGGCTGCACGATCTGAAATGTGCGCACCAGGCCCTTACGGGCAATACGAAACGGTTTTTCGCCGCTGATATCCTCGCCGCAAAAGCGTACCCGACCAGTCCGGGGCTTATGGAAGCCGGTGATTGCGGCGAAAAGGGTGGTTTTGCCCGCCCCATTGGGGCCGATTACCGATACCAGTTCCCCGGACGCGATGTGCAGGGAGACACTATCAAGGGCATTCAGGCCGCCGAAGGCGATGGAAAGATCGTGTACCTCAAGCATGGCTGCGCCACCATATTCGGCCAAGGCCGGACAACCCGCGAGGCAAAAACATCACCATGGCAATTAAAATACAGCCGAACACGATCATATTGAGCCCTGGTGCATCGCCGATCAGTTCGCGCGTAACTTCGCCCACCGCATGCAGGGCCACGGCGCCGAACAAGGGCCCGAACAGCGTGCCCAGGCCGCCGACAATCGGCACCAGAAGGCTCTCCACCGATACCGCCGGTCCAAATGCGATTGCCGGATCGAGATAGAGAAATTTTTGCGCATAAAACACGCCGGCCAGGCCGGTAAACAAACCCGATAGGCCCATGGCGCGCAACTTGGTGGCGAAGGCGTCGACGCCAATGGCCGCTGCCGCTTCCTCATTGTCACGTACCGCCATCAGGCAGGCGCCAAAACGCGAATGCTCAAGCGTCCAGACCACCGCAAAACAGGCGAAGGTGATTGCCCAGATCAGCCAGAAATAATGGGACTGGCTGGTAAACTGCAACATGATCGGGCGTTGATCGAGGGCAATCATGATGCCCTCACCAGCGCCTGTCCACCAAAGCGAATTGGTCAGAATGCGAAATACTTCGGCGAACGCCAACGTAACGAGGGCAAAATAGGAGCCGCGCAAGCCATAGCGAAAGCTCAAATAGCCCACCGCGATGGCAACTGCCGACGCCGCCAGACCGCCTGCCAGCAGGGTCACCCAGGGGTTGATTCCGAATTGCACCTGCAACACCGCTGCCGTATACGCGCCGACGCCGAAAAACAGCGCATGGCCAAAACTGAACTGGCCGCCATAACCGGCAAGGATGTTCCACGATTGACCCAGCAGGGCGGCGTACAGGGTAAACACGCACGCGTTCAGCCAGAACGGCGATTCGACAAGGAACGGCACCAGGCCGATGATCAGAAAAACCGCGACAAGGCGACGCAATGCGCTCATATGCGATGTCCCAGCAAGCCTTGAGGGCGGAACATAAGGATCAGGATAAACAGGGCGAAAATACCGATCTGGCCCAGACTCTCACCGAGAAAAATCCCGCCGATCGCCTCGATCACGCCGATGATCAGACCACCCAGCAGGGCGCCGGTAAAACTGCCCATTCCCCCCAGCACGACGATGGTAAAGGCGATAAGCACAAACCCCTGACCCACATGGGGATTGACATAATAGCCCGGCATCAGCAAACACGCGGCAATGCCAAGCACGCCAATGCCGATACCGAAACTCATGGCAAACACATGGGCGACATCGATGCCGACCAGTTGCGCGCCCTTGCGTTCTTTGGCCAGCGCCCGTATGGCGCGCCCCAGGTCGGTCTTTTCCATGAACAACCACAACGCCAGTGCCGTGACAACGGCGCCAAGAAACGCCACGAGCTTTGGATAAGGCAAAAGGGCGCCGAATATCTCAACAACATCAAAACTGGTTGAAGTCTCAACCACCCGGGTATCGGACTTAAACAGATAAAGGGCCAGATTCTCAATGACAATCGACAATCCCAGTGTTGTCAGCAGGATGTTTTCGTCGCGCCCGTGACTGGCCCGCGTAATGATGAGCCGCTGTAGCCCGTAGCCGAGAACAAACATCGACAGCGGGATGATGGCCAGGGCGGCGTATGGGTCGATGCCAAACAGCCGATGAAGAAAATACACCCCGTACAGCGCCACCATGAGCAGCGCACCATGGGCGAAATTAATGATATGCAACACCCCGTAGATCAGCGTCAGCCCCAGGGCGATCAGCGCGTAAAGCGCTCCCGTGGTAATGCCGTTCAGGATGGAGGGAAATAATATATCCGCGCTCACAAGTGACCACCGCTGAATTTGCGTGCCGTGCCAGGTGTTGTGGCCATGGCACGGCCGCCGGCTTTTACGCTTTCGGGCGCGGGAATACGGGAGCAGCGGAGGCAAATGCTTTGGGGAAAATCACCTCGATTTCGCCGTTAAGAACCTGGGTATTGACCGGCTGCGCACCTTCGTTCTGACCATTGACCATCCTTGTCGGGCCATAGGGCATGGCGTGTTTGTCCCATGTGGATGCGGCCATTGCAGCATTGACGGCGTCTTTGTCGGTGCTGCCGGCGCGCTCGATGGCATCGGCCAGAAACGCCACCGCGTTATAGGCCAGATAGACTTCATAGGTGTAATACAACCCCTTCGCCTGAGCCGCTTTTCGACGCTGCAGCGCCTCGGCGGAGTTGGGATTGTACCAATGATTGCAATCCATTACGTAGTCGGCCGCGTGGGGAAATTCCTCGACGAATTTAAAAGACGACGCCGCGCCGCCAAGTACCGAATAAATGCCTTGCACTTCGACTTTCTGCTGACGCAGCGTACGGGCAAACAATACATACTCGTTGTAGTAGTTTGCCGGTATGATCAAATCCGGCTTCGCCGCCTTTATCTTGAGCGCTATATTTGTAAAGTCGCGGGTCGGATTGGCGTGTTTAATAACGTCAAGAACCTCAAAACCCCTGGCGGGCAGTTCCCTGGCCAACAGGTTCGCCGTACCCGACCCAAAAGCCGATTCCTCGTGAACGATCATCACAGTCCGCGCCGGCGCGCCATTTGCCTTGTTGATCGCATCAAGATTGTCGACAGCAAATCTGGCGATCTTGCCATACCCCGGTCCCAGGCGAAACGTATTGCCCAGACCGCGCGTGACAATCTTGTCAGATACTCCCACATCGACAACATGGGGGGTGTTGGTTTTGGCCGCTTCCTGGGTGGTCGCCAGAGTGATGGAAGAGGCGTAGCCGCCAACAATGCCGAGCGCTCCCGCCTCAATCACTTTGGCCGCTTCTGATGCGCCGGCCTGCGGTTTCGACTGGCTGTCGGCGAGTAGCGCTTCCAGCATCGCGCCGCCCAGGGATTTGATACCACCGGCGGCGTTAATATCGGCAATCGCCATCAATGCCCCCTCGCGGCACTGGTTGCCCGAATAGGCCCCCCAGCCGGTAACAGGGTGGATAAGACCGATTTTGATCGTCTCGCCCGCAGCGCGTAGCAGACCGGGGGCGGCGAGTAAGCCGGTAGTGGCCGCCGATGCGGCGATAAACCGGCGGCGATTCATATATTTTGCGAGAGATTTCTTCATTGCCTACTCCTGTTTGATCGTGAGGAACCATCTATTAGAGCGTGTCAGGTTTTAATAGAACCATTCTGACGGAGCGATTTTGCGACAAGATGGGCCTTAAGTCTCGCAGGATATAGTGGGGCTATTTGCAAGAGACTTAAGGTCCATATTAGATCAGCATGCGTTTTGCTGTACCCATTTTGCCAAGGGTAATGCGAAACGCATAAAGCTGATCGCCCTGAAATCTATAGCAAAAGCGCCCGTCCCTTCGGGTTTCCGATTGGCGGACGTCCACGCCCAAGCCGCTCTCGAGAGATGGATAAACATCGCTCTTTGATCGCCTTGAGAGTGGTCCGCCTCGCCAATCGAGAAACAGAATTGATTCTATTAAGACCTGACACGCTCTAAGACCTGACACGCTCTAGTTCCAGCAATCTGAAAAACGGCACATTTCCAGGTTCCGCCCGAGAATATCGCTGCCGGATTTGTCCCGGTACCCATACATTAAAATACGAAAGGAGAATGTCCTTGTAAATGTGCACGCTGATCGAGCGTTGCACGTCGCCGCCGGGTTCTGTCTGGAGGATTTTGGCTACATGCCTGGAGGGCAGCGGAATACCGCTGCGACTATCAAGCCCGTGTCTATGCTGGAATAATTCTGATCCTGTTTGCAAAATGATCCGCCCTGCTGTACCGGCAGTTTATAGTTGATATATACACATGTCAATATACCAATAAACATATCAAAAAGCCTGGCAATAATAAAGTCTGGCAACAATAAAGCCTCTCCTCTCCGCGCCATCTGCCGACCACACCTGGAGAACGTGTTATCGCTCCTGATCGTCAAAGACACTGTCCGGATCGTGCCAGGTTCGCCCATCGCGCTCAATCAGCGCGATCGAGCCGCTCGGCCCCCAGCTTCCCGCCGTATACCCTTGCGCCGGTGTGGCGGCCACCTCCCAGGCGTTGTGGATCGGATCGATCCAGCGCCACGCCGCCATGACTTCGTCGCCACGCATGAACAGCGTCTGATCACCACGAATAACATCGAGCAGCAAACGCTCATAGGCATCGGGAACATCAGTAACAAAGGCTTCGGCAAAGGCAAGGTTAAGGGGGACCCGCCGCAGCCGCATACCGCCCGGGCCCGGGTCCTTGATCATGACAAACAGTTGCACCCCCTCATCGGGTTGCAGGCGCAGCACCAACTGATTGGCGATCACCCGCCCCGCCGCTTCGGAAAAGATCGAGTGGGGAATATGTTTGAACTGGATAACAATCTCGGAAAACCGCCCGGCCATGCGCTTACCGGTCCGCAAATAAAACGGTACTCCCGCCCAGCGCCAGTTGTTCACATGGGCCTTGATGGCCACGAATGTCTCGGTCCGGCTTGATGCGCCGGCGCCACCGCCGAGTTCGTCGAGATAGCCGGGAACCGCGACACCGGCGGATGCGATGCGCCGATATTGACCGCGCACGGTCAATCGATCGGCATTGGTCCGATCGATTGGAGCGAGAGCGCGCAGAACTTTCAGTTTTTCGTCGCGCACGGCATCCGCCTGATACGCGGCCGGCGGCTCCATGGCAACCAAGCATAACAGTTGCAAAAGATGGTTCTGTACCATATCGCGCAAGGCGCCGGCGGCATCGTAGTAGCCGGCCCGATCGCCAACGCCGAGGTCTTCCGCGACGGTGATCTGAATATGATCAATGTGGCCGGTGCGCCAGACCGGCTCGAACAGAGCGTTGGCAAAGCGCAACGCCATCAGGTTCTGTACGGTTTCCTTTCCCAGATAGTGGTCGATGCGATAGATCTGATGTTCATCGAATATGGCGCCCACCGCGCCAATGATCTCGGTGGCGCTTTGCAGATCGCGGCCGATGGGTTTTTCCAGAACCAGGCGCGCGTTAGGTGTAACGAAGTCGCCGTGCCCCAGTTGTCGGCAGATGGGGCCGAACAGGCGCGGCGCCACGGCCAGATAATACGCCCGCACCGACGTTCCGGCCGTATTGAGCAAGGCGCGCAGACCATCCCAGCCGCCGCTCTCGCTAACATCGACGCAGCAGTAAAACACGCTTTCAAGAAAGGCACGCAGGCGATCCTCGTTCAGTCTGTCGGCGCCGATATGGGTGCGAATGGCGTCGGCGGCGAAGTCACGATAGGCGGCATCCGCCATCTTTGTGCGCGAAACGCCGATAATGCGCGCGTTGTTGTCGAACTGGCCAGCGGCGAAACGTGTGTAGAGAGCCGGTAACAACTTTCGGCGCGTCAAATCGCCGGTGCCACCGAATACAACATAATCGAAAGGCTCAACGGGAATAAGGCGCATGGTATCAAGGCGATCAGGGCGGTTCAAGCGGGCATGTTTACCGGCATGGCTTGAACGGGATGCGAATTTTCATGGCGGCGATATGCCATAGCACGTTAGCGCACCGGTGAAAACAATGCATTGTGGCAGGAGGGGAATGTTCCCGAACGCGACGGGCTGTAACGCGCAGAAACACGGGTATACACGGGTATAGGTGCGTTATACCAGCGGTATTGGCTTTTGTACACGCTGACTTGTGTATCGTGCTGATAAGAAAACGGTTTTAAGCCGGAGCGTCAGGCGACTAATACCAACGGCTCTTATGGTTGACTCATAAAGCCGTTGGCAAGGCCGACTGGCCGCCGCGCCTTATGGCGCGTAAGCCTTAGTGGCGTTTGAACGATAACGGTCATTCTTTATGACCGTTAGTATAACAGGAATCTTTTTAGATTTCCCTTTGGTGTGGTTTATGATTCACTGTGTCAGGAGATGGAGCCTGCGCAAACCCTTGTTGGCGAATTTATGCGAGCATATTGGTGCAACTAAAGCGTGTCAGGTCTCAATAGAACCATTCTGACGGAGCGATTTTGTGACAAGGCCAGGCAAAGTTTCGCAGGACATAGTGGACTATTTTCAAGAGACTTTGCGCCGGCATTGGTGCAAAATCGCCCGTCCCTTCGGGTTTGTCGATTGGCGGGCGCCCACGCTCAAACCGATCTCATGAGATGCGCCCGCATCGCATGTCGATCGGCTCAAACGTGGATCACCTCGCCAATCGAGAAACAGAATTGCTTCTATTAAGACCTGACACGCTCTAAACGCCCGACCGACGCTCCAGGTGTGATCTTTCAGCAGGGTGTTCCCAGAACAGGCAAATCGCTTGCAAAGAATAAGAAATAAATATATCTTTATATCGTTAAATTATATTTTTGTCCGCCGGTCGAGCCCTCAACCATGTCGCAACCGCTTCCGAATGCCGCACAAACCTCCCCGCGCGGGCTGTTGGACACCGTACGGATCCTTCGCGCGTGCGGCGAAGAAACCCGCTTGCGCGTCCTGACGCTGCTGCGCGACAGCGAACTCTCGGTAAAGGACTTAACGGAAATTCTCGGGCAAAGCCAGCCGCGCTTATCGCGACATCTGAAGTTCCTGGTGGAAGCGGGCGTCGTGGAACGGCATCCGGAAGGGGCCTGGGCCTATTTCCGACTGGCGGACGCCGCTGATACGCGCGTCCTGGCCGCCGCCGCCACGGGTATGCTCGATGAAAACGACCGGATTATCGCCACAGACCGGCAGCGGCTGGAAAATCTTCGCACCGCGCGCGCCGAAAAAGCGGCCAACTATTTCTCTCAACACGCCAGAGCCTGGGATACCATACGCGCACTGCATATCGCCGATGAGCGGGTGGAACAGGCTATTGTCGCGGCCGCCGGCGATCATCCGGTGGCTGAAATGCTCGATATGGGGACCGGCACCGGACGCATGCTGGAATTGTTTTGCAATCATTACACCAGGGGTATCGGCATCGATCTGTCCACCCGAATGCTGGCCATCGCGCGCGCCAAACTGGACAAGGCGGCGATTTCCCACGCCCAGGTTCGCCACGGCGATATTTGCAACATGCCGTTTGCCCCGTCGTCATTCGAGTTGGTCCTCATCCACCACGTGCTGCACTTTCTTGAACAGCCGCGCCGCGCCATTGAAGAGGCAGGGCGGGTTTTGGCGCCGGGGGGGCGGTTGATCGTCGTTGATTTCGCGCCCCATGATCTCGAATTTCTGCGCAGCCGATACGCCCATCGCCGGCTGGGGCTGGACGATGAGGTCGTCGGCACCTGGCTTCACGCCGCAGGTTTGCGTGATGTAACGACTACCCATCTGGCGCCGACCGCCAACGATGAACGCGCTGCCTTAACGGTTACCATCTGGTCGGCGCGCGATCCGCGCCTTGTGATGGCCGCCGGGACGGCTGCCGCGCAACACCGGGGACGGAGCCTGGCATGAGCGGTTCGCTGACAACGCCACAATTGCCGATTGATGAAATATCCGCCCGTCTGAATGACGCGTCCGCGGTTGCACAAAAGCGCATCGCGGTATCGTTTGAATTCTTTCCCCCCAGGAATATGGATACCGCGCAGCGCTTGTGGCGTTCCATTCGCCGTCTTGAGGCCCTCTCACCGGCGTTCGTCTCGGTGACATATGGCGCCGGCGGCGCGACCCGGGACGGCACCCTGGTGACGGTACGCCGTCTGATGCGCGAGACGGCCCTGACGCCAGCGGCCCATCTGACTTGTGTGGGCGCCAGCAGACGCCAGGTGGACGCCGTCGTACACACCCTGGGCGATCTCGGCGTGCGGCACATTGTGGCCCTGCGCGGCGATCCTCCCGGGGGCGCCGGAGCGCCCTATGTTGCGCCAAAAGACGGCTATGAAAATGCCGCCGATCTGGTAGCCGGTATCAAGGGTATCGGCCACTTTGAGGTCTCGGTTGCGGCATATCCGGAAAAGCATCCGCAATCGGCGAACTGGGCGAACGAACTCGACAATCTTAAACGCAAGCAGGATGCGGGGGCCGATCGGGCGCTAACACAGTTTTTCTTCGATAACGATGTATTTGAGGCCTATCTGGAACGGGTTGCCAGGGCGGGGATTACCATGCCTATCGTGCCGGGAATCATGCCGATTTTGAACTACAGGCAAACGGCTACGTTTGCCGCGCGTTGCGGGGCGCATGTGCCGCCGCGTATTGCTTCGCGTTATGCGGGGCTGGAGGACGATGCGACAACACACACACTGGTTGCCGCCATCACCGTTATGGAGCAAATCATGGATCTGATCGAGCGGGGAGTACGCGACTTTCATTTCTATACCATGAACCGCGCCGATCTGATCTACGCCATCTGCCATTTGCTGGGCGTTCGGCCCTGGAATGAGAAGGAATAGGGGCCATGGACAATATATTGCAGCGCCTCCTTAAGCAGCGCGACTGGCTACTGGCGGACGGCGCCACGGGTACCAGCCTGTTTGCGATGGGGCTCAGGCATGGCCATGCGCCGGAGCTTTGGAACATTGAAGAGCCGGACAGAATCAGGGCGCATTACCGTTCCTATATCGAGGCGGGGTGCGATATTGTATTGGCCAATTCGTTCGGCGGGACAGCAAGCCGCCTGAAGATGCACAAGGCGGCGGATCGGGTGGATGAGATAAATCGTGCGGCCGTTTCCCTCTTGCGCGCCGAGATCGAAGCGGCTGGCCGCGAGATCGTTTGCGCCGCCTCGGTGGGACCAACGGGAGACTTGTTCGAGCCAAGCGGCGAGATGACGCTGCAAGAGGGAACCGGGATCTTTGTCGAGCAGATGCAGGCGCTGAAGGAAGGCGGCGCCGACGTCTTGTGGATCGAAACAATGTATCAGGAGCCGGAAATTCTTGCCGCTCTGGCGGCTGCCGAACACGTTGGCCTGCCCACCACCTGCACCCTTTCGTTCGATAGCAGCGGGCGTACCATGATGGGAATACCGCCGACGCAGATGCTGGAACTGGTGCGCACGGCAACACCGCCGCCGGTGGCCTTTGGCGGTAACTGTGGCACCGGCGCGCCAGACTTGCTGGTCGGGCTGATTTCGATTGCACAAAAGCTGAAGCCCCATGACATTGTCATTGCCAAGGCCAATTGCGGCATCCCCCAGGTGCGCGGCGATGACGTTCACTACAGCGGCACGCCTGAATTGATGGCCGACTACGCCCGCCTTGCCCTTGATGCGGGTGCACGGATTATCGGTGGCTGTTGCGGCACCCGTCCGGTTCATTTGCGCGCCATGGGCGATGCCCTGCGCGCCCATGAAAAGGGGCCATGCCCGGATTTGGAAGAGATTGTCGCGCGTCTTGGACCACTGACCGGGGCGACAGCAAGCCTCATTGGCGGACCTGATACCCCCTCGCCACGCACGCGCCGCGGCCGGCGCCGCAAACCCGATCGCTGAAATCCGATCAGGCGCGGGCCGGGTCCGCGGTCAATGGGGAAATCTAGTTGCTATCGCGGTCACCATCGTGATGGCGGCGGCCCCGTTCATGGCGCTTGCCACGCATCTTGCGAACGTCCGCCTTAACGATCCTGCCGTCATTGTCGCGATCAACGCGCTCAAAGACCATGACGGGAAGGGCCGTGAGTTCCTCCTTGGTCAGACGCGCATCGCCGTCCTTGTCGACAAACTGAAAACCGCGAACGATAGCGAATTTGGCCTTTTCGGTAAAATAGGCTGTGAACTCCTCCAGCGAGAGCGTCCCGTCGGAATTTGCATCATGCTTTTGCAATGCCGCCGCCTGGGTTGCCGTGACCTCGTCCCTGGTGATGGTGCCATCCTTGTTGGTGTCGAATTCTGCGAACACGTGATCGATACCCATGCCGCGCATCATGCCGCGCCCGCCGAATTTGCCAAAGCCGCCAGCGTTTGAAATCGTCGTGCCTGCAAGCAACGCGCCACCTATTACGGTAACGGCGCTGATCCCGGCGATGACCTTGGTTTTTTTGCTAAGTGCCATTGTCTTTCTCCATGTTGATAGTCTTCGGCTCCGAAACCGGTTTGTCCGTGGATGCCGCTGAAGATGAAAATGGGGGATATTTGTCGCAAAAGCGTGCCGCAAAAAGGGTAAGATGTCGGTTTTTGTGGCGGCGGATACCCTTGACACACACTGTTACAATATTTTGCCTTGCGCTGTATAAGCCTGCGCTTCAATGTTGAGGGAATGTTTGTCCGAACCCCGTAGACTGCGCCTATGAAAACGCAAACACCCCATATTCTTGTGGTCGATGACCATCGCGATATTCGCGATTCCCTGGGCCGATACCTGCGCAACAACGCTCTGCGCGCCACGCTCGCCGAAGACGCCAGGGCGGCACGGCGCATTCTTAAGGTACAGGCCATCGATCTTGTGGTGCTGGACATCATGATGCCTGGTGAGGACGGCTTGTCCCTGTGCCGCGATCTGCGGGCGACGGGCGAGGTGCCGGTGATCCTGTTAACGGCCAGGGCCGAGGAGACGGATCGCATTGTCGGCCTTGAAGTCGGGGCCGACGATTATCTGACGAAACCGTTCAACCCGCGTGAGTTGCTGGCACGCATCAAGGCGGTGTTGCGGCGGGTGGAAAGCATGCCGCCGCAACACCGTCAGGGCCTTAAAAGGACCGGCGTCCGCTTTGCCGGTTGGCGCTTCGATGCCGATACGCGCCAGCTGATCGATAAAACGGGGGCTGCGTTTCCCCTCTCGACGGGCGAGTTTCTGCTGCTGTCGGCGTTCGTTAGCCATCCGCGCCGCGTATTGAGTCGCGATCAGTTGCTGGATCTGACCCGCGGACGCGAGGCGCAACCCTTCGACCGCGCCATCGATAACCAGGTCAGCCGTCTGCGCAAGAAAATCGAGGCGGATGCGAAGAATCCGAAAATTATCGTTACCCATTGGGGCGGTGGATACAGTTTCGCCTGCGATGTGACAAAGGACTGAAAAGGCGCGTTTTTCCGATGATGCAAACGGTGCGTTCCCTGTTTGCCCTTGCAAGAAGACTGGCCGGCTTTCTGACGCCGCGCCGGTTAACGGCGCAAATCGTCCTGCTGGCGCTTGCCGGTTTGATCGTCAGCCTTATGGTCGCCTTTGCGCTGGCGTTTATCGATCGCCGCGATGCCTTCGACGATGTGCTTCACGACCAGGCGGGCGATGCCATGGTGGGCGCCATCAGCGTCCTTAACGCGGCACCGCGGGAGATGCATACGACCCTCGCACGGCGCTTGTCGACGCCCAGCATGACGTTCACAACCGGAGAGCCCCAGGCGCGCCGCACCCGCAAAGGCAACCGGCGTTTAGCGAAACTGGCCGCATATATCCAAAGCGAAGCCGGAGAACAGATCAGCCGCATCAACGTACGATACGCCACACCAGGCCAACGCGATTGGCGCCGCCGCAGATCGCCGATCATCGTACTATCGGCCAAACTGGCTACGGGTCCATGGATTAACGCCCGTTACCGCTTTCGCGGCACGCCGATGAAGTTCGGCCTGGCATTTGCCGGCCTGCTGGCTTCGTTTGTCGCCTTTGTTGCCCTTGGGGTTATGTGGCTGGTGCGTCGCGCCATGAAGCCTGTTCGTCGCCTTGCCGACAGTGCCACAGCGTTCGGGCGCGGGGAGACCCTTGACGAGTTGCCGCTCGAGGGGCCCGCCGACATTCGCAACTTAACAGCGGCGTTTAACACCATGCAACGGCGCATCCGCCACTTTGTCGATGACCGCACCGCCATGCTGGCGGCCATCAGCCACGACTTGCGTACCCCCATCACCGCCTTGCGCATTCGCGCCGAGATGGTTGAGGACGAGGAAATGCGCACCCGGATGATCGAGCAACTCGATGATATGCAGAAAATGACCGAAGCCACCTTGCGCTTTGCCCGCGATGACGGACGCGAGGAGGCCATGAAACCGTGCGATCTGGTAGCGCTCGTTGCAGGTATTGCTGACAATATGGTGCATATGGGGCACGATGTTGTGTTTTCGCAAAAGGACGAACGGGGAGAGCGGCGAGAGGAAATTGGTTTCTTTGGCCGCGAGGTAGCGTTGCGCCGCGCCATCGGCAATCTGATCGAGAACGCCTGCACCTATGGAAAGCGCGCCGATGTGCAGCTTATGCAGGACGAGGAGACGATCGTACTAACGATCGACGACAGGGGTGCGGGTATTCCGCCAGACGAAGTCGCGCGGATGTTCGAGCCGTTCACCCGCCTTGAGGGTTCGCGCAGCCGCGCCACGGGAGGGTCCGGCCTGGGCCTTGCGATCGCCCGCTCCATTGCCCGAGCCCATGGCGGCGATATTACTTTGACCAACCGGCCCGAGGGAGGTTTACGCGCCCGCCTCAGCCTGCCACGGCATTAATCCATTTGGTTCGTGCAGGCTACGATCGAAAACCGCGCAACACGGCTTTCGAAGCAAAAATATATTGGCAGAAATTTGCTGAACCGAAAAAGTCAGCGCCAATGCTGAACAGGGAATGGTGCCGCTGGGGTGACTTGAACACCCGACCTATGCATTACGAATGCACCGCTCTACCAACTGAGCTACAGCGGCCGACAATCCTTCACCGGTTCCTCGATTCCAACATGTGCGCCCCTGACCGGTCCCTTGCACGCAAATGTCGGGATCGAGAAACCGCTAGCGAAATACGAGGCGCTCAAAAGATATAGATAATCGTCTTTGCAAAGTCTTAATTCGCCTGTGTCCCGGGGTCAACACCCTTTTGCGCGTGTGATGAAAGCGTCAGGCACAACTGGTCATCTGGAACTGTATCAGCGAGGCGGCGAAGCTGGACGGCGGCATGTTGTGCCTGTCCTTGCGGTTCTCCCCGCCCCTGGCGGTTCTTAAACCCTCGACAACGCTGGATAAATCAAAAAAAGCGATGATCAGGTAAATAGCCCGGTATGGCCTTGCTGACGGCAAGGGCGCAAGAGATGTACCTTCAGATCTGACACGCTCTAGTTCGAAGTGAGCGGATCTCACACAAAGTCAATACACCGCTTTGAGCAGCGCTCAAAACCAGGATTGCTTTTTTATAGCAGCTGCTCTATCCATAATCCTGGCCACTCAGATCAAGCATAGTAGTTTGATTGGAGGGATGAAATGCCACGGGTTTTCCATGGCGCTCCTCTCCACGGCTCCATGTGAAAACTCACTTATGTGACGTTGAACAAGGAGCCAACACATGACGACATCCATTAGAAGCTGGGCCGAACCTTACAAGATTAAGATGGTCGAACCTCTGAAGATGACCACTGAGGCTGAGCGTCGTGTGGCCATCGAAGAGGCCGGATACAACACATTTCTGTTGCGGTCTGAGGATGTATACATCGACTTGTTGACCGATTCAGGCTGTGGCGCGATGTCAGACCGGCAATGGGCTGGAATGATGATGGGCGATGAGGCCTATGCGGGCAGCGCGAATTTCTATCGTATGCGTGATACGGTTGAACAGTACTATTCCTATAAATACACGGTCCCAACCCACCAGGGGCGCGGGGCGGAAAACATCCTGTCGCAAATCCTGATCTCGGATGGCGATTACGTGCCCGGCAATATGTATTTCACGACCACACGCCTGCATCAGGAACTGGCAGGGGCCACATTCGTTGATGTGATCGTTGATGAAGCGCACGACCCCGCGCTCGACCTTCCATTCAAGGGCAATGTCGACATCGCCAAGCTGGACGCGCTGGTGGCCGAGGTTGGTGCGGAAAAGATCCCCTATATCTGTGTGGCGACCTGTGTGAATATGGCTGGCGGTCAGCCCGTTTCCATGGCCAACCTGCGTGAAATCCGTAACTGGTGCGACGCCCATGACGTGCGACTGGTTCATGATATGACCCGGGTGGCCGAAAACGCCTACTTCATACACAAGCGTGAAGCGGGCTATTGCAAAAAGTCGATCTGCGAAATCGTGCACGAGATTTGCGCGCTTACCGATGCGGCCACGATGTCGTCCAAGAAGGATGCCCTGGTGAACATCGGCGGCTTTCTGGCGATGAACGATCCTGATCTGTATGAGAAGGCGTGCAATCTGGTCGTGGTGTACGAAGGGTTGCACACCTATGGCGGCATGGCCGGGCGCGACATGGAAGCGCTGGCCATCGGGATTACCGAAAGCGTGCAGGATGATCACATCTTTGCTCGGGTGGGTCAGGTAAAATACCTTGGCAACCGCCTGCGCGACATGGGGGTGCCGATCGTCAATCCAATCGGTGGGCACGCAATCTTCCTTGATGCCCGCGCAATCCTGCCTCACCTGCCACAGGACCAGTTCCCGGCACAGGCCCTGGCCTCGGCGCTTTACGTGGACGCCGGCGTGCGCGCGATGGAACGTGGTGCTGTTTCCGCCGGTCGCAACAAGGAGACCGGTGAGAATTTCATGCCCAGGCTGGAACTTGTGCGCCTGACCCTACCTCGTCGGGTTTACACCCAGGCCCACATGGACGTGGTCGCTGAAAGCGTGGGGCGCGTGATGAACAGCGCTGATCGGATCAAAGGCCTTCGCTTTAACTATGAGCCTGAATATCTGCGCTTCTTCCGCGGTCGGTTCGAGCAAATCGATGGATAGTTGAATGTGAAAAAGTCCCTCGGCTTCGCCTCGGTCTAATTTTCCCAATAAAATAAGGACAAATCAGTCCCTGGGGCGGCCCGATACCAGCGGTATTGGCGCTTTGTACGCGCTGACTTGTGTGTCGTGCTGATAAGACAACGGTTTTAAACTGCGCCAGGAGTCAAACGCAAAGTCCCCTGGTTGTGATCTTTCAGCAGGTTGTTCCCAGGACAGGTAAACCTGAGGGCATATCTCCAAACACTCTTGCCGCCAGGGAGGCCATATCGGGTCATCCATCTGATCATTAGGGATGTTCTATTTCTCCAACGCTGTCAAGGGTTTAAGAACCGCCAAAGGCGGCGCGAAGCGCCCTTGACAGCGTTGGAGAAATAGAAAAAAAGCGATGATCAGATGAATGGCCGGCAGCACCCGACGGGGATTTCGAGAACAACCTGCTGAAAGGCCACACTCGGGCTTTATACCAAGGGGCTTTGCGTTTGACTCCTGACTTGGCTTAAAACCGTTGTCTTATCAACACTATACACAAGTCAGCGTGTACAAAACGCCAATACCGCTGGTATTACGCGCAAATGCGCCAAAACCTTGCAATACGCCCAGGCGAAAACAAAGCGCCGGGCCTTCCTGATGTCAGTTTTCTCATTGTTTTATACCAAGGGCCTTTGCGTTTGACTCTTTGCTTGGTTAAAAACCGTTGTCTTATCAACACGATACACAAGTCAGCGTGTACAACAAGCCAATTCCGCTGGTATACAAGGGACTTGCGTTTAACTTCCGGCGCAGTTTAAAACCGTTGTCTTGTCAGCACGACACACAAGTCAGCGTGTACAAAACGCCAATACCGCTGGTATTAAATGAAGAAAAGTACATGTAGCGGTACGAAGCACCTTTCTTTACGATCAACTGGATAAGGGTTCGCTTTTATGTGAAATGGAGCTCGCTCTGCGAGCCTCAAACCATGCTGAAAGATCACATCCAGGCGCGATTATTCGATTATTTGGCGCCAATGCCGCGCTTCAGGCGGGCCAGGGCAGTGCGCAGGGCCGGGTTCCCGATGGCGGAGAATTCCGCCACCTGCGCCTTCGAAGGTTCCCGGGGTGTCACGCGGCGCTTTTGCGGCGACGGACCTGCCGCGACTGCCGGGCCGGCCTGCACCACACGGATGCGGGTTACGGCGCGATAGCCGAAGACATCGTTGATGCGCTCAAGCAGACGGGCGGTATCGTGTTGAAGGGCAAGCGCCTGCGCCGGGGCGACAGCGATGGTCAGAACGCATGCCGGTTCCTGGCCGTCGGCGTGCGCGCGCGGCCATTGCAACCTGATGGGGCGGCAATTGCGGGCGTATTGCGCACCGACAATATCGGCCCAGTGCTGGATCAGCGCCATATTGCCAAGGCCGCGTTGTCGCGCCGCCGGGCGCAGCACCTTCGTTGCAGGGCCGGAGATATGTCGCATTGGCGTGTTTCCTGTAATCGCGCCATGGGTTAATACCAGCGGTATTGGCTTTCTGTACACGCTGACGTGAGTATCATGCTGATAAGACAACGGTTTTAAACCAGGCCAGGAGTCAAACGCAAAGCCCCTTGGTATAAGGTGGATGCTCGCCGCAATCCGCCGCCCCACGCATCCCTTTTAGCACGGTTTTCTTATGGCCGCACCCCCTGATCCCCAACGCCTTCTTCGCTGGTACGATGGTGCCGCGCGCACCCTTGTGTGGCGAATCGCGCCGCAGATGCGCCGCAAGGGCGTGCGCCCCGATCCCTATAAAGTATTGCTGTCGGAGTTCATGTTGCAGCAGACCGGCGTTACGACGGTGGTTCCCTATTTTGAGGCGTTTTGCCGGCGCTGGCCGCGGTTGGCCGATCTTGCCGCGGCATCCCGTGACGATGTCCTGCGCGTCTGGGCCGGGCTCGGCTACTACGCCCGGGCGCGAAACCTGCATCGGTGCGCGCAAATCGTCCATGGCGAATTGGGGGGCCACTTGCCGCAAGACGTGGCGGCGCTAAAGCGGCTTCCCGGCATTGGCGATTATACCGCGGCGGCTATCAGCGCCATCGCCTTCGATGGCGCTGTTGTGCCGGTGGACGGAAACGTCGAGCGCATTGTCACGCGGCTGTTTGCCATTGATACGCCCGCTGAACAGGCCAGGAAACAGATCAGGGAAAAAGCGCAAACACTCTTGCCAAACAAGCACTTCGGCGCTTTTGGTGAAGCGTTGATGGACCTTGGTGCGACAATTTGCCTGCCGCGCAAGCCGCATTGCTCCGCCTGTCCCTGGAAATCGGCCTGTATGGCTTGCGCCCAGGGTACGCAGGCGCGTTTTCCCATCAAGCGAAAGCGCGCCGCCTTGCCGCACAGGCAGGGCAGGGCGTATGTGGCGATTCGCGACGATGGAGCAATTTTACTGCGCCGCCGGCCGCAAAAGGGTCTGCTTGCCGCCATGGCCGAAGTGCCCACACGCGGCTGGGACGGCCCGTCATCGCAGTCCTGTACGGGTGATGAAGCGCCGCCTTTTGGCGGACGCTGGCGACGCGTAAACGGCGAAGTGCGGCATACCTTTACCCACTTTCGCTTAAGTCTGAGCGTCGATATATGCCGATTGTCCGATCGGCGGGCACGAGCGGTGCTGCGGGAATTTCCCCACTATTGGTGGTCGCCGCCGCAACAGACCGAAACGGAAAGCCTGCCGCGCGTCATGCGTAAGGTGATTGCCCACGCCATGGGGGCGCAAGAGGCGCAATCCGGCGATCAGGAGACAAAGGCATAGAGGGTGCGCGATTTACATTCGGGCGCGGATTTCCTGGCGCAGCACATCGATCTGACGCAATTGCCCCGACGCTTCATCGCGAAAGTGCCAAAAGGTCCAGCCGTTGCACGCCGGCGCGTCCTGTACCAGGGCACCGACCTTATGGATCGAACCCGTATGGGCTCCCGCCTTCAGGCTTGCGTCGGCGCGCACGATGGCCCTGTGCCGGCGCTTGCCATCGCTCAGGCAACTGCCCGGCGCCAGCAGCCCCGCCTCAAGCAAACGGCCAAAGGGAACACGGGGGAGGGCGCGTTTACCGGGCGTGATTTGCAGGGCGGGCGCATCGAGGGGTTGTATGGCGGCGATTCGCCTTGTCGCGGCCCGGGCGTAGGCGCGCTTGCGCTCGATGCCGATAAAATGTCGCCCGAGACGTTTTGCCACGGCGCCGGTGGTGCCGGTGCCAAAGAACGGATCGAGCACTACATCGCCCGCCGACGTTGAGGCCAGGATCACTCGCGCCAGCAGGTTTTCCGGTTTTTGCGTGGAATGGATCTTCTTGCCGTCCGCGCCCTTAAGACGCTCGCCCCCCGAGCAGATCGGCAGCAGCCAGTCGGAGCGCATCTGCACATCATCGTTCAGGCTTTTCATGGCGTCGTAGTTGAACGTATAGTTTTTCGCCTTTTCCTCGCGGCAGGCCCAGATGAGGGTCTCATGGGCATTGGTGAAGCGCCGGCCGCGAAAATTCGGCATCGGGTTCGCCTTGCGCCAGACGATGTCGTTCAATATCCAAAAGCCAAGGTCCTGAACGATCGCGCCGACGCGGAAAATGTTGTGATAGGAGCCGATTACCCAAAGCGTGCCGCTGGGCTTGAGAACCCGCCGGCAGGCAAGCAACCAGGCGCGGGTAAACGCATCGTAGGCGCCAAAGGAGGAGAATTTGTCCCAACTGTCGTCGACCGCATCAACACGCGAGTTGTCGGGGCGCAGCAACTCCCCCTCAAGCTGCAAATTGTAAGGGGGATCGGCAAAGACCAGATCGACCGACCTTGCCGGAAATCGTTCCAGGTGCGCGATACAATCGCCCACATGAACGACGTCCAGCGCCAAGCCCGCCGGCGTCCCGGATTGGGATTCCTGTAAAGAGCGGGACGCCCTTGCGAGCGCCCCGTCGTGCAGAACAGCCATACGCAATACCTTCAAGCTGACCTGCGGCCATAATGGCCAATTTACGTTAAAGCGTGCTTAATGCGCACAGAAAAACTCCGGGAAAATTTCAGCAAAGCCCCTTGGTATTATACCAGCGGTATTGGCGTTTTGTACGCGCTGACTTGTGTATCGTGCTGATAAGACAACGGTTTTAAACCGGGTTAGGAGTCAAAAGCAAAGCCCCTTGGTATTAGACAGGTTGTTCTCAAAAAAACCATCGGGTGCAGGTGGCCATTCATCTGATCATCGCTTTTTTTCGATTTATCCCGCGCTGTCAGGGGCGCTTCGCGCCGCTTCCAGCGGTTCTTAAACCCTTGACAGCGCAGGATAAATCGAACACCTCCAATGATCAGATGAATGACCCGATATGGCCTTGCCGGCGGCAGGGACGCAAGAGATGTACCTTCCGGTTTGCCTGTCCCGGGAACAACCCGTTGAAAGATCACATCTAGAGCGTGTCATGTCTTGATAGAATCAATTCTGTTAAGACCTGACACGCTCTAGCGCCGGGCGAGCGCCAGCCAGGCCGCCTCATCAATGACCGTAACCCCCAGCGCCGCAGCCTTCTTCTTCTTTGTGCCGGCGCCGGGGCCGGCGACAACCAGGTCCGTTTTTGCCGATACCGAACCGGAAACCCTGGCACCAAGGCGCTCGGCCATATCCTTGGCCTCGCGGCGAGTCATCCTCTCCAGCGTGCCCGTGAAAACGAGCGTCTTGCCGGCGATTTCACTGTGGGCGCTTTCCTGCAACGCTTCATCCTGCACCTGCACCTGATCCAGGAGCGCCTCCACCGCGTCACGGTTATGGCCTTCGGCAAAAAACGCCACAAGCGATCGTGCCAGGGTCTCGCCCACCCCGTCGATGGCGATCAAATCGGCCCACGCCTGTCCCGTTTCATCGGCGGCGGCCATGATGCTGGCGCGCCAGTTGTCCAGGCTGGTGTAGTGGCGCGCCAGAAGCCTCGCCGTTGACAGCCCCACATGGCGAATGCCCAACCCATAGATAAAACGCGCCAGGGAGATGTGCCGGCGCGCTTCAATGGCGGCAAACAAATTGGCCGCCGACCGCTCACCCCATCCGTCCCTGTCCTGCAGCTTGTCGTCGTTTTGCCCATCGCGCGCCGCCAACGTGAAGATATCCGCCGGTGATTTAACGCCCAGCGTTGTATCGCCGTAGAACGCTGCGATCTGTTTTGACCCAAGGCCCTCAATGTCGAAGGCATCGCGCGAGACAAAATGTTTAAGCCGCTCCACGCCTTGCGCCGCACAGACAAGTCCGCCGGTACACCGCCGCGCCGCATCCGCCTTGCCGGTATTGGCGTTGATCTCGCGCACCGCCAGACTGTCGCACACCGGGCAGCGCGTTGGATAGACGAAGCGCCGGGCGCCTTTTTTGCGCTTCTCGCCCACCACTGCCACAACCTGCGGGATTACATCGCCGGCGCGTTGAACAATGACTGTATCGCCAATGCGAACGTCCTTGCGGGCGATTTCGTCCTCGTTATGCAGGGTTGCGTTCGAGACCACAACGCCGCCCACGGTGACCGGTTCCAGTTTTGCCACCGGCGTAAGCGTGCCGGTGCGTCCCACCTGAACTTCAATGGCGTTGATCACGGTGGTGGCGGTCTCGGCGGCAAATTTATGGGCAATCGCCCAGCGCGGCGCCCGCCCGGCAAAGCCAAGACGCTCCTGCCAGTCAAGGCGATTGAGCTTGTAGACAACACCATCGATGTCGTAGCCCAGGGCGGCGCGCCGGGCATCGATCCTTTCGTAATAGGCGAGGGCGGCATCGACACTATCGCAAAGGGCCATCAGAGGATTAACGATAAACCCCCAACGGGCCAGAGCCGCGATCACATCCGCATGGGTATCGGCGGGAAGGCGGCTCGCCTCGCCCCACGCGTAGGCAAAGAAGCGCAACGGGCGCTGCGCGGTAACCGCGGCATCGAGTTGGCGAAGGGAGCCGGCGGCGGCGTTGCGCGGATTAACATAGGCCGGCTTGCCCTTTGCCTCCTGTTCGGCGTTCATGGCGGCAAAGCCCGCATGGGACAGATAGACCTCGCCGCGCACCTCAATGACATCGGGGACATCGTCGCCGTGCAAACGCGCCGGGATATCGTCCAGGGTGCGCAGATTGTCGGTTACTGTCTCGCCCACATGGCCATCGCCGCGGGTGGCGCCAAGGACAAAACGGCCTGCCTCGTATCGCAGGTTCGCCGACAGGCCGTCGATTTTCGGTTCCGCCGCCAACGCGATGGCCGCCCGCTCATCAAGGCCCAGATAACGGCGGATGCGCTCCACAAATGCCACAATATCGTCGGCGCTAAAGGCGTTTGCCAGCGAGAGCATGGGCGTTGCGTGGGTGGCCCTGGCAAAGCCCTCGGCCGGTTTGGCGCCCACCCTGCGACTGGGGCTGTCGGCGCGCACCAGATGGGCAAAGCGCGCCTCAATTGCTTCATTGCGCCGGCGCAGGGCATCGTATTCGGCATCGGAGACCACCGGCGCATCGGCTCCATAATAGGCATCGTCGTGGGCGGCGATTTGCCTTGCCAGGCGGGCCAGTTCCCGGCGCGCCTGCGGCTCATCAAGGGTATCCACCGGTTTTGCCGATTCTTTTGCAGCTTTTGTCATGCGTGGGTTCCCGTCAGCAGTTTCGCTGCCGCTGCACGGGCCTCGCGGGTGATCTTCTCTCCTGCCAGCATGCGGGCCAGTTCCTCGCGCCGCGCGGCGTCATCCAGTTCCTTCAGATGCGTGCGCACCCCTTCGCCGGATTTTCCCCCCTTGGTGATCAGACAATGATGATCCGCCAGCGCCGCCACTTGCGGCGCGTGGGTGATCGCCAGCACCTGTACCCGTGCCGATAGCCGACGCAGACGCTTGCCCATTGCGTCGGCGACAGCGCCCCCGACGCCGGTATCAATCTCATCGAACACCAGACAGGGCGCCGATCCCTTGTCGGCAAGAACCACCTTGAGCGCCAGCAGCAGGCGCGATAACTCGCCGCCAGAGGCCACTTTCATCATCGGGCCCGGCGGCGCGCCGGTATTGGTCCGTACCCGGAATGCGATACTGTCATAGCCGCTCGCCGCCAGACGGGTCTCGTCCTTGTTGATGTCGACAAAAAAACGCGCCTGGCCCAGCTTCAGGGCGGGCAACTCGCGGTTGACGGCCCCTTGCAGCTTCCCTGCCGCGCGCGCGCGTTTGCGGCTCAGCGTCGCGGCCTTTGCGTGATAATCCGCCCGCGCCCGTGAAACCTGTTCATCGAGTTGATCGCGCTCGCGATCGCCGTCCTCAATGGCGGCAAGCTCGGCAGCGAATGTCCTGCGCAGATCGGCAAGGGCATCCACCGGCACATTGTGCTTGCGCGCCAGAGCGCGCAAGGCAAACAGCCGCTCCTCGATACGCTCCAGTTCATCCGGTTCGAATTCGCTTGCGCGTATGGCGTCCTCCAGTGCCCCCGCCGCCGTCTCAAGACCATCGAGCGCGGCGTCAAGGCCGCCCAGGGCGGCATCGAAAATCTCCCCGTTATCGGCAGCGCGCCGCTGAAGGCGCCGGCTTAGGGACGAAAGCACCGGTATGGGCGAGGCCTCGCCGGCCAGGGTTTCGCGGGCTTCGTTTAACTCGGTGCGCAAGCTCTCCAGTCGCATCATTTCCTGGCGTGTCGTCGCCAGGGTTTCCTCCTCGCCCGCCAGGGGCTTCAGGGTGCGCAACTCGCTCAGGGCGTGGACAAGAAATTCGCGTTCGTCTTGCAGGCGCGCCAGCCGCTCGCCCAACGCCGCCCGGGCCGTCGTGGCGCGTTGCATGTGCGTATGGGAATCACCAAGTGCGCGCACCTCCCCCTCAAGTTCGGCAAACGCGTCCAGCAGGCCCCGATGGTGTCCGGGATCGACCAGGGCACGATCATCGTGCTGGCCGTGCAACTCGACCAGCAGGCTGCCGATTTCACGCAGAACCGAGATGCTCACCGGCTGACCATTGACAAAGGCGCGGCTGCGCCCGTCGCGTCCCTGAACGCGGCGCAGGATGACATCCCGGGTATCGTCAAGGCCATGTTCCTTGAGCTTTTCACGGGCGCTATGGGGGGCGGGCACATAAAACGCCGCGCTTGTTTGCGCGCTCTCGCACCCGGACCGCACAAGAGCCGCATCGCCGCGCCCGCCGAGGGCCAGCGACAGCGCGTCAAGCAGGAGGGATTTTCCCGCGCCCGTCTCGCCGGTCAATGCCGTAAAGCCCGTCCTGAAGTCGATATCAAGACGATCAATGAGTACGATATCGCGAACGGAAAGAGCAGCAAGCATAGGGTCAGCTTACCTGAATGCGCTGCCCGCTAAAATATTTTTTTCAGGTTGCGTGAAATCCAGGAACCGGAGTGTTCGCGCGGTTGCAGGCCGCCGGAGCGCAACAGCGCATAGGCGTCGCGGTACCACGGACTATCGGGGAAGTTGTGGCCAAGAACCGCCGCCGCAGCCTCCGCCTCGTGACTGACGCCAAGGGCCAGGTAGCACTCGGTCAGGCGCATGAGGGCCTCCTCGATGTGGCGCGTCGACTGATAATCGGTCACCACCACATGAAACCGGCCGATCGCCCCCGTATAGAAACGCTTGTTGAGATAATAGCGGCCGATTTCCATCTCCTTGGCGGCGAGTTGATCCGTGGCAAAACGCACCTTTTTCTGCGCCTCGTCGACGTATTCCGATTCGGGATACTGATCGATCAGCGTTTGCATCGCATCAAGGGTCTGGCGGGCGTAGGTCTGATCGCGGGTAACGTCCTGAATGCGTGCACTATACGACTGGCCGATCAGGTATTGGGCGTAGGCGGCGTCCTCGGAACTGGGATACAGCGAGACAAAGCGCTCGGCGGCCGAAACCGCGTCCGAAAACGAGCCACGGCGATAATTGGCAAACGCCTGCATCAACAGGCCTTTCTGCGCCCAGTCGGAATAGGGGTGCTGTTCATCGATTTCCTTGAACTTGTTCACGGCGCGGGCGTAACGGGCGCTGTTCAGATATATCAGGCCATCGTTATAGAGTTGCTCCGCCGGAATATCCGGCTCGGGGGGCTTTTCGTCCTCGTCGCTGGATGCCGCAAACGGATTGAGCGACGCGCAGCCGCCAAGTGCAAGAGCGCAGACCAGCAAGACGCCAATCAGTCCCAGCCGCATCTTCTCGCTGAATGCGTGTTGCGGGCTTTCACTCCGGATCGGCGGCGCGGGTATTTCGGCGCTACTGCGCGGGTGGATCAAAATGCCATTCATACGGACTCTTTCTGTCTCGATTTCCGTCCCTGTGCTTTTCCGGTCTGCTTTCGCCAGGCGCCTGCCCGATCGGATTGGCTGGAGTCTTGGGTGAGCAATCAGGTCGATGCACTTATTACAACGTTATCGTATTTACAACGTTGTCGTGCCTGTTCCAACGATATAATACCAGCGGCATTGGCTTTTTGTACACGCTGACTTGCGTATCGTGTTGACAAGACAACGGTTTTAAACCGGGCCAGGAGCCAAACGCAAAGCCCCCGGTATAATGCCGCAAAACACGACACGCTCCAGATGTGATCTTTCAGCAGGTTGTTTCCAGGGCAGGCAAACCGGAAGTGATACCTCTTACACCCTTGCCGCCAGAAAGGCCATACCGGGCCATTCATCTGATCATCGCTTTTTTTCGATTTATCCAGCGCTGTCAAGGGTTTAAAAACCGCTGGAAGCGGCGCGAAGCGCCCTTGACAGCGCATGAGAAATCGAACACCTCCAATGATCAAATGAATGGCCAGCAGCCCCCGATGGCTTTTTCGAGAACAACCTGTTGAAATGACACGCTCTAGAGCAGAATTTTAGCAATTATGTGTCTTTTCATGATTCCGTCAGAATGATTCTATTAAGACCTGACACGCTCTAACTGATCTCGGGCGCCAGAGTGGCCCCGGCCAGTTGCGCCGGCGCGCCGGCAAAGCCCGACCTGGCGGGCAATTCCACCATCTCCCAGGCGCCGTCATCGGCAAAAAGGGTGTGCAGGATGGTATTATTAAGCCGATGGCCGCCACGATAGGCGTAAAAAGCGCCAAGAATCGGCGCCCCCGCCAGAGCCAGATCACCGATTGCATCAAGAAGTTTATGACGGGCGAATTCATTTGCATAGCGCAAGCCGCCGGGATTGATCACCATGTCATCCTTGATGACGATGGCATTGTCCAACGAGGCGCCAAGGGCAAAACCGGCGCGCCATAACGCCTCCACATCGCCAAGAAAGCCAAAAGTGCGGGCGCGACCGACCTCTTTGGCGAAACAGCCCTCGCCAAGGTCGATGGCGGCGCTCTGCCTGCCGATCGCCGGGGAGGGAAAATCGATATCGATCTCCAGATATTGTCCCGCATGGGGATGCAGTTCGATAAAACCGGCGCCGTCGCTATAGCGGACAGGGCGGGTGATCTTGAGATAGCGTCGCAGGCAGGACTGGGACGCCTTTCCAGCGCATTGAAGGGCATCGACAAACGGCGCCGCACTGCCATCGAGGATCGGCATTTCAGCGCCATCGACCTCAACCACCACATTGTCGATGGCCAGACCTGCCAGGGCCGCCATCAGATGCTCAATGGTGGAAAAGCTGTTCGCCGCATCAGTGCCTAAAACCGTGCAATGGGCGGTTGCGGAAACGTTGCGGTAGTGGGCGGCAACGCGCGTGCGCGATGCCGATTTTCCCCGGCGATGGAACACGACGCCCGTTCCCGCCGGTGCCGGATGCAGGGTAATCGCCGTCCTTTTGCCAGAGTGAACGCCGACACCGGAAATTTCTATCGCGTCCGCAATCGTCGACTGATAGGTCGGGAACAATGATTTTTCAGGTGTTATCCGCATCGTGTTATCCGCACTGTTATCACGTTATCCTGTTATCGCGTTATTCGCACTGTTATCGCGTTATCCGCACGGTTTTTCCGCGCCTTGTGTCTGGTAACTTCGCGCCCTGCCCGGACATCCAAATCAGCGGCCTTGATTGGTACAGACAAAAACAACGATCCGTGTACCTGCCCCGGACATCGTTTGCGAACCAACACCCGGGTGTGTCATTTAACGCGTAAACCTGACGAACGCGCAAACGTGATTCTCGCCAAATCCACGCCGGACTACACCGACAAAACGCAAATACCTGATACGGGACGAAAACGCCTGAATCCCAGCTCTATTCGCTTCGATAACGATTCGCTTCGATAACGCATCGGCCGGAATCAACAAACCTGACCAGCGCTGCCGGGAACTCCGCACCCAACTCAATACCCAACTCAATTCAAACAAAATACCCGGGATCGTGCCGAAGGCGAGACCTGTGTGGTTGTACGTTAGCTTTTAGATAAGGCAAAATCACACTTTCTTACACTTCGTTACAGCCGGACAGGGGCCTAAAAAATACGGCCCGAGGCGGAAAACCCCGGACCGAAAATGGCCGTAAATGGCCGTAAGTGGCTGTAAATGGCGGAAAATGGCCATTGCACCGTCGATTTTGCTGTCGCTTTCGCCGCTTTCGCGCGAAAGCGGCGTTCCCGGCGGCCAACCCGCTTGCGTATTTCGCAAAACGTCCCTCATCGGGCGGCTGGTGACTTTGTCACAAATGTGTCAATTGCTCTGCCGGCGCAAAAAGGCGGGTATGTCCAGATCGGTATCCTCGAGCGGCTTTTGCGCCAAACGTCCGTGGTTATCCAGATCCCCCCTCGCTTCATGCAGCGGCTGAGGCGCCGGCTGGCGCCGGTCATGAGGCTGTGCCCCCGATGCAGCGGCGGTTGGCGCCGGGTGTGTGGCGATCTGTTGCATCTGCGGCGCGGCCTGGGGGCCTGGCGCCCGCACATGCACCTGCGGCTTGTGGGATGCCTGCCCCTTGTCCGCCATCGCCGCCCGATCGGCGGCGGAAGTGGTAGTCGCCGCAGGCTTTGACGTTGCGGCCGCCTGAGGCGCGCGGGGCGGGGTGTCGGGCTGCCCGGGCTCGGGCGTCTCGCGGCGTCCCAGCCCCACATGCGCCAGACGTTTCAACAGCGACATGGGCGCGCTTTGCGGCGTTTCGGTCCGGCTGTCGCGCCCCTGGGCACTGGCCTCGACCGCATCCCGAACAATGGGTGGAAACTCGCTTAGATCGGGTACACGCGGTCGCCGCGGGCCCGGTGCGGCGGCAACGGGGGGAATGAAGGGTTTTTGATGGCGAGCGTGTTCGCGATCGACGGGTGCTTCGATAGCGGGCTGTTCCGGCCGCACCGGTTCGGCCGAAAGGCGCCGCGCGGACACAATCGGCTCGATGGAAATATCCGCATCGCGCAGCTCGTCATCATCGTCCTGTGGATGGGGGTAGGTTTCCCCGGTGTCCTGGGCGGCGGCGGCGGTGGCGACGACTTCATCGATCTGGGCGGAGAGTTCATCCAGATGGGTCTGAAACCGTGAGTTGCCGCGGGTGTGATCGACGGCGTCCTGTGTTGCCGGATTATCCGCGTGTGCGGGTGCGCCGGCGGCGGAAGGTTCTGCGGTCATCGCCGTCATTGCCGGCTGCGGGCTTCTTCTTGATGGTCCGTAGGCGGCGATACGTTCGGAGTTGATTTCCGGCGCCTCGCTGGCGGCGCGCGCTGTTTGGGCGTCGGCGTCGCGGTCGATTCCGGTGGCGACGACCGATACCCGCACCGATCCCTCGAAGGTGTTGTCGAATGTGGCACCGAGGATGATATTGGTGTTTTCGTCGACCTCCTCGCGGATGCGGCTGGCCGCTTCATCGACTTCAAACAGCGTCAGGTCATCGCCGCCGGTGATGCTGATCAGCAACCCGCCGGCGCCTTGCATCGACGTGTCATCCAGCAGCGGGTTGGCGATGGCCGCTTCTGCCGCCTGGATGGCGCGCTTGTCGCCCGAGGCTTCGCCGGTTCCCATCATCGCCTTGCCCATATCGCTCATGACCGATTTGACGTCGGCGAAATCGAGGTTGATCAGTCCTTCCTTGACCATCAGATCGGTAATGCAGGCAACGCCTGAATACAACACATCGTCGGCCATGGCGCAGGCTTCGGCGAAGGTGGTTTTTTCATTGGCGATGCGAAACAGGTTCTGGTTCGGGATGACGATCAGGGTATCGACGCATTTGTGCAATTCCTCGATGCCGCGTTCGGCGGTTGCCATACGCGGCTTGCCCTCGAAGTGAAACGGCTTGGTGATCACGCCGACGGTAAGCAGGCCTTTTTCCCGCGCCGCCTTGGCGATCACCGGCGCGGCTCCGGTGCCGGTCCCGCCGCCCATGCCGGCGGTGATGAACACCATATGGGCACCGCTTAAATGATCGTTGATCTCATCGATTGCCTCTTGCGCTGCGGCGGCTCCCACCTGCGGGTGGGAGCCGGCACCCAGTCCCTGGGTGACATTCAGGCCCATTTGAATGATGCGCTTTGCCTTGGACATCGCCAGGGCCTGGGCGTCGGTGTTTGCGACGACAAAGTCGATGCCGGCGAGGCCCGCCTCGACCATATTGTTCACCGCATTGCCCCCGCCGCCGCCGACACCAAATACCATGATGCGCGGTTTTAACTCCTTGATATCGGGCATTTTCAGTTCGATAGTCATATTCTGCCTCATAATGTTTGCCGCCGCGCCGGCGGTGGCTTTAACTCGACCAGGGGTGCCGCATTTATGCGGGCGTATCCCGTTTGCATTTTGTTTTCTGCCTCGCCTTAATTCTAGAGCGTGTCAGGTCTTAATAGAATCAATTTTCGTTTCCCGATTGGCGAGGTGACCCACGTTTGAGCCGATCGACATGCGATGCGGGCGCATCTCGTGAGATCGGTTTGAGCGTGGGCGCCCGCCAATCGACAAACCCGAAGGGACGGGCGCTTTTGCACCAATGCCGGCGCAAAGTCTCTTGAAAATAGCCCACTATGTCCTGCGAAACTTTGCTTGGCCTTGTCACAAAATCGCTCCGTCAGAATGGTTCTATTAAGACCTGACATGCTCTAGAAACTGCTTCTGAGCCAATCGCCGACACGGTGGAAATAGCCATCGGTACCGGTGAGGGCGAATTCGCGTTCGCGGTTGTACATTTGCTCGCTGGTGGCGATCTGCGGATATATAAGCTGCCCGGCGACGCACGCGAACGCCGGGCCTTTTGCCGCATCGGGAAGGCCGCCGATGCCCAGAGGGCGGCCCAGGCGCACATTTGGCGCCAGAATGCGCCGCGCGGTTTCCTGCAGGCCGGTCAGCTGGCTGGCGCCGCCGGTGAGCACCAGCCGGCGTCCGGCGATTGCGCCAAAGCCGGCGGAATGCAGGCGATCGCGCACGGTCTCGAGGATTTCCTCCACCCGTGCCCGAACAATTCTTGTCAGCAGGGAGCGGGGTACATTTGAGGGCACTTCAGGCTTTGTATTCGCCTGCGTATTCGCCTGCGCCTGGCCGTCGGCTTCCATGGGCGGGACATTGATCGTATGGCGCTCATCGGAGACGCTCGCCAGGGCGCTGCCATGGAGGGTTTTGATCCGCTCGGCCGCCGCCAGGGACGTGGAGAGGCCGTGGGCGACGTCCATGGTCACGTTAAAGCCGCCCATGGCGATGGAATCGGCATGGATGAAGTCGCCATCGGCGAAGACCGCGGCGCTGGTGGTTCCGGCGCCCAGATCGATACAGGCGGTGCCCAGTTCGAGTTCGTCGTCGACGAGGGTGGAGACGCCGCTGGCATAGGGCGAGGCGACCATGGCGGCGACAACCAGATGGCAATTGTTCAGAACCTGCTCAAGGTTCACCAGCGCCGCAAGGCCGGCGGTGACAACATGAATGTCGACGCCGAGCCGATCGCCCATCATGCCGCAGGGATTTTCGATCCCCCTCTGGCCATCGAGTTCGTAATGCATGGGCAGGGTGTGCAGGATGACGCGTTTGGGATCGACGGATTGTTCGCGGCCGGCCCTGAGAACGCGGCGGATATCGCGTTCATTGACCCGGTGGCCGCCGAGGGCCACTTTGGCGGCGAAACTCTGTGATATCAGCCGGCCGCACGAGACGTTGACGATCAGCGATGTGACGCTCACGCCGGACATGCGCTCGGCCGCATCCACCGCCTGGCGTATGGCCTGTTCGGCTCCGTGCAGATCGGTGACGATACCGTTCCTGATGCCGCGCGCGCGCTGATAGCCCAGGCCGAGCACTTCGATATTATGGGTTCTGCCGGGCAGAATATCGCCGGCATCGCGCGGCTTCAGCTTGGCGATCAGGCAACAGATCTTGTGCGTGCCAATATCGAGAACGCTCACAATGGAGGCGCGGCGGCTCGACAGGCCTTTAAGGCGCGGCGCATAGGAGGCATGGGCAAGGCGCATCAGATGGCCCTCGCATTTCGCTGCTTCAGGCGATCAAGGCGTTTTTGCTGTGCGCCGCGCCTGGCGCGGGCGGTGGCCTCGTCGAGGCGCACGACAATGCGATCGGCGAGGCGAAAGTCGATGCTTTCAACGGCGCGCTCAAGGATATTCTCGTGTCGCCGCAGACGTTCGAGTTCGTGCAGGGCGGCATCCGGGGTGTCCTCGGGCAGCCTGATCACGGTACCGCTGGCCAGGTGCAGGTCCCAGCGCCGTCCGGTAATCCATTCGGCGGAGGCGACGACGGCGCCGATATGGGGGAATGACGCCAGCCGGTCGATAATCTCGAAGGCGCGTTCGTTGCTGCCTGCACCGCTTACGCGTGGCAGATCAAGAAAGCGGATATCGGCGTGGCGCTCCAGCACCCGGCCGCTGCGGCTGATGACGGCCAGTTCGTAAGCCGGCGCCGGGTGCATCGCCGCCGGGCGGCGCCACACGGCAAACGGCGTGTATTCGCGAATCGTCACGTGTAGTCGATCCGGGTAGAACTTCTGAATTGAGGCGTCCTGCACCCAGGGCAGGTCATACAGGCGCTGGCGGGCCCTGGCGGCATCGAAGAGAACAAGGGAATTGTCCGGCGAGACGCCGAGTTGATCGCGAATGGCCGCCTTGCTCAGTTGCCGGTCTCCGGTGATACTGATGCGGCGGATGGCGAAGCCGGCATGCGCCACGCTCCGGTCCGCCAGATGGGTCAGGGTGCCGGTGAACGTATACAGATCGCCGCTGATGGAGGTTGCGTAGAGAAGGATGGCGGCGAACAGGCCGCCGACCGAAACGCTGCCCAGACCATGCAGGCGATAGCCGTTCTCGCGCCAGCGCGCGCACCGGCGACGGATATCTCGCGTCAGATCAACAGGCAGGGCCGATACCGCCGCCTGAACCATCTGCCGCCAGCGCGCTGTCGCCATATGCCGGCTTATCTGTTGCAACTTGCGTCCTCCACCATCCAGCTTACCAGGTCCTGAAAACTCATTCCCGCCTGTGCGGCGAGTTCGGGGACAAGGGACGTCGGTGTCATTCCCGGCTGGGTATTGATTTCCAGGAACACCAGCGTTCCATCGCCGTCCCCGTTTTCGTCGAAACGAAAGTCCGAACGGCTGACGCCGCGACAGCCCAGGGCCTGATGGGCTGTCAGGGTTAATTTCTGTATATCATCGTAAATATTTCGTTTAATTTTTGCAGGAACAACGTGTTTTGAGCCGCCTTTGGCGTATTTTGCCTCGTAATCGTAGAAATTGGCGTCGGTGATGATCTCGGTAACCTCCAGGGCGCGGCCATCCATGGCGGCACAGGTGAGTTCGCGGCCGGCAACGAATCGCTCCGCCATCACCATTTCTCCCAGCGCCCAGGTGTCGGAAAAGAGCTCCTGGGGAGGGTGAATGGCGCCCTCGCCGACAATAAAAATACCCACGCTTGAACCCTGGGCGATCGGCTTGATGACATAGGGCGGGCGCATGGCGTGGGCGCGCGCCGCCTCAAGGCGGGCGATGATCCGCTCCGGCGCCACCGGCACGCCAAGGGTGGCGAGAAAGCGTTTCGTGTGGGACTTGTTCATGGCAATCGAGGAGGCGAACACGCCCGAATGGGTGTAGGGAATGCCGACGATTTCCAGCAGGCCCTGGATCGTACCGTCTTCGCCGAAGGGGCCGTGCAGGGCGTTGAACGCCACATCGGGGGCCAGATCGCGCAGCACCCTGGCGATGTCGCGATCCACATCGATGCGGCTCACCCGATAGCCCGCCGCCTCGAGTGCGTCGGCGCAGGGCCTGCCGCTCATCAGACTGACGTCGCGCTCCGCCGACCAGCCGCCCATCAGGACGGCAACGTGTTTGGCACCACGCATGGGTTCTCCTTCGATTTGCTTGCGTTGCTTTGCGCACGGCTGTTCGCGCCTTGCGGCCGGGCCTGCCGCGTGCCGATGCGGCGAATTTCCCACTCCAGGGTGATGCCGCTGCTGTCGCGCACGCGCGCGCGGACGGTCTCGCCAAGGTCTTCCAGATCGGCCGCCGTGGCGTTGTCGCGGTTGATGAGAAAATTGCAGTGTTTGCGCGATACCGCCGCGCCCCCGCGGGCCAGGCCGCGACATCCGGCGGCATCGATCAGTTGCCACGCCTTGTGGTTGGGCGGGTTTTTGAATGTCGAGCCGCCGGTTTTTTCCCGCAACGGCTGAGAGGCCGCGCGTGCCGCCTGAAGCGAATTCATCTTTTCCGTTATTTCCTCGCTGCCTGCCGGAAAACCCTCGAACGTCGCTTCAATGAAAATCAGGCCCTCCGGCAGGCCGCAATGGCGATAGGAATAGTCCATCCCGGCCACCGCAAAGGTGCATCGTCGCCCCCGCCGATCCAGGGCCGTGGCACAGACCAGCCTGTCAGCCGTCTCCGTGCCATGGGCGCCGGCGTTCATGCGCAGGGCACCGCCGATGGCGCCGGGAATGGTCCCATAGAATTCCAGGCCGCCAATGCCCGCGGCGGCCGCATGTCTGGCCAGCATCCGGTCGGGAAGCCCGGCGCCCACCACCAATTGCGTTGGCGTCTTGCGTTCCACATGGAAAAAGCCGCGTCCGAGGCGTATCACAACGCCGCCAACGCCGCCGTCGCGCACCAGCAGATTGGAGCCAAGACCCAGAACCGTAACCGGTATCGCCGGGTCCAGAACGCTCAGAAAATGCGCCAGTTCATCGACCGAAGCAGGGGAATAAAGAAGTTGCGCCACGCCGCCCACGCGAAACCACGTCAGCGGTGCGAGGGGGCGGTTGACCTCAAGGCGTCCGCCCACCGTGCCCAGACCATCGATCCTCGCCAGCAGGGGAGCGCTGATATCGGCAAATGCCATAGAGGTGTCCCTTGGAAGGTGTCTCTTGGAAAGTATCTCCTGGAAGGTGTCCCTTGCGATAACCACGCCCTGGCCAGGCTGTTTCAACGGACCTTACGCCGGCCTGTACGCCGCCAGTTCGGCGGGCAGGGCATGGGCCCACCGGGTGCTCGATCCGGCGCCCAGGCACAGAACATAGTCATCGGCCTGCGCGGCATCGGCGATCAGTTCCGCCAGTTGCGCCGGATCCTCGAACGCCTGCACGTCGCGATGGCCGGCGGCGCGGATGCCATTGACCAGGGCACGATGATCGACACCGGCGATGGGCTCCTCGCCGGCGCCATAGACGGGCGCCACCAGCACCCTGTCGGCGTTGTGAAAACAGGCGCAGAACGCCTCGAACAGATCGGCCAGGCGGGAATAGCGGTGTGGCTGCATGATCGCCGTGATCCTGCCCGTACACCCGTCGCGCGCCGCCCCGAGAACGGCCGAGATTTCCACCGGATGATGGGCATAGTCATCGAATATGGAGACGCCGTTCCAGGTGCCGGTCAGGGAGAAACGGCGCTTTACGCCGCGAAAACCGGCCAGACCCGCCTTGATGTCGTCTTCGCCGACGCCCAGATGATGGGCAACACAAATGGCGGCGGTGGCGTTCAGGATGTTGTGGTGTCCGGGCATGGGCAGGGTGAGGGCCTGCAGCGCGGTTTTGTCGCCGGTATAGCGGTTGCGCAATACAAGATCAAAAATGGCGCGCGTCCCTTTCGTGCGTTCGTTGATGATCTGCACGTCCGCCTGGCGGCTGGTGCCATAGGTGAACAGGCGTTTATCCTCGATGCGGCGCACCAGTTCCTGCACGTGGCGGTGATCGAGGCACATGACGGAAAAACCATAAAAGGGGATGTTTTCAACAAAGGTGTAAAAGGCCTCGCGCACCGCATCGAAGTCGCCGTAGTGGTCGAGGTGTTCGGGATCGATATTGGTGACAATGGCCACATCGGCGGGCAGTTTGACGAACGTCCCGTCGGATTCATCGGCCTCGACCACCATCCAGTCGCCCGAACCCAGACGGGCGTTGGCGCCATAGGCGTTAATGATGCCGCCGTTGATGACGGTGGGATCGAAGCCGCCGGCGTCAAGAAGCGCCGAGACCAGGGAGGTGGTGGTCGTCTTGCCATGGGTGCCGGCGACGGCGATACACGATCTGAAACGCATCAGTTCGGCGAGCATTTCGGCGCGCCTTACGATGGGCAGCAGGCGTTTGCGGGCGGCGCGCAACTCGACGTTATCGCGTTTGATGGCCGAGGATACGACGACGACTTGCGCCTCGCCGAGATGTTCCGGCGCGTGGCCGATATGGATCGCGATGCCGCGTTTGCGCAAACGCGCGATACTGGCGTTGTCGGCGAGATCGCTGCCCTGCACCGTATAGCCGAGGGTGGCGAGCATTTCCGCAATGCCGCTCATGCCGATACCGCCGATACCGATAAAGTGTATGGGGCCAATGCCTTGTGGGACCTTCATTAAACTTCCTCCCTGGATGTGCAATTTCAGCCGGTTGTTCTTACAAAAACCAACGGGCGCTGCCGGCCATTCCGGCGGCAAGGGCGCAAGAAGGTTCCCTTCCGGTTTACCTGTCCCGGGAACAAACGTTGAAAGATCACTTCAGGATATTCCGCGATGTCCTTTCACCGCTTGCGATTAGAGCGTGTCAGGTCTTAGAGCGTGTCAGGTCTTAATAGAAGCAATTCTGCTTCTATTAAGACCTGACACGCTCTAATAAAAGCAATTCCGTTTCTATCAAGACCTGACACGCTCTAGTTCCTCCACCAGTTCCGCCAGTTTGTCGGCCGCCTCGCGGTCTCCCATACGCCCGGCGCAGGCAGCCGCCTCGATAAGACGATCCGGCGCGCCCATCAACGCATCCAGATGCGCCGCCAGATCCTGCGGACGTAAATCCTTTTGTTCCATTATCCAGCCACCGCCGGCGTTTTGCAACCCTTGCGCGTTGGCGCGCTGGTCGTGATCCAGGGCGTGGGGAAAGGGCACCAGAACCGCCGGCCGGCCGATGACCGCAAGTTCCGCCACGCTCGATGCGCCGGCGCGCGCGATAACCAGATGCGCATGGGCCAGGCGGGTGGGCATATCGTCGAAAAACGCCGCCAGTTCAGCCTCTATGGGCATGTCCAGCGCGCTCAGGGCGGCACGTGTTGCCTCCAGGTCTTCGGCGCGGCACTGCATTGTCAGGGCGATGCGTGCACGCAGCGGCGCGGCGAGGGCACCCAGGGCCTTCGGAATGAGCGTGCTGAACACATGGGCTCCCTGGCTGCCGCCGAACACCACCAGATTAAAAGGTGCGTCTTTACGCCTGAGCGCCGCGTCCCCATAGGGAATCGCGGCGGCTTCAAGGACGGGGGCGCGCACCGGATTGCCGGTGACAACAGCGTGGTGCGGCGTGGTATCGCCTGCTGCCGGCATGCCGAGGGCCACCCGCTCCGCAAAGCGCGCCAGAAGTCCGTTGGCGCGTCCCAGTACGGCGTTTTGCTCATGGATGATGGCGGGGATTTTCAGTGTGCGGGCGGCGAGAACCGGGGCGACGCTTGGATAGCCGCCAAAGCCGACGATTGCTGCCGGACGATGGCGGCGAAGAATTTGGCGGCTGCGAAAAAAACCCTGCGCGAGAACACCGCATGCCTTGATAAAGGCCAGCGGCGATCGCGTCGACGGGGTGGCGGCGGCGACGATCTCGATGGAGGATGCGGCAAAGTGCTCGACAAAGGCCCGCACGCGCAAATCCCCGATAAGCACCGTGTGATAGCCGCGCCGGTGCAAGGCGTCGGCCAGCGCCTGGGCGGGAAACAGGTGCCCGCCGGTTCCCCCCGCGGCCAGGGCGATTGTGCGGTCGGCATTCATACAGGTTCGATCCTCGTTGTGGTGTTGCGGCCAGCTGTGATCTTTCAGCAGGTTGGTCTCAGGATGGCAGATCTGACGTCAGGGTACTTGCGGCCATGGCCAACAGCCCCCGATAGTTTTTTCAGGAACACCCTGTTAAAACTACACTGTTAGAGCCCGGGCGCGATGGGCATAGGCGCGGCGCAAGCGGGAAAGATCGGGGTGCCGCCGGGTTAGCGCCAGAACGAAGCCCATGCCGATGGCCGTCGATAGCAGGGACGAGCCGCCATAGGATACAAACGGCAGGGTCATGCCCTTGGCCGGCAGCAGTTCCAGATTAACGGCAATATTGATGATCGCCTGTAGTCCGAACATGACGCACAGACCCGATACCGCCAGATGGGCGAACAGGCTGCGATGGCGCAGGCCCTGCCACAGGCCGCGCAGGACAATAAAGGCAAACAGTGCCAGCACGAGCAGGCAGGCGATGATGCCGAATTCCTCGCCGACGACCGCGAAGGTGAAGTCGGTATGGGAATCGGGCAGGCGCCATTTGACGATGCCCTCGCCCGGTCCGCGGCCAAACCAGCCGCCGTTCAAAAACGAGTCCTTGGCGCGGTCGATCTGGAATGTATCCCCCGACGCCGGATCGAAAAACCGGTCGAATCGCCGCCCCACGTGGGGAAATGCAAAATACGCGATTGTCAGTCCGGCGACGACGACAATACCCAGCGCACCAATCCACAGCCACGATACGCCCGTCAGGAACAATAATGCCCCCCATACCATCGTCACAAGAAGCGTCTGGCCGAGATCGGGCTGCATGAGCAGCAGGCCCGTCACAATGGCAAACAGGGCAAACGCGATCAGATAGCCGGGCATATCGGGACGCTGCCGGGTCTGCGCCAGCGCCCAGGCGCAGAGCACCACAAAGGCCGGCTTCATGAATTCGGATGCCTGCAGGGAAAAGCCGGCAATCGACAACCAGCGCCGCGCCCCCTTTACATCGTCGCCGACCGCCAGGGTCAGGATCATCAGCCCCGCGCTCAGCACCGCGAGCGCCAGGGCCAGGCGCCGCACCCAGCGCTCGTTGGCGACCGACAGGGCGATCAGGACAATACACGCCAGGATCAGATAGTGGATGTGCCGTCTGACAAAGTGAAAGCTGTCCAGACCGATGCGCCCGGCGACCGGCGGACTCGCCGCCAGCGACATGATCACTCCGGCAATGATGAGTATGACGATCGCACCGATCATAAACCGGTCGATCGTGCGCCACCACTGGGCAAACGCGCTCCTGTCCGCTCGACTGATCATAAAAGGCCTTCCTTTATGGTTGTGGTTTTTTCCATGGGCCCCATGTCGCCCGGCTTGTCGGATGTCGCCGGCGACGGGGTTTTCCGGGCGGCCGGATGGGTGATGCCATCAAGGGTGGCGACGGTATCCACAAACGCCTGGCCGCGTTCCTCGAAGTTGCGAAACTGATCAAACGAGGCGCAGGCCGGCGATAGCAGCACCATGGGTGTGCGCGCCTTTTGTTGCGCCGCGTTGGCCGCATCGCGCGCGGCGCGCCTGACGGCGTTGGCGAGCGTCTGGCATAACTCGTAGTCAACGTGCCCGCCCAGTTTGGCGGCGATAATGGGTGCCGACTCGCCAATCAGATAGGCCTTTGTAATGCGCGAAAACAGCGGCTCAAGGGAATCGATCCCCCCCTCCTTGAGAAGACCGCCGGCGATCCAGTGGATATCCGTATAGCTGCCAAGGGCTTGCGCCGCTGCCATGGCGTTCGTCGCCTTGGAATCGTTGACAAAGACCACATCGCCCCGCCGGGCGACCGGCTGCATGCGATGGGCCAGGCCGGCAAAGCTGGCAAGGGAGCGCCGGATGGTCGTATCGTCAACATCGAGAGCCTGGCAGGTGGCAACGGCGGCGGCGGCGTTCTGCGCATTGTGGGTGCCGCGCAGTGTCGCGATCCCCTCAAGGCCTGCAACGCGCTGCGTATCGCCTCCATTGAGCGCGAGGATGTCTCCCCCCTGCACATAGACCCCGCGGGGGTACGCGGCGTCGATGGCGCCCCTTGCGGAAATGGCGACGACGGGGCGGCCGCGCGCCACAAGGCGCGCCGCAATGCCTTGTGTGTGTTCATCGTCCACGCCGATTATGGCCGCCGTATCCGCCCCGGCAACGAGACGCGCCTTGATGGCGGCATAGTTTTCCAACCGGCCGTGGCGTTCAAGATGATCCGCGGAGATGTTCAGCAGAATGCCGATCGTCGGCCGCAGTCGCGGCGCCAGATCGATCTGGTAGGACGAACACTCGATGACATAGGCGCGCTCCGGCGTAATGGGCGCCAGATCAAGGACCGGCTTGCCGATATTGCCGCCGATTTGCGTATCGAAGCCCGCCTCGCGCAACATATGGCCGATCAGCGCCGTGGTCGTCGATTTGCCGTTCGTACCCGTGATTGCAACAAACGGGCACCGCCCGCCCAGATGCGCCCGCTGACGATAGAAGAGTTCGATATCGCCGATGATCTCGACATTTTCCCTGCGCGCCAGTTTGACCGTCCAGTGGGGTTCGGGATGGGTAAGGGGAATGCCCGGGGCGAGGACGAGGGCATCGATGGCGGACCAGTCGATCCGGCGCAATCGGGCGGGGGAGAGGGTGCTGCCGGGTTGTTCGGGATCATCGTCGGCGGCGATCACCTGCGCGCCCCCCTCCTTTAAGGCGCGCGCGGCCAGTTGTCCCGAGGCGCCAAGGCCAAAGACAACCACGCGCCTGTCCTTCATGATGTCCAGGGCAATCATGGCGTGAACGGGTCCCTCTGCAAGCGAGCGCGCCGGATCAGCGCAGTTTCAGCGTTGACAGGCCGATCAGCGCCAGCACAACGGCAATGATCCAGAAGCGCACGACAATCTGCGGCTCCGACCAGCCCAGTTGCTCGAAATGATGATGAATGGGCGCCATGCGGAAAATTCGCCGCCCCGTTAATTTAAACGAGATCACCTGAACGATTACCGAGAGCGCCTCAAGAACGAAAAGACCGCCGATAATCGCCAGCACGATCTCGTGTTTGGTCACAACACTGATGGCGCCCAGCATGCCCCCCAGGGCAAGCGAGCCGGTGTCGCCCATGAAAATCGATGCCGGCGGCGCATTAAACCATAAAAAACCCAGGCCGGCGCCCATAAGCGCGCCGCACAATACCGCCAGTTCCCCGGCGCCGGCAACGTAGTGAATTTGCAGATATTCGGAAAACCGCACATTGCCCGCCAGATAGGCGATAAAGCCGAAACTGGCGGCGGCGATCATAACCGGTACGATCGCCAGCCCGTCGAGCCCGTCGGTAAGATTGACGGCGTTGCCCGCGCCGACCATGACAAACGCGCCAAAGGGCAGAAAAAACCAGCCCAGATTGAGTACCGTGTCCTTGAAAAACGGCAGGGCGAGGGCGCCGGAGAGCGCCTCGCTGGACAACAGCATCAGCGCCATACACGCCGCGCCGGCAAGCAGTGCCTCGCTCGACAGGCGGACTTTGCCGCTTAGACCGCGCGTGCCCGCGCCGGAGACCTTAAGATAGTCGTCGTACAACCCGATCAGTCCGAAACCGATCGTGACACAGAGTACCACCCATACATAAGGGTTCGACAAATTGGCCCATAGCAGCGTCGAGACACTCAATCCGGTAAGGATCATCAACCCGCCCATGGTCGGCGTGCCCTGTTTGAGCAGATGGGTCTGCGGGCCGTCATCGCGGATGGGCTGCCCCTTGCCCTGGCGTACCCGCAGCGCCGCGATGATCCGCGGGCCGAACAAAAAGACGAAAATCAGCGCCGTCATCACAGCCCCGCCCGTTCGAAAGGTGATATAGCGAAACAGGCCGAACGCCGGAACATCGCTGAAATAGGTGCCAATCAGATGCAGCATGAGGTCTCCTGCGTGAAAATATATGCTAAAGCGTGTCAGGTCTTAATAGAAGCAATTTTCGTTTCCCGATTGGCGAGGCGATACCCAGGCTCAAGGCGATCGAAGAGCGATGGCGACCCATCTCTCGAGAGCGGCCTGGGCGTGGGCGTCCGCCAATCGACAAACCCGAAGGGACGGGCGCTTTTGCGTTTGACTCCCGGCCTGGTTTAAAACCGTTTTCATATCAGCACGATACACAAGCCAGCGTGTACAGAAAGCAAATACGCTGCCATAAGTCCTTGACAGCGCGCGATAAATCGACGAAAGGCGACGATCAGACAAACAATCCGGACCGGCCCTGCCGCGGCCATGGACACAGCAACGGCATGCAAAACCCCGCGAATGAATAGACGACAAGAATCCATAACACCTCCCGCCGGCTTATCGGCAGGTGGCGGTGCGGATCACCGTCGCACCTGATGCATTCGGTACATTGGCCGCGGCATCATCGTTGTCGCTGTCGCCGGCGCCCTGGCAGGCGTCTCTAAGCGCGGTTACAATGGCAGCCATGCCCGTGCCCAGGGACCCCTTCACCATGATAATATCACCATCGCGGATATCGTTCAGGATCGGCTCCGCGATCTGCCCCGCCTGTTCCGTCCAGTGGGCACGTTGATAGGCCGGAAGCGCGCGCCACAGAGCCTGCATATGCGGCCCCACCAGATAAACCCGGTCGATTTCCGCATCGATCAGCGCGTGCGCCAGTTGCCCGTGAAGCGCCTCGCTCGTGGGACCCAGTTCAAGCATATCGCCCAGAACCGCGATGCGCCGCCCCCTCGCACCCAGGGGTATCTCGCCCAGAACACCGATGGCGGCGCCCATGGAGGCCGGATTGGCGTTGTAGCTCTCGTCAATCAGAAGGGCCCGGCCATCCTCAAGTTGCAGCCCGTGGCGCTCGCCCCGGCCGGGCGGCGCCCGCATGCCCGCCAGCGCAAGGGCGCTCCTGGCCAGATCGGCGCCGACGGTTTTTACCGCCGCAACAACCGCCAGGGAATTGTCCACCAGATGGCGGCCGCTAACGCTGAGCCGGTAGTGCAGGGTCTCGCCCAGCACCGAGGCCTTTACGGCGGCGCCGCTCACTCCCGCCGCCCGTCCGATAAGGCGGCACTGGGCCAGCGGGCAACCGCCAAACGAGATGATCGTATGCACCCCCGCCTGCCGGCAAAGCCGCTCGAGCAAAAGGTAGTGGGGGTTATCCATGTTCAGGATGGCTTTTCCGCCTGGCGCGATGCCGGCGAAAATTTCCGCCTTGGCGCGCGCGATTTCCTCGACATTTGAAAAATGCGCCAGATGAACCGCATCGACCGTCGTGATAATCGCCACATCGGGCCGCGTAAGCCGGGTAAGCGGCGTGATCTCTCCCGGGTGGTTCATGCCGATCTCAATGACGGCGTATTCGCTGTCCCGGGGCATGCGCGCAAGCGTTAGCGGCACGCCCCAGTGATTGTTGAACGAGGCCGGCGCGGCATGGGTTGCACCGCACGCTCCAAGGGCCGTGGCGAGCATCTCCTTGGTGGTGGTCTTGCCGACGCTTCCCGTAATGGCGATGACTTTTGCCTGTGTTCGCGCGCGCGCCGCGCGGGCCAGATCGCCCAGGCCGGCGAGCACATCCTCGACAACGACCAGCCGCGTCCTGTCGCGATACTCCGCCGCCCGTTCGCGCGCCACGACGGCGCAGGCCGCACCCCGTTGCAGGGCGCTGTCGACGAAATCGTGGCCATCGAAGCGATCGCCCCTGATGGCGAAGAAGGCATCTCCCGCAGCTATCGTGCGGCTGTCGATGGAAATACCGTCAATACAATCGGGCGCCCCGGGCGCCAGATCGGCATCCATGGCGGCGCAAAAATCCGCCAGACGCCACAACGGTACGGCTGGCGCTTTCGGGGATGCCATGGGCGGCGCCTTTGACGGCGCATGTGGTTGCCGGTGATGTTTTGCCATCATGATCGCTCTTCCTGTGCATTAAGGCGTTTTAGCGCCGCGCGCGCCACCGCCTGATCGGAAAACGGCACGGTTTTGGTGCCCACATTCTGCCCCGTTTCGTGTCCCTTGCCGGCGATCAGCACGATGTCGCCGGCGGTTGTTTCGGCAATCGCGGTGTTGATGGCCCGGGCGCGATCGCCGATTTCACGCGCGCCCGGACAGCCCGTCAGCACCGCCGCCCGAATGCTTGCCGGGTCCTCGCTGCGCGGGTTATCGTCGGTAACGAACACGCCGTCGGCCAGGGCGGCGGCCGTCTGGCCCATTTGCGCGCGCTTGGGCCTGTCGCGATCGCCGCCGCAGCCGAAAACGACGATCAACCGTCCCGCGGCGAATGGCCGAAGCGCCCGCAGGGCCTTTTCGAGTGCCGTCGGGGTGTGGGAATAATCGACATAAACGGCAGCGCCCTGTGGCGTATCGCCCACATGCTCCATACGCCCGGACGCGCTTGCCAGGGTGGGCAGGGCCTTGAGTATGTCATCGAGGGGGCTGCCGGTTGCCAGCGCCAGGCCTGCTGCGACAAGGGCGTTCGAGACCTGAAAAGCGCCGAGCAGCGGCAGGCTCAGTTCATAAGACCGGCCGTGCACCCTGATGGTGATATTTTGTTGAAAGTCCTGCGCCTCGATACGCTCAAGACGCAGTGTTTCTCCCGCCCTGCCAACGCTGATGAGTGTAAGCCGGCGCTCCCGGGCAATGGTCGCAATCGCATCGGCCTGTCTTTCATCGGCGTCGATGACGATCGTGCCGCCATCGGCCAGGAGTTCTTCGAACAGCCGCCGCTTGGCGGCGAAATAAGCCATGAACGAGCCGTGATAATCGATGTGATCGCGGCTGAGATTGGTAAACGCGGCACCTTGCAGCCTTACGCCATCGAGGCGGTATTGCGCCAGTCCGTGGCTGGAGGCCTCAAGCGCCAGATGGGTTACGCCGCGCGCCGCAAGACCTGCCAGGCTCTGGTGCAGCACCACCGGGTCCGGTGTCGTTAGGCCGGTCGTCCGGGTGTCATCGCCGGCGATCAGTCCGATGGTGCCCAGGCTTGCCGCGCGCAGGCCCTGGGCCTGCCAGATCTGGCGGGTGAACTCGGCGACGGAAGTCTTGCCGTTGGTGCCCGTTACCGCCACGATATTTGCCGGTTGTGCCCCATAGAAGCGCGCCGCCATGCGGGCGAAGGTACGCCGCGGCGTATCGCAGGTCAGCAGCGCGACAGGCAATTCATCGGGTATCTGCTGATCCGTTCCCATGAGCACTGCGCTGGCGCCGGCATCGACCGCCTGGCCGATGAATCGGGCGCCGTCCTGTTTGTCGCCCTTGAGTGCGGCGAACACCATTCCAGGGGCCACCTGTCGGCTGTCCGCTGTCAGGCCCGTGACGGTGATATCGCCGTGGGCGTGCGAGACGGTGCACTCTTTGCTCAATTCGGTCAGTTTCATGGTTGCGTTCATGGTCGCGGCGTTATTCCGTATGCTCGTCGGCGTTGTTTCGCGACAGGAGGGTTTTAAGGGACGCCGGCTCCGGTTCGAATTTTGGTACGATACCCAGCATCGGCGCAATTCTTTTAATAATGCGTGCGGTCGCGGGGGCGGCGGTTGTGCCGGCGGTGACCGTCCTGCTGTTTCCCACCCCGTGTTTGGCCTCATCGATCGTGACCAGCAAGACGAACTGCGGCGTTTCGGCGGGAAAGATGGACAGGAAGGTATTCAGCTTTCTGGTTTTGCTATAGCGCCCGTTGACGACTTTTTCCGCGGTGCCCGTCTTGCCGCCGACGCGATAGCCCGGAACGCGCGCCCGCCGGCCGGTCCCGGCCATGACGTTCAGGCGCATGAGGGCGCGAATTACCTGGCTGGTGTGTTCCGAGACAACCGGCACGGCAACGGACTTGGCGGCGATTTCAGAGCGCGGGCGAAAACTCGGGTTGATGTAGTAGCCGCCGTTGACGAGCGCCGCTGTCGCCGTCGCCGCCTGCAGGGGCGTGACGGAAATGCCGTGCCCAAAGGCCATGGTCATACTTGTCAGCTTGTCCCAGCGGCGCGGCAGCAAGGGGGCGGCGCGTTCGGGCAGTTCGATATCCAGGCGCCTTGTCAGGCCCAGTTTGGCAAAATAGGCCTTTTGTGTCGCGATACCCGTCTTCAGGGCGATCTTCGCCGAACCGACATTCGATGAATAGACGAAGATTTCAGGCACCGTCAGGGGCCGCCGCCGCGGATGGCTGTCGCTGATGGTAAAGCGCGAGACCCTGATCGGCGTGCCCGTATCAAAGCGCTCGCCCGGACTGACACGGCCCGAATCAAGGGCAATCGCCGTATTGAAAATCTTGAACACCGATCCCAACTCAAACACCCCGGCGGTTGCCCGGTTCAACCGTGCCGCCTGTAGGCCTTGCGCCGGATTGTGCGGATCGTAACCGGGCAGCGAACTGCTCGCCACGATCTCGCCCGTGTGCGCATTGAGGACAATCCCCGTTGCCGCGATGGCGCCGAATTCGTCCATGGCGCGCGCCAGTTCGCTTTGTACGGCGTGTTGCACGCGCACATCAATGGAGAGTTGCACTGGCGAGAGGGTGGCATCGCGCGCCAGCCCCACATCGTGCAGCGCCGCCAGCCCCGCATCGTCTATGGCTTTTTCCATTCCGGCGATGCCATGGCTGTCCACATCCACATGCCCCAGGACATGGGCGAGCAGGCTGCCGGTGGGGTAAAAGCGCTTGCTCTCATGTAAAAATCCAAGCCCGGGAAGGCCAAGATCGTGAATGGCGGCCTGCTGGCGGGGCGTCAACTCGCGCCGAACCCAGACGAATTTGGCCTTTTTGGCGAGTCTGGCACGTAGCGCCCGGGCATCCAGATCGGGCAGCAGGCCGGTCAGTTTCTCCAGTGTCTCGTCGATATCGTAAACCCTGTCCGGTTGCGCATACAGCGAGGCGGTGCGCACATCCGTTGCGATCATCTCGCCGTTGCGGTCAAGGATGTCGGGGCGCACCGCCGCGATCGCGTCCTGGGGATGCAGGGCGCTGATACGCTCCGCCGGCGGCGTCAGGCCAAGCACGACCAGACGCGCCGCGATAACGCCAAACACAACGCAAAATCCCATCATCATGATCGCCACGCGGGCGCGCAATCTGTTGCGGTTGATCTTGCTCAACCCTTCCACGTCGATGGCGGGCGGCGCGGCTCCGGTGTGGCGACCGGCTGTACTGGCGACGGAATTGGCGCGATTCATGGATGCGTGCTCCCATCGCGCGTTTTAATGCGCTTGCCGGTGGCGCCGGTCGGGTCTGACAGCCCGTTTGCCCCGCTCGTGCTGGTCGTACCGGTCGCCCCGGTCGTACCGGTCGCCCCGGTCGTACCGGTCGCCCCGGTCGTACCGGTGATCAAGGCGCCGATGCCGTCGGCCGCCTCGCCGGAAGGTGCCTGCTTTCGCATGGGCAATTCGTGCGCCTTTCCCACTTGCGTCGGGGCCATGGGTTTCAAGTTGAGCGTGTCCTGATGGGTGTCCACAAGCGCCTGCAGCCGCGATGGCCGGTTGAGCAGGCTCCATTCGGCCTTTAACAGGGCGATGGTTTCCTTTTCCTTGTCAATCTGCCGCTCAAGCGCCTGGATACGCTCCCCCTTGCCTTCAATAGTATATTTTATCTGGTACACGCCGATGGCGGCAGCAATAATAATGACGATACAGAGCAGGTTTATCAAACGCATGGAATTCTCCTAGAGCGCCGTGAGACGCGGCAGGCCGAGGCCTTCCAGGCCGCGATCAAGCGCCGGCGCGTGCGTTCGCTCGGCGCAGCGCAGGCGGGCCGAACGGGCCCTGGGATTGGCTTCGATTTCCGCCGCGCTCGCCGTCATCGGTTGGCGGCTCAGGCGCCTGAAACTGGGGGCGAAATCCCGACCGGCCGGCTCATGACGGGAAATCGCCGGCGCCGTGCTGCGGGTGTTGATAAACCGCTTTACAATCCGGTCTTCCAGGGAATGAAACGTGATCACAACAAGCCGTCCGCCGGCGCACAGCAGCCGCTCGGCCGCCAACAGGGCCTGCGCCAGGCAATGCAGTTCACGATTGATGAATATCCGCAACGCCTGAAAGGTGCGCGTTGCCGGGTGAATCTTACCATGGCGCCGCGGTGAGACCCCGGTAATCACTTCGGCAAGCTCGCCGGTGTTCTCAAAGGCCTTTTGCCGGCGCGCCGCGACAATCGCCGCGGCAATGGCACCGGCGCGCCGCTCCTCGCCATAGAGTGAAATAATCTGCCGCAAGGCGTCCTGCGTAAACGTGTTCACCACATCGGCCGCCGTGGTGCCGGTTCTCTCCATACGCATGTCCAGCGGTCCTGGCCGGCGAAATGAAAACCCGCGGCGGGCATCATCGAGTTGCATGGACGATACGCCGATATCCAGAACAATGGCATATACGGGGCGCTTCGCCGTATTCTCCCGCGCCGCATGGGCAAGCAGGTCGCGAAAGTTCCCCACCACAAAGGAAAAGCGCTCCGGGTAGGCGCGCGCGAGTTCTGCCGCAGCGTTCGCCACGGCGGGATCGCGATCGATGGCCAGCACACAGGCGCCCGCGGCCAGCAACGCGCGGCTGTAGCCGCCGCCGCCAAAGGTGCCGTCAATGACAAAGGCCCCCGGCGAAGGCGATAGCCACGCCATCGCGTTAGCCAGCAGGACAGGCACATGACCAGCCGGGCCAGCCGGGCTGTCGTGTGTGGAGTGTTGTGGTGCATCCGTTGTTTTCATGACGCGCCGTCCGTGACCGGGGCCTGAAGCCGCTGGCGCAGACGGCGAACAGCCTCGTTGCGATGGGCCTCGAAAGGCTCCGGCGCCCAGATTTGGAACTTGTCCCCCTGGCCGACAAATACGGCACGATTTCCGATACCGGCGTGCGCCTTTAAGGACGCCGTCAGTCCCATCCGGCCATCGCGGTCGATTTTCAGGACTTCGCTCATGCCATAAAGGGCCGTGGCGTATTGATCGTGCTCCGGCGTATAGGGTGCGATTCCCTCAAGCTGGCCCTTGATGCGCTGTAATAACCGGTTGCCGCCCGCATCGAGTGCGGGGGCATTGAGGGCCGGATAGCAATACAATCCGTCGAAGCCGTCGCGCGTCAAAACGGCGCGAAACGGCGCCGGGATGGAAATTCTGCCCTTGGCATCGACCTTGTTGATGAAGTGGGAAACGAACTGATCCATGGGCATTTGTGGCGTTTGTATAGAAACTCATCGCGGCTGCCCGGGGTATCCGGGAAGGGGAGGGGTGATTTGGGACATCATGGGATATCATGGGAAAAAATGGGCGTCAATGGATTCAACGAGGCTTTTTCCACCGCTGCGGGAAGCGCGGACCGGCGCGTCACCGCAAGCGCGTCGTCGACACGCTCTATAGGGAACGCTATAGGGAAGGAGTGCGGGGAGGTCTGGACGGGCGATGGGCCGTTTCAACGGGGTGCTCAGGAAAAACCCGTCGGCTGTAGATGATCAGATTGATGGTCGCTTGCACCCGACGGGTTCTTTTCGAAAATACCCTGTTGGGAGTGCACGGCCGGGTGTGTCATTTCAACAGGTTGTCCCTGGTAAACCCATCGGGTGCGGTTGGCCATTCATCTGATCATTAGAGGTGTTCGATTTATCCAGCGCTGTCAAGGGTTTAAGAACCGCTGAAAGCGGCGCGAAGCGTCCTTGACAGCGCTGGACAAATCGAAAAAAAGTGATGATCAGATGAATGGCCCGATATGGCCTTTGTGGCGGCCATGGCCGCAATAACCCCAAAGCCTGACTTCAGACCTGACACGCTCTAGACGTCCAGCCCGGTCTCGTCGACAAAGGCGGCATTCTCGCTGATAAAACGAAAACGCGCCTCCGCCCTGGTGCCCATGATCCGATCAATCGCGGATTTCGTCCCGTTGTCGTCGGCCACAAGCTCGACACGCAGCATGGCGCGTGTTTCCGGGTTCATGGTCGTCTCTTTCAGTTGCGCCGGCAGCATTTCCCCCAAACCCTTAAAACGGGAAATCTCGATCTTGCCGCGGCCGCTGAATTCGGTCTCCATCAACGCGTCCTTGTGAGCATCGTCGCGGGCGTAGGCAATGCGACCGCCCTGGGCGATCTTGTACAGGGGCGGTACCGCCAGATAGAGATGACCGTCTTCAATCAATCCGGGCATTTCGCGATAAAAGAACGTCATCAGCAGCGAGGCAATATGGGCGCCATCCACATCGGCATCGGTCATCAGGATGATTTTTTCGTAGCGCAGGTCTGATTCGCGATAGGCGGCGCGGGTGGCGCAACCGAGCGCCTGAAGGATATCGTTCAATTGCTGGTTGGCGGCGATCCTGTCGCGGCTGGCGCTCGCCACGTTGAGGATTTTGCCGCGCAAGGGAAGAACCGCCTGCAAGGCGCGATTGCGCGCCTGTTTGGCGGAGCCGCCGGCCGAATCGCCCTCAACGATGAACAACTCGGTGCCGGCGCAACCATCGACCGTGCAATCGGCGAGCTTGCCCGGCAGACGCAGCTTGCGGGTTGCATTCTTGCGTCTGACCTGGCGTTGCTTGCGCCGGCGTATGCGCTCCTCGGCGCGCTCGATGACCCATTCAAGCAGTTTGTTGGCCTGCGCCGGATTGCTCGTCAGCCAGTGATCGAAGGCATCGCGCATACCGCTTTCGACAATTTTTACCGCCTGCGCGCTGGCCAGCTTGTCTTTTGTCTGCCCCTGGAATTCCGGCTCGCGGACAAAAACCGACAGTATGATCTGCGCCGAGGCGAGAATATCATCGCTGGTAATGGCGCCGGCGCGCTTGTTGCCGCTCAGTTCCCCATAACCCTTCAGGCCGCGCAGCAGCGCCAGGCGCAGCCCCTGTTCATGGGTGCCGCCGTTTACCGTCGGCACGGTGTTGCAGTAGGAGGACATCTTGCCGTCGCGATCTGCCGCCCAGGCGATCGCCCATTCGACGGCGCCATGGGCGCCTCTGTTGTTGGCGCGGCCGGTGAAAATCTCCGGCGTCACAAGCACCGCCTTGCCCAGGGTGTCTTTCAGGTAATCGCGCAGTCCTGCGGGAAAATGGAACACCGCCTTTTGTGCGACGGTATCCTTGTCGCCCGCCGGGATCCGTTCCGGGGCGCATTTCCAGCGAATTTCCACGCCGCCGAACAGATAAGCCTTCGATCGCGCCATGCGCAACAGGCGCGCCGCCCTGAACGCCGCCCGCTCACCAAAAATCCGTGCATCCGGCAGGAAGCGAACCGACGTGCCCCGCCGCCTCGGCGCCTTGCCTTTCTTTTGCAGGGTGGATGTGGGCACCCCGCGCGAGAACGTTTGCACGTAGAGTTGCTGGCCGCGCACCACTTCGACGATCATTTCCGATGCCAGGGCGTTCACGACAGAGACGCCGACACCGTGCAGACCGCCGGATGTTTCATAAACCCTGGAATCGAATTTGCCACCCGCGTGCAGCGTCGTCATAATGACTTCGAGAGCCGACTTGTTTTTGAACTTCGGGTGCGGGTCAACGGGAATGCCGCGTCCGTTATCGGACACGCTAACGAAGCCGCTCGCCTCCAGTTCCACCTCGATACGGCTTGCATGTCCGGCAATCGCCTCGTCCATGGCGTTGTCGATGACTTCGGCGAACAGATGGTGCAGGGCATTTTCGTCGGTGCCGCCGATATACATGCCCGGCCGGCGGCGCACCGGCTCCAGGCCCTCAAGGACTTCGATGTCGCGTGCCGAATACGTGCCCGCCTTGTCCCTGGCGCCAGGCGCCTTCTTCCTGCGCGCCGGTGTGGCGGCTTTTTGGGCGGATTTTCCCGCGGCTCCGGGGCGTTTGCGCCCCCTGGCAGCACGCCCGTCGTGCGTGCCGTCCGGCGTCTGCGCGGCATGAGAAAACAAATCGTCGTGGATCGTCATGGTTTGTGTGCCGTAAAGCGTTTGTCCGGTGATTGTCAAGAAAGCTCTTTTGCGTGGCCGCTTTAACCCCCTGCCTGCCATCTCCGGCGCCGACCAGCCCGTGCCCGTCTATTTAGAGCGCGATAAAGCGTTAATACTGTGTTAACGCAAACGGCCCGGTATGGTCTTGCGGCAGGCCATCCGCGGCAAGGGCCGCAAGAGGGGTAACGTCAGATTTGCCCGTCCCGGTAACAACCTGTTGAAAGATCACACCTGACACGCTCCAAGGTCCATCCTGTCGCAAAATCGCTCCGTCAGAATGATTCTATTAAGACCTGACACCGCTCGCGCGCGGGGTCTGTAGTGGGACAGATATAAATGAAACAGGGCAGAATCAACTGCGCCAAAAGTACGCTATACCGGTGATGCCTGCAACACCCGCCACGGTGGTGAGGGGGCTGTCCAGCGCTTATTGGGCGGGCTGTTCGACGGCCTCGCCTTCAAGATCGCTGATGTTCTGCAAGTGAACCAGTTCAATGGCAAAGCCAAAACCGGCATGTCGCACCACCCGGCCGTGCATTTTGCCGACGGTGACAAGCTCGCCGATGGCGGGACGCACATCGGTGCGAACGGCGGCGCCGGACAGGGAAATGTCCAAAACATCGACATCGAATGTGCGGCCGTCCTCAAGGACGAGTTTGGAGGCGCTCTCGTCCGGTCTTAACCGCTCATGGCGGCGGCCTTCGCGCATGCCATCGCTGTTTTCATCGACGAGCAGGGTGATTTGTTTGGCGAGTTTTTCGCGCTTGTGCAACTGCGCGTGAAGGGTCAACTCGAAGCCCCCCTCGAAAATCGCCGAAACCGCTCCCTCGAAGCGTCCAAGATAATCGATATAGAGGACGATGTGATCATCGATATCGCCGGCGCGCGGCGCGATGATTTTCGCCTTTAGAGGCGATATGGAAGTGATCTGGCACGGATATTCGTGTCCGGAACCGAGCATAAAGCGCCCGAGTAAATTCACTTCGCTTTCGGTTGAATACGCCTTGAGCAGATCGGACGGAATATCGGAGATTCCGGTCGCGGAACTGTTAGCATGATCGCGCATCACGAGCCGCGAACTTCCCAATGGTACTGCCATGTTCGTGAGAGCCAATCGATTTCCTGATCGCAACTATGAAGATAACCTTACGGCTTCACGCGCAGTATACTATATGTTTTGTTAATATTGCGTAACACGAACGGCGACGCAGCCATTCACTGCCCTGGCTGAGATCTTTCAGCAGATTGCTCCCACGACAGGCAAACCGGAAGTTATACCTCTTGTGCCCTTGCCGCCGGGGAAGGCCGGCAGCGCCCGATGGGTTTTGTGAGAACAACCTGTTGAAGTTACACATCCAGGTGCGGGGTTTATTTAGACCTGACACGCTCTAAGCCAGACGTTTGCCGCCCTCGTACACGGTCAGATGGCCAATTCTGCGCGTTGGATGGTGATTGCCGCGCGGCCAGAATGAATCGCTCGCCGGCTCCAGAGCAAAAGGCTTGTCGGTTGCCGGAAACAGATAACGCAGGCTCGTTAGCTGCTGGCTCGTTATTTTGCCCAGCCCCGCAAGGGGTGTCGGAGTCGTGGGGACAATCACGCCAATGACGCGCGAATGGATATTGCCCAGATGAAGCAGCGGCAATGCCAGCAACTCGCAGGCGATGGTATTGTTTTTTTGCGTCACGGCGTCGAAGCCGACGACGGCGCCGACAGGGTCGCCGCGCATGCCATCGAGCAGCCGGGCGAAGGTGCGCTGGGTGCGCCCGTGCCACATGGTGCAGATGTTCTCGCCCTTGAGTTCACGCCCATAGAGGGCGCAGACACGGGTTCCCGCCAGACGAAACCGGCTGACACTGTTGCTTTCGTATTCCAGGATATAGACGTCGGGAAGGATCTGACGAATGTCGGCCGGCTCGATGTCCCGCCGCTCCGGCGCCGGGCGATCCTTGCGCAAGCGCATCCAGTAGTTGTATAGCGCACGCGTGCTCCCATGTTTCATAGCATTGACTCTCCACCAAAGTTACTCAATACGCATTCTGGCCTTGTTGTTTTTCCTGGATAGCCTTGCGCGCTTGCGTGCTATTTGAGCATAAAATGGCGGAAAAGAGGAGGAAACCAACCGTTAACCTTAACGATTGGTTAGGCTTGCGCCGTGGCGTGTGTTAGGGCACAGTGGGCCTGTCATTATAGCTTTGGAACTATAAAGTGGCTGGAGAAACGGGGACGCGACCAAACCGCCTGATGCTGTGCATCAGGCGGTTTTTAGTTGAATGGGGAAAAGTCCCTCGGCTTCGCCTCGGTTTACTTTTCCCATTCAACCAGAGCAGCGGGCTTTTAAGTTGCAACAACAGCCCTGGTTCCGGATAAGAGAAAGGCGAAAATGGGGGCCCTGGACAGTGGTCTCGCTATCCTTTTTCAGCCCGTTGTCCCTGATAAACCCGTCGGGTACAGGGGGCCATTCACCTGATCATCTGCGGCAAGGGCCGCACCAGATATCGCTTCAGGTTTGCCCGTCCTGGACATCACCGCTGAAGCTACACGCTCTAGCCCGAATGCCTGTAACGCCCTAAAAACTCAGGGCGGCGCCAATGCGGCCCTCGTAGCGGGTCATACCATCGCCGAAGTGAATCTCGCCATCGGCAAAAAGCGATGCTGCACCGCCCATATTCGTCGACAGTCTGGCACCGACAAACCCGGTGACTGTATCGTCATTGCCCGGCGTAACGCTGACAGAGCTCCCGGCAATCGTCACCGAGACGTCATCCGCATCGCTGCTGTAGGCCTCGATACCGAAGCGGGGCACCACTGAAAACACTCCCCAGGACTTCGCCACCGCCAGTTGGGCACGGCCGGCAAACAGATTGACATCGCAGTCTCCCACGGTCAATTCACTCGCCGAGGCGCCGGTCGGGCGGCCCGTCTCCGTATAGCCGTCGAGGGAGAGATGCGCATAGCGCAGGCGCGCACTGGGCATGAGCGTCATACCGGCAAGGGTAAAGTCCGCCCCCGCCGCCACCTCGGGCGAGAAATACATGCCGTCATAGGAACCCTTCGCCAGCCAAAAACCGTTTGGCGCGGTATTGTCCATCACCAGCCGTGTGCTGTCGTTATCGAGGGTGCCAAGGCTCAGGATCAGCCGTGCGTACCACACCTCGCGGGAATAGTCCGCGTACATGCCGCCGAAGAATATATCGGTGTCGACGGTCCGGGTATGATTGCCGACGCTCTGACTGTTGCCGCCGCCGATTTCCACATCTCCCTTGGAATAGCCGGCAAAGGCGCCAAGGCGCAGGCCCGACAACGCCGCCGTATCGAGAGCCATATCGAAGCCGAGGACGCCGCCGTAGAGTTGGTGCGTGGCATCGTTTTCTGTCCCCTGGGAGTCTATGTCAAGATAAGAGCCAAAGCCCTGCGCCCAGAAGTTAAAGCGCTCCTGCGCCGCCGGGGTGGCGGGAACAGGATCGGTCACGGCGAGATCATCGGCGATATCGGCGCCTATGTGAGCCGCATTTGCAGCGCCGGGCAGGCCGGCCGCAGCGTTTGTTGCAGCGGTGCGGGAGATATCCAGTTGGCTGTTGATGGAATTGGAAACGCCTGCCATCGCGCTGTACAATTGCGTATCCGTCTGGCCGAAGGCGCCGGGATCGATAACCACGACAAAGGGATTGCCGGTTGCCGGTGTGACCGCCAGATACGGCCGTCCACCGGTATTGATAGTCTCGGGCAGCCCGCCCGATGCCGTAAACGTTAGCACGGTGCCGACCCGGTTGTAGAAATTTACGGTTTCATGTGCGGTAAAACGCGCAGAACTGTCCCTTGAGCCCGCCCTGACACGCTCTAGTCAACGCCCGTTGGACGGCCATGCTTTCAACGAGTCCTATGAACGCATCGCCAGCGCATTCGGCGCCCATATTGTTCACGTCTCGTGTCTGCAAAAACCGTCGAGGGCGGCGCGGTGGCACGCGTGGTGTGGAGATGCCGATGATCAGATCGCAAACGAGTATATTACATACTATCACAAGCTCAACCCGCGCACCGCGTCAATCCTGACCGGAGAACGTATCAGTTCCGATGCGCGTTTTCTCGATATTGAGGCTTTCAGAAAAACCGAATTCTATGACTGGAACTACCGTATCGCCAATGTTGGCGACATGATGTGGATGCAATGTCATGATTCAGACGACGCGGTTTATGCCGTTGCACTGGGGCGCCCGCGCGACAGTACCGGTTTCGGTGCGCAGGAATACGCGCTGGCCGAAGCGCTGCTGCCTCACATGGAGGCAAATTTTATGTTGTCGCGCTTGTTGCGCCTCGACATGCCGTTTTTTGAGGCTGCGTGCGCGTATGTTGAAACGGCGGATCGCGCCCTGGTTTTGTTGAACAGCCGACTGATTATCGTTCGGATCAGCGAGGCGCTGGCCACAATTAATCGCGGCGCGATCGTAACATTGCGAAAATCGGCCAGACTCAACTTTGGACCGGACCAGTCGCGCTTTGAAAAAGCCTGCAAGATCGCGACCGAAACGGGCACGCCGCAAACGATGCGCTTCGACAGCCGGAGAAGACTTTCCTCCATCTCAATCGCCCCGATTACGGTAAGAAGCATGCTGTGTGAACGGGCCTTCTATTTGGTCGATGTGTCCTGTGCGGATGCGGCCGATGCGCAAGAGTTCATCTCAAGGCTTACCCGGGCGGAACAAAATATTCTGGACCAGTTGATCGCCGGCCGCTCCCTTCAACAGATCGCCAATGCAAGGGGAACATCCTACAACACGTGTCGCAATCAAATGGCGAGTATCCATGCCAAACCGGGTACGCGCTCAATCCCCCAACTGTTGTCACGATTTGCACGGCCGGGCAATTCCTTGAAAGTGCTGGAGAAATAGTCGAATGTGAAAAGTACACCGAGGCGAAGCCGAGGGACTTTTCACATTCAATGGTTTTGGCCTTACGGATCGGCGGCCTCGCCGATATTGTCGACGCCGCGCTCCTCCAGAACCGTGGTCAGCCAGTTCGGGTCCATCTCCGGCACAGAGCTAAGCAACAAATCGGTATAGGCGTGATGGGGGGGCTGGAACATCTCATCCTTGGGGCCCTGTTCGACGACCCTGCCGTGCTGCATCACGACCACTTCATCGGCAATCGAGCGCACGGTGGCAAGGTCATGAGTGATGAACATATAGGCGAGCCCTAACGATTCCTGCAAACGGTCCAGAAGCTTCAGAATCCCTTCGGCGACCAGTTGATCGAGAGCGCTGGTCACCTCATCGCAGATAATGAATGATGGCTCCGCAGCGAGGGCGCGGGCGATGCCGATGCGCTGCTTCTGCCCCCCCGACAGTTCCGGCGGATAGCGGCTGTAGTATTTCGAAGGCTCCAATTCAATCAGATCGAGCAACTCGTCAACGCGCTGTTTTAGCGCCGCCCCCTTCAGGCCGGAGTAGAACTCGGCCGGGCGTCCAATGATATTGGAAATCCGAACCTTCGGGTTCAGCGCCGTATCGGCCATCTGGTAGATCATCTGCGCCTGCCGCAGTTGATCGCGGTTGCGATCGCGAAAACGCGGCGGCATTGGAACGCCGTTGAAAAGCACCTCGCCTTTGGATGGCGGCAACAGCCCGGTGATCACCCGCGCGGCGGTCGATTTTCCCGAGCCGCTCTCGCCCACCACCGCCACGGTCATACCGGGATAGATATCGAAGGACACATCATCCAGTACTTTCGCGCCGCCGGTATAGGCGGCATCGACCCCCTTGACCGAGATGACCGGCCTGGTGCCATCGGTGGGGCGCGCCTTTTGAGCGCGTCTGAAACTGCGCACCGCCCAGAGTGATTTCGTATAACTTTTCCGGGGCGCGTTGAGCATTTCGCTGGTGGAGGCCTCCTCCACCTCCTCGCCCTTTAACAGCACCTTGATCGTATCGGCCATCTGGGCGACAACGGCGAGATCATGGGTAATGTAGATAGCGGCGGTGTTGAACTGATCGACAATATCGCGGATCGCCGCCAGAACCTCGATCTGCGTGGTTACATCGAGCGCTGTCGTGGGTTCATCGAAAATAATCAGATCGGGGCGGCAGGACATGGCCATCGCCGTCATGGCGCGCTGCAACTGTCCGCCGGAGACCTGATGCGGGTAGCGAAAGCCGATCTCGCGCGGATTGGGCAGCCGCAGCCTCTCATAAAGCTCCATCGCGTCTTCCTGCGCCTCCAGGCGCTTGCGCAACCGGTATTGCAGCGGCCCCTCGGTGTGCTGATCGATGATCTTGTGTGCCGGGTTAAAGGAGGCGGCCGCCGATTGCGCCACATAGGCGATACGCGAACCGCGCAACGCACGTTTGTCGGCGCGCGAGGCGGTGGTCAGTTCCATGCCGTTGAACTCGATGGAACCTTCGGAAATGCGGGTGCCATCGCGGGCATATCCCATTGCGGCAGCGCCGATCGTCGACTTGCCCGCACCGCTTTCGCCGATAAGGCCCATGACTTCGCCGCGATGCAGCGTAAGATCCACACCCTTGATAATATCGACCCACTGCTCATCGGAATATCCCTGTATCTTAAGCCCGCGGATCTCAAGCAGCACCTCCTTTTTGGCGCCGGCATTTCCGGTATCGGGTTCCATCTTACTGCTCCTTCAGACCGGCAGACCGGAACAGCATCCAGTCAACGACAAAATTCACCGCCACCGTCAAAAGGGCGATGGCGGCGGCCGGGATCAGCGGCGTGATTTCCCCAAACGAGATCAGCGTGGCGTTCTCGCGCACCATCGAACCCCAGTCCGCCGTGGGCGGCTGAATGCCAAGCCCGAGAAAACTAAGGCCGGCAATAAGCAAAAAGACAAAACAGAACTCCAGACCGAATTCCGCCACCAGGGGCGCGGTGGAATTGGGCAGGATTTCCTTTCGGATCAGGAACCAGTTTCCCTCGCCGCGCAGGCTCGCCGCCTCGATATAGTCCATCACAACGATATTGCCCGCCACCGCGCGTGTCAGGCGAAAGACACGAGGGGCATAAATCACCGCAACCACAATCACAATAATCAGCAGGTTGGTGCCAAAGATCGACAGGATCAGCAGGGCAAAAATCAGCGATGGAATAGACATCAGAATATCCACCACGCGGCCCATCAACTGGTCGAACCAGCCGCCCCTGGTGGCCGCCCAAAGGCCGGCCAGTGCCCCCATGAGAAAGGCCAGCGTCGTGGCGGCCAGCGCCAGGCCAACGGTATTGCGTGCGCCATAGATGAGGCGGCTGAACATGTCGCGTCCCAGTTGGTCGGCGCCCAACAGCATGTTGGCGTCGGCGGGTGCGAACGCGGAACTGATGACTTCCGCCTCGCCGTGTGGCGCGATCCAGGGCGCAAAGATACCGGCGACCGCGTACACGAATATTATGAACAGGCCAAAGGCGGCGGTCAGGGGCGCGGTGCGCAGCTCCCTGGCAATCGACGGACGGACAATCTGGATCAGGAATTCGCGAAAGGAGTAGGAAATACCCGCCGCCAGCGCCAGAACCCCGGCGGCAATGGCGATGGCGCGCAGGCCGCCGGCGCCGCCGACGATACCCACGACGATCGAGACAAGCGCCAGCGAAAACAGCACCATGAAGGCCTTGCGCTGCTGATAATAAGCCGTGGCGCAGGACGCGGCGATCAGGGTGGAGTAATAGGTGATGACAAAGACCGTCATGATCCGGTGCTCACTTGGGGTGCCGCAGACGCGGATTTGTCAGGATCGATCCGACATCCGCCGCGAGGTTAAGAAGAATAAAGGTCGCTGCAAAGATCAGGCAACAGGCCTGCACGATGGGAAAGTCGCGCTTGGCCACCGCATCCACCAGCAACTGTCCGATACCCGGATAGACGAAAACCACCTCCACCAGAACCACGCCGGTAATAAGATAGGCAAGATTGAGCGCCACCACATTGATGATGGGCGCCCAGGCATTGGGCAGTGCATGTCTGACGATCACTCTCCACGGCGGGACACCTTTAAGGCGCGCCATTTCGATATACGGAGAGGCCAGCAGATTGATGATCGCGGCGCGGGTCATCCGCATCATATGGGCAGTGACCACCAGGACCAGTGTAAGTGCGGGCAGAAAGGTCCGGTGCAGGTATTCGCCAAAGCTCATACCCGAGGTTTGACTGGCGATCGCCGGAAACCAGCCCGTCTTGACCGACAAATACAGGATCAGGATGTAGCCCAGAAAGAACTCGGGGCTGGAGATCGACGTCAGCGTCAGCACATTGGCGGTCCGATCAAAAATCGAATTGCGCAAAAGTGCCACCATGATGCCCAGCACGATCGAAAGCGGTACGGCGATCACCGCCGCATAGGCCGCCAGCATCAGGGTGTTGAGAAAGCGTTCCCCGATGGCAGCCCCCACCCGCTCGCCGGTCACGAGGGAGTTGCCGAAGTCCCCCGTGACCGCGCCGCCGAGCCACTCCAGATAGCGTACCAGCGCGGGGCGATCGAGGCCCAGTTGCTCGCGCATCGCCGCGACGGTTTCCTCGGTGGCCGCCTGGCCCAGAACCGCCTCCGCCAGATCGCCGGGCAGCAGCTCGACGGCAAAGAAGATCAGGACCGAGATCACCAACAGGGTGATCAGTCCCAGGCCAAGTCGCTGGCCGATAAGGCGAATGAGTTTGGTCATGTGATCCCCGGACTGGTTATTGCGCCAGCGCTTGTCACGGAACCGGAACGCCCCGCGATCAGCGCGATGAAAAGGCGCAATTCCCGCCGCCTTGATGCGGCGTATTGCGGCGTATTATGCAAACGACCAGCGTTCCATCCAGCGCTCACCGTCCGCCTCCCAGTTGGTCGCAAACTTCTCGCTGGTGACCACTTCGGGACGGGTGGCGAACACGTAGTTGGCAAACATCGGCACGATCGCACCGCCATCCTGATTCAGGATTTCCTGCATTTCCCAATACATGGCGCGCCGCCTGTCGGTATCGAGTTCGGCGCGGGCGGCCACCAGAAGTTCGTTGAAGCGCGCGTTCTCCCAAAACGTATCGTTCCAGGCGGCGCCTGACGAATAGGCGGTTGTAAACATTGCGTCCTCAACCGGACGCCCGCCCCAGTACACCGCCGAGAATGGATCCTTCATCCATACGTCCGACCAATAACCATCGTTGGGCACGCGGTTGACTTCGAGGTCAATGCCCGCCGGCCTGGCGGAATTCTGGAACAGAACCGCTGCATCAACGGCTCCCGCAAAGGCGGCATCGGATGCCGACAGGGCGACCTTGAGGCTATCGACGCCCGCTTCCTTGAGATAAAACCTTGCCTTGTCAGGATCGTAGGTTGTCTGCGCCAACTCGGTGTTGAAATACTGCTGCCCCGGACCGATGGGATGGTCGTTGCCCACCGAGCCATAGCCAAAGAGAATTTTCTCGACCATTTCCTCGCGATTGATCGCATGTTTCAGCGCCAGACGGATATTGCGATCCGTGTACGGGTCCTTGTTGGTGGACATCGCAAAAGTATAGTGCTGGTTGCCCGCCACCGAGTGGATACTCAAATCGGGCCGCCGCGCCATCAGACCCACTGTCTTCAGATCCAACTTGTCGATGGCGTGGACATCGCCGGAAATCAGCGCTGTCGTGCGCGCGTTGAGATCAATGACCGACAGGCATTCAATACGGTCGAAATAGCCCCGGTTGCTGTCCCAGTCGTTTTTGTTGCGTTCCAGGGTGGCGGACACGCCAGGTTTGAATTCCACAAGTTTGTAGGGGCCGGCGCCATCGCCGGACTGCCAGTCGATCGATCCGTCCTTGGCCGGCAAGATGGGAAGATGATAGTCGGTGAACGTGAACGGCAGATCGGCGCTGCCTGCGTTCAGCGTGAAGACAACCGTATCGCCGTCCGCCGAAATGTCGGTAATGAACTCCAAAAGGGGCTTTGCCGCTGATGTGGAGTCCTTTCCCGTATGAAAGCGGATCGATGCGATCACATCATCGGCGGTGACCGACTTGCCGGAATGGAACGTCGCCCCCGAGCGCAGCTTGAAGCGCCAGACTTTTGCGTCGTCGCTTGCTTGCCAGCTCTCGGCCAGTTGCGGCTCGACCGACCCATCGGCGGTAACACCGGTCAGATAGCCGTTATAGCCAAAGGACAAGCCGGTCGTGAAGCCGTTTTCAAAGGTTCCCGGGTTCAGGGTATCCGTGGTTTGCCCGTGTCCGCGCGCCATGCGAAAAGTACCACCGCGCTTTCGTTCGGCGCGCGCCGGATTGGGGCCTATCAGGCCGGCAACCGCAACGGTTGCCGCTGTGGTCCCCAGAAAACGGCGGCGCGTCAGCCTTTGGAACCGGTTTTTCGATTGTGTCATGGGTCTCCCTTTCGTTGATTTCACCTCCGGGTTTGGGCCCCGCGCACTGACATTATGGCGCGTGTCCATCAGGACAAGCCAAAACCCTCCTGTAGTGGTTGAAAGTTCCTGATGCCTCATCAGGATCCTGGAATGTTATCGTTGCCAGTGGTTCCTTGATTCCGGCATTTGCGTGCAAGCCTGCGGTTCGAAAGGTGCCAATGTTGGAATCAAACCGCTAGTGGAACGAATTTGACATGTGAGTCCCGGTTGCTGCCGCGCCCGTTCTCAAATATCAAATTCAACGTTCTATTAGAATGTTATCATTGCTGGTTGTGCAATTTCAATAGGCTGCTCCCGAAAAAACCACCGGGTGCTGCTGGGCTTGTTCTCAAATGTCGCATTCAACTAACGAAGAAGCCCCGCGAACAGGCTTGAGAGTTGGTGATGTTGTTTTATCCGATACCGGTTTGAAACGCTCTAATGATCAGATGAATGGCCACGTGCACCCGATGGGTTTACCAGGGACAACCTGTTGAAATGACACATCTAACACCCGCGAAACCGCGGTTGACGCTTCTCCGTAAATGCCTGTACCCCTTCCGCAAAATCCGCACTGTCGGCTGCCTGATCCTGCAGTTCAACTTCGAGCTCCAGTTGCATCTTCAGGGAGTTGTCACCACTCGCCTGCAAGGCGCGCCGGACAAGCCCGTATGCAACACCCGGGCCGCCAGCAAGCCGCGCTGCCAACTGTCCCACCTCCGCATCAAGCGCGTTGTCATCAACAACGCCCCAGATCATTCCCATATCGTGCGCCGCCTGCGCCTCGACCGCCTCTCCCGTCAGCATCAGGGCCAGCGCCCGGGCCCGCCCCACAAGACGCGGCAATATCCACGTTCCGCCGCAATCAGGGACCAGACCGATCGCCGTAAATCCTTGCGCAATACGCGCCGATCTGGCAGCGATGACAATATCGCAAGCCAGGGCCAGATTTGCCCCCGCTCCCGTCGCCATGCCGTTCACAGCGGCAAGGGTTGGAATGCCCAAGGCGTGAAGCCTCATGATTATGGGGTTGTACTCCTCACGCAACGGCGAGACAACGTCCACCCGGTCATCCCTTGTCTGCAATACTTCGCTCAGGTCCTGCCCCGAACAAAAACCGCGACCCTCACCGGTCAGAACCAGCACCCGCGCGCCATCCTCTTCGCATCGCTCAAGAACATCAAGAAGTTCACGCCGCATCTGCCGATTGATGGCGTTTAGTTTTTCCGCCCGATCAAGGCGAACGGTGGCGATATGGGCGATATTCTCATAAATAAGCGTCTGGTAGTCCATGGCGATGACAACTCCTTGTCTTAGTATGTATATCGCCAGGGCACGGCACCGAACCGAACCGGCGCACACCCCCGAAACGCTACCTGGCGCCTTTATTGTCGCTGGCGATAAAATCCAGCGGCAACGCGGTCGTGTACTTTATCTGCTCCATGGCAAAGCTCGAACTCACATCCGTGATGTCAATATTGGCGATGAGCGACTTGTAAAAGGCATCGTAGGCGGCGATATCCGATACCACAACACGAAGCAGATAATCGACTTCGCCGCTCATGCGGTAGAATTCAACGACTTCTGGCATGGCGTTCACGGTTGTCGCGAAGCGGTCGAGCCAGTCCTTGTTGTGCTGATTGGTGCGTACCGCCACGAATACGCTGACACCGGCGTTGACCCTGGCCGGATCGAGAAGGGCAACCCGTCGCGCGATGACGCCTGCCTCTTCCAGCTTTTGAATACGTCGCCAGCACGGTGTGGTGGACAGGCCGATCTGTTTACCGATCTCGGCAACCGGTACCGTGGCATCGTTTTGCAGGATTGCCAGGATTTTCTTGTCGAACCGATCAAGCATATGACTCTCGCTGCCGGCAACGGCTACGCGCCTGTAAAAGCAAATTGTTCCATATGAAGCATGAAAATATATCCATTGCGCAAATCCAGTCCTGGAGCGTGTCAGGTCTTGATAGAATCATTCTGACGGAACAGAATCATTCTGACGGAGCGATTTTGCGACAAGATGAACCTTAAGTCTTGCAGGATATAGTGGGGCTGTTTTCAAGAGACTTAAGGTTCATATTGTCGCAAAAGCGCCCGTCCCTTCGGGTTTGTCGATTGGCGGACGCCCACGCCCAGGCCGCTCTCGAGTGATGGGTCGCCATCGCTCTTCGATCGCCTTGAGCCTGGGTATCGCCTCGCCAATCGAGAAACAGAATTGCTTCTATTAAGACCTGACACGCTCTAATTCAAGTCAATTTCAGGAACCATTTCTATCGCGCCATACTTTCGGTTGATCGAATGTCCCCGCCCAGATGCCCTTGCCCGCCGCCCGCGCGCCCGCTTCAGCACGTCCAAAGGCGCCATCGGCAACCGCCCATCCGGCGGCGACAACCGCCTTGTTGATATTTATCTGGCCAACCTGACAACTGGCCAGGTCCCGACGATAGACATCCGCACCGAGTACCGTGCAAACGACATCCTTGCGCAAGACCAGATCATGCAGAAATGCACGGGCGTCGTTCCCGCACGGCCAGTCGGTGCTTTTTCTTCTGCACTGCTGCTTCAACTCGGGCGCATCAATGCCGATGAGGCGCACCCGGCGGCGACCGAACGCCAGGCTGTCGCCATCGATCACATAAGGCCTGCCGCGATGGGTTCGCTCAGGGGACATTGACAGGCCCCAGACCAGCGCACCGCCAACAACAAGCAGGGCGAGCGCAAACATGATATCGATCAATCCGGCGAGAAGTGATTTCATAGCCGCTACCCCGTGGGTGTTCCCTTGAATGCCAGCGGTATTGGCTTTTTGTACACGCTGATTTGTGTATCGTGCTGATAAGACAACGGTTGTAAACCGGGCGAAGAGTCAAACGCAAATCCCCCTGGTATAATTCCCCCTGGTATAATACTGTGCGCACCGGATTGGCATCTGATCAGATGAATGGCCCCCTGCACCCGATGGCCTTATCAGGAACAACCTGTTGAAATGACACGCTCTAGAGCGTGTCAGATCTTAATAGAATCATTCTGACGGAGCGATTTTGTGACAAGGCCAAGCAAAGTTTCGCAGGACATAGTGGACTATTTTCAAGAAACATCGCGCCGGCATTGGTGCAAAATCGCCCGTCCCTTCGGGTTTGCCGATTGGCGGGCGCCCACGCTCAAGCCGATCTCATGAGATGCGCCCACATCGCATGTCGATCGGCTCAAACGTGGGTCACCTCGCCAATCGAGAAACAGAATTGCTTCTATTTAAGACCTGACACGCTCTAGCGCTCACATGAGCTCCTGTACCCGTTGACGCAGAAACGGTAAAACGTCGCACTCAAACCATGTATGGCGCTTTAACCAGCCGTTGTTGCGCCAGGACGGGTGGGGAAGAGGGAGCACCGCGGGATCGCAATCGCCGGCGCCGCGCGCATAGGTCCGCCACTGCTTTACCGTTTGCGTGAGCGTTGGTTGCCGCCGTTTTTTCAGATGATAGGCCTGGGCGTATTGGCCGATGGCCAATATCAGGGTAATCTGCGGCATCGCCGCGAATATCTGATCGTGCCATAACCGGACGCATTCACGGCGCGGCGGCAGATCGCCACCCTTGCTGTCGTGGCCGGGAAAGCAAAATCCCATGGGTACGATCGCCAGGCGGCGTTTGTCATAGAACGCTGCCGCGTCGATGCCCATCCACCGGCGCAGACGATCCCCGGAAGGATCGCTGAAGGGCACGCCGCTGGCGTGAACCCGTGCGCCTGGTGCCTGGCCGCAAACACAAAGACGCGCCGTTGCACTCAGATGGACCACCGGGCGCGGGGTGTGCGGCATCTCCCCCTGACAGTGACGACAGTCCCCTATACGGCAGGCCAAGGATTGTACGGTATTCGCCATCGAACAGGCGGTGGTCCGAAATCCGGTTCCTGTATCAGGGGGGGCTCCCATGGCGGTCATTTCTACGTTCGTGTCTGTTCTGTCGTTTCCGAAGGTTCTATTAAGACATGACGCGCTCCAGTCAAGGAGGCTCGTCGGATCAATATTCGATTGTAGCAACGGCGTGTAGCAGCAACAGATACTGATACTGCCAGCATCGCCTGGCCAGAGCGGGATGTGACGAGATGATAACAATTTATTAGTTAGGTTCTTATCTATCTCCCCATGTTCACGCATAAAGTTGTATTATTAGAATCTGCTGAAATAATAATCGTGCATTTGGTGTCTTTATGTCATTGTGATTGTTTAGGATTGAGCTATGTCTGGCGCCCGGACAGAAAACGAAAACACCGTCTTCATCGACATGGATCCCGATCGTATGGCGAGCAGAGCGCCACATAAGGCGCAGCCGGTTCAGTTCTCAACATCGCCAAACAACCGCACTCTAACGCCTTCCATTGCCCTTGCAGATTCTTGCGCCGAAGACCCGTGCCCGCCGCCAACCCATGGCGATCCGTTATTCGACACCAAAACTCAATACAATGCCGCGCAATATGAGATTCTGTCGCGCTATGCCGCGAAACGGCTGGCCGCGGGTTCTGTGGCGCTTTTGGTGGCGTTGATTACGATCGGCTTTGCTTTTGCTATTCTTGTTCCAGGGCTCTTGTTTATCTGGAGTACCCTGCTTGTTGCAACCCTCATCTGGCTTCTTTCGGCGTGTCATGAGGTTTGCAAACACGAGCGCGCAGCGATAAACGTGCGTGCCTGGCGCTACAAACTGCTGGCTTACGAAGTACTGCACGGTTTGGTGTGGGGGATGTTGCCATGGGTACCGATGCTGACGGGCGTGCCGTTTGAGCCGCAGCTTGTCTGTATTGTTTTCGTTTTAACCGCGCAGATTATTGTCGTCGCTTTTGGCTCGTTGTTCTACGGCTGCTATCTGTCTGTCTCGTTGGCCGTTGTCCTGCCGATTACATTTTCAACAGTTGTCAAAATGTTTGTTATCGGTGCAGGTCCGATAACCCTGGGTGTCGTTGTTGTCGCGGTGGCAAGTGCGGTGCTGTTTGTTTGCCTTGGCCGGCGCATGTTTTCCATCAGCCTGCGCGTTATCCGGCTTCAACTGGAAAAAGATTCCCTGATCGGCGAACTCAAACACGCCAAAACCGTGTCCGACCGGGCGCGCCGGCGTGCCGAGGACGCAAGCATGGCGAAATCGCGCTTTCTCGCCGCCATGAGTCACGAATTGCGCACACCGCTGAACGCCATTCTGGGATTTTCCGAAATAATGAAGACACAGGCGCTGGGACCGCTCGGAAACGACGTTTATCGAGAGTACAGCAACGACATCCACGGTAGCGGATCGCGTTTACTCCACTATCTCGACAATATACTGGACTTCTCCAGAATTGAAACGGGGCGGTACAAGATGCACAGCGAGACCGTCGAACTGACCGAACTCATCGACGCGGAAGTGCAACACCTCCTGCTGGCCCCGATACCCGAAGGGATCACTTTCAATCGCCGTTATGCGGCGAACTTGCCGGCCATCTGGGCGGACAGCGCGTCATTGCGCAAGATTATCGCCGGGTTACTGAGGCAGGCGATCATGGCATCCGGAAAAGGTAGCGTTGTTGAGATCGAAGCCGGCCTGACCGCAACCCGGGGACTCTATCTGAGCATCATCGATGGCGGTCCGCGTATGAGCGATGAAGAAATCCACCTGGCTGTCGCCATGTACAATGAGGGCGCGTGGGGCGGCACGAAGGACAATCGCGGCGGCGGCCCGTATCTGTACGTTTGCCGGCATCTGGCGGAACTTCATGACGGTACGCTCAATGTTACCAACGAGGCCGGCAGGGGAGTAAAATATCTGGTGGTCTTTCCGCGCTATCGTACGATCATGGCACCCGAGCCCGTCAATCAGCGGGACAAGGAGCCAGCTTGTCAGGAACCGGCCAGGCAGTTGGTGACGCGCGGTCGTTTCGCGCTCTGCTGCAAAGGCGCCTCGGAGTGCGCAACCGGGACCGGTTTGCGTTGCGGCGATGCCGTGGGATTCATGAACGTAACGCCAAACGCTCATAAGGAACGGTGAAGGCACGCGTGTTTTCTGCAAAACGCGCACGCACCGTTCAGCGTGCGGACTTTTCGCGGACGGCAGATTGTTTTTCTACCGGATTGTAGCTGAAAATCAAAAAGCCGTATCCTGGGATACGGCTTTTCGGCGGAGTAACAAAGTTCAGAAAATTCCAATAGGTTCTCTTGAATGCCCGATAATTCTTAATTGCTGTTGCAATATAGAAGTAGCACATACCGACGGGTAAGGGAAATCAACTCCTCTCACATCGCCGTGAAATGGCTTATACCAGCGGCGCCAGCGGTACGAACGACAAGCAGATGCCCGATTCGTGCGCAAAGCGCTGGACACATGGGCATTGATTTCATTGACTTTTTTGCAATACCTGGTGCCGGTCGAGGGACTCGAACCCCCGACATCGTGATTACAAATCACGCGCTCTACCAACTGAGCTAGACCGGCAACGAAACCATCCCTTGCGTGTACCCTATTCGTGCCCGATAGGCCAGAAAGAAATTATACCAGCGGCACTGGCTTTCTGTACACGCTGATTTGTGTATCGTGCTGACAAGACAACGGTTTTTAAACCGGGCCAGGAGTCAAACGCAACCCCCCCCTGGTATTACGCTATGTTTTCCCCTCCGGCAGTAGTTGCGCCACGATCGGTTCCAGTTCATCGGCCCAGCTCTGCGTTGTGATCTGCCCCACGTGCTTATGCGCAATCGTACCGTCAGGAGCGATAACAAACGTAACCGGTACCGCACGCACGCCAAAATCAATCGCCGTTCGCCCGCTCGCATCAACGCCGATGGCGGCAAAGGGATTGCCCAGGGATGTAATAAAGTTGCGCCCGTTGCGCGGCGTATCCTTGTAGTTAATGCCAACAAGCGTAAAGCGTTGATCGCGCGAGAGTTCCATCAAAATCGGATGTTCCTCGCGGCACGGCACACACCACGACGCCCATATATTGACAAGATGAATTTTACCTTTCAGCCTGTCGCTGCGCAGACCGGGGGTCTGTTTGCCGCTCTCCAGATCAGCACCGGCAAGCGGCGGCAGATCGAAGGCCGGAACCGCCTTGCCGATAAGCGCTGACGGGACCTGCGAGGCATCCATTCCCAGACGGGAATAGAATATAACGGCCAGGGCGATAAATATAAATAGCGGCAGAAAGATCACCAACCGATAGATCGCATTACGGCGTACCGGCTGCACATTATCCAGCGTATGCGATGCATCGCTCATTGAGCCTTCTCCTTTAGCGAGGATATAACGGAGCGGTCGTTACCCCTGCCGGCTGGCGGATGTTGCTCCTTCAACGCATCAAGGAGTCGGCGCTGGCGGCGATAATCGGCGATAATGGCGCCGGCAAGCACTGCAATGAAGATGGCCGTGATACCGTAGGAAGCCGTAATATATCCCCAATATTTACCCATCTCGGCCATTACATGCGCTCCCCGATCGGAAATTACACGTCCTGCGCGTCGACAAGGCGACGACGCGCAACGCGCCGGCGCAATAACTCGGCACGCATGGAAACAATGTGCAAGGTAACAAACAAACAGGTAAAAGCAAGGGCCATCACCAGCAAGGGCCATAACATAGACGGGTGGATCGCCGGTCCGTCCAGCCGCATGACGCCGGCGCGCTGGTGCAGGGTACTGTTGCTCCACCACTCCACGGAAAACTTGATGAAGGGGATGTTGATAAAACCCACAAGCGTCAGAACCGCTGCGGCGCGCGCCGCACGGGCGTGATCATCGAAGGCGCGCCACAGGGCAATCAGTCCCAGATACATCAAGAACAGCACAAATACCGACGTCAGCCGCGTATCGCGCCATTCCCACCACACCCCCCACATGGGTTTGCCCCACAGCGCGCCCGTGGCCAGGGCGATAAACGTGAATGTGGCGCCGATGGGAGCAGCGGATTTGGCCGCGACATCGGCCAGAGGGTGACGCCAGACAATGGAACCGATACTCGATAGGGCCATGAGCGTATAGCAAAACAGGGCCAGCCAGGCGCTCGGGACATGCACGTACATGATACGTATGGCGTTTCCCTGCTGATAGTCCGGCGGTGCGACGAAGAACACCAGATACAGTCCGATGGCGAACGCCGCGGCGCTGGCGGCCGTCCCCCAGGGCACGATGGTGTCCGTTATCTGCATAAAACGGCGTGGATTGGCGTATTTTATCATGGCGGCAATTTGTATATTTGTATATGCGTTCAGTTCAAGAATGCGTCGATGGGCGCGATCAAACAGGGACAGTCTGGGCAAAGAAAATGGCGCTTTGATGTGCCAGGATTGGTCCGCGGAACCCGTCGGTGCCCGTAATGCCTCATCGCCCGGCGTTATGCGAAGAAACAGGGTGTTGACGCGCCCGGACAAAAGGCTTAATGTATGTGGCTGGCGTTCGTGTGCTTATCTAAACTTGAGGCATTCGTCGCGGCGCAACACGGAAGCAGCCGATCGAGAAACAGCCGATCGACGATTTTGCCGATCGGCGATTTCATGAATCAACGGGAATTCGATGAAGACATATTCGGCAAAACCCGCCGAGCTTGAGCGCGAGTGGGTGTTGATTGATGCAACGGATCTGGTGGTCGGCCGCCTGGCGGCGCTGATCGCTGCGCGCCTGCGCGGCAAGCACAAGGCGGCGTTCACCCCGCACATCGATTGCGGCGATTGCATCGTCGTCGTAAATGCCGACAAGGTCGCCCTTAGCGGCAATAAATACGAGAACAAGCATCACTACTGGCACACCGGGTATCCGGGTGGCATCAAGTCGCGTACCATGCGGCAGATGTTGCAAGGCAAGAACCCCCAGGATGTTTTGCGGAACGCCGTCAAACGTATGCTCCCAGGCGGGCCCCTGTCGCGCGCCCAGTTGAAAAACCTGAAAGTCTACAGCGGTTCTTCCCATCCCCATCAGGCGCAGCAGCCGCAAAGCCTGGATGTTGCCGCTATGAATACAAAGAATGTCAGGAGTGGTCGGTATGGCTGACGACGAGATCAAGTCGCTGGAGGGCTTAAGCAGCGCGCTGAACACCCGGAGCACCGCGGCCGGCGGCGAAACGGGGCCGGGCGAGGCCGCGGAGAACGCGCCGGTAACCCCGGCAGCACCCGTAGCGGCGCCGGTATATGTGCAAAAACTCGACCCCCATGGCCGCGCCTATGCGACGGGCAAGCGCAAGGACGCCGTCGCGCGCGTGTGGATCAAGCCTGGCAAGGGCGTTATCACGGTTAACCGCAAGGATTTCACCCGTTATTTTGCCCGTCCGGTGTTACAGATGATTATCAAGCAGCCCCTTAATGCCTCCAACCGCGAGGGACAGTTCGATGTACATGCGACGGTGTCTGGCGGTGGGCTGTCGGGACAGGCGGGGGCCCTGCGTCATGGCCTGTCCAAGGCGCTTGTTCATTATGAGCCCGAGTTACGCGGCGTTTTAAAAAGCGACGGGTTCCTGACGCGCGATTCGCGTGTTGTCGAACGCAAGAAGTATGGTCGGCGCAAGGCGCGACGCAGCTTTCAGTTTTCCAAACGCTGATCCGGGTACAATGCGGAATAGCAAGGCGCGCCTGGAACGGCGCGCTTTTTGTTTGCCGATTGGCGGACGCCCGCGCCCGGGCCGCTCTCGGGAGATGGGTCGCCATCGCTCTTCGATCGCCTTGAGTCCGGGTATCGCCTCGCCAATCGAGAAACGAAAATTGCTTCTATTTAGACCTGACACGCTCTAAGACCTGACACGCTCTAATTTGTGATACCGCGCCCGAAAGCGGCAAGCCCCGTGACATGAGGAGAGTTTCATGACCGCAAAGTCCGCCAACGAGAACGGCGACACCGCGCAGCTACCGCGCGAAGTGGACATGGCGCTGTCGCGCAAGGCCATCCACCGCCAGTCCTGTGAGCCGAACTACTCCGGCATTCTATCGTTTATGCGCCGCCCCCTGACCAAGGACGTGGGCGGCTTCGATGTGGCCGTTTGGGGAGTGCCGTTCGACGCCGCCACGTCCAATCGCCCGGGCGCCCGTTTTGGTCCGCGCGCGGTTCGTGAGGCCTCTTCCATTATGACCGGCGATCCCGTCTATCCCTTTCATCATGATACGTTCAAAACCCTTGCCGTAGCAGACGCCGGCGATTGCGTCTTTGCCTATGATCGTATTGGCGATGTGCCCCGGCATATTCATGCCCAGGCAAAGGTGCTGCTGGATCAGGTCGATATGCTGATCAGTATTGGCGGCGATCACTTTGTCACCTTGCCGTTGCTGCGCGCTCATGTAGAAAAACACGGCCCCCTTGCCCTGGTTCAGTTCGATGCCCACCAGGATACGTGGGATGACGAAGACGGTATGATCGATCACGGTACGATGATCACGCGCGCCGTAAGAGAGGGGCTGATCGACGTGCACCACTCCATACAGGTGGGCATCCGCACCCACGCGCCCGCTGACTACGGTATTGGAATTCTTTACGGCCATGACGTGCACGGCGCCGGGCCTGCCGATACCAGTGCGGCGATTTGCGATCGGGTTGGCGATACACCCGTATACGTGAGTTTTGATATCGATTGCCTGGACCCGGCTTGTGCGCCGGGAACGGGAACGCCGGTTTGTGCGGGTTTGAGCACCGCCCAGGCGCTCGGGATTCTGCGGGGTCTGGCGCCATTGAATTTTGTCGGCATGGACCTTGTGGAAGTCTCGCCGCCCTACGATCACAGCGCGATCACCGCCCTGGCCGGGGCGACAATTATCGATATGTTTTTGGGATTGCTGGCGCAAAAACGCCGCCAAATACAAAATGAAGCGCCCGCGGGAGCACGCCCGTGAGCGGCGGGCTTCGCGTCGGCGTGCTGGGCGCATCGGGGTATACGGGGGCCGACTTCATCCGTCTTGGCCTGGGACATCCCCATATCGCGTTTACGCTTTTGACCGCCAATGCCCATGCGGGCCGGGCGATGGGCGCCGTTTACGGCCATTTCGCCACCGTACAGCTACCGCATCTGATCAGCGTTGAGGAGGCGGACTGGGACGATGTCGACGCGATCGTTTGCGGTCTGCCTCACGGCGCTTCGCAGGACCTGATCGCCGGCATCGCCGAGGCGGCGCCGGCATTGCGGATTATCGATATGTCCGGCGATTTTCGTCTGCGCGATCCGAACGCCTATGCCGCGTGGTACGGACGGCCCCACGGGGCGGGCGCCCTACAGCAGCAGGCGGTCTATGGCTTGAGCGAGCATTATCGCGCAAGGATAGCGGCGGCGCGGCTGGTTGCCTGCCCGGGGTGTTATCCCACCGCGACCCTGTTGGCGCTAATACCGCCTTTGGCGGCCGGACTGATAGAGGCGGAAGATATTATTGTGGATGCCAAGTCGGGGGTCTCGGGGGCGGGGCGGGGGTTGAAACAGGCGAGCCTGTTCTGCGAGGCGGGTGAGGGGGTCAGCCCTTACGCGGTGGGCGCCCATCGCCATATGGCCGAGCTTGATCAGGAGTTGTCCCTGGCGGCAAATGGGGCGGTGCGGGCCTCTTTTACCCCCCATCTGATCCCCGCCAGCCGCGGCGAGTTGGTCACTTGCTATGGCCGTCTTTGCGCCGGTGCATCGGTGGATGATGTGCGCCAGGCGCTATCGGCGCGCTATTGCGAGGAGCCGTTCGTACATGTTCTGCAAAAGGGGATCCTGCCGGCGACATCCCATGTGCGTGGCTCCAATCATTGTCACATCAATGTTTTTGCCGATCGCGCCGCGGATCGGGTGATCGTCATCGCCGCCCTCGACAATCTGGTCAAGGGTTCTGCCGGCCAGGCGTTACAGAATCTCAATCTGATGTTCGGCTTCGACGAGACCGCAGGGCTACAGCAGTTGCCACTGTTTCCATAGCTTGCGCCGTGCCCGGGCCTTCAAACCGTTAACGTGCGGGTGCAAAATTACTTGACGCGGAGGATATTCCATTCTAAGGAAGAAACACTGATTGATGTAAGGACTGTTGCCAGTGCAGATTTTTGGTAATCTCGTCGTGATTGGGCGCGCCGGAGCCGTGGGATAGAATTTCCGCGAGCAATGGCGTGCATCCGGGCCCTTAGGGGCCTTTTTTATTGCCTGCGTTTGGGCGTATGATCGTCGGCGCACTGGTTGTGACCTCATGTGGACTGGCGCAAACGGGAATGGAGAAGCGCAATGACGCAAGAGTTGAGCGGAGCTGAAATCGTACTCCAGGTGCTGGCGGATCAGGGCGTTGAGCTTGTATTTGGCTATCCTGGCGGCGCGGTGCTGCCGATTTACGATGAATTGTTTAAACGCAACAGTGTGCGGCATATTCTCGTTCGCCACGAGCAGGGCGCCGTTCACGCCGCCGAGGGGTATGCGCGCTCAAGCGGCAAGCCGGGGGTGGTTCTGGTGACATCCGGCCCCGGTGCCACGAACGCCGTTACCGGCCTGACCGACGCCATGCTCGATTCGATTCCCGTCGTCTGCATAACCGGCCAGGTTCCCACCGCCCTGATCGGCAACGACGCCTTTCAGGAATGCGATACGGTCGGTATTACGCGGCCCTGCACGAAACATAATTATCTGGTGAAATCAGCCGATGATCTCGGCCGCACCCTGCATGAAGCGTTCTATGTGGCAACCAGCGGACGGCCCGGCCCCGTTGTCGTCGATATCCCCAAGGATGTTCAATTCAATACCGGCAAATATGCGCCGCCACGCAATATCACCCACAAGACCTACCGCCCGCGCCTGCAGGGAGACATGGACAGTATTCGTCGCGCGATTGATCTGATGGCAACGGCAGAGCGTCCCATTCTCTATACCGGCGGCGGCGTGATTAATTCCGGGCGCGAAGCCAGCCATTTGCTGCGCGAGTTCACCGCCCTGACCAACTTTCCCATTACCTCGACGCTCATGGGTCTGGGGGCCTATCCGGCCTCGGGCGAAAACTGGCTCGGTATGCTGGGCATGCACGGCACCTACGAGGCCAATCTGGCCATGCACGATTGCGACGTGATGGTCTGTATCGGCGCCCGTTTTGACGATCGTATCACCGGCAACCTGGATTATTTTTCACCCCATTCGGCGAAGATCCATGTCGATATCGATCCCAGTTCCATCAACAAAAACGTCCCCGTCGACGTGCCCATCGTCGGTGATTGTGCCCATGTGCTGGAGGATATGATCCGCCTGTGGCGCTCCCTTGGCCTTCAGTCCGATCGCACCGCGCACACCGACTGGTGGGATAAAATCAACGGCTGGCGCGCCAGACAATCCCTGTCATTTAAAAATTCCGATACGCTGATCAAACCCCAGCACGCCATACAGCGCCTCTATGCGCTGACAAAGGAGCGCGATGTCTATATCACAACGGAGGTTGGCCAGCATCAGATGTGGGCGGCGCAGCATTTTCATTTTGAAGAGCCCAATCGCTGGATGACGTCCGGCGGGCTGGGTACCATGGGCTATGGCCTGCCGGCGGCAATCGGCGTACAATTGGCGTATCCGAAGGCGCTGGTTATCGATATTGCCGGCGAGGCAAGCGTACAGATGACAATGCAGGAGATGTCGACGGCGGTGCAGCATCGGTTGCCAATCAAGATTTTTATCCTCAATAACCGCTATATGGGGATGGTGCGTCAATGGCAGGAATTGCTCCATGGCGGGCGCTATTCGCAGAGCTATTCGGCGGCGCTTCCTGATTTTGTCAAACTGGCCGAGGCCTATGGCGGCCATGGTATCCGGTGCGAGAAGCCACATGAACTGGACGCCGCCATCGAGGAAATGATCGCGGTTGACAAGCCGGTCATTTTTGATTGTCTGGTCGATCCGGACGAGAACTGCTTTCCCATGATCCCCTCGGGCAAGGCGCACAACGAGATCCTGCTGGGTGAACCGCAGGACGAACTGGGGAGCGCGATCGATGCGAAGGGCAAGGTACTGGTTTAACTGAGGCGGGGCATGGCTATGAATGCGCAAGGCAACACCCACGAAAAGCATACCCTTTCGGTGTTGGTGGACAATGAGCCGGGTGTCCTGGCGCGCGTTGTCGGATTATTCTCCGGGCGCGGGTACAATATCGATTCATTGACCGTATCAGAGACCGAGCACGAAAAGCACCTCTCGCGTGTCACCATCGTAACCTCGGGGCCGCCGACGATTATTGAACAGATCAAATCGCAACTGGAGCGCCTTGTGCCCGTTCATCGGGTGGTCGATCTGTCGCTTACGGCGCAACCGCTGGAGCGCGAACTGGCGCTGGTCAAGGTGGCCGGCAAGGGGGAGAACCGCGTCGAGGCCCTGCGTCTGGCCGAAGCCTTTCGCGCCGTCGTCATCGATGCGACAACGGAACATTTCGTCTTTGAAATCACCGGGCGCATCTCAAAGATCGAACAATTCATCAATATCGTCGCGCCTTTGGGTTTGGTGGAAGTGGCGCGCACCGGCATCGCATCCATTTCGCGGGGCCCTGAGGGTATGTGATCAGGCAATTGCGCACGCTGCAATCGTTGTGCAAAAGGGAGTTTTCATGACAGCCATTATCGATGTTCACGCGCGCCAGATCCTGGACAGCCGCGGCAACCCGACCGTCGAGGCCGACGTCGTGCTGGAGGATGGCTCCATGGGCCGCGCGGCGGTACCCTCCGGCGCTTCCACAGGCGCCCATGAAGCGGTAGAACTGCGCGATGGCGGAACCCTGTACAAGGGCCGCGGCGTGCTGAAAGCCGTGGCAGCGATTAATACAGTCATCGCGAATGAAGTTAAGGGACTGCACGCAGAGGACCAGATCGCGCTCGATGCACTTATGAGCAATCTTGATGGCACGCCGAACAAAAGCCGTCTGGGCGCCAACAGCATTCTTGCCGTCTCGCTGGCGGCGGCCAGGGCGGCGGCCGATACCGCCGCTCTGCCGCTCTATCGTTACCTCGGCGGCCCCCACGCCCATTGTCTGCCGGTTCCCATGATGAATATCATCAACGGCGGTGCCCACGGCGATAACGGCATTGATATTCAGGAATTCATGGTCGTGCCCGTTGGTGCCGATACCTGCGCCGATGGTATCCGCATTGGCGCGGAGATTTTCCATACTCTGAAGAAAGATCTTTCCCAGGCTGGCCATAGTACCAATGTGGGCGATGAGGGTGGTTTCGCCCCGAACCTTGCCAGCGCCGACGAAGCGCTGGGATTTATTATCAAGGCCATTGAAGGGGCAGGCTACAAACCCGGTGACGATGTTTATCTGGCACTTGATTGCGCCGCGACCGAGTTTTATCGCGAGGGGCGTTATGTGCTCTCAGGTGAGGACAAGACGTTCGATTCGGCGCAAATGAGCACCTATCTGGAGGACCTGGCAGCACGCTATCCGATCCTCTCCATTGAGGACGGCATGGCCGAAGACGATTGGGACGGCTGGCAGGTCTTAACCCGGGCGATAGGCAAGCGTTGTCAGTTGGTCGGCGATGATCTGTTTGTGACAAATAACGAGCGGCTTTTATCGGGCATCAAACAGGGCGTGGCAAATGCGGTTCTGGTAAAGCTAAACCAGATCGGTTCCCTGTCCGAGACCCAGCAGGTGATCGAGACAGCGCACCGGGCGGCCTACGGGGTGGTAGTCTCACACCGCTCCGGCGAGACCGAAGACGCAACCATTGCCGATCTGGCGGTGGCGAGCAATTGTGGGCAGATCAAGACAGGCTCCCTTTCGCGGTCCGATCGCACGGCAAAATATAACCAACTGATGCGTATCGAGGAGGAACTGGGTACCCAGGCACGCTACGCCGGCCGATCTATTCTGACCAATCTCTGATTTCGTGATACGTGACGGGTCACAGGGCCGGGGGGGCGTTGCGGGCAAGCGGGCACCTTGGCTTTCGTTGGGCCGACCCGATCGGCTACCACAGGCAATGGAGAATGGTTCAAAACAGTCGCGTAGGAAATAATTCCTATTCGCAGATCAAGGCAATAAACGTGCTCCGCTCACCCCCTGGCTGGCTGGACTTTTCTTTCCTGCTTGCCCTGGCGATCCTTTGGGGTAGTTCGTTTGTCTTGATCAAAATCGCCGTAGCGAGTGTACCGGCCGTCTCGACGACGGCCGGCCGGTTGCTATGCGCGGCGGCGTTATTTCTTGTTCTTCTCGGATTGGGGGATCGTGCCGCTACGCTCTCGCGGCGCGACTGGCTTTGGGTGCTTGGCGTTGCCATTACCGGTAATGTTCTGCCGTTTGCCCTGATCAGTTGGGCGGAAGAGACCATCGATAGCGGTATTGCAAGCATCTTGATGGCGATCATGCCTCTTGCGACGATCCTGTTGGCGCATTTTTTCACGGCGGATGAAAGATTGAATGCCCATAAAATAAGTGGCGCGGTCCTCGGTCTTTCGGGATTGATTATTCTTATTGGGCCACAAAAACTGCTTCATCTGGGAGATGACGCCGTGCACCAGTTGGCGGTTGTTCTGGCGGCTGTTTGCTATGCCGTCAGCGCCATTTTCACAAAACGTCTGGTGCATGTGTCCCCCGTTACGTTAGGGACTGCGGTAATGAGCCTTTCCGCCCTGATTGTGCTGCCCATTGCTTTGGTGCTGGAGCGGCCATGGACGCTGGCTCCGAGTCCCGGTTCGATCGCGGCGATCGTGGCGCTGGGGATTTTTCCCACTGCGCTTGCCATGCTGCTTTTGTATCAGTTAATCCAGCGACAGGGGGCCTCGTTTTTTTCCCAGATCAATTTTCTTGTGCCGCCGACGGGATTTTTTCTGGGCGCCTGGTTGCTCGGCGAGCGCCCTGGTATCAACGCCTATATCGCGCTTGCCGTGATACTCGCCGGTATCGCCATATCGCGGCGTGGTATGAGCGCTTGATCCGACCAAAACGTCTGTCTTGCAGCGTATTGCGTTTGGTTGAAAGCCAGAGTTTAATTTGAAGATGGTATGTTGTCGGCGGGTGTTTCTCATGCTCGATTCGCACTATATGCGTTCAGGAGCCGCTTGCAATTGCAGCATCCATCGGGCATACAGGGCGTCGGGCAGGGCGTGTGTTTTTCGTGTTTGGTGAATTTACAAAAATGTTGTGTGCGATACATATGCAGTGATTGTGTGCAACTGGTTGTGATCTTTCGATAGGGTGTTCCCGAAAAAGCCTATCGGGTACAGGTGGATGGCCCGAACCGGTTCTGCCGCGGCAAGGGTTGCTAGAGCCTTTCAGTTTTTAACTGAAGCAATTCTGTTTCTATTAAGACCTGACACGCTCTAGTGGAACAAAATTGACATTTGAGCCCTGTTTGCTGCCTTGCCGCCGGGCGCATTTTTAAATGTCACATTCGTTCCTCTGGAATGTTATAATTGCCAGTAGTTCCTTGATTCCAGTATTTGCATGCAAGGCGAGGGTTCGCGGGGTGCACATGCAGGAAATCGAATCATGAGTATCGTGCGCGATCTCTGGAGAGGTGGCCGAGTGGCTGAAGGCGCTCCCCTGCTAAGGGAGTAGATGGTTGATAGCCGTCTCGAGGGTTCGAATCCCTCTCTCTCCGCCATATCATATTTTTTATCGTTATATTTCAACATGTTAAGATCTTTTCTTGGCGAACCTTGCGGGGTGGTTCGTCAACGTTTGTTCACTATTAATACCAAGGGGCTTCGCGTTTGACTCCTGACCCGGTTTAAAACCGTTGTCTTATCAGCACGATACACAAGTCAGAGTGTACAAAACGCCAATACCGCTGGTATAAGACCTGACACGCTCTGGTTGAATGGGAAAAAGTCCCTCGGCTTCGCCTCGTTCTACTTTTTCCCATTCAACGAATTCACCGGGCAGGTCAGGAAGAAGCAAATAAGTCGTTTACTGCCATAATATAGAAGGGAACAATCTTTTGATATAGTGCGTGTGTTCCGTGATATGAGTCGAAAAACGGAAATGCCCCATCTGTCAATAATTTCTCGTTACAATTGTTAACAAACTTCGTTGCCAACTCACCATCTGTTAGGAGAAAATGTAGCAAACTAAAATACCCGTCAGCAATATCGTTTATACAACCGATATATTTTTTGTCATCAGGCCACTGGCCGATTACTTTATTAAAGATTTCAGCAATCGAAAAAAACCTGACGTTCGATTTGGCAAAACGGTTTGCCACTTGCGTTTTAACTTTACTATCAAGACGGGCAGACAGTTGATTGGCAATATCTGAAGAATGTTCAAAGGGATGAAAAGCGGGAATATCGCCAATCATTGGTGCTGTCGAAATCATGATTTTTTTTGCCCCGCTATCAACCAATCTGGAAATCTGCGTAACATAAATCTGCGCCACTGCATCTATTTGACGCATCATATCAGAAATGCCGGATGAGGATGATGCGATCCGCATGATATCATTGCCACCAATGATAATGATGTGGAGGGTGCTACTTTTCCCAATATTATCGGAGTCGACATTATTCAGGTAAAGATCCAGTTGATTGTGCAGGTTATAGGCATCAAAAAATCTATTCACTGCGCCACTATAGCTACCAATGGTAGCGTTACTAAAAGCATAGTTAAGTCCCTTGTCGTCAACGTCTTTTCGAACAACAGCTTCGTGTTTTTGAGCGGCACGGATAACATGGCCTTCTTGTTCCTGCGTCAATTGAGTTGATCGTGTGGGATCCGAAAGTGCAGTAATTATTCCAGGTAAATTTTCCTTTTTATTCCGCATTTGGTCACTCAAAGTGCCTCTGCTATGTTCTGCGCGTCCCCATGCAGGCTGAAGATATATTCCGTAATGGGCTGCCACATATTCCACAGGGAGGAATTTATTGGAAAAGCGTTCTCCGCCTTTGGCAGCCGGTGGAGCCTTAAGGTGCACGTCAAAAATTTCGACAAGATGACTTACTTGCGAAAAAAAATTTCCGTTATCGGACAAGGAATCGCCGAACACGTAAATATTCTCTATATTAACTTTTGGCAAGTCAGGGTAAATATCCGATATATTCCAATCATTTTTGTTATGCATGGATGAACAGGAAAATAACAATAAGCTAAGAAGCGAAACAACACCCCATCGGCACAAAATTAAATACAATATATTACCTGCTTTCATCAACAAACCTCCTTTGTGATTTTCGGTAAACACGTTACGATGCTACATGATATCTCAGATTTCGTATCACTAGAGCGTGTCAGGTTTTAATAGAAACAGAATTGCTTCTATTAAAACCTGACACGCTCTAAACGCTGACTTTACATAAAAACCCGGAATAAAATCCGTTAATCAGAGTGCCCGGCTGTTCTCAAAAAACCATCGGATGAGCGGCCCGGTATGGCCTTGCCGCAGCCATGGCCGCAAGCGGGGCAACTTCAGATTTGCCGCCTTGAGAACAACCTGCTGAAAAATCACTCCTGGTGGTTTTGGGCAAGCGCGCCGTCGGCGATCTGGCGATGAAAATGACACGCCACCTGATGGGTCGGCGTGTGTGGCTCCAGCGCCGGCGCACTGGCGGCGCAGTTCCCCTGAGCAAAGGCGCAGCGGGTGCGAAAGGCGCAACCAGAGGGGGGCGCCAGAGGGGAGGGGATCTCACCGCCAAGAACAATCCTTTTTGCCTGCCGGGCGGCGTGCGGGTCCGCCACCGGCACCGCCGACAGCAGGGCCCGGGTATAGGGATGGCGGGGCGTATGAAAGAGTTCCTGACGGCTGGCGATTTCGACCATACGGCCCAGATAGAGCACCATCACCCGATCCGATATGTGACGCACCACCGAAAGATCGTGGCTGATGAAGAGAAGGGTCAATCCCATCTCATGCTTCAGGCGGATGAGCAGATTGATAATCTGCGCCTGAATCGAGACATCAAGCGCCGATACCGGTTCATCGCAAACAATCAGCCTGGGGCGGGTGACAATGGCGCGCGCAATGCCGATACGCTGCGCCTGTCCGCCGGAGAACTCGTGCGGATAACGGTTTATCATGTGGGGAAGAAGGCCAACGAGTTCCATGATCTCTTCGATGCGCCCCCGCCGCGCGTCCTGATCCAGGTCCGGCTCAAAGACGCGTAACGGCTCCGATATTATCTGAAACACGGTCATGCGCGGATCAAGAGACGCAATCGGGTCCTGAAAGATAATCTGCATGTCCCGTCGTAAGGGACGGAAGGCTTCGAGGGGCAAACGGGTAATATCCTCGCCCAGCCAGACGGCGCGGCCCTCGCTCGGCTCGATCAGGCGCAGAATAGCGCGCCCGAGCGTCGACTTGCCGCAACCGGACTCGCCCACAATGCCCAACGTTTCCCCGGCCGCAACGCTGAAAGATACATCGCGCACCGCTCGCAGCGCCAGGGGAGGCCGCAACATCCCCTGGGGGATGGGGAAGTCCTTGCTCAGGCCCTCAACCCGCAAAAGTGCCGCGCGTTCATGCTGCATCATGACAACTCCCTGTCGAACAACGCCGGGTCAATGCCGCGCTCGCCAACCCGCAGGCAACTCGTGTAGTGCCCGGTTCCCAAATCCAGCAGCGCAGGCTCACTTTGATTGCACAGACAAAAGGCTTCCTTGCAGCGCGGATGAAAGGCGCAGCCAGGAGGAAGACAGGAAAGATTGGGCGGCGCCCCCTCTATGGGCACCAGCGCCGCATCGTCACGATCAACCCGCGCGATCGAGGCCAGCAGCGCTTTGGTATAGGGGTGTTCCGAGGTGCCGAACAGCGTATCCACATGGGCGATCTCCACCGCCCGCCCGCCATACATGACCAGCACCCGATCCGCCAGGCCGGCAACCACCCCGAGATCGTGGGTGATCATCACCAGCGCCGTTCCCAGATCGCGCTTTAGCTGGGCAAACAGCTCAAGTATCTGCGCCTGGATCGTCACATCGAGGGCTGTTGTCGGTTCGTCGGCGATCAGCACCCTGGGGTTGCACAAAAGCGCCATGGCGATCATGATACGCTGGCGCATGCCGCCGGACAATTCGTGCGGATAGCGCCACATGCGCTGTTTCGCATCGGGAATTCCCACCTTGTCGAGCATCGTGACGGCCGCCTCCATGGCCGCTTCCCGCCCAAGGCCTCTGTGGCGCTCCAGCACTTCGCTGAGCTGGCGCCCGATACGCAGCCCCGGATGCAACGCTGTCATGGGATCCTGAAAGATCATGGCGATATCGCCGCCGCGATAGGCATCGAGTTCGCCAGCGCCCAGGGCCAGCAGATCGTCGCCGGCGAACCAGGCGTGCCCCGACGCGGTACCGTTTTTGGCCAACAATCCGAGGATACTCAAAAACGCCTGGCTTTTCCCCGAGCCGGACTCCCCCACAATGGCCAGGGTCTCGCCGGGCATCAGGCGCACGTTCAGATCGCGAACAGCCTCGATAACGCCGTCATTGGTATCGAAATGCACATTCAGGCCGTCGATATGCAGGATCGGTTCTGTAGCGGTTGCGCCCATTATCTGTCCCTCGGATCGAACGCATCGCGCAGGCCATCGCCGATATAGCTCAGGCTCAAAAGCAATACGACAAGAAAGGCGGCCGGAAACCACAACAACCACGGCTTGACTTCCATTACCTTGCCACCCTCGGCGATCAACGTGCCCAGAGAGGTGAGCGGCTCCTGCACGCCAAAGCCGAGAAACGATAAAAAGCTCTCTGTAATGATGATTTCCGGAATAATCAACGTGGCGTAGATGACCACCGGTCCCACCAGATTGGGAATGATGTGGCGAAAGATGATTGCCAGGGGCTTTTGTCCGGCGGCGCGCGCCGCCTCGATGAATTCGCGCTCCTTGAGCGACAGGGTCTGGCCGCGCACAATACGCGCCATCGTCAGCCATTCCACCGCGCCAATGCCGATAAACAACAGGATTACGTTGCGGCCGAAAATCACCATGAGCAGAATAACGAACAGGATATACGGTAACGCGTACATGATATCGACAAAGCGCATCATGACGGCATCGGTGCGCCCTCCGTAATATCCGGCGATCGCACCATAACAGACGCCGATGATTACCGCTACAAGCGTGGCCACCAGGGCGACAAGCAGCGAGACGCGGGTACCATAGAGGGTGCGCGCCAGCATATCGCGGCCGTTTTGATCGGTGCCGAAGACGTGAAACCCTTCCCATGTGGGCGGCGCGCTTAACGCCGCCCAGTCCGGGTCCTCGTAGCCGTGGGGGATGAAATAGGGGCCCACCAGCGCCACTACAACCAGCAGCGCCGTCAACCCGATGGAAAGGACCGCCATTTTATTGCGCGACAGGCGGCGCATGGCATCGGCGGTAAGGCTGCGGCCCCTGATGGGGGCGTCATCGCCTTCGTAGATGTCTTGCAGGGCGGCGCGTCGGCTGGAGAACAGGATCATTGCAGGCGTACCCGTGGATCGAGCCAGGCGTACAGAATATCAACCGCCAGATTGAGGATGATAATCAGCACCATATAAAAGATTACCGTACCCAGCACCATACCGTAATCACGATTGAGCGCGGCGTTGATGAAGTAGGAGCCGATGCCGGGAATGCCGAAGATCGACTCGATCACCAGCGAGCCGGTAAGCAAATAGCTGGTTGCCGGTCCCAGATAGGAAACGACCGGAACAAGTGCCGGCTTGATGGCATGGCGGGTCATCACCAGACGCGCCCCGATTCCCTTGGCCCTGGCGGTGCGGATAAAGTTCGTTCCCAGGGTTTCAATCATGGAGCCGCGCATCAATCGCGAGATGCGCGCGATATGGGGCAGGGAGAGCACGATAACCGGCAATACCAGATGGGATGGCTTGCCGTCTCCCCAGCCGCCCACTGGCAGCCACGCCAGTTGAATGCCGAACACAAGCTGCAGAATGGGCGCCATGAGAAAATTCGGGATGACCAGACCGATCATGACGACCAGCACCAGTACATAATCGGGCAGGCGATTTTGATACAGGGCGGCGTAGATGCCGCTGAGCACACCAAAGAATACCGAGACGATCAGCGCCAGAGCGGCGACGATGAATGTATAGGGCATGCCGCGGATGATGAGTTCGGCGACGGTAAAATCGATGGTTGTGAATGAGGGCCCCAGATCGCCGCGCAAAACGCCCCCCAGATAGCGGCCATACTGCTCGATGAGCGGCTTGTCGAGATGGTAGTGGGCGCGCAGGTTTTGCAGGATTTCCTCGGGCAGGGGCCGCTCGGCATCGAACGGGCCGCCCGGCGCCAGACGCAGGACAAAGAAACACACGGTCAGGGCGATCAGCAGGACCGGCAGGGTGGTCAAAAAACGTCGGGTGACGAATCCGAGCATAATCAGTCAGCTTTTTGCGGCGTGAAGCGGCGAAATACCGCTTCACGCCAGGCGCGAACAATACCTATTCGGCTTTTGTAAGCCAGCGGGTGCGGTGGATATCGAAGGCGTTGTCCTCAAAGCCCGATATTTTCGGCGAAACCACGTTCTCGGTCAGATAATAGTAAATCGGTGCGGCCGCGGTTTCATCGATGGCGATTTTTTCCGCTGCCCGCAGGATTTTGGCGCGTTTGACGAGATCCGTCTCCAGCGCGGCTTCGTCCAGCAGCGCATCGTATCGGGCATTCTTCCAGCGGCCATAATTGTAGCTGATATCACTTCTGAGCAGTTGCAGGAAGTTCTCCGCATCATTGTAGTCCGCCAGCCAGCCGGCGCGGGCCACTTCCAGTTGCCCTTTTTTCAAATCCGCGTAATGGACTTTTGTTTCCGCGTTAAACAACTCGATTTCAACGCCGAGGGCCTTCCACATGGCGGCGATGGCGATAGCGATACGCTTGTGATTTTCGTTGGTGTTGTAGCGCAATTGCAACTTTAGGGGGTTGTCCGGACCGTAACCCGCCTCGTTGATCAGCTTTTTCGCCTGCGCGACTTTTTCCCCATAAGACAGGGACTTCCATGGGGCCTCATAGGGTGTCGGATAATTGGCCATGCCCGGAGGCACCCAGGAATAGGCGGGCAGCTCGCCGGTGCCGAGGATTTTGGGGCCGATGATCTCGCGATTGATGGCCATGGAAAGCGCCTGGCGGACACGTTTGTCGTTCAAGGGCGGCTTGCTGGAATTGTATACATAGTAATAGAGCCCGGCGAAAGGCGCCACACGGGCCTCCCCGGGGTGATTTTTCTGCAGCCAGGCGTATTGGTCCTTGGGAAAGCCGGTGAGAATATCGAACTCGCCGGCACGATAGCGCTTTAGCGCCGCCGATTGATCCTCAAGGGTGTAAAATACGACGTTGTCGATTTTCAGATTGGCGACATCATAATATTTCTCGTTCTTCGCCGTTTTTACGTGGGAGTTGGGAAGCCATTCGATGGGTTTGTAGGGGCCGTTCACGGCGATATTGCCGATTTTCACCCACTCGTCGCCCTTGGCCTCGACCACGTGTTTGGGCACCGGATAGGCGGTATAATGGGTAAGAGCGGTGAGAAAATACGGTGTCGGGTTCTCAAGGGTGATCTGCAGGGTCTTGTCCTTGAGGGCGGCTACGCCGAGCGCATCCGGATCGGTGATTTTGCCGCCATTGATGGCCTCGGCGTTTTTAATCGGATATTGCAGATAGGCGTAGGTTGCGGCTGTCTTTGGATCCATAAGACGCTTGAGCGCGAAGGCGAAGTCGTGCGCCGTGACCGGCGTGCCGTCGGACCAGAAGATATCGTCGCGCAAGATGAACGTGTACACCTTGCCATCATCGGAGATCGTCCAGCTCTTCGCCTGTGCCGGGATGGCATTGGCGTTGATGTCCTCGGTGAGCAGGCCCTCGAAAATATCGCCGACAATGCGGTTTTCCCAATCGCCGCTCACCCGATGGGGATCAAGCGAGGTGGGATCGCCGCCGTTCTGGATGTGCAGGGTGACCGCAAAGGCCTGTGTGGCCAGAAAAAGCGCCGCGCATAGGGTCATGGCGCTCAAGCAGGTTTTTCGTAAAAGGTTCATGTTCGGACTCCTCCCTTGCCAATATGAATGTCATGACGCAAATGAGCCGGCGCCAGCCACACCGGGCTCCTGATACCGGGTTGTGTGCGGGGGGTACGCCAATCGCGCATTTATAAATTATTGCACATTTTATGGATTATTGCACACAATGTGTTGCGATGGCACCTTACACCACAAGTTTTGCAATTGGCGAGTGTTTTTTACCGGCGACAAAACGACGCGTCAGGGTGGCTTAAAAGCGCATGGAGAATTTGGCGCCGATGCCGAAGTCGTCGGGCTGGCGCTTGTCGTGGCCCGGATTGATGCGGTAATAACCTCCCAGGGACAGGCGCGCCCGCCGGGCGATGTCCACCTGATACGCCAGTTGAAACATCAACTCACGATCCTCCGGCGATAAATCGACCGGCGCATCAACCAGATAGGCCGCCCCGTTTCTCTCGCCCGGTGCCTTGCGCAGATAGACCGAGCCCGAGGTCAGCCGCAACGGCTGGCCAACGGTAAAGCTCAGCTTGTCGGTGGTATCGAACAACCCCTTATAGCTGGCGCCCAGGGTAAAGGCGTTGAAGCGCATGTCCTCATGGCCGCGCCACATGCTCTCGCCCGCCTCATCGACCGCCGCCCAGCCCTGGGTATAGCTGCCCAGCAGATCGATGCGATCGGTGAGGGGGATGCGCGCGCCCAATTGCACATAGCTTGCCCGGGCGTCCCTGGCAAAGGCGAGGGCATCGCTGCCGGTGGTATCGAACAGCCCCTTCTTTTCGTGCAGGATGCCCGATTGCAACTGGAAAGCCCCGTATTCTCCCTCATAGTTCAAGCCCAGGCGGCCCAGGAGTTTGGCGCGATGGGCATCCGCCTCGTCTTGTGTCAGAAGGAACGTCGTATCGGACGGATCGGGGCTTTCATCGGGTTTGCGGTTGCTGGAGGCGCTAAAGGAGAGGGTCATCGTATCGGATAAAGAGACGGCGGCGCCCATGGCGGTACGCGTGCCCATGGAAAAGGCGAGGGGGTCGCTGGTCGCCGCCAGGGCGATGGGGGTCTCGGCGGTATCGAACAGGCTGGCGGTGTCATAGGCCTTGCCAAGCCCCTGGTGTTGCGAGAGGGTAAAGCCGAAGGCCATGTCCATACCGGCAACGATGGGTTGTTTTGCGATGGCCGGTTCGTCATCCAGAGCGCTCAGGCGCTTTACGAAGTCGGCGATATAGGACGATGACGAGGGCTGTGTCCGTTCGACACGCCCCTGCAGGTTCATCAAAAAGGGTGCGCGGTGTTCGTCATAGACGAGGACCTGGTTGAGGGCGGCGGCCTGTCCCAGGTTCGCAATGCCTGTGCCGAGGCGCATATCGCCGATGGCCTGGGTTTGCGCCATGGTAAAGTGGCCACTGGACGTGACGGCTGATGTCGTGCCCTGTGGCAGGAACATATTGGTACCATCGACCATGCCCACACCATAGACTTTGTCGACGCCCTTATCGCCCAGATCCTGTGCGGTGGAGAGCAGGCGGGCCACATACCAGTTGGCGCCGTTGTAATAGCTACTGGCATCGTTGGCTGGTACGTTCCATTTTTGCCCTTTGCGCGAGGGAAAGGCGGACATGAGATTGGCCAGATATCCCGAGACAACCGGGGCAGCGGCGGATGTGCCAGTAATGTAGTTGTAGTTGTCGCTCAGATCTTTACTATCGTGGGCCTTATAGCTGTCCCGCTTAGCGGTCGTATAAATAAGGCTTCCCGGGGCAAATATGCAATATCGCTGAACATCTGCGTCCGGACCGCAAAAATAACTACGAGTTAAAACCTTTCCATCCTTATCTACAGAGTTTCGATATCGGGGAACGAAGGCAGGGTCGTTATGGGGGTTGTACGTATCCAGATTGCCAACAGCGATGCCCCAGCCTTTGATTTTAGGCTTGCCGACCAATGAGGCTGGGATATACGGTTTTTCCCATGCCTTATCCTCTTCCCTGTTCGTTGAGGATTTCTTCCAGTTTCCTGCGGCGATAACCATGATAACATCTTTCGATGCGGCAAGTTGCATCGATTGCGTCCAGGCTGCAATTCCGTATGAGCCAAAGCTCATGTTGACGATATCCGCTCTGGTCCAATGTTTCTTCCGGGTCGCCAAAACCAGCGCTGATGGTGAAAAGCGCTTGTATTGACCGGCTGCCGTTAAGTCGACCAGTTTGGCATAGGGGGCAACGCCGTGCATGCCGTAGCCGTTGCGGCGCGCGGCAATAACGCCGGCGACCCCCGTGCCATGAATTTGGTCAAGGATACTCGGTTTCGGATGTTTTGCCGCCTCGGCGCCTTTTAATTCCGGGTGATTAAAATCGATGCCGGTATCAATGACGCCCACGACAACGCCATCACCGCCGATCTTGCCGGTAGGAAGGCCGTTGGCAGCATTAGAACCGGCGAAAACGCCCGATTCGTCATATTCTTTTGCATATTTCTCTGTGCTTTTCCAGAACGTCTTTTCACGTTCTGGCGTTGACTGAGCCGCATTTTTTTTCGGCTCTGAGCTTTTCCGGGTGGCATCTGTTTCATCGGTGCCGGTATTGCCATCGGTGTTGCCGGTCTGATCGTCGTCATCGCTGCCGCCGGTGTTGCCATTGCCATCGGTGTTGCCGGTCTGATCGTCGTCATCGCTGCCGCCGGTGTTGCCATTGCCATCGGTGTTGCCGGTCTGATCGTCGTCATCGCTGCCGCCGGAGTTGCCATTGCCATCGGTGTTGCCGGTCTGATCGTCGTCATCGCTGCCGCCGGAGTTGCCATTGCCATCGGTGTTGCCGGGCTGGCCGTTGTCATCGCCGCCGCCGGTGCCGCGATCACCGTCTTCGCCTTGGTTACCTTTTTTGCTTTCGTCGTCGTCTTTCACCGGTTCTGGCGCATCCTGGCTGCCGTCGTTATTGCTGCCGCCGTTGCCGGGCTGGCCGTTGTCATCGCCGCCGCCGGTGCCGCGATCACCGCCTTCGCCTTCGTTATCTTTTTTGCTTTCATCGTCGTTTTTCACCGGTTCTGGCGCATCCTGGCGATCCTTGCCATCGCTGCCGCCGGTATCGCGGGTGTTACCGCCCTTATTATCGCCACCATTATTTTTGCCCGTGTTTTTATTGTTGCTGTCGCCTCCACCGGTGCTGTCATCGCCGGTGCCGCGGTTGCTATCACCCTGATTGTCGCGGCTTTTACTGTTGTCTGCGTTGTTATTGTTGCTGCCGCCGTTGCCGGGCTGAGTGTTGCCGTCTTTCACCGGTTCTGGCGCATTCTGGCGATCCTTGTCATTGCTGCCGCCACCGCGGTTGCTATCGCCCTGATTATCGCGGCTTTTACTGTTGTCTGCGTTGTTATTGTTGCTGCCGCCGGTGTTGCCGGGCTGACCGTTGCCGTCATTCTCTGGTGGTGGCGCATCCTGGCTGCCGTCGTTATTGCTGCCGCCGTTGCCGGGCTGGCCGTTGTCATCGCCGCCGCCGGTGCCGCGATCACCGTCTTCGCCTTCGTTATCTTTTTTGCTTTCATCGTCGTTTTTCACCGGTTCTGGCGCATCCTGGCGATCCTTGCCATCGCTGCCGCCGGTATCGCGGTTGTTACCGCCCTTATTATCGCCACCATTATTTTTGCCCGTGTTTTTATTGTTGCTGTCGCCTCCACCGGTGCTGTCATCGCCGGTGCCGCGGTTGCTATCGCCCTGATTATCGCGGCTTTTACTGTTGTCTGCGTTGTTATTGTTGCTGCCGCCGTTGCCGGGCTGAGTGTTGCCGTCTTTCACCGGTTCTGGCGCATTCTGGCGACCCTTGTCATCGCTGCCGTCGTTATTGCGGTTTTTGGCGATCTCGACGGGCGTGGTTGCGGAGGCCGCGTCGTCGTCGCCAAACTGAACCGTGTCGCACGCGGCAAGGACAGACATGGCGCAAAAGGCCGCCCCGTAACACATCCATTTCAGGCAACTTTTTCTGTTTTGCATCTTCAACCCTCCCTTAGCGGCAGCGACTTGCAACGCGTGCGGCTCGATTCAAATCATGGAGTTCAGTTCGGATTTCCGCACCGCCTGGTGGATAGTTGAAGTAAATTCATTTAAATATAGATTAAATAGCGTTCTTGTGATCGTTTTATAATGAGAAATTACTTGATTGATACAGTTTATTATTTATAAACAAGCGTTTTCGGTTTGCGCCCTTGCCGCGGCGGCTAGAGCGTGTCAGGTCTTAATAGAAGCAATTTTCGTTTTTCGATTGGCGAGGTGACCCACGTTTGAGCCGATCGACATGCGATGTGGGCGCATCTCATGAGATCGGTTTGAGCGTGGGCGCCCGCCAATCGACAAACCCGAAGGGACGGGCGCTTTTGCACCAATATGAACCTTAAGTCTCTTGAAAATAGTCCACTATGTCCTGCGAAACTTTGCCTGGCCTTGTCACAAAATCGCTCCGTCAGAATGATTCTATTAAGACCTGACACGCTTTAGGGACTGATTTGTCGTTATTTATTGGGAAAAGTGGACCGAGGCGAAGCCGAGGGACTTTTTCACATTCAACGGCTTAAAAGCGCATGGAGAATTTGGCGCCGATGCCGAAGTCGTCGGGCTGGCGCTTGTCGTGGCCCGGATTGATGCGGTAATAACCTCCCAGGGACAGGCGCGCCCGCCGGGCGATGTCCACCTGATACGCCAGTTGAAACATCAACTCACGATCCTCCGGCGATAAATCGACCGGCGCATCAACCAGATAGGCCGCCCCGTTTCTCTCGCCCGGTGCCTTGCGCAGATAGACCGAGCCCGAGGTCAGCCGCAACGGCTGGCCAACGGTAAAGCTCAGCTTGTCGGTGGTATCGAACAACCCCTTATAGCTGGCGCCCAGGGTAAAGGCGTTGAAGCGCATGTCCTCATGGCCGCGCCACATGCTCTCGCCCGCCTCATCGACCGCCGCCCAGCCCTGGGTATAGCTGCCCAGCAGATCGATGCGATCGGTGAGGGGGATGCGCGCGCCCAATTGCACATAGCTTGCCCGGGCGTCCCTGGCAAAGGCGAGGGCATCGCTGCCGGTGGTATCGAACAGCCCCTTCTTTTCGTGCAGGATGCCCGATTGCAACTGGAAAGCCCCGTATTCTCCCTCATAGTTCAAGCCCAGGCGGCCCAGGAGTTTGGCGCGATGGGCATCCGCCTCGTCTTGTGTCAGAAGGAACGTCGTATCGGACGGATCGGGGCTTTCATCGGGTTTGCGGTTGCTGGAGGCGCTAAAGGAGAGGGTCATCGTATCGGATAAAGAGACGGCGGCGCCCATGGCGGTACGCGTGCCCATGGAAAAGGCGAGGGGGTCGCTGGTCGCCGCCAGGGCGATGGGGGTCTCGGCGGTATCGAACAGGCTGGCGGTGTCATAGGCCTTGCCAAGCCCCTGGTGTTGCGAGAGGGTAAAGCCGAAGGCCATGTCCATACCGGCAACGATGGGTTGTTTTGCGATGGCCGGTTCGTCATCCAGAGCGCTCAGGCGCTTTACGAAGTCGGCGATATAGGACGATGACGAGGGCTGTGTCCGTTCGACACGCCCCTGCAGGTTCATCAAAAAGGGTGCGCGGTGTTCGTCATAGACGAGGACCTGGTTGAGGGCGGCGGCCTGTCCCAGGTTCGCAATGCCTGTGCCGAGGCGCATATCGCCGATGGCCTGGGTTTGCGCCATGGTAAAGTGGCCACTGGACGTGACGGCTGATGTCGTGCCCTGTGGCAGGAACATATTGGTACCATCGACCATGCCCACACCATAGACTTTGTCGACGCCCTTATCGCCCAGATCCTGTGCGGTGGAGAGCAGGCGGGCCACATACCAGTTGGCGTTCTTGTAGACACCATCGTGGCCCCATTTTTGCCCTCTACGTTCGGGAAAGGCGGACATGAGATTGGCCAGATATCCCGAGACAACTGGAGCGGAAACGGACGAGCCGCTGTAAGTCCCATAGTTAGCGGGGTCGCCAGGCGGGCCATATTTATCCCGCATTTTCGCCGTTGTAATCGAGACCCCGGGAGCATAAATGCAGTAGTGTTTTATGACTTCACCGCAAAAACTTCCCGAGGAGTGCACGGGGTTTTTACTATTCCGTGCGTCAAGCATGCCTGCGGCGATTGCAAAACCCTTGATTCCTGGCCTGGTGACAAACGCGGCAGGGTACGCGGGCTTATCCTGCTTTAATCCCTTGTCAGTCCAATGCCCGTTTCCAAGTCCAATAACCATAATAACGCCTCCCTGTGCGGCCATTTTCATATCAGGTATCCATATGCCATCCTGCATGCCGTTGTCGTTCACTTGTACGCCCAGGCTGATGTTTACGATATCGGATTTTGCCCAGGGATACTCTCTATCGTTTCCTGTCGATGTTCGTAACATTTGCGACACCCAACGTGTCTTGGAGGAAAGATCGTTCAACTTGGCAAATGGCGCGACGCCATGCATACCGTGCCCGTCGCGGCGCGCAGCGATAACAGCAGCAACTAATGTGGGATGTTCGTCCGGGTCTAATGGATTGGGATTTTCTTTCGCTTCGGTCCCCTTTAATTCCGGATGCGTGAAATCAATACCTTTTCCCTCAATTACCCCCACGATAACGCCATCACCGCCGATCTTGCCGGTAGGAAGGCCGTTGGCAGCATTAGAACCGGTGAAAGCGCCCGATTTTTCATATTCTTTTGCATATTTCTCTGTGCTTTTCCAGAACGTCTTTTCACGTTCTGGCGTTGACTGAGCCGCATTTTTTTTCGGCTCTGAGCTTTTCCGGGTGGCATCTGTTTGATCGGTGCCGGTGTTGCCATCGGTGTTGCCGGTCTGATCGTCGTCATCGCTGCCGCCGGTGTTGCCGGGCTGGCCGTTGTCATCGCGGCCGCCGGTGCCGCGATCACCGTCTTCGCCTTCGTTATCTTTTTTGCTTTCGTCGTCGTTTTTCACCGGTTCTGGCGCATCCTGGCGATCCTTGCCATCGCTGCCGCCGGTATCGCGGTTGTTACCGCCCTTATTATCGCCACCATTATTGTTGCCCGTGTTTTTATTGTTGCTGTCGCCTCCACCGGTGCTGTCATCGCCGGTGCCGCGGTTGCTATCACCCTGATTGTCGCGGCTTTTACTGTTGTCTGCGTTGTTATTGTTGCTGCCGCCGGTGCCGGGCTGAGTGTTGCCGTCTTTCACCGGTTCTGGCGCATTCTGGCGACCCTTGTCATTGCTGCCGCCAGTGCCGGGCTGAGTGTTGCCGTCTTTCACCGGTTCTGGCGCATTCTGGCGACCCTTGTCATTGCTGCCGCCAGTGCCGGGCTGAGTGTTGCCGTCTTTCACCGGTTCTGGCGCATTCTGGCGATCCTTGTCATTGCTGCCGCCACCGCGGTTGCTATCGCCCTGATTATCGCGGCTTTTACTGTTGTCTGCGTTGTTATTGTTGCTGCCGCCGGTGCCGGGCTGAGTGTTGCCGTCTTTCACCGGTTCTGGCGCATTCTGGCGATCCTTGTCATTGCTGCCGCCACCGCGGTTGCTATCGCCCTGATTATCGCGGCTTTTACTGTTGTCTGCGTTGTTATTGTTGCTGCCGCCGGTGCCGGGCTGAGTGTTGCCGTCTTTCACCGGTTCTGGCGCATTCTGGCGATCCTTGTCATTGCTGCCGCCGGTATCGGGGTTTTTAGCGATCTTGACGGGCGTGGTTGCGGAGGCCGCGTCGTCGTCGCCAAACTGAACCGTGTCGCACGCGGCAAGGACAGACATGGCGCAAAAGGCCGCCCCGTAACACATCCATTTCAGGCAACTTTTTCTGTTTTGCATCTTCAACCCTCCCTTAGCGGCAGCGACTTGCAACGCGTGCGGCTCGATTCAAATCATGGAGTTCAGTTCGGATTTCCGCACCGCCTGGTGGATAGTTGAAGTAAATTCATTTAAATATAGATTAAATAGCGTTCTTGTGATCGTTTTATAATGAGCAATTACTTGACTGACACAGTTTATTATTTATAAACGGGCATTGTCGGCTCTCGCCCCTGCCGCCAGCAAGGGCCGCAAGAGGTGCCCCTTCAGATTTGCCCGTGCCGGGTACAATCTATTGAAAGATCACAGCCAGGCGGCGAAGCCGGAGCGGCCCGCGTCAGGCCGTTACCAATTGATGCACAAAACACGTGGAGTAAAAAAGGAGAAAAAATGAGCAAGATCGATATTGCATCGGTCCCGGTGCGCAACGCCAGCGTTTATCCGGCGCCCTATAACGCTTGCGTTGCGGGACGCCACAAGCAGGCTCTCGCGCAGGCCGCAGGTCTTACCCAGTTCGGCGTCAATCTGACCCGCCTGAAACCAGGCGCCGCCAGCGCCCAGCGCCATTGGCACGAAAACGAGGATGAGTTTGTCTATATTCTGAAAGGAGAGGCGGTGCTTGTCGATGAGACGGGGCGCCACGTTTTGATGGCTGGCGAGGCAGCGGGCTTTAAGGCCGGCGTGGCAAACGGACATCATATCGTCAATGAATCGTCCCGGGATGTCGTATTGCTGGAAATCGGCACCCGCGCCGACAACGATACCGTGACCTATGCCGATGACAACGTCGATATGATGGTGCGCGCCAGGGCCGGCAAGACAGAGGTTCTGCACCGCGACGGTACACCCTATTGACGGTACACCCCATTGAAGGGCGCTGGACGGGGCAATTGCAACAGGGGGGCTTGCAAAATCCGTCGGGTGCAGGTGGATGGCTCGGCCTGGCCTTGCTGGCGGCCATCTGTGGCAAGGCCTGCTGAAAGATCACTACCAGCGTCGGCGAACCCATCGAAACAGGATGTTAACACATCGGTAAGTTTTATGGAATTATGGTAAATTTTCACCGGCCGATGGGCGTGATGAGCGGCGCGTTCGCCTTTACAGGAAGCGCACCATCAGGTTTGCCCGTCCGCGGAACAACCTGCTGAAAGGTCGCAGTGAGCAGCGTGCAAATGTTGGAATCAACCCCCCCCCCCGGAACCGGGAACCCTGATTTGAACGATTATGATCCAGGTGTCTGATCGCAAATGGATACGCATTGGCACGATTGCGCTGGCCAGTGTGCTTGTCAGCGGGCCCGCCAGCGTGTCGGGGGCGGAGCGGGCACGGGCGACGGAATTGTCCTTGCAACCCACGTTAGCGGAGCCCGCCGGGATAGCCTTTGAGCCGCGGTTTTCCATCGAGGGGGCAAAAACCCGCTTTAGCATGCGCGTAAGCGAGAAAATGGTTCCCGAGGCCTTTGTTCTGGCGGATCCGAACCGGGTTGTCATTGAAATCCCTGATGTGACGTTCGACTTTGCGCCGGTGTCGCAGGATGCGCTGCCGGGTCTGATCACGGCATTCCGTCACGGGCGGTTTTCGCCCGGACGCGCCCGCATCGTCTTTGCCATCGCGGCGCCTGTCAGGATCGAGAACAGCCACGTCCGGGTCCACAGGAATGGCGGTTTCAGCTACAGCCTGCTTTTGTCGCCGTCCGATGCAGCATCGTTCAAGGCGGCGGCGGGCCAGGCGGCATTGCGCCAGAGCGCATCGCGTACCCCCTGGCGCGACGATCACGGGGGCGAGGCAGGCAGGGGGACGCCAGGGCGGAACCTGCAGGACGCCGCACACCCCCCCCATCGCCCGGTCATCGTGCTGGATCCCGGTCATGGTGGCATCGATGGGGGAACCACCGGACGGCTGGGGACGCGCGAAAAAGATGTCGTCCTCGCTTTTGCCCACGCGTTAAAGCGGCACTTGAGCGACGGCGGGCGCTTCGATATACGCATGACGCGTACCGATGATCGCTTTGTGTCGTTGCCGCAAAGACTGCAATTTGCCCGCGCCGCCGAGGCGGCGCTGTTCATTTCCTTTCACGCCGATGCGTTCAACGAGAATTCCGTTCGGGGAACCACCATCTATACGGGTTCCCGTCGGGCTACCGATCGGCAGGCGGCGGCTTATGCGGAAAAAGAGAACCGCGCCGATCTTGTTGCGGGGTTGTCGGTATCGGATATGCCGAAGACGGTGGTGAGTATTCTTGACGACCTAATGATGCGAGAAACTAAAGCGTTTTCAACGCTTTTAGCGCGTAAATTGATTAAAAACATCAGGAAAATTACAAAAGTTCGTAAATACCCTCACAAACGGGCCAATTTTTTCGTCCTTTCAGCGCCCGGTATCCCCTCGGTACTCATCGAGTTGGGGTATATGTCAAACCGCCGCGATGAAGAACGCCTGCAGTCAATCGCCTGGCGCGACAAGGTCGCCGCCGGCATGAGCGCCGCCATACACGGCTATTTCAACAAACACACCGCCGATATTCGCGCGCCATAACCGGCGCAAGGCAAGGCCCTTGACAAAACGGCCCCAACCCTGCGGCACGTGTCACGTAATCGTCTCATTTACGGTTGAGAATGGGTAAAGTCAGAAGCGTACAGCACCACTGTTTGGTCCCGTGCCAACATGCCGGTGCCCGGTTCGAAAAGAGCACAGAAAACAATGTCGCAGGGAAAACAATGTCGCAGGCAAGATAACCCGTTGGATGGTTCGTGTTGAAACTCTGGCGCAGGGCAGGACGGATTTTCGCCGTAGGCGCGATTTTGATGATCGGCGCCGCGGGCGCGGGCGTTTACGTGCTGCATTACTACAGCAAGGATTTGCCCGATCATTCGGTGCTGCGCAACTACGCTCCCCCGGTGATGACGCGCTTTCACGCCTCCGATGGCGCGCTGCTGGCCGAATACGCCGAACAATGGCGCATGTATCAACCCATCCAGACCGTGCCGCAGGTAATGGTCGATGCCATCACATCGGCCGAGGACAAGAGCTTTTTCAGCCACAGCGGCATCAACTACCTTAGTCTGGCGCGGGCGGTTGTTCACAACGTGCGCAACTGGGGCAGCGGCAAGCGGCCCCTGGGAGCCTCGACAATCACCATGCAGGTGGCCAAGAACTTCTTTACCGAAGAGGAACGCCGCAAGGCTGTCTCGATTGATCGTAAAATTCGCGAGGCACTGATCGCCGGACGCCTGGAGCGCACGTTCAGCAAGGACCAGATCCTCGAATTGTACCTGAACGAGATATTTTTTGGAATGCGCACCTACGGAATCGCGGCGGCATCCCTGGCGTATTTCGATAAAGCGGTACACGAACTGACGCTGCCTGAGGCGGCGTATCTGGCGGCCCTGCCGAAGGCGCCGAACAACTATCACCCGATCCACAACAAGGCGGCGGCGATTGAGCGGCGCAACTGGGTGATTGATCGCATGTTTGAAGACAAGCGTATCAGCGCCGAGGAAGCACTGGAGGCGAAGGCGGCGCCGCTTACGGTAAAGTTACGCCGAAAACGCGGTGCCCATGGCGCCTCGGCGGAGTATTTTGCCGAGGAGGTTCGCCGCCAGCTTTTGGAACTTTATGGCGACAAGGGCCTTTATCGCAGCGGCTTGTCGGTGCGCACGACGTTGGACCGCGACATGCAGACCCTGGCGCGCGGCGTGCTGATGAAGCACCTGCGGGCCTTCGATCGCACCCAGGGCTGGCGCGGCGCACCGGCGCATATCGATCTGAATGGCGACTGGATCGGGCAAATCGAGGAACTGATTCAGGCCGGTAAAATCCACGAACTGATTGACGTTCCCGGTTTCGCCATCGCTGTGGTCACGGCGGTTGGCGACAGTACCGCAACGATAACACTGTTTCCCAAAAAAACCTCGAACGGGCGCCGCAGCAGCGCGTTTGACAACATCACCATGACCTTTGCCGATATGGCCTGGGACAAATGGGATGCGCGTATGAAACGGCGAAACAGCAAACGTTACCGCGCCTCTATCGATGAGCCGGCTGATCTGATCCGGCGCGGCGATGTGATTTATGTTGGCGTGCAGCCCAACGCGGATGCAGGGCGACGCTACAGTCTGGAACAAATCCCTGAAATCTCGGGCGCCCTTGTTGCCATGGACCCGCACACCGGGCGCGTTCTGGCGCTTGTCGGCGGTTTCAGCTATCATAGCAGCCAGTTTAACCGCGCCACCCAGGCGACACGTCAACCGGGATCGGCGTTCAAGCCCTTTGTCTATGCGGCGGCGCTCGATAACGGCTATACGCCAACATCCATTATGCTGGATGCGGAAATCTGGGTGAAATCGGGTGGCGAGTGGTGGTCGCCGCGCAATTACTCGAAGTCCTATTACGGTCCCTCGACGCTGCGCTTGGGGGTCGAGCGCTCGCGTAACGCCATGACGGTGCGCCTGGCCAAGAACCTGGGTATGCCGCTGATCGCCGAATATGCCAAGCTTTTGGGTATCTACGATGAATTGCGGCCCTATCTGCCCATGTCCCTGGGCGCCGGCGAGACCACCGTTTTGCGACTGACGACGGCGTATTCGATTCTCGCCAACGGTGGCAAGAAAATCCGCGCGACCATGATCGATCGCGTGCAGGACCGCTACGGCCGCACCATTTACAAGCATGACCAGCGCGGCTGCGCCCTGTGCCTTGCCGATGGATGGCACAACCAGGACGAGCCGCAACTCATCGACAATCGCGAGCAGGTTTTCGATCCCATGACCGCCGCCCAGATCACCTCCATGATGGAAGGTGTCGTACAGCGCGGCACCGGCAGGATCGTGGGCGAAATCGGCAAGCCGATCGCCGGCAAGACGGGTACGACGAACGATAACAAGGATGCGTGGTTTGTCGGCTATTCGCCCGATTTGGCGGTCGGCGTGTTTATCGGCTACGATCAGCCCCATTCCATGGGGGAGGGGGCCACCGGCGGCAGGCTGGCGGCACCGGTGTTTAAGGAATTCATGCAGGCGGCGCTGGCTGAAAAACCGGCCGTGCAGTTTCCGATCCCCGACGGTATGCTCAGCTATTGGGTTGATGCCAAGACCGGCCGTCACGCCGTGCCCGACCAGGCGGGCGCTATCAGGGAAATATTCAAGCCGGGAACGGGACCGCGCGAGGGCGCCTTTCAGTATCAGGACAATCAGAACGCGCCGGTGCAACTTGACAGCGGCAATCGCGGCGGCGCGAACGACTTCCTTCCCTTGCCTGCCGATACCGGCAACACCCCGGCGGGCGGCGGCGTTTCTCTCGGGGAGGAAGATGTCGCCAGATCGGGCGGGCTGTACTGATCATTCCATGGCCGCTCGTGCGTCTGAGCCGCCGTCCTTTCATCTGCATTGTTGATTTTCGCGAAATAATCCCCCATACATTGGTCTGTGATATGATCCGTTGTGGATCGGGTGAGTGTGACTGTTTCAAGCCACAGGCGGAGCCTGTCAAGGAGCGTGTGATGCGGGCAGAGACCGAAACTCTGGTAGATGATATTCAACGCTCCCTTGCCCTTCTGCGGAGGCATCTTTGACTGGGACCGCTCCCTGGCCCGGTTGCAGGTGTTGAACGAAAGGGCCGAGGACCCGGCCCTTTGGAACGACAGCACGAAGGCGCAGGAACTGATGCGCGAACGCCAGCAATTGCAGGCGCAATTCGCCGTGATCGAGGGTTTGCGTGACGAACTGGACGATGCACTGACACTGTATGAACTTGGTGTTGCCGAGGAGGATACGGCGGCGATTGACGAAGCGGAGGCGCTCATTCGGCAGCTTGGTCGCAAGGCGGCGCGTGAGCAGATACAGACGCTTTTGTCGGGTGAGGCGGATGGCAATGATGCGTTTGTGGAAATACACGCCGGCGCCGGGGGAACCGAGAGCCAGGACTGGGCGGAGATGTTGCTGCGCATGTACATGCGCTGGGGCGAACGCCGCGGTTACCGGGTGAGTTTGGTGGAGATCAGCGCCGGTGAGGAGGCGGGCATCAAGTCGGCGACCATCAGGCTGGAGGGATCGAAGGCCTATGGCTGGGCGAAGACCGAATCGGGTGTGCATCGGCTGGTTCGCATTTCGCCTTTCGACTCCAATGCGCGGCGGCATACGAGTTTTGCCAGTGTCTGGGTCTATCCGGTCGTTGATGACAGGATTGCTGTTGAGGTCAATGAAGCGGATGTGCGCATCGATACGTATCGTGCTTCAGGTGCCGGCGGCCAGCACGTGAATACGACCGATAGTGCGGTGCGTATAACGCATCTTCCCAGCGGTATTGTGGTGCAGTGTCAGAACGAACGCTCCCAGCACAAGAACCGCGCCACGGCCTGGACGATGTTACGCGCCAGGTTGTATGAGGCGGAGTTGCAGCGGCGCGAGGAGCAGGCCAGCGGGGCGGCGGCGGCAAAGACCGATATCGGCTGGGGGCATCAGATCCGTTCGTATGTTTTGCAGCCGTATCGGATTGTCAAGGATTTGCGCACCAATCTGGAAAACACCAATCCGGATGCGGTTCTTGACGGGGATCTTGATGGGTTCATGGAGGCGGCTTTGGCCCATCGCATTGGCTCTGAAAGCGCGTTGGGTGATGGTGCCGAAGTCGATTGACGGGGCGAGGGGCGCGGCCGGGGGCGCCATGGGACCATGATACTATGACAAATGGAGTGTGCGATGGTTGAAACGAGGGGCACGTGTCTTTGCGGGGATATCAGCTTTCATATCAGCGGCGAGCCGGTTCGCCAGGCCCAGTGCCACTGCCGCGACTGCCAGCAGGCAAGCGGTACCGGGCACATGTCCCTGGCGTTTTTTCGCGATGGCGACGTGACGATCACGGGAGAGACGGCGCGCTATTCGAATCAAACGGACAGTGGAACGACGATGGTGCGGCACTTTTGCCCGGTGTGCGGATCGCGTCTGTTCAGCACCAATTCGGCACGCGAGGGGATAATCTCCGTAGCTGTCGGCGCCCTTGGCGACAGCAGCTGGTTCAGCCCCCAGGGGATCGTCTATTCCAGCCGCCGTCCCGCCTGGGACAAGATGGACGATACCCTGCCGGCGTTTGAAAAAATGCCGCCAAAACAGGCGAAATAGTCCCCCCGGCGGCAGCCGGGAGGCGACCGGTTACAGACTTCGCAAAACCCCAATGAGAGAATCAGGCGTATGGCAAAGATCCCCGTGGAAAATCCCGTTGTCGAACTCGATGGCGATGAAATGACGCGCATAATCTGGGCGTTTATCAAGGAAAAACTGATCCATCCCTATCTTGATATTGATTTGAAATATTACGATCTGGGCATCATGAGCCGGGACGCCAGCGACGACCGTATCACCATTGAGGCGGCGGAAGCGATCAAGGCCCATGGCGTTGGCATAAAGTGCGCGACGATTACGCCGGACGAGGCGCGGGTGGAGGAGTTCGGCCTGAAAAAGATGTGGCGCAGCCCCAATGGTACGATTCGCAATATTCTGGGTGGGGTGGTGTTTCGCGAGCCGATAATCTGCGACAACGTTCCCAGACTGGTTCCCGGCTGGACGCAGCCCATGGTGGTCGGCCGTCATGCGTTCGGAGACCAGTACCGGGCGACCGATTTCCGTGTGCCGGGCAAGGGAAAACTGAGTATGAAATTCGTCGGCGATGACGGCACCGTTCTTGAGCACGACATTTTCGATTTTCCCGGCCCCGGCGTGGCTATGGGAATGTATAATCTTGACGAGTCCATTCGCGACTTCGCCCGCGCCAGTCTGAATTATGGTCTGGCGCGCCAGTGGCCCGTTTATCTCTCCACCAAGAATACCATCCTGAAAGCCTACGACGGGCGCTTTAAGGATGTGTTCGAGGAAGTCTATGAGAGCGAGTTCAAGGATCGGTTCGCCGCCGCCAATATCACGTACGAACATCGCCTTATCGACGATATGGTCGCGGCGGCGTTAAAGTGGTCCGGCGGGTTCATCTGGGCGTGCAAGAATTACGATGGCGATGTGCAGTCCGATACGGTGGCGCAGGGGTTTGGCTCGCTGGGTCTGATGACCTCGGTTCTTCTTACCCCGGACGGGCAGACCGTCGAGGCGGAGGCCGCCCATGGCACGGTCACCCGCCACTATCGACTGCACCAGCAGGGCAAGGAGACCTCAACCAACTCCACCGCCTCGATTTTTGCCTGGACGCGCGGCCTGGCGCATCGGGCCAAACTTGATGCCAACCAGCCGCTGGCGGATTTCTCGGCCACGCTGGAGAGGGTTGTTGTCGATACCATTGTTTCAGGTCATATGACGAAAGACCTGGCGCTGCTGGTGGGGCCGGAGCAGAAGTGGCTCTCAACGACCGGTTTTCTTGATAAAATCGATGAGAACCTGCGCGCCGCAATGGCCCGGGTGTGATCTTATGGCAGGTTGTGTTCGGGACGGGCCAGGATGACGTTACCCCTCTTGCGGCCTTTGCCGCAGATGGCCCCCTGTACCCGATGGGTTTATCAGGGACAACCTGCTGAAATTACACACCTGGGACGGCCCGGCGGGCTGATTTGGCATTTATATTGGTCGATCATGACCGTTCGTCATGATCGGAAATCGCAAGGTTATACCAGCGGTATTGGCGTTTTGTACGCGCCGGCTTGTGTGTCGTGATGATAATACAACGGTTTTAAACCGGGTCAGGAGTCAAACGCAAAGCCCCCTGGTATTATGCGCAAATGCGCCAAACCTTGCGAGAAGCCCAGGCGAAAACACAGCGCCACGCCCCCTTGAGCGTTGTTTTCTCATTGTTTCAAATAAGGAAAAGTGTACTGAGCGGAGCGAAGGACTTTTCTTCACGATCAATTCGCTACAAGTGCCGGGTGGACGGCAGCACTATTGTTTGCGGAGAGTCGCGCCAAATAACAAATGCAAAGGACCTCGTCTGTCCAATCTCTCCAAACGCAAACCGCACCGCACGCCCCCCAACATTGTTGTTGTTGGCTATTAATTATTTATTGATTAGTAGCGCAGACACACTAATCACAGTTAAGACTGATTGTCAAATGCAAATACGCGGACCCATGTTTATGGAAAACCCATGACAAGGCGCCCCGCAGGGCAGGGGCGGCGTCAATCGGATTTGCTTTTCTTCTTTTTTTTGGGATGCGTGGTTTTGTCGAGAATATCGCGTGTATCGGCGATGACATGGGAACTTGAGGCGACGATCAACGGATCCGGACCGATGACAACCGAGGTGTCCTTGTTTGGATAATGCAATGATGAAAGAAAATGTTGCATACAATTGAGTCGCGCGCGTTTTTTATCGTTTGACTTGACCACTGTCCAGGGGGCGTCGGCGGTATCGGTGTAAAAGAACATCGCCTCCTTGGCTTCGGTATAATCATCCCACTTGTCGAGCGAGGCCATATCCACCGGCGAGAGCTTCCATTGCTTTAGGGGATCGACCTCGCGGGAACGAAAGCGGCGCAATTGCTCCTTGCGGGTGACGGAAAACCAGTATTTGAACAGGCGAATACCCGAGCGAACCATCATACGCTCCACATCGGGACATTCGCGCATGAATTCAAGGTACTGGTTGGGCGTGCAAAACCCCATGACCCGCTCCACACCGGCACGGTTGTACCAGGATCGATCAAACATGACGATCTCGCCCGCCGCCGGCAAGTGATGAACATAGCGCTGAAAAAACCACTGGGACTTTTCCCGCTCGGTCGGCTTGGCGAGCGCGATAATACGTGCATTGCGCGGGTTAAGATGTTCGTTAAAGCGCTTGATGGTCCCGCCCTTGCCGGCGGCGTCGCGCCCCTCGAACAAAACGACGATCTTCTGGCCGGTCTCCTCAATCCAGCGCTGCGCCTTGAGCAGTTCCACCTGCAGGGCGTTCTTGCGTTTTTCGTATTCGCTGCGCTTTATGCGATGACTGTACGGATATTTGCCGCTCTCAAAGGCGCGGCGCACGGCCTCCGGGTCATAGGCGCTGTACGAATCCTGTGGACCCACATCAAGCATTTCGGCATAGTCGATAATCGCGCTGCCATGTTTGGCATGGCCGTTGGCCTGCGTCTTGTTTTGCGCCTTGCGCTTTTTGCTCTTTTTATCGCGCGGCTGACTTGCAAGTGATTGCGGCATCATAGACCTCCCGATCTGTCGTTCGATAATACCTCGTGGCTGACTATCGTTATCTGTGGTGCGCCCCGCCTTGTGCAACCGGCCTGGAAAATCCGAGCGCCATGTTAGCGCCTGCGCAGCTTGCGCCTCATAGTATGCCTTCAGGGTAATGTATCATGCAACCAAAAAACGAACTTGGCGTTAAGACGAAATGTCACGGACGGCGATCGCCCTCCACCTGCCCGGCTGACGGCGTTTGCATGGGTAACTTCAACAGGGTGTTCTCGAAAAAAGGCAATGAGCAGATGAATGGCCAACAGCACCCGATGGGTTTACCAGGGACAAGCTGCTGCAGGATCACATTTACAGCATCGAGGCCACCACCCGGTCCGGCGGCCGTTGGCCGTCCAGAAACGCCTTGATGTTCAGAATAACCCGTTCGCCCATGTCCATACGCCCCTCCATCGTGGCCGAACTCATATGCGGCAAAAGCAGGACGCGCTCACACGCCGCCAGGGTGGAATTCACCGCCGGCTCATGTTCGAACACATCAAGCGCGGCACCGGCCAGATCGCCACCGTTCAACATGCGTACCAGGGCATTCTCATCGACGATCTCGCCGCGCGCGGTGTTGACGATATAGGCATGGGGGGGCAACAGTTTCAGCCGCCGCGCCGAGAGCAAATGATAGGTCGCCGGCGTATGGGGGCAGTGAATGGAAACGACATCCATCCGCGCCAGCATCTGATCGAGGGATTCCCAGTAGCGCACCTGGAGCTCTTCCTCCAGGGCGGCAGAAACGCGGCGGCGATTGTGATAGTGAACCCGCATGCCAAAGGCGCGCGCGCGGCGCGCCACCGCCTGGCCGATACGCCCCAGTCCAATAATGCCCAGACGCTTGCCCCAGATGCGCCGCCCCAGCATCCAGGTGGGCGACCAGCCCTGCCATGTGTTGGAGCGCATGATACGGATCCCCTCGCTCAGGCGCCGCGGTACGGCCAGAATAAGCGCCATGGTCATATCCGCTGTGTCCTCGCTCAGCACATCGGGGGTGTTGGTAACCATGATGCCATGACTGTCGGCGGCCGCGACATCGATATTGTCGACGCCATTGCCGAAATTCGCGATCAGCTTTAGCCGCTCGCCCGCCTGAAAGAGTATTCCCTTGTCAATTATATCGGTTATTGTCGGCACCAGAATGTCCACCTCGCGAACCGCCGCCAGCAACGCATCACGTGACATCGGCTCATCGGCGCCGTTGAGGGTGACGTCAAACAACTCGCGCAATCGCGACTCTACCGGCTCCGGCAGCCGGCGGGTGACGACGACGCGCGCTTTGGGTCGCACTTTAAGACTTGTTCTCGCCCGGGTCCTGGTTTGCGTCATTTCGATAAACCCTGCAGGATCGCCTATGGGATGGTGTAATGACCTGGGATCGGCCTGTTGCGCACCGGATGCGCGAACGTAACCGCCCCTTCTTTGGCGTGGGTTTATTTGGTCTGACCGTCGGGGATTTGTCAATAGGCGTGCGAAAGGGCGCAGCCTCTGTTGATGAGTGCCATGGCCTGGCTAGATTTCATTAACCTTCCTGGCGCATAATTGTTAACCAGGCGCTGGTCGATTTTGCGGCAAAACAGGCGAAATCATCGCGACGGCGTGCGATCCCATGGTTAACCGGCCGCTGTTTGTCGTCGCATCGCGGGCCTGCCAGTGGCCGCTAATCGTAGTGGTTGTGCAGGGCAATGCTACGTATAAGGAGAGAAATTGCGGAGCAGGTGCTCATTGCGAGATGTATCTGGGCGAGATGTATCTGGGCGAGATGTATCTGGGCGAGATGTATCTGGTGTTGCGTTCAGTGTAAAGTATAGTGAGGTATCCGGGTATGGGGCGGATCGATTTTCTGCATCGGGCGAAGGGTTTTCTAATTGCATCGGTGGCGATAACAGCGATCGGCGTCCTGACCATGTCGCAGGTGAGCCAGCTTGTCGCATCTGATCGACAAATCGAGACGGCCAGCATCGCCTTGCGCAAGGGCCCCAGCGGCCTTGCACTGCCGCGTTTCGTCAGCCTGAAATCCTCCAGGGTGAACGTGCGGCAAGGGCCGAGCCTGGCGCATCGGGTAAAATGGATGTATGTACGCGCCGGCTTTCCCGTCGAGGTTATCCAGGAACATGACAACTGGCGGCGAATACGCGATATTCGCGGCAACCAGGGCTGGGTTCACGGCAATCTGCTCTCCGGCCGGCGTACGGTACAGGTGGGGGACTGGCAGAAGGGATCGTATATGGACCTGCGCACCGCAGCGGACAGGCAAGCGATGGTGCGTGCCCGTCTGGAACCAGGCGTATTGGCGTCATTGCGCCGTTGCCGTAACAACTGGTGCCAGATCGATGTGGCCGATCAGTCCGGCTGGATCGAGCAGGATTTACTCTGGGGCGTTTACCCCCGCGAGAGATACTGATCCTTCGAGCGTGTCATGTCTTACATATGCCGAAGATGGGAAAAGGTCGCCACCACGCGCCGGTAAACGTCGCGCTTGAAGGGGACGATATTATCCACCAGCGTATCCATATCCTGCCAGCGCCAGGCATCGAATTCCGCCTTGAACACGCCGTCTCCGGGACGATGAATATCGATCTCGCTGTCCTCGCCCTCAAAGCGAAAGGCAAACCATTGCTGTTGCTGGCCACGATAGCGCCCGCCCCATAGCAGGCCGACCAGCGATGGTGGCAGATCGTAACGAAACCACGTCTGCGATCGATCGAGTTCCGTGATGGAGCGCACGTTGGTTTCTTCGTAAAGTTCGCGCCGGGCGGCGGCGAGCGGCGCTTCATCGCCATCGATGCCCCCCTGGGGCATCTGCCAGGCGGTTGTCTCGACAACGCCCTTGCCCTTTTTGCGCCGGCCAACCCATACGCGATTGTCGCGGTTGAGCAACATGATACCGACACACTTGCGATACGGCAGGTTTTCGATTGAGTCCGGGGCCATATGGTGCGCTTTCGTGACAGCCGCCGGTTTTCAGAACCGGACACGCTGCAGATGTGATCTTTCAGCACGTTGTTCTCGAAAAACCCATCGGGTTCTGCGGGCCATCCATCTGATCATTCGAGGTTTTCGATTTCACTAGAGCGTGTCAGGTCTTAATAGAAGCAATTCTGTTTCTCGATTGGCGAGGCGATACCCAGGCTCTAGGCGCCGCTCGCGCGCGCCATGGAACTGATCGGCACCAGCAAGAATCCGCGCCCCTGCAAGTTCTTGGCCCATCCCGATATCTCGGCGATACTGACCGGCAAGCCGGTCGCAATGCCAATGGCAAAGCCACGCTGCCGCGCCAGATTCTCCAGGTCCGTCAGACGCTGGCGAATGGCCCGCTTGGTGGGAATGGCGTCAATCACAAGATCGCCGCGCGCATAGGGCGCCCCCAGCTTGCGCGCCAGGCTGCGTGTTGTCCTGCCCGCGGTGCTGCCATCGTCAAAATACATCAGGCCGCGTTCCCTTGTTTGTTTCAAAACCGACGCCATGGCCTCCGGCTCCTGGGTGAAGCGCGCCCCCATATAGTTTACCAGCCCCGTATAGGAGGGAATACGCCCCATCAGCCAACGCAGCTTCCTTGCGTTTTGCGCCGGTGGCGCCTTTGCCAGCAAGGTATGGGGACCCGGATTATTGGCCGGATAATTGATCGGTTCCATCGGCACCTGCAACAGATATTCATGACCGCGCTGGCGGGCCCGTTCCGTCCAGCGGCCAAGCGAATTGCCATAGGGCGCGAAGGCAAATGTCACCTGCGGCGGCAAATTGTCGATGGCCCGCATGGTCGCGGTTTGCGAGATGCCCAGGCCGCCGACCATAATGGCGATACGCGGCAATGCGCCAAAGCCGTGCGGGGCGGAAGTGGCGCGCGAATAGGCCTCGAGGGGGCGCCGGCCGGAGCGTCCAATGCGCGGCAGCGGACCGTATTCCGTCGCCTCCACCAATTCGGCAAGCGGCCGTGCGGTCTTGCGAAAGGCCGGCGCCTTGCTAACGGAGCCGGTCGATTTGACGTCCGGATCGCCGCCATCGACGCGCGCGCCAAATTGATCCAGGGCGGCGAGTTGCGCATCGCTGAGCTCATCCTCCGCCTGCGCAATCAATAAATCGACGTCGGCGCTATCTTCAGAATCAGATAATGTCGCAAGAGGATCGGCGGCATCGCGAAGCGCCTCATCGGTGTGTCGGTCCGGTGCCAGCGTCTCATTTTCAAGCAAGGCGCCGTTGTCGTCGCCAAGCGCCGCGATCTGCCGCGATGCCAGCCCCGGTGGAGAAGAGCTTGCCGGCGGGGCAGGAGCCGGCGTCATGGTGCTAAGGGCAACGATCGCATGGGGTTCGCCACCCAGACGGTCATTGACCAGCGCGCCCCACGCCAGTACCAGCAAAAACGCCGCCACGCAAACGAGCCCGCCGCCCGTCAGCACAGTGTCCAGGTGATTGTGCTCGACTCTGGCGTAGCGCGAAAAAACAAGAGGTTTGGCGAGTTCATCGACAGCCATGGATTATCTCACAGGGAACACATGTGGTTGCCGCCAGTGCCGGGTGCGCTATCGGCTGCATTGCCGGCAAGTACCGTGCGGCCGCTTGTTCTGCCGCGCCGTTCAGGGCGAATGGTCCCTCAGGCGGCGCTTTCGATGGCCGGGCGCTGGCGGCGTTTGCCAAATCCCGAACCCGCAGGGTTGGCAGCCGTTGCCGGCACGGCCGGAACAAAGCCTGTCGCACCGTCGGAGGCGTAACCGCTGTAGCCATCCATATCCTCAACCGCCGGCCAGTGTTGATCATCATACTGATCGTAAAACGTATCCGGATACGTGTCCGCATCGATGTCGCTATCGCCCGCCACGGGATCCCCGTGGGTGTCCACCGAGGGCATATCGATTTGCCAGCCTTCCTCATCGGCAAGTTGCTGCAGGGCGCTTTGGGCGTTGACACGGGCGGCATCGCGGCTCGCTTCGGCCGCCAGCCGGTGCAGGAACACGATGATCTTGTCGCCAATCAACGTCGCTTGCCGCGAGTAGTGCTCGATGACCGTATCCAGCATCCGCTGGCGAAACGCCACCGGGTCCCTGGCATAACCGGGCTCGGCGATCTGCTTGTAAACATCAAGGGCAATAAAGAAGGCGCGATAAGCCGCCTGCGGCAGACCGGCGCGCTCGTAAATGGCGTGGAAATTCGATTCCCGACCGTCCTCAAGCAAGCCATACACCCGCTCCTCCGGTACATCGGCCAGCAGCGACAGCGCGACAATAAAAAACGATATGCGCCCCGACGTAATGGCGCGCAAAAGCAGTGCCGAGGTCAGATGGCGGCGCTCGCCAAGAAACGCGACAAAGCGGGGCAGGTCCGCATCGTCACAATCGAACAACATCTCCACCGTTGCCTGCTCCAGCGAGTCCTGCGTGACGCGTTCGGAGCGTTCCCGGGGCATCCAGTTCCGGCTGCTCGCCATATCCTTCAACGACTCGGCGAGTTTGGCAACCAGCGTATGTCTGATGCGGATGCTGGCGCGCGAATGAACACGCAATGCCTTGTGTATTTCGGCATTGGCGCCGTGGCGCTCGGCAATCAGCATGACGCATTCAGACGGCATTTGCACATTGGCGTTGTGAAGCAATGACAAACAGGCCTTGCTGCCGGCATGTTCGGCGATGGCGCGTGCCAGCATGGGGCTCAGGCTTTTTCGTTCGGCAACTGCCTGCTGGATTTTTTCCTCGCGGCCAATGACAATATCGATAAGCTCGCCATCCATGAATTTGGGCGATTGCCGCAAGACCGGTCCGGCCACATCGGGCTGATCGGCCGCCAGGCCGAGAATGATATGGCGCGGCGCTTTTTCCGAGTCCGCCAGGGCCAGGGCCAGGGCGCGACGCACGAGGGCCGATTCATCATCGAGCAGAACCGTCATGGCGGCGTCCACCAGCGCCGGGGTTTCCTGCGCCAGATCCCCGCGCAAATAGGCGCGTACCAGCGCATAGGTCGCCTCTTCACGATCGGTAGTCTGAGCGGTGCGTACCCAGTGAAGAAATTGCTGTATGATCATTTGGAAAGCCTGTCATTCTTGTTTTCGAATCACGCTTGGAGGTTTTGATGCTTGACCATCGCACAAAATTTATTAATGATTCGTTCACCATAACCATCATCGTCGGGTATCGTGGGCGTTGCTGTCGTGGCTTTCAGAAGATCCATGCGCTCCTTGCTGATTATTGCCGCAAACCGCACGAATTTATTGAATGCGGCTGTGCAAGGCGGCGCCGATGCGGTTATTTGTGATCTTGCCGGTATAAACGGCGATGAAAGGAACACTGCCCGGCGCGAGGCGGCGGCGTGGTTGTGCGGCGTGAGGAAAGCCGGGAAATGCCCGCTACTGGGTGTGCGGATCGGCAATGCGGCAACGCCCGATACCGATGACGATCTTGCGGCCGTGATGGCTCATGGTCCGGAACTCGTCTGGATGCCCGGCGTCACCACCGGCGCGCAGATCACCCGGCTTGATGCGAAGCTTAACGTTCACGAAGCCCTAAACGGCATTGAGGAAGGCAACACGGCGATCATTGCCTCGATTTATGTTGGCGCATCATTGGGTCGTCAACATGTCTATGCTGCGGCCTCGCCGCGCCTTTGTGCATTAACGTGGGCGCGGCATCTTCATCCGGACGGTGCCGAGATATCGCGCCCAATGGTTTCTCTTTTTGCGGGCCAGCTCTTTGGCTTTCGCGATTTGGCGCGTTTTATTTGTCTGGAATCGGCGCGCGCTGCACAGGTGGATGCGATGGAGGCGCCTCATCCATTTGCTGATGATACGAATGAATTGCGCCAGGCGGCCCGGGCGGCGGCTCGCAACGGCTTTAGTGGCATGATCGCTGTTGATCCGAAGCAGGTGCCGATTATCAATGCGGAATTTGCGCGCCTGCGTCGTGGGTAGTCCGTTGAATGTGAAAAAGTAGACCGAGGCAAAGCCGGGGGACTTTTTCACGTTCAACGGAATGGTCGGAGTGGCAGGATTTGAACCTGCGACCCCCTCGTCCCGAACGAGGTGCGCTACCAGGCTGCGCCACACTCCGATGCCACCAAAGACGCATTGAAGTATCAATGAAATATCAATATCGTACACAAAAATCCGCGCATCATGTATGAAAACAACCGCGCAACGATGAGGGAATATGGTGTTCCACGGACCATGACGCGCTCCAACGCGACAGGTAAGGACTTTTTCACAGACCTCGAAAAAACGCAAGCTGAAATCGGGATCGGGGGACCGATCCCATATGCCGCCCAGTGGAACTTCGAACCTGCTTGCGAGGCCATCTGCGATCGTTTACCTCTGTGACGATGAAAGCTCCCTCGAAGCCTTTGGCCCCTGGCGAATTTGTTACCCTGATTGCGATGATGGTATCGATACTCGCCCTGTCCATCGACGCGATGTTGCCGGCGTTGCAAAATATCGCACGCGATCTGCGCCTAGGCGATGCCAATTCCGCCCAGCATATCGTTACAGCAATGTTCCTTGGCTTTGCCGTCGGACAGATTGCGGCAGGTCCGCTTGCAGACAGCTTTGGGCGCAAGCCCGTAATCTACGTCGGTTACGTCATATTCATCATCGGTTGCGTAACGTCGATGATCGCGGAGAGCCTCGCCGTCATGCTTGCCGGCCGCGTGCTGCAGGGGCTTGGCGCGGCAGCGCCGCGAATTGTCAGCATGGCAATTGTGCGCGATGGCTATGACGGGCGCGCCATGGCCCGCATTATGTCTGTTGTCATGGCCATCTTCATACTGGTACCGGCCGTTGCGCCGGCGATAGGCCAGGGGGTAATGCTGGTGGCAAACTGGCGGGCGATTTTCGCCCTGCTCCTCTTGATGGCGGTTGTTGCGTTCCTGTGGTTTGCCGCGCGACAGCCGGAGACCCTGCCGTCGAACGCACGCCGGCCTTTCTCGCTCACGAAAATCGCCGGCGGCATTGCCGAGGCGTTAAGCTATCGGGCGATGACCGGCTATACCCTGGCCACCGGCGTTATTTTTGGCGCATTTCTTGGCTATCTGAGTTCCGCTGCGCAAATATTTCAATTGGTTTTCGATACCGGCTTGTGGTTTTCCGTATATTTCGGCGCTGCCGCCCTGGCCGTTGGCGCAGCAAGTATCTTCAATGCCAACATGGTGATGCGGCTCGGCATGCGATACCTGACATGGCGCGCGCTCATTGGCCTGACGGTTTTATCCGGCGCCTTCCTGGCTGTCGTGATCCAGAGTATTGAAGCGCCACCCCTGTGGGTGTTCATGGGATGGCTGTTCGGCGCCTTTTTCTGCCTTGGTATCCTGTTCAGTAACTTCAACGCCCTGGCCATGGAGCCGGTGGGCCACATGGCCGGACTGGGGGCGGCGGTTGTTGGTTCGGGCGCCAACTTTATCGCTCTGCCCCTTGGCTGGGCGATCGGCGCCTGGTTCGATGGTACGATCGTTCCCCTCGTCGGCGGTTTTGCGGTATTGGGCGCTGCATCGCTGATCATTGTATACTGGACGGAAAAGGGCCTCGATGTATAATCGTTACAGCGGTATTGGCGCTGGAGCGTGTCAGGTCTTAATAGAAACAGAATTGCTTCTATTGAGACCTGACACGCTCTAGAGGCGACCCTTCGGCAGGTTGTTCCCAGGACAGGCAAACCGGAAGGGATACCTTATACGCCCTTGCCGCCAGCAAGGCCATACCGGGCCATTGATCTGATCATCGCTTTTTTTCTATTTATCCTGCACTGTCAAAGGTTTAAGAACCGCCACGGGCGGTGCGAAGCGCCCTTGACAGCGCAGGATAAATAGAACATCTCTAATGATCGGATGAATGGCCCCCTGCACCCGATGGTTTTCTTGAGAACAGCCTGCTGACATGACACGCTCTAGCGCCGCGGGTATTATATATCTGATAACAAGGGGCTTTGCGCTTGACTCCTGGTTTGGTTTAAAACTGTTGTCTTGTCAGTACGATGCACACGTCAGCGTGTAGAAAACCAATACCGCTGGTATTACATACCTGATCTGCGCATATGCCCGGGGAGAGCGATGCACACAAAGTATACAAGGTACACGAAGCACATGATGAAAACCGGCCGGACGTCAGTGATTGCGGCGCAGGCGTTGTTCAGACGCTTTCCCGCGCTTTTCCGCAAACGCAGCCACGCAATAAACCCGTCGGCATCCGGCGTTCCGCGAAGAAAACGGCCGCTCCGGCTCACCACCGCTGATCCCTGCGATATCGGCGCCACGGCTGCGACGATTGGCAGTGTGTGATGGTTCTGAAGGGGATCGCACGGCGCCGTTTTCTTATCATCGGCCGGGTCGGCATGGACCTCTCACCGGAGCCGCCGGGAACGCGCACCTGCGAGGCCGCATCCATGAGGGTATCGATGGGAGGAAGCGGCGCCAATATCGCCGTCGGGCTGTCGAAACTGGACTGCACAGCGGCTCTGCTAACGGCGGTTTCAGATGATGCCATCGGCTGGTACTGCGAGGCGCAACTGGATCATTACGGCGTCGACCGGACCCATGTACGGCGCATCGCTGGCGAGGAGCGGACGTCGCTCGCCGTGTACGAGACCCGTATACAGGACCACCAAAGCGTTATCTATCGCAACAATGCTGCGGATTTTCAGATTACCGCCGGGGATATCGAGGCGGTGGACTTCGGCCGCTACGGCGCCGTGATCGCCGCGGGTACGGTTTTCGCAGCCGAGCCATCGCGCTCCGCCTCGTTTCGCGCCTTTGAGAGGGCGCGGGCCGCCGGCGTTCCCGTCATATTCGACGTCGACTATCGTCCGTACAGTTGGCCATCGCCGCAGGTGGCCGAAGCGGTGCTCTCACGCGCCGGCGCCATGTCCGATGTGATCGTTGGCAACGACGAGGAATTCGGCTTTATGGCCGGCGACATCGCCAGGGGACTGGACAAGGCGCGCGAACTGGCTCGCAAGGGTGTGGCGATTGTTGTCTATAAAATGGGACCCGAGGGCGCCATCACCCTGGCTGACCGCAAGGAACTGCGCACCGGAATTTTCCCGGTCAAGGCGCTCAAGCCGACCGGCGCGGGGGACAGCTTCATGGCCGGTTTCCTGACGTCCCTGGCGCAGGGGCGCGATCTCAGGGAAGCGGTTCTGCGCGGCTCGGCATGTGCATCGATTGTCGTATCGCAACCGGGCTGCGCCCCCGCCATGCCCGATACCGCCGGCCTGGATGCCTTTTTGCGCTCCCATCCGGGCCCGACAGAAGTATAGAGAGCTCCTTATGCATATTGCCCCGCACGACAATCTGAACAAGCCCATCGTCGATGTCGATCACGAGCGGGTTCCGTTGAACTACTTTAACATCGTCAAGCTAAGGAGGGGCGAGGTGTTTACGTACCAGGTGGGGCGATACGAGAGTTGCGTCGTGCCCGCCACCGGCACCGTCGATGTGGATGTGGAGGGCGCCCGATACCCGGCATTGGGTACACGTGGCCTCGATGTCTGGGACGGCGAGCCCGAGGGCGTCTACGTTCCCGTTGGTGCCAGGGTACGCATTACATGCGCCAGCGATACCACCGAGACGTTTATCGCCGGCGCCAGATACGATCGGGTGCTGGAGCCGTTCGATGTGCGGGGCGATGCCATCGATGTTGTTCAATACGGATCCGATGACACGAAAACTCACCGTAAAATCAAGCATATCCTGGGCGCGAACCAGCACGAAAAGGTCGGCCGGCTGCTGGTCAGTGAATTGTATACGGTCGGCAGCGGCGGCTGGTCGGGATTTCCCTCGCACAAGCACGATACCGATCGCCCGCCCGATGAAACCCGCCACGATGAAACCTATAACTTTCGCTTCCGGCCCCCTTACGGCTCGGGGCTGCAAATGTTGCAGCGTAACGATAACGAGCCGGGCGAGGCCTATCATGTCATGGACGGCTCGACGGTTCTCATCGACAAGGGGTATCATCCCTGCGCCGTTCTGCCAGGCTATGAGATGTATTATTTCACCATCCTCGGCGGCCAAAGCCAGCGCGGCCTGATACAGTATTTCCAGCCAACCCACGCCAGCCAGCTAAAGACCATTCCAGGCATTATGGATATGGTGGCGAAGTTCAAATGAGCCTGGCAACGCTCTCGCAGGTTTTGCAGCCGGCACGCCTTCAGGGCTACGCGGTCGCCGGGCTCGTCGCCCAGGGCTGGGAGGATATGCGCGCCTTTGTGACGGCGGCCGAAATGGAACAGGCACCGCTCATCCTGCAGGCCGGCCCCGCTTGCCGGGAACACACGCCCCTGCCGGTTCTGGCCGCCATGTTTCGCCATCTGGCAGAAAACGCAAGCGTCGCCGTCGTCGCCCATCTGGATCATGGATACACCGCCGAGGAATGCCGCATCGCCATCGATTGCGGCTTCACATCGGTGATGTTCGATGGCGCGCGCGCGCCCTTGCAGCAAAACATCGATCATACCGGCGCGATCGTACAGATGGCCCACAAGGCGGGGGTTTCCTGCGAAGGCGAGATCGGTTTCGTCGGCTATTCAGACGGCGATGACTCAACGGGTACCGACCCGCAAGAGGCGGCGAAATTCGCGCGTGATACGGGCGTGGACGCCATGGCAATATCCGTTGGCAACATCCATTTGCAACAGCGCAAGCGCACAGGGCTGGACGTGCCCCGCATCCGCGCAATCGAGGCGTTGACCAGTGTGCCGCTGGTCATTCACGGCGGCTCCGGCGTGCCCGTGGCGCAGCGCACCCTGCTGGCGCGCGCTTCGAACATCTGCAAATTCAACATCGGAACCGAGCTGCGCATGGTCTTTGGAAAGGCGTTGCGCGCGACGCTAAACGACGATCCGAAACGCTTTGACCGGCTTGAAATCCTTAAATCTACCCATGGCCCGCTGGTTGATGCCACCCGTCGGGTACTTCGCGCCCTAAAGGCGAAGGAGGATACGGCGCCCGGCCACGCAGAACAGGAAACAACATCCCATGACGATCAGAATTGGTAATGCGCCCTGTTCATGGGGCGTTGAATTCGCCGACGATCCGCGCAATCCCCAGTGGCAATCGGTGCTGCGGGAATGCGCCGCTGCCGGCTATTCAGGGATCGAACTGGGACCCGTCGGCTTTATGCCCGAAGACCCCGTCCGCCTGGCGGAGGCATTGGCCGAGTACGATCTGACATTGATCGCGGGCGTGGTCTTTCGCGCCTTTCACGACCCGCGCGCCCACGAGGACGTGCTTGATGCCACGCACCGGACCGCGGCGGCGCTTCGCGCCCATGGGGCGCAATATCTTGTGCTGATCGATTCGATCTCCGCGCGCCGCGCCCCCACCGCGGGACGGCCCCACGAGGCTGTGCAAATGGACCCGGCGGAATGGGCGGCGTACCGCGACAGAATTGCGCAAAGCGCCAGAATCGCCACCACGGAATACGGCCTGAGGGCGTGTATTCACGCCCATGCGGCGGGTTTTATGGATTTCGAACCTGAACTGGAGCGCCTGCTGGATGAAGTGGATGAGGACTTGCTGAAGATCTGTTTCGATACGGGCCACCACGCCTATGCCGGGTACGATCCCGTGGCATTCATGCAACGGCATATGGGACGTATCGCCTATGTGCATTTCAAGGATATCTGCGCCGCAGTCAAACGGCATGTGATTGCCAACCGCACCGGTTTTTACCAGGCGTGCGGCGAGGGAATATTCTGTAGACTGGGAGAGGGCGAGGTGGATTTCCCGGCGGTGCGCCAGATCCTGCTCAAGACGGGGTATAAGGGCTGGTGTACCGTTGAGCAGGACTGCGATCCGGCCCTGAACCCGGACCCCATAGGCGATGCCCGCAAAAACCGTGCCTATCTGGAGTCAATCGGTTTCAGATAGGTTCTGCTTGTCCGGCTCCACTGAGAACCACGTTTTTCGTCCATCTTCGGCCACCCGCCGCAGACTCATCTCAAACTGGTACATTTCCGGCCGATACAACACCTCAATATGCTGTACCGGGCGTTCGGTATCATCGAATACGGTTCTGTCGATCTTCAACAACGCTGCGCCAATGGCGATATTCAGCACTTTGGCCACGGCCGGCGAGGCGGCGGTCGCCGAGATGGTTTGCGTTGCCGCGCATATTTCGCACCCCGATTCCTCGATCAACTGCAGGATGGGCTTTTGCGACAGATCGCCCTGATCAAAGCTCCTGCCGATGTCTTCGGGCAAATGGGTGATCATGAAACTAAAGGGGACATCGTCCCTGCACCTTCTGCGCTCGGCGCGCTGAACCATGGCCCCGGGCGTAAGTTGTAAAAGCGCCGCAACCGCGGGGCTGGCCGGCATATAGTCAAACGACAGCACATCGACGGTCGTGGATCCGATGATCGCCACCAGATTTTCGACCAGGCCGGAAAAACCGTTGTCCCGTATTCTACTGGCGCGCCTGTAGGAGACGCGCGTTCCGCGGCCGCGATTTCGCTCGACCAGGCCGTCTTCGGCCAATTCGTTCAGGCTGCGTTGTGCGGTAATGCGCGAGACGCCGAACTGCGCCGCCAGCCTCTCCTCGCCGGGAAGAAGCGCGCCATAGTCAAGAACCCCCGAGAGAATCCTGTGCCGATACAGCAAATACAACTGATGATACAGGGGCGTCGGGCTGTCGGGATCAATACAGGAAGATTCTGTCCATGGATCATCGGCCATAGGAGACTCGCGGTCTGCGCCATCCGCCGCCCAGGCAACGTAGCGCATAATCTATCGGTAATCCCGCCTTGGCAACAAAGCCGAAAACCGGCGCATCGCTCAACGCGCTGTGCAGCATTTCGCGAACATCAAGCAGGCGGTCCACGTCGATACCGGTATCGTAGCCCATCGCATTCAGCATGAAAACCAGATCTTCGGTGACGATATTGCCGCTCGCGCCAGGTGCCTGGGGACAGCCGCCAAGCCCCGCCAGTGAAGCATCAATCGTGGTAATGCCGCAATCAAGGGCCGCCACAACATTGGCAAGACCAAGGCCGCGGGTATTGTGCAGATGGACCCCGTTCAAAAAGCGCTCGCCAACAGTGCGGTAGACGGCGTTGATACGATCGCGGATCATTTTCGGATCCGCGTAACCGGTCGTATCCGACAGACCCACCTCCTCGGCGCCGGCGGCCAGGAGTTCCCCGGCAAGGCGGACGATCGTATGTTGCGGCACATGTCCCTCAATGGTGCATCCGAACGCAGTGGCAATCCCGGCCTCGAAATAAGGCCGCTCCCCAACATCCATCTGCGATATAAGGGAGCGGATGGCGCGCACTTCATCAAGCATCTGGCTATGGGTACGGTTCACGTTGCGCAGCGAATGGGTCTCACTGGCCGATACGGGGATCGACAGTTTATGCGCCCCCGCCTCGATTGCTGCCTGCGCGCCGCGCAGGTTCGGAACCATGACCGCCACGCACAGGTTGGGGAGGGTTCGTGCAAATCTGACGAGTTCAAACGTGTCCGCCATTTGCGGCAACGCCCGGTAATCGACGAACGAGCCAACTTCGATTTCCCGTACACCGGCTGCCGCCTCCGCCGCGATCCAGTTCTTTTTGACTTCCAGATCCAGAACGACATCAAGATTTTGCAGCCCGTCTCTGGGGCCGACTTCGCTGACAGTTATCATGGATTATTCACTTCATATTTGACATATTGATATGCTTATATATCATAAAACTGGCAAATCATAAGATTGGCGTATCATAAAGTTAACGTACCATAAAGCGAGCCATGGCGAGTGGACTATTGACGATGGATTTTCTGAACGGCATACGGGTGATCGAGTTTTCTCACATGGTCATGGGACCGGCCCTGGGCATGATGCTGGCCGATCTTGGCGCTGAAGTCATCAAGATCGAGCCGTTGGGCGGCGACAAGACCCGACGTTTAAGCGGCTCGGGCGCGGGATATTTCCCCATGTTCAATCGCAACAAAAAAAGCATTTGCGTCGATCTGAAAAGCGATGCGGGTCGGGAAATCGCCTATGCCCTGGTCAAGTCGGCGGACGTCGTGTGCGAGAATTTTCGCGCCGGGGCACTCGATAAACTCGGACTTGGGGTCGATGATCTTCACAAGATTAACCCTGATCTGATCTATCAATCCTGCAAGGGTTTCCTTTCCGGGCCTTACCAGGAACGCACCGCGCTCGATGAAGTGGCGCAGATGATGGGCGGGCTCGCCTATATGACAGGCCCCAGCGGCAGACCCTTGCGCGCCGGCGCCTCGGTGATCGACATCACCGGCGCGATGGCCGGCGCCATCGGCGTTCTGGCTGCGCTGTTCAAAAAAGCGAACGGCGCAGGCGAGGCAGCCGGACATCATATCACCTCATCGCTGTTCGAGACGACGGCATTTCTGGTCGGCCAGCACATCGCCCAGCACGCGGTAACCGGTACGCCCGCAGCGCCCATGCCCGAACGCGTTTCCGCATGGGCGGTCTATGATGTCTTTGATACCACCGATCGAAGGGTTTTTGTCGCCGTGGTCAGCGATGGCCAGTGGAAAGCGTTCTGCGAGCGCTTTGAACTGGACGATTGGCGCGACGATCCTGCCTATGCGACGAACGCCGCCCGGGTCGCCCGCCGTGACGCGATAGTCCCGCGCCTTCGCGCGCTCTTTAAGACGTTCTCATCGCAGGCGCTTGCGCGCCTGCTGGAAGAGGCCGGCCTGCCCTTTGCGCCGATACAAACCCCTGACGACCTGCTGGATGATCCGCATCTGGCGAACGGTGGGCTCCATGATGTGACATTGCCGGACACCGCGAAGGTGGTCAGGCTTCCGGCCCTTCCCCTGGAGGTGGATGGTGCACGCGCAGGTTTGCGCCGCAATCCGCCCGAACCCGGCGCCGATACCCGGTCCATTCTGGCGCAACTGGGCTATTCGCAAGACGCGATTCGCGATCTTTTTGACAGGCGTCTGGTGGGATGAGTTCGCCGCGCACACTTTACGACAAGATCCGCGCCCCCCACGAGGTGCACCGCTTTGAGGACGGCACATCGCTGATCTACATCGACCGGATCATGCTGCACGAGCGAACCGGTTCAATCGCCCTGTCCAGCATGCACGACGATAATCGCACCCCCATGGCGCCGGAGATGGTTTTTGCCACGATTGATCATATCATCGATACGCAAGCGCGGCGCCCGAATCTGGTGCGTATGCCGGGCGGCGAAATATTCGTCACCGAAATGCGGCGGCTTTCCCGGAAAATGGGTGTCAGGCTGTTCGATGTCGATGATCCGCGGCAGGGTATTGTGCATGTTATCGCGCCGGAGCAGGGCATCGCCTTGCCCGGCATCACCATGGTCTGTCCGGACAGCCATACCTGCACCCTTGGCGGGCTGGGCGCGCTGGCCTGGGGGATCGGCTCAAGCGATTGCGAACACGCCATGGTGACTCGCACGTTGCGCCTGCCCCGGCATCGCCAAACCCGGGTGCGCCTTAGCGGCGCAAAATCCGCCTGGATTACCGCCAAGGATATTGTCATCCATCTGATCCGTTTATGGGGGGCCGGATTTGGCCGCGATCAGGTTGTGGAATTCAGCGGTCCTGTTGTCGATGAAATGGAGGTGGAAGAGCGTCTGACGCTTTGCAACATGGGTGTCGAATTTGCCGCATTCACAACGCTTGTTGCCCCTGATGAAAAGGTGTTCGACTATATCTGTGGCAGGGCGTTTGCCCCTTCGGCGCGCGACTGGCCCGCGGCGCGAAAAGCATGGCAGTCGCTTTACAGCGATGCGGACGCCAGGTTCGATGGCGAACGGGCTCTCGACGTATCCGGTCTCGCGCCGATCGTAAGCTGGGGGACGAGCCCGGAACAGGCGGTCGCCATTGACGAGGCTTTGCCGGTTCACAGCGCCGATACCGCACGTGCGTATGAATATATGGGCCTTCGTCCGCGTACGGTTCTGCAAGGGCAGCCGATTAACGGTGCGTTTATCGGCTCGTGCACAAACAGCAGGATCAGCGACTTGCGCCTTGCGGCACAGATTGTCCGCGGCCGGAAAGTCCCCGATCGTGTCCGTGCCATTTGCGTGCCCGGCTCAACGGCCGTCGGCGCACAAGCGCGTACCGAGGGCCTTGATCGGGTGTTTACAGATGCCGGGTTCGAGTGGCACGAAGCCGGTTGCGCCATGTGTTTTCATGCCGGCGGCGAAACGTTTGCGCCGCAGTCGCGGGTGCTCTCCTCGACGAACCGCAATTTCGAACATCGTCAGGGCCCCGGGGTTCGCACCCATATCGCCAGCCCCGCAACGGTCGCCTGGAGCGCAGTAAACGGCGCAATCAGCGATGTGCGCAAGGTGACCCTATGAGCGCAAAGGGCATCAGATCCCACAAAGGCATCGCCGCACCGATGCTGGAGCACAACATCAATACGGATACGATTATCCCGTCTCACGAAATGAAGCGTATCTCAAAGAGAGGCCTGGCGGCCGCCCTGTTTGCAAACCGCCGCTATCGAGACGGTCCGCGCCGGGAAAATCCCGATTTTATATTGAACCAGCCTCCTTACAAGCGGGCGACAATCCTGCTTGCAGGGCAAAATACCGGCTGCGGCTCGTCGCGCGAGCATGCGGTCTGGGCGCTGAGGGACTACGGCTTTCGCGCCATTCTGGCGCAAGGGTTTGCGACCATTTTTCGCAATAACTGCGTCGCCAACGGGATCGTTCCGGCCACTCTTGCACAACGGGCCTTAAGAGAAATCGCCGACTGGTGTGCGCGCCAACCGGAGGACAATCTCGTTGTTGTAAATCTGGAAGATCGCCACGTGCGCTTTGCTGGCAACACGATTTCATTTAGCCTGTCGGAATCGGAGCGCGACATGCTCATGAAAGGCTATTCGGCGATTGACATTACCCTTCGCCACCGGGCAAGGATAGAGGACTTTACCAGGGCGGACCGCCAACACCGCCCCTGGATTTATGATCATGCCGATTCGTAAGCGCCATATATCGGGATGTGCGTATTGGGGAGCTATCTGTGTAACCTCAACAGGTTGTTCTTACAAAGTTGAATGTGAAAAACTCCCTCGGCTTCGCCTCGGTCCACTTTTTCCCATTCAACTAATTTCATGGTGATCAGCTTTATGCGTTTCGCTTTACCCCTGGCAAAACCGGTAAAGCTAAACGCATGCTGATCTGGGCGGGACAGGCTTGCCCCGCCTGACAATTCATTATAACAGATCAATCAGCATCATCATAAAACAAGCGTATGGGCGAAAAGCGATAAACGTGAATTCGCACCGATCCTGCCGTGGCCGATTTTGAGATGGAGCCGTTTCGCCTGCCTATGACGGAGCAGTCCAGTACCCTGTCCAGTGCCCCAAGCCGGCAACCGGCGATAATCCTGGTCGAGCCGCAATTGGGAGAGAATATCGGTGCGGCGGTGCGCGCCATGGCGAATTTCGGCCTAAGCGATCTGCGTCTGGTGGCGCCGCGCGATGGCTGGCCGAACCCGCGGGCGGCAGCCATGGCGAGCGGCGCCGATCATGTCCTTTCCCGGGTGCGGGTATTTGACGATCTGCCCCAGGCGGTCACGGGGCTGCACTATGTGGTGGCGACGACCGCGCGCCGGCGCGATATGGCCAAGCCCCGGTATGGTCTGCGCCAGCTGATGCCGGTTCTATGGCAAAAATTGGCCCAGGGGGGGCATTGCGGTATCCTCTTCGGGCGGGAGAAATGGGGATTGACCAACGAGGAAATACTGACCGCCGATTGCCTGGTGCATTTTCCCGTCGATGCGCGATTTACGTCGGTAAATCTGGCGCAGTCAGTATTGCTGATCGCCTATGAGTGGTACAGCGCCAGTCGGCACAACACAGCGCCTTCCACGGTGCGGGGCGAGCCCCTGGCGGCCTCGCGTGAGGAGTTGCTTGCCCTGCTTGCCCATCTGGAACGGGCCCTGGACGCGGCGCGCTATTTCCATCCGCCCGAAAAGCGCACCGCCATGCGGCGCAACCTGCGTACCATGTTTATGCGTGCCGACTTTAACGAAAACGAGGTACGTGCCCTGCGCGGCGTGATCGCCGCGTTTGAGCGTGCGATGGAACCGCAGGAGCCGTCTCCATGACGGATGCGAGGGATAAAAACGACGCGCAGGATACGGTCTTGCTGTTCGACTCCGGCATCGGCGGGCTGTCGGTGCTCTCCCATATCCAGGCACAAATCCCCGATGCGGATATTATTTATATAGCTGATGATGCGCGCTTTCCGTATGGCGGCATGGCGGATGGGGAACTGCTCGCGCGGGTGGAGCGGATCATGGAGCGCGCGATTGCCACGATTGATCCGGCGCTGGTCGTGATTGCCTGTAACACCGCCTCAACGATCGTCATGCCGGCGTTGCGGGCACGGTATTCCATTCCCTTTGTTGGCATTGTGCCGGCGATCAAACCGGCGGCGGCGTTATCGATGACTGGCGCAATCGCCGTTCTGGCGACGCCAGCCACGGTAAAGCGGCCCTATTTGCGCAATCTCATTGATCAATTTGCGCCGGCACGGGAGGTCCGTCTGGTGGGGGCGGCGCATCTGGCGGCGCAGGCGGAGGCGTATCTGCAAGGCCTGCCCATCAATGGGAGCAGGATCGCCAGCGATATCGCGCCGTGCTTTTTCCGTCACGGTGGGCGGCGCTGCGATACCATCGTCCTGGGGTGTACCCATTATCCGTTTTTGCTGCGCGAACTGGTGCGCCTGCAATCGTGGCCGGTGCGCTGGCTGGGCCCCGCCCATGCGGTCGCGCGCCGCGCCGCATCCCTGTTGCATGAGGCACGCGCCCGCGATACGGCCACCCAATACGATGATCCCCTCATGACGAACCATCTTCATGCCCGCCCCGGTGTTATTCACTTTACCTCGAATGCTCCCGTGGCGCCGCCATTGCGCGCCGCTCTGGATCGCTACTGGCTGGCCTGCGCGCCGTTACCATTTGCGCTTTGACAAATGTCGCCAGTCGCGCTAAAAAGCTGCCGCCGGACGACCGGCACGCGACCCGTGGCAAGCGGTTCAGGCTTTTGGCTGTGGTTTTCCCTGATGGAACGAATTTGACATTTGAGTCCCGGTAGCTGTCGGGCACGTTCTCGCAGCGTCAAATTCAGAGCTCCACTGGTGAAGCCGCATCGATGGTGTTTGCTGTCTTGCCTGTCGGCCCGCAATGCGGGCAAGGAGGGCGTGTTTTCACAGCAAGCTGTCCAAGAGGTGAAAGACACGATGTCAAAACGCCATACACAGAAGTATAAGATCGACCGCCGTCTGGGTGAGAACATCTGGGGGCGGCCGAAGAGCCCCGTCAATACGCGCGACTACGGTCCCGGCCAACACGGCCAGCGCCGGCGCGGCAAGCATTCCGACTTCGGACTGCAATTGCGCGCCAAGCAAAAGCTCAAGGGTTATTACGGCAATATCACGGAAAAGCAGTTCAAGCGCATCTATAGTGAGGCGTCACGGCAAAAGGGGGATACGTCAGAGAATCTTATCGGCCTGCTTGAGCGGCGCCTTGATGCCATCGTTTATCGTGCCAAATTCGTCCCTACGGTGTTTGCCGCACGGCAGTTCGTCAATCACGGCCATGTGCGCGTTAATGGACGCCGGGTTAATATCCCGAGCTATCGCTGCAAGGTGGGCGATGTGGTTGAGGTGCGCAAGCGCTCCAAAGACCTGATCATCGTTCTTGAGGCGCTGCAGAGTCCTGAGCGCGATGTGCCGGACTATATCGACGCCGATCACACGAAAATGACGGCTTCACTTACGCGCATTCCGGCCCTGGCCGACGTGCCGTATCCGGTGCAGATGGAGCCGAATCTGGTGATTGAGTTCTACTCGCGCTAGAGCGTGTCTCAATAAAACCCACTGACGCGAATATGCTGGCGTCGTTATTTGATTTTCGCCTCGCGAAATTCCACGTGTTTGCGCACGACGGGATCGTATTTCTTGATCGTCATTTTTTCGGTCATGGTGCGGGCGTTTTTCTTCGTGACGTAGTAGTAGCCCGTATCGGCCGTGCTGACGAGTTTGATCTTGATAGTTGCGGATTTTGCCATGGGGGTGCTCTGAATATCGCTGTTGTTAAGGACCTGGCGCGGCCTGGGTGTGGGTACAGGCGGCTGTCGCGTTGCCTGTTCGCCGGACGCTGACAAGATGCTGCAAACGGGCTTTAAGCCCGGCTATTCACTTCAAGAAGGCGTTTGTATCGGGTGTTATTGTCATATAGTATATCAGTGCCAGCGCTTTTTGGTCAATGGGCTTGTCGGCGGGATTGTCGTTGCCGGCAAAGGAAATTGGGAGAAGGGCCGGCGTCAGGTAGCACGGGGATACGGACAGGCGATATGATATGACGTCTCTTATGGTACTGATTCCAGCGGCACTGATTCTGGGCGGTGGGGGGTTGCTGGTGTTTTTGTGGTGCGTGCGCAATGGCCAGTTCGAAGACCTCGATGGTGCCGCGCAGCGTATTCTTTATGACGATGACGATCCTGAGACCGGGCGCCGTGATGGTGCCGGCGGCTAGGAATGCCGCGTGCTGCTATCCCTCAATGGGAGATTCCCGCGTGTTTGTAAAAGAATTATACCAGGGGGCTTTGCGTTTGACTCCTGGCCCGGTTTAAAACCGTTGTCTTCTCAGCAGAATACACAAGTCAGCGTGTAAAAAAGCCAATACCGCTGGTATTGGTTGTATGAATCGCGAGTGATTCGGCGGATGAGTTTGTGAATAACTGTTCATATATAAATATCTGTTCATCATTGTGAAATATTCATGGCCTTCATGGAGCCTTCTGTATATGGGAATCTTGTCCGAATTTGAGGTTTTTCTGAAATTTGCGCGTTATTTTCAATGGCATAGGCGTATGTTTGGTCATTTCGTCGCGAAGTCGGGAAATACTGAATATTTTTTTAATCGTGCGGTTTTATCTTGCTTTTGCCACAAAAACGTTTCATTAACCAAAAGGACGGATAAATAGGCGTTGTGGTCTATCGTCAGTGCGAAGTGAACGATTTCCGGTAGACGGTTGCCGTAGTCGTGTTATCAATTTTATGCGGAATGGAGTGATGCAGTAATGAAGAATTTTAAACTGACAGCCCTGGTGCTTGGTGCGGCGCTGGTTCCAGCGGCAGCACAAGCTGCCGATATGCCCCAGTACGATACGCCGGCTGTCGCTGATATGACGCCGGATACGTATTTGCAGCCCAAATGGAACGGCTTTTATGTGGGTATCAACGGCGGCTACGGTATGTCGAGCATGGATACTGTAGGACGCGGACCAAACTTGGCTAATTCCGGATTTGCCAACTGGCTTGACTTCGATGACGTTGACGGATTCCTGATTGGCGGGCAGATCGGTGTGAACTGGCAGTTGAGCAACGGCTTTGTTATCGGTGCCGAGTTGGACGCTGATTATTTTAACGCCAAGCAAACCAATAGAGCTACTATAGCTGTTGCTGGCCCGCCGCAGTTTACTGGCACGGCTTCTTTGGAATTCAAGCAAACATGGCTGGCGACTGCACGTTTGCGAGCAGGTTTCGCTATGGACAGCCTGCTGCTTTATGCAACTGGTGGGCTCGCGGGCGCCGGCACCAAGATAACCGGTTCATACAACCTGACTACCCCGGTGGCGTCCGGATCGACTTCGGAAACTGGAACAGACTTCGGCTGGACCATCGGGGCTGGAGCTGAATATATGGTCACCGATAATTTCTCGTTAAGAGGCGAGTATCTGTACGTTGATTTAGGCAGCGATGTACTTGATTTTGGTAGCGGTGATGAACTTGAGGCTGACTACAGCATGCACATCGTTCGCGCCGGTGTGAACTATCACTTCTAAGGTTTTGTCGATCCGTCCGCGATAATCAGAATCCCCGCACTTTGCATGAAAAGAGCGGGGATTTCTTTTATCTGACACGCTCCAGGTGGCACCTGGCGTCACATACAGGCGGCGTATAGATCGGCGGTGTTCTGCCGGGTCATTTCGATCGGATTGCCGGACGCGGTCGGATCGGAAAGCGCCGCCGTAACAAGACGATCCATGGGCGCATCCCTAACTCCCAGGGCGCTTAAGGTCCTCGGGATCGACAGGGCATCGTTGAGTTCACCGACGAAGCCGAGAAATCCCTCAAATCCCCCCGCAATTTCCAGATAGGCGGCGGCGCGTTCGATCAGCCCCTCAATAGCAGGGCGATTAAAACGCAACACCGCCGGCATCACCACCGCATTGGTCGTGCCGTGATGGGTATGGTAGAGCGCGCCGATGGGATGCGATAAGGCGTGGATGGCGCCGAGGCCCTTTTGGAACGCAATCGCCCCCATGGCCGCCGCCGCCATCATATGGGCGCGGGCGCGCAAATCATCCCCATGGCGATAGGCCTGTAACAGATTTTCCTTCACCAGACGCATCCCTTCCAGCGCAATGCCCTGGGAGAGGGGGTGATAATGCGCGGAACAATACGCCTCCAGACAGTGGGCGAGGGCGTCCATGCCCGTGCCGGCAGTAATGGGGGGCGGCATTCCCACACTTAGTTGCGGATCGCAAATCACCGTTTTGGGCAGCATCAGCGGGTGAAAGATTATCTTCTTTACATTTATGTCGGTATCGGTGATCACCGCAGCGCGGCCCACCTCGGAGCCGGTTCCCGCCGTGGTTGGCACGGCAACGATGGGATCAATGGCGGCGCTATCGGCGCGCTTCCAGTAATCTCCGATGTCTTCAAAGTCCCATACGGGGCGAGTCTGGCCGCTCATAAACGCCAGGACCTTGCCCAGATCCAGGGCCGAGCCGCCGCCGAATGCCACCACCCCGTCGTGGCCGCCGGCGCGATAAACGTCAAGCCCGGCGGCAAGATTGGCCCCGGTGGGATTGGCGTCCACGTCGCAAAAGAGCGCGCCACCCAGCCCCGCCTCCTCCAGCAAAGCCAATGCGCCTTTCGTCATATCCAGCTTGGCAAGGATACGATCGGTCACCAGCAGGGGGGTTGCGGTTCCCGCCTCAGCGCAGGCCGCCGCCAGTTCGGCAATGCGCCCGGCGCCAAAGCGAATGGATGTGGGATATGACCAGTTACCTGTAAGTTCCATCTCAGCTTACCTTTTTCAGGTGATAAGACTTCGGTCTTGTCAGATTGTGATAGCCGATTACCGATAACCCGCCGCCGCGCCCGGTATCCTTGCAACCGGTCCAACACAGCGCCGGATCAAGATAATCGCAGCGGTTCATAAACACCGTGCCTGTCTCAATACCATCGGCCAGAGCTTCAACCCGCGTCACGTCAGTGCCCCAAAGGGATGCTGTCAAACCGAAATGACTGTCATTGACAAGCCGCAGCGCCTCGTCGTCATCCTCAACCGCCATAATGCCGACCACCGGGCCAAAACTCTCCTCGCGCATCACCCTCATGTCATGGGTGACATTTGTCAGGATTTGCGGGCCCAGATACGCGCCGCCATCATCCGCCGCAAAGGGCGCGATATGGGCCCGCGCTCCCTTTTGCAAGGCGTCCTCGATCTGGCCGCGCACCGCATTGGCAAAGCGCACCTGCGCCATGGGCCCAAGGGTCGTTTCCTCGTCAAGAGGATCGCCAAGACGATAGGCGTGCACGATGGATACCGCCTTTTCGACAAAATCATCGAAAAGCGATTTCGCCACATAAATGCGCTCGATGCCGCAACAACACTGGCCGGAATTATACATGGCGCCGTCGATCAGGGTCTCGGCCGCCGCTTCCAGGGGCGCATCGTCCATGACATACCCCGCATCCTTGCCACCGAGTTCAAGGCCAAGACCGGTGAAGGTGCCGGCCGCGGCCCGCTCCATGGCGGCGCCGCCGGCAACGGAGCCGGTAAAATTGATAAAATCGAAACAGCGCGCGGCAATAAGATCGGCCGTCGTCTGGTGATCGAGAAACACGTTCTGAAACACATCTGGCGGTACACCGGCATTGTGAAATGCTTCCGCCAAACGCTCGCCCGCAAGCAATGTCTGGGTTGCATGTTTGAGCAGCACCGTATTGCCTGCAATCAGCGCCGGCACAATCGTGTTAACGGCCGTCAGATAGGGATAGTTCCAGGGCGCGATCACAAGAACCACCCCGTGAGGAAGGCGTTTTATAACGCGGCGAAACTGCGCATCATCGGCGATCGACAGGTCCGCCAGCGCCTCATGGGCTATGCCGGCCATGTAATCGGCGCGCTCCTTAACGCCGCCGAACTCGCCCCCGTAGCGGATCGGTCGTCCCATCTGCCAGGCGAGTTCGGGCACGATGGCGTCGTTCATGGCGCCGAGCGCCGCAATGCCTGCATTTATCAGAGCGATACGCTCCTTTATGGGGCGGGCTGCCCATTCCCTTTGCGCGTGTCTGGCACGTGCGGCGGCGGCCTTTGCCGCGGCGGCTGAAAGCACGGCCCGGCTGGCATACACCGATCCGTCAACGGGTGAGATGCATTGCAGTGTCCCTGTCATGTTACGCCCTTTCAAAACCGCGCGCTACTTCGTAATCGGTCACGATACGCTCGAATTCCTCGATCTCCCAGGTGGCGGCGCGCACATAGTGATCCACGACCGCATCGCCAAACGCTTCGCGCAGCATGGTCGATCGCCGCAACGCGCGCGCCGCATCGCTCAGGTTGGCCGGAATATTGTGCGCGTCCTGTGCGGTGTATATATCTCCCGTGGCCGCCGGGGGCAGGGGACGTTTTTCTTGCAATCCTTTGATGCCTGCCGCCAGTTGCGCCGCAAGAGCAAGATAGGGGTTCAGGTCGGCGCCGCCAATGCGGCATTCGATGCGAACGGCACGCGTATCGGCGCCGCACAAACGAAAGGCAGCGGTACGGTTATCGATCGACCAGACGATCTTGGTCGGCGCAAAGGTGCCAGCGGCAAAGCGCTTGTAGGAATTGATATAGGGCGCGAGAAAGAATGTCGTATCGGGCGCATAGGCCATCAGACCGGCGATATAGTGGCCCATCGTGTCCGCCATGGCGTGCGCGCCGTTGGCGTCGTAAAAGGCGGGATCGCCATTGCGGGTCCAAAGGGATTGATGAATATGGGCCGAACTGCCCACCCGGCGGTGGTCCCATTTGGACAGAAACGTCGCTCCGTGCCCCTGCTGCCAGGCGATCTCCTTGATGGCGTGTTTGGCAATGGCGTGATAATCGGCACACAGCATTGCGTCGCTATAGCGAATATTGAGTTCCTCCTGTCCGCTCTCCGCTTCACCCTTGGAGTTCTCGACAGGAATACCGGCGTCGAACAGATGATTGCGTACGCGCCGCATCACCCCTTCCTCGCGGCTGGTCTGCAGTATATGATAGTCTTCGTTATAGCCGCTGACGGGCTCCAGATCGCGATAGCCGTTGCGGCGCAGTTCCTCATAGCTTTTGGCGAAGAGGAAAAATTCCAGTTCCGTTGCCGCCTTTAGCGTATATCCCAAATCCTCAAGCCGCGCCAGTTGGCGCTTCAGGACCGCTCGGGGAGAATGGGGGACGTCCTCATGATTGTGGTGATCAAGGACATCGCACAATACCATGGCGGTGCCCTCCAGCCACGGGACCGATCGCAACGTATCGAGATCAGGGCGCATCACGTAATCACCATAGCCCTTTTCCCAACTGCTGGCGGCGTAGCCGTGGGGGGTCGCCATTTCCAGATCGGTCGCCAGAAGGTAGGTGCAGCAGTGGGTTTCCTTATAGGCGCTGTCGACAAACGTCCTGGCGTGAAAGCGCTTGCCCATCAGGCGGCCCTGCATGTCAACCAGACAGACGAGGACGGTATCGATAGCGCCGTCGGCCACCTGCGCTTTCAACTGATCGAATGTGAGGTTTCCGGTCATGGTTCTGATGCTCCCAGCGGACATGTATGTGGCATCTTTACCGCGTTTTCTGTGGGTTGTAAAAGCGCAAAAATCTGTCGCAATACGATCAGGATGCCACTTCGGTGCGGCGCTCATGGCGCCCTGGGCGACGGACAGCGCCTCCCCGGTATGGCCTTTCTGCCGGCCGTCCCTGGCGGCAAGGGCGCAAGAGATATACATTCAGGGTTGCGTGTCCCGGGAGCAACCTGCTGAAAGGCTCTAGAGCGTGTCAGGTCTTAATAGAACCATTCTGACGGAGCACTTTTGCGACAAGATGGGCCTTAAGTCTCGCAGGATATAGTGGGGCTATTTTCAAGAGACTTAAGGTTCATATTAGATCAGCATGCGTTTCGCTGTACCCATTTTGCCAAGGGTAATGCGAAACGCATAAAGCTGATCGCCCTGAAATCTATAGCAAAATCGCCCGTCCCTTCGGGTTTCCGATTGGCGGACGCCCACGCCCAAGCCGCTCTCGAGAGATGGGTCGCCATCGCTCTTCGATCGCCTTGAGCGTGGGTATCGCCTCGCCAATCGAGAAACAGAATTGCTTCCATTAAGACCTGACACGCTCTAGTGGGCGCTGATGGTGACGCACTCATCGTGCAGGGTCAGATCGATCTCCATGTGGCTCGCACGCGCCAGCAAGCCGGTGTAATAAGCCTGTACACGATGGGCATCGATCGTATCCGGATCCGCTTTTGCCGCAAGAAGCGCCTTGGTGTCATCGGGAATACGTGCCCCCGTTCCCGTGCACGCCAGCACAAAGGCGGGGCCTTGCGCATCCCCTTGCATGGAAACCGCAATGGTGCCACCGCGCGGGATCGTATGACCGCCGATAATAATCAGATTGAGCAGGAGTTTGACCTTGTTCTTGGCCATCAGGAGCGGCGCGATGTTCCATTCCAGACGGGTTTTCTCGTTACCCACATAGGCGGCGGCGACGGCTTGCGCATCACGGGTATCGATTTCGGCGCCTGCCGAGCCGGCCGCCCCAAAGGCGAGGCGGGCGAACTGCAGTTTGGCCGAGGCCTGGTTGGCGCTTTTGCGGATAAGATCGTCGGCAAAAGCGCGCATTTCCTCGCTGTTGTCCTCCTCCAGAACCTCAAGGCCGTTGATGACGGCGCCGACGGGGCTGATGATGTCGTGGCAAACACGTGAGCATAGTAGTGCGCTTAATTCCAGGGTTCCAAGCTCTCCGCTCATAGTTTCTCTCCCCGTTTATCTGCTGCGGTCCAGCCGATGACGTTGCCTATCGTGATTGCATACCTGATTCGCGCCACAATTACCCTCGCCATTCGCTCTTCACCGGTGGTTAACCATAACACAACGTTGCTTTTCCAAATAAGCGCTGGTGTTCACATCCCTAACAGTCTGTAAAGAAAGTGCGGATAATTTTGGTAAACGGAAATATAATCGCAATAGTTGTGTAACGCCGATCGTTCTGCTGATTGGCGCAAGGATGGAGAGAGAGATGCGCCTCGATTTGTTGTTCAGGAGTATCAGGCGGGGGGCGCGAGTATCCGGCTTGTGCTATCTGATTGCCATACTGGGTCTGGCTACTGTTTTGAGCGGCGGGCTTGCGGCTGGCGCCAGGGCGCAAGACCAGACCTATTCAACAAACGAACTGACGAATGCGGCGCACAGGTTTTTCGGCTCCACCTCGAGCGCCCTGGCGAGCATGGTGGAGCGCGCCGCCTCAAACCATGGATTGCCAAACGGCTATCTTCTTGGAGAGGAGGGAAGCGGTGCCTTCTTCGGCGGGTTGCGCTACGGTGAGGGTGTGCTTTACACCAAGAACGCCGGCAATCACAAGGTGTTCTGGCAGGGCCCCACCCTGGGTCTGGATATGGGAGCCGATGGCGCGCGTACCATGATGCTGGTGTATAACCTGCCCTCGGTGGACGCCATATACAGCCGCTATGGGGGGGTTGAGGGTTCGTTGTACTTTGTCGGCGGCTTTGGAATGACGGCGCTGCGCCGCGGCCCTGTATACGTTGTTCCCATCAGAACGGGGATTGGCATGCGCGCCGGATTTAATCTGGGATATTTGAAGTTTACGTCGGCGCCGACGTGGAATCCGTTTTGATGCCGCGGCTTTTCCAGAGTGTGTCAGGTCTAAATAGAAGCAATTCTGTTTCTATTAAGACCTGACACGCTCTAGTCCCTTGAGGCGCCGGCGCCATCGGCGTAATCGGCAAGCCAGGTCTCATGGGGGCGGCGAAGCACCTCCAGGGCCACCGCCAGTACCGTATCCACCAGAAGCATCTCGCCGCCCACGCGACCGATATGCATCAGATCGATTGACGGGGCGCCATCGGCTTCCGATCGGGCGTTATATTGAGCCGCAAGTGCCTCAAGAGGAGTGGCGCTGGCGATCACATAGCGCCCCTGGGCTTCGCCAAAATATGCCGCAAGACGATACCCAGGGGCCGGATCGAGGCGAAGGGTGGCCCCCATACCGGCGGCAAGGGCCATCTCCGCTACAGCGACAAGAAGGCCGCCATCGGCAATATCGTGACAGGCGTTGATGGCGCGGGCCTCAATGAGGGACCGCACGAAGTCGCCATTGCGCCTCTCCTGCTCAAGATCGACGCCGGGCGCGGCGCTATCCTCGATACCGGCGATATCGCGCAGGTAGAGCGATTGATTGAGCAGGCCCGTATCGCGTCCCACGAGATAGAGAGAATCGCCCGCCCGTTTGAAGGCGGGTGTGACCATCACGTCCAGATCCGCGATCAGACCCACACCGGCGATTGTTGGCGTCGGCGGAATGGCGACGCCCTCGGTCTCGTTGTAGAGGGATACATTGCCCGAGACGACAGGCATCTCAAGGGTTGTACAGGCGGCGCTGATGCCGCGGATACAATCGACCAACTGGCCCATGATTTCGGGCCGTTCCGGATTGCCGAAATTAAGACAATTGGTGATCGCCAGGGGCTGCGCGCCCACGCAGTTGAGATTGCGCCAGACCTCCGCCACTGCCTGCCTGCCGCCCTGATACGGATCAGCGGCGCAATAGCGCGGTGTTGTGTCGACGCAAAAGGCCAGGCCGCGATTGCTGTCGCCGATGCGCACAACGGCGGCATCGGCGCCCGGCGGCAGAACAGTGTTGGACAGAATATAGTGATCGTACTGCTCCCACACAAAGCGGCGCGAACACAAATGCGGCGAACCCATCATCGCGACCAGCACCCCGGCAAAATCGTCCGGCTCGGGTACCTGGGGCGATTTTACATCGGGGCGCGACGGCGTGGGTACATGGGGCCGGTCATATTCCGGCGCCTGATCGCCAAGGGCCTTGATGGGCAGATCGGCGACACACTCGCCCCCGTGCTGGATACGAAAGCGCAAATCATCGGTGGTCTCGCCAATGACAGCAAAATCAAGCCCCCATTTTTCCATGATACCGGCGGCGGTCTGTTGCCTGGCCGGATCAAGGACCATCAACATGCGCTCCTGGCTCTCCGAGAGCATCATTTCATAGGCGCTCATGGCCTCTTCGCGGCACGGCACGCGATCAAGATCAAGCGCGATTCCGAGATCGCCCTTGGCCCCCATCTCAACCGCCGAGCACGTCAGTCCGGCTGCTCCCATGTCCTGAATGGCGACTACTGCGCCCGCCTGCATCAGTTCCAGACAGGCCTGCATCAGGCGCTTTTCGGTAAACGGATCGCCCACCTGCACCGTTGGCCGTTTCGCATCAATAGCGTGCACGTCATCGGTGAATTCAGCCGACGCCATGGTCGCGCCATGGATGCCGTCGCGCCCCGTCCTGGCGCCGAGATAGACCACCGGCAATCCAACGCCGCTTGCCCTGGCATAGAATATCCTGTTGGCGGGCGCGATCCCACAGGCAAATGCATTGACCAGGATATTCCCGTTGTAACGCTTGTCAAAGCCGATTTCGCCGGCGATGGTCGGTACGCCAAACGAATTCCCGTAGCCGCCGATGCCGGCAACGACGCCGTTCAGCAGGTGACGTGTTTTCTCGTGATCGGGATCGCCAAAGCGCAACGCATTCATGGCGCAGATGGGGCGCGCGCCCATGGTAAAGACATCGCGCAGGATGCCGCCGACTCCAGTCGCCGCGCCCTGATAGGGCTCAATAAACGAGGGGTGATTGTGGCTCTCGATCTTGAACACCGCCGCCAGCCCGTCGCCGATGTCGATAACGCCGGCGTTCTCTCCCGGACCCGTGATCACCCGTCTACCTTGCGTAGGCAGGGTGCGCAGCCATTTTTTCGACGACTTATAGGAACAATGCTCGTTCCACATGGCGGAGAAGATGCCCAATTCGGTAAAGCGCGGCGGGCGCCCCAGAAGGCTCAGGATTTTGGCATAATCGTCATCGCTCAAACCGTGTTCGGCTACAAGCTCAGGGGTGATCGTTGGCTCATTGTAGGACATGCAGGGCTTGTAGCGCCCATTTGGGCGCTTGTGAACGCATTTTGCCGCAACTGTTGAAATCTTGTGCGCCGGTCGATGCGCCGTCGTCTATTCGGCATCCCTTTTGTTCGCGGGTTCCATACGGTTCTTGCGGTATATATGCCTTTGTGCCTCGTACTCCCGGACGGTGATATAGTCGGCGTCGGTCTCGGCGAGGGGGTCCTTTCCCGGATAAATGCTCGCGCAGCCGCCGGGTACAGCCAGAGCGGCGATATACACACCAAGCAGGGCGCCAGCGCGCCAGCAGTGCTTGCTGAACGGCCGGCGACAGCACCGGTGTGCACGGGGTATCCGCCAGGATCGCAGGATCATATGATATTTCATGGCCTGTCGCGTTCCCAATTGTAACGAGAGCGTGTCAGGTCTTAATATAAACAGAATTGGTTCTGTGAAGACCTGACACGCTCCAGAACTCAGGCGCAGTCATAGATGCGGTTTTTCAGGGCGTATTCGGCGGCGTGCACCTTGGCGGCCAGTGCTTCGAAGTCGTAGCGGCCGCTGGCGCTGATCACATAGCCCATCATCACCGTTCCATGATTGACATACAGGGTCAGGGCGGGGGCATCGGACTGATCGACAAAATACAGCTTTTGCGTGCCGCTCGGTGAATCTTCAAGGCCGCTAAAGCGGTAGCGGCTGGCGAAATCGGCGTCCTGGCTCCAGCATTGCTGCGCGTAGCGGGCGACATGCTGGGCCATGATATCGTGACGCATCAGGGTGAGGTTATTAACCGCAATCACCTCGCGTGGCCCCGGCGCCTCCGATAGCGCTTGTGGGCTAAAGGCGGAGTTGGTTATGCCGGGCATGGCGATGCTTGGGGGCTGGTTGCGCATGTTCAGGCGGGCGACGACGTATTCGTTGTAGGGAATACGATCGTCCTCCATCGCCTCGCGCGCGGCATCAATGGAATGGGCATCCCAGGTGTCGTTGACGCGATCGGTGAGTTTATCGTACTCGTGGGAGAGGCGGCGCTTCATGCGAACGAAGTCATGGGTGACCTGGTTGGCGACCTTGCGCGAATTGTGCGTTGTTGTGTGCGATGCGCGTTTGTAGTCTTGCGAGACCTGCCCGCCAATCCAGGGAAATCCGCCAAGTCCGGTCTTCATACACCCGGAAACCGCCAAGGCTCCCACAAGAGGTACGATAACAGCAAGCGCACGCATAAACTACTCCAACAAAACACAACTGACTTATACTAACGGTCATAAAGAATGACCGTTATCGTTCAAACGCCACTAAGGCTTACGCGCCATAAGGCGCGGCGGCCAGTCGGCCTTGCCAACGGCTTTATGAGTCAACCATAAGAGCCGTTGGTATTACAAACGCCAAAACCGGCCAAAACCGGTTTACGGTGAAGGCAGTGTAAATCGCTATGGTAAAGAAACTGTTTCGTGGGGGATGGCCAGCAGCACCCGATGGGTTTTTCGGGAACAACCTGTTGAAACTACACATATAGAGCGTGTCAGGTCTTAATAGAAGCAATTCTGTTTCTATTAAGACCTGACACGCTCTAGCGCTGGTACAACGCGGCGAACAGGGCCTGGCCGTCGGTGCCGCCGTGGCGATGGTCGACGGCGTTCTCGGCGTGGGGCATCAGCCCGAGTATGTTGGCGTTCTTGTTGATAATTCCGGCGATATTGTTGCGCGAGCCGTTCGGGTTGGCAGCGGCGGTCACCTGGCCATCGGTGTTGCAATAGCGAAGGACAACACCGGCCTCGTCCTCAAGGCGCGCCAGGGTATCGGCATCGGCGAAGTAATTGCCATCGTGATGGGCGATGGGCACCCGCATCACCTGGTCATTGCGATAGCGATGGGTAAAGGGCGTATCGGTGCGGCACACGCGTACATGTGCCTGTTTGCAGATAAAACGCAGGGCGCGATTGCGCTGCAATACGCCGGGAAGCAGCCCGCACTCGGTCAAAATCTGAAAACCGTTACAGATCCCCAAAAGCAGGCGGCCCTGAGCGGCATGATCGGCGATAGCGCGCATAATGGGCGCGCGCGCGGCGATGGCGCCGGGGCGCAAATAGTCGCCATAGGAAAACCCGCCGGGCAGGACAACCAGATCGCACCGGGGCAGGTGCGTATCCGCATGCCAGACGGGCAGGGGGGCGCGGGCGCCGGTACCTGCGATGGCGCGTATCGCATCGTCCTCGCGATTGGAGCCGGGAAAGACAATAACGCAGCTCTTCATGTGTCTCCAGCGGGCATCAGTATGCCGTGATAGCCGTTGATGAATTGCCGCATGTATTTATCGGAGACGGAAAAGCGCGACGCATGCGCGGTAACGCCCAGCATTTTGCCGGGCAGGACGACAACGGCTGTCGTGTCCTTAAAGTGCTTGCCGGTATCGGTGTGGGTGAGTTCGAAACGCCAATAGAAGGCCGGCGATTGGCGAAAACGGGTCTGGCGGGGGCCGATCACGCGATCGACGCGAAATCCATTGCGGGTATAATCGGCTACGAACTGCCGGCTGAATTGCGGCAGATAGGCCTGGACGAATTCCAGCCCCTGTTGGGAGCTTTGCAGGGCGGCGGCCTGGGAGAGGTCTTCCACATAGGTCTCGACCCGCACCGGCTCTCCGCAAACACCGGGATCGCAAACAAACGCAGGATCGCCGTTCGCCATGCGCTCTTGCCGCCAGGCGTTGGTATCGTAGGAAAAAGCGCCACCGGCGCCGGGCCTCGGGGCGACGCATGCGCCCAGCGGCACAAGAGCGAGTAGAATGATGATTATGCGATCATTCAGCGTCGGTATGGCACGCCTTCGCCGACCACGCGGGCGGTCGAAAAGATCGCGTATCATGGAAATCATAAGTCGTATTCGCTTTCTTGTCCTGTTTGTTGGACATCGGGTTCGGGCCGGCGCAGGATCGCATCGATTGGCCTTCCTGCAACAACCGTGGCTGCTTAAGTGGCTGTATAAATAAGCACTGAAGTGATTCGACGCAAATTGCCGTACAGATCGCAAGATCGCCAAGTGTGATTTTTCAGCAGGTTGTGTACAAGACGGATAAATCTGAGGTGAAACTTCTAGCAGTGTGTCGGATTTATGCTGTGGTTATTCGTTAAGTTTGCATACAGGGGTTTTTGGATTTGTGCTACGGATTTGTATGAACAATTTTCGCAATTATGACCGCTCTCAGCGGCTGCTTTTGCCTCCTGATCTCAAAGACTGGGTGGCAGATGACGACTTGGCCCATTTTATCGTGGAAGCCGTCGAACGCATAGATATGAACGCCTTTCACGTCAGCCGCACCGGCTCAGGAAAAGCACAATATCATCCGCGCATGATGGTGGCCCTGTTGATTTATAGTTACGCCATTGGTGTTTTTTCCTCGCGCAAGATAGAGCAGGCAACGTATCGCAATGTTTCTGTCCGCTTTATCGCCGCCAACAGCCATCCGGACCATGACACGATCGCCAAGTTCCGGCGTGACAACGGTCCTGCCTTTGAGGCGGCGTTTACGCATATCCTGTTGCTGGCCAAACAGATGGGTCTTTTAAGGGTGGGCACGGTCGCCCTCGACGGCACGCAGATTGATGCGAATGCTTCAAAGATCAAGTCGATACGTTATGATCGTATCCAGGCGTTACGGGCGAAGCTTGCAGAGGACATTGCGGCGTTGATGGACAGGGCCGAGGCGGCAGATGAACAGGATACGGATGATGGTTTGTCTCTCCCCGACGAGATAGCGCGGCGGCAAACGTTAAAGGCGAAGTTGGACGTGGCAGCCGCACAACTTGAGGCGGCGGCGCGTTGTGATGGGCAAGATCAGGATGATGGGGGCAATCCGCCACGGCCTTGTCCTGAGAACCAGATTAATCTGAGCGATCCGGACAGTTCTATCATGCGCCGGTCGTCACGCCACGAATACCGTCAGGCTTATAATGCGCAAGCTTTTGTGGATGCGGATGGCAGCCAATTGGTTTTGGGTACGCAAGTTCTTACCACGACGAATGATCGTCAGGATTTGGATATCTTTGTTGATGACTTGTGCGCGCGTGTTGGCAAGCCCGAGACGCTTATAGCGGATACGGGTTATGCTGGTAAGACTGTTGTTGAGGCGCTTGATGAGCGTGACATTGAACCTTTGATAGCGTTAGAGCGTGAACAGGCACGGCGCCCTTATGATTTCCGGCCGCCGAAGGCGCGCAGCAAGCCGCCGCCTCGTGTTAGAGAGCCGTGGCGCTTACAGATGCTGGAGAGATTTCGATCCCGGTCGGCAAAAGACAAATACAAAAGACGAAAGAGCAGCGTTGAGCCTGTTTTTGGCATAATCAAATCGGTACTTGGTTTCAGGCATTTTCATCTTCGCGGTCTTGAGAAGGTTTCACGGGAATGGTGTCTTGTAGCGCTGGCGTACAACTGCAAACGTCTGAGCAACATGCTGAGCGGCTAAGGCAGGTTCAGCAAAGCCCTCGCCAACACATATCCATGACCGATACACTGACAAACAACTCCTTAAACCCGACACACTGCTAGAGCCTTTCAGCTAAAAACTGACACGCTCCAGCATCCGCTGGATTCACCGGGAACAATCTGTTGCATTTACACACCTGGCTCTAAGGCAATTCTTCAAGACCCTGAGCAAAGCCATTCAAATCAATGGGAATTCCGATCCCTTCATTAGGAGATTTAAAAATAATGAACAGCGCTGACTTTCCGGTTTTAAAGCGCGCGATCTGGGTCTCGCTCAAAATCACCTCGGCCAGACAACCGTTCGGCAAACACTTGGCGAATTCGGCGCTACCCACGTCCGTGTCATCGATTTTCAGGCCCAGCCCGGGCGGCAGAAGAACACCAAGGGGCGCCAATACGCGCAAAAGATGTACCTTGTTGTCGGCCGTCTTCAGCGCCAGAACGGTCAGCGCGACACCATTGTCGTCGCTGGATGTAACGCTGTTAACAAGGGCGCATTCGGTATTACGCGCGCCGCTCGGTTGCTCGCAACGCATTTCCCAGGCGCCGAAGGTCTTTTGCGTTGCGCTCTGCGCCTGCGCCGCCGGGAGCGCAAATGCAAAGGCAAACACGGTAACGATTGCCCGGTACAGACCCGGGCGCCGTGCCCCTGAAAAATACATTGCAAGCCACAATCGCAAAACAAACCGCGCGCCATCGCGCCAGTGTGCGGGGGAGTTTATCATCAGGCAGGGCCTTTCGCGGTTAATGGAACGCACCTGACATTTGAGTCCCGTTTGCCACCGGGTGCGTTCTCGAATGTCAAATTCAACCTTCCAGTGGAATGTTATAATGGCTGGTTGTGATCTTTCAACAGGTTGTTCGCGAAAATCCCGTCGGGTGCTGCTGGCCGTCGATCTGATCACATCTGGAGTCTATAAAATGAGCAACGTTTACCTCAAGCCATCCCGTCATCCCACAGGGTCAAATCACAGCAGCACAACAACGGTACAATGAATATCATGGAATATCACGCGAATCATGGTACCGGGGCGAATTCGTTTCCGTGATGGCCGCGAACCGCACTTGTTGTCCGGCCTGGACACGCTCTAAATATGTAATTTCAACAGGTTGTTCCTGGTAAACCCGTCGGGTGCAGATGGATGGCCCGATATGGCCTCCCTGGCGGCAAGGGCACAAGAGGGATCCCATCCGGTTTGCCTGTCCTGGAAACAACGTGCTGAAAGATCACACCTGAATGCATGGGCGCTGGTGTTTGGCATCAATGGACGCCGGTTCGGAAAAAATGCCGCATCCATGGACCGAAAAGGGAATTGATGCCGCCGCCATGATATGCTTTGTTAGAACCGCGGGACGGGGTATCGAGTCGAAACCGGATGATTCCCCTGGTGGGCTCGGGTGTGCTTGCGAACCGCCTCGTTGTGGGAAACGCGTCAGGGCAGGTCAGGGCAGGCCAGGGTGTGTCAGGGGTTGTATTCGCATCCCCGCGGCCAGCCAATGCACGTCAGCGGGCGAGAATATGCGATTATATGTGCGGCAATACGTGCGATAATGTGATTGTATTTGTTGCGCTGTCATCTCGAACTCGGAAATTTAGGGAAACTGCCAGTGAAATCGGTGGATTTTGATCAAGCAACACATGCGGTGGGCGTAAGCTGTCGGGCCTTTGCCGACAGGGGCGCGCACCGGCTCCGGACTTTTGCCGCCACGGCGACGCTTTTCGGCCTTTGGCAGATGCCGGCGAACGCACAAGAGACGGCCGAGGTCGTCTACGGCCAACCCACACCGGGGGGGATTGGTTTGCAGGCAGCTGCCTCGCCGATCATGGAAGGGATCAGCGTCTTTAACACCTTTACACTGTACATCATCGGGGCGATTTTTGCCTTTGTCTGCCTGTTGGTCCTTTGGTGCATTGTTCGCTATAACGCGCGCGCCAATCCGGAGCCGGCGAAGACATCGCACAATACCCTCATTGAGGTGATCTGGACGGTGGTGCCGATTATTATCCTGTTTGTAATAGCGGTTCCCTCGTTTCGCCTGCTGCCGGAGCAGTTGCTCACCCCCAACGGCGAGCGGCGCTATCTGGCGGCGAATATATTTGCCAGCCGCTCAAGCGGTGAAGTCCTGCCGGCGCCCGCTCTTACCATCACCGCGGTCGGTAATCCCAGTTGGAGCTGGACGTATCAGTATGCGGATCATGACATTGCATTCGATTCCCTCATGCTGCAGGACAACGAACGCAAGGCAGGGGACCCGCGCCTGCTGGCGGTCGACAATCCCCTCGTCGTGCCCGTCAACAAAGTGGTCCGGCTCTATGTCACCGCAGATCCCATTGGCATGATCCACGGTTTTGCCGTGCCGGCGTTCGGGTTGAAAATCGATGCTGTTCCGGGGCGCAAGAATGTGACCTGGTTCATGGCCACGCGCACCGGCATGTTTTATGGCCAGTGTTCGGAGCTGTGCGGCAAGGATCACGCCTATATGCCCATCGCCGTCAAGGTGGTGACCGAGGCCCAGTTTGCCGACTGGCTCAATACGGCGAAAACCCAATTCAGCGCCCAGGCGCCCCTCGGGCAGAGGACTGTCGTCGCCGAGCGGTAATTTGCGCCTGGCGCATTTTGTCTGGCAGATGGAATACCGGCGGCAGGCGTTGTATCGACAAGCTGATCCGTGTAGCGCTGTTTAAAAGACGTGAAAGAAGGACGTAAGGCCATGGCCATAGCAACGGCGGATAACGCCCACGACCATCCGAGCGGATTGCTCCGGTATGTGCTCTCCACCAACCACAAGGATATCGGTACCATGTACCTGATATTCGCCATCGCCGCCGGTGTGATCGGCGGTTTGCTGTCGGTTCTCATGCGTATGGAACTCGAACAGCCGGGCATTCAGATATTCACCGGTCTTGCGGCGATATTTATGGGAGGGGACGCCGGCCTCGATAGCGCCAAGCATCTGTATAACGTCTTTACCACCGCTCACGGGCTGATCATGGTGTTCTTTCTGGTCATGCCGGCGATGATCGGAGGCTTTGGCAACTGGTTCGTGCCGATTATGATTGGCGCCCCTGATATGGCGTTTCCGCGTATGAACAATATTTCCTTTTGGTTGCTGCCGGCCTCGTTTTTGCTGCTGGTGACGTCGATGTTTGTCGAGGGTGCGGGGCAGAACATGAACGGTGTTGGCGCCGGCTGGACCGTCTATGCGCCGCTCTCCACTACTCACCACAGCGGACCGGCGATGGATTTCGCCATTCTCTCCCTGCATCTTGCTGGTGCATCGTCCATTCTCGGGGCCATCAACTTCATCACGACGATCTTCAATATGCGTGCGCCGGGGATGACGTTGTTGCGTATGCCCTTGTTTGTCTGGTCTATTCTGGTGACGACGTTTTTGCTGGTATTGACGCTGCCGGTTCTTGCCGGGGCCATCACGATGTTGTTGACGGATCGCAATTTCGGTACGTCGTTTTTCAACCCGGAGACCGGCGGCGATCCCATTCTGTATCAGCACCTGTTCTGGTTTTTCGGCCATCCGGAAGTATATATTCTCATTCTTCCCGGTTTTGGCATCATTTCCCATGTTATTTCGACCTTTTCGCGCAAGCCCATCTTCGGGTATCTGGGAATGGTCTATGCCATGGTGGCCATCGGTTTTGTCGGCTGTATTGTCTGGGCGCACCACATGTATACTGTTGGCATGAGTCTGAATACCCAGCGCTACTTCGTCTTTGCCACAATGGTGATTGCGGTTCCCACCGGCGTGAAGGTGTTTTCCTGGATCGCCACCATGTGGGGCGGCTCCATTCGCTTCGATACGCCGATGCTCTGGGCGATCGGCTTTATTATTCTCTTTACCGCCGGGGGGGTGACCGGCGTGCAACTTGCCAATGCCGGCTTTGATCGCATGGCGCACGATACGTATTTTGTTGTGGCGCATTTCCATTATGTTCTGTCCATGGGGGCGGTCTTCGGGATTTTTGCCGGCTGGTATTACTGGTTCCCGAAAATAACCGGCTATATGTACAGTGAATTCTGGGGGAAGCTGCACTTCTGGCTGACGTTCGTTGGCGTCAATGTAGTCTTTATGCCGCAGCATTTTCTGGGCTTTCAGGGGATGCCGCGCCGCTATGTCGATTATCCCGACGGTTATACGTTCTGGAACGCCATTTCTTCCTATGGCTCGTATCTGTCAGGGTTTGCCGTGATTGTGTTCGGCATTGCCATGCTGGAGGCGTTTTCGCGCAAACGTGCGGCCGCCGATAATCCCTGGGGTGTCGGCGCGACAACCCTGGAATGGACCCTGCCGTCACCGCCGCCATTTCACCAGTTCGAGACATTGCCTCGTATTGATCGCCACGGTAATCCAGTGCCCGCGGACACCGCAATCAAGGCGGGAGCAGAGTAGTGGCGGGTGAGGTATCCAATGCAGTGGGCCCGTGGCCGGCTGCCGATGCGGCGATCGTGTCCGCAAACCAGCCAGCTCTTGGCGATTATTTCACCCTTTTAAAGCCGCGTGTGATGTCCCTGGTGGTGTTTACCGCCGGCGCCGGCATGGTCGCTGCGCCTGGCGCAATGCATCCTGTGCTGGCTGTCGTGGCGATTGTTCTGGTCGCGGCGGGGGCGGGCGCCGCCGGCGTTCTGAACATGTGGTATGACGCCGATATCGATGGGAAAATGGCGCGCACCGCAGGCCGGCCGTTGCCCCGGGGGCGCATTGAGGCTGAAGAGGCGCTGATGTTTGGTATCGTGCTGGCGCTGATGTCGGTGCTGTTACTGGGAATGCTTATCGGCTGGCTGGCGGCAGGCCTGCTTGCGTTTACGATTTTCTTCTATGCGGTCATCTATACCATGGGTCTGAAGCGCTCTACGGTGCAGAATATCGTTATTGGCGGTGCCGCCGGGGCCTTGCCGCCGGTGATCGGCTGGGCCGCCGCTGCGGGGACGGTCACACTTGAACCGCTGGCGCTGTTTGCCATTATTTTTCTCTGGACGCCGCCGCATTTCTGGGCTCTGGCGCTGGTCCGTACCGACGATTACGCCCGCGCCGGCGTGCCGATGCTGCCCAATGTCGCAGGGGTTAAAACAACGTGTCGTCATATCGTCGCCTATACACTTCTTATGGCGTTGGTGGCGCTGGCGCCGGTATTTTTGGCGACATCCGGTGCGCTGTACGGCCTGACGGCGATTGGTTTGGGAGCGATATTTGTGGTTCGCGCGTTTGCTCTGCTTTACGCCGAGGGACGCGATCAGATGCGCCAGCGGGCGCGCGCGTGCTTTTCATTCTCGATTGTGTATTTGTTTATGCTCTTTGCCGCGATTATAATCGAGAGCTGGATGCCGGGTGCGTATATTGCCGTCCCCGGAATATCCGGCTGAATGCAATCGGGAATACCCGGGGAAAACGGCCGGAATATGTGTGTGAGAGCGCGATCGTGATGGAAGTTTCGCCACCCGATAACGATACCGGACACCAGACGGAAAGCAGCGCGCAGCAGCAGCGTCGGCGCCGTATGCGGTCCCTTGCCATCGCTTGTACGATTGCTCTTGTTATGGCTATGATTTACGGGGTAACGCTGGTTCGCCTCGGAAGTAATGTTCTGAACCGACCGCTTTAGGAATGACAGGGAGCGCCTGTTATCATGTCTGATACGGTAATGCCGTCAAATATCAACCGTCGGCGCTTAAGTGCGGCGCTTTGCGTGTGCGGTGTGCTGGCCATGCTGGGAGCGGCCTATGGGGCGGTGCCGCTGTATAAGCTGTTTTGTCAACTGACCGGTTTTGCGGGAACGACGCAGCGGGCGGCCGCGGCGCCGGGGACCATTCTGGATCGCACCATCACGGTTCGCTTCGATGCAATGGTGGCCCCCGATCTGGCGTGGCATGTGGCACCTTTGCGCAAGAAAGTGCAGGTGCGTCTTGGCGAGACAAAAACCGTCTTCTACCGGGCCACCAATCTAAGCAACCGGCCGGTCTCGGGAACGTCCTTGTACAGTGTGGCCTCCGATGAGATGGGGGCCTATTTCAACAAAATAGACTGTTTTTGTTTTACCGAGCAAACCCTGGCGCCAGGGGAGAGCAGGGACATGGGGGTTACGTTCTTTGTCAGCCCCGATCTGCAAAGGGACAAGGACTTTCATGGCAACGATACGGTTATGCTGACATATACGTTCTATACCGGTTCCGGGGCGCCTGTTTAGAATGTTTGGCGTTTACAAGCGCTCTTTTGTGCGCCATAGAGACGTATGGTAGACTGGGCATGAAACCGGCGTAGGAGTGGTGCCGGGTGGCGGAATGAGCGTAACCGGTAAGCTGTGAGGCGGCAGGAACGGGATAAAATTACGGTTAAAAGAGCAGGATAAGAGAAGCAAACATGGCTGATACCCACGCGAAAAACCACGATTATCATCTTGTCGATCCGAGTCCCTGGCCGATTATCGGCGCAACGGGCGCGTTTGTTCTCGCTGTGGGCGCGATCGGCTTTATGCACGGCGCGTCCTTTTGGTATCTGCTTCCAGGTTTGGTGATTGTGGCGTATACGATGTTCGGCTGGTGGCGTGACGTGATTCGCGAGGCCAATGGGGGAGACCACACGCGGGTCGTACAGTTGCATCTGCGCTATGGCATGATCCTGTTTATTTTCTCCGAGGTGATGTTTTTCGTCGCCTGGTTCTGGGCGTATTTCGATGCGGCGCTGTTTGCCAACGAAGCCATCCAGACATCGCGTACCGCCGCGACAGGCGGGGTGTGGCCGCCGGCCGGCACCAGCACCTTTGATCCGTGGGACTTGCCGCTTCTCAATACGGTAATTCTGTTGCTTTCGGGCACGACCGTGACCTGGGCGCACCATTGCCTGCTTGAAGACAATCGCAAGGGACTGATCTGGGGGCTGGCCCTGACGGTTGTCCTGGGGCTGTTGTTTACCACCCTACAGGCCTATGAGTATTCCCATGCGCTGTTCGGATTTAATCGCGATGGCGATTATAACGGCAACATCTACGGTTCGACGTTTTTCATGGCAACCGGCTTTCACGGCGCCCATGTTATTATCGGCACCATATTCCTGTTTGTCTGCCTGATGCGCGCCATGCGCGGCCACTTTCGTCCCGAGCAGCATTTCGGTTTCGAGGCGGCGGCCTGGTATTGGCATTTTGTGGATGTCGTCTGGTTGTTTCTGTTCGCCGCCATTTACATTTGGGGGGCAGGACCGATCGGTGGGCACTGACGGTGAATTTGCACTCCGTTAGATTGGTTTTGTCAAGACATAACACGCTCTAGCTGTGAAGGCAGGGGGCTTTGGCGCGCAGCATAGAGGTTTGGCCATATGGCTTATACGCCAGGTGATATTCCGCAGATTACGCCGACGGCGGCAGGTCTGAAGGGCCGTTGCCCGCGCTGCGGTGCGGGCCCGATGTTCGAAAATCTCCTGCGGCTGCGTAACCGGTGCACGATTTGCGATCTTGACTTTTCCTTTGCCGATTCCGGCGATGGCCCCATGGTATTCGCCATTTTCATCATCGGTTTTATCGTCGTCGGGGCTGCGCTGCTGTTGGAGCTGAGTGCCGGACCGGCGTTATGGGTTCATGTGGTGTTATGGGTGCCGTTGATCATCGTGCTGACGTTTTTTGTTCTGCGCCCGCTGAAGGGGATTTTGGTGGCGCACCAGTTTCACGCCGATCTGTATGATGAACACCAGGCATGACAGCGCACGCTGGAATCCGGCGAATTTGTCCGTTCCTGAAATGCTACGCCACCCCCGCGTTGTTATTTTCACGGTTTTTGCGCTTGCCGCCTTGCTGGTGCTGCTCGCGCTGGGGCGTTGGCAGTTACACCGGCTGAAATGGAAAACCGGGTTGCTGGCTGCAATCGAGACGCGGATGGCAACGGTGCCACGTTCATTGGGTGGCGTGGAGGAAGCGTTGTCGGCTTATACGCGCGTGCAGCTACGCGGGTGTTTTCTGCATGATCTCGAAGCCCATGTTTATACCGCTCTCAGCGAGCCGAGGGGCCGGTTTGGGGGGCAGGGATACTGGGTTCTGACGCCTCTGCGCCTGAACGCGTCTGACTGTGCCGATGGCATGAGGGCGCCGCGCCATGAAGGTGCCCGGGAGGCGATTGTTTATGTGAATCGCGGCTTTGTGCCGCTTGAGCGCAAGGCGTCCCATACGCGCGCCGAGAGCATTACCGTGTCCGCGCAGACGATTGAGGGGATCGTTCGTTCCGCGCATCGGGCGGACTGGGCGAGCCCGGAGGCGGATATCGCCGGCAATGTCTGGTATACACGCGATCCGGCAGCCTTTGCGCGCGCTCACGGTCTGAACCGCGTTGGCATTCGAGTGGCGCCGTTTTACGTTGATGCAATGGCAGGTCCTTCCGGTGCCTTGCCCCAGGGCGGCGAGACGCGACTTGTTTTCGCGAACAATCATCTGGCTTATGCATTAACCTGGTTTGGCCTTGCCGCGGCGTTGGTCCTGGTTTATGGCGTTTGGCTGTACGGAGCCATACGCCAGGCGCGCGGCGCTGTGCGCTAGATGTGATCTTTCAACAGGTTGTCCTTATTTTATTCGGAAAAAGCAGACCGAGGCGAAGCCGAGGGGGCTTTTTCACATTCAACTAAAAAGGAGAGAGCCGGTGCGCTATGTGAGTACGCGCGGAACCGCGCCCGAGCTTCGGTTCGGGGATGTCCTCCTTGCCGGGCTGGCCCGCGACGGTGGTCTGTACATGCCTGAGACGTGGCCCGCCTTCAGCGCCGGGACAATCGGGCAAATGGCCGGTAAACCCTATGAAGATGTCGCCTTTACGGTGCTGCGCGCCTTTATTGACGCGCAAGACGGCATTGACGATACCCGTTTACGCGCCATGATCGCTGCGGCTTATGAGAATTTCTCTCATCCGGCGCGCACCCCCCTTGTACAGATTTCGCCCGATACGTTTATCCTGGAATTGTTTCACGGCCCGACGCTGGCGTTCAAGGATATGGCGATGCAGCTTTTGGCGCCGCTGATGGATCATGTTCTTGGCCAGCGCGCGCAGCGGATCACCATCGTTACCGCGACCTCTGGCGACACCGGCGGTGCTGCGGTAAACGCCTTTGCCGGCAAGGATGCGGTGGATCTCTTTGTGCTTCACCCCCATGAACGGGTCAGTCCGGTGCAACGCCGGCAAATGACGGCGATTGCGGCGCAGAACGTGCACAATATCGCCGTGCAGGGAACATTCGACGACTGCCAGGCGGCGTTAAAGGCGATGTTCAATAATCCGGGCCTGCGGGCACAGTTGAACCTGGCCGGGGTCAATTCCATCAACTGGGCGCGTATTGCCGCGCAGATCGTCTATTACTTCGTCGCCGCGACGGCGCTTGGGGCGCCACACCGGCCGATGAGATTTGTTGTGCCGAGCGGCAATTTCGGTGATATTTTCGCCGGCTATTGCGCCAGGCGCATGGGACTGCCCGTATCGCGCCTGATCGCTGCAACAAACGAGAACGATATTCTCGTGCGCACCATCCGGGACGGAGTTCACGAACGGCGGGCCGTTATCGCCACAAGCAGTCCAAGTATGGACATTCAGATATCGTCCAACTTTGAGCGCCTTTTGTTCGAGGCGTGCAAGCGCGATGCAACCTATGTAGAGGGGTTGATGGCAAGCCAGGTGCAATCGGGGACGTATCAGCTTGACGATGAGGTGCTGCACGCCATTCAACGTGATTTTTCGGCTGTGCGCGTCAGCGAACATGATGTCGCGCGGACCATCGGGCAAACCCTTGAGACAAGCGGCTATCTGCTCGATCCGCACACAGCGGTCGGGGTTGCAGCGCGGGCGGACGCCAACGGCGTCGAAGGGGTTCCCAATATCGTTCTGGCGACGGCGCATCCGGCCAAGTTTGCTGCTGCGGTTGAGAAAGCAACGGGATTTCCTCCGCCGATGCCCCCGGTACTGGCTGATTTGATGGGTGTTGCCGAGCAATATACGGTAGTTGCCAATGAGCAAAAGGCCATTGAGGCGCATATTCTCGCCCACAGCCGTCTGGTGTAGCGAAGATGTCCAGCGTTAACGTTTAATTAATTTATTCGGTGGCGCGCCGCACTTTCCATCTATATTATCTGTCTTGGTCGGATCGACATGAGTAAAGGACGAATGCGCGTGATACGTTGCGCGAAATATCAGCAAACAAAGCGTTTTTCAGGATCAGTGCTGCCCGTACAGGCGCGCTGCTTCCATGATGTGCAACAGGCTGCGGCCCGGCCGTCCCGCCCCTTGCAAGCCAGGGGCGGGCAATGCCCGTTATGGGTATATCTGGTTGCATTCGTCTGGGCGATGCTTCAGGCTCCAGGTGCCGCCATAGGGGTAACGCCCATGGAAGTGGACATCGCGGCGCCGGCGCTGGACCTGGCGCCAGGGCTGGAGTGGCATCGCAACCGCTCGGGCGGCGTTCAGCTTACCGCAGCCGCGGACGCGGATGGTATTGTGCGCCGTATCGAAGTGCAGCCGCGCGACGCCGGTGGCAGCGGCGATTGGGTCGTATTCGCGCTGTCCAACAGCTCGGATGAGCAACTGGATCGCCTTCTTGTGGCGCCCCATTACCGCCTTAGCGGTTCCGGGGTGCTGTGGACCGATCTGGGCGCCTCGCGCATTCGGGCGATTACCCCCAGCCAGGGGTTTGCGCCGGAGCGTCTGGCGCGCGTCGATGCGGATATCTTCCGCCTGACCCTTGATCCTGGCGCGGTGGTCACGTTTGTCGCCGAACTGAATGGCACGCGATTGCCGCAACTCTATCTGTGGGAGCCAGACGCCTATAAGGACAGTGTCAACCGCCTGACCTTTTATGAGGGCATTGTGCTGGGTATAGCCGGTCTGCTGGTGCTTTTTTTAAGCGTGCTGACGATTATTCGCGGCGGGCTGGTATTTGTTGCCGTTAGTGCGCTGGCTTGGGCGGTACTGGGGTATCTGGTCGTCGATTTCGGTTTCTGGGGACAAGTATTCGGCGCAACGATCGGGCAGCATCAAATCTACCGGGCCGGCGCCGAGGCGCTCCTGGCGGCAACACTGTGGCTGTTTCTTTACAGTTACCTGCATCTCAATCGCTGGCATGCGGGTTTTTTTCATGTAGCGCTGTTTTGTATTGTGGCACTTGGCGGCCTGATTGCCCTGTCGATTTATAATGCGCCGGTTGCGTCCGGTCTGGCACGTTTGGCGCTGGCAGCGATCGCCGTTGCGGGTACGGGCGTTATCGGGTTCTTTGCCGTGCGCCGCTTTGATCGCGCGATTATGCTGGTGCCGACCTGGATATTGCTGTTGGCGTGGCTGAGCGGCGCCGCACTTGTTGCGACGGGGCGGTTGAATAACGATATAGCGTCGCCGGCGCTGGTCGGCGGGCTGGTGCTGATCGCCCTGCTGATCGGCTTTACCGTGCTTCAGCACGCGGTCACAGGAAGCTCAATGCTTCACGACGAAAGCAAGGATCGTGAGCGTCGCGCCCTGGCGCTGATGGGGTCCGGCGATCTGATCTGGGACTGGGACGTCGATCGCGACCAGTTGTTTACCAGTACGAAAGTGGAGCATTTGCTGGGTCTTGCCTATGGGGCCCTGTGCGGTCCGGCGTACAAGTGGCTGGATCAACTCCATCCCAGTGATCGGGACATCTATCGTGAGGCGCTCGATGCCATTGTCACCCGTCAGCGCGATCATATTGCGCAGGAGTTTCGCCTGCGGGCCTGTGATGGGCACTATTTCATATTTTTACTGCGCGCCAGGCCGGTTATCAGTGCCGCGAATGCCGTCGTGCGCTGTGTGGGCACCTTGGCCGATGTGACGGAAGCCCGCCTGAGCCAGGAGAGGCTGCTGCATGATGCCGTAAACGACAATCTGACCGGACTGCCGAACAGGCAACTCTTTCTGGACCGTCTTTCGCGGATTCTCACCCGGCTCGAACCTGGAAAGGGTTCCAGACCGACGCTGCTCGTTGTCAATGTGGATCGCTTTCGTGCCATAAACGAGGAGTTCGGCCTGTCGATGGGGGATGCGATTCTGCTTACCCTGTCGCGGCGCATGGCGCGGCTTTTGCAGCCGCAGGATACGTTGGCTCGTATCAGCGGGGACTGTTTCGGCATTTTGCTTTTATCGTACACGGATGCCAAGGCCATCGCGCAGTTTACCAGACGGGTGCGCAATATCGTCGCCGAACCGATCGCGTTTTCGGTTCACGAACTGAAACTGTCGTGCTCCATCGGGGTTGTTCAGCCCGGTGCGCAGAGCGAGCACCTGGAAGCGGCGACGTTGCTGGGCGATGCGGAGTTGGCGATGTACCATGCGCGCGGCCTTGGCGGTGGGCGGATCGAGGCGTTTCGTCCGGCGTTGCGCCAGGGCAATCCCATGCTGCGCGAGAGTGATCTTGGCGAGGCGCTCAAACGCAAGGAAATCGAGTTGTATTTTCAACCGATTATTTCCTTGAAAGACAATACGTTACGTGGTTTTGAGGCGCTGGCGCGCTGGGCTCATCCGCGCCGTGGCATGATCCTGCCAGGGGAGTTTATCCCCGTTGCGGAACGCTCCGAGATGATTGTCGATCTGGGGTTTTACGTTCTCAGTCACGCCAGCCGGCAGTTGGGCGCCTGGCAACGCAAGTACACGCTCAACAAGCCCATGACCATGCATGTCAATATTTCCAACAAGCAGTTGTTGCGCCAGGACCTTGTTCGCGAAATCAAGGCGGTCCTCTCGCGCGATGGCATCAGGCCGAACACGTTTAATCTGGAAATCACCGAATCCCTGATGATCGAAAATCCGGAACTGGCGATGCATATTATCGCGCGGTTGCGCGATCTCGATATTCGCCTAAGTCTCGATAACTTCGGCACAGGCTATTCATCGCTGAGTTATTTGCAGCAGTTTCCCTTTGATATGTTGAAGATCGATCGCACCTTCATTCATTCCGCCAGCGGTGTACGCTCGCATATTTTGCGCTCAATCGTTGCTCTGGCGCACGATCTTGGTATGGAGGTGGTCGCCGGCGGTATCGAGACTCAGGCGGATGCCCAGGAAATCGCGAAGCTGGGGGCGGAATACGCACAGGGATTTCTCTATGCACGGCCCATGTCGTGTGATGAGGCGGAGCGGTATCTGATCAACTATGCCAGCGCAATTGAGGCGGCTGAATAGTCGAATGGAAAAAGTAGACCGAGGCGAAGCCGAGGGACTTTTCACACTCAACTCGCCAGGCTTCCGGTTATCACGCATGGCCGCCGGTTTGCGACAGGGCGGCCGGATCGACGCCGATTTTTTCGAAGGCGCGTTCGTATTTGGTATGGGAATCGGCGCCAAAAACAAGTTCGCTGTCCGCCGGACAGTAAAGCCAGCCGTTATCCACAATCTCTCGCTCAAGTTGGCCAGGAGACCAGCCCGCATGACCGAACGCCAGGACCGCCTGCTTCGGACCGGCGCCGCCCAGTACGGCACGTAATACTTCCGTTGTGGCGCTTAGACTGAAATCGCGGTTTATTTCCAGGGTACTGTCGGCAAGACCGAAATCGGGTGTGTGTAGCACAAAGCCGCGACTCGTCTCAACAGGACCGCCCCGCAGAATCGTAATAGGATCCCGCGCCCGTTCCGGGGGCAGGCGGATCTCCTCGTCTTTATCTCCCAGGTCCATTTGCGCCAGGACATCTTCAATAGCAATATCCTTTGCCGGCTGGTTTATAATCAGGCCCATGGCGCCATCGGGTGAATGGGCGCATATAAAGATGACGCTGCGGGCAAAGCGCATATCCGCCATGCCCGGCATGGCTACGAGCATCTGGCCATTCAGATATTTACCGCTGCGATCGCTCATGATGATTTGCCGTGTTATGGTGTTCGTATACGGTTGCCTTGTGCTTGAGACTATAATAGGGAAAAGGCCTTAATATGGAAATACTGGATGTGATCTTTCAGCAGGTTGTTCCCCGAGACAGGCAAACCGGAAGTGACATCTCTTGCGCCCTTGCCTTCAGGGATGGCCAGCAGCACCATTCAGCGGATCGGGTCGCGGAGTCGGGACAACCGGGTTCAATCGAGGGTTAACCATTTATGAAAAACTGTCAGGGAATATTGCGGCAGTGCGCTAATGGCGGGCGCGACAGGGACGAAAAGGGGCAGCGCTATTGGCGCCGATGCGGATTGCGGCGCGCGGTTTGGGGGCTTGTCGGTGCGCTGGTGCTGCCTGTCGACGCTGTACAGGCGATCGAGAGTCTGCCATTGCTTGTGGAAGGGGCGGTGATCAAAATGATCGCCGTTGAAGAAGCGCCGGAGCGAAACGAGGCGACTGGCAACGATACGCTTCGGGTGGGCGTTGACGTGCTCTTGAAAAAAGGGTGGAAAACGTACTGGCGTATGCCCGGTGACAGCGGCATTGCGCCGGTGTTCGATTTTTCCGCCTCCAAAAACATAAGCGCGGCGCACGTTCACTGGCCGGTTCCCCGGCGCTTTGGCAGTGGCGGTGGCCATGCCATTGGCTATACGGATGCGGTGGTTTTTCCCGTTGATATTGAGCGCATTGACCGGAACGCGCCAACGCGGTTACGCATGACGGCGCAACTTGGAATCTGCGCCGACATTTGTGTACCCGTAGATGGCAGGATTTCCCTGGATGTTCCGGTTGTGCTGCCTTTTGATCCGGTCAATGCCCATCGTCTGGAAATGTTCCGTGCGCGTGTGCCGGTGCAAACATCGGACCGATTGGCTTTAAGCTGGTCGATTGTCAAAACACCGGCTCCGGTATTGCGCGTTGAGGCGACAACACCCGTATCGAATGTGGTGCCGGATTTGTTCATTGAATGGCCCAGCCCCCATTATCTGCCGCTTCCCGTATTGCACGAGCGCCATGGCAAGCGCGCCGTTTTTGCGGTTCCTCTGGACAGATTGTATCGCAGTTGGAGGGAAAACCCCGGGCAATTCGATCCCACGCAATCCATCCGGCTGACCCTGGCAACCGATGGCGGTGGATTGGAAGTTGCGGCCACGTTAGGCGCGTTTCTTGTCGAACTGGCGGCGTTTGATCGGTGAGTTCTGAGGGTTTTCTCGGACGCAATTGCGTGGTATTAGTCCGTTGCGTCAATTCAGCAGTTTGTTCTTGCAAACCTGTCGGGTGCAGGTGGCCATCATCAGACAAATGGCCCGAACTGGCTCTATCGCGGCGACGGCCGCAATAGGTATCACGCCAGATTTGTCCGTCCCGGGAACAACCTGTTGAAATGACACATCTAGTGCTGCGATATTGTGGGTACTTTTTGTCGCGGCGGCGATGACGTAGCAAACGGTTTTGCGTAGAGGAAGTTAAAGACGTGACACAGGCAAAACAGGCGATTGGCGTCGGTGATCGTTTGCCGAGTGCCACCTTTATCACCATGACAGCGCACGGGCCGGTAGCAAAGACCACGTCCGAGATTTTTTCAGCCAGGAAAATTGTCCTGTTTGCCGTGCCGGGAGCGTTTACGCCCACGTGCCATCGTGCGCATCTTCCCGGATTTCTGGAGACAGCCGATGCGTTTCGCGCAAAAGGTGTGGATGAAATTGTATGCACCGCCGTGAACGATGTTCATGTCATCAACGCCTGGGCGCATACAAGCGAGGCCGCTGGCAGGATCACCTTTCTGGCCGACGGCAGTGCTGCGTTCGCGCGCGCCATCGGCATGGATGTCGATCTGAATGACCACGGCATGGGCATTCGCTCAAAACGCTATGCCATGCTTGTTGATGATGGCGTTGTCAGGATATGTCATGTGGAGGACCAGGCCGCCCAGGTGGATGTATCCAGTGCCGCGCAACTTCTTAGGGCAATGACATGAGAACATGGAATACCCCCTGGACGGTGGCATGGGCAAGGGGCCGGCTATCATCTGCGGCCGATAACGCCGTGCCGTACTGTACTGCAAATGGGTACCGACATGGTGAATAGGAACATGTACCGGAACCGCCCCATGCCGCGTTTTGTCGGAACGTGCGCATGGATGGCTATCGTGCCAGCACTTTTCATGATTGCCGGTTGCGCCAGCCTGGCTCCGTCCCAACGCACCAGCACTAAAAGTGTCAGCGATACCAGGGCATTGGTGACTGGCAGCACCGGTGTTCGCCGTATCAATTGCCCTCGTCTTAAGGTTCGCGATGACACGGGTACCATCGGCAAGGATACTGGCGAGCAATCTTATCTTGTGACAATTGTGCACGCCGCGCCGCAATGTACGATAACGGACGATACCCTGAGCGTTAAAGTGCGTGTGGAAATGCAACTAAAGCGCGGCGATGGTGCGGATACGGGTATTCATCGGCTTCCCCTTCGCATCGCTGTGACAACGGCGCAGGGCAGGGTGCGGTATTCGCACCTAGCGCAGGTAAAGCTGGATTTGGCCGCCGGGCAGGACCGGCTTGTTCATGAGCGCACCGGTATCATGCTGGTCCCGCGCGACAACAACCGCCTGGCCTATCTCATTCATGTGGGGTTCGACGAAGGGCCTCAAGGGGATGAAGAGATTGTATCGGGGATCGCCGGCGCACCGCTTCAGGCGTTACGTCCACTGCCTGGGCGCGCGCTTGAACGGAAGTGAAAACATCCTTGGTAACAAGCCTTTACGATTTTCTGCCCATAATCGAATCACGTTCCACGTGCCAAATATGATCCTGCAATAGGGTGCTCTCAAAAATGCCATCGGGTGCAGGTGGATCGCCCGAACCGGCTCTGCCGCGACCATGGCCGCAACCTGCTGAAAGGTCACAGCCACGGCCGGGCCAATCGATCAACCCATCGCCGGAAAATCTCCATGTCTCAATCGCGGGCTTTTAACATTCCGACGCCGGTGGCGGTCATCGGCGCGATATTGCTCGGTGTGCACGCCATAAGCGACTGGTTCATGGATTTCGCCCAATATTACTGGTGGACGGCGACCTTCGCTTTCGACGGCTTTACATCACAACGACCATGGTCAGGGGTCTCATATGCGGCACTGCATGGGGGCTGGGCCCATGTGGGCATGAACGCCATCTGGTTGATCGCCTTTGGCAGTCCGGTGGCATGGCGGCTGGGAGCGACCAGATGTATTGCCCTGTTTCTTTTCTGCGCCGTGGCGGCTGCTCTTGCCCACGCCGCCTGGTTCGGCTTTGCCACCATGCCCGGGTTGATCGGCGCCTCCGGTGCCATTGCCGGCTTGATGGGCGGTGCGTGCCGCTTCGCCCTGGGGCGAGGCGTCCCGCGCCGGGATCCGGCCGATCCCGCGTTGCACTATGGCGGCAAGCGGTTGACGATCGCGCAGACGTTTGCCTTTAAACCATCATTGAGTCTGATTGTTTTCTGGCTTGCCCTGAACGCTTTTATCGCCTTGCTTGATGGATCGGCGTTTGGCGGGATTATCGGCTGGCAGGCGCATTTAGGCGGCTTCTTTGCCGGATTGTTTGCGTTTGCAGCGTTCGATCCGCTTAAGCGATCGCCTTGACCTGCCGTCATTGCCCGATTAAGCTGACGGGCAAGCAACATTTGCCGCAGCGCGCATGCGCGCGAACCCTCAGGGCGCATCGTGCCGGCAATTCGGTTAAACGATGGCGAACGTGGAGGGCGTTATGACAGTTGGTTCGATTCTGAGTGTGAAGGGCGAGGACGTCGTGACCGCCACACCGGATCAGACGGCCGCCGGCTTATGCGCGCTGCTTACCAAACACCGCATCGGCGCGGTGGTTATTCTCGATAGCGCCAGGAAGATCGTCGGGATTATTTCCGAGCGCGATATTGTACGGGCTATCGGCCAGCAGGGCAGTGAAATTCTGAACCGCCCGGTGGCCGACTTCATGACTAAGGACGTTGTCACCGCATCGCGCAACGATACCATTGATACCGTCATGGGGCGTATGTCCCAGGCGCGCTTTCGCCATATGCCCATAGCGGAGGACGGCGAGCTTGCGGGTATCGTTTCAATCGGCGATGTGGTAAAGGCCAAGATCGCCGCGGCGCAGGAAGAATCAGAAGCCATGCGTTCTTACATCTCGGCTGTCTAGCGTGTCCAGAGCATGTCAGGTCTTAATAGAACCAGTTCTATTAAGACCTGACATGCTCCAGGGACCGTTCGGCCATCGCAGGTGGATCGCCGGCGCAGAGCAAAATACCGGTGGATCATCGTGGGCGATACGACAACAAACGCTATTCCCACTTATGCCGATGTTAGCATGGCGCATGAGCGCATTGCCCCCTACATTCACCGCACGCCGGTACTCACGGCGCAGTCCCTGGATGTACGCACAGACGCCGCGCTGTTTTTCAAATGCGAGAATTTTCAAAAGGGTGGTGCGTTCAAGGCGCGCGGGGCCTGCAACGCCGTCTTCGGCCTTGGCGAGGATCGGACACGGGCCGGTCTGGTAACCCATTCTTCCGGCAATCATGGCCTTTGCTTGAGTTACGCCGGCGCCCGGCGCGGTATTGCGGTGACGGTCGTTATGCCCCACAACGCGTTAAGTGCCAAAAAGGATGCCGTGCGCGCCTATGGCGGAGGCATTATAGAATGCGCGCCGACCATGGCCGGGCGCGAGGCGGCGGTTGCGCAGATTGTTGCGGCGCACAAGGCAACGTTCGTGCATCCCTTCGACGATGCACGCGTGATCGCCGGCCAGGGCACCTGCGCCAAGGAGTTGTTCGAGGATGTGACGGCGCTTGATGCGCTGGTGCTTCCCGTTGGCGGGGGCGGTCTGGTATCGGGTTCGTGCCTGGCGCGTGGCGAACTCTCCCCGCGCACCCGCATCATTGCCGCTGAGCCGGAGAACGCCGACGATGCCTATCGCTCTTTAAAGGCCGGTCAGCGTATTGTTATCGAGGCTGCGGATACGATCGCGGATGGCCTGCGAGCGCCGCTAAAGGACTTAACCTGGCATTTTGTCTCACGATATGTGGACGATATTCTCCTGGCCGGCGAAGAGGAGATTATCGCGGCGATGTATGTGATATGGCAGCGTATGAAGATTATCATTGAGCCGTCAAGTGCGGTGGCGATTGCGGTGATACTGAAACATCGTGAGCGCTTTGCGGGCAAGCGCGTCGGAGTTATCATCAGCGGCGGCAATGTTGATCTTGACAGGCTGCCGTGGATGGTCCGGTATGGCCTCCCTGGCAGCAAGGACGCAAGAGATGTACCTTCGGGCTTGCCTGTATTTGGAACAACCTGTTGAAGTTACACAGCTATAGCGTGTCAGGTCTTATACCAGGGGGCTTTGCGTTTGACTCCTGGCTTGGTCTAAAACCGTTGTCTTATCAGCACGACACACAAGTCAGCGTGTACAAAACGCCAATACCGCTGGTATTAATAGAAGCAATTCTGTTTCTCGATTGGCGAGGCGAACCACGCTCAAGTCGACTACATGTTGATTATGTCTTCAGGAGCAAAGTGCGACCGGTGCTTCGCGCCGCCCTCGCAGGGATCGGGCCGTAAGGCCCCAATAGTCGTGAGCAAAATAGCCGCGAAGCTCAACAAAATCGAGTCGCTTCGCGATAGTTGACGGGACACGGGCGGTGCGCGATCCGATTATTATCGAGCCTCTCACACGAGCCGCTTTTGCCCCATACGGCCAGGTTATAGAGACGGCCGGCGCTCATGGCATTGCGATCAACGACGGTGCGTGTGTGCGGTATCACGATCTCGCAACGATCGAGGTGGGTGGCGACGACGGCAGGCCGCTGGTGAATATCTTTGTAAGCGCGCCCCGTTCCGTGCCTTTGACATTGGCAATGGTCGAGCGACATCCCCTGGGCAGCCAGGCGTTCATTCCCCTGTCAGCGCGTCCCTTTTTGGTCATAACATGCGATGACGATCACGGCGTGCCCGTCCATCCGCGCGCCTTTGTAACGCAAGGCCAGCAAGGGATCAATCTGGCGCGCAATGTCTGGCATGGCGTCCTCACCCCGTTGTACGAGGAATCGCGCTTTATCGTCATTGATCGCGGCGGGCCAGGACAAAATCTGCAGGAACACCGCTTTGCCGCGCCGTATACGATCATACACGCCAGGGCATCGCGCTGATTTCAGTCTTCAGGAACGATCCCGGTTGTGACCGGCCATGCCGCCGACAATCTCGTCGGTCTGTTCCCCGGTCAGTTCCTCGGGCAGCAACAGATTGAGAAATATGGCGAGAAACGCCGCTGGCAGCAATCCGGACGTCAACAGCACCTTTGGAGTGGCGGGCAGATGCGCCAGCGCCTGCGGCTCAAGCTGCAACCCCAGGCCGATGGAAAGGGAGACGGCGAAAATGACCATGTTTCGCCGGTTCCAGTGGACATCGGCGAGCATGGAAACACCGGCCGCGACCACCATGCCGAACATGACGATAACGCCGCCGCCCAGCACCTCGATGGGAATGGTGGAGATGAGGGCGCCGACTTTCGGGATGCATCCGGCGACAATCAGGAACAGGGCGCCGATGGTGACAACATGACGGCTCATGACGCCGGTCATGGCGATCAATCCGACGTTTTGCGAAAACGAGGTATTGGGAAGGGCGCCGAATACGCCGGCCAAAGCGGTGCCAAATCCGTCGGCGAATGTCGCGCCCCTGATTTCCTCGGCTCTGGCCTGGCGACCGGCGCCGCCCTTGGTGATGCCGGAGACATCGCCGACGGTCTCGACGGCGGAGACGAACGCCATCAGGCAAAATCCGACGATCGCCGCCACGCTAAACGAAATGCCGAAGGGAAACGGCGCGGGCAGCGCAAAAACAGCCGCCCGGCCGACGTTGGAAAAATTCACCATCCCCATAAGCCAGGCGACTACATAGCCGACGATCAGGCCGATGAGAACGGCGGAAATGGATAACATGCCGCGGGTGAAGAACTTAAAGCCGAGGGTGGTAACGATGACCACGAGTGCGACGAACCAGTTTTGCAGGCTGCCGAATTCCGGCTTGCCGATTGCCGGCACGCCGCCTGCGGCATATTGAATGCCTACCTTGACCAGCGCCAGGCCGATCATGGTGACAACCAGTCCGGTCACCAGCGGCGGCAGGGCGAAGCGAATACGCCCCACGAACGGCGCCAGGCACCCATGGAACAGCCCCCCGACAAGCACGCCGCCGGTGATGAGTGCCATTGCCTCAACGCCCTTGCCAGCCACAAGCGGCACCATAATGGGAATAAAGGCGAAGCTCGTTCCCTGCACGATCGGCAGGCGCGCTCCGACCGCGCCGATGCCGATGGTTTGCAACAGCGTTGCCGCGCCGGCGAACAGTATCGACATCTGAATCATCTGAATCATGACGGGAAAGTCCGGCGAATTCGATCCATAGCCGAATCCGGCGGCACCGGCGACAATAATGGCCGGCGTAAAGTTGCTGACAAACATCGCCAGCACGTGCTGAATCCCCAAGGGAATGGCTGCGGCAAGAGGCGGCAGATATTCCGGATCCCGAAGCTGCGCCGGCGTGCCGACGGTTGGTGCGATTATGGTCATGGTGTTCCTCCCTGACAAACGTGGTGCGGCGATACCCCTATACGCATTCTCATATACGCATTCTCAAGCTGATTGGCTCGCATCGGCGCTCAGTTTGATCTGGCGATTGACGTTTTTGTAGAGCAGATAACGAAAATCGTCAGGACCTGCGGCGCAGCAAGCCTGCGGGCAGAATGCCCGAAGCCAGATAAAGTCGCCTGCCTGCACTTCCACCCAGTCCTGGTTTAGCCGGTAAACGGCTTTTCCCTGTAGCACATAAATGCCGTGTTCCATCACATGGGTTTCGGCAAATGGAATGACGGCGCCAGGGCGCAGCGTGACGATATTCACATGCATATCGTGGCGAAGATCGTCCTGCTCCACAAAGCGGGTTGTGGTCCAGCGGCCCTCGGCCTGGGGCATCGGCTCCGGCGCTATGGCGCGTTCGTGGCTCACAAGGGGCGTTGGCGCCTCAATACCGTCGACAGCTTCATAGGCTTTGCGGATCCAGTGAAAGCGCGCGGGAGTATCGCCTCGATTGGTGAGAGACCAGTCGCACGCCGGCGGTATGAATGCGTAACCGCCCGGGACCATCGCCTCGGTCTTGCCCCCTATGGTAAGGCTGAGTGCGCCCTCCGTTAAAAACAAGACTGATTCAACGGTGTCTTCGACCTCCGGCTGTGTGCTGCCGCCTCCCGGCGCAACCTCGACGATATACTGGGCGAAAGTCTGCGCAAAGCCCGACAGCGGACACGCCAGGATCCAGACACGCGTCTTGTCCCAGCCGGGCAGGCGGCTTGCGACAATATCGCGGAAACTCCCCGCCGGCAGTACCGCATAGGCGCTCGTGAATGCGCTTCGGTCGGTAATCAGATAGGACTGCGGCGGTAGCTGTGTCCGCGGCGAATGATAGGAACGATCCGTCATGCATTTTGCCCTTTGTCGAACAGCGCCTCCAGTCGCAGGCGGGCGATGCGCTCCACCTGCGCGCAGGCGGTAGCGAATTCCTCGGCGCGATCATTGTCCAGACGCGCCTCGAACTGCGCCAGGACTTCATCGCGTTGCATGCCAGAGACCGCAAGGATGAAAGGAAAACCGAACTTGTCCACGTAGCGCGCATTCAGCGTCTGAAAGCGCCTTTCTTCCTCATCGCTCATGGCATCAAGGCCGGCGCTTGCCTGCTCGCGCGCCGATTCCCGTGTCAAGCGTCGGGCGCTGGCGAGTTTTCCCGCCAAATCCGGATGGGCGCGCAGAACATCAAGACGCGCCGTCTCGTCAGCGCGGCGAAATTGCACCAAAAGGGCACGATGCAGCCCAACCGCCGTATCATGGGCGGGGCCCAGTTCACCATCGAAGGCGCGCTCGGCGATCCACGGCGAGTGCTCAAAGATGCCGCCAAAGGTCTCGACAAACGCCGCCCGCGACATCGTCGAAGGCTGCCATCGGAGCGTTTGCGGCGGATGGGTCGCGTGCCAGTGGCGGGCGATATCAATGCGCCGCGCCAACCACACGCGATCATGTGCCTTAATATGGGCGATGAACCGCTTTAGGGCTGCGGTGCGGCCGGGGCGTCCCGCCAGACGGCAATGCAGGCCGATACTCATCATTTTCCCCCGGCCCCGCAAACCCTCCTCATAAAGTACGTCAAAGGTATCGCGTAAATAGACAAAGAACTGGTCGGCGTTGCTAAACCCGTGCGCGGTGGCAAAGCGCATGTCGTTTGCATCGAGGGTGTAGGGGACGATAAGGTGATGGTTGTCATTGCGGGTGTGCCAATAGGGCAGATCATCTGCATACGAATCCGCCATGTAGGTAAATTTTCCCGTCTCACATAGCAAGTCCAGCGTATTCACAGAGCAGCGTCCCGTATACCAGCCCTCAGGGGGCTTGCCGGTCACAGCGGTGTGCAGGCGAATGGCGGCGTCGATATGGGCGCGTTCCTGTTCGCACGAGAAGTCCCTGTACTCGATCCATTTCAAACCATGGGAGGCGATTTCCCAATCCGCATCCAGCATCGCCTCTACCTGCGCCGGCGAGCGCTCCAGCGCCGTTGCCACGCCAAAGACAGTGAGGGGAACCGCCGCATCGCAAAACAGCTGGTACAGGCGCCAAAAGCCGGCGCGAGCGCCGTATTCGTAGATGCTTTCCATGTTCCAGTGGCGTTGTCCCGGCCAGGGGGCAGCGCCACTGATTTCCGACAAAAAGCTCTCCGAGGCGTCGTCGCCGTGCAACAGACAATTCTCGCCGCCTTCCTCGTAATTGAGAACGAATTGCACGGCGATGGCCGCATTTTCCGGCCAGCGGGCATCGGCGGGTTGGGCGCCATAGCCGTGCAGGTCTCTTGGATAGCGGGTTGACAAAAGTCTCTCCATGAGAGGGGTAGTGAGGGGAGTGGTTCCGGTGACGCGGTTATAGCGCAAACTGTCATTAAATGGGCAATTATCAGGAAAGTCCGGCGTAAGAAGATCTTCCACTGCCTGGATGTGTCATTTCAACAGGTTTTTCGAGAACAACCTGTTGAAAGATCACATCTAAAGCGTTCCCGCCAGCAGCAGGGCGAACGCCGGGAACTTGAATACCCCACCGAAATAGCCCGAAAATTCCATATCACGCTTTACCCGGTGATTGCGTCATAGACCGCGGTCTCGAAATCCAGATAGCCGCTGGTGAAGGAAACCGGATCGAAAAAAGGAAAAACCTGTGTGGCCCAATAACCGCCAATGCGGTTCTTGCGATCAATCCAGAAATATGTATTGGCAAGCCCCGCCCAGCCGATGGAGCCGGCCGGTCGGCCGGTGGGCGCGTCTTCCTCGTTGATCATGAACGTGTATGCCCAGGATTTCTTCTGCCCGGGGAAAAATTCCGCCTCATTGGTAAGCTCCCCGATCGCCGCCGGCAATCCGGTGACGTGCTGATGAGGTTGTAATCCGTTTTGCACCGCCATCTGTACCGTTTGCGGATGTAACACGCGCCCGCGCGGCCCATCACCATCATTGAGCCACATGCGGATGAATTTCATATACGCGCCCACTGTGGCGTAGAGCCCGTGCCCGGGCATATCGACTTGTGGATCATCGGCAAGGGCAAAATCGTCCATGGGTGACAGGCTGCCATCGGCGCCGCGCTGGTGAACGCACGCCGTGCGCGCCTTCATCGCCGGACTGCGGGTAAAGGTGATATCATCCATTTCCAGAGGATCAAACACGCGCTCGCGCAGGACCTCGCCCAGGCGCTTGCCGCGTATGGCCTCAACGACTTGTCCCGCCCAATCGATGTTGGAACCGTATTCCCACCGCTCGCCCGGATCGAACAAAAGCGGCGTCATGAGCGCCTCTTTAACCCCGGTGATGACATTGGGCAGATCAAGTTTTTGCGCCAGGCGAAGATACGCCGCATTGAAGACGGCATACCCCATGCCGGCGGTGTGCAGCAAAAGCATACGCGTGGTCACATCGCGCCCTGGCGGACGCAGGATGGGTTCGCCCTCATCATCAAAGCCCTCCAGCACCTGCAACGTGCCGATTTCAGGCACATAGGATTTCGCCGGCGCATCCAGATCGAGAAGGCCCTCTTCGACGCATTGCAGCACCGCCGTTCCGCCCACCGCTTTGGAGGTGGAGAATATGGCAAAGACCGTATCGCGGGTCATGGGCTCTTGCGTCCCCATATGGCGCACACCCATAGCCCCCTCGTAAATATTCGCGGCACGGTCCGTGACCATGGCGACCACGCCGGGAACGCGCTTGTCGCCGCGGGTGCACCTTAGCAGGATTTCGTCACATGATTGCTTTAGCGTATCCATTGCATTTGCCCCTGTTTATTCGCTATAGAGAACTGTTTGCCGGCAGAATTGCTCACGCTCCAGGAGTACGGCGGAATGCATGGCCTGTCAACGCATGGCGATGGCAACGGCTGCGCGTTGCCCCATGCTGGCGCTGCATATGGCGCGCATAACGGAGAGCTTGACGATGAACGATACCGCACCACGCGTATTATGGATCAAGGAGCCCCTGGCCATCCTGGCAAGGGGTGCGCAGGGAGGCATCGTTGTGGCTGGCGGGCGTATTGTCGAGTTGGTGCCGCGCGGTGCATCGCCACACACGCCGGTGGATGAGGTGTTTGATGCCTCGCGTCACGTGGTGATTGCCGGTTTGATCAACACCCATCACCATTTTTTCCAGACTCTGACGCGGGCCCATCCGCAGGCCATAAACAGGGAGTTGTTTGCCTGGCTTAATAGCCTGTATCCGGTCTGGGCGCGTCATATGGATGCGCATGCATTTCGCATGGCGAGCCGGCTGGCGATGGTGGAACTGATGCTGTCGGGCTGTACGACAGCTTCGGATCATCAGTATTTGTTCTGCCCCGGGCTGGAGAATGCGTGCGATATTCAGGTAGAGGAGGCGCGCCGCGTAGGGTTGCGCTTTGTGCTTAATCGTGGCTCCATGAACCTGTCGCAAAAGGACGGCGGTCTGCCTCCCGACGCCCTCGTGCAGGACGAGGAAACCATTCTGCTTGATTGCGAGCGGGTACTAAAGCGCTATCACGATACCTCCGATGGCGCCTTTGTCCAGGTCGCGCTGGCGCCCTGTGCGCCCTTTACCGTCACCAGGCGGCTGATGACCCAGAGCCTGGACCTGGCGCGCGCATACGATTGCCGCCTGCATACCCATCTTGGCGAAACCCGTGACGAAAACGCCTATTGTGAGGAGAGGTTCAATTGCCGCCCGGTCGATTATCTGGAAGACCTCGGCTGGCTCGATGAGCGTGTCTGGCTGGCCCATGGCATCCACTTTAACGGTGATGAAATCGCCCGTCTGGGGCGCCATGGCGTAGGCATATGCCATTGCCCCACATCTAACATGACGCTTGCCTCCGGCCAGTGCCTGACGCGCGATCTGGAAGCCGCCGGGAGTCCCGTGGGGCTCGGCGTCGACGGCTCCGCCTCAAACGACAATTCCAATCTGATGGAGAGTGTGCGCCACGCCCTGATGCTCAATCGCCTGACCTATGACGCCGCCTCAATTTCCCATCTCGATGTTCTGCGCTGGGCAACGCAGGGCTCGGCAAAATGTCTGGGGCGCGATGACATTGGTGCCATTGCGCCGGGAAAGCAGGCGGATTTGGCGTTCTACACACTGGACGCATTGCGTTTTAGCGGTGCGGGGGACCCGTTGGCGGCGCTCGTTCTTTGTGGCGCGCATCGGGTCGACCGGTTGATGATCGGCGGTGAATGGAGGGTGGAATGCGGTCAGCCTGTCGGTATTGATCTGCAAGCCCTGCGCCACGCCCATGGGCAGGCGGCGCGCGCCTTCGCCGCCGTGCACGGATAGCGCCTGCTTTTGGATTTCCGGGCGTTTACCCCTGGAGTGTGTTGTGTCTTAACAGAACCACCGGGAAGGCCATACAGGAGCGTCCATCCGCACCCGGTGTGCCGCCAGCCAGGGGCAACGTGTCCTATAGCAAAATGCGTTTAATCGGAATCGTGGGTATTCAGTATCTTCCTCGCATTTTGCTATAGATTTCAGGGCGATCAGCTTTGTGCGAGCATATTGTTGCAACTTAAGCGCCTGACGCTCCAGATGCGTAATTTCAACAGCTTGTCCCTGATAAACCCATCGGGTGCTGCTGGCCATTCATCTGATCATTGGAGGTGTTCGATTTATCCAGCGTTGTCAAGGGCGCTTCGCGCCGCCTCTGGCGGTTCTTAAACCCTTGACAACGCTGGAGAAATCGAAAAAAAGCGATGATCAGATGAATGGCCCGGTATGGCCTTGCTGCTCGCCATCTGCGGCAAGGGCCGCACTGGAGAATCGAACGATTAACAGGAATTTTTTGGATTTCCCTTTGGTGTGATTTATGATTCACTGTGTTAAGAGGTGGAGCATACGCAAACCTTTATCAGCAGATTTACGCGAACGTATTGTTGCAATTTAAACGCCCGACGCTCTAATCCGGAAATCCGTCGAGTAAAGAAGTGCCATTGATGTAGTAATAGTATTCCACCTCGGATTCAAAGCCGCTTACGCCGCGTACTTCGGTGACAATCGCAATAATGCTGCGATCTTCGTTGGCAAAATAGCCCATCGGGCTAACGGCCGCTCTGAAACGGCGATCACGCGGATAAGAGGCGATTTTTTTCGTTTTATGTTTGTTTGACGTCATAATTAAATCAGCATCGATAATATTACTTCCATAATCTATGTAACTTCTATCCTCCGAATTTATTTTAACTCTTACATTTAATATTTCATCGTTTACTTTAATGGGGAAGCGTTCGAGCGTGGGTTGATCTTGAAACGGCTTGATTTGATGGGCGCACAGTAAGCGGACTAATTCCTCATTAGTGTGGCCGGAACCGTAATATAATATCTCGTCCGTTGCCATGTTTTTAATGGTGAGAGCGCGACCCCAGCTGTCATTAGACTGCTCCGTTTGTGCCCAGGCAAAAATATCACCAGCGGGCGACCATCCTATGGGAGTGATATCCGATTGATTAATGGCAATCGTATGGGGAGGTGACAGGCGTGGAAGTTCGAATTCTCTGTCTCTGTAGTCGTAAGAGCGGTAGAATTCCATGCAGGATTCGTTGCTATAAGCACCGGTGCCGAACGCCAAAACAAAATACAACAAGGCGAGAATACGCATAAATCCTCCAATTCGCGATAGGCGTTTGAACGGTTATGCCATTCATTTCACCGCGCCGGTACCTTGCATCGCCAGGGCAGTCTTGATCAACGCCATGGCATCGGCCGAATGCCATTCCGCCGGGCCCGCCATTGCCGCCAGCACGCACGAATTCTCGTCAACCAGAATGGTAGCCGGCAGACCACGCGCCAGACCCATGCGCTTGGCGCGGTTCAGCACGCCCAGGCTCGGATCGGCATAGTAGTTCAGGCTGTTGAGCTTCAGATCAGCAAAAAACCGTTTGCCCTTTTCCGCATCCCCCTGATCAAGATTGACGGTTACGACTTCGAATGCCTCGCTGCCCAGTTCCGCCTGCAGGCGGTCAAGAGCGGGCATTTCGCGCCGGCACGGGCCGCACCAGGTCGCCCACAGATTGAACAGAACCAGTTTGCCGGCAAAATCCTTCTCCATCTCAAGAGGGTTGCCCGCGCCATCGGAAAACGTATAACCGCTAAAAGCGAGCGGCGCTCTAACGCCGGCCAGAGCGGCGATCTCGCCCGTCATCAGGGGCGTCAAACGCGCGACACGGTCCGGACTGGCGGCGCACGAGCCTGTTGAGGATGCCTGCGCCGAGGTTCCGGCAGCGGCGGTCAAACCGGGATCCGTCGCAACGGATTGGCGAAAATAAAGCAATGCCGCGACGAATACGCCCGCTGCAAGAAGCAGGAATATAAGCGGCCTGGCGTGTTTAACGGGGTTCATAGGCTATACATAACACGAAATTATGGCTAGTTGTGACGTTTCAGCATGTTGTGCCAGAACAGGCAAACTGGAAGTGATCCCTCCCGTGGCCGCGACCGCCGCACCCGAGGGATTTACCAGGGACAACCTGCTGAAAGTACACATTTAGCCGTCATTGGTATGACCTGCTATCGCGCAAGCTATTTGTGCAACAGCCGCGTGGGTGTCTTCAGAAATCCCGTCGACATTGGAATCGACAACGCCATGAGTTGCGTTGATCAGCCCATGCGTTGTCATCGCATGAAGCAGGCGCCGTTCCGCGCGCGCGGTATGGAACAGCCTTGGGTCATTTGTCCGCGCCGCCATAGCAGCGGCAATGGCCGTGCATGCCCAGTTGGAAACGCCGGCGGTAACCACAATATCAGCGCCGGTCACAGCGCCAATGCCGCCGCCGCAAGGACAATCGCCCGCCGCACCGTATGGAATGTGGGCCGCCACCGCCTCGGCAATTTTTCCCATGCCGATTTCGTTGCCGCCATCGCCGACGGCGATCACCGGAATGCCCCGTGCCAGGCCCTCGTCGAACAAATGATCAATACGCGCCCGACCCATGCTGTAGTCGCGCCCGGCCATATTATAGTAGATACCGTTACGGTTACGCCCCACGCGTTCGACGGCAAACAACAGATCAGGCTGATAATGATCCAGCCAATCGCCCGCGGCGCGCCGTGCCGCATCAATGCCGTCCGGATAGGCAGCCATTACCACCGTAGCAAGACCGCCCTCGGTGCTGGCCTGGCGCGCCACATGAAAGTCGACAACCGAGAGGCCCGCCGCCTGCATGACCGCGCCGACGGGCTCCACCAGCGCCTCCTCCAGCGCGCAGATCACGCTGGCGCGACGGCTCAAAACGAGTGCACGGGCAATGGTCGCAGCGCCTGACGGGCCGTCATTTTCTCCAATTGCAGGCGATAACCAGGCGCGCGATACCGATCCGGTCGTCATCAGAACGCACCCGCCCCGGGGTACCCCAAGCAACGCCTCCGCCGCCGCGCCGACCAAAGGGCGCCCGGTCAGCCCCCGGCTGGCCTGATACAGAGGCTCCATGCCGCGCTGGCCGATATCGAGATTAATGAGCCGGTCGAGGCGATCGTCCATGGCGAGGAAGCCCGCACCGTTTCCGTTGTGATTCATGTCCCGTCCGTTGCCCAAGTTGCGATCCTTCAAAAGGTCGTTCGTACAAAATCTATCGGGTGCAGGTGGCCATTCATCCGATCCCTGGAGATGTTCGTTCTATTCGTGCGTGCCGAAAAGGGTCGCACGCAGCCATGCCTCATCGTCCATATGTGCCGCCACCTCATCAAGCGCACAAGCCAGCGCATCGGCCAGCGCTCCGGCGCCGCCAACGCTCTCAAGCGCCCCGCCGGTCGGTTTCAAACGAAGAGACACGCGCCCGCCCGGCGCGCCATGGGTGTTTACGCTCAGAACACCGTAGTCGCGCAATAGCACCATGCCCAGCGCGGCGCAGGCTTCCGCCGGCACGACAGGCGCCCGCTTCACACCACAGCGCTGCATCAGCAAAAAGAGAATATCCTCCTCGCCGATTGAAGGTCCGAGATCGGACCGGTGTACGATCTCGGCGCCAAATCGCGCACACAACGCATCGGCAATTGCGGTGCCTTCACGTGCCTGGGACAACAGCGCTTGCGGCGCATAGTGTTGCAGCGATCGCATGGCGCCGGCGGCGATGGGCGCGCGCGCTTCCTGGCCGAGCTCCGAGGCCTTCGCCAGTGTAGCCAGAACAGGATCGTGCGCCCCCACAACAACACCGGCGCGTGGGCCACTCAATCCGGCCTTGTCGGTGTTGGTAACAGCAAAATCGGCCCCCAGTGTCAGACTTTTCGCGCCGCCGTGCAAGGCGACGCGCAAGCGCGCCCCATAGGCTTCATCAAGTAACACGACCGCCCCGGCGCGTCTTGCGGCCTCGATGGCGGCTGTGCTTGCCGCATCGTCTATGCGCGCCAGCGTACTGGTGACCGTGGTGAGAACCACCAGCGCCGGTTTGTGCCGGGTGATCAGCGCCTGGGGGTCCTGTCCGGCGCCGACGTCGTGCAGGGCGACACGCGCCAGTTTGCAGCCGCGCGCAACACTGGCGTGGGACCGATCCCCATCGGGGACGATGGACACCACGTCGCGCGCATGGCTCAGCGCCAGGACGGCGGCGATAATGGCGGCGCTGGTGCGATTGATCACGGCGACGGCCTCTTTTGCCGTTGCACCAAAATGATCGCGCGCCACATCGGCCAGTTCGCCTGCAAACAATCCCGGGCCTACCCATTCTTCGCAGTATCGGCTCAGGTCTTCAGGCGCCAGGGGAAAAGCACGGCGATTGCCCGTAAAAATGCTGATACGGTCAAGGCCACGCGCGGCGACAATCTGCCGGGTAAGGTGTTGGGCATGGCGCAAGCGCCGGATTTCGTCGCCGCTGGAGGCGAGAAGGCGGCCGCGGGCATAGCCGACGCCTGAATCGATTTCATTGCCGAAGCGATCGGTATTCATTCTTTCAACGCCATGGTGACGCATTTGCGAAATGTATAGGCGTCAAGCGCCCCCTCGATGGAATACTCACTGCCCATGCCCGATTGTTTCGTGCCCCCATAGGACATGCCGGGGATTTGTCCGCCGCCCTGATTGACCTGTATCCAGCCGGCGTCGATTTGTCGGGTCATGCGAATGATCGCGTTCATATCGTGGGTAAAGATAAACGCCGCCAGGCCATAGTGCGTATCGTTCGCCATTGCGATAACATCGGCCTCGTTCTCCCAGGGGATAGCCACCATGACGGGGCCGAATACTTCCTCGCGCGCGATGCGCCAGGAATTGTCAAGGCCACTGATGATGGTTGGCAGCGGGTGATAGCCTTTCGGATTTTCTTCGGGCGTTGCGCCGATTATAAAGCTGGCGCCCCGGGCCTCGGCCTCGGCCACATAGGCGCGGATTTCGCCGTAACGTTCGGCGTTGATGACCGCGCCGATATCGGTGTTCGGATCGAGCGCATCGCCGACCTTCATGGCGGCCGTCTTCTGCGCCACCAGGGGCATCAACGCATCCCAGACCGTATGGTGAACGAACAGCCGCGATCCGGCCGTGCAGGACTGACCCTGACGGGCAAACCGCATGGCGTTCACAACACCCTGGGCTGTCGCGTCGATACGTTGCGGCGTACAGGCATCAGGGAAGACGATGCACGGGCTCTTACCGCCAAGCTCCAGCGTGAGTCGCGCAAGACGATCGGCTGCCCCGTGAGCGATCCGCGTGCCCACCTCGGATGATCCGGTAAAGGATATTTTTGCCACGCCCGGATGACTTGCAAGGGCCGCGCCGGCCTCCTCCCCAAGGCCGGTTACGACGTTAAATACGCCGGGCGGAAAGATATCGGCGGCCATCTCCGTTAGTTTCAATACCGCCAGCGGTGCATCTTCGGCGGGCTTTAATACAAGGGTGTTGCCAGTGGCGAGCGCCATGGAGATTTTCACGGCGCCAAGTTGTAATGGCGAATTCCACGGAATAATCGAACCGACCACCCCATGGGGCTCGCGCGTCGAATAGCTGAACAGGCCGGGACCAAGGGGCAACGTCTCTCCCTTTTGCTCTGTCGCAACGCCGCCATAATATTGCAACACACCGGCTGCGCCGTTTGCTTCTGCGCGGCTTTGCGTCTTGATACAGTTACCACTCTCTGCGGCAAGCAACCGCGCGACTTCTTCGGCGCTCTCGGCAAGACGGTTTCCCAGTTGGCTCAGCAGGTGGCCGCGCTTACTTGCCGCCAGCGCGCGCCAGGCGGGAAACGCGCGTTGTGCCGCCCGGACCGCCAGATTGATTTCTTTCGCGCCCCCCTTGCCGATCTCGCAGATCGGTTCGCGCCGCGACGGATTTTCAATTGTCAGCGAGGCGGCCGGGCGGTGCCAGTTTCCATCGATAAAGCACCCGGCGAGACCATCGGTGGGAAGTTTTGGCGTTAAAAGCAGCATCGTTTACCTCTCCGGCTCGTCGAGTGCCCGCAGCACGGTATAATAGGCTGAAAAATCTTTCTCGCCATGACCCGCCGCGGCAAATTCACTAAACAGACGTGCTGCCATGGCGCCCAGGGGCGTTTCCTGATCGAGGGCTTCGGCGGCGGCTTGCGCCAATCGCAGGTCTTTTGCCATAAGCCGTGCGGCAAAACCGGGGGCGAAACCGTTTGAGGACGGCGCATCGGCCACAATACCGGGAATGGGACAGCGATTTTCCAGGGTCCAGCTTTGTGCCGCAGCGCTTGCGCACAAGCCGTAGAATTTCTCCAGATCCAGTTCCAGCGCATCGGCCAGCGCAAATCCCTCGATAACTGCCATGGCGGTGATGCCGCAGATCATGTTGTGACACGCCTTTGCCGCTTGGCCGCTGCCGGCGGGGCCGAAACGGGTGATCCTGGCAGCGATTTTCTCAAGCACCGGAAGGGCGCGATTAATGGCCTCGTCGGCGCCCCCCACCATCAGGCTTAATGTTCCATCACGCGCCGCCAAGGGGCCACCCGATACGGGTGCATCGATCATGGCAAGGCCTTGCGCGCGGGCCCGCGCCGCCAGATCGCGCGCCGTTGTCACATCGATCGTTGAACAATCGATCAGCAATGTGTTGGGCGCCGCGCCGGGCAGGATATGCTCCTCAAAAACAGCCGTTACATGCGCGCCCTGCGGTAACATGGTCAGGATCACATCGCGATTCGCCAATACGCCGGTTCCGGGCCTGGCCGCCACGCCGTCGGCGCCGGTAAAAGCCGCCCGCGCTTTTTCGCAGGTGTCAATGCCGACAACGTCCGCGCCGTGGCGTACCAGATTGCCGGCAAGGGGCAGTCCCATGGCGCCAAGGCCGATAATCGCGATCTTTGTCATGGTTATCCGCGTTTTTTGCTTTCGCTCGGAGAGAGGGGAGCCGGTAACAGGGTACTTTGGACAGCTTATCATTTGCGGCGCATAAATGTCGTGAAAAATGTGCCTTGGGATAAGTGAATTTTTCAATTGATCGCAACAGCGCAATGCGCGCACGATGCAGACCATCGGTTTGAACACGGAGCCACTCTGGCGATGAGGAAAAGACGCAGAATATCGGCGCGATCGGCGCCTGACGGCAAGAACCTGCCGCCACCCGCCGGCGGACGCTTGCGCCCGCTGCGCGCCAGGGACATGGACGCCGTCTGTGAGGCGGCGTTTGCCATTTTGGAAAAAACCGGTATGGCGCAATGCCCGGCCGACCTGATTGAGCGTGCCGTCGATGCCGGCGCCGTTCTGCGCGACGATGGCCGTGTGACGTTTGCGCGCGCGCGTATCGAAGACGCCATCGCGCGGGCGCCGGCATCGGTGGACTTGCCCGGTTTTGTTGAAGACTATGGCCTGTCCATCGGCGGCGGCCGCGTGCACCCGGGCACGGGTGGCGCGGCGGTGAAAGTGCTTGATGCGGCCACCATGACCTATCGCCCATCGCATCTTGGCGATCTGTATCAACTGATGCGCATCGTCGGTCAGTGTCCGCATATTTTCTACGGGGTGCGCCCCGTCGTGGCCTGTGATATGACCACGCCCCGGGCGCTCGATATCAACACCGCTTTTGCGTGCGTAAAAGCCTGTCCGAAGCCTATCGGTGTGAGTTTCTCCAGCGCCGCCCATATTGGAGATGTCATCAGGCTGTTCGATATGGCGCGCGGAGGGCAGGGCGCGTTTTCCCGCCAGCCCTTTTGCTTTGCGGTGATCGTGCATGCGGTCTCGCCCCTGCGATATGCCCCCGAGGGGATTGCGATCATGAGCCGGGCGATTGAATTTGGTATGCCGCTGCAGATCTGTTCTGCGGCGCAGGCCGGCGCCACCAGCCCGGTTACCCTCGCCGGCGCTCTGGCGCAGGGGCTGGCGGAAACTCTGGCCGGGCTGATGATCGTCGATCTGATCAAGCCCGCGCACCCGTGTATATTCGCCTTCATGCCGTTTATTTCCGATCTGCGCACCGGGGCCATGACGGGAGGCAGCGGTGAGGCGGCCATCGCCAATGCGGCTGCGGCGCAACTCCTGCGCCATGTCGGGCTGCCGTCTACGGTCTCGGCGGGCATGACCGACGCCAAGCTCGCCGACGCCCAGGCCGGTTACGAAAAGGGTTACTCGGTCGCCCTTGCGGCGCAGGCGGGTGCCGATATGATCAATCTGAGTGCGGGCATGTTGGGATCGATCATGGCTGCCTCGCCCCAGGCGCTGGTCATTGACAATGACATGTGCGGCGCCATTCTGCGTACGGTGCGCGGGATTGAACTTGGTGCGTGCAGTATTGATCTGGAGCGGATCGAGGCCGTCGCGACCGGTCCGGGGCATTACCTGGGCGAGGCGCAAACCCTGGCGCTGATGAAGCGCGAGTATGTTTATCCGCATCTGGCGGATCGGCGGAGCATCGCCGAGTGGCAGGCGGATGGCGGACAGGGCATCTGGGAGCGCGCTGTGGCGCGCGTCAGGGAACTGGACGAGGATGTACCCGTGCACCTTTGTGCAAGGCGCGAGGCGGCCATACGCGCCGCCTTCGATATCAGCCTGTGATCGGGCGGGGGCAGGATCGGCTGTGATGATAAACTCTCATGTCCAGGTCGTGGTTATTGGCGGCGGGGTGGTTGGAACCTCCATTCTGTATCACCTTGCCGGGGTGGGTGTCACCGATGCCCTGCTGCTTGAGCGCAACGAGCTGACGTCCGGCTCCACCTGGCACGCGGCAGGAAACATTCCCACCTATGCCAACACATGGCTCGGGATGCGCGCAGGCAATTACGCCTGGCGCCTCTATACGGAGTTGGCCGCGCGTGTCGACAGCCCGATAACCTACCGCCATACCGGCGCCTTTTGGCCGGCACACACAAAAGAACGCATGGAGCTGTTCCGGCACTTATGTGGCGTATCGCAAAGCGCCGGGTTCGATCTGCACATGCTCTCGCCGCAGCAAATGCAGGCCCGGCATCCCTTCTGGCAGGCGGACGATACGGTGCTGGGAGGTATATTCGATCCATACGAGGGCGATATCGATCCCGGCCAGCTAACCCAGGCGCTGGCCAGGGGCGCACGCAATAAAGGTGCCACCATTGTCCGGTTTTGCCCGGTAAATGCCATTGCGCAAACACCCGCCGGGGAATGGAAAGTCGAGACGCCGCATGGTACCGTTGTCGCGCAGACCGTTATAAACGCAGCCGGCTTCTACGGCGGCAGGATTGCCGCCCTGGCGGGGCTGTCCGCTCCCGTTGTGACCCTGGAGCATCAATATCTGGTCACCAATCCCCTGGCGCCGCTGGAGCAGGATCCCACGCCGTTTGCGCTGGTGCGCGACCCCGATTTGCGGTTCTATCTGCGCCGCGAGGGCAACGCTTTTTTGCTGGGATCATACGCCCATGAAGGTTGCCTCGCATGGGGTGGGGCCGAGCCGCCGGATGAATTCGCCCATCAGCTTTTCCCCGACAGGGTCGATGCTATTCTCAATGTGCTGGAAAAGGCGCTCGTCCATGTGCCCCTGCTGGCCGACGCGCAGGCGCAGCGGTTTGTCAATGGTCCTATCGCGTATGCGCCGGACGCCTTGCCGCTTGTGGGACCGGCGGCGGGGATGCGCAATTTCTATCATGCGACAGGGGTGCAGATCGGCATTACCCATGCGGCGGCGATCGGCAAGGCGATGGCGGAATGGATTACCCAGGGCGAAACCGAATGGGATCTGTCCGCCTGGGACCCGCGCCGCTTTGGCGCATGGACGACCCCGGACTTTGCCCGCGCGCGCGCCATAGAGCACTATGATCTGCAATACGCCATTCCCTGGCCCCACAGAAACATGCGCTCGGGGCGCCCGGTCCAACAGAGCCCGCTATACCCGTGCTTAAAAGAAAGCGGCGCTGTAATGGGTCAGATCGCCGGATGGGAACGTGCCCTGTGGTTTGAAACCGGGGGGGCGCGTGCGTGCCAGACGCTGAGCTTTCACAAAGAGCCCTGGCATGAGCCGGTTCGGGCGGAGTGTACGATCGTGCGCGATCGTGTCGGCGTTATGGATCATTGCGGCTTTACCAGGTATGAAGTGCGCGGCGAAGGGGCGCGGGCCTATCTGTCGCGGGTGTTCTGTGGCACCGTCCCAAAGACAGGGCGTCTGCGCCTTGGCTATATGCTGACGCCAAAAGGAAAACTCTGGTCGGAGGCAACAATTGCCGCCCTGGAGCCCGATCGATTTCTGTTGTGCGGACCGACCCTGGCCGATCTGCGCGACTACGACTGGCTCATGGCAGCCAGGCGGGAAAGCGAGGCCGTCACCCTCGCGCGCGGGTTTCATCACGATGCCGCCCTGCTATTGATGGGGCCGCGGTCGCGGGACGTTCTGTCATCGCTCACAGATACCGATGTCAGCGCCGCAGCCCAGCCCTGGCTGAGTGTAACGGCGATGACCGTGGCCGGGATTACGCTCACTGCCATGCGGGTGTCCTATGCGGGCGAGTTGGGCTGGGAGCTTCATCTGGCGTCGGCGGACCTGGTACGGCTTTACGAGGCGATTATCGAGGGTGTAAGAAAACACAGCGGATGCGCGTTCGGCTCCTATGCCCTCAACGCCATGCGCATCGAAAAGGGCTATCATGGCTGGGGCAGCGATTTCGGTGTTGAATATACCCTGTTCGATGCGGGTCTTGAGCGTTTCGCCAACATGAACAAAGGTGCCTTTATCGGCCGCGATGCGGTACTGGCCCAGGCAAAAACACCTGGCCAATGGCAATGGATCGGCCTTGAGATCGTGGAAAAGAGCCCCGATGCCCTGGCCGGGGACCCTATCATTCGCGACGGCCAGTGGATCGGCTATGTGACGTCCGCATCGTATGGCTTTCGCACCGCAAAACGCCTCGTGCTGGGATATGTGCGCCGGCAAAGCCTGGCCATGGGCGAGGCGTGCCACGTGAAAATTCTGGGCGTCGAGCGCCGCGCCATGCGCCATGCCCCCGATTGCTACGATCCCCTTAATACCCGCCTTAAATCATGATCGCCCGATGTTGTTGAATGGGAAAAGTCCCTTTTCTTCACGCTCAACTATGTCGCCAGCCGGTCGGCGAACGCCTTTAGATGCGCGGCAAAATTGCTTCCCAGTCTTGTCAGCAGTTCTTCGCCACGGGCTTCATCCATTGCCACGAGCGGCGGGCGCACATTAGCCCAGCGTGCCTCGCCGGTTGCTGCAGCCAACAGGCGCTTTTGCGCCGCAATGGGTGCGTATTCCTGAAAAATCAATCGTATCTGACGCACCCGCGCGTGCAGGGCTTGCGCCGCATCGATCCGGGCATCGTGAACGAGCGTGATTGTTTTGGCGATGTCGGCGCCGTTCAGATTGGCTGTCGCCGAAATACAGCCCGGACTGCCGCGGGCCATGGTTTGTAAAATGGGGAGTTCGGAGCCGGAGTACACGACCAGATCGTCGATATCCAGGAGCGCCAGGGTGTTGTCATCATCGCCGGAACTGTCCTTGATGCCGACGATCTGGGAAGGAAAGGCGCGCTTTAGCCGCCTGACAAGGGCGATGGACAGCCCCACACCGGATATTTGCGGTATGTGATACAGAAAGATGCGGCAACGGGGCCGGTCGATGCGCGCGATCAGTTCGCTGAAATAGGCGAACAGGCCATCGTCACAAACGCCCTTGAAGTAGAACGGCGGCAGCGTCATCACCGCCAGGCAACCCAGATCAAGCATCGCCTGGCTTAAGGTGGCCGTCTCCGGCAGATTGGCAAGGCCGGTACCTGGGATCAGACGAGCCGGATCGACGCCGGCATCGACCATCGCCCGGACCGCCGCAATCCGCTCATCGTTGGCGACCGACAACGCCTCACCGGTCGTGCCAAAGGGCGCCAGCGCCACGCAGGGGTGCTCAAGAAGCGCAGCCCCTAAACGCACATAAAGATCCACCGCCAGGGACAGATCGTCGTTGAACGGGGTCAGGTTGGGGGCGATGACGCCCTTAAGCCGGCATGATGTCATTACGCAGTGTCCTTTATTTCTTACCGGGTAAGGTTCGGCATGCCTTGCAAATCGCGACCGGCACAATAAGGCAGCTATCATTTGCAGGCAAGCCTTTGGTTTGGGGTGCAAATGTTGGGATCGAACCCTTAAGTGTGGCCTTCCAACAGGTTTTTCGAGAACACCCTCACAATTGAACCGGGATCGCTACGGCACAACCACAACCCCGACATCGCGCTGTTGCAACATTCGGGCGATATTTTCGGGCGGTTCCCTGTCGGTGTACAGGACATCGACGTCGACGGTTCGTTCCAGGGAAATCAGCGCGCGCTTGTCAAATTTCTCGCTGCCCGAGACGATGATACGTACCTGCGAGTTCGCTGCGGCGATGCGGGCGATGTTGGCCTCTTCCAGATCATGGAGCATAAAGCCCAGTTCCCCATGCACCGCACCTACCGAGAAGATTGCAAATTGCACATGCAAGCGCCGGATTAACTCCTGCGCCTCGACACCAAAGGCCCCCGCGTCGTGGGCGCGCAACTCGCCGCCTGCGAAAAAGACGCGGTTGGCGTTTCGCGTCGCGAGCGTCTGGGCAACGAAGGCGGAGTTCGTCACAACAAACAGGTTTCGGTGATTTTGGAGCGCCAAAGCCACATAGGCTGTTGTGCTGCCGATGTCGAGAAAAACCGAATCGCCATCGCTGATCGTTTGCGCCACAGCGGCAGCCAGCTTTTTCTTGACCGATGCGTGTTCGCGCAGCCGGCTTTCAAATGTCGGTTCAACAGCATCCTGAATCAGATGAACACCCCCATGGACTTTTCTGACGATGTTGCGTTCCTCCAGCGCCTTTACGTTTCTTCGAATAGTTTCATTGGAAACATCCAATTGGCTGGCGAGAAAACTGACCCGGCCTGAACCGCCGGCCTGGCGTAACTCCTGCAGTATTTCCTCTTCGCGCTGGTTGGTGGTCTTACGGGTGGATGGCATCTCGACTCCGTTAGTCTGACGGCATGAGAATACCATGAAATTCCACAACCTGAAAAGCCTCGCCCGGCATTATTTGTTGTTTTGTGTGGTTTTTCAGGGCTTTCCGGAGGAATGCCGGATTTGTCTGACTGAGCCGTATCATTGCAACAGGCTGTTCTCGAAAAAACCTAACGGGTACTGCTGGCCATTCATCTGATCGTTAGAGATGTTGGATTTATCCAGGGTTGTCAAGAGCGTTTCGCGCCGCATTCAGCGGTTTTTAAACCACTGACAACGCAGGATAAATCAAAAAAAAGCGATGATCATATCGATGCCCCTGTACGGCCTTGCCAGCAGCAAGGGCCGCAAGCGGGGCAACTTCATATTTATCCGTCCTGGACACGGCCCGCTGAAAGGTTACACTTAGTTGTTGATCTTATGACGATCATGCGCCAAAATGGGGCAAAAATACACATAAAGCCACAAGTGCAGGTCATTGGACATCGTTGGAAATAGTTGGAGGTAAAATGGCTGATTTTGGAAACATTCTGGCTGCCGGCGCGCTGTCACTGGTGGCGACGGTTGCCGCGGCACAAGTAGAATCGAACGATCCGATCAAGCTGACGTTGCACGACTGGTCCGGGCAACTCATCAATACCAAGATCATGGGCAGTATTCTGCAAGAGGCCGGCTATAACGTCGAGTACGTACAGGCCGACTACATCGCCCAGTTCGCCGGGCTGAAAACCGGCGATCTGCACCTGGCCATGGAAATATGGGAAACCACCGGTCGCGAGGCACTGGACGAGGCGACGGGTACCGGTAAAGTCGTCAATGTGGGTGAGACAGGCCTGATGGCGATTGAGGAATGGTGGTATCCGCATTATATGGAAGAGCGGTGTCCGGGCCTGCCGAACTGGGAGGCTCTTAAGGATTGCGCCGAGGAATTTTCAACCGCCGAGACGGCGCCGAGGGGGCGCTATGTTGGTGGCCCGGTCACATGGGGCGGTTTTGACGACGAGCGCGTCGAGGCGCTTGAGCTTGACTTCGAAGTTGTCCATGCGGGCACCGATGCGGCACTGTTTGCCGAGCTTGAAGCGGCCTATCAGCGCCAGGATCCCATCATCCTCTGGGTCTATGCACCGCACTGGGCGCCATCCAAATACGACGGTAAATTTGTGGAATTTCCCCCTTTTACCAAGGCGTGCTACGAAGACCCCAGCGCCGGCATTAATCCCAATCTGGCGTATGACTGCGGCAAGCCGCGTGGGCCCATCTGGAAGGCCGCCTGGGCGGGTCTCAAAGACAAATGGCCGGGTGCTTATAAAATCATTGAAGCCTACAAGCTCACCAATGACGAAATGAGCGCACTGGTCGGCGATGCCGACTTGAATGGCGTTCCCGTTGATGAGGTGGTATCGAAGTGGATGAGCGCCAACAAGGATCGCTGGACGGGCTGGATTAAGCGATAACCTTTGCGACGCCAGGGCCGATTTCCGCCAGAGGTTCAAAACGCATCCGTGCCATAAAGCGGCTGCCGGCAACCAGTTGTCACGGAGTCTCCCGATTACTTCTGCTGAAATCAAACTCTCCAGCCGCGGCGTCTGGAAGCTCTACGGCCCTGGCGCGCAGGGCTATGCGCGGGACCACCTGACGCGCACGCCAGCCCCGTCCCCGGGCGAGCTTCGCAAGGCCGGGCTGATTGATGCGGTGCGCGATGCGAATATCGACATCGCCAAGGGGGAAATCTTTATCATCATGGGACTTTCCGGCTCCGGCAAGTCGACGCTGGTGCGCTGTCTGTCCCGATTGATCGAGCCAACCGCGGGGCAGGTCCTGCTTGATGGTATCGACCTGCTGGCCGCAACCGAGAAGGAACTGATTGAACTTCGGCGCCACAAGATGGGAATGGTCTTTCAGCATTTCGCCCTGCTGCCCCATTTGACGGTTCTGCAAAATGCCATGTTCCCTCTTACCATCCAGGCGGTTGACAGCCGCAGGGCCGAGGAAAAAGCGCGGGACGTCATCGATCTTGTCGGCCTGAAGGGAAGGGAAGACAACTACCCGCGCGAGTTGTCGGGCGGTCAGCAGCAACGGGTCGGTATCGCCCGCTCGCTGATCACCGAGCCCGATCTGTGGTTTCTCGATGAGCCGTTTTCCGCCCTCGATCCGCTGATCCGGCGCGAGATGCAGGACGAATTTCTGCGATTGCAGGCGCGGCTGCACAAGACCATCGTGTTCATCACCCATGATTTCGAGGAAGCAGTCCGGCTCGCTGACCGAATTGCGATCATGAAAGACGGAGCGGTCATTCAGGTGGCCACGCCGCAGGAATTGTTTCTGCATCCGGCGACAGATTATGTGGCCGCATTCACCCGCCATATTCCGCGCTCGAAAGTCCTGACCATTGGCAGCCTGATGTCTCAACACCCCGGCGGCGAGGGTGCGCCGGTGCGGGTGTCCGATCGCGTGTTTGAAGTAGCGGAGCGGATCATTTCGGCATCGGGAAAACTGCCCGTGGCGGACGATGCCGGAAAAATCGTCGGCTCGATTGACCGCCTCGCCATCGCGCAGGTGCTATTCGGCCAGGGAGAAACCGGGTGATTTTGCCGCGCTCCAGACAACGCGTGATCGTATGGGGGTTGATCGTCCTAACCGTTTTACTCGGCTACTACGGACGCGATATCGCCAAAACCCTGGATGCACGCTGGCTGGTCACGTACCCTTCGGCGTGGCTCATTCCGTTCAAGACGCAGATTTCCGCTTCCATGAAATGGCTGGTGGAGGAGGCGGCGATCGGGCCCCTGGGCTTTACCGACGTCACCCGGGCGCTGGCCTGGCTCGTCGAACAACCCTATCGGTTGGTGTTGTCCTTTCTCGCCAACGGGTTCACCCGCGGCCAGGGCCAGGATGCCAGCGTCATTCTACCCGCTGCCAGTTGGATCGCCGTGACCGCTGCCGTGGTGTCCCTGGGCCACTATTGCCGCAACTGGACCCTGGCGGCAATTGTCGGGGCGTGCTTCCTGTATCTTGCCATATTCGGCCAATGGGAAAGCGCCATGGTGACATTGGCATCGGTGCTGATCGCGGTGCCGATCGGAACCGCAAGCGGCCTGCTGATCGGCATCTGGGCCTATCGCCATCCCGTGGGAGAGCGTGCTTTATCGCCTGTACTGGACTTGATGCAGACGATTCCGATTTTCGCCTATCTGGTGCCCATCCTCTTCATGTTCGGTTTTGGACCGGTGTCGGCGCTGGTGGCGACCATTATCTATGCAACGCCGCCCATGGTACGGATCACGACGCTGGCGCTGAAGGCTGTGGACCCGGAAATCCTCGATTTCGGCCGCATGGCGGGCACGACGCAAAAGCAGCTCATGTGGCGCGTTCTGGTGCCTGCCGCCTCACAAAGCATCATGGTGGGCGTGAACCAGGTGATCATGCTGACGCTGAATATGGTGATAATTGCCTCGATGATCGGCGCCGGGGGACTTGGCTTCGATGTTCTGGCGGCCTTGCGCCGGCTGGATATTGGTGCCGGATTTGAAGCCGGGATTGCGATTGTGGTGCTCGCCGTTGCCGTGGATCGCCTCAGCCAGGCTTTCGCCAAACGTATGGGACAATACGGCCCTGCCGCGAGCGGGTCGTGGCTTGCTCGCCACAGGCGTACGGTTCTGGTCGCCCTCGTATTGGTCGCGACATGGGGGCTTGGATATTTCTCGCCCCTGTTGCTGAAATACCCTGATACGCAGATCATAACCACGGGGACGTTCTGGAGCGATGCGGTAAAACATCTCAATGTCAGCTATTTTGATACCCTAGAGGCCATCAAGATCTTCTTTCTGCATTACTTCCTGCTGCCGATAAAAAAGGTATTGCTGGGAATTCCGTGGCCATGGTCGATTGCCATGCTCGGTGTACTTGGCTGGCGGGTAGGGGGCTGGATGCTGGCCGCGCTTTGCGTGTCTCTTGCGGCGCTGATCCTGGTGTCCGGTCTTTGGGCGAAAGCCATGGTGAGTGTTTATCTTTGCGGCGCTTCGGTGGTTCTCGCCACCCTGATCGGGGTTCCGCTTGGGGTGCTGGCGGCGTTGAACCGGCGTGCCGGGGCGATAATCAATCTGTTGATCGATACCCTGCAGACCCTGCCGAGCTTTGTCTATCTGATCCCGGTCGTGATGCTTTTCCGCGTCGGTGATTTCACCGCGATGATCGCCATCGTGCTTTACGCCCTGGCGCCCGCCATCCGGTACGCCGCCCATGGGGTGCGCTCGGTGGGCGATGAACTGATCGAGGCGGGGAAAGTATCCGGTTGTACGCGCACCCAACTGCTGCGTCATATTCGGCTGCCGATGGCGCTGCCGGAAATCATGCTCGGTATCAACCAGACCATCATGCTTGCCTTGTCGATGCTGGTCATTACCGCTCTGGTGGGCACACGCGATCTGGGACAGGAGGTCTATATCGCCCTGACCAAGGCGGATACCGGCCGCGGTCTGGTAGCCGGGCTGGCCATCGCCTTTATCGCCATTATTGCCGATCGCCTGGTCCATGCAGGCGCTCGCCAGGCGCGCATCCGCTTTGGTATGGAGAACTGACATGGCCCGATCCGAACTCGAAACACGCATTCGCGCATTGCCTCTGTGGCAGGGCGATATCCGCATGGAACCCCTGGCCGGTGGTATCACCAACATGAATTTTCTGGTCGAGGCGGCGACAGGAAAATACGTGGTGCGGGTGGGAGACGATATTGCGCTGCATCACGTGATGCGTTTCAACGAGCTTGCCGCTGGCCGGGCGGCACATGCGGCCGGGTTGTCGCCGGCGATAGTTCATGTGGGCGAGGGCCTGACGGTTCTGGAATTTATCGAAAGCACCCCGTTGAGCGAGGCGGATGTGCGCCAGCCGGAGATGCTTGCGCGGGTGCTGCAACTGGTAAAATCGTACCATCGCGATGTGCCGCAATTCCTGCGCGGCCCGGTGCTGGCGTTCTGGGTGTTCCACGTCATTCGCGATTACGGCGCGTGTTTGCATGAGCGTGGGTATGCCCGGGAAAATCTGGTTTGCGAGCTTGTCGGGATCGGCGATCTGCTGGAGCGCCACGCCGGACCGTATGACATGGTGTTTGGCCACAATGATCTTTTGTGCGGCAATTTCCTTGACGACGGCAGGCGGCTTTGGCTCATCGATTTTGACTATGCCGGCTTTAACAGTCCGCTGTTCGATCTGGGGGGACTGGCGTCCAACAACGGCCTGTCTGCAAAGCAGGAAGCGTGGGTGCTCGAGACCTATTTTGAGACCCCGGCGAGCGCGCAACTGCTGCACCGCTACAGCGCCATGAAATGCGCCTCCCTTGTGCGCGAAACCATGTGGAGCATGATATCCGAACTCACCTCAACGATCGACTTCGATTACGCTGCCTATACGGCTGAAAATCTTGATCGTTTCCGCGCTGCCTACCGTGATTTTCAACAAACCTGAGGTCCGAGATGACAGAACTTCCCTCCACTGCCAGGGCCGTCATTATCGGCGGCGGCATTGTCGGCTGTTCGACGGCCTATCACCTGGCGCGTCTGGGTTTTAACGATACGGTCGTTCTGGAGCGCAAAAAGCTGACGTCGGGAACGACGTTTCATGCCGCTGGTCTGGTAGGACAATTGCGCTCCAACGCCAATATCACCCGGCTTTTGCGCTATTCGGTCGATCTGTACAGCAAAATCGAGGAGGAAACCGGCCAGGCTACGGGCTGGAAAATGAATGGTGGCCTTCGTCTGGCGTGTAATGAGGAGCGCTGGACGGAAGTCAAGCGTCAGGCGACGACGGCGCATTCGTTCGGTCTGGAGATGGAGCTTCTGACGCCGAAGGAGGCGCAGGAACTTTGGCCGCTGATGGAAATCTCCGATGTCGTCGGCGCCGCCTACCTGCCCACGGACGGCCAGATAAACCCTTCCGATATTACCCGGGCCCTGGCGAAAGGCGCCCGTATGGCGGGAGCGAAAATATTCGAGGATACCGCGGTTACCGATATTGAGATCGAAAGGGGCCGGATCCGTGCGGTGATCACTGCCCGTGGCCGTATCGAATGTGAAAAGGTGATCTGCTGCGCCGGCCAATGGACGCGGGACTTTGCCAGGCGGTTCGGGGTGAACGTCCCGCTGATATCGGTGGAGCACCAGTATATGATCACCGAGCCGTTCGCAGGCGTCTCCGCGGACCTGCCAACGCTGCGCGATCCCGATCGTCTGACCTATTACAAGGAAGAGGTCGGCGGGCTGGTCATGGGGGGCTATGAGGCCGATGCGATCCCCTGGGCGGTGGAAGGTATTCCGCCCGGGTTTCATTACACCTTGCTGGATAGCAATTTCGATCACTTCGAGCAATTGGTGGAACTGGCGATCGGTCGGGTTCCGGCGCTCGATTCCATCGGCATCAAGGCCCTGACCAACGGTCCCGAAAGCTTCACCCCCGATGGTAATTTCATTATCGGCGAGGCGCCGGAGGTGAGGAATTTCTTTGTTGGCGCCGGGTTCAATGCCTTTGGCATCGCCGCCGCCGGGGGCGCCGGCATGGTACTGGCAGAATGGGTGCACAAGGGCGAACCGCCCTTCGATCTGTGGTCTGCGGACATTCGCCGCTTCGGCCAGCCGCATTCGGATATCGACTGGGTGCGCGCCCGCACCCTTGAAGCCTACAGCAAACACTATACCGTCGCCTGGCCCTACGAAGAACACGAAAAGGGTCGCCCGTGCCGCGAGTCTCCTCTTTACGCCGTGCTGAAAGCGCAAGGGGCATGCTTTGGCGAAAAGCTGGGCTGGGAGCGCCCCAACTGGTTTGCCGATGCCGCCAGGGGCGAAACCGCAAGGGATGTCTACAGCTTCGGCCGCCAAAACTGGTTTGACGCCGTCGGGCGCGAGCACCGGAGCGCCCGTGAAGCTGCCGCGTTGTTCGATCAAACCTCGTTCGCCAAGTTCTCTCTGAAGGGCCCGGACGCGCCGGCGGCACTGAACTGGATCTGCGCAAACGATGTTAACAAGCCGATCGGCTCACTGGTCTATACGCAAATGCTCAACGATAGAGGCGGCATTGAATGCGATGTGATCGTTGGCCGCATCGCCCGCGAGGAATTCTACATCGTTACCGGAACGGGCTTTGCAACCCGTGATTTTGACTGGATATCGCGCAATATCCCGCAAGACATGAACTGCCAGCTCTTTGATGTTACCTCATCATATGCGGTGTTGTCCCTGATGGGGCCGCAGGCGCGGAATATTCTGCAAAGTGTAACCGGTGATGATGTATCGAACGAGGGCTTTGCGTTCGGCACGATGCGCGACATCGCGGTCGCGTGTTGCCCGGCCCGGGCGCTGCGCATCACGTATGTGGGCGAGTTGGGATGGGAGTTGCATCTGCCCATGGAATGTGCACAGCGAGCCTATGCCGCGCTTTGTGAGGCGGGGGTGGAGCTTGGCCTTGTCAATGGGGGATATCGCGCCATCGAATCCTTGCGTCTTGAAAAAGGTTACCGCGCCTGGAGCACTGATATCGGCCCCGATACCACCCCGTTCGAGGCCGGTCTGGGATGGGCGGTAAAACTTGGCAAAAACGTGGATTTCAAAGGGCGCGATGCGGTTCTGGCGCAACGGCACGAGGGCCTTGAAAAAATGCTGGCCTGTTTTACGGTCGATCCGGATATTGTCCTTTTGGGGCGCGAAACCATCTATCGGAACGGCGAGCGGGTCGGATGGCTGACCTCGGCCGGCTATGGGTACACGGTGCGCAAGTCTATTGGCTACGGCTATGTGCGGAACCGGCAGGGCGTGGACGCCGGCTATATCGCCAGCGGCTCCTATGAGCTCGAAGTGGCGAGCAAGCGGGTTCCTGCCTGTGCAACTCTGGCACCACTCTATGATCCGGACATGAGGCGTGTGAAGTCGTGAACGCGCCGGTTTGCGCGTTCCGGCAAGAGAGCGGCAGAAATTGACAAGGTATTCCGTATGGCGGTTCATGAGACCAGGCATCTGATTATCGGTGGTGGGATCATTGGTTGTGCCATCGCCTATCATCTGGCGCGTGCCGGCGAAAAAGACGTCGTGGTTGTGGAAAAGGCCGCCCTTACCCAGGGGGCCACGTGGCACGCCGCCGGGCTTGTGGGGCAATTGCGCTCGTCGCGCAATACCACCCGTATGCTGAAGCGATCGGTGGCGCTTTACGATCGCCTGGAGCAGGAAACGGGCATGGCGTTCGATTGGAAGAAAGTCGGAAGCCTGCGCCTGGCAGCCACCAGGGAACGGCTGCTGGAAGCCAGGCGGCTGGCGACGATGGCGCGCGGGTTCGATCTGGAAATGCAGATCATCACGCCCGCACAGGCAAAGGAGTTGTTTCCCTATATCGAGACGCGCGGGCTGGAAGGGGCGGCCTTTATTCCATCGGATGGCCATGTCGATCCGGCCGGCCTGTGTCAGGCTATAGCATCCGGCGCGCGCCAGCACGGGGCGCTGATCCGCCAGGGGGTAGAGGTTGTCGATTTTGAAATCAACAACGGCCGCATCACCAGGGTCGTGACCACCGGGGGGGATTACAAGGCGCAATGGGTTGTTCTGGCGGCGGGGATGTGGAGCCGCGAGTTGGCGGCCAAACTGGGCGTGGTGGCGCCGGCCTGCGCGCTGGAGCACCAGTATATCGTAACCGAGCCATTACCCGCGCCGCACAGGGTCACGGAATTGCCCACACTGCGTGATCCGGAGCGATTGGTGTACTACAAGCCTGACGCCGGCGGCCGGCTTGTGATCGGCGGCTATGAAGAGAATACCTGTGCATTCGGCGATGGGGGGATCCCTGATACCTTTGTGCAGCAGCTTTTGCCCGACAATCTGGAGCGGTTTGCACCCCTGGCAGAACTTGCCGGCGAGGTGACGCCGATTGTCAACGAGGTCGGCGTTCGTCAGGTGATCAACGGCCCTATCCCCTATTCGGCGGATGGCGATTTTGTCATGGGCTGGGCGCCGGAGTTGAAAAACCTGATGGTATCAACGGGCTTTCTCTACGGGATCGCCGCCGCTGGCGGGGCCGGCGAAATGATCGCCGAGTGGATCCTGGAGGGGCGCCCCGGTCTTGATCTGTGGCCACTGGACATACGCCGCTTCGCTCCGCATCACGGCACCAGGGCATTCATGTATCCGCGCGCCATCGAACACTATGCCCATCACTACAAGATGCGCTATCCCGGCCAGGAGGCGAGTAGCGCGCGCCACCTGCGATTGTCGGCGCTGCACGCCCGCCTTAAAGCCCATGGTGCTGTCTTTGGTGCCAAAAACGGCTGGGAGCGGCCTTTGTGGTTTGCACCGCAGGGTGTTGCGCCGGTGGATCAGCTTGATTTCCTGGAGCCGGGCTGGAAAAAATTTGCCGCGCGGGAACACCAGGCCGCCCGCGAAGGCGTCGTGTTGATCGACCAGTCGAGTTTTTCAAAATTTGAACTGATCGGCCCAGGCGCCCTGAAGACGCTCCAGTGGCTTGCGGTATCCAACATCGACAAGCCGGACGGGAGCGTGATTTACACGCAACTTTGCAACCCACAGGGCGGCATCGAGGCCGATATTACCATCACCCGCCTGGGGCGCCATCACTTCTATATCATAACCGGTGCCGGCTTTGGCGTTCGCGACGCCGACTGGATCCGTCGCCACTTGCCGGAGGACGGCTCGGCGGCTCTGATTGATGTCACATCGGCGCGTGCGGTTGTCAACCTGTGCGGTCCCCGCGCCCGTGACGTGTTGCAGGCGATCGCCGAGGAAACCGTCTCCAACGCCACATTCGCCTTCGCCACCGCCCGCGATGTTACCCTGGGCGCGGCGAGGGTCCGGGCGATCCGGATCGGCTATGTGGGGGAGTTGGGATGGGAGCTTCACATTCCCACGGAGTTTGCCCTGCACGTCTACGATCTGCTGTGGCAGGCCGGACAGCGCCACGGCATTCGCGATATCGGCTACCGCGCCATCGAATCGCTTCGCCTTGAAAAAGGCTACCGTTACTGGAGCGCCGACATCACACCCGATTACACGCCGATTGAAGCCGGGCTCGCATCGCGGGTACATTTGAAATCCAAAGGTGATTTCATGGGTCGCGAGGCGCTAAAGGCGCAGAAATCCGCGGGAGCAAAGCAGCGGCTGTGTACCTTTGTTTCCAGCGCGCGGTTGCCGGTGAGCGCCGGCGAGCCGATCCTGCATACAGGCAGGACGGTATCGCTGGTCTGTAGCGGCGGTTTCGGCTACACGGTGGGAAAGACCATCGTGTTCGGCTATCTGCCAACCGCCATCGCCGCGGAAGATGAGTTTGAACTCGAACTGTTCGGTGAACGGCACCGCATCCGTCGGGTACACGGCCCGCTGTACGATCCGGAAAATGTGCGTCTGAAAAACTGAAATGGGGCTATCATGAACGATCGGAATACTGAAGATGTCCTGAAGGCCTTGCGCCGGCTCAAGGGGTTTGACGGCGCCGGCACCCACAACAGCCGGGTGGAGCGTCTGGGGGGCTTGACGAACCGTGTCTATAAGGTTGAGACCGCCGGGCGGGCGGTCATCGTGCGCATTCCCGGCGAGGGAACCGGGGAGTACATCGATCGCGATGTGGAGTTTCACAACGCGCAAATCGCCGCGGCGTGCGGGATCGCCCCGAATGTCCTGTGGGCGGACCCGTCAACGGGGGTGATGATCAGCGAATACATTGCCGATATTGTTACCATGACGCCGGAGCATTTCGCTTCCCGTTCGGGGGCGCCGGGGCGCGCCGGCAGGGCTTTGCGGGCGCTTCATGATGCGGACCGGCCTTTCAGGTTTCGTTTTGAACTCTTTTCGATGATCGACGAATATCTGAAAATCCTGTCGGCGAAGGAGACCGCATTGCCCGAGGGTTATACTTCGGTTGTCGCCGAAGCGGCGCCAGTCAAGGCGTTGCTGGAGGCCAGGCCAGGCAGGCTGGTTCCCAGTCACTGCGATCCCTTGTGCGAGAATTTTCTCGACAATGGCGAGCGAATGTGGATTGTCGATTTCGAATACTCGGGCATGAACGATGCGCTTTGGGATTTGGGCGATCTGGCTGTCGAAGCCGGGCTGACCGAGCCTCAGGAAAGGGAAATGCTCACCGCCTATTTTGGTGCGCCCCCCAGCGCCGCGCAGTTGGGGCGCATGACCGTATACAAGGCCATGTGCGATCTGTTGTGGACACTCTGGGGGTTGATCCAGCACGCCGATGGCAATCCGGCCGAGGACTTCTGGGCCTACGCCACCAACCGTTTCGATCGGTGCAAGGCGTTGATGTTTGATGCCGGCTTCGCCGCTCATATGGAGGCGGTTGCAAAAGGGTAGGGCGCCGCATTCTGTATACGTCTGGCGCATGACACGCTCTAGCGGAAGGAATTGGACATTTGGGTTTCGTTTGCAACTGGGCTTGTTATCAAATGTCAAATTCAAAGTTCCACTGGAATACTATCTTTGCCAGCGGTTCCTTGATTCCGACATTTGCGTGCAAGGCACCGGCTGGCAGTGTACAAACGTTGGAATCGAACCCCCGGGTGGGGCGATGTCAGCGAGGATCATTGGTCCCCGGCCGCGCAGAAAATACGCAAGCATGAGAAACCCGCTATCGTATCAGGCCTTTCGGGCCGTCTTCGCTTCCCAGATCTGCTCGCTCACAGGGGTCGGGCTGTTGACAATCGCCCTGTCATTGAGCGCCTATGCCATCGGCGGAAACGAGGCGGGTGGCCAACTCCTTGGCTTTTTGCTGGCGCTGAAAATGGTGGCTTATGTTGTGCTCGCGCCTCTGGCGGAAACCGTATTGGCGGGGCGGTCGCGCCAGTCCACATTGGTGGCGCTGGATGTGGGACGCATGTTGCTTCTTTTACCCATGGCCCTTGCCGGCGAAACCTGGCAGATCGCCATACTGGCCTTTTTGTTCGTCGCCCTGTCGGCCGCCTTTACGCCGCTTTTTCAGTCCCTGATCCCCGAAATCCTGCCCGATGAAGACACCTATACCAGGGCGCTGGCGTATTCGCGCATCGCCTATACCCTTGAGGCCGTGTTGAGCCCCATTCTGGCTGCAGCGGCGCTTCAGATCATCAGCGCAAACGGATTGTTCCTGTGTGCCGCTGTTGTCTTTATCGGCTCCATCGCAGCGCTCTTCATGGCCCGCTTTCCAAAGGATCACGCTTGCGACGATTACCGGCCGTTTTTGCGCCGCGCGGCGAAAGGCATTACGATCTATGTGCGCACACCGCGCCTGAGAGGGCTGTTCCTGCTCAATTTCGCCCTGTCCCTCGCCATGGCATGGGTGCTGGTCAATTCGGTGGTCTATGCAGGCGGGCGTTTGGGCGATACGGGATATTTTCCTGTTCTCATGGCCTTTTACGGCGCCGGCGCCGCAACGGGCGCCCTTTGGGTGCCGCGCCTGATCCGCGCGCGCAGCGAACGGTCGGTCATGGTGACTGGCGCCTTGATGTATGGTTCATGCGGCCTGCTGATTGTCCTGCCTCTGTCCCCTGGCGGCCTGTTGGCGCTCTGGGCTGGCTTTGGTCTGGCGTCGTCGCTGGTGCTGACGCCCGGCGGCCGCGTCATTGCGCGATCGGCGCGGGCCAACGACAGGGCATCGGTGTTTGCGGCGCAGTTCTCCCTTAGTCACGGGGGCTGGCTGGTGGCCTATCCTCTTGCCGGGTGGCTGGCGGCGCGGATCGGGCTTGAGAATGCGCTGGTTGTGCTCTCGGGCCTTGGCATGCTGACGGCCCTTGCGGCGATGCGCGTCTGGCCTGCGCTGGACCGATCGGTCCTGCTGCACAGCCATCCGGAACTGAACCCCAACCATCCTCATCTGATGGAATGGCCGGCCAGCGGCCCCGATCAACAACACCGGCACCGCTACTACATCGATGCCCTTCATCCTCACTGGATCAAGGAACACCGCGAATGATACCGCGTTCGTGCCTATAATCATGGAACGATCACTTCCCGGGTTTGAGTGGCGGCTTCAAAATCGGTGTACGAACGCAGCGCGAACCGCTCACCGGTCAACGCAATCACCTTGATGCGATCCAGCCGGAACGTTCTGACATCGCCACGTAAATCGTCCCAGCACAGGGCGTACCACACAGGGTAATTCAATATCAGGTAGTGGGGCTCGATTGTGCGTCTTGTGGCCTCGCCACTGGCCGATCGATAGGTGACGGCCACCCGGTTCATCAGCAAAAATGCCTCTTGCAGGTCATCATTAATACGCCTCGCCGCGGCCTTGTAGTGCGACAATACTTCGGCGGATGCCGACGGGCCTACCCGGATACGATCCCGCAACTGTCTTATCTTGCGCTGGTTCTCCTGTGAAAAAGACGCAATCAGTTTTCGACGAAGTGGCAATAAATCGACCGTCAGCACCTGCGCTTCCATCTTCTCGGTAACGGCGATGCCGATTAAAAGATTTATCGCTTCCCGGTGCGTCAGGGATATGCGGCCAACGCCCCATTCAGGAGCCAGGCGAACACCCCCGCCGCGCCCCCGGTCCGCTTCAACGGGCAGGCCCTGCTCACGCAGTATTTTAATGTCCCGGCTGAGGGTGCGCTGGCTCACGCCAAGTTCGTCTGCGATGTCGCGCAGGATCATGGGTTCGTTGGCTTTAAGCCGGCTTTTCAGCCACTCAAGGCGCTCAAGGTGGGTTTGTGTCGTTGCACGGTTCATAAATATAATATGACACAATTTGTCTTATTTGCCGATACCCTGAAAATTATAAAGTCAACCGCTTCTGGATGTATCGCGGCCCAGGGCGGAAACAATGAACGGGAAGCGATACCGATGCCAATGAAAACAGAATACACCTTCGGTGTTTTACTGGTGATTGTCTCCGCTGTGATATTCAGCACGGCGGGGCTTTTTTCCAAGGGGGTTGCTGCAACGTCATGGGAAATCATATTCTGGCGTGGCGTTTTTTCGACGGTCTTTATTGTGGGCTGGACACTGTACAACGGCGTGTTTGCCGATAACTTCTTTCGTATGGGCTGGAGCGGCTTATCCGCCGCCATCGCTGGCGCCTTTGGAACCGCCGCGTTTATTGCCGCTTTCAAGTTAACAACAGTTGCAAACGTTTCGATGATTTATGCCATCGCGCCGATATTTGCCGCCGCGTTTGCATGGCTTTGGATCGGTGAGAGGCTCTCCAGGCGGCTTGTTTTCGGCTGCATCGGCGCGTTTGCCGGCGTAACGATCATCGTATACGGCTCCCTCGGTCAGATTAATCTTCAAGGCGATGCGCTGGCGCTGTTTATGACAGCGGCGATGGCGATTCTTATGGTTATCTACAGGAGATATCCGAAAACGCCTGGTGCCGGACCGTCGGCACTCTCCGCGCTTTTGTTGCTTTTGCCTGCGCTGATGCTGGGAGATCCGCCGGCGATTCCCCTGGGCGAAATCGCTATACTGGCGGCGTTCGGCCTTGTGTTTGCTCTTGCGTCGGTAGCCCTGGCGGAAGGATCAAAACGCGTGCCCTCGGCTCAGACAGCGCTGCTGGGTACGTTGGAGACCCCCCTGGCACCTGTGCTGGCGTATCTGGTTTTGTCTGAAGTCCCCGGCGAGGCGACGATGGTCGGCGGCGCATTGGTTTTTATCGCTGTCGTTTATACCACGCGAGAGAATACCTGAACCGCACCGTATTCAACTGGCGTGCCTGGCACCTGGCTGGATGCGTACCCTCGACAGGCTGCTTTCGAAAAACGCCCTGACCAGATGAATGGCCGACCGCACCCGATAGGTTTTGCAAAAACTACCTGCCGAAAGACCACGACCAGCGCAAAGCACGATGAGGTTCATGATAACCGGTAAACGCCAAGAATTGCCTTGTAAACATGAGAGGCCGCCAGGGAGCGTTGCTTGTGTTCATCACGTGACAGGCAGATCGGGATTTCAAATCCAAACAGATCGGGGCGAAGGACGCGCATATCGCCACGCTCAACCCAATAGGCGGCGTAGTCCTTCGGCAGAAACCCGATGCAACGACCGCTCAGAATGAAATGGGCAAGCCCCTCCATCTGATGCGAGACGGCAAGTGCCGGGCGTTTGAAAACAGGAGAATGGGGCGTCTGTGTTGAGACGTAGCCGCGGCGCACATAGTTCTGCTGCGCGATTAACTCGTGGGTCAAAGCCTGCTCGCGGACATCGAACAGGGCATGGTTCCTGCCGCAAAACAGATGTTGTTGTTCCAGAAAGAGCTGTTTTTGCGATATGGTTCTCAAGGCCTGAAATTTTGATGCGACGGCGATCTGTAACTGACCGCGAACCAACTGCTCCTCGATCTGATCCGGTGGCGCGATCCGCAGAATAATTCTCAGATCCGTTGAATTTAACATCGCCTCGCTGATCGCCTGGTGCAAAAGACACCGCCGGTTTGTGATGATGTTGTCCATTACACCAATGGTAATTTCGCCGACAATCCGCTCCCGCAGTTGCGTGATCTGCGCATGGTATCCTTCAATCAGCGCCAGGAGGGAGCGGGACGAATCGTAGACCGCCCGGCCCCGCGATGTCACAGCGAAGCCGGCCCGCCCGCGCTGACACAGCCGAAAGCCAAGACGCATCTCCAGATTGGCCATATGGGTACTGATGGTCGATCGGGACAGGTTCAACTCGGTCTGGGCCTGGGTAAACCCGCCACATTCAACGATGGTGCAGAAAATCCGCAACAGCTTGATATCAACATCGGCAAGGGCGGGAGAGAGTTTGGCCATTACGTCGTGACTTCTCAATGTGAATTTTGACAGGTTAGCATTTATCAATCTGTATATTGAGCATATTTTTGTAGTCGCTTCGATGCAATAAACACCGCGGGCACGATATAATGCGCAAGGACATCGTATTTCAAACTGTTTTTGAAGCGAACCCCGCGCTCGCTGCTTTCATACCGGTATCGATGTGTTTGCGTTCTACAGGTTGTTCTCGAAAAATTCATCGGATGGATGGCCCGAACCGGCCCTGCTGTAGCCACGCTCTGGCTTGACGAGTTGTCGCGGGCAGGGGCAAACCTTACACGTTTCCATATTCGACAGGGCGTGACGATCGCCGCCAACGTTGAAATCTGACAAAAGGGAGATTGAAATGAAATCAGCCAGCATACGTTCAAAATTCTCTATATCGGCGCTGATGACGGGGGTCGTGCTTGCGTGCGCTTGCGCGCAGGCGAGTGCACAATCGGTACTGGAATCGGTGAAGGCCCGGGGCAAGATCACGGTTGCCACCGAGGTGGCCTATCCGCCCATGGAATATCTAAAAGATGGCAAGGTTGTCGGCTATGGCAAGGATATCCTGGATCTGGTCGTCGCGGACCTTGGTGTCGAGCTGGAACAACTTCAACTGCCGTGGGACGGCATTCTGGCAGGCGTTCTGGCCAAGAAATACGACATCGTCGCCACTTCCGTGGCGATCAAGCCGGATCGGGTCACCAAATACGCCTTTACCCGCCCACTTGCCGTCGCCCACACCATGCTGGTGAAGCGCCATGGCGATGACAGTATGTCCGGTCTGGACGATGTCGGCGGTAAAATCATCGGTGTGGAACTCGGTTCCTCCCTGGCGCAGGAAGTGGAAGCGGTCGATGCGCAACTCAAAGCCAATGGCGGTGAGGGCTTTGCGGAAATCCGCGGCTTTAAGTCCAATGACGATTTGCGGCTTGCGCTGGCCGGCGGGCAAATCGATATCGGCACCATACCCTCGTTCTCTTTGGCGACAATGCAGAGGCAAAGGCCGAATACCTTTGCTCAGCTTGTCAACATCGGCACTGGCACCCTGTTTGCCTGGGTTGCCCATCCCGACGGCGCCGATCTGCGCGATCGCGTAAATGATATCCTCGTTCGCCTGCAAAACGATGGGACCCTGAGCACGTTACAGCAAAAGTGGTTTGGCTTTGAAATGGAGCTGCCTGAGGACTACCTTCCCGAAGGGGCTATTTAGAGCGTGTCACGTCTTAATAGAAGCAATTTTCGTTTCTCGATTGGCGAGGCGATACCCAAGCTCAAGGCGTACAATTTTCTCATACGGCAGGCGCTTGTTTGCCGTATGAGGGGCTGGCGGGGCAAGGCGGTCGCGGCGCAACCGCCAGAATGCAACGCGACACTGCCCATCAAGTGGAAAGCCCTGGCGCATGGACCTTCAGTTTCTTGAGATCATCCCGAAGGCGGGCCCCCTGTTTTGGGGGGCGCTTTATACGATTTTCGTCGGGCTGATCGCTTGCGCGGTCGGGCTGGTTGTCGGCACCGGATTGCTCTTTATGCGCAATAGCCGATACTGGTTGCTGCGAAAATTCGTTGGCGTTTATGGCAGCTTTATTCGCGGCACGCCGGCACTGGTGCAAATCCTGGTTTTCTATTATGCGCTCGCGCCGCTGATCGGCGTTAATATCGGCCCGTTTACGGCCGGCATCATGGCCGTCGGCTTCAACAGCGGCGCCTATGTTGCGGAAATCCTGCGCGGTGGCCTGAGCCGCATCCCTATCGGGCAATGGGAGGCAGCGCAAGCGCTTGGGCTATCCAAATACAAGGTCTGGTTTAAGGTCATTCTGCCTCAGGTCTATTACAGTGTTATTCCGCTGCTGGTGAACGAGTTCACCATGGTGATCAAGATCACGCCGCTTTTGTCGACGATCACGCTGGTTGAACTGACCCGCGCCTCGCAGATGCTTTACAATGAGACGTTTCGCCCGGTCGAAGTTCTGGGACTGGCGGCGCTCATCTATTTCGTCATCTGCTTTTCAATCAGCCAGTTTGGCGAGTTTTTGCAGCGGCGTTCGATGAAGTATCGCCTCTAGAGGGTGCCATGTTTTAGTAGAACCATTCTGACATTGCACATCCAGGACAACGACCGATGAACTTTGACTACATGGCGATATGGAGCAATCGCGATATTCTTTTCAGCGGTATCGGCAATACATTGCTGATATCCGCGGTTTCCATTCCCATCGGGATTTTTATCGGCGTCTTCGTTTGTCTGATGCGCATTTCCACCAGGCGGTTTCTGCGCTGGAGTGCGATCGCGTATATTGAAATCGTCCGCAATGTACCGTTGTTGATCCTGATATTCATGGTATTTTATGCGCTACCCTTTTACGGTATTCGTCTGGCGGGACTGACGACGGGCTTTTTCTGCCTGTCTATCTATGGCGGGGCGTATTTTGCCGAGATCTTTCGCGGCGGTGTTGAATCGGTTCCCAGGGGTCAGTTCGATGCCTGTGAGGCGCTCGGCTTGAAGTACGGATTTTATATGCGCCGGGTCATTTTTCCCCAGTTGTATCGCTATGTCTTTCCGCCCGGCACCAATATCGCCTTGACGATGATCAAGGAATCGTCGCTGCTATCGATGATTACCGTGGCCGAACTGACCTATGCCGCCCATGACATCAACGGGCGCACGTTCACCCCGGTAGAGACCTTTGCGACGATTGCCCTGCTGTACTGGCTGATATCGACCGTATTTTTGCGGCTGACCCGTATCGTGCAGACCAGGCTCGGCGCCGAAGATTCGGACGCGATGATGGTGCTTCGCTAGAGCGTGTTAAACGTCTTGTTCACATTCAGCTAATTGTGGTGCGTATCCTGCGATACAAGCGCCGCTGGTGTTACAGTGCCAGGGCGGTTGTGCGCCCTTCATAAATGGCGGCCGGTGCGCCGCGCGGCGCCACACCATCGCCGATCTGGAACATTTGCGGCGCCCTGCCGTGCCAGGCATCAAGGGCATCACCGAGCCAGCGCACCGAGACGTTCGGCGTCGCCAGAACCAGCGTATCGGCGGCGATATCGCGGGTGCTGTTGTCAAGAATATTGATCAATGTTGCGCCATCGCCATGCCACTCGCCGATAGCCGAATGAACGATGGTCTCAACACCAAGGTGCTTGAAGGTTTTGTGCAGAGCAAAGTCTGCGGCGCTTCGCTGCAATTCCCTGGCGGCCATGGCATCGGGGGTAACGAGGGTGACCCGATGGCCCCGCTCCGCCATGTACCACGCCGTTCCGCCGCCGCGCCAGTTGCCCCCGTCATCGATCAGGAGGACGTGTTCGCCAGCGCGTTTGGCGCCGCCGATAATGTCCTCAACGGAGGCCCAGTTGCCGCGCTCCAGGCCCGCAAGACGCGGCACATGGGCCAGGGCGCGCTGAAAACCGGTATCGGCGGGAAGCGATCCCGTGGCAAGCACCACCGCATCGGCCTTAAAACCGATCACATCGTCGGCGTCCATGGGCGCGTTATACAGGACATTGACTTGCAGGTTTCGCAACTGCGCTTCGTACCAGCCGACAAGATCGAGAATTTGTCCCCGTCGCGGCTGCAGGCCGGCGAGACGAAACTGGCCCCCCAGTTTATCGGAGGCCTCGGCAAGGGTCACGCGCGCGCCGCGCTCGGCCGCCACCCGTGCCGCCTCAAGGCCCGCCGGGCCACCGCCGACAACCAGAACCTTGCGCGGGTTCTCCATGGGATGAAACCGGTCGCCGCCCCATTGAAACTCGTGCCCTGCCGAAGGGTTCACCAGACACGAAATGTAATAGTCGCGTCCGCGCCGTCCCCAGCACATCTGATTGCAGGATATGCACGGGCGAATATCCTCCACGCGCCCGTCTTGCGCCTTGTTCGCCATATGTGGGTCGGCGATCTGGCCGCGCACGATCGAGACCATATCCGCATCGCCCGAGGCAATAACATAGTCGGCATTTTCCGGCGTGCGAATATGGCTCTCGGCCTGAACGCGGGCATGCATCACCGCCGCCTTGACGCCAGCGGCCAGGGAGGCGCCAAGTTTGTCGGCATGCTGAAAGGTGGGTATAAGCCGTGAGAAATCAAAATAACTTCCCGTTCCGACGCTGATGTAGTCCATCAGCCGGCGGCTGTCGTGCCAGCCGGCGATTGCGGCAATTGCGGCATTGTCGAGGCTTCCCGGTACCAGATCATCGCCGGTAACCGCAAGTCCGATAATAAAGCGATCGCCGCAAGCCTTGCGGATGCGCGTCAGGATTTCGGCGCTAAAGCGCATCCGCCGGGTAAAATCGCCGCCCCATTCGTCGTTGCGGGTATTGGTCAGAGGCGACCAGAACTGGTCCACCAGGGCGTTATAGGCGGCGAAAATCTCCACGCCGTCAAAATGCGCCTGTTGGGCCCGTAGGGCGGCGGCGACAAACGCGTCGATGACTTCCTCAATCTGGGCGCCGCTCATCCCGTGGCTGCCGTCCGAATCGTGATAGGAGGCAAAGCCCGACGGCGACCAGTTCGCGTGATAGGAATTGTCGTAATCGCCATGGGCGCCGATATGCAGCAGTTGCTGCACCATCACGGTCTGGTACGCGTGACAGGCATCGACAATATCGCGAAAGGGCTCAATGATGGCATCGCTTTCGGCGAGAAAGCAGCCGCGTTTGAACACTCCAGAGCGGTGCACCGGTACCGGCTCCACCACAATCATGGCGGCACCGCCCATGGCGCGTTCCAGATAGTAGCCCTTGTGGCGCGCCGACGGCAGCCGTGCCTGTGACATATTGGCCGTATGGGCGCCCATATTGAGCCGATGTTTAAGCGTCTTGTGGCCGACGGTGATAGGCGAAAACAGGTGCGAAAATGCTGGCGGGTTCATAGGGAGAGCGTCCGTCCGGGGGCCTTGCGGCCGGGGCGATCAGCTTTATGCGTTTCGCTTTATCCCTGGCAAATGGGTAACGCTAAACGCGTGCTGATCTGGATAGGATCTTTCAGCAGGTTGTGTAACGACGGATAAACCTGAAGTGACACCTCTTGTCGCCACGGCCACAGATTGTTGCAGCAAGGCCATATCGGGCCATCCATCTGATGGTTTTTTCAAGAACGACCTGCCGAAAGATCACAACGGGCCACGATAACGTTCCGGTTGAACCTTGAATGTGATATTTGAAAACGTGCCCGGCAAGCAGTCGGGACGCAAATGTTAAATTCATTCCCTACATGCTATCGCATCCGGCGCGCGATGGCCAGAGCCTGCCATCAGGCAAATAATCGCACGGATAACTTGACGCGGCCACGGGTTTCATGGTGTAACCGCTGCGTCGACTTGGCGGGCGCGTAGCTCAGCGGGAGAGCACTACGTTGACATCGTAGGGGTCGCTGGTTCAATCCCAGCCGCGCCCACCATTTTCGCAGCCCGAACGGGGCCAGGGGCGCGCCGCTGTATCGTTGAATGTAAAGAAGTCCTCCGGCTTCGCCTCGGTCTACTTGTTCCCAATAAAATAAGGACAAATCATACCAGCGGTATTGGCGTTTTGTACATGCTGACGTGTGTATCGTACTGATAAGACAACGGTTTAAACCAGGCCAGGAGTCAAACGCAAAGTCCCCTGGTATTATGCGCAAATGTACCAAAACCTGGCAACAAAGCGAAGCGCCACGCCTTCTCGAGCGTTGTTTTCTCATTGTTTTAAATGAAGAAAAGTACACGCAAGCGGAGCGAAGGACTTTTCTTCGCGATCAACTTTATCAGGTGCGCTCAATGCGGCACAAGTAGCAATTGTTTGTTGCGGATCGCACGTGCAGCATGACGATACGTGGATCGGCAAGCAGATGGCGCGCTTCACGGGCGATATTCCGTGTCGCGACCATCCGGCCGGAGCCGTAAACGATACGATCGTGGGCGTCATAGCCGCGCAGCATATAGTGTGCACTATTGAGGACGTCCTGGGGCAAGCCGGCGTTCGAGGCGTAGCGTAGACAATGGCGTTCGTGCAGAAAAATCGGCCCCTGTTCGGCGTAGGGCTGCGCTGCGGGAAACGGTCGATGGGCCAAGATCAGATAGGATTCTCCAGCTTTGATCTGTTTTAGACAGTGGCGGCAGGGGGTATCGGTTCCATCGGAAATATGGCGCTCGGGCGTGTGACCGTTTGCGTCCGGCCCTCCTCCCTGAAGCGCACGGACACAATCGGTATGAAGGGCGACAAAGCGAATTGACATGTCTTCTCCGGTTCAGGGGCGGTATTGCCATGCTGAAATGAAGAATACGGAGCGCCCGCAACATCGCGCCACCCGTTTCTTGTCCGGTCTTGTCTCTTGTCGGGGCCTCTCATGTCCGCAGGGCCGCGGGCCGCGTCGACACCCACGCTCCAGATGTGCAATTTAAACGCCCGACGCTTTAGAGGGCCGGTGCGGGCGTGCTGAAGACCGTCTCGCGTCCGGGCAGCGGCTGGCGTGGCACCAACAGGGCAAGAAGCAGCGAAATGAGCGCCATTGCCGCACCGAGTAAAAACACCGCCGTCGGGCTGACGAGCCAGATAAAGCCGAATACCACCGGAATACCCACCGCGGCGATGTGATTGATGGTAAACGCAACGCCGGCGCTGGAGGCCATATCCGCCGGATCGGCGATTTTCTGAAAATAGGTCTTGATGCCGAGCGCCAGGGCGAAAAAGGCGTGATCGATCACATACAGCGCTGCCGCGACCCAGGGATGCGCCACATAGGCGTAAGCGGTAAAGACAATGATCAGGCCGATATATTCAAGGACAAGGGCGCGCCGCTCGCCGACCCGGCCGATCCAGGTGCCGATCAGGGGCGCGAGGACCATGTTCAGCCCGCCGTTGAGAAAATAGAGCGCCGCGATATGATGGACGTCATAGCCAAAGCGCTCCACCATCATGAAACTGGCGAAAACAAGAAATATCTGGCGCCGCGCCCCTCCCATGAAGGTCAGCGCATAATACAGCCAATAGCGCTTGCGCAGAAACAGCTTTTTGTGCTGCGGCACCTTTTGCGGCAACATGGGAAAATACAGCCAGGCAAGTGCCGCCAGCGCCATGGCGGCCAGGCCGGCGAAGGCGAAGATGCGGGCAAATGACAGATCAAGGGCACGCGAGACGATAAAGACAAGGGCAAAGGCCAGCAGTTGCGCCGCGCTCGCAACACCGATCAACTGCCCCAGGCGTCGGGGCGCTTCGTGTTTTTCCAGCCATTGCAGCGACAGGGATTGCTTGACAGTTTCATAGTAGTGAAATCCGATGGACATGATCAATGTCGTTGTGTAGATGCCGGCGATACTGGGAAAGGCGCCGGTGATGGCCACGCCAAAGCCAAGGAGAAGGAGCGAGAAGATCGCCAGGGTCTGTTCGCGCATGAACAGCAGCAGCAGTACCGCGGCAAACGCCATGAAACCGGGGATTTCGCGAATTGATTGCTGGATACCGATCTCGCGTCCGCTGAAGCCGCCGACTTCGATCACAAAATTGTTCAGGACCACCGTCCAGGTGGCGAACGCAAAACTGCTTGTCACCGCCATGAGCGCCAACAGCGCAAACGGCGTGTTCAGCCCTGTGGCGTTCGCGGGTGCTTGTTTCGGGGTTGGCATGGGTCGTGCGATTTCAACAGGTTGTTCTTGAAAAACGTATCGGGTGAGACTGGATGGCCCGAACCGGCCACCCTGGGGCAATGAAAGATGACACCCGGGCGGGCAGGGCGCACTGACACGCCGATAGGATAAAGCGGATCGTTTCGGCGTCGCGGCGCACCAGCCAACGGGCGGTATTCCGTATCACAAAAAGTTACTTTGCCATAATCATTTGCCGGGTGCTGTATGGATTTTCCCGCCAAAAGCACATATTCTGTTAAATATACGTGCTATCATGGACCTTGATACGAAGGGCGGCAAGGCGGGTTTGAGGATCGGAACACAAATGCGAGCGGGATTTTCCATGCCTGGCGTCAGGCAGCCCGTTGGGGAGACGGATTGGGGGCAACGGGGCACGGCCGCGGCGACCATCGCCGCGCGATTGAGTTTTGAGGACATTGATCACGCTTATGGCGATCAGATCTCGCTGAGCGGTATCACGCTTGACGTGGAACCGGGAGAAATCCTTTGTCTGCTGGGCGCTTCCGGTTGTGGCAAGACAACATTGTTGCGCGTTGCGGCTGGGCTGGAGCGGCAACGCAGCGGACGGGTGCTGATCAACGGCCGCTGCATTGCCGATGATGACTGTTTTATGCCTCCCGAAGAGCGTGGCATCGGTCTGGTATTCCAGGACTACGCCCTGTTTCCTCATCTGAGCCTGCTGGAGAATGTGCAATTCGGCTTGCGCGGACTGACCCGCGCCCAGGCGCGAACGGAAAGTTTAAGCGCCCTGCAGCGGGTTGGCCTGGCGGCGTATGCGTCGCAATACCCGCACGCCTTGTCGGGTGGCGAGCAGCAGCGGGTGGCTCTGGCGCGCGCTATTGCGCCGCGACCGTCTGTGATGCTTATGGATGAGCCGTTTTCGGGCCTGGACCGGTCCTTGCGCCACCAGGTTCGCGACGAGACTCTGGCCATTCTGCGCGAGACGCGCGCAACCTGTATTATTGTCACCCACGATCCGGATGAGGCGATGCGTTTGAGCGATCGCATTGTCTTGATGTCCGAGGGTAAACTGTTGCAGGCGGGAAGTGCTGGCGAGTTGTATCGCGCGCCTGTCAATTTGCACGCGGCGCGTTTTTTTTCCGAGTTCAACGAGATCACGGGTATTGTCCGGGACGGGCACGTGCATACCCCCTTCGGCCGCCATAAGGTGGATCGCATGGATGACGACACGCGGGTGCGGCTGGGTATCCGCATTAACGGTGTGAGCGTCGCCGATGGCGGTCCCGGTGTGGTGGGGCGCATTCTCAGTCATCGGTTTTTGGGGGAATTCTGTCTGCTCGAAATCGCCGTGCAGGATATAGATGTTCCCATCAAGGCGAAAGTGCGCTGTAAGCACCATCAGGTGGCTGACGAGGTTATGGTTTCCGTCGATCCGCGCCAGATACTGGTTTTTGAGCGTGCCGGAGCATGATCCGAAGGGGCTATCGTTGTGTAACTTCAGCAGGGTGTTCTCGAAAAACCCATCAGATAGATGGTTCGGTATGGCCTTGCTGCGGTAATCGGCGCGGATTTCGCCGCGATTCGCGGTGCGACAGCTCCCAGGTTGCGATGGGATAACTATTTTGCCATAATTCGGGCCAATGATAGCCGGATGAACGTATGAGAGTCGACAAAGGAAAGTGACAAGGGAATGGGACAAGTCGGTGTTTGGCAGATCGTGGTTGTGGCGGTTTTGATCGTGCTGTTGTTCGGGCGCGGCAAGATTTCCGATCTCATGGGCGATGTGGCCAAGGGCATAAACAGTTTCAAGCGCGGCCTGAACGAAGAGGATAAGGCGGTGGATACGGCGAAAACAATCGAGCAGACCGCCGATACGACCGCCGATGTCGCATCGGCCCGCGACGAGAACAAAACCAAGGCAAGCGGTTAGAGGCGTCTATTCAGATTGTCCCCCTTGCCGGGGAGTTCACGCCCAGGGGTGGCGTGGCGTGGTCTGGAAAAGCCGTTCCCCTGCTCGCCGCTTTCATAAAGGCGGTGCAGGATTTAGGATGGCAACAACAGGCGGTGGCCATGTTACCAGTCGGTCCCCGATTGTTTGTCGCGAGGATTTGTTACCCGATTGCTCCTGATCGCAGCGCAGTACAGGGACGTTGATAATGCCCAATATAGGATTTGGCGAACTGATGGTCATTGTGGTGATCGCCATTGTGTTTGTCGGTCCACGGGAATTGCCGGGACTACTGCGCGGCATTGGCAAGACAATGACCCAGTTGCGCCGTATGGCCGGGGACTTTCAGCGCCAGTTCAGCCAGGCGCTGGAAGAGGCGGAACTCGATAGTGTAAAAAGCGACATCGCCGATATTACCAGGGATATTCCCACGGCCCGTGATATTACATCGAATTCCATTGGCGCGGGCAAATCGACGCCGCCGGCGGCGGCCACGAAAAAGCCATCAAGCGCGTCGACAACTGGCGAGCGTGCGGACTAGAGCGTGTCAGGTCTTAATAGAAGCAATTCTCGTTTCTCGATTGGCGAGGCGATACCCGGGCTCAAGGCGATCAAAGAGCGATGGCGACCCATCTCATGAGATCGGTTTGAGCGTGGGCGTCCGCCAATCGGCAAACCCGAAGGGACGGGCGCTTTTGCTATGGATTTCAGGGCGATCTGCTTTATGGCGTTAGCTTTACCCCTGGCAAAACGGGTACAGCTAAAGCCAGGCTGATCTAATAGGAACCTTAAGTCTCTTGCAAATAGCCCCACGATATCCTGCGAGACTTAAAGTTCATCTTGTCGCAAAATCGCTCCGTCAGAATGGTTCTATTAAGACCTGACACGCTCTAGTTGTGTAATTTCAACAGGTTGCTCTTGGTAAGCCCATCTGAAGAAAGCCCCCTCATGCGTGCGCCTGACGAGGAAGACCTGGAGACCATTGAGAATTCCCGTGCGCCGCTAGTGGAGCATCTGATCGAGTTGCGTCAGCGGCTGGTGCGCTCGCTCGTTGCCGTGGGACTGCTTTTTGCCATCTGTTTTTTCTTTGCCGATGATATTTTCAACATTCTGCTGATCCCTTACGAGCGCGCGGCACAGACAAATACGCAGATCGAGCTGATTTACACCGCGCCTCACGAATATTTTTTCACCCAGATGAAACTGGCGTTGTTCGGCGCGCTGTTTTTCGCTTTTCCAATTATTGCCTCGCAGATATATATGTTTGTCGCCCCCGGTCTTTACCGACACGAGCGGCAGGTTTTCGTGCCCTACCTGATCGCCACGCCGGTGTTGTTCTTCCTGGGCGCGACACTGGCCTATTACGTGATCATGCCGTTTGCCTTTGGCTTTTTTCTTTCCATGGAACAGGCCGGCTCGGACACCCAGGCCTCCATTCAACTCATGCCGCGCGTCAGCGAATACCTCTCCTTTATCATGATGCTGATATTTGCCTTTGGCATTTGTTTTCAGCTTCCCGTGCTGTTGACGCTGCTGGCGCGTGCGGGGCTGGTGACGGCGGCGCAGTTGCGCCGTTGGCGCAAGTTTGCGGTTGTCGGGTTTTTCGCCCTGGCGGCGGTTCTCACCCCGCCCGATTTTATCAGCCAGATCGCCCTTGCCGTTCCCACCCTGTTTCTCTACGAGTTGTCCATCTTTGCGGTCATGCGCGTCGAGCGGCGGACAAGAGAGACGCGGCAGGCGTCGTGATCCCGGCCGATATTCCCTACCGGAAAAGACCCATTTGATGGTATACGCCTTGGGGTAGCGATTCTTCCGCGCACTCAAACAGGCGATCAGAGTGAGCCATGTACGATATAAAATTCATTCGTGACAACGCACAGGATTTTGATGCGGCGCTGGCGCGCCGCGGTCTGGCGCCGCAGGCACAAAGCCTGATGGCTCTTGATGATACGCGGCGCGGGGTGATTGCCGAGTTGCAAAACGCGCAGGCGCGCCGCAACGCCGCTTCCACGGACATTGGCGCCGCCAAGGCCGGTGGCGATGAGGAGACGGCGCAGAAGCTGATCGATGAAATCGCGACGCTGAAATCTTCGATTCAAAAGAATGAGGCGTTGGCGCGTAAGGCAGGTGCGCGTCTTGATGCGGCGCTGGCGCAGATTCCCAATATGCCCTACGAGGACGTGCCTGAGGGCGATGATGAGGCGGACAATATGGAGGTTCGGCGCTTCGGTGTGCCGCCTGCTTTCGCCTTTACGCCGGCGCAGCATTACGAACTTGGCGAGGCGCTTGGGCTGATGGATTTCGAAGTGGCGGCGCGTCTTTCCGGCGCCCGTTTTGTGGTCCTGAAAGGGGCGCTGGCGCGTCTGGAGCGGGCGCTGGCGCAATTCATGCTCGATACGCACACGCTGCAGGCCGGCTATGAAGAAGTCTCACCTCCCGTGATTGTGCGTGATGCGGTGATGTTCGGCACCGGCCAGTTGCCGAAATTCGCCGACGATCAGTTTCGCACCGCCGATGGCCGCTGGCTGATCCCCACCGCGGAAGTGCCCCTGACCAATCTGGTGCGCGAGCAGATCCTGGACGATGGTGATTTGCCCCTTCGTGTTTGCGCCTATACGCCGTGTTTTCGCCTGGAGGCGGGGGCGGCGGGCAAGGATACGCGCGGCATGCTGCGTCAACACCAGTTTTCCAAGGTCGAGTTGGTAAGCATTGTGACACCGCCGCACGCCCGTAATGAGTTGGAGCGTATGCTTGGCGCCGCCGAGGAGGTCTTGCGGCGCCTCGAACTTCACTACCGGGTTGTGACCCTGTGTACCGGCGATCTGGGTTTTTCGGCCCACAAAACCTATGACATCGAAGTTTGGCTGGCCGGCCAGCAGGCATATCGGGAAATCTCCAGTTGTTCGGTGTGCGGCGATTTTCAGGCACGGCGCATGAACGCGCGTTATCGCGATAAAGAGAGCGGCGTGCACTTCGTCAATACCCTGAATGGCTCCGGCGTGGCCGTCGGGCGGGCGCTGATCGCGGTCATGGAGAACTATCAGGACGCCGACGGCGGCATTCGCATTCCAGCCGTCTTGCGCCCCTATATGGGGGGCATGGAGCGTATACCGCCGGCGCAAAATGCATCAACAGCCAAAAAATCAACACATCAAGCATAACACAACAAACATAAGGAGTGGCATGGTTTGCGCATATTGATCACCAACGACGACGGAATTTTAGCGCCCGGCCTGGCGGTTCTGGAGGAAATCGCGCGCCAGATCAGCGACGATGTCTGGACGATTGCGCCTGACTCGGACCAAAGCGGCATTGCCCGCGCTCTGACACTATCGGAGCCGCTTCGCCTGCGCCAACTCGATAAGCGCCGCTATTGCGTCAGCGGCACGCCCACCGATTGCGTCATCATGGCGGTACAACATGTGCTGAAAGAGGCGCCACCCGATGTGGTTCTGTCGGGCATCAATCGCGGTCAGAACATTGCCGAGGACGTTCTGTATTCCGGCACCGTTGCCGGCGCCATGGAAGGCGCGGCCTTTGGCGTTCCCGCCATCGCTCTCAGCCAGGCCTACACGAGCAAGACGCGCGACACTCTTGACTACGCCATTGCCCAGCGGCACGCCAAGACGATTATCGACGCATTACTGGCCGCCGGGCGCGATCGTGGAACGCTGGTCAATATCAATTTTCCCGCCTGTCAACCCGATGCGGTGAAGGGGATTCGCATTACCCGCCAGGGGTATCGGGATCAGTTGCTTTTGGATGTGATCGAGCGCAGGGACGGGCGGGACTTCTCCTACTACTGGCTGGCGTTTCAGGGGCATGCGCACCGGCGCGCCGAGGGAACCGACTTGCAGGCCATTGATGAGCATTATATTTCTGTCACGCCGTTGAAGCTCGATATGACCGATTACGACGCCCTGAGCCGAGTACGCGATGCGTTGCCGGGGGCCAGGGATACCGGCGCCCGCGGTTAAGGGTTCAGGCAGGCGTGCAGGAGGATTGAGGGGTTATGCGCACCCGTGGACCATTCGATCCGCAACGCTATAGCGCCGATGCGGCTGAGGTGATGTCGCTGATCATGAAGCTGCGTGCGGCCGGCATAACCGACCGGCGGGTTCTGGGGGCGATGGAGGCGGTGCCAAGGCGGCTGTTTGTGGACGAGAAATACAGCCATCTCGCATACGGCGACCACGCCCTGCCGATCGATTGCGCGCAGACCATTTCAAGCCCCCATGTGGTCGCCCTGATGAGCGAGGCGGCGCAATTGTCGGAATCGAGCCGGGTGCTGGAGATCGGTACCGGCTCGGGTTATCAGACGGCCATACTGTCCGAACTGGCCCGTCATGTTGTTACCATTGAGCGCCATCGCGATTTGTATGTCATGGCCAGACTGCGGCTTAAGGAGCTTCGTCTGACCAATGTTGTTTTCGTGCACGGCGATGGTTCGGCGGGCGCGCCGGCCCACGCCCCCTTTGATTGTATCATGGTGACGGCGGCGGCCACGGTTGCGCCTCAGGCGCTGCTATCGCAACTGAAGGAGGGGGGGCGGATGGTCATTCCCCTGGGCGCCGAGAATGCCACCCAGCGTTTGAGCGTGCTCACCAACACAGGCGATGAGCCGACAACGCGACACATCGCCGATGTGCGTTTCGTGCCGTTAATCATCGGTTAAGTGTGTTGTTTAATCAGTTATTTACGTAAACATTACTATACTCACATTCGTAGAATGTCTTTTAATACCCGTTTAACAGTGTGAGTCAGCAATGCGTATGCGTAATAGAGTTCTGCGTAACAGCAGTTATGTGTTTGCATCATTCTCTCCCCGTCTTGGTTTGCCCATCGCCATTGTCACCGCTATCGCGGCCGGCGGGTGCAGTTCGGACGTATCGCGCTTTGCCTATGATACCGCAGGACATGCGCCCAACGCTCCCGTAATCGTTGAAAAACCGCGCAAGCCCGCATCCGGTGCAACGGTTGCTGCGGTTACCGCAAGACCCCTCGGCCCGGCAAGCGACAACGGATATGATCGGAGCGCGGTGGCGGCCGGACAGTTCGATACCGATGGCAGTGACGGGGTCGTGCAATCGGCAGGGAGGATGTCGGGAACGAGTGATTTTTCCGATTCCTTCGACAAACCCGTTATCGTGGAGCCCGGGGATACGCTGTATTCGATTGCGCGCCGCAACAATGTGCCCCTTGCCGATCTGGCGGCGGCGAATAACATGGATGATCCTGCCCGACTGCAGGCGGGGCAGCGGCTTATTGTGCCGGCATCATCGCTGAGCGATGATGTGCTGCCACAGTCCGATTCCGAGCCGCTCTATACGGCAACGGCGGCCGAACATTCGGCCGGGAAAATGCAGGTCGCTCTGGCGACGCCCTCACCAAAGCCCCACAACCTGGCCGCTTTTACCGGTGCTGCCAAAATGCAGGCGCCAGCACCGTTGAACGGCAGCGGTCCATCGGGCAAATATGTGGTGGTTGCGGGCGACACCGCTTACGGCATCGCCAGGCGCCACAATCTGACCGTGAGCCAGTTGGCCAAACTCAATGGACTGAGTGATCCGACATTTCTTCGCGTCGGGCGCACCCTTCTTGTGCGCGGCCATGCGCAGATTGTCAATTCCGCCACCGCAGAACGCCCGGCGAAGGCACTGGCGAACGCCAACACGTCTTCGGCAAATGCCCGCAAAACTGCGATGGTATCCGATAGGGCGCCCGGTAAGCCTGGCAAGCCTGGCAAGCCTGACAGGACGAAGAACGTCTCCATGGCCACGGACGGGCGTCGCGAGGGCGATAAAGTCGTTGTCAGGTCGGCTTCGACTGTCGACAAGGATCGTCGTGTTTCAACAGACAAGCGCAAGTCCCTGGCGGCAAAGGCCGGGGATAGCCCCGATGCAGCCGTTGTGCGAAAGAGCGAAGACCCCCAGAGCCGTCTTGCCCTGTTTCGCTGGCCGGTTCGCGGACGTATAATTTCCGCCTTTGGCAAGCAGCCCAATGCAAACAAGAATGACGGCATTAATATCGCCGTTCCCCCCGGCACCAGCGTCAAGGCAGCGAAGGAGGGCACGGTGGTCTATGCCGGTACCGAACTGAAAACATTTGGCAAACTGATCCTTATTCGCCACAGCGATGGCTGGGTTTCAGCCTATGGACACAACGAGGAATTGCATGTCAAACGCGGCGATACGGTCAAACGCGGCCAGACAATCGCCACAGCGGGCAGTACCGGCGCGGTCTCGGTACCCCAGGTGCATTTCGAACTGCGTCGCAGCATGAAACCGGTGGACCCGCTGAAATACCTCTCGCCCGTTTGATGAGTTGAATGTGAAAAAGTCCCTCGGTACGATTTGACATCCATGGTGACCAATCATGATCGGAAGTTGCAAGGTACTGCGCGCAAATGCGCCAAAACCTTGCAATAAGCCCAGGCGAAAACAAAGCGCCGCGCCTTCTTGAGCTTTACTTTCTCATTGTTTTAAATGAAGAAAAATACATGGAGCGGAGCGAAACACCTTTCTTCACGATCAACTGATTCGCAAGCCGTATTCAGGGCAACGAGCACGGTTCCGGCCCGGGTATCGACCCCGGGCCTTGCCTATGGCGATAGTGTACGGTTCAATCGGCCGGCGAGGTCCTGTATGAACTGCCAGGCCACGCGTCCTGAACGGGCTCCCCGCGTTTGCGCCCATTGCAGGGCTTTGGCGTTCAACGTGGAAGTTTCGATGTCCAGGGCGAAATACCGCGCGTAAGCACCCACCATAGCCAGATAGGTTTCTTGCGGGCAGGCATGGAATCCGAGCCAGATGCCGAAACGATCCGACAGGGAGACTTTTTCCTGGATCGCATCGCCGGCATTGATGGCCGCGGCGCGCTCGTTTTCGATCATGTCACGCGCCAGCAAGTGGCGCCGGTTGGAGGTGGCGTAAAACAGCACATTGCCTGGACGTCCCTCGATGCCGCCCTCAAGCACGGACTTCAGCGATTTGTAGCTCGTATCACCGTGATCGAAGGAAAGGTCGTCGCAATAGACCAGATACCGCCGGTCGTGATTGCGCAGGATGTTCATCAGTTGCGGCAGGGTATCGAGATCCTCGCGATGAATTTCAATCAGAATCAGACGCCGCGCCCGTGATTCGCCATTGATATTGGCGTGAACGGCCTTGATCAAAGACGACTTTCCCATGCCGCGCGCCCCCCATAGCAGGGCGTTGTTGGCGGCAAATCCGTCGACGAATTGTCTGGTATTGCGAAGCAGCGTATCGCGCTGATGATCGATACCGATGAGCAGGGACAGATCAATGGCATTAACGCGCGCCACGGCGCTCAAGCCGGCGCGCTCATGCCACACGAAAGCATCGGCGGCGTCAAAATCCACCTCTTGGGGGGTATCGCGCAAAAGGGCGCGCAACAGGGCCGTCAGGGCGCCAATATCACCGCTCAACCGTCTTGGATCGTCTCTGGTCGAATCACCCGCCATGCGCCTATCCCCGCCCTGTGCCGCGCTCTGTACCTGGTCCCTGTTAATACCAGGGGGCTTTTGCGTTCAACTCCTGTCCCGGTATGGCCTCCCTGGCGGCAACGGCACAAGAGGTATCACTTCCGGTTTGCCTGTTTTGGGAACAATCTGCTGAAATTACACACCCAGGGATTGATTTGTCCTTATGTTGATTGGGGAAAAAGTACACCGAGGCGAAGCCAGGGGACTTTTTCCCATTCAACTCCCTGACGGTAATGGCCGCACGTATCCTGACTTCAGACCTGCCGCCTTGAGAGGGAGCTGCTCAAACGACACCGTTAACTCCCCCGTTTGCAGGTGTTGAGTCAAGGGCGCAGTTGCGGCAGTATGAACGCCGGATCAGTTCGCGGCCGCGGATGCATCGGCGGCGATAGCGATGGTGGTAACGACGGGATAGTGATCGGCGCCCACATCCTCGCCCCGATTGGCATCCACCACGCGCAAACCCGGCGATACAAAGACGTGATCAAGGGGCATAAACGCCGGTGCGTTCACGGCGTATTTCGTTATCGGGCGCGCCGGCCAGGTGAATACCCCGTAGGTGGCGCGCGACAGGCCCGCCCACTGGGGAAACTGCGACAGGCCAACGGACCACGGAGTGGCGTTAAAGTTTCCCGCAAGCACCACATGGGTGCCGGTCTCGATACGCCGGCGCATGGTACTTGCCAGCGCGATCATCTGCTCGCTTTGTTTTGTATCGCCGTCCGGCCAGGCGAGTTGTGTCACCGCCAACGTGACCGGCTGGCACGTGGCCGCGGTCTTGGCGCGTGCCAGCAGCAAAGGCGGCATGGTATCAGGGGAGATGTCCTTCAGCGGTTGTTTGGCGAGAGTATGCCTGGAAAACAGTGTCAGATCGCAATTCCTTTCGGCGCTGCAGGAGACGCTGTGGCCATAGGCTTTGCCGATCTGTTCGTATTGCGACGTGCCAAGGCGGCTGGCGCCATGAATGGCGACGAAATCCGCCTGTATCTCGTCAAGATAGGCGGGCAGGGCGGCGGGTTCGCCGCTATTGTTACCGAGAGAGAGGTTGAGCATGCTGAATTTGCAACTCTCGTCTCCACTGGCGCCATTGGTGCGCGAACTGGCATATTCGGGAACAATGGTCACCAGACTTGTCAGTAGTGCGATGAATCCCATGGCGGCGCTGGCGAAGCGGCCCGGCAGGAAGCGCAGCAGGCTGGCGAGCAGGATCAGGACCAGCGCCCCGGCGGCAATGACGGGACGGAAGTTGTTGATGCCGTCGAAATGGGGCATGGTGAAGCCAAGAAGGCCCATAACTGCAAGGAGCGCCAGGGCAAGCGCGCTTACCCACAGGATGGTTGCGAGGACAAGATTTATCAGTTTGAGCATGGAAATGATCGAAGCCTTGAAGGTCTGGGACGATACTGGTGCTATCGGCGTTCGGGCCTGGCGCGGGATGCGCTGCGGCGCCCAAAAACCGGAGGGCCGTGCAGGAATGGAAGATTCTGCGCAACAGTTTCCCGCATGAATGTAATGAAGGCAGGATTGCGCGCGTTGGGTTAAAATTCAATTCAGGCGTGGCGGATTCGCAACAAGAGCCCTAATATTCCGTTAGCAATCGGCAGATCGGTTGATCGTGAAGAAAAGTCCTTTGCTCCGCTTGTGTGGACTTTTCTTCATTTAAAACAATGAGAAAACTGAGACCGAGAAGGCGCGGCGCTTTGTTTCCGCTTGGGCTTATTGCAAGGTTTTGGCGCATTTGCGCGTAAAGCCCGGGTGTGGCCTGTCAGCAGGTTGTTCTCGAAATCCCCGTCGGGTGCTGCTGGCCATCCATCTGATCATTGGAGGTGTTCGATTTCTCCAGCGCTGTCAAGGGCGCTTCGCGCCGCTTTCAGCGGTTCCTAAACCCTTGACAGCGCTGGAGAAATCGAAAAAAAGCGATGATCAGATGAATGGCCCGGTATGGCCTTTCTGGCGGCAAGAGTGTTAAGCGGTGTCACGTCCGGTTTGCCTGTCCCGGGAACAACCTGCTGAAAGATCACAACCAGGGGCTTTGCGTTTGACTCCTGACCTGGTTTACAACCGTTGTCTTATCAGCACGATACACAAGTCAGCGCGTACAAAAGGCCAATACCGCTGGTATCAGTTCGCCGGGCCGCTCCAGGGACTGATTTGTCCTTATTTTATTGGGAAAAGTAGACCGAGGCGAAGCCGAGGGACTTTTTCACATTCAACAGATCAGACAGGAAAGAGTAAACATGGAAATCGTATCAGAGCAGAAATCGTTTGACGGCGTACAAGGTGTTTACCGTCACATCGCCAGCCAGACCGGCGGAACCATGACATTTGCTGTCTTTGTGCCACCCCAGGCGCATCACGGTCCGGTACCGGTGCTAACATACCTTTCCGGCCTTACCTGCACCCACGCCAATGCGATGGAAAAGGCCGGCATTCAGCGCTGCTGCACCGAACACGGTATCATGGCGGTTTTGCCCGATACCAGCCCGCGCGGCGATGAGGTGCCCGATGATCCCCAGGGGGCCTATGATTTCGGCTTGGGGGCCGGTTTTTACCTGGACGCGACGCAAGAGCCCTACGCCCGCCATTACCGCATGTATTCCTATATTACCGGGGAACTGCCCGGCTTGATTGGCGAGAATTTCCCCGCCGATATGGCGCGTCAAGGGTTGTGCGGGCACTCCATGGGCGGCCACGGGGCGCTTACCATCGCCCTGAAAAACTCCCATATTTACAGATCGGTATCGGCCTTTGCACCCATTGTGGCGCCTATGGAGGTTCCTTGGGGGCAAAAGGCGCTGGGCCATTATCTGGGCGCCGACAGGCGCTCCTGGCGGGCCTATGATGCGTGCGCGCTTGTCGAGGACGGGGCGCGGGTGACAGATATTCTGGTGGATCAGGGAAGCGCCGATCCGTTTCTTGACGAACAGTTGCAGCCAAAACGCCTGCAACGCGCCTGTAAAGAAGCGGGGATCACCCTGCAACTCAATATGCGCGAGGGGTATGATCACTCGTATTATTTCATTGCGACGTTCATGAGCGATCATTTTGCCTGGCACGGGGCGCGTCTTTCGGCGGCGCGGGGCGGCTGAGAATAAAGGCCGCCACGCCGGCGAGCACCACAATCTGTACAGCAAGGACCAGGCGCGAGACGCCGGCGAACAGGCTTAGCGCGATAATCGCGATCAGGGCGATCATGGCGCCGGCCTTGGCGCCGGGCGCGATGGCGCCCCAGCGGTTCCAGTCGCGAATGGGCGGGCCGAGCAGTTTGTGGTTTAGCAACCAGTTGTGCAGACGCCGCGAGCCGCGCGAGAAACAAAACGCCGCCAGCAGCAAAAACGGCGTGGTTGGCAGGAGCGGCAGGAAAATGCCGAGCACACCGATGGCCAGCGCCGTAATGCCTCCACCGATCCAGACCAGACGCAGCATGATCGCCCCACAAATTTGGCAGTACGTGGCTTGGGTGTGCAATTGCAACAGGTTGTTCCCGAAAACGCCACCGGGTGCAGATGAATGGCCCGAGCCGGCCCTGCTGACGGCAAGGACGCAAGAGATGTACCTTCAGGTTTGTCCGTCTTTGTCCGTTCCAGGCGCAGCGTGCTGCAAGATCGTACTCAGGTGTCGGCTATCAGTTCGTGGCCGTAGCCGGCCTGGGCGACAATGCGCCGTGCCGCTGCGGCATCGTCGTCGTGCACCATCAAGCGCAAGGGAAAGGCGCCAATCCCTCCCTCCATCGCACTGATTGCCGTATCGGCGACGAATACGCCGATACCTGCCTGTTCGAGCACCATGCGCACGAAGTTAATGGTAAGATTATCGGTTGTACGCAGCAATGTTATCATAACGTTATCATGACACGTTCTGGCTGTGATCTTTCAGCAGGTTCTTGCCAGGGGCGGCGATCAGACGGTTTCACGGGTGCTTGCCGTGATCGCTACAGCGCAAACATAGCCCGTCCTGACGCCGGTGTCATCCGGGATGTGTTTTGTGCCTTGCGTACAACGGGCAATAAACTATAGTGCCGCAAATTGACCGGTACAGCAAACAACAGGCGGGAGCCGCAATGGGCAAAGTCGTTTCCATGGAAACCCACACCAGCAAGGCACCGGAGTTAACGGCGCTGATGGAACTCGTCAAGTCCGATATGGATCGCGTTAACGCGCTGATTCTGGCCAAGGCGGGCTCTCATGTGGATATGATCCCGCAGATTGTGCGCCATCTGGTCTCCTCGGGCGGCAAGCGCATCCGCCCCATGCTGACCCTGGCCTGCGCCGCCATGTGCGCCTATGGCGGCGATGGCCATGTGAGTCTGGCGGCGAGCGTCGAGTTCATGCATACCGCTACATTGCTGCACGATGATGTGATCGACGAAAGCGATATGCGGCGGGGCAAGGAGGCGGCGCGGTTGCTTTGGGGCAACCAGGCGAGCGTATTGGTGGGGGATTATCTGCTGGGCCAGGCATTCAAGATGATGGTGGAGGTGGGATCCCTGGACGCTCTTGCCATTCTCTCCCATGCAGCATCGGTCATTGCCGAAGGCGAGGTGATGCAATTGTCCGTCGCCAAGGACACCGCCACCACCGAGGACGATTATCTGGCCGTGATCGGCGCCAAGACGGCCACGCTGTTTTCAGCCTCGGCGGAAGTTGGTGCGGTTATTGCCGGCGCCCCCAGGGTATGGCAATTGGCGCTTCGCTCCTATGGCGCCAATCTGGGGCTGGCGTTTCAACTGGTGGACGATGCTCTTGACTACGGCGGCGCCCATGCGACCATGGGCAAGAACACCGGCGATGATTTTCGCGAGGGCAAGATTACCCTTCCCGTTGTTCTTGCCTATCGGCGCGGCACCGACGCGCAGCGAAATTTCTGGGAACGCACGCTGGTGGACGGCGAAGTCGGGCCGGGGGATATGGAGCAGGCGGTTGCGTTCATGCGCAGCCACCGCGCCATTGAGGATACTCTGGAGCGCGCCCGTCATTACGGTGCCATCAGCCGCGACGCTCTGGCGCCGCTTGCCGACAGCGCGCACAAGCGGGCGCTTTTGGAGGTTATCGACTTTTGTATCGCGCGCGGCTATTAAGACAGGACACGCTCTGGACTATCAGATGGACGGCCCGAACCGGCCTTCTCGCGGCCACGGCCGCAAGAGGGGGGAACGTTGGACCTGCCGCCTTGAAAAACTACCCGCTGGAAGATCTCAACCGGGCTTGCAGATGTTCCGCTTTGCCTTTTATTCCGCGCGGCGGGTATAAAGTTATACCCGCATGGTTGCCACCGGCATTGCGATCCCGACGGATTTGATGTTAAGTGGCGATAAGCGATCTTAACGAAGATGATCTGTGTTAATTTGGGAGAACACCATGAAACGTATACCGTTATTTCTGGCCGCCGTTTGTACCGCGGCCACATTGCCTCTGGCCGCCCAGGCCAAGACCCTCGCGTATTGCTCGGAAGGCTCGCCCGAGGGCTTTGATCCGGCCCTCTATACGGCGGGAACCACTTTCGATGCATCATCAAAAAATATTTATAACAGGTTGGTTGAGTTCGAGCCGGGCACGACCAGCATCAGACCGGCACTGGCGGAAAGCTGGAGCGTCTCCGATGATGGTCTGGAATACACATTCAACTTGCGCCGCGGTGTAAAATTCCACAGCACGGATTATTTTACCCCCGGCCGCGATTTTAATGCCGATGATGTCATCTTTTCGTTCCAGCGCCAGTGGAAAGCCGACAATCCATACCATAAGGTCTCCGGCGGGACGTGGGAGTATTTCGGCGGCATGTCCATGCCCGATCTGCTCAAATCCCTGCGGCGCGATGGCGATTACAAGGTCACTTTTGTCTTGAACCGCCCCGAAGCGCCCATGATCGCCAATCTGGGGATGGATTTCGCCTCCATTGTCTCCAAGGAATACGCCGACAAAATGCTGGCCGCCGGTACGCCGGAAATGGTCAATCAAAAACCCGTCGGCACAGGCCCGTTCAAATTCGTCGGTTATCAAAAAGACGCCGTCATCCGATACGCCGCCCATGACGGGTATTGGGACGGCGCAACGCCCATCGACAATCTCGTCTTCGCCATTACCCCGGACGCCTCGGTGCGCTATCAAAAATTGAAAGCTGGCGAGTGTCACATCATGCCCTATCCGAACCCGGCCGATCTGAAAGCCATGGGGGAGGATCCGGATGTGAACCTGATCAACCAGGAAGGACTGAATGTGGGCTATCTGGCGTATAACACCCAGGTGCCGCCGTTTGACAATGTCAATGTGCGCAAGGCCCTTAACATGGCGATCAACAAACAGGCGATCCTTGATGCAGTGTTTCAGGGATCCGGCAAGATTGCCAAAAACCCCATCCCGCCTACCATCTGGTCGTATGACGACAGTATTGTCGATGATCCCTATGATCCGGACAAGAGCAAGGCCCTGCTCGCGCTCGAGGGAATAAAGGACTTGAAGATGAAAATCTGGGCGATGCCCGTGCAGCGCCCCTATAACCCCAATGCGCGGCGCATGGCCGAGCTTATTCAGGCGGATTTCGCCAAGGTCGGTGTCGAGGTGGAAATTGTCTCGTACGAATGGGGCGAGTATCTGAAACGCTCGCGCGAACTCAAACGCGATGGCGCCATTCTGCTCGGCTGGACCGGCGATAATGGCGATCCCGATAACTTCCTTGCTGTCCTGCTCGGCTGCGATGGTATCGAGAACTCCAACCGGGCGCAATGGTGCTACGCGCCCTTTGACTATATCGTTAAACGCGCCAAGACGGTATCGGATCGCAACGAGCGCATCGCCCTTTACAAACTGGCCCAGCAACTCTTCAAGGAACAGGCGCCCTGGGCGACGATTGCCCATTCGGTCGTCTATAAGCCCCTTCGCAAGGAAGTGAAGAACTTCAAAATCGATCCGTTCGGCGGCCATATTTTCTATGGCGTCGATCTGGCCGAATAAGCGAACAGGATGGTTGCGACAGTCGCTGTATAGGACCGGGCGCGGGCGTTGGTTACAGTACTTGCCTCGCCTGCTCCCTGGAGCGTGTCAGGTCTTAACAGAAACAGAATTGCTTCAGTTAAAAACTGACACGCTCTAGCGGCCAAACGCTTGCGCGCAAGGGCAGGGGGTACGCTTTATGGCTGCGGCGGGTTCTCATCAGAGCGATGCGCCAATACATCCTGAGCGCCCCGGGCGTTCGGATCGTTATGATGTATTTCGCCGCATTGCCCGCGATCAGGCCCTGGATGGCGTGGCGCTGGTGCCGGGGGCGAATTTTGCCCGCCTTTACGGCAAGACGTTTTTGCAAAACGAACGGCCTTTGGTGATTGTTATCCCCGTTGAGGGGCTGCCGGCGGCGGTGGTGCCCAATCTGGAACTGGCCTCGTTTGCCCTTTTGGGTTTCGAGGGCGCGGTTTTCGACTGGCGCGATCAGGACGGCTATGATGGTGCTTTTGCCGCCCTTGCAGCGCATCGGCCCATGCGCCGTCTGGGCGTTGAGGGGCAGCAGATGCGGGTGTTTGTGCACCATGCCCTGGCGCGCGCCTTTGACGATCTGGAGCTTGTCGATGCCCAAAGGGCCATATCTGGCCCGCGTCTGCGCAAGAGTGCCGGCGAGATCGCCGCCATGGAACGCGCCATCGGCATTTGCCAGGGCGCCCTTGCCGATACCCTGGCGGGCGTGTGTGTCGGGATGTTTGAGACCGAGATTGAGGCGCTGCTCAAGCAAAGCCTGTTCGCCCATGGGGCCCAGGATTTCGCCTTTTCGCCCATTGTGGCCGCTGGCGACAATTCTGCTCGTCCTCATGCCTCCGCCCGTCCCGATTACGCCGTTCGCCCGGGGGATGCCCTGTTGCTGGACTTCGGCGTGAGTCATGACGGGGTGTGCGCCGACATCACGCGCACGGTGTTCGTGCGCACATGCGGCGATGAACAACGCGCCTTTTACGATACGGTTCTGCGCGCCAACCGGTGCGGACGCGATCTGGCGGCGGCGGGGGTGAGCGCCCATGATCTTGATGATGCGGTCAGTGCTGTTCTGGAGCGCTCGCCGTTTGCTTCTTATATGCGCACCAGGACCGGTCACGGTCTGGGGCGTGAGGTGCACGAGGAGCCTTACATCATGCGCGGCAATCATACACCCCTGGAAGCGGGGATGGTCTTTACCATTGAGCCGGGGCTGTATAAACTGGGGGGGTTCGGTGTGCGTATCGAGGACGATGTGCTGATCACGCCCGAGGGGGCAACCGCATTAACGGACTTTACGCGCGAGATTATGTTTGTTGGCTAGAGCCTTTAAGTTCTTAAGTGAAGCAATTCTGTTTCCCGATTGGCGGGCGCCCACGCCCAGGCCGCTCTCGAGAGATGGGTCGCCATCGCTCTTCGAACGCCTTGAGCCTGGGTATCGCCTCGCCAATCGGGAAACGAAAATTGCTTCACTTAAGACCTGACACGCTCTAATGCGGGCAGGCTTATGATCGACCGTTAGCGAGACACCCATGCTGTGGTTCACCCTACGACGGCTTTTGACTTTTATCCCGACGTTTTTTGGCGTGACGCTTATTGCGTTTTCGTTCATTCGCCTGCTGCCGGGGGATCCCATTCTGGTGATGGCGGGCGAGCGCGGTATGAGTGATGAACGCTACGCGGAACTGATGGCCAAATTCGGCTTTGATCAGCCCATGTGGTGGCAGTATCTTGAATATATCGGTGGTATTCTGCGCGGCGATCTGGGTTCATCGTTTGTCACCAAACGGCCCGTCTGGGATGAGTTCTTCGCCCTTTTTCCAGCGACCCTTGAGTTATCCCTGTGCGCCATCGTATTCGCCACTGTGATCGGTCTGCCGGCAGGCGTGATCGCCGCCGTCAACCGCGGCAAGATATTCGACCAGGCGCTCATGTCGACGGCGCTTGTGGGATACTCCATGCCGATTTTCTGGTGGGCCCTGCTGTTGATCATCGTCTTTTCCGGCGTTCTTGGTTTAACGCCGGTTTCGGGACGGATTTCGCTCCTGTACTTTTTTGATGGCCCTACCGGGTTCATGCTGATCGACAGTCTGTTCTCGGGGCAAAAGGGGGCCTTTTCCTCGGCCGTGCGGCACCTGGTTCTGCCGACGATCGTTTTGGGCACCATTCCCCTGGCGGTGATCGCCCGGCAGACCCGCTCGGCCATGCTTGAGGTGTTGAGCGAAGACTATGTGCGCACCGCGCGCGCCAAGGGTCTGTCGGCATGGCGCGTCAACGGCCTGCACGCGCTGCGTAACGCCCTCATTCCCGTTGTGACCGTAATCGGTCTTTCGGTTGGCACGCTGCTGGCCGGGGCGATCCTGACGGAGACGATCTTTGCCTGGCCGGGTATCGGCAAATGGATGGTCGATTCGATCTCGCGGCGCGACTACCAGGTCGTACAGGGCGGACTGTTGCTGATTGCCGTCATGGTCATGACCGTCAATCTGGCGGTGGACGTGTTGTATGGCCTGATCAATCCGCGTATTCGCCGTTTATAGGCCGCTTGCGGCGAACGCGTGCGCCTGGATGTGACCTTTCAGCAGGTTGTTCCCAAAACGGGCAAATCTGACGTTATCCCTCTTGCGGCCCTTGCCGCAGATGGCGAGCCGCAAGGCCATACCGGGTCATTTACCTGATCATTGCTTTTTTGAGGACAACCTGTTGACGTTATCCACCTACAGCCCTTTTTCCAGTTCTGGCCAGTTTTTGTCGGCGGCGGCAATATTGCCGGGAATGTCGCCACTCCAGGTTTTGCGAACGCCCAGGGAGGCGTTGAGGTAGAGTTTGCCGTCCACGATCGACCAGGCGTTGGGGTCCGTGCGATAGACATAGTTTTTCGCCGCCGCATAGGCACAATAGCCGCCGTATCGGGGTGCGTAACGTTGCGGGTTGGCAACGAATGCGGCGCGGTTTTCATCATTGGCAAAATGCCACGTCGTATCGCGCCATTTGTGCGCGTACTGTGACGTACCGGCAACAGGCTTGCGCGCCGTGAAATAGGCGACCGGATCATAACCGCCGATTGCCACCCCGTCGGGCGCAAAGTAGGTGCCCGCCGCAAGGGGCGAAGTCAGCAAAAACAGACTGATCGCCAGGCCGCCGACCAGCGCTGCCACGCCTCCGGCGATGGCCGCCACAGACAGGCGCGCCCGCGAGCGCGGTGGTGTTGCAGTTGCATTGTCGTTGTGGTTTGGATCAACAGGCATAATTTCTACCTCGTATCGGATTTAAACCCATGGGAAACCCATGAGTCTGTCATAAAACCCTTAATGCAGACAAAAATGTGGTTGATTGGCGAAAAATTAACGCCGCAGCGGCGAATTCGCTTGACGCTTTGGAGCAGAGCCTGTAGGACATGACACAATTCTCGGCCAGGCCGTAGAGTTCGCTGTGCCATGCGCGCGTACAACATGGGCTCACACAGGTGGGTTCGCCAGATGCACGTTTACGGGCCAGATACACGTTTACGGGTATGTGCGCGCACAATATGTATGGTCACCTATGAATCTCTAGACGCTGCCGGCAACACTTATACAATATTTCCGGAGCATGATCGGGCGTGCCGTTTGGGCGTACGGTCATGCGATGGATAGTTGGCGTGTCGGGGCAGGCGCTCAAGCGGGAGGCAAGCGGGGCAGGGGAATGTCCCGCATTGGCAGCCGGGCGTTCGGGCGTGACGTATTGAACCGCAGAGGCGGTAGTGTGGCCCCGGGGACGATGTTGCGAGTGTCGAAACAAGGTTTAAAATGCGTGTCGAACCAGTTTAAGATGAGGTCAGGATGCCGACGATCAACCAGTTGATCCGCAAGCCGCGCCAGTCCAAGATCAAGCGCTCAAAAGTGCCGGCCATGGAGGCCAATCCTCAAAAAAAGGGGGTCTGTACGCGCGTCTATACGACAACGCCGAAAAAACCCAACTCGGCGTTGCGCAAGGTAGCGAAGGTGCGGCTGACCAATGGCCGCGAAGTCATCAGTTATATCCCCGGCGAGGGGCATAACCTGCAGGAGCACTCTGTGGTGCTGATCCGCGGCGGGCGCGTGCGCGATCTGCCCGGGGTTCGCTATCATGTCCTGCGCGGCGTGCTCGATACGCAAGGGGTCAAGGACCGCCGGCAGCGGCGCTCGAAATACGGCGCCAAGCGGCCCAAATAATCGATCGAAATAACGATATTGAATGCTTTGTAACGGATAATCGACCCATGTCCAGACGCCATAGCGCAGAAAAACGTGATGTCATCCCCGATCCGAAATACGGCGATCAGGTGATTTCCAAGTTTATGAACAGCCTGATGAAGCATGGCAAGAAGTCGATCGCCGAGCGTACCGTATACGGCGCTTTCGATATTGTTGAGAGCAAATTAAAGCAGGATCCGGTGGAAGTGTTTCACCAGGCGCTTGACAATGTCATGCCCTCCATTGAGGTGCGCTCGCGCCGGGTGGGTGGAGCAACCTATCAGGTTCCCGTCGAGGTGCGCAGCGTGCGCAAGCAGGCGCTGGCCATTCGCTGGCTGATTGCCGCGGCCCGCGCGCGCAGCGAGCGTACCATGACGCAGCGCCTCTCGGGTGAGTTGCTTGATGCGTTTAATGAGCGCGGTAACGCGGTCAAGAAGCGTGAGGATACGCACCGTATGGCCGAGGCCAACCGGGCATTTTCTCACTATCGCTGGTAGGGGTGGCAGTTACAGGCCGTTATGCGCAAAGGATGGGACGTGGATATGGTGGGCGGCAGTAATCGGGATAATGCCGGGCGTTTGACGCTGGAACACCGGGCTAGGGCGCTTGATGAGGATGTTGGGGGCCTTTGCACGGCGACCGATACATTTGGGAAACACCGTTGAGACACCAAAAGAGTTGATTTATGGCGCGAGAATATAAAATCGAGGATTATCGCAATTTCGGCATCATGGCGCACATTGATGCCGGCAAGACGACGACGACCGAGCGGATCCTGTATTACACCGGCAAGAGCCACAAGATTGGCGAAGTGCACGATGGCGCCGCCACCATGGACTGGATGGAGCAGGAGCAGGAACGCGGCATTACGATTACCTCGGCGGCGACGACGTGCTTTTGGAAGGGCAAGCGGCTGAACATCATCGATACGCCCGGGCACGTGGATTTTACGATTGAGGTGGAGCGTTCCTTGCGCGTGCTTGATGGGGCGGTGGCGCTGCTGGATGCCAATGCCGGGGTTGAGCCGCAAACGGAGACGGTTTGGCGCCAGGCGGATAAATACAACGTACCGCGCATGATTTTCGTCAATAAAATGGACAAGTTGGGAGCCGACTTTTATCAATCGGTTGAGATGATCCGCACGCGTCTCGGCGCCAACCCGTTGGTGATTCAATTGCCCATTGGTGCGGAATCGAAGTTTGCCGGTGTCATCGATCTGGTCCGCATGAAGGCCATTGTCTGGGATAATGAGGGATTGGGCGCGGCATTTCACGAGGAGGAAATCCCGGCGGACAGGGCGGCCGAGGCGGCCAGGGCGCGCGAGGTGATGATAGAAGCGGCGGTTGAGGTTCACGAAGGCGCCATGGAGGCCTATCTGGAGGGTGAGGAGCCTTGTGAGAACGCGCTCAAGCAGTTGATCCGCATGGGCACGATCAGCAATACATTCGTGCCGATATTATGTGGAACAGCTTTTAAAAACAAGGGAGTACAGCCGCTACTTGATGCTGTGGTTGATTATCTGCCAAGCCCTGTGGATATTCCAGCGGTCAAGGGCCTTGACGTTAAAACCGGCGACGAAATCGTTCGCCGCGCAAGCGATGACGAACCGCTTTCCATGCTCGCCTTTAAGGTCATGAACGACAGTTTTGTCGGCTCCCTGACATTCGCGCGCATTTATTCCGGCAAACTCGAGAGCGGCTCCGGGGTGATCAATTCCGTCAAGGGACGGCGCGAGCGGGTGGGGCGCATGTTGCTGATGCATTCCAATCACCGCGAGGATATTCGCGAAGCCTGTGCGGGAGACATTGTCGCTATCGCCGGGCTGAAGGAGACAACAACCGGCGATACGCTTTGCGATGTGGATAGCCAGGTCGTACTGGAGCGGATGGATTTTCCCGATCCGGTCATCGAAATTACCGTCGAGCCCAAAACCAAGGGGGATCAGGAAAAAATGGGCCAGGCCCTGCACCGGCTGGCGCAGGAGGACCCCAGTTTTCGCGTCAAGTCGGATGGGGAGACCGGGCAGACCATCATCGCCGGAATGGGCGAATTGCATCTCGACATCATCGTCGATCGTATGCGGCGCGAATTCAAGGTGGAGGCCAATATCGGCAACCCGCAGGTGGCCTATCGCGAGACCGTCTCGCGTGCCGAGGAAATCGATTATACCCACAAGAAACAATCCGGTGGCGCCGGCCAGTTTGCGCGCGTAAAACTGCTTATCGAGCCCAGCGAAACGGGCACCGGCAACGCCTTCGAAAGCCGCATTACCGGCGGTAATGTGCCCAAGGAATATATCCCCGGGGTGCAAAAGGGCATCGATAGCGTGCTCTCAACGGGCGTTATTGCCAACTTTCCCATGGTCGATACCACGGTAACTTTGCTCGATGGCGCCTATCACGACGTCGATTCGAGTGTTCTGGCATTTGAGATTGCGGCGCGGGCGGCGTTTCGCGAGGGCGCGCGCAAGGCGGCACCGAAACTGCTTGAGCCGATCATGAAGGTCGAGGTGGTAACGCCGGAAGAATATATGGGCGACATCATCGGCGATCTGAACGGGCGCCGCGGGCAGATACAAAGCACCGAAGCGCGCGGCGTGGCTACGGTGGTCAATGCCATGGTTCCCCTGGCCAATATGTTCGGTTATGTCTCCACCCTGCGTTCCATGAGCCAGGGGCGGGCGCAGTTTACCATGCAGTTTGATCATTATCAGCAGGTGCCCCAGGCGGAAGCCGAGGCCATTCAGGCGAAGTTTGCGTAACTGCCGCTGGATTCAGGGTACGGTTGGCTTGGGGTTCAGGGGCGTTTGGGAGTACAGGGCGCGATTTGTACAAGTGATGCCAGCGGCGCAGAGCCGGTGATCGCTGATTTGCATCGCGGCGATGTAAGACGATGTAGAGGTACGATCGTTTAAAGCCATGCTGGAGCCGCATTTGCCTGGGCGGAAAAAGCAGGCAGTTGTTTATTTGATCGGACCAGGCCGATCGATCCTGTAGCCAGCGTGCACGGAAATCGAAAAGCGCTGGTATTATCCATTTCGCAAGAGGAGCGATTTATGGCGAAGGAAAAGTTTGAACGCACCAAGCCGCATGTGAACATCGGCACGATTGGCCATGTTGATCACGGCAAGACGACGCTGACGGCGGCGATTACGCGAGTTCTGGCCCTAAGCGGCGGGGCGACGGCGACAGCCTTTGAGGATATCGACAAGGCGCCCGAGGAACGCGAGCGCGGTATTACCATATCGACGGCCCATGTGGAATACGAGACGGAGAACCGCCACTATGCCCATGTGGACTGCCCGGGCCATGCGGATTATGTGAAGAACATGATCACCGGTGCGGCACAGATGGATGGTGCAATTCTTGTGGTTTCGGCGGCGGATGGTCCGATGCCGCAGACGCGCGAACATATTCTTTTGGCGCGCCAGGTTGGTGTTCCTGCGCTTGTTGTGTTTTTGAACAAGGTGGACCAGGTTGACGATGCGGAGCTTTTGGAGCTTGTGGAGATGGAAGTGCGCGAGCTTCTTTCGTCGTATGATTTTCCCGGTGACGACATCCCGATTGTTGCGGGTTCGGCGCTAGCGGCCCTTGAGGGGCGCGACGATGAGATCGGCCAGGCGAAGATTCTCGAGTTGATGGCGGCGGTTGATGCCTATATTCCGCAGCCGGAGCGTCCGAAGGATCAGCCGTTTTTGATGCCGGTTGAGGACGTTTTTTCCATATCGGGCCGTGGGACGGTTGCGACGGGGCGTATTGAGCGTGGCATCGTGAATGTTGGCGAGGAAGTTGAGATTGTGGGCATTCGCGGCACGGGCAAGACGACGGTGACGGGTGTTGAGATGTTTCGCAAGCTGCTTGATCAGGGGGAGGCTGGGGACAATGTTGGCTGTTTGCTTCGCGGCGTTGATCGCGATGGCATTGAGCGCGGCCAGGTTTTGTGCAAGCCCGGTTCGGTGACGCCGCATACGAAGTTCAAGGCGGAGGCGTATATATTAACGAAGGACGAGGGGGGTCGTCACACGCCGTTTTTCACGAATTACCGTCCGCAGTTTTACTTTCGCACGACGGATGTGACGGGGGTTGTCAGTCTTGGCGAGGGTGTTGAGATGGTGATGCCCGGGGATAATTGCGAGATGGAGGTTGAACTGATTGTGCCGATTGCGATGGAAGAGAAGCTGCGTTTTGCCATTCGCGAGGGCGGTCGCACGGTGGGCGCCGGCGTCGTCGCCACAATCATCGATTAATGTGGTGTTTCGATTCCAGCATTTGCACGCCCTGACCGCAGGCTTGCCTGCAAATGCTGGGATCAAGGAACCACCAGCTGTGATAACGTTCCACTGGCAAACAAGCACGCTCTAGCGCCAGTTGAGAGGAAAACATTACGTTATGACCCCCGAGACCTTATTGCCCGTAACAAAGGCCAACTGGACAAGCAGGATACTGCCCGCTCTGGTGGTATTGAGCGCCTCAATGGTGCTCGCTGCCTGCCTTGATACGGGCGCACCAGGCGGGCGTATCGCCGCCTCTTCGGATATACCGGCCGATAGCGATGATATTGCCGCACTGTCCGCAGGATCGGCGCAGCAGAATGCCCAGGATACGCAAGAGGTCGGCACAATCGCCGCGGCTGGCCCGGTTACGCAGACAGATGCCACGTCGACACTGGTTACGGGCGCCGCTTCGATACGCCCCGAAGAGCGTTATCGCTTTGGCTACGAAGGCCTCGGGCCGCTTGTTCTGGGGACGCGCTGGCGCGACCGGGACACATTGCAAAAGGCGTTTGCGCCGTTAAAAATGGTCTCCGCCTGGCAAAGCACCGAATCGGGCGTCTTTCCTGTACTGCGTTTTCTTGATGGGGATGAAGAAGTTTTCCGCGCCCGGTTTAGCGCCGATGGGGTGCTTCACGATGGCGTCGAGGCGAAAACGAACACGTACAGGAATCTGCGCTACAAAGGCGGTAGGGTGAACGCCATCATCTCTTCCAGCGCCCGTGTCAGGGGCGTTCAGGGTGAGCGTATCGGCCAGACTCTGGACAAGTTGTATTCGCACACGCAAGCGCTGGAGCGTTGCGCGCCAGCGACCGAGGAACTCTCGGGAAGCATTTATTGCCGCGCCACAGACCAGTTCGGCATTTTCTTTCGCGGCTCCCACAGCGGCGCCGATGATCAAATGCCTCCCTATCGGATATTACGGAAGTGGAAAGTCACGCAGTTTCAACACGCCGGTGATGCCTGACAGGCGGCGCCGCAGCGCCCCGTGATCGTCACCGCTAACACTCTACGGGTTATTTATGGATCGTCAAAACATACGCATTCGTTTAAAGGCCTTTGATCATCGTGTTCTGGATACGTCGACGCGCGAGATTGTCTCGACGGCAAAGCGTACGGGGGCGCAGGTTCGCGGTCCCATTCCGCTGCCGACGCGTATCGAGAAATTCACCGTAAACCGCTCGCCGCACGTGGACAAGAAAAGTCGCGAGCAATTCGAAATTCGCACCCATAAGCGCCTTTTGGATATCGTGGATCCAACGCCGCAGACGGTCGATGCGTTGATGAAACTCGATCTTGCCGCCGGTGTCGATGTGGAGATCAAGCTCTAGCGGTGTCATTGCAACAGGTGGTTCGTGGTAAACTGATCGGGTGCAGATGGATGGCCCGGTATGGTCTTTGTGGTGGCAAAGGCCGCAAAAAGATCACTTCAGGTTTGCCGGTCCTGGATACACCTGCTTAAAGATCACAACTAGCCGGGCCACGGAACACGTGGGCTGCGAGTAATGAAGGAATAAGCCATGCGTTGCGGTGTGATCGCGCAAAAGATGGGAATGACCCGCGTATTCGATGAGAATGGCCGGCACGTGCCCGTGACCGTCCTGCATCTGGACAAATGCCAGGTCGTCGCCCAGCGCAACGAGGAAAAAGACGGCTATACGGCCGTCCAGCTGGGCGCCGGCGCGGCCAGGGCAGGACGTCTGTCGAAGGCGCAGCGCGGCCATTTCGCCAAGGCCAATGTGGCGCCGCGCTATCGTCTGGCGGAGTTTCGCGTCAGCGCCGAAAATCTGATTGACGTCGGCGCCGAGATCACCGCGGATCATTTCGTCGCCGGCCAGTACGTGGATGCCACCGCAACCTCTATTGGCAAGGGATTTGCCGGCGCCATGAAACGTCATAATTTCAAGGGCCTGCGAGCCTCTCACGGGGTCTCCGTCAGTCACCGCAGCCACGGCTCGACGGGGCAGAACCAAAACCCGGGCAAGGTCTTCAAGGGTAAGAAAATGGCTGGCCATATGGGGGATGAAACGGTCACGGTGCAAAACCTGCGGGTTGTGAAAACGGACCCGGCGCGCGGCCTTATTCTTGTGCGCGGCGCCGTTCCCGGCGCCAGGGGCGGATGGGTGCGCCTGCGTGATGCCTGCAAGCGGGCCCTGCCGGAAGAGGCGCCGGTGCCGGGCGCCTTTATCGCGGCGAGGAAAGCCAAAGAAGCGGACGCCACCGTTGCCAGGGATGCCCATGATAAAAGCGACATAGGCGATGCCGCGCAAACCGCCGGCAATGGCGATACGGGGGCCGGGGAGACCGTCTGATGGAACTCAATATCACCACATTGGAGGGTAAGAGCGCCGGGACGCTCGCTGTCTCGGAGAGCGTCTTTGGCCTTGCGCCACGCGCCGATATATTGCAGCGCATGGTACGTTATCAACTGGCCAGGCGGCGCGCCGGAACCCACAAGACGAAGCGGCGTTCGGAGATTGCCCGCACGGGCAAGAAAATCTATCGCCAAAAGGGCTCCGGCGGCGCCCGTCACGGGGCGGCGAGTGCGCCGTTATTTCGCGGCGGCGGCAAGGCGTTTGGACCGCTCGTGCGTTCCCATGCCATCGGATTGCCGAAAAAAGTGCGCAAACTGGCGCTGCGTCATGCCCTGTCCGCCAAGCTCAAGGACGATAAACTGATTGTCGTCGATGAGGTGGTTGCAACCGGCAAGACAAAAGCGTTGCGCGCGCAACTGGGCGCACTTGGGATCACTTCAGCGCTGATCATCACCGGCGATCGCGTGGATGAGAACGTCAGCCGCGCGACGCGCAATGTGCCCAATATTGATGTTCTGCCGAGTGTTGGGATTAATGTGTACGACATTATGCGCCGCGATACGCTGATGCTCTCGAAGGCTGCGGTTGAGGCGCTACAGGAGCGGCTTGCATGAAGCATATATCGGGTAGGGCGGATGCCTACGACATCATACTCTCGCCGGTGATTACCGAGAAGTCGACGCTGGCATCTGAGGCCAATCAGGTAGTTTTCAATGTCGCCATCGGCGCCAGCAAGCCGGCGATCAAGGGGGCTGTGGAGACGTTGTTCTCGGTCAAGGTGACGGCGGTGAACACTTTGATACGAAAAGGGAAACTGAAAGGATTTCGTGGTCGCTTCGGGCGGCAGAAAGCGATCAAGAAGGCCATTGTAACCCTCGCGCCGGGCGAGTCGATCGATATCACCACGGGCTTATAGGACATGACAGGCTCCACAGAGCAATACAGCGGTCATAAAGCCGGAACGACAGGATAAGAGACATCGACAACAGATGTTGCGGAAAGAAATGCCATGGGTTTGAAAACATACAATCCGACCACCCCTGGTCAACGGCAGTTGATCACGGTCGAGCGCGCCGGGCTGCACCGGGGCAGACCCGTAAAGGCGCTGACCCAGGGGCTGAGTAAAAAGGGCGGGCGCAATAATCATGGCCGCCTGACGGCGCGCCGCCGTGGCGGTGGCCATAAACGGCTCTATCGCATTGTCGATTTCAAACGTAACCGGCATGATATAAGCGCCGTCATTGAGCGTATCGAATACGATCCGAACCGCTCGGCCTTTATTGCGCTGCTTACATACGACGACGGGGAAATCGCATATATTCTGGCGCCCCAACGGGTTGCCGTGGGGGATCGGGTGATCTCGGGCGAGCAGGTCGACGTCAAGCCGGGCAACGCCATGCCCATGGCCAATATACCCATCGGCACGATTGTCCACAATATTGAGATGAAACCCGGCAAGGGGGGCCAGATCGCGCGCGCTGCGGGTACCTATGCGCAACTGGTCGGGCGCGATGGCGATTACGCTCTGTTGCGGTTGAATTCGGGGGAGCAGCGGCGCGTTCTGGCGCGCTGTATGGCGAGTATCGGCGCCGTCTCCAATCCTGACAACAGCAATACCAATCTGGGCAAGGCCGGGCGCAAACGCTGGCTTGGCAAACGTCCATCGGTGCGCGGGGTTGCCATGAATCCCATCGATCACCCCCATGGCGGTGGCGAGGGGCGTTCCTCCGGCGGCCGTCATCCGGTCACCCCCTGGGGCAAATCGACAAAGGGTGCGCGCACCCGCAACAACAAGCAAACCGACAAGTATATTGTTCGCAGTCGCCATCAGCGCAAGAAGCGGCGCTAGCCTTAAGGGTTCGATGACAGGGCAAATCAGGACAGCGCAAGGCAGGTAAAGGATAAAATCGTGGGACGTTCGGTGTGGAAAGGGCCTTTTGTCGACGGCTATCTGATGAAAAAAGTCGATGCGGTACGCAGTTCGGGGCGCAGCCAGGCGATTAAAACCTGGTCGCGACGTTCGACCATTCTGCCGCAATTCGTTGGCGTCACATTCGCCGTCTATAACGGCCGCAAGCACATCCCGGTATTCATTACCGAGGATATGATCGGCCACAAACTGGGCGAGTTCGCCCCGACGCGAACCTACTACGGCCATGCCGCCGATAAAAAGGCGCGACGAAGATAACCAGGAGCCGTCATGGGCAAAGCCAAAAAGCCAACCCGGTTGGCAGAAAATGAAGCGTGTGCGGTTGCGCGTACCATCCGGGTCAGCCCGCAAAAGCTGAACCTTGTGGCCGCGATGATACGCGGCAAGCGGGTGGAGCAAGCCATTGCTGATCTGACTTTTTGCCGCAAACGTATCGCTTCAACGGTCATGAAGACCCTTGAGGCGGCCATTGCGAATGCGGAAAACAACCATGGTCTCGACGTCGATGCATTGGTCGTCGCCCAGGCCTATGTGGGAAAATCGATCGTCATGAAGCGCTGGCGCGCCCGCGCCCGTGGTCGGGCGGGGCGGATTGTCAAGCCGTTTTCTCACTTGACAATCATTGTACGCGAGTTGGAGGAGAGCGCCTGATGGGCCAGAAAGTCAATCCGATCGGCATGCGCCTGGGCATCAACCGCACATGGGACTCGCGCTGGTACGCGGGCAAGCATGACTACGGCTCGCTGTTGCACGAGGACATTAAAATCCGCGCCCTGCTCAATGAGGCCCTGAAGCAGGCGGCGATTTCGCGGATTACCATCGAGCGGCCGCACCGCAAGTGCCAGATCACCATTCATACGGCGCGCCCCGGCATTGTTATCGGCAAAAAGGGTGCCGATATCGAAAAACTCAAGCAGCGCGTTCGCAAGATTACCGCCAGCGATGTGCATATCAATATCGTCGAGGTGCGAAAACCCGAAGCCGATGCCTGCCTTGTCGCCCATGCGGTCGCCCAGCAGCTTGAGCGCCGGGTCGCCTTTCGCCGCGCCATGAAACGGGCCATGCAGAATGCCCAGCGTCTGGGCGCCAAGGGCATTCGCATCAACAGCGCCGGTCGTTTGGGGGGCGCCGAGATCGCGCGGACGGAATGGTATCGCGAGGGCCAGGTGCCTCTGCATACATTGCGCGCCAATATCGATTACGGCATCGCCACGGCGCGTACCGCTTATGGGGCGTGCGGTATCAAGGTCTGGATTTACAAGGGCGAGATCATGGAGCACGACCCGTTGGCACAGGAGCGCAAGGCCATGGAGGGCCGCGATACACGGCGCCGTTCCGGGACAAACTGATCGGTGAGAGAACGCAAGCGATAGCCGCCTACCGGACCAGCACCGGGGATATTGGCAGATATCCTCGATTGAGACGACAATGGTTCTGTCAAGATATGACACGCTCTGGTAAGACCGATGCCGCCGGTATGGCTGGTCTGGCTGGTATGAAAGAACAGGAATACGATTATGCTGCAACCAAAACGGACGAAATTTCGCAAGCAGCACAAGGGCCGCATTCGCGGGAATGCCAAGGCGGGAACGACGCTGGTGTTCGGCTCCTTTGGTATTAAGGCGCAGGAGCCGGAGCGCATTACGGCGCGCCAGATCGAGGCCGCGCGCCGCGCCATGACGCGCCATATGAAACGCGCCGGACGTGTCTGGATTCGGATTTTTCCGGATGTTCCCGTCTCAAAAAAGCCCATCGAAGTGCGTATGGGCAAGGGTAAGGGAACGCCCGAATTCTGGTGCGTGCGGGTAAAGCCCGGGCGCATCATGTTCGAGATTGACGGCGTGCCCGAGCCGCTGGCGCGCGAGGCGCTGCGTCTGGGCGCCATGAAACTTCCCGTCAAGACGCGTTTTGTGACGCGCCTGGGCGATTAGGCGAGAGCGGGAAAGAACACGAGAGCGGGTTATGAAAATTGCCGATGTGAGAATGTTGTCGCGCGATCAGCTTGATGAGCAGTTGGAAAGCCTGAAGAAGGAGCGCTTTAACTTGCGTTTTCAAAAGGCGTCCGGGCAGCTTGAGAACACCGGCCGCATCCGCCAGGTGCGCCGCGGTATTGCGCGTATCAAGACGGTTATCAACGAAGCGGGCCAGGAAAGCGAAAGCGGGAGTTAGTCTATGCCCAAGCGCATTTTACAAGGCACTGTTGTCAGCGACAAACAGGACAAGACGGTTGTGGTGCGCGTCGAGCGGCGCTATACCCATCCGCTTTTAAAGAAGACGGTGCGGCGAACCAAGAAGTATCACGCCCACGATGCGGACAATGCGAACAAGGTTGGCGATTCCGTGTTTATTCAGGAATGCCGGCCGATTTCGAAGACAAAACAATGGACGGTAGTTGCCGCCGGCTCGGAATAAATGCCGGACCGGTGGGCCAAAGCGGATATGGCTGGTAGATACCGCTGATTAAGATCTGACACGCTCTAGGACAGAAAGCGAGCACATGATTCAAATGCAGTCAAGTTTGGACGTGGCGGATAATTCCGGCGCCCGCCGCGTTATGTGCATCAAGGTGCTTGGCGGATCGCGGCGGCGCTATGCCTCGGTGGGCGATATTATTGTCGTCAGCATCAAGGAGGCGATCCCGCGCGGCCGCGTCAAAAAGGGCGATGTGATGCGCGCCGTTGTTGTGCGCACCGCCAAGGATATCCGCCGCGGCGATGGCAGTGTCATTCGCTTTGATCGCAATGCCGCGGTGTTGATCAACAACCAGGGCGAGCCTATCGGCACGCGCATCTTCGGCCCCGTTACACGGGAACTGCGCGCTAAAAAGCACATGAAGATTATTTCCCTCGCCCCCGAGGTGTTATGACATGACCATTAAATGCAAAATCAGAAAAGGCGATCGGGTGATCGTTCTTGCCGGCCGCGACAAGGGACGCAAAGGCGAGGTACTCAAGGTTATGCCGCGGCAAAATCGTGCGCTGGTACAGGGCATCAATATGGTCAGCCGGCACCAGCGCCAGACGGCGGCGCAGGAGGCCGGCATTATCCGCCGCGAGGCGCCTGTTCACATTTCCAATCTGGCTATCGCCGATCCCAGGGACGATACCGCGACGCGCATTGGCTATACGCAGCTCAAGGATGGTCGCAAGGTTCGCGTGGCGCGCAAATCCGGAGAGACGATCGATGGCTGAGACCGCTTATTGTCCGCGCTTGAAGACCGACTATGAGACGCTCATGCGCGATAAACTCATGCGCGAACTGGGTTGTGCCAACATTATGCAGGTGCCCCGGCTGGAAAAGGTCGTTCTTAACATGGGGATCGGTGCGGCGACGGCTGATTCAAAAAAGGCGGCCTCGGCGGCAAACGATCTTACCCTGATTGCCGGCCAACGGGCTGTTGTCACAAGGGCGCGCAAGTCGATCGCATCGTTTAAACTGCGCGACAATATGCCCATAGGCGCCAAGGTCACGTTGCGCAAGGCGCGTATGTATGACTTCATAGACCGGTTGATTACCATCGCCCTGCCGCGGGTGCGCGATTTTCGCGGCCTTAATCCGAACAGTTTTGATGGCCGCGGCAATTTCGCCATGGGGATCAAGGAACATATCGTGTTTCCCGAGATCGATTACGACAAGGCCGATTCTATCTGGGGGCTTGATGTGATCGTCTGCACCACGGCGCGCGATGACGATACGGCGCGCGCGCTGCTTCGTGAGTTTAATTTTCCGTTTCGCAAGTAAGAACGGTAATCAGCAAAGAGGGTGCTTGCATGGCTAAGGTTAGTGCGATCGAAAAGAACAAACACCGGCGCAAACGCGTTGCCGTTGAGGCGAAACGGCGGGCGGCGCTCAAGGCGGTTATCATGGACAAGGCGCGCCCGCTGGACGAGCGTTTTACGGCCAGTATGCGCCTTGCCGCGATGCCGCGCGATGGCAGCAAGACCCGCATTCGCAACCGCTGCGAATTATCGGGCCGCCCGCGCGGGTTCTATCGCAAAACGCGCATGTCGCGTATCGCGATGCGGCAATTGGCCGGAGAAGGACAAATCCCCGGCATGGTCAAGTCGAGCTGGTAGGGTAAAGATATGGGTGTAAATGATCCGATCGGTGATATGCTAACGCGCATTCGTAACGCCACCATGCGCAACAGACCGCGTGTTTCAACGCCCGCCTCGCGGGTGCGTGCCAGTGTTCTCGATGTGTTGAAGTCGGAAGGCTATATTCGCGACTATGCGCAGATCGAATACGACAACGGCCGCAAGGAAATCGAAATCGAACTGAAATATTACGACGGTGAGCCGGTGATCCGCAACCTGACACGCGTCTCCAAACCCGGGCGCCGTGTTTACACCTCGGTCAAGACAATTCCCGTCGTGGCGAACGGTCTGGGCGTCTCCATCCTCTCCACATCGAAGGGGATTATGTCTGACAGGCAGGCGCGCGACCATAATGTCGGTGGCGAGGTTCTGTGTCAGATATTCTGATGCCCGTGAGGCCACACGATCGGGCGCGAACGGCGCCCGGGGGCGCCGCGCCGGCACGATACTGGTAGAATGGTGAAATGAACGGACACAACAATGTCTCGAATTGGCAGTAAGGAAATCACGGTTCCCGACGGGATAAGCTTGGCGGTGGAAGGGCAGATTGTACGCGCAAAGGGCCCGCAGGGCAGTTTGCATGTTGAACTTGTCAAGGACGTTCGGGTGGCCCTGGATGAGGGCCGGCTGAATATCACGCCGGCGGATGAGAGCAAGCGCGCGCGCGCCTGCTGGGGGTTATCGCGCACGCTGGTGCACAATATCATCGAGGGTGTCGGCAAGGGGTTCGAAAAGCGCCTGCGCCTTCAGGGCGTTGGTTATCGGGCGCAAATGCAGGGCACGGCGGTACACTTGTCCCTTGGCCTGTCGCACGATGTGGTCTATGAGGCGCCCGAGGGGATTACGCTTGCTTGCCCGAGCCAGACGGAGATCGTCGTCAGTGGCATCGACAAGCAAAAGGTGGGACAGGTGGCGGCTGAAATCCGCCGCTTTCGGCCGCCCGAGCCCTATAAGGGCAAGGGGGTGCGCTATGTGGATGAATATGTGCGCCGTAAGGAAGGCAAGAAAAAGTAAGGATCGGGCTTATGGCGAATACAGCAGCAAAATCAAAGCGGCGGCGCCAGCGGGTGCGGCGATCATTGCGCAAACATGCAACGGATCGTCCCAGGCTCAGCGTGTTTCGCTCATCGAAGAACATATACGCCCAGGTTATCGATGATAAAAAGGGGGTGACAATCGCCCACGCCTCCAGCCTTAGCGCCGCATTGAAAGACACGCTGCGCAGTGGTGCCGATTGCGAAGCGGCTGGCCATGTGGGCAAATTGATCGGCGAGCGCGCCGTGGCGGCGGGTGTGAAGGAGGTCGTCTTTGACCGTGGCGGCTATCTGTATCACGGACGGGTTAAAGCCCTGGCGGATGCTGCCAGGAAAACGGGGCTGTCGTTTTAAAGACGATAGCGGACAATAGTCGAACAGGATAGAGCGAACCAAGCGATGGCAAGAAACGAAGAACGCGACGGCGAGTTTATTGACCGCCTCGTCCATATCAATCGTGTCGCCAAGGTGGTCAAGGGCGGTCGCCGGTTCGGCTTTGCCGCCCTGGTGGTCGTCGGCGATCAAAAGGGCCGCGCCGGCTTCGGTCATGGCAAGGCGCGTGAGGTGCCGGAAGCCATCCGCAAGGCCACCGATGCGGCCAAGCGTGAGATGATCCGCGTACCCCTGCGCGAGGGACGAACCCTGCACCATGACGTGCGCGGGCGCTTCGGGGCAGGCAAGGTGGTGCTGCGTACCGCTCCGCCGGGAACGGGCATTATCGCCGGCGGGCCGATGCGCGCAGTCTTTGAGGCGCTTGGCATGCACGATGTCGTCGCCAAATCCCTTGGCACGTCAAATCCGTATAACATGGTTCGCGCGACATTCGCCGCGCTGCGCAAACAGGACAGCCCGCGCGCCGTTGCCGTGCGTCGCGGCATGAAAGTCTCAGCCCTTCAGGCGCGCCGCCGCATTGCACAACCGCAAGAGGCGCAAGAGATACAGCAAGTGCAAGAGGCGCCCGAAGCGCAAAGCGCATAGCGCTTGACGGGCGTGGCACGGCGACAGCATTGTGACGAAGACTTCATTGTGCGCGCAGCCAGGGTGTCGGCATCGCAAGACGCAGGAGATATAACTCATGGCACGTAAGGGGCAGACAAAGGAAATGGTGGTTGTCGAACAGACGGGCAGCCCTATTCGGCGCACCAGGGACCAGCGCCGCACCCTGATCGGACTGGGATTGAACAAAATCGGCCGCCGGCGGCGCCTTGAGGATACGCCCGCGGTGCGCGGTATGATCGCCAAGGTGAGCCATATGGTGCGGATCGTCGAGGAATAAGGCTATGACAAAACTCAATGCGCTGCGCGATACGGCCGGCGCACGAAAATCCGGACGACGGCTCGGGCGCGGCATTGGCTGCGGCAAGGGCAAGACCGCCGGGCGGGGCATGAAGGGGCAGAAATCGCGTTCCGGCGTTGCCATCAAAGGCTTTGAGGGCGGGCAGATGCCCATCCATATGCGCCTGCCCAAACGGGGCTTTAACAACATTTTTGCCAAAAAGTTCAACGCCGTGAATGTCGGCCGTGTCCAGATGGCCATTGATGCGGGTAAACTCGACGGCAATGTCCTTATTGATGCGCAGGCGCTGAAGGATGCCGGGGTTATTCGCCGCATTCACGATGGCGTGCGGCTTCTGGGCGGAGGTGAAGTGAAGACGGCCCTTGAATTTTCCCTCGCTGGTGCCTCGAAGACGGCACGCGAAAAGGTGGAAAAGAGCGGCGGCTCCCTTCGCTTGTCCGTTTCTGGTGCGACTGGCGCGAATGCGGCACCCGATGAACCATCCCAATCGACCCCGACAGATCAAGGCTAGCACTCTCGCTTGACACATTATGGCTTCAGCAGCAGAACAGCTTGCGGCAAATATCAATTTTGCCGCCTTCGCCAAGGCAGATGAACTGAAGAAGCGTATCTGGTTTACTCTCGGCGCCCTCCTGGTATACCGCTTCGGCACATTTGTTCCCCTGCCTGGCATTAATCCCGTTGAGTTGGCCAGCTTTCTTGATCGCCTGCAAGGGGGTGTGGTTGGCCTTTTTAACGTCTTCACCGGCGGGGCGGTGGGGCGTATGGCGATTTTTGCCCTGGGTATCATGCCCTATATTTCCGCCTCGATCATCGTTCAGTTGATGACCGCCGTGGTGCCCAGCTTTGAGGCGTTAAAGAAGGAGGGCGAGCAGGGTCGGCGCACGATCAATCAGTATACGCGCTATCTGACGGTATTACTGGCCACGGTGCAGGCGTTCGGTCTGGCCATCGGCCTTGAGCGCTCGGGCACCCTTGTTCTTGATCCTGGCCTGTTCTTTCGCATTTCGGCGGTCATTACCCTGGTAGGCGGCACGCTGTTTTTGATGTGGTTGGGCGAGCAGATCACGGCACGCGGTGTGGGCAACGGTATCTCGTTGATCATTTTCGCCGGCATTGTGGCAGAATTTCCCGGCGCGTTGTCGCAGTTGTTCGAAAGCGGCCGCACCGGGGAGTTATCGACGCCTCTGATCCTCGGGGTTCTGGTTGCCGCTGTTGCGATTATCGTCCTGATTGTGTTTATGGAGCGCGCCCAGCGGCGATTGATTGTGCAATATCCGAAGCGGCAAATGGGCAATCGCATGTTTCAGGGGGATCAGTCGCATCTGCCGCTGAAACTCAATACGGCTGGCGTTATTCCGCCGATTTTTGCCTCCTCGCTTCTTTTAATGCCCGCCACGGTGACAAGTTTTGCCAGCGGGCAGGGCGCGGAGTCGACCGGATTCTTTGGTGCCGTCGCCGCCTATCTGGGCCCCGGCCAGCCATTGTTTCTGCTTCTCTATGCGGGGTTTATTATCTTTTTCGCCTTCTTTTACACCGCCCTGGTTTTCAAGCCGAGCGAGACAGCGGATAATCTGAAAAAGCAAGGCGGCTTTATTCCTGGTATTCGACCTGGCGAGCGTACCGCCGCATATATCGATTACGTGCTTATGCGCATCACCACGGTTGGCGCGTTGTATCTGGCGTTTATCTGCTTGATACCGGAGTTTTTCCGCTCCTATTCGGGAATTGCGATGATTTTTGGCGGTACCTCCCTGCTGATCGCCGTCAGCGTGACTATGGACACGGTGGCCCAGGTTCAGGGGCATCTGCTGGCGCATCAGTATGAGGGCCTGATCAGAAAATCGAGGCTTCGCGGAGGCAGGCGATGAGATTAATCCTACTTGGTCCCCCCGGCGCCGGCAAGGGAACGCAAGCCGCCAGACTGGTCGCGGGATATAACATCGTGCAGTTATCTACCGGCGATATGCTTCGCGCCGCCGTGGCGGCGCAAACGCCGGTCGGTTTGCAGGCCAGGGATATCATGGCGCGTGGAGAACTGGTGCCTGATACGGTTGTCGTTTCCATTGTTTCGGATCGGGTCGATGAGGCTGATTGCGCCAACGGGTTTATCCTGGACGGGTTTCCGCGCACGCTCCCACAGGCGCGCGCTCTGGATGCGATGCTGGATGAAAAGGCGTTGCGTCTTGATGCGGTGATCGAGCTTGTCGTGGACAGTGAGGCGTTGTTGGCGCGGATTGTCAAACGGGCGCAGGAATCAAAGGGCGCGGTGCGTGCCGACGACACCCCGGAGGCGTTACGCCATCGCCTGTCGGTGTATCATCGCGATACGGCGCCTCTTTCGTCGTATTATCGCGAGCGCGGCTTACTGAAAGCCGTTGATGGCATGGCGCCGGTCGATGACGTGGCAACGCAGATCGCTTCGGCTCTGGCTGACTGAGGGCGGATAACGGGCGGAACAATCAATCGGGCAAAGGTGATATCGGCCGTTAACGGGGATAAAATGATTGACGTGGGTGCGCGGAATACGATAAGAGAGACAAGTGTTAGGTATGTTTGCCGGTGCGATCCGTGAGGGGTGGCGCCGTTTTTTGCTTGGCAAAATCAGAACAACGGATTCGGTTACGCGGTTTGTACGTGTCGGTGTGAGCACGGTGACATGCGGCGGGCGGTGGTGCTGGCGCGGTCATGCAGGACAAGACGCTTAAAGGAGAGCCAGAATGGCGCGAATTGCTGGGGTCAATATTCCGACAACGAAGCGGGTCGAGATCGGTCTGCGGTATATTCATGGAATTGGTCCGGCCAAGGCACGGGAGATTTGCGAGAAAATCAACATTCCCCAGGCGCGCCGGGTCAACGAACTCTCGGATGCGGAGATTATCCAGATCCGTGAGGTCATTGATCGCGACTATATCGTGGAAGGGGATTTGCGCCGCGAAGTGGCAATGAATATCAAGCGTTTGATGGATTTGGGATGCTATCGCGGATTGCGCCATCGCCGTGGGCTTCCCGTGCGCGGTCAGCGCACCCATACCAACGCGCGCACCCGCAAAGGGCCGGCAAAACCCATCGCCGGCAAAAAGACCTAGAGCGTGGGTATCGCCTCGCCAATCGAGAAACGAAAATTGCTTCTGTTAAGACCTGACACGCTCTGGTGGAACCCTGAATATGACATTTGAGTCCTGTTTGCCGCCGGGCGTGTTCCCAAACGTCGAATTCAAGGTTCCACTACAGTGTTTTGCACTTAACTGAAACCAATCTGTGACAATGCCACGTTAAAGTCTCAAGCGAAGATTTAAGCGAGGTAGAGGTGTTTTGATCTTGTGTCGGGGCCCATGAATGGCCCGGTATGACCTTGTTGCGGCAATCTGCGGTCACGGCCGTAAGAGGTGGAACGTCAGTTTTGCCGGTCAGAATGGTTCTATTAATACCAGCGGGCTTTGCGTTTGACTCTTGACCCGGTTTACAACCGCTGTTTTATCAGCACGACACACAAGTCAGCGTGTGCAAAACGGTTATACCGCTGGTATAAGACATGACACGCTCTAGTCGGCACCACCACTGTATGTGGCTGCATCTGTGACGAACAAGGACCATTTGGGATATGGCGAAAGACAAGGCACGTATCAAGCGCAGCGAGCGCAAGAATATCGCATCCGGCAAAGCGCATGTTCGCGCCACGTTTAACAACACCATGATCACCATTACCGATGCACAGGGAAATACCATCTCATGGAGCTCGGCAGGTGCCATGGGCTTTAAGGGATCGCGCAAATCCACCCCCTATGCCGCCCAGTTGACAGCGGAGGCGGCGGCCAGGAAAGCCATGGATCACGGCATGAAAACCCTTGAGGTTGAGGTCAGTGGGCCCGGCTCGGGACGCGAATCGGCTCTGCGGGCGCTTCAGGCGGCGGGTTTTACCATCTCGTCTATTCGCGATGTGACACCCATCCCCCATAACGGCTGCCGGCCGCGCAAGCGCCGGCGGGTCTAGAGCGTGTCAGGTCTTAATAGAATCATTCTGACGGAGCGATTTTGCTATAGATTTCAGGGCGATCAGCTTTATGGCGTTAGCATTACCCTTGGCAAAATGGGTACAGCTAACGCCAAGCTGATCTAATATGAACCTTAAGTCTCGCAGGATATAGTGGGGCTGTTTTCAAGAGACTTAAGGTTCATATTGGTGCAAAAGCGCCCGTCCCTTCGGCTTTGCCGATTGGCGGACGCCCACGCCCAGGCCGCTCTCGAGAGATGGGTCGCCATCGCTCTTCGATCGCCTTGAGCCTGGGTATCGCCTCGCCAATCGAGAAACGAAAATTGCTTCTATTAAGACCTGACACGCTCTAGGCCCCGGATGTGTAACCTCAACGGTATTCTTACGAAACCCATAGGTGCAGGTGAATGGCCCGGAATGACGCCTTTCGGGGCTTCTCTCATTGGGGGGCGGCGAAATCCAAAAAGGGGCGGAGAAGTATTACAGTCGGTTTGCGAGGCAACAAATACCTTCGATGAAGCGAAGACAAGAGGTTTTCATTTATGATCAGCAAGAACTGGCAGGAACTCATCAAGCCCCATCGCCTTGACATGCGCTCGGGTGAGGATGCGCGCACGACGGCGACAATCGTGGCGGAGCCGCTGGAGCGTGGTTTCGGCATGACGCTGGGCAACGCGCTGCGTCGCGTTCTGCTGTCGTCGCTACAGGGTGCGGCGGTTAACGCCATTCAGATCGATGGGGTGCTGCACGAATTTTCGTCCATTCCGGGCGTGCGCGAAGACGTGACCGATATCGTTCTGAATACCAAGGATATTGCCATTCGCATGGAGGGCGAGGGTCCCAAGCGCATGGCGCTGAGCAAGCACGGCCCCGGGGTCGTCAGCGCCGGTGACATCCAGCTTGTCGGCGATATGGAGATTCTCAATCCGGACCTTGTTCTTTGCCATCTGGACGAGGGGGCGGATATTCGCATGGAATTCGCCGTCAATACCGGCAAAGGCTATCATCCGGCCGAGCAGAACCGCCCCGAGGATGCGCCGATTGGCTTTATTCCGGTCGATTCCCTTTACTCTCCGGTCAGGAAGGTTTCCTACAAGGTGGAGAATACGCGCGAGGGCCAGGTCCTCGACTATGACAAACTCACCTTGAGTATTGAAACCGACGGTTCTGTCACGCCGGAAGATGCGCTCGCCTTTGCGGCGCGTATTTTGCAGGATCAGTTGTCGATCTTTATTAACTTCGATGAACCCCAGCGCGAGGTGGTACAGGAAGTGGCGCCCGAACTGGCGTTTAATCCGGCCCTTTTGAAGAAAGTGGACGAGTTGGAACTCTCGGTGCGCTCCGCCAACTGTCTTAAGAACGATAACATCGTCTATATCGGCGATCTGATCCAGAAGTCCGAAGCCGAGATGTTACGCACGCCCAATTTCGGCCGCAAATCGCTTAACGAAATCAAGGAAGTGCTGGCGGGTATGGGATTGCATCTGGGAATGGAAGTGCCCAGTTGGCCGCCGGAGAGTATCGAGGAACTGGCCAAGAAATTCGAGGACAAATACTGATCGGTCGGAGTTGAGTCGCATCGCTTCCATGGAGGATAATGCGATGGCTCGAAACCACTTGTCAGAGCCACTTGATTGCATAAGGAGACAGGCATGCGCCATGGTAACAAAGGCCGCAAGCTGAACCGCACGGCAAGCCATCGCAAGGCAATGTTCGCCAATATGGCGGCGGCGTTGATCAAACACGAGCAGATCGTTACCACCCTGCCCAAGGCAAAGGAGATGCGTCCATTTGCCGACAAGCTGATCACCCTGGCCAAACGCGGCGATCTGGCGGCGCGCCGCCGGGCGATCGGCAAGGTTCGCGACAAGGCCATGGTCGGCAAACTTTTTGATACCCTGGGGGCGCGTTACGCGGATCGCCAGGGGGGCTACACACGGGTTTTGCGCGCCGGCTTTCGCCATGGTGACAACGCTCCCATGGCGGTTATCGAATTCGTCGATCGTGATCCGGATGCGCGGGGGCAGGATTCGGGCCCGGTGATGACCGATGGCGACGACGGTGATAGCGCCGAAACAATCACCTGACGCCGCGGGCTGCGGGGGGGGGGGGCGTGACTTTTAACACCAGCGCTGACCGGAGCGCCGATGAACGACACCTCCCCGATTGACATCGACAACTCCCCGCCGCAACAACTCCCCGCCGCTGCCTTGCTCCCGCCGCCTGAGTGGACGGTATCGCCAGGTCTGACAGACTACCCGCAGGCCCTGGACACGATGCGCGCGCGCATCGGGCAGATTGCGAACGGCCAGGCTGGCGAGCAGATCTGGCTGTTGCAGCATCCTCCCCTTTACACCGCCGGTACCAGCGCCGGGGCCGATGAATTGCGCCATCCGGATCGTTTTCCCGTCTTTCAGGCCGGGCGCGGCGGGAAATACACCTATCACGGTCCCGGCCAGCGGGTTGTCTATGTCATGCTCGATCTGCGCTGTCGTGGCCGCGATATTCGCGCCTTTGTCTGGCGTCTGGAGGAGTGGCTCATCGCCACCCTGGCGGCCTTCGGTATTCGCGGCGAGCGCCGCACCGATCGTATCGGCGTGTGGGTGAGGCGTCCATCGGGTCGGGCAGGGTCCTGCGCGCCGGCCGAATGCAAGATCGGCGCCATCGGCGTGCGTGTCAGCCGATGGATAACCTGGCACGGCGTCAGCCTGAATATTGATCCCGATCTTTCCCATTACGCGGGCATTGTTCCGTGCGGCATTGAGGGGCACGGTGTGACCAGCCTTGCCGATCTGGGCGTTACGGTTTCCATGGCGCAAGTTGATGCGGTTTTGCGCCGCGAATTCGGCACCGTCTTTGCAACGCCCCAGGTGTGATCGTTCAACAGTTTGTTCCTGCGACAGGCAAACCGGAAGTGATACCTTTTTCGCCCTTGCCGCCAGCAGCACCCGATGGGTTTTTCGAGAACAACCTGTTGAAGTTATACCAGCGGTATTGGCGTTTTGTACACGCTGATAAGTGTATCGTGCTGATAAGACAACGGTTTTGATCCGGGCCAGGAGTCAAACGCGAAGCCCCTTGGTATTACACGCTCTACAGGAGCGGGTAGTTCAATCGTGTAATACCAAAGGGCCTTGCGTTTGACTCCTGGCCCGGATCAAAACCGTTGTCTTGTCAGCACGATACACTTGTCAGCGTGTACAAAAAGCCAATACCGCTGGTATAAATGATCCGGTAGAATCGACATCGCAACGAAGAAGGACAGCGAGATATTCATGACCAAACGGCATTTTCCAGGGGGCCGGAAGGGGTATATTATTACCGGTTTTTTGATGCTGGTATGGCTGGTGGCCGCGCCGGAGCGGGCCCTGTCGCAAAGCGAAACGCGGCGTCTGGTGCCAAAGGACGAGCAGCAAATTCAGTTATCGTTCGCGCCGATCGTCAAGAGGGTATCGGCGGGTGTTGTGAACATCTACGCCAAGCGGCTTTCGCGCCGCCGCCTGTCGCCGTTTTTCGATGATCCGTTTTTTCGCCATTTCTTCGGCGAGGGACAGACCCGGCGGCGTCCCGATCAGGTGGAACGGTCTCTGGGCTCCGGGGTGATCGTGCGCACCGATGGGCTGGTGGTGACCAATCATCACGTTATCGCCGGGGCCGAGGATATTCAGGTGGTGCTGGCTGATAAACGCGCCTTTGGCGCCGATGTCGTGTTGCGCGATGAGCGAACCGATCTGGCGGTGCTGAAAATAAGAGGCGAGGCAGAGGCAGAGGCACCGGTGTTTTCCAGTGTTCCCCTGGTGGCGGATTCAGAGGGTCTTCAAGTGGGCGATCTGGTCCTGGCCATCGGCAATCCGTTCGGCGTCGGGCAAACGGTCACCAGCGGCATTGTCTCGGCCCTGGCGCGCACGCAGGTGGGGATTTCCGATTATCAGTTCTTCATTCAAACCGATGCGGCGATCAACCCGGGCAATTCCGGTGGCGCGCTGATCGATATGAACGGGCACCTGGTGGGCATCAACACCGCCATTTTTACCCGATCCGGCGGCTCAAACGGCATTGGCTTCGCCATCCCCGCCAATATGGTGCGCCGGATAATCGAATCGGCGGCCGCCGGTGGCGGCGTCAAGCGCGCCTGGCTCGGCGCCAGCCTGCAGGCGATCACACCCGATATGCGTGCTGCCCTTTCCCTGTCGCGGCCCATCGGGGCGATTGTCACCCGCGTGTTTGAATCCGGGCCGGCAGACCGGGCCGGTTTGCGCGTTGGCGACGTGATCCTCGCCCTTGATGGCAAGACGATCGACGATCCGCAGAGTTTTACCTATCGTTTTGCCACCAGGGCCATTGGCGCCACGGCCGAAATTACCGTTTTGCGCAACAATCAACAACGTGCTCTGACGATCGAACTGGTTCCGCCCCTGGAGACCGTGCCGCGCCAGATGGTGGATTTATCGGGGCCGACGCCCTTTCGTGGCGCTGTGGTTGTCAATCTATCGCCAGCGGTGGCGGATGAACTATCCCTGGCCTATGACCTTACCGGCGTTGCGATCGTCAAGGTTGCCCGCCGCTCCCGGGCGGCGCGCCTGGGCTTGAAACGTGGCGATATTATCCGTACCATCGATGATACGCAGATAACCGATACGGCCACAATAAAATCCCTGACAAGCCAGCGCCGGCGCCTTTGGCGCTTTACCATCGAGCGCGATGGCCGTCTGATTTCGACGATGGTGAGCGGATGACAGGCAACCGATCGCTGTCGGTATTGAGGAAATTTCGTGAGCAATCTGTTTGATGCCGCCGGTCTGGATCGCGCCGCGCCGCGCCCCCTGGCTGATCGGTTGCGTCCTGCCGCCTTGTCGGATGTTGTCGGCCAGGCGCACCTGACGGACAGCCAGGGAGCGTTGCAGCGAATGCTGCGTGCGGGCAATATCGGCTCTCTTATCTTTTGGGGACCGCCCGGCACGGGAAAGACGAGTGTTGCGCGCCTTCTTGCCAATGAAACAAAGCTGCATTTTCAGCAGATTTCGGCGATTTTTACCGGCGTTGCCGCGCTAAAGAAACTGTTCGAACAGGCGCGTGCGCGCCGCCAGACCGGCACCGGTACGCTGCTTTTCATCGACGAGATTCACCGCTTCAATCGTGCCCAGCAAGACAGTTTTCTGCCCGTCATGGAGGACGGAACCGTCACCATTGTGGGCGCGACGACAGAAAATCCGTCGTTTGAATTGAATGCCGCCCTGCTGTCGCGCGCCCAGGTAATGGTGTTCAAGCCCCTCGACGATACCGCCCTGGCGCGCCTGCTCGCCATGGCAGAGCGGCACCAGGGCAGCCCCCTGCCGATCGATGACGAGGCGCGGGGCGCTTTAATGCGCATGGCAAACGGCGATGGCCGTGCTGTTCTGAATTTGGCCGAGGACATATGGCGCGCCTCTCCATCGGATCGGTCGACGCCGCTGCTGGATGCCGTCGCCGTACAGGACCTGGTACAGCGGCGCGCGCCCGTTTATGACAAATCGGGCGATGGCCATTATAACCTGATCTCGGCGCTGCATAAATCGGTGCGCGGCTCCGATGTCGATGCTGCCCTGTACTATTTCGCCCGCATGCTTGATGGCGGCGAGGACCCCATGTATCTGGCGCGCCGCCTGATCCGCATGGCTATCGAGGATATTGGTCTGGCCGATCCGCAGGCGCTTGTACAGGCCAATGCGGCCCGCGATGCCTATAATATGCTGGGCTCCCCCGAGGGCGAACTGGCGCTTGCTCAGGCGGTGCTCTATCTTGCCAGCGCGCCGAAATCGAATGCCGCCTATCGTGCCTATGGCGCCGCCATGAAGGCGGCCAAGGAGCACGGCTCGCTCATGCCGCCCAAGCACATCCTTGGCGCGCCGACGCAGTTGATGAAAAAGCAGGGGTACGGGGCAGGGTATGTCTACGATCACGACACCGCGGAGGTGTTTTCCGGCCAGAACTATTTCCCGCCGCAAATGGCGCGCCAGACTTTTTACGAACCGGACGGACGCGGATTTGAAGAGGTGTTGAAGGCGCGCATCGATCGATGGAGCGAAATGCGCGCCAGGCAAAACGCTGATGCTGAAGGTCACGTTAGCGGGCGAACGCAAAAGACGAACCCATAGCTGTATAATTGTAACAGGTTGTTCCCGGGACGGGCAAATCTGACGTTACCTCTCTTGCGGCCCTTGCCGCGGATGGCGAGCCGCAAGGCCATACCGGGCCATTTACCTGACACGCTCTAGTGATCAGGTGAATGGCCGCCTGTACCTGATGGGTTTATCAGGAACAACCTGTTGAAAAATCATAATACCAAGGGGCTTTGCGTTTGACTCCTGACTTGGCTTAAAACCGTTGTTTTATCAACACTATACACAAGTCAGCGTGTACAAAACGCCAATACCGCTGGTATAAGACAAGCGTGTCATGTTCCATACGGTTGCCAAAATTGCGGGTTTTTTTATTCAGCCCTCTTCATTTATCGTCGCTCTTATGGGCGTCGGCGTTCTGTGTCTTCTCCATCCGTCGTGGCGGCGGACAGGGCGACGATTGTTCGTCTTCAGTTTTGTGCTGCTGCTCATGAGCGGCTTTCTGCCACTCGGCACATGGCTTTTGCTGCCTCTTGAGAACCGGTTTGCGGCGATGCGTTTGCCATCTTCGGGCGATAATGTCGAGGGGGTGATAATCCTTGGCGGCTTTGAGGAGGGAAGGATCAGTGCGGCGCGGCCCGGGCTTGCAGTAAACGAAGCGGCAGAGCGGCTGATGGAAGGCATGCGCCTGGCGCAGCGCTGGCCCATGGCCAAAGTGGTTTTTACCGGCAGCACCGCTGGCGCCTCAGCGCAGGGTCATGAAGCGGCAGACGCCGTTGGGACGTTTTTGCGCCAGGCCGGCATCGCGGCCCATCGGATTATCGTGGAGCCGCAGGCGCGCAACACCTATCAAAATGCCGTGTTCACGCGCGACCTCGTCAAGCCTCGGGCAGACCAGACGTGGGTTCTCGTCACCTCGGCCTTTCATATGCCGCGCGCCGTGGGCGCGTTCCGGCAGGCGGGATTTTCTGTTGTTCCGGCAGTGGTGGACTATCGCACGCATGGCGCGTCCGATCTGTATTTTCTGCACACACGCTTGCCCAGAGGGTTGCATTTGCTCGATATCGCCGTACTTGAATGGGTGGGACTGGCGGTGTACAGGTTGACGGGGCGCTCAAACAGGTTTTTCCCCGCACCCTGACAGGCTATGGTCATGAACCATCTTTTACTCGTTGCGCTTGGGGGCGCCAGCCTGCGCCCCCGAACTGCTCACATCGCTCGGTCCCTGAAAGGGGGCTGACAAAGGTCCAATATTTGTGGGAATTTTATGCTGCTATGAATACCGAGAGAAGTCGAAATCTTGTTGTTGTTCGCGCCGGCGATGAATCGTTGCACGAACGCTGGAGTGACGGTGATGCGTCTCCGAACTGGGACCTGATTGTCAGTTATTATGACGACGATCCAAAAAAATTCAAAAATGGCCGTGGCCAGCGCCTCGATCAAAAAGGTGGCAAATGGGACGCGCTATACAAGCTTTTTCAAGAACGGTCCGACTTATTGAAGGCCTATGATTACTTTTGGCTTCCCGATGACGACATTGATTGTTGTTGTGATGATATCAATCGCACCTTTGATGCAATGACAACCTACCAGCTCGACTTATTGCAGCCGTCTCTGACAATCGACAGTTATGCGGGGAACTTTGAGCACGTGCAAAAAAAGAAATTCATTCTGCGATACACGAATTTCGTTGAAATTATGGTGCCATGCATTTCAGCGGCGCACTTGACCAGAATACTGCCTCTGTTTCAAGACAATATGACCTGCAGAGGACTGGATCATGTATGGGCCCGCTTGTTTGATCGACCTTATCAGCGAACCGCTATCCTGGACGATGTGGCTGTGCGTCACACACGTGACGCCGGTGTAGCCTTGCGTGCGGCGCTCAAAGAAAAAGGGCGGTCCCTTGATTCGGAAATGGAGCAACTGCTCGCAAGGGTCAAACCGGAACTGCCCCGCCACTTCGGTAGAAATTTGCGTACCTATCAGGCGGTTGACCGGAACGGGAACATTATTCGATCGCGTCTGTCTTTAGCGTACAATATCTACACCAGCTTCAGTCGTGCCGACTTGGCGCGATCGCCTTTCCCAGATCGATTGCAGACGCAACGGTACAAGTACTGCAAAAGAATGCTTTACTGTCGGGTCGACCTGGAGCCAATGTCGATCGTGACGTAAGCGGCAAAACGCGGTACGCGATCTTGTCACAGAACTGCCTTCAAAGTGTATTGGCAGAACGCCCCGGTTAAGAACTGCAAGGCTTTACGGTTGAAGTGCGAACTATTCACAGGCGACGACGAATCATGAACCATCTATTACTTGTGGCCGTTGGCGGGGCCGTGGGCGCCAGTCTGCGTTATGGCGCGGGCGTGGCGGCGCTGCGCACCTTCGGCCCCGGATTTCCCTGGGGAACCCTCGGGGTCAACATCATCGGCAGTCTGGCCATGGGGCTTTTGATCGCATTCCTGGCACGTTTTGGCTCCGGGGTGCAGGATTTGCGCATCTTTCTCGCCACCGGCGTGCTCGGCGGATTTACAACATTTTCAGCTTTTTCTCTCGATGTCGTCACCCTTTATGAAAGAGGTGCCGTACTTGCCGCCATAATGTATGTGGCCGCATCGTTGTTTGTGTCCGTTGCCGCGCTGGTTGCCGGATTGTGGATTATTCGCGGACTGGCCCCGTGAGCGGTGTGCGCAAGCTGCGGGTCGCGCCCGATGAAGACGGGCTGCGTGTCGATCGCTGGTTTAAACATACCTGTCCGGCGCTTCCCCATAGCCGTTTGCAAAAGCTGCTGCGCACCGGCCAGGTACGTGTTGATGGCAAGCGGGTCAAGGCGGGCGCGCGCCTGCACACCGGCCAGGAAGTGCGCATTCCGCCCCTAAGGGACGCCGTACCGGAAATACCGGCAATACCAGACCGGAAAACGGATGAAAACAGAACCCTGCTGGACTCCATGCTGCTTTATGAGGACGCAGATCTTTTCGTGTTCAACAAGCCGGCCGGACTGGCGGTGCAGGGCGGCTCCGGTATTGCCCGCCACGTGGACGGCCTGCTGCGCAGTCTGTGCGATGGCGCTTGCCCGCGCCCGCGTCTTGTACACCGGCTGGACAAGGACACGGCCGGTGTGTTGGTTGTTGCGCGTAACCGCGCCGCGGCATCGAAACTAGCGCGCGCCTTCAAAACCCAGGAGGTCTCCAAGACCTATTGGGCGCTTGTCGCTGGCGTGCCGCGACCGCCCAGGGGGAAAATCAGTACGCATCTCGCCAAACGCGGTGCGCCTATGGCCGAGACCATACGCGTCGTACAACACGGCGAGGTGGGCGCCCAGCACGCGTTGAGCCGCTATGAAGTGATCGAGCGACTCGGGAGCCGCTTAAGCTGGCTGGCGCTGATGCCGAAAAGCGGGCGCACCCACCAGTTGCGCGTACATGCGGCCCATATGGGACATCCCATTGTCGGGGACCACAAGTATTTCAACATGGAAAACTGGAGCTTGCCGGGGGGCTTGCAGAACCGTTTGCATCTTCATGCACGAAATCTGGTCATCCCTCACCCCGGCGGCGGTTTGTTGGACGTTACCGCCCCATTGCCGGCTCATATGGTGCAATCGTGGAATCTGCTGGGATTTTCCTGGGAGCGACGGGCTTGTGTGCAGCGCCGGTAGGGGCAGGGAAGTGGAGCCGATCCGATGTATCGGACCGGCTCCCAGACCCGGATCCCTTGCGGGGGAGGGAGGAGGTGGGGGACGGGACCGGGCCTTTCTCGTGTGTTCCTTGAAATTGCCCGCTGTCAGGCAATGGTTACGCGCTTACGGCGTGCGTTCGGCGAGCGCTGCGAGGCGACGCCTGTTGTCGTGAATGGCTACCCAGTTTTGCGGATTGTCATAGGATTGCCGCTTGACATAGTAGTATGGTGTGTGTTGCCAGGGCAGTATGGCGTCGAACTGATTGTCGAGGATAAGATCGCCCTGATCGGTGCGTGCCGTTAAAACCGCATGACCTTCGTCGTTTTGATCCAGCACGACGGTGATCAGCAGGGTGTTTTCCGGCCAACCCTGCGCCATCAGCATGCGGCGTTTCAACAATACATAGTCTTCGCAGTCTCCCTCGGCAACCGGATAGGTCCATTTCTCCGAGATCCTGTACAGATCATAGTCGGTGACAGGCTTGATATTGCGGTTGACGTGATTGTTTATGGTAACAAGTTGCCGCCAGCGCGAAGGCGACAGGGTGGCGGGAACGCCTTGCATATCGCTGTTGCCCGCGCTGCTGCAATCTCCCGGGTTTACCTGGCAAAATTGCAGGTATCCAAGGGGCGCGCTTGTTGCCCGCGTGATGGTCATAAACGCCGGCGTGACCGGGTTTGGCGCGTTTGCGAATTCGGATTTCGCCATCGATATCGCGCTTGACATGACAAGTATCGAGACGAAAGCAATGTGTATGCGGTTTTTCATTTACCCATCCCTGTCTGGAAGGCAAATGTCCCATAGATAAATTGAGGTTAGAAAAAGAAATACGCTTACAATTTACTTAATTGGTCTTGCCGTTTTTAAGGATCTGTTCAAACATGGAGAGGAGATTCGACTCACGAAAACAAATTCTGCGGGAATATGCGGGCGTGGTATCAATTTTAGCGAGTGCGCTACGGATGTATTGGCTAAATGCGGTTGAAGAAAAGCCGCAAACAAATTGAACAAAGTAATAACGCCTTGCGGTATTGTACCAGCGGTATTGGCTTTTTGTACGCGCTGGCTTGTGTATCGTGCTGATAAGACAACAGTTTTAATCTGAGCCAGGAGTCAAAACGCAAAACCCTCTGGTATTAAGGCGTTGTCGGCCTGCGGCCGACGGCTGTTACCAATGCAAATGGCTCTGAACTGAAGAACAGGAATACCATGGTAGAACTGAAATCGTCGCTCAGGAACGTTTCACGCATGTGGGGCAAACACCAGCCCAAACTATGGCGCGATCGCCGGGCCGTTATCGCGCATGTGCGCTTGTCAGGGGTGATTGCCGAGCGCAGCGCCATGCGCAGCGCACTGAACCTAAAGGCGGTGGCGGGCGCCTTGGAAAAGGCCTTTAAAATGCGCGCCAGGGCGGTGGCCCTGTCGATCAATTCGCCGGGCGGATCGCCGGTACAATCGAATCTGATCTTTCGCCGTATTCGCGCACTGGCCAGGGAGCATGACAAGCGGGTGTATGTGTTTGTCGAGGATGTCGCCGCCTCGGGCGGCTACTGGATTGCCTGCGCTGGCGATGAGATCATCGCCGATCCCGCTTCTATCGTCGGTTCTATCGGCGTGGTCCATGCGGGCTTTGGCTTTGAGGCACTGATCGACAAGATCGGCATCGAGCGCCGCCTGCACCACACGGGGGATAAAAAAGCGATGCTCGATCCGTTTTCACCACAAAAGCCGGAGGACGTAAATCATTTGATGGCGCTGCAAGGCGATATCTACACCGATTTTTGCGAACATGTACGCCAATGCCGCGGAGCGGCTCTGAAGGCCGATGAGGAAACGCTTTTTTCCGGCGCCTTCTGGACCGCACGGCGCGGCATGGAGTTCGGTCTGGTTGACCGGCTGGGCGTTTTGCGCGATGTGATGCGGGAAAAATATGGTGACAAGGTCAAGATCAGGGATGTCAGCCCGTCGCGCTCGTTTCTCGGCCGCTTCACCGGTGCGGCGGCGCGCGCGCCTGTGGCGCGAGAAATGACCGGAGAGGTTATGACGGCCTTGCACGAGCGCGCTCTGTGGGCCCGCTTCGGTCTTTAGAGCCTTTCAGTTTTTAAGTGAAGCAATTTTCGTTTCTCGATTGGCGGACGCCCACGCCCAAGCCGCTCTCGAGAGATGGATAAACATCGCTCTTCGATCGCCTTGGGCGTGGTCCGCCTCGCCAATCGAGAAACAGAATTGCTTCTATTAAGACCTGACATGCTCTAGTTGTGTAATTTCAATAAGTTGTTCTCAAAAAACCCGTCAGATGGATGGTCCGGTTATGACCTCCCTGGCGGCAAGGGCGCAAGAGGTATCGCTTCAGATTTGCCCGTTTTGGGAACAACCTGCTGAAATATCACGTTCAGGGTACAACGTTTTATCGGGAGATATGGCATTGCAGCGGCTTATCCTTTTTGCGCTCATCGCTTATGGTGGTTGGTGGGCCTGGCGCACATACAAGCGCCGATGGCAGGGGCCGGCAAAGAGGGGGCCGATGCCTGTCGATGAAAGCAGCGAGGATAGTCGCGGTACGCTTTTGCGCAAAAGTCCCAGGACGGGCGTTTATGAACCTGTCGAGGACGACAACAGCGACGACACCGCAGCAAACACCAGCCGCGATGACGGCGGTGAAAAGGAAAAGTAACGCCGGGCGGTTGAAATGTGGTCGGAAGCGCCCATAATCGACCAGGCGATTCAAGAAAGGGTTCCTCATGGCGGCGAAACGAAAGACCGCGAGTCGCAGCGCTACGGATAACGCGCCGCAGCGCTCGTTTCAGGGTCTTGTTCTGGCCCTGCATCGCTATTGGGCGGACTACGGTTGCGTCCTGTTGCAGCCCTATGACATGGAAGTCGGCGCCGGCACGTTTCATCCGGCCACCACCCTGCGCGCCCTGGGGCCCAAACCGTGGAACGCGGCTTATGTGCAGCCCTCGCGGCGTCCGGGCGATGGCCGCTATGGCGAGAACCCCAATCGGTTACAGCACTATTACCAGTATCAGGTGATCCTGAAGCCATCGCCTGCGAAAATGCAGGACTTGTATTTGGGATCGCTGGCGGCGATCGGCATTGATACAAATGTGCATGATATCCGTTTTGTTGAAGACGATTGGGAGAGCCCGACCCTGGGCGCCTGGGGGCTTGGCTGGGAGTGCTGGTGCGATGGCATGGAAGTATCGCAATACACCTATTTTCAGCAGGTGGCGGGGTTTGAATGTGCGCCGGTATCGGGGGAGTTGACCTATGGGCTGGAAAGACTGGCGATGTATATTCAGGGGATCGACAACGTTTACGGGTTGAACTTCAATGGCCGCGAGGGAGACGAAAAAATCACTTACGGCGATGTGTTCCTACAGGCCGAGCAGGAGTATTCGCGCTACAATTTCACCCATGCCAATACGGATCGGCTGTTTGCCCATTTTGACGATGCGGAGACGGAGTGCCGCACCCTGATCGCCGCCGGATGGCAGGACGGGCAGCATAAACTTGCGCTACCCGCCTATGATCAATGCATCAAGGCATCGCATCTGTTTAATCTTCTTGATGCGCGCGGTGTGATCTCGGTTACCGAGCGGCAGAGCTATATTCTGCGTGTGCGCGCATTGGCAATAGCCTGCGGCGAGGCCTGGCTTGCCAGCGCCGGCGGTTCGGCCTGAACACCCCGCAAGCCTTTCAAAAACTCCAAAGGCCAGCCGGTCGGTAGAAGCAAAGCTGCCGGTATTAAAGATTTTCGATACATTTTCCCTGTATGTTCGGTTGTATAAGCGGGTATCAGGAGCCATTACACTTTTTCCATCGGCGCGGTTGGCGTGTAACGGTTCACCGGTACGAAAGCAACGCCGCATTCGATGTATGATTTACAGGGTTAAAAAACTATGACATTTGGAACCGGGGTAATCGTAATACTTGTCCTTGTCGCCGTGCTCGCGGTATATGGGATTATTCTGTACAACCGATTAGTGAAGTATCGGCAAATGACCGAAGAGGGCTGGAGCGGCATCGACGTACAGCTAAAGCGCCGCGCCAATCTGGTTCCCAATCTTATCGAGGCGGTCAAGGGGTACATGACCCACGAGCGCGAGACGTTGGAGGAGGTTGTAAAACTGCGCAATGCGGCGACCTCAGCCGGCGATGATGTGGCGGGCCGGGCAAAGGCCGAGAGCGCGCTATCGGGGATGCTCGGGAGATTATTCGCTCTCGCGGAGAACTATCCGGACCTTAAGGCCAGCCAGAACTTTCTTGATTTTCAGAATGGCCTGGAAGAAATCGAGGATGAGATTCAGCTCTCGCGGCGCTATTATAACGGCGCGGCCCGCAATCTCAACGTCGCGGTGGAATCATTTCCGAGCAATCTGGTGGCGGCGCAATTCAAGTTCGAGCAGGCCGAATATTTTGAGATCGCCGACCCCGGTGAACGGGCAGTGCCCCAGGTAAGTTTTTCCGGCTAAAGCGGGTTGGTGTTTGTAATGCGTTGTAATTGTGTTGGTTTTCCTTCTCTTGTGACCTGTTATGTGCGTCGCATTTGCGCCGGTGTCGGTATTTTATTGCTGCTTGCCACACTTGTTGACGGGGCGAGGGCGGCGGAGGAAATTCTGCGCTTTCATAGCGATATTGCCGTGCAGACCAACGGCGATCTGATTGTTACCGAAAAGATTTCCGTGCGCGCCGAGGGCCGGGAAATACGCCGCGGCATCTATCGCGACTTTCCCCTGGCCTATACGAAATGGGGGATGAACCTGCATGTGGGCTTTGAGATTCTGTCCCTCAGCCGCAACGGAAAGGCGGAAAACTATCATACAGAGCCGATCAGGAATGGCGTGCGGATATACTTTGGCGAGAGTTCCACAGAAATCTCCAGAGGAACGCACACCTATGTATTTGAATATCGCACCAGCCAGCAGTTGCGGTATTTTGAGGACTATGACGAGGTATATTGGAACGTGACCGGTGATCGGTGGCGTTTTCCCATCAGGGAGGCATCCGCCACAGTGCGCCTGCCGGAGGGCGCGGATGTTGTGCAGACCGCCGCTCATATGGGTAAACGTGGCGCCAGGGGTGGCGATATAAAACAGCTGACCACCAGCGCCGGACATCGTTATTTTGCCAGCCAACGCCTCCTTGCGCCCGGTGAGGGGCTGACGATCGCCGTGGGGTTTTCCAAAAAAGCAGTCGCACCCGCCTCATTCATGACGACCCTGATCGGCATTATCGCTGCCAGTCGGGGGGCGCTGGCCCTTGGCGTCGGAACACTCGTGGTCTTTATGTTCTACCTGATTTCATGGCACCACGTCGGCCGTGACCCGCAAGGGGGGACGATTATTCCACTGTTTCGTCCGCCCGAAGGCTTGTCCCCGGCGCAGATGGCGTGGACGCGCCATATCCATCAGATGGTTGGAGCCGATGATGTAGGCTTGACGGCCGCGTTGGTCAATCTGGCCATCAAGGGGTATGTGAAGATCGATAACAGCGGCGAGGACCTGGTTTTGTTGCGCCAGCGCGATCTGAACGGCAATACCGATGATCTTGCCAAAGAGGAGCGGATCCTGGCGCAATACCTGTTTGACGGCAAAGGCGGACAGGATGGCCTGCCACACATTGTGTTTTCCGAGGCCAATTCACGTCACCTGGCTTTTGCGCAGACGGCCTTTAATGACGATCTGAGCAAGGATCCTTCCAATGCAAATTATTTTCGCAATAACTCGGTCATTATGTATATTGGCGGGGCAATCAGCCTTGCCACATTGATCGCCTTTGCATTTTTTTCATTCGGCACGGGTGAAACGCTTGCGACCTTATTGTTCTTTTGTATCATACTTTTGGCTACGTGCCTGCTTGGTTCCCAGTTTGCGACGTATTTGAGTGGCTCCAACAAGGCACTGAAGCGTATTCTTCTGGCGCTTGTTGTTGTGGCCGCCTTTGGCGGGACCTGGCTGTTTACCATTTACAGCGGCCGCGCCTTTGGGGAATGGGCGCTTGCGGCGAGTTTGGTGCTGATGAATGTGTTTTTCCTGGGGCTGATATCGGCGCCGACACATGCTGGCCGCCGCTTGCTGGATCATATCGAAGGGTTTAAACTATATCTTGAGACAGCGGAAGCGGATCGCATGAATATGACCGGTGCGCCGCGAATGTCGTCTGGACTTTTCGAGAAATACCTGCCCTATGCGATCGCTCTTGGGGTTGAGAAGCCATGGTCGGAGCGTTTTGCGGCATGGATGAAACGCATTGGCGAAGCGGAGGATTCGTATCGTCCGCGCTGGTCGAGCGGGCGCTTTCGCACCAGCGGCCTCGCCAGCACAGTCGCCGCCATGAGCAGCGCGGTCAGCACTGGCTTCGATGATGCTGCCTCAATGCAGCGATCCGGCTCCGGTGGAGGCTCTGCCGGCGGTGGTGGCGGCGGCGGCGGCGGTGGCGGCTGGTAATGCTTGCCAGGCCTCCCATGAAAATGATTTAGTTGAATGTGAAAAGGTCCCTCGGCTTCGCCTCGGTGTACTTTTTCCCAATAAATAAGGACAAATCATATCAGCGGCATTGGCTTTTTGTACACGCTGGCGTGTGTATTGTGCTGATAAGACCTGACACGCTCTAATCCGGGCCGGGAGTCAAACGCAAAGCCCCTTGATAGTATGCGCAAATGCGCTAAAACCTTGCAATGAGGCCAAGGGAAAACAAAGTGCCGTGCCTTTTTGAGCGTTGTTTTCTCATTGTTTCAAATGAAGAAAAGTACACGCAAGCGGAGCGAGGCACTTTTCTTCATGATCAACGCGACCATAAGCGGTGGGTGGAATCGATTCATGAACAAGCCGGACCTCCTCATCAAGTTATGCGCGCCGCGCGGCTTTTGTGCCGGTGTCGACCGCGCCATCCAGATTGTCGAACAGGCGCTGGAACTGTACGGGCCACCGGTGTATGTGCGCCACGAGATTGTTCACAATAAATTCGTTGTGGATAGTCTGCGCGCCAAGGGGGCTGTGTTCGTCGAGGAGCTCGACGAAATTCCGCCCACGAGCGCGCCAGTGGTGTTCTCCGCCCATGGGGTGCCAAAAGCGGTTCCCGAGGACGCCCGCACGCGCGATTTGTTCGTTCTCGATGCCACCTGTCCTCTGGTCTCGAAGGTTCACAAGCAGGCCGAGCGCAATCACGCACGCGGTTTCGAAATCATTCTTATCGGCCATGCCGGCCATCCCGAAGTGATCGGCACGATGGGGCAACTGCCCCCTGGCGCGGTGCATCTGATCGAAACCCTGGCCGATGCGCAACGCTTCAGTCCAACAGGCGGCAAGCCCCTTGCCTATATTACGCAGACAACACTTTCCGTCGACGATACGGCCGAAATCGTGGCGATGCTTCAGGCGCGCTTTCCCACCATCAAGGCGCCGCACAAGGACGACATCTGCTATGCCACCACCAACCGCCAGGCGGCGGTCAAGGCCGCTGTTGCCGGTTGCGATGCGATGGTGGTCGTGGGGGCGCCGAACTCGTCGAATTCCCAGCGCCTGGTGGAAGTGGCGGCGCGCGCCGGTTGTCGGTTCTCCGCCCTTGTCCAGCGCGCCGATGATATTTGCTGGGACGACTTTTCGGCTGTGAAGACCCTGGGGCTTACCGCCGGCGCTTCGGCGCCCGATGCGCTGGTGGAGGAGATCATCGCTGCGTTTCGTTCCCGGTTTCACGTGCGCGTCGAGACGGTCCTGACCGCAACGGAGGATATCGCCTTTAACCTGCCGCGCCCCCTACGCCAGACGATGGCGCAAGGTGAGAACGATGCGGCGGCGCAAGGAGTGGGTTCCGTATGAGCGATGGGGGAGCGATCGTAATCTATACCGACGGGGCCTGTTCGGGCAATCCGGGGCCGGGCGGCTGGGGGGCGCGGCTGGAATACGGAAAGCGCATCAAGGAGTTAAAGGGTGGTGCCCTGGATACGACGAATAACCGTATGGAACTCATGGCCGCCATTAGTGCGCTGGCGGCGCTGAAGAGGCCGAGTCGTGTGGTTCTCTTCACCGATTCGCGCTACATCAAGGGCGGCATCACCGAATGGATGCGGCGCTGGAAAGAAAACGGCTGGCGCACGTCGGCGAAAAAGCCCGTCAAGAATCAGGATCTGTGGCAGCAACTCGATGCGGTGGTGAGCCGGCACGAAATCGACTGGCGCTGGGTGAAGGGACACGCGGGTAATCCGGGCAACGAGCGCGCCGATCAGTTGGCGCGCGCTGGCATGGCGAGGGTGCGCGAAGAAAGCGATCCGCCAAAATCGTAATCGTTGAATGTGAAAAGTCCCTCGGTTTCGCCTCGGTCTGCATTTTCCCAATCAACAAATGAAGAAAAATACACGGAGCGAAGGATTTTCCCTCACGATCAACGTAACCGGGCCAGGGCCCTCACAGGGCGATTTTGGAGAAGTCCGCCACACGATGCATCGCTGCGCGCAGCCGATTGAGAAGCATCAGTCGGTTGATCCGCACATCCGCATTGTCAACGTTGACCATGACGTTTTCAAAAAAACTGTCAACCACCGGGCGCAATTGCGCCAGAGCGTTTATGCTTGCGGGAAAGTCCTCGCGGCGAATCGCATCGCGGACAGCGTGTTCGGCCAACACGATCGCATCGACAAGGGCAAATTCATGGGGCTCCTTGAGCAGCGCCATGACCGGGTCACCATCGTATACAACACCCTTGCTGCTTTCCTCGTCACGCACGATATTCGTTGCCCGCCGATAACCCGCCAGCAGGTTTTCACCCGTCTCGGTGTTCAAAAATGCGCCAAGCGCCTCGACCGCCAGAACAATCAATCGCAAATCATCGCCCCGCTGGCCGCTAGCCAGAACCGCATCAATGAGATCGTGGCGCATCCCCGCCTCGCGCAGATGGACCTTCAGGCGATCGATATGAAAGCCGAGCAAATCGTCGCGCTGGCGAAAGTCGCTGCGCGCCAGATCGAACACGGACAGCAGCGGCAGGCGCAGATCGTTCTCCAGAATCAGCCGAACAACGCCAAGGGCGGCGCGGCGCAACCCATACGGGTCCTTCGAGCCGGTGGGTTTTTCGCCGATGGTCCAGAATCCGGTGAGCATATCGAGGCGATCCGCCAGCGCCAGCGCAACCGATACCGGCGCCGAGGGAACGCTGTCGCCCGGGCCGCGGGGGTGATAATGTTCGGCAATCGCCGCCGCGATCGTTTCGCTGATGCCTTCCTTTTGCGCATAATAGCGGCCAATCCGCCCCTGAAGATCGGGAAACTCCCCGACCATATCGGTCGTCAGATCGGCTTTTGCCAGACGCGCCGCCTCGCCAGCCTCCTCGGTGCCAGCGCCCACAAGCGGCGCAATCGCCTGGGCAAGCTTGATCAGTCTGCGAACCCGCTCGCCCTGGCTGCCCAGTTTTTCGTGAAAACGCACGTTATCGAGATCGCGCAACCGGCTGCCCAGGGAGCGCAGACGGTCCTGTTTCCAGAAAAACGCCGCATCGCTCAAGCGGGCGCGAACGACCCGCTCGTTGCCGGCGATAATCGCCTTTCCCCCGTCGCGGGCTTTCAGGTTGGAGACCATGATAAAGCGATTGGCGAGTTCCTGGCCGTTCTTGTCGCGCAGGCAAAAACATCGCTGATGTTTCTTGATGGCGGTTATGATGATGGCTTGCGGCAGCGCCAGAAAATCACGATCGAACTCCCCCATCAACACCACCGGCCATTCGACCAGGCCGGCGGTCTCCTGTATCAGCGCATCGTCTTCAATTAAGGACAGTGCCGCCTTGTCGGCCAGCCGGCGGGCACTGGTGCGAATGTGCTTTTCGCGCTCGGCCGCATCCAGCATCACCCTGGCGCGGCGCAACGCCTTTTTGTAGGACGAAAAGCTGTCGACTTCGATCGCGTCATTGCCCATAAAACGATGGCCGCGGGTCCGATTGCCGCACGTCACGCCGTCAATGCGCACGGGCACGGTCTTATCGTCCAGCAGGCACAGAACAGAATGCAATGGTCGCGCCCAGCGCAGCGCGCCAGGTTCCTTTGAAGCGGCTCCCCACCGCATGGATTTTGGCCAGTGAAATTCCGCTACAATCCTGGGAACGGCCTGCGCGATCAGACTCTGCGCCTGCCGTCCCCGGGTTTTGGCAACGGCGACGTAGAAATCGCCCTTTTTGGCGTCCTTGCGCACCTGGGCCTGCTTGATGTCGGTCAGACCAGCGGCGCGCATGAAGCCGTCTATGGCCTTTTTCGGGCTCGATACGCGCGGTCCCTTACGCTCGCTGGTAGTATCATCGGAGCGGGAGGGGACGTCCTTGACAACAAGCGCAAGGCGTCGCGGCGTCACAAATGCCGTGGCGGTCCCGCATTCCAGGCCCGATTCACTGAGTACGGCGAGGGTTTTTTCGCGCAAATGCTGCGCCGCTGGCGCCTGCATGGGGGCCGGGATTTCTTCGCTGAAAAGTTCAAGGAGCAGGGTGGGCACAAAGATGGTTCCACTGGCAGGTTTCGGTGACGGCGCCACGTGCTGCAAATACACAACTAGAGCGTGTCAGATCTTAATAGAAACGAAAATTGCTTCTATTAAGACCTGACACGCTCTAGCCAAGACCGGCCAGCGCCTGACGCAATTTCTGTGCATTCGCTTTCAGCACCCCTTCTTCTTCGTTGTAACGTGCCGGCGGTTTCATGGCTACACCATGATGGCGCGGAATAACATGGACATGCAAGTGGGGGACCATCTGGCCGCCCGCCTCTTCGCTTGCCTGTTGAAGCGTAATCCCGTCGGCGTTAAAGGCGATGATCGCGGCGCGCGCGATTGTCTGCGCGCAGATCATGGTACGGCCCAGATCATCGGGCGCGACATCGAGCAAATTGCGCGCCGGGCTTTTGGGAATAACCAGTGTATGCCCCATGGCGCGCGGCATGATATCGAGAAAGGCCAGGGTATGGGCGTCCTCGTACACGCGATAACAGGGGAGTTCGTCGCGCAGGAGCCGGGCGAAAATATTGTCCTGATCATAGCTGGGAGCGTTGGCCGGCATGGGATCCCGTCATGTGGTTATGTTGTTGAAGGCGTTTGCAGGCAATGGGGCACGAAGGCGGTTGACCCATCGGAACAGGGGAACGGTGTCGAATCATTCCACCGGATCCTGCTTGAACGGCGCATATTTGGCAAGGGCGGAGTGCTCGACGGCGATGTGTTCGCGCTCCTGGCGCAGATAGTGTGCGATGGCGTCACGAAATCCCCCATCGGCGATCCAGTGGGCCGAGCAGGTCGGTTGCGGCAGATAGCCGCGCGCCAGTTTGTGGGCGCCCTGCGCGCCCGCCTCGATACACGTTAGGCGGCGCGAAATGGCCAGTTCGATGGCCTGATAATAACAGAGCTCAAAGTGCAGAAACGGGTAATGTCCGGCACAACCCCAGTAGCGGCCGTAGAGCCTATCGCCGCCGATAATGTGCAATGCACCGGCTATAGGAATATTGTCCTTCCTTGCCAGAACGAGCGCCAGATATTGCGGCATTCTCGCGCTCAGGAGCTGAAAAAACGCCCGGTTCAAATAGGGCTCCCCCCATTTGCGGTTGCCTGTATCCAGGTAAAAGCCATAGAACGCGTCCCACTGATCGGACGTAATATCGGCGCCGAAATACCAGTCGATGGAAAGCCCGTAGCGCCCAACCGCACGTCTTTCGCGACGAATGGCCTTGCGCTTGCGTGCGGACAGGGCGGCAAGAAAGTCATCGAAGGTGCCATAGCCATCGTTACGCCAGAAAAACTGCCGGTCATTACGGCGTAAAAATCCGCAATCCGTCAGCCGCGCCATCTGTTCTTCGTCGATGAAATTCACATGCACCGATGAGAGTTTCATGCGCCGCGCCAGTTCGATTGCCCCATGGGCGAGGACGGCGCTGACGTGCGGTGTATCGGATGCGTGGCGGGCGCACAGGCGCGGACCGGTCACCGGCGTAAAAGGAACCGCGCCCAGCAGTTTGGGGTAATAGCGCCCTCCGGCGCGCTCATAGGCCTGCGCCCAGGCATAGTCGAAGACATATTCGCCCATGGAGTGCCCCTTAAGGTAGAAGGGCGCAACGCCAAGGACGGCGCCGTTTGCATCGTGCAAAACAAGGTGATGTGGCAGCCAGCCCTGCCGCGCGCTGACGCAACCGCTGTCCTCCAGGCTGGATAGAAAGGCATGCAGCACAAACGGATTGACGGTGCGCGCCGGATCGATCACGCAAGCGTCCCAGTCATCGCTGGCGACTTCGGCGATGGACTGCACAACGCTAAGCTGCTGTGTCGGGATATCGGAGGATGGTGCTGTCATTGCTGTGATGTTAAGGGGGCTGGTTGTCGAGTGCCGGTTCGAACCCCTCAAAGGTGATCTGATCGGCCCAGAACGCCACTTTATCCGCCGTTTGCTGGTTGCGCACGGTCCAGGTGATGAGGGGAAGGCGGAACACCGAGCGGGCCACGATGGGTGCCAGGGTGCGCAGGGCGGTATAATCATAGGAGATAAAGTCCGGCCGGCACAAGGGAGCATACAACAGATGCGTCATGGCAAGACGGCGAAAGAGCGCGGCATTCGCCGGTCCGATCGCGGGGCCAAAGCGCGCCGCAACCAGCCCCCGCACCAGTGCTGGCGCGGCGTCGCGCACGGCGCGAACCATGGCAGGATCAAAGGACATCAGCGCCACGCGCCCCTTATAGCGTTGCGCCAGATATGCGGCGCGACGCGCCAGGGTGAAATCGCCGTCCCACAGGCTTTTGATTTCGACGATCAGGGGAACCCGGCCGTCGATCTGGGCAAACGCCTCACTTAGGGATTGTATGCGATCGTTGGTGGCGACGAAGGCCACGTGTTTGAGTTCGTCCAGGGTCATCGCGCGCACCGGACCTTGCGCGTGTGTCAGGCGCTGTAACGTGTCGTCGTGAAAGACGACGGCCTCGCCATCGGCGGTGATCTGTATATCCAACTCGATCCCATAGCCGGCCCCGGCGGCGCGCTGAAAAGCGGTGGCGGTGTTCTCGACAATTCCCCGCGCGATATCGTGCAGACCACGGTGGGCAATAGGGCGTCGGCATAGCCAGTTAAGAGAGCGTTTGCGCACGAATGTCTCCTGTGCCTCCAGGGGCGAGGGGCGATTCCAGGTACGATCGTTCAGCAGGTTTCTTTTCAATGTGGCAAACCTGCAGTGACTCCTCTTACGGCCAGTTGCCCCGGATAGTTTTTTGAGAACAAGCTGTCGAGATTACACATTCAGGGCCTGATACGGAACAGCGCTTCGACTTCCACGGCGACGCCCAGGGGCAGGCCGGCAACGCCGACCGCGGCACGCGCATGACGGCCACTTTCGCCAAATACTTCAACAATCAGATCCGAGGCACCATTGACAACGCCCGGCTGTTCGCAAAATGCGGGGGTACAATTGACAAAGCCGCCAAGGCGAACACAATGAACAACGCGGGATAAATCGCCATTGAGAGCGGCATTCACCTGCGCCAGAATGTTGATCGCACAAAGCCGCGCCGCCTGGTACCCCTGCGCCACGTCAAGATCATCGCCCAGTTTGCCGGTAATGCCCGTGCCATCGGCCGTTTTGGAGATCTGGCCCGATACGATCAGGCTTTGATCAAACAGCCGATAGGGGACATAATTCGCCACCGGCGCGACAGGGGTTTGCAAGGAAATACCTAAATTTTTTAAAACGTCATGGGGTCCTGTAGTCATGGTTTCTTATTCCCTATGGTGTAAATAGACTTGATTACGGCAATGCTGCGGCTTATCCCGTATATTACCAAGCGCGCCTTGTCCGGGCCCGGGGCGTCGCCAGGTGTGTAATTGCGATAGGGTGTTCTCAAAAACCCGTCGGATGCAGGTCGCCATCGCTCTTCGATCGCCTCGCCAATCGAGAAACAGAATTGCTTCTATTAAGACCTGACACGCTCTAGAGATGTTCGATTTCTCCAGTGCTGTCAAGGGCGCTTCGCACCGCCCCTGGCGGCTCTTAAACCTTTGACAGCGCTGGAGAAATCGAAAAAAAGCGATAATCAGATGGATGGCCCGGTATGACCTCCCTGGCAGCAAGGGCGCAAGAGATGTACCTTCAGACCTGTCTGTCTTGGATACAACCTGCTGAAAGATTACAGCGAATACCAGCGGTATTGGCTTTTTGTACGCGCTGACTTGTGTATCGTGCTGACAAGACAACGGTTTTAAACCGGACCAGGAGTCAAACCCAAAGCCCCCTAGTATAGGCGCTTATTGATAAGCGGTAACTTTATGCAAATAAAGCCCCTTTACGTTCCCATCAGAATAACGTGCCACGCTATAAGGGCGGCAATGCCGTGTTGCCGGGGCCGGAGCCGATACATATGTGCATGAGAGATTTAACCGTCGTTGCGATAATGGGCTTGTTTTTCGCACCAGACCTTGCTGGCGCGGCGAACGATCCGGCAGGCGATCTCCTCCATCGTCTTGCGCCCCATCTGGCTGTTTACAATGTGCGTCTGCACAATGCCCAGAGCACAGCGCGGGTAGCGCAGATCAGAGGGCGCATCGTGTATGAAATGCGCGCCGAAGGTTGTACGGGGTTTGCTTCGAAATTTCGCATGGTCCTGAAGAATCAGGACAAAAGCGGCGAAGTATTCACCACTGACTATCAGCAATCCAGCCAGGAAGACTACGCCGGCAAACGCTATCAGTTTTTAACGCGTTATTTTGTCAACCATCGCAAGCAACGGGAAACCAAGGGGCTGGCCCTCACCCGCGCGGACAACAAAGTGGTTGAGATGGAACTGCCGAAGAAGCAAACCCTTGAGCTGGATCGCAACGTCCTTTTTCCGCTTCAACACACGTTACATGTTCTGGCGGCGGCGCGCCAGGGCGAGCGCTTTCGCCGCGATATTCTTTACGATGGCGGGGAAGAGGGTATCGCTACGTTCAAGGTGAGCACGTTGATCGGTAATCCGAGGATCGCCAAAGCCGCAAATCCCCTGCCACCGGCGATTGCGGGCAAGCGCCACTGGCCCGTGCAACACGGCTATTTTCATGTCAAGCCACCGTCGGTGGGGGAGCGGTCAGGCCGCAAAGGCGAGCAGACGCCTTTTTTCTCCATGTGGTTCGATCTTTACGAAAACGGCGTTGTGGGGAAGGTCATCTATGACTATGGAGTGTATCAGTTGCGCGCCACGCTGAGTGAGTTGAAGATGGCGAAAGCGGCACCGTGTCAGGCAACTACCCGTGAAAAGGCCGCATCGGGAGCCGAGGATTTTTCCCCAATCAGATGATTTGTGTCGCCGGGCGAGTCGCCGGCGGACAAAGCCGCCGGCGGCACGGTCGTTTTCGCATCCAGCTCTATCGATTGAGGAACTCGAGTTCGTACTTGTCCTCGACATCGGGTAGCGGGAAATCCTCGTGCAGCGTCCTGGCAAGGCCATAGGCCATGACCAGCAACAGCACCGCGATAGGTAGACCGGCAACAATCGAGGCCGTCTGAAGGGCGCTAAGTCCACCCGCCAGCATCAGTATTCCGGCAACCGCGCCTGCGGTAATACCCCAGAAAATGCGAAACTTGATCGGCGGATGCTCATCGCCCATGGACAACATCGTGCACATGACCAGCGTGCCCGAATCCGATGACGTAACGAACCATGAGATCAATAAAACAGAGATCAGGATGGTAATCGGCGTTACGAGCCAACTGTAACCGAAGCCGGCAAGGGTCTTGAACACGCCTGTTGCGTAGTCGGCGTTCACCGCCTCGACGACACCGGCGTTGTAGAAAAGTTCGACCCCGGCTGCGGCGCCGCCGAAGATCCCCATCCATAACATCACCACCGACGTGGGAACCAAAAGGACGCAAAAACAAAACTGGCGTATCGTCCGTCCCTTGGAGACGCGGGCAATAAACAGGCCGACAAACGGGCACCAGGCGATCCACCAGCCCCAATAGAAAATCGTCCACCACGATTGCCACTGATTCTCCGGATCGCCATTGATCCAAAGCCCCATGGGAATAAGGTTCCAGATGTAATCGCCAGTGCCGGAAATCGTAACACCCAGAATAAACGCCGTCGGGCCGAGTATCAGAAACAGGACCAGCAGGCCAAAACTGGCGACGACATTGACTTCGCTCAGGATGCGCACGCCCCGGCCAACGCCCGATGCGGCAGAGGCCGTGCCCAGAATGGTAATAATGGCGACAAGGACCAATTGATTGAACTGGGTATTTTCCATCCAGCCAAGATTTTCAAGCCCGGCGGCGATGGGCGTAACTCCCAGCCCCAGAGACGTCGCCAGCCCGAAGATCGTGCCAAACACGCCGATCAAATCGACAACATGTCCCCACGGGCCATACAGGCGTTCCCTCAGGACCGGATAGAGTGCCGTGCGCAGGGTGAGCGGCAGATCGCGGCGATAGGAAAAATACGCCAGGCTCAGGCCCACCAGAACATACAGCCCCCAACCATGAAAGCCCCAGTGAAAGTCCGTCACGCGCACCGCCGAGACAGCGGCGTCCACACTGTTGGGCGTGATCCCCTCGCGGCTTAGAAACGGGCTGTCCTGGATGTGAAACATGGGTTCGGCGACGCCCCAGTAAATCAGCCCCGAACCCAGACCGGCGCTGAACAACATGCAAATCCACGAAAAGGTGGAAAAGTCCGGCTCGTCGTCGTCCTTGCCCAGCTTGACATCGCCAAAGCGGCTGATCAGCAGCCAGAAGACGAAAAACAGCGCAACATTGACCACAACCACATAAAACCAGTCCATAGTATTGATAATAAAGTCTTTCCCGGTCTTAAAGAGTGCCGCCGAAGCCTCGACATCGCGAATGGTAAACAGCACAAAGCCCAGGATCATCACCATCGAAGCGATCCCCATAAACGCGTTCATGCCAGCGAAAAGGCCCGATTTTGCAACAAGATTATCGGGTTTTGCGTGTGTTTGCGTAGTCATTTCATTTCCCTCACTGTATTGATTCACGCCCGGCGCGCCCCATAGGGCCGGGGCCGGGCCGTGGGGCTGTGGGCAGCCTGGCCTATCTATCGCGTTGAGCCGGCCGCTCCCTGGCGCGCCGAGGCGGCCACCCAGGCCTTGAACGCCTCCTCCAGCCGGCCGTGATGACGCGCCCACCATTGCGCATCGGAACGGATGTAGAGGTTGTTCTCATACGCCGGACCGTTGGGAATTTGCGTCAGCACGTCCTCCGGCAACAGCGCCAGCGCCGACTTTCTTGTGGGGCCGTTGGGCAGATAACGCACCATTTCGGCTTGTGAGCGGGTACTGCTGGCAAAGCGGATAAAATCGAGCGCCGCCTCCTTGTTGCGACTACCCCTGGGAATGCCGAACAGATCGAGTTCAATAACGCGGCCGTCCCAGACAAGGGCGAGGTTGGCATCCGCCTCGCGCGCCGCGACGGCGCCCGTTGTCGCCCAGATGGACGACATGGCGACCTCGCCGCCATTGAGAAGACGCACCGGCTCGCGGCCGGTTTCCCATAGCCGCAGGCCCGGCTTGATGGCATTCATCCTGGCCAGGGCGCGGGCCACCCCTTTTTCGGTTTCAAGCATCGGGTAGACGTCGTCGCGCGCGACGCCATCGGCCATCAGGGCCCATTCCATGATCACGCTCGGATCGTTGCGAATGGCGCGCGGGCCCGGGTATGTTTTGGTATCGAAAAAATCGACAATCGACGTCGGTACCTTGTCGCCATAGATCCGTTTATTGTAGGCGAAGGCGGTTCCCCAGACGATACCGCCGACGCCGCATGGATTGAGGGCGCCGTCGACAAAGTCATCGCGAAAGCTGCTGCCGTCGGCGCCGGCAGGCAGTTCGATGTCCTCAAGGTTTTCGAGCAGTCCCTCTTCGCAGGCGCGCAACGAATCCGCCTGCGTTAAATCGACGACATCCCAGATGACGTTGGCCGATTCAACCTGATCGCGAATTTCGTTAATGCCGCCGTTGTACGAGCGCACATGAACGCGCGTGTTATTTGCCGCCTCGTAGGGGCGGACAAAGCCGAGCATTTGGCTGCGCATATACGGACCAACCCACGATATAAAGGTAATTTCATTGGCCCGTACCGACGTTGGCATCGCATCTGCCTGCGCCCGGGCATTGTCCATCGGCAGACTCAGCAGCGCAGCAAGCGCCAGCGCGCCCCCCCATATATTCAGTAAATTATATGCGCTCATATCGTCCTCCTCCTGTTTGTTCCTGATCCGGCTGACATTACGCCTCAACTAGCGCCGTCCGGCGCATCGCCAGTTCCGCAATAGAATTTAAGAGACTTATTGTAGCAGCGTTTGGCGATGGGCACCATGGCGAAACCCGATGCCTGCGCCACCGATGCGGCTTCGCGATAGCTGGAAGACGCACTGAAAAAGCGTAAATGGAATGCATCGACGGTGCAATTGTCGGCAACCGGCGTGGCGCTGCTTATAGTTGCGCCGGATGCGGCCGCGGCGGTATCATATTCTGGACGCCGATTGGTTCAAAATGGTCATTTTTCCCGGGAGTTATGCCCGATAGCCTGGATAGCCTGTCCGGCGAGCCCGTGGAGCGCCACGTTACGTCATGGCGGTATAAGGAACCGGTTCTTCCTTGATGGGAAGATGAACGACGGTGGCGAGAAGCCCCAGGGCGACGCCAAGCCACCAGACAATATCGTAGCTGCCATAGATGTCGTATAGCCGGCCGCCAAGCCAGACGCCGAGAAACGAGCCGAGTTGATGGGAAAAGAATACGATGCCAAACAGGGTTGCCATATAGCGCGGCCCGAACATCACCGCCACCAGGCCCGAAGTAAGCGGCACTGTCGAGAGCCATAACAGCCCCATGACAACGGCGAAGATATAGACTGACAGGGACGATTGCGGCAGCACCAGAAACAGGGTGACGACGATGGCGCGCAACAGATAAAGAAGGCTCAAAAGCCGGCGTTTGGCGTATCGGCTGCCAAGAACGCCGGCCATAAGAGCACCGATGATATTGAACAGGCCAATCAGGGCAAGCGCGATGCCGGCGATCACGCCGGAAAACCCCGCATCGGAGAGATAGGCAGGGAAATGCGCGGTAATAAACGCCACCTGAAAGCCGCAAACAAAAAAGCCGGACACAAGCAGCAGGTAACTGTTATGCCTGAGTGCCTGGGCAAGGGCGGCGCTTATGGGCTGATCCGCGGCAAACGCCGGTGTATCGCTGCGGCGGGTATAAAAGGCGGGCGCGACGATAACCGCAAGCCCCATCAGCATGGCCATGGCCAGAAGCGCCCCCTGCCATTGCCAGGCGCCGATCGCCAAGGGGGCGCCGATACCGAATATGAACTGCCCCAGGGAGCCGGCTGCCGTGCCGATGCCAAACGCCAGCGATTGCTGATGGGGACGCACAACGCGGCCGATGGCGGCCAGAACGATGGAAAACGATGCCGCAGACATGCCCAGACCAATCAGGACACCGGCCGATAGATGCAGGGCGATGGGGGTGTCGGCACCCGCCATGAGCGACAGGCCGGCCGCATACAAAAGCGCACCGCACACGATCACCCGCACCGGGCCCCATTTGTCGGCGATCATACCGGCAAAGGGCTGGCCAAGCCCCCAGAGCAGGTTCTGAATGGCCAGGGACAGCGCAAAGATCTCACGGGACCAGCCGTGCGCTTCGGTCATGGGGGTGAGAAAGAGGCCCAGCACCGAACGCGGGCCGAACGATACCAGCGACACAATGCAGCCGCAGGCAATGATGAACACAGGAGTACGCCATAGCGGCACGGGTGTGGCGGCGGCTTTCACGGTCTAATCCTGCAAACAGCGTCAGGGGCTGACCAGAGCAATCGGATGCCGCTTCTTACATTCGGCGATTCAGCAGGCTATAGTCAACGAGGCATGGTAAAGTAGCGCTGTAGGGAAAGTACCGTTTTTCCTTGTCGTGTCAAGCGATAGACGACCCGATAAACCCCGGCCGGCCAACGCCGGGTCTTGCGCCGCACGCCCCAAAAGTAGTGGGCCTGCGCCTTGGCACGATCGGGCGGCTCGCCGGTTGTCTCGAGCAGGGTCCTGCCCGCCGGCGACAGGATGCGCAATTGCTGCTGGTCACCCTTTTGCAGGTGCAACAGGCGAATATAGAACACAAGGGCATCGCTTGCGGGTGCCAGCGGCGGCACCGCGTTCTGATCGATCTGCCCGGCCGTGACGGGGCCGCCGGAAAAGCCCACCCTGATAACGGAAACAGGCCGATAGGCGAGGGCGCGCGCCGCTGCCGCCGACCACAGGTTCTGCCCGGGCAGGGGAATTGGCGCCGCACTGGAAGATGGCGCGCACGAAGGGCGGGGGGTGTTTTGCGCCGTATGGGTATAGGTAAAGGGATCGATGACCTTTTCGCCGCGCCGAACGCTTAAATGGACATGGGGAAACTGTGTCGATCCGGACAGGCCGACGGCGCCGATGGGCTGCCCGGTCGTGACCTGCTCTCCCGACCTGACACGGATGCTGCCGCGCTTTAAATGACAATACTGGGTCTGCCAGCCATTGGCGTGATCGATAACGACACCGTTGCCGCATTCGCGCCCGCTAATGGCGGGATCATCGGCTGCGGCGCGCCTGTCAGGCATGTTATCGCGTAACGCCTTCACCTGTCCGGCAGCGGCCGCAAGCACCGCAACGCCGCGCTCCATGGCCATATCATGCAAAAGGCGAATATCGACACCCTTGTGCCCGTCATAACTTTGCGCACCGCAGCGATAGTCGCGCACTGCTGGTGATGGATCCACATCCACATAGTTCTGCACAAAGCAGTTGCGCCCGATGGTGCAGTCTATGGGCAGATCAAGGGTAAGGGCGTCACCGGCGGCGTAGACGGGGGTGGCAGTCAGCGCGACAGCGCAGGCAACGTGCGTCAGTACGATACGGCCATGGCGGGGAGTGTTGCGATACTGTTTCATGATTGAGGAAATCAAGCACCTTGCACACGCTTATTCGCGTGTGCCGTGGACAACCGCCGTTATATCTGTTCGGGCGATCGCCCAGGGTTTCACCGCGCGGCAAAATCGGCCTTTGCCGCCCGGTTGACAAGCGGCGTCTTCGGAGACCCGGGGGAAGGATGTGCGGCATTTTGCCCGGCTCCATAGGGCCATAAGCGCATCTGCGCCTTCGCCGCGGTCCGAACGCGCGCCTGTTCCGCCGGCGGCCCCATATGCGTGCGGAGAGGTTTGCCGCTTGCGTCAACCGAAATAACTGCCTGTCCGCCCTGCACCGTATGGGGCGCGCTGTTTGCAACGCCCGCCGTACGGGATAACTCGTTGCTTGCATTGCGTAACGCCAGGGCCGCAAACACAAGTGCGACGATCAGGCCGAGTGCTATCAGCCAGGGTTGCCTTCCTAAAGGCTTTGCTTTGGCGTTCCGCTGAAGAACATCAGGCATCGGCACATCCGCTCGATTTGCACGGCCTTGTGTCAACGGCGCTTAACCGTGAGTTCCGGCCTGGCTTCAAAGTGGCATTTAATCAGGGCAGCACACCAACTGGCGCGTATCCAGGGCGAATACCGCGGGGATAGTATGCCGCAGCGATGTTGAAATCGGGTTAATTGCGCTGCGGGTATGTATCGCCTGCCGGGGCCTGAATTTATACACAAGATAGCCATACGATCGTCAAACCGGGTCGTTTGCTTGTTTACACGTATTTGTCCCCTTGCTAATGGTTCTGTAAAGACATGACACGCTCTAGCCGGCGCGCATCGCGAAACCTGCTCTGTCGTGCACCGCATACAGGCCCAAAAGCCCCATGGGACTGACTGAAAACACAATAGTTGCTGAATCAAAACGCAATAGTTGCTGAAACAATGAGCGGCCATATGGAGCCACGTCCCCTTCGCGTTGGTATTGTCGGTCTGGGTACGGTCGGGCAGGCGGTGGTGCGCCGACTTACAGCCGGCAGAGCGTCGGTGGGCGCCGCGGCGGGACGCAAGATCGAAATCGGCGGGGTCTCGGCGCGCGTCCGCGAAAAGGCGCGAGATGTGGATATGGCGCCTTTTTGCTGGTTTGACGACCCGCTTGATCTGGCGCGCAGCAAGGGGATTGACGTCTTTGTCGAGTTGATTGGCGGTGCCGATGGTGTGGCGCGCGAAGGCATTAACGCGGCGATCGCGGCGGGGAAATCGGTGGTGACGGCCAACAAGGCGCTACTCGCGGCTCACGGGGATGCCCTGTTTCAGGCGGCGCAGGCGGCAGACGTGGCGCTGAACTTCGAGGCCGCCATTGCGGGTGGCATTCCGGCGGTTAAAATGCTGCGCGAAGCGCTGACGGGCAATACGATCAGCCGCGTGTTCGGGATTCTTAATGGCACGTGCAACTACATTCTCACCCGCATGGAAGCGGAAGAGGACCTTGATTTCGACACCTGTCTGGCGCAGGCGCAGGCGCTGGGCTATGCGGAGGCGGATCCGGGATTCGATGTGGACGGCCACGACGCGGCCCATAAACTGGCCCTGTTGACCAGCCTGGCGTTTGGCACCCGTATAAACGCCGGGGCGGTGTATTGCGATGGCATCCGCGCCATTACCCAGGCGGATATCCGCGCCGCCCGTGAACTGGGATACGGGATTAAACTGCTGGGCGTTGCCCAGCGCACCGATACGGGTATCGAACAGCGGGTGCATCTGGCGATGGTGCCGGCGGGCTCTGCTATTGCGCAGATAGCCGGCGTGACCAACGCGGTGGCGATCAATTCCGATCTTCTGGGCGAACTGGTATTCATGGGCCCCGGCGCCGGCGGCGATGCGACCGCTTCTGCGGTTATCGCCGATCTGATTGATCTGGCGCGCGGGGTGCGCGTGCATCCTCTGGGCCGTTCCCATGCGGCATTGGCGCCTTTTCAGGCGGCGCGTATGCGTGCCCATGAGGGCGGTTACTATATTCGCATCAATCTTCTTGACAAACCGGGAGCGCTTGCCGCGATTGCACGGCGCATGGCGCAGCAGGAGATTTCCCTGCGTAATATCGTACAGCGCCAGCAGTTCGCCGGCGAGGCGATCCGGCAAGGGGGTGATGAGACGAACCTGCAGCCGGTGATTATGATTACCCATGCGACAAGCGAGGCGGCGGTGCATCGGGCTCTGGATGGGGTACGCGACGACGGCTATGTGACGGGCGAACCCCATATGATACGAATCGAACAACTCGCGGCTTCACAATAGTAGTATAAGGCTGGGTGTGTCATTTCTGCAGGTTGTTCCCAGGGCGGCAGGTCTGAAGTCAGAGTTGTTGTGGCCTTGCTGCCACAAGGGCCGGTTCGGGCCATGATCAGATGAATGGCCAGTAGCACCGAATGGGTTTTCCGGGAATAACCTGTTGCAGGATCACATCTCAGGACTAACGGCAACAGCTTTGATGGATTGCACGTCATGACAGAACAAGGCACCAGCGCGGTACTGGATCGCATATTGACCATGGAAATCGTGCGCGTAACGGAGGCCGCAGCGGTGGCGGCGGCGCGCTGGTGCGGGCGCGGCGATGATCACGCGGCGGACCAGGCGGCGGTGAGCGCCATGCGCCATGAGTTAAACCGGCTGGATATCGAGGGTCTGGTGGTGATCGGCGAGGGCGAACGCGATGCGGCGCCCATGCTCTATATCGGTGAGGCGGTGGGTACGCGGCGCGGGGCGCTGGTGGATATCGCCCTCGATCCCCTGGAATGCACCAGCGTGTGCGCCAAGAACCTGCCCAATTCCCTTGCGGTCATGGCTCTGGCCGAGCACGGCAGTCTGCTCAATGCGCCCGACGTCTATATGAGCAAGGTGGCCATAGGTCCGGGATACGACAAGGGGCTGGTCTCGCTGGATGCCTCGCCAAAAGACAATATCATCGCTCTGGCGAAGGCAAAGGGGGTGGCGCCTCGTGACATCTGCGCCTGTGTGCTGGATCGGCCCCGGCACAGCAGGATTATTGAGGAAATCCGCCAGACCGGTGCGGCAATCCGCCTCATCGGCGATGGTGATGTAGCCGGGGTTATCCACACCACCGAGCCGCGCGAGACGGGCATCGATATCTATCTGGGTATTGGCGGCGCGCCGGAAGGGGTCCTGGCGGCGGCCGCATTGCGTTGTGTCGGTGGCCAGATGCAGGCGCGGCTCGTCCTCGATACCCCGGAAAAGCGCGCCCGCGCGCATGCCATGGGCATTACGGAGCCGGATCGCGTCTATACCCACGAGGAACTGGCGAGCGGCGATGTGCTTTTTGCCGCCACCGGGGTTACCGATGGAAATCTTCTCGACGGGGTGAAATTTTCCGGCGATCACATCACCACGCAAACGATCGTCATGCGCTCCTCAAGCGGCACAATCCGATGGATAACCGCACGCCACCGGGGAGATGGCAAGTTCGTCGTCGCATAGACTGTAAGCCGGACGCGTTGTTTCAACGGATTGTGCTGGGTTGTGCGCGAAAAATCTGTCGGCTGCGGATGGATGGCCGGCAACGCTCGATGCACGCATTTCATTTCGATCCGGCACAAACTTCAAGATTCATCTCGCCTTTTCGGAAAACAAAAATCGACTCAATCCATGGGCAAAGTGCTCTGAACCGGAATACAGGATGTGAGCGGCGATCGTGACAGCACCGGACCCTACCACGCGCATCTTTTTGAATGTCGAGCGGTCGATCACCGGGCGCAAATGGTCCCATCGATTATCCGAGGTCCAGGAGCGTCTGGCGAAAGCCATCTGGCAACAGCACGATGTCGATCAGTTCACCGCACGCCTGCTGGCCGGGCGCGATGTCGCCCTGCAAGACGTGCCGGCGTATCTTGATCCGACCATTCGCCGTCTGTTGCCCAATCCGGCGACCCTGATGGACGCGCGCAAGGCCGCCGAGCGTATTGCGGCAGCCATCGTCAACAGCGAACCGGTTGCCATCTTCGCCGATTACGATGTGGATGGCGCGACGGCAGCGGCATTGCTGGGGCGCTATCTCCAACATTTCGGCCTCGTTTCGCCCATACACGTGCCCGATCGCCTCTTTGAAGGCTATGGGCCCAATGAGGCCGCCGTCACCGCGTTGCGCGATACCGGCGCGACATTGCTGATTACCGTCGACTGCGGCACCACGAGCGCTGCCGCCCTGGCACATGCGGGCCATATTGGCTTCGATGTCGTGGTGCTGGATCATCATCAATGCGACGGCACAACACCCACGGTGACAGCGCTGGTTAATCCGAACCGCCCCGACGATCTTTCCGGGCAGGGGCATCTGGCCGCCGTCGGCGTTGTATTTATCACCCTGGTTTGCGTCAATAGTGTCCTGCGTGACAAGTACGGCAAACCCGCCAATACGCTGCCGCCATTGCTTTCCTGGCTCGATCTGGTGGCTCTGGGCACCGTATGCGATGTCGTGCCGTTGCGCGGTGTTAATCGTGCCTTCGTTGCCAAGGGGTTGATCCCGCTCCGCCAGCGCACGAACTGTGGTCTGCGCGCCCTTGGCGATGTCGCGCGGCTGACGGGGCCGCCGCGCGCCGATCATCTGGGGTTTATTCTCGGACCGCGCATCAATGCGGGCGGGCGGATCGGTGATGCGGCTTTGGGCGCACGCCTGCTGATGACCGACGACGACGATGAAGCGCGCGCAATCGCTACGCAACTGGATGCACTCAACCAAAAGCGCCGCGCTGCGGAAGCGGCCATGCTTGCGGATGCCCAGGGGGAAGTCGCCGCCGAGATCGGCGATGGCGACGGACCGGCGGTCATTGTGACGGCACGAGGAGGTTGGCACCCGGGGCTGGTGGGGCTGCTGGCGGCGCGATTAAAAGAGCGTTATGGGCGCGCCGCGATCGCCATTGGCTTCGATGAGAACGATCTGGGCGTTGGATCGGGACGCTCTATTTCCGGCGTTGATCTGGGGGCGGCGGTGATCGCGGCGCGTCAGGCGGGGATTCTGGAAAAAGGCGGCGGCCATGCCATGGCGGCCGGCCTGACGGTGCGCCGGCAGAACTTGAGCGCCCTGCGCGCCTTTTTGGAGAAGCAACTGGGCGCTGCGACGCAAAAGGCGCGCTTGCATGACGTCCTGACGATCGATGCCGCCCTGACCGCCTCCGGCGCCACGGTGGCGCTTTGCAAACGCATGGAGCAGACCGGGCCCTTTGGGGCGGGCAGTCCGGCGCCGCTTTTTGCGTTTGCCACCCACCGGATCAGTTTTGCCAAGCGGGTGGGGGAAAACCACGTGCGGTGTCGCTTGAGTGACAGCGCTGGCGGCCACATCAACGCCATTGCCTTTCGCGCTGCTGATACCCCGTTGGGCGATGGGTTGTTCCGCGCCCGGCAGGATCGTCCCCTGCATATTGCTGCGCGGCTGAATGTGAACGTCTGGCGCGGCGAGGAACGGGTGGAAATCGCCATCGTGGACGCCGCCGAGCCGCACCAGTTGTGATCTTTCAACAGATTGTTCTTAAGACAGGCAAACCGGAAGCGATACCTGTTGCGGTCCTTGCCGCAGATGGCCAGCAGCACCCGATGGGTTTACCAGGGACAAGCTGTTGAAAGATCACAACTGGTGCGGCTCGGCGGCGACAATTGCCTTAAGAGCGGCGCATTCGTCTTGTCAGAGGCGCCATAGATGGTATAAGGCCCTTAGGGGAGCTGGCGGCGGACGAGCGCCTCGCCAACCGGGTCAGGTCCGGAAGGAAGCAGCCCTAACGAGTAGCTCTCGGGTCGTTTGCCAGCCCCCGCCACCGATACGAACCCATGCAACGCCAGGCGTCACGGACCCTCTATGAACAGCCCGCCTATCGCCTCGGAACCGGCCATGGTCGAAGAGTCGTCAGCTGACTATCGCGTTTTGGCGCGTAAATACCGCCCTGGCGTCTTCGACGACCTCATCGGCCAGGAGGCCATGGTGCGAACGCTTAAGAATGCGTTCGAGATCGGCCGTATCGCCCAAAGCTATATGCTGACCGGCGTGCGCGGCGTCGGCAAGACGACCACCGCCCGTATTTTGGCGCGCGCGCTTAATTTCGAGCGCCCCGATGGCAGCGGTGAACCCACCGTCGATCTGCAACAGGAAGGTGTGCATTGTGCCGCTATCATGGCCTCGCGCCATATCGATGTGCTGGAAATGGACGCCGCTTCGCACACCTCCATCGACGATATTCGCGAAATCATCGATGCGGCGCGCTACCGGCCGGCAACGGCGCGGTACAAGGTCTATATCATCGACGAAGTGCATATGCTCTCCAAGGCAGCGTTCAATGGCCTGCTGAAAACCCTGGAAGAGCCGCCGCCTCACGTGAAGTTCATCTTCGCCACAACGGAGATCCGTAAAGTCCCGGTGACGGTGCTCTCACGTTGTCAGCGGTTCGATCTGCGCCGCGTCGATGCGGCGCCCATGCGCGCCCATCTGCAGACCATTGCAAAACGGGAAGCGATCACTGTCGAGGATGCGGCCGTCCTGCAGATCGTTCGCGCGGCGCAAGGATCGGTGCGCGATGCGCTCTCGCTGCTTGATCAGGCGATCGCCTATGGACGCGGCACCGTTACCGATGCCCATGTGCGTGAAATGCTCGGACTTGCGGATCGGGGGCGGGTGCTTGATTTGTTCGCCAATCTGATGGGTGGGGAGATGGCCAACGCCCTTAACGCCTTGCGCGCCCTCTATGACACGGGCGCTGATCCCGGCGTTATCCTGAAAGATCTGGCGGAGATCACCCATATGGTCACGCGCCTGAAGATGATCGAGGGCAGCGGCGACGATACCGCCCTGAGCGAGGACGAAATTGCCCGCGGCAGGGAATTTGCCAAAACACTGTCGATGCGGGTGCTATCACGCACCTGGCAGATGTTGCTCAAGGGCATTGGCGAGGTGGATGGCTCGCCCAAGCCTCTGGCGGCCGCTGATATGGTTCTGGTGCGCATCGCTCATGCGGCGGATTTGCCCACGCCGGATGATGCCTTGCGCGCCTTGGGCGCGGCTACTCCAACGCCCGCGCCCGCTGCCCGGGAAACGTTGCCGGAACGAGGGGGAAAAGGGGGAGGGGGGCTTGCGCAAGCTCCGGCTTCCGTGAGGGCGCCGATCACCATCCCCCCCGCCACGGACGGCGCCGCGCCGGTACAATCCGCGCAATCCGCGCAATCCGTACAACCAGCATCCGTGGCATCGGCAGAGCCGGTAGCCCTGCAGATACCGGCGCCGGTCCCGGAGACAGCGCCGACGGTGAATTCTTTTTCCGATATTGTTGCCCTTGCCGAACACCATCGCGATGTGCGTCTGAAAATCGCCCTGGAAACATGGGTGCGGGTAATTAACTTTCAGCCGCAACGCCTTGAGATCAACCTTTTGGAGCAGGCGGATGGGGATCTGGTGCCGCGTCTTGCGGACGCTCTCAAGCGCTGGACGGGTGCGCGCTGGGTGATCAGTGTATCGAACGGCCCCGGTGCGCCGACGTTGCGCGAGCGCCGCGCCCGCAAGGAAGCGCAAATGCATCAGGATGCGCACGCCTTGCCGCTGGTGCGCGCCGCCCTTGAGGTGTTTCCCAAGGCGCGTATCGTCAAGGTGAGTGATCTTGCTGCGCCGCAATCGACACATACAGAGCCCGCGGATACAGACAAGGATCCGGCGGAGAAACCTGGCGGTGATCTCTCAGCAGGTTGTTTCCGGGACTGACAGACCTGAAGTGACACCTCTTGCGCTCTTGTTGCCAAGATGGCCATACCGGGCCATTCATCTGATCATCGCTTTTTTTCGATTTCTCATACGCTGTCAAGGGTTTAAGAACCGCCAGAGGCGGCGCGAAGCGCCCTTGACAGCGTATGAGAAATCGAACATTTCTAATGATCAAATGAATGGACAACAGCACCCGATGGGTTTTTCGAGAACACCCTGTTGAAATTACACGCTCTAGCACATGGCAATAATCCGAAATAGTAGAAAGTGAGCAACACATGGCCGGAATTATGGACATGGTCGGCATGATGAAAAAGGCCCAGGATCTGCAGGAGAAAATGCAGCAGATACACGAGGAAACGGCGCAACTTCAAATCGAGGGTGTCTCCGGCGCCGGTCTTGTCACGGTAACCATGGGCGGCAAGGGCGATGTCCGTGGTGTATCCATCGATCCCACATTGCTCAAGCCCGACGATGTGGAGATTTTGGAAGACCTGTTGGTTGCCGCGTTCAACGACGCCAGGGCCAGGGCGGAGGCGGCGGTCGCCGAAAGGATGGCCGATGTCACAAAAGACCTGGCGCTGCCGGAAGGCTTCAAATTGCCGTTTTAATCCTCTGCGCTTGACGTAAGCCTGTTCACAAACCCGATTGTTCCGCTCATGGCACGTTTTGGGATCGGTCGCGAGATCACCCGGCTTATTCGCTTGATGGCGCGTCTTCCCGGTCTGGGACCGCGTTCGGCGCGGCGCGCGGCGCTTCATCTTATCAAAAACAAACAACATCTGATGGTCCCGCTGGCGCAGGCGCTCATGGCGGCGGTGGAGCACATTTGCGTGTGTAGCCGATGCGGGAATGTGGATACGCGCGACCCTTGCGCAATTTGCGCGGACCCTTTGCGGGACCCGGCGGTGATTATCGTGGTGGAGGAGGTGGCTGATCTATGGGCCCTGGAGCGCGCCGAAGCACTTCATGCGCACTATCATGTGCTGGGGGGCGTGCTCTCGCCGCTGGACGGCATCGGTCCCGATGATCTGGCTATTGCGCCGCTTGTGGAGCGGGCCCACGATGCGCAGGTAGAGGAGATCGTTCTGGCGGTCAATGCCACGATCGAGGGGCAATCGACGGCCCATTATATCAGCGCGTTGCTGGAGGAGGCGCAGGTGCGCATCTCGCGTCTGGCGCACGGGGTTCCGGTGGGGGGAGAGCTGGATTACCTTGATGAGGGGACCCTGGCAGCGGCGATCCGCCGGCGAACCGACTTTTAGAGCGTGTCAGGTCTTGCAACCTGACACGCTCTAGGATGGCCGCAATATCCCTGACTTTATATCTGCCGCGGCGAAATAGTTGAATGTGAAGAGAAAAGTACATGGAGCGGTGCGAAGCACCTTTCTTCACGATCAACGAAATAGTAGCGAAGCTCAATAAAATTGAGTCGCTTTACTGTATCATACCAAGGGACTTTGCGTGTGACTCCTGACGCAGATTAAAACCGTTGTATTATCAGCACGATACACAAGTCAGCGTGTACAAAACGCCAATACCGCTGGTATCATTCGGCAGCCAGAGCGCGCCGCGGCTTGCGCCGCGCGCGGCCCGATTTCACCGCTCTCTTCCTGGCCGGTTTTGTTTTGCGCAAAATCCCTTTGAGAAACTGCCCTGTATAGCTGGTCTTGATTCTGGCGATCTCCTCCGGCGTGCCCGTGGCAATGATATGCCCGCCCCGATCTCCACCCTCGGGGCCAATATCGATAATCCAGTCGGCGGTTTTGAGTACATCAAGGTTATGCTCAATGACGATCACCGTATTGCCCTGATCCACAAAGGCGTGCAGTACCTCAAGAAGTTTCGCCACGTCGTGAAAATGCAGGCCTGTCGTAGGTTCATCCAGGATATAGAGGGTGCGCCCCGTCGCCCGTTTGGAAAGCTCCTTGGCCAGTTTGACCCGCTGCGCCTCGCCCCCGGACAGCGTGGGCGCCTGCTGGCCTATCCTGATATAACCAAGGCCGACACGAAACAGGGTTTGCAGCTTGTCGCGTACCGCCGGCACCGCCTTGAAGAAATCGCACCCCTCCTCGACGGTCATATCGAGAATATCAGCAATAGACTTGCCCTTAAAGAGGACCTCCAGTGTCTCGCGGTTGTAGCGCTTGCCCTTGCAGGTATCGCACGTCACATAGACATCGGGCAGGAAATGCATCTCGATGCGATTAACCCCGTCTCCCTGACAGGCCTCGCAGCGTCCGCCCTTGACGTTGAACGAAAAACGTCCTGGCAGATAGCCGCGCACCTTTGCCTCGGGCAGCGCTGCAAACCACTCGCGTATGGGTGTAAAGGCACCCGTGTAGGTAGCCGGATTGGACCGCGGCGTTCGCCCGATAGGGGATTGATCGATATCAATGACCTTGTCGATCATCTCAAGGCCGGAAATCGCTTCGTATGGCTCCGGCAGGGCACGCGCGCTATTGAGGCGGCGCGCGATGGCGCGATACAGCGTATCCAGCAACAGTGTCGATTTTCCCGATCCCGATACCCCCGTCACACACACAAACTGTCCCAGCGGCACCGTCATTGTGACGCGGTTCAGATTGTTGCCGGTGGCGCCTTCCAATACAATGCAGCGCGCCGCGTTCATGGGCCGGCGCACCGGCGGTACAGCGATTTCCATGGCACCGCTTAAATAGCCACCGGTAATGCTTGCCTTGCACGCGATAATATCGGCAAGGCTCCCTTCGGCGATGACCTCGCCCCCGTGAATGCCAGCGCCGGGGCCGATATCGACAATATGATCGGCCTGGCGGATGGCATCCTCGTCGTGCTCGACAACAATGACCGTGTTGCCCAGATCGCGCAAGTGTTTCAACGTCTCCAGCAGGCGGGCGTTATCGCGCTGGTGCAGGCCGATGGAGGGTTCATCGAGCACATAAAGAACACCCGTGAGCCCCGAGCCGATCTGTGAGGCAAGGCGAATGCGCTGGCTCTCGCCACCTGACAGGGTGCCGGAATTGCGCGACAGGGTAAGATAGTCAAGACCCACATCGTTGAGAAATTTCAGCCTGTCATGTATTTCGCGCAGCAGCCGGGTGGCAATCATGTGCTGGGTCTTGTTCAGTTTCGCCGGCAGCGCCGAACACCACTCAAGGGCATGGCGGATAGACATTTCGGTAACCTGGCCAATATGCCGATCGGCCAGGCGCACCGCCAGCGCCGCCTCGCGCAGACGGTATCCCTTGCACGTCTCGCACGGCTTGTTGGCCTGGTACTTCTCCATTTCCTCGCGAATATAGCTTGAGTCGGTCTCGCGATAACGCCGCTCCATATTGGGGATAACCCCCTCAAACGGCTTCTTTGTGCGGTAGGTGCGATCCCCGTCGTCGTAGCTGAAGTCGATACGCACATCGCCAGAACCGTACAACATCACCCTGCGCGCTGTTTTCGACAGGCTCTTCCATGGCTTGTTGATGGAAAACCTGTAGTGACGTGCAATGGCCTCAATGGTTTGCAGGAAATACGGCGATTTGGAACGCGCCCAGGGTGCAATAGCACCGGCGGCCAGGGATTTTTCCTCATCGGGTACGATTAGCGCCGGATCAAAATACAGCGCCGTACCGAGCCCGTCGCACGCCGCACAGGCGCCGTAGGGGCTGTTGAAGGAAAACAGCCGCGGCTCAATTTCATCGATCGTAAAGCCGGATACGGGGCAGGCAAACTTTTGCGAAAATACAATTCGCTCCGGCGTGCCATCGACATTCCTGGCATCGGCCTGTTCGGCGATGGCCACGCCGTCCGCCAGTGCCAGCGCCGTCTCCAGGGAATCCGCCAACCGCGCCCCCATGTCGTCGCGCACCACAATGCGGTCAACCACGACATCAATATCGTGCTTGCGCTTTTTATCAAGGGCGGGCGCCTCGCTGATCTCATAAAAGGCGCCGTCAATCTTGACGCGCAAAAATCCCCGTTTTTGCAATTCCGCCAGTTCCTTGCGGTATTCGCCCTTGCGCCCGCGCACGATCGGCGCCAGCAGATAGGCGCGTGTTCCCGTATCCAGCGCCATCAGCCTGTCCACCATCTGCGAGACGCTCTGGCTCTCGATGGGCAGGCCGGTAGCCGGCGAATACGCCACCCCGACGCGCGCGAACAGAACGCGCAGATAGTCGTAGATTTCCGTGACCGTGGCGACCGTGGAACGCGGATTGCGATGGGTCGTCTTCTGTTCAATGGAGATCGCCGGCGACAGTCCTTCGATATGGTCCACATCGGGCTTTTGCATCATTTCCAGAAACTGGCGCGCATATGCCGACAGGCTCTCCACATAACGCCGCTGACCTTCGGCATAGATGGTATCGAAGGCAAGCGAGGACTTGCCCGAACCGGACAGGCCCGTCATAACCACCAGACTGTCACGGGGCAGCACAACATTAACGTCTTTCAGGTTGTGTTCACGCGCCCCATGAACAGCAATTACCGGGCGATCATCGCGCATTTTTGTGCGTGCCGCCTTGCCTGCGGACCTTTTGCGCTGCACGGGTGTTCGTGTCGCCATTTACCTGACCTTCATTGTCCTATAGGATTCGTCCAGGAACTTCTGGTGGTTTATGGTCAAAGCAGATTGAGACGCTTAAGTCAAAGCCGGAGGAGAAATTTCCTGTATCGTTGGTGCATGGTTGATTTTTCTGGCCCGGTACCGGTAGCTACGCGCGATTTGCAGCGAGGTGAATCGTTCCAGCGGTGTAATACCAAGGGGACTTGCGTTTGACTCCTGGCCCGGATTAAAACCGGAAGAAGCCGAGTAGGCAGATAAGCAAACAGAACAGTTAGAAAAGAGAGAGAAAGTACATGGCGGGAAGTGTCAATAAAGTCATTTTAGTGGGCAACTTGGGGGCGGACCCGGAAGTGCGGCAAATGCAGAACGGCAAGCCGATGGTTACTTTCAGTGTTGCCACTTCGGAGCGCTGGAAGGATCGTGCTACCGGCGAGCCGCGCGAGAAAACCGAATGGCATCGCGTGGTGATCTTCAATGAAGGGCTGAGCCGGATTGCCGAGCAGTATTTGCGCAAGGGCTCCAAGGTCTATGTTGAAGGGCAGTTGCAAACGCGCAAGTGGCAGGACCAGAGCGGCAACGACCGATACACGACGGAAGTAGTGCTGCAGGGGTTCAATTCGGCCATGACGATGCTTGACAGCCGATCTCAGGGTGCCGGGGGAGGGCCGGCAGGCGGCAGCTATGGATCGGCGCCCGCAGGCCATGATGCCCCCGGTGGCGCCATGGCAAATGAAATGGACGACGAGATCCCGTTTTAGTTGAATGTGAAAGGTCACATCCGGAGAGTCGCCGCATCATTCAGCGATCTTCACCAACATGCCAGGGCGCACGTCCGAGGCGCGCCTTAAACCGTTCAACGCCAGGAAATGCTTCAGATTGTCAGACGAGAAGCCGCGCATACGCGCCGCCAGGCTCTTTGCACTATCGCCGGCGCCAACCCGCACAATGCGCAACTGCAACGGTCTGAGGCTTTGGCGTTCATCGTCGCTTAGCTGGCGAAAACTGCCAACAATTTCAAAAAACCGCTGCCGCGCATTACGTGATGAGGAAGGCGCCGCATAAATAAGGCGATAGACCGTTCCGTCCTTGTCAATGATAGCGATGTGATACTGCCAAACGCCGTTCCTTGCCTGTGCGATAGCCGCGGGCAGGCCGTTGAACCTGTGTTTGCGAACGCTGCTCTCAATCAGTCCCTTTATCCAGCCGGAGCGCAAATATTTAACCAGCGCCATATTGCGTGCCGAAGGCGGATTGTCGAGCTGCATGGTATTCCCGTCCGGGGCGACGGCGATCACCGCCATCGGCGAATTATGCAGTGAATAAGATCGCGGCACGCTGAATGTCAGATCGAGATCGGGGTGAAAATAGCGATTGCCGCGCACGAAACCGTCGTTGGGGCTGTCACCATATGCCAAGCCTTCGATGCTGCGCAAATAATGCTCACGTTCGCGCCGCCCGCCGCCGGCAAGGCCGGTGGTGCGCGCGATCGCCGTCGCACGGCGTACCCGTTGTGGCGTCGAGGGATGGGTCGCCATCAGATCGCTGGGGTTGCGAAAACGCGCCAGATTACCCGCCTGCAACTCGGAATAGCGCGCCAGCGACGATAAAAAGCGTGGTGAGCCAAGGGGATCGAAGCCCGCCCTGGCCGCCAGGGCGATCCCCCAATAGTCCGCCTCCAACTCCTGCTGGCGCGAAAACGTGGCAATCGTGAGCGTATTCATCGCCAAAGCCGCGCGGGCATCGTTCGGATCGCGAACGCTCTCCATAATCGCCTGACCGGCAGCTTTTGCAGTCCGTACCGCACGGGCACGGGCGATGGCGTGGCGCGCCGTCACATGCGCCATCTCGTGGGCGACCACGGCGGCCACTTCCGACAGATCATTGGACAGTGCGATCAGCCCGCGGGTAATGTAAAGATAGCCCCCGGGGAGGGCGAACGCGTTCACGGATGGCGAATTCAATACGGTGATGCGAAAGCGAAGCCCCGGCGTATCCGATGCCGCCACAAGACGGCCCACCATGCGCGCCAGCATCGCTTCCATGCGCTGATTACGGTAAATGCCGCCGTGAGCTGCAAGAATCCTGGGATGTTCCCGCTGGCCGATGACAACGTCGTTTGGATCCGCCGCTGCGGGGTGTATTGGCGCAACGATGCTGGCCGGTTTGACGGAAACCGTAGAATCCGCCGCCAACGGGTCACTGCCGGGAAAAGAGCTGCATCCGGCCATCGTGAGCGCGACCCAGGCCATGACGCCAAATATAGAGATTTTTTGAGACATAGGCTTCATAAAAGCGTCATTTGGATACGGCGATTAATTTACTTGCTGTGCAAATGTACCCTTCATCCCTTGTGTTAAACTGTTGATCCAGCACCTCTTAAGACCCTTCAGGGCCGAATATATGAACAATAGCAAAAAAAATCAGCGGCGTCATGGGGTTTTGCCGGCTGTTGCGGTGTCGTGCCGGCGCCGTGCCGCGAGCAGCCGCAATCGAAGCGCATTCAGGCGGATAAACCCTTGCGCGTCCTGATGATCGTATTGAACGGCACCCTCATCGAATGTCACTAAATCCTCTGAATACAGGGAATAGGGGCTATGACGGGCGATCATATGAACGCCGCCCTTGTACAGTTTCAGCGCCACCGTTCCGGTAACATATTCCTGCGAGGCATCGATCAGCGCCTGGAGCATTTGCCGCTCGGGCGAGAACCACAGGCCGTTGTAGATCAGTTCAGCGTATTTTGGCATGATTTCGTCTTTCAGATGCGCCGCACCCCGATCGAGCGTAATCGATTCGATCCCCCGGTGCGCAGCGAGCAAAATCGTTCCTCCCGGGGTCTCGTAGATGCCGCGCGATTTCATGCCGACAAAGCGATTCTCCACCAGATCAAGGCGACCGATACCGTGTTTGCGCCCCAGATCGTTAAGCGTCTGCAACAGCGCGGCCGCGGACAGGGCAACGCCATCCACGGCAATCGCATCACCACGCTCGAAGGCGATTTCCACGATCCGGGCTTTATCGGGAGCGGCCTCAGGGCTGTCGGTACGCTGATAGACGTATTCCGGGCAGGCAACGTTCGGATCCTCAAGCAGTTTACCCTCAGAGGATGTGTGCAGCAAATTGGCATCGACCGAAAACGGCGCTTCCCCCTGTTTATCCTTGGCGATGGGAATTTGATGATCGCGGGCAAAGGCGATCAGCTTGCTCCGCGATGTCAGATCCCATTCGCGCCACGGCGCGATGACGCGAATGTCCGGATCAAGGGCGTAATAGCCCAACTCGAAACGGATCTGGTCGTTGCCTTTTCCTGTTGCGCCGTGGCAGACCGCATCGGCGCCGGTCTCGTGAGCGATCTCTATCTGGCGCCTGGCGATCAGGGGACGGGCGATGGCGGTACCGAGAAGGTAGACCCCTTCGTAGACCGCATTGGCGCGAAACATGGGAAAGACGTAATCGCGCACGAATTCCTCGCGCAGGTCCTCGACATAGATCTCCTGAATGCCAAGCATTTGCGCCTTTTGGCGCGCCGGCTCCAATTCCTCCTGCTGGCCCAGATCGGCAGTAAACGTAACCACCTCACAGGAATACTGCGTTTGCAGCCATTTCAGGATGATGGATGTGTCCAGTCCGCCGGAATATGCCAGGACGACCTTGTTGATGTTGTCGGTTGTCGTGCTCACAAGTCAGCTCCGGGCGTCAGCCTCGTTTAGTCATGGCGAAGAACGGTTTGAAATGAATGCTCTACGGAACTTTATTCAACTATAGCAGGAAGTTACCTCGCTGCCGAATAAAGTGCTTCCACATAGTCCCAGTCAATAAGATGATCGACGAAGGCCTCCAGGTATTTGGGCCGCGCGTTGCGATAGTCGATATAGTATGAATGCTCCCATACATCGCATCCCAGGAGCGGCGTAGCGCCGTGCACGAGAGGGTTCTCCCCGTTGGGCGTTTTGCTGATCTCCAGCTTGCCTTCCTTGAGGGACAACCAGCACCAGCCGGAGCCAAATTGCGTCGTGCCGGCATCGATAAAAGCCTGGCGAAAGGCATCGAAGCCACCCAGATCGGCATCGATCTGCGCCGCCAGGGCGCCAGGCAGGGACGTGCCACCGCCACCTGGCTTCATCATCTTCCAGAAATGCAGATGATTGTAGTGCTGGGCGGCGTTGTTGAACAGCCCCGCATGGGTGCCATAGCTGCCGCGCACGACATCCTCCAGGCTTTTGTCTTCCAGTCCGGAGCCGGCGAGCAGGTTATTGCCGTTTGTGACATAGGCCAAATGGTGTTTTCCGTGGTGAAAGTCCAGCGTTTCCGCTGACATATAGGGGGCCAGTTGATCGGCTGCATAGGGTAGTTGGGGATGCTCGAATGCCATTTGCTCGCCTTTCCGCGCTGTATCAGTGGATCGTAAACCACGCGCACCTTACTAGCGCCTCTTTAAAAATCCAAGGATAAAGTGCAACGATAGAACTGATTGTACCGCGACGATATGGCGTTTCACCAATATCGGAGCCACATTCCGGTGGAACTTTGAGATTTGGCAACGAGCCTGGCGGCAAGCGGGACTCAAATATCAAACTGGATCCACCAGTTGTGATCTTTCAACAGGTTGTTCTCGAAAAAAAGCGATGATCAGATGGATGGCTTCACAGGCTGAAAAAGGATAGCGAGACCACTGTCCAGGGCCCCATTTTCGCCTTTATCTCATCCGGAACCGGGGTTATTGATGCAACTTGATCGTCCGACGCTCTAGAGCGTGTCAGGTCTTAATAGAATCGTTCTGACGGAGCGATTTTGCGACAAGATGGGCCTTAAGTCTCGCAGGATATAGTGGGGCTATTTTCAAGAGACTTAAGGTCCATATTGTCGCAAAAGCGCCCGTCCCTTCGGGTTTCCGATTGGCGGACGCCCACGCCCAGGCCGCTCTCGAGAGATGGGTCGCCATCGCTCTTCGATCGCCTTGAGCGTGGGTATCGCCTCGCCAATCGAGAAACAGAATTGCTTCTATTAAGACCTGACACGCTCTAGGCGCGCTCGACCACCACCGCCGTTCCGGCCGCCGTCACCATGAGCATCGATCCGCCCGAGCCGATCGATTCATAATCGATATCAATGCCGATCACTGCCGTGGCGCCCAGATCGGCCGCCCGCCGGCACATCTCGTCGATGGCGATCTTGCGGGCCTTGCTGAGTTCATTCTCATAGGCCGCCGAACGTCCCCCGACAATATCGCGGATACCGGCGAAAAAATCCTTGAATATGTTGGCACCGAGTATCGCCTCGCCGACGACAAGTCCCTTGTAATCGCGAACCGTATGGCCTTCAAGAAACGGCGTCGTGGTGGTAAGCATGTGTGTCTCCTGATTGCGTGGCAGTCAATATATGTATCACCTGTACCGTCTGTATCACCTGCCGTATGAGGTGATACCGGATCCAGTCCCGTGCATATTGAACTCTTGTGCGGTCTATCATCCAGGGGCCCTACTGGCAAGCGCGGACAAGCCATACGCCTTGCCGCTGCCCCTTTCCGATTGCCTCAAACAGTTTAACCCACAGCCCGCCGATCACCGCAAAACCCTTATACCAGGGGACTTTGCGTTTGACTCCTGGCCAGGTCTAAAACCGTTGTCTTATCAGCACGATACACAAGTCAGCGTGTACAGAAAGCCAATACCGCTGGTGTTACGGGTCTGTGGTTCCCATACAGGCGAGAGCAAACGCGTGTTCCAGCGCCAGGTCTTTTAGGGCCGCAAACCGCCCCGATGCACCTGCGTGCCCGGCGCCCATTTTCATATGCAGCAAGACAGGGTTATCGCTCGTGCTGCGATCGCGCAGGCGCGCCACCCATTTCGCCGGCTCCCAATAGGTCACGCGCGGATCGCTCACCCCGCCGGTGGCGAGAATGGCCGGGTATTCGAGCGCGGCGATATTGTCGTAGGGGCTGTAGGCGGCGATCGTGTGATAGGCGTCCCTGGAGTTAACTGGATTGCCCCATTCAGGCCATTCGGGCGGCGTCAGGGGAAGGGTGTCGTCAAGCATGGTGTTGAGGGTATCGACGAACGGTACGACGGCGATGATCCCGGCAAACATCTGCGGCGCCCTGTTCGCCACGACGCCCATAAGCAGGCCACCCGCCGAGCCGCCGCGGGCGACAATCGCGCCTGTTGCGGTGATGCGCGCCTCAATTAAATGGCGCGCCGTATCGATATAATCGTCAAAGGTGCGCTGTTTGCCCGTAGTGCGTGTTTGGGCATACCAGTGATAGCCCTTTTCCTTGCCGCCGCGAATATGGGCGATGGCATGGATCCAGCCGCGATCCACCAGGGACAGATTCGTTGCGGAAAATCCTGCCGGTATGGAGATACCGTAGGCACCATAGCCATAGAGCAGGCATGGAGCACTTCCGTCCATAGGCGTGTTCTTGTGCCACAAAAGGGTGACGGGGATGCTCTCGCCGTCGCGGGCGGGGGCAAAAATGCGGCGGGTGCGATAATCATCCGCCTTATGCCCGGAAGGAATCTCCCTTTTTTTTACAAGGGTTTTAACATGATTATTCATCTCGTAGTCGAATATATGCTCAGGCATCGTCGGTGACGAATAGGTATAGCGTATGGTGGTGGTGGCGTACTCATAGCCGCTTAACAGGCCAAGGGCATAAGCCTCCTCTTCCATGGCGATCTCATGGCGTGCGCCATCGCTAAAACGATGCACGATCAGGCACGGCAAGGCGTTTCGCGTCTCCAGCCAGACCAGATGATCGGCAAAACACGTATGCGTGCGTAACAAACAACCGCGCCGATGCGCAACAAACGGGCGCCATTGCTCACGTGCCGTCGATCCGACCGGTGTGGTCATGATCTGTAAATCCTCCGCATCACCGGCATTGGTGCGGATGTAAAAAACATCGCCGCCATCGTCGATGTCATATTCGATGCCCGTTTGGCGGGCGGCAAAACAGATCGGCGCCCTGAGCGGCGCGGCAGCATCCACAAGATGCGCCTCGCTGGTGCTGTGATCGTGACAATCGATGACGATATAGCGGCCTGACTGGGTTTGCCCGAGAGAGACGAAGAAGCCCGCGTCCGGCTCGTCGTACACAAGCACATCGTCTGCTTGCGCCGTGCCCAGACGGTGGCGATAAACACGACACGGGCGATGGTTCTCATCCTGCCAGACGTAAAACAGGGTCTCGTTGTCCGCCGCCCACGCGAACGCCGCTGTGACCCCGTCGATAACATCGCCAAGATCGTCGCCGGACGCAATATCGCGTATGCAAAGGCGGTATTTCTCCGAGCCGGTGGTGTCGATGGCATAGGCGAGCAGTTTGTGATCGCGGCTGTGGTGCCAGTGGGGTACGGCGCAGTAATCGTGCCCGCGGGCGAGGGCGTTCACATCGAGCAAGACTTGCGGCGTACCGCCTGCGCGCGCGGTGCGTATGGCGAGGGGGTATTGGGCATCTGTTTGGTATTTGATAGCGTAGGCATAATCGCCATCGGGGGCAGGGGGGCTTTCGTCGTCTTCGCGGATGCGGCCGCGCATCTCCCTGTAGAGCTGCTCTTGCATACCTTTCGTATGTGCCAACATGGCATCGCAATAGGCGTTCTCCGCCTCCAGATGGGCCTGGATCGCGTCAGGCAAAAGTTGCGGGTCCTGCATGGCGGCCTGCCAGTTGTCGGCTCGCAGCCAGTGGTATTCATCGATACGCTCAATACCGTGCCGGGTTTTGGCGAGCGGTTTTTGCGCAGCTTTCGGTGCGCGGGCGCGGGGCCAACTTGCTGGTGTCGTCATGGGGCGTTCTCGGCGCGCTCTGATGTTGTTCACGTATGGTGGCGATAGATGGGGTAAGCCCTCTTGTCGGAAAATGCAAGGACCCGGTAATGCGAGGCGGTCGCATCGTTCCCGTTGTTTGATACATGTGGAACGCCGGGATATACAATGATAACGTTGCAGTGGAACGTTGAGCCTGACATTTGGAAACGTGCCTGGCGGCAAACGGCACGCAAATGTCAAATTCATTCCACTGGGGCTATAATGCCATCAGGCGAGTTGAATCATGCAGGTATAGTCGAACAGGTTTACACGTGACACAAAACGATCCGTTGCACGACGATCAACCCTTGTCGCCGGAGCAGGAGCGTATCGTACAGCGTATCCGGCGCATGTCAGCATTCAGCGCGCTTGTTATGATGGCGGGCGTGGCGAGCGTATTTGCGGTGATCGGCTATCGCCTTTATATCGCGCCCTCTGCCGTAACGGCGCCGCGTGCGTCATGGATCGACCGGATCCGTCTGCCCGAAGGGGTTGAGCCGGTCACGGCGCACATTGAGGGTAATCGGCTGACGGTGACGGTGCGCAGAAATGCTGCCCTGGAAATCCTGCTCTATGATCTGGCGAGCGGTCGCCAACTGGAGCGTGTGGTCCTTGAGGTGCCGCAATAGACGCGCATGGTGAACGGGCTGCGGCGCGGCGCGCAGGGCGGGCATATTCAGGCTCACTTAGACTCAATGGAGGCGTTGCCGTTGGACCATGGGCGTGGTACAAGGGCAAAGTGTGCAATGTACCGCACACTTTGCCATGATCGTGGTGACGTGCCGCTCCCTTCGTCTAGTGGCCCAGGACGCCGGCCTCTCACGCCGGAAACAGGGGTTCGAGTCCCCTAGGGAGCGCCAGGCAGAAATTTGCCCTGCCTGCGCGCTGCCGGTGCGTTGTTTAGAAGCGCATGGAGAATTTGGCGCCGATGCCGAAGTCGTCGGGCTGGCGCTTGTCGTGGCCCGGATTGATGCGGTAATAACCTCCCAGGGACAGGCGCGCCCGCCGGGCGATGTCCACCTGATACGCCAGTTGAAACATCAACTCACGATCCTCCGGCGATAAATCGACCGGCGCATCAACCAGATAGGCCGCCCCGTTTCTCTCGCCCGGTGCCTTGCGCAGATAGACCGAGCCCGAGGTCAGCCGCAACGGCTGGCCAACGGTAAAGCTCAGCTTGTCGGTGGTATCGAACAACCCCTTATAGCTGGCGCCCAGGGTAAAGGCGTTGAAGCGCATGTCCTCATGGCCGCGCCACATGCTCTCGCCCGCCTCATCGACCGCCGCCCAGCCCTGGGTATAGCTGCCCAGCAGATCGATGCGATCGGTGAGGGGGATGCGCGCGCCCAATTGCACATAGCTTGCCCGGGCGTCCCTGGCAAAGGCGAGGGCATCGCTGCCGGTGGTATCGAACAGCCCCTTCTTTTCGTGCAGGATGCCCGATTGCAACTGGAAAGCCCCGTATTCTCCCTCATAGTTCAAGCCCAGGCGGCCCAGGAGTTTGGCGCGATGGGCATCCGCCTCGTCTTGTGTCAGAAGGAACGTCGTATCGGACGGATCGGGGCTTTCATCGGGTTTGCGGTTGCTGGAGGCGCTAAAGGAGAGGGTCATTGTATCGGACAATGAGACGGCGGCGCCCATGGCGGTACGCGTGCCCATGGAAAAGGCGAGGGGGTCGCTGGTCGCCGCCAGGGCGATGGGGGTCTCGGCGGTATCGAACAGGCTGGCGGTGTCATAGGCCTTGCCAAGCCCCTGGTGTTGCGAGAGGGTAAAGCCGAAGGCCATGTCCATACCGGCAACGATGGGTTGTTTTGCGATGGCCGGTTCGTCATCCAGAGCGCTCAGGCGCTTTACGAAGTCGGCGATATAGGACGATGACGAGGGCTGTGTCCGTTCGACACGCCCCTGCAGGTTCATCAAAAAGGGTGCGCGGTGTTCGTCATAGACGAGGACCTGGTTGAGGGCGGCGGCCTGTCCCAGGTTCGCCATGCCTGTGCCGAGGCGCATATCGCCGATGGCCTGGGTTTGCGCCATGGTAAAGTGGCCACTGGACGTGACAGCTGATGTCGTGCCCTGTGGTGTAAGCGCTGCTGTACCGTCAACAGCGCCCACACCATAGATTTTGTCGACGCCCTTATCGCCCAGATCCTTTGCGGTGGAGAGCAGGCGGGCCACATACCAGTTGGCATTCTTGTAGACACCATCGTGGCCCCATTTTTGCCCTTTGCGCGAGGGAAAGGCGGACATGAGATTGGCCAGATATCCCGCAACAACCGGCGCGGCGAAGGATGTTCCCTTAAAATACTCATAGTTGTACTTATAGTTTTTTGTATTCTTTTTCTGATACGTTTTCCGGTGCTTGGTCGAATAGACATTCATTCCCGGCGCAAAGATGCAAAAATACTTGATCTTCTCACCGCAATGATGGCTCTTGAAGTCCTTTTCATTGGCCCACACAAGCCGGCCGTTGGGTTTGTCCAGATTGCCGACGGCGATCGCGTATCCTCTGATGCCGTCTTCAGCAACATGGCTGGCCGGTGCCAGGGGCTCCTCCCATGCCCTGTCTTTATGTTTTTTACGTCTTTCCCAGTTTCCCAAAGCGACTGTCATCAAAACGCCGTTTGCTGCTGCTTCCTGCATGGGTTTTATCCAGTAGCCGCTGGTATCAAAAACACGAAAACTCATATTGACGATATCTGCTTTGGCCCAGGCATATTTATGCTTCGACCCGGGAACGATCTTTCTGTGCTTTGTCCGATCCTTTGGATCAAGTTGATCAGGATCAAGTCCTGCCGCCGCCAACAGCATCCTGGCACTTGGCTTGAAACACGTTTCATACTTGGGGCAATCCGCATCTTTCCGATTTGTTTTAGGTTTAACGGACAGATCAAGGAGTTTGGCAAAGGGAGCGACCCCGTGCATGCCGTAACCATCGCGTTTCGCGGCGACAACGCCGGCAACCGCGGTGCCGTGAAATCGGTCAGTAGTATCCGGATTCGGATTTTTCCCCGCCTCGGCGCCTTTTAACTCCGGGTGATTAAAGTCAATCCCGGTATCAATGATGCCGATCACGACTCCGTCGCCGCCGACTTTGCCCCGCGGCAGGCCGTTCCTGGCATTCGTGCGCGAAAAAATCCCCGATTTCATGTATTCTTTTGCGTATTTCAGTGTGTTTTTCCAGAATGCTTTTTCACGGATTAGCGTCTGTCGCACCGGAATTTTATTCTCGTTTTTCCGGGCCGGGGCGTTCCGGGCCGGAGATTTCCGTGCGGTATCTTTGTCGGCCGGTTGCGAGTTCGACGCCCCTGGGGAATTCTGTATTGGAGCGGCTCTACTACGGGACTCATGTTTACCGGACTTACGTTGCGACTGCGTTTGGCGTTGTGGCTGATTTTTCCAGACCGGGGATTTCCGTGCGGTATCTTTGTCGGCCGGTTGCGAGTTCGACGCCCCTGGGGAATTCTGTATTGGAGCGGGTCCACTACCGGATTCACGCTTACCGGACTTACGTTGTGGCTGCGTTTGGCTGTGCGTAGCTTGGGATCCTGAATAGGAAGCCGAGTTGCCACCGCCACCGCCACCGCCGTTACATGCGGCAAGCACAAGCACAGCAGAGAGCCCCGCCGCGCGACACACCCAATTCATGTGATATTTTCTATTTCGCATCAAAAATCCCCTTGTCGCAACTGCGCACCTGCACAGGACCGTGAAACATGGACTTTCAGCTTGGGGGTCCCGCGCCCGTTCAGGAAAATCTGAAGTAAACTTGTTAAAATATCAGATTAATACTCATGATTATTTGATTTAACATAAATAATAACTTTATTTTTTTGGTTTATATTTTGCTAATCATACTCTTTGGCTGTCATGCTATCGCTGTACGTTATTTCAGCGACCTGTCGTTTGAGGCTTCGCCCGGACAATCCAAAATAATCCGTGATCCCGCCGGCTCAGGTGCGGCCATTGCCATTGGCTCCGGGGCTTGACATCACGGCTTGACAGGAGGGTTCTGTTTTGTTAAATAAGTGAACGATTACTTATTTACGAGGTATTTCATGCGCGACGGATCGCAAACCAAGGCCAGAATCGACAAGACCGCCATGACCCTTTTCGCCAAAAGGGGAATTCGCGAAACGACCATTCGCCATATCGCCAAAGGCGCGGGCATCACCGAAGGCGCCATTTATCGCCACTACAAGAGCAAAGATGCCCTGGCCACCACGCTGTTTAATACCCACTACACCGCCTTTGCGCGGGTACTGCGCGCTCTCGCCGCGAGAGAGGACAAGTGGCAGGCAAAAATCACCAGCATGATAAGCGAAATCTGCCGTATGTACGACGAGGAACGGATATTGTTCGATTTTCTGTTGCTCACCCAGCACACCCATTTAGGCAGGATTGCTTCGGGGCGGGATAATCCCGTTGATGTGGTGGGGGATGTGTTTCGCGAGGCTATCGCGCAAGGGGCGCTGTCGGGCGAGGCGGATCTGATGGCGGCTGTTGCCTTTGGACTGGTTGTACAACCGGCAACGTTCATCGCCTATGGGCGCCTGGACATGCCCCTCGGCGCCATTCATGACAAGATCGCGGCGGCGGTGCTGGCGGCGGTGATGCGGCTTTAAGTTCTTCTATGTGAGTTATCGTTTACTTATTTGCGTGAATCGTATACGCAACGTCACAAGAGGGAGTTATCAAAATGATAACACAATATATTTCGCTACTGAAAACCAGACGGTTTCTGCCGCTTTTCGTGACGCAGTTCTTCGGCGCGTTCAACGACAATTTCTTTAAACAGGCGCTCATCATTCTCATTACCTATGCGCTCGTAACCGGCACCGAAAGCGATACCACCATGCTCGTCGCCCTGGCGGGGGGCGTATTTATCGCGCCGTTTTTCCTGTTCTCCGCCAGCGCAGGCAAACTGGCAGACAAATACGACAAGGCATTCCTCGCCCGGCGCATCAAATTTTGCGAGATCGGCCTCGCCCTGGCAGCGGGTGCAGCGCTTTTCAGCCAGAATCTGGTGCTGCTATTGGGTGTGCTGTTTCTTTTTGGCACCCAGTCGACGTTTTTCGGACCGATCAAATACGCCCTGTTACCCCAGCATCTGGAGGATAACGAACTGATCAGCGGGAATGCCATGGTCGAATCGGCGACATTTCTCGCCATACTTCTGGGCACGATCGCCGGCGGGTTGCTTATTTTGCTCAACGGCGGCACGCTGATCATGTCCGCAGGGATGATTGTCAGCGCGCTGGTGGGGTATGGCGCGGCGCGGCGCATTCCCCTTGCCCCCGCGCCCAGGCCGGGTTTGCGTATCGGCTGGAACGTAATCGCCGATACGCGCGAACTGCTGCATCTGGCAAGGGCGCACCGAACGCCGTATCTCGCCATTCTCGGTACGTCATGGTTCTGGTTTGTCGGCTCGGCGGTGATGATCCTCATGCCTGCCATCGCGCGCGATGTCCTGAGCACCAACCAGAACGTCGCAACCCTGTTCATGACCATGTTCGCCATCGGCGTGGCCGCGGGGGCGTATTTTATCTCGCATCTGCTGGCTGGTGAAATTTCACCGCGCACCATCCCCTTCGGCGCGCTGGCAATGAGTCTGGCCATGCTCGCCTTGTGGAGCGTGCTGTACACCCCTGGCGTTTCCTATCTGATGGGGCCGGGCGAGTTCCTCTCCAGCGGCTGGAATTGGGGCGTGTTGCTCGCCATGTTCTTTATTGCCGCCATGTCGGGGCCTTATGTGGTGCCCCTGTTCGCCATCGTCCAGCACGCCAGCCCCGTTGATGAGCGCGCCCGCATGATCGCCGCCAACAATATCATCAACGCCGCCTTTATGGTCGCCGCCAGCCTGTTTGTGTTGTTGCTCAGTATGTTCGGGTTCTCACCCCCGTCCATACTGCTGATTATCGCCGGCCTGAACGTGTTTGCCGCGATCTATATTGCCCGCATTATCCCGAAACACACCTTGCAGGTGATGTTCAGGAGCCTCCTTAAGACCCTGTTTCGCGTCGAAGTGCATGGTCTGGAGCATCTCAAACGCGCCAATGAGCGCGCTGTTATCGTTGTCAATCACTTGTCGTTTCTGGATGGCATGGTTCTGGCGGCGTTTTTACCGCAGTTTCCCGTCTTTGCGGTCAACGCCCATACCGCCGGCAAGTGGTGGGCGCAGCTTTTCCTGGCGCCGGTGGATTACTTCACGATCGATCCGGCAAATCCCCTGGCGCTCAAGACCATTGTGCGCGAGATCGAACAGGGCAAGCGGTGCGTGATCTTTCCCGAAGGGCGCATTACCGTCACCGGCGGATTGATGAAAATCTACGAGGGGCCGGGGATTATTGCCGATCGCGCCGATGCCGACATCATTCCCATTCGCCTGGATGGCCTGCAATATACGCCTTTTTCGCGTCTGCGCGGCGTGGTTCGCCGGCAGTTGTTTCCCAAGGTCACGATTACCGTCATGGAGCCGCGTCGCTTTCACTTGAGCGAAGACCTCAAGGGCCGCGCCCGGCGTCAGGAAATCGGCCGACAGCTTTACGATGTCATGTCCGATATGATGTTCGCCACACAAAACACCGGCGTCACCCTGTTTGAAGCGCTGCTGGATGCGCGCAAGCTGCATGGCGGCAAAACGCTCATCGCCGAGGATGTCGCCCGCCAGCCGCTCAGCTATAAGCGGCTTACCCTGGCCGGCTTCGTCCTTGGACGCAAACTGGCCGCCATGACCGAACCGGGCGAATACGTCGGCTTGATGCTCCCCAATGCGACCGGTGCGCTGGCGACATTTTTCGCTCTGCAACGTATCGATCGGGTGCCGGCCATGTTGAACTTCTCCGCCGGCGCCGCGCCGGTGCTCTCGGCGTGCAGGGCGGCGCGCATTGAATGTATTCTCACCTCGCGCCAGTTTATCGAGCGTGCCAAGCTCGATGCGCTTGTTGCCGCTCTGGAGGAAAAAATACGCATCGTCTATCTTGAGGACCTGCGTCAGACCGTGAACGTTATGGACAAGGCCTATGGGCTTGTCGCCAATACCTTTCCCTTTTTATTCTATCGGCGCGCGGATGCGGATAAAGCCGAGCGCCCCGCCGTGGTGCTCTTTACCTCCGGTTCGGAAGGGTCCCCCAAAGGGGTTGCGTTGAGCCATCGCAATCTCAACGCCAATCGCTACCAGTTGGCGGCGCGGGTGGATTTTTCCTCAAAGGACATCGTTTTCAATGCGCTGCCCATGTTCCACTCCTTTGGCCTGACGACGGGTACGCTGTTGCCGGTTCTGTCGGGTATTCGCGTGTTTCTCTATCCATCGCCCCTGCATTATCGCATTGTGCCCGAATTGATCTATGATACCAACGCAACGATCATGTTCGGCACCGATACGTTCCTGCGCGGCTATGCGCGTTCGGCCCATCCGTACGACTTTTATGCCGTACGCCTTGTGTGCGCCGGCGCTGAGCGGGTTCAGCCGCAGACGCGGGCGCTGTGGAATGATAAATTCGGCCTGCGCATCCTTGAGGGCTATGGCGCCACCGAATGCGCTCCCGTGATCGCCACCAATACCCCCATGCATTTTCGTGCCGGCACCGTAGGCCGCCTGATGCCCGGTATCGAACATCGCCTGGAGCCGGTTGCCGGCGTCAGGGAGGGCGGCCGGCTGTTGGTATCGGGCCCCAACGTCATGCTCGGTTATCTGCGCGATACCAATCCCGGCGTTATCGAGCGGCGCAAGGACCCGTGGTACGATACCGGCGATATCGTCAGCGTGGACGCCCATGGGTATGTTACCATAAGGGGCCGTGCCAAACGCTTTGCCAAGATTGCTGCGGAGATGGTCTCGCTGGCGTTTATCGAAGAGTGGGTGAGCCGCTTGTGGGATGAACACGCCCACGCCGCTATTGCCGTTGCCGATGACAAAAAGGGCGAACAGATCGTTCTGGTTACTGATCGCAAGGACGCCACGCGCCAGGCGCTGCAGGCATATGCACGGCAGAACGGTATTGCCGAGTTGATGGTGCCGCGGCGTATTGAGGTGGTCGATGCCTTACCGGTCATGGGCAGCGGCAAGATCGACTATTTGGCGATCGAGCGCATGATTGGCGGCACGACTGAAGCCAGAGTGTCGGTCTCAACAGTTGCATCCCATTAACGCAGGCTTGCATGCAACTGTTGGAATCGAACCACCGGATGTGCAAGCTCAACAGGTTGTCCCTGGTAACCCCATCGGGTGCCATCCGATATGGCCTTTCTGGCGGCTACGGCCGCACCAGGTATTGCTTCAGATTTGCCTGTCCCGAATACAAGCTGCTGAAAGATCACATCCAGGCAACACCGCCCCCGTCACCATGCCTGTATCACTCCGGGTTGTAACGCCCCCGCTACATGGCCCTGTGATGCGCACATCTGTGACGATGACAGGAATTTACACGATCACCGATCGGTTGTCAAGGATTTTTTACCTAAAAATGATTTTTTTCCCATTACCAGTTATCCGCCCCGGAACGTCCGGCGTCGGAGCGTGCCGTAATCAGATGGATGGCCGACAACGCTTGATGCACCCACATCGCGTATGGAACAGGTGCAAACGTCAAGAATCGCCTCGCCAATCAGGAAACAGGAATTGAATCGATCCAGGTGCAACGCACGCTATCGGGGAATACCGATGATGCGCCCGATACGATCGCTGCGTGGCAAAGGGGCGTGCGCCTCCAGCATCTCTTCCAGGCGCGCACCAATGGCGCGCGGAAATGGCGATACGCGCTTTGTTTCCATGTTTACATGCAGACACATCTGCTCCGAGGTCGCCGAAAGCCAACCCTCTTCCCTATGGCGCAGTTCCTGAAAGAAATGCGCCCGTTTGCTATCGCAATCGAGCAGGTGCAAGCTCACCGTAACGGCCATACCGGCGGCAAGTTCGCGCACATAGCACACGTGGGTCTCGGCGGTGAAAAAGGAGGCGCGGGTCTGGCGCAGATAATCGGGCCCCAGACCGAGAGTGGCAAAGGCAGCATCCACGCAGCGATCGAAAAGCACATTGTAATATGCCATATTGAGATGGCCGTTATAGTCGATCCACGCCGCCTCTACACGCTGATTATCCAAAAGATAGGGAATATCCATCTGCCGTCCCTGCCGTCTTTGATGTGATGCGTTTGTCCGATGCGTGTCAGCGGCAAGCGCCTGGGGACAGGCCAGAAGGTGTCCGGCTCCGGGGATTAACCGCTTTGATGGCACCCGCTCCGCCCTTGAGTTTACGCGTGAATTCCACCGGATCATGGATTATCTTCGGGGCAGAATCAATGACAACATGGCAAGGCGCAATGAACAGACCACCCGATGACGCGAAACGGGATACGGCAAGCGCGATCAAGGTTCTGCGTCAGCAGTTTGGGGCGCGCCTTAGTGTCAATGAGACGGTGCGCGCCCAGCACGGCCATACGACCACCTGGCTGACAAACCAGCCGCCCGAGGCGGTCATTGCGGTGCGCTCCAGCGACGAGGTTGCGCAGATCGTCCGTGTTTGCCGGAGCTATCGGGCGCCCGTCATCGCGTTTGGTGTCGGAAGCTCTCTGGAAGGGCAGTTGAACGCACCCTATGGGGGTATCTGCATCGACTTAAGCACCATGAACACGATTATTGCCACCCATGTGGAGGATTTGGATTGCACGGTGCAGGCCGGGGTAACGCGCCGCCAGCTCAATGAGGCACTACGCGATAGGGGTGTTTTCTTTCCCATTGATCCGGGGGCGGATGCAACCATAGGCGGCATGGCGGCAACCCGCGCCTCGGGCACCAATGCGGTGCGCTATGGAACGATGAAAGACAATGTGCTCCATGTCAGCGCCGTACTGGCCGATGGCCGCGTGATCAGGACGGCCTCGCGGGCGAAAAAAACGGCTGCCGGCTATGATCTTACCCGTTTGCTGGTCGGTTCCGAGGGCACCCTGGGGATCCTGACCGAAGTGGGCCTGCGCCTGCACGCCATCCCCGAGAGAATCAGCGCGGGGGTTTGTCATTTTCCCAGTGTGCGCGATGCCTGTAATACGGTTATCATGTGTATTCAGATGGGCATTCCCGTGGCCCGTATCGAGTTGCTCGATGCACTCTCGATCAAGGCGGTCAACGCCTATTCCAACTTAACGCTTGCGCCGGCGCCAACGCTGTTTGTGGAGTTTCATACCAGCGAAGCGGGCGCCGCCGAACCGATTGAGGCATTTGGCGAGATTGTCGCATCCCACGGCGGCGGGCCGTTCGAGTGGGCGGCCAGGCGCGAGGAGCGCAACCGCTTGTGGCGGGCCCGGCACGACGTCTACTGGGCGGGCAGGGCGCTGGCGCCGCATCTGGATGTGCTGGCTACCGATGTATGCGTGCCAATTTCTCGTTTGGCGGATTGTATTGACGAGACCCGGCGCGATATTGAGAGGTTCGGCCTCATCGCGCCCATCCTCGGGCATGTGGGGGATGGCAATTTCCATACCGCGCCCCTGTTCGACAAGCGCGACGCCCGGGCGTGCAGGAAAATCGAGACCTTTCTGCACCGCCTGAGTGCGCGTGCCATCGCCATGCAGGGGACGTGTACGGGTGAGCACGGGATCGGGCAGGGCAAGATGGCGGCACTTGAAAGCGAGCTAGGCCCGGCCCTGGATGCCATGCGCGCCATCAAGCGCGCTCTTGATCCGGACGATATTATGAATCCGGGGAAAATCTTCTCACCTTGAGCGCCGGATCAGGATTTGGCCGGCTCGGAAGGGACAAAGGTCAGGCCCGTCCCGACGGCGTCTCGGCCAAAACGCGCCCTGATGCGATCCACGGCCCGTTCCACCTCGGCCCGTTTGGCAAAGCCGCTATCCACCAGATCATCGGGATCGGCAAAGCGCGCGTGGGTCAGATTGCTGACGCCGATGCCGATCAGGCGATAAGCGGTGCCGTTGAGTTCCCCCGCCAGCAATGCCGCGCCCTGTGTGTAGATGCGATCGGCCAATTGGGTCGGGCAGTGGAGTTTGCGCGAGCGGGTGAGGGTCTGAAACGTCGCCGTCTTCAGCTTCAGGGTCACCGACTGGCCCGCCAGATCGCGCTTTTTCAGGCGCGTCGATACAGCCTCGCTCAATCGGCGCAGGCGCTTTTGCAGATCGCGCCCCTTGCAGATGTCTTTGCCGAATGTTGTCTCCGAACTGATGCTTTTCACGCCGCGTTCGGGGCGCACCCGGCTGGTATCGATGCCGCGGGCGCGATGGTACAGGGTCAGTCCCATAGCGCCGTAGCGCTGCGCCAGTTCGCGCTGGCTCATGGTCTGAAGCTGCCCCAGGCGATGCAGCCCGTCGCGTTTCAGCCGGCGCTGCATGGCGATGCCCACGCCGCGCATAAAGCCCACCGGCTTGTCGTGCAGAAACGCCATCGCCTCATTGCCACCGATGATGGAAAAGCCGCGCGGCTTGTTCAGATCCGAGGCGCATTTGGCCAGCAATTTGTTGACGCCAAGGCCAATGGAGATGCTGATGCCGAGATCGCGTTCGATTTCCTGCGCCAGACGCGCCAGTTGAACGGCTGGTGCGCTGCCATGCAAACGTCTTGTACCGCCAAGGTCCAGATACGCCTCGTCAATGGACACCGCTTCAACGAGCGGCGACAGGTGGCGCATTTTTTCGCGTATTTGCCTGGATACACGCGCATATTTTTTCATATCAGGGCGAATGACAACGGCTTGCGGGCATGCCCGGCGCGCCAGGAACATGGGCATCGCCGAATGGACCCCGCTCATGCGCGCCAGATAGCAGGCCGTTGTTACCACGCCGCGCTGTGCGCCGCCGACGATAACCGGCTTGTCGCGCAGGGCGGGGTTGTCGCGCTTTTCGACACTGGCGTAAAAGGCATCGCAGTCCACATGGGCGATGGAGAGGGAGAATATGTCGCTATGGCGCACAACCCGCGGGCTAAAGCATTGCGGACAGCGCGCCTTGTTCGTCAGACAAAAACAATCGCGGCAAAACCCGTCCACGGGGTCGCTGTCATGATGAGGCGGGGGAGTTTTGGCGCACACGGCGGTATCCCGATTTGGCGAAAAACGGTCGCTGCCGGGGGGATTGTGGCACTTTGTTCTGCTTTCGTCCAGCGGTAGTTTTCCACAGACATATCCACAGCTTGTCCACAGATACCCCACGGCTTTTCCACAATACGGCACCACCCTTCATCCGCCGAATCGACCAACTGACGATAAAATACCCTATAGCAAGCGGCGTAACAGTGCCGGCGTCGGAAAACATGTGGGGGAAAGGCCAGCACGCACCTGCCAGGCGCCAATGGAACGACGGGTCTTGAATCCTGCAAGCCCATCGGCGCCCCCCACATCGTAGCCCAGCCCCTCAAGGTGCTTTTGCATACTGTAGATAGCACGCCGCTCAAGGCCCTGAACAGGCTTCCAGCGCGCTGCAAACCCGCCGCCACCACGATAGCGGTCCGCAAGGTGGCCGACAAAAAGAGCGTATACATCGGATTCGTTGAAGGTCTTCAGCACAAAAAAATTATCCGTTGCAATAAAAGCCGGACCGGCCCGCCCGGCAGGCATCAGCAAATACCCCTGACGGCGGTGCTCCGATCCGGCAAACCGTCTGCCACGAACCCGCCTGATGCCGGCGGCGCGCCAGGCGGCGATCGTTTGCCCCCGATCCGGGCCCTCAAGAACACACGAAACGTCTGCCGGAACCTGCACTTCAAACCCCCAGTCACGATCACGCTGCCAGCCGTTTTGATGCAAATAATTGGCAATCGATGCCAGCGTATCGGGCACCGAACGCCAGATATCGCGGCGCCCGTCGCCATCGAAATCGACGCTGTAGCGCAGATACGCCCGCGGCAGAAACTGCGCCTGGCCAAGACCGCCGGCCCAGGAACTGTTCAGGCGCGACAGGCGGGCGTGCCCCTCTTGAAGGATTTTCAAAGCGGCAAGAAGTTCCGCCTCAAACATCGCCTTGCGCCGCCCCATAAACGCCAGCGTCGAAAGAGACCGTATGGCAAAATGGCGCAGCGGCGCCGTACCATAGGCGGACTCACGGCCCCATATGGCCATAACGACATAGCGCGATACGCCGTAGGTCTTCTCAATCCGCTCCAGAACCGATTGCCAGGTCTTGAGGAGCGTGCGACCACGCCGCGTCAGCGCGGCGATATTGTCGGCATTGAAATAGCGCCCGGGGCTGCGAAACTCCGCCTGGCGCTGGCGTCCTTTCGGGACGGCGGCGTGTCCTGGCAGTTGCAAATCGGGCAAATCCCAATCGGGCAGGGTATCGGACAGCGCCTGGCGGAATGTCTGCGCCGAAATGCCGTATTGTTGCGCTCTGGGCCAGAGCTCCTGCTCAATCCAGACACGATACAACCCGTTTATCCGCTGCCGGTCATCGGCCGCCGCGCACTCGCCGGCGGAGATGCCCGCCCATATGCCAAAGGCAAAAACGATCAGGAAGCCAATCCGCAAACCCGTCCCTCCCGATACGATGGCGCCCTTGCAAGGGTAGGAGACAATACGCCCGGGTGTGATCTTTCAACCGGTTGTTCTCGAAAAAACCATCGGGTGCTGCTGTCCATTCATCTGATCATTGGCCCGGTCTGGCCTTGCTGGCGGCAAGGGTGCAGGAGATGTACCTTCCGGTTTGCCTGTATCTGGAACAACCTGCTGAAAGATCACATCCAGGTCAATCGCGTAGCCGATGGTCCTACACCGCACGAAAGCCGATCGCCGATATCAACAGGCTCAGACCCAGAATCAGAACAGCAACCGATCCGGCGATCTCAATGCCCCGCCTTAAGCTATAAGCAAAACGCGATTCCTCGCCGGTAAAACGCATGGCCATGTTCCGCGCACCGGCGGCGAAACAAACCAGTATCGCCACTGTTGTCGCGGTACCGACAGCCATGGCGAAGGTCGCCAGCACACCCGCCCAGAAAATACCCATGGCGATAGCAAACGCCAGCACGATAAGCGCGCCCGTGCAGGGCCGAATGCCCACCGCGATGACGATCGGCCAGGCGTCTTTGAACGAGAGCGTCTCGCGCACAAGGTGCGGGTCGACAAAATGGGAGTGGCCGCAACGGTCGCATGCCGCGGGAGTATCGCGGTGAGATGCGGGCACAAGGGCCTGCCGGCCAAATCCCAGCGCGCGGGTCCAGACAAGCCAGACACCGATCAATGTCAGCAATACATAGCTGAACACGACCAGCGCGTTGGCGCTCCGGGAGAGGCCGATGCTGGTCAGATTAAACAGCAAAACCGCAACCCCGCCCATGGCAACCGCAGTCAACGCCTGCATAAAGGCAGCCGCAAAGGCCAGCAGGATGCCGCGCCGGCTCTGGGTATCGGTGGCGAGAACGTATGAAGATATGACGACCTTGCCGTGCCCGGGCCCGGCGGCATGGAGAATGCCATAGATAAAACTGATGGCGATAAGCCAGAACGGAAAATCGCCGCTGTCCTTAAGCAATTTCAATGCTTGTTGTATTTCGCGCGAAAAGGCGGCCTGTTTGCTCGCAATCCACAGGAAAAACCCGCCGGATGCCCCACTTTCCCCGGCGACGCCGACACCGAAGGGCGTTTGCGCCGCCGCGGTGTTGTCCGGGAGCGGCATCCATACAGCCATGGCGAGAACAACGGCAATAACAGCGCCCGCAGGAACCGGGAGAAAAGGAAGGCATCGAGGAAACTTCTCACGCGCCCTCAGTGCCGCTTTCCTGACGAGCGCCATGAAGCGCGCCGTTGCAATCGCAGTGCATGGTCGGGCAACAACGCCCTCCGGGTGGTATTTTGTCAGGGGATTGCGTATCACGTTGTCGGACAGTTCACGGTTACAGTATTGGTGAGGGTCTCGGTCACACGCGCCAGTTCTTGCGGCAGTTCGCGTTCGCTGGCAGGAATTTGCGCCAGCATCATCGCCATGCCATCATCAAGCGCATCAGCGCGTTTAATGGATACCGTGCAGCGCGGATCGCCGCCGGCCAGTTCGATGGGCGCCTGCGCGGGTAAATCGAACGCGACAAAGTAGGACGGATCATAGACAACAAACGAGAACGGCTCGCTTTTCGCGTCAAACGCTTTTTCCACGGGCAGGGTGAAATGCAGTGTCAGGCGGGTTCCGTCGTAGACGAGCCAGTAGTCGCGCGGCGTACCGAAGGCAATATCGTCGGTATCGCTGGAAGCGAAGGTAAAGAAGTCGAATTCGTGCAGGGATTCAACATTAACCTGGGCGAGTTCAGCCAATTCATCGCGGGTATAGGTGCCATCGCCGTCCGTATCCAGACCCTGGATGGCAAAGGCGGTAAAGCCTTCATCAAACGTCCAGGCATGTCGGACAGCAGTGATGGCGCCGGTACTATCGAAGACGACACTGGAACGGCTATCGACGAAAATATGCGGATGCGCCAGCGCCGGAGCGGTGCACAGGCCAAAAACGGCAACGCAGGTGGCAAACAACCAGCCCCGCCACGATCGAGGGATAAAGTGCTTTGTAGTCATCGTAGCCAGCAGTTAGAGCGTGTCAGGTCTTAATAGAAGCAATTTTCGTTTCTCGATTGGCGAGGCGATACCCAGGCTCAAGGCGATCGAAGCGTGATGCCAATACCGCTGGCATAATACCAAGGGGCTTTGCGTTTGATTCCTGGCCCGGACTACAACCGTTGTCCTGTCAGCACGATACACAAGTCAGCGCATACAAAACGCTGATACTACCGGTATAAGTCTCCTGAAAACTACCCCACGATATCCTGCGAGACTTAAGGTCCATCTTGTCAGGTTCATCTTGTCGAAAAATCGCTCCGTCAGAATGGTTCAATCAAGACCTGACCCGCTCTAATGGCAAAGCGCGGCAAAACCATGGCAAGCGATGAATGGGCAGCGCCTCAAGCGATGACAGGCGCGCGCGCTTATGCTAGGCTTGCGCCATGTGGGATATGCGCCATGGGCTGGCGCGCGCGGGCACCCTCGTTTGCGTGGCACTCGCGGCGACGGTCGGTATTGCCGGGCACGAAGCGGCGGCCGGATCGTTTTCAGCCGGCGGGCTCACCTTTAGCGACGAACTGGGCGGCTTTCGCCTGCTCAGCGCCTCGGGAAAGGGAACCCGCGCCAGTCCTATCGTCATAGAGGAGGTTCTGCTCAGCGCCAGTCCGGTCACGCTGGTTGTGCGTGTTGACTGGCTGTCGGACCCCCGGCGGCGGCCGGTAGTACATGATGTACAGATCGCCATCCATCTGATCAAGATCGTTCGCAATGGCTCGGGCCGGGTGTGGAACGGCTTTGAGATGGAATTGCAGGAGACCTTTGCCCGGCCAAGCGAATACGGCGATGGTCTGTCCTTCGGCCAGGCCTCGGCGCGCCCTGTGGACGCCAGTTCCGATTCTTATGCTCGGGCGCGAACCCTGCTTGAGCCTCATGACCGCATTCGCTTTGATCGCGGCAGTGTTGATCCCCGCCAGCAGGCGGTTTTTCGCCTTCATATTACCGATCCGACGCCGGTGCGGATATTCTATTTGCTACAGGACCCGCAAGTGCTCTATGCGCAAAAACGCCCGCCTGCGGCCGCGGTGCGTTTCGATACGGCTTTACGCGGAACGTCATGGACCGCAACTGATACCAGCGGTATTTGCTTTTGTACACGCTGACTTGTTGGATGTGAAAAAGTCCCTCGGCTTCGCCCCGGCCTGCTTTTTCGCATTCTACTATATACCGATCGCGGTAAAAAACACGGCAAATATGCCGTCCAGAATCACCACCATAAAAAGGGACTTCACCACAGAAGCCGTGGTGTGTACGCCAAGGGATTCAGCGCTTCCGGCCACGCGCAACCCTTCCGAGCAGCCGATAACCGCAATCACCACCGCCATGAACGGCGCCTTGATAAAACCAAGAACAATCGTGCCCATTCCCATACCCACGCGTAAGCGCTCAACGAACACGTCCCATGAAATCCCCGAATACAGATTGCTTACCAGAGCGCCGCCAAGAATAGCCGCAATATCGGCGATAAAGGTCAGCAAGGGCAAAACCAGAACCAGGGCCAAAACCCGCGGCATGACAAGAACCTCGATCGGATCAAGACCGATCACTTTCATGGCATCGATTTCCTCGCGCATGCGCATCGAGCCTATTTCCGCGGTAAACGCGCTACCCGAGCGGCCCGCCAGCATTACCGCCGTGATCAGCACCCCCATCTCGCGCAACACCAGTATGCCGACAAGGTCAACGACGAATAAATCGGCGCCGAACTGGCTTAGTTGAAACGCGCTTTGCTGGGCGACAATAACGCCGATCAAAAACGCCATCACGAGAATGATCGGAACCGCCCGCAATCCGGCCTTGTCCATGTGATGCACCATCGCGTTGATGCGCAGGCGCCGCGGATGGCGAACAAGACGGGCACCTATCACAAGAATTGTTCCAAGCAAATCAATACTGGAGCGCAGATCATCGCCGATGGCGCGCACATAGACACCCACCTGGCGCACCAGATCACCGGCACGATAGTGGTTAGCGTGCCTGTCCGGCTTCTCATCCAGCGCCTGGACATGGATCACATCGAGCATCGCCTGCTGATCGGCGCTGACACCCTGCAACACAACGTGCCGTCCATCGCCGGTGAACTTGTCCCGAAGCCGGTTCACCAGCCAACCGCCAGCGGTATCAAGCCGTGCCACGTCGCTCAGGTCAATGACGATATGATGACTGGCGGCAAGGCGCTCTTCGTGCGTATCCAGCAATGCAGTGCGATCGGCGATTGTCGCCGTAACCAGATCGCCCCTAAAGCGCAGGGTTGCAACGTTTTTCTGCCCATCGCCGGCAAGCGGGGCAGTGGACAATTCAATGGAATCTGCAGGCGCTAACCGGCGCGGTTCAAGTGTTGGCATCGTTGCTTTCGTATGTGTAAACAGGCCTTGCCCATACTCTGGATGACCAATAACAGTGTTAGCGCATCACGGACCGGGTTGCATTTTTGCCCTACCTCCCAACGCGTCGTCAGAAGTTTTCAACAACGACCTTGCCTTTGGTGCTGCCGGTCTCGATCAACCGATGCGCCTTGCGCATGTTCTCCGCATTAATCGGCGACAATACCGTATTCAATGTGGTGCGAATACGCCCCGCATCGATTTCGTCCGCCACATGGCACAGTAAATTGTGCTGCTCAATCATGTCCGGTGTCTGGTACTTGGGGCGGGCGAACATGAACTCCCAATGAACACTTGCCGCCTTCGTCTTCATGTCCGCCATGGGCATTGGCAGATCGGCATTGTCGATGGTGACAATGCCACCCTGGGGGCGGATTAATTCAACGGCTGTTTCCCAATGGCTCATGTCGTTAAAGATCGCCACATGGTCCACATGCTGAAAACCCAGCTCTCTTACCTGCGCCACCATGGGTTCGCGATGATTGACCACATGATCGGCACCAAGCTCCCTTACCCAGTTGCGCGTCTCCACACGTGAAGCGGTTGCGATAACCGTAAGGCCCGCCGCCTTTGCGAGTTGGATACCAATGGAGCCGACACCCCCGCCGGCACCAATGATAAGAACCGACTGGCCCGCATCAGCGCCGTCACGATCAATCCCAAGACGATCAAAGAACGATTCATAAGCGGTGATGGTGGTAAGCGGCAGGGCGGCGGCTTGCGCATGGCTCAGGCTCGTTGGTTTGCGGCCGACAATGCGCTCATCAACCAGATGAAACTCCTGGTTGGTCCCGGGGCGGGTAATGTCGCCGGCGTAATAGACTTCATCACCGACGTTGAACAGCGTGACATCCGCCCCAACCGCCTCGACAACGCCACTTGCATCCCATCCCAGCACGCGCGGCGTTTCCTCAATTGTGTCTTTGGGCGCCCGCACCTTGGTATCGACCGGATTAACTGAAATCGCTTTCACTTGAACCAGAATATCACGAGCTGTTGCCTGTGGTCTGGGCAGTTCCACATCAAAAAACGCGTCCTCATTCTCAACGGGCAGATAACGGGTAAGGGCTACGGCTTTCATTCTTGCAACTCCATTGCAACTTCGAGTTAGAGCGTGTCAGGTCTTAATAGAAGCAATTCTGTTTCCCGATTGGCGAGGTGACCCACGTTTGAGCCGATCGACATGCGATGTGGGCGCATCTCATGAGATCGGCTTGAGCGTGGGCGCCCGCCAATCGGCAAACCCGAAGGAACGGGCGATTTTGCACCAATGCCGGCGCAAAGTCTCTTGAAAATAGTCCACTATGTCCTGCGAAACTTTGCCTGGCCTTGTCACAAAATCGCTCCGTCAGAATGATTCTATTAAGACCTGACACGCTCTAGTGGCCAGGCACCTGTTCAAGGCGCGACGAACAGCCGACTATAGGAAAAATATACCAAAACCGCAACACATCGCCACACGGCCGGCAATATGAGCGACTTTCACATCGCCGGCGTCGCACCGACTTCCCGCGAACGTCCCCTCGCGTCCCCCCTGAGTGTGCAATTTCAACAGGGTGTTCTCGAAAAACCCATCGGGTACTGCCGGCAAGAATGCAAGAGATGTACCTTCAGACCTGCCTGTCTCAAGAACAACCTGTTGAAAGATCACCGCTAGCGGGATCATTTTCAATCAAATGCCCGTCTCGCACGACCAAAAGCCGATCGGCAATGCGCGCTATATCGCCCGCCTCGTGAGAGACCAGCAGCACAAGCTGACCCGTTTTGCGGGCCAGGCCACTCACAAGCGCCAGCATCGCATCCCGGGTTGTCCGATCAAGAGCCGCAAAGGGCTCATCAAGCAACAACACTGGACGCCGGCTCACCAGGGTGCGCGCCAATGCCACACGTTGTTGCTGGCCACCGGAGAGCCGATCAACGCCGCGATGCTCGAACCCGCTCAAATCCATATCGGTAAATGCCCGCGCGACAAGAGCGGTATCCGCCTCGTTCAGACGCAGGGACGGCCTGACGCCAAGAGCGACGTTTTGCCAGGCGCTAAGATGCTCGAACAGATTATGTTTCTGAAACAGAATGGAAACCGGGCGCTTGCCCGGCGGAACACCGGCAAGATCACTCCCCTTGAACGTCAACGTGCCGCTTTGGGGTGACAGAAAGCCGGCGATAAGCTCCAGCAGCGTCGATTTGCCCGCCCCGCTACGCCCGGAAATGCCAACAATCTCGCCCGCTTCAGCCCTGAAATCGAAGTTGAACCGTAGCGCCGCGGCGCCACCGTGGCAAAAGCGCAATTGCGACACCACAAGGCTCACGATACGCCGCCTTTACAGCGCGTTTGGCGCGCCATTCGTGGTAAGAAAATCAAGACAGCAATTATCAGCAAGAGCATGATAAATGCCACACCGGCCCCGTCGTGAGTCCGGTAGGTTCCCATTTTCTGCAGTAAATACCACGGCAGTGTCGCGAAATCCTGGCTGCCGAACAGGGCGATAACCCCCAAATCCCCCAATGACATACAAAAGCTGACCGCCACGATGGTGGCAATGGGAGCGCGCAGCAGGGGCCATTCGACGTAGCGCCAGCGCGTCATCGGGGCCAGGTCGAGGGAAAATGCCAGGCGATCATAACGGGCGGCGATCTTGTTGCAGGCCGGAAACATAATCGCCAGAGCGAAGGGAAGCGTTAACAGCGTATTGGCGCCGATTACAACAGCGACCGGCCAGGCGCGCCCGGTGAAACCCAGATCACGCACCAGCAGGAAGCTTCCCAGGCCAAAAACCATCGCCGGCATCGCCAGATAGAGCGTTGCCGAGATGGCCAGGCCGTTATCAAGAAAAGCGGCCAATCTGGCGTACCCCCCTGGCCCGGCGCGTCCAAAACGTGTGGGGGCGCGCAAGCTGGTGCGCGCCGCGGCGATGGCGATTGTGCACAGCAGCGTCATCAGAGCGCTTGCGGCGCCGATCAGCAGGCTTGTAAACAGGGCACGCTGCAGGGCGCGTTCCTGCACCAGGCGAAGAAGGTCGGCGCGCAGCGCATCGACTGATAACGCCACAAGCGGTGCGATAAAAAACATGCTGAACAGGATGATAACACTCCACTGAACAACACGGGCCACAGGCGGTTCAGGCCAGGATGCCATGGGGTGCAGGGTCTCGATCTGCTTGCCGAAAATCTGCGCCCGTGCCGCCAGCAGCGCCAAAGATACGCAAACCAGCAGCTGGATCAGCGCCAGATGAACGGCCCGTTGCAGATCGAATTCATAGCGGACCGCTTCATAGATGGCCACTTCCAGGGTGTTGTAGGCGGGCGAGCCGCCCAGGGTCAGCACGATGGCAAAGGAGGTAAAGCACAACAGAAAAATGACTGCACCAAGACCGGGAAGGGTGGTGCGCACGGCTGGCCACTCGATGGCGCGAAAGCGCTGCCATGGGGATAGATCAAGACTTTGCGCCAGTTTGCGCTGGGTTGGCGGGATGGCATCAAAGGCATGAAGGAGGACGCGCGCGGCAAAGGCGGCATTCAGATAAACATGGCCGGCAAGGATGCCGCCAAGACCATAGAAATTACCGCCAATGCCGGGCAGGGAAAGGCTTTTAAGAGTCTCATTGAGCCATCCCGTTCGACCAAAGACGCCAACAAGGCTCAAAACGACGACAAGAGCCGGTAAAACCAGGGCGCTCGCCAGAAGGGCAAGCAAAATCTGCCGTCCGGCAAAGTGCTGTTGCTGGCCGAGCGCCCAGGCGAGCAGCAGTCCGGCCATAAGCGATAAGGCGGTTGAAAGGCTTGCCTGAAAGCCCGTGAACAGGCTCACCCGCACCACATAGGGCTCGAACCACACGAGGGCCTGCGAGGCGCTCTCAGCCTCGCCGGCGATTTTGAACAATAGTGTTGAGGTCAGGCTCAATATCAGTATACCCAGCACGATCCCGGGCAGGAGGCTGGAGAGGTGGCGCCGGCTGTGGTGCGGCAAGGGGATGGTAAACGTCATCGGCGCTGCTCACTGGCAATGGCGCAAGAGATATTATACCCGTCTTGGGAATAATTGTTGAAAAATTACAACTAATACGGGCGTTTGCGCGTTTGCGCCCATGCAAATCGCGGCGGTATGTCTCATTGGGAGAGGGCGTTGCGCCATTCGTCAATCCAGGCCTTGCGCTTTGTGGCGATCGTATGGGCATCGAAATGCAATGCTTTTTGCGGCTTGTGCAACTGGGCAAACGCATCGGGCAGGCCGGTTTGCGTGTTTCGCACCGGATACATCCAGTTGCCGGTGGGAATAGCGTCCTGAAAGGCGTCCGAATACATAAAGCGGATGAATTGGCGGGCGCGTTCGGGCTGCTTTGTGGTACCGACCACCCCGGCCAGTTCCAATTGCAGATAGTGTCCCTCGTTAAAGGGAGCGGCCTTGTAGCGGCTTTCGTTTTCGGTAACCATATGATACGCCGGCGAGGTGGTGTAGGAGAGAACCATATCGGCCTCCCCTTTGAGGAACAGGGCGTAGGAATCGGACCAGCTCTTTGTCACGGTGAGAATTTTCGATGCGACGGCGGACCAGACGGTATGGGCCTGGTCGCCATAAGCGGCGCGCACCCACAGGAGCAGCCCCAGGCCTGGCGTACTGGCGCGCGGGTCCTGTATGAGGATCTTGAACTGATCGTCCATTTCTCCTAATTCTTTAAAAGAAACAGGTGGTTGTTTAATTTTCTTCGAGTCATATATAAAGGAAAGGTAGCCATAGTCAAAGGGGGCGAACAATGGATCACGCCAGGGGATGGGCAGGGTCAGCGCTGACAAATCGACCTGGTGGGGAATGAACAGGCCGCTCTCACGCGCCGCCTCGGCGATATTGTTGTCCAGACCAAGAACGATATCCGCTTTTGTTTGCATCCCCTCAAGTTGCACCTTGCGCAGGGCGCCGATGGACGATTCGGCGGTTACGAGCACCAGATCACAGGCGCAACGCGCCTCGAAGGCCTTTTCGATGGCCGGTCCCGGGCCCCAATCGGCGGCGAACGCGTCATAGGTATAGACGGTCAGGCGCGGCACATCGGCGGATGCGGCAAAGGCGAATAAAGGGCTAACAAGGATGGTTAAAAGACGAAAAAAGGCCATGCGACGCTCCTTGTCATTTCTGTTCAAAGGGGCGGCGGGGGTGGTCGGTCAAGCGCGGGGGCTTATCTCCTGCTTCCTCCGCCAGTACGAACTGGATCAGGTTCAATGGGTATTTCTCAGCAACCCGAGCCGGGTTGCACCCCTAAAGAGATGGACTGAGCCTAGCACGCATACAGAGATACGCGCAACTGCCGATCACGGAGGCGGCAGGGCCGGACGGTGCCGGTAACTGACTAGAGCGTGTCAGGTCTTAAGTGAATCATTCTGACGGAGCGCTTTTGCGACAAGATGAACCTTAAGTCTCGCAGGATATAGTGGGGCTATTTGCAAGAGACTTAAGGTTCATATTAGATCAGCTTGGCGTTAGCTGTACCCATTTTGCCAGGGGTAATGCTAACGCCATAAAGCTGATCGCCCTGAAATCTATAGCGAAATCGCCCGTCCCTTCGGGTTTGTCGATTGGCGGGCGCCCACGCTCAAACCGATCTCATGAGATGCGCCCACATCGCATGTCGATCGGCTCAAACGTGGGTCGCCTCGCCAATCGGGAAACGAAAATTGCTTCACTTAAAAACTGGAAGGCTCTGGAATTCGGCTAAAATTCGACTGAAATCGTAACATTCCTGTCCGGCTGTCTTTAATCACGCAAGGCGTTAGTAACGCACAAGCGCCGACGACTTGTCTGATAGACGCAATTTTACCCATCCGGGAAATGCACATTTTACGGTTTCGCACTATTGTTGGCAGCTCATCGTAATAGTTAAAAAGAAAAATGATGAGAAAATGACAATAATAATAAAAATTATCGATTTTGCTATATTCAATTTTGATTACTATTTTAAATTATTGGCTCTCTTCATAGACTATAATTTATCTAAAGATCAGTCACACCATCTGGAATATTCCTAAGTAAAGTAAACCCGCGCTTGCCGGCAGCCATGTCTGCCTGGCTTTGCGTGGTCGGATAGCCAACCCGAAGAAGGGCAAATTGGAGATAACAATGATAAAACGCTTTGACGCCTATTTGCGCGGTAAATTAAATAATCTGAGCAGTTTTTCGAAAAATTCCCAGACAAGTATTGCCGATGCGCTTCGCCGGGAATGGTTGAGTGATACCGCACTTGAGGCGCTGGAGCCGCGTATTATGCTTGATGCGGCCGGCGCCGCGACAGGCGCCGAGTTGGCAAGCAACGATGCCGAGACAAAACAGATCGATGCACGGTTGAGCGATACGCCGCTTACCCCGCCGGCGGTCGATGACGAGATTGATAACGCCCTTGAAGGCGCGCCCGCGGCGATGGGTGAGGAGCAGGCGATTGTCTTTATCGATGAGAGCGTCGAGGACATCCGCCAATATCTCGACGGGATTGATGGCACGATTGAAATTGTCCTGCTTGATGCGGATACAGATGGCGTTGAGCAGATCGCCGCTGTTTTGGCGGAGCGGCGCGATCTGGATGCCATTCACATCATCTCCCACGGCCAGGCCGGGGCACTTTTTCTCGGCAACGCCACCCTTGACGTGACATCCATGCAGGGCGAGCATCGCGATGAACTGGCGATAATCGCGCAGGCGCTTGGCGAAGACGGCGACATTCTGATTTATGGCTGCGACTTTACCGCCGGCGAAGAGGGGCTTGAGGCGGCGATGCTGCTCGGGGCGCTAACGGGCGCCGATATTGCCGCCTCCGATGATGCCACCGGTCACACCGATCTCGGCGGCAACTGGGAACTGGAAACGACCATCGGCCAGACCGAGGCCGCCGCTCTTACGGCGCAGGACTGGGAGGGCACACTCGTCACCGACGCCCAGGTTGTTGGTTCGGAAGCCTTCATGCGCAGCACATATGTTCAGGTCGGCGTGACACCTATTGGTACTCTCGGCGCCGCGAACTCATCGCGCCCCTCAGGCTATCAGACTGCTCGGGCGTCATACTTTGGCATCATCGCCAATCCTCAGGCGGATAACTGGTCGACTTACGATGGGGACTTCGTCGGTAGGGGAGCTCCCGACGAAGGCTTCTCGATACAAATCGCCGGCGTAAATTATACCAACAATACCGATAGTATTGGTGTCTCACCCCCGGGCATTCCGGGGAGTATTACGGGGGCAGGTGTGTTGCCCGACAAGACCTTCTTTGCCAACTCCGGTGAGGCCTACATCACCTGGTCGGGAACGATTGCCGGCGTCATACAGGTGGACCGCACAATCTCGCTGGAGGAATCCGGTCATATCATTCGTATGGAAACGACACTGACCAATATCAGTGGAGGTACACTAAACAATATATACTGGATGCAAACCATCAATCCCGACGGTGACGGCGCCCTCAGCGGACAGAACACCACGACCACAAACACCATTGTATCGCAACCTGGAGGTGCGCTTGCTGATTTTGCGATCGTCTCCGCCACGCAAACGCCTTCAGGCTCTGATTCCGACGGCAACGCGCTGCTCCTTATGGCTAACGATCCGCGCGCCCGTGTAACCTACGGCGGTACCGGCAATAATGACGCCGAACAGATTTGGACCGGCGGAGGCACTTACACCTCAACCGTCGGCAGCACCGCAACGGCTGACGTTAGCATTTCCCTGTCCTTCAACATTGGCAATATGGCTGCCGGTCAATCGGAGACATTTTCCTACTCTTATGGCACCACCGCGGCGCCGATAATCGATCTCGATGCTGACAATTCTTCCGGCGCCACGGGACTCGATTATCAGGCAACCTACACTATTGGTGGCGCCCCGGTTTCGGTTGTCGACTCAGACGTAACGATATTCGATCCCAACAGTACGTTGATAAGCGCTGGCGAAGTCTTATTCGACAACCCGCAAGCAGATGATCGCGTGTTTATAAACGGTACAGACGTAACCGGCGGCGGCTCCGTGTCCGTCGGACCAGTCACCTGGACCGTGTCCCTTACTGGCGGGTATATATATATCAGTTCCACCTCCGATGCCAGTCTGACGGACTATGAAAACGCCTTGAAAGCGATCACTCTTGACAATGCTTCAGCTACACCCTCCACCGTCGATAGAGAACTCTACACCCAATTGAATGATGGAAATCATGCATCTTCTATTGTCAAGTCAACGATTTCCTTTGCCGCTCCGGTCATTGAACCGCCAGTTGTAGACCTTGACAGTACCGATACGCAACTAAGCGTTCTGGACAATTTCAGCACCGTTAGCTGGTCTGGCAGCGATGGCCCGGATGCATGGGCCGGACCTTGGACCGATAACGACAACAACGCATCGCCCAGCAACGGGCGTAACCGGATTCTCACTGATGGCAGTGAATCGGTTGCGCGCATCCGCCGTGCCGGCGAATATATCGAGCGCGCGGTCGATTTAAGCGGCAATGTAACGGCAACCCTCAGCTTTGAGTATAAAAGAATAAACAGCCTGCTTGCGAGTGAGGAATTCAGGGTCTTTGCCTCCAGTGACGGGGTGAACTTCACCCAGGTATTCAGTGTTAACGGCACCGGCTCAACCGATTCCGTCTACACCACGCAAGTAGTTGATATTTCTGAATATATCAGCAACAACACAACCGTTCGCTTTGAGTCGTCAAGCGCCGGCGACAACGGCGATATCTATATCAACTCCGTCGGCATTGACGCCGAATCGGCGCACTACACCACCACCTATACGACAAATGGTGGAGCGGTGGCGATTTCCAGCACCAACAGCCAGATCACCGACAGCAATGATACAAATATGGAATCCGGCTCTGTCGTCCTCACCAACGCCGTAAGCGGAGACCGGTTCCTGATTGGCGGCGTACCCGTCGCCGATACAGATACCGGCACCATCGGCACGGTGAGCTACAGCATCAGCGAGAGCGGCGGGCAAATCACCATCAGTCTCTCCGGCACCGCGACCCTGGCGGAATACGAATCCGCCATCGAAGCCATCAGCTTTGAAGCACTGAATGCGGCGTCGGATGCGAGCGATCGTATCATCAATGTTACCGTCAATGATGGTAGCGCAGACTCCAATACGGCTGTCACGACGATCGCTATCATACTGGACAACGACGGCGACGGCGTTCTGGACATCGATGATATTGACGATGACAACGACGGGATTCTGGATGTTGACGAGGATATCGTCCTGTTCACCGGCGCCGATACCTGGAACTATGAATTCTATACGTTGCCACCGGGAGTGAATGCGGAAAGCACATACCCGATCACAACCTATCATCCTGACTTCACTCTGAACCCCGACGGGACATACTCCACCACAGCAACACCCGACATGACGGGAACCGTACCCAACGGCCAGGATGCCGGCCCGGGTACCCAGGGGATCGGGCAATTCACGTCCTATGCAGCCGTCACGCCTGGCGCCTCGATTTCACTGGAGTATCAGAATGGCGGGCGCTGGGAACACGTGAGTATTGCGGTTCTTGACACCTATGGCAATGTATTGAGTGTGTTGCCGGAATACTACTCTTCCAGTACGAACACCCAGACCGTTCCCGCCTTCACCGCCCCCAGCGATGGGGTGGTGCAGATAATTGTGACGATATCTAACCCTGGGCTGACGTATAACTCGCCGAATATCACCAACACGACCGTCTACACGGGCTTTTCGTTCACTGATACAGATGGCGACAATGTGATCGATCGCTTCGACATCGATAGCGACAACGATGGCATTACCGATAATGTGGAGGCGCAAGCCACGGCCGCTTACATCGCCCCTTCCGGAATGCCAGGGGCGGGCTTTACCGATGGCAACGGCAACGGCCTTGATGACAACTACGAGGTCGCACCGGGAACCGCCGGCTTTAACGCCGACGGTATCGGGTTAGCGCCGGTAGATACCGATGGCGACAGTTTGGCGGATTTCCGCGATACCGATTCCGATGATGACACAATCGCCGACGTCGACGAGGCCGGCCACGGCATCACCCAGGCCGCCATCGACGCCTCCGCCGATACCGACAATGATGGCCTGAAAGACGTCGTCGAAGGTGCGGACAACAATGACGGCTTCGATGTCAACGATGAAAACCTGGATGCAACGGATACAAACTTCCTGCTGTCCGGTGCCGGCTTATCCGTTCTGGCCGATGGCTCCGATGCGGTTCCTCTGGTACGCGATTTGCGATTCAGAGCCGACAATACACCGGTTATAGACCTGAATTCCACCGCCACGGGTTACGACGACGCCCGTGACTGGAGCGCCACCTACACCGAGGACAGTTCGGCCGTAAGGGTCAGCGATACCGATGCCGGTGTTAGCGATATGTTGGAAAGCGACATCACGACCATGACTATCGTCATGGGCGGTGTGGTCGATGGCGCTTTTGAACAGGTAAGTATTGGCGATAATGCCTTTGATTTGAGCGTCTCTTCCACAGTGACTGTATTTGCTGGCACAGTCTCGGTCGATATCGCCTATGTGGCCGGAAGTGGCACGTTTACAATTACCAATAGTAGCGGCGCAGCCAATCCGATACCGCAAGCCGACCTTCAGTCGCTGGTGCGCTTCGCGACCTATCGCAATACATCGCAAGCGCCAACGGCTGGAAACAGAACCCTGACATTTACTGTCACGGATGCCGCTGGCAATGTGTCCTCGAATGCTGTCTCCACGATAACGGTGGTACCGACCGACGATCCGCTGTTCATCAGCGGCACGACGGACAATGGTACGACGGACGCGCAAGTGCTGGAGAGCCAGCTGGCGACGGGCTCGGCGCCTTCGGGAGGCGCGGTGACGGTTTCCGGCAGCTTTACCATTGCGGCCCCGGACGGTCTTGCCAGCCTCGATGTGGGCGGCACGCCGATCCTGGAGACGGAACTTCTGGCCTCGGCGACGACGCCGGTTACGGTGAGCGGCACCTATGGGTCGATCACCATCAACGGCTTTAACGGGACCACGGGTGAGGTTTCCTACAGCTATACGCTGAACAGCGAGGCGGATCATTCGTCTGGTGCGGTGAGCGACAGCTTCAGCCTGACGCTGACGGATGACGATGGGGACACGCTTGGCGGTACCCTGGGCATTCTGATCGTGGACGATGTTCCCACGGCGAATGCGGATAGCGCAGGTGTGAGCGAGGACAATGTGCTTGTGGCCAGCGGCAATGTGGTGACGGATGCGCCGGCGGACGTTATCGGGGCGGATGGTTCGGGCACACCGGTGACGGGTATTGTGGCGGGGACGGGTTCGGCTGCGGGGACGGGGGCGTCGGTTGGCACGTCGGTTACGGGCACCTATGGCACGCTGGTTCTCGGCGATGACGGCGCCTATACGTATACGCTGAACAATAGCGATCCGGCGGTTCAGGCTCTGGGTTCGACGCAAAGCCTGAGCGATGTGTTCACCTACGAGATCACCGATGGGGACGGGGATACGGCGCAAGCGAGCCTGAGTATTACCATCAGCGGCAGCGACGATCCGCTGGCCATCAGCGGCACGACGGACAATGGTACAACGGACGCGCAAGTGCTGGAGAGCCAGCTGGCGACGGGTTCGGCGCCTTCGGGAGGCGCGGTGACGGTTTCCGGCAGCTTTACCATTGCGGCCCCGGACGGTCTTTTAAGCCTCGATGTGGGCGGCACGCCGATCCTGGAGACGGAACTTCTGGCCTCGGCGACGACGTCGATTACGGTGAGCGGCACCTATGGGTCGATCACCATCAACGGCTTTAACGGGACCACGGGTGAGGTTTCCTACAGCTATACGCTGAACAGCGAGGCGGATCATTCGTCTGGTGCGGTGAGCGACAGCTTCAGCCTGACGCTGACGGATGACGATGGGGACACGCTTGGCGGTACCCTGGGCATTCTGATCGTGGACGATGTTCCCACGGCGAATGCGGATAGCGCAGGTGTGAGCGAGGACAATGTGCTTGTGGCCAGCGGCAATGTGGTGACGGATGCGCCGGCGGACGTTATCGGGGCGGATGGTTCGGGCACACCGGTGACGGGTATTGTGGCGGGGACGGGTTCGGCTGCGGGGACGGGGGCGTCGGTTGGCACGTCGGTTACGGGCACCTATGGCACGCTGGTTCTCGGCGATGACGGCGCCTATACGTATACGCTGAACAATAGCGATCCGGCGGTTCAGGCTCTGGGTTCGACGCAAAGCCTGAGCGATGTGTTCACCTACGAGATCACCGATGGGGACGGGGATACGGCGCAAGCGAGCCTGAGCATTACCATCAGCGGCAGCGACGATCCGCTGTTCATCAGCGGCACGACGGACAATGGTACAACGGACGCGCAAGTGCTGGAGAGCCAGCTGGCGACGGGCTCGGCGCCTTCGGGAGGCGCGGTGACGGTTTCCGGCAGCTTTACCATTGCGGCCCCGGACGGTCTTTTAAGCCTCGATGTGGGCGGCACGCCGATCCTGGAGACGGAACTTCTGGCCTCGGCGACGACGTCGATTACGGTGAGCGGCACCTATGGGTCGATCACCATCAACGGCTTTAACGGGACCACGGGTGAGGTTTCCTACAGCTATACGCTGAACAGCGAGGCGGATCATTCGTCTGGTGCGGTGAGCGACAGCTTCAGCCTGACGCTGACGGATGACGATGGGGACACGCTTGGCGGTACCCTGGGCATTCTGATCGTGGACGATGTTCCCACGGCGAATGCGGATAGCGCAGGTGTGAGCGAGGACAATGTGCTTGTGGCCAGCGGCAATGTGGTGACGGATGCGCCGGCGGACGTTATCGGGGCGGATGGTTCGGGCACACCGGTGACGGGTATTGTGGCGGGGACGGGTTCGGCTGCGGGGACGGGGGCGTCGGTTGGCACGTCGGTTACGGGCACCTATGGCACGCTGGTTCTCGGCGATGACGGCGCCTATACGTATACGCTGAACAATAGCGATCCGGCGGTTCAGGCTCTGGGTTCGACGCAAAGCCTGAGCGATGTGTTCACCTACGAGATCACCGATGGGGACGGGGATACGGCGCAAGCGAGCCTGAGTATTACCATCAGCGGCAGCGACGATCCGCTGGCCATCAGCGGCACGACGGACAATGGTACAACGGACGCGCAAGTGCTGGAGAGCCAGCTGGCGACGGGCTCGGCGCCTTCGGGAGGCGCGGTGACGGTTTCCGGCAGCTTTACCATTGCGGCCCCGGACGGTCTTGCCAGCCTCGATGTGGGCGGCACGCCGATCCTGGAGACGGAACTTCTGGCCTCGGCGACGACGTCGATTACGGTGAGCGGCACCTATGGGTCGATCACCATCAACGGCTTTAACGGGACCACGGGTGAGGTTTCCTACAGCTATACGCTGAACAGCGAGGCGGATCATTCGTCTGGTGCGGTGAGCGACAGCTTCAGCCTGACGCTGACGGATGACGATGGGGACACGCTTGGCGGTACCCTGGGCATTCTGATCGTGGACGATGTTCCCACGGCGAATGCGGATAGCGCAGGTGTGAGCGAGGACAATGTGCTTGTGGCCAGCGGCAATGTGGTGACGGATGCGCCGGCGGACGTTATCGGGGCGGATGGTTCGGGCACACCGGTGACGGGTATTGTGGCGGGGACGGGTTCGGCTGCGGGGACGGGGGCGTCGGTTGGCACGTCGGTTACGGGCACCTATGGCACGCTGGTTCTCGGCGATGACGGCGCCTATACGTATACGCTGAACAATAGCGATCCGGCGGTTCAGGCTCTGGGTTCGACGCAAAGCCTGAGCGATGTGTTCACCTACGAGATCACCGATGGGGACGGGGATACGGCGCAAGCGAGCCTGAGCATTACCATCAGCGGCAGCGACGATCCGCTGTTCATCAGCGGCACGACGGACAATGGTACGACGGACGCGCAAGTGCTGGAGAGCCAGCTGGCGACGGGCTCGGCGCCTTCGGGAGGCGCGGTGACGGTTTCCGGCAGCTTTACCATTGCGGCCCCGGACGGTCTTGCCAGCCTCGATGTGGGCGGCACGCCGATCCTGGAGACGGAACTTCTGGCCTCGGCGACGACGTCGATTACGGTGAGCGGCACCTATGGGTCGATCACCATCAACGGCTTTAACGGGACCACGGGTGAGGTTTCCTACAGCTATACGCTGAACAGCGAGGCGGATCATTCGTCTGGTGCGGTGAGCGACAGCTTCAGCCTGACGCTGACGGATGACGATGGGGACACGCTTGGCGGTACCCTGGGCATTCTGATCGTGGACGATGTTCCCACGGCGAATGCGGATAGCGCAGGTGTGAGCGAGGACAATGTGCTTGTGGCCAGCGGCAATGTGGTGACGGATGCGCCGGCGGACGTTATCGGGGCGGATGGTTCGGGCACACCGGTGACGGGTATTGTGGCGGGGACGGGTTCGGCTGCGGGGACGGGGGCGTCGGTTGGCACGTCGGTTACGGGCACCTATGGCACGCTGGTTCTCGGCGATGACGGCGCCTATACGTATACGCTGAACAATAGCGATCCGGCGGTTCAGGCTCTGGGTTCGACGCAAAGCCTGAGCGATGTGTTCACCTACGAGATCACCGATGGGGACGGGGATACGGCGCAAGCGAGCCTGAGTATTACCATCAGCGGCAGCGACGATCCGCTGGCCATCAGCGGCACGACGGACAATGGTACAACGGACGCGCAAGTGCTGGAGAGCCAGCTGGCGACGGGTTCGGCGCCTTCGGGAGGCGCGGTGACGGTTTCCGGCAGCTTTACCATTGCGGCCCCGGACGGTCTTTTAAGCCTCGATGTGGGCGGCACGCCGATCCTGGAGACGGAACTTCTGGCCTCGGCGACGACGTCGATTACGGTGAGCGGCACCTATGGGTCGATCACCATCAACGGCTTTAACGGGACCACGGGTGAGGTTTCCTACAGCTATACGCTGAACAGCGAGGCGGATCATTCGTCTGGTGCGGTGAGCGACAGCTTCAGCCTGACGCTGACGGATGACGATGGGGACACGCTTGGCGGTACCCTGGGCATTCTGATCGTGGACGATGTTCCCACGGCGAATGCGGATAGCGCAGGTGTGAGCGAGGACAATGTGCTTGTGGCCAGCGGCAATGTGGTGACGGATGCGCCGGCGGACGTTATCGGGGCGGATGGTTCGGGCACACCGGTGACGGGTATTGTGGCGGGGACGGGTTCGGCTGCGGGGACGGGGGCGTCGGTTGGCACGTCGGTTACGGGCACCTATGGCACGCTGGTTCTCGGCGATGACGGCGCCTATACGTATACGCTGAACAATAGCGATCCGGCGGTTCAGGCTCTGGGTTCGACGCAAAGCCTGAGCGATGTGTTCACCTACGAGATCACCGATGGGGACGGGGATACGGCGCAAGCGAGCCTGAGTATTACCATCAGCGGCAGCGACGACCCGCTGTTCATCAGCGGCACGACGGACAATGGTACGACGGACGCGCAAGTGCTGGAGAGCCAGCTGGCGACGGGCTCGGCGCCTTCGGGAGGCGCGGTGACGGTTTCCGGCAGCTTTACCATTGCGGCCCCGGACGGTCTTGCCAGCCTCGATGTGGGCGGCACGCCGATCCTGGAGACGGAACTTCTGGCCTCGGCGACGACGTCGATTACGGTGAGCGGCACCTATGGGTCGATCACCATCAACGGCTTTAACGGGACCACGGGTGAGGTTTCCTACAGCTATACGCTGAACAGCGAGGCGGATCATTCGTCTGGTGCGGTGAGCGACAGCTTCAGCCTGACGCTGACGGATGACGATGGGGACACGCTTGGCGGTACCCTGGGCATTCTGATCGTGGACGATGTTCCCACGGCGAATGCGGATAGCGCAGGTGTGAGCGAGGACAATGTGCTTGTGGCCAGCGGCAATGTGGTGACGGATGCGCCGGCGGACGTTATCGGGGCGGATGGTTCGGGCACACCGGTGACGGGTATTGTGGCGGGGACGGGTTCGGCTGCGGGGACGGGGGCGTCGGTTGGCACGTCGGTTACGGGCACCTATGGCACGCTGGTTCTCGGCGATGACGGCGCCTATACGTATACGCTGAACAATAGCGATCCGGCGGTTCAGGCTCTGGGTTCGACGCAAAGCCTGAGCGATGTGTTCACCTACGAGATCACCGATGGGGACGGGGATACGGCGCAAGCGAGCCTGAGTATTACCATCAGCGGCAGCGACGATCCGCTGGCCATCAGCGGCACGACGGACAATGGTACAACGGACGCGCAAGTGCTGGAGAGCCAGCTGGCGACGGGTTCGGCGCCTTCGGGAGGCGCGGTGACGGTTTCCGGCAGCTTTACCATTGCGGCCCCGGACGGTCTTGCCAGCCTCGATGTGGGCGGCACGCCGATCCTGGAGACGGAACTTCTGGCCTCGGCGACGACGTCGATTACGGTGAGCGGCACCTATGGGTCGATCACCATCAACGGCTTTAACGGGACCACGGGTGAGGTTTCCTACAGCTATACGCTGAACAGCGAGGCGGATCATTCGTCTGGTGCGGTGAGCGACAGCTTCAGCCTGACGCTGACGGATGACGATGGGGACACGCTTGGCGGTACCCTGGGCATTCTGATCGTGGACGATGTTCCCACGGCGAATGCGGATAGCGCAGGTGTGAGCGAGGACAATGTGCTTGTGGCCAGCGGCAATGTGGTGACGGATGCGCCGGCGGACGTTATCGGGGCGGATGGTTCGGGCACACCGGTGACGGGTATTGTGGCGGGGACGGGTTCGGCTGCGGGGACGGGGGCGTCGGTTGGCACGTCGGTTACGGGCACCTATGGCACGCTGGTTCTCGGCGATGACGGCGCCTATACGTATACGCTGAACAATAGCGATCCGGCGGTTCAGGCTCTGGGTTCGACGCAAAGCCTGAGCGATGTGTTCACCTACGAGATCACCGATGGGGACGGGGATACGGCGCAAGCGAGCCTGAGCATTACCATCAGCGGCAGCGACGATCCGCTGTTCATCAGCGGCACGACGGACAATGGTACAACGGACGCGCAAGTGCTGGAGAGCCAGCTGGCGACGGGCTCGGCGCCTTCGGGAGGCGCGGTGACGGTTTCCGGCAGCTTTACCATTGCGGCCCCGGACGGTCTTGCCAGCCTCGATGTGGGCGGCACGCCGATCCTGGAGACGGAACTTCTGGCCTCGGCGACGACGTCGATTACGGTGAGCGGCACCTATGGATCGATCACCATCAACGGCTTTAACGGGACCACGGGTGAGGTTTCCTACAGCTATACGCTGAACAGCGAGGCGGATCATTCGTCTGGTGCGGTGAGCGACAGCTTCAGCCTGACGCTGACGGATGACGATGGGGACACGCTTGGCGGTACCCTGGGCATTCTGATCGTGGACGATGTTCCCACGGCGAATGCGGATAGCGCAGGTGTGAGCGAGGACAATGTGCTTGTGGCCAGCGGCAATGTGGTGACGGATGCGCCGGCGGACGTTATCGGGGCGGATGGTTCGGGCACACCGGTGACGGGTATTGTGGCGGGGACGGGTTCGGCTGCGGGGACGGGGGCGTCGGTTGGCACGTCGGTTACGGGCACCTATGGCACGCTGGTTCTCGGCGATGACGGCGCCTATACGTATACGCTGAACAATAGCGATCCGGCGGTTCAGGCTCTGGGTTCGACGCAAAGCCTGAGCGATGTGTTCACCTACGAGATCACCGATGGGGACGGGGATACGGCGCAAGCGAGCCTGAGTATTACCATCAGCGGCAGCGACGATCCGCTGGCCATCAGCGGCACGACGGACAATGGTACAACGGACGCGCAAGTGCTGGAGAGCCAGCTGGCGACGGGCTCGGCGCCTTCGGGAGGCGCGGTGACGGTTTCCGGCAGCTTTACCATTGCGGCCCCGGACGGTCTTGCCAGCCTCGATGTGGGCGGCACGCCGATCCTGGAGACGGAACTTCTGGCCTCGGCGACGACGTCGATTACGGTGAGCGGCACCTATGGGTCGATCACCATCAACGGCTTTAACGGGACCACGGGTGAGGTTTCCTACAGCTATACGCTGAACAGCGAGGCGGATCATTCGTCTGGTGCGGTGAGCGACAGCTTCAGCCTGACGCTGACGGATGACGATGGGGACACGCTTGGCGGTACCCTGGGCATTCTGATCGTGGACGATGTTCCCACGGCGAATGCGGATAGCGCAGGTGTGAGCGAGGACAATGTGCTTGTGGCCAGCGGCAATGTGGTGACGGATGCGCCGGCGGACGTTATCGGGGCGGATGGTTCGGGCACACCGGTGACGGGTATTGTGGCGGGGACGGGTTCGGCTGCGGGGACGGGGGCGTCGGTTGGCACGTCGGTTACGGGCACCTATGGCACGCTGGTTCTCGGCGATGACGGCGCCTATACGTATACGCTGAACAATAGCGATCCGGCGGTTCAGGCTCTGGGTTCGACGCAAAGCCTGAGCGATGTGTTCACCTACGAGATCACCGATGGGGACGGGGATACGGCGCAAGCGAGCCTGAGTATTACCATCAGCGGCAGCGACGACCCGCTGTTCATCAGCGGCACGACGGACAATGGTACGACGGACGCGCAAGTGCTGGAGAGCCAGCTGGCGACGGGCTCGGCGCCTTCGGGAGGCGCGGTGACGGTTTCCGGCAGCTTTACCATTGCGGCCCCGGACGGTCTTGCCAGCCTCGATGTGGGCGGCACGCCGATCCTGGAGACGGAACTTCTGGCCTCGGCGACGACGTCGATTACGGTGAGCGGCACCTATGGGTCGATCACCATCAACGGCTTTAACGGGACCACGGGTGAGGTTTCCTACAGCTATACGCTGAACAGCGAGGCGGATCATTCGTCTGGTGCGGTGAGCGACAGCTTCAGCCTGACGCTGACGGATGACGATGGGGACACGCTTGGCGGTACCCTGGGCATTCTGATCGTGGACGATGTTCCCACGGCGAATGCGGATAGCGCAGGTGTGAGCGAGGACAATGTGCTTGTGGCCAGCGGCAATGTGGTGACGGATGCGCCGGCGGACGTTATCGGGGCGGATGGTTCGGGCACACCGGTGACGGGTATTGTGGCGGGGACGGGTTCGGCTGCGGGGACGGGGGCGTCGGTTGGCACGTCGGTTACGGGCACCTATGGCACGCTGGTTCTCGGCGATGACGGCGCCTATACGTATACGCTGAACAATAGCGATCCGGCGGTTCAGGCTCTGGGTTCGACGCAAAGCCTGAGCGATGTGTTCACCTACGAGATCACCGATGGGGACGGGGATACGGCGCAAGCGAGCCTGAGTATTACCATCAGCGGCAGCGACGATCCGCTGGCCATCAGCGGCACGACGGACAATGGTACAACGGACGCGCAAGTGCTGGAGAGCCAGCTGGCGACGGGCTCGGCGCCTTCGGGAGGCGCGGTGACGGTTTCCGGCAGCTTTACCATTGCGGCCCCGGACGGTCTTGCCAGCCTCGATGTGGGCGGCACGCCGATCCTGGAGACGGAACTTCTGGCCTCGGCGACGACGTCGATTACGGTGAGCGGCACCTATGGGTCGATCACCATCAACGGCTTTAACGGGACCACGGGTGAGGTTTCCTACAGCTATACGCTGAACAGCGAGGCGGATCATTCGTCTGGTGCGGTGAGCGACAGCTTCAGCCTGACGCTGACGGATGACGATGGGGACACGCTTGGCGGTACCCTGGGCATTCTGATCGTGGACGATGTTCCCACGGCGAATGCGGATAGCGCAGGTGTGAGCGAGGACAATGTGCTTGTGGCCAGCGGCAATGTGGTGACGGATGCGCCGGCGGACGTTATCGGGGCGGATGGTTCGGGCACACCGGTGACGGGTATTGTGGCGGGGACGGGTTCGGCTGCGGGGACGGGGGCGTCGGTTGGCACGTCGGTTACGGGCACCTATGGCACGCTGGTTCTCGGCGATGACGGCGCCTATACGTATACGCTGAACAATAGCGATCCGGCGGTTCAGGCTCTGGGTTCGACGCAAAGCCTGAGCGATGTGTTCACCTACGAGATCACCGATGGGGACGGGGATACGGCGCAAGCGAGCCTGAGCATTACCATCAGCGGCAGCGACGATCCGCTGTTCATCAGCGGCACGACGGACAATGGTACAACGGACGCGCAAGTGCTGGAGAGCCAGCTGGCGACGGGCTCGGCGCCTTCGGGAGGCGCGGTGACGGTTTCCGGCAGCTTTACCATTGCGGCCCCGGACGGTCTTTTAAGCCTCGATGTGGGCGGCACGCCGATCCTGGAGACGGAACTTCTGGCCTCGGCGACGACGTCGATTACGGTGAGCGGCACCTATGGGTCGATCACCATCAACGGCTTTAACGGGACCACGGGTGAGGTTTCCTACAGCTATACGCTGAACAGCGAGGCGGATCATTCGTCTGGTGCGGTGAGCGACAGCTTCAGCCTGACGCTGACGGATGACGATGGGGACACGCTTGGCGGTACCCTGGGCATTCTGATCGTGGACGATGTTCCCACGGCGAATGCGGATAGCGCAGGTGTGAGCGAGGACAATGTGCTTGTGGCCAGCGGCAATGTGGTGACGGATGCGCCGGCGGACGTTATCGGGGCGGATGGTTCGGGCACACCGGTGACGGGTATTGTGGCGGGGACGGGTTCGGCTGCGGGGACGGGGGCGTCGGTTGGCACGTCGGTTACGGGCACCTATGGCACGCTGGTTCTCGGCGATGACGGCGCCTATACGTATACGCTGAACAATAGCGATCCGGCGGTTCAGGCTCTGGGTTCGACGCAAAGCCTGAGCGATGTGTTCACCTACGAGATCACCGATGGGGACGGGGATACGGCGCAAGCGAGCCTGAGTATTACCATCAGCGGCAGCGACGATCCGCTGGCCATCAGCGGCACGACGGACAATGGTACAACGGACGCGCAAGTGCTGGAGAGCCAGCTGGCGACGGGCTCGGCGCCTTCGGGAGGCGCGGTGACGGTTTCCGGCAGCTTTACCATTGCGGCCCCGGACGGTCTTGCCAGCCTCGATGTGGGCGGCACGCCGATCCTGGAGACGGAACTTCTGGCCTCGGCGACGACGTCGATTACGGTGAGCGGCACCTATGGGTCGATCACCATCAACGGCTTTAACGGGACCACGGGTGAGGTTTCCTACAGCTATACGCTGAACAGCGAGGCGGATCATTCGTCTGGTGCGGTGAGCGACAGCTTCAGCCTGACGCTGACGGATGACGATGGGGACACGCTTGGCGGTACCCTGGGCATTCTGATCGTGGACGATGTTCCCACGGCGAATGCGGATAGCGCAGGTGTGAGCGAGGACAATGTGCTTGTGGCCAGCGGCAATGTGGTGACGGATGCGCCGGCGGACGTTATCGGGGCGGATGGTTCGGGCACACCGGTGACGGGTATTGTGGCGGGGACGGGTTCGGCTGCGGGGACGGGGGCGTCGGTTGGCACGTCGGTTACGGGCACCTATGGCACGCTGGTTCTCGGCGATGACGGCGCCTATACGTATACGCTGAACAATAGCGATCCGGCGGTTCAGGCTCTGGGTTCGACGCAAAGCCTGAGCGATGTGTTCACCTACGAGATCACCGATGGGGACGGGGATACGGCGCAAGCGAGCCTGAGTATTACCATCAGCGGCAGCGACGACCCGCTGTTCATCAGCGGCACGACGGACAATGGTACGACGGACGCGCAAGTGCTGGAGAGCCAGCTGGCGACGGGCTCGGCGCCTTCGGGAGGCGCGGTGACGGTTTCCGGCAGCTTTACCATTGCGGCCCCGGACGGTCTTTTAAGCCTCGATGTGGGCGGCACGCCGATCCTGGAGACGGAACTTCTGGCCTCGGCGACGACGTCGATTACGGTGAGCGGCACCTATGGGTCGATCACCATCAACGGCTTTAACGGGACCACGGGTGAGGTTTCCTACAGCTATACGCTGAACAGCGAGGCGGATCATTCGTCTGGTGCGGTGAGCGACAGCTTCAGCCTGACGCTGACGGATGACGATGGGGACACGCTTGGCGGTACCCTGGGCATTCTGATCGTGGACGATGTTCCCACGGCGAATGCGGATAGCGCAGGTGTGAGCGAGGACAATGTGCTTGTGGCCAGCGGCAATGTGGTGACGGATGCGCCGGCGGACGTTATCGGGGCGGATGGTTCGGGCACACCGGTGACGGGTATTGTGGCGGGGACGGGTTCGGCTGCGGGGACGGGGGCGTCGGTTGGCACGTCGGTTACGGGCACCTATGGCACGCTGGTTCTCGGCGATGACGGCGCCTATACGTATACGCTGAACAATAGCGATCCGGCGGTTCAGGCTCTGGGTTCGACGCAAAGCCTGAGCGATGTGTTCACCTACGAGATCACCGATGGGGACGGGGATACGGCGCAAGCGAGCCTGAGTATTACCATCAGCGGCAGCGACGATCCGCTGGCCATCAGCGGCACGACGGACAATGGTACAACGGACGCGCAAGTGCTGGAGAGCCAGCTGGCGACGGGCTCGGCGCCTTCGGGAGGCGCGGTGACGGTTTCCGGCAGCTTTACCATTGCGGCCCCGGACGGTCTTGCCAGCCTCGATGTGGGCGGCACGCCGATCCTGGAGACGGAACTTCTGGCCTCGGCGACGACGTCGATTACGGTGAGCGGCACCTATGGGTCGATCACCATCAACGGCTTTAACGGGACCACGGGTGAGGTTTCCTACAGCTATACGCTGAACAGCGAGGCGGATCATTCGTCTGGTGCGGTGAGCGACAGCTTCAGCCTGACGCTGACGGATGACGATGGGGACACGCTTGGCGGTACCCTGGGCATTCTGATCGTGGACGATGTTCCCACGGCGAATGCGGATAGCGCAGGTGTGAGCGAGGACAATGTGCTTGTGGCCAGCGGCAATGTGGTGACGGATGCGCCGGCGGACGTTATCGGGGCGGATGGTTCGGGCACACCGGTGACGGGTATTGTGGCGGGGACGGGTTCGGCTGCGGGGACGGGGGCGTCGGTTGGCACGTCGGTTACGGGCACCTATGGCACGCTGGTTCTCGGCGATGACGGCGCCTATACGTATACGCTGAACAATAGCGATCCGGCGGTTCAGGCTCTGGGTTCGACGCAAAGCCTGAGCGATGTGTTCACCTACGAGATCACCGATGGGGACGGGGATACGGCGCAAGCGAGCCTGAGCATTACCATCAGCGGCACCAATGATGCGCCGGTTGGCAATACGGATACGGTATCGGCCACGGAAGACACACAGCTTACCATTGACATTGCCGGTGATGCCACCGATGTGGACGGCGATACGGTCAGTGTTACGGAAATCGATGGTACACCGATCACACCGGGCGGTCCCGGGGTTGTGACGGCGGATGGTACGGTCACGCTGAGCCCGACGGGTGAGGTGCTCTTTACCCCCGATGCGGACTTCAACGGCACCACGAGCTTTACCTACACCCTCAGCGATGGCAATGGCGGTGTGACGACGCAGACAGCGACGGTCGAGGTCGCGGCGGTAAACGATCCGCCGGTTGGCAATACGGATACGGTATCGGCCACGGAAGACACACAGCTTACCATTGACATTGCCGGTGATGCCACCGATGTGGACGGCGATACGGTCAGTGTTACGGAAATCGACGGTACACCGATCACACCGGGCGGTCCCGGGGTTGTGACGGCGGATGGTACGGTCACGCTGAGCCCGACGGGTGAGGTGCTCTTTACCCCCGATGCGGACTTCAACGGCACCACGAGCTTTACCTACACCCTCAGCGATGGCAATGGCGGTGTGACGACGCAGACAGCGACGGTCGAGGTCGCGGCGGTAAACGATCCGCCGGTTGGCAATACGGATACGGTATCGGCCACGGAAGACACACAGCTTACCATTGACATTGCCGGTGATGCCACCGATGTGGACGGCGATACGGTCAGTGTTACGGAAATCGACGGTACACCGATCACACCGGGCGGTCCCGGGGTTGTGACGGCGGACGGTACGGTCACGCTGAGCCCGACGGGTGAGGTGCTCTTTACCCCCGATGCGGACTTCAACGGCACCACGAGCTTTACCTATACCCTCAGCGATGGCAATGGCGGTGTGACGACGCAGACAGCGACGGTCGAGGTCGCGGCGGTAAACGATCCGCCGGTTGGCAATACGGATACGGTATCGGCCACGGAAGACACACAGCTTACCATTGACATTGCCGGTGATGCTACCGATGTGGACGGCGATACGGTCAGTGTTACGGAAATCGACGGTACACCGATCACACCGGGCGGTCCCGGGGTTGTGACGGCGGACGGTACGGTCACGCTGAGCCCGACGGGTGAGGTGCTCTTTACCCCCGATGCGGACTTCAACGGCACCACGAGCTTTACCTATACCCTCAGCGATGGCAATGGCGGTGTGACGACGCAGACAGCGACGGTCGAGGTCGCGGCGGTAAACGATCCGCCGGTTGGCAATACGGATACGGTATCGGCCACGGAAGACACACAGCTTACCATTGACATTGCCGGTGATGCCACCGATGTGGACGGCGATACGGTCAGTGTTACGGAAATCGACGGTACACCGATCACACCGGGCGGTCCCGGGGTTGTGACGGCGGATGGTACGGTCACGCTGAGCCCGACGGGTGAGGTGCTCTTTACCCCCGATGCGGACTTCAACGGCACCACGAGCTTTACCTACACCCTCAGCGATGGCAATGGCGGTGTGACGACGCAGACAGCGACGGTCGAGGTCGCGGCGGTAAACGATCCGCCGGTTGGCAATACGGATACGGTATCGGCCACGGAAGACACACAGCTTACCATTGACATTGCCGGTGATGCCACCGATGTGGACGGCGATACGGTCAGTGTTACGGAAATCGACGGTACACCGATCACACCGGGCGGTCCCGGGGTTGTGACGGCGGACGGTACGGTCACGCTGAGCCCGACGGGTGAGGTGCTCTTTACCCCCGATGCGGACTTCAACGGCACCACGAGCTTTACCTATACCCTCAGCGATGGCAATGGCGGTGTGACGACGCAGACAGCGACGGTCGAGGTCGCGGCGGTAAACGATCCGCCGGTTGGCAATACGGATACGGTATCGGCCACGGAAGACACACAGCTTACCATTGACATTGCCGGTGATGCTACCGATGTGGACGGCGATACGGTCAGTGTTACGGAAATCGACGGTACACCGATCACACCGGGCGGTCCCGGGGTTGTGACGGCGGACGGTACGGTCACGCTGAGCCCGACGGGTGAGGTGCTCTTTACCCCCGATGCGGACTTCAACGGCACCACGAGCTTTACCTATACCCTCAGCGATGGCAATGGCGGTGTGACGACGCAGACAGCGACGGTCGAGGTCGCGGCGGTAAACGATCCGCCGGTTGGCAATACGGATACGGTATCGGCCACGGAAGACACACAGCTTACCATTGACATTGCCGGTGATGCTACCGATGTGGACGGCGATACGGTCAGTGTTACGGAAATCGACGGTACACCGATCACACCGGGCGGTCCCGGGGTTGTGACGGCGGACGGTACGGTCACGCTGAGCCCGACGGGTGAGGTGCTCTTTACCCCCGATGCGGACTTCAACGGCACCACGAGCTTTACCTATACCCTCAGCGATGGCAATGGCGGTGTGACGACGCAGACAGCGACAGTCGAGGTCGCGGCGGTAAACGATCCGCCAATCTTTTCTGGTGGTGACACGACTATCACGGTAACAGAAGGAACGTCGGGAGATGGCCAGGTTATCGCCACCGATCCTGAAGGAGGTACGTTTACTTACACAGTGAGCAGTTCGCCTGGCAACGGTACGGTCCAGATTTTCCCGGATGGTTCATACACCTACACCCCGAATCCCACCTTTGTTGGTGAAGACCAGTTTGTATTGCGGGTCACCGACAGCGATGGTGGCGTCCTTGATATTCCGGTCATTGTAACGGTAACAGCAGGCTCTTTCGCGGCCCCGCAAGATCAAGCTGACGGCGACGCCGAGACAACACCCTCGCTGCAGGAGACAACCGACGGGTCCTCCTATGAGACCCTTGGAGAAAACATCAGTGGGCTTGAACAACTTGGTGAGGGTGGAATCGACTTGAATTCAAGTGGTCAGGCGTTGCTGATTGAAGCCGTTAACGCTCTACAGACGCTCGGCGGTGTCAGCGATGTATCCGGCGAAGCACAATCTATCAGCGCGGAAATTATTCGCATTGAGGATATTCGCAACACTGCAGATGCCCAATTAAACCGCTCGGGCGAACATTCGGGCACAGAGCCAACCCAGGCCTATCAGCTGACGGAGTTTCCAGTTAAAACGGATGTTGCAGTCGCCGGTGATTCCAATCCCTCAGCGCAATCAGGTAATGCTTCCAGCGATATCGCCATGCAGTTGCGTTCGCAAATCAGTGGCGGGTCTGTGCTTATCGAATTGCGCGAGAAACCCGGCGGTGGCACATCGCGCGTGAGCGATTACCGCGTATTGCTGGCCAACGGACGCCCGCTACCAGGATGGATCCGCTATACCAGCGAGGGGATCATCATCATTGACGAAGCGGCGGTAGGGGCCGGCCCCGTAGCGATCCAGGTGATGTTTGTCGTTGACGATCAACAGGTTGTCTCTCAGCAGTTGATTGTTGATCCTGCCAACGGCGGACAGATCGTCGAGATTGGCGATGCGGTTCCGCAGGCGGCGTCGCTGTTCTCCGATCAGTTGCGCGCCGCAGGCGGAGCGAACTAGCGCCAAAAGTTCTGCCACGACATTTTTCTCGCTGATAGGGCCGCCGATGGGAATTACCCATGGGCGGCTCTGGCGATGGGACGAGGAGTGCACCCCCACAGGTTGTTCTTACAAAGTCCATGAGATGGATAGCCCGCTCTTGCGGTAAACAGCACTCAAATGTCAAATTTGTTCCACTAGAGCGTGTCAGATATTAATAGAAGCAATTTTGGTTTCTCGATTGGCGAGGCTATACCCAGGCTCAAGGCGATCGAAGAGCGATGGCGACCCATCTCTCGATAGCGGCTTGGGTGTGGGCGTCCGCCAATCGGCAAACCCGAAGGGACGGGCGCTTTTGCTATAGATTTCAGGGCGATCAGCTTTATGGCGTTAGCTTTACCCCTGGCAAAATGGGTACAGCTAACGCCAAGCTGATCTAATATGAACCTTAAGTCTCTTGCAAACAGCCCCACTATATCCTGAGAGACTTAAGGCCCATCTTGTCGCAAAATCGCTCCGTCAGAATGATTCTGTTAAGACCTGACACGCTCTAGCCAGATAATCGCCTGCGTCCCTGATAAAGGCAATGCGATTTAACATTTGATCATGGGGGTATTTAATTCTATACCGGCAATTCGTAACCGGCCGCTTTGCGCGGCGGTTTAGTTTGAAAAGCTATGCCAGATGTCCACGCCCTATTATCTTACAACCTCGATCTCCTATCCTAACGGCGCGCCCCATATCGGTCACGCCTATGAGGCGCTGTCCACCGATACGATGGCACGTTTTAAACGTCTCGACGGATACCGGGTGTTTTTTCTCACCGGCACCGATGAACACGGTATCAAGATGCAGCAGATGGCACACGCCCAGGGTATGAAGCCGAAAGATTTCGCTACCCGCAATACCCGTAAGTTTCAGGAGATGGTCAAAGCCCTAAACTGCTCCCACGATGATTTCATCCGCACAACCGAGCCGCGCCATCATACAGCCAGCCAGGAGATATGGCGCCGCATGGCCGCCAATGGCGATATCTATCAGGACACCTATAGTGGCTGGTATTCAGTGCGCGATGAGGCGTATTATGATGAAAGTGAGCTCTTGCAAGGGGAGAGGGGAGAGCGCCTCTCGCCCCAGGGTACCCCCGTGGAGTGGATCGAGGAGGAGAGCTATTTCTTTCGCCTCTCAGCCTATGGGGACAGATTGCTGGCCCATTACGAGGCGAATCCGTCCTTTATCGGGCCTGCGACGCGGCGCAACGAGACCATTCGCTTTGTCGCGAGCGGATTGCGGGATCTGTCCATTTCTCGAACGGCCTTCGATTGGGGTATTCGTGTGCCTGGCGATGAGGCCCATGTCATGTATGTCTGGGTCGATGCGCTGACAAACTACATCACCGGCGTTGGCTTTCCTGATGACCACAGCGCGCGCTTTCGAGACTTCTGGCCCGCCGATCTGCACATTATCGGTAAGGATATCCTGCGCTTTCACGCGGTCTATTGGCCCGCCTTTTTGATGTCGGCTGGCCTGACGCTGCCAAAACGCGTATTCGCCCATGGCTTTTTGTTAAACAAGGGCGAGAAAATGTCCACCTCGGTGGGCAATGTGGTGGATCCGTTTGCTCTTGTCGAGGCCTTCGGCGCCGACCAACTGCGCTACTTTTTGCTGCGTGAAGTACCCTTCGGGCAGGACGGCAGCTACTCCCACGTGGCGATAGTCACGCGTATCAATGCTGAACTCGCAAACGATCTGGGTAATCTGGCTCAGCGTTCGTTATCGATGATTGCCAGGAACTGCGCCGGTCTGCTACCCCATGGTGAGCCGTTTGATCAGGCCGATGAAGCGCTTTTGAGCGCAGCGACGGAGTTGCTTACATCTTTGCGTCCGGTTATGGATGCGCAGCAATTTCACACCGCTCTGATCGATATCTGGCAGGTTGTCGGGCAGGCAAACCGTTATTTCGCCGCGCAGGCGCCGTGGGTGCTCAAGAAAACCAATCCGGTGCGCATGGAAACGGTACTCTATGTGACAGCGGAGGTGCTGCGGCGCCTTGGCATCCTCTTGCAGCCCTTCGTGCCGGATGCGGCAAGCCATCTGCTTGATCTGCTCGGCGTTAAGGCGGATGCCCGCCAGTTCGTCCATTTGGATGACGAACACCGGCTTCATGCCGGCATCGCATTGCCGCCACCGCAGGCCATTTTCCCGCGCTATCAGGAAGACAGCGCAAATGCCTGAAATACGACAACAAGCGGGGCAGGGGAGATGCTGATCGACAGCCATTGTCATCTGGACTTTCCCCAGTTTGCGCAGGATTTACCGAATGTGCTGGCCCGCGCCGAGGAGGCTGACGTGCGGCAGATGGTGGCGATTTCGACGCGGATCAAACACTTTCACGGCGTCCACGCCATAGCGACGGCGCATTCGCAAGTATTCTGTTCCGTTGGAACGCACCCCCATAATGCTGAAAAGGAACAGCACAAGGATGTCGACGACATCGTAGCGCTTTGCGAGCACGACAAGGTCGTTGCGATCGGTGAGGCGGGCCTGGACTATTATTACGATCATGCTGCACCCGTTATACAGGCGCGCGATTTGCGGACCCATATTGGTGCTGCGCGCCAGACAGGTCTGCCGCTTGTTATTCACGCTCGCGATGCCGATAAGCCGATGATTGATATTCTCCGGGAGGAGAGCGAAAAAGGCGTATTTCCGTTCGTTTTGCATTGTTTTTCATCGGGGCTGGAACTGGCCCGGTGTGGCATTGAACTGGGCGGATATGTCTCGTTTTCCGGCATTCTAACGTTCAAAACCGCTGATGCGTTACGGGCTATCGCCGCCGCGCTGCCCCTGGAACGGCTGCTTGTGGAGACCGATGCGCCGTATCTGGCGCCGGCGCCGCATCGTGGCAAGACAAACGAGCCGGCCTTCGTCACCCATACCGCACGCGTCCTCGCCGATGTGCGCGGTATGGCGTTCGATTCCCTGGCGGACGCGACATGTGAGAACTTTTATCGCTTGTTTTCCAAAGTACCGCGTTACGCCTCGTAACGGCAGGTTTGCATGGCGAATTCAGATCAACTTGCTGTTACGATATTGGGGTGCGGTTCCTCCGGGGGGGTGCCGCGTATCGGTCAGGGCTGGGGGGCGTGCGATCCGCACAATCCAAAAAACCGTCGCAGGCGTTGTTCCGTCCTGATTGAGCGTCACGGCGCTCAGGGTACAACGATTGTTCTGGTCGATACGGGACCGGATGTGCGCCAGCAATTGCTTGATGCGCGCGTTGATCATCTCGATGCTATTTTGTATACCCACGAACATGCCGATCATACCCACGGGATCGATGAATTGCGTGCTCTTGTGGTTCACACGCGCCGCCGCATACGCATCTATGCCGACGCCCGCACATCGTGCGCGTTGCATCGCAGTTTCTCCTATTGTTTTGAGACGCCGCCGGGCAGCGGCTATCCGCCGATCCTTCAGGAAACACGCATTCGTGCCGGCGAACCTGTTAGCGTAGCCGGATTGGGTGGCGATATTGTCGCCATGCCTTTTGCCCAGCGCCATGGGGGTATCCACTCGCTAGGCTTTCGTTTTGGCGATCTGGCCTATTCGAGTGATGTGAGCGATCTTGACGAGACGGCGCTGAAACATCTGCGCGATCTGAAAATCTGGATTGTGGATGCGTTGCGCATAGCGCCTCACAGGACGCATTTTAATGTTGAGCGGGCTTTGTACTGGATTGATCGGTTGCGGCCGCAGCGGGCGATTTTAACGAATCTGCACACGGATTTGGATTACGAGACGCTGTGCCGCGAATTGCCGGAGACAGTTGAGCCGGCTTATGATGGGTTGCAGGTATTTGTGCCTGTTGGACAAGCAAAAAAGTTTCCATAATATACCTTATGCGAAAAAGTCATGTGTAGCGGTGGATTTTCAAGCGAAGTGCGACACCGCCCGGCTCAATGCGAGCCGGTCCGCCCCGCAGTTAACCTCCTGATCGCGCGGCCGTCAATGAAAACAAGCCCTGCGGCAATAACAAGCGCGCCGATAATTTCCTTCGACTGTATCGCTTCCCCCAAAAAGGCATTTCCCAGTATTATGGCGGTGACAGGGACAAGCAATGTCACCAGCATTACGTTGCTTGCGCCGGCGTCGACCAAAAGCCTAAAGAAAATAATATAGGCAAGAGCAGTTCCCAAAACAGCCAGGGCGACAATAGACCCTATGACCGCCTGGCTCGGCACGGCAAGTGTCCATGGCTGATCGATGAAACACACGACGATGCTCATTATCAAAGTTGAACCTATCAGTTGGCACGTGGCGGATTTTATCGGTGGGACACCCGATAGAAATTTCCGGCCCCAAAGGGCCGCGAAGGCATAACTTAGCGCGCCCGCCAGGCACAACCCTATTCCGAGTGTCTGATCAAAGCCCGATGCGCCGTCAAAGCCGCGCAACACCGCCACACCAGCGACGCCGAGAAGTACGCCGATGACACGATTGACACTCAAACGCTCCTCTCGAAACGACGCCATTACGACAACGGTAAACAATGGCGTCATAGCGTTGATAATGGAAGCAAGGCCAACGGTTATCAGGGTTTGACCGGCAAAGATAAAGCCAAACGGAAGCACGTTGTTCAGAAGCCCCATCCCGAAGTATACAAGCCAATCGGACAGATTTCTGGGCAGCGCGTGGCCGAGAAACCAAAAAAGCGGCAGCAATGCCATTGCCGCCAACGCGACACGCGCCAACACGATGGTCAGCGGTGGCAATTCACGAACCGCAACGCCGGCAAGGAAAAACGCCCCACCCCACAGAATCGAAAGCACAATCAACAGCCCCCAATCCTGTCCATTCATTGTTTTCGGCGCTTGCATTGACTATTTCTTTCCCGTTGCTGGTACTGAACGTCCTACTGCATTGCGCGCGGCAAAACCACCTGCTTCTTGCCCGCACCCCGTCGGCGCAACGATCTTGAGCGTTGCGTTTCGTATTAAGACCTGACACGCTCCAAGGCGTTTCACAACGGCGCCGAATCCCCTAATACTCGGAAAATGTGCAGGAGCGTTTTCAAACCGGAGCGGTTACGGGCGGCGCCAGACCGAGCAGGACATATGCAATGGAAATGAAACCACAACCGCCACGGGATTTGCGTCATATCGATTCACTTTTGCAGATTATGAATTGCCTGCGCGATCCCCAACACGGCTGCCCGTGGGACATCGAACAGGATTTTGCATCCATCGCCCCCTATACGATCGAAGAAGCGTATGAGGTGGCCGATGCGATTTCGCGCCACGATATGCCCGGGCTGGCCGATGAGTTGGGGGATTTGCTGTTGCAGGTGGTCTTTCATGCGCAGATGGCCCACGAAAAAGGCGCCTTTACCTTCGCCGATGTCGTAAGCGGCGTGTGTGCGAAAATGATCCGCCGCCATCCCCACGTCTTTACCGATCGGTCTGTGAAAGGCGCCGCCGCGGTAAAGACGCAGTGGGAGACGATCAAGGCCCGCGAGCGCCGCCAGAGGGAAACGCGGGCAGATACCTCCGGTACAGGCCCCCTGCCCGCCCACAGCGCCCTGGATGGGGTGGCGCGCGCCCTGCCCGGCCTGCTGCGCGCCCAAAAGCTGCAAAAGCGCGCCGCGATGGATGGCTTCGACTGGCACGATCTGGCAGGGGTTCTGGCCAAAGTCGGCGAGGAAATCGACGAGATCGCCGCCCTGCTTGATGCGGATGGAAACTATTCAGGCAAAATCGATGCCGCCGGCAGCGAAGGTATCGCCGGTGAAATCGGTGATTTGCTTTTCTCACTGGTCAATGTGGCGCGCCATCTCGGTCTTGATGCGGAGACCGTAATGCAGCGCAATTGCGATAAATTCACCGCGCGCTTTCAGCGCATGGAGGGCGAATTTACGCGCCGCGGCGTCGCCTTGTCCGATGCGAGCCCCGAGATGCTGGAAGCGTCCTGGCAAAAAGCAAAAAAAGACGATCAGGAGCAATGAAATTTCTCGGCAAACATGCCCCGTGCATGGGGCGGCACGCGCACCCTTAGATGCGTAAAGCCGCTGTGGGCGTCGTCTTTTCGATCAACTACCTCGCAGATCCTGTAAACCCAATGCAGATCGGCGCCCCGCTCCGGTGCCACACTAACCCGTTGCGTGCGATAGTCGCGGGTGACTTCCTTACCAATACGTGCAAGAAGTGCAGACATCCCCTGCCCCGTTGTCGCCGAAATCGCCTGGAATGCGTTGTAGTCATCAGCGCGCTGGACAATTTCCGCAAACCTGTCTGCCGACAACGCATCGATCTTGTTGCACACTTCGATAATAAGGCCATCGGTGTCGGTTTTGACGCCAAGAGAGTGCAGTATTGACAGCACATCGCGCGCCTGGGAGCGATGGCACGGATGCGAAATATCGCGCACATGCAGGAGCAAATCGGCGTTTACGACCTCTTCCAGCGTGGCGCGGAATGCGGCAATCAGTTCGGTCGGCAAATCGGTAATAAAGCCGACGGTATCGGACACCACAACAGGCGTTCCACACGGCAAGCGAACCCGACGCAGCGTCGGATCAAGGGTGGCAAAGGGCCTATCCGCAACGCGTGCGTCGCTACCTCCTGTCAGGCAATTGAACAATGTGGATTTTCCCACATTGGTATAGCCGACGAGCGCGACAACCGGCACATGATCGTGTTGGCGCTTCTTGCGCTGCAGCGCACGGCGTTGGCGTACCCGCTCCAGCCGCTGTTTAAGCGTCGCAATGCGCTCGGCGATGACCCGCCGGTCGGATTCGATCTGGGTCTCACCAGGGCCGCCAAGAAACCCAAATCCTCCCCGTTGCCGCTCCAAATGCGTCCAGCTGCGCACCAGCCGCGAGCGCTGATAATTCAGATGCGCCAGTTCAACCTGCAAACGCCCCTCGCGCGTTTGCGCCCGCGCGCCGAATATTTCCAGAATCAGGCCGGTGCGATCGATAACTTTCGTCTTGAAAAGGCGTTCCAGATTGCGTTGCTGGACCGGGCTGAGAGCGGCATCGACAATGGTTACGTCAATGCGGGCGTTGTTCGTTGAGCGGATTTCCGTTATCTTGCCGGAGCCGAGATAGGATGATGGGTTGATCCCGTTAAGGGCGATAACATGTTCGTCAACGACATGCAGGGCGATGGCGCCGGCCAGAGCACGTATTTCGTCAAGTCTGCTTTGTGTTGAAGACGCCCGTTGCTGTCCAGCGCCGATACCGCCACGGCGCAAGTGCGGAACGATGAGACATGCGCTAACGTAACGATTCGCGCCATCTGGCTGTGTTTTGTGGTTGCAACGCGTCATCTGGCCGGTTGGGCGTTCCGGTTTTAATGTTCGCGTGCTATTCGTCAACGGCTTCGTCGCCCTCGTACAATTGGATTCGCTGGATTGGCATAATTGTCGAAACGGCGTGTTTATAGACCAGTTGAGAGTGTCCGTCACGCCGAAGCAAAACGCAGAAATTGTCAAACCATGTTACAACACCCTGTAACTTAACGCCGTTTACAAGGAAGATCGTTAGTGGGACTTTATTTTTTCTAACATGGTTTAAGAATGTGTCTTGTAAGTTGTGTGAACGATCAGCCGCCATCATTTTTGCCTTACGTTTGGACCTCAATAATTAATCACCACCCGGGTCAACCCTGGTCAGAACACCACCATACCGGGTTCTACGTACAACCTATTCAAGGAATCGTGCTTGAATCAACTTGAATTTGCATTTTCTTAACAAACATAAACCATTTTCAGGCTCGGCTCAACGCTAATTCGGACAACGATTCCACTCCCTTAGGCGAACCCGCATAATTCACTGAATTACAACGCCATTTAAGTTGAATCAATCGCAATTAAGTTGCGTTTGTGCTACATTAACCCAAAACTATAACGCGTGAAAGCGCCGGCAACGCGCCGCTTTTCTGGTGAATCCTCTGTTGTGGCTGTACTTGAAGCACACTTCGCCCCGTATTTGCGTACGCCAGCATACCGGAATCAGGCCCAGGCACGCAACGCAATTGGCGAAAAAGTGAATTCGTGAAGTACCGGACTGAGCAGGTGCTGCTGCGAGCATAGGGCATTTGCTTAACGGATTCAACCCATCACACCTAATACGTGTTTTAATGATGTGTGTTGGAAACCCCAATGCTATCTGCACAAAGGCGACTCAATATGGGAGCTGCCTGAAGGTGTCTGTTTGCTGATAAATTGTCGCGATCGTGTTACCTCATGGGTGCCAGGTCAAGGGTCATGGGAGATGATCGGCTAATCCCCCTAACGATACTGACCCGTCTGCAACCTCAGGCCGTCGATCATGACCTGTTCTGCATCCAGTATCTTGCGCTGTTCCTGCATCTGATCACGCTCCTCGATTTTTTCGTATTTGCGTAGTTCTGTCAGAGCCTCTTCCAGTTCCTCAAGGGCGGTCTGTCGTTGCTGCTTGAGGCCGGTTATAGATTCCTGCAGATTCTTGTGTCGTTCAATCGCCGCCTTGGCAAACGTTGAATAGGCATAATGATTGCTGTCGGTAATGCCGGTGCGACTTTGCTCCGCCTCGATTTGTGTCATCAGTTCCTGCGACATGCGAACAAAATCGGAGATCATGGCCTCGATCTGCTCGATTCGCCTTTTGCTTTCGTCGACCCGGAACTTTCGTGCCTGGATAATATTTTCGCGCGATTTCATGATTGTTACTCCAAACTAAAACGATCAACCCTGATACACGCGGGCGCAGCACTGTCGCGCAAATGCCCACAAACGCGTTCCCCGCAACCCATCGGGCAGACGCGAAAGGTATCACACACCCTCGTCAATGAAAAATTGCCATGCCGCGTGACACGAGGTGCCAAACACATATCCTGTTGAAGCGGCGAGAATGGCCCTTTGCGCTACAGAAATAACAGATAGTAACGTTTCATTTACGTCTGGCGTTAATGATGGCGCAAATGCCTTAAAGTCAGGTAAATTGCACGTGTTTAAACGGTTGGCGGGATTGATTGCGATTTCCTGATCTGCAGTCAGATTTCCTGGCAGGGGTTGATTGTTAATAGGATCAGATGTAAATCATGGCTGGAATCAACGGGTTGGGGGTAACTTCGCGTATACGGTTGTTAATCCGGGCAACGACGAATTAGTATTTGTTAACCATTTTGCGATAGCCTGCGATTCGGGCTTTCTATCCTTGTTTGCCGCAGTGACGACGAATATGTCGATGAAGTACCGTGCCGGCAAGAAGATTTAAAGGGGACTGGCATGCGAGTGTTACTGGTCGAAGATGATGGAGCTACGGCGCAAAGTATCGAATTGATGCTTAAATCGGAAGGCTTCAACATCTACACGACGGATTTGGGCGAAGAAGGGATCGATCTGGGAAAGCTGTACGACTACGACATCATCCTTCTTGACTTAAATCTTCCTGATATGAGTGGTTATGAAGTCCTTCGCACCTTGCGGGTATCGAAGGTAAAGACCCCTATCCTTATCCTGTCCGGGCTTGCGGGCATTGAAGACAAAGTTCGCGGCTTGGGGTTTGGCGCTGACGACTATATGACCAAGCCGTTTCACAAGGATGAGCTTGTGGCGCGCATTAATGCGGTTGTACGCCGCTCCAAAGGGCATGCGCAGTCGGTGATACAAACGGGCGAGTTGCGCGTTAATCTTGATACCAAGACGGTTGAGGTAAATGGCCAGCGGGTCCATTTAACGGGCAAGGAATACCAGATGCTCGAGTTGCTTTCCCTGCGCAAGGGCACGACCCTTACCAAGGAGATGTTTCTCAATCATCTGTATGGCGGCATGGACGAGCCGGAGCTCAAGATTATCGACGTGTTTATCTGCAAATTGCGTAAGAAGCTCTCGGCGGCAACCGATGGCAAGAACTATATCGAGACGGTCTGGGGACGCGGCTATGTGCTGCGCGAGCCCGACGAGCAGGATATTCGCGAAAGCGCCTGATTTCGAGATTTCAGGAATTTTCAGAAATTTGCCTCATCAGCCCGCCGCGATCAAATCCGGTGCGGGATGTGTATTTTCAATAGGATGTTCCCACAAGACCCATCGGGTGCTGCCGGTCATTCATCTGATCAGTTGATCGTAAAGAAAAGTGCACGGAGTGGAGCGAAGCACCTTTCTTCACGATCAACTCGTTATACTGAAATCCTCGGATTGCCTCAAATTCGTTTCACCCCTCACCGCAGTATAGCGTTCGTCTTATACTGTTTGGGCCTGATGAGCCTTTGATCCCTGGTATCAGGCGGCATCGGCGGCGACCCGGTTACGCCCGTCACGTTTAGCCACATAAAGCGCCTGATCGGCGCGTTTCAACAGAGTCTCGCTCGCGGTATCTTCAGGCATCAGGGTTGCCAGACCGACGCTGATTGTCACATTGACACGGACCTGGCCGTCCTGGACGGCAAACGGCTCGTTGGCAATGCACAAGCGCAGCCGCTCACCTACAAGATAGGCCATGGATAAATCCGCATCCGGCATCGCAACAACAAATTCCTCGCCCCCATAGCGTACCGCGAGATCAACACCGCGCACCCCGGCCTGCAAGCGGCGGGCAAATTCCTTGAGAATTTCATCGCCAATATCGTGTCCGTGGGTATCGTTGATGGCCTTGAAGAAATCGATATCGACAATAAGCAAGGACAGCGCCTTGTCGCTGGAGCGCGCCTCCGCGACGAGGGTATTTAGATGATTTTCCAGATAGCGGCGGTTGTACAGCCCCGTAAGCGCGTCGGTAAGCGCCATCTCCATGGTGTGCTGAACGTTGCTGCGTAGAAAATCGTTATAGCGCTTGCGGCGGATTTGCGTCGCCACGCGCGCAAGTAACTCGTTGGGATCAATGGGGCTGCGCAGATAGTCATTGACGCCGATCTCCAGGGCACGCATCAGGCGGGCATGATCGTCAATATCGGCCGTCACAAGGATCGGCAACGTGCGTGTACGCTCCAGCGAGCGAATTCGCGAACAAAGCCGCAGACTGTCATGATCATGCAACACCATGGAGATGACGATCAGATCGAATTGTCCATCCACCGCATACATCAGTGTCAGGGCGGGATCGCTTTGCGATTCGACGTCGTAAACGTCCTCGAGAATGGAGCAGATGCGGCGACGCGAACTCTTGCGATCATCAACGACCAGAATGCGTCCGCGTTCGTCAAACTGCCCATTGTCAAGCCGTATCGGATCAATACCGAGATCGTTCCCTGTCAGGGCACGCATGCGTAATTCGTCGGTGAGCATCTTCAGGCGCACAAGATTCCTCACCCGCGTAATCAGCGCCAGGTCGCTGACAGGTTTGGTAAGAAAATCGTCGGCACCGGCCTCAAGGCCGCGAACCCGATCCGCCGCCTGATCAAGTGCGGTAACCATGATCACGGGAATATGCATCGTATGCGGATCGCTTTTGAGGCGCTGACACACCTCAAAGCCGTCCATACCCGGCATCATCACGTCCAGCAAGATGATATCAAACTGATTTTCCTGGCAAAGTTCCAGGGCTTCGCGGCCGTTCATCGCGGTACGGACATCGAAATATTCCGCCGTAAGGCGCGCTTCAAAAAGCTTCACATTCGCCAGAATGTCATCTACAACCAGAACCCGCGCCGTCATGGTCTGCCTTTTGTTCTTGCGTTGGTGGCGAAGAGACTACCCGGTGTCGGTTACGTGCGAACTCTTCAAAATCCGTAAAGCACCAGGAGTTACCCAAGCCGGCAACCTTTGTGCTTTAAACGTTAACCATTCCTTTTGCGCATCCTACCCGCAAGCCCTTAATAAACACGTACCTTTGCCTGGAATGCGGTATGTTCCCGTCGACAACACGATCGCTTGTGGAAATCGATGGACTTCCTTTTCAATTCCGGTACTGCTGCGCTTGACTCAATTGCAAGGCATGGCGGTCCGTCAATGCGCCACACCCTGATCGCCAATATAGGTCTTGATCGTTTCGAGAAAATTACCGATCGAAATAGGTTTTGAAATATATGCCTCGCAGCCGCCCTGGCGAATGCGTTCCTGATCGCCCTTCATGGCAAATGCGGTAACGGCAACAACCGGTATAGAGCACAATTCATCGTCCTCTTTCAGCCATTTGGTTACCTCAAGCCCCGAGACTTCAGGAAGTTGAATGTCCATCAGGATCAGATCGGGCCGATGCTGGCGGGCCAACTCAATCGCCTTAACGCCATTACGGGTCTGTATGGTGTTATAACCGTTCACCTCAAGCAGATCATGAAAGAGCTTCATGTTCAGTTCATTATCTTCGACAATCAATACAAGCTTGTCCAAACCACCCCTCCTGCGATCGCCGGCTCCATGCAGTTTGCGGAGCGGCAACTATTTCATGGCAATGCCCGGCCAACGTCCTGCTGCGCCCCCTTTGGGCCGCGGCAATCATTCGTTTCAACCAATCGCTATCCGGCCGTTATTAAGGGGACGGCAATTCGCAGACAGGCGCGAGCCTTAAGTCTATAGAACACTTGTCGATTCGAGTCACCCGCACTGGTATGGTAAATGCGCCGTTATGGTTCACGCTTCGTATAAGCGACAGCGGGGGTTTCCCATATGTGCCTGGGCGTTTGCCTGGTTACAGAAGACTGTCAGACGGTACCATTGCGGACAATTTGTCACAAATATGTTACAAAATCTCAAACATTCAGGCGGACATCAAACATGCAGGGGACATCATGAGGAGCCAGGCAGCCAGGGACCTTGCCGTTCAGGCATTGGGCTATATTGCCGACGATCAGCAGCGGCTGGAGAGATTTCTCGCTCTTAGCGGGCTTCAGGTTGAACACGTGCGTGAAGCCGCGCAAGCGCCCGAATTTCTTGTGGGTGTTTTGGATTACCTGCTAGGCGATGAACGGGCGTTGTTGGCATTCGCCACTATAAACGGGGTGGAGCCCGTTGCGGTGCGTCATGCCCGCGCGGAATTGGGCGATCGCGATTTTTTGACCTAAGATGTGAGCTTGCAGCAGGTTGTCCATACGACGAGAAGCCGGGGCGTTGTGCGCAGACTTGGTCATCCGGGCGCCTCTGTTTACCTGGTTGATCGTGAAGAAAAGTCCTTCGCTCTGCTTGCGTGTACTTTTCTTCATTTGAAACAATAAGAAAACAGCGCTTAGAGCGTGTCAGGTCTTAATAGAAACAGAATTGCTTCTATTAAGATCTGACACGCTCAAGATGGAGAATCCCATGGCCGATTTTACCCACGATTTCGCCATTCTGTGGGAATGGGCGACATTCGCGGTGCGCTGGCTGCACGTCATTACCGCCATTGCCTGGATCGGATCGTCGTTTTACTTCGTTGCGCTTGATCTGAGTCTGCAACGAAGCCCCTCGTTGCCCGATGGCGTTCATGGCGAGACGTGGCAGGTGCACGGGGGAGGCTTCTATCACATGCAAAAGTACCTGGTGGCGCCGGAGCACATGCCCGAACATCTTACGTGGTTTAAGTGGGAATCGTACGCAACGTGGCTTTCAGGCTTTATGTTGTTGTGCATGGTCTATTATGCCCAGGCCGATCTATATCTGATCGACGCCAATGTACTTGCCATCTCGTCGCTGACGGGGATTCTCCTTTCCCTGGCGTCCATCGCACTGGGCTGGCTCGCTTACGATCTGATCTGCAAGTCGCCCCTTGGCGCCAACAGCACTCGCCTGATGGGGGTGCTCAGTCTGATGCTGGTAGCCATGGCCTGGGGCTATACGCAACTCTTTACCGGGCGGGCGGCACTTCTTCATCTGGGGGCGTTTACGGCGACGATCATGTCGGCGAATGTGTTCTTCATCATTATCCCCAACCAGACGATTGTCGTGGCGGATTTAAAGGCCGGACGCCGTCCCGATCCGGCGCTTGGCGCCCAGGCCAAGCAGCGCTCCACGCACAACAACTATCTTACCCTGCCGGTGATCTTTCTGATGCTGTCCGGGCATTATCCGTTGGCTTTCGCGACCCCCTATAACTGGGTTATCGCGTCCCTGATCTTTCCCGTAAGTGTGGCGATCCGTCATTATTTCAATAGCCGACACGCCCGATCGGGGGATCCGGTCTGGGTCTGGCCAGTGGCAGTCATGGGCTTTATCATCCTGATGTGGCTGTCCGGTCTGGGGGCGCCGGCGCCGCGCGAGACGCCGGCACCGACGGCGCATACGCTGAAATATGTGCAAGCGGCACACTTCGAGCAGGTACGCGATACGGTGCTCGGTCGCTGCGCCATGTGCCATGCGCAAGAGCCTGTATGGGACGGCATTGTGAGCGCGCCAAAGGGTGTTTACCTTGAAACGGATGGGCAGATCGCCGCCCATGCCAGAGAGATCTATTTACAGGCCGGGCGAAGCCATGCGATGCCACCGGCCAATATAACGTTTATGGAGGCGCACGAGCGCCAGCTTATTGTGGACTGGTATCTAAGCGCCAAGCGCTCTAAAGGCGCAAAAACGCAGCGGGCCCTGACGCGATAATACGCTCTGTAGCAATTGCCGCGGGTAATCGTGAAACGAATTTGACACGTGTGTCCCGTTTGCCGCCGGGCGCGCTCTCGAATGTCACATTCAACGCTTCGCTAGAGCGTCGGGCGATTAATTTGCAACGCAACCTGTCGCTTTGAAATAGTTCCAACATTCCTGCGGCGTGAAAAGATCGCAAACCTGCCCAACAGCTTTCCATAAATCATCATAGGTTCTGGCCTTGGCCTTCCTCAGCAAGGTTTTCAGTTTCGAAAAGGCCTTCTCAATCGGGTTCAGATCAGGTGAGTAGCGCGGCAGGAACAACACCCAAGCGCCACAGGCTTTGATGGCTTGCGCCGCACGGGGGCTTTTGTGGATATTTAGGTTGTCCCAAACCACAACGTCGCCCGGCTTGAGAAGAGGCGCAAGCTGTGTTGTTACATAAGTATCAAAGGCTTCGCCATTCATCGCCCCGTCAATGACCCAGGGCGCCGCCAACTCACTACAACGCAGGGCAGCAATAAAGGTCTGGGTATGCCATTTGCCGAAGGGCGCATCGGCGATGAGCCTTTCCCCTTTGCGGCTGCGCCCCCTGAGCGGCGTCATATTGGTCTTTACGCTGGTCTCGTCGATGAAAAGCAGCCGTGCAGGGGCGGCTTGAATGGCCGGCAGGCGATGTTTGCGCCATTCATCGCGCTCAGCCCTGACATCTGCACGCTTGCGTTCTGCCGCCAGCAGCGTTTTTTTTATAGCTGAAGCCGGCCCTGCACAGCAGTTTCGACAGGTTTGAGGGATCAACCTGCACACCCTCAGTCTCAAGAAGCCAGGCCGCCAGAGCAGGCATGGTGATGTCTGGTTGCGCTTCTACCTTGGCGATGATCCTGTCGTGATAAGGTCCCAGCTTGCCACTGCCTCTGGGGCGCCCCCGGCGATCCGGTTCAAGCGAGCCTGTTTCTTCAAAACGTTTTTGCAGACGAACCGCACTTGCGACTGAAATCGCAAACTGTTCAGCAGCGGCTCGGCGTGACTTTCCTTGCGATATCGCAGCAACAATACGACGGCGAAGATCAAGGGATAAAGATTGGGTCATAGAATCACCTCCATGCCCAAACGAATCACATTATCCCTAAAAAGGGAAATCCAAAAAAGATTCCTATTAATCGCCTGACGCTCTAGAGCGTGTCAGGTCTTAATAGAAGCATTCTGACGGAGCGATTTTGCGACAAGATGAACCTTAAGTCTCGCAGGATATAGTGGGGCTATTTTCAAGAGACTTAAGGTTCGTATTGGTGCAAAAGCGCCCGTCCCTTCGGGTTTGTCGATTGGCGGACGCCCACGCCCAGGCCGCTCTCGAGAGATGGGTCGCCATCGCTCTTCGACCGCCTTGAGCGTGGTTCGCCTCGCCAATCGAGAAACAGAATTGCTTCTATTAAGACCTGACACGCTCTAGGAGCGGTGCTTTCGCTTCTTTTCGGTACGTGGTTTTTTGCCTTGGGCACCACGCTTTATCAGCGCCGGGCCCACAGTACGATCCAAATTCTGCCGCTTGTGCGTCGCCACGCCTGCGCCGGGCAGCGCACCATTGGACGATATGCGATGGATGTTGGGCATTGTGTCATCAGGGGGCGAGAGTCGGGTGACATTTTGGCCACTGATGATATCATCATCCGGCAAACTCTCGATTTGCCGCGCCTTGACAGCATTGGCGAGCAAAGCCGACATTTGTGCCTCAAGGCTCGAGAGTTTATGTAAAAGCGTCTCGTTGCGCATCTTCAACTCGGCAACAATATCCGATTCGTGTTCCGCCGACTCCCCTTGCCCATTCAGCGTGGCGATTTGCGCATCACGGGCATCAAGGTCGCGCTTTAGCTTGGCGATATGGGATCTCTGAACCTCAAGGGTATAGTTACGCGCACTCATTTCGGCCGCCAGGGTCTTGCGAAGCCGGGTTTCTTTCCTCAAAGCCTCGGTGAGCGTGTTGACGCGTCGCTGTGTCGCCTCTGCCGTTTCATGCACGTTGTCTTTGATAGCGCGGCCGCCAGCCTGATGCCCGGCGGCCGTCGCAGCTGCGTCCGTTTGTGCCGCAGGCGGGGCAATCCGTACATGCTGCGGGTGCGTGCGATGAACGTGCCCGGTCTCCTTGCGCGCATTCTCCTGGAGTAGCCCGTTCAAGCGCCGAACGTCGGATTCCAGCACATGGTTTCGCGTTTGTTGGGAGACGCGCTCGATGGTCATTTCGTCGATGCGCCGCTGGTACATGTTCACTTCATCGCCCAACGCCTCTATGCGTTCGTCGCGCTCGCCCAGCAAAGCCTGCGCATTCGCCAGCGCCTGTCCACGGGTTTGCAGCTTGCGATGCGTATCGGCGCGTGCCTTGTCAAGGCGAACGATATCATGCTTGAGTTCCGCCTTGACATGCTCAAGGGCGCTAATGGTTTGTGCCTGCCGTTTTTCAACGGCGCGCAATTGTGCCGTGTCCTGTCGCGCCAGGGCCAGCGCGATGGCTTGCTTGCGCCTTTGGCGTTGCAGCATCTCGATGGCACGCTCAAGCCGGCGCACCCGCATGCCATGGGCTGCCGCCAGCGCATCCGCCTGTGCTCGCAATGATGCCTGATCCGTCCAGATTGTTGTTCGTATACGTTCACGCGTAACCCGTACCGCCCGCCGCCACAAACCGGGCGCAAGGGCAAAAGCCACGGCTCCACTAACCAGGGCACCAAGGCCGAATATCATGATCCACTCAGTCACACCGATACGCTCCCAATACGCATTCTTCTTTACTTTTTACATTTACTTTTGCTGCTACATTGCCGCCTGCGGTGAGCCCGCATACTAACACCGGCTATACAGTCGTTTCCACGCTCTATGGCTGATGAAGTGTCCGTATGTGATTGCCAGGATAAATCTGTCACAATTGGCTAACAATATGCTACGACGGCGCGAAAGGGAAATCAACAGATTCAAAAAGAAATATGCACTAAATAATATACTGTAGTTTCATTAACAATTAATGCGCGCATTGTAGGCGTTTCGGCATGATGGCATGACACGAAGTAGTTCGTTTGCGCGAGTGGGATGAATTGGACATTTGAGTTCCGTTTGCCGCTTTGCCGCTGCGGGCGTTCTCAAGTGTCACATTTAAAGTACCACTGGAAAGTACCGCTGGAATGTTATAATGGCCAGTTGTGCAATGGTATCAGGCCGCTCTGAAAAAACCTGTGAGATGAATGATCCAAACCGGCCACGCCGCAGCTATAGCCGCAAGAAGTGCCCCTCAGGCTTGTCCGTCCCGGACACAACCTGCTGAAAGAACACAATCAGGAGCGCCCGTGAAAACCTGTCCAGGAGGCATCAATGGCACTACCCGGTAACGATACCGCGCGACCGGTGCGCCTTTGGCTATACGGGATGGCCGGGCTGGTTTTTGTCATGATGATCGTCGGCGGGGCGACCCGCTTGACGGATTCAGGCCTGTCAATCACCGAGTGGCGGCCCATTCTGGGCATGATCCCCCCCTTAAGCGATGCCGAATGGCAACGGGTGTTTGCGCTTTATCGGAAAACGCCGGAGTATGTGCAGGTCAACTACGGTATGAGCCTGGCGGACTTCAAGACCATCTGGTGGTGGGAATGGGGGCACCGACGCCTCGGCGTTGTCATTGGTCTTGCATTTTTGCTGCCATTTTTGGTGTTTTTCGCCACCCACCGTTTGCCGCAAAGGCTGGGCCTGCCGCTGCTCGGCCTGTTTGTGCTGGGCGGGATGCAAGGACTTCTGGGCTGGTATATGGTGCAAAGCGGCCTGGTGGATCGGGTGGACGTTTCCCATTATCGGCTGGTGGCGCATTTGCTGCTCGCGTGTGCGATCTTTGCCGCCCTGATATGGGTGGGGCGTGGTCTTTTGCGCGCTGACTGGCGGGCGGGCAATGTGTCAAACCGGGTGGCAGCGGGCGCGCTGATCCTGCTTTTCATGATTTTCGCCCAGATTGCACTGGGGGGACTTGTCGCCGGGCTGCACGCCGGGCAGGCGTATAACACATGGCCGCGTATGGGCGCGCAGTGGGTGCCGGAGGGTCTGTGGCAATGGCGCCCCATCTGGTTGAATGCTGTTGAAAACCCCATATTCGTTCAATTCAGCCATCGCCTGCTCGCTTATATCCTAATACTTGGAGCGTTAGGGCACGCCATCGCTGTATGGTCCGCGGACCCCCTGACCCGGCGCTATGGGATGGCGTTAGCAGTGGCGACAGTAGCTCAGGCGGCGCTTGGTGTGCTGGTTCTGGTGCATGGGGTGCCTGTTTTGCCGGGCGTGGTCCACCAGGCGGGGGCGATCATCGTATTGGCGCTGGCGGTGGTACATGTGCAACGTCTTTTCGCCGCGCGCACATTTGGCGCTATGACCGATTAAGGAAAAGCGATGAAGATCAACGGTAATGAAATTCGTCCGGGCTATGTCTTGCAGCACAAGGGCTCGCTTTGGGCGGCGGTAAAGACCCAGGCCGTCAAGCCGGGCAAGGGCGGCGCGTTCAACCAGGTCGAGTTGAAAAATCTCCTCAACGGGACGAAACTCAACGAGCGTTTTCGCGCCGATGAGACGGTGGAGCGGGTACGGCTTGAACAGCGTGATTTCCAGTATCTCTATGCCGAGGGCGAGATGCTGGTGTTTATGGACGCGCAATCTTATGAGCAGATTGAGTTGCAACGTGACTTCGTCGGCGAGCGCAGCGCGTTTTTGCAGGACGGTATGACGGTTACCCTGGAGTTTCACGAGGGGCAGGCGATTGGCATTGCCTTACCTGTTCAGGTGGCGCTGAAAGTTGCCGAGGCGGACCCTGTGGTCAAGGGCCAGACAGTATCGTCCTCTTACAAGCCGGCTGTTTTGGAGAATGGCGTGCGCGTGATGGTGCCGCCCTTCATTTCTCCTGGCGAGACGATTGTGGTGGATACCAACGACGTTACCTATGTTCGTCGCGGCGAATGAGCGACGATGGGGACTCTGATTACCCGCCCGTGGCGAAGATCTGTTGGTTTACGGTGAAACATGGCGCGCTCGGCAATTATCAATGTGATGTTAAAGGCGGTGCGCAAGGCGAGCCGCTCGCTGGTGCGCGATTTCGGCGAGGTGGAGAACCTGCAGGTTTCCATCAAGGGGCCGGGGGATTTTGTCAGCGCCGCCGACAAGCGTGCCGAGCAGATCATTTATGAAACGCTGGCGCAGGCGCGCCCTGGCTATGGGTTCCTGATGGAGGAATCGGGCAGTATTGAAGGCACTGATACGACTCATCGCTGGATTGTTGATCCCCTTGACGGGACCACCAATTTTCTCCATGGCATTCCGATTTTCGCCATTGCCATCGCGCTGGAGCGCGATGGAATATTGCGCGCGGCCCTCATTTATGACCCGATTGCCGATGCCCTCTTTGTCGCCGAGCGCGGCAAGGGAGCGTATCTGAATGACCGGCGCATTCGCGTCGCCGCCCGCCGAAGGAGCCACGACTGCGTCATCGCTACGGGCATTCCTCATATCGGGCGTGGCGATCATGGGGAGTATTTGCGCCAGCTTGAGCGGGTTATGGGCCATTTTGCCGGGGTGCGCCGGTGCGGCTCGGCGGCTCTTGATCTTGCCTGGACGGCTGCGGGCCGTTTCGATGCCTATTGGGAGCGCGGCCTGGCGCCATGGGATATGGCGGCCGGCATCCTGATTGCGCGCGAGGCAGGTGGTATCGTCACCGATGACCAGGGGAACGACGCGATGCTCAGCGAAGGCAGTGTGGTATGTGCCAATGAACACATCCACCCGCAGCTTTTGGACCTGATCGGAAGATGATCTCTCCGGCGCGTCTTATACCAGCGGTATTGGCTTTCTGTACACGCTGACTTGTGTATCGTGCTGATAAGACAATGGTTTTAAACCGTTGAATGTGAGATAGCCCCTCGGCTTCGCCTCGGTCTGCTTTTTCACATTCAACTCAGCAACTCACGCTGCGGAGAATATCGCGCCCTCTGCGCGGTGTCGATGCACAGCGGCGCCGGCCGGTGACCGTAAAATAAGACGCCACGCCAGGAACCCGCACCGCACCCAGAGCAATATCGCCAATGGTGTGCGCAGCAAAGACTTTCTGCAAAAGAACGGCGTCTTGTCGTGTAAGGCGCAAGGTCTGCCTGTCGAATTGCCCTTTGGATCGCTCGGCGATGCTTTTGCCGAGCTGTTTGCGCGCCAGATAGGAGCGGATCAGGGCCGCCCGCGGCCAGCGCCGGGCACCCTTAAATTGCGGTAGTGCCTTCTCGTACGCAGCGCCAATCAGATCCATCAGTTTCCTGCCGGCGCGGCGCGAAACTTTCCCATCGCGCAGGACAAAGCGGATCGTGTGAACTGCATCCCCCCTGCCCGCCATGGCAATCATAAATGGTACACCGGAACGCTCAATCAGCCAGACGGCCTCCCCGGGCTCGAGTTCGCGCTGCAACCTGCTCGCAAGCGCTTGCCATTGCGCGCGCGTGCGCAACCCCCGGCGCGCCTCGCCGTTGGCAAAATCATCGGCAAGGACCTGTGTCACATTATACAGATCGCCTTTGGCGAATACGCCACCATCGACGAAGACCTTCAGGACGTCCTGCCGCCGCGTCTCAAGAAAGGCCGTGTTTGTATCCGCAGCGCGCCCGTCGCCACCGTTCATCGGCGCGATAGCCGCCAGGATAGACAGGACAACAAGGCATCCGGCACGCCTCCAGCGGAAGGGATAAAATCTGTTCATGGGCGGACATTCCAAAACACGTATGTTCCGTTGGCGTAGGCTGACGGGTGACAAATCGGGATAAGGCGATCACGGAGTAGTTGAATGTGAAAAAGTCCCTTGGCTTCGTCTCGGTCTAATTTTCCCGATAAAATAGGGATAAATCAGTCCCTGGGGTAGCCCGGCGGATCGATTTGACACCCATGGGAACCGATCATGATCGGAAATTGCAAGGTATTACGCGCAAATGCGCCAAAACCTTGCAATAAGCCCGGGCGAAAACAAAGCGCCGCACCTTCTTGAACCTTGTTTTCTCATTGCTTCAATGAAGAAAAGTACACGCAAGCGGAGCAAAGGACTTTTCTTCACGATCAACAGAGTAGCCCCAAGCTGTTTCATTATGGTTAACAGATGCTTTACGCCAAAATACCCCCCCTAAAAATACCCGAACCACCAGCCCGCCAGACCAAGAAAGGCAAAAAAGCCCACCACATCAGTCACCGTCGTCAAAAACACGCCCGAGGCGACCGCCGGATCGACAGCAAATCGATCGAGCACGATGGGGATCAGAATGCCCGCCAGCCCGGCCACCAGCATGTTAACGATCATGGCGGCGGCAATGATAAAGCCCAACTGAACGTTTTCGAACCACATCCAGGTGATAATCCCGGCAATGGCGGCAAAGGCGAGACCGTTCAAGAGGCCGATAATCGTCTCGCGGGTAATGACCCGGGCGGCATTAAACGTATCAATGTCGCGCATCGCCAGGGCGCGCACGGCGACCGTCATGGTCTGGGTGCCCGCATTGCCGCCCATGGAAGCGACGATGGGCATCAATACCGCCAGCGCGACCATCCGTTCGATGGTGGTATCGAACATCTTGATCACAATCGAGGCGAGAATGGCGGTGATGAGATTGATGAACAACCAGGAAAAGCGGCTTTTCATGGTCTCGAATACGTTGCCGGATATATCCTCATCGCCCACACCGCCCATACGCATCAAATCCTCGCCGGCTTCCTCCTGGATCACATCCACCACATCATCGATCGTAAGCACGCCCACCAGGCGGCCCGCTTCATCGACCACCGCAGCCGATACCAGATCGTAGCGCTCAAAGGTTCGCGCCGCTTCTTCCTGATCTTCCTCGGCGCTGATCTGGTGCAGGGGCGCGTCCATGATGTCGCGAATTCTGGCGACGCGCTTTGTACGCAAAAGCCGGTTCAACGCGACCGTGCCGCGTAAGTGAAAATTTGGATCGACCACGAATAGTTCGTAAAATTCATCGGGCAGATCATCCTGCTCGCGCATGTGATCGATTGTCTGGCCCACCGACCAGAACGGCGGCACGGCGATAAAGTCCGATTGCATGCGCCGTCCGGCACTGTCTTCGGGATAATCGAGACTGCGCTTTAGTGCGATGCGATCAATCGCCGGAATGCGCGCCAGAATCGAGTTCTGCGTCTCGTCGTCGAGGTCCTCAAGGATGAAGACCGCATCGTCGGAGTCCAGATCGCGCAGCCCCCGCGCCACCACGTCCTCGGGCAGCGCCTGCAAGACCTCCAGCCGGATGGTCTCGTCAACGCTGGTGAGCGCGGAGTAATCGAAGGCATCCCCTGCCAGATGTACCAGAGCGGGCCTGTATTCCGCCTTTAACGCTGCAAGGAGATCGGCGATGTCCGCTTCGTGCAATTCGCCGATCAGATCCCGGACCGCAACAACATTCTCGCTATCGAGCGCGGCGATTAGCGCATCGACGAAATTTTCCCGCAGCGCATCATCGTCATCGCGCAACGGCCCCGGCGAAGACGGTGGCGTTGCGGATGCCGCCTTCAGCGATGCGGAATTTTCTTCGCTATCCATGCCCGGTCTCCCAAAAGTTGCGCGTATCACAATAACGTGAATCGATGAGAGGCGTTTAAGCCCTAAAACGTGCTATGGTGACTATGGTACAATGGGGCGCTTTCAACGCAAAATCCCGTTCCTCTGAAATGCCGCGCGACATCTGTTTACCGCCGGCATCGGAACATATACGCCCATAAACGTCTACAGCGCGTCATGTCTTAATAGAACCATTCTGTTTCTGTTAAGACATGATACGCTCTAGTGGAACGATAACATTTGCATGTAATACTATGGTTAGTGGAGTGCGAATGTTGGTATCGAGCCACGTGTATAATGGATGCATATCGGGTATTTCGTCACCCTCTTGCGAATACTGCGCGTATTGCACCCGGAGCGCGTTTACGGGTTTTGCCCACAATACACATGAGACAGCGAATCGTCACAGAATACGTCAGCGAGGTTAGAATGCTTATCAAACAGGCCAAAGTATGGGACATTCGCCACCGCGATGTCACACCGCAGAAAATTTACTTCTCGCGCCGTGACATTCTCTCCGGTGGCGGCGTTGCCGCCGGTTCGATTGCGGTTGGCGCTTTTGCCAAGCCCTATGCAAAAGACACCCCTTTGGATACCACTGCGGAGCGCCCCACGGCGGCGCTCTATCCGGCCGAACGCAATAGCGCCTTTACGCTCGATCGCGATGTGACGCCGGAAGAAATCAATCTGATGTACAACAACTTTTATGAATTCGGCTCCCACAAGTCGATTGCGAAGGCGTCGCAGGCGCTGCGCGTTGTACCCTGGTCGATAACGATTGATGGGGAAGTCGAACGCGATATTACCATCGATGCCGCCACGTTGATCGCGAAAATGGGCATTGAGGAGCGCCTGTACCGCCATCGCTGCGTCGAGGCGTGGTCGATGACCATTCCCTGGTCGGGCTTTCCCTTGAGAAAGCTGGTGGCGTTTGCCAAACCATTGTCGTCGGCGAAATATGTGCGCATGGAAACGTTTCACGATCCGCAGGTCGCCTCCAATCAAAAGCAGAGCTGGCTGCCGTGGCCCTATGTGGAGGCGCTGACCATGGCGGAGGCGACGAACGATCTGGCTTTTCTTGCCTGCGGCGCTTACGGCAAGCCTGTCGCCAAGCAGATGGGCGCGCCCTTACGCCTGGCGGTGCCGTGGAAATACGGCTTTAAGTCCATTAAGTCTATTGTGCGGTTTTCCTTCGTTAGGAAGCGGCCGGTAACGTTTTGGGAGGAAACCGGGGCGGGCGAATACGGCTTTTGGGCGAATGTTAATCCGGAAGTTCCCCATTCGCGCTGGAGTCAGAAGAGCGAGCGCGTCCTGCACACTCGCGAGCGTGTTCCGACCCTTTTATTCAACGGTTACAGCGAGCAGGTGGCGCATTTGTACAAGGATATGAAAGGCGATCATTTGTATCGCTAGTTGGTATCTTTCAGCAGGTTGTTTCCGGGACAGGCAAACCCGGGAGTACATCTCTTGCGGCCCGGCCGCAGCAGGGCCGGTTCCTCATTGCGTTGCCATCGCGGCACCGTCAAGCAACGAGCCTGCCAGAGACCCCGAATGTGCCGTCGGAAAACTTGTCGGCGCATTGTCGATAACCGTGGCCCCCGCCGGTGCGGCGCGATAAATGGCCAGGCCGCGCTCATTGGCGCCACTCGCCTTAAGGCGGAAAATGCCGTCCACGCCGTTAAAGCCGCGCTCGGTCGTCAACATCTGGCGATAATTCGGGGTCAATCGTCCCCCCTCGGAAATGGCGGCCGCCAGCAGGGTCGCATCATAGGCAAAGGCGGCATTGCGAAGCGGCCTGGAACCGAAAGCCTGGCGATAGCGCGCGGCAAAATTATCGAAGCCGCGCGCCCCAAAGGCGGCGTACCACGCCCCGTCAAGAGCGCCGTTTCGCAAAGCCGTGGCGCCCGTCCACTGGCTGGAGCCGAGAAGACGGGTTTTCGTGGTGTCGATCCCACCCGCGCGCAGGGCCTGCGCGATCGCCACAGCCTTGTCGGCGATATCGGGAACAAGAATGGCGTCAACCCCGCCCCCGGCCCGCACCAGATTGACAACCCGGCTGATGGCGCGTTGCAAATCGCCGCTGGCGGCGCCGTATTCAGCGAGCGCCTCAATGGAGCCGCCCAGACGGTTAAGGGTTGTACGCATCTGCGTCGCCGCCAGCTCCCCATAACGGCCCGCCGGCAGGATCGCCGCAAAGCGCCTGGCCTTTTGCCCGTAGGCATAACGCAAAACCCGATCAATGGAATTCTGCGGCAACAGCGACATCAAAAACACCCCCTGGCCGGCAACACCGGTATCGGAGGAAAACCCCAATACGGGCACGCCAGCGCCGGCGGCGATACGCGCCACACCGGCGACAGTCTCGCGCCGCAGCGGTCCGACGATAACCCGCGCGCCCTGGGCAATCACCTGCTCTGCCGCGCGCGCCGCCGCTGCCGGATCGGCGCATGTATCCCTGACAACGACACTTATGCGTTGCGCGGCACTTTCATTGACCGCCAACGCCGCCGCATTACGCAAATCCCGCGCCAATTCTCCTGTAACCCCCGGCGCCGACAAGGGAACCAGCATGGCAACACGGGTCGGGCCATTGCCAAATGTATCCGGCGCCCGCACTGGCCCCCTCGCCGCCAGCGCCGCACAGCCAACCGTGGTGGCCGCGGCGCGAACTTCGGTGCTCCCACGCTGCGTGCCGATATTGGACAGCCCGGCGGGCAGGGAAATGCCGTTGCACCCACTCACAATTGCGACCCCCGCTGCCAGCGCTATATGCCGTGCAAATGCCGCCGGATTACCTTGATTGTTTGCTCTGTCAACGCCCAATGTATTCACAATCGCCTCCACCGCTTATTGTGTTGATCCCGCATCAAAACAGCCACCGTGTGCGAGCAGCACTCCGCTCGCGCGCCGCAACAGCGCCAGTGCCTGCTTTATTTTAGACCAATATGGCGTTCAAGGGAATTGATAATAAACAACAAATTCCGGCGGCTCAGCCACGGCGAAGGCGGGCGCACAAGCGTTCCAGGGACATAGCCGGAACGGCCCGCGAGCCCGCAAACTCAAGCCGACGGCGTGCGATTCGGGCTATTCGATCGTCAGCGCGGTTTGAGCGTTTGACCCGATTTGACTGCCTGAAAAGTCTGCCGGCGCGTCGCTAATGATGGTAGCACCGGTTTTGGCGGCGCGGTAAATGGCCATGCCGCGCTCATTGGCGCCGTTCGGGCGCAGCCGGAAAATGCCATCGACGCCGCGAAAGCCCTGCCCGGAGGTAAGGACTTCACGATAATTCGGCACCAACCGTCCGTTGTCGGTAATGGCGGCCGCCAGCAGCGTCGCATCATAGGCGAAGCCGGCGCGGCGCAGGGGCTCGGCGCCAAATGCCTGTAAATAACGCCCTGCGAACGCTTCATAGCCACCTGATGATAACCCCGGATACCATGCTCCGTCCAGCGCATCGCTCTTTAACGCAGCCGAGTTCGACCACTGACCAGAGCCCAGCACGCGAACCTTCTTGGTATCAATGCCGGCATAACACAGGGCTTCTACAACGGCAGCCGCTTTTTCCGTGGCATCGGGGACGAGAATGGCATCAACACCCCCTCCGGCCTGGATTTGGCGCGCCGCCTGCACCGCTGCCCGCTGCATTGCCTGGCGCGAAGCACCATACTGGACAACCGTTTCGATGGTTCCCCCGAGGTTGTCAAGTGTTGTCTGCATCTGCCGTGCCGCCAGTTGACCGTAACGGCTCTGGGGTAATACGGCAGCATAACGGCGCAGGTTCTGCCCGTGGGCATATCGCACGACCTGATCGATGGAATTCTGCGGCAACAGCGACATCAGATACACACTGGCACCGGCAACGCCGGCATCGGCGGAAAAGCCGAGAACCGGAACCGAGGCCCGCTGCGCCAGTTGCGCCACACTGGCAACGCTCTCGGGTTGCAATGGGCCAATAAGGACCCTTGCGCCCTGGGCGATGGCCTGTTGGGCCACTTTCGCGGCAACCGCCGGACTGCCGCAGGTGTCCTTGACAAAGACGGTCACTTTTCGTGCAACGTTCTCCTTGACCGCCAGTTCGGCGGCATTGCGCAGGTCTCTGGCAAGTCTTCCCGTCGGGCCCGGTGATGAGAGTGGCAGCAAAAAGGCGATGTTTGTCGGCCCGTTGCCAAACACGTCCTGCCCGCCGAAAGGTCCTGCGGACGCAAGCGCTGTACAGTCGCTGTTGCCGCGTATTGCGCCGGATAAAAGGCCAGCACTCACCTGTTGGAACTGCGACGGGGCGGTGCCGCCCAAATCCGACAAGGCGTTGCTGCCGGTAATCACCGGGTTGTTGCATCCAGCTAAGAGTGCGCTTACTCCAGTAAGTGCTGTTAAAGTAGTATATTTCGCTATTTTAGTGTATTTTCTGAAACCCAAATTATGCATTCCTGCCTCCACCGCGTGTGAGATCAACCTGTCTGAGTCAATACCATCTCCTTGAATATTTGTTTATTCTTATTCGAACTGGTATCTGCGTTAGTTATATGTTAACTATTTTGATCGCCTTTCCCACTGTTTGTCAAAGGTTTTCGTTCGTCTCCAGCGAATCTTTTCGCACCCGGCGGTGTGCGGACCATCCGGTTTTAGCGTTTTACCTTACGCATTCGTGACATACGGGAATGTTCTTTGACTGCACTATATAAGTGTATTTTCATCGTATTTTCTACAACTTTAAGAATACATCACTCCGGAACACGAATTTATGACGCAAGTGGAACGAATCACCACGTTTACGATCGATGGCCACCAACTTAGCGCCCCTGCCCTGACCAGCGGCCTGTACGTCGTCGCAACGCCCATCGGCAATCTGGCCGATACAAGTCTGCGAGCGTTGCAAACCCTGGCCGGAGTCGATACGTGCTGGTGCGAGGATACTCGCCGGACACGTCAGTTGCTCGCGCATTTCTCCATCATCACACCTACGCGCAGCTACCGTCCCCAAAACGCCGCGCGGCAGATCCCGAGAATCATTGACGCGCTGCAGGACGGAAAAGCCGTCGCGCTGGTTAGCGATGCGGGAACGCCGCTGATATCAGACCCCGGAGCACGTCTGGTAGCAGCGGTTATCGCGGCTGGCCATCCGCTCGTTGCGGTTCCCGGGGCCAGTGCGGTGCTCACGGCGCTGGTGGGCGCGGGGCTGCCGGTCGATCAGTTTTATTTCGCCGGATTCCTGCCCACACGGGGAAAGGCGCGTCGCAGAATGCTCACCCGCGTGGCGCGCGCGACAGTGACGGTGGTATTGTTTGAGGCGCCCCATCGGCTTCACAAAACGCTGAACGACCTGTTGCACCATTGTGGCGCCGACCGCCGCGCCGTTGTGGCGCGCGAGATGACCAAGAAGTTCGAGACATGGGAGCGCCGGCCGCTGGGCGAAATGGTGGCCACTATACAGCCGGACGCGGCCATTCGGGGCGAGCACGTGATTGTGCTGGAGGGTGCTGGTGAGCCTACGTCAGCGGAGCGCTCCCTGGCGGCACTATCAATGGAGGCACGGATTAGCGCCCTCGCAGCCCGGGGTCTGCCCCTGAAGACGATTGCCGCAATGATCGCCAGCCAGATGGATGTGCCCCGCCGAATGGTGTATCAAAGGGCGTTGGCGATGCGGGCAGAGCCCGTGACCGGGGAGAAAGAGCCGGATGTCTGAAAGCGCAGGACACAAAACATCAAACAGACGGGCCTACGATACCGGCGTTGCGGCGGAGATGGGCGCCATGATCATGCTGCGTCTAAAGGGCTATCGGATCCTGGCGCGGCGCTATCGTAACACTTATGGCGAGATTGATCTCATTGCCCGGCGCGGGCACCTGGTGGCCTTTGTGGAGGTCAAGGCGCGGCGCACCATGGATGAGGCCCTTAACGCGCTCACGGCGCGCCAGCGGGCGCGCATTGTGGCGGCTGCCAACGGCTGGCTTGCTGCCAATCCGGCCTGGGCGGCCCGGGATTTGCGCTTTGATGTGGTCGCCATGGCGCCCCGCACCTGGCCGCGGCATATCACGGGTGCGTTCGATACATCCCTTTAGATGCGATCTTTCAGCAGGTTGTTCCCGGGACAGGCACACCGGAAGTAATATCTCTGAACACCCTTGCCGCCAGAATGGCCCCCTGTACCCGATGGGTTTATCAGGGACAATGGGCTGAAAAAGGATAGCGAGACCACTGTCCAAGGCCCCATTTTCGCCTTTCTCTCATCCGGAACCGGGGCTATTGTTGCAATTTAAACGCCCGACGCTATAGTTGAATGGGAAAATTAGACCAAGGCAAAGACGAGGGACTTTTTCACATTCGACTATCCTGCCTGATCGCAATAGTGGGCATGGGCCCTGCGATGCAGCCTCAGAACATGCCACCGTCCTTCAGCGAGACGTAAAGACTGGTAAATCTCTTGCGGATGTGACCATATTCACACGAAGCACTTTTATCGGGCACATATTCGCTGATCGCATGAACCATGGCATCGGCCGCCTCCTCAACCGACCCATAAGCGCCGGCCCCGGCTGCGCCAAGTATCGCAGCCCCAAGAATGGTCGCATCGTCAACCTTCAGGCGCTGAACCGGCAAGCCGTAGATGTCCGCCTGGAGTTGGCCCCAGAATTCCGACTTTGCACCGCCACCGGAGGCACGCACTTTCTCAATATTGATCCCGCGCCGGGCAAAGTTTTCAAGGATCATCGCCGTCTCGAAGCTAATGCCCTCCAATACCGCGCGCGACACATCGGCAAGGCCGTTGGCAAGCGACATGCCAAAGAGATTTCCCCGTGCCGAGCCGTCCCAGAGCGGGGCGGCAGCGCCTGCGAGATAGGGCAGAAAGAGCAGGCCGTTCGCGCCGCGCACCGAACTCGCAGCCAGCCCGGTCAGGTGATCATAGTCGACCTCGGAGCCGTCCTGCGCCTCCTGCAACACGTTGCGAAGCCATTTGAATGAGGCGCCAGCGGCGTTCTGCAGCCCCTCGCAGGTGTATTTCCCCGCCAGCGCATGAACAAGGCACGGCATGGTGCGGTCCGGATCGAGATTGGGTCTGTCCAGTGAACAGATCGCAACACCGGCGGTGCCCAGCGTAACCTCGCAGTCCCCCTCTTTCAGGACGTTGCATCCGACAGCGGCGCATTGCTGGTCCCCGGCACCTGAAATGATCGGGGTTCCCGCCAGCAGCCCGGTCGCCGCCGCGCCGTTGCTACTGACGTTACCGACCTTTTCGCCTGATCCGACAAGCCGGGGCAGTTTTGCCGCATCAAGGCCAAGGGCCTGAATGTACGCATCGATCCACTCCAGATCGGTCAGCGACATGAGCCCGTGAAGAGACACGTTCGAGTAATCATCGACGAAGCCTTCCGCGCCCAGGGCTCTGTTCAGATAGGCCTGCACATTCACGAACTTGTGGGCCTTCGCATAGAGCGTGGGCTCATGTTCGCGCAGCCACATGATCTTTGGCAACGTCCAGACATTGGCAACCGGTAGCCCGGTGCGATCGTAGAATTCATCGCCGCCGATTTTGGCCCTGATTTCCTCGCACTGCGCATCGGTGCGATTGTCCTGCCAGGAGATCGCCTCGCGAAGCGCGTTGCCCGCCTCATCGACCGGTACCATCGTGCACCGCTGCGTCGACAGGCAAACGGCAACGATCTCCGCAGGATCGATCGCGCTTTTGGTCACGGCTTCGCGGATAACCTCGAAGCATACATCGCGCAGCATATTTGCATCCTGATCGACCCAGCCGGGTTTCGGAAAGATCAGCCCGTATTCCCGATAGGCCGCCGCCATGGGCTCACCGGCAAGATCGTAGATAACTGCCTTGGCCCCTGTCGTGCCGCTGTCGGCCGCTGCGATATAGTGCGTCATGGCGCTCCCCTGTTTCAGGTTGATGTCAATGCGTCGAACTTTTGGAATATCCTGGTGCAGGTTTCTTCATCGAACATGCCGCAAAAATAGGCAAAATCGCCGATCGTAAACCGTTTTCGCATCAGGTGGGCGTTGAAAAATGCCCAGCGAACCTCCTCGCGCGTCAACGGAACCTCAAGGTCTTCAAAGCGCATCGGGTGTCCGAAGCTGCGAAGGATGTTGACAAAGGCGTCGACGGGCATCAAATGCGTCTCGAGCGCCACGCGATGCGCCTTCCAATTGGCGAGGTAGTTCTCGAATACGGGGCGATTTTTCTTCCAGTTCGCCAGTTTTTGCGTGTAGTCGGAAAGACACTCCCGTGCGGCATCGCCCGTGGCGTCGATATGCCTGAACGTGTTTCCGATCCGCTCTTCCATGTCCGCCTGTTCGGGAAAACACGCCTGAAGAGACAAAGTCGACGGCTCCAGACGCGCCCTCACCTCGTCATAAAGCAACAGGGTCAGAACAGTGGCCAGGGCACATTGATGACCGTGATTGGACACGGGCCGCGCATTTGCCTTTGCCACCATGTCGAGCATATGAGACGTAACGTGTTCATATCCGGACAGCGGCGCGCTGTCGCCGGATACGGTCAGGGCCAGTCCGGCAATGGTCAACAGCTTTCCTGCCGCCTCCTGTCCCGCAAGCCCCGTATCGCGAATTACCGGATGACCCGATAGCAGGATTTCGCGCAAATCGACGCTGCTTTCGTAGGCGGTCTGGTTCCACGCGCCCATATTCAGATCGTCGGCAAGCTGCAAATCGGCGAACGTCGAGGCACCGACGGCGACATCGCCAAGCCCGCCTGTCCTGTATAGCGCCGGTGCGTCCCGCAGGATCTGCGTGTCCAATATCAGTGTATTCGCCAGGCGGCTCGGCACAGTGCGTTTGACGCCGTTTTTCGTAATAACCGTCATCCGCGAGGTGAACGCGCAAACGGAGTTGGCGGTTTGAACGGCAATCAGAACCGGCTGGACGCCACGTTGTTCCTCAACCTCGAAACATGCGTGTTTTACGATGTCCGTTATACAGCCTGAACCCAGAGCGACAATCGCCGCACCTGGATCAATTTTTGAACGGGCCTCGGCAATTGTCTCGGGCGTGGTCTTCAACTGATCGCCTGCCGTCTCGAATGTATGTGTCTCGACAGCAATTCCCGCCTCTTCGAGTATGCGCCGCACCAGGGGTTTCAACGCACAGTCGCCGCGCCGCATGGGCGTGGCATCCTGAATGATGATCGCCCGTGGCCGGTCGTCGTGCTGGCAGAGCCGAATGATCCCGGGTAATTCGAGGATGGCGTTCTCGTTGCAGATGACCTTGCGCAGTTCCGACGCTCCAAGCGCGCGCCCCTCCACGGCTTCGGCCCGGGTATAGAACGTGTCGATATCAGTAGGGTCGAACTTGAAATTCGGCGTTTGCATCCACGGAGCCCTCAATTCATGCCGGGATCAGAGCGTCGATTTGAGAAAGGCAAAGCGTCGGCCGATCCGCAGCGGGCAGCGCCTCGACTTCGCCAAGATTACTGTCGCCGGTCAAGACGAGCGCGCTGCTCATTCCCGCGGCGATGGCCATGGCAATATCGGTGTAAAGCCGGTCGCCCACCATAACGGAACGCAGAAGATCGACCTGTAGCAGGTCGGCGGTGATCTGGGCGAGAAGGGGCGATGGCTTGCCAAAGATGTGGCTGCATTTTACTTCGGTGCTGCTTTCGATGGCGCCAATAATGGCTGCTGCATCAGGAACGCCGAGGCGGCCCTCCATCGGGCAGTAACGGTCGGGATTGGTGGCCACCAGGATGGCCCGCTTTTCCTCGGCCAGCGCCTGGAACGCAATATCGAGTTTTGAATATTCGAATGTTCTGTCAAAACTCGCCACCACCACGTCGATGCGCGCGGGATCATCGGAAATTTCGAACCCCGCCGCCTCGAATGCATCCCGCAGGGGCTGTTCCGAAACCGCATAGACGACCGCGTCGGGCATGTTCCTGGTCAGCCAGGCGATGGTGGCAGTCGCCGAGGTGACGATCCGCCCGGCGGCATTTATGCCATGGGCGCCGAGCCGCGCTTCGTAGTCCGTCGGCGACTTTGTGGGATTGTTGGTGACAAACGCGTAGGGCCGCCCACTGTCATCGAGCCAGCGAAAAAGCTCCAGGACGCCGGGCAGCAGCCGGTCGCCAAGATAAATCGTTCCGTCAAGATCGAAGAAATAGCCGTCATAGATCTCAATGGCCCGATCGGCCGGTATCGCCGCCTCAAGCACTGAACTGTTTCCCCTTGCGATGCAGCCGCGCCAAACGGTCAGCAATGACGGATTTTTCCGATGCATCGAGGCGAAGGCCGAGTTTGGTACGCCGCCAGATCACGTCGTCCAGCGTGTACGCCCATTCGGTCCGCACGAGGAACGCCAGCTCCATTTCGGTAAAATCGGCACCGAGATTTGCCCCCAAATCAGCCATTGAGCGCGCATCACCCAGCAGTTCCCTGGCGCGGCTGCCGTAAGTACTTGCCAGACGCCAGGCCAGGGTATTGGCAAGGAACGGATAGTCCCCTTGCAGTTCCCGGGTGAAATCCGCCAATGTCAGATTGCCGAGTTCCCCTCCGGCCAATGGCTCGGTCTGCGTGCGCGATGCGCTCATGCGGGGAAAATACGCCTTCAGCTTGTCCAACGCCTGGGTGGCCAGTTCCCGATACGTGGTCAATTTACCGCCCAGCACGGTCAGAATCGGCGTTCCGCCCGCCTCGTCGTCAATGCGAAACGCGTAGTCGCGCGTGATCGCCGAGGGGTTATCAGTGTTGGCCTCGATGGTTTCGAACAGCGGCCGCACACCGGCAAAGGACCAGACGATGTCTTCCTTGCGGGTCTGGCGCGCGAAATAGCTGTTGATTGCCTCCAGCAGATACTCGGTTTCGGCATCCGAGATGTCGATGCCGCGCATATCCCCGTCGGTTTCGACATCGGTGGTGCCTACCAGCGTATAGTCATCGTGAAATGGCACGATGACCAGAATGCGCCCGTCCCTGAGTTGCAGAAAGGCGGCATGATCGCCCTCCCAGAGTCGCGGAACAACGAGATGCGAGCCCTTGATCTTGCGGATGGCAAAATCCCGCGATTGCATACCCAGAGCGTTGGCTACAGGTTCAACCCAGGGCCCGGCGGCATTGACCACGCCGCGCGCGCGCATGGTGCCGGTAGCGCCGTTCACGGTGTTCTTCGTCTCGATAGCCCACGCATCACTCTCGCGCCGGGCGGAGACCAACCGGTTGCGGGCGAGGATGGTCGCCCCGTGACGTTGGGCGGTCAGGACATTGGCGATGACCAGCCGCGCATCGTCGGTCCAGCAGTCCGAATAAACAAACGCCCGCTCCAGATGGGGCTGAAACCCCATTCGGTCGGCAAAGCGCGACAGCCGGACACTTTGCGTTGCCGGCAGCGTGCGCCGCGCCATGGTATCGTACAGGAACAGCCCGAGCCGCAACAGCCAGGCCGGCCGCATACCGGGCGTTACCGGCAGAACGAAGCGAAGCGGTTTGACCAGATGCGGGGCCTTGTGCAGCAGCACTTCGCGTTCGACCAGCGCTGCACGCACCAGCCGGAACGCATACTGCTCAAGATAACGCAATCCGCCGTGCAGGAGCTTGGATGAGGCCGAACTGGTCCCGCTGGCGAAATCGTCGCTTTCCAGCAGGACAACCTTCAGGCCGCGACCGGCCGCGTCGGCGGCAATACCGGCGCCGTTGATGCCACCGCCAATAACGGCCAGATCGTATTCGGCGTTTTGGACGGTCTGCACCATGGCTTTACCACCCCAACCCGAGTTTGCCCGGGTTCAGGATGCCGTTCGGATCCAGACTCGCCTTGAGCCGCATTAACACGTCATGGGCGCGGCCCAGCGATCGGCGTACATAACGCGACCGCGCCATACCCGCGCCGTGATGGTGGGCGATTGAAGCGCCGGTTTCCAACGCGCCTTCCATGGAAATTCGCCAGATTTCGTCGATCCGTGCCCGCGAAGCCTCCAGATCGGCCTCTTCGCCGACAAGAATCATGTAGAGCGATACCCCGTTGACATAGGCGTGCGAGAAGTGGCCCAACACGTGTTGCGACACGTGTCCAAGCCGCTCCTTGAGTATCGCATGGGTCTTCAGGATTCCATCCCAGTCGCTGCTGATCTCGATGGTCTCGGCGACGCCGCCGGCTTCGCCCAGAACGTCTTCGATTTTGGAGAAGTCGAATCGGCGGCTCATCCAGGCCTCGGTGCCGCCGTTATCCACAACGGCACCGCCATGGGCTTCGGCCGCCCTGACGCAGGCCGCCATTTCGGCCGCCGCCATGTCCGACAACCCATCGGTGCCGAGAAACATCACCGGATTCGGATAGGCCGCGTCATGCATGGCAAAACGTGCCTCCTGCAAGTCATAAAAGCGCAGCAGAAAGGGCTTTAGCCCCGTTGTCATAAATGCCCGCATGGCGTTCACGCCGCTTTTTACATCGGGAAAGTCGATTGTTTTGAACAGACGCGTCTCGGGCTTCGGGTAGATGCGCAGCGTGACCTGGGTTACGACGCCGAAACAGCCCTCGGATCCAAGGAAAATATTGTTGATATCCGGGCCGACCGACATCCTCGGCAGTTTCAGCGTATTGATGACCGTGCCATCGGCCAGCACCGCCTCAATGGCGACCAAAGCGTCCTCGATCCCGCCGTAGCGGCTTGAAAACTGGCCGGTGGCGCGAGTCGCAACCCAACCGCCAATGGAGGAACGGTGCAACGACTGGGGCGAGAAATTCATCGTCAGCCCCTCCCTGTTCAACAATTCCTCCAGATAACCGCCGACGATACCCGCCTGTGCCGTAACCGTGGAATTGCGCGCATCGATATGGACGAGCGCATTCATTTTCGATGTGTCGAGGCAAATGCCGCCGGCCTCCGCCAGGGGCGCGCCGACCACCGAAGAGCCACGCCCCCAGGCGGTAACGGGAACGCGATTGGCATTGGCAAACGCCAGAACCCTTGAGACCTCCTGGGTTGACGTCGCCAGGACCACAATGTCCGGGGCATGGTTTTGTTCACCGGCCTGGCGTTCCTTGACGGCAACGGGCCAGGCATCGTGGCTGTGTGCGGCGATGACCTCGGCGGTCGTACTGACCCTGCTTTTGTCGCCGATCAGATCGCCGAGTTGTTCGTTAAGTGTCGTATGAGTATTGCGTGTCAATTCACTTGCCTTCAGGTTGTGTTGTAACGCCAGTGCGGGTTGAGTCGTCCTGACCGGGTGCGGGCAACAGTCGCGCGAGCAGATGCCCCTGAGCGCTGACGATCATGGCCGCCAAAAGAATGAAGCCCTGGAAAGCCCGCACCAGAAACGGGCTGAACCCGCCGTAGTTCAGGATGGTGGAGATCGTGGTCAGTAGCAGCGCCCCACCAAGCGCGTTGGAAATCCTGCCCTTGCCGCCATTAAGGCTGATACCACCCAAAACCGTTCCGGCAAAGACCAACAGGATATCACCCTCACCCATACCGTTCAGGATCGAGCCGATTCGCCCGCTCAGAAGGACCCCTCCGAACGCGGCGCAAGCGCCAGCGATCACGAAGACAATGATGTAGATGCGTTCGACATTGATTCCGGCGATGAAAGCGGCGGTGGGGTTGGCGCCGACGGCCATCATATCCTTGCCAAACGCGGTGTTCGAGACGATGAAACCGGCGAGCAGGAACAAGAAGACAAAAATCAGAATGGTGACCGGAAAGCGGATATCGCCGATATAGAACTGTGCCGAGCCCAGGAACGAGATCAATTCCGGGATTTCCCACAGGCCCTGCGGCAGAATATAGACCAGAAGGCCGCGCAGGATAATCAGCATTGCCAGGGTAGCAAGGAACGAATTGATGTTTAGCCTGATCACCAGCATCGCGTTGATAAAGCCGATCGCGGCGCCCACGGCCAGGGCGATGGGAACCGCAGACCATCCGGGCAGCACCGGCGCCCATTGATAGACCATCAACACCCCGATTGTCGGGGCAATGGCAAAGGTGCTTTCCAGCGAAAGGTCCATCCTGCCGACAAGAAGACAGAAGGACATACCCAGAATCATCATGCCGATGGCCGACGTATGATAGAAAATGTTCAGAAAGTTCACGATCGTGAAAAATCGCGGCAGAGTCAACGAGGCGATCACCAGGAGCAGGATCACCAGTAACCAGATATAGTGGTCTGCGACAAGACGGATGCTGTTCCTTCGTATCATCTTATAAGCTCTTTGCGGCGTGCACTTGTGGAACAACATCCAACCCTTGAACAGCGCTGTATATATCGTGTTCGTCGTATTGATCCTTGCGGAATTCCTGCGAAATCCGACCGTGATACATTACCAGGATCCGATCACAGATTTCCATTAAATCGGACACCACGTTTGAGGCCATGAGGACCGCCGCCGAAAGGCTGACGCGATCGCGCACCGTTTCCAGCAAAACGCGTCGGGCGCTGATATCAACGCCTTCCGCAATCTCGTCGAAAAGATAGACATCAAGGTCATACCCCAACAGACGACCGACGATAACTTTCTGCTTGTTACCGCCGCTCAGGGTGTCGATGGCCTCAAACTGCTCGCCCATTTTAATGTCGAGCCTGGATTTCAGCTCGCTGACCGCCTTGCGCACGGCGCGAATGCTGAGGATACCCGTATTTGAAGCAAAGTTTCTGAAAGCAGCGCCAATGGCGTTGTGCTGGATGGACAGGCCGTGAAACAACGCTTCCTCTTCGCGCTTGTGGGTCAGATAGCCCACCGAGTGCCGCTTCATTGCGCGGGGAGAACGCGGCTGAACCATACGGCCGTCAATGGTGATCCGGCCGCTGCCGCCGGGGCTGATACCACCGATATGGCGCAGGAGTTCACTATAACCGGAGCCTACCATACCGGTTATGCCAACGATCTCCCCAAGCCCCACCGTAAGCGAGATGTCGGAGAACTCGCCCTTACGGCCGACGTTTTGCAGTTCAAGATACCTTCGCATGGTGATCCTGCGTTTGACGGGCGCGGTTTCGGCGCCCTGGCCGCGCCCGCCGGTGATCAACTCTGCCAATCGTTCGCGGGTCAGTCCGAGCACATTTTCGGTCCCCACCAGCCGACCATTACGCAGCACCGTAACGCGATCGCAAATATCGATCATTTCCTCCAGACGATGACTGATAAAGACGAAACAGCGCCCCTCCCGGGCGGTGGTCCGGCGCATGATGTCGAACAGTTTCTCGCGCGGCCTGACACTCAGCGCGGCGGTGGTTTCATCAAGGATCACCACCCTGGCATCGAAAATCCACAACGCCTTGGCTACCTCGATCAACCGGCGTTCCTCCAGCGGCACGTCCTCAAGCAACGCATCCGGCTCGAGATCCAGCCCAATGCGCGCCAGGATAACGCGCGTTTGTTCGTGCAGACGGCGCCTGTCGATAAGGCCAAACCGGCCCGCCGCGTGAGCACCCAGAAACAGTGTTTCAGCGACGGTCAGTTGCAAGGGATAGCTGGCTTTCTGCGGGATCAGAACGACGCCCATATCATGGGCTGTTTTCGGTGTCAGGTGGGCGACGGTCTGGCCGCCGATTTCCAGCGTTCCGGTATTCGGCGGCTCGGAACCGTGCATGATGTTGACCAGTGTGGATTTACCGGCACCGTTTTTGCCGATGATGCCATGCACCTCGCCGCGCCGCAGTTCCAACCTGATATCGCGCAGCACTTCGGTACCGAAGTAACTTTTTCCGATGGCATCGACCTTGTAGACGGACGGCGGCATAGGCTCCGCTTCGCTATTGTGCACATTCACGCCCATCTGCCTCGTCTATCCTCTCTGCGCGGGTGCGGTTTTCGTATCCATCCCGATGCCCGTTTCCTTGCCTGGCCAACCCTGTGGTCCGGCAAACGATCCATATGCGCAATTCGACACGTGAGCCTGCCCGGAGCGTGTCATGTCTTGGATTTCCGGTGACGGGGCCGCCCCTTTTGCCGCCCCGTCGGGGAAGATCAGTTGTCTTTTTTGGGGAATTCACCCTTGTCGACAAAATACATGTAGTTGCCCCACTGGTTTTGCGCATAGGGATCAACTTCGGTTGGAATCAGGGGGCTTTTGGGCGCAAGCCAGATACCGTCCCAGTTCGGACCCTTGCGCACTTCAACCGGCCCCCAGGTCTGCACACCGGTTTCATCGACGAACATCTCCCTCAACGTATCCAGTTCCAGCGTTGTTCCTGCCTTGGGCAGCGCATCGATGCCGTTCTTGTGCCACTCATAGAGATAGCGCATGACCAGCGTCGCATAGCCCAGGGCCGGCTGCTCGGTGATTACGTCCACTTCCCTGTCGCGGATCGACTGTAAGCCGGTCTTTGTGCCATCATAGCTGACAATCGGTATGTGCTTTTCGTGACCGACCGGGTACTGCATATTGGCCAGTTCCAGGGCGCGGACCACCCCTTCCGTCGCCGATGGGTCGTCATGGGTGTAAACACCGATGATCTGATCGCCGTAGCGTGAGATCAGGTCACTGGCTGCCTTGAACGCGGTCGCCGGATCCCAGTTCCCGGTACCGTTTACAATCTCGACGCCGGGGTTTTCCGCCAGACGCGGCTCGAAAGTATTGCGGAAACCGGCGTGGCGGTCGTCGGTGATCGATATCCCCGCAGGTCCCCAGATTTCAATGATCTTGCCGGTTGCGGGCCATTGACCTTTGCCGTATTTGCGATCCAGCAGGTCCGCAAGCGCGGTGCCAACCTGTTCGGTCGCCTGAACATTGTCGAGACCCACATAAAGGTACTGACCGCCATTGGTGACGATTCCGGCCGCGCCGATGGGGATACCCAGTTCGTCATTTACCCGTTTAACGGCGCGCACCAGGGCATTTTGGTCAATCGGCTCGAAATAGATGATATCCACATCCCCTTGCGCGATCAGATCGTCGATCTGCTGCAACTGGGTCTGGATATTGCGCGCTCCATCCTTGATGACAAACTCGAACGTAACCCCGTCCCGTTCGGCGATGCGTTTGGCTTCGTTTTCAGCGAATATCGACAGTGAGCGGAACCACTCGTGGCTTATTCCGAAACTGAGCCAGGCAACCTTGATCGGCTCGGCCGACGCCGTAAAGGCGGTGAAAGATGAGAGCATCGCTGCCGCGAGCGTTGTCAAAATGGTTTTCTTCATCAGGGGTCCTCCCAGGTTTTAATGCGCACGCCAACAGACTGCACACCCGTTGTCGTCATAGGCCAGGAGAGTTTACGCAGAGAAAAATCATTTGCATAATTGATAACTTTTAGATTAATATTTATTGCATAAATATTATTGAGGAACGCCCTCGTGAGTCTGTCGGAACTCAGATGTTTCAACGCGGTTGTCCGCTACGGCAGTTTTTCAAAAGCCGCCAGCAAGATCGGCCGCGCGCAACCGACTGTGACAATACAGGTGTCAAATCTCGAAAAGAGCTATGGGGTTTTGCTTCTGGATCGCGGCCGCGGGCGAAAGCTGCGCGTAACGCCCTATGGCGAAGGGCTGTTTGAGATCACAAGCCGGCTGTTTGCCCTGGAGAATGATGCGGTCGAGTATCTAAAGGAAGGGGCAAGCGCGCATGTGGGCGTTCTGCGAATCGCCGCCAGCGCGCCGAGCGATGCAACGCGGTGTATCGCGGCGTTCCGCAAGGGCCATCCGGGCATTCAGATATCGATGCATTTCGGTAACTCGCAGCAGGTTCTGGATATGCTCCGCTCCTGTGAGGTCGATGTTGCCTTTCTGGGTGGCGATGGCAACTACCCTGACTGCGCGTGCATCGCATTGTCAAATCCGGAAGTTGTACTGATAGGTAGCGAGGCGCATCCTGCCGCAGCGGTCGGGGAGCTCTCTCTTGAATCTCTTCGTCACGAAGTGCTGCTTTTGCGCGAGCAAGGCTCGCAAACCCGGGCATTATTCCAGAGATTTCTTGAGGAAAAGAACTGTCAGCCAAAGGCGATCATTGAGGTCGGTAGCCGCGAAGGCATATGCGCGGCCGCCGCGGCGGGGCTTGGCCTTGGGGTAATTGTCGAAAACGAGGTTCTGCCCGGCTTCAACACCAAAGTCCTGCGATTGGCGGCGCATAAGATCACCGGTCAGACATTTGCAATCTGTCTGAAGGATCGGAGCTTCGCTGCCGCGGTTGGAGTGTTCATGAAATCGGCAAAGGCCCACTGACGACGCATCTTGCGGCTTTGCAAGAAACGGCGTTTCGCGTCCTGGGAACAACGTGCTGAAAGATCACACCCGGTGTATTTCAACAGGTTGTCCCTGGTAAACCCATCGGGTGCAGGTGGCCATTCATCTGATCATTGGAGGTGTTAGATTTATCCAGCGCTGTCAAGGGTTTATGAACCACTGGAAGCGGCGCGAAGCGCCCTTGACACACCGCAGCCGCCGGTTATGGCTTATGATCAGATAAATGGCTGGATCCGCCTTTACACCGGAACGTCCGGCTCGATGAGAAAGAACCAATAAAGCATGAGAAAAAGGTCCTTAATCCATGACCGGGGTTATTGGTGCAACTTAAACGCCCGACGCTCTGGCAGTCTGTCAGGTTTGATGGGCGCTAACTGCCTAATACCAAGGGCCTTTGCGTTTGACTCTTTGCTTGGTTAAAAACCGTTGTCTTATCAACACGATACACAAGTCAGCGTGTACAACAAGCCAATACCGCTGGTATAAGTCATTGATTTTACTATGAAACAGGTCTGTTAGAAAAATAAGGAATTCAATAAAATCAATGACTTGGCTAACAAATCCGACACGCTCCTAGAGGGTGCGCCCAAGACGACGCAAGGCCTCCAGTGCGGCGGCATGGCCCTGGCGCAGACGGGTGGCGTTCTCATAGGATTTCAGCGCCTTGTCGATCTTGCCGCTATGCTCCGCCGCCTGCCCGCGCAGATACCAGATATCGGCATTATTGTTGTCAATACGCAAGGCATCGGTGAAGTCGTTATAGGCCTCCCCGTACTGCTGCGTGTGAAGCAGGCTGATCCCGCGCGCCTGAAAAATCTCTGCGGCATTGCGCTTGTAACGCAAGGCTTCGGAAAAGTCCTCGATCGCCCTGGCGTGAAGATCATTCAGTTGATAAAGGCGCGCACGGGCGAAATAGGTCTGCGCATCCGTGCTGCCAAGGCGGATGGCGTTATTGTAATCGGCCAGCGCCAGGTTCGGCTTGCCCGCCTGGCGATACAGATTGGCGCGTCCCGAATAAGCTTGTGCGTAGGAGGCATTAATACGAAGGGCGCGGTTATAGTCCTCCAGCGCGTCCGCCGGCCGGCCAAGGCGACGCAAAATCAAGGCCCGGTTGTAGTATGCCTGATAGTTGGCAGAATCCAGTCTTATCGCGGTGGTGAAATCCGCCAGCGCCTTTTCGTGCTGGCCCGCCTCGCCAAACGCCGCCCCGCGTGTGTTGTAGGCATCGGCGTCATTTGGATTGTCCTGAACAATGGCGCTCAGGGCGGCGATGTTATTGGCGCTCGCGCTGGCTTCCCCCCCAATCGCCGTCGGTGGCGGCTTCACCCTGGCGGTACACCCCGCCAGTATGGCACTCAAAACGATTGCAGACAGGACTTGTCTGACGAGCGTTGCAATTTTTACGTCAATCATGTGTGCCCGTATCATGGCGAATTCCCTTGATTCATATGTCCCGCCCGTCACACAACAACCAATACGTCCTGATCAAATGCCCTCTTTTGCCTGAAAACAGGTGCTGCACCTGAAAACTGCAATGCCGGCAGGTCCAGGGTTGCCCCTCTTACGGCCATTGCTACAAATTGCCGCGGGTTGCCGCATCAGGGCTGTCCGTGCCGCCCACCTGCACTCGATGGTTTTTTTAAGAACAACCTATTGCAACGACATACCTGGAGCATGTCAGGTCTTAAGTGAAAGGCTCTAGCGCCGGCGCTTGCCAGGCAACAGGCCTTCGCGCTGGGCGCGTTTACGCGCCAGTTTTCGCGCGCGGCGAACGGCTTCGGCTTTTTCGCGCGCCTTCTTTTCCGATGGCTTCTCGTAAAAATTCCGCAGCTTCATTTCGCGAAAAATGCCTTCACGCTGCATTTTCTTTTTCAACACCTTCAATGCCTGATCGACATTGTTATCGCGCACTACAACTTGCACAGCATCTCCATAAAATTATCCTCGTGTTCCCGTATTGTGTTTCTGCATTGTACGAACTAAAGGCCGCGTGTGTCTCATATACACAGCTACGCAGCATCAAACCCGATACCGGCGGCATTCGCTTTTATACCATAAATTTCCCATGCAGGCTCCCGCCATCGCCATGCAGATTTGCCGGCATACCTGAATACCGTGCCCGCCAGGGCCGCTTTATTCCCTGACGGTTCGATTCCAACATTTGCAGGCAAGACGACAGTTTAGCGGGGTGCAAATGACTGGACTCGAACCAGTAGCAAATCATAGTACTCCACGCACAACTGCGGCTGCAGCCCCGCCACAACCGAAACACCGCGATTATTGCCTGCCAACATCTCCACTGTCATCGCGTAAGTTCACTGTAACAAACGATTACGGCGCTGTCCAGAGCGTGTCATCACATGACGCCGCCGGCACCGACAAAAATGTCGCATGTCCCATCTTGCGCCCGGCGCGAACGGTGCGCTTGCCATAATCGTGCCACACCGCGCCCCGGGACAGGTAAACGGCGCGCTTTTGCACGATTTCGTCGCCCAACAGATTTTCCATACGCACATCCGCCTGGCGGTTGGTATCGCCCAAGCCAAGACCGGCGATGGCGCGGATATGATTCTCAAACTGCGATGCGGGACAGGCATCGAGGGTCCAGTGGCCCGAGTTGTGCACCCGCGGTGCGATTTCATTGATGATAAAGCGCTCTGCCCCGACCTCGCCCACAACAAACATCTCCACCGCCAGCACACCGACATAATCCAGCGCCGTCGCAATATCGCGGGCGGCCATGGTCACGGCGCGCTCAAACGTCTCACCCAGAGCCGCCGGCACAATCGAGCGGCGCAGAATGTGATTCTCATGGATATTGTGTACCACATCGTAACAGGTAAATTCACCGGCCAGCGAACGCACCGCGATCACCGACACCTCCATTGCAAAATCAACGACCCGTTCGACCACCGCAGGCCGCCCGTTTAACTGCTCCAGGGCCGGTTCAATGTCGACATCGGCGCCGAGACGCCATTGCGCCTTGCCGTCGTACCCCTCCCGACGCGCCTTGAGAATAAGCGGGTATCCTAAATGCTTTGTGGCTGCGCGAAGATCATCGCCCGTATCCACAGCGGCATACTCGGCTATGGGACAGCCCTGTTGCGCCAGAAAACGCTTTTCCAACAGACGGTCCTGCGCAATGGCCAGGGCCTGCGGTCGCGGCTGAACGGCGCACTGATCGGCGATAATCCGCACCGCACGGTCTGGCACGTTCTCGAACTCATAGGTAACGACATCCGCATGTGCGGCAAAGGCCCGCAGCGCGGCGTCATCGTCGTAAGCGGCCGACGTGGCGGCGGCCGCCTCAAACGCCGGATTCTCCCTGCCCGGCGCATATACATGCACGCCAAAGCCAAGACGCAGCGCCGCCATGGCCAACATGCGGGCGAGTTGGCCACCCCCCAAAATGCCAATGACGGCCCCGCGCTGCAACGCTGTATGTTCAATCATCGTCATGAGGCGTATCGGCAACGGCATCGGTCTGCGCGGCGCGCCAGGCGATCAGGCGGCGGCGCAACGGATCATCGTCCAGCGCCAGCACCGAAGCGGCCAGCAAGGCGGCATTGACAGCCCCGGCCCGGCCGATGGCCAGGGTGCCGACGGGCACCCCCGCCGGCATCTGGACAATGGACAACAGGCTGTCGCTTCCCGCCAGGGTTTGCGTGCGAACCGGCACGCCAAAGACCGGCAAATGGGTCTGCGCCGCCACCATTCCCGGCAGATGCGCCGCCCCGCCGGCGCCGGCAAGTATGACGCGATAGCCTGTATCGGCGGCACTTTGCGCAAAGGTATACAGGCGCTGCGGTGTGCGATGGGCCGAAACGATCCGCGTATGAGAGGGGATCTGCAAGGCATCCAGTGTATCACGCGCATGGCGCATTGTCGGCCAGTCGGACTGGCTGCCCATGAGAATGGCCACGCAGGGGCTTACGGCATTCATTGGTTTTTGTTTATCCCTTGTTGTTTTACCTGTGAACGTGTCTGCCGGGCAACCGAAGGCCTGTTGGCTTGTTCCGCGCCAGGCACGATGTAACGGCTCGTTAACGACACCGGGTTTATCCTGCTTGACATATGTGAAAACGATAAACCTGCATGGTCAAGTCATATAACGGTTCCATTAGGACATGACACGCTCTGGCGGTTAGGAATAGAGGGTTTCGGCTATGAATGCAAAGCATGATCGGGATGATCTGAGCGGATTGCCCCCCGGTATTCGCGAGCAGTTCGAGGACCTTTTGGCCAAATACAACGCCCTTGCGGAGAGTTCCGAGGACTTGCGGCTCACATTGACGGAAATCGAGGAGGACGCCCGCCACGACAGCGCGACCGGTGCGATCAGTGTGACGGCGTTTTTCGAAGAACTCACCCGCGCCTGTGCCTTGATGAAGCGGCACGATATTCCGGTCTCCGTTCTGACCATCGAGTTGCTGCAGATCGATCATCTTGAGCAGGTCTATGGCGCCGATATTCCGCTGCAGGTTCTGGCGCAGATCGCTGATGGCCTGCGGCAACGCGTACGCACCTCCGATATCATCGGACGAACGGAAAAGCATGAGCTGTCGGTTATTCTGTGGTATGCGGAAAAGTTCGACTGCGAGCGTCGCGCCGGTGAGATAAAGCGCGAAATCGAGGCGCAGACGCAACTCGAAGGGCTGCCGCCCATGGATATTCGTATCGCCGTCGGCACCGCTACCGCGGTCGCCCATGAGCCCGTCGATGCCCTTATGGCGCGTGCCCGCGCCAAACTCGCCCGGGACCGCCAGCAGGCGGCGTAGCAAGGGCAAATTCTTCCGTACCGGCTGTATCGGCGCACCGTTTGTGACCTTTCAACAGGGTGTGTCCAGGACAGGCACGTCTGAAGGTACATCTCTTGCGCCCTTGCCGTCAGGGAGGCCATACCCCACCATCCATCTGATGGTTTTTTCGGCAACACCCTGTTGAGTTGATCGCGAAGAAAGGTGCTTCGCGCCGCTTGCGTGTACTTTTCCTCATTTAAAACAATGAGAAAACAGCGCTCAGGAAGGTGTGGCGCTTTGTTTTCGCTTGGGCTTTATTGCAAGGTTTTAATGCCAAATCAGTCCGCCGGGCCGCCCCGGGAACTGATTTGTCCTTATTTTATTGGGAAAAAGTGGACCGGGGCGAAGCCGAGGGGCTTTTTCAAATTCAACTGTTGAAACTACACAACCGGCGACGGGCTCGGCCGGTCAGGCGACCGGGCGGCTTTGCGGCCCTGCTCTCAACAACATCCCGAACGCGACAATAATTGCGCCTGGCGCGATTGTTATGTAAACGCGTATTACTGAAAGCGGCAGTTGGATGTGTAATTTCAACAGGTTGTTCTCGAAAACCCATCGGGTGCTGCTGGCCACCATCTGCGGCAAGGGCCGCACCAGGTATCCCTCCAGATTTGCCCGTCCCGATAACAACCTGCTAAAAGATCACAGCTAGAGCGCGCCATCGTCCTCCACCACTCTATCGGGAACGCCACAATGCTCCGCACCATATCCGCCTTCTCCCGCCTCGGCGATGAAAACGCCTTCGCCGTCCTCGCCCGCGCCCAGCACTTGCAGGCCCAGGGTCGCGATATCATCAATCTTGGTATCGGACAACCTGACTTCGCAACACCGGCGCATATCGTCGAGGCCGCCGTCAAGGCCCTGCGCGATGGCCATCACGGCTATACGGACGCGCGCGGCATTCGCGCCCTGCGCGAAGCCGTTTGCGCCTGGACCCTGCGCTTTACAGACGTTGAAATCAACCCCGACAATGTCATGATCATGCCAGGCGGCAAGCCGGCCATGTACGCCGCCATCACCCTGTTTGGCGCGCCCGGCGCGGATATCCTCTATCCCGATCCCGGCTTTCCCATCTATCATTCCATGATCGCCTTCAGCGGCGCCCGGCCGGTTCCTGTCCCTATCACCCAGGCCAACGGCTTTGCCTTCAGGGCGCGTGACGTTCTCGATCTCATCACGCCTCATACCCGCCTGATCATCCTGAACTCGCCAGCCAATCCCACCGGCGGCGTCACCCCGCGCGCCGAAATTGATGCGCTGGCCGCCGGCCTGGCGCGGCGCCCCGATATCGCCATACTGTCCGACGAAATCTACGGGCGCATGTGTTATGACGGCAACGTTCATACCAGCCTGTTGCGTTATCCCCATCTTCGCCGGCAGTTAATCCACCTCGATGGCTGCTCGAAAACGTTTGCCATGACCGGCTGGCGTCTGGGCTTTTCCATCTGGCCCGACGCGCTCCTGGAGCCGGTACGAAAACTCGCCGTCAACGCCTGGTCGTGCGTCAATACAGCGGCGCAATATGCCGCCATCGCCGCCCTTACAGGCCCCCTGGACGCGGTTGAGACCATGATGGCCGCCTTTGCCGAACGGCGCACGGTTATTGTCGATGGGCTTAACGCCATAAACGGGGTCTCGTGTCTCCTGCCGGGGGGAGCGTTCTATGCCTTCGCCGATGTTACGGCGCACACCCGCAAGGGGCGCGCCTCAAGAGCCCTGGCCAGTGAACTTCTCGAAAAGGCCGGCGTCGCGGTGATCGCCGGGACGGACTTTGGTGCCAATGGCGAGGGATATTTGCGTTTCTCCTATGCCAATTCGCGCCAGAACATCGAACGCGCCCTGAAACGCGTCAGCGATTATCTCGACGGCAAACCCATGAACTGAGAAAGGGCCGGGCTGGCATGCCGTACCGGGAGCAGTCGCCCGGGAGACGCGGCAACACATCATACAGCGAATCTTGGCAAGCGCTAACCGGCGGGATAAAATCGGCTATAAATATTGGATTCCGTTTTCATATGTGGCAAGGTAAGGAGCGTTTATACCAAGGGACTTTGCGTGTGATTTCTGGCTTGGTTTAAAAACCGCTGTTTTATCAGCATGATACACAAGTCAGCGTGTACAAAAGCCAATACCGCTGGTATTGGTCCAACCGCCCGGGGCACGGGCGTGTTGCTGCGGCTTCATGAAATTCGAAACTGCCGGTCCGGTGCCGGTTGTACGGCAAGTTTGACCCTTTCGACCTAATTCAATCGTTTTAATCGTTCGGAGTAATCCCCATGAACTCAGATATGGCCCTAAAGCCGATGCAATATCTCGACAAGGCCCTTGGCTCGCTGCGCGAACTCGGGCTGATGCCGGAAACAGTGCAGGAGCAACCGATTGTTCCGCTGCTGGAGAAAATATCCGATCTCGATCAGGACCGCGTACTCGCCATTGCCCGCACCCTCAACCAGCAAAGCGTCTTTAATGATGTGGTGCGCAATCAGATCGAGGCCATGAATATCGGCCAGCGTTACGAAGAAATCACCGACGCATTCAATTCCATCCGCGAAGACGCCAAATCCATGGTCGATCAGCTCGAAGACGGCACCATCTCGACCTTCGAGCGGCTTTCCAATGTATGGATGAAAGTCACGCGCGGCGATGTCGCGGCACGTTTCGATGCCATCCGCGGCACCTATCTCGATGTCGCCCGCGATACCAAGGAGCAGATCGAACGCGAACATACGATTTTGGAATCTTATGCGGATTTTCGCGGCGCCCTGAAACAGTCCGAGGTGCTGGCGTTTGAAGTGCTGGAACAGGCGGAGAAAAAACTGGAGAACGCCAAGGGACTTCTGGACCAGGCAAATAAAGAGATCGCATCATCCCAGGACGGCGATGCGGCCGCCCGGGCGCGCCTGGAAATGGCGCGCGATGAAAAGGTGCGCGCCATGCAGGACGAGGAAAAACGCTACCAGATCGCCAAGGACCTCTCCGACAACCTGACCATCGGCTACAATACGTCGGAGGTTGTCATGGCGCGCTTAATGCAGACGACCAACGCCAAGGAGCGGGTCTATGCGCAGGCAATCAGCTTCTTCTCCACCAACGAGACCGTTCTGACGGCGCTTAAAGCCAGCTTTACCGGCTTGCATGGCCTGCACGAATCCACCCAGACCCTGGAAGCCATGAAAGAGGGTGTCTCGAAAAGTCTCGAAACCCTGGCCGAGATTGGCGATGCGGTGCAGGAAGAGGCCATCAGGGCGGGCTATGGCCCCACTGTGCGGGCGGAATCGGTTCAAAAGCTGGTCGATTCGGTGGTCAACTTCCAGGAACGCTCGCGCGAAATCATCAACGAAATGCGCGTTCTCGCCACCGAGAACTCAAAGGAAATTCGCGTAGCCGTGGAAGATGGCAAACAACGGCTGGCGCGCCTGGCCTCCGAGGGCAACGCGCTTGTTCTGGATCTGTCCGCCTGAGGATCGGCCATGGCCAGCGGAGAAGCGTAAGGGAGAACGTCGACAAGCCCGGCGCGGTGATGCCCTACGGACGATCAGGCGGAAGCGGTTTCGCGTGACGTGCGTTGACGATATGGCGCTGCCAGTGGAATCTTGATTGCGGCATGTGCATGCAAGGCTGCGCTTGGAAGGTGCAAATATTGGAATCGAACCACCAGGTTTGTAACCCTTAACAGGTTGTTTTCGAAAAAAGCGATGATCAGATGAATGACCCGGTATGGTCTTGCTGCTCGCCATCTGCGGCAAGGGCCGCACCAGGGATCGCTTCGGATTTGCCCGTCCTTGCAACAATCTGTTGAAAGATCACAACCGAAACGCCCGGGGGCGACGTTACGAGGAATAACCACATGGCGGATATCACAGCCGATGCGTCCACAGGCGTTGTCACAGCCGGGACGGGCGCGGCACGCAATGATAAAATCGGCCTCGATGAGTTAATGCTTGCCATGGACGTGGTCGATACCCTGCGCCACGAGGAAAAACTGGTCGAGCGCGAACTCAATGAAGAAGCGCGCGAGCATCAACTCGTCGAGCGTCTGCGCGCCGTTTATGCCAAACAGGGGATCGAGGTTCCCGATCATGTCATTGCGGATGGGGTGGCGGCACTGAAAGAGGATCGCTTTACCTATACCCCGCCCGCGTCAGGCCTGCGCCGCACCCTCGCCCACGCCTATGTCACGCGCCATCAGTGGGGCCGCAAAGTTGCCATCGTTGCCCTTGCCGGCGTCGTGGCCGTTGCCGCCCTGTTTGCCGTTGGCCGCTATAACAGCTATCAGGAAACCCAAGCGCGTATTGCTGTTACGCAGCAGATGCCAAAACAGATCGAGGCCCTGAGCGCACAAATCTCGGCGATCGCCAGAGACGAGGAAGCCCTCACCCGCGCCGCCGCCCTGGCGAATGCCGGAATTGCAGCGGCCAGAAACGAGAACAGCACCGCAGCGCAAGAGCAGATCACCAAACTCACCGCCCTGCTGGCGCAGCTCAAACAGGAATATACCATTCGCATCGTTTCCCGCTCGGGCGAGAAAAGCGGCCTTGAGCGCACTCATACATCGGGGGGCAAGGCGCATTATCTCATCGTCGAGGCGCTGGACGCCGACGGTAAGGCGCTTAGCGTTCCCATTCGCAATGACGAAAGCAGCGCCGCCGAACACGTGAAAAAGTGGGGCATCCGCGTCGAAAAGCGCGTGTTCGACGCCGTGCGCACCGACAAACTGGCCGATGGTATCGTCAACAACGCTGTTGTCGGTCACAAGCGATTGGGCAGACTAGCGCCCGAATATTCCCGCGGCGTTGGCGGCGGTTCGATCACCGCGTGGTGAACGGCATCCCGTTCGCGCCAACCGCTGCGTTGCCGATACTGAACCATGCGAGGTCCCATGTTTACCAGTGGTCGTGACACCCTTGGCTCCATCGACAAGGCGGTCGGACAAATTCAGCATGACGAACGCGAAACAAGCGCCCGCCTGCGCACATTAAGCGAGCAGTTGATCCGTCTCGGCCAGGAACTGGCCATCGAATATCGTGCCCTCGCCGAGGTACGGGCGGAGGCGATTACCCGCGGCGACATTGTCGATACACTTTCGCGCGCCGAACGCCACGCTGCCGGGTTGATATTGGCCCATGCGCAGCGATACGACGAAACCGAAACGGGTGTCAGCGCGGGTGAGAGCGAACTGACGCAACTGAACACCCGGCGAGAGGAAACGGCTTCGCAGCTTGAGGACGCCGAGGAGCGCCTCGATAACGAACTTATCGGCATGCGCGATGAGTTGATGCGTCATCCGGTCTACAGGAGATCGGCCGAGACCGCCCGTACAGCGACCAGGCGGGCCGATGCGGCAGAGGAAAAAATCGTTCAGGCGCAAGCCGATCAACTTGCCAAGGGCGAGCGGTACCAGTCCGATCCCCTGTTCATGTACCTGTGGAACAACGCCTATGGCACCAGTACCTACAAGGGCGGCGGTCTGGTCCGCCTGCTCGATGGCTGGGTGGCGCGACTGGTGGGCTATGCCGAAGCGCGGGCGAATTACTTTATGCTCAACGAAATTCCGAAACGCCTTGGCGCCCATGCACAACGCATGCGAACGCTGGCCAGGGAGCAGGCGAAGGCGCTGGCGGCTGCCGAGGAGCAGGCTTTAAAGGAAATCGGCCAGGGAGAGATGGTGGCTCACGTGGAGCGGTTGCGGGCGGAAAAGGAGGTGATCGATGCCCGCATCAATGCGGTTACGCAAGACCTGGCGCGTCTTCGCCAGGCGCGCGCTGACCTGGCAAAGGGGGAGGATGACGCCTATTCTGACGGGCTGGCGCAACTTCAGGCAGTGGTGGCGCAAGAGCCGGTTGCGCAACTCTACCGGCGTGCCCGGCGCACCCAATCGCAGGACGATGACCGTATTGTCGCACGTATTCAGTCGATCCGCGCCAAATCGGACCATGTAGAGCGCGAAAAACACAGCGAAGAGCAGCGCTTGCAGGCAATCGGCGAAAAACGCAGCGAACTGGAGCATGTTCGTGATCGCTTCAAGCGCCGCCGGTTTGATGATTACGGCTCGGTCTTTGGTTCCATGACCGGCGTTTTGCTGGGCGAGTTTCTAAAAGGGATGATCAACAGCGGCACGTACTGGGACGGTATGCGCGAGGATCAGCGTTGGCGGCGGCGCCACTGGGACGATGACCAGGGCTGGCCAGGCGGGTTTGGCGGCGGTGGCGGATTCGGCGGTGGCTTCGGCGGTGGTGGCGGTGACTTTACGACTACCGACAGCTTTTAAAGCGCTTCGGCGGGAGGTATTAGTTGAATGTGAAAAAGTCCCTCGGCTTCGCCTCGGTCCACTTTTTCCCAACAATACCAGCGGTATTGGCGTTTTGTACGCGCTGACTTGTGTGTCGTGCTGATAAGACAACGGTTGTAAGCCGGGCCAGGAGTCAAACGCAAAGCCCCCTGGTTGTGATCTTCCAGCAGGTTGTTCCCGGTACAGGCAAACCGGACGTGACATCTCTAATGATCAGATGAATGGCCAGCAGCACCCGACGGAGATTTCGAGAACAACCTACTGAAAGGCGACACCCGGGCTTTACGCGCAAATGCGCCAAAACCTTGCAACAAGCCCAGGGGAAAACAAAGCGCCGCGCCTTCCTAATCGTTGCTTTCTCATTGTTTTAAATGAAGAAAAGTGCGCTGAGCGGAGCGAAGCACCTTTCTTCACGATCAACGCATTATCCGCCACGGGGATGATCGCGCGATCCGATTTTGCCCTTGTCTGCGCGCTGTGGGTCACTTATTAATAGAACCACGGGTGTTAATGGAACCACTGGGAGGCCGGTTCGCGCCATGATCAGATGAACGGTCATCTTTACCCGATGCGTTTGCCAGGAACAACCTGCTGCAATTAAACAGCTGCCAGACTTAAACCCGTTGATAGCGGCCGTCCCGCCAGAACCATGGAAAACTCTGAATGCCCAGGCCCAAGGGAAAAAGCGAGTTATTGACGTCCGTTGAGCTCGAATTCATGAAAGTGCTCTGGGACATCGGCTCCGGCACGGTACGCGAAGTTCTGGATATCCTCAATCAAAAGGAAACACGCGCTTATACGTCGGTGGCAACCGTCCTGAAAGTCCTGCAGGAAAAAGGCTATCTGAACGCGGAAAAACCCGACGGCACGCTCATCTACGCGCCAACCCTCGACAGGCAGGCGTATGAAGGCAAATCGCTCAAAAGCCTTTCGGACACGCTCTTTAACGGCGCGCCAACCGCTCTCGTCGCCCGCCTCGTCGACGACGAGGAACTGAGCGAGGAGATGATCAGGGAAATAAGGGACATTATCGATACAAAAATCGGGAGGTAGGTATGGGCAGGGTTCTGGAACTCTTGCTGGTGCTCAATTTTATCATGATCGCTTCGTTTCTGGCGGTGTGGACCGCTGAATACGCCCTAAAACATACCCGCTTGCGATACGCCTATAAACTGCGGCTGAACCTGTCGATCGCTGCACTGTGCGCCGCCTTTGTATCCCTTGTCGTGCTGCCGATAATCGCGCCCGCAAAATTGTCTTTCGGCGTCAATGTCACCGATGTCGTCGTGGCGCAATACCTGAAGGGCAACATCGCCATTTCGGCAACACAGCTTGCCGAGCTGCTCACGGCGAAAAACAGCCTGATGGACAACCTTACAGGTCTTTCATCACCCTCTTCGCTGGTTCTGGCTGCCGCGCTGGCGCTTGCAGGGCTGCTGCGCGCCGGCTACGTCGCTATAAGCGCCGCACGATTGATAAAAATCGTATCCAATGCAAGGCCGCTGCGTTCGTGTGGCAGGCTGAACATTCTGGTCTCGAATCGTATTACTATCGCGTTTTCAAGCCGGGGGCTGACCAGATACCACATCGTTCTACCGGACACATTTTTATCCGATCGCGAGGCGATGCGCATGGCGCTGGGACACGAAATACAGCATATTCGGCAGCGGGATGTGGATTGGGAAATTCTATTGTCACTGCTCTCTCCGCTGCTGGTTCTCAATCCGGCTTTCTGGTTCATCTCGGACAGGATCCGCCGCTATCGCGAATACAGTTGCGATGCGGCGTTTCTTGCGCGAAAAAATTTCCACCCAAGGCGCTACGCCCTGTTGCTGTTGGAACTGGCAACAAGGGCCGCTGCTTCTCCCCGGAATACGCGCCTGGGCGCCATGAGCGTACCACTCTTTGGGCTTGATCCGGGGCGTTCGGGGCGCTCTCCGCGGGGCTTTAAAAAAAGCGCGTTGGGGCGGCGGGTTCTGGCACTATCGAACCGGAGCGCAAATGATGGACGATTGGGCAACAGCGGCAATCGTTATCTTGACACCCTGCTCGCCGTTTCGCTGATTTCCCTGATTGTGGTGGTTGTTACGGCGTTCTCGCGGCCCTCGGAATGGAGTCATGACCGGCTCATGCTCTCAAGCGTCGTTAATCTGGAACGACTGGATCGTATCAACGGTTTTGGCGTACCGCCCCTGCGCTGATCAGTGCCGCGGAAGGACCTGCGGAACGTGGCTGTGGAGACGGCGAGATCACCATGCCGGACAGGGTTCACAGTTTTCAGAGGCTTCGCTGCGAGCGGTGTTGCTTCAGATTTACCTGTCTCAATCCGCTGAAATTACGCAGCAAGGCACCAATAAAATCGCCGGTACTAAAATAATAGTTGACAAGCCTTTCGTGTTCGGATGAATTAAGCGGGCCGGGAAAAACCGGCGATCTTACATAAACCCATGGGAGGACAAGTATGCGAAAGCATCTTCTTTGCGCCATCACGAGCATGGCGCTGATGGCCGGCGGTACCACTGCGCAGGCGGATGAGGCTGCGGCAAAAAAGTGGATCGATAACGAGTTTCAGCCCTCGACGCTAACCAAGGCGGAGCAGCTTGCCGAATTGCAATGGTTCATCAAGGCGGCAGAGCCTTTCAAGGGTATGGAAATCAATGTCCTGTCCGAAGGCATTCCGACCCATAGCTACGAATCCGAGGTTCTGACAAAGGCCTTTGAGGAAATCACCGGCATCAAGGTCAATCACCAAATCCTGGGCGAAGGCGAAGTTGTCCAGGCGGTGCAGACGCAAATGCAAACCAAACGAAATCTCTATGATGCCTATGTCAACGATTCGGATCTGATCGGGACGCATTCGCGTCTGCAACTGACCTACAATCTGAGCGATGCTATTGCCGGTCCGTGGAAAAGCGTAACCAATCCGGGACTCGACCTTGACGATTTCATGGGCACGCAATTTACCACCGGACCGGATGGAAAACTCTACCAGCTTCCGGACCAGCAGTTCGCCAACCTTTACTGGTTTCGCAAGGACTGGTTCGATGATCCCAAACACAAGGCGGCGTTCAAGGCCAAATACGGTTACGATCTGGGAGTACCGGTCAACTGGTCTGCCTATGAGGATATCGCCGAGTTTTTCTCCAACGATGTCAAAAACATCGATGGTGTGGATATCTACGGCCATATGGATTACGGCAAACGGGCCCCCGATCTGGGATGGCGCATGACGGATGCATGGCTTTCCATGGCGGGCGCCGGCTCAAAGGGGGAGCCGAACGGGGTGCCCATCGACGAATGGGGCATCCGTATGGAGGCGGGTTCGTGTAATCCGGCCGGGGCATCCGTGTCCCGCGGCGGCGCGGCAAACGGCCCGGCGGCGGTTTACGCCATCCGCAAATGGGACGAGTGGTTGCGCAAATATGCCCCCCCAGGCGCCGCGAGCTTTGACTTCTACCAGTCCTTGCCAGCGCTAAGTCAGGGCAATGTCGCCCAGCAGATCTTCTGGTACACCGCCTTTACCGCGGATATGGTAAAGCCGAAATCCGAGGGCAACAATACCGTCGATGATGCCGGGAACCCCCTGTGGCGCATGGCGCCATCTCCCCATGGTCCCTATTGGGAAGAAGGCCAGAAAGTCGGCTATCAGGACGTGGGATCCTGGACGTTTTTGAAATCCACACCGGAGGATCGGGCCAGGGCCGCCTGGCTCTACGCCCAGTTTGTCGTATCCAAAACCGTTGATGTCAAGAAATCCCATGTGGGCCTTACATTCATTCGCAACTCCACCGTCAACCACGAGAGCTTCAGCGAGCGCGCCCCAAAACTCGGCGGTCTTGTGGAATTCTACCGCTCGCCCGATCGTGTCGCCTGGTCGCCCACGGGCGTGAATGTGCCCGACTATCCGAAACTGGCGCAAATCTGGTGGCAGCAGATCGGGGATGTGAACTCCGGCGCGTTTACGCCGCAGCAGGCGATGGATCGTCTCGCCGAGGAAATGGACGTCACCATGGCGCGGATGCAACGTGCCGACGAGGCGCAAAATGTCTATGGCGGCTGCGGACCCCGGCTGAACGAACCTAAAGACCCTTCCGAGTGGCTCGGCAAGGGCGGCGCGAAAGCAAAACTTGCAAACGAGAAGCCCCAGGGCAAGACCGTCAATTATGACGAACTGATAACCCGCTGGGCCCAGTAAGGCCAAGGTCTGGCGTTGCCATCAATCCCCTGTATTCCGCCGCATTGAACCGGGACAATTCAGTGCGGCGGGGCTGGCGATTGGCGTGTCGCCGAAGCCCCAGGCGCTCCAGACGTATCTTGCAAGTGGCTTTCAATACCGGAGTGTGCCTGGCCGCGGCCTTTCGGCGTTGTTCCCGGGACGGGCAAATCTGAAGGGATTCTCTTGCCGCCGTAGCTGCGGCAGGGCCGGTTCGGGTCAACCCTCTGGTCATGGCCTTTTCGAGAACAAGCTGTTGAAATTACCCACCTGGCTATCCGGCTTGTGCGAAAATGCCATAGCGCTAGAGCGTGTCAGGTTTTAATAGAACCATTCTGACGGAGCGATTTTGCACCAAGATGAACCTTAAGTCTCGCAGGATATAGTGGGGCTATTTTCAAGAGACTTAAGGTTCGTATTGGTGCAAAAGCGCCCGTCCCTTCGGGTTTCCGATTGGCGGACGCCCACCCCCAAGCCGCTCTCGAGAGATGGGTCGCCATCGCTCTTCGATCGCCTTGGGCGTGGTTCGCCTCGCCAATCGAGAAACGAAAATTGCTTCTATTAAGACCTGACACGCTCTAATAGAAGAAACTCTGTTTCTATTAAGACCTGACACGCTCTAGATGTGTAATTTCAACAGGGTGTCCCTGGTAAACCTGTCGGGTGCGGATGAGTGGCCCGGTACGGCCTCCCTGGCGGCAAAGGTGGCAAGGGCGCAAGAGATGTACCTTCAGACCTGCCTGTCCCGGGAACACCCTGCTGAAAGATCACATCTGGCGTAACGAACATGGTGCAAAATGGCGCTTGAACTAAGGGACGTCACAAAAGTTGTTCGTGGGCGGGCCCACATCAAGAAAACCGCGCTGCTGCTGGAGCCTGGACACTTCAACGTGCTTCTCGGCGAGACCGGTGCCGGCAAGACATCGCTGATCAAACTGATGGCCGGTCTGGATGCGGTTGCCTCCGGCTCGATCATCATGAACGGCAGGGATGTTACCCGCCTTTCCACCCAAAAGCGCAATATCAGCCTGGTTCACCAGTTCTTTGTGAACTATCCGCAGATGACGGTCTATGACAATATCGCATCGCCGTTGCGCGTTGCCGGTATGGGGGAAACCGAAATCGAACGGCGTGTGCAGGAAACCGCCGATATTTTAAAATTGCGCCCCCTGTTGCAGCGCCGGCCCCACGAACTGTCCGGCGGCCAGCAACAGCGAACAGCGTTGGCGCGGGCTATTGCCAAGGAGAGCAATGCCGTATTTCTGGACGAGCCGTTGGCCAATCTCGATTATAAATTGCGAGAGGAACTGCGCGAACAACTGCCTGAACTTTTCGCCGGCCGTGGTGCCGTCGTGGTATACGCCACTTCGGAACCTGAGGAGGCGCTTCTTCTCGGTGGCCGGACGGCCCTGATGCAGGATGGATACATTCGTCAGTTTGGCGTCACGGCAGACATCTATCGCAACCCGGTTTCCCTTGCCGCATCAATGATTTTTTCCGATCCACCGATAAACCATGCGCGGGTGCAAAAGCGGGGCGGGACGATGCATATGGGAAGCGTCACCTGGCCGCTGCCGGCCAGCGTTAGCGGGCTGGCCGATGGAGACTATCACGTCGCCGTGCGCGCCCATCACATTGTGCCGATAAAAAGCGACAAGGCGACAATCCCTCTCGCCGGGCGCGTGGGTGTTACCGAACTGAGCGGTTCTGAAAGCAGCGCCCATTTCGAATTCGAGGGCAACGACTGGGTTTCGCTTGCCCACGGCGTACACCCCTATTCCAGCGGCGCCGCGCATACATTTTACATGGACCCATCGGCATGCCTGTATTTTGCGCCCGACGGCTCCCGGCTGGCGTGAGGCGCGCGATGGCGAAAATCACACTCTCAAAGATGCGACACAGCTATCTGTCGAACCCGCAACGGGCGCAGGACTACGCCTTGCAGCACATCAATCTCGTCTGGGATGACGGCGGCGCCTACGCGTTGCTCGGCCCCTCGGGATGCGGCAAGACCACGCTTTTGAACCTGATTTCGGGCTTGCGTACCCCCACCGAAGGCAGGGTGTTCTTCGATGATCGGGACGTAACACCCCTTTCGCCGGACAAGCGTAACATTGCGCAAGTGTTCCAGTTCCCGGTGATCTACGACACGATGACCATCTACGACAATCTGGCGTTTCCGCTGCGAAACAGGGGCGCCAGCGCCGCCGTGATCGACAAGCGGGTGATGGAAATTGCCGAAATGCTTGAAGTGACCGACATGCTCAAGCGGCGCGCGGCGGGGCTAAGCCCCGACAACAAGCAAAAACTGTCGATGGGGCGGGGCCTGGTGCGCGATGATGTCAACGCCATCCTGTTCGATGAACCCCTCACCGTGATTGACCCTCACCTGAAATGGAAGCTGCGCTCAAAGCTGAAGGAGTTGCATCAGCGTGTTCGCCATACGATGATCTATGTGACCCACGATCAGACGGAGGCGCTCACCTTTGCCGATCAGGTGGTTGTCATGGACCTTGGCCAGGTCGTTCAGATCGGCACCCCCGTTGAGCTTTTTGCGCGGCCCGCGCACACATTTGTGGGCCACTTCATCGGCTCTCCCGGCATGAACGTACTGCCGTGCGAATTGCGCCAGGGCGGCGCCTTTCTCAACGGACAGCATGTGCCTCTGGAGGGCCCCATTGCCGATGGCAGAACCGGCGTCGCGGAGATCGGCATACGGCCTGAATTCGTGTCGCTGGCGACAAGCGACACCGATGACAACGCGGGGTTTACAGCGCGGGTCGGCAAAGTATCCGATGTGGGACGCCACAATGTTATCGAAGCCATGATCGGTGATTATGGGGTATCCGCCATTGTTGAAGGCGATACGCCCGAGCAGGGTGCGCTGATCAGGCTTCAATTCGATCGCAGTCAGACACGCCTCTATGTGGATGGGTGGCTCGCCACGCAGGCACACCAGAGCGAATCGCAAAGAGCGGCAACATGAAGACTGAAAATCAACGGGCGTGGTTTCTCGTCTTGCCGGTGTTAGTGCTGGTGGCGTTCAATGCCCTCATCCCCATGATGACGGTGGTCAATTACTCGGTCCAGGAGACATTTGGCGACAATGTTTTTTTCTGGGAAGGGCTCACATGGTTTGAGAATATCCTGCGTTCCGACCGGTTTCATAATGCCCTTGGCCGGCAGTTTCTCTTTACGTTTATGATTCTTGCGATTGAAATTCCCTTAGGCGTCGCGATTGCCTTGTCGATGCCGCGTAAGGGTATCTGGGTTTCCGTCTGTCTGGTTCTGATGTCTTTGCCGATGCTCATTCCCTGGAACGTGGTGGGGGCGATGTGGAATATTTTCACCCTGCCGGACATCGGCCTGCTCGGCTATTTCTTCAATCACGTGCTGGGCATTCCCTACGACATGACGCAGAACCCAGTTGCCGCCTGGGTGACCATCGTCGCAATGGATGTATGGCATTGGACATCGCTCGTGGTGCTTTTGGCGTATGCGGGCCTGGTGTCTATCCCGGATGCCTATTACCAGGCGGCGAAGATCGATGGCGCCTCCAACTGGTCGGTATTTCGTTTTATCCAACTGCCGAAAATCCGGAACGTGCTGACGATCGCGGTGCTTTTACGCTTTATGGATTCTTTCAATATTTATACCGAGCCGTTTGTGTTGACGGGCGGCGGGCCGGGAAATGCAACGACACTGCTTTCAATTGATCTGGTTAAGATCGCGCTCGGCCAGTTCGATCTTGGGCCCGCGGCGGCGATGAGTCTGATCTATTTCGCCATCACGCTTTTGGCATCGTGGCTGTTTTATACGATCATGACCAGGGAAGACACCGGCCAGGCGGGGGAGAAATAATGCGCAAGCGATCCATCCTGCCGATCCTCTATATCCTGTTTCTGCTGCTGCCTATATACTGGCTTGTGACCATGAGTTTTCGGACCACGAACGAGATTCTGGCCGGGTTTTCCCTGTTCCCGCAGACGTTTACGCTGGATGCCTATCGGACGATTTTCACCGATCCCACCTGGTACTGGGGGTATATAAATTCGCTGATTTATGTCTCGCTCAACACCGTGGTCTCGGTTGTCGTGGCGCTGCCCGCTGCCTATGCTTTTTCCCGCTACCGGTTTTTGGGAGACAAAACGCTGTTCTTTTGGCTGCTGACCAATCGGATGGCGCCGGCGGCTGTGTTTGCATTGCCCTTTTTCCAGCTCTACTCGGCGGTTGGACTATTTGACACCCATCTTGCTGTTGCCCTGGCACATTGTCTTTTCAACATCCCCCTGGCGGTGTGGATACTGGAGGGTTTTATGAGCGGTGTACCGAGGGAGCTGGATGAAACGGCTTATGTGGACGGATATTCGTTTTCGAGATTCTTTGTGAGGATCTTCATTCCCGCCATAGGCTCCGGCGTCGGGGTGACGGCGTTCTTTTGCTTTATGTTTTCGTGGGTGGAACTGTTACTGGCAAAAACTCTCACCGCAGTTGCCGCCAAGCCAATCGCGGCGACGATGACAAAGACGGCGTCCAGTGCGGGGTATGAACTGGGTCTTCTCGCGGCGGCGGGAACGCTGACGATTATTCCTGGCGCCATCGTTATCTATTTTGTTCGCAATTATATCGCGAAGGGTTTCGCGATGGGCAGGGTGTGATGCTTGGCTGGATGGCCTGGACATGGCCGACGGGTCTGTTCTTTATCTTTATTTTCACCGCGATGGCGATTATCACGATAATCGAAATCCGCTATCCGGGCACGAGCGAGCGCCATGGGGTGTTCGGTCTGGTGACGACGCGCGGCGATCGCCTGTTTTTGAGTCTTTTGGGATCGGCGTATATTTTTCTGGCCTGGCTGGGTTTGTTCGGCATGCCCCTTTGGGTGCCTTTGGCGATCGCCGTTTGCTGGTTTGTATTTTGCTTTACAAAAGTCTGATAGCGCTCTGATAATGCTGTGAAATGCATTGGTTGAATGTGAAAAGTACACCCAAGCGAAGCCGAGGAAATGTTCACATTCACCAAATCAGGCGATGATATCCGGCGTAATCTTGTCTTCAAGAACGGAAATCCTGTCCTTGAGCTGCACCTTTTCCCGTTTCAAGCGCAGAACCTCAAAGCGATCGGCGTTTGCTGCGCGTGACAACAACACAATCTCCTCGCTCAACTTCTGGTGCAACGCACGCAACGTATTGAGTTGCTGAACCAACGCATCCTTGTCGGCTTGTTGCATGGTGACCTCATAACCGTTCGCAGGCCGTTGTATCAGCGGTATCCGCATCAGGCACCGGGCAATACGATGTATTGCGTTGAATGTGAAAAAGTCCCTCGGCTTCGCCTCGGTCTGCTTTTTCCCAGTGAACACCAAGGACAAATCAGTCCCTGGGGCAACCCGGCGGACTGATACCAGCGGTATTGGCGTTTTGTACGCGCTGACTTGTGTGTCGTGCTGATAAGGCAACGGTTTTCAACCAAGCCAGGAGTCACACGTAAGTCCCTGTATACCAGCGGTATTGACGTTTTGTACACGCCGACTTGTGTATCGTGCTGATAAGACAACGGTTTTAATCTGAGCCAGGAGTCACACGTAAGTCCCTGTGTACCAGCGGTATTGGCGTTTTGTACACGCTGACTTGTGTATCGTGCTGATAAAACAACGGTTTTAATCTGAGCCAGGAGTCACACGCAAAGCCCCCTGGTATTATAAGCGCTTTTGGCATAGTACATAAACCCGCTGGGCGTCTCGACAATATACCCCAGCGCCCGATACCCCCGCGCCCGGGTGTGCAATTGCAACAGGTTGTTCTCGATGAAACCCGTCGGGTGCTGCTCGCCACGGCCACAATAGGTATCGCTTCAGATTTGCCTGTCCTGGATACAACGGGCTGAAAGGTCACAACGCGCGCGTGACGGAACTATATGTGGTCATGGTTAAGATGTCGACGGGCAATCTCCAACAATTTTAAAACATTGAAATATATAACATATTTATCTCGGTATTGGTTCAAATTAATGCATTCTTCGTCAATTTCCCATAATCGCGCCCCCGAAACGCCGTAACAATCGAGGTTATACTATTGGGGTAAGTTTCTGTTAACGGACTGATACTAGCATAAGGCGAAATTTGAAGAAAATAAACCTATGATTTAATTCGTATTGGCGTTTTCCTCAAATTTCACGGCTCAGACCAAAGCCGCATAGCCATGACAAACAGTGTGGCGTTACAAAGGGTTTTATCAAGGCAATACGCCACGCAGCGAATTTGTGAGCAAATGCCGCCGGTACCAGGGATACCCGATCGCGATTGTGCAAGAGGTTGTCGGAGAAAATCGAAACTATCGCGCCCGATCGGATCGAGGGTCCGCCAAACAATAAACTATCAGGCCATTCGAAGCCTGCACAAAAGAAAAAACTGTTGGTGATCCATGCGCTGTAAAGTTCCCCTCATATCTCGTCTTTTCCTTGTTGCGTTCTGCGCGCTTGCACCGGTATCGATGGCGCCGGCCGCCGACTGGATACTGGGCCGTACCACCGGAGATGTGCACGTTTTTCCGGCGAAAGGCAAGACGTGGTACAAGTCGCGCACCGGTATGAAACTGCGTGCCGGCGATAAAGTGGCAACCGGTGAGCGCGCCCGCGCGGTAATCAAGCGCGGCAAGGAACTTATCATGCTGGCGCCGGGATCGCATATCACGATTTCACCCGAAAACCGCTCGATGGCGAATACGATCATTATTCAGGCGCGCGGCAAGGTTGAATACGAGGTAAAGAAGCGAAAGGCGCAGCATTTTTCCGTGCATACGCCCCATCTGGTGGCGGCCGTCAAGGGAACCCGTTTCCTGGTTAGCGTCAATGCGAAAAACTCGCGGGTTGACGTTAACCGCGGCGCGGTTGAAGTCGACGACAACGCCAGTGGCGAAACGACCGTCTTGCGCAAGGGCGAGCGGGCGACAACAAAATCAGGCGTATTTCGCGGATTGCGCGTAAAATCCGGCGGCAAAAAGCGGCGCGTCAAAAAGCGCAAGACGCGGCGAAATGCTTCCGTTCGCAATCAGCGCGCCGTTGCCAAACGCGCCAGACAGGCCGCACGCAAGGCCAGGCGGGAGGCGCTGAAGGCCGAGAGGGTCGCAAAACGTGCAGCGCGTAAGGCCGACCGGGCCGCTGCGCGGGCGGAAAAACTGGCCACAAAGGCGGCGAAACGTACCGCTGCCAGGGCGCAACGCGAAGCAAGGCGTACCGCAAGGGCCGCCAAACAGGCAAGGAAGCAGGCCACACGCCAGACCAGGACAGCAGAAAAAAAGACAAGGCGCGCCGCGCAGAGTAAGGCCAAAAGTGCCCGGAGGAAGGCAAAAGCAGCTCAGAACAAGGCCCGGAGCAAAGCCAGGAACAAGGCCCGAAATAAGGCTAAAGCGTCTCAGAACAAGGCCCGGAGCAAAGCCAGGAACAAGGCCCGAAATAAGGCTAAAGCGTCTCAGAACAAGGCCCGGAGCAAAGCCAGGAACAAGGCCCGGAACAAGGCCCGGAACAAGGCTAAAGCGGCTCAGAATTAGGCTCAGAGAAAGGCCGCAAACAAGAGTAGGAACCAGGGTCGCGAAAACACGGACACCGATCTGTAATACCAGGGGGCTTTGGTTTGACTCCTGGCCCGGTTTACAACCGTTGTCTTATCAGCACGACACACAAGTCAGCGCGTACCGACCCCAATACCGCTGGTATACAGGGACTTACGTTTGACTCCCGGCGCAGTTTACAACCGTTGTCTTATCAGCACGACACACGAGTCAGCGCGTACAAACCCCAATACCGCTGGCATACAAGGGACTTGCGTTTGACTCCTGACCCGGTTTACAACCGTTGTCTTATCAGCACGACACACAAGTTAGCGCGTACAAACGCCAATACCGCTGGCATACAAGGGACTTGCGTTTGACTCCTGACCCGGTTTACAACCGTTGTCTTATCAGCACGACACACAAGTTAGCGCGTACAAACGCCAATGCCGCTGGCATACAAGGGACTTGCGTTTGACTCCTGACCCGGTTTACAACCGTTGTCTTATCAGCACGACACACAAGTCAGCGTGTACAAACGCCAATACCGCTGGCATACAAGGGACTTGCGTTTGACTCCTGACCCGGTTTACAACCGTTGTCTTATCAGCACGACACACAAGTCAGCGCGTACAAACGCCAATACCGCTGGTATAAATCATTTGGCGGCTTCCGCGAATTCGATCCATTCTCTTACTTCCAAAATGGCGCTTCCAAAAGGCGCAACGGGTCGCTTCAGGATCGCCCGTCCCGGGCACAATCTGCTGAAAGATCACACCCACGGCCGCCAGCGATCTTTTTGATTGCAGTTCGTACTGTGCTTGGCTATCAACGGCGATGCAGACGTCCCTTTGTTTAAGTCAGGATGGGCTCATGGGTGCGGAACGTATCGCCAGCAGGAAAGATTGGATTCGCAGCGCCAGCGGCGACTGGGAAGTGGTCATTGGTCTTGAGGTACACGCCCAGGTGGCTTCCCGCGCCAAGCTCTTTTCCGGCGCCCCGACGGCCTTTGGCGGTGAGCCGAACGATCACGTCTCCCTTGTCGATGCGGCCATGCCGGGCATGTTGCCGGTCATCAACAAGGCCTGCGTCGCCCAGGCGGTGCGCACTGGTCTGGGCCTTCGCGCCAAAATCAATCTGCGCTCCGTCTTTGATCGCAAGAACTACTTCTATCCCGATCTGCCGCAGGGCTATCAGATTTCCCAGTACAAGGACCCCATTGTCGGCGAGGGAGAAATCACCCTCCATATGAAGGACCGGGCGCCGATCACGATCGGCATCGAACGCCTGCACCTGGAACAGGACGCTGGCAAGTCCATGCACGATCAACACCCGACAATGAGTTTTGTCGATCTGAACCGCTCCGGCGTGGCGCTCATGGAAATCGTCTCCAGACCGGACCTGCGATCCGCCGACGAGGCGCGTGCCTATATCGCCAAACTGCGCTCAATCCTGAAGTACCTGGGTACCTCGGAGGCGGATATGGAAAAGGGCCACTTGCGCGCCGATGTCAATATTTCGGTGCGCCGCCCGGGGGGAGACCTGGGGACGCGTTGCGAGATAAAAAATGTCAACTCCATGCGCTTTGCCGCCCAGGCCATCGATTACGAGGCGCGGCGGCAGATCGATATTCTGGAAGATGGCGGTACGATCGAGCAGGAAACGCGCCTTTTCGATGCGGCGAAAGGGATCACCCGTTCCATGCGCTCCAAGGAGGAGGCCCATGATTATCGCTATTTCCCCTGCCCCGATCTGTTGCCATTAACGCTCGATCCGTCATTTGTTGATTCTCTTGCGGCATCTCTTCCCGAACTCCCCGACGACAAACGGCAGCGTTTTATGGACGCATTCGGCCTTGGCGCCTATGACGCCGGCATTCTGACGGCCGAACGCGAGGCGGCCGATTACTTTGAGAGCGTCGTTGGCGGGCGCGAGCCGAAACAGGTGGCCAACTGGGTGATCAACACCCTGTTCGGCCGGCTTAATCGCGAGGGGCTGACGATTTCCGAAAGCCCGGTCTCCAGCGATCAGATGGGCGCCATTCTGGATCTGATCGCGCGCGGCGACATATCCGGCAAGATCGCCAAGGACGTGTTCGAGATCGTCTGGCGCGAGGGGGGCGATCCGGCGGCCATCGTCGCCGCTCGCGGCCTGACACAGATCACCGACACCGGCGCCATCGACGCCATCATTGATGACGTCATCGCCGCCAATCCGGAACAAGTGGCGCGCGTTGCCACCAAACCCGGACTGATCGGCTGGTTTGTTGGTCAGGTCATGAAGGCCAGCAAGGGCAAGGCGAACCCCCAGGCGGTCAACGATGCGCTGCGCCGCAAACTGGACATCTCATAGCGGGCAGCGCCTGATCCGCTCTATATGCAAGACACTTTAGCTTTTGCCCGGTACGATTGAAGAAATGTAGTTCAGCACTTTGACATTTCTGCGAACAGCCGGTGAGTCCGCGTAGTTGCCCGAACCGGCGTACAGGACGCGACGCAGTCCCAGGCGCGCCATATCAGCGATGCTGTAGGTCCATCCGGGCTTGCCACTCGCCTTCAATCCGGGAAAATGTTTCGGACGATGCCCGTGAAGCGTGAACTCCCGATCAATACCAATCTCGTTGAAGAAGGCCGCCTCGTCCTGGCGGGACACCTCCATACGTTTTAGTTGCTCGCCAAGCATTGCCCTGAACTCCGGGCTCGAAACCGACATGTTATTTGCCTGGAGCAACGCACGCTGAAGCTCTTGCCGCTCAAGTTCTGCAGCCGATCGCCTGGGATCACTCAGCGCCAATATCTCGTACTGCGTTTCAGACCCATGCCAGCCGACAAAGGCACCGTCACGGATTACCTTTCTTGCACCTGCCGGAAAGACGTAGTTTGCACAGGAGGAAAAACACTTCCCTTCGATCTCCACATCCAGGCCCAATCGATAAACCCACCGTCCGATCTCGCGGCCGATTTCGGTACTGCCGCCACCGGAGTTGATGATGATGCGATCGAGCACGCCGGCATCGAGTTTTGCGGTCACATCGCGAAATCGCCGAATGGTCTGCGGGGTGAAATCACCGGCAAAATACAACGTCTTACCCGTTAGCTGTATCTGGACCCTGGTATCGTTTTCGCTATATCCCGAACACCCCAGGACGATCATGCAAAGACCGCAAAGCAGCGAGAACCTGGTCAATTCCCTTGTTTTCCTGAACAGTTTCATGAGTTTACTCCATTAAAGCGATGGCTCTACAGGGATACGATCTGCTATAATGCGCTGCCCGTTGTGATCGCCAGGGCCGTGTGCGGCCGGGATGATCCGGCAAGGGGGTGCTACAACGAAGGCTATGGTCAAACTGCGGCATCGTTTTGACCGGTTCCCGTCTTGACCGCTGACGTGAATCCAGTCTAGCATCAGGAGGTGATTTCCCGCACGGGGGGAATCGCTATAGACGAATGCACCACAACCCGTGGGGATCGCCATGTATATCCGTCGCGTATTTCCGATAAAGGCTCTGCATCTGATGGTTTTTGCCCTGTTGCTTGCTGGCCTGGGGGTTGTTGGGAGCGTGCTGGCGGACGCCGACGGCCCCGATACGTGGCGTGTGGTCGGTGTTCGTGCCAATGATTATTTGAACCTTCGCCGCGGTCCCTCGACGGAATTCCGTATTGTTGCGCGTATCCCCCATAATGCCACGGGCCTGACCAACGCAGGGTGCTATCCGGAGTACAATTATGGCGAGTGGCAGAAATTAACCGGCGCCGAGCAGCGTTTGGCGGCGAAAATGCGCTGGTGCAAGGTCGTATACGATGGTAATCGCGGTTGGGTGTACGGCAAATTCGTTGGCGAGTAGTTCCGGTTGTACGACACATTATCCGGACGGCGCGCCTTCGCCTTGCGCTGTTTCTTCAGGATTACACCAAAAGCGCTTGCCGGTCGCTCACAACCCGGCATTAACGCGTGATGTTACACCGGCAGGACACCAGCCGGCGCGTCCACAAAGCCTATACCGCCGGTATTATTGCAGTTGACGGCGATTTTGATCTTTCAACCGTTCATCAGGGAGATTTTCTATGGTGAAATTTACGATTAACGGCACCCGGGCGCGCGTCGATGTCGATGCTGACACGCCCCTGTTGTGGGTGATTCGCGATTCGCTTAAAATGACCGGCACCAAATTCGGCTGCGGCGTCGCCTCGTGTGGCGCCTGCACGGTCTATGTGAACGGCGAGCCGGTGCGCGCCTGTCAAACGGCCATTGAGGACGTCGACGGCGCCACCGTGACGACAATCGAGGGGCTGGAGTCGCCTGCCGCAACCGCCATACGCAAGGCCTGGGTCGAGTTGAATGTCCCCCAATGCGGCTATTGTCAATCGGGGCAGATCATGTCGGCGAGCCGCCTGCTGGAGGAAAATAACAGGCCCAGCGATGCGGATATCGATGAAGCCATGTCCGGTAATCTGTGCCGCTGCGCGACTTATGTGCGCATTCGCGACGCCATCCATCGCGCCGCTGACCTTCTGGAGGGTTAAATGCTAAACTATCTTGAAAAACCCCTTACCGCTGCCCGGCCGGACCGGCGCACGTTTGTCACACTGTCTGCGGGCGCTGTTGGTGGCCTGCTGATCGGTGCCAGGCTGCCGGGCTCTTCCACCGGCGCTGCGGCGAAGGCACAGGCGGATTCGCTTGTTATGCCGTTTGTGCATATCTCGCCGGACAATATGGTCACGGTGATTGCCAAGCACCTGGACAAGGGACAGGGCTCGGCGACAGGACTGGCAACCCTCGTGGCCGAGGAACTCGATGCGTCCATTGCGCAGATGCGGGTGGACTTCGCCCCGGCCGATGTGGCCGTTTACAAGAACTTTGCGTTCGGCGTGCAGGGCACCGGCGGCTCCACCGCCATGGCCAATTCGTTCGAGCAATACCGGCGCGCCGGTGCGACGGCGCGCGCCATGCTGATGGCGGCGGCGGCGGCCGAATGGGGTGTTGCGGCGGGCGAAATCACGATCGATAACGGCGTGCTCAGCCATGGGAGCGGCAAGTCGGCGCCCCTTGGCGATCTGGCGGCGCGGGCGGGCGGACTGGACGTACCGAAAGACGCCCCCCTGAAGGCCCCCGCCCAATGGCGTTATATCGGCAAGGAATTCCCCCGTATCGAACTGGCGCAGAAAACCACCGGCTCCGTCGGCCTCTATGGTATGGACGTACAGATGGAGGACATGCTTGTTGCGGTGACGGCGCGCCCGCCCCGGTTCGGCGGTACTGTGAAGCGTTTCAACGCCGATGCGGCGCGCAACGTGCGCGGGGTTGTGGATGTGATCCAAATCCCCCAGGGCGTTAGCGTGCTGGCCACGTCCACCTGGCCTGCCATCAAGGCGCGCGATCTTCTGGAGATTGAATGGGACTTCTCGCAGGCGGAACAGCGCAGCAGCGCCACGATGATCGGGGAATACAGGGCGCTGCTTGACAAGCCGGGTACGGTCGCGGTTGCGCGCGGCGATTCGGCGGCGGCGCTGAAAGATGCCGCCCACGTGATCGAGGCGGACTACGTCTTTCCCTATCTGGCCCACACGCCCATGGAGCCCATTGACGTAACGGTGCAGTTCGATGGCAGCACGGCGACTTTCTGGCACGGCTCGCAATTGCAGACCCTGGATCAGAACGTGGCGGCGGCGGTGTTGGGAATTTCGGCGGAGAACGTGAGGATCAACACCCTGTGGGCGGGCGGCTCGTTTGGTCGGCGCGCCATTTACGATTCCCACTATGTGGCGGAGGCGGCGACGATCGCCAGGGTTTCCGGGCGCCGCCAGCCGATCAAGCTTGTCTACACCCGCGAGGACGATGTAAAGGGCGGCTACTATCGTCCCCTGCATGTCCACCGCGTGCGCGCCGGCGTTGATGCCGGGGGCAATATCGTCGGCTGGGAGCATCGGATCGTCGGCCAAAGCATGTTCAAGGGCACCGCCTTTGAGGCGTTTATAGTAAAGGACGGCGTTGATCACTCCTCCATTGAGGGGATTGACGACATGACGTATCGCACGGCCGCGCTCAATATCGATGTGCACCATCCCGACAACGGCACTCCGACCCTGTGGTGGCGCTCGGTGGGGCACACCCACACCGCCTATGTGGTGGAGACGATGATCGACGAGTTGGCGAGCGCCGCCGGGCTGGATCCGGTGGATTATCGCCTTGATCTGCTTCACGACGATCCGCGCAAGGCGGCGGTTCTGCGCCTTGCCGCCGAGAAGGCGGGCTGGCATCAACCGCCGCCAGCGGGGCGCAGCCGCGGGGTTGCGGTGCACAAGAGTTTCGGTTCGATTGTGGCCGAAATTGCCGAGATTTCCATGAACGATGACGGCACTGTAAAACTTGAGCGCGTTACCTGCGCGGTGGATTGCGGCGTTCCCATCAATCCCGACATTATCCGTGCGCAGGTACAGGGCGCGGTGGGCTATGGGCTTTCGGCGATCCTGCGGGAGGAACTGAGTCTGACGGACGGCGAGGTGGATCAGTCGAATTTTTACGACTATATGCCCTTGCGCATGTCGGACATGCCGCGCATTGATGTGCATATTGTGCCCTCAAGCGTGGCGCCGACGGGTATTGGCGAGCCGGGCACGCCGCCCATCGGGCCGGCTTTGGCGAACGCCATCGCCAGGGCGACGAATAAGCGGGTGCGCGAATTGCCCATGGCACGGCACGGGCTGGTGTCGTAGGCGGCGCGAAAAGCCCGGGCCCCCAAAACCTGCCTGTGGAAAGAGCTTTGCACTGGCTTTGGGCGCACCCTTTTTCGCGATTGGCGTATTATTCGTTGGTTACCGCGGTGTTGGCCGTGGCGGGCTTTTCCGCCCGGCAGGCGCGGATATGTTGCAAAAGCTTGCTATAGGTTTGGAGTGTTTTAAAAGCCAGCTCGTACAAGAATTTTTCGACGGCGCTTGCCTGGACATTGAGCGACGCTTTGCGTAACTGCAAAATTAGTGACCATCGCTCTGTCACGGCTGTGGCGATGGCATCGGTTTCGACCAGGAAATTTTTGCGTTCATCGCCGATCTGGTCACCTGGGGGACACAAGAGCGCTTTATATATGTCATATTGCGCCTTTAAATGATCATCTATGGCCTTGTTGCGCTCCTCTGAATCGGAGATGTTGATGGCCGTCTGAGCCTCCCAGCGCTTTTTGTTTTCCTTGTCCTGTTGTTTCGCACTGCGCGTCAGCACTTCAAGGCGTTCTTTTGCTGCTTTTTTTGTGTTTCCATTTGCTGCTTTTTCGTCTCCATCAGGCACGTTTTTCAGCCATGCACTTATCTGGCTTGCGGCATTGTTCAGGGGGGTAAAGTCCAGCGCAACACCTGTTACGCCCTTTAGGTCCCCTGGCGGTTCCGCCCGCCACAGGGCCGTTTTGTACATTAGCGCCCCCTGCAGGTAGGCACCCACCAAATTCGCCCCCTGCAGGTTAGCAAACAGCAAATCCGCCCCCTGCAGGTGGGCACCCACCAAATCCGCCCCCTGCAGCTCAGCCCACTCCAAATTCGCCCCCTGCAGGTTAGCAAACAGCAAATCCGCCCCCTGCAGCTGGGCACCCTCCAAATCCGCCCCCTGCAGGTTAGCAAACAGCAAATCCGCCCCCTGCAGGTTAGCACCCCGCAAATTCGCCCCCTGCAGGCGGGCAGAACCCAACTTCGCCCCCTGCAAGCGGGCCGACCGCAAATTCGCCCCCTGCAGCTGGGCCTCCCACAATTCCGCCTCCTGCAGGTTAGCAAACAGCAAATCCGCCCCCTGCAGTTCGGCCTCCCGCATATTCGCCGCCTGCAGGTGGCTCCCCTGCAATGCTGCGCCTTTCAGGTTCAGGTTTTTACCGATGATGCCGCGTAAGTCAGCGCCAACCAGATAGGCTTTTCGCAAGTCCACGTCCTGCAGATCAGCGCCGACAAAAGAACGGCCCTCCAAATTCAGGGTGCGTTTTAACGCCGTCAGGTCACCGCCCTGCTCACGCACAAAGCGATGATAAACAATCTGTTGCGATGCCACGTTCAGCGTCACCGGTGGCCAAAGAAGGGCATCCGTACCAAAGTCCATTTTTGGAGCCTCCTTACCATCTGTGCTACGCTTGCGGTCTGTGATACGCCGCAATTTGAGTGTATCGACAAGTCCCGTTGAGACGGCATTCCTGTCCCAGCACCACGCCTCGCCGCCAGTCCATTGATAGCGCCCATCATCCCATTTTCGATCATCCTGCAAGCACTCCCGTGGAAAGGTAAACAGGAACCACGCCGGCAAAACAACCAGCGCCGGACCGCAGAAAATGAAAAACAACCCCATCGTTTTGACAAAATACGAAAAAGACTGTTCCGCAAAGTGCCGGAATCCATCGGACAGAAGAGCTACAAAATCAGTCCAAACGCGTTCGACAATCTTGAAAATATAACGAATCACATTTCCAAGTAACTTTCGAAAAACGATACCCGCGAGAACAATAGCGAAGAGGATGACTACAATCAGCCATTGCTGCCAGTCCGGCATTTCCCCTCCCTTCTGAGCAAACTGAACAAGACGACCGATTACGTCATGGCGTATCGATAATGCAGCTAGAATCAATAAAACAAACAGGACAAGACACATCCGCGCCAGAAGGCGAAAACCGGCAATCATCCATACCGCCCAGACAATGGCGATCATGTCGATGGCGAACAAAACCCGGTGCCACAGGGTCGCCGCCTCATACTGATAGGGCAGAAACCTTATCCAGATAAACAGCAGCGCGCTCAATGGGAGTACGATCACCGTCACCGCCAAAAACAGCGTCGCCACCCGAACAGTATAACGGCGTCTCCATTCCGCCCCGTTCAAGGGCGCGTCACTGATAAAACCGCCAAGGGACATGAGAACGCGCGTAAAAAGGGTGATGTTCAAGTGCTTGCGCGCCTGCACTCTGTCAATACGAAGGCCAATATCTTTCCTGACCTGCGCCTCGAAGTCATCATAAACGTATTTGAGAAAAAGCAGCTTTAACAACAGATAGCCGTGAATCACCACCAGAATAAGCGGCGCAATGAAGTAAAATCCCCATAGATTGATCTCAACGGATACCGGCGGCGGCAGCGCCAGAGGCGTCTCAAGAAACAAATCCTCGTGGGTGGTGCCAAACACCGCCAGAGCCAGAAACGTCATAAAGGCGAGAAAGCCAAGCCAAAGTGTACGCACACCATCCGATGCGCCGTTCACATGACCGGCAAGGGCCATGACCTCCCTGTATTTCTCTCCCATGGACTCCGGCACAACCGCTCCCCCTTGCGCCACAATGCTACTTTAGAGCGTATCATGTCCTTAATAGAAGCAATTTTCATTTCTATCAATACATGTACGCCCTAAAGTAGCAACCCCCCTCCCCTGCCAGGCGCCAGGATCTTCACAGATGCCGTCGATGAAGCGATTGAACGTTTGCAAAAATCGCGCTAAGGTGCGACATTTATCCGGCGCATACCCCACGCAGGCGGGCGTTCAGCCGCCAGACACGCCGCCAGCGATACATTTGGCGATAGTGTAGCAACAGCGGGTTAAAATGCGCTCTTACAACCAACACAGGAAAATGAGGTCCCCATGTCCGTCGCTCGCGTTACCGAAATCATCGCTTCATCGAAATCCAGCATCCAGGACGCCATCGAAAACGGCATCAAACGCGCCAATCAAACCCTGAAAAACGTCGAGGGTGCCTGGGTCCAGGACGTCAAGATCGTCGTCAGGGGCGGCGACATCAGCGAATACCGCGTCAATCTCAAAGTCACCTTTGTGCTGGAAGACTAACGAAACACATGTGACATTTGCGTCCCCGTTGCCGCTGGCCTCGTTCTGGAGCGTGTCAGGTCACATTCAAAGGGCCACGAGAACGTTATCATGGCGAGTTGTGATCTTTCAGCAGGTTATGCCCGGGACGGACAGGTCTGAAGGCCACCCTGGCGGCAAGGGCCGCAAGGGCCGCAAGGATGGCCATACCCGGCCATCCATCCGCACCTGACAGGTACAGGTTGTCCCTGGTAAACCTGTCGGGTGCAGGTGGCCATCCTGGGGGCAATGGCGCAAGAGGTACCCCCTTCCGGTTTGCCTGCCTCAGGAACAACCTGCTGAAAGGCTCTAGCGCGCATCAGCGTGCATCAATCATCCCGCCGGCATCAAGGGCCTGTCCGCCAAAAACCGCCAAACCAACCGATTCCATCACAAACAGACGGCGATACCGCCTGTGTGTCAAGAATCACCTGCCTCGCCGAACCCCATCGGCTCCATCCAGACCCATATGCAAGGCGCGCTCGCCAAGTGCGTTTTGCTCCTCAGAACCTCCTGCGATGGGAGGCTTCAATCCCGCACCGCAACGAGCCCCGATACGATTGTGTTGTTTCAACGGCAGTGGCATTGTGCCAAAATGGGTCAACAACGCTACGGGATACGTTTCCTGTGCATCAAAATTGTTGAATAACAGTAAGATAATTGTTAGACACATATTGATGTCACAAATAACACCGGCGCATGCTTTTCAACCAATCTGAGCATGAACGTGCGCTGGTTGTGCAGAACGCTTCGCGTGGTCCGTAAATTATGTTTTCCAATCGGCGTGATGTTGCGGCAAAACGACATTCAAGCGGCGATAAAAGCGCCATGGGAGAGATTTCCTGCACATGGAAATTGTTGAATAACAGTAAGATAATTGTTAGGCACCTGTTAATGGTTCGATTTCTACATTTGCGCCCCCGGCGGCAAACGGGACCCAAATGTCAATTGCGTTCCACGAGCGTCACATGTAGGGGGGGCACGTTTTCGATGAATCGGCGCATAAACGTGCATTGGCTGTGCAAAATGGCTCTGATAACGGACGGGTGGCAAAGCGCGTATCACCCGAAAATGACTGTCCGTAGCCAGTCGTCATATTGTTCCTGACCCGAAGGACGGCAAACGACATACGCGCATAATAATGAGGTGAAAGGGAGGAACGTATGGATACCGATATCGGTGCACTGACGGTTATCTTCAGCGAGTTTTACTATTGGGTAACCGTGCCGTTGATGTTTTTGATTCACGTAGGCTTTTGCATGTACGAAGTCGGAGCTTCCCGTACCAAGAACATGATGCATACGCTAATGAAGAACACCATGTTGATCCCGTTGGTGACGATTACATTTTTCTTCTTTGGCTGGTGGATTTATTTTGCTTTCCCCAATGGTCCGTTTATTTACAAGGGACAAGGGTTGATCGACGCACCGAACGCGGTACCGTGGTCGGAGTTAATGGGCACGCATCTGGGTGGCGCCCCGCAAACGGCTACCACAACGGCTGACGATAACGCTTTCTGGGCACGCATTAATGGCGTGTTCTGGGCTGCGTTCTTGCTGTTTTCGTGGACCGCCGCGTCAATTGTTTCGGGCGCCGTGATTGAGCGTATCCGTTCTGGCGCGTTCTGGCTGATTGCTGTTCTGGTGGGTTCGTTCACATGGATCATCGACGCTGCCTGGGGCTGGCACTACGATGGCTGGATGGTAAAGCTGCTGGGCTATCATGATGCCTATGCTTCGGGCGTGATTCACGCGATTGCCGGAGGCGCCGCATTAGGGGTTCTTATTCCCCTTGGGGCCCGCATCGGGAAGTTTCGCGAAGACGGCACGCCGCGCAACATTGTTCCCCATAACCCGTGGCTTGTGACGGTCGGTCTGTTTTTGATCTATACGGGCTTCTGGGGATTTTATGTTGCCTGCAACGTGCCGATCATCGGCGCGGGCGATATTGGTGCCCAGGGCACGAGCTATACGGCCACGACCATCTATCTGACCCCGACGACATTGTCGGCGATCGTGTTCAACTTTTTAATGTCATTATCGGGCGGCCTTGTTGCGGGGTATATCGTATCACGCGGCGATGCATTCTGGACGTATTCGGCCGGTCTGGCGGGGATTATTGCCGCCTCTGCCGGAAACGATCTGTATCATCCGATTCAGTCGATGTTTATCGGTGGTATTGGCGCTGTCAGCGCGTACAAGCTGCATAACTGGATAGAGCGGCGCTTTATGATTGATGATGCTGTCGGTGCGGTCGCGGTACATGGCTATGCGGGCTTTATCGGCCTGGTTATTGCCGGTTTTATGCTTTGGGGACACCCGGCGGCAATGGGGGGCGTGGATGCGGCGTCGATTACCCCGTGGGGACAGTTCGCTGGCGCGGTTATCATGTTTGGCGTGCTGGGCTTTTTGCCGTCATTTATACTGGCTTCGGTTCTCAAGCGTATGGGTGTGCTCAGAATTCCCGCTGAAATTGAATTGATCGGTCTGGATCTGGCGGAATATCATGACCGGTACCTCAACGAAAGCGAGGTTACCCAGGCCGAACTGGATGAGGCGCGCAGGCGCGGTCTGATCAGCGGTTAATCGTTTAACGCAAATGGCAAATCAGGAGACAAGATCATGTCAACGACCATCGTTGAAAACTGGGCCACGGACATCGCTCAACTGGGTCCCATTTATCCTTTCGTCGGCACCGAGTTTATTCTTTGGATCGCGGGTCTGGCGTTCTGGATTTACTTTCACGTCTGGCAATTGCGTTCTGAAGCGGCGACTCTGAACGAGGACTCCGCTTTGGTCGACACGCCGGAAAAGCTGGAAAAAGTCATACGAAGTCAGCGCCTGGGCTGACAAACAGACAACATGTCATGATCCGCTGATCTGATCCAGCAAGATCATTCATGACATGGGGTGCGACCGGCGCGGGGGGCAAACGTGCAGCCGGTCGCACCTTAAATCGTTGAATGGGAAAAGTGGACCGGGGCGAAGCCGAGGGACTTTTTCACATTCAACTTTTTCCCATTCAGTCAGGAAACCTGGCCCGCACCCACCACCCAGGTCGGGCTTCTGGAGCTTTTCAGTTTTTAATACCAAGGGGCTTTGCGTTTGACTCCTGACTTGGCTTAAAACCGTTGTCTTATCAACACTATACACAAGTCAGCGTGTACAAAACGCCAATACCGCTGGTATAACTGAAGCAATTTTCGTTTCCCGATTGGCGAGGCGATACCCAGGCTCAAGGCGATCGAAGAGCGATGTTTATCCATCTCTCGAGAGCGGCTTGGGTGTGGGCGTCCGCCAATCGGCAAACCCGAAGGGACGGGCGCTTTTGCTATAGATTTCAGGGCAATCGCTTTATGGCGTTAGCATTGCCCCTGGCAAGACGGGTACAGCTAACGCCAGGCTGATCCAATACGAACCTTAAGTCTCTTGCAAACAGCCCCACTATATCCTGCGAGACTTTGCTTGGCCTTGTCGCAAAATCGCTCCGTCAGAATGGTTCTATCAAGACCTGACACGCTCTATTACGCCAGTTTATCCAGTCTGGCAGCAAATTCGCGTAAGTACCTTGCTGCATCTTCTTTATTGGCGGCGACCGATTGCAAAATCAAAAGTGTCTCACCGCTCGGTATCAGGAACATATAGCCCACAGCCGGCGCCGGCGAAGACGGCGCGGCGCCATCGCCGGAACCGCTGCCGGCGTTATTCTCGCCCGTGGTATCGGCAGGGGCGTAGTGATAACGCCCGAGCAATCCCTTGTGACCGGCAACGGTCAGGGAGGAAAACGCCTGGGTTAATACGGCCTGGCCCTTTTCATTTTCCAGTTTCACGGCGCCGGGCGTCAAGGCGGTACTCATGGACGAGATAATCGCCTCGCGGGAATTCTCCGCGCTCAGGTCCGGTCCCACATGGATACTGCGATACAGCACGACGGCGCCCGCCTCACTGCAACTTTGGCAGCTATAGGAAAGAAATCCTTTATTGGCGGTTTTTTCCCACCTGCTCATATCCGGTGAACTGGTCTCTCCGCCGAGCTTGCGTATCGATTCGAGGCCGCAGCCGGCAAGCAGAACCAATCCTGTAACGCACACAAGAATGCCACGCAAAAATTTCACGATTCTTTCCTTTTTTCCGCCATATTCCGAACCTGCATTCCTTTATTCCCGCCGGTATCCTTCAATCGATGAACGTGACCGCATATTCTTCGATTACCGCGTTGGCCAGAAGCCGCTCGCACATGCGCTCCAGCTGCTGGCGCGCCTGTCCGCGATCTCTGGCGCGCAATTTGATATCGAAAATTTTCCCCTGCCGCACATCGTCAAGCTCATCGAAGGCCAGCGCCCGCAAAGCTCCGGCAATCGCCGCTCCTTGCGGGTCCAACACGCCATTTTTCAGTGTAACCGTGACACGCGCCTTTAAATGCTGCATCTACTTTACCAAAACGGGGCCACTCTGCGCGTTAAAGCCGTCGCTGCCGATGCGAATGCCCAGGCGGCGGGCGACATCGCTGTACGCCTCCAGCAGACCGCCCATATCACGGCGAAAGCGGTCCTTGTCGAGTTTGTCATCGGAGCGAATATCCCAAAGACGACACGAATCGGGGGAGATTTCATCGGCAAGCATAATACGCATCATGTCATTTTCCCAATGGCGGCCAAACTCGAGCTTGAAGTCAACAAGACGAATGCCGATGCCAAGAAACAAGCCACTCAGAAAGTCGTTTACGCGAATGGCAAGGGACATGATGTCGTCGATTTCCTGCGGGCTTGCCCAGCCGAAGGCGGTAACATGTTCCTCGGCCACAAGCGGGTCGCCAAGCGCATCGTTCTTGTAGCAAAATTCGATAATGGAGCGCGGCAACCGGGTGCCCTCATCCAGCTTGAGCCGTTGTGCCAGTGTGCCTGCGGCGACATTGCGTACAATCACTTCCAGGGGAATGATTTCGACCTCGCGAATCAGTTGCTCGCGCATATTCAGCCGGCGAATGAAATGGGTCGGAATGCCAATGGTATTCAAGTGAGTGAACAAATGCGCGCAAATGCGGTTGTTCAGTACGCCTTTTCCTTCAATGACGGCCTTCTTCTGGGCATTGAATGCGGTTGCCTCGTCCTTAAAGTGCTGCACGAGGGTACCCGGTTCGGGTCCCTCGTAAAGGATTTTCGCTTTGCCCTCGTAAACGCGTCGTCTGCGATTCATGATGTCATATTCGTTTCAATGATACCGAACTCTGAGGTTGTCGTTCCTTTTGCCATTTAAGGGGCGCCTTGACAACGTTTTTGGGGACATTTCACCGCACTTGTCAACGCCAGACTGACGACACCGGATCAACATGCTCTGGTTGTGGTCTTTTAACAGGGTGTTCCCGATGGGTTTATCAGGGACACCCTGTTGAAATTACACAACTAGAGCATTGGGACCCAATTTAGCCCTATTTACGGTGAAGGTCATTGAACAATTCGGCAAAATCGGTCTAAAAGGCACAAGGGCGGCTTGAAAGGCCAGGCGGGACGTTCATCCGCCTGTAAGGCGAGCGGATCGCGCAAGGCGCATCCCGGCAAGTTTGCCGCGTCTTGGGCGTTGCAAAACCAGGCAGATCAGACAGGAGCAGGGATTGATGAGCAGTTTTGATGAGCGCAAGGATACGTTCGAGAAAAAATTCGTCCTTGATGAGACGTTGCGATTCAAGGCCGAGGCACGGCGCAACAAGATGCTCGGGCTCTGGGCGGCGGAGTTGATGGGCAAGACCGGTGAAGAGGCCGAGGCGTATGCCAAAACGATAATCCTCTCCGATTTTGAGGAACCGGGTGATGCGGATGTGTTTCGCAAATTAAGCGGCGATCTGGCCGCCGCCGGTATTGTCAAGTCGGACCACCAGATCCGCCACCAGATGGATACGCTTCTTGCCCGCGCCATCGATGAAATCAGGAGCGAGACATAAAGGGGCCGGTTGAGCGGCACAATTCAGTGCGGTTTATTGCCGTCCGGTCGCCGTGGCGACGCTGACACCGTCGTCTTCGCGCCGGTTCAATGCGTAAAGGGAGGGTTGTGTCATGCAGGCGCGTACCATTGAGGCGCTATTGCCGCCACCAACTCAGATCGACCGGATCGTCGATACGGTGCTCTCGTTTACCGACATCGCGGTGACGACAGACAAGTATTTCACCCATTCGCGTAACATCGCGCGCAAATACGGCGATCAGCAGGTCACCTACGCGGTATTTATGCGCCGCCGCGTCATCGCCGCATTTGGCCCGGCCCTGCGTTTGGTGGAAAAGCTCGTGCCGGATGTATCCATCCGGCGCTACTTCGAAGAGGGAGATCTGGTGCCCTCCGACAGCAAGCTGTTCACCGTCACCGGATCGTATGCCGCCCTGTCCGAAGTCGAGACGCTGATGCTGCAAAAGGTCGGCATTCCCTGTGTGGCCGCCTACAATGCCTTTAACATGTGCCGCGCCCTGCCGCGTTCGCAATTCATGGATATGCACGCGCGCCACGCATCCGGGATTGAAATGAACCTGCTGGTCGCCTATGGCGCCGCTGTTGGCTCCGCCGCCGCCAAGGCGCGCGATGCGCAAGTGACCGGCTTTGTCGGTTCCTCGCAGGACATTACCGCGCCGCTGTTCGGCCAGCCGCAGGGTATGGGGACCATGCCGCACGCGCTTGTGGGATATGCGCGCGGGGATGTTCTGGAGGCAACAAAGATGTTTGCCGAGGCCCAGCCCGATGAACCGGTGGTGGTGCCGCTGGTTGATTTTAACGGCAGGGAGATTACCGATTCGCTTCGTTGCGCGGCATGGTTTTACGACGAATCCGGCCTGGCCGACAAGGGCAAGACCTTTGGCGTGCGCCTTGATACCCACGGCAGCCGCTTTGCCGAGGGGCTCGATTACGCCGGATCGGTGGACGTGCTCGGCGCCTGGCTCGATGTGGATGGCGAATATAATATCGTCGAGGAAGTGCTCGGCCAGCGGGCCTTTCAGCTTGATGCGGGCGATGTGATTATCGATCAGGTGCGGCGGACGCTATTTGGCAACGGCGTATCGGTGGCAAGCGTGGTGAATACCCGTAAATGTCTTGATGAGGCCGGTTATGAGGCTGTCAGGATCATCGCCTCGTCGGGTTTCGATCCCCAGAAATGCCTGGTCATGGGCGCGGCCAAAGCGCCCATCGACATGGTGGGTACCGGCTCTTACATGCCGGCGACCTTGCGCGAGACGTATTCAACCGCGGATATTATCGAATACGACGGCGTGCGGCGTGTCAAGCTCGGGCGCGAGTATCTGTTCGACTGAATCAGTGGAACGGGAAAAAGCACACCGAGGCGAAGCCGGGGGACTTTTTCATAATCGACTAACCGGGAGCGCCCGGCTCGGGCACACCGGTCTGCAAGGCCAGGGCGTGCAACGCCTCCCCCATGCGCCCCTTAAGGGCACGGTACACCATCTGGTGCTGCTGCAAACGGGTCTTGCCGGCAAACGCGGCCGATACGACTTGCGCCGCGTAGTGATCGCCGTCGCCGGCCAGGTCGCGTATGACCACCTGCGCATCGGGAATGGCTTGCTTGATGAGGGTTTCGATCTCGGCGGCGTCCATGGGCATGGTGTCTCCAATATGTCCGTGTGCTCAACTTATTCGCAATAAAGTAGCACACCCTCGCCCCGTCTAAACAGACTTAAGCGCTGGCCGCGGGTATAGAGATCATAATCGGGCATCTCCGGCGGCCTGTCCGGTGTGGCAAAGGCGCAAAGCCTGACTATCGCTTGCGTTCTTCCGATGGCCTCGCCAGCGAAGGCACCCTGCCTGTCCCACAGGAACAGCGCCAGCAAATACCCTGCCGCGGTGGCGACAAGACTGCCAGCCACGAAGCCCGCAAGACCGCCAGCGACCAGTTTAAGCATACAATTTGCCTCCGTTGCGACACGCTCTATCTGCAATAGAACACGAGAGCGCCGTCGCGCCTGGCCACGCCCAAATAATTGGCTTTGACATTAATGGCATGTGTAATGGTGCCGCCCGGTTTATCCGGCGTGGCGAATTTACACAGATCATTCATTACCGAAGAGCGCCCGGCGATTTTGCCCGAGTTCACCCCCAGCGCATACCATTTGTGGTAAAGCGCTCGGTATTCGCTCCCCCCGACAGCAGCCGCCCCGGCCACAAAACCGGCGAGGGTAATCATGGCAAATTTCGGCATGACGCTTGTCCTTATGGATTGCATCGCCACGACGCATCAGGCCGGTTTCAACGCCCACGCCATGACACACAACAGCTCGAACATCATGGATACGCCGAGCCAGGCGGTATTGCCGGACATATCGAAGGGCGGTGAAACCTCAACGAGATCGGCGCCGACGATATTCAGCCCCTGCAAGGCCCGCACCATCTGCTGGGCCTGAAAACTTGTCGGGCCGCCGATTTCCGGCGTGCCCGTGCCCGGCGCGAAAGCCGGATCGATAAAGTCGATGTCAAAACTGACATACGTTTCTTTATCGCCAACAATATGACGCGCCTGTGCCATGACATCGTCTGTGCCGCGGGCGAACATCTCCTCGACGGACAGGATGGTAACGCCCTGGTCGCGTCCCCATTGCAAATCGGAACCATGATCATATTGCGTGCCGCGAATGCCGATTTGCACGACGCGCTTCGGATCCAGATATCCATCCTCGATGGCGCGGCGAAACGGCGTGCCATGGGTGTATTTGCAACCGTTGAAATAGGCATCGTTCAAATCCGTATGGGCATCGAAATGGATCATGCCCACGGGCGCGTTCCTGCCCACAGCGCTCAGGATCGGATAGGAGACCAGATGATCGCCGCCCGCGCTCAACGGGCGAATACCACGCGTACATAGCTGTTTGTAGAAATCGCCGACGCGCGCCAGCGTGTCCATGACATCGGCCGGGTTCACCCCGACATCGCCAAGATCGGCGCAATTGCCAAGGCGAAACGGCGCGATTTTCGATACCGGGTGAACGGGGCGGATCATGGTCGAAAGATCGCGCAGTTGCCGCGGGCCATGACGCGCCCCCGGGCGGTTGGTCGTACCCGTATCCCACGGCACCCCGACAATGCCGATGTCTACATGGGCGGCCATATCGCTTTGCAACTCAACGACCGGCAGGCGCATAAAACTGGGCACGCCGGCAAAGCGGGGCACGGTCATCCCCGATATCGGCTGAAACCGGTCGTTATGCTCTGAGGCCATGTTATTCTCCCGTTGTCTTGAAAAATCGCACGTTATCCCCCATGTTGGATTCATGAAGAACAAGCTGATACAATTCGGCCTTTACGCCCTGGTGCCGATCCTTGTCGTTATCGGCCTGATTGGCGGCGTGTTTCTGTTCCTTGCGCTGCTGTTTATTGTGGCATTGGCCGGGCTTGCCGGTTTTGCCTTTGTCGCTTATGCCAGGCTGAAAATGCGCCAGGCGGGGATCGACCCCGGGCCTTTGTCCGGTGCCGGGGATGGCGATGACAGCGACCATAACACCGGGCGGCGACGCCCGGCAATTACAATTGAGGAGGCATCCATTATCAGGGATGATAACGGCGAGACGGTTGTCATCAGGGGTGTTGAGAGGAAGTGACTATCGGCGTATCGGTGGTATTGGCTTACCGGCGCCCCCGTCACCGCCAGTTATGGCGTATGAGTGAACGTGAAAAAGTCCCGAGAGCGTGTCAGGTCTAATTTTCCCGATAAGATGAGTTGATCGTGAAGAAAGGCGCTTCGCTCCATGTACCTTTCATTACGATCAACTATCTGGAGATTACTGTTCCAATGAGGTTTTTGGAGCGGGCGATGGGATTCGAACCCACGACCCCAACCTTGGCAAGGTTGTGCTCTACCCCTGAGCTACACCCGCATCCCAATGCGGCAAAGCACCGCAATACGCCATAATAGCCTGTGATACTTGAACAAATCCTATCAGTATGAAAATATGGCGAATATGATAAAATCACCATACATACCGTCTTCACAAGCACCTATATATGCACCCCTTTGGCGCAATTGCAAGGTGTTTATGCCCGCTCGAAAGGGCTGTACGCCAACGCCGGGCCGCAATCAGCAAAGATCCATCGAGCCATTCCGGAAACTCGGCCGTGAATATGCACCCTGAAAATACTATCAAGCCCTTTTCGCGTCATGAACTGCTCGAATACCTGGGGCAACACGGCATCAGCACGACGACTATTGATCACGCCCCGGTCTTTACCGTCGAGGAGTCCCGTGATGTACGCGGTAAAATCGCCGGCGGACACACCAAAAATCTGTTTCTGAAGGATAAAAAAGGACAGATATTTCTTGTTGTAGCGCAAGAAGACACCGCCATTGATCTTAAGAACCTGCACAAAACCCTGCGATGCGGGCGGTTATCGTTCGGCAAGCCAGCCCTGCTGGCGCAGTTACTCGGCGTCAACCCGGGCTCAGTGACGGCGTTCGGCGTCATTAACGATCGCGAAAAGGCGGTTAAGGTGATAGTTGATGCGCGGCTTATGGGCCACGAAACCATCAATTGCCATCCGTTGCGTAATGACGCGACGACATCCATTCTGCGCGACGATCTGATGGCATTTTTCCGTCTGACCGGGCATGAACCGGCGATCGTTACCCTGCCGGGGCCTCAATCGCCGGCGCAGCCTTGATTGATCAATCGCGAATAACCATGTAATACATCACATCGGTCTAACGACAGGACAAGGCGATGGCTATTATTATGGGCGGCGACGCCGACTCTGCTGTAAGCAAACCCAATGGCGCGGCCGCGGCTGACATCATTACGGATACGACAACGAAGACGTTTATCGCGGATGTTATCGAGGCCTCCCGTGAGGTGCCGGTGCTGGTCGACTTCTGGGCGCCATGGTGCGGTCCGTGCAAGCAGTTGCAGCCGGTGTTGGAAAAGACCGTCAAAGCGGCCAGGGGTGCGGTAAAGCTGGTCAAGCTGAATATCGATGAACATCCGGCTATTCCGGGACAGATGGGTATCAAATCTGTTCCGGCGGTGCTGGCCTTTCGCGACGGCCAGCCGGTCGATGGCTTTATGGGCGCGGTACCGGAAAGCCAGGTGGTCGCTTTTATCGAGCGCTTGACGGAAGGTGCCCTGCCCGGCACCACGGAAATCGACGCAATGCTCGATCAGGCGCAAGCGATGCTTGCCGCAAAGGACTATTCCAGCGCTGCGCAGGCATTTGGCGCCATTCTGCAGGAGGATCGGACGCATTTGCGCGCCATCGCCGGTCTGGCGCTATGCTATTTGCATGCTGGCGACACCGAACGGGCCGAACAGACCCTGGCTCTCGCACCACCGGACGCCGCCAATGATGCCGTCATCAGTGCCGCCAGCGCGCAGATCACGTTGAAGAAACAAACGGCTGATCTGGGTGATGCGGCAGAGCTTGTGCGCACCATTGAGGGGGATCCGCAAAATCACCAGGCCCGTTTCGATCTGGCTTTGGCGCTCAACGCTGCGGGCCGAAAAGAGGAGGCAGTGGATCATCTTGTCGCCATCATCAGGCACGATCGCGGCTGGAATGAGGAAGCGGCGCGCAAACAATTGCTGCAGTTTTTTGACGCCTGGGGGCCAACCGACGCCATGACGATCGATGGCCGGCGGAAATTATCGAGCGTACTTTTTTCCTGAACGCAATATTCGCTCATCTGTACAGACGATACCAGCGGGATACGTTATGGCTATGAATGCCGTTTACAAGGATTATTCCGATTTACCGGTCAGCATTCCGGTTTTTCCCCTGCCGCGCGCCCTGCTCTTGCCGCGCACCGAGCTTCCGCTGCAGATCTTCGAGACGCGCTATGTGGATATGATTGACGATGCCCTGAAAGGCGAGCGCATCATCGGCATGATCCAGCCCTTGCGCGCCACCGATGATGATGCACCAACACGGGATTTGATGCCTATCGGTTGCGCCGGACGCATAACCAGTCTGATGGAGGCCGGCGACAATCGCTACCATATTGCGTTGACGGGGATTTGCCGGTTTGCTGTGATCAGCGAACTTGAGCGCAAATCCTCATACCGGTGTTGCAGCGTCACTTACGAGCCGTTCGCCACCGATCTGAAAGAGGGCCTGGGCGAGGCGGATGTCGATCGGGGGATGCTGCTGCGGGTGTTTCGGGATTATCTGGAGGCCAACGAATTGCAGACCGACTGGCGCGAAGTAGAAAACACCAAGACCGAAGCGATGGTCAATATTCTCTCGATCATGGCGCCCTATGGAGTGGCGGAAAAGCAGGCGCTGCTTGAAGCGCCCGATCTGGTGACCCGCGCCGAGACCCTGATCGCCCTTACCGAGCGCGCCCTGGCCATGCAGGACAGTGACAATCCGCAATCGACCCTGCAATGAAGACAACATCCTCCATGATGGATCACGCGTCCGGGCGGTCCGATAACGCTACGCACCAGCAGACAGACAGGAAAATGCTTGAATTTCTTGTCTGTCCCGTAACCCATGGGGGGTTGAGCTATGACAGGCAAGCGCAGGAGCTCATCAGCCGGGCGGCCAAACTCGCCTTTCCTGTTCGCGATGGCGTGCCGATCATGCTGATCGACGAAGCCCGGCACCTGAGCCTGGAGGAGATGGACCGGCTAAAACTCTTCACGGCGCCGTGAGCGATTACCACCGCCCTTGCCGAAAGCTGGTATTTCTGAAAAAATTCAGGATACCTTGTTGATCGTTGAGAAAAGTGCTTCGCTCCGCTCAGCGCACTTTTCTTCATTTAAAACAATGAGAAAGCAACGATTAGAGCGTGTCAGGTCTTAATAGAATCATTCTGACGGAGCGATTTTGCGACAAGATGGGCCTTAAGTCTCGCAGGATATAGTGGGGCTATTTTCAAGAGACTTAAGGTCCATATTGTCGCAAAAGCGCCCGTCCCTTCGGGTTTCCGATTGGCGGACGCCCACGCCCAAGCCGCTCTCGAGAGATGGGTCGCCATCGCTCTTCGATCGCCTTGAGCGTGGTTCGCCTCGCCAATCGAGAAACAGAATTGCTTCTATTAAGACCTGACACGCTCTAGGAAGGCGCGGCGCTTTGTTTTCGCCTGGGCTTATTGCAAGGTTTTGGCGCATTTGCGCGTAAAGCCTGGGTGTCGCCTTTCAGTAGGTTGTTCTCGAAATCCTCGCCGGGTGCTGCTGGCCATTCATCTGATCATTAGAGGTGTTCGATTTCTCATGCGCTGTCAAGGGCGCTTCGCGCCGCCTCTGGCGGTTCTTAAACCCTTGACAACGCTGGATAAATCGAAAAAAAGCGATGATCAGGTAAATGGCCCGGTATGGCCTTGCTGCTCGCCATCTGCGGCAAGGGTGTTAAGAGGTATCCCTTCCGGTTTGCCTGTCCCGGGAACAACCTGCTGAAAGATCACAACCGGCGAAGCCGAGGGACTTTTTCACATTCAACTACCTTGGTGCGGCCCTTGCCACAGATGGCGAGCAGCACCCGATGGGCTTATCAGGGACAATCTGTTGAAATTATACCAGCGGTATTGGCGTTTTGTACGCGTTGACTTGTGTATCGTGCTGATAAGACAACGGTTTTAAACCGGGCCAGGAGTCAAACGCAAAGCCCCTTGGTATTACACGCTCCAAATTAAAACGCCCTCAAACCGGCTCGCCAGTGAGAAGTTTCGGCACCGAGCCCGCCAGGCCGCTCGCCTCGCGGGCAAAATAACGGCGCAACGGCTGCGCCCGGTCCACCAGCGCCAGGCCCGTCGCACGCAACAGGCGCAAGGCCGTCGAATCATTGGAATACAGCCTGTTCAGAACATCCGTCAAAATGCCCATACGTACCGTATCGAACCGCCGCCACTGCTGATAACGGCGCAACACGTCGATTGTTCCCGGATCGCGCCCCAGACGGCTGGCTTCCACAAGTGTCTGGGCCAGCGCCGCCACGTCCTTAAAGCCCAGGTTTAATCCCTGACCGGCTATGGGATGGATACCATGGGCCGCATCGCCAACCAGCGCAAAACGCGGGCGAACGAAATCCCGCGCCAGAACAAGTCCAAGCGGATAGGCGTGACGGGGCCCGGCAAGAGTTAGGGCGCCAAGGTGATGGCCAAAGCGGCGCTCCATCTCGCTTCGGAAAACAACGTCTTCCTCTTCCACCAACCGCCGGGCAAGCGGCGTCGCCTCTGTCCAGACCAGGGACGAACGGTTACCGCGCAGCGGCAGGATTGCAAACGGGCCGGCCGGTAAAAAATGCTCCTCGGCGCGCCCGTGATGGGGCCGCTCATGGCCAACCGTCGTGACAATGCCACTCTGGCCGTAGCGTTTTTGCACGGTGTAGATGCCCGCCAGCGCCCGCAGCTTCGAGCGGATGCCGTCGGCCGCCACCAAAAGGCGCCCGGTAAGCCTTCTCCCGCCGCCAAGCACGATGGCGACATACGCCTCATGGCAGATAAAATCCTCCACCGTATCGGGGGCAAGGAGGGTCACACCCTGATCGATACATTTGCGTTTAAGCGCCGCTGTCATGAGCCTGTTGGGCACCATATGGGCAAGGGGGGCGCCGTCCTCCGAATCATCACCGGAAAACGTCAGAAACACCGGCCGCACCTTGTCATCAAGGCGGCTGTCGGTGACGATCATATCGTGGATTGGCTGCGCCTCGTCGGCCAGTTGCGGCCAGATGTCAAGCGTCTCCATCATGCGACGCGCCGCCGGCGTGATCGCAAAGGCGCGCAAATCCCTTACCCCATGCCGCGGTGTGGCGTCGACAAGCGCCACCCGCCGCGGGCCGCCGCGCAAGCCCGACAGGGCGGCGCCAAGAGATAATCCCACATAACCGCCACCGGCGATCACCACGTCAAAATCAACTGCCATCGCACTATCCAACCGCGTTACCCTGATGGCTGCGCAGCGCCTCGCCGAAGGCCCTGAACAGCGCCCCGTTGACCGGATTGTCCTGCGGATCGTACTCCGCATGCCATTGAACCCCAAGGGCAAACCCCGGCGCATCGGCGATGCGAAGGGCTTCGATGGTGCCATCTTCGGCGATGCCTTCGACGACAATCCGTCCACCCGGCTCCAGAATACCCTGGCCATGCAGCGAATTGACACGAATGCTGCGGCGTCCATAGAGCGCTTCAAAGGCGCCGCCCGCGATCAGTTCAACATCATGGCGATCGGCAAAGATGACCTGCGGATCGGGGTGAATTTCATCGTTCGCCAGGCGCGGCATACGATGATTCATGCGTCCCGGAAGATCACGGATTTCAGGATGAAGGGAGCCGCCATAAGCGACATTCATCTCCTGAAAGCCGCGGCATATGCCAAGCAGCGGGACCGCGCGCACCACGCATTGGCGGATTAATTCAAGGGCGACACTATCGCGGCTCTCATCGTAGGGTTCATAGCGCTGATCGGGCTCGGCATAAAAATGCTTCGGGTGCACATTGGCGCGCGCGCCGGTAAGCAGGACGCCATCGACCACCTGCAGCAACGCATCAATATCGGTGATATCGGGCGCTGCGGCGAACATCAGCGGCAGCGCATCGCAGACATCGCATATCGCGTGCATGTTTCGCTCTCCCACGAGCTGGACAGGAAATCGATCCTCCACACTATAAGCGCTGCCGATCACGCCGACCACGGTTTTACGCATAAACGGGTTCCTCTTTGATCGCCACGGCTGAAGCGTCGACTTACAGGATATAACGGCTCAAATCACGATCGCGCGCCAGATCGCCCACATGTTCCTTCACATAAGCGGCATCAATGATGAGATGTTCGCCGCTTCTGTCAGGGGCCTCGAAACTGATGCGATCCAGGGTGCGCTCCATGACCGTTTGCAGCCGCCGTGCGCCGATATTCTCAATACTGGCGTTGATATCGACCGCAATCGAGGCGATTTCATCGATCGCGTCATCGGTGAATTCGATGGTAAAGTCCTCGGTCTGCATCAGGGCGATATATTGCTTGATCAGACTGGCTTCTGTCTCGGTCAGGATGCGCACGAAATCCTCCTTCTCCAGCGCCCGCAATTCAACCCGGATAGGCAGTCGTCCCTGCAACTCGGGGAGCAGATCGGACGGTTTGGCCACATGAAACGCACCCGAGGCGATGAAAAGAATATGATCGCTCTTGACGGGACCGTGTTTGGTGGCGACCGTCGTGCCCTCGATCAGCGGCAATAAATCGCGCTGCACGCCTTCGCGCGATACTTCACCGCCGTGACGGCCCTCGCGCGCGCAGATCTTGTCGATCTCGTCAAGAAAGACGATGCCGTTGTTCTCCACAAGATCGATCGCCTGATCAACAAGCTGGTCGTCGTCAAGCAGATTGTCGGATTCTTCTGCCAGCAGAATATCGTAGGAATCGGCGACATTCACGCGCCGCTTCTTCGTTGCGCCGCCAAACGCCTTGCCGAGCATATCGCCGATATTGATCATGCCGACACTGGCGCCGGGCATATCGGGAATATCGAAGCTGGGCATGGACATGCGCGTCTGGCGGATATCGATCTCGATTTCCTTGTCATCGAGCAGGCCGTCGCGCAGCTTTTTACGAAACGAATCCCGCGTTTGCCGCCCCGCACTCTCGCCCACCAGGGCATCCAGCACCCGCTCCTCGGCCAATTCGTGGGCCTTGGCCTGGACATCCTTACGCATTTTCTCGCGCACCAGACCGATACCCGCCTCCACCAGATCGCGCACGATCTGTTCCACATCGCGCCCCACATACCCGACTTCGGTGAATTTCGTTGCCTCGATTTTGATAAACGGTGCCTGCGCCAGGCGCGCCAGCCGCCGCGAAATCTCGGTCTTGCCGACCCCGGTTGGTCCGATCATGAGAATATTCTTGGGCAGCACCTCGTCTTTCATGGGGTTCTTCAAGCGCTGCCGCCGCCAGCGGTTGCGCAGGGCGATGGCTACGGCGCGCTTGGCATCACGCTGGCCGATGATGTAGCGATCCAGTTCGGATACAATTTCACGGGGCGAAAAATCGGTCATGGGGACTCCCAGAGTGCGGGGACAAGCAAAACAGGACGCGCAAAGCTGCTAAACATGGGCGACAGGAGGCAGTTTTTGAAAAAGAGCCGAACGGGCCAGCGGTCTGAATAGCCACGCGCGAATGCGGTACCAGAACGTGCCCAGTACAATAACGGCAAATCCTAAAGCAAGAGGAATGATCAGCCGGACCGATGGCGGCAATTGGTCGCTGAACCAGTAGAACAACACACCCATGATATAAATGATCGTCGGGCTGACAAGCGAGCGCCGGTCGAGCACAATGCCGGCGCAGGCCGAGAACAGGGAAATGGCAATGACGATCACCGAAAGATTGAATTCGCTGCCAAAGCTCTCGGCGATGGATTTACTGCCAAAGATCAGGTTAATGAAAAGTGCGTGAATGGTGAGCGGTGCGGCAATGACGTAGAGCCAGAATGCATAGGCGCTCTTTCTTGTCACGCGCATACGATCCTGAAGATCAAGCCGGATCGCCACGCCAAGACAGAACACGCTGCATATAAACAGGCCCCAAAACCCGATCAGTTGCGGATACACAAAGCCGACAGCCGTATTAGTGACGAGGATCAGGCAAAGCGCCAGGAAAAACACCAGAACCGGCAGGCGGAAGCGAACAAATACCGCAAGAAAGCCCAGAGCCCAGCCCAATAGGGGAAAAAACACCAGTGCGTCACTTTTAGAGAATATCCCCGCCATGTCCCCTTTGGGCAACAACAGTATTCCCGGATCGTTGTCTGACGCCGCGGATATCCCCGGCACGCCGGGCAGGTTCAAAAAAATCAGGCAGACAAGATAGGCGCAGAGCAAACAGGCAATTATCGCCGGCGCCAGGCGCGGTTGCCTGAACACAAACAACTCGGCCAGTAGCCAATAAATGGCCAGCATCGCCACAGCGCCCAACGGCTCAAAGTCACTAAAGTAATCGCGCTCCATGCGGAAAGCCGCGAGGGTGAAAATAACCAGCCCGATAACGATAAAAATATCGCCGAAATTCGATGCAATGCGAAAATTCTCATCGCGCGTTATCGGCTGCGCGGCGCGCTTGCGTAAAAAAGCCTCAAGCGCTTGCGCCTGGCGCGCATTGATTACGGCGGCGTCCACTGCCGCCTGAAGATCGCCCTCGTCAATGACAAAATCGCCGTTATCGCTCACACGTTCTCCAGACTTTCCACCACCACCCGGTCGTTCGTATAAACGCAGATATCGGCGGCGATCTGCATGGCGCGCCGGGCGATCGTCTGCGCATCCAGATCGCTATCGATGAGCGCGCGCGCCGCCGCCAGAGCGTAATTGCCGCCCGAGCCGATAGCCATCACACCCCCATCCGGCTCAAGCACATCGCCCGTTCCCGTCAATACCAGGGTCGTCGCCCTGTCGGCAACGATCATCATCGCCTCCAGGCGCCGCAAGTAGCGATCCGTGCGCCAGTCCTTTGCCAGTTCCACACACGCGCGCAGCAATTGTTCGGGATATTGTTCCAACTTGCCCTCAAGACGCTCAAAGAGGGTAAACGCATCCGCTGTGGTGCCGGCGAAACCGCCGATCACGTTGCCCTTGCCCACGGGCCGGACCTTGCGCGCTGTCTGTTTGATGATACTGTCGCCAATGCTCACCTGGCCATCGCCGGCGATCACCACGGTATCGCCCTTGCGGACCGTCAGAATGGTTGTCCCGTGCCACGAAGCCGATGTACGATGCCGGTGATGCGCGCTCATCAATGTGATGTCCTTGATGTTCTTTAATATCCCTGCCATCAAATAGTGACATAATGCGTTTGCCACCATAAACAAGTCTTGTCATGACCTGTCGGCAATTTTGTGATAGATATCACATTCAAGCGCACTTTGGGTAATTTTGATGCGGGTGCCGATCTTCCCCGCAGAGCAAAAATCATGATCAGGGGATTGGGATGCGCAAATCAAGTCTGGAGCGCGAAACCGCGGAAACCCATGTCTTTGTTGCCATTGATCTCGATGGCGAGGGGGTGTATGAGATCGATACCGGGATCGGTTTCCTTGATCACATGCTTGAGCAACTTGCGCGCCATGGGTTGTTTGATCTGCAAGTGCGCGCCAAAGGCGATCTTGACGTCGACATGCACCACACCGTCGAGGACGTCGGCATCGTGATCGGCCAGGCAATGCGCCAGGCCCTGGGCGATAAACGCGGCATCAGACGCTATGCGGACGTCGCCCTGCCCATGGACGAAACCCTGACACGCCTGGCGCTGGATATTTCGGATCGCCCGTATCTGGTCTGGCGCGTGGCCTTTGCGGTGCAAAAGATCGGTGATATGGATACCCAATTGTTCCGCGAGTGGTTTCAGGCATTTGTCAGCCATGCGCGCATTACCCTGCATGTGGAAAACACCCGGGGCGGGAATGCCCATCATGTCGCTGAATCGTGCTTTAAGGCGCTCGCACGCGCATTGCGCAGCGCCGTTGAAATCGACACACGTATTGAAGGATCAATTCCCTCGACCAAAGGCGCATTGTAACCTCATCGCAAGGCGCGCCGGCGCAAGCAAACGGATCACTCTCATGCCCATTTATTCCGTCTATGAGCCCCCGGGTAAGGCCGGGCACGACCTGCACAATATCGATCGCGTACAATTTGTGCGTGACGGCTTTCATGTTATCGCATTTGCTGCGCCGCTCCTGTGGTTTTTATGGCATCGCGCCTGGCTTGGCGCCAGTATCATGATTGCCATTATGGTGGCGCTGTCGGTGGGCGAACGCTGGTTTGATGTATGGCTGTTGTCGACGATCGGTATTATTATCGGTGTTGCAGTTGGAATTTTCGCGCCGCTGATACGGCACAAGTCGTTGTTGTTAAAAGGCTATCGCGATGCCGGGATTGTTGCCGGCGCCGACCGGTTCAGTTGCGAAAGCCGTTACTTCGAACGCCGGCTCAATGCCCTCGATGAGAAAAACGGGCCCTTCAATCCGTCGCCTCCACCAAAAACAATGCCCTCCCCGGCCAGGACATCGGAGCGGGAAGTTCTCGGTCTGTTTCCCGACCGCAACACAGCCAGGCAATGAGCGCACCATGGGCGCGATGATTATCGATTACGGCTCGGGCAATCTGCACTCGGCCAGAAAGGCGCTTGAGCGCGCCGCTTTCGAGGCCGGATTATCCATGCCCGTCACCATCACCAGTCGCCCGGAGGATATTCGGCAGGCCAGCCATATCGTGCTTCCCGGCGTGGGCGCCTTCGCCGATTGCCGCGCCGGCCTGCGCGCTATCGATGGCATGGAAGAAGCCTTGCGCGAGGCGGTGGCGGAGACCGGCACGCCGTTCCTTGGCATTTGTGTGGGCATGCAGTTGCTGGCAAGCCGCGGCTACGAGCGTGGTGCCCACGCCGGTCTGGACTGGATCGCCGGAGACGTGGTGGAACTCACGCCGAGCGATGCTTCCCTGAAAGTCCCCCATATGGGCTGGAATACGCTTACGCCAACAGCATCCCATCCGGTTCTTGACAATATCGCCCTGGGAAGCTGCGGCCTTCACGGGTATTTCGTTCACTCATACCACTTTATCCCGCGCCAGCCGACGGATATTCTGGCGCAGACCGATTACGGCGACCCCATCGCCGCGATCATCGGCCGGGACAATATGATCGGCACCCAGTTTCACCCGGAAAAGAGCCAGACACTGGGCCTGCAACTGATCACCAACTTCTTGCGCTGGAGAGGAGAATGATCCTCTATCCGGCAATCGATCTGAAGGATGGTCAATGTGTGCGCCTGATAAGGGGCGATATGGACAGCGCCAACGTCTATAACGACAACCCCGCCGATCAGGCGCGGGCTTTCGAAGACGCCGGCTTTGGCTTTTTGCATGTTGTCGATCTGAACGGCGCATTTGCGGGAAGAACGGTCAATGCCGCCGCCATTGAGGCGATCCTGAAAGCAGTGCGTATTCCCATACAGTTGGGCGGTGGCATCCGCACCCTGGAGGCAATCGGCACGTGGCTGGAAAAGGGCGTTGCGCGTATTATCCTCGGCACTGCCGCCGTGCGCGATCCGCAGCTTGTCCGGCGGGCCTGCAACCGCTATCCCGGGCGCATCGCGGTGGCCATTGATGCCCGTGGCGGGCGCGTTGCCATCGAAGGGTGGGCGCGCACCGGCGCCGTGGCGGCAACTGAACTGGCGCGACGCCTGGCGGATAGCGCTCTGGCGGCAATCGTCCACACCGATATCGAGCGCGATGGCATCCTTAAGGGGCTGAACATCGCGGCGAGCCTTGAAATCGCCCATGCTGTGGATGTGCCGGTGATCGCCTCGGGAGGCCTTTCGTCGATGGATGATATCCGTCGCCTCGCGGCTCCCGGGGCGCAACGTCTGGGTGGTGCCATCGCCGGCCGCGCCCTCTACGACGGCCGCATTGACGGGCAACAAGCATTGCGCCTGTTGGGGGAATCGGCGGGATGTTGAAAAAACGACTTATTCCCTGTCTTGATGTGCAAAACGGCCGCGTCGTCAAGGGTGTGAACTTTACCAATCTGCGCGATGCAGGCGATCCGGTCGAATGCGCAATGGCCTATGATGCCGGTGGCGCCGACGAATTGTGCTTTCTCGATATTACCGCCAGCCACGAGGGGCGCGGCACGTTGCTCGATGTGGTGCGCCGGACGGCCGAGCGCTGTTTTATGCCGCTTACGGTCGGCGGCGGCGTTCGCGATCTTGACGATATCCGCGCCCTGCTCCAGGCCGGTGCGGACAAGGTTTCCGTTAACACGCGCGCCGTCAGTGATCCGCATTTCATCGCCAAGGCGGCGCACAAGTTCGGCACGCAGTGTATTGTCGTATCGGTGGACGCCAGGCAAGTGGATACGGCGACGTCAGAAAAGGCGGCGAAATTTGAGATATTCACCCATGGGGGGCGGCAGGCGACGGGCATTGATGCATGCGCATTCGCCACGCAGGCGGTTAATCTGGGCGCAGGCGAAATCCTCCTTACGTCAATGGATCGCGACGGCACCCGCCAGGGCTTCAATCTGGAACTGACCCGTGCGGTGTGCGAGGCGGTCAGCGTCCCGGTTATCGCCTCGGGCGGGGTGGGCACATTGCAGCATCTGGTCGAGGGCATTACCATCGGCGGCGCTGATGCGGTTCTTGCGGCATCCATCTTCCACTACGGAGAATTTACCATTGCTGAGGCAAAACACTATATGATGCAACACGGTATCGCGGTGCGCCTGGATGCTGCAGGCGATGCCGCGCCAATGAAAGGCACAGCATGAGTGCTTTTGGCTTACGCGATCTGGAGACCATTCTGCAGCACCGGGCCGCTGCCTGTGTGGATGAGTCCTATACGGCAAAATTACTCGCCGGTGGTATCGGCTCATGTAGCCGCAAACTGGGTGAAGAGACCATCGAGTTGATTATTGAGGCACTGGGACAGGATCGGCAGCGGATTGTTGATGAAGCGGCAGATGTTCTGTATCACCTGCTCGTGGTTTTGCTGGCCCGTGACATAGGGCTTGACGAGGTTTATGCGGCTCTTGAAGCGCGCAGCGGTCAGTCGGGTCTGCAAGAGAAGGCCTCGCGGCAAGCGCCGTAAGGGATGGTACGCGGCGCTTCGGGCGTTTGATCGGATCGAGGTATCGGGATCGGAAGTATGGATCAACGCGCCATCGGAACGGTTTCCCCCTACACGTTCTTTTCCCGCGCCCAATGGGCCGCGTTGCGCGCCGATACGCCCATGACCCTCACCCCGCGCGAAGTGGAAAAGCTGCAAGGGCTGAACGATCCGGTTTCCATGGATGAAGTGCGGCAGATTTATCTGCCCCTGTCACGCCTGATCGCCTATTATGCGCAAGCGCGCCAGGGCCTGCACCGCGCCACCACGAAGTTTCTCGGTCGCCATGACAAGAAGGTGCCCTACGTCATCGGCGTTACCGGCTCTGTGGCGGTGGGCAAGTCGGCGACGGCACGCATATTGCGCGAGTTGTTGGCCCGTTGGCCGTCCCTGCCCCGGGTTGAGTTGGTGACAACGGACGGATTTTTGCTGCCCAACGCGGTCCTGGAGCGCGAGGAGCTGATGGAGCGCAAGGGTTTTCCGGAGAGTTACGATATTGCGGCGTTGCTGCGTTTCGTATCGGACATCAAGGCGGGCCGGGAAAAGGTCAGGGCGCCGCTTTACTCCCATTTGATTTACGACATATTGCCTGATGCGCGCACAATTGTCGACCAGCCGGATATTCTCGTTCTCGAGGGGCTGAATATCCTGCAAACGCAGCCCAAGCACAAGCGCAATGAAATCGTGCCCTATGTTTCCGATTTTCTCGATTTCGCCGTCTATATTGATGCCCCCGACAGAATTATCGAGCGCTGGTATGTGGAGCGTTTCATGCGATTGCGCGAGACGGCATTTCGCGATCCCAACTCATACTTTCATCGCTATTCGAAGTTGACGGACGAAGAAGCCGATGCCACCGCACATGCGATCTGGGAGCGCATTAATCTGGTTAATCTGCGCGCCAACATTTTGCCTTCGCGCCCGCGCGCCGATCTGATTCTCTCCAAGGGCGCCGATCATGCCATTGAGACTGTGGCGTTGCGCAAGCTCTGAACGGGATCTTTCAGCAGCTTTTCACATTCAACTAAAACGCGATATCGATACGCGCCCGGGCGCCATAGCTCCTGGCGTCGGAGCCGATGCCGTCGTAGGAGCCCGACAGCGAGAACATCGCCCCCACCGGCATGCGCCAGTCAAAGCCCGCCTGCACACTTCCCGATAGTCCGTGAATGTCGGAGGCATAGGTGCCCTTGCTGAACTTGTCCTTGCTGCCGAACGTATAGACACCCTCGAACTCCGCCCAGGGGATAATCGCTCCCCCATCGCCAAGGCCATAGGTGTAGGCGATGCGCGGGCCAACGCGCACATCGCCCTCCGATACCGTCTGCGCTCTTATATGATTACCCAGGCTGTCCGTATACGCCTTTTGCTTCTCGCTCAAATACTGGACCGCAACACCGGGGCGGATCATCCAGTCGCCGTAGCCGAAGTCGCCACTGAGCCTGCCGCTGAAGTACCAGCGGGTGGTTTTGAATTTATCCGTATAGGTGCCAAGGGGCGTGATATCGTTGGATGAGCGCCCGCCTCTGGCCTGTGCTTCCAGATACAGGTTCTCGCCGAAGCGAAAACCTGCGTAAGGCCCGACCATCCAGCCCTGCCCCTTGACGCGGCCATTGGCGTCGTAATCCTTCTTCAGCCAGTCGTATTGGGTCATCAGGCCGATGAGCATGTTGGGGGTGATCAGATAGTCGGCACCTACATAGATGGCGCCGAATTTGCCGTCCTTGTTGTTACTGCTGTCGAAGCGGGCAATCCGCCCCTCGACCCAGATATCCCAGCGCATCTGCGGTGTCGACGGAGAATCGCCCATGCGATCGGCAACTATATCCCCATCGCCATCGTAGATATCGGCGCTGAAAACACCCGAGCGCGCCAGACGCGCGGTACTGGCGGCGAATGTGACGGTATCATCGGTCACACGCACATCGCCCGGTAGGGAGGTACGCAGGTTCATGGAAAAGGCGGATGCGCTGGCGTCCTCCGATTCGCCCAGGTTGACGCTGAGGATACCGCCTGACAGACCGCTTCCGCCATTGCGGCCCGGACGCAGACGGCTCAGGCGATTGCTCATATTCACGCCGTTGGCAAGCAACATGGCGTTGCGGTCACCCAGATAGTCCGCGGCCATCTGTGTCGTCAGCCTGGCGACAGCGCTGCCTGCTACAACGGAAAACAACGCGCTTGCAGTCGCCGTATAACTGGTACTCGACAGGCTGTTCAGTTCCACTGTGATGTTGTCGGTGCCGGCCACGCCTGCGGTGAATGAACACTCAAACTTGTAAGGATCGGTGGCGCTGCTACCACCAGTGATTCCGGCTGCCGCGCAATTAACCGGCGTATTGTTCTTCACGCCAGTGCCGCTGACGGTAATATTCGCCGTACCGTCAAGGGGGGGTGTGAGAGGGGCGGTGAACGTAAAGATCGCCTTGATGCCGGTCTGGCCCGGCGTGGGCGATGGCGGGTCCAGGGTGATACTTGCCGTCGTCAGGGTCCCTTTCCCGACGGAGAATTGTGCACTGCCTGCCGCTTGATAGTTCGTGTCTGACAGACTGTTCAGGGCCACCGTGATATTATCGGTGCCGACCACGCCTGCGGTGAATAAACACTCGAAGGTATACGGATTGTTACCGGAAACAGCGGCTGCGGTGCAGTTAACCGCCGTGTTGTTCGCCACGCCAGTGCCACTGACGGTAATACTCGCTGTGCCGGCAAGGGGGGGCGTTAGTGTACCGTTAAACGTAATGATCGCCTTCACCCCGGTCTGTCCTGCTGTTGGCGATGGCGGGTCCAGGGTAATTGCCGGTGTCAGGGTCACCACCTGCCCGACGGAGAATTGTGCACTGCCTGTCGCTTGATAGTTCGTGTCTGACAGACTGTTCAGGGCCACCGTGATATTGTTGGTGCCGACCACGCCTGCGGTGAATAAACACTCATAGGTATACGGACTGGTACCGGAAACAGCGGCTGCGGTGCAGTTAACCGCCATGTTGTTCGCTACGCCAGTGCCACTGACGGTAATACTCGCTGCGCCGGCAAGGGGGGGCGTTAGTGGACCGCCAAACGTAATCACCGCCTTGACACCGGTCTGTCCCGGCGCGGGCGATGGCGGGTCGAGGGCAATGCTCGCCGGTGTCAGGGTCCCTTTCCCGACGGAGAATTGTGCACTGCCTGTCGCTTGATAGTTCGGGTCTGACAGGCTGTTTAGCGTCACCGTGATATTATTGGTGCCAGCAACACCGGCATCGAACAAACACTCATAGGTATACGGACTGGTGCCGGAAACAGCGGCTGAGGTGCAGTTCACCGACGTGTTGTTCGCCACGCCGGAGCCGCTGACGGTAATATTCGCTGCGCCGGCAAGGGGGGGCGTTAGTGGACCGCCAAACGTAATCACCGCCTTGACACCGGTCTGTCCCGGCGCGGGCGATGGCGGGTCGAGGGCAATGCTCGCCGGTGTCAGGGTCCCTTTCCCGACGGAGAATTGTGCACTGCCTGTCGCTTGATAGTTCGGGTCTGACAGGCTGTTTAGCGTCACCATGATATTATCGGTGCCAGCAACACCTGCGACAAACTCGCACTCGAAGATATACGCGGTAGTAGTGGAAACTGCTGCGGCCGCGCAATCCCCACCGCTCTGAACGCCGGTACCGGTAACGTCAATATCCGCTGCGCCGGTAAGGGCCGGAGTGAGAGGGGCGGTGAAACTAACGATCGCCTTCACGCCCGTCTGCCCTGCTGCTGGCAATGGCGGGTCGAGGGTAATCGAGGGTGTCCGGACCAGTGCTACATTCACCGGGGTTTGCGTTGCTATGTTGTCCTGACTGGCTGAATCCTGTGCCGCGCCGGCGTTTACACCAATCGATACGCTACCGGCACCATTTGGCGTGATCTGCGCCGTATAAGTACGCGGTCCGCCGGAAAAACTACCTGCAGTGGCATTCACCAGTGCTGCGGTGATATCCGCAACTTCAAACCCCGTCACATCTTCGGAGAACATAAATGTTACAGTAAACGGTGTTGTGCCGTTTGTTGTCGCAGGAGCGCCGGTAATCGCGACGGAGGGACGGACATCGACAATTTTGCGTTCAAAAAGCCCTTGGGGAACACCGCTGGCGGGTGTTCCGAGATTAAACGAAAAACCCATAAGTGTATCTGTTGAGAAAGCAGAATCTGCTCCATCCTGGGTCAGGGCTGTAATATCTCCGGTACCCACACCAAGACAACCTGCAATAACCGCTGCTGTAATTGGCCCGCTGGCACTATTTTGCGCCGCACCTCCGGTCCCGTAAAAGGTGCCGCCGGGGTTATAAGCGTTACCGGATGAACCAAGTTGAATAAATGCAGTTTTCGCGTTGGCGCTTAAACCATATTGCAAGTCGCAACTACCGAAGTTTTCATCGGCTGGAACATTGTCTCCGGGTCCAAAGGCCGTTGATTGTTTGATTGTGCCCATCGTCAGCAAAATCGACAGGGCACACATAATAATAATTCGTGGCAACGTAATAATTCGTGACAATTTAAGCTCCATTGGTTATCGACCGATCCTCGAACATAAAGTGGTTGAGCAAACCCGCAACAAAACCGCTCGCTCCGACTTGTCCCGCATGACTATCCAGTTGGCGTTACATTGGCTGTCTGTTAGCCTCATCCCGGTTGAACTGCCGAACCTGCCGCTATTCATCCTCAGCTCGTTTCCGGATCGAATCGTGCCGGTTGGGTGCCAAGCATATTAATGCACTTAATGCGTGTTTATTAAAATTTTACTATAATAGATAGAAAAAATACAAGCTCGAGCAATCGAAACAAAAAAACTGATGAATGTTGTAATCCAGCAACACTTTCAAAGTAAAAATTTACCGACTGTTAATTTTTTGCCTTTGTTACGGTAATCATCTATGTCAACATGAGCGTACAGAGCCTATGCCGGAACTGCCCGAAGTCGAAATCACCAGACAGTATCTCGCGCCCCATTGGGAGGGGCGGCAGATTGATCGCGTCACCCTGCGCCGGGCGAGTTTGCGTTATCCGTTTGGCGACGATTTTCGCACCCGTCTCGAAGGCCGCCGCGTGCTCGGATTGGGCCGCAGAGCGAAATACCTTCTTGTGGATATCAAGGGTGGCGATGTGCTGATCGTGCATCTGGGTATGAGCGGCGCCCTTTTATACCGGCCGCCGGGCAAATCGTGCGCCGCGCACGCCGTCTCGGGGCGCAGTAAAAAGCACGATCACGTCATATTTGATCTCGACGATGGCGCAAAAGTCATTTACAACGACCCGCGCCGCTTTGGCTTCATGGTTCTGGAGCGTCGCGCATTATTGAATGAACATCGCCTGTTTCGCCATCTGGGCATTGAGCCGAGCGGCAACGGCTTTACCGCCCAGGCCCTTGCTGATCGTTGCGCGGGAAAATCGGCGCCTTTGAAATCAGTCCTTATGAATCAACGTATCCTGGCCGGATTAGGCAATATTTATGTGTGTGAGAGCCTGTATCGGGCGCGCCTGTCGCCCTTGCGGCCGGCGTGCACCCTGGCGCTGAAGTCGGGCAAACCGGCCAAACGGACGTTTCATCTTGTTGAGGCGGTGCGCGCTGTTCTGAATGAAGCAATTGCCGCCGGGGGTGCGACCCTGGCGGATTTTGTTCATGGCGACGGCACACCAGGATATTTTCAGCACAACTTCGCCGTCTATGGGCGCAATGCGGAGCCCTGCCGGCGCGATGGATGCCGGGGCACCATAAGGCGCCTTGTTCAAAGCGCGCGCGCGACGTATTATTGCCCACTCTGTCAGCGCTAGAGCGTTCAGGTCTTAAGTGGATCATTCTGACGGAGCGATTTTGCGACAAGATGAACCTGAAGTCTCGCAGGATATAGTGGGGCTGTTTGCAAGAGACTTAAGGTTCATATTTGATCAGCTTGGCGTTCGCTGTACCCGTTTTGCCAGGGGTAAAGCTAACGCCACAAAGCTGATCGCCCTGAAATCTATAGCAAAAGCGCCCGTCCCCTCGGGTTTGTCGATTGGCGGACGCCCACACCCAGGCCGCTCTCGAGAGATGGGTCGCCATCGCTCTTCAATCGCCTTGCGCCTGGGTATCGCCTCGCCAATCGGGAAACGAAAATTGCTTCTACTAAGACATGACACGCTCTAAATTGAAGAATGCACGCTCGGGTTCCACTCCGGCCCGGCGCAAAAGCAGGAAACAGCTGTATGGCTTTTGAGACGATCATCACGGAAACCCGCGGCCAGGTCGGCCTTATCACCTTCAATCGCACCCAGGCGCTGAACGCCTTGAACAGCGCGCTGATCGCCGAACTGAACGCAGCAATGGCAGACTATGCTCAGGACGACGCCATTGGCTGTATGGTGCTTACCGGCTCCGAAAAGGCCTTCGCGGCGGGCGCCGATATCAAGGAAATGCGCGAGATGAGTTTCGTTGATGCCTATGGGCGCGATTTTCTCGCGCCATGGGAACAGATCAGCCGTATACGCAAACCCGTAATTGCCGCCGTCGCCGGGTATGCCCTGGGGGGCGGTTGCGAATTGGCAATGATGTGCGACTTCATTCTGGCCGCCGAAAACGCCCGCTTCGGTCAGCCGGAAATTTCCCTGGGCATCCTGCCAGGCGCCGGCGGCACGCAACGCCTAACGCGCCTTGTGGGCAAGTCAAAAGCCATGGAAATGTGCCTGACAGGACGTACCATGGACGCCGCGGAAGCCGAGCGCGCCGGTCTGGTCAGCCGGGTTGTGCCCTTGGCCGATCTTGTCGATGAGGCCATCAGGACGGCCGAGAAGATCTGCGATTTGTCCCGCCCGTCGGTATTGATGGCCAAGGAGGCGGTCAATCGCGCTTATGAGACCACCCTGGCGGAAGGGATACGCTTTGAGCGCCGTATGTTCTATGCCGCCTTTAGTCTGGAGGATCAAAAAGAGGGTATGGACGCCTTTGTTGAAAAGCGCCAAGCACAATTCAAGAACAAGTGATACCGGCCTCTCCAGGCGTATTGACGCAGGCCCATACACGCCCTATAACCCGTGACACATTGACGAAATATTTGCGCTTGTGCCTTTTGATGAACCGGCACCCGTTCAGGCCCGGGCGCCGGAATCAAAGGCAAGCAACACAGGAAAGGCTTGGCGATGGCCAATACGAAGTCGGCAAAAAAGATGGTACGAAAGATTGCCCGCCGCACGACAACCAACAAAAACCGACGTTCGCGCATGCGCACCTTCATTCGCAAGGTGGAAGAGGCGATTGCCGGCGGCGATGCCCTGGCGGCGCAGGCGGCATTGCGCAGCGCCCAGCCGGAGATTATGCGCGCTGCCCGGAAGGGGCTGTTGCACAGGAATACCGCGGCGCGAAAAATCTCCCGCCTTGCCATTCGCATTAACCGGCTTGCCGGATAGATGCTCCGGTTGCAATATTTCAATAGGGTGTGTCCAGGACGGGCAAACCTGAAGTGACACCTCTTGCGCCCATGGCCGCAAGTATCCTGGCTTCAGGCCTGCCGCCTTGAGAACAATCTCCTGAAAGATCACATCTGGTGCCTCATGCGCCGACGGCATTGTTTTGCTTCCAGGGGAAAAGCACTGATAATGCTCTGATAATACCAGGGGAGCTTTGCGTGTGACTCCTGATCCGGTTTAAAACCGTTATCTTATCAGCATGATACACAAGTCAGCGTATGCAAAAGCCAATACCGCTGGTATTATTGGAAAAATTAGACCGAGGCGAAGCCGAGGGACTTTTTCACATTCAACCAACCAGGGTCATAGCGTTGCCCTGAACCTTTTGCCGATCCAACATTCGATCAGGGCTGGCACATGGCAAGATTGAAATGGGGCATGATCGGCGGTGGCGAGGGTAGCCAGATCGGGCCGGCGCATCGCATCAGCGCCAGTGTGGACGGCCGGTTTGAACTGGTGGCGGGCGCGCTGGATCATAACCCGGCGGCGGGAAAAAACTTTGCCAAACGCCTTGGCATTGCTGATGATCGCGCCTACGGCGACTGGCGGGAAATGCTCGCGAGCGAGACAAGGCGCGACGATGGAATCGATCTGGTTACCGTTGCCACGCCTAATGCCACGCATTTCGAAATCACCAGAGCCTTTCTTGAAGCAGGATTTCATGTGCTATGCGAGAAGCCCTTGACGATCACCGTCGAGGAAGCCGAGGAGATCGTCAGGCTGGCGGCAAGGAACGATGTGATCTGTGCCGTCAACTACGGCTATACGGGATACGCACTGGTTCGCCACATGCGCGCAATGGTTGCGCGAGGCGATCTGGGACATATCCGCCTGATCGTTGCGGAGTTCTCCCACGGGCACCATGCGAACGCCCAGGACGCCGAGAACCCGCGCGTGCGCTGGCGCTACGATCCGGCGCAGGCGGGGGTGTCGGCTCAATTCGCCGATTGCGGCATCCATGCCCTGCATATGGCCTGTTTCGTCGCCGGCCAGGAAGTGACCAGGCTGTCCGCCGATTGCGTTTCGTGCCTGCCCCAGCGCGAACTGGAAGACGACGCCATGGTCAACTTCCGCATGGATGGCGGTACGGTAGGAAGATTATGGACATCGTCCATCGCCATTGGCCGTCAGCACGGACTGCGCCTGCAGGTATTCGGTGAGCGCGGCGGTCTGCGCTGGGCCCAGGAACAGCCCAATCAGCTATATTATATGCCTCTTGGGGGCCGTCTTGAGGTGATTGAGCGGGGCGCGGAAAATCTCTCGCCGGAAGCCGATCGTGCCACTCGGGTAGCAATCGGACATGCCGAGGGCCTGCCATTGGCCTTTGCCAATATATACGCCGATTTGGCGCACGTCATTGAGGCACGCAAATGCGGCCGCGAGCCCGATGCGGCCGCAGCGCTTTATCCGCGCGCTGAAGAGGGTTTGCGTTCCATGGCAGCGATTTACGCCGTCGCCCGCTCCAGCAAAAACGCCGGCGCGTGGGTGGATGCCCGCCCGCCGATGTTTCGCTGACGGCACGCCTGTGAAAGCAGTCGCACGCGCCGCGCGAGATTCGTTTTACAATGGGCCGGGTTTGCGTTTTTCATCGTGCCATATGTGTGATTTCTGCAGGTTATTGCCGGGACAGTCAAACCGAAAGTGATACCTCTAGAGCGTGTCAGGCGGCGATCATGACACACCTCACCGTTTGCATTGAGCCTGATGATATGAAAATTTGTCTTTGCCAAATCAACCCCGATGATAGTAGTCTGCATAACTGGACTTGCTTCCTTGATTGTGAATTTAGTTGTCGTTCTCAATCAGCATGAATGCGATTGATGTTTAGAGAAAAGAGGCCCATCTCGAGGTTACACAACCAGGGGTCGGCATTGGATGCGATATTGGAGAGGTGGCCGAGTGGTTGAAGGCGCACGCCTGGAACGCGTGTAGGCGGGTAACCGTCTCGAGGGTTCGAATCCCTCTCTCTCCGCCATTTACTACAAACGAACTTTCATATTTCGTTTGATGCCTAACGTGAAAAGCCCAGCATCTTCGGGCTTTTTTGCTTTTTGCAATTGACTCCCTCTCTATTAAAAGACCCCGTTTTTCTCTAATTTTTCTCCTATATATGCCCCTTTCCTGAAAAACACCGTACTTGAAAAAGCGAAGTACGGAGCTTTTAGAGTATCCGTTTTTGTCAATTTGTTTTTTGTTGCCACGTACGATTGTCCCTGATGAGGGTGTTAGCGAGTTCGATCAGCTTTCTCATGATTGCTGTGATTGCGACTTTTGCAGGTTTTCCTGCTTCGATCATTCGTTTGTAAATCCGTTTCATGTCAGGATTGAAGCGGATGGAAACAAGCGCTGGCATATAGAGGGCATCACGCAAGGTTTTGCGGCCGCCGGCAATGAAGGCCTTGCCTTTCCACTGGCCTGACTGACGCGTTATCGGAGCCAGGCCGGCCAGGCTGGCGGCTTGCTTGCGACCGAGCGTGCCGATCTCGGGACACTCTATCAGGATCGCAGCAGCGGTAACCGGACCAATGGCTGGAATGGAATTGAGGATATCAAGCTCTCTGGCTTTATCTTTGCACAGACGCTTTTCAATCTCGCCATCGATGGCTTTGAGTTGGCGCCCAATTTGTTCAAGCCGTGCTTTTGTATGCTTTCTTGTCAGGCAAAGGGTTTGCGTCTGCAGTCTGTTTTTCAGGCGTACACGATCCTTGATCAGGGCCATGCGCGCGATCTTTAATACTAACGGTCATAAAGAATGACCGTTATCGTTCAAACGCCACTAAGGCTTACGCGCCATAAGGCGCGGCGGCCAGTCGGCCTTGCCAACGGCTTTATGAGTCAACCATAAGAGCCGTTGGTATAACTCTTTGAGTTCATGATCATTCTTGTCGACAGGCTTGTCTGCAACCCGCGCAAATGTCGCTCCCATTATCGCAAGCATCCGCGCATCAACAGCATCGCTCTTGGCGCGTGTCCCATAGGCCTGGGCGAAGCGTCGCGCCTGCAAGGGATTGACCTTTGCCAGGGGGAGGACCTTTGCAAACGCCCTCTCAAAAGCAGCGTGGTAAGGGCCGGTCGGCTCATAGACCACAATCTGCGGCCTCTCACATCCTATCCAACGCTTGAGCGCCCGAAAGCCTGTTGGGTTGTTGTCGAAGCGGGCGTGCTGGTCCGTGCTTGAGCGATATACATCCAAATGTGCTTTGGAAATATCAAGTCCGATGCTATCCTTCATTGTCTTCTCATGTCCTATGCTTGTCGTAGAGGGTTATGAACCGCTCTGTATCCGTTCAGGCCTCATGTGAAGACAGTGGTCGATCCTACTCTAACACGGTCCTAAACGACCAAGCGTATCTCGATCCGACCACCGCCACTGACCGGCTGTTGAAGGCCGGTCAGTGGAAACAATCTTTGCACAAAAACCGGAAAAATCATAAGACAAGCGTGTCAGGTCTTAATAGAAGCAATTTTCGTTTCTCGATTGGCGAGGCGATACCCAAGCTCAAGGCGATCGAAGAGCGATGGCGACCCATCTCTCAAGAGCGACTTGGGCGTGGGCGTCCGCCAATCGGCAAACCCGAAGGGACGGGCGCTTTTGCTATGGATTTCAGGGCGATCAGCTTTATGGCGTTAGCTTTACCCCTGGCAAAATGGGTACAGCTAACGCCAAGCTGATCTAATATGAACCTTAAGTCTCTTGCAAATAGCCCCACTATATCCTGCGAGACTTAAGGTTCATCTTGTCGCAAAATCGCTCCGTCAGAATGGTTCTATTAAAACCTGACACGCTCTAGGCTGTTGTGACAATTTAAGGAGTTTGGGTTTTCAATTGGCGACGAATCAGATTCATTACTGACTTTTGAGAGGTTAGTTATGTCTGTTGATGAACTTCGTGATGATCAGTGGGAACGCTTGGAGCCTTTAATCCCTGGAGGTCGCAAAGGCCGGCGTGGTCCTCGCAGCAACAACCGCCGTTTTCTTAACGGCCTTCTTTGGATGGCCCGTTCAGGGGCACGCTGGCGAGACCTGCCGGAGCGATTTGGCCCCTGTCAAACAGTTAAGCGCAGGTACTATCGTTGGATAGAGAACGGTGTTATTGAGCGTATGTTTGAGGCCCTGTCGAAAGAGGCAGATTTTGAATGGTTGCAGATTGATACAACTATCATCCGGGCACACAAACATGCGGCAGGAGCCCCGCAAAAAAAGGGGGCGCTGCATCCCAAGGGTTGGGTCGCTGCAAGGGCGGGTTCTCCACCAAACTCCATGCGGTAGGCGATGGGTTGGGCCTTCCAGTGCGCTTTGGCGGAGGGCCAGGCCAGGAGAACGACATGAAGCAAGCGCTTGATTTGATTGCAGGCTTTGCATCAAAGTATGTTTTTGGTGACCGCGCCTATGATGCAGACAGTTTGGTGGAGGCAATTGTGAAGACCGGTGGTGAAGCGGTTATACCACCACGCCGGCATCGCACAGATCAGCGTGCATATGACAAAGAGCTGTACAAGGAGCGCAACAGGATCGAACGTCTATTTGGACGGCTCAAGGAATTCAGACGGGTTGCGACGCGCTATGACAAACTGCTGGCGAATTTTCTTGGCTTCGTTAAACTTGCGGCAATCCAGCTGTGGCTCAAATAGTTAAATTGTCACAACAGCCTAGAGCGTGTCCTTGAATAGATGATTTATTAACCATGATTTATTAAACCATGATCTGACTATTGGTTGTCGAGGAGGAATGCTGATGTCGGATATTCGTCGTCATGATCTGAAGTTGGAAGTTTGGGCGCGTTTGTGGCCGTTGATCGTTCAAGCCAAGGGCAAGCGTGGCCGCAGGGGAAATGATAACTATCTGTTTTTCAACGCAGTTTTGTGGAAACTTCGTACAGGCGTGCCGTGGCGGGACCTGCCTGAATGCTATGGACACTGGAAGTCGGTGTCCAACCGTTTCTACACCTGGCGCAACAACGGGGTATTCGAACGACTGCTGGAACTGGTGGCCGGTGAACCCGACCTTGAATGGTTGATGATCGATGCCAGCCACATCAAGGCTCATCCCCATGCGGCGGGCGCAAAAGGGGGAACCAGCGTCTCGCCCGCACCAAGGGTGGGCTGAACAGCAAGCTGCATCTGGCTGTTGAGGCACATGGGCTGCCTGTGCGCATGACTGTGACCCAAGGAACCACCGCCGATTGCAGCCAGGCTGCATTACTGGTTGGTGGTCTTCTGGCCGACTATCTTATGGCCGATAGAGCTTATGATATCAATACGTTACTTCAGTGGTGCGAGGAAAATGGCGTCACGCCGGTTATCCCGCCAAAGGCCAACCGCACCCACCAACGTGACTATGACCGCTACCTGTACAAGCTGCGCCACCTCATTGAGAACGCATTCCTGAAGCTCAAGCAATGGAGATTGGTAGCCACCAGATACGCCAAGACAACCAAGACATTCCTCGCTGAATGCCAAATCGCGGCCATTATGTTATGGATCGCTTAATTCAGGGACACCCTCTAGAGCGTGTCCTTGAATAGATGGTTTATTAACCATGATTTATTAAACCATGATCTGACTATTGGTTGTCGAGGAGGAATGCTGATGTCGGATATTCGTCGTCATGATCTGAAGTTGGAAGTTTGGGCGCGTTTGTGGCCGTTGATCGTTCAAGCCAAGGGCAAGCGTGGCCGCAGGGGAAATGATAACTATCTGTTTTTCAACGCAGTTTTGTGGAAACTTCGTACAGGCGTGCCGTGGCGGGACCTGCCTGAATGCTATGGACACTGGAAGTCGGTGTCCAACCGTTTCTACACCTGGCGCAACAACGGGGTATTCGAACGACTGCTGGAGTTGGTGGCCGGTGAACCCGACCTTGAATGGTTGATGATCGATGCCAGCCACATCAAGGCTCATCCCCATGCGGCGGGCGCAAAAGGAGGAACCAGAGTCTCGCCCGCACCAAGGGTGGGCTGAACAGCAAGCTGCATCTGGCTGTTGAGGCACACGGGCTGCCTGTGCGCATGACTGTGACCCAAGGAACCACCGCCGATTGCAGCCAGGCTGCATTACTGGTTGGTGGTCTTCTGGCCGACTACCTTATGGCCGATAGAGCTTATGATATCAATACGTTACTTCAGTGGTGCGAGGAAAATGGGGTCACACCGGTTATCCCGCCAAAGGCCAACCGCACCCACCAACGTGACTATGACCGCTACCTGTACAAGCTGCGCCACCTCATTGAGAACACATTCCTGAAGCTCAAGCAATGGAGATCGGTAGCCACCAGATATGCCAAGACAACCAAAACATTCCTCGCAGAATGCCAAATCGCGGCCATTATGTTATGGATCGCTTAATTCAGGGACACCCTCTAGTATCATTCACCTACAATCTTGGCGGTGGTACTCTCCAGCGTTCAACACTACGCCGCAAAATCAACCGCGAGGAGTTTGGCGAAGTGCCGGGGCAATTCATGCGCTGGGCCTGGGCTGGTGGCCGCAAGCTCAAGGGGTTAGTTCGGCGACGTGCTGCAGAAGCTGGCTTACATACTGTTTAGATTAAAGCCATTTCAAGTTTGTGTTTACGCTTCATCCAGTCAGGTAGCGTTCGGTCGAGCAGTTTATAAAACTCAGTGCCGTGATTGTGGTGGGTGAGGTGACAAAGCTCATGGATCACAACGTATTCAATACATTCTTTGGGCGTTTGAATAAGGTTTACATTAAGCGTGAGCTGACCCTTTTTTGATAAGCTTCCCCAGCGTTTATCCATTCTTTGTAGTTTCAGAATTGGTTTGTGTAGATCTCCTTTTTTGAAAGCGTCCCAGGAATCCTCAAAGATTTTCGATAGATACATTTTCGCCCGTCTTCTATACCAAGAATCCATAAGTTTCTCTATGTGCTCTGGTTTACTCGAAGTTGCCTCGATACAGAAATAACCATTTTTCAAAAGCACTTTATCTTTGTCAGATACCTCTATTTTAAGCCGGTATTTTCGACCAAGATAAAGGTGGCTTTCACCGCCAACATATTTCCTGTCCGGGGTTCTTGGATCAAACTGGTTGAAATAAGCAATTTGCCGCTTTATCCATCGGGCTCTTTTCTTCATCTTGCCTTCAATAACTTCAAGCGATGATGTTTTCGGCGCTTTGACTACGACACTTTTGTCAGGATGGACCGCGATTTCTAACGATTTGCGGTTCATCATCAAAAGTTCGTAGTCTATTTCTGTTTTTCCGTAGCTGATGGTGCAGGCAATACTTTTCATTATGCATGCCTCCTGCTTTTGGCTATCTGCATCGTTTTTTTAATAATCTCATCCTTTTGCTCCTCACTTAAATCCATATCAAATTTGTCTTCAACCTCGTCATATAGAAAGTCGTCTATGTCGTTAATGGCAGATTTTTGAGCATCATCATCGGTCCAGAAATCAACCTTCCAATGATCTTCAATGATGCGCTGAATGGCCAGAGATGTTTCTGTGGATACAGATTCAATCTCCTGTGTCTCTACCTCATATTTCATGAAGTATGGCTTGATTACACCATAGTAAGCGCATGCTTCATCGTTGCCGTTGATGCTATCAGGAACATCATCATGCTTTTTCAAAACCACTGAATCACGAATATCACTAACCTTGTTAAGATAGTCGAGATCAGAGATGCGACGTGCTTTAAAGTCATCGATTGCCTGCTGGATCAGTTTTGAAAACTTCTCATAAAACGCAGGGTCTTCATCCATTTTCTCATTGATGACCTTTTTCGTTGCATGCGCGATGGTGTCAGCTTTGGCCGCTGTTGATTTGCCAGAATGAATGCCTTGACCTTTTTTGACAGCATCAAAATTCTGATCGTCAAAAATATCGACAGGCGCATTCAGCTGAATAACGTCATTGGCCTGAATATGCGTATCGAGCAGCTTTTTGATCTTGGGCTCGTAATCACGGTAGTCGATTGCCTCTGCGTAACGCAGCTTCACTGATTTTTTCAGGTTCTGAAATCTTTTCAGATCAGCCTTATAAGTTCGTAACTTGGCTTCATCCGTCTCCATGATGAATTTATCGGTTGAAAGCGCAATGCCGAGGGTCTTGCTATATTCAACAAGCCTTTCGTAGAAATCCTCACGCAACTCATCATCCGCCAGAAGAACCTCAAAAGATTCTTCATCATGTTTGTTTTTGACTTCCCGGAAGACGTCCCATAAATCAGAATAGCGTTGAGGAAGCATTTGCACTTCTTCGCTAACCGAAGTCAGCGTGCCCAAAAGGTCTTCTTCGTCAAAACCTTCAAACGCATCATACATGGTTAGCGCTTCATCCAGCTCACCCAGAACACTTGCATAGTCAACGATATACCCAAAGTCTTTGCCTTCGTGTAAGCGGTTTACACGCGCAATGGCCTGCAACAGGGTATGTTCACGCAGCGTGCGGCAAAGGTATAGAACCGTGTTTTTTGGCGCATCAAATCCGGTCAGAAGTTTATCAACAACAATCAAAATTTCCGGCTCTTCACCATATTTGAACTGGTTGATGACCTGTTTGGTATATTCCTCTTCGGACCCAAAGCGCTTCATCATTTTGTCCCAGAACTTGCCAACCTCATCCGTTGGCCCTTCATCCACTTCCTCATGGCCTTCACGAGTGTCCGGTGGTGAAATAACCACTTCCGATGTGACGAACCCAATATCCTTCAGGTGTTCATGATACTTAAGCGCTGCTGCTTTACTTGGGGCCACAAGTTGGGCTTTGAAGCCGGTGCCCTGCCAGTTGGCGCGATAATGCTCGCTGACATCAAAGGCCCGCATATAAATAACCTGATCAGATTTATTCAGCATTTCAGCGCGGGCATATTTCTTTTTCAGGTCAGCCTGCTGGTCCTTGTTTAGATCTGATGTATGGCGGTCAAACCACAGGTCGATGGCCGCTTGATTTTGCTCCATCTCTACATGACGGCCTTCATAGAGCAATGGCAGTACAGCCTTGTCTTTCACCGCTTGTTTGATGGAATAATGCGGCTCAATCAGCCCGCCAAATTTTGAGAAGTTATTCTTCTCTTTTTTCAGAAGCGGTGTGCCTGTAAAGCCCAGATAGCAAGAATTGGGCAGCATCTGACGCATTCTGGCGGCAAGCGAGCCAAAGTTTGTCCGGTGGCTTTCATCCACCAGCACAAAAATATCCGGGGATTCATCGACATATTTCTCGGATGCCCAGCCCTTATCAAATCTATGAATGAGCGTGGTGATAATGCCTACTTTTTCTTTCAAGTGTTTCACAAGGTTGCGGCCAGATGTGGCGCGTTCCTTGGAAAGGCCACAGGCAGCAAACGTATTGCCCAGCTGTTTGTCCAAATCATCTCGGTCGGTTACAAGGATGATGCGCGGATTTACAACTTCTGTGTCCAAAGCGAGTGCGCGTGTCAGCATCACCATGGTTAGGGACTTACCAGAGCCTTGCGTATGCCAGATGACCCCACCTGCTCTAATGCCCTCACGGTCGCGGCGCTTAATACGCTCAACCGTGGAACGGATCACAAAAAACTGTTGGTAACGGGCAATTTTCTTAATTCCCGCATCAAACAGCGTAAAGCGATAGGTCAGCTCCAGCAATCGTTCCGGGCGACAAAGGCTATAGAGTGCTTTATCCTGCTCGGTGAGCATGCGCTCGCCTTCATTTTCCAATGCATCGAGGAACCCACGCGCAGGTGCAAATTCACCAGAGAATAGAGCGTCTTTTTTTGTATCACTTAAAGGCGTATTGATGATTTTGGCGATCTTGTCTTCTTTGTCTTCCAGCTCATTCCACACGCCCCAGAATTTTGCAGGTGTACCAGCGGTCCCATACTGAGCTGTATTCTTGTTCACACCCATCACCAATTGCACATAGGTGAACAGTTTCGGGATGTATTCATCCCCCTGATTGCGGATGTTTTGCGAAACAGCCTGTTCAACTTCCACATTGGGGGATTTACATTCAATCACGGCCAGAGGGATGCCGTTGACGAACAGAACAATGTCCGGTCTGGCCGTTTCCACGCTGCGGTTACGCTCCACGGCGAATTCCGGTACAACATGAAACACATTGTTGGACGGGGTTTTCCAGTCGATATAATTCAGGTTAAAACTTTTGCTATTGCCCTCGACCGTCTGCTCCAGCGCAGTGCCAAGGGTCATCAGGTCATAGATGACCTCATTGGTTTTTTGCAGCCCGTCATATTTGACGTTTTTGATCTTCTTGATGGCTTCCTGAATATTGGCTTCCGAGAAATGATAGTCCTTGCCCTTGTAGCGGATGCGGTTGAATTTTTTGAGCTGGCCACGCAGCACGCTTTCCAGCAACACATTACTGTTTTTCCCGCCGCGCATCGCCAGTGCTTGTTCAGGCGAGAGGTACTCATACCCCAGCGCGATCAGCTCCTGTAACGCAGGAATTTGCGACAGATATTCTTCGTTAAAACGGAAGCCTTGTATATTGCTCCCCGACATTACGCGGCCTCCTTGTTTTTAATGTGCCACTGCCCGGACAACAGCTTTTGCATGAGTCCACGCTTTTGCGTGCGATATTGATTGGCCAGCTTTTTGAGGAGGGTGATTTCCTGTTGAGCTGTGTTGAGGGTATGGGCAATATTTTGTTGAACAGAAACTTCTGGAAGACAGATTGGGATCGCCCCTAAATCGCCAAAACTTACCGTTTCACGAACGCTACCCTGTGCGCTCTTTTTAATTCGCTGCTTTGCTTCATTCGATGAATGCCAGTGCAAGAAATAATCACTATCTACTACTTCTTTATTTAACTTAAACACCGTATACATCGGGCTTAATATTCCGTCGTCCCAATCATCTAATCGTGCAATAGAACCCACATTGATACGCGATGGATTATAAGCATACTGGCCTTGCTGTACGATTTTGTAATTGCTTACATTTGCGCTGGCCACGCGACGTTCAAATTGATCTTCTGGCAACACAAACCCGCTGTGATTGGTAACACTCAATACGCGGTCAATCTCATTAGAACGATTTCTAATGGAAACTTCTGATATAAAGTCAGAAAGCTGTTTTTTCTTGTGCCCAGATTTATTAATTAACCTCTTAACCAACCACCCGAACTGACGCTCCTTGGCATCAATCAAGCTTTCCGTTTTTTCGATCATATGCACCCATTCATCTAGAATTGAGACAATCATTTGCTGATCTGTTTTAGGAGGAACAACAATCGGAACTTTTGATAAGTCTTTCTGACCGATATTAGCTCTAACAGCCCCTTGACTACGGCGGATCATCTCTTTTCTGATCGTGTCAGTTTTAAAGCAATACTTTGCAAACTCTGACAGCAACAGCTGCTTTGATTGTCTTCCACGAATAACAAATCCCCCAAAGGTGATCTTTTCCTCACCTAAATATACAGAGGAGAACGCGATCTCTTCCGGAGTTTCTGATGTCCTGTTGAATAAAATATCGCCTCGGACAACCGAGTACTCGTTAAGTTGCTTGTCAGTGATTTCTACGGAGCCAACAACATCATCACTGCTCAGACAGTTTTTGCGAAAAATGTCCATTACATTTACAAATTTGATGCCCTTACCATACGCGCCCTTATCGGCATTGACCCCATTTTTGAAATCCATAAACGTACCGAGCGTAGTTGTTGTCCAGCCACTTGGGTGAGTTAGGTTACTCATCCTCACCTCCCGAGCGGATCTGCTTCTTATGCTGTTTCTCGAGGGCTTTGACCTGCTTGTCGAAATCGGACTCTAACTTTTGTCCCTTGTTGAATCTCTCATATTCGGCCAATGCTTTCTTTTCCGCCTGTTTGCGGGTCACCTTCCCGTAGCCTTCCAACACCTGATATTCGTTGAATTCAAGAAACTTGTTCACACTGCCGGCAAAGCCCTCCATGGTAAAGGTATTGCGGCGTTCAATAATGCCTTCGATATAGTCAAAGAAGGCGGATACAGCTCGCTCCAGGCGACGTATCTCATCCTCGGACAAGTAGTTCTTTCCAATGGTGGTGTCGGATTTCAGAACGCGGCCATCTGGCGCATTTTTAAATGTCATCATGCCCATCAGTGGCTTGTCGCTGTCCACTGAATGGTAAATCTTCTCTGATGAGGTTTGCCCCGTGATGGCATAATGGAATTTGTCCTGCACATGGGCGTAAAACAGCTTGGTTGTTTCTGACTTGGGGTCGTAATCAATACAGCATTCAGCAAAAATGTCGGTGATTTGCTGATAAATTCGTCGCTCACTGGCACGGATGGAGCGAACACGCTCCAATAGATCCCGAAAATAATCCTTCCCGAAATAACGCCCGTTTTTTAAACGCTCATCATCCATGGCAAAGCCTTTGATGATATACTCTTTTAGCATTTGGGTAGCCCAGATGCGAAATTGGGTGGCCTGTACCGAGTTGACCCTATACCCCACCGATATAACCGCATCCAGATTGTAGTATTTAACAGGCTGGGTTTGGGTTTTCCCCGGAATTGCACCATGCCGAGTGGTATGTGCAATTTCCGCACACACCATTTTTTCATCTAACTCATTGGATTCAAATATATTTTTAAGATGGCGACTGATACTTGTTCGATCTACATCAAACAGATCGGCCATGCGCTGCTGCGTCAACCAGATTGTCTCATCGTTCAGGACAACTTCGACTTTCACGCCACCTCCCGGAGCGGTGTAGAGCAGAAATTCAGTCACCTCGTCCTGAGTGGTTAGGCTTTTGGACCCTTTTTTGTTCATATGGCCACCTCCTTTAGAAGGTTAGCCATCTTGCCGCGTACTTCTGCCAATTCACCCTCAAGTGTGTCGATTTCTTGCTGAACAGCTTCGATATCGATTTCCGCTTCTTCTTCGAAGGTGTCGACATAGCGTGGAATATTCAGGTTGAAGTCATTTTCTTTCAGTTCATCATAGCTGGCCAAATGAGCATATTTTTCTTGTTTCTGACGCGCTTCATAGGCGTTCAGGATTTTTTCCATGTGCTCATCCATCAGGGCATTCTGGTTTTTGCCCGGCTGGTAGTCCTGGCTGGCATCAATGAAAACCACATCCTTGCGGTCTTCGTTAGCGCCGCCTTTCTCGCGGGAGCGGTCGAAGATCAAAATAGCGACCGGGATTGATGTTGTTGGAAACAGATTACCCGGCAAACCAACAACAGCATCCAGCAGATTATCTTTGATCAGTTTCTCGCGGATGCGTCCTTCAGCAGCGCCACGGAACAGAACGCCATGGGGCACAACAATGGCAACGCGACCTTCTTTTTCAACGGCTGCCTCAATCATGTGGCTGATAAAAGCGTAGTCACCTTTTGATTTCGGCGGCACACCCCGCCAGAAGCGGTTATATGTATCGGCCTCGGCTTCGTCAGCGCCCCACTTATCAAGTGAGAATGGTGGGTTAGCGACAATATTGTCGAATTTCATCAGCGTTTGTCCGCTCCCGCGAGGGGCATTTTCCACCAGTGTTGGTGAAGTCAGCGTATTACACCATTCAATCCGGGCAGAGTCGATCCCATGCAGGAACATGTTCATGCGGCACAAGGCCCATGTGCTGCCGTTGACCTCCATGCCATAGATAGAATAATTGCGATCACCCACCGCTTTGGCGGCCTCAATCAATAGACCGCCTGAACCGCAGGCCGGGTCGCAGATACGTGCGCGAACCTTTGGTTTACACAATTTGGCAACCAGTTCCGATACTTTGTGCGGGGTGTAGAACTCTCCCGCCTTCTTACCTGCATCAGAGGCAAAGCGTTCAATCAGGTAAATGTAAACATTACCGATCACATCTTCAGAAATACGGCTTGGGCGCATATCAAGCTGAGGCTTGTGGAAGTCTTCCAACAGCATTTTCAGGCGGCGGTTACGGTCTTTGTTTTTGCCCAGATTGGCTTCTGAATTGAAATCAATGTTACGGAACACGCCTTCGAGCTTGCTTTTATTGGATGTCTCAATTAAGTCCAGCGCGATGTTAATTAGCTCACCAATGTTAGCTTCATTGCGCTTTTCGTAGAGATCGTAAAAACTTGCATCTTTCGGTAAGATAAAAGGCTCGCGCTCGAGCTTGCGGCGGATACGTACATTGTCATCGCCATATTGCTTGCGATATTCTTCATAATGATCCTTCCATACATCGGAGATGTATTTCAGGAACAGCATCACAAGGATATAATCCTTGTAACCAGCTGCATCCATCACGCCACGAAAGGTGTCACAAGCAGCCCATGCAGCGTTATTTACGTCTTGTTGTTTAATTGCTTCGTTCGTCATTTTTATGCTCTTTGTGCTTATTTCTTGTCTTTCGGTGGGTGCGGGTCGTTGCCATAGCTATTTCCGGCTCTGATTTTGCCGTCGCGGCCATGGACCTTGGTGTCTGATTGTTGGTTGCGGGCAATTTGTTCGGCACGTTCAATCGCTTCTTTCTGCGTATCGGTGACCTTTGTTACCTTACTATTGCCCGCGCCCTTAACGGCCCATCCGTCCGGATGCTTCACTACATGTTGATTTTTTCCTCGTGTCATAGTATTGATTCCTTGCTCTTGACTGAGTTTGACCCGGAGTAGATGTTGCCGCATCGAAGCCGGGTTTTTTATTACTCGCTGTTTGGCGAGCTTCTGATGCCATCTGCATCAAAATTTTTTGAGTGTAGATTGCTTTGCGATTTTTAATCTGTTCTAGAATTCGCTGCTCTTGCACGGAGAGACTGAAAAACTCCACCACTTTGGCTTGCTGCTCTAATGAAGGCAGGTTGACTTCCAAGTCCTCCAAGCCCTGCTTGCTGACCATTTTGACCACGGTGCCTTTGGATCGCGAAGCCAGATAGACCTGCGAAGAAGGTTGATTAATCCACCAGAGCAAAAACTCTGGCACGACTTTTTTAGCGTTGGGCCGTACACGGAATAATGGAGCCGCTACAATTGTGTTCTCCACATCTTCATTCAACAGCGCAGCTGTATTTGTCTGGCCACGAGAACGGAAAATAATATCCCCTGGCTTAGCCAGCTGATTCGGCTTGGGCTTCGTGTGGTCGATATGAATGCTTTCACTCAGATGCACAAAATTATCATCGCCAAGGTCTTTCATCTGAATGACCCTTACAACGCCGTCCCTGGATGCTTTAATCCGAGAGCGAAACGTCACTCCCGATGAAACTGTGGCTATATCTTTTAACTTCAAAACCATCTCGACAAAACTCTGTAATTCGATTACTGTTATTTTGAATGTACTGCATAATATTCTGCGTGCCAACTATAAAAAATGCAGTAATGGCGTTTTTGTAAATTAATATGCAGCAATACGATAACTTTTCAGTTCTCTACTCACCATCGGACTTGGTTACCTTTTTGGGGTGTCACCATGCGAGCTTCCTTGATGTGAAGGCGCTTAGGGAGGATATGGACAAGGCCGAGGCCAGCACCACGGGCCAGTTGCTGCAGAAAAAAGGCCTGGAGCATGAGGCAGCTTGTCTCCAGCAGCTCAAAGACGAAGGCAAGTTCGTCGTTGAAATCCCTAAAGACCGCAATTTGCAAGATCGTGCCCAACTAACATTGGAGGCTATGCAACCCGGTGCAGATGTCATTTATCAGGCCGTGTTCTTTGCGCCGCCCTGGCGGGGTGATGCGGATTTTTTGATCAAGTGTGATACGCCGTCCGACTTGGGCGATTTTAGCTACGAGGTGCTGGATACCAAGCTGGCACGAACCGCTGAGCCAAAGCATATTATGCAGCTCTGTGTTTATTCTGAGCTCCTGACTGACCTGCAGGGGCTGCGCCCGGCTGATATGCATCTGTTCTTGGGCGATCATCAAAAACACATCTTCCGTGTGGCTGACTTTTTCTATTATTACACCCGCGCCAAAGGCCGCTTTGAGGGCTATCTGCAAAACCTGCCTGCGGACTCATATCCCGAGCCTTGTGGTCATTGCAATTTCTGTCCATGGCGTGAAAGCTGCAAGGCGCAGTGGGAGCAAGATGACCATTTAAGCCATGTGGCCAATATCCAGCGCTCACAGATGGACAAGCTGCGAAAACCTGGCATCCGCACTGTTGCTGAACTGGCTGCCACAGCACCTGACACCAAAATCTCTGATCTCAGCCGCGATGTGTTTTTACGTTTACGCTCACAAGCCGTCTTGCAACATCACAAAGCTGCCACGGGCGAAGATAAATGTGAAATCATCCCATTCCCGCCGGGCAAGGGTTTTACTCGTATGCCAGTGCCGGATGATGGCGACCTGTTCTTTGATATGGAAGGTGATCCGCTTTATCCGAATGGCTTGGAGTATTTGTTTGGGGTCTATTACTTCAAAGACGGGAAAGAGTTGTTCTTGCCGTTCTGGGCGCATGACCATGAAGAAGAAAATGAAACCTTCAAACGCTTCATGGGCTTTCTGGCTGATCATCTGGCTAAATACCCGCACGCCCATATCTATCATTACAATCATTATGAAACCACAGCCCTGAAGCGCTTGGCTTGCCGTTATGCTGTATGCGAAGAGCAGCTGGATAATCTGCTTCGCAATCAGAAATTCATCGATCTGTATCTGGTGGTACGCGAAAGCATCCGCACCTCTGAACCCGGCTATTCCATCAAGAACATGGAAACTTTCTATATGGATAAGCGGGCCAATGCAGTGGCGACCGCTGCCGATAGCATTATCGTTTACAACGAATGGCGTGAAACGGGTGCTGATGAATTGCTGCAGGAGATCTCTGATTATAACGAGGTAGATTGCGTTTCCACGCACTTGCTGCGCGATTGGCTGCTGACGCTCAAGCCAGAAGATGCGCCGTGGTTTAAGGGCCTGCCTGAATATGCCGAGGAAGAGGAGCTGCAGCGCAAGGACTGGGAAATCGAATATGAGGATTACCAAACCGGCCTTGGTGTGACAGAGGATAACCCGCTGCCGATCAATGAACGGCTATCGCTTCTGCCGGAGTTTCATAACCGGGAAGCCAAACCACAATGGTGGAGTAGCTTTGAACGGCAGAACAAATTTGAAGATGAGCTGATCGATGACACTGGGTGCCTTGGTGACTTGCAGCAGGTTGGCAGCCCCGAGCCCGAGAAGCGCTCCCTGATATACAGCTACCGCTTCCCATCACAGGAATACAAGCTGAAGGTCAGTGCTCAGGCCGTTGACATTGCGGTCATGGAAAATGCAGGCACAATAGTTGAGATCGATGAAGACGCGTGCATTGTCAAAATGAAGCGCGGAAACAGCAAAGAGCCATTACCAGAAAGCCTGTCGATTGGCCCACCGGGACCGATTGATAGCAAGATCATCCGCTCGGCCATATACCGCTATGCCGACCATGTTTTGGAAGCGCCGGAAGGCACTCACGCTGCGACCGAACTGCTGGCACGAAATGTTCCGCGCATTCAGGGTAAGCAGCCAGGAGAAGCCGTCACTACTTCTGATGATCTGCAAGGTGATGCGCTGGAGGCCATTACTGCACTAGAAAACAGCTATCTCTTCATCCAAGGCCCTCCGGGTGCAGGGAAAACCTACACCAGCAGCCACATTATTGTGGACCTGATCAGGCGTAGCAAGAAAATCGGTATTACATCAAACTCGCACAAAGCCATTCACAACTTGCTTGAAAAAGTGGAAAGCGTTGCTGCTGAAAAAGGCGTGCATTTCCATGGCATCAAAAAGGCCCGTGGCGGCAACGCGGAAACCATCTTTGATGGGCAATTTATCCGCTCAGAAACCAAGACCGACAATATGAGCCTTGGCGCTGATCTATTCGCTGGAACGGCATGGACATTTGCCAGCCCGCATTTTGATGGTCAGCTGGACTATTTGTTCATTGATGAGGCTGGGCAAGTTGCGACTGCCAATGTGGTCGCGATGGCCACAGCAACCAAGAGCATCATTCTGGTGGGAGATCAGATGCAACTGGGCCAGCCCATCCAAGGCACCCATCCGGGCGAAGCCGGATTATCAGTGCTGGAGTTCTTGCTGGGCGATCATTCGACCATTCCGGCTGAGCGCGGCATCTTCCTTGGCCAGACACGCCGTATGCGTCCAAGCATCTGCCAGTTTATTTCTGATACCTTTTATGATGGTCGCCTGACAGCCCATGAAACAACAGCCGAACGCAGTCTGAACCTGCAAGGCGTTGGTCTGCCCAATGAGGGGATTGTCATGATCCCAGCAGAGCATGAAGGCTGCTCACAAAAAAGCGTAGAAGAAGGAGAAATCATCAAAGCCAAATATGATGCCTTGCTCGGCCAAGAATTCATTGACCGTGATGGCACCACACGCCCGATCACCGAAGATGATATTCTGGTCGTCACCCCATACAATGTGCAGGTGAATTATCTGCGCTCCATCCTGCCGGATAATGCCAGGGTCGGCACCGTTGACAAGTTCCAAGGCCAAGAGGCACCCGTCGTGCTGATTTCTATGGTGACATCCAGCGCCGAAGATCTACCGCGCAATATTGAATTTCTCTACAGCAAGAACCGCCTGAATGTAGCAGTCTCGCGTGCACAATGTTTAGCGGTGGTGGTCGCCAGTCCCCAATTGCTGGAAATCCCATGCGGCACTGTAGAGCAGATGAAACTGGTCAACACATTCTGCTGGCTGGATGAGTATGCCTCCCACAGCATGAAGGAGGCTGTATGACACTTGATTTTAATCCAGAGTTTGAACAAGCGATCCGCTTGATGGAAGAAACCAGTCAAAGCCTGTTTATCACGGGTAAGGCAGGTACAGGTAAATCAACCCTGCTGAATTATTTTTGCAATCACACCAAGAAAAAACCCGTGGTGCTGGCTCCAACGGGTGTGGCGGCACTCAATGTCAAAGGTCAGACAGTTCATCGCTTTTTCAATTTCTATATCGATGTCACACCTGAAAAAATCCGCAGCAAAGACACCAAGTCCCGTGATCCTAAGCTCTATAAAAAACTCAAAACCATCATCATTGATGAAGTCTCGATGTTACGTGCTGACTTGCTGGATTGCATTGACGTGTTCTTGCGGATGTACGGCCCCAAACCCACGCAAGTGTTTGGCGGTGTTCAGATGGTTTTTGTGGGCGATCTGTATCAATTACCTCCCGTTGTGGGCAAAGAAGAGCGCGATATCTTCCGCACCCATTATGCCACTCCCTATTTTTTCAGCGCCAAAGCACTGGAATCAGAACCGCTGGAAGTCGTTGAGCTGGAGAAAGTCTACCGTCAGAAAGACGAGCAGTTTGTTAGTCTGCTCAACAAGATTCGTAACAACTCGGTAGAGCCTGAAGATATTGAAGAGCTCAACCAACGCTACCAGCCTGATGCGGATACAGCGCAAGATGAAGCCGTTGCCATTAATCTGACGACTACCAACGCCAAGGCCGACGAAATCAATGAAGCGCATTTGAACGCGCTGGACGGCAGGTTATACAGCCACAAGGCCGTTATTAAGGGAGATTTTGGTATAGAGTATTACCCCACAGCAACCACCTTGCAGTTTAAAGTTGGGGCGCAGATTATGCTGCTGAACAATGATCAGAAGAAACGCTGGGTTAATGGCAGTATTGGCATCATTGAAGCTGTAAAGTTCGATGAGGATGGCGAAGAATATCTGAGTGTTCGCCTGCATGACAATGACAGGCTGGTATCCGTCTCACCATTCATGTGGGAGGTTTATAAATTCTCAGTAGAGGGCGGCATGATCATCTCTGAGCCAGCAGGCAGCTTTACGCAGTATCCATTCCGTCTTGCTTGGGCCGTGACCATCCATAAAAGTCAGGGAAAAACCTTCGACAGAGTCGTGATCGATATTGGGCGCGGCACCTTTGCCAGCGGTCAAACCTATGTAGGCTTAAGCCGCTGCACGTCCTTTGAAGGAATTTCGCTGAAGGTGCCCATCAAGAAACAGCATATCCGCACCGATCCGCGTATCTATAAGTTCCTGACCAGCCATGCCTATAAGAAAGCAGCAGAATCACTCTCATTTGATGACAGGCTGGCCATGATTGAGCAGGCTGTGGCAGCAAAACAAAAACTGGAAATGACCTATCTGAAGGCCAATGATACAAAATCAACGCGGGTTATTTTGCCGCTAACGGTAGGCGAAGAAAATTATCAAGGTAAGAAGTTCCCCGGCATGCTAGCCTACTGCACTAAACGTAAAGAGGAGCGCATGTTCAATGTGGCGCGTATCCTGGATTTAAAAGAGGTTTGAACGACATGAGCATATTTGACGAAAAAATTTTAAGGAGTGGGCATTGCCGTATGAATAAGCCGCTTACAATATTGCAGCAACGTTATGGTTATGATGATTTTCGTGATCAACAAGCTGACATTGTTGATCATGTCATTGCAGGTAATCATGCCTTTGTGTTGATGCCAACGGGGGGCGGAAAGTCACTGTGTTATCAAATTCCTGCAATGTGTCGTGAAGGAGTGGGTATTGTAGTCTCACCATTGATTGCACTTATGCAGGATCAAATTGCGGCATTAGATCAGTTGGGCATTTCCGCTGGTACGATAAACTCCGCCATGCCATGGAACCAGGTGCGTGAATATAAAGATAAGATGCGAAATGGATCACTAGATTTACTCTATGTAGCGCCTGAACGTCTGGTCATGTTGGAGTTTCTAGAGTTATTGGGTGAGTGCGAAATTGCCTTATTTGCCATAGATGAGGCACATTGCATGTCACAATGGGGGCATGATTTCCGCCCTGATTATGCGGCATTATCGGTGCTAGTAGAGAGATTTCCGGATACCCCACGTATTGCATTAACAGCCACCGCTGACGCGCCAACACGAAAAGACATCGTTGAACGCCTGGGACTTTCTGATGGAAAGACCTTTGTAAGTTCCTTTGACCGTCCAAATATTCATTACACCATAGCGGAACGAAATAACCCTAAACAGCAGGTTTGGAAGTTTATTCAAGAAAAACATAATGACGACAGCGGCATCGTATATTGTATCTCACGCAAAAAAGTTGATGAAGTGGCGGAATGGTTGAAGGAACGTGGTGTCAATGCATTACCCTATCATGCGGGATTAGAGGCTGATGTACGTGCAAGAAATCAGGATCGCTTCTTACGTGAAGATAATATCATCATGGTTGCCACAATTGCATTTGGTATGGGTATTGATAAGCCGGATGTGCGATTTGTTGTGCATATGAATATCCCTAAAAACATCGAAGCCTATTATCAGGAAACCGGTCGCGCTGGCCGTGATGGACTTCCATCCAATGCTTACATGACCTACGGCATGGGCGATGCAGCCATGCAACGTAGCTGGATCGAAAATTCAGAAGCACCTGAAACACAGAAGCGCATCGAACATCAAAAACTCAATGCGTTTCTTGGTCTCTGTGAAGCGGCCTGTTGCCGTCGTCAAATATTACTCGAATATTTTGGTGATAAATGTGAGCCATGCGGACAATGTGACACCTGCGACAATAAGCCAGAGACCTTTGATGGAACCATTGCAGCACAAAAAGCTCTATCCTGTGTACATAGAACTGGACAAAGATTTGGCGTGGCCTACCTGACAGATGTATTGCTCGGCAAGGCCAATGAACGCATCACTCGTTTCAAACATGACAAGCAAAGCACTTACGGTATTGGTGATGAATTCAGCAAACGCGAATGGCTTAATATTTTTCGTCAGCTTGTGGCCCAGAATCTTCTGGCCGTTGATATTGCTGGTCATGGCGGTCTTGGTATTACTCAAAAAGGAAGAGAGTTTTTAAAAGAAAAAAAAGCTATTGCCCTTCGTGCTTATCCTAAAGATCTAAAACATGACCGTCCTGAAAGGAAACGCACAAAGGTCGTCCATACACTAAGTACGCCAGAAGAGAACTCGCTCTTCCAGAACCTAAAAGCAACCAGAAAAATATTGGCTAAATCTCATAATGTGCCACCGTACATAATTTTCCATGACAGAACGTTGATCGAACTCGCTAAATGTAAGCCTCAATCACTGGATGAAATGCGATCTATTGGTGGCGTAGGAGAAGCAAAACTTAAACGCTATGGCCATAAATTCCTTGAAGTGATTCAAGAGCATATGCAAGCAGCCTGATTGGGCATTAATGAAATAAAAATACAGCCTCAATTTCATTTGCTACCTGTTTCCAATGAATCCCAAACGGGGATTCGAACTCGCGATTGGTACGGTACTTTGTAACTATGATTGAAGCCATGCCAAGAGCGGAAATCAAAGCAGCACAAGGTGTTGCAACATAAAACTTGCTTTCTATTATTTTCAGGGTGATTATTTGTTGCACCACAATGGTGAGTGTAGAGGATTCGAACTCAAGGGGGTTCAATACACCGCCAGCCAGTTGGGGAACTGTGTGGCGCTGTCATGTTAAGGCCTGTTTCAAAGCTGTGCCGCGAACATGGCATGAGCAGCGCGAGTTTTTACAAGTGGCGTGCCAAATACGCAGGTATGAACGCGTCCGATGGCGTCTGAAATGAAGGCAATGGCTGAAGCAAATCGCCGCCTGAAGCACATGTATGCTGAGACGAGCACGCAGAACGATCTGTTGAGTTGAATGTGTAAAAGTCCCTCGGCTTCGCCTCGGTTTAATTTTCCCAATAAAATAAGGACAAATCAGTCCCTGGATGTAGCCTTTCAACAGGCTGTTCCCGGGACCGGCAAATCTGACGTTATACCAGCGGTATTGGCGTTTTGTACGCGCTGACTTGTGTATCGTGCTGATAAAACAGCGGTTTTAAACAAAGCCAGGAGTCAAACGTAAAGCCCCCTGGTATTACCCCTCTTGCGGCCCTTGCCGCGGATGGCCAGCCGCAAGGCCATACCGGGCCATTTACCTGATCATCGCTGTTTTTCGATTTCTCCTGCGTTGTCAAGGGTTTGAGAACCGCCAGGGGCGGCGCGAAGCGCCCTTGACACACCGCAGCCGCCGGTTAGGGCCTATGATCAGATAAATGGCTGGTTCCGCCTTTGCACCGGAACGTCCGGCTCGATGAGAAGGAACCGATAAAGCAGGAGAAAAGGTCCTTATCCATAACCGGGGCTATTGGTGCAATTCAAACGCCCGACGCTTTAGAACGGGATGTCGATGCGGGCCCGGGCGCCGTAGCTCTTCGAGCCGGAGCCGATGCCGTCGTAGCTGCCGGACAGCGAGAACATCGCACCCGCCGGCAGACGCCAGTCAAAGCCCGCCTCAACACTCCCCGATAGCCCGTGGATGTCCGACGCATACGTCCCCTTGCTGAACTTGCCCTTGCTGCCAAACGTATATACCCCCTCAAACTCCGCCCAGGGGACAAGCGCACCCCCATCGCCAAGACCATAGGTGTACGCAAGGCGCGGGCCAACACGTACATCCCCCTCCGATACCGTCTGGCCGGCAATGGCATTGCCCTGACTGTCCGTATACGCCTTTTGCTTCTCGCTCAGGTACTGCACCGAAATACCGGGGCGGATCGTCCAGTCCCCGTAGGAAAAGTCGCCGCTCAGCTTGCCGCTGACGTACCAGCGCGTCGTCTTGAACGTGTCCGTATAGGTGCCAAGGGGCGTGATGTCGTTGCTTGAACGCCCCCATCTGGCCTGTACGTCCAGATACAGGGCCTCCCCAAAGCGAGCCGCCGCATAGGGACCCACCATCCAGCCATGACCCTTGACGCGGCCATTGGTGTCGTAGTCCTTGCCAAGCCAGTCGTATTGGGTCATCAGGCCGATGAGCATGTTCGGCGTGATCAGATAGTCGGCGCCCAGATAGACAACACCGAGCGTGCCGTCCTTGCTGTTGCCGCTATCAAAGCGCGAAAGACGCCCCTCGATCCAGACATCCCAGCGCATCTGCGGCCCGACAGCACCATCGCCCACATCACCAGTATCGCCCGATACGACATCGTCGTCATCGTAGATATCGGCACCGAAAAGCCCGGAGCGCGCCAGGCGCGTGGCGCTGACGGCGAAAGTGATGGTATCATCGGTAATGCTCACATCCCCTGGCAGGGAGGTACGCAGGTTCATGGAGAAGGCGGACGCGCTGGCGTCCTCGGACTGGCCCAGATTGACGCTGAGCGTACCGCCCACCTGGCCGCTTCGGCCATTGCCACCCGGGCGCAGACGGCTTAGGCGGCTGTCCATATTCACCCCGTTGGCGAGCAGCATGGCGTTGCGATCCCCCAGATAGTCCGCCACCATCTGCCGTGTTTTCTGCACCGTCGCAACCGAAGCTTTCGGCGCGTAAGCCGCGGAGAATACACACGTTACTATATCGTTCGCATTCAGTACCACCTCTACCTTTCGATCGGAGGCTGTCGGGGTTGTTGTACTACCGACTGTCCCGGTAACGATACAGCCAATATCCGACAGACTATAGTCCGTGCCGGCAAAGTCTGCTGCGGTGATGGTGTAAGTGTTCGGGTCCAAATCGCCTGAGTCCTTGGTATCACTTGTCCGGGTTTTCGTGGTTGTCAGCGTAAAGCCTGTCCCAAGGCTGCCCAAACCCGGTGTTGCCGTAAAGGCGTGGGCCTGCAGCCCATCGCCGCCGCCATTGGTATCCAGTTGAACAACGATCTTTCCCTTGCCCGTAGTTGGAGCCGGCACGGTCGCACCCGCTGGTGCTACGATTTGTAGCGTAAAGTCCTGCGTAAATTGCTGCTGTGGTGCAGGCGCTGGTGCAGGCGCTCTTCCCTGCTGGCCCGTCTGTCCTCCTGGCGCAGATTGCGTAATTTTCATGGTGACAAGATAAACACCGCGCCGCAGTAACGCCTTGGCGGCCTGTGGCGTATCATTGTAAGGAATGTCGCTCCAGCCGTTGTTGGGTCCTGGCCCTTTGCCTTGCGGCGGCTTGCCAGTATTTTTATCCACCACATCGAAGGTTATCTTCCCCAGTTGGCCTCCCGCGCCGGCCTGGGGGGCACCGAAGGTTTTATCATCGAAGGTGATCTCCCTTTGTGGCGGGTTTTTGCCTTGTGGCGGGTCTGCCCTGAGGACGAGCCTGTTATTCTGCGGGGCTTTACTAACTGTCGGCTGGCCGGCATTGAGCACAACGTCAACGGTATCGTCGGCAGAATTGAATTTCGTAGAGACTGCCGGAACAAATTCGGCCGTCACTTTATAAGTGCCGGCGAGGGTACCAGCAATCGGCGTGAAGGTGCAGGTGGCGGTAAAAGAACCGCCAGTCCCCGTACCAGCAAGTGCCACCGCATTACAGTTCTGACGGCCAACAATAGTAGCGCCCGTTGGCAGGCCGGTAAATGTCACGGTGCCATCGGTTTGTTGCATCGGCACGGTACTGGTGCCGCTGACGGTGGCGATCACAGCGATCCGTTTGTTTGTATTCGATAACGTCGGCGGCGAGCCATCGGGGACTGTCGTGCTCAAATCATAATCGACGGCGACGGCGATGGAGGGATCAGCCAACTGCGGGTCCTGACCGGGTTTTGTTGCTCCGGTACCTGCGGGGGTGACGGTGAGGATTGCGGTTTGTGTTCCCGTGGCGGCCGGGTTGCCAGCCCGATCCAATGCACCATTTGCATCGACCGTGACCGTTATTGAACTACCGCCAAAGCCGGTCGGGACAGTGATCTCAGCGGTGAATTCATTAGACCCGCCGTGGGTTACAGTGCCCACTTTAACACCGCCAGCCCGAGCCGTGGTGTCAAGCGTGATCCTCGGCAAGCGGCTCGCTTGCATGGGCTCATCGAACGTCATAGTAAACGTGATTGTGTTGCCCGCCTCAACGGAGTCGGGGCTCGTCTTATACGTCGGGCGTACCCTGTCCACCGTATATTTTTCGTTGACACCGGTTGGCGTTGCGCTGGCGAGCTTGATGCTCGGGTTGGACGCCAGCGAGATTTTATCTGAGTCAAACGTCAGGCCCACCTCGTCTTCCCGGTCATCGATCGTGGTAGCCGTGACATCGAGGGTATACGGCGGGCTGTTTGTGGAGGCGTTATCATAAGTCAGTCCTGTATTATTCGCCACCACAGCATTGTCCACACCGAACGCGCGAACGCCAATTGTTACGGCCTTGTCGAACGTGACACGCCACGTGATAGAAGCGGCGTTAGTCCGCTCGTCCGAGGGAGTTTGGCGCTCAATTTTGGTAATCGTCGGCGCATCGACAACGGTGAGGGTTAATGCCCCACCATTACTCCCTTTATCATCAGTTGACGAACCCTTGTAGTCGTTAGGGTTGTTGCCGGTGAATGTGGCGGTAAGCTGCACATCGCCCGCTGTGTTCGGAGCAGTGGCCGTGCAGATGTATATTCCCGTTGCCTGTCCGGGATTTACCTGATCTGGCTGATACGCACACCTTGGATTAGTAATCCCGGCCCCGATGCCACTGAGTGTCACGCCTCCGGCCGTTGAGGGTACAGGTAAATCAAATTGCCCGCTGCCGTTGGTCATCAACACCCGAACCAGGACAGTGAATGGGCCTCTTGCTGCTGCAGTCGCAGAAGTACTCACAAATTCGATAAACGTCGTGGCGGCGTTGACCGGAAGGCTCAGGTCTATGGGTCCAGCCGCATTGAAGTTCGTTCCCTGCGCGGGGGTGTAGGTGGACTTCAGGGCGAGGGTTCCGACTTTGGTAATCCGCGCCGCGGGAATGTCGCACGTGGCGACGCCACTACTATTCACATTGCCGCAGTTTATAGGCGTGCTACCTAATGAAGTGCCTGCTATCTCTGTAATGGATACAGAACCGCTGGTAACGGCGGTAGTGGTCTTGTCTACGCGCACGCGCACGAAGGCCCTGTGGGCAAAACCCACCGTGGCTTTATCCGCCTCCGGCGAACTCCGTGTCAGTTCTGTCACACCCGTATCATTGGTAACAAGCTTCAGCTCCACGTCCGCCTTCGCCACCGCGGGTTTTATTGTAATGGTCAGAGTCACCTCTTGTGGCCTATTTAAACCGGGGCCAGGGGTGTAGCTGGCGGTCTGGCGGAGGGTACCTCCGGCCGGCGTGATGAGACTCCCTGGAACCGGGCAGGTAAATGCGACCTCGTTGCCGCTGGGAGGATTGCAAGGTCTCCCTCCAAGGGTCATGGTGCCGGCGCGCGCTTCGGCCGTTGTCGCATTATCAACATAGACAAAGACATCGTAATCAACACCCGTCGTGGGTTGACGGGCAGTATTTCCCGTATTCAGGTCGGTTGTGCTCGTGGCGGACCTGACAAACTTCAGCGCAACGTCCTTCTTCGGCGCGGGGTTCACAGTGAGCGTTAACGGCGGACCATTGGGCGACCTAGCATCAGTTGACGAGTCCAGGTAATCCCTATTAATGTCACGACCATTGCGGCCGGTGAACCTCGCGATAAACTGCGTAGAGCTGCCCGTCGTCGGGGCGGTGGCCCTGCAGAGGTATATTCCACCACTAACATACGCACAGCCTTGTCCTTGGCCAACCGTAATCGCGCCGCCACTGAGTGACACGCTTCCGGCCCCTCGGGGTACAGTTCTGGTCTCCGTGTTCTGCCCGATGATCACCCGTAGCCGTACCCGAACGCTGACAGTGAATTCGGCCCCTGCGGTGGCTGATGCTCTGATAATCTGCTGCCCCCCTTGGCCCTGGCTCGTATCCCAAAATTCGATAAGCGTAGTGGGGGCCCTGACCGGAAGGCTCAGGTCTTCGGTTTCGGGGTTGAACGCGGCCGTCCCAGGATTGTAAGCGGCCTTGAGGACGAGGGTTCCGGCTTCGGTAATCAGACCCGCGTCAATGAAGCACACGGCGACGCCACTAATACTACTCACTTTGCCGCAGTCTAAAGACCTGCCACCCAATGAAACGCCGCCTACGTGTGTAATGGATACAGATCCTTCGGTAACGGCGGTATTACGCCCGGCTACGCGCACGCGCACGACGGCCCTGTGGGCAAAACCCACCGCGGCTTGATGCTTATCATCCGAAGTCGACGTCAGTGGTGTTGTGTCCACGGCGGACTGAACAAGCACCAACTCGACGTCCTCTTTCGCCGGCGCGACGGTGAAGTCTTCGGTGACGGGTGTTGAGATGGCGGCGTAGTTGTTACCGCCGTGATAGGCGACCTCCACCCTGCCGCTACCATCAGTTGAGGGCGTGAACGTGCAAGTGGCGGTAGCTGTGTTATTCGTCGCAGCTCGGTTGATGGTCGGGGTGCTGCAAGTATTGGCTGTCAACCTCGCTGCCACGGCGCCCGTCAATCTAATGGCTGGCGTGCCGTCGATGGCCGCCCTGACGCCTGTTGGCTTGGTGAACGTAACGGTTACCGTGGCCACCTGCTGGACCGCCACAGGCTGGGGTTGTACGTCAATGCTCACGGCAAGCGTCGGCTTGGTAATAACCTCATGCGCTCTTTGGGCGGAGGTCCCTCCGGCGAACTGGCTATCGCCGCTGTACATTGCCGTGAGGTTATAATTGCCGGCGGGTGCTCCCGAAATAGTACAGGAGCCTTCGCCTTGCGCGTTCAGGGTCGCTGTACACGTGCGGCCGCCTGACCCATCGCTGACCGTGACGGTGCCGCTGGGGGTGCCGGTCGCAGACCCACTCGGCGCGACTTTTACGGATACGGTGTAGTCCTGCCCGACAGTCGTCGGCGAGGGCGGATTAACACCGGTGATGGTGGTTGTCGTGGGCGGCAGGACCCCCGTTCCCTGAATGGTAAAGGTAAAAGGGTTTTCATCGGGATCGTTGGTTGCCAGTGACACAGTACCCCTGACAACACCGGCTTTATCGGGGCGAATGTCGATGGTGACATCTCTGGATCCATTTGGCGGGACCACGAAACTTGGAGAGCCATTTATATTAAAATTCCGCGCTGTGGCAGGTGAGACAGGATTTATAGTGGCCCTAACGCTCAAGGAGCTACTTCCCGTATTGCTGACCTTAAATGTCTTAAGTGTTGAAGTTCCAATAACTACCTGACCGTAATCGGTGTTATCTTCCGTCCTTGGTGTGTTATCTCCGGATTGAATGTCCTGAGAGTTACCGGTAACCTCGATCTCCGGGTCCAGGGTAGTCAGCCTTGCATTCGTTAGCTGATACCCGTTGGAAAGATGTTCCAAATCAGCAGCAAGCTCTATTGCAATGCTATTAAACCTTGCTCGTGCCCGTAGTGAGCAAGTGCCGGTCCCGTTCCAGGTTACCTGGCCAACGGTGCCGCTTGTTCCCGAAGCAGTCGCCGCACCACATGACAAAGCGGTAATTGTCAACTTGCTGAAAGCACCGCGGGACGAATAGAAGAATAATTTTACGCCATTTGCAATATGATCGATGGGAGCCTCATCCGGTAAAAAAACATACGCCCCAGGACCTTGTCCTTCCGGTATATACCCATTTATTCGACTATCCGAGTAATCCCCGGGAACCCAATTCCCAACAGCGCACTTATCGTTGTTAATTTTGTTAGTAGGTTCAAAACTCTTAACCAGATCAATCTGCAGAAATCGAATTGTATCGCCGAACATGTCTGGTGAAACCGTTATAGAACTGCAATTGGTTTCGGCAGCATGGGCGGGTGGGGCTGTTGCGATGAGAGCACCGGCGGCAAGGGGGCCCAGTAAAGCCGCAACCCCCAGGGCGCGGCGCAAACCGCCCCGCCACCGCCCCCCATCCATCAGGCGCGCAAGACCCTGGCGCAAGCCGGGCGTATGGTTGTGGCAGGCCCTGTGGCCATGACGGTCGTAAGACGTCTGCCGGGTATTCATGGTGTCCTCGCTCATGCTGATATTCTCGCTCCTCGTCGGCCACGCCGACGCAAAAACGCGCCGTCCGCCCGGGTTGTTCGCTCTGTTCGTAACCGCCCTGTGCCCTGTCACGTGTCTGGCTTTGTGTCCCGTGTATTCGTCATGCCCGTGCAGGCCCGGCGCGCCCCGCAGGCGCTCAAACAGGCCGCCAGAAAACCCCATGGGGGCAGGCCCCATGGTCCGCGAGCCTCGTAGTGGATTGACGCTGAAAGAAAAGCCGCAAAGCGCGAAGCCGCAAAGACATCGCGCTATAAAAGCGGGAAATAAGGGAAAGGCTGTGCTCCTGCCAGGCGCTTGGGCGCTCTTCGTTTTTGTTAGGTTCGGGGGAACCGATTTATAGGGTTGTACCCCCCCCCCCGCAGGCATCGGTTGCAGGGGATGTTGTCAAACCTGTTCATGGCCGGCCTCCAATGACTGCCCGCGGCGATCCCGTGTGATTCGAAATCCCCATACACCTGCCTGTATCCATCTCTCATACCAAGCGCTTTGCGTGTGACTCCTGGCCTGGTTTAAAACCGTTGTCCTGTCAGCACGACACAAGAAGTCACCGTGCACAAAAAGCCAATGCCGCTGGTATAAATCGGGCCTCGGACATGACACACTCCAGCCCTCGCTACCCTTTTTCAATCTGCTAAGCCATTTATCTGATCATCAGCCCTAACCGGCGGCGGCGGTGTGTCAAGGGCTGCTCAAGCGCCGCTTCCAGCGGTTAGGGCCTATGATCAGATAAATGGCTGGATCCGCCTTTCTACAGGCATGAACCCATAAAGCATAGAAAAGGCCCTCATCCACAACCGGGGTTATACTAACGAATCGATTCGGTAAAACACCCCGATTGCAACCTCCTACACGCCTCTTGTCCGGCCTCGTCACGGCCCGTGATAACAAACAGCAGCATCCTGAGCGTTATCGGAGGCGTTATCCTGCATGGTATGCTGTGTTATCGCGTGCGTTATGCCGCGCCCTCAATTCCTTGCAACCGACCGAAACCGCCCCGCGAAAACAATAGCACACTAACGATAATTCGTTACATTTCTGTATTCCCTTTTAACGGGTAAGAAACCCCTGTCAAGGCATCGGTGCCCTGTTGGCGATCTGTGGGGTGGAAAAATGCGCAGCGTTGCAAATATACAACAACCTCCCGCAACAATCCGCGCGCATCCCTAACAAAGGGTCAGCACCAATGGTATCCCTTGACCCTGACACGCTCTAAGGCCCATCTTGTCGCAAAATCGCTCCGTCAGAATAATTCACTTAAGAACTGAAAGGCTCTAGCGCCGGGCATCGAAGCCCACAACAAATCCCCGGGCGAAAAAATCGGTGAACTTGAAAACAAAACCCAAATCAGGAAAAATCTGGCGCAGACCACGTCAATAGACGTGCTCAGCTTGCATTCAGGCAGCAAATCATTCTATCTTCACATTTTGCCTCGAAACCGTATACAGTCTCGCGCACAACTCCATATTCAGACCAACGCACTCGCGCAATCTGAAAAATACCAGGGCCAACCGGAAAGAACTGGTGAGCAATAAAGACAAAGAACGTGCAGTGATTGTTGTTGTCGGCGGCGGCATCGTCGGCATCTCCACAGCCATCTGGCTGGCACGCGCTGGCCGCAAGGTCACACTTGTCGATCGAAACGAGATCGGAGACAAACAGGGCGCATCCTATGGAAACGCCGGTGTACTCGCCGCCTGTTCCGTTGTGCCGGTCACGGTGCCCGGGCTCGTGGCCAAGGCGCCGAAACTCTTGTTCGATCCGAATTTTCCCCTCTTTTTGCGACTGTCCTACCTGCCCCGCTTAACGCCATGGCTGCTGAAATACCTCTCACACGCCAATGACAAGGACACGCGCAGAATAGCAAAAGGCCTGACGCCGCTGATTCACGATGCTGTCGAACAGCACCAGGCCCTGGCGGCGGGAACCTGCGCCGAAAGCTGGATTGAGCCGTCAAGCTACGGCTTTGTTTATCCCTCCCGGGCCGAGTTCGACGCAGATAGCTATACCTGGGCACGGCGCAGCGATGCCGGTTTTGAGCCGGAGGTTATCGAAGGAGCGGCCGTCCACGAGATGGAGCCGGCGTTGGCAGACAATCTGAACCTGATTGCCCTGATGAAGGATCATGCATTTGTGCACAGCCCCGGCGACTATCTGCTGGCGCTCAAACAAGTCGCCCAGACGGCCGGTGCAACCGTAATGAAGACCGCCGTCAGGGATTTTGAATTCTCCGATGGGCGCGTTTCGGCCGTCCTGACAGACGCCGGCGCCCTGGCATGTGACTCCGTTGTGCTGGCGGCCGGGGCATGGTCAAAGCCCCTTGCGCGAAAGCTGGGCCTTGATGTTCCCCTGGAAAGCGAGCGGGGATACCATATCCGGTATTCCGATGCATCCCCGACGCCCAATATTCCGTTGATGATCACCACCGGAAAGTTTGTGGCAACGCCGATGGCGGGTGGCCTTCGCTGCGCGGGAATTGTTGAGTTCGGGGGCCTGAACGCCCCGGCCTCTCGCGCTCCGCTCAATTTTCTGCGCAAAAAGATCCGTGCGACATTTCCCAAACTGAAGGCACACGATGAGCAGGTTTGGCTCGGTCATCGTCCCGCGCCCTCGGACAGTTTGCCCCTGATCGGTGAGTTTCAACGCTCAGGGGTATTCCTGGGCTTCGGTCATCATCACATCGGCCTGACTGCCGGACCGAAGACCGGCCGAATTCTGGCAAACCTGATCGCAAACCGAAGAGAAAACACAGACCTTGCACCCTACAGCCCCAACCGGTTCGGCGCAGGGCGGAATTACTCCCGAAAACCCTCGAAAGTGGACAAAAACATGGAGGTTACAATGTCCAAAAAGATAAAACTCGGAATCGCCACGGCAGCCGTCGTGACAGTTGCCGCGTCCGGCGTGCAGGCGGAAACATGGGACTTGCCGATGGCCTATGCGGCAACGAATTTCCACTCGGCCACAGGCGCTGAGTTCGCCAAATGCGTAACACTGGGAACGGGCGGGAAACTGAAAATTCAGACCCATCCGGGCGGTTCCCTTTATGCCGGTGCCGAGATCAAGCGCGCTATTCAGTCCGGCCAGGTCAATATCGGCGAGCGCCTGCTTTCTGCCAATGCCAACGAAGAGCCGGTGTTTGGCGTCGACTCGATTCCATTCCTGGCAACTTCTTTCGAAGACTCTGAAAAGCTCTGGGAAGTGACAAAGGGACCTTTGTCCGAGATTTTGGAAAAGCAGAACCTGCATCTGCTGTACTCCGTGCCGTGGCCCGCTCAGGGGCTGTATTTCGATCGTGAGGTGAATTCCCTCGCCGATGCAAAGGGACTGAAGTTCCGCACATACAATGCCTCGAGCGGACGTATGGCTGAACTCGCCGGCATGCAGCCGGTCCAGATCGAAGCCGCCGAGATCAGCCAGGCCTTTGCCACGGGCGTCGCGCAAGGCATGGTTTCGTCAGGCTCAACCGGCTACGACCGCAAAGTCTGGGAAAGCCTGTCGCACTACTATGCGGCCGACGCCTGGATGCCGCGTAACCATATGCTTGTTAACAAAAACGCGTGGGACGCATTGGATGATGCAACCAGGAACGTCATGAACGGTTGTGCCGCGCTCGCCGAATATGCCGGTGACTGGCGCTCGATCCAGTACACGGAGTTTACCGTCAACCAGTTGGCCCTAAACGGCATGAGCGTCGGTAAAGTGTCCGCCACGCTCGAGGCCGAACTGAAAGCCATTGGCGAAACGATGACCGACGAATGGCTGGAACAAGCCGGTGACGCCGGCCGCGCCATCGTTGAAGCCTACAGGGCCAAATAGCGGACGGCCGCAAACGGGTCCGGCGCTTTTCACGCGCCGGACCCCACTAGAGCGTGTCAGGCCTTAATAGAAGCAATTCTGTTTCTATTAAGGCCTGACACGCTCTATCGAACCGGGAGGGGACAAACATGTCTGTTAACATGCCAGTTGATATGCGCCATGTACTGGATACGGTTTACCGGATCGCAGGATATATCGCCGCGGTGTTCCTGATCCTGATTCTATTGCTTGTTGCCTTGCAGATGGTGGCAAGATGGGTCGGGATTAACGTGGCGGGAACGTCTGACATTACCGGATACAGTATGGCGGCAGCTTCGTTTCTGGCCTTTCCATACTCGTTGAACAATGGAAGCCACATACGCGTGAGTCTGCTGCTGAATGCGGCGGGACGATACAAGTGGCAAGTGGAACTGTGGTGCTGGGCCGTGGGGACCATATTTGCCGGACTGTTTGCCTGGTTCGCTGTCAAACTGACCTACGAGAGCTGGCTGTGGAACGAAGTCAGCGGCGGGCAGGATGCCTGGCCGCTGTGGATCCCGCAGATCGCGATGGCAGTCGGTACATTGCTGTTTGCCGTATGCGTCGTCGACAACCTGATCACCCACTTCCGGACCGGTAAAGACAATATCAAGCCGACCGGCATCGATATACAGTCGGAGTAAGGGGTATGGAACAGTTTTACCTGGTCATGATTTTCCTTTTTATCCTGTTTCTTTTTCTTGGAACGGGGGTCTGGGTCGGTCTGGCGCTGTTTGGGGTTGCGTTCATCGGTCTTGAACTTTTCACTACGCGGCCCGCCGGAGATGCGATGCTGACGCGAATCTGGACGGGTTCGTCCAGTTGGACGCTGACCGCCCTGCCGCTTTTCATCTGGATGGGGGAAATATTGTTCCGAAGCCGGTTATCGTCGGACATGTTTCGCGGACTGGCGCCCTGGATGCAGCACCTTCCCGGCGGGCTGGTTCATGTGAACATCGTCGGGTGTACCATATTTGCTGCGGTTTCAGGGTCCTCGGCAGCAACCCTGACTACCGTCGGCAAAATGTCGATCCCGGAACTGCGAAGCCGGAAATACCCCGAATATATGACGATTGGAACCCTGACCGGGGCGGCGACTCTGGGCCTGATGATCCCGCCGTCACTGACGCTGATCGTCTATGGCGTGGCGGTCAACGAATCGATTTCCAAACTGTTCATGGCGGGCATATTACCGGGGATCGTTCTGGCCGGCCTTTTCATGGCTTATGTAGCGGGCTGGTCATTCATGCGCCCCGGGGAAGTGCCGAAGATCGCCGACAGGATGACATTCACGGAAAAGCTCAATGAAAGTCGCTTTCTGATCCCCATCATCCTTTTGATTCTTGTCGTTATCGGTTCCATGTACGGCGGCTGGGCCACGGCGACCGAAGCCGCCTCCATCGGCGTGATTGGCGCGTTCATTCTGGCCGCGGCGCAAGGGTCCCTGAATTGGGAGTCGTTCATCGACAGCCTTCTGGGGGCCACACGCACCTCCGCCATGATTGCATTGATCCTGATGGGTGCCGTTGCGTTAACTCTCGCCATGGGCTTCACCGGCCTGCCGCGCGCCCTGGCGGAATACATTCAGACCCTCGAACTCTCGCGGTTCTCCCTGCTGTTTGCCCTGATGCTGTTCTACATTGTCCTGGGCATGTTTCTTGACGGCATTTCATCGGTGGTCTTGACGATGGCGATCGTTCAACCCATGGTCACCGGCGCCGGCATCGATCTGATCTGGTTTGGCATCTTCATCGTGATTGTCGTTGAAATGGCGCAGATCACGCCACCGATCGGGTTCAACCTCTTTGTCATGCAGGGCATCACCAACCACTCCATGGGCTACATTGCCAGGACGGCGCTGCCGCTCTTTCTGATCATGGTCTTGATGGTCTTTATCATGATCTGGTTCCCGGCTCTGGCGCTGTATCTGCCTGAGTCAATGAGCGGCAGAGCAAATTAATGCGAGCGCATCGGGAATGGATGCTGGAAAAGACCTGTCGGCCTTCGAAACCGCGCCAGGCGAAAACAAAGCGCCGCGAAGTACTTTTCTTCACGATCAGCAAATCTGAAGTGAGACCTCCAGAGCGTGTCAGGTCTTAATAGAAACAATTTTCGTTTCCCGATTGGCGAGGCGATACCCAGGCTCAAGGCGATCGAAGAGCGATGGCGACCCATCTCTCGAGAGCGGCCTGGGTGTGGGCGTCCGCCCATCGGCAAACAGAAGGGACATCTCTTGCGCCCTTGCTGCCAGCAAGGCCATACCGGGTCATTCATCTGATCATCGCTTTTTTTCGATTTATCCAGCGTTGTCAAGGGTTTAAAAACCGCCAGGGGCGGCGCGAAGCGCCCTTGACAACGCTGGATAAATCGAACACCTCTAATGATCAGATGAATGGCCAACAGCACCCGATGGGGTTATCAGGGACAACGTGCTGAAATTACACACCTGGCCGCAATTCGCCAAATGATACCAGCGGTATTGGCGTTTTGTACACGCTGACTTGTGTGTCGTGCTGAGAAGACAACGGTTGTAAACCTGCTCAGGAGTCAAACGCAAGTTCCTTGTATGCCAGCGGTATCGGCGTTTGTACACGCTGACTTGTGTGTCGTGCCGAGAAGACAACGGTTGTAAACCGGCTCAGGAGTCAAACGCAAGTTCCTTGTATGCCAGCGGTATCGGCGTTTGTACACGCTGACTTGTGTGTCGTGCCGAGAAGACAACGGTTTTAAACTGAGCCAGGAATCAAACACATAGCCCCGTGGTATGAGTACACCAGAATGAGCAATCACCAGATACAGCGCGTGCGGGTTCATCGTATCAACATTCCCGTCAAAGCCGTTCATTCCCACGGCAGCGGCGATGTCGCGGGGATTCATTCGGTGATACTGGAAATTGTGACGAATACAGGCCTTACCGGCTGGGGTGAGGCATCGCCCTGGCCGGTGTTTACAGGCACCGCCGAAGGCAACGCGGCAGCGCTTCATACCTATTTTCGCCCCCTTTTGCTGGGACAGGACCCCGTTCAGGTGGAAGTCCACATGCGGGCCGCCGAGAAAGCGGTCGTCGGGCATCCCGAGGCAAAAGCCGCGCTTGAAATGGCACTTCTTGATCTGACCGGCAAAATTTCCGGACTTAGCGTATCCGAATTGATCGGCGGGCGGATGCGGGCGGACATCGCCATGAGCTTTTCCGTCGCCAATCCGGACTTTGAGGCCGATCTCGATGACATTGCCGCAATGTGGACGGAGGGCGTGCGCATCTTCAAACTCAAGACCGGTTTTGCCGAACACGCTTTCGATCTGATGCGCATGGAAAAGCTCCGTTCGCGCTATGGCGATGAGGCCGACATCCGCATCGACTATAACCAGGGGCTGCCGGCTTACGATGCGCTGCGCATGATTAGAGACTTTGCAGCGTTCCGCCCGACATTTGTCGAACAGCCCGTGAGAATGCACGAGCGCGAGGCCCTGGCCCATATCACAAAAGAAGTGGATATTCCGATCATGGCCGACGAAAGTGTGTTCGATGCGCCGACCGCCCTGCATGGCGCCCGTATCCGCATCGCCGATATTTTCTCGCTCAAGGTCATGAAATCCGGCGGTATCCGCCGCGCCCGCGAAGTGGCCGCCATTGCGCGCGCCGCCGGAATTGACGTCTATGGCGGTTGCATGTTCGAGACGGGTCTTGCCCACACCGCCGGCGTTCATCTGATGGCGTCGATACCCGATCTGCGTCTCGGGTGCGAATTCTATATGGCAAGCTACTACGCCCGGGATGACATTCTGACCGAGGCGTTTGCGATCCAAAACGGGCGGGTTCTTGTCCCCGACGGCCCCGGGCTTGGCGTCGAGGTAAACCCGGAGAAACTTGAAAAATACGCCGTGGCCGAAGTGCCGGATTAAGGAGGCGCGTGACAATGAACGGGATGAAATCGACAGCCACCGGCAATAAAATGACCGGTGGCCAGGTCATTCTGAAAATGCTTGAGTTGCACGGGGTTACACACGTTTTTGGCCTGCCGGGGGAGACAACCATCGGTTGGTACAGGGGCTGGTACGATCACTCCGATATTGAATACGTCCTCACGCGCGATGAACGAACCGCCTCTTTCGCCGCGGAAGCCTATGCCAAGCTCACCGGACGCCCGGCGGTTCTGGAAGCGCCAAGCCCCGGCGTAACCCACTGCACCCCCGGCATTACAGAGGCCTTCCTGAGCTCGGTCCCGGTGATTTACTTCTCGTCCGACATTCCAGTCAATCAGGACAAGCACCATGGCCTGACCGGGGTCGATCAGACGGCCCTGTACGCATCGATCTCAAAGGAATCTTTCTATTTAACCCATGTCCGCGAGATCCCCTTTATGGTGCGCAGGGCGTTTCGGGTGGCGACATCCGGCCGGCCTGCACCGGTGCATATCCGGGTTCCAATCAACGTCTTTAAGGAAACAGCCCTTGTGGACGATCTTTATGCAGAGCCCGAATACCGCTTCTATCCGGCGCACCGGCCCGTGGCAGACCACGCAAGGGTACGCGCCGCTCTCGATGAACTGATAAAGGCAAACAATCCGGTTATCGTATGCGGTCAAGGGGCGCTGATCTCGAAGGCAACGGATGCGGTGCTGGAACTGGCCGAAATGTTACAGATCCCTGTTGCCACAACAACACCGGGCAAGGGCATCATTGCCGAGACCCATCCACTTGCCTTGCGTGTAATCGGTGCACGGGGGGGCATGGCGTATTCCAACGATTTCGTCCGAAATGCCGATACGGTCTTCCTCATCGGTAGCAACACCGATTCAAGTTCAACCAACCACTGGACGCTTTACGGGGACAAGGGCACAACATCCTTCATCCATCTGGATATCGCGGAAGCCCATTTAGGAAACAACTTTCCGCTAACGGTCGGACTGGTTGGGGACGCGCGCGCGACACTGGAATATATGGTCTCTCTGATCGATGAAAAAACCTCGGCGAACAGGAAAAAAACAGACCTGACGTCCATGAAACGCACCGCTCTTGATCGCGTTTTCAATTCCAACATCAAAATGCCCAAAGGAACAATTTCGCCGGTAAAACTCACCCAGGCCCTCGATAAGCTGCTTCCTGATGACGCCGTGGTCACGGCGGAGCCCGGTGTGGCTGCGATTTATCCGTCGGCTTTGATGTCCGTGCGCCGCGCCGGGCGCCGATATCTGACAAATTACGCGATGGGCGCACTCGGGTATTCGGTGCCGGCGGCTTTGGGCGCCTCATTTGCGCAGACCGGACCGGTTATTTCATTGACCGGAGATGGCTCTCTTGCGTTCGTGATGGGCGATCTGGAAACGATCAAGCGCAGCGGCCGGAATGTCACGATCATTCTGACCCGCAACGATAACTACGGCTGGATCCGTGGTGAGGCCATCCTGCTCGATGATGCCGACGAGCCCTGGTCGACGGACTTTGGCGCGGTTGATTATGTAAAGGTCTTTGACGGATTTGGTTTTGAGACGGCAAGAATCACCCATGAAGACCAGATCGAGGAAACCCTGGATGCGGCACTTCGTCATCATGGTGCGAGCTTTATCGAAATGATGGTGCCTTCCCAGGATCAGATCGTTCCCTTTGTTCCGCCCTGGGTTGAAGCGGCGAAGGCCAAAGGCCTGCCGTACTTTTACTGAAGGAAAACAACCGTGAAAGTTAAAGGTGGCAAGTCCATATATGGCGCAAGTGTTGGCATTTTAATGCTTGACGCGCAGTTCGCGCGGATTCCAGGGGATATGGGCAATGCCCGAACCTGGCCCTTTCCTGTGCATTTCAAAATCGTTCGTGGGGCAACACCTGACAAGGTGGTTCGAAAGTCCGCCGATGGACTGCTCGACGCATTTACAGCCGCGGCCCGGGACCTGGTGCAGGATGGTGTGGACGGCATTACGACCAATTGCGGTTTTCTCTCTCTCTTTCAGACCGAGCTTCAGGCTGCGGTTGATGTTCCTGTCGCCAGTTCCTCCCTGATGCAAACTGGACTGGTGAACGCTATACTGCCGCCGGGAAAACGTGCCGGAATTCTCACGATCAGCGCCAGCACCCTGAGCGCCGCCCATCTGCTGGCAGCGGGCGTGCCGGAGGGAACACCAATCGGAACAACGGAGAACGGCACGGAATTCAGCCGCGCTATCCTCAATAACAGCCTGGAGCTCGATGTTGAGGCTGCAAGAGTGGACAATATAGACGCGGCGCTGGAACTGCAGTCGCTACACCCGGATATGGGCGCCATCGTATTGGAATGCACCAACATGGTTCCCTACGCTGCCGATATCAGGGCGGCGACCGGTCTGCCCGTATTCAGCATCGAGTCGTTCGTGATCTGGTTTCAATCCGGACTGTCCCCCCGTGTTCATCGCGCGTTTCACCAACGGACAGCGTATATGTAGCGCGAAACCGCAGGTATACGCTTTGCGGGAGGATATGCATGCGAGCGAATTTCAAAGTAGGCGCCGCGGTGGGCAGTGGCGTTGTCGCGCGTGCGGCCGAAGATGGTGGAGCGGATTTCCTGCTGGCGATCAATGCCGGCCGTATGCGAAATATGGGCATGCCGTCAATTGCCTGCATGTTGCCGATCCGGGATGCGACAGAGGCAACATTGCCCTTTGCCGTGCGCGAGGTTCTTCCCCAGGCAAAAGTTCCGGTTTATGTTGGCTTGTCTGTCTGGTCGACCCTGCGAGAAAGCAGACGGGTTATTCGGTCAGTTTTGGATGCCGGCTTTACCGGAGTTGCAAATTTTCCCAGTACGATGCATTTCTCGCGGGGCATGCGCCGGCTGCTGAATCGGGCAGGTTTGGGAACACAGGCCGAGATATCTTTGTTGCGGCAGGTTCAACGGGCGGGGGGACGCACCCTGTTCTATTGCGGGACACAGGACGATGCGCGTTCCGCCGCCGAGGCCGGACTTGGGGCGGTGGTGTTTAATTTTGGCTGGAATGTGGGAGGCGCGGACAGCCACACCGCCGAAATCAGTCTTGAGGAAGCCGCGCAAAAGGCGCGTCAGGCCACGCGGCTTGTCCGGCGACTGCGCCCTGGAACGGAAGTTTTCCTGGAAGGCGGCCCCATTCTTACCGCGGAAGACCTGAACTTTATCATCCGCTATGCGGATATTGACGGATATGTTGGCGGTTCAACCATTGATCGTTTCCCGGTACAGCACTCGGTTGCAAACCAGATCGCCGAGTACAAATCGGCGGCCAGAACGACGGGCCCCAGAACACAGGAAATGCTGGAAGCCCTCGCCGAGGCTGCCCGGTTTGGACTATTGGGAAAGTCCGAGGAACTGGCTCAGTTTGCGGTTTCGCTAGTGCGGGCGCGTGAAGGACAGGCGCATATACACCTTGTGGCTCCGCCAGGTGCTGATACATCCTCGGCGATCAATTTGCTGTCCACACGTGGCCCTCGCCGCAATTCGGTTCAGTCGTTTGACTTCGGACAATCTTCGTCTGCGCACCGGCTGAACGACCTGCTATTCGGCCGTGCCGATTCGGCGCTTCGCAACGCAGGCATATTGGAAGGCGGCGCCGATTTTGTCGTTCTGCACAATTGCGATGCCATGCCGAGACTGGTGCAAAGAAAGTTGCGGACATCCATGTTGACGGGTCGAATCCAGCGTATTGGAAGCCGGGCTTCCCGGCCACTGGAATGCCGGCTTGTTTTTGTCTCCGGCCTGGAGGGACACGCCAACTGGGGAGATGCGCCGGTTGCCCGCATCCGATACCCAAGCCTTAAGGCGCGGCATTTGGATGTTCGCATGTTACTTGAGCATATGTTGGGAAAATTCACATCACAGGAAAAATTCCCCACGATTCAGCCAGCAGCGTATCGCGAATTGTCGGCTCACGATTGGCCGGGGAACGAGGCGGAACTTCGCACGCTGGTCACGGTTCTGGCGAGCCGTGCAGCAAAAAACGTCTACGAGGCTCATGACATGCGCATGCTTCTTGGAGGTACCCCATTTGAACCCAAACAGACTACAGCGCAAGAAGCGATGCGGCAACAGTTACTGCAGGCCCTCGTCCGCAACGGCTTTCGCAAGGGCGCCACAGCACGGGCCATGAATATCAGCCGAAAAACACTGTATAACAGGATGAGGCGGCTTGGGCTCAACTGATCCGTTGGGGGCGGACGACGCCCGCGTCAAAGCCGTTCGGCCATGTCGTTTGCAGCGGATATTCAGCCTTTGTCAACAGACCCAGAACAGGCAGATCGAGTGCACTAAAGGCGGATCGTATCCGGGCTATTTGCCCGGCGCGCACACGTGTTGATGGAAAACCGGTTTCGTAGCTCCCGACTGGCGGCAACGCCAGGAGCGCGGATGCACCTGTTTGTACGGCTCGTTTAGCATCGTCAGCGGTGCCGACAACTGCCATGACCCTGAAACCGGCATCGCATAAAAGCGTTAGCACATTGGCTTCCAGTTCGGTTCCAATCCCCACATCAGAGAGATCCCGGCGAAAGTCCGCCTCATGCTGGGCAAGCGAGGGGATATTCGCAATCCACTCAATTCCGGCCGCCTTGAGATCTCGCGATAACGTTACGGTGTTCAAAACCGGATTGGCGACAAACATACCCAGGGCACTTCCCGCGGGCATTTTGTTTGAATCAGGCCAGGGAGAAGAGCAATGCGGTCCCGGCAACAAAAGCGCGGCTTCCGGGGGCATTTGCTGTGGCATATTCTTTGGGGGGCTGGCCGTCCAGATGCCGCAAGGCAAACTGAATTCAGAATCGGCCCTTGGCACAACCTGCCAGAAAAGAAATTCAGAAATTGGATTAAAATTACCCATTATTACCCATTCTTATTATATTTCTTTGTTGCCGAATTAATGCTAAAAGTCAAAAATAGAGCCAAATATAAAGCAAAAAATGGCATTGGCCAAAGGGAAAGAACAAGGAAAGAATTCCGTGTCGTTTGATGCTTCGAACTCTATTCCAAAGTGTACGATCCTGTGAACGCCTGGCGCTCAAATCCCTGGCTTGTGGCGCTTTCAGTTCTCATGACACTAGTGCTTGTCTGGCTGATTTTTGCCGTTTGGCCGGATTGGCTCAAGGAATTTCTCGGCCGCAAGAAAACCTTTGTGAATACCCTTTTCAACGGACTGACACTCGCGGGACTGTATTTTCTCGTCGCCAGCGGATTCACCTTGATTTTCGGGCTGATGCGCAATGTGAATCTTGCCCATGGATCAATGTATCTGTTCGGAGGCTATATCGGCTACGAAGTCGCACAAGCCTCGGCGAACTGGCTGCTGGGAGCGGGTGTTGCCTTCGTCACACTTGCCGCGGTCGGGGCGTTGCTGCAAGTTGCCGTTTTTCGCCGTATGCCGGGAGATGATCTGCGCCAGACTCTGGTGACTATTGGCATATCCATCATAGCAGCGGATTTGATGCTGGCGGGCTGGGGAGGCACTACCTATCAGTTTGCAGTACCAGAGTCCCTGTTTGGCGCGGTGCAACTGCCGATTATCTCGACAATCAAATCTTCCGGCCAGGTCGTCTTTATCAAATACCCCTTCTACCGGATTTTTGTTCTCATTGTGGCGGTTGCGATCGGTATCGCCTTGTGGCTCTTTCTAAATCGAACCCGCATGGGAATGATGATCCGCGCAGGCGTGGACGATCGCGCCATGTTGTCCGCAAGCGGGGTGAATGTGGATCTGGTCTTTGTCTTTGTCTTCGCCATCGGAGCCGGACTGGCGGGGCTTGCCGGCGTCGTGGGCGGCACCGCCCTTTCCATCGCTCCGGGTGAGGACGTGCGATATCTGCTGGCCTCGCTTGTCGTGGTAATAGTCGGTGGCATGGGTTCGATCACAGGCGCGGCGATCGGTGCGTTATTGATCGGTCTGGCGGAGCAATTCGGCCTGGCCTATTTCCCAACCTATGGCGTGGTTCTGACCTTTGTTATCATGATCGCGGTGTTGGCAATCCGACCGCAGGGGATTATGGGCCGATGAACAATCCTGGGTCCCTGTCGCCATTGTGGTGGGTCATGGCCGCCCTGCTCGTGCTCTATCCCATCCCGGCCAACGATTTCTTCACGGTGCAAATAGGGGCATACAGCCTCATTCTGGGTACGATTGCGCTGTCGCTCATGGCCCTTGCCGGGTATGGCGGAATGGTAAGCCTGGCGCAACTGACAGCGGCCGGACTGGCAGCCTATATGTTACCGGTTTTTGGTACCAACACGCAGGACGTTCTGGGGCTGGGATGGAGCTATTGGGTGACAATACCACTGGCTCTTGTGGTCGGAGCATCCTTCAGCGCCCTGGTCGGATTGATCGCCGTGCGCACCAGCGGCATCTATATGATTATGATAACGCTCGCCGTTGCGGTCAGCGTGTTCTTCTTTACACGTCAGAACTACGCGCTATTCAACGGATTCACGGGCTATGCGGGAATTGAAGCGCCAAAGCCCTTCGGGATCAATCTGCGGGCACCTGTGGCGTTCTACTATCTCTGTTTGATCGTGGCGGCGGGATTGGCATTCGCCACATACCATGTCGCACGATCGCCGTTTGGACTCAGCCTTCAGGCGATACGCGATAATCCGCGCCGGGTTTCGGCGTTGGGATACGCCGTTAAAACCGTGCGCGTCTATGCGTTTTTTCTGGCGGGCATTATCGCCGCGGCGGGCGGCATATTGCTGGTGTTCTTTAATGGCCGGATTTCACCTGGCACAATTGGCGTTGATGTCGTCATAGACATTCTGGTCATAGCCGTTATCGGTGGGCTACGTCACCCGACTGGACCGTTTATCGGCGCTTTGGCGTTTGTTTTGCTGGAAAATTTTGCCATCGATTTAATCGACCGCGAACGGTTCAATACCGTCATTGGCGCGGCCTTTCTTTTGATCGTGCTGTTTTCACCTGACGGGCTTTTGGGGCTTATGGAAAAGCTCAAGCCCTATATTGGCCTTAAGGCGAATAAACCGGACAGAACCCCGCAACGCAATGGGGCAGACGTTCAATCCAATCCAATACAATCCAATAAGGGAGGATAAACATGAAGTGCAAAACTCTCATGCTCAGCGCGTCGCTGATCACATTGATAGGGACAACATCTGCCTGGGCTGAAGAACTCAAAATAGGCGCCGTCGCCGTTCTGGAGGGTGCGTTTGCTGTGCTTGGCGAGGATTCAATGCGCGGTGTTGAACTGGCGCTGAAGGAATTTGATTACACCGCCGGCGGTCGCAAGATCACGTTGATTACCGGCTCGACTGACGCCTCACCCGACAGCGCGGTTCGGGCCGTGCGCAAAATTGTCGAACAGGACGGCGCGCCCATTGTGATCGGCCCGCTTTCCGGCTCTGAAGGGCTCGCAATTCGCGACTACGCCAAGACGCAGCCTGATACGACCTTCCTGAATGGCGTCTCCGCTGCCCAGGACACGACACTGCGCGAAAGCGCGGACAACTTCTTCCGCTTTTCAACCGAAGGGGCGCAGTGGATGGCGGGCCTGGGTGAGTATGTCTACAACGAAAAGGGGTATCGCTCGGTTGCTGTGCTGGCCGAGGATTATTCGTTTCCCTACACGCAGGTTTTTGGCTTTCTGGAACCGTTTTGCCGTGCCGGCGGCAAGGCTCCGCAGAATGCGCGGTTTTATGTTCCGATCGGCAACAAGGACTATAGCTCTGTCATAGCGGCGCTGCCCGATGATGTCGACGCGATCTTTGTCGCGCTTGGCGGTGCGGACGCCGTCAACTTTCTCACCCAATACGAACAGGCAGGCGGTGAGCTACCCCTGATCGGCGGCTCGATCACCGTGGACCAGACCGTGCTTGGCTCCAAGGGGCGGACGCGGAATTTTGTCATCGGGACGCCCTCCGCCGGTCCGATCTCGGATACCTGGGATGATCCGCGCTGGGCAAAATTTGTTGCCGCCTATAAAGCGGCTTTCCCCGATGGTTTCCCCTCACCCTCGCTTTTTGCCCATGGCTATTATGTCAACACCAAGGCTGCGCTTTTGGCGCTGAACGCCGTAGGGGGGGATCTGTCCGACGGCGGCGTTAAATACCGCAAGGCGCTGACCGAGCTGTCGTTTGAAACGCCCACCGGCATGGTTCGTCTTGATGAGCGGCGCAACGCGATTGCCGACATTTTCCTTACCGAAGTTACCGAGGGAGAGGATGGAAATCTTGTCAACAGGACGATCAGCGTTACGCCAAAAGTCAGCCAGACATTTGGCCTGCCGTACGAGGAATTCCTCAAATACGGCTCCGTAAGCCGTGAAAACCCTGCTTGCGAATAAGGTTGCGCCGGGGAAAGTTCAAGCAATAAAATGAATCGCACCGACGCTCTCTCTCGTCTGCAATCTGCGGGACAGTACGTTCTGGAACTGGAGGCGGTCAGCCGCCACTTTGGCGCGCTGGTGGCTTTGGCCGATATCAATCTGGCGCTCAAGGCAGGAGAACGGCGGGCGATCCTTGGCTCGAACGGGGCAGGCAAGACCACCTTGTTCAATGCTGTGACCGGGGAATTTCCACTTACCACGGGACGCATTCGCTTCTTTGGTGAGGACATCACGGAACTGCCCACACACGAACGGGTCCGGCGCGGTTTGCGCCGGACCTATCAAATTTCTCTCCTGTTCAACAATTTAAGTGTGCGCCAGAACCTCTTTGTGGCTTGTCGCGGCGTGTCCCCGCGCCGTGCGAGCCTGCGGCAGCCCGGCCCATCGGATCCGGCAGCGGAGATGGCCGAATCTCTGGCGCAAATCGTGCATCTCGACGATGTTCAGGAAAGCCCGGTGGGCACCCTGAGCCATGGCCAGCAGCGGCAGTTGGAGATCGGTATGGCGCTGGCGGGCGCACCACGTTTTATCCTGTTTGACGAACCGGCGGCCGGGCTTTCCCCGTCCGAGCGCGGCGAATTGATCGAAATCCTCAACGCGCTGCCGTCCCATATCGGCTATGTCCTCATTGAACACGATATGGATGTCGCGCTACGCGTGGCCGAGAGTGTCTCCGTGATGCACAACGGCAGGATATTCAAGGAGGGCACGCCTTCCCAGATCGAGGCGGACCCGCAGGTGCAGGCCCTTTATCTTGGAGGCGGGCATGGCTGAGGTTCTGGAGGTGCGCAGCCTGCACGTCTACTACGGCGCATCCCATGCATTGCAGGGAGTGGATATTTCCCTTGGCGAGGGTGTCCATGCGGTGCTCGGCCGCAACGGTATGGGAAAGACAACACTCTGCAATGCGATAATGGGGCTGGTTCCTGTGAAATCCGGCAACATTCGCTTTGAGGGCACCGATATTACAGGCCTGCCCGCCAACAGGATCGCATCACTGGGGATCGGCTATACGCCACAAGGGCGCAGGCTGTGGCCAACGTTGACGGTGGACGAACATTTGCGACTCTGTGCGGCGGCGCGAAGCGCCTGGAGCATTGAGCGGATTTATGACACGTTCCCGCGTCTGGCGGAGCGGCGTTCCAATGGTGGCGCACAACTATCGGGTGGCGAACAGCAGATGTTGGCCATCGCCCGCGCCTTGCTGCCCGGCCCGCGCCTTTTGGTGATGGACGAGCCGACCGAGGGGCTGGCACCGGTGATCGTCGATCAAGTGGTTGACTTGCTGAAAACAATCGGCGCTTCAGGCGATGTCTCGGTTCTCCTTGTCGAGCAGAATCTGGCGGTAGCAACGGCGGTGGCTGAGGATATCTCGATCATGGTCAATGGGCGCATTTCGACCATGCTTGCAGCGGCGCAATTGGCCGCGGATCGCACATTACAGGAGCGCCTGCTGGGTGTGGGGCGGCATGACGATGGCGACGCGCCAGCACAGGCGCCTGTTTCGCCGCCGCAGCCGATTGAGGAACCGTTCCCCATAGAGCCGTCGTTGCGAAGGAACGATTACGTTCCTCCGCCGCGCTGGTCTGCGAAAAACTGGCATGATGGGGCGCCTGCTTCCATATCCCTTGCGCCGGCACTCCCGGAGACGCCGGTTCCCGGCGGCGCCGTGATAGTGGCCGGAACCTTCGACACCAAGGCGCAGGAACTGAATTTCCTTCGGGAACGCATACGGGCGCAGAAAATCCCCGTCAGGACGGTGGATTTGTCCACCTCGGATACCCCCTCCCCGGCGGATATTCCGCCGCAGCATGTCGCCGCCTTTCATCCCGGCGGCGTAAGCGCGGTGATGACCGGGGACCGCGGCAGCGCGGTGGCTGCGATGGCCAGGGCCTTTGAGGTCTGGACCAAACAGGCAGGTGGCGTGCGCGGCATGATTTCCGCTGCGGGATCCGGTGGCACGGCGCTCGTGACACCCGCCATGCGCGCCCTGCCCATTGGCACGCCGAAAGTGATGATTTCGACAGTCGCCTCAGGGGATGTCAGCCAGTATGTCGGCCCGTCCGACATCATGATGATGTATTCGGTAACCGATGTACAGGGGATCAACCGGATTTCCGTACAGGTGCTATCCAATGGCGCGGATGCGCTGGCTGGCGCGGTGCGCTTTGGAGAGTCGAATCCGGCCCGGCTCGCGTCGGACAAGCCGGCAGTGGGACTGACAATGTTCGGCGTCACGACCACTGCGGTACAGGCAATTATCGCCGGATTGGAGGCGCGTTACGAATGCCTGACGTTCCATGCGACCGGCACCGGTGGACAGTCGATGGAAAAGCTCGCGGACAGCGGTTTTCTGGCCGGTGCGATTGACATCACCACGACAGAGGTTTGTGACATGATGATGGGCGGGGTTATGCCCGCTACCGACGATCGCTTTGGCGCGTTCATCCGAACGCGCATTCCCTATGTTGGTTCGGTCGGGGCGCTTGACATGGTGAACTGGCATGCACCGCAAACGGTACCCGAGCGCTACAAGGATCGGTTGTTCTATGAACACAACCCGCAGATCACCCTGATGCGAACCACGGTCGAGGAAAATACCAAAATGGGTACCTGGATCGCCGAACGGTTAAACCAAATGAGCGGGCCGGTGCGGTTCCTGTTACCGTCCGGCGGGGTGTCGGCGCTGGACGCGCCCGGCCAGCCATTTCATGACCCCGCGGCAAACGAGGCTCTCTTTGCGGCGATCCGTGCCCGTTTTGTCCCCACATCGAACAGAGAGCTCATTGAGCTTGAATGCAACATTAACGATCCTGCATTTTCCGCTGCCGCTTCGGCCGCATTTGTTGAGATCGCAGAATAAGGAGACCGCTCAATGCCAAGATTCGATCGCCATGATCTGATGGCGAAATTTCAGAGAATGAAAGCCGAAGGCATCCCTGTTGTTGGCGCTGGTGCGGGAACAGGGCTCTCGGCCAAATGCGAGGAGGCAGGCGGTATCGACCTGATCGTCATCTATAATTCCGGACGATATCGCATGGCGGGACGCGGTTCGCTTTCGGGGCTTCTGGCTTATGGCAATGCGAACGAGATCGTGATGGAGATGGCCAACGAAGTCCTCCCCGTTACCAGATCGACGCCTGTCCTGGCTGGTGTGAACGGCACCGATCCCTTTTGCAATTTTGACGTCTATCTTGACGATGTGAAACGCATTGGCTTTTCCGGTATACAGAATTTCCCGACCGTCGGGCTTATCGATGGCACGTTTCGCGCCAATCTGGAAGAGACCGGTATGTCCTATGCTCAGGAGGTAGACCTGATCGCCCGCGCACATGCCAAGGACATGCTGACAACACCTTATGTATTTTCACCCCGGGACGCCGATGCAATGGCGCGCGCGGGCGCGGATATTATTGTCATCCATCTGGGTTTGACCACAGGTGGTTCCATCGGCGCGGAAACGGCGCTTGAGTTGAAGGATTGTCCGGCACTTGTCGATGAATGGGCTGAAGCGGCTGTTTTGGTGAATGCCAATGCCATTATCCTGGTGCATGGCGGCCCGGTTTCCAAACCTGAGGATGCCGAGTATATTCTGCAAAACACGCAAAATTGCCACGGCTTCTATGGCGCTTCCTCGATGGAACGCCTGCCGGCCGAAGTGGCATTGACAGAACAAACCCGCGCCTTCAAGGCGATCCGTAGCAAAGTATAAGGGAGGCAGGCATGGGCAATACTGAGGTTACCTGGATCATCGGGCTGCTTATTGCGGCCATCGTTGCGATCTGGCTGTTGAACCGGCTTTATCTGCGTGGCGCCTCGGACAGGGCCTATGTTCGAACCGGATTTGGCGGACGCAAGGTGACCCTGGACAAGGGTATGTTCGTTCTGCCAATCCTTCATCAGGTGGTGCCCGTTTCCTTAAGTTTATCCAAAGTGGCCGTTGGGGTTGAGCACGAAGAAGGTCTTATCACGAAAGACCGTATGCGGGTGGATGTGGATGCGGAATTCTTTCTGCGCGTAATGCCCGATCCAACTGCGATAGCACTGGCGGCATCGAGCCTTGGCGCGCTGACAAACCGCTCTGACGATCTGGCCGCCTTTTATGAAAGCGAATTTCTGGGAGCGTTGCGCGCCGCCGCCGCAGAGCAGAGTCTAAATGGATTACATGAAAACCGTGCCGATTTTGTCGAGGCGGTGCAGTCACGTATCGCACCGGTTCTTGCCAGGAACGGGCTGGAATTAACGTCCATGGCCATCCGTAATCTCGACCAGACGGCGCTCGAGCATTTCAATCCCGCCAACCGGTTTGACGCTGAAGGCTTAACGCAGTTGATCGATGTCGTCGAAGAACGGCGCCAGTTGCGCAATTCCATAGAGCAGAAATCCGCTGTAGCAATAAGGGAGACAAATCTGACCGCGGAGAAAGAAACCCTGGCGCTGGATCGCGAGGGGCAATTGGCGAAGCTTGAGCAGGAGCGGGAAATCGAAACAAGGCGGGCGGCGCAAATGGCCGAGATCGCCCGCGAGCAAGCCGAGCGTAACGCCCAGGCGCAAGCGGCCCGTATTGCTGGCACCCAGGCAACCAATCAACGCGAGATCGCCGCCAAGGAGGAAGTCGAACGCGCCCGCTATGCCTCGGAGCGCGCGCTTGACGAAAGTCGCATCCTTCGCGAACAGGAATTGCGACGCCTGGAAATAGAGCGTGAGAAACTTGTTGATCTGGTAAAAATGGAAACCGCGATTGAAGTGCTCGCCAAATCCGTTGAGGAAGCGGATGCACGTGTTGTCGCTGAAGAGCGACTGATCGCCGCCGCCAAGGCCGCCGAGGCGGTTTCAACGGCGAGGGAACTGGGAGAAGCCGAACGCGCCGCGGCGGTATCCAGGGTGGATACGGAGCGCCAGGCCAGTGCGGAACAGCTGCGGGCGACGGTAAGGGCTGAGGCGGAGCGCCTGCGCAATGAGGCCGAGAATGTGTTGACGCAAGACGCCCGCGCCGCTCGTTTACGGGCGCAGTTGATTGACAAGCTCGAAACCGTCATTGCGGAGACGGTTAAACCTATCGAGAAGATCGATGGAATCAAACTGGTGCACATGAGCGGCGCCACTGGCGGCGGCGGCCATCGAACGCCAACCGACGAGGTGATCGATAGCGCCCTGCGCTATCGCGTTCAGGCGCCGATGATTGATGAACTGATGAAGGAGATCGGAGTGGAAGGTGCCGGCATCGCCAGGATGGGTGACGTGATGCGTGCGGCAAAGGACGCGCAAAGCCTGGCCAGGGATCCGGTCAGGGATACTGAAAAGGAGGACACCCGGGATGGTTGATGTAGTTGTTTCCTCGGTAATTCCTGCAGAAATTGGCCGGGTGTGGAATATTGTTCGCGATTTTAACGCCATGCCGGCGTGGCATCCTCTGATTGCGCAAAGTCGCATCGAAACCGGCGCACCTTCAGACCAAATCGGCTGTGTCAGGAATTTCACATTGACGGACGGCGCCCGTATTCGCGAACAGCTCTTGTCACTGTCAGATCGGGAACACAGTTTTTCTTACAGGATCCTTGAAGCTGATGTCCCGCTTCAGGATTATTTTGCCGGATTGGCGCTACAGCCGGTGACGGACGGCGAGGTTACTTTTGGCCGCTGGTGGGCAAAATTCAATGCCCCTTCGGGACAGGAGGAGGCGCTTTCTCAACTGGTGGCCAATGAGGTATTTCAGGCTGGATTTAATGCGCTGAAAACGCGGTTTCTGTAAGCGTTGGCGGCTCCCAAACCCTGGAGCATGTCGGGCGTTTAAGTTGCAACAATAACCCCTGTCATGGATAAGGACCTTTTTCCCAATAAAATAAGGACAAATCAGCCCCTGGGGCGGCCCGGCGGACCGATACCGCCGGTATGATTTGTCAGATCATCGACGAGGCGGCCATGCCGACGAGAAAGGTTTCCACCTCGGCTTTGGCGCGTTGCGGGTCCTCTTGCCGAATGGCCTCGGCTATCCCTGACAGCCGGTCATGGAAATGTTGCCGCACCAAACTGGCCACCGGGGTCTGATCCATCCCGCCATCGAAATTGTTCGATCTTCTGGCCTTTACGATCTGTTCGAAGGTCCACAGGAGGAAGTGGTTTCCCGCCTCTTCGTAGTAAAGGCGGGCGAATTCGTAGATTTCCTCTTTAAATTGCAGCCATGTGGGTACGCTCAGGATGCGCCCGAGTGCGGCGTCGAGATTGCCCACCAGTTCTTTTGTAGGTGCCTCCGCGGCACGTGCGGCGACGCTTGGCTCGATTAAAAGTCGCGCCTCAAGCGTTTCAAGAAAATTGTGGGAACGCTCCGGCGACATCGTGACCGCCGCCTCCGTTAGTTCGATGATTTGCGGCGCGCGCTCGGACAGATATGTCCCGCTGCCGATCTTGCGCTCCACGAGCCCCTCCTTTTGCAGCATCAGGAGCGCATCGCGGACCTGAGTGCGCGAAGCACCCTTCATCTGAGCGAGTTTGCGCTCATTGGGAATGCGCCCGCCGGGCACAATCTCACCTGAGCGGATCAGATCACGAATTTCGCGATAAACGCGATCGCAGGTCCCCTGGGACATGGCGGGTGTTCCGGTTCTGGCGTTAAATTGGTTGACCAATCATGTGGTTCACGGCCGATCGAATCCCCTGGCTGTGTAATTTTAATAGATTGCTCCTGAAAAACCATCGGGTGCCGCCGGCCATTCATCGGATCATTAGAAATGTTCGATTTATCATGCGCTGTCAAGGGGCGTCCCATCAGGTTTACTCGTCCTGGATCTAACTATGGTCTTTCAGCAGGTTGTTCCCGGGACAGACAAGTCTGAAGGTACACACCTGGACACGCACAGCCCGATATGCGGCTGAATATAGCCGAATACAGTGTTGACAAATCATCGATCCTGTTCCTAAAATTGGTCTACCTATAAAACTATACATCGCCTATATGGTCAACCTTTACCTGACAATAGGCAGAATGCATCCAGGGAGGAGAAAAATGTTCACTTCACGGCGCAGCTTACTGGCCCGCATAGGGATACCGGCAATGGTTTCGTTCATACTCGCCGTCGGCTCGATACCGGCCACGGCGGAGTTTTCATGGAAACGCTTTTCCGGACAATCGATTACCGTCATGATGCCCGAACACCCCGTTACCGACGGTGTTCGCGCGGTTCTCGACAAATTTGAGGCGGAAACCGGCATTGATGTCAATCTCCAGACCATGGCCGAAGACCTCTACTTCGATCGCATGGAAGTGGCCTTGCGGGGCAGCGGCGGAAATTCTCAAATGGACGTCTATTTCATGCCCATGGACTCGACAGCCTATACCCAGCACACCAACGATCTTGTGCACTCCCTGCAGGGTTTTATAGACGATCCGGAACTCACCGCAGCCGACTATGACCTGGGGGATATTCCTGCCGGCTTTCTCGATTCAACCAGATATAATGTCAACGGCACATGGGAGTATCATGGCATTCCCGCCTCGTTCGAAACCTATATCCTGTTTGCCAACAAGGATCATGTCGACACATATCTCGACGGCACAATGCCCGCCACAATGCCCCAGTTGATCGCCGCGGCGCAAAAGATCAAACAGGCGAGCGGCGGCGCGGTGGCCGGCGCGGTGATGCGCGGTATCCGCTCCGATACGCTTATCGACACGATCACGGGCATCGTCAACAACTCCGTTGGCAAGACAAACCGGGCGGCGCCCTATAACGTCTGGTTCGACGGAGACTGGTCAAAACCGCGGATGAACGATCCGCATATCGTGCGCGGCCTTGCCAACTACGCCGAATTGATGAAGGCGGGGCCGATCAATATTCAATCGATGGACTGGCCGGATGCCTCGCAACTCTTCCAGGCCGGTGGTGCCGCCTTTTTCATAGATGCCAGCCTGTTCGCACCCGGCTTTGAAAACGCCGAAGAAAGCCCCATTGCCGGCAAGATCGCCTACGCGGTCATTCCGATCGACAACGATGAGGGGGAGCCTTATACGGCACACTGGCAGTGGGGGTTCGGTATTCCGAAAAACGCCGCCAATCCGGCAGCCGGGTGGCTCTTTATCCAATATATGTCGAGCAAGCAAACCGCTTCGGCTATCGGCAAACTGCACGGGGGCGCGCCGCGTCTGTCCACCTGGGAACAGGCCGACTATGCCCAGAGTTTTCCAAAGGCCTATGTGGATGCGGTTTTCGCAGCCATGCCGAATTCTCAATCCTCGGTCGTGCAACGGGCCGGCTGGAGCGCATTCGCGCTGCGCATCGTCGATGTCATCCAGGCGATCTATGGTGGCGCGGAACCTCGCAAGGCGGCTGAAGCCGCGCAGGCCGATTTCATAAAAATGCTCGCAGACTGAGCGGCCCGGTTTCGGGTGGCGCTGTGCCTGCGCTGCCCGGCCGGACCTTTGGAGCGTGTCAGGTCTTGAGCGAATCAATTCTGTTTCTGTTAAGACCTGACGCTCTGGCTGTCGCACGGCGATCTGAATAGTGCTACCCGACCGAACAGGCTCAAATGACCCATGCGCCCCAATCCGCGGACGGAGCCCCGGCTTTCTGGTTCGTCCTGCCCTGCCTGGCCGTGCTGGCGATCACCTCGCTCTATCCGGTGGGTTTTGGTCTGGTAATCTCGCTTACCAACTGGAACTGGGGTCATCAGCTCGATTTTGTCGGCCTGGCCAATTACAGCGCGCTGCTGGGGGATCGCGAATTCTGGGTGGTGATGCGCAACACAATTGTCTTTGCCACAGCGGCAACGCTCATTGAGGTTGCGCTCGGATTCTACCTCGCCGTTCAGATCGACAAACTGTCCATCAGAACCGATCTTATCCGCGCGGTTCTGATGTTGCCATTGATGGTATCGGGTATTGTGGTCGCGCTGATGTCCAAGGTGATGTTCGATCCATTCCTGGGTGTCATCAATCATCTGATCGGCCTGTTCGGCCTCGGGCCCTCCGCCTTTTACGGGGCGGCCGGCACCGCTATGGCCTCGATCATTGCGGTCGATGTGTGGTGGCAGACAGGCTTTGTATTCATCATCATGCTGGCCGGCCTTCGCGGTCTGCCGATTGACCCCCTCGAAGCGGCGCGCGTCGAGGGGGCGAGCGAGTTCACTATTTTCTGGAAGATTCGCTTTCCCATGCTGCGTCCGCTGCTGATCACGGTGATCATTATCCGCGCCATCGACACGCTTAAAGTGTTCGATATCGTGTTCGGCACGACCGGCGGTGGTCCGGCTCTGGCAACGGAGGTCGTGCAGACCTTTGTTTATCGAACGGCCTACAGCTACCAGCAGATCGGCAAGGCGATGGCGACAATGATCCTGTTCTCGCTGTTGATCCTCGGGGTCTCCCTGACCCTTCAGGCGCTTCAACGCCGTGCGGAGGCCCGGTGATGGTCGCCAGCGCACCCGGCACGCGTTTTACCGTCAGGTTATCGACCTGCTGGGCCTGTGTTTTCACCGGCGCCTGTGTGCTTTTCAGTCTGTTTCCGGTCTATTGGGTTCTGACGGTTACATTGAAGTCAAAGCGCGACAGCCTCGCCAACCCGCCCCTTTGGCTCTTCGAGCCGGTTGCGCAGAACTACATCAAGCTCTGGTCGCACGAGACATTCAAATACACTTTCCTCAACTCGGTCATCGTCACCCTGCTCGGTGTTGCACTGTCGCTCGCCATCGCCATCCCGACGGCCTATGCCATTGTACGGCTGAGGATGCGCGGCCGGAACATCATCGGCGTCTGGTTGATCCTGGCGTATATGCTGCCCGAGTTTCTGTTTGTCCTGCCCATGTTCTCGCTCTATCAATGGACCGGGCTGTACGATACCCATGTCGGTCTGGCCTTGATGTACCAGGTCCATGTCCTGCCGTTGTCGATCTGGCTTTTGAGTTCGTTTTTTCGCGAGATCCATCCGGCCATTGATGAAGCAGCGCGCATGGAGGGGTGCAGCAACTGGCAGATTCTCACAAAAATCTACGTCCCCTGCACGCTGCCGGGGATGGTCGCGACGGCCATTCTCAATGCAATCTGGATTTGGAACGAACTGGCGATCGCACTCGGCCTGACGTTCTCCCGTGCCCAGACCGTGACCCTCGGCGTGACCGGGTTTCGCGGCTATGCCGCACTCGACTGGGGTGCCATGACGGCGGCATCGATCGTCGCCATTTTCCCCATGCTGGTTTTTGCGATTATCGCACAAAAGCACATCGTCAAGGGTCTCACCCTGGGTGCGGTCAAGGGATAGAACGCCGATGCCTTTTAACGAAAGCGATATACCCCGGTTCCCGATAGTTTTCGGACGCGATCTGTTGGCGGAAGTGGCGGGTTTCGTGCTGCCGGAAATTCTGATCGTCACCATGGAAGACCTGTGGCCGACATTTCGCCGGCAACTGCCCGAAGACGTTCTGCCTTATCGGGTTCGTTCCATGGAGCGCACCGTTCTGGAAAGCGATCTGGCAGACATCGGGAAGGCGCGATCGATCGTCGGGCTCGGCGGCGGGCAGGCTATCGACGCAGCCAAATATTTCGCCTGGCGGCTCAACAGGCCGCTTTTTCAGTTTCCCACTTCCCTCTCGGTCGATGCGGTTTTCGGTCATCGTTCCGGGGTGCGCGAAGACAGTGTTGTCAAATATCTCGGCTGGGCGATACCGCAGTCGATCTACATCGATCTTGACATCATCGAGAACGCGCCACATGCGCTGAATATGGGCGGTGTAGGCGATATTTTCTGTTTCATCACCGCCGTCATGGACTGGCGCTATGCACACCGGCGGGGACGGTGCGAACCGCGCTGGCCCTACGACGACAGCCTGGCACGGATTTCCCTGGCGAAAGCCGATGCCGCCCTTGATGCCCTGGATGACATCAGGCAACTCACGCCGCGCGGCATCCAAATCATGGTTGATGCGCTGCAATGGGGCGGAGCTTCCTTTCATGGAGCCGGCTGGAATCCGCGGCACATTGAGGGTGTGGAGCATTTCATCTTCTATGCCCTGGAGGCTTACACGAAAAGATCGTTTCTGCATGGCCAGGCGGTCTGTCTTGGTGTGATACTTGGCGCGATGATGCATGACCAGCGGGTGGATACGCTGCTTGTTGCTGTTGGCTGTCTTGGGGTGGATATCCGTCCATGCGCCATGGGTATCACCTGGGACGATATATCCGCCGTCATGTTCGGTTTGCGGGCATTCGTCAATCGTGAAAACCTGCCTTACGGGATTGCGCATGATTTTACCGTAACGGCGGAGTTTCTTGAAACGGCGCGCGAGCGCATTGAGGGAGCATTTGTTAAATGAATACCCGATGGCGCCACGATGCCGATGAGACAACGGGGAACCCGCAGGAGCGGCTGGCAGCCATGGGCTTTGTTCTGCCGCCGGTACCGGCACCGATCGGTAATTTTGATCTCGGCTCAATCGATGGTACGACACTGTATCTTTCCGGTCAGGGGCCGCTGCTTGAGAACGGCGAACTGGCCCGGGGTAAGGTCGGGCGCGACGTATCCATCGAGGCCGCACGAGTACATGCGATGCGAACCGGGCTGGTACTGATCAGTGCCATTAAGGAAATTCTCGGCTCCCTTGATCACATGGTGCAAATCCGCAAGGTTTTCGGCATGGTCAACGCAACACCGGATTTCGCCGAACACCCGCTGGTGATCAACGGCTGTTCGGAGTTGTTCTGCGGCATTTTCGGAGAACGTGGCCGCCATGCGCGCAGTGCGATCGGTGTGGCGTCGTTACCTGACAATATCACAGTTGAGATCGAGGCGATTGTGTCGATTTCCCCCGCGTGGAGACCCGGCAAATGAGCGAAATCCGCTTCGTCAATGCATCAAAATGCTACGCCGGTTCGATTGAGGTGATAAGCAATCTCAATCTGAACATCCGCGAAGGCGAATTTATGGTACTGGTCGGGCCATCGGGCTGCGCCAAATCCACCACGCTGCGGATGATCGCCGGTCTGGAGACGATAACATCGGGCGATCTCTATATTGAGGACAGGCGGGCAAATGATCTCTCTGCCGGTGCACGCAACATTTCCATGGTGTTTCAGTCGTATGCGCTGTTTCCCAATATGTCGGTGCGCGAGAACCTCTCCTTCGGGCTGAAAATCCGCAACACCGATGCCGCAACCATTGACGCCGAAGTCCACCGCATTGCCGATCTGCTGGGGCTTGGTGAACTGCTTGATCGAAAGCCGCGGCAATTGTCCGGCGGTCAGGCCCAGCGCGTGGCGCTGGGCCGGGCCATGATTCGCAAACCCGCGGCGTTCCTGTTTGACGAGCCGCTTTCGAACCTGGACGCCGAACTTCGTGTGCAAATGCGTGGAGAAATTTCCCGTATGCAGCACCAACTCAAAACGACGACCGTATACGTGACCCACGATCAGGTGGAGGCCATGACCATGGGCGACAGGATTGCCGTAATGGACAAGGGGCGCATCATGCAACTTGGCGCTCCCATTGAACTCTATGAGAGGCCGGCGAATATATTTGTCGCCGGCTTTATCGGCAGCCCGCGAATGAATCTCCTGCCCGCGCGGGATCTGTTGGCGAACGCCACTCTTTCCCCTGCCGCTCTGCCCGCGAAGGCTTCGTGCAGGACGATGATCGGGATCCGCCCCGAACATGCCGCCATCGGCACCATGCGCGCGGGCATGTTGCCAATCGGCGCAGCTCGGGTGGACCGACTTGAGGATCTGGGGCACGAGGCGTTGATCCACGTTACGACAGCCACCGGCGCCGTCCTGATCATTCGCGGCAGCGGCGACGTCCGCAAACAAATCAGCAGCGAACAACAGGTACTGCTTTCCATTCGGGCGGATCGGCTGCACGTTTTCGAGCCTGAAAGCGGAGAGCGCCTGTCATGACGAGCGATCCGTTCTCACGCTGGAACCTGACGCCGATCATTAACGTATCCGGCACCATGACGAACCTTGGCGCATCCCGTGTGGCGCCGCAAACCAGCCGGCTGGTGGAGCAGATTCTCGCGTCTTTCGTCAGTATCGACGAATTGCAATCGCGGGCTGGCGCCATCATTGCCCGCGTGACCGGCGCCGAGGCCGGGTGTGTGACCGCCTGTTCGGCAGCCGCCATGACCCAGGCGGTTGCTGCGTGTCTCACAGGAACGGATCTCGCCCTGATTGAGAGACTGCCGCAGACCGAACGCGAGAACCGCGTCATCCTGCCCATGGGACATATGATCAATTTCGGCGCTCCGGTCGATCAGACCATTCGTCTGGCGGGCGGACGTGTCGTTCCGATCGGCACCGCCGCCGAATGCGAAACCTGGCATCTTCGCCGGGCGCTAGAGGATGGCGCCGCGGCCGCCATGTATGTGGTCTCCCATCACACGGTGCGGGAAAATGAACTGCCAATGAACCTGTTCATCGCCATCTGCCAGGAACACGGCGTGCCGACGATCATCGACATGGCATCCGAATACGATTTGAAAGGTCCGATAGCGCTCGGCGCGACAGCGGTTATTTATTCCGGCCACAAATATCTCCGCGGGGTGACCAGCGGGATCGTCGCCGGGTCCGCCAATCTGATCCGCGCCATCTATCTTCAGCATCGCGGTATCGGCAGAACCATGAAGGTCGGCAAGGAAGGGGTGGTCGGCGCAATGGCGGCGCTGGAACTTTGGGAGCAGCGCGACCATACCCGGGCGCGCGCCGAACAGCAAGCACGTGTCGATCGCTGGATCGAAGCCATCGGGCGTATTCCCGGCCTGGCCCCCTCGCCTCACGATGACTGGACCGGCAACCCGATCACGCGCGTTAGGGTCGACGTCCGTCCCGGCAAGGCGAAAGCCAGCGCCTGGGAATTCGCCGCCCGACTGGCCGCACGCACCCCGCGTATCATCGTGTGGGACGGCCTGATCGAGCACGGCGCGTTCTATCTTGATCCGTGCAACGTCACAGACGATGAGGCGCGAGCGGTAGCGGAGGCGATCGCCCAGGAAGCGCATCGTCTGAAAAAGGACCACCCCGGCGTTGAGCGCCAATGGAGCCACGTAAAACACGCGCGTGAAGCTGCCATTTTGAGTTGGGGAAACGGCGACGATGCTACTTGATGGCAAACATGTTCTGCTCACCGGTGCGGCGCGCGGCATCGGATTGGCGGCTGCGCGCGCGTGTCTGATGCATGGCGGCAATGTGCTGGTGACCGACTGTGATGCAGCGGCCTTGGAAGCAGCCGTTGCGGAACTTGTTGCGGCCGGTTTTGCGCCGCGGCAGGCGGTTCTGGATGTGCGCGACCGCGACTCCATCGCCGGGGCACTTTCGACAATATCCGACTGGCCGTGTGTGGATACGCTCATCAACAACGCGGCGATGCTGGATATCAGCCATTCGGCGAATGTTTCCGAGGCGCGCTGGAGGCGGGTGCTGGATGTCAATTTGACAGGCGCCCTGCGCGTGACCCAGGCGGCGCTTTTGTTGCTGCGCAAAGCGCCCTCGCCTTCGGTGATCAACACCGTTTCCACTCAGGCGTTCCGGGGGGTGCCGCAATCGGCGGCCTATGCGACGGCCAAGGGAGGCTTACTGATGCTCACCCGTTCCATGGCCGTTGATTTTGGTATCGACAACATCCGCGTTAACGCCGTTGCCCCGGGTTTTATCGACACGCGCATGGCGTTGACGGCCGATGGCGTCCATGAGCACGAGGCGTTCGGTTTTCGTGAACACTACATCAAGGCGGGTCGTATTCCGCTGCGGCGTGCGGGAACGCCGCAGGATTGCGCCGGCGCGTTTGTTTTTCTGGCGTCTGATCTTAGTCTTTACATCACCGGGCAGGCGATCTGCGTTGACGGCGGTTTGAGTGCGACCTACTGATCCCCTCGTACCGGCCAACATATACGTGAGGAAGATTCTGCTGGTATAGGATTTCCCTGCAAAGGAAAACTGTTATGGACGGGCAACAGACTTTCAATCGGGAAATCTCATGCGGCTTTCCAACGGTCCTTGGGCGTGGACTGCTGGATGAGTTCAAGTATTTCGTTAATCCACCCTTTCTTGTGGTAACGATGGAGGATCTTTGGCCGATTTTCGGACATCACTTTGAAGGGGCCGATTGTCGCCATTATTTTTGTAATGTACTCGAGCAGAGGGAGCTTGATCAGCACGCTTGTGAGCTAAAAGGGATTAACGCGATTGTCGGTCTCGGTGGCGGACAGGCATTGGACGTGGCCAAGTATTTTTCCTGGCGCCTCACCCTGCCATTGTTTCAGGCGCCTACCGCGCTTTCGGTCAATGCCGTCTATGGACAGCGTTCCGGGGTTCGTGTGGACGGCCAGGTGCGCTATCGCGGCTGGGCGGTGCCACAGGCCGTTTATATTGATTACGATGTGCTTGCCTCGTGTCCGGCGGCGCTGAACTGGTCCGGTATCGGCGACATCCTGTGCTTTCATACCGGCGTTCTCGATTGGCGCTACGCCGAGCAGCAGGGAAAGATCGAAGCGAAATGGCGGTACGATGAGACCCTGGCGCAGCAATCGCTCAAGAAGGTTCGCAATATTATAGAAAATATCGACAATATCCGCGTGCTAAACGATCGCGGAATTGAAACGCTGGTCGATGGACTGAAATGGGGAACAAGTTATCATGGCGCCGGTTGGTGCCCGCGCCATATCGAAGGTACCGACCATTTCCTGTTCTACACTTTGGAAAAACTGACCGGTAAGAAGTTTCTGCATGGACAACCTGTCGGACTGGGTGTCATTGTCGGCTCGATGCTCCATGAAAACGGTGCCGAAGAAATGCTCGACACAATCGCCTCAATCGGTCTTGATATCCGACCGCAGGCAATGGGGTTGCATTGGGATCAACTGACCGGGGCGCTGAGTGCGATGCGCTCATATGTCAATCAGGTCGGGCTCTGGCATTCCATTGCCCATGACGCCCCGATCACAAAGGGCTTTATCAGTGATTTGCGCCGCCGCCTGGATGGCGCCTACGCCTTTAAAAAGCAGTAATCCCGTGGATACTTTGTTGAATGTGAAAAAGTGGCCGAGACGAAACCGAGGGACTTTTTCACATTCAACGAATTAGCAAAGCCCAGGCCATTCTTCCGCATAACGCCACCATTCTCCAGGTGTGTCATACCAAGGGCCTTTGCGTTTGACTCTTTGCTTGGTTAAAAACCGTTGTCTTATCAACACGATACACAAGTCAGCGTGTACAACAAGCCAATACCGCTGGTATCATTTCAACAGCTTGTCCCTGATAAACCCATCGGGTACAGGCGGCCATCTGCGGCAAGAGCTGCAAGAGAAGTAGCGTCAGATTTACCAGTCCCGGGAACAACCTGTTGAAAGATTATACCAGCGGCATTGGCGTTTTGTACGCGCTGACTTGTGTATCGTGCTGATAAAACAGCGGTTTTAAACAAAGCCAGGAGTCAAACGCAAAGCCCCCTGGTATTACAGCTAGGCGTCCTTCCCGCTGGTGAAATTGAACTCGGCGCCGACACGAATACCTGACGGCCAGCGGATGGTCATTGTCTTCAGGCGCGTATAAAAGCGTACACCCTCCATACCATGAATGTGGTGATCGCCAAACAGGGAACGTTTCCATCCGCCAAACGAATGATAGGCGACAGGAACCGGTATCGGCACGTTGACGCCGACCATGCCAATGCGGGCGCGCGCCCAGAAATTGCGCGCCGCGTCGCCGTCGCGGGTAAAGATGGCGGTCCCGTTGCCATATTCATGGTCATTGATCATCGTCACCGCCTCTTCGTAGTTGCCGGCGCGCACAACAGATAATACGGGGCCAAAAATCTCGTCGGTGTAAATCGACATGTCCGTTGTGACTCGGTCAAACAGACAGCCGCCGATGAAATAACCGTCTTCATACCCTTGCAAGGATATATCGCGCCCATCGACAACCAGTTGCGCCCCCTTGTCGAGGCCTTGCTGGATGTAGTCATGAATGCGGTCATAGCTTTGCTTGCTGATCACCGGCCCGAGTTCGGAAGAGGGATCGGTATAGGGAGCGACCTTGAGCGAGCGAATGCGCGGCTCAAGCGCTGCAACAAGACGATCAGCCGTATCCTCACCCACCGGTACAGCCACCGAAATCGCCATACAACGCTCACCGGCGGACCCGTAAGCCGATCCGATCAGCGCGTCTGTGACCTGCTCCATGTCGGCATCCGGCATGACAACCAGATGGTTTTTAGCGCCGCAAAGCGCCTGCACGCGCTTGCCATTCGCGGTTCCGCGCGAATAGATGTACTGACCGATAGTCGTCGAGCCGACAAAGCTGACAGCATCCACCATGGGGCTGTCCAGCAGCGCATCCACCGCCACTTTATCGCCGTTCACAACGTTGAAGACACCATCGGGCAGGCCCGCCTCTGCCAGCAATTCGGCAATACGCATGACAACGCTAGGGTCCTTTTCCGACGGTTTCAGAACAAAAGTGTTGCCGCAGGCGATCGCCACCGGATACATCCACAAGGGCACCATTGCCGGAAAGTTGAACGGCGTGATCCCCGCCACCACGCCCACCGGTTGACGGACGGAAAAGCTGTCCACATTATTTGCCACGGCTTCGGAATACTCACCCTTGAGCACCTGCGGAATACCGCAGGCAAATTCGACGACCTCAATGCCGCGACCTATCTCACCCTTGGCATCGGGAATTGTCTTGCCGTGTTCGGCCGATAACAGTTCGGCGAGTTCATCGGTGTGTTGCTTTAGCAGATCGCGAAAGTCGAACATCACGGCGGCGCGTTTGGCTGATGGCGTTGCCGCCCAGCCGGGCAGCGCTCTGGCAGCCGTATCGATGATAGATTCCACATCTTCCTGCGAGGCAAGTGTTACCTTGCCCGTCACCGCTCCGGTGGCAGGGTTGAAAATATCCGATACACGTCCCGTGGTGCCGGGCCACAGTTCGTTCGATACAAAATGTCCGATGGTTTTCATCTAGATGCTCCTACTGAAATGTTAGAAAGCAGTGCCGCGAAGACGTTCGGAACGCCGGCGCAACAATTCCAGGGTGACAAGCAATGCAACCGATATCAAAATCAGGAGCGTCGCCACAGCAAGGATGGTCGGGTTTATCTGCTCGCGCAGTCCCGAAAACATCTGACGCGGGATTGTCCGTTGTTCCGGTCCGGCAAGAAAAAGGACAAGAACAACCTCGTCAAAAGAGGTCACAAAGGCGAACAGCCCGCCGGAAATAACCCCCGGCCGGATAAGCGGAATCACCACGTCCCAAAATACCTTTACCGGCGATGCCCCCATGCTGATCCCGGCGTTATAGAGTGAACGATCGAAACCGGTCATCGTGGCCGTTACCGTGATAATTACAAACGGAACCCCCAGCGCGGCATGGGCGATGATCAGCCCCAGGTAACTGCCCACCAGATTAAAGCGGGTGTAGAAAAAGAACATACCGGCGGCGATGATGATCAGCGGCACGATCATCGGCGACAGCAACAGCGCGGTGATAAGTCGTTTGTAGGGCATCACCGGCGATGATAGCCCGACCGCGGCGACAGTTCCCAAAACAGTGGAAAGCAGCGCCGCAAAAAGGCCGATGATAAAACTGTTTTTGATCGACAAAAGCCATTTCTGATCACTGAAGATTTCGCGATACCAGCGTGTGGAATAGGCGTCAGGATCGAGGGACAGCATCCCTTCGGTAAAGGTAAAGTAAGGCTCGGCATTGAACGACAGGGGCACGATGATGATAATCGGCAACATCAGGAACGCCAGCACCAGAAACGCCGTCCATTTCAGGCCGTAGTGGCCGATGATATGCCAGATCGTGAAATAGGCGGGCAGGTGTTTCATGGCAATTATCCCAGCTTGATGTTGCCGGCTCCGACAAACCGGTCATAGACCCAATAAAGAACCAGAATAATCACCAGTAAAAGCGATCCGAGCGCGGCGGCCAGTTCCCAGTTGTTGGACTGTTGCATGTGGAACGCGATAATGTTGGAAATCATCTGCCCGTCGGTGCCGCCGACCAGCGCCGGCGTGATATAGTAGCCAACAGAGATGATGAATACCAGCAAGGCGCCGGCGCTCAGGCCCGGCAGGGACATCGGCAGGTAGATTCTCACAAAGGCAGGGATTGGCTTGCTCCCCATCGACATGGCGGCGCGCATATAACTGGGATCGATCCCCTTCATCACACTGTAAAGCGGCAGGATCATGAATGGCATCAGGATATGTGTCATCGCCAGCACGGTCGAGAACTGGGTATAGAGCATTTCGATGGGCGAGCCGGTGATCCCAAGGCCCATGAGGGAGGAATTCACCACACCGTTTGTCTGCAACAGTGCGATCCAGGACGTGGTCCGCACCAGCAACGAGGTCCAAAACGGCAGCAATACGAAAACCATCAGCATATTGGCTATCGCCGAGGGCGCATTGGCCAGATAATAGGCCAGCGGATATCCGGCGAGCAGCGTGAGCAACGTGATGATAAAAGCAATTTTCAGGGTCTTGGTATAAAGATCAACATAGATTTTAGCCCCGGTGCGCGCCTGAATCCCGTTCGGACCCGCTTCAAGATCAAGGGCAGTCAGATAGTAGTTCGGCGTATAAATTGCGCCGGTTGTTTTTATGGCGTTCCAGATATCGGGATCGGCCCAGCGCGTATTGGCCTCCTGCAGCATTTTCGCACCCTGCGCCGCGATATCGCCATCATCGGCGCGGCGCAATTTGCGGGCAGTCGACTTGACAACGCTGGATGTTCCGGGCAGCGCCCGGTTTACTTCTTCGGCCAGTTTTCCCGATCTGCGATCATTGGCGAGGCGCTTCAGGTCAGCGGCGAATGTCGCCTGGATATCGTTAGGCGGTACAGACTGGCCATCCCAGTTGTCCAAACCGGCCAATGTGTCGGGGATCAACTGCGCCACAATGGGATGATAAAAACTGCGGTACAGCATGGACGCAATGGGGGCGACAAAGGCAAACACCAGAAAAAGCAGCAACGGCGCGACAAAACAGAATGCGGCAATTTTGCGCTTGCGCAACTCGCGTCTGGCATTCACCGCATCTATAGTATTCAGCGCCGTATCGGTCATATTACGCCCAGGGTCATTCCTTCGTTTCCACTCCCTTTGCTCCCGGTTCCGGCCCTTTTTTCCGGGGGAGGCAGGATGTCGTGTGCCACCCGTGGGTGGCACACGAGAGGAAGCGGCTTAGACGTGGCTTAATTGAGCAGCCACTCGTTGAATTTCTCTCCCAGGGATTCGCCAAAGTCCGCCCAGAAAATTCCGTTCGCTTTGACGCCCTCGTCAAGATGCGCGGTCGGCAGATCGTTGTTCACACCGGGATCCACATAAGGCGTCGAGGATTTGCGGGTTGGACCATAGGCCACATCCGCCATGCCGGACAGGGGTTTGGATGCGGTTGCGAATTTGATGAAATCCAGCGCGGTATCGCGTTTTTTGGTGCCGGCAACGATGGCCCAGACGTCCAGATCGTAAACATGGCTGTCCCAAACAATCGTAAACGGCTTCTTGTCTTCCTTGATGGCCGAAAATATGCGGCCATTGGCGGATTGTACCATGGACGCGCCGCCATCGTTAAGCAACTGCGGTGCTTGCGACCAACTGTCGAACCAGACGATATCGTCCTTGATCGTATCAAGCTTGGCAAAGGCCCGGGCCTGGCCCTCGGGTGTGGCCAGAACGTCATAGACATCGGCGCGGGCCACACCGTCGGCGATCAATGCCCACTCCATATTTACTTGCGGCCGTTTGCGCAGGGCGCGTTTGCCCGGAAATGCCTCGGTATCAAAGAAATCCTTGATCGTTGAGGGTTTCGCGCCGTCGGCTTCCTGATTATAGGCAAAAATGATGCTCCAGACGATAACGCCAACGCCACATTCACTGGCCAGCGCATCGGGGATGAAATCCTCGGTCGCCGCCACTCCATCATCGCCGGCGGGCAGGATGTCGCGGGGGATCTCCTCAAGCAGTCCTTCGGAGCAGGCGCGCTCCAGGTCGATCACCTCGATATCCACCACATCCCATTGAATGTTTCCGGCTTCCACCTGCGCCTTGATCTCGGCGATACCTCCGGAATAGTCCTCGAACAGAATCTCATTGCCCGATTTTTCCACATAGGGGTCGATCATGTGCTTCTTTTGAGCGGCGCCATAAGCACCACCAAATGAGACAACAGTCATGCTATCGGCCTGGGCCTGACCAAAGCTGGCCAGGACAAGCGCCGTGGTGCCTGCAAAGATTTTCAAAAACGTCTTCATATTCGTTCTCCTGTTCTTCCTTTCAATTTGTCCTCCGGTTTGGTGATTGTTGCGCCCGGCACCGGACTTTTTCCGGGTTGTCAACGGCCGGTCAGACGGGAAAAGCAATGCAATCCTTGGTTAACCAGACCAGTGCGCCCTGGTCCCCTTCCTTGAATTGGGGGGCAGCCAGGTCGTTTAGAACCTTGATGTTTATTTCAGTGCCGTCGGCCAGCCTGAAATAGTAGCGAATAAAATCGCCGACATAGTAGTGGGTGACATGTTCGGCCTTGATTTCGTTGTCGTAATCGTGCGTGGTAGGCTGGATAAACAGTTTCTCCGGCCGCACCGAGACCGTGCAGCGGCTCCCCTTGCGCAGCCCCTCGCCGACGCTCGTATCAATCGTCGCCTTGCCGGGAATGGCAATCCTGGCGACTTTTCCCTCGATACCGAGAACCTCGCCGGGGATAAAGTTGTTTTCGCCGATGAAGTCGGCGACAAACGCGTTCGATGGCCGTTCATACAAATCGGCCGGCGCGGCGCATTGCTGCACCACACCGTCGTTGAACACCGCGATGCGTGACGACATGGACAGCGCCTCCGTCTGGTCATGGGTCACGTAGATCACGGTAAAGCGCAAATTCTCGTGCAGGCGTGTGATCTCGTATTGCATTTGCTCGCGCAATTTCTTGTCGAGGGCGCCCAGCGGTTCATCCATCAGGATCAGCGTTGGCTCAAAGATCAGGGCGCGGGCCAACGCCACCCGCTGACGCTGGCCGCCTGACAACTGGCCGGGAAACCGGCCGCCGAATTCCTGCATTTCGATCATGCCGAGATATTCGGTTACCCTGGCCCTGACCTGGTCGGCGGCCATTTTACGCACGCGCAGCGGATAGGCGAGATTCTCCGCGATCGTCATGTGGGGAAACAGCGCATAGTTCTGAAAGACCATGCCGATATTTCGTTTGTAGGGAGCCGTTTTTGTGATCGACTGGCCGGCGATACTGATATCGCCGCTGGTCACCCCTTCGAAACCGGCGAGCATCATCAAAACGGTGCTCTTGCCCGATCCGGACGGGCCCAGCAACGTGATAAATTCGCCTTCCCGAACGTCAAGGCTGAAATCTTTTACGACCAGGGTCTTCTGGTCGTAGCTCTTTTTAACGTTGTCAAACTTCAAAAACACACGATCGGATTCCAAGGCCATGCAAGCGCTCTCCCTTTGCGGCGTTTCGACCTGGTGTTATACCAGGGGGCCCTGCGTGTGACTCCTGACCCGGTTTAAAACCGTTGCCTTATCAGCACGACACACAAGTCAGCGTGTACAAAACGCCAATACCGCTGGTATTAGCCGGCGGTCTCCGAAAACCCCGATAGCGGCGTATGGCAACGTTTGCGCACCCTGGTAACCCTCATTAATAAATTGAATTAACTTCGTTTTTCCAAAGGTCGGTTTTTACATTGCGCCGAAGTTCGAGATTATGGAGTTATCCAGCTGCCATTTTCACGCAGCCCTTCCTTGTGTTCCAAGGCTAGCATTAAGGAATTCGCCGGGGGTAGGTACAGTTTAAGTAAAACATGGACACAGATCAGGAAGCGTCTATCGCGTGCCGCAACTGCGTCAAACCAGGCTCAATCAAGGACGAACGCACCGCCGAAACACCAACGCGAAACATATGATCGCCCCGGGTTGCGGTGGCAAAACATGGCCCCACAGGTTCGATGACCACGCCCGCCGCCATGGCCCTTGCGGCAATCTGCTGCGCATTGCGTTGTTGCCGGTCGGCAAACAAAAAACTGGTGCTGCCAAACTCGTTGCGGACATCGAAGTCGGAAAAGACCTCGCTGATGATGCGCGATGCGATCGACCACCGGCGCTCAAAGGTGGTGTGCAGCCGCGCACGCAACACATCGTGATGGCCGAAGCGAAGAAATAGTGCCGCGGTACGTTGCAGAATCAAAGGCGGATGACGGATCATCATGCCGCGCAGCGCCCGTGCTTCGCGGACCAGCCCCTCCTGAGCCACCAGATAGCCCAGTCGCAGGCCGGGAGCGAGGCTCTTGGACAGGCTGCCGGTGTAGATGACCCGTCCATCGCTGTTGCCGCTGAAAAGAGGTGGCAATACCGATGGTCTGAAATCCATATCCCCTTCGTAGTCATCCTCGATGATCAGAAAATCTGATGACTCGGCCATTTTCATCAGCATTTTTCGGCGTTTTGCCGACATGGAGGCAGTGGTGGGAAATTGCCGGTTGGGGGTTACATATACCAGATCGCAGTCAGCCAAACGGCTGTCCACAACGATGCCTTCTTCATCCACCGCAATGGGACGGGTTTCATCGAAAACCTGTTCGAAAATATTTCGTGCATCGGGATAGCCCGGATCCTCCATGGCAACGACCCGGCCATAGTCACGCAACAGGGTGGCGATCAAATAGATGGCCTGTTGCGCACCGACAGTTATGAGCACGTTGTCGGGGTTCGCGATCACGCCGCGACGCGGCAAGATCCGGCTGCAAATCTGATCCAGAAATTCCGTCGAATCCCAATACTGGCTATCCCCGGCCCACAGGCCCAGATCTCGGCTGTTCATTGCCAATTGCGTGCACTGCCGCCACTCCGCCAGGGGAAACCGGTTGAGCGGAATCTGGTTGCAAACGAATGGATATTTGTAATTTTGCCAGTCAGGCGGACGCCATATGAAACCACATTTGGAGGGCAGCTTTCGCCGCGTGATGCGCTCGGCGATATTTGTCGTCGTGCAAGACCCGATATCAGATGGCAAAACGGCAGAAGTCGGCAGGTGCAATGAAACAAAATAGCCGGATTTGGGTTTTGAGACGATCACGCCTTCGTCCATCAGCCGCGAATAGGCGCCCAGCACCGAATTGACCGCAACCCCCAGTCCTTTCGCCAGCGCCCGGCAGGAGGGCAGTTTTGCCCCGTGTACAAGCGCTCCCTGGGCGATAAGTCTGGATATTTCGGAACGGATCTGGTCTCGCAGGCCAATGGGCTGCGAACGGTCGATTCTGAGCATCGGTATGACCAGTCTTGAGGCCGCCCGGGATGTGCACGTATTTGCTGGCATTTCGAGTTCGCGAGCGTATTTCAGCTCCTGGAGCGTGTCAGGTCTTAAGTGAACCATTCTGACGGAGCGATTTTGCGACAAGATGAACTTTAAGTCTCGCAGGATATAGTGGGGCTGTTTTCAAGAGACTTAAGGTTCATATTAGATCAACCTGGCGTTAGCTGTACCCGTTTTGCCAGGGGTAAAGCTAACGCCATAAAGCTGATCGCCCTGAAATCCATCGCAAAAGCGCCCGTCCCTTCGGGTTTGCCGATTGGCGGACGCCCTCACCCAGGCCGCTCTCGAGAGATAGGTCGCCATCGCTCTTCGATCGCCTTGAACCTGGGTATCGCCTCGCCAATCGGGAAACGAAAATTGCTTCTGTAAATACCTGACACGCTCTGGCAGGTGCAATTTTCCGTTTGCAATGGTTCGCCCTAATCAGGGGAATCGCATGTATCAGACAAGCTTTTGGGCACACAGCAATACACCGTCTTCGTCGCAGTAAACCCAATGGCCCGGCGCGAACGTCACACCACCAAACCGGATAGGGATTCCGGCTTTGCCAAAACCTTCCTTGGCACTCTTTTGCGGGGAGGTGCCCAAGCAGCGGACGCCAACGTCCATTTTATCGATTTCCGCACTGTCGCGAATGGCGCCGTTGATGATAATGCCGGCCCACCGGTTTGAACGCAGAATTTCCGCAATCATATCTCCAACAATTGCAAACCGCGTGGAGCCGCCGCCGTCCACCACCAGAACCCGCTCTTTTCCAGGTTTTTGAAGCTCTGACTTCAGGACAACATTATCTTCAAAACACTTTACGGTTTGGATGGCGCCGAAAAAGGAACGCCGCCGACCAAACGCCCGGAATGGAAGATGGCAAAATTCAAGTTTGTCAGCATGATCATCGATCAAATCAGCCGTTTTCATGGTACGCCCCACCTATGGTGAATGTTTCAATCAGATCCGTAATATCGATCTTATACCAGCGGTATTGGCTTGTTGTACGCGCTGACTTGTGTGTCGTGCTGATAAGACAACGGTTGTATTGGCGTTTTGTACACGCTGACTTGTGTGTCGTGCTGATAAGACAACGGTTGTAAACCGGGTCAGCAGTCAAACGCAACGCCCCTGTATACCAGCGGTACTGGCGTTTTGTACGCGCTGACTTGTGCATCGTGCTGACAAGACAACGGTTGTAAACCCGGTCAGGAGTCAAACGCAACGCCCTTGGTATTATACCAGCGGTATTGGCGTTTTGTACACGCCGACTTGTGTGTCGTGCTGAGAAGACACCGGTTGTAAACCGGGTCAGGAGTCAAACGCAACGCCCTTGGTATTATACCAGCGGTATTGGCGTTTTGTACACGCTGAATTGTGTGTCGTGCTGATAAGACACCGGTTGTAAGCCGGGTCAGGAGTCAAACGCAAGTCCCTTGTATACCAGCGGTATTGGCGTGTTGTACGCGCTGACTTGTGTGTCGTGCTGACAAGACAACGGTTGTAAACCGGGTCAGGAGTCAAACGCAAAGCCCCTTGGTATAATACCAGCGGTATTGGCGTTTTGTACGCGCTAACTTGTGTGTGGTGCTGATAAGACAACGGTTGTAAGCCGGGTCAGGAGTCAAACGCAACGCCCCTTGGTATTATGCACAAATGCGCCAAAACCCCGCAATAAAGCCCAAGCGAAAACAAAGCGCCGCACCTTCTCGAGCGCTGTTTTCTCATTGTTTCAAATGAAGAAAAGTACATGAAGCGGAGCGAGGCACCGTTCTTCACGATCAACGGGTTATTTCAGGCCTTCAGGCCTCTGATTTCCGTCCTGGCGGCGACCTACTCTCCCGTGCCTTAAGACAAAGTACCATCGGCGCTGCAGCGCTTAACGGCCGAGTTCGGGATGGGATCGGGTTTTTTCACTGCGCAATAACCACCAGGGCGGAAATCAGAAGCCTGAAAGCCTGAAAAGGAATATTCCAGGCGTTAAGCTTTTGGCAAGAAGAGATATACGAACCAAGGCACCCAAAAACAAAAGCGTGTTAAAAGAATTGCCAAAGAATTTCCAGCCTTATTGGGCGCAAATAAACAAGCCCTTCAGCCAAACCTCCTTAAGTTTCCAGTTCAGCTTTCAGGCTTCTGCTTTCAGTTCTCAAGACACGGGCTAATCGTTTATTCAAACAACATATAATTGGATCTATTTGAACGATTTGATCGATTAATTCAAACATATCCAAAGATGGGTCCTGATTACTCACAATTCAACTATTTCCAAATGCCTGTTCAAACTATTCAAACTATTGAAGTTATTCAATTCAAGCCATTCAGCCCGTTTTCAGGTTTCAGGCTTTACGTGTTCGAATCGGGCATTGAAAAATGAGAGTGATCAAGTCAATCGAGCGATTAGTACCGGTAAGCTTCATACATTGCTGCATGTCCACATCCGGCCTATCAACGTGGTGGTCTTCCACGGCTCTCAAGGGAGACCTTGTTTTGAGGGGGGCTTCCCGCTTAGATGCTTTCAGCGGTTATCCTTTCCGTATATAGCTACCCTGCAATGCCGCTGGCGCGACAACAGGTCCACCAGAGATACGTCCACCCCGGTCCTCTCGTACTAGGGGCAGCGCCTCTCAAGTCTCCGACACCCACGGCAGATAGGGACCGAACTGTCTCGCGACGTTCTGAACCCAGCTCGCGTACCACTTTCATTGGCGGACAGCCAAACCCTTGGGACCTGCTCCAGCCCCAGGATGTGATGAGCCGACATCGAGGTGCCAAACACTGCCGTCGATATGATCTCTTGGGCAGTATCAGCCTGTTATCCCCGGCGTACCTTTTATCCGTTGAGCGATGGCCCTTCCACACGGGACCACCGGATCACTATGACCGTCTTTCGACTCTGCTCGACTTGTCAGTCTCGCAGTCAGGCAGGCTTATGCCATTGCACTCAACGAGCGATTTCCGACCGCTCTGAGCCTACCTTCGCACGCCTCCGTTACGCTTTGGGAGGCGACCACCCCAGTCAAACTACCCACCACGCAATGTCCCGGACCCGGCTTCACGGGTCGCGGTTAGACAGCCATGACGATAAGGGTGGTATCTCATCTTGCGGCTCCAACGCAGCTGGCGCCACGTCTTCAAAGCCTACCACCTATCCTGCACATGCCGACACGAATGCCAGTGCGAAGTTGTAGTAAAGGTGCACGGGGTCTTTCCGTCTAACCGCAGGAACCCCGCATCTTCACGGGGAGTTCAATTTCACTGAGTCTGCGTTGGAGACAGTGGGGAAGTCGTTACGCCATTCGTGCAGGTCGGAACTTACCCGACAAGGAATTTCGCTACCTTAGGACCGTTATAGTTACGGCCGCCGTTTACCGGGGCTTCAATTCAGAGCTTGCACCCCTCCTTTTAACCTTCCGGCACCGGGCAGGCGTCAGACCCTATACGTCGCCTTGCGGCTTCGCAGAGCCCTATGTTTTTGATAAACAGTCGCCACCCCCTGGTCTGTGCCCCCCGCATCCGGTTGCCCGGACACGGGGCCCCCTTCTCCCGAAGTTACGGGGGCAATTTGCCGAGTTCCTTCAACGCAGTTCTCTCAAGCGCCTTGGTATGCTCTACCTGTCCACCTGTGTCGGTTTCGGGTACGGTCAGTAATGCGGGAGCTGTTTCCTGGAACATCCTCGCTGCCAACCCAATCCAGTAAGGATTGACAACTTACGATATTCGTCACTACCCGCTGGCTGCAGAATATTAACTGCATTCCCATCGACTACGCCTTTCGGCCTCGCCTTAGGGGCCGGCTAACCCTGCGCAGATTAGCTTTACGCAGGAACCCTTGGACTTTCGGCGAGAGTGTCTCTCACACTCTTTATCGTTACTCATGTCAGCATTCGCACTTCTGATATCTCCAGAAGCCCTCGCGGGTCTTCCTTTACAGACTTACAGAACGCTCCGCTACCGCGCACGCCGTCTCATATCGAAATATAAAACAGCATACACCCGCAGCTTCGGCATGTGGCTTGAGCCCCGTTACATCTTCGGCGCAAGAACCCTTGTTTAGA
>OZ244974.1:0-1817500 GCA_965222955.1 Hyphomicrobiales bacterium | reverse complement strand
GGTTAACACACGACTAATTGTGCTTAATAAAGGATTACGGTAATTATGACACAACGATCAAAATTACGCCCAAGTGTTCGGCCACCTATATGCCCTGCGAAACGTGATCTGATGATGAGCGAGTCGGTGTCTTGTGAACGCTCGCATAACATTATCAGGGGCGTTGTATCCGGCTGTCATTTTTCGGCCTGAAATCGCACTTCTTGCGGCTACTGCCGCGGCGCGGCGTATCGGGCCATCCACCTGCAACGATGCATCGTTTGAGAACAAGCTGTTGAGATTCCACACCTGAGAGCCCATCAAACCATGTCCACCGGCAACCATGGGAAAGGCGGGAGCAAGGCCCATGCAGGATGATATAACACGGCACCATATGACATTATGGCAGTATGACAGCATGGAATATCATGAATGATCGCTGGTAACGCCAAACGGCTTCTTCGCCGTTCCCCGATTCGCGCGAACGACGGCATTCCGCTGCAAGGTCTTTGCGGGCGGTGGATGGCTGCGACGCTTTTGACGGCGGTCTGCGGCGGCGTCCTTATGTCGGGGGCGTTATATGTCAGCCTTGAGGGCCAGCAGAATTTTGCCCGCACCCCGGCGCTTGTGACGGCGAATGCGGCGATGCAGGGCGTCCAAAAGCCGGCAGGCGAGCGAAAGGGAGATCGCATCAGCGCCATTCCCCTGGCGGCAGATACTAACTTTCGTCTTGTTAAGGCGGGGACACTGGCCAGGGACGGCGCGACCAATATTGTCAAGCCGCGCTCGTTTGCCCATATCACGATGGCGCTGATGCCGTATCGGGGTGCCTTGACGCAACAGGTTCCTGCTTTTGATCCCTCACGCTATGCGACGGCGGCGGCCAAATCCCGCCTGCACGAGGAAGAGCGTTTCTATGATGCGGCGGTGGACGGGGAAGTGGCGTTTCAAACGCGCTCTTTCGATGACCGGACGATCGCTCTCGACGCTTACGCGCGGCCATCACTCACACAGATCGAACATCAGGTACTTGATGTGATGACTCGCGCCGACAGTCCGGTACCGGCGGCGGCGTTTGCGTTTCCCGGCCTGGCGAGCGCGGCGGCGGCGGATGCGACCCTGTCCGGGCTCACCTCCCTGGGCAGTACGATTGTCAGGATTGAGGAGGCGAATGTATCGGTTCACGCCCAGACGTCGCCGCGCAACAAGACCATCGGCCCCTTGCGTGAGGAGACGGTGCTGATTGAGCCGGGCATGACCCTGGAGACCCTGTTGAGGGAGTTCGGCAATACACCCAATGACGTCGAGGCGATCACCTCGGCCATTGCGCAGGCGCAGCCGGTATCCGCTTTAAAGGCCGGGCAGCGCCTTGTCATGGCGCTTGGTCGACCGCCCGGGGGCGGTGGCGAGCGGCCATTACGCATTTCGTTTTACAATGACAGGCGCCACGTGGTCAGTGTTGGTCAACGGGATACCGGGCGGTATGTTCTCGCCAAGGAACCTGTATGGAGCACGCTCGACGAACACGGCGGGCAGCGTGATCGGGAGCTGCCGGAAAGCGGCGCGGCGGTGAATTTATACACGAGCCTGTATCAAACGGCCCTGCAGCGTGATCTTTCGGAAGAACTGCGCCACGGGATCATTCAGATGTTTGCCTTTGACGTTGACCTGCAATCGAAGGCGCGTGACGGGGATATGCTGGAGATGCTCTATGCCATGCCCGAGACGCCGGCAACGGACGATACGTCAGAGGTTCTCTACGCCGCCCTTACCCATAACGGTACAACCTACCGGCGTTTTCGCTTCTTTACCGCCGATGACAGCCGCGCTGATTACTACGATGAAACAGGTCGCTCGGCGCGAAAATTTCTTCTTCGCAAACCGGTCGCACAAGGCAGGTTTTCTTCCGGCTACGGCAACCGGCGGCATCCGCTGTTGCGCCGTTCGCGTCTTCACACGGGCGTTGACTGGTCGGCGCCGCGCGGCACGCCGATTGTTGCCGCCGGAGATGGAACTGTCTCGCGCGCCAACTGGGCCGGCGGATATGGTCGCTATCTGACGATCAAACATGCCAATGGCTATGCAACATCCTATGCTCATATGGCCCGGTTTGCGCGGGGCATCAAGCCGGGAGCCAGGGTCTCCATGGGTGAGGTTGTCGGGTATGTGGGTACGACGGGTCTGTCAACGGGACCGCATCTTCATTTTGAGGTGCGGGTAAATAATAAACTCGTTGATCCCATGCGCATTCGCCTGCCCCGCGGACGCATTCTGGCGGGGGAGCAGAAGGCGCAGTTCTTCGTCCAGCGCGATCAGGTGGAGAATCTCATCCGCGACAGTGCGAAAACGGCCGCCTTCATCCCGCGGGAATAGTTCCTCTTCGCAAGGTGCTCCGGTTACGATGTTTCAGCAGGTAGTTTCTATAAAGTTCATCGGGTGCGGGTAACCGGAAAATGGGAAAAAAATCATTTTTAGGTAAAAAATCCTTGACAACCGACCGGTGATCGTGTAGGTTTGTGCCATCGTCGGAAACCTGCGCATCGCAGGGCCACGTAACGGGAGCGGTGCAGTCCGGGGGATGCATTCACGGTGATGGGAGCGGCGTTGCCTGGATGTGATCTTTCAACAGGTTGTCCCTGATAAACCCATCAGGTACAGAAGGCCATTCATTTGATCATTCGAGCGTGTCAGGTCTTAAGTGAATCATTCTGACGGAGCGCTTTTGCGACAAGATGGGCCTTAAGTCTCGCAGGATATAGTGGGGCTATTTTCAAGAGACTTAAGGTTCGTATTGGTGCAAAAGCGCCCGTCCCTTCGGGTTTGTCGATTGGCGGACGCCCACGCCCAAGCCGCTCTCGAGAGATGGATAAACATCGCTCTTCGATCGCCCTGGGCGTGGTCCGCCTCGCCAATCGAGAAACAGAATTGATTCTATTAAGACCTGACACGCTCTATACCAGCGGTATCAGCCACTACCAGCGCATGGTGAGACCGAGGGAGCCCTTGAGGGCATAGCTGTCGCCAAAGTCCTCAAGATCCGTCGAGACGCTTAACTCCCCATAAAGCGCATAAGCATCATCATTGAAGGCCCGGGTAAAGCGCCCCCCTATCTCGCCCGTCCAGCGGTGCTGGCCGCTCGTCAAGCGCGTCCCCGCAACATCAACACGAACCCCATCCTCAAACTCATGATAAAGGTTCATGATCCCCTCAACGTGCAGGGCCTGCCCACCGCCGTTGTCCTGCCAGGTGCGCTCATGGCTCGCCGCAACCCCCAGACGGGCCAGCACGCTCGTGCCCTCACTGCCGGAGACCACCACCCCGGTACGGCCAGTAAAGTCATCATAAGACACCTTGGAGTAGGCCAGCTGCGCCTGTGGGGTGAGCGTCAGGCCGTTCGCCAGCGCCATCGCCTTGCCCACTTCGACACTCAGCCCATAAGCCGGTGCCGTCAACGCCATCGGCAAGCTTGCCCACAATATCCGATGTCAGGTCACTGGAGTACCAGGTATGGGTCCCCTGCACATCGGCATAAAAGCCCTGAGGCCCGTACCAGGTTCCGGTGAGCCCGACGCCAATACCCGTGGTTTTGATCTCCCCATTGCCAAAAATCGAGGAAAAGTCCGTCTTGCCATGGCTCAAACTGGCGTTGAGGCCGAACACGGCGGTGTTGTCGTTATCATAAACGAACTCCGCGTCAACGCCCCCTTGCAGTTTGAAGACCTGGGTGTCGCGCTCCGTAACCCCTGTGGTCGAAGATCCGGGGCTTTGATGCGAGAGCCGCCCGCTCATCCTGGCCCAACTGGTAAGCCAGCGGTCAGGGTTTGCCTTAGCCCCACCGTCACCCTCATGCAAAAGCCCCGCATCCTGGCTTGCGGCCCCCAGGGTCAGGGTGCTTTGCGGTCTATTGGAGGTCATGTGGGTCACCCGGCTGCCAACCCGCTCGTGCAGGCTCTCCATCCGGTTGAGCTCCAAGGCCGTATGCGCCAGGTTTTCGTAGGCAACCGCCCCGGGGGAGTAAATCCGAGGGCCGCCGCCGCCGCCCGTGCGAGGCTGCTTACCGCCGCTTGAGTCACCGCTCCTACCAGGCTGCTTACCACCGCCGCGGTCACCGTCGCCTTTGCCCTGGTCAGGCTGTCCGTTGCCGGGCTGTCCCTGGTTACCACCGCCGCGGTCACCGTCGCTTGAGTCACCGTCGCCTTTGCCCTGGTCAGGCTGTCCGTTGCCGGGCTGTCCCTGGTTACCACCGCCGCGGTCACCGTCGCTTGAGTCACCGTCGCCTTTGCCCTGGTCAGGCTGTCCGTTGCCGGGCTGTCCCTGGTTACCACCGCCGCGGTCACCGTCGCTTGAGTCACCGTCGCCTTGGTCCGGTGTTGGTTGTATTTGTGTCATTTCCGAATTCAGATACCAGTCGCCGCTTTGCGTCTTTTCAAGGTTATAGGCGTATGCGCCCACTGTGATCAAGCGGCGGTTCCCGAGGCTTCGATTAATAAAACTGTCCGCAAGAATAAAATTCCCGTTTGACTGACCGCCAACGTCAATAAGGAGAATGTTGGCGTTTTTGCTGCCCTGGCCGCCTCTGTTTTCTATATGCACCATTGTGTCCGGGCCGCTGGTGGAGCCGGTGATGATTATCCTGTCGGTATCAGAATTGCTATCGCCCAGCACCGTGTCCATCCTGATAGTGCCGCCGCCGGTGTAATCGCCGGTAATGGTGAGCGTACTGAACTGACTGTCCTGCATGTCGATAGTGCTGCCGACTTTGTTGTGCACACTGCCGTTGATATTGTTAAACTGTGTACCGACAACGAGGGTACCGCCGTTGATGAGCGACAGCAGGCCTGTAGCACCACCTAGGTTCAGGGGTTGGCCGGTAAATTCGGTGGAACCGCCATCGATGGTGGCGCGTTCGAAACCTTTGAACTGGTCCGCATCCACCGCGGCGGCGTTTTTCGTGCGGTTCCTGAATACAATCTCATCTTGATCACCACCCCCACCGTCGAATTCACCGTTTTTAACCTTAGAAAAATCAAAGTCGCGGAGAAAGATCACCTCATCTTTGCCCCCGCCCAAGGTCACATCACCGTTAATCTTAGACCCTTCATTGACCGTAAGTTGTGAGTTGCCGTCGCCATTGATAATGGCAGCTTTTCCCCTCGCCCCCCTGACATGGGCGTTATTGTTAAGGGTGATCCTGGTCATCCCTCTCACTACTTCACGACTATCAATACCGTATTGGGTCCTGCCTTGCACCAGGCCATTGACCGCAATCACCGCGTTGCCGAAGCCCTGATGCTCGACAAAAATGCCATTATTTTTGCCAATCACGTTGCCGCTGCCGGTGGTGATCGTTAGGGCGTTGTTGTTATTTGTGTTATCAATCAATGCATTAATGCCATCTAGAGTTCTTCCGGTGACATTTCCGTTAGTCTCAATGGTCAAGGCTCCGGTACCTCTATGTTTGGCGAAGATACCGTCTAGGCCACCTTTCACCGCACCTGTGCCGGTGGTGATCGTTAGGGCGCTATCGTTTTGTCGATTGGTTACATAAACACGAATGCCATAATGACTCCCTTGACCGGTGACATCCCCGCCACCGGTATTGATCGTCACAGCGCCCTTGCCAAGGTGCTGGGCAGCAATGCCGTTTAGGGCACCTGTCACCGCGCCTGTGCCGGTGGTGATCTTTAGGTCGTTTGTGTTATTTTTGTTAAAAATATCTGCAAAAATGCCATCATTTTTTGTTCCGGTGATATCTCCGTTGGTCTCAATGGTCAGGGCTCCGGCACCTTGATGTGTGGCGTGGATACCGATTCGGCCTTTCACCGCGCCTGTGCCGGTGGTGATCTTTATGTCGTTTGTGTTATTTGCGTTAAAAATCTCTGCAAAAATGCCATATTCATTTGTTCCGGTGACATCCCTGTCGCCGGTCTTGATCGTCACAGCGCCCAGGCCATAATGCCGGGCGAAGATACCGTATTGGCCACCGGTGACAGCGGCATTGGCGGTGATATTGAGCTCTCCGTTGCCGCTGGTGTTGTTTTGGTCCCCAATCTTTGCATTAATGCCAGCGACGGCTGTTCCGGTGATATCTCCGTTGGTCTCAATGGTCACGGCTCCGGTACCTCTATGTTTGGCGAAGATGCCGTCTAGAGCGTCGGGCGATTAATTTGCAACGCAACCTGTCGCTTTGAAATAGTTCCAACATTCCTGCGGCGTGAAAAGATCGCAAACCTGCCCAACAGCTTTCCATAAATCATCATAGGTTCTGGCCTTGGCCTTCCTCAGCAAGGTTTTCAGTTTCGAAAAGGCCTTCTCAATCGGGTTCAGATCAGGTGAGTAGCGCGGCAGGAACAACACCCAAGCGCCACAGGCTTTGATGGCTTGCGCCGCACGGGGGCTTTTGTGGATATTTAGGTTGTCCCAAACCACAACGTCGCCCGGCTTGAGAAGAGGCGCAAGCTGTGTTGTTACATAAGTATCAAAGGCTTCGCCATTCATCGCCCCGTCAATGACCCAGGGCGCCGCCAACTCACTACAACGCAGGGCAGCAATAAAGGTCTGGGTATGCCATTTGCCGAAGGGCGCATCGGCGATGAGCCTTTCCCCTTTGCGGCTGCGCCCCCTGAGCGGCGTCATATTGGTCTTTACGCTGGTCTCGTCGATGAAAAGCAGCCGTGCAGGGGCGGCTTGAATGGCCGGCAGGCGATGTTTGCGCCATTCATCGCGCTCAGCCCTGACATCTGCACGCTTGCGTTCTGCCGCCAGCAGCGTTTTTTTTATAGCTGAAGCCGGCCCTGCACAGCAGTTTCGACAGGTTTGAGGGATCAACCTGCACACCCTCAGTCTCAAGAAGCCAGGCCGCCAGAGCAGGCATGGTGATGTCTGGTTGCGCTTCTACCTTGGCGATGATCCTGTCGTGATAAGGTCCCAGCTTGCCACTGCCTCTGGGGCGCCCCCGGCGATCCGGTTCAAGCGAGCCTGTTTCTTCAAAACGTTTTTGCAGACGAACCGCACTTGCGACTGAAATCGCAAACTGTTCAGCAGCGGCTCGGCGTGACTTTCCTTGCGATATCGCAGCAACAATACGACGGCGAAGATCAAGGGATAAAGATTGGGTCATAGAATCACCTCCATGCCCAAACGAATCACATTATCCCTAAAAAGGGAAATCCAAAAAAGATTCCTATTAATCGCCTGACGCTCTAGGCCACCTTTCACCGCACCTGTGCCGGTGGTGATCGTTAGGGCGCTATCGTTTTGTCTATTGTTTATATAACCATAAATGCCGTCCTTCTCGTCACCACCGGTGACATTCCCGCCGCCGGTCTTGATCGTCAAAGCGCCCCAGCCATTGTGCTTGCCACGAATGCCGTATAGGTCACCTGTCACCGCGCCTGTGCCGGTGGTGATCTTTAGGTCGTTTGTGTTATTTGCGTTAGAAATATCTGCAAAAATGCCATCATTTTTTGTTCCGGTGATATCTCCGTTGGTCTCAATGGTCAGGGCTCCGACACCGAAATGAACGGCTTGGATACCACTGTATTGGTCACTTTTCACCGCGCCTGTGCCGGTGGTGATCGTCACAGCGCCCAGGCCATAGTGCTGGGTGAAAATACCGTGTTCGCCGCCTTTCACCGCGCCTGTGCCGGTGGTGATCGTTATGTCTTTTGTGTTATTTGCGTTAAAAATCTCTGCATAAATGCCATATTTATTTGTTCCGGTGACATCCCTGTCGCCGGTCTTGATCGTCACAGCGCCCAAGCCATAATGCTTGGTGAAGATACCGTATTGGCCACCGGTGACAGCGGCATTGGCGGTGATATTGAGCTCTCCGTTGCCGCCGGTGTTGTTTTGGTCCCCAATCTGTGCATCAATGCCAGCGACGGCTGTTCCGGTGATATCTCCGTTGGTCTCAATGGTCACGGCTCCGGTACCTGCATGTGTGGCGAAGATGCCGTTTTGGCCACCTGTCACCGCGCCTGTGCCGGTGGTGATCGTCACAGCGCCCGTGCCATTGTGCTCCGCCCAGATACCGCGTCGGCCACCTTCCACCGCGCCTGTGCCGGTGGTGATCTTTAGGTCGTTTGTGTTATTTGCGTTAGAAATATCTGCAAAAATGCCATCATTTTTTGTTCCGGTGATATCTCCTTTGGTCTCAATGGTCACCGCGCCCTTGCCCTGGTGCTTCGCGAAGATGCCGTGTTTGCCACCTTTCACCGCACCTGTGCCGGTGGTGATCGTTAGGGCGCTGTTGTTATTTGTGTTATAAATCAATGCATTAATGCCATTTAGAGTTCTTCCGGTGACATTTCCGTTAGTCTCAATGGTCAAGGCTCCGGTACCTGCATGTGTGGCGAAGATACCGTCTAGGCCACCTTCCACCGCACCTGTGCCGGTGGTGATCGTTAGGGCGCTATCGTTTTGTCGATTGGTTACATAAACACGAATGCCATAATGACTCCCTTGACCGGTGACATCCCCGCCACCGGTATTGATCGTCACAGCGCCCTTGCCAAGGTGCTGGGCAGCAATGCCGTTTAGGGCACCTGTCACCGCGCCTGTGCCGGTGGTGATCTTTAGGTCGTTTGTGTTATTTTTGTTAAAATATCTGCAAAAATGCCATCATTTTTTGTTCCGGTGATATCTCCGTTGGTCTCAATGGTCAGGGCTCCGGCACCTTGATGTGTGGCGTGGATACCGATTCGGCCTTTCACCGCGCCTGTGCCGGTGGTGATCTTTATGTCGTTTGTGTTATTTGCGTTAAAAATCTCTGCATAAATGCCATATTCATTTGTTCCGGTGACATTGCCATCGCCGGTGGTGATCGTCACAGCGCCCAGGCCACGGTGATCGGTGAAGATACCGTATTTGCCGCCTGTCACCGCACCTGTGCCGGTGGTGATCGTTATGTCGTTTGTGTTATTCTGGTTAAAAATCTTTGCATAAATGCCATATTCATTTGTTCCGGTGACATCCCTGTCGCCGGTCTTGATCGTCACAGCGCCCAGGCCATAATGCTTGGCGAAGATACCGTATTGGCCACCGGTGACAGCGGCATTGGCGGTGATATTGAGCTCTCCGTTGCCGCCGGTGTTGTTTTGGTTCCCAATCTGTGCATCAATGCCAGCGACGGCTGTTCCGGTGATATCTCCGTTGGTCTCAATGGTCACGGCTCCGGTACCTGCATGTGTGGCGAAGATGCCGTTTTGGCCACCTTTCACCGCACCTGTGCCGGTGGTGATTGTTAGGGCGCTATCGTTTTGTCGATTGATTATAAAGCCAAAAATGCCGTCGTTCCCTTGACCGGTGACATTCCCGTCGCCGGTCTTGATCGTCACAGCGCCCGTGCCAGGGTGCTCCGCCACGATGCCGTATTGGCCACCTGTCACCGCACCTTTGCCGATGGTGATCGTTAAATCGCCGTCACCGCTGCCAACTTTGGCTTCAAGCCCCGCATATGTGCCCCTTATCTCTTTGCTAGTGGTACTGGTGAACGTGATACCGCCCCCTGCGCTTGTGCTGACAGCGTCAATAGAAATGCCGCGTGTAAATTGAGTAGGCACGTTGACGGAAAAATCTGCCGAGGTGGTGATCTGGGCGTCTTTTACAGTGATGTCTTGCTGAGTTGTCTCAGTACCCGAGCACACAATTTCATTTGGTTTTGCAGGGTTCGGGGCGACGCAGGCGGCCAGAGCGGAGGTGGTGCTGCCGAGGCCAACAAGGGCGCTCAGCCCCGCACCCACAACACAGGACGCAAAGCCCAACCCGAGAGTCGGCGCCGCACTGGCCACCTAGCCTCGAAATTTAACCACATGGCCGCCGCGCAAAACACGTGCGACAAGATTATCAAATGGTGACTTTAAAACGGGTATCCCGCCCTCGGCGCGTTCGTCCACAGCCGTTGGCTTTGTCGTGCTTTCTGTTCCCATTGATCCTGCCGGGCTCCTCATCATCCAAACTCCCCAATGTTCAAAGCCCTTTTGCGTCTTACAAAGAACAACCCGCAACGGATTTTAACCGGTTTCACAACAAATTCCCTGATAGTGCTGTTTTTTATAATTATTCAATTGCTGGCAATAGGCTTGCTAACAAAGGAACGGGTGCCCGTCAACCCATATATTGTATTCTTACACCGTTGTAATTTCAGGAAAAGTTACCGGGAGGCTGTGCTCGCCCGGCAGTACAAAATCCAGACGCCCAGATGCCCAGGCGTCCAGGCGTTAAGAGAGTATTCGGTACAATCAACCGTGATCTGGCTGTCTCAAGCCGTGGGGGAGAGTTTTAAAGCGTGCCAGGTCCTAATAGAATCAATTCTGTTTCTCGATTGGCGAGGCGATCCACGTTCAAGGCGATCGAAGAGCGATGTTTATCCATCTCTCAAGAGCGGCTTGGGCGTGGGCGTCCGCCAATCGGAAACCCGAAGGGGCACTTTCGCACCAATATAGGCCTTAAGTCTCTTGCAAATAGCCCCACTATATCCTGCGAGACTATACCAGCGGTATTGGCTTTATGTACACGCCGACTGGTGTACTGCCTTGATAACATACCTCTTTGACGCTAATTCCTGAGCCCTCGTCAAAGACCCTTGGTATTAAGGCCTATCTTGTCACAAAATCGCTCCGTCAGAATGGTTCTATTAAGACCTAGCACGCTCTAGGCAGTTGGCGCCCGTCAAACCTGACAGACTGCTAGCGCGCCGTCAGCCGCTTTTCCATTATCACCACTGGAATCCCGTCCTCGGCATCAAGGCAGTTGTTGCGGCGATCGACAGCGATAAATCCCTGTTTTTCATAAAACCGTATCGCCCTGGCGTTGTCCCGCTCCACATCAAGGCGGATACACGGCGCGTGCGCAAATTGCGTCTCAATACGCCTGAGTAATTGCCGGCCGATGCCCCTGCCCTGCGCTTTTGGCAAAACGTACAGACGATTGAGAAGAACCACCCCGTCGTCGCTGGGCGTTGCCAGGGCATGTCCTGCCAGGTTGCCGTTGTGCTCGGCTATGAGAAAGAGCGCCGCGGCGTTCTCAAGGGAACCGCCCAGCGCCTTGATACTGTGCCAGCGCTCACTCAAATGGCGCACCCTGTCGCGGCCGATAAGCCCGTCATAGGTGTCATGCCATGTCTGCCGCAGCAAACCGGACACCCCCGGCAAATCAACAGGTTGCGCGCGACGGATGTGCAGGATATTGCTGTGTTTCATCATGTCGTTGATCGTGAAGAAAGGTGCTTCTCTTCGTTTTCGCCTGGGCTTGTTGCAGGGTTTTGGCGCATGTGTGCATAATACCAGGGGGCTTTGCGTTTGACTCCTGACCCGGTTTAGTTGAATGTTCTATCGTATGGGCCGCGCATTATCACGATGGCGATCGGTGTGCAAGTGCGGCCACCCCATCGACATCGCGCCTGTGATATTGCCTGTGATATTGCCCGTGACCATGATTGTAGTTGCGCAACGGGGGCGCGCGCGCTATAGAGCCTTTCAGTTTTTAAGTGAAGCAATTCTGTTCCCGATTGGCAAGGTGACCCACGTTTGAGCCGATCGACATGCGATGTGGACGCATCTCATGAGATCGGTTTGAACGTGGGCGCCCGCCAATCGACAAACCCGAAGGGACGGGCGATTTTGCACCAAGGCCGGCGCAAAGTCTCTTGAAAATAGTCCACCATGTCTCAGCTCGGACTTTGCCTGGCCTTGTCACAAAATCGCTCCGTCAGAATGATTCACTTAAGACCTGACATGCTCTAGCGGGGCGTTGAACGTCACCGGATCGGGCGGCAGACCGGTTAATAATCCCATTAAGGCATGACACGCTCCAAGCGTAGCGAGGCGGGAAATGTCCATCGACAGGAAAGAGGTTCTGCGCATTGCGCGGCTGGCGCGCATTGCCCTAAGCGATGCGCAGGCGGAAAGTTTACGCAGCGAAATCAACGGCATTCTCGGCTGGATCGATCAACTGGAGGCCGTCGACGTGCGCGACGTGGCCCCCCTTACGTCCATCGTTCCCATGAAGATGAAAAAGCGCGCCGACGAAATAACCGATGGCGGCTATGCGGACCGTATCGTCGCCAATGCGCCGCGCGCGGAAGACCATTATTTTGTTGTTCCCAAAGTGGTGGAATAAAACGATGCGCGTCCCGATGATCACGCCGTTTGCCCAACACCCTGAATACGCCCAGGCAGCGATGTTCCGGCGCCCGCGGGTATCCGCCGGTATCGCACCGACCGGCACCGCCTTTCACCCTGCGAGCCGCCAATGACCGAACTGACGCATCTGGACATCGCCCGGGCCCTGTCGGGGCTGCGGGACGGGAGCTTTAGCGCCCTGGAACTCACCGAGGCCTATCTGGCCGCCATCGGGGCGGCCAACGATACGCTCAATGCCTATGTGCATGTAACGGCCGACAAGGCCCGTGCCATGGCGCGCGCCAGCGATGAACGCATCGCCGCCGGGGCGCCGCGCCCCCTGGAGGGCATTCCGCTGGCTGTAAAGGACCTGTATTGCACCCGCGGCGATCACGCCCAGGCGTGTTCCCATATTCTCCATGGATTTCGCCCCGAATACGAGTCCCACGTTACACAGAACCTGTGGGATGCGGGCGCCATCCAGCTGGGCAAGACCAATATGGATGAGTTCGCCATGGGCTCATCCAACGAGAGCAGCTATTACGGCCCCGTGGTAAACCCATGGCGCGCCGCACAAAGCGATACCCAACTGGTGCCAGGGGGCTCATCGGGCGGCTCGGCGGCGGCTCTGGCGGCGCATCTGGCGGCGGGCGCGCTGGGCACCGATACCGGCGGCTCCATTCGCCAGCCGGCGGCGTTTTGCGCCACCGTCGGCCTGAAGCCCACCTACGGGCGGTGTTCGCGCTATGGCATCATCGCCTTTGCCTCGTCGCTGGATCAGGCCGGGCCATTTGCGAAAAGCGTCGAGGATGCGGCGATCCTGCTCCAGGAAATGGCCGGCCATGACGCGCGCGATACCACATGTGTGGATGCGCCCGTGCCCGACTACCGGGCCTGTGTGGGAACGTCGGTCGCAGGCCTGAAAGTGGGCGTGCCCAGGGAATATCGCATCGACGGCATGGACCCGGAAATAGAGGCGCTCTGGCGGAACGGTATCGAGTGGCTGAAGGAGGCCGGCGCGCAGATCCGCGACATCTCCCTCGCCCATACGTCCCATGCCCTGCCGGCCTATTATATCATCGCGCCGGCGGAGGCCTCGTCCAATCTCGCCCGCTACGACGGGGTACGCTATGGTCTGCGCGAGGACGGCGACGATGTTATCGCCATGTACGAGAATACCCGCGGCGCCGGGTTTGGCGCCGAGGTAAAGCGGCGGGTAATGATTGGCACCTATGTGCTGTCGGCAGGCTATTACGATGCCTATTATGTGCGGGCGCAAAAGGTGCGCACCCTTATCAAGCGCGATTTCGATACCGCCTTTGATTCGGGTATCGATGCGGTATTGACGCCGACGACACCGTCATCGGCTTTTCCCATTGGCGATGAGTCGAAGGCGGACCCGGTGGCGATGTATTTAAACGACATCTTTACGGTGACGGTCAACATGGCCGGTCTGCCGGCGATTTCGGTCCCCGCCGGTCTTGATGCCAAAGGGCTGCCCCTGGGGCTGCAACTCATCGCCAGACCGTTCGACGAGGCAATGCTGTTTCGCCTCGGCCATGTAATCGAGGCGGCAGCGGGACGCTTTTCGCCGCAAAAGTGGTGGTAATCGGCGCCAGGACACAGGAAGACATCCCATGAGCAAACCAGACGCGTATCGGGGTATTGCGACGACGGCTGTGCATGCGGGGGAGCAGCCGGACCCGCAGACGGGTGCATCGGCCCCCAATATCGTCATGTCGTCGACGTTTGTCACCGATGGCGTGCAGGGGTTCTCGGCGCACGATCTGGGGCCGGATTCGCCCTATATCTACAGCCGCTGGAACAATCCGACCGTCGCCCAGCTTGAGAGCAAACTGGCTGCCCTGGAAGAGGGCGAGGCGGCCGCGTGTTTCGCCTCCGGCATGGCGGCGACAGCAGCGATATTCTTCACCGAACTCGGCGCCGGCGATCATGTCATCGTAACCGATGTGTGTTACGCCGGCGTTGCCGAACTGGTTCGCGACACCCTGCCGCGCCTCGGCATCGACGTGTCCCTTGTGGATATGTCCGACGCCACGGCCATCGCCCGGGCCATGCGCGACACCACCCGCCTTATCTATACCGAAACCCCGGCCAATCCGGTTTTGCGTCTGAGCGATCTGGCGCAAATCATCGCAATCGCCCGCGCGGACAAGACAAGACACGTCAAGGTGGCCGTTGACAGTACCTTCGCCACACCGATTGCCACGCAGCCCCTTGCCATGGGCGCCGACTATGTGATGCACTCGCTGACAAAATATATCTGCGGCCACGGGGATGCGCTGGGGGGCGCGGTAATCGGATCGTTCGCCGATATCCAACGGCTTCGAACCGAGGCCGGCGTGCACTATGGCGGCGTGTTGAGCCCGTTCAATGCGTGGATGATTCTGCGCGGTGCGGCAACCCTGCCGTTGCGCATGGGCGCGCACGCCGCATCCGCCCAAAAAATAGCCGAATGGGCCGAGGCGCATCCGAAAATCACGCGCGTTCTGTATCCCGGCCTGGCCTCTCACCCCCAGCACGATCTGGCCCGGCGGCAGATGCGCAACATGGGCGGTATGATCAGCTTTCAGGTGGGGGATCGGCAAGCGGGTGACGCTCTGGCGGCGCATATGGCGGGGAATTTGCGCGTGATTCATTACGCCGTCTCCCTTGGCCATCACCGCTCGCTGATCGTGTGGATGCCCAGCGATGACCTGATGAAAAGTTCGTTCACCCTGCAGGGGGCGGCGCTAAAGGCGTATCGGGCGCTGGCAGGCGACGGGGTCTTTCGTTTATCGGTGGGGCTGGAGGATAGCGATGATCTGATCGCCGATCTGGAGCAGGTGCTAGAGCGTGTCAGGTCTTAATAGAAGCAATGTGACAAATGTGACATTCAGATCCCGTTTGCCGCCGATCTGATCATCGCTTTTTTCGACAACGAGCTGTTGGGGTACACACCTGTTGGTTCGATTCAATAATGCAAACCTGGCCCCTTTTGTCTATATTGGAGGGGACAAGGCTTCGCATCAGTCGGTCGGGCGATCGCTGCCGGCCCTTACGGCGTCGGTGGAGGAAAGTCCGGGCTCCAGGAAAACACGATGCCGGGTAACGCCCGGCGGGGGTAACCCCAGGGATCAGTGCCACAGAAAGCAAACCGCCCCTAAAAGCGTGCAAGCGCTTTTAAGGGTAAGGGTGAAAGGGTGCGGTAAGAGCGCACCGCGCGTCTGGTAACAGACGTGGCCATGGTAAACCCCATCGGGAGCAAGACCAAATAGGGACGGCCAGGGCTGTAAGGTCCGGGGCCTGTTTTCCGCCCGCCGTCCGGGTCGGTCGCACCAGGTACCTGGCAACAGGTATCGCAGATGAATGATCGCCCTGCCGTCTGTGGCGACACAGGCCGGCAGACAGAACCCGGCTTACAGACCGGCTGATGCCCCCGCGCCGCCGACAAGAACGGCGCCGATCCACTCGGCGATGTCGCCCAGAATTTCACCCCCGGCGGCGTTCAGCCCGGCGATGGCCGCCGGCGGCGCATGACCCTGCGCCAGATCGACCCGCGCCCGAAACAACCGACTGGCGCGGGTGACACCGTTCGTATCGTCAATGAGTGTCGCAAACACAACGGCAGAGGCGTGGGCTGGCGCGTAGGCGGCGACGTCAAATGCGCGGATCGTTATCGCCAGGCGATAATCAATGCGCAACCCCTCACCCGCCTGGCCGATGGCACGCAGGCGCGCGCCGCTTTGCAGGGTTTGCATGAGACGCGCCTGAAAAAGGCGCGGCAGCGTATCGGCCCACTGGGCGTCATCAAGATGGGCGATCACGTCAGGGGACGGGCGTACAACGATGTTTTGCGTATCGAGCACCTTGATCGCCGAAGGCGGCAGCACGAGTATCTGAAGTCCGCTGCGTACCGATGCGCCGGCAGAGATTTCAGGCGCATGCAGATCGTAGGTTTGCGGCGGCGGTTCGGCGGCCGAATTGAGGGCGCCAGCCAGGGCGCAGCCGGATACGATCACCGCCCCGGCGCCAATGCAGAGGAAGCGGCAAAATCCCATCCGGCCTGTTCTGTTTTTTACCGTTTGCGTTCGCCTCATACGCCGCCAAACATCCTGCCTTCAAAGCCCATCATTCATTCCCCCGGCAAAACCGTCTGCGGGAAAATCCCTTAGCGGTGTTAATACCAGAGGCTTTGCGTTTGACTCCTGTACTATAGCAAAATGCGTTTAATTGGAATCATGGGTATCTAGTTGAATGTGAATAAATCCCTCGGCTTCGCCTCGGTCTACTTTTTCCCAATAAAATAAGGACAAATCAGTCCTTGGGGGCAGCCCGGCGGACTGATACCAGCGGTAATGGCGTTTTGTACGCGCTGACTTGTGTGTCGTGCTGATAAGACAACGGTTGTAAACCGGGTCAGGAGTCATACGCAAGTCCCTTGTATACCAGCGCTATCGGCGTTTTGTACACGCTGACTTGTGTGTCGTGCTGATAAGACAACGGTTGTAAACCGGGTCAGGAGTCAAACGCAAGTCCCTTGTATACCAGCGGTATTGGCGTTTTGTACGCGCTGACTTGTGTGTCGTGCTGATAAGACAACGGTTGTAAACCGGGTCAGGAGTCAAACGTAAGTCCCTTGTATACCAGCGGTATTGGCGTTTTATACGCGCTGACTTGTGTGTCATGCTGATAAGACAACGGTTGTAAACCGGGTCAGGAGTCAAACGTAAGTCCCTTGTATACCAGCTACTTTCAGTAGCGGTTTTTTGCGGCATTTCCCTTGAATTTTCGCACATTCCCCCGACCGAGCACGGCGCGCGCCGGATTCGTTTCCAGTCCGTGAGCCAGATTGTTGATGCGCCGCATCGCCTGGCGGCTTTCGTGCATCAGGCTCTCCAGCTGGCTACCGCCCTTTAGTCTGAAGTTACGCAATTCGGTTTCTATGGCGCGCGTGGTGCGATCAATCGTGTTCATCAGTTCGCCGACGTTGTTGCCGATGCGAACCGCCGTGGCATTAACGGATTTCGCGGCATTCGTCGCCTCGTGCACCAGTTCCGAATCAAGGCTTTCGGCCACCTCACGTATGGAACGCGCCGCTGCCACAATGTCCGGCGTGATGTCCTCATCAATACGCTCGGCGGTGTTGCGTACCGCCGCCGCCGCTGTCGAAATATCCTCGACAACCCCCGCATCGAACCTGTCGATTGTGCGGCGCACCGAAGCACTGGTACCGGCGATTTCATCGATCAGATCCGTATTGATCCGATCCGCCAACTGGCGTATTGAATGCGCCGCCCGGGAAACCGGTTCGACGGTATCGCTTTGCAGGCGCTCGATGGCGGTGCGCAACCCGGCCAGGGTCGTGCCTGCTTCATCGATCAGGCGCGTATCGATATGCTCGGCCGTATCGGCAATGGACGTGGCGGCGCGGGTGGCGGCGGCGATGAGCGTATCACGCGGTACCGGCGCTGATCCATCGAGCTGGCCCAGGAGCCTGTCGGCGCGCCGCGCTGTGGTTGTCAATTGCGTGGCAAGGGACGACACATCGCCAATGATATTCCCGACACCATCGGCATTCTCGCTCAGGGCAGCGCTAAAGACATTGAGGCCCTGCATGGCCGCCCGCGCATCGCTTATCAGATTATTGAAATCCTGTGGCGTGGTCGTCAGGCGATCGGCAAACGTGCTGACGTTGGACACGATATCCATGACCGCCTGGGCATCAACGGCATCGATGACGGTCTTTACATTTCCCAGAGCCACATTAAGACCGGAGGAGAATTCACCGAGCTGATCGGCGGCCTGTTTGGTGTTATCGATCAGGGCGCGGAAATCATTGCTGGCGCCGACGAGGTTTTCCGTCAGATTCTCCACATTGTCGAGACTTGCCTGCAACTTGTTCGGATCGATGGCGCGGGCAATCGAATCGATGGTGCTGACAAATCGCTCGACATTTACCGAAACATCCTCAATGCGCTGCGCGGCTGACCCGGCGTTTTCCAGCAGAACGCGGACATTTTCCGTATTGTCAGCCATGGCGTCGCTGAAGCGGGCGATGTTGGCGACCGAGCGTGACAGCGGCTCGCGGTTTTGCGTCACAAAGCCTTCAATGGAAATGGCGGCCGTCTCGACGCGCGCCATCACGCTGCGCGCCGATACGAGCAGGTCATCGACGCCGCTGCGCGCCCCGTCCACCTGGGGAATCGTATTCGTATCGGCGGTTTGCAGAATATTCGCCGCATCGGCTGTTCCGCCCTGCATCTGAATAAACCCGACGCCGGTCAGCCCCTGATAGCCGACAGAAATATCGGTATTCGTCCTGATCGGGGTATGGGGATCGATACTCAGGAGCACATCGACATAGCGCGGATCGTCCCTGTTGATGGCCAGACGGCTCACCTCGCCGACGCGAATACCGTTGAACAGCACGGCGCTTCCCTTGCTGACGCCGGTAACGGAGCCTTCGAAGCGGACCATAAGATCGCGTTTCTCGCCGTTCAGGCCGCGACCGCTGAACCAGTACACGGCGGCGAACAATGCCGCCAGAACCGCCAGCGCAAATGCACCCACCCAAAAATGATTAGCCCGCGTTTCCATGTTTTGTCTCCTGTGGTATCACGTGACTTTGCGCCGTCGCGAAATAGGACTGCACCCAGGGATCGTCGTAGCGATGCAGCGCTTCGATAGAGCCGATCGTCAACACCCGCCCGCCCGCCAGCACCGCGACGCGGTCGCAGGCGGTATGAATACTGCTCAGATCATGGGTTACCATAAATACGGTCAGCCCCAAAGCGTTACGCAGCTTGACGATCATTTCATCGAAGCCGCGGGCGCTGATCGGATCGAGACCGGATGTGGGTTCATCGAGAAAGACAATATCGGGATCAAGCGCCAGCGCACGCGCCAGAGCGGCGCGTTTGGTCATGCCGCCGGATAATTCGGAAGGAAATTTACCGGCGGTATCGGCAGGCAGGCCCACAAGACCGAGTTTGACCATCGCAAGGTCATCCATCAGGGGTTGCGGCAGATCCAGATAGGTGCGCATGGGCACCTGGATGTTTTGCTTTACGTTCAGGGATGAAAACAACGCGCCGTTTTGAAACAGCACCCCGAGGCGCTGGCTGATGGCGTGCCGTTGCGGGGCTGTCGCGCCGCCGGTATCGATGCCAAAAAGCGCCACGTGCCCGGCCGCGCGGGCGTTCAGACCCACGATGGCGCGCAGTAACACTGATTTGCCCGTTCCCGAGGCGCCGACCACTCCCAGCACTTCGCGCCGGCGGACATCCAGATCCAGATTGTCCAGCACATAGCCCTTGCCAAAGCCCACCCGCAAGCCGCGAACGCGGATCACGCTATCTTCTGTCACGTCATCTTCTGTCACGTCATGCATTGCAACCCATTATGAAAATACCGGCGGGATGGAAGGGCCTATACCAGCGATATTGGCGTTTTGTACACGCTGACTTGTGTATCGTGCTGATAAGACAACGGTTTTAAACCAAGTCAGGAGTCAAACGCGAAGCCCCTTGGTATTAAACGCATTTTGCTATAGGCCAGGAGTCAAACGCAACGCCCCTTGGTATAAAATGCTACTTTTGTGGTAAACTCAAACCGCGTTTGAGCAAAGCGTATTATTGCGGCATTTACGTGGTGGGCGCGGGCGGCCATCTGCGGCAAGGCCATACCGGGTCATTCATCTGATCATCGCTTTTTTTCGATTTATCCAGTATTGTCAAGGGTTTAGAAACCGCTGAAAGCGGCGCGAAGCGCCCTTGACAATACTGGACAAATCGAACACCTCTAGAGCGTGTCAGGTCTTAATAGAACCATTCTGACGGAGCGATTTTGCGACAAGATGGGCCTTAAGTCTCGCAGGATATAGTGGGGCTATTTACAAGAGACTTAAGGCCCATATTGGTGCAAAAGCGCCCGTCCCTTCGGGTTTGCCGATTGGCGGGCGCCCACGCTCAAGCCGATCTCATGAGATGCGCCCACATCGCATGTCGATCGGCTCAAACGTGGGTCACCTCGCCAATCGGGAAACGAAAATTGCTTCTATTAAGACCTGACACGCTCTAATGATCAGATGAATGGCCAGGACCAGCCGATGGGTTTTTCGGGGACACCCTGCTGAAATTGCCCGGCCAGAGCGTGTCAACTGTCGAGAAAACTGCGCAGGCGGCGCGAACGGCTCGGGTGCTTGAGCTTGCGTAACGCCTTCGCCTCAATCTGCCGGATGCGCTCGCGCGTTACAGAAAACTGCTGGCCAACCTCCTCAAGCGTGTGATCGGTGTTCATCCCAATGCCAAAACGCATGCGTAACACACGCTCCTCGCGCGGCGTCAACGAGGCCAGCACCCGCGTCGTCGTCTCCCGTAAATTCGTCTGGATCGCCGCGTTGATCGGTAAAACCGCGTTCTTGTCCTCGATAAAATCCCCCAGATGACTGTCCTCCTCGTCGCCAATGGGCGTCTCAAGACTGATCGGCTCCTTGGCGATCTTCAACACCTTGCGCACCTTCTCAAGAGGCATCGCCAGCTTCTCCGATAACTCCTCAGGAGTGGGCTCGCGGCCGATCTCGTGCAAAATCTGACGCGATGTGCGTACAATCTTGTTGATCGTCTCGATCATATGAACAGGAATGCGGATCGTGCGCGCCTGATCCGCAATCGAACGGGTGATCGCCTGGCGGATCCACCACGTCGCATAGGTCGAAAACTTGTAGCCGCGGCGATACTCAAACTTGTCCACCGCCTTCATCAAACCAATATTGCCCTCCTGGATCAGGTCCAGAAACTGAAGACCCCGATTGGTGTATTTCTTCGCAATCGAAATCACAAGACGCAAATTCGCCTCGACCATCTCCTTCTTCGCAACCGCCGCCTCCCGCTCGCCCTTTTGCACCGTATGCACAATGCGGCGAAACTCCCCGATATCAAGCCCCGCCGCCTGCGCCAGGGACTGAACCTCCTCGCGTAGCGCCGCAATCATCGCCCCCTCGCGCGACACAAACTCCCCCCACGAAGACGAAAGAGAACCTACCGACGCAACCCAGTGCGGATCAAGCTCCTGGCCATGATAGTGCTCCAGAAACGCCTCCCGGGACACCCCATAAGACTCCGCCAGACGAAGAAGCCGACCCTCAAGGCGGATCAAATCCTTGTTGATCATGTACAACTGCTCAACAAGCGCATCAATACGGCTCTGGTTCAGGGATAACCCCTGAACCCGCTCGATAATGTCGCTCTTGAGCCTGTTCAGACGGCGAACCTGCGAGGGGCTCAGACGCTTGTTCTGAAGCTGCTGCGCAACGCTCTGGTCCTGCAGCCGTCGAAGCTTCTTGTAATCCCCCGCAATCAGATCAAACGTCGCCACAACCTGCGGCTTAAGCTCCGCCTCCATCGCCGTCAGGGACAGGGCGTTCTCAAAATCGTCCTCGTCCTCGTCCTCGCCAGTGTCAGCCCCCCTATCCGCACCCGTATCGCCACCCGCATTGGCACCCGTATCGGTTTTGGCGCCCCCGGTCCCGTCCGCGCCGGAGCCTGCTGCTGTATTGCGACTGCCCGTCGTGCTACGGCTGCCCGTCGTGCTACGACCGCCTGTCGTGCTACGACCGCTGGCGGCCCCGGTCTCGCCATCCTCCCCGGGCGCCGTATCCGCCGACGCCTGCGGCTCGCCGTCGGCTGCCGGCTTCGCGTCCGGGCCCGCATAGGTCGCCTCAAGATCAATGATGTCGCGTAAAAGGATCTTGCCCTCATTCAACTCATCGCGCCAGATGATAATCGCCTGAAACGTCAAAGGGCTCTCGCAAAGCCCCTGGATCATCGCTCCGCGCCCCGCCTCAATGCGCTTGGCGATGGCAATCTCGCCCTCGCGCGAGAGCAACTCAACGCTTCCCATCTCGCGCAAATACATGCGCACCGGATCATCCGTGCGCTCGCCCACAGCGCGCGCCTTGCCCTGCTTGCTTAACGCCCGGGCCCTGGCCTCCACCAGATCGCCGGCGGCAACCGCCGCCGCCCCGCCAGGCTCAGGCGCCCCGGTCCCGGCCGCCGCCCCGGCCGCTGCTCCATCCGTCCCGTTCGCCCCGTTCGCCCCGTCCGCCCCGTCCGTCCGGGCCTGTGCGGCGCCCCCCTTGCCAACTGCAAGTCCCGCATCCGCCAGATGCACAAGCAGCGCCTCAATGCCCTCCGCATTGACCCCCCCGGCGGGCAGCGCCGCATCAATGTCCTCATAGCTCACAAAGCCGCGCTCCCTGGCGCGCGCGATCATGTCCTGCACCGTCGGGGTGAGAAGCGCCGCGTCTATTGCATTGGCGTCGGGCGAGGTGGCTTGCGGCGCCGCTTCCGGCGTCGCCTTTTTCCCTGCCGTCTTGCGGGCCTGCGCTGTCGCGCTGTTTTCCTTGCGGCTCGCAGGCTTCGCCGCCTTCCTTGCCATGATCGCTCTCCGCGCTCAAATTCCAGACAAATGCATCAAAACGCCCGCACCCCTGACAGCACCATAAATGGATGCCATTTCCGGCCCGCCCACAGAAGATACGGAACAGCCGTTATACGGGACAGCCGTTCAAAAACCGCGCCACAGCTGGTCAGCGTAACAAATCGGATTTTCCCGATGCCGTACCAAAATCCTCGATCAACGCCTCAATACCCTGCATCGCGTTCAGCTGGTTCTTGATATCCTGCAGCCTTGCCAGATTTTCGTTGGTCAGCTCCAGTTCAAGAGCTTTTTTGGCACCGGACAGTTCCTTATGTAGAGAATTTGCCCGCCGATGCAAGCTCAACGCCTGCCGCCAACCGGCAAGGGCGTCCGCATCGGAGGCCTGCGCCCGCGCCTGCCAGATACCATGACGGGATATAACGTCATCGAATGCGTCCATAAGATCAGAAAATCCCTTTTTTTCCAGTGCCTTACGAACATCTTCCGCCGACAGCGGCGCATCGGAGCACACATCGATCAACGCATCGCGAAACGCATACAAAGGCGGATGAGAAAAATCAACCGCGGCGATTTCCTCAAGATAATCGTCTATCAGGCCCGGATGATTTATTAGTGTCGCCAGCAAAATGACCTCTCTGGGCGAGGCAACGGTTTTTGCGCGGCTTACAAGAGGGCTGTTTTTCAATGCATTGCTCGCGACAACAGGCATGCGGCGTGATTTTTCATCGTGGCCGCGGCGCCCATAAGAGCGCCGTTGCGGCGCATGCGACGGGGTGCCGTCGCTAAAAAACTGCTCCAGACGCAGACGAAAGGCCTGGGCATAATGACGCCGCACGGACGCATCGGCAATGCTGTTGGTGATGGCGCCAAGGCGCGCTTCCAGGGCGGCACGCTGCTCGGGGGTCTCGACAACCGCGGAATTGGCCTCTCGCGACCAGATCATCTCGTGCAGCGATTGCGCCCGGGCGATCAATTCGCCATAGGCGTCAGCGCCGTGGCGGGTGATGACGTCGTCGGGGTCCAGGCCTTCGGGGAGGAGGCAAAACGTTACCGACTTTCCCGGCGCAAGCAGGGGCAGCGCCATATCGGCGGCCCTGCCGGCGGCTTTTCGACCGGCCCCGTCGCCATCGAAACACAGGACCGGCTCATCACAAAAGCGCCACATCAGGGCCAGTTGCTCGCGCGTCAGACTGGTGCCCAGGGGTGCCACGGTGGCGGACATGCCCGCTCCCACCGAAGCGATCACGTCCATATACCCCTCGACAACGACAAGCGGTGCCCCCTCGTGGGCGGCCTGGCGCGCATTTTTCAGATTGTAGAGTACGCGCGACTTGTCAAACAACTGCGTCTGCGGCGAATTGATATATTTGGCCGGAACATCCGCCGATAAGGCGCGGCCACCAAAGGCGATCACACGGCCGCGCGCATCCTCAATGGGGAAAATCAACCGATTGCGGTAGCGATCGTAGGAGACGGCGATATCCGGCCCGCTGACGACAAGACCCGTCGCCTCCATTTGCGCTGGCGTCACGTTGTTTGCCCCCAGATGCCCCTTCAGTGCGCTGCGCGCGTCGGGTGCGTAGCCAAGACGAAAAGCGGCGATATCCTGCGGGGTAATCCCGCGTTTTGTCAAATAGCCGCGACAGGCCGCACCTTGCGCATCCTGCAGGGCATCGCGAAAAAACCGTGCGGCCATATCCAGCACGTCATAGAGATCGCGGCGTGCATCCTCTTTTGCCTGCGCCTGGGGATCGCGTTCCGGCAAGGGCATGCCGGCGGTCTGCGCCAGTTGCGTCACGGCTTCGGCAAAGGACAGGCCGGTTTTTTCGCGCACGAACTTTATCGCATCGCCGGATTCGCCACAGCCGAAACAGTAATACAGCCCGCTGCGGTCATCGGCGTGAAACGAGGGTGTTTTTTCCTGATGAAACGGACAGCACGCCCAGTAATCGCCGCGCGCCGGCTGGGACTTGCGCCGGTCCCAGTTCACATGGGGCGCGATCACCTGGCTGACCGGTAACCGATCGCGCAATTCATCCAGATAGCTTTGCGTAAAACGCATGGTCGACGCCCGACCCCTCGCACCTCAACGGATTCATGCCGCGAACACACACCGCGCAGCGCTAATTGAGGATTTCCCTGACGAACTTGCTGGCAAGGCCAAAATCCATACGCCCCGGATACTTTGTCTTCAAATGGCCCATGATCTTTCCCATATCGCGCAGGCCCTGTGCTTTTGTATCGTCGATCGCCTCCACCACCGCCAGATGCACCGCCTGCGCTTCCATCTGTGATGGCAGGAATGCGGTGATGATGTCAATTTCCTCGCGCTCCTGCTCGGCCAGTTCCAGGCGCCCCGCTTCTTCGTAGGTCTTGACCGCTTCATTGCGCTGTTTGACCATCTTTTGCAACACCTGCAAAATCTCTTCGTCATCGATGCGCTCGGCCCCCTCTCCGCGGGCGGCGATATCGCGATCCTTGATTGCGGCGCGGATCAGACGCAATGTGGCAACCCGGCGCTTCTCCTTCTTTCTGATGGCTTCCTTGAGTTGATCGCCAATCTGTGCACGCATGAATGCTCCCCAATGCAGTTTCGCGGAGACGGGAGCATAGCGAGCCGAACCCGTGCTGGCAAGCCCTATCATTGGGGGCGGGTGGGCTCCCTATTTTCGTTGCAACACCTTAAATATATTACATAGCGCTTTGAAATAAAACAATTATACGCGAATACTCACGAGGCTCTGGCCACAGTGGAAAAATCTTCTGAAGCGCCATAGGCGTGTAGCGCCGGGCCCTCGCGGTGCAGCCAGTCCCGTGCCCGCCGCCACGTCGGACACACCGCCTCCAGCGTGCGCCAGAACGCCGCGCTGTGGTCCAGGACCACCAGATGACTGACCTCATGGGCGGCAAGATAGTCGAGCACAAAGGGCGGCGCCAGGACAAGTCGCCAGGAGAACGACAAACAGCCGCTCTCGGAACACGATCCCCAGCGCGATTTCTGATCACCAATACGCACCGCGCTCGCCGAGACCTTCAGGGCGTCCTGGAACAGATGCACCGCTTGCACCAGATCCTGTTTCGCCTGTTTCTTGAGATAATCCGTCACGCGCCGCGCCATGTACTCCGGGCGCCCGGCTACGCACAATAAGGGATCGTCCGGGCCGCTCTTTGACGACAGCCAGACCGGCCCCCGTGCCTGCGCCATATGACGCAGCGTGTGCATACGCCCGCGCACGGGCACTCTGGCGCCATCCACGAACGGAACCGCCGGCACCAACCGGTTCAATTGCTGCTCTATCCAGGCGGCGTGTTCGATGGCGAAAAGGCGCGCCTGTCGGACGGAGCCGCGTTTGGGTATGGTCAGCAACACCCGCCGGCTCGCCTGGCTGACGCTCAGGCTAAAGCGCCGCGCCCGATGGTGACGACAAACGGCGACGGAAACCCGGCCGCCATGCGGCATGACGATCATTACTTCCATATACGGGCCTGGCATCCATATTCGCGCTAGAGCGTGTCAGGTCTCTTGCAAATAGCCCCACGATATCCTGCGAGACTTAGAGCGTGTCAGGTCTTAATAGAAGCAATTCTGTTTCCCGATTGGCGAGGTGACCCACGTTTGAGCCGATCGACATGCGATGTGGGCGCATCTCATGAGATCGGTTTGAGCGTGGGCGCCCGCCAATCGGCAAACCCGAAGGGACGGGCGATTTTGCACCAATGCCGGCGCAAAGTCTCTTGAAAATAGTCCACTATGTCCTGCGAAACTTTGCCTGGCCTTGTCACAAAATCGCTCCGTCAGAATGGTTCTATTAAGACCTGACACGCTCTAAGGCCCATCTTGTCGCAAAATCGCTCCGTCAGAATGATTCACTTAAGACCTGACACGCTCTAAACCGGCGCACTGAACGTATCGCAGGCCGCTAGCGTGCCGCTATCGAAGCCGCGTTTGAACCAGCGAAACCGCTGCTCGGAAGTGCCATGATTAAACGCCTCGGGCACCACATACCCCTGGGCGCGGCGCTGCATGGCGTCATCGCCGATTTTCGACGCCGCGTTGAGCGCCTCGGCCATGTCGCCCTCTTCGAGCAGACCTTTCTGCGCCGTGTGGCGGGCCCAGATACCGGCATAGCAATCGGCCTGCAACTCGACGCGCACAGACATCTGATTGACCTGTGCCTCGGGCCGGCCGCGGCGCCAGGCGGCGAATTTCGGCAACACGCCGGTCAGGTTTTGCACGTGATGCCCCACTTCATGAGCCAGAACATAGGCCTGGGCAAAGTCTCCGGGCGCCTGGAACTGGCGCTTGAGCTGATCGTAAAAAGACAGATCGATGTAGATTTTCTGATCCGCCGGGCAGTAAAACGGCCCCGAGGCGGCGCTGGCAAAGCCGCAATTGGAGCGCGTCGAGCCGGCGAAAAACACAAGCGTCGGCTCTCTGTATGTCATATTATTCTGCTTGAACGCCTGCCCCCAGGTATCCTCGGTTTCCGCCAGGACGGTCCGCGCGAACGCCTTTAACTCGCTCTGTACTGAAGAACCCGGAGTCTGAAAACCCTGGCCGGGCGCCGGGGAAAACATATCGCCGCCACCCATCAGGCCAAGGGGATTGATGCCAAAAAGCCACGCACCCCCCAGGATGATCAACAGGGTGACAATGCTGATACCGCCGCCACGGCGCCCGGGACGGCGCAGACCGCCCATGCCGCGCCGGCGCGAAAATCCGCCAGGCAGACGAAAGCCGCCGCGCCCCGTTCGATCCTCAACATTCCGGCTTTGTCTGCGTCCACGCCAGCGCATAAGTGCACTCCTTCGCTTAAACGTTTGTGCCCGCCCGCAACGTTTGCGCCCGCCCGCAACGTTTGCGCCCGCCCGCAACGTTATAGCGAAAACGACATTACATCTCAAGCATGCCACGTTGGCTGCTCGTGTGATGTGCGCAAAGCCGCAAGGGGTCAGTCATGGGGAAGAAAAAAGCCCTCGACAATGACCATGGACGAAAAAAACGCCGCAAAAACGGCATAACTCAAACAGAAAATCGCCAGAAAAACAGCACTCAATCTGGCTTCCCTGAAGCGATAGATAAGATACCCTGCCGCCAATACCTGTGTTGCCAGATAGGCCGGCAGAATCCAGTAGAGCGCTCCGGGTTCAAACTTGCCGTCCGTGAAACCGACAAAGACCAGATACAATTGGCTGGCGGCAGGCAAAAGCAAAAACGTCAACAGATATTTTTGCCGCGCAAGATAACCCTGCACAATGCCTGTAAGGAGGCAGATAATACCGATTGCGGCGAGTGCAGGAGGAAAAACACCAAAAGTCGTGGGGAAATAATTAACCACCGTTACGACGTATACAACGGGCACATAAACGAAAAGCCACAATGCCTGCTCCATGAGTGCTCCTTTCACCGTGGTGCTTTCGTACGACGCACCGCCGATGCACGCGAAGTGATTGCACGTTACGACCGCGCATCGATAGTACTTTGCATCCGCGTTATCGCGCCAATGTTTGGCAAAATGGCTGGTGTTCGCTGGCCGCTTGCGCTACAAGTCGCCCGCCGCAATACCAGCGGTATTCGCATATATAACACGCCGACTTGCGACCTACTGTGAAAAAATCACGCTTTGAGGCCAAACTATGAACCACCGGCAAATGCCGTTGATGTAATTCTCCGAAAGCCCTTCGCATGCCCAAACGTACCGACATATCATCTATCCTGCTGATCGGCGCCGGGCCGATCGTTATCGGCCAGGCGTGCGAGTTCGACTATTCAGGCACCCAGGCCCTGAAAGCCCTGAAAGCCGAAGGGTATCGGGTGATCCTGGTCAATTCCAATCCGGCGACGATCATGACCGATCCGGAACTGGCCGATGCCACCTATATCGAACCCATCACGCCGCAATTCGTCGCCCGCATTATCGAAAAGGAGCGCCCCGATGCGCTGTTGCCGACCATGGGCGGGCAAACCGCCCTTAACTGCGCCCTCAGCCTGAACCGCGATGGTGTGCTGGAGCGCTTTGGGGTGGAGATGATCGGCGCCAATGCCGATACCATCGACAAGGCCGAGGACCGGGAACGCTTTAAGCGCGCCATGGACCGTATCGGCCTGGAATCGCCGCGCTCGCGGCTGGCGCATTCCCTCGCACAGGCCCTTCAGGCGTTGGAACTGATCGGCCTGCCGGCGATTATCCGCCCGTCCTTTACCCTGGGCGGCACCGGTGGCGGCATCGCCTATAACCGCGAGGAGTTCGTCCAGATCGTCGAGGGCGGTCTTGACGCCTCGCCAACCCGGGAGGTGCTGATCGAGGAGTCGGTGCTCGGCTGGAAAGAATACGAAATGGAGGTGGTGCGCGATCGCGACGATAATTGCATCATCGTGTGCTCCATCGAAAACATCGATCCCATGGGTGTCCATACCGGCGATTCCATTACCGTCGCCCCGGCGCTGACGCTGACGGACAAGGAATACCAGCGCCTGCGCAGCGCGTCCATCGCCGTATTGCGCGAGATCGGCGTGGAGACGGGTGGCTCCAACGTGCAATTCGCCGTCGATCCGAATACCGGCCGCCAGGTGGTCATTGAGATGAACCCGCGGGTGTCGCGCTCCTCGGCGCTGGCCTCCAAGGCGACCGGTTTTCCCATCGCCAAGATCGCCGCCAAACTGGCCATCGGCTACACCCTCGACGAATTGGATAATGACATTACGGCGGGCGCCATGCCGGCCGCCTTTGAGCCGACCATCGATTATGTGGTAACCAAGATCCCCCGTTTTGCGTTCGAGAAATTCCCCGGCGCCGAGCCGCTTCTTACCACGTCCATGAAATCCGTTGGCGAAGCGATGGCGATTGGCCGTACATTTGCCGAATCGCTGCAAAAGGCGCTGCGCTCGCTGGAGACCGGCCTGAGCGGCCTTAACGAGATGCACATTCCCGGACTGGGCGAGGGCGATGACAAGAACGCCATCCGCGCCGCCCTGGCGCAACCGACGCCGGACCGGCTTCTACGCGTGGCGCAGGCACTCCGTCTGGGGGTCTCCCATGAGCAGATACATCAGACGTGCAGGATGGACCCCTGGTTTATTGCCCAGTTGCAGGCGCTTGTCGACCTGGAAGACAGGGTGCGCACCCATGGCCTTCCCGACGATGCACAGAACCTGCGCGCCTTAAAGGCGAATGGCTTTTCGGATGCGCGTCTGGGGGAGCTTTGCGGCCTTGCCGAACACGACGTGCGGGCGCGGCGCGCGGCGCTCAATGTGCACCCGGTATACAAGCGTATCGACACCTGTGCGGCCGAGTTCGAGGCGCCAACGGCCTATATGTACGCAAGCTACGAAGCGCCCTTTATCGATGCGCCGGTATCGGAAGCGCAGCCGAGTGAGCGGCAAAAGGTCGTTATTCTCGGGGGCGGCCCGAACCGGATCGGCCAGGGTATAGAATTCGACTATTGCTGTTGCCATGCCGCCTTCGCGCTCGCCGAAATGGGTATCGAGAGCATTATGATCAACTGCAATCCGGAGACGGTCTCGACCGACTACGATACGTCGGACAGGCTCTATTTCGAGCCGCTGACCACCGAGGATGTCGGCGAGATCCTGCGCGTTGAACGCACGCGTGGACACCTTCTCGGGGTGATCGTGCAGTTCGGCGGACAAACGCCGTTAAAGCTGGCCAATGCCCTGGCGCAAGCCGGTATGCCGGTTCTGGGAACCGCGCCCGATGCCATCGATCTGGCCGAGGATCGCGACCGCTTCAAGCGATTACTGGGGGATATCGGCCTGCGTCAGCCGCGCAACGGCATTGCCCGCTCGGCAGGAGAAGCCCACACGATTGCCCAGCAGATCGGCTTTCCGGTGGTCATCCGCCCCTCGTATGTGCTGGGGGGGCGGGCCATGGAGATCGTGCGCGAGGAAAATTCCCTGGCGCGCTACATGCGCGAGGCCGTCCATGTATCTGGGGACAGCCCGGTTCTCATCGATAGCTACCTCAGCGGCGCCATCGAAGTGGACGTGGACGCCCTGTGCGATGGCACGGACGTTTTCGTGTGCGGCATTATGGAGCATATTGAGGAGGCCGGCATTCACTCCGGCGATTCCGCCTGCGCCCTGCCCCCCCATTCTCTCAGCGCGCCTGTCATCGATGCCCTGCATGAGCAGACCCGCGCCCTCGCCCTTGCCCTGAATGTCGTCGGGCTGATGAACGTCCAATACGCCATTCGCGGCGATACGCCCGCCGATATTTATGTCCTCGAAGTCAACCCGCGCGCCAGCCGCACCGTACCCTTCGTCGCCAAGGCCATCGGCCAGCCCATCGCGAAAATTGCCGCGCAACTCATGGCGGGCAAGCCGCTTTCGGCCTTTGCGGCGCTTGCGGCCAGACCCGAACATTCCCATATTGCTGTCAAGGAGGCGGTTTTTCCCTTCGCCCGGTTCGCCGGCGTGGATACCCTGCTGGGCCCCGAAATGCGCTCTACCGGCGAAGTCATGGGACTTGACCGGAGCTTTGCCGCCGCATTCGCCAAAAGCCAGTTGGCGTGCGGCTATTCCATACCCGATAGGGGTACCGTTTTCATTTCCGTCAAGGACGCCGACAAGGCGCGCGCTACCGCAATTGCGGCGCGTTTTTCCGATCTTGGCTTTTCCATCATCGCCACCGGCGGCACCGCACGCCATCTAAACGCGAACGGCGTCGCCTGCGAGAAGATCAACAAGGTGCTTGAGGGGCGTCCCCACATTGTCGATGCCATAAAGAACGGTGCCGTGGATTTGGTATTCAACACAACCGAGGGCGCGCGGGCGCTGCGCGACAGTCAATCCCTGCGCCAGGCCGCGCTTTTGCATGACGTTCCCTATTATACCACCCTGGCCGGTGCTGATGCGGCAACACAAGCCATCCACACCGCGCGCAGAAAAACCCTTGATGTGCACCCCTTGCAGCATTATTTCATCAAGGGTTAGCCTTTTGAGCGCTGCGCTTTAACGCAGCATGAGAGTACGCCAATGAACAAGATTCCCCTTACCATCGACGGGCACGCGCGCCTGAAGGCTGAAATGGAGCGCTTGAAAACGACCGAACGGCCGCGCATCATCGCCGCCATCGCGGAAGCGCGCGGCCATGGCGATTTATCGGAAAATGCCGAGTATCATGCCGCCAAGGAAGCGCAGGGCCTGAACGAAAGCCGCATCGCCGAGCTGGAGGACACGATCGGTCGCTGCGAGATCATCGACGTTACCCGTCTGTCCGGCACAAGAATAAAATTCGGCGCTACCGTCACACTGATCGATGATGATACCGAAGAAAAGCGGGTGTACCAGATCGTTGGCGAGATGGAGGCCGATGTAAGGGAGGGTAAAATCTCCATTGCCTCGCCCATAGCGCGAGCGCTTATCAACAGGGAAGCCGGCGATTTCATTGAAGTCAGTACCCCGGGCGGCGTTCGCGGCTACGAGATCAGCGACGTGCGCTATACATAACGGCGCGGGTGCCATCCATGGCAACCCGGCGGTAAACGGAAAGTATCCTATCCATGAGCAGTCCCATGCGCGCGCGCCTCGTTATCATCGGCTCCGGACCGGCGGGCTATACGGCAGCCATATACGCCGCGCGCGCCATGCTTGAGCCTGTTCTCATTGCCGGCGTGCAAATGGGCGGCCAGCTGACCATCACCACCGATGTGGAGAATTATCCCGGCTTTGCCGATCCTGTTCAGGGGCCCTGGCTGATGGAGCAGATGCGCGCCCAGGCGGAGAACGTCGGCACGCGGATCATTGCCGATCAGATTGTCCGGGCGGATTTAACCGCCTCGCCATTTTCCCTTGTCGGCGATGGCGGCGACAGGTATCACGCCGATAGTGTTATTATCGCCACCGGCGCCGAGGCGAAATGGCTCGGACTCGAATCGGAGACACGCTTTAAGGGCTATGGCGTCTCCGCCTGCGCCACCTGCGATGGCTTCTTTTACCGCGACAGGAATGTGGCGGTGATCGGCGGCGGCAATACGGCAGCCGAAGAGGCCCTGTTTCTCACCAAATTCGCCCGCACCGTCCATCTCATTCATCGGCGCGATGAACTGCGGGCGGAGAAAATCCTGCAACAGCGGCTGTTCGCCAATGAAAAAATCACCATCCATTGGGACACCACACTGATCGAGGTCATTGGCGATAATGACCCGCTCTCGGTACGAGGGGCGCGTTTGCGCGATGTAAAGACGCAAAAGACGCGCGATCTTGATGTAGATGGCATTTTTATCGCCATCGGCCACCGCCCGCAAACACAAATGTTCGTTGATCAACTCGCCATGAAGGAAAACGGCACGCTGATCACGAACGCCTCCTCGACCGCCACCAGTATCGCCGGTGTTTTTGCTGCTGGCGATGTGAGTGACGATACGTATCGCCAGGCGGTTACCGCCGCCGGCATGGGCTGTATGGCGGCGCTGGAAGCGGAGCGCTTTCTGGAGCGTGTCATGTCTTAGAGCCTTTCTGACGGGCGGCGCCCTGAGCCTGCACGCAACACAGCAAACACTCAAACGTTTATGGCCATATCTGCGGCAGGAGCCCATGCGCACCGTTATTTGTATGAAATGGGGAACAAAATACGGCCCCCGGTACGTCAATCGCCTTTATGCGCAGGTTCGGAGGAACCTGGCGTCACATTTGCGATTTATCTGCTTTTGCGATGATTCTACGGGCCTTGGCGCCGGCATAGAGGCGCAACCGCTACCGCCGTGGGACATCGATCAGACGCGCCTGGCACTTCCCGGTATGGATACATGGCGCAAAATCAGCCTGTACCAGCCCGGCCTGGCCGATATGCACGGCGATATACTCTATCTCGATCTTGATGTGGTTATCACCGCGTCCCTGGACGATCTGTTTCGCTTTCACGCCGGCAAGTTCTGCATTATCCACGACTGGATGGAAAGGCGCCGGCTGTGGCGCCGGCTGAGCCGTGCCGGTGCGGATACGAACTCATCCGTCTTTCGCTTTAACCCCGATCGGCACGGGTTTATTTTCGATGATTTTGTCAACAATCCGGCGCAGAAGATGGACAGGCACCGCATTGAGCAGCAATATGTGGGTGATTCTGTCACACGCGCCGGGGTAAAAGTCTATTGGCCGGGGGAATGGATTGCCAGTTTCAAGCGCCAGTGCATCCCGCTCATGCCGACAAATCTGTGGCGACAGCCCAAAAAGCCGAAAGGTGCCCGCATTATTGTCTTTCACGGGCACCCCCTGCCCCATGAGGCAATCGCGGGACACCCGAGCCGACGCCTTGACCGCTATTGCCGGCCCACCCCGTGGTTGAGGGCATATTGGCAGTAATTGCGATACAGTGATTTTTCTCAACTGTAGTGAATTACAGCGAAACGACTCGGAATTGAGTCGCATCGCTGTTGTTTCGCTCCTGAAGACATGACGCGCTCTAATGATCAGATAATACCAGCGGTATTGGCGTTTTGTACGCGCTGACTTGTGTATCGTGCTGATAAGACAACGGTTTTAAACCGGGCCAGGAGTCAAACGCAAAGCCCCTTGGTATAAATGGCCAGTTGCACCCGATGAGTTTACCAGGGACACACTGTTGAAAGATCACATCCAGTCATATTCGTCCAAATCCACCTGAAGAGAATCGGATACGCAATGGATCTGAACCGTTTGAAGATTTTCCATGCAGCGGCCCGCGCCGGCAGCTTTACCCACGCCGCCGATCTGCTTGACATGAGCCAGTCAGCCGTCAGCCGCCAGGTTCAGGCGCTGGAGGAAGAGCTTGACGTGGTATTGTTTCATCGCCACGCCCGCGGTCTCATTCTGACCGAACAGGGGGATGAATTGTATGAAACGACAAAACGCGTATTGTCGCACCTTGAAATGGTGGTGACGCGTTTGTCGGATCAGCGCCACAAGCCGCGCGGGCCCTTGCGCATCACTACAACCATCGGCTTTGGCACCACCTGGCTGACGGAGCATATGCACGAATTCATCCGGCTCTATCCGCAGGTGCAGCCGACAATCACCCTGTTCGATGGCGAGGTCGATCTGGCGATGCGCGAGGCCGATGTGGCCATTCGGTTTCGTCAGCCGACCCAGGGAGATCTAATCCGGCGCAAGCTGTTTTTGGTGCACGCTCATGCCTATGCCTCACCCGCCTATGTGCGCCGTCACGGCACGCCGCGCACGATTGAAGACCTGGACAAACACGCGATTGTCGCTTATGAGGCGAGCGTTGACTCGCCATTGGGCGAACTCAACCGATTGGAGATACTGGGGCGCGATCCGGGCGATGTCCGATCCTCCGTAATGCGGGTGAACAATATCCATGCGGTCAAGAAGGCGGTTCAGATCGGCATGGGCATATCGATGCTGCCCGATTATATGATCAAGCCCCGTTCGGGCTTGCTGCGGATTTTGCCGGATATTGAAACGCCGACATTTCAGACCTATTTCGTTTATCCGCAGGAGTTGCGCAATTCGGCGCGCATTGACGCGTTTCGCGACTTTTTGCTGGCAAAGGTAGCGGGATGGGCGTATTAGAGCGTGTAGCAATGACACAATCGGGCGGGGCGCCCTTTCGCCGGGTGCACTCCAAGCATTTTGCTTGTCGAAGCGATACGGATTTGATAGGGACGGCTGTCTACGGCGTGCGGCCGTGGCGGAATAGGTAGACGCGCAGCGTTGAGGTCGCTGTGGGAGAGATCCCGTGGAAGTTCGAGTCTTCTCGGCCGCACCATTTTCCTTTGATTTCAAAGGGTTAAGTTCCTGAAATTGCTGCCTTTTCCTGTATTTCCCTGCAGGTTCCCGCAATTTCTTACGGTTTTTGACCTACAAAGGAGCCTACAGTATGGGCGTAATGCGGGACTTAAATCAGCATCTGAAAAAGCGCGGCAATCGGTGGCACTATGTCCGAAGGGTGCCCAAAGAGTACCAATTCTTCGATAAACGCGGGACGGTCTACAAATCACTCAAGACCGAGAGCCTTGAACTCGCTCGCGCAAGGCGCGATGCACTTATGGAAGCTGACAACCAATATTGGGCAAGCGTCATGGCCAGCGACACCTTGCCCATGGATATCGCCCGGCGGTCTTAACAGATCGGCTCAGCGACGTGCGATGGCCAAAGGCTTCGTTTAAACCCCAGTCCAAGACCTTGCCGATGTGGCCACGCTTGCAGAAATCATCGACCGTCTACAGGCAATCCCGAAAAACCCCGTGCCGGATAAGAAAGAAGCCGATGCGGTGCTAGGGCTCGTCGAGCGTCCCTCTGTAAAGATTAGCAAGGCAATGGAACTCTATTGCGATGAGATCGCGGTCAGTGAGTTGCTTGGTAAGTCTGAGGAGCAAAAGAAATCATGGCGTAAGGTCAAAATGCGGGCGCTCAACAATTTCATCAAAGTCGTCGGTGATCTGCCAATGCATAAAATTACCCGCGATCATGCACGCAAATACTATAATTGGTGGGCAGCGCGTGTGGCACCGAAGGATGGTTCAAAACCGCTTACAACGAATAGTGCAAACCGAGACCTTGGAAACATCAGAAAGCTCTATCGCGAATTCTGGGAGTATGAAGGCGAAGAAAACCGCGAGAACCCATTCCGCAATTTGAGCTTTGCCAAGCAGCCCCCAAAAGACGTGCCTTGCTTCTCTGATGAGTTTGTCCGCACGCGATTTTTGAAGCCTGGAATATTCGATGGCTTAAACGCTGAAGCGTCCCTGTTGGTCTATGCAATGATTGAGACGGGGTGTCGTCCAAGCGAATTGTCCAACATACTTCCAGAAAACATCAAACTGGATGTGGATGTTCCCTACATTCAAATCCGGTCGCGGTCAGATCGGCAGCTCAAAGCCGTAGCCTCGTCTCGCGATATTCCATTGGTGGGCTGTTCGCTCGAAGCCTTCAGACGCGCGCCAAAGGGCTTTCCGCGCTATCGCAACAAGGGCAACGTCATGTCGAAAGCGATCATGGACGGTTTGCGGGTCAGGGGCTTGCAGGTCACCCCAGACCATCGGCTTTATTCTCTAAGGCATTCCTTCGAGAAACGAATGCTTGAAGCGGGCTTAGATTATGGTTTGAGATGCTTGCTGATGGGGCATAAAAATTCACGCCCTAATTACGGGGATGGGGGCTCTATGGCTTATCGGCGTGATGAGTTATCGAAAATCGCTCATCCGATTTCGGATAGGTTTGTTCAGGCATTGCCGAAAGTAGAGTATCGAGAAACTCTATGATCTTCGTTCGCATTTGTCGGAGGTTATCACGACCCTCAAACTTTTGTTGGAATTGATAGAGCGTCCAAATTTTTTCTTGGGAGTTTCTGGATATTATTTATCTACCTATGAAAAGTTCTTCCCGATGCCAAAAAAGATATTCTGCATGTTTGTCCGTTACGTTTTCCAATTTGTGAACCGAGTTAATTTGGAGTGAGTCTCTTGCTGACGCGGAAAGTTGTGATGAAAATACGGCCTGCATATTTTCGTCAAATGTGACTAAACCTTTGTCAAAGGCAGCATCCCATAGAGCCGATAGCAAAAGACCGTTATGAACATCCAACCTCTCCGCATCATCTTCGCAGCGGGACCAGGGTTTGATGTGTGAAGCGCGAAGCATATCGGTATCCGCTATGCCTGTGACACAGCAACGCTCATCCCAATAATCAAGGAGTGCTTTACGGAACTGGGCTTGGCCAATGCGCTGGACGACTAAACGCTCAACCTCTGTATTCTGTGGCTTTCCTTCGATAGCCTTGAGGTATGCGTCGAGTGGAGCACTCGGCAGTGCTGGCGCCCAATTTACAAGATCGGTCAATAGCCGCCCGAAGGTTCTCTAATGTCTCAAACCGGTAAAATGTGCATCCAAACTTTGTACTTCCTGCGGGCTCCAAATTGAACTCGGTTACAACTGCTTTGTTCTCAAGCGCTAAATACCAGGGGCCAGTGCTGCCAGCCCCCGCTAGATAAATGCTGCCACGAGATGTTGTGGACTCGCGTTGATGCCATGCGCCGTTAAGGCCCTTATCAATCCGATAACCCAAATCGTCCGCTGCTTTAAGCAGATCGTTTCTCAGTACAAAGCTGGGTGGGACTTCAAAAAAATGCGTCATTCCAAACTCTAGAAATCCATCGCAAAAAGGCGTTGCTCAGGCGGCGTAGATGACAATTTTTGCCTTAGTGCTTCATGTTCTATTGCTTGTTTAGAGGGCGCGGTCGTTGTCGTTATGATGTATTGAAAGGGCGACGGAGCGATTTTGGTTTCAAGGTTGAGCATGAAATCAAAGAGATTAGAGTAAATATCCGCATCTAAATCAGCTTCTCGTGGACTGTCATGGATCAGTAGGGAAGGAAGCTTTGCCTTACCGTTTACAGCCAATATCATGGCAGCGAGATCAAACGCGACGATTTTGAAAGATTCGACGGCAGCAGTAGATAACCCGACGCCACGCTCGAGAAGAATGTCCGTATGCAGGCCGTTACCGTCTAGATTGATTTTACCCATGCATCCGTTGGGCATCAAACTTGCTATAAGTTGCCGAAATACTGTATCTAAATCGCCAATTGCGGCGGAGACTTTTTCACGCTCCAACTTGACCGAATCTCGAAGGCCTTCGATTTGGGACTCAATTGTCTGTAGGCGCTTTGACTCGGACCCACGTTCCATCATCTTTCGGTCAAACCAATTGGCTTCTCGAACAAGCTCTCGCGCCTTGCTGATTTTGTCATCTGATTCAGTAAACTGTTTTTCTCGTCTTGAAAATTCGGTGTCGAGATCGGCGATTTCTTTATCGAGACGAAAAATTTCGCCATCGAGGTCAGAAATGGTTTTTGGAAGTTCTCTTTGCTGCTGCTCTAATCTTTGAATTTCCTGAGCTGCGTTATCTAGCCGACGTTTAACGGCATCGAGATCACATCTTTCAAGTGATATCCCACATCCATTTGCTCGGACTTCGTCGATATTAACATGACAAATGGTGCACCTAACGATTGTGCCACTTTCAAGTCGAGCTTGCTCGGTTCCTTGCTCGCTTCGCTTGGCAGAAATCTGCGCAGGAATCGTTGACAGTAAGGCTTTAGCATTGGCCCTTTTAGCAAAAGCTTTATTACGGGATTTTTGCAGCGGTGCGCGTCTGCTTTGAATATCTGCTTGAACAGGTTTCCCCTTTACATGTTGAGCGCCGGTGAGTTTCGCGAGCGCCTCATTGGACTTGTCAACCAACTCTTTCCTTACAGTTTCATCGGAAGGGTCGCGTTCTTTATCGTACGATAGCCTATCGGCTAATTCATCGAAGCGATGCTTATGTAGCCAATCTAAATGTCCAAGTTTTTGCTTGAGGCTGTCTCTTGTTCTAGTCAGCCTTCTGATATTGGCGGTCGCGGTAACTTCGTTCGCAGACAGTGCGCCAATGGCAAGTCGGACGACTGCGAGTTTGGTCTCAAGTGCAAGCTCTTGAGCCGGAGATCCTGAACCTGATCGTTTCGACCGCCAATCAAACACGTCGTCTAAACGACACTCCTGGTCGCGCGTAAGCCATGCGAGTATGACATCCCAAACCTGATTGGAATTAAGATTGTCTGGCACTTGGTCGCGATAGTCAGAACAAAACGTGTCGGAGATTATCGGAGCTATTGTTTCAAACTCTGTGCCAACGAGTAACTGTGGAAAGGTGTTTTCAATACTTTCTGCTTTTGTCACCCGGGACGGAACGTTCATTCCCATTGGTCGTGTGACAACCCAACATTCGTCATCAATGATAATCTCTGCACCAACAAAACCATCTAATAGTTTATGTTGCATAAGAAGGCGCTGGTCTTCGTTGGCAAAATGGCGCTCTCCTAAACAGTAACGTATGAGGCGGCAAAAGGTGGACTTGCCGCTCCCATGAGGTGTGGCACTGTTTTCATTTGTCGACAGGTCGGGTGACCAAATGATATTTACCCCTTCGCGGAGCGAAATGTCTCTCAGGAGAGTTGAGCAATCTTTCCAAAGCGCAAGGCGCCTGATCCAAAGCCTTGGACCATTACGGCCATCGGGAACATTGAATTCGATGTCTTGCGGTTCGAAAAGACTAGGCTGCAAGGCGACCCTCCCGAATGAACGGTAATATATCCGCAGACATATGCGATAGCCCTTGTTCCAAATCGACAGACTGCAATTTCGCCCAAGCGAAAAGAGCGCGCCCAATAGCTGGGTCGTCTGCGTGCAGTGTTGATTTATCCAGGCGTGATCCAGCGCTCCATTGAGCGCCATCCGGGGAGACATCCAAGATGGCTGATGAGACAAGCTCATTAAACGCTGCGCCCCAAGCTGCGTTTGTCGGTGGCGTTAAAGTAATTGCGGTATTCGGTTTAGCCTGCGGTCCCATAAGGCGTAACCATTCGGCTTGATCATCGGGTGATAGAAAGCCCGTAAGTAGATATGGATGAAGGCAAGCCAAGGTCGCCAGCCGAACACGCTGAGCATTGCCGCCATTCGGCAGCACACCGACCATCGCCCGCAATTGGGTGCGAACGCGACCACGTTCATCTTGTTGCTGCCAAGTCCATGCGTTATCTGAAATTTGTGGAATCGGCGGTAGTGAAGGCAGTTGTGGTCTTGATACAGCAGCAGCTGCCTCATCGCTGAGGCCAAGCTCTACAAATGTGCCATCAGATTCCATTCGATCCCAGGCATCCAGGACTAAACGCTGCGTGCGGTATTCGCCGTGAGCTTTGGTTTCCTTTTCTTTCAACACACGAAAGGTCTCAGACGGATAGTCCGTGCCCATTACATCTGCAGGGTCGAGAATGTAACGCAGCTCGTCGCGGGTCAGGCCATAGGCGCGGGTGTAAAAGGCGTCAACTTCGGCGCGCAGCTTCGCGCGGCGATCCTCATCCCAACCAAAGGGCGGGCCTTCATAGCCAAGATCACGCGCGAAGGGCGCGAGGCTATTCGAGGTGTAGGTAAGTTCCAGCACACGCGGGATGATGAAGGCGAGGCGGAGGTTTGTGTAGAAGTCGGGGGGGAGGATTGGAAACTGTGAAATCACGTATTTCCGTATATGGGTTCCGCCAACTTTTTGCCGCGCAATAAAATCGAGGACTAAAGAGTTGAGGTTTGCCACTAGAGCTGCACCATGTTCGGCTCCACCCTTTGGAAGAATTAAGGAAAGAGTGTCATCAGTTGCAGTCCGCGGGAAAATGCTCGCAATCACCGTGCGATTTACATGAGCGCTTGTGATATCACGCCAACCCGCCAACCATCCTTGCTGCCATTTGACGCCATAAAGCTTCCTTTCCAACTCATCTCGAGGCACGTATTTGTCGGATCTGACTTCTTCCCAGTTTTCGGGTAAGTCGCACGGCTTAATTTCAACGAACTGTTCCATTGCGAGGTTGTATGCCGCCGCACCATGATTGAATTGATCTATCATTGTGCCCCTAAGTACAGGAACAAATCCACTATTATCTAACATGTCCTCGGCGCGCACGATGACTTCAGAGTCGGCCTTATTCGATGTGGAGAAAAAATTCTGTATTAGATCGACCTGCCAATTCTCCCAATTGAGCGCATCCCCAAAGACTGGCAGTCGATGATACACGGCTGCGGTTAGGTCAGCATCGGCCCGAGTTCTAAATACTGGAGCTGTCCACGTTATTGGATTGATTAGCCCAATTTCTTCTGATGACAGGTTGTAGACTCTGATGGGGTCCTCAATCTGAGCTATTCTTCTCAAAAAGAATGCGAACTCCGCCTGATCGGTATCGGCGCGCGATAGCGTCAAAAGACAGAACCGAATAGAGTGATGAATTGCCGGAAAAACAAACTCTTCATTCTCAAAAGAAAATAGAGAGCGAACTAGGTTTTCTCCGCTAACGTGAGCAAAGAACTTTGCATTAAATTTATCAGTTGCAATGCCGGTTGGTACGATCAAACCAGCACCTCCAACGCTACTCATGACGGACAGAAAGAGTTCAGCAAACAAAGAATATGTGTTGAGCTTCCCCTCTGCAGAATACACGAATCGACCCGATGCGCGAGCGAACTCATTGGCGGCATCAAACTCGCGCTTTCCCAGAGTATAAGCCATGAATAGGCTAGGGTTTCCTATTTCAAGCTCTGCAATTGCAGCCTTTCGCTTAGCACCTGACAAGGCGGCAATATCTGGCGCCAATGCCGCAAAGAACTCTTTCTCCGATAGCTGAATAACTTCCCATGGCGGGTTTCCTAAAACAACGTCAAAACCTCCATGTGCCATCACATCTGGGAATTCCAATGGCCAATGGAATGCACGTGCTCTTCTGGCGGCATTAATGCTAGCGCCGACCATTGGCCCAAATGCTGAAATACCCCTTAGGTAATCCCACAACGGACGGGAGGTGGGCACGGTCTCTCGTCCGGCTGAAGGTAGGCCTTTTGCACCGAGGAATTCTGTGTTGACAGTTTTGGGCAAGAGGAAGGCTGCCACATACATATCGCAGGCTTGTTGTAGCTGCCATACATCTGAGCCGCTTGCGGTAAGGGTGCGCAAAGCTTTAGCTTTGGCCTCGATTTGACCGACCGAACCCTCCGGCATGGCGCGGACTTTAGTGAACGCTTTCGTAAAGTTACTCTGTCGATTGAACCCAAAGCCCTGCTGTACGCGGTCCCGGTCTTTGATTTCTTGCTTGTTTTTTTTGCGATAATGCGCTGCAGTATCTTTATCGTCTCCGGTGAGTTTTTTATAAGCTGCGTCGGGTATGCCCTGTTCCAATACCTCGAGGTCAAAAACGCCAATCAGCGCATCACCACATCTGATATTCGCGTCAAGAAAACCTAACGGTTTTCCAGGTTCGACGGTTTCGATCCAAAGTGCAACTTTGGTGAGCTCGACCGCCATTGGATTGCGGTCAACACCGTGAATGCAACCCCGAGCAACGTCTCTTAGAGCATGTCGAAAGTCTGTAGCACTCGCCACGCCACCAGCCCGAATACGGGCAACGCGCGTTGCAATACGCCGCGCTGCGGCAAGTAGAAAATGGCCTGATCCGCAAGCCGGGTCGATAACGGTTGCTTTCGTGAGGGCATCAGCTGGATCGTCAGCTTCGCGTTCAATGCGGTCAAGAACCGGATCAAGGGCAGAATCGAGCAAGACCTGTACGAGGCTATCGGGCGTATAATAGCTACCCGTTGTCTTGCGTTGATTGCCTTTGGTTTCTTCGCCTTCGGCAAAATAGAACCGCTTGGCCGCAATATCAATTCGGGGCGTGAGTTCCAAAAGGCTCTCATAAACAGAGCCCAACTCTTCAGTTTCCATCTCCCGCCAATTGATAGGGAGCAACGCGTCCTTTTCTTTCAGCCAAGCAAGTCGGTAGATGGCTTCCATGAGTGCGCGATTCGGGAGCGCTGAATTGTCGAGGTCGGGGATCAGTCCTTGGTCGAATAGGCCGCCAAGTGCGGGCAATCCCAGTTTCTCTTCGCCTTGTGCCAATGACCGAAATACAATCTTGAGGCCCTCATAGAGGTCACGGTGCTTGTCCCAATTGGAACGACGGATCGATCGTTCCCGAAGTCGCTTCAGAGAATAGCCCTCTGCATAGATCTGGCGTGTGTCAGTGCTGGCATTGGGATCATGGAGCAGGTCACGGTCTTCGGCGACCATCAGGAAAATCAGGCGATATATGATGCGCAGCAGTTCATTGAAGAAAACCGTTAGCTTGAGATCACCTTCAGAGAGTCGTTTCCTTAAGTCCGGGTTGGCTTCAAGAAAGCCTGAACCAAACACTCTTAATGCGTCTTCAACACCGTCCCGCAATCGGTCTCGGGCCACAGCGCCTTCCTTGGAGCCAGTATCGCGCCAACGTTCAAGGGCGCAATCTGTGACGGGGGCAGGTTTGTCGCCAAACCGCGAGCGATGCAGCAAAAGCCAGAGCGCGGAGAAACTAGAATAGTCTTCTATTTCAAAAATCTGTTTAAGGTCTGCCTCGACAAAAGCCGGACGGGTAAGGCTAGCATTATCACGCATGAGGCGGATAACTTCGCCATTGGTCGCCAATCCCCAAAGTGCGTCATCTTCAGCATTGAGCCAGTCTTGTAGGGCTGTTGAAGCAGACCTTTTGCGCTCATCAAAAGCCAGCGTCTCGCTGGCACGATCAATTGTGTCACGAGGCGGCACGACTATTACCGGTATGCGGCCCTCACCGGCTTCTAAATGAACCAGATACTCGCGGCCTTCTCGCGAGCGTTTCCCACCTTTGATAAGGTCGTTGAATCCGAAGACGTCCGTCAACATCTGTGTGACAAAACGTAGGGTGGCGGCTGACGTTGTTTCGTCTGATCCAGAAAACTGCTCATATAAAGCTTGGCCGATGCGGAACGCTCGCGGGATTTCATCACGAATAGTCAAACCGGGTTTAACCGCGTAATCCTGTTCACCCTGGCCGTCTGCCTCTAGTCGTTCAACTTTCGCCAACATCGCTGGGGCAATGAGGTTGCCTTCAAGCGTAATGTTCAAGAGTGCGGAAATGTCGGAAATTGTCTTACGCGCCATGATTTAAAGCCCACCTGGAAGGAGGACATAGGCTCCAATAATATCAACTGGCGTTACAGCTTCTACAGAGACGCGCGGAACACTTGCGCCGGCTGCACGCAAGCGACCGTGATCCGTCTCAAGTAGATTTGCTCGCTCAAGCGCATATTCGTTAAGTGGACCATCTCGGAGTTCTGATGATACGCGCGATAAGGCCTGTTTAACAAATTGCTTGCGACGATGGTCCGTTAAATCTCTTACAGCCTCATGCGACATGAGAGCTTGTGCATCATCATCTTTGTAGGAGATCTGGTTGTCTGAAGAAAAGGCGATCAGGGAAGCTTCTTCTGCGAGTAAGGTTCGCTGTTTTCTTGCATGAACCGTCAATTTGAAACGCACGCGGAGCAAGACTACCAGCGTAAGCTCTTCCACAGCCTTAGTAGGCCAAGCACCACTTCTTCCAATAGACTCGAGAAGCGCATCTGTTGTTTCCAGTGCGCTTTCCAATAGCATATCGGCGATTGTTGACGGGATGGGGTGGTTGCGCGTGACGACACTTGCGTTTGAAGGCGCGGGCTCTTCAAATGTAAATCGAGTTGCGCCCTCAAGACCCCGCGCCGCCAACCGTTCCGACAATGCCGTTGGCACGCGATCTAGATGAGCAATACTCAGTCTGTCCTTTTGTTGAAGAGGCGCTTTCAAGCGTGAAAAGGCTCTCTCCAAATATCTTTGGAGGTCATTCGGACTGCCTAACAATGCACGCAGCTTTTTCCACTCAGGGGCAACTTCTTCCGGTTTAATCGCATTCTGTGCAAATCTTGCGCGTGAGCGACGTTCGTTTTCTTCTGCATCACGCCAACGAGTCTCCATCGCACGCGTGCCATCCTCGAAGCGCAAATCTAATTGTAAATTCCGATTTTTTCCTTGTCTTAAAACAATCGCGTTCATCAAAGCATCTGTCAGTGCGCCACGTTTTTCGGGCAACGGTACTGTCACGCCTGTGGCTTTTCGAATGGCTTCTGCTTTACGTAAAATTACATCCAGCACTGCGCCATCAATCGCACTATCTGGTGAAAAGAGAAGAATTGATTTTACAACATTTGCAGCTTGCCCAAACCGATTGACCCGGCCCTCGCGCTGTTGGTGCCGTGTTGGATTCCATGACAAATCATAATGTAAGACAGCATCAAAAAGACTCTGAAGATTGATACCTTCTGACAGACAATCCGTAGCCACCAAAAGCCGGGATTCATGCTCCCCCATCTCTTGAACGCGCGATTTTCGCTCGTCGGGGGGAAGTGCGCCAGTCACCACCTCAACCGCCAATTTAGGAAAAGCCTTTTTCAAAGCTGCGCCGAGATATTTAGCTGTGGCTATATATCTACAAAACACAACTGGCTGACCACCAGACTTTATAATTGGTCGCAGCAAAGAAATGGTTGCTTCCACTTTCGGGTCGGGCGCGTCGCATAACAGCGCAGCTTGACGCAATAATTCTGTAAGCTCAGCGTCGTCACCCGATGGTGTCGATGGTTCTAAATCAACGGCATCTTCATCTTCACCATCTTCGTCAAAGATGTGTTCTTCGAGCTCACTCTCCAATCCTTGTATTCTATTGCGAAGCGCGCTGAGCGCTGCTGCCGGTGAAGATCCGACACAACGCATGAGGGCAAGGGTTCCCCAAAAGGCCAGTCGCCTTTGCTGTTTACTTTCGCCTGCTTTCTCGACGGCACCAAAACAGTAATCGATAACAGATTCATGAAACTGAAGATGGAGAGGGTCAAGCTCATAAGGAGCTTCGGCTGTTTCATGTGTGGGAAAGACACGATCCTCACCCCAGTCCTTGGATGTAATGTCAATCCGACGTCTTTGAACGAAATGCCGTGCTAATCGTTCTCTGTATTTCTCATCATCAAAGGAAAGGGACTCGAATTCGTGGTTCAGCAAAGAAAGCAAGCGCGCAAACGCCTGTTCATCTCCGGAATGAGGTATCGCAGTTAAAAACACCATATGGCGGTCTACGGTCAGTGAGAGACGGTGAAGTAGATCAAAACGCTGTTGTCTGCCTTTATGAGTGCCAACGCAGGCATGAGCCTCGTCTACAATGACGAACGAAGGGCACGCTCTGGCAAATGATTCCCTGCGCTTATCCGCTTTAATGTAATCTAGGCTTACGATTGTGAAGGGATATGCGTCGAAGAGTGTCTGCGACATAGGCAGACCGCGCTCCAGTTTTCGCGCCGAACTCGCAGTAACCGCTTTCACATCCAGATCAAATTTCTCTTTGAGTTCTGTTGTCCATTGATCAACAAGATGCGGGGGGCATAAAACTGAGAATTGATCAACTTCGCCTCGATCGATCAATTCTCTAAGAATCAAACCAGCTTCGATCGTTTTACCGATGCCCACATCATCTGCAATCAGCAGTCGAACGACCTCTTGTCGTAGGGCCATTAAAAGCGGGACGAGTTGATAGGCGCGAGGCTCGAAACCTAATCGAGCTGCAGAGCGGAATGGGCCTGCGCCTCTGCGTTGCGAAATGCGAAGAGATTCCGACAGCAGTTGCGCGCCAGCTTGTGTTGAAACATCGTCAGCGTGGGGCAGGTCGAAGCTCGCAAATGTAACTGGCTCTGTCTCCAGCTGCGGGTCAATCAGTTGAATGTCAGATTCCGAACCAGATAGCGGCCTAAGGGCTAACCAATCGATATTTGGAGTGGGGACTGTAATCCATTCACGGCCGCGTGCGCGAACGAGATCGCCTGGCGAAAAACTTTGCGTCATGACTGGCCTTTCAAGAGCTTGATTAGACCGTCAGGAATATGTGTCGACGCGTTTCTTCCCAATGTTACGTGCTCGAAGCCCAAGGACTTTAGTTTTTGGTCTGTTTCAGCACTGATTTCAAATTCAGAAGCGACGGCAAAACAGTTTCTCCAGACAAATTGGAACGTCTGTTCATTTATCTCAAGTGGTAACTCATCAGGTACCGGAAGGCCTTGGTGTGCAAGTCTATTGACCCAGCCGTCACTCTCATGGACCCCGCTGTTGTTATCGGATGAGTTCTCCTGCTCAACTGTGGTGCGACTTGCTGCAAGTTCAAGCAGTGTCGTAATCGCGTGCTCATCCTCGCGATCAATGAGCTCATGGTCCATTTGGTTGTAATAGCTAAGGAGACAGCGGTAACATCCCTTCACGCAGCTTGTTTCCGAATTTGGTATGAGAAGGTTGGGGTCTTGCTTTTCGATGGCCTCATCGATGTTCTCGAAGTGCATGACACTTAACGCCGTCCGAGCGACGTCCTGAAAAGCGTCAGGCTCACGCAATAAACGACCAAGAACGCCTGCGCCACCTTCAGTAGCCTCAAAGGCCAAAATCGCACGCCTATTGTCCTTTGTCGGCAAAGGCTCGGTCTGAATTTCGCCTTCTTCAAGCTGGAAGTTGATTTCAATTCCGCGCAAAAGTGCGTGCTGAATTGTCGTCAAAGTGCTTTCACTGAGTCCGCTCCCGCCCGCAGGTTGTATCAACGCTGCGTTTTTGTGGTCACGAACAATAGGCACAACTCGGACGTTCGCAGCTCTATCTGGCGGCGTGTCCGCATCATCATCCCCCGGCATTGCACCCCACCGGCCTGAAGTCGGATCAATTCCAAATCCAAGTATACTCTGTTCAGCGCGTCGTCTCAGCCCTTTATTCACGCGGCTTATTTCTGCTCCATTTGCATACTGTACAGAAAGAATAGGCTCTGTCTTGTTGGAGACAATTGCACTAAGAACATCCAAGCGCCCCTCACGGTTAGGCCAAGAGAAGACTGTTTGTATATCGAAGCCTTGGCGAACGCGTTCTTCATCATTCGCTGTAATTCGTTCCGCTGGGGAAGTCTCAACATTATCAATACGTAAAGTATCTGAAATTAGAAGCGCATCGTTCAGTGAAGCATTGCACGCATGGCAACGTTCACGCTCCTCGTCATGAGCGGCACCACAGGCACTACAAACATAGATCGGCTTTGTGGCCAGTCGCCCTTCCTCTTTTGCTCCGGCCTGTAGTTTCGCTTTGTAAACACGATAAGCTCGACCTTCATGATAGATCAGACTTTTTGGGCCGAATTCGGAGATTGCTAAGAATCGTGCCCGCTGTAGATAAGCCGCTTTTCCATTTGCGGCCCCGGTTGACGGCACAAATGCATAAAGCGGCAGACGCGGAAAATTATATCCTGGCAGAAATCCTTCTGTCGCGAGATACCTGTACGTGTAGAAGTCTGAGCCGCTTGAGGACCGACCACGCTCTAATAAACTCAATTGCTCATTAGCTTGTGCCTGCTGGGCTTTAACCTCTCTGCGCTCTTTACCGTCCAGCCCTTGCATTTCAGATCGACGGTTGGCTTCGACGAGCTGGGCGCGTGCGGCTTGATATAACTGTCTCCAGCGATCAAAAGCTTTAGAAAAATTTTCCGGCGCATCAATTGCAACCTGTTTGACAAACTCGTCAGCATCTTCGAGCCAGCCGAAATTTGTGGCGTCTTCACGCTTGAGAATGCTTTCTAATAGCTTTTTCATACCTGGATACGCATTTCGTGCGACGTCAGGTGATTGCAGTGCCTCCATGAGTTCCTTTTGAATAGGCAAATCTTCGTGTGAGAGGTCGACCACATTCGGAATATCAGATTGAAGACGTGCACCTGATGACGCAAGCCAGACTGCATGCAAATGGGATGCGATTAAATCTCGGTTGGAAAGGTCCAAGGCGGGCGGTTTAACGATGCCACCAACCATATCGTTACGACGGCTGAAGTAATATTGATCATGTGGGCTTTTCGCAGCGCAATAACTGACCACTAGTGCAGGCTGTCCAGAACGACCTGCACGACCAGCGCGCTGAGCATAATTTGCAGGCGTAGGCGGCACATTACGCAAATAGACTGTATTCAACGCCGATATATCAACACCAAGCTCCATTGTAGGGGAACAAAAGAGAGTTGGCAGGAACTGCATTGGCTCCTTCGCGGCTCGCATTACATCGGCGTTTTCAGAAATTTTTTGTTGATCTTCTTCTTCAAAGCGGAATCGCCATTCGCGCCATTCCCTTACTTCCTGCTCGACTTGCGCTGTATGTTCGCGCCCTTCGAGGCCGAACAAGTCGCCATCACCCTTCTGTAATGCATCGGCAAGTTGCGTGTAGAGATCATGGAAGTATCTATTTGTCTTATTATCCCATCGCTCCGCATTCTCACCAGGAATCAAACGGACACCATTAGGTGCCAGCTGCCAACCCATAGTATCGAAGGGACTCTGGACGCTTTGAACCAGACCGAAGTCTTGTGCAGCCCGTAACATAGCTTCCACGACTTCGAGATAGACGACACCACGCAATTGTTCGCCCCACAAGCTGGCGTGACTTATCTGCCGCGCTAAACGACTTCTAGGCCCGCCGCGTAAAACAAGCGCGTCATCGCGAAGTCTGGTGTCGCGACGACTGGGTGCTGATAAAAGTAAGCTGGTCGCGCTAGGCGGATTTTCCTTGGAGTCGATTGACCAAGGCGGTCGCAAATAGTTTTCCGAAGTGCGGGCGAGACCATCTATCGTATTTTGATTAAGCGCGTCAGTTCCGATTGCAAGGCCTTCAAGCAACCCAGTGAGCAAGATTCCAAAAGCTCTCTTGCGTATATCTGGACTGGCCCTTTGAAGCTCTACAGGGGCGTTTGCAAAACTATCCTCATCGTTACAGAGCTCATCTAAGCCGACGAAATCGGCCTCGACTAATTTCAAAAGGCTCAGATTAGGGTTCGTAAATCGCCAACCGCGTCGCTGATCAACCCAAACCCGATGCGTTAAGACGCGGGCTAAAGTGCGCTCCGCGTCTAGGCGCGCTACGCCTTTGGCTTTGGGGTCGTACATCCATTCCTGACGCTTTTTTGTATTATCAGCGAAAAAGCCAAGCTTTTGCTGAACCCGCATTCCAAAGTCTTCTTCAGATAATCCGCGAGAGCCGGCATCTTTTACAGCGGCTAACGTCGCTGCTCTTAGCAAGGTTACAAAGAGAAAGTCGTTGAAGTGACCGGCCTGTAATGCAGCGTCCTGCCTGTTATCGGTAAACCCGAGGAGTTTTCTCTTGTCCGCACCAATATCATTTTCTGGATTGTTCATCCATTGAAGGAGACTCGACACCAAAAGTGTCGTAGCTGAACTCCGGCCTTCAGAAGAAAGGCCTGCAAGTTTTGTTCTTTCGCGTGACTGCGAAGCGGGTTGCTCGTTACAATGTAAGCAAAAGCGATACTTCCCGGGAATAAACCAAAAAGCTTCGCCGCTATCATCAATCCTGCCATCTGCGCAGATAGACACTGAAAGTGGCTGATGTTTTTTTCTGTACGACTTTAGCCTCTTACCTTTTTTTCCTTCTTCGACCCAACCATCAGGATAATCGTCAAAATCTCCTGAGAAATTGATGTCCGCAGTAGCCGGTGCAAGATATCCAGCTTGCTCATAGAAGTCGGTTTCGTCATCCTCAAGCGGGGTATCATCTATAGCGCGTGAAAGCGCAAATCCGATGCCGTCAATTTCTTGAAACTTAACGGGATGGTACTCTTGACCGCATTCCCGGCAAAAATGTGTGGTATACAGACGAGCGTCACGATCATCAGGGTCGAAAAGCTGACCATCCAAAGTAATCGTACGTGGCTGTTGTCTGAGCGTCGTATAAACTTCACCAGCACCTGCTACAAATCGGTGGAGTTTGAATGCCATAAATGCAGCAGAACCAGATCCACCGCGATAGGTTTCTGCGAGACCAATCTTAGTCAGCATTTGCTCTAACCGTTCTCGGCAGAGATCTAGATCTAAACCCGTAGCGTTTGCCAAATTCTCAGCGGCTGCGCCTATAGATGTCGGGGTATTTCTCTTGAGAGTTTGCCTGTCATCAAGCCCAATCGCCAGTTCAATCCATATGCTAAGAGGATGTTCTTTCAAAATATCATTGGTTAGCACATCAGGCAGTGGCTCGCGGACGGCGGCAATCAGTTTGTCGCCAAGGTCTTTGACCTGTACAGATTCACTTGTTGCGCGGCGAAGCGTTTCTCCAATTACGGCGTCGGCTTTAATGTCCTCCCCAAATAGTCTTGACGCAACCATTGCTACAGCGTCAGCTTGGCTTTGATCGCTCCCTTCATTCGCCATAGTAGCGGACGTACCAATACAGATGGGTGGATTTTTATCAGCGCAGCGTTGTTTTAGGCGGCGTACTAGAAGAGCCACATCTGCGCCTTGGCGACCGCGATAAGTATGAAGCTCGTCTAAGACGATAAAATCCAAACCATTAGCATTCGCGATGACTTGTTTGTCCAAATCGTTCTGCCGCGTCATGAGCAATTCAAGCATCATGAAATTCGTGAGTAGAATATCAGGCTTTTCCTGTCTGATCCTTTCCCGTTCTTCTTCAGATTCTTGACCAGTGTACCGCGCAAAAGTGGGCCTTAGATCATCACCTAGGCCTGCTTGTTTCACAAATCTCTCTATTTCTTTGATTTGGCTATTAGCCAGTGCGTTCATCGGATAGACGATGATCGCGCGAGTTCTCTGCTCTTCTCCATTCGCTCTCGCCCTGATGGCTGCATCGATGATAGGAACAAAAAAGCACAATGATTTACCCGAACCAGTGCCTGTGGTGACAACAAAACTCTGTCGGGAGGAAGCTTTTGCGACCGCCTGTTCTTGGTGTTTGTGCAGAGTTATACCTTGGCCATTCACTCTGAATACGTCCGCGGTATGAGGATGCAAGGTGGACTGGTGAACCAACTCCACAACAGAGGCACCTGATTGGAAATGCGGGTTAATTGATATCAGAGGTTCCGGCCAAAATTGCCCAGTTGCGTAAATCTCATCCAAGCGTGTGCGGATGTCGTCTGATCGGGGAGAAACAAAGGAACGAGAGAACAGCGAATAGTCACTTACAAGTGTGCGGTCTAAGTCGAATACTTTCATGAATTACCCCGCGCCTGTGGGCTTTTCGCACCCAGCCCTTTTTGTTTCTCGATCCAATCTTCGATCTCACTCAAGCGAAATCGCCATGATCCACCAACTTTAAATCCGGGAAGCGTTTCATTGGCGGCTAAGCGGTAAGCCGTCTTCTGCGTGATGCGTAGATAGTCAGCCACTTCTTGTATGGTGAGTATGTCTGTTTCTACCATAAGCCCCGAATCCTCCCAGAAGTGAGAAAATTAGGCAAGATTGGTAAAACCACAAGCTGAATTTCGTGCAGTTTCAAGGGTTTCTATTTATGTGCGCGTTCGGCCTGGCCGAACTGGGCTCGCGTGAACCAAGCCGCTAGAGGGTGTCCCTGAATTAAGCGATCCATAACATAATGGCCGCGATTTGGCATTCTGCGAGGAATGTCTTGGTTGTCTTGGCGTATCTGGTGGCTACCGATCTCCATTGCTTGAGCTTCAGGAATGCGTTCTCAATGAGGTGGCGCAGCTTGTACAGGTAGCGGTCATAGTCACGTTGATGGGTGCGGTTGGCCTTTGGCGGGATAACCGGCGTGACCCCATTTTCCTCGCACCACTGAAGTAACGTATTGATATCATAAGCTCTATCGGCCATAAGATAGTCGGCCAGAAGACCACCAACCAGTAATGCAGCCTGGCTGCAATCGGCGGTGGTTCCTTGGGTCACAGTCATGCGCACAGGCAGCCCGTGTGCCTCAACAGCCAGATGCAGCTTGCTGTTCAGCCCACCCTTGGTGCGGGCGAGACTCTGGTTCCTCCTTTTGCGCCCGCCGCATGGGGATGAGCCTTGATGTGGCTGGCATCGATCATCAACCATTCAAGGTCGGGTTCACCGGCCACCAACTCCAGCAGTCGTTCGAATACCCCGTTGTTGCGCCAGGTGTAGAAACGGTTGGACACCGACTTCCAGTGTCCATAGCATTCAGGCAGGTCCCGCCACGGCACGCCTGTACGAAGTTTCCACAAAACTGCGTTGAAAAACAGATAGTTATCATTTCCCCTGCGGCCACGCTTGCCCTTGGCTTGAACGATCAACGGCCACAAACGCGCCCAAACTTCCAACTTCAGATCATGACGACGAATATCCGACATCAGCATTCCTCCTCGACAATCAATAGTCAGATCATGGTTTAATAAATCATGGTTAATAAACCATCTATTCAAGGACACGCTCTAGGCGTCTCGGCCCTTCGGGCGTTGATCCCTCGCGCAGTCTTTAGCGTTTCATGGATTAGCGGACGGCGCGGGCGCGCCGGCATTTTGATTATGTACCTCGGCAGTCGGTGTGGGCGTCAGGCCGGTCTGGCACAGGGCGGCCAGCGCGCAACCGCTTTGGGTTTTTATCGTCTTTGTGTCTTGACGTCCGCCTACCAAAACAATTGCGCCCCGTCCTGATGCCCTGAGCCTGTCCGTCCTTTCTGCCGCCCACCCCGCCTGCCGGGGACATTTGCGCGGGGCGGGAAAGAGAGGAGACATGAGCACACAATCAGCCACCCAAACCACCCAGCCGAGAGCACGGAGACAGACGCGCCGCAGACGCGGCGCACCTCGTAAAGACCTTTATCAGAGCGTCACTGATACAGTCATTGCCCAGCTTGAAGCGGGCACCGTGCCTTGGGTGCAGCCTTGGGGCAGACCCGATGTCACAGCTCCATGCGCCTTGCCGCAAAATGCGAGCACAGGGCGCAGCTATTCAGGCATTAACATCCTGCTCCTATGGGGCGCGGCGATTGAGACCGCCCGCACCACACCTTATTGGTTAACTTTCAAACAGGCCCTTTCCCTTGGCGGAGCGGTGCGCAAAGGCGAGCGGGGCACAACCGTTTGTTACGCGGACACTTTTATCCCGAAAGCCGAAGCGCAGCGCGCACAGGAAACGGGCGAAGACGCCCAGCGCGTGGGTTTCTTAAAACGCTATACCGTCTTCAACGCAGACCAATGCGACGGGCTGGACGATAAATTCTTTGAAGGCGTTACGCCTTTGCCAGAGCGCGACCTGATCCCGCGCGCGGAAAAGCTGATTGCCGCCACGGGTGCAGATTTTCGGATTGGCGGCGACCGCGCTTTCTTTGTGCCAAGCGAGGACTTTATCCAAGTTCCACCCCAACCAGCTTTTCTTGACCAGATCAATTACTACCGCACTTGCTTTCACGAGCTTGGCCATTGGACAGGCCATCAGAGCCGCCTTGACCGAAATTTAAAAGGTCGCTTTGGCAGCAAAGATTATGCCCGCGAAGAATTAGTGGCAGAAATGGCGAGCGCCTTTATTTGCGCCGCCCAATCCATCACGCCAACTGTGCGCCATACAGATTATATCGCCTCATGGCTCAAAGTTCTGAAAGAGGACAAGTGGGCGATATTCCGCGCGGCGTCTCTTGCGAGCAAAGCCGCTGATTTCATTCTGGCCTTTGAAACTGACGAAACACGCGAGGCCGCGTAATGTTTACCCAAGGCTTTGAGAAATATGTTTGCGTTGGCGATTGCATCATCTGTGAGCTTGAAGGCTATGCCTTAACGGCTCGGATTATTCCTGATGACAATCCCGCGCGCCCCGATGAGCGCCAAGACGGATTCTGGCCATCGCTCTACAAAGACGCGGCGGGCTTTATTGGAACTGGCCCAAATTGGCGGGAGCGATTTGATATAGCGAAGGCCAATGCAGAAGCTGTGATGGATGCATGGGAATAGGATGAATGGTTTTACGGTGGCATTGTTCTGTCGATCAGTTTTCAAGGCATTCCCATAAAGGACAATGCCACAAGCCTCTGGGGTATTGAGGTCAATTATCCGGGTGGCGACAACACCTATCTGACCCAAGCCGCCAATGAGTTGTTACCAGAGGCTCTGTCGGTAGCCAAAGCTGAACACGCACGGCTTTGTGCTGTCCTATGTGGTCATGGGTCATGAGCCGCGAGAGCGAGGCCACAGCGGTTGATCGTCAGACCCTGATTGATGGGGTGCGCCCCATCACATTGCGTGACCGCCTGACGGTTATGGCGGCGCAGCCCATGACCCCAAAGCGGAACCCGACAGCCATCCAGAAACCTTGCAACCACGGCTTATTTGATGAGGTCAGCCGTGCGCAACTTGACTTGTGTGACCTCATCCCAATCGAGGAGACTGACATATGACCACCATCACGAAACCACGGCCACACCCCACGCGGCCCAAATCCAATGGGAGCGCCGCCAAATCAAAGGGCAAGCCTAAACCGTCAAGAGATATCAAATGGCTTAATGTGGCTGACTTACATGTCAGTAAGTTGAATATGCGGCATGGCAAGAACGCCCCTGATATTGATGACATCTATCCCAGCATTTTGGAAAGCGGCGTTCACCAATCTCTGCTCGTGCGCAAAGAGGGGAAGGGCTACGGCGTCATAGCAGGACGCCGCCGCTTATTTGCGCTCAAGAAAAAAGCCAAGGAGACTGGCCACCTGCAAAACGCGCCGTGCCTGATTATGGAAAGCGGAAACACAAAAGCTGCCCGCGAAGCCTCGCTTATCGAAAATGTTGCTCGTGTCCCCGCGACGCAATTGGAGCGGTTTGCCGCCTATAAATCCTTGGCCGATAGCGGCAAAGAAGCCGCGGCAATTGCGGCCACATTCGGGATAAAAGAACTGGACGTACGGCGCGTTCTGGCGCTCGCGAACCTCATGCCTGAACTGCTTGCGCTCTATGAGGCCGAGGATATACACGGCGCAACCTTACAGGCGCTCACGCTGGCAACCCCCGACCAACAGGCCGCATGGCTGGAGATTTACCACTCGGACGACTATGCCCCGCAGGGTGAACAGTTAAAAGCATGGCTGACAGGCGGAGCGCGGATAAAGACCAATGCTGCCTTGTTTAATCTTTCAGATTACCAAGGCACCATCATTACCGACCTCTTTGGCGAAACCGCCTATTTCCAAGACCCTGACTTGTTCTGGACGCATCAAAACAAAGCCATTGCCGACGCGGTCAGCGAATGGAAAGCCGAAGGCTGGCATGAGATAGTATTGATGGAGCGCGGGGAGCGGTTCTGTTCATGGGAACATGGCAAGCGCACACTGGAACAAGGCGGAAAAATCTTCCTCGCCATTGGCCATGACGGCACGGTCACACCGCATATTGGCTATCTCTCCAATGCAGACATCAAAAAGATAGACGCCATTCTGAAATCTGGCGAGGCGGCAGACGCCCCCGCCAAAGCGCAAAAACCTGAAATGTCTGGCCCGCTCTGTGACTATGTCGCCTTGCATCGTCACGCTGCTATTCGGTCTTGTTTGCTCGACCATCCAAAAGTGGCTTTGCGTTTGACCGCCGCGCACATGTTGGTCGGCTCTGACCTTTGGTCAGTCGCCCCGCAAAAAACGAGGTCGCGCAAGGACAGCACGAGTGAGAGCGTGGCGGCAAGCGTAGGCGCGAAGCGAATGGACGCTGAACGCGCATGGGTGTTTGACTTGCTCGGACTTGAGCCGCCTACGGAGTATTATAGCCCCACTAAGAAACTGGCCGTGGGAGATGTGACCCAAATCTTTGCGGCCTTGCTGGGGTTGGATGATGCCACCGTTATGCGGGTGATGACCTTTGCTATGTGCGAAAGCTTGTCAGCGGGCAGCGATATTTTGGAATCTATCACCCATGCCGTGCCAGTGGATATGGGCGCACTTTGGCAGGCAGATGACGCCTTCTTTGACATCTTGCGGGATAAACGCGTTATCAATGCCATGGTCAAAGAGATTGCAGGTAAGTCCTGCGCAGATGGTGCACTGACAGATACTGGCAAAAAGCAGAAAGAGATTATTCGCAACCGCATGGCGGGGCATGGGGTAAGTGCCGATAAAGCGCGGCCTAAATGGCGACCGCGCTGGATGCAGGTGCCTGCAACCCACTATCTCGATAAAGCCACTTGCCCGCCTGCCAGTGCCGTAGCACGTGTGACCAAGTTTATGCCCAAGCCAGAGCGCAAAGAAAAAGCGGCCTAGAGCGTCGGGCGATTAATTTGCAACGCAACCTGTCGCTTTGAAATAGTTCCAACATTCCTGCGGCGTGAAAAGATCGCAAACCTGCCCAACAGCTTTCCATAAATCATCATAGGTTCTGGCCTTGGCCTTCCTCAGCAAGGTTTTCAGTTTCGAAAAGGCCTTCTCAATCGGGTTCAGATCAGGTGAGTAGCGCGGCAGGAACAACACCCAAGCGCCACAGGCTTTGATGGCTTGCGCCGCACGGGGGCTTTTGTGGATATTTAGGTTGTCCCAAACCACAACGTCGCCCGGCTTGAGAAGAGGCGCAAGCTGTGTTGTTACATAAGTATCAAAGGCTTCGCCATTCATCGCCCCGTCAATGACCCAGGGCGCCGCCAACTCACTACAACGCAGGGCAGCAATAAAGGTCTGGGTATGCCATTTGCCGAAGGGCGCATCGGCGATGAGCCTTTCCCCTTTCCGGCTGCGCCCCCTGAGCGGCGTCATATTGGTCTTTACGCTGGTCTCGTCGATGAAAAGCAGCCGTGCAGGGGCGGCTTGAATGGCCGGCAGGCGATGTTTGCGCCATTCATCGCGCTCAGCCCTGACATCTGCACGCTTGCGTTCTGCCGCCAGCAGCGTTTTTTTTATAGCTGAAGCCGGCCCTGCACAGCAGTTTCGACAGGTTTGAGGGATCAACCTGCACACCCTCAGTCTCAAGAAGCCAGGCCGCCAGAGCAGGCATGGTGATGTCTGGTTGCGCTTCTACCTTGGCGATGATCCTGTCGTGATAAGGTCCCAGCTTGCCACTGCCTCTGGGGCGCCCCCGGCGATCCGGTTCAAGCGAGCCTGTTTCTTCAAAACGTTTTTGCAGACGAACCGCACTTGCGACTGAAATCGCAAACTGTTCAGCAGCGGCTCGGCGTGACTTTCCTTGTGATATCGCAGCAACAATACGACGGCGAAGATCAAGGGATAAAGATTGGGTCATAGAATCACCTCCATGCCCAAACGAATCACATTATCCCTAAAAAGGGAAATCCAAAAAAGATTCCTATTAATCGCCTGACGCTCTAGTCGCTTGTCTTATCCAGCCGCGCAAGGGTTGTCTCCACTTGCGCAAGGCTGGTTTTGAGGTCTCGCGCAAGGAGCCTCAAATCCGCCGCGTCTGTAGGATCAGGCGCGGCGTTGATTGTTTGCAGAAGGCTTGTCGTCAGGCTTGAAATAGATGTGGGTGGCACATCGCCTTTCGGCCCAAACAGGGCCAATTCAGCATCCGTAGAAAGTTGGCCGGACTCCAGCGCCACATAGCCCGTTGAGGTCAGGTGTATCGAAAGTTTGGTGCCATCAAGATATTTGGCGGCCATAAAAACAGTATATACCAAAAACAGCGCACGAATACCAACTATACTTGGTAGCGCCCTGATAAGTCCAAAGTCCAATTTCGGGCATGGATTTGAATCAGACATTTGCCCGTTCGGTGCGCAAGTTGCGCCATGAACGGGGCCTTAGCCAGGAGGAGCTTGGTGAACAGTCTGGTTTAACGCGGAACTATATTGGAATGATTGAACGCGGTGAAACATCGCCGACACTGGATGCGGTTGAAGCGATCGCCACGGCGCTTGGAAAACCCGCCAAGGACATGCTGTAGTTTCATCGCCAATAACCACTTCCTATCTATTGTCATAGCAGGATTGAGGTGAATGTATCGAGCTTTGCGCAAGCAAAAGAGAGACACGCCATCCACTACTCAAGGGCCATTCTTTAGCTCAAAACCTGACGAACCCATTGGCCGTGATTGACTTGTCAATCATTGACTGAAACGCATCAGAAGGCTGTCAGTTCAAGAAAGCAGCGCCTATCCGACATTGATTATGGGCCAGCACAATGTTCGTAGCCATTGCCTGCGATGGAATAATCTTAGCATCCAAAAGCAGATGGTGAGAGCGGATAAGCTCACAGCCAAGTCAATTCAGCACGAACCTTTTCAAAAGACACATAGGCTGCGCCTGCCAGTGATTGCATCTCCATTTCCGATTATGAAATGACCCCAATGGCCAGTTGACTCCTTGAACTTGAAAGACAGCCAGAGGCTTACCAGACTTGGCCGGTAATTATTTTCCCCTGCGCTGCCGCGCATTCCTCGCGAGACAAAATAATCACCGCCTGCAGCGCTCCGCTTTGCTGCGCCCCTGACGGGCTGGACACCTCCATCCGCCTTTCGGGCAGTTCGGCGTCAACAGGGCATTGGGCTCTCGCGACATAACAAATGGAGATGAAAACCATGGCAAACGCACTTGGATATTTCACTGAAAACGAAACTGGCTTTGAAGGCACTTTGGCAATGATGAGCCTGTCCACACCCATCCGCATCGTCAAGAATGCAGAAAAATCCGCAGAGGCACAGCCCGACTACCGGGTCTATGCAGGCCGCAATAACGGATCTGATATTGGCGCCGCATGGCTTCGTAAAGCCAAAACGTCTGGACGCGAATATCTGTCGCTGACACTGGCCGATCCTGCCATCGGGCCGCGTAAGGTCTATGCCAATCTGACCCCTGTGAAAGGTAAGAAAGGGCGTCATGTCCTTCTCTGGAACCCACAAAGTTAGGGCCAAATTCACCCTCTCAATCCTGCCTGACAGTTCGTCAGGCAGGTTTTCTTGTGCTCGAAATGCAGAGTAATTCGCTCATAGGTGGTATAGACTATGCATATCAACTCAGTAACATGAAGAGGGCTGAGGGAATAAGATATTCCCGATCCATGCCAAATGCGGCGTGGGCTTGGGAGTTTTTAAGGCGCAATCCAGACTACCGCGCCGACTACCAAACAGCGCGCAAAACGCTTCCAACGCGCCAGACTTTAGAAACGGGGAGCGTATTCTATATTGCGAATGACGCGCAGGAGAGTGCCAGACAATGGGGTCTGTTAGCATTTGCTGATCCTAACAAAGCCGCACTTGATGCCGATGTATTTTGGCACCCCGATCTATTGGCAGGGGCGCTCCGCGTAAAGCTGATACGCCCCGTTGATAATATAAGAGATGGCGGCTTGCCTTCAGACACCATCATCTTATCGGCCTTGCGGACGCGCCGGGTCATGCTGCAACTTACCAATGGGGCGCGTCATATTTTGCTCAATGGCAGCCGTTTTTGGATACACCTATATTCTATCAAACGCGCACCGCCCGATGATTATGCCATCATTGATGTACGATTTGATGGGGCCAAACATATGGGGCGCAGGCTCGATACGGCCACACAACTTTTATCCCTGCATCGATCTGCAGGCGGAAAATTGTCACTCATTGGGCGCCGCAAAATGCACAGCCTCTCCGAAATGCTCTGACCGCATTTGATGTCTGGAACGGCTTTGAACGACCGCAAGGTGGCTTGCGAGACATTGCTGTGGCGCTTGTGGGAGCGGACCGCGTCAAAGAAGATTGGACAGGCGCAAGCCGATATCTTAAAGACCAAGCACGGCGCGCCAGAGATAAAGGCGCAAGACTGGTTGGCGGCGATTACGAAGCCTTACTCAGCCGCAAAAATCTCTAAAAGGTTTTCATTTTTACAGAGTGTCGAATTTCCGACGTTGTGATTCCGACACTCCAAATCTCCTTAAAATTCTGCCTTGATTCCCTCTATGGGGAGCGCATTTCTATTTCAGGTCTCCCCATGAGTTGAGATGGAGAGAGACCATGGAACCTGCAAAAATAAACAGTCCTTATCTGACATCAGCAGAGGCTGCAGAATATCTTCGATTGGAAGAAAGAACGATCAACAATATGCGCTGGCGCGGTGAAGGCCCAAACTTCCGTAAGCATGGTGGCCGAGTAATTTATCACCGCGATGATCTGGATGAGTGGTCTAATGGGAGAGACAGCCCGGAACATCGACCAGAACCAAAAGAACCGGGCAATGACCACTAGAAACTGCACAGCGATTGTCCTGTCCTATCGCAAAAATCGGAAGAATTACCGCCTATTATTTGGACATCCGCAGCAGGAAATTCGGCGGAGTTGGCACAGAAAGCTGGCTGTTTTTGAGCCGGACATGCTGTTCGCATATGAACAATGGGACGCCAATTCTTACGGCACGCAGCGTTGGAAAATCATGGTTTGCCGCACTGTAGAAAACGGGTCAGTGACGAAAATACCGGGAGTTTATCCTGGGGCCAAATTGCTGCTTATGGTGAACGGGAAGACAAAATCAAAGCGGTTTTTATCCTGCCTTGATGGGCTGAAATCATCAGGACGAACCCCCGAAACAATCCGAGACCGGATATGGATGGAGTTAGCGCTGGCGCTGAATTCGGATGCAAAACTTGATGAGGCGCTGGCGATCATAGAGGCAAAATCGCCATGTTAATGCGCCTGATTCCGGCCTTGGCTGTAACGGCTTTTTGCGGTGCTAGCCTTTGGCAAATCCTCTATCCACCCAAGCCGGCGCTTCTTTATAACAAGACCGATAGCGCCCCAATTGGATGGTATGGCGTAGAGAGCAAACGACCGCTGAAGCGCGATGATCTCGTCGCTGCATTTGCACCGCAAACTGCGCGAAACTTTGCATCGGCGCGCGGCTATCTGCCTGATCATATTCCCCTTATCAAAACGGTTTGGGCGACTGAACGGGAGCAGATTTGTCATGACGGCCAGCGGGTGCGTGTTCCAAACCGTCCTGATATTTCCGTGCTCGGGCAGGATGGTTTGGGACGCGCAATGCCGGTCATATCGGGCTGCTACCAGTTAGACGCAGACGAAGTCTTCCTTGTATCTACTAAAACCGCGAACAGCTGGGATAGCCGGTATTTCGGGCCTGTATCAACCACGCTGATATTGGGACCGGTTCGGTATCTTGGCAAAGAACGGGAAGCGTTCGGAAGGCTCCAGGGGCGGGGCACGGGCTTTGGGCGTGGATGGCAAGATAAAAGCCGGGAGGCCTCCTTCGGAGCCATCCCCTTGTCTGCACATCTTTTTTGGGAGGCCTATTCAGGCGGAAGGGAGGCCCCTTGGAATAGCGCTAAGCTAGAAGGTACGGGCAGTTACGGGAGTCCTCCCGTTGTTAAAACTACCCGTAACACACCCGAGACCTTGTAAAAGATGGTGAAGCGCTCGAATGATCATTTTGAGGTCAAGCTAGGTCGTATCCGGTCAGCGTCTGGTGAAAAACGGGTAGCGGGATTTTTTAGGCAAGTTGGACGGCAAGCTCGTTATTCAACAAAACGAAGAAGCTTCAGCAAAGGTCAGCAGCAAAGGCGCTCAGCGACACAGTTTCATCGCCGCGTCATTGTTAAAGTCAGTATTGTGAAAATGGACGGCCGTGGGATTAGTGCGCAGCGCCAGCATCTCAAATATATTGAGCGCGATAGCGCAGCGGCTGAAGGTGAACGCGGTCATCTTTATACAGAGCGCGGATCAGAGGTTGAGACGAACGCGTTTGGCGAACGCGGACAGGATGATCGTCATCAATTCAGGGTGATAGTCTCGCCGGAAGACGCTGCCCAATTAGCCGACCTCAAAAGTTTCACCCGAGACCTTGTTAGTCAGATGGAGCATGATCTGGGTACAAAGCTCGATTGGGTTGCAGCCGATCACTATGATACCGGCCTACCTCACACCCATCTTGTCATTCGCGGCAAACGAGATGACGGAACGGATTTGGTGATGCCGAAAGACTATGTATCGAAAGGCATACGTGATCGCGCGCAAGAACTCGTGAACATTGAGCTCGGACCTGTCTCTGAAATTGAGGGCCGAACGCGCATGGCGCGGATGGTTCAACAGCAGCGCCTGACCCAAATCGACCGAGGACTATTTCGGGAAAGTAAGGATGGTGTAGTTGATGTTTCAGCACCTGCGAAGAAAGGTCAGCTATGGCGCAAGCAATTAGATCGGGCGCGTCTTAAACATTTAGAAAAAATGTCTTTGGCCGAACCGCTCGGGAAAGGTCGATGGCGGATTGCTCAAAATGCGCCGGAAACTCTAAAGCGTATGGGTGAGCGCGGCGACATTATCAAAACCATGCACCGCGCCATGGCTGGCCATGCGCCGCGACTGATTGATGGCACAAGTCTCTATGACCCTGGTGCTTATAACGCGGTTCCCTTTACGGGTAAAATTATGGCTCAAGGCGTCGGTGATGATGTGGCCGACCGGGCCTATTTAGTCGTGGACGACGTGGGCGGCAAAAGCCGTTATATCAATTTAGGATCAAGCGACCGGCTCGCAGACTTCAAGCCGGGCATGCTTATAAGCGTTCAGCCAGCATCGCGCGAGCCGCGTCCATCGGACAAAACGATTGAGAAAATCGCTTCACAAAATGACGGGCGTTTTTCGCTAATCTTGCACATGGAGCATGATAAATCTGCGCGGCCTGAATTCGTGGCGGCCCATGTCAGACGATTAGAGGCGCTGCGCCGTGCAGGACATGTCACGCGCCACTCTGATGGCAGTTGGTCTATTCCAAGGGATTATCTGGCCCGTGCGGGTGAGTATGAGCGGATTGCGGCTTTGTCCCGACCTGTTGCAATTACGCGCCTATCGACGATGCCGCTCAAGCAGTTGGAAACCGCGATGGGCGCGACTTGGCTGGACAAGGAACTGTTGGGTGAATCAGTCGAGAGTAATCCTGGCTTGCGAGGCTTTGGAGCGGAGATCGAACAGGCGAAGGTGCGAAGGCGAGTCTTTCTGCTCAAATCAGGCATACTCAAATCCAAGAATGAGCGGCTCAATCAATCTCATCTTGCCGACTTGGAGCGTCGGGATCTAACCGATGCTGGCCGCGCACTCTCGCGCGAATACGGAAAGCCATATACAGATGCGCCAGCTGATGGGCGCATCAAGGGAATTTATGACAGACCCATTGACCGACCGAGTGGTAAGTATGCGGTGGTCGAACGCGCGAAAGACTTCACGCTCGTGCCATGGCGGGATGTGTTGGAACGACAGAGAGGGAAAGCCGTCAGCGGATTGGTGCGAGGTGAAAAAATATCGTGGTCGTTTGGACGCGGGCGCGGCCTTCAATAACGCGAGGGTTAATTTGACATTTCATCAAGTTATTGCTCGCTTCATTGACTCAATGGTTTCCAAATCTTGATAGATAACTCTGCCAAATGTTCTCCACGACTTTTAATTTCCTCTTCATCCCATTTGTTGTGATCTTGAAACCATTTGTTCAAAAATAAGCCAGTGTGTTTTGAGAATTGTGCTTGTTTTATCGAAAGTTTTTTATTGCTGACATCTCGATTTAGCGCACTCGTCAGAAGGGTCAGATTCCCAAGTGAATGAATTTTTGAGCGACGGACCATGGCTTTTGGTTCTAGAGATTCAGAGTCAACAAATTCACCATCTTTGAATGGCCAGTCGTTGGTCCATGTTTGTGGTAGGATATGTTCAATCCACAGGCCCTCTGGCATGTTTGAGTCTTCGGCTAATTCACTCCGGCTCGCCATTTCGAGTTCCCACAAGATGTCAATCAATCTTGATCGTGGTGCTATTGAATATGAGTCTTGCTCCAAAATTCCTCTTACAAACTCGTCGTTTGACGGGAACCTCGTGCTATCACCGGTTTTCTCAGAGAAGTATGATCTTAGCGCATCAAGACTGACGCCGTTTTCTTTGAATTCAGAAGCCAATCCTTGAAATGTTTTGTTTAGGTTTTTTGTCGTTAAACCACATACAACTCGCCGTGCTATGCAAGAGTACAATAATTCGAGAAGTAAGCGGCGTGTCTCTGAAGGCACATCTGAATTTCCAACTTGTAAAGCGACTGGGTAGACCGTGGTAACCTGCCAAGCAGCCATTTTGCGGCCGAACCACGCGAGATCGACATCTTCTTCTAGGCGGCCTTCCAGCGTCTCATATAATGGCGCGTAATGCTCAGGTAGTTTCAGTTCATCTTCAACATTGGAAAAACGCGGTCGACCTTTGGGAACGGCAAAACTTCTATATTCCGCGTAAAGCTCTCTCATTGATATTGGAATACCGGTTTCAGCGGCTAAAACATGGCCAAGAAAATGATCTATCCTAGGGCGCCGAGGCCTAGAGCGTGTCCTTGAATAGATGGTTTATTAACCATGATTTATTAAACCATGATCTGACTATTGGTTGTCGAGGAGGAATGCTGATGTCGGATATTCGTCGTCATGATCTGAAGTTGGAAGTTTGGGCGCGTTTGTGGCCGTTGATCGTTCAAGCCAAGGGCAAGCGCGGCCGCAGGGGAAATGATAACTATCTGTTTTTCAACGCAGTTTTGTGGAAACTTCGGACAGGCGTGCCGTGGCGGGACCTGCCTGAATGCTATGGACACTGGAAGTCGGTGTCCAACCGTTTCTACACCTGGCGCAACAACGGGGTATTCGAACGACTGCTGGAGTTGGTGGCCGGTGAACCCGACCTTGAATGGTTGATGATCGATGCCAGCCACATCAAGGCTCATCCCCATGCGGCGGGCGCAAAAGGGGGAACCAGAGTCTCGCCCGCACCAAGGGTGGGCTGAACAGCAAGCTGCATCTGGCTGTTGAGGCACACGGGCTGCCTGTGCGCATGACTGTGACCCAAGGAACCACCGCCGATTGCAGCCAGGCTGCATTACTGGTTGGTGGTCTTCTGGCCGACTATCTTATGGCCGATAGAGCTTATGATATCAATACGTTACTTCAGTGGTGCGAGGAAAATGGCGTCACGCCGGTTATCCCGCCAAAGGCCAACCGCACCCACCAACGTGACTATGACCGCTACCTGTACAAGCTGCGCCACCTCATTGAGAACGCATTCCTGAAGCTCAAGCAATGGAGATCGGTAGCCACCAGATATGCCAAGACAACCAAAACATTCCTCGCAGAATGCCAAATCGCGGCCATTATGTTATGGATCGCTTAATTCAGGGACACCCTCTAGCATTGGGTGCAGCTTCTCGCCACCACGGATTGTCGAGGGGATCCCAAAGTCTTTTGTATAATTCTTCTACCTCGGCATTTTGCTTTTCAGCGCGATGGAAAATATTGTTCCGGACAAGGTCCATCGCTAGCAGAGGTTTTCCTTTGGAGTTCAGTGTTTCAAAAATAACTTGTGCATCATCATTTTCGCCTAAAGTTACAACAACTAATTTTAAACGGTCCAAAATAGCGCTCAAAAGAGCTTCTAGCCTTTCAGAGATGAGTTCAACGTCGACATCCTGATCCTCTTCCTCATCCTCGGCAATGTTTTCGACTGTGTCAGTAGATTTTAACGTTGAGGCTTCTTCGTTCTCGTCTTCATCATCCAGCCATTCATCACTAGGGCCGTAGAGGCAAAAATCTTCAATCCACTCACAAAATAAAGTGTATGCACGAAATGCTGGAGAATGAGTGTTCTTAGGCACTCGGCTACCCCAAAACAATTTCTTATATTTTTGAGTTAGCTTCTCATACTCCATTTCAATTATGTCGTGAAAAATGTCCCTATCCGAAGGTATTGGAGTAAGTTTAAACTTGGCGAGGGGTTCATTCTTCTCTTTGCTTTTTGGGTCGTTTTTCAGATAGCCGGTCACGTGTTCCATAATATCTGCTAAGTCGTAATCGCGTGCGACCTCACGCAATGCCGCGAGAATTAGTTGGAAAGTCGTCAAGCGCTGTTGGCCATCAACAACTTGTACGACTGGGGTCCGCCCAATTTGCGATCCAGTATCAACGGGAGATAAAATTAGAGCACCCATATAGTGTTCGAAGCGGCTTGAGCCATCAAGCACCTCACGCGCTTTGGCTTCAACATCTTCCCAAAATGGATTTAGACGCTCATCATCCCATTGATATTTTCGTTGATATAGCGGAACAACAAACCGACGTGCCTCTTTTAGTACAACTTCCACTGGGTGATCGTCTGCGTCCATAATTAGTCTCTTCGTTAGCTATTCCCAAAATTGCCTGGGACATTTCATGATTGGACGGCCATAGAATAGGAACCCGCGAATCTCATCGATAATTGTTGCTATTGATACGCTACTCAAGTGTTTTCATGAATTTTGCACCCTTGATCCAACCGATTGAACTCTGCAGCCTAATATTGTCCGCATCGTTGCAAAAATACTTTGAATTTCTACCCGCTTTCCTACCTAGACCGTAACGGGCTTAGTAGCGCAGCCTAAGTCTCAAGTTAGTTCTTGAGGTTTTTGATGTCTCCGCAATCCATTCTTATAGGCCAAGTGATTACCGTCTTTATGACGATCATCTTTGGTGTTTGGTTTGCGACCCAATGGACGGCTGCGCAGTTTTCTCATGACGCCTACCTGGGCTCGCCGTGGTTCCTGCTCGGTGATCAGCCCATCTATTATCCCTGGCGCTTGTTTGAATGGTGGTATGCGTTTGACGCCTATGCGCCAGAGGTTTTCGCCGAAGGCGGGAAGATTGCGGCGGGGTCCGGTTTCCTTGGATGTGCCATTGCGGTTGTCGGATCAGTCTGGCGCGGACGGCAAGCGAAACGCCTGACTACTTACGGCTCATCGCGCTGGTCAAACACTAAGGATTTGAAACAGGCTGGATTGCTTGATCCGCGCAGTGTTTTTCTGGGGCGCACACAGGATGACTATTTACGCCATGATGGGCCGGAGCATGTCATGGCCTTTGCGCCGACCCGCTCGGGCAAAGGCGTCGGTCTTGTTGTGCCCACGCTGCTGAGTTGGACAGAGTCTGCCGTTATCCATGACATCAAGGGCGAGAATTGGGAGATCACGTCCGGTTGGCGCTCGAAATTTTCCCATTGCTTGCTGTTTGATCCAACCAATCCGGCGAGTGCAAAATATAATCCGCTGCTCGAAGTGCGCAAAGGCCGCAATGAAGTGCGCGATGTCCAGAATATCGCAGACATTCTGGTCGATCCCGAGGGCGCGTTGGAGCGGCGCAATCACTGGGAGAAGACTGGCCATGCCTTATTGGTCAGTGAAATCCTCCATGTCCTTTATGCGGAGCGCGAGAAAACACTCGCCCGCGTTGCCAGCTTTCTATCTGATCCAAGCCGTTCATTTGAGCGCACGCTTTGGGTCATGATGTCCACCAATCACCTCGGCCCAAAAGACGGGTCAGCTGATACGGCTCAGTGCCATCCTGTCGTCGCGCAAGCAGCGCGTGAACTCTTGAATAAATCTGAAAATGAGCGCTCAGGCGTGCTTTCGACAGCGATGAGTTTTCTGGGGCTTTATCGCGATCCCACCGTGGCCGAGGTGACGTCATCCTGCGACTGGCGGATTGCTGATTTGATCGAAGGCGATAAGCCAGTTTCCCTTTATCTGGTGGTTCCGCCCTCCGATATTTCACGCATTAAACCTTTGGTGCGCCTCATCCTCAATCAGATTGGGCGTCGCCTCACGGAGAAGCTCGAAGGGGAGATGGGCGGCGCAGCCCGCCGTCAGGTCTTGCTCATGCTGGACGAGTTTCCGGCGCTGGGGCGGCTAGACTTTTTCGAAAGTGCCTTGGCGTTTATGGCGGGCTATGGCCTTCGCGCTTTCCTCATCGCGCAATCACTTAATCAGATTGAGAAAGCCTACGGTCCCAATAATTCTATATTAGATAATTGCCATGTGCGCGTCGCATTTGCGACCAATGACGAGCGCACCGCAAAGCGTATATCAGATGCGCTCGGTAGCACCACTGAAATGCGCGCCATGCGCAACTATGCGGGTCATCGTCTTGCACCCTGGCTCGCTCAAGTCATGGTCTCCAGACAAGAAACAGCGCGGCAAATGCTGACGCCGGGCGAAGTCATGCAACTGCCATCGCATGAAGAGATCATTCTGGTCTCAGGCTTGCCGCCCATTCGGGCGCAAAAGGTACGCTATTTTTCCGACAAGAATTTTATTGGCCGGGTCATTTCCCCACCGGCCCTCTCTGGCACTGATCATCCCTATACTGGCTGTCCTCCCTCGCGGCCGGATGATTGGGGCCATGAGACCCGCAATGTGGCTGAACTCCTATCGCAGCCATGGTTCGACCAGGTTGGCGGCGCGGATGATGGGGGCAAAGAATTAGCGCCGAAGCTCGAACCGGAAAAACAAACTCAAAACGAAGATACAGCTAAGGATAAGGGCCTCGCTGTCGAAGATGATGACGCAGCGGTTCAAAGTCAGCGTGTTCAAGATTTGAAGCGCGCGTCTGACACTGCCCGGCGTGTGTATGGCTTGGAGACGAGCGCATCCAAACGCCGCGTGTTGGATTTCTGATATGCCGTCAACTAAACCCCGCATACGCCCTTATATTGATGAAGACGTTTATGTCTGGCTGCGAACGGCATCCTTGCGTCCCGGTAAAACTGAGTCCGACATCGTCAATCATGCCTTGCGCGCCGAAATGAAAGGCGAACACGAGGATGTGCGCGTAAAAGCGATGCTCCGCCGACTTGATCGGCAAACGCGGGCTTTGGAAGTCGTGCAGCGTAATCAGTTGATCAATGCGGAAGCCTTCGCATTATTCATGCGTTATTTTCTGACCGTTATCCCTGCTGTCTCAGAGAATGAGAAGGCCGCCACGCAAGCGGAAGGCCATGTGCGGTTTACGACCTATCTGGAAAGCCTGCGCACGGTTTTGGAAGATGGGGAACCTGTTCTCTTTACTGCGCTCGAAGATGTGATGGTTGACCGGAGCGCCTTCTTCACCGCGCAAGAATTGGCCGCCTTACATGAGCCAGCACCTGAGCGTGTCTCCAAACCCAAGGAGACTGCCAATGCCTAATCAATCCTCTGAAACACGCCTGCGCACTGAGACCATGCTGAAAACAGCTATGGGATCGACCATTGCCACAGCGCTCGCAGATCCAGCCGTCATTGAAATCATGCTCAATCCAGATGGACAGCTTTGGCTGGAGCGTCGTGGAAAGGGCCGTGTAAATTCGGGCGCAACAATGAGATCGTCTGAAGCTGAGCGGGTCATAAGGCTTGTCGGCTCGCATATCGGTCAGGACGTAACCCGCGATTACCCGATTGTCAGCGCAGAACTGCCCATTGGTGGTGAGCGTTTTGAAGGTGTTTTGCCACCTGTCGCCATAGCGCCAAGTTTCACAGTTCGGAAACCGGCTTCGGTCGTCTTCACGCTGACGGACTATGTAGACTCCGGCATCATGACATCCGTGCAGGCACAACTCCTGCGTGAGTGTGTTCAGACGCGTAAGAGCTTGCTCATTGTCGGCGGCACCGGAACGGGGAAGACAACTCTCGCCAATGCGCTGCTCCATGAAGTGGCTTTGACGGGTGACCGCGTCGTTATTCTCGAAGACACACGCGAGTTGCAATGCGACGCGCCCGATAAGATTGCGCTGCGCACACAGGCAGGCTCAGTCTCAATGGCCGATCTTGTCCGCTCAACACTGCGCCTCAGGCCCGACCGAATTGTGGTAGGTGAAGTGCGCGGCGGGGAAGCACTCGACTTGCTGAAAGCCTGGAACACAGGCCATCCCGGTGGGATTGCGACGGTTCACGCGAATTCAGCAGCGGATGGATTGAGCCGGCTTGAGCAACTCATATCTGAAAAATCCGCGCGTGTGCCGCGCTCGCTAATCGCCATGGCTGTCGATGTCGTGATCGGCATCACCAATACAGACGGGCAACGCGCTGTCACCGACATCCTGAACGTCATCTCTTGTGATGGCCCGGGCGGATATCACTGCGAGCCGATGCGGCCGCAATCTTTAAAACTTGTCACAACAGAAGGAGGTCTCTCATGATCCTTAATAAACATACGTGCCGCGCATTCGGCGTCGCCGTTCTTATTCTTGCCATAGCCGGTCCCGCTCACGCAGCAGGCTCCGGCATGCCGTGGGAAGGCCCGCTCGATCAGATCCTGCAATCCATTGAAGGGCCAGTTGCCAAGATTATCGGTACGCTCGCAATAATTATCACCGGATTGACGCTTGCCTTTGGCGATACTGGAGGCGGCTTCCGCAAACTCATTCAGATCGTTTTCGGCCTATCCATCGCCTTTACAGCGACGAGCTTTTTCCTGTCCTTTTTCAGCTTTGGCGGCGGAGCCGTGCTCTAATGGTGGAAGGTTTCTCCATACCCGTTCACCGCTCGCTGACCGAACCCATTCTGATGGGCGGCGCGCCGCGCAATGCCGCCATCCTGAATGGCACAATTGCGGCGGCACTGGGGCTCGGATTGCAAATCTGGCTGCTCGGCATCGCTTATTGGGCGATTGCGCACGGTATCTGCGTTTTTGCTGCCAAGCGTGATCCCAAATTCCTTGAAGTGCTAACGCGGCATATTCGTCACAAGGGGTATCTGGCATGATGAACCTCGCGGAATACCGGCAGAAGCCGACTTGTCTCGTCGATTATTTTCCATGGGCCTGTTTTATTGCGCCGGGTGTTATTCTCAACAAAGATGGAAGCTATCAGCGCATAGCGGCCTTTCGCGGTCCAGACTTAGACAGCACGACCGAAGAGGGCTTGGTGTCAGTTTGCGCACGGATCAATAATGCCCTGAAACGCTTTGGGTCCGGTTGGGCGCTTTATTTTGAAGCCGCGAGAATGCCTGCGCAAGACTACCCGCTCAGCGATTGGCGCGACCCTCTTGCCTGGCTGATTGATCAAGAACGACATGGGCGCTTTTCGGAAAGCGGTGATCTTTATGAGAGCGCCTATTATTTGACATTTGGCTATCTTCCGCCCGCAGACCGGGTTGGGAAGTTCGAAGATGTCTTGATTGAGACGCCGGAAGATATTGAAGAACTGGCGGGCCGCGATCATCTCGCGCGCTTCATATCTGAAACGGATAAGGCGCTGGATCTATTTGTCAGTGTTTTGCCCTCAGCCGAATTTCTCACAGACGATGAGACTCTGACCTATTTGCAAAGCACAGTTAGTCCCAGACGTCACCCTGTGCGCGCGCCAGAAACACCTGCTTATCTGGATGCCATGCTCGGAGGAACTGATCTGGTCGGCGGGCTGGAACCTGTTTTGGGCGGCGAGAATTTACGTATCATTTCCGTTCAAGGCTTTCCAAACGCGACCGAACCCGGCTTGCTCGATGAACTCAACGGACTTGGGTTTCCCTATCGCTGGATGACGCGCTTTCTGCCGATGGGCAAGACTGAAGCGACCAAGGTGCTCGGGCGTTATCGCCGCCAATGGTTCTCCAAGCGCAAATCCATTATGGCCGTGCTGAAAGAAGTCATGACGAATGAAGCGTCAGCGCTTGTCGATACGGACGCCGACAATCAGGCGGCTGATGCAGATGCAGCCCTGCAGACACTCGGTCAGGACTATGTGGGCTTTGGCTATGTGACCACGGCGCTTTGCATTCATCACAAAGACCCGAAAATCGCGGATGAGATGATCCGCGCCGCTGAGCGCGTCATCAATGGCCGCGGCTTTGTGACTATCCGTGAATCTGTGAATGCCGTCGATGCCTGGCTTGGAACAATACCGGGTAACGCCTATGCCAATATCCGCCAGCCTATCATTCATACCCTGAACCTTGCGCATATGATGCCGCTCTCAGCGGTCTGGGCAGGGCCCGAGCGCAATGATCATTTAGATGGTCCGCCGCTGCTTTATGCGACCACTGGATCGCACACGCCGTTCCGGCTCGTCACGCATCAAGGCGATGTCGGCCATACACTGGTTGTCGGCCCAACAGGTGCAGGCAAATCAGTTCTATTGTCTTTGCTCGCCCTTCAATTCAGGCGCTACCACGATGCGCAAGTCTTTATCTTCGATAAGGGCGAAAGCGCAAAAGCCGCCACGCTCGGCATGGGCGGTGAACATTACGGCCTTGGCGGTGATGGCGCGCTTTGCTTTCAGCCGCTCGCCCGCATTGATGATGATAGTTCACGCGCCTGGGCGCAGGACTGGCTCACGGGCCTGCTTAGTCATGAAGGTGTCGATGTAACGCCCGAGGTGAAAGAAGCGGTCTGGACAGCGCTGAACTCGCTGACCTCCGCTCCACAGTCCGAGCGCACACTGACAGGGCTCGTAGCCCTGCTTCAATCCTCAAAGCTGCGTCAGGCGCTGCAGCCCTATACGCTGGACGGTGCACATGGTGCGGCGCTTGATGCCGATACAGAATCCCTCGGCGCAGCCGATTGGCAATGTTTTGAGATGGAAGAACTGATGCACGCCAAGTCTCTGGTGTTGCCCGTATTGACCTATCTCTTCCACCGGCTTGAAGCCCGCTTTGACGGGCGGCCAACATTACTCATCCTTGATGAAGCCTGGGTGTTTTTGGATGATCCGCTCTTTGCCTCGCGTATTCGCGAATGGTTGAAGGTTCTGCGTAAAAAGAATGTATCGGTCATATTCGCAACCCAATCTCTGGCCGATATTGCAAACTCCTCCATCGCGCCTGCAATTATCGAAAGCTGCGCGTCACGCATCTTCCTGCCCAATGATCGCGCCTTAGAGCCGGGGCAGGCAGACACCTACCAGCAATTTGGGCTGAATGCCCGCCAGACACAGATCATCGCGCAAGCGACCCCTAAGCAGGATTATTATTTTCAGTCCCGTTCAGGAAATCGCCTGTTCGATCTCTCGCTCGGTCCCGTCGCGCTCGCCTTTTGCGGCGCATCTTCAAAGACCGATCTCAAACTTATCAATGAGGTCTTCGAGACTGAAGGCCCGGATCATTTTGCCTGCGCATGGTTGTCCGCGCGCGGCCTGCACTGGGCCGCCGATCTTATCACTCCCGAGTCTGAAACATCTGACACTCAAACCTTTGAAGGAGGCGCCTTATGCGCCGCTCAGTAATCGCTGCCATGCTAATTGCCACATCCCCAATGACGGTGGCTCCGCCTGCCCATGCCCTGTTCGGCGTCGGTGATATCGTCATCGACCCGACCAATCTGGCGCAGAACATCCTCACAGCCGCTCGCTCGCTGGAACAGATAAATAATCAGATTCGACAGCTTCAAAACGAGGCACAGATGATCCGCAACCAAGCCGAAGACCTGCTCTCGCTCGATATTGATGTGGGTGTAGAGCTGGGCCGGATTATGGATGAAATCCTGCGCCTCACAGAAGAGGCCAATGCCATCTCATATAAAGTCGAAGAGACCGATCGTGCTTTTCGGGAACATTATCCCGAAGAATATGAAGACTGGTCGTCAACCCGCATGGCCGAAACGGCGGAGTTTCATTGGCAAACGTCACGGGCGGCCTATCAAGATGCACTCTTGATGCAATCTCGTGTCGTGCAGGCGATTGCGGTAGATACGCAGGTCTTGGATGAACTTGTTGGCGCCAGTCAGGGCGCAACTGGCAATCTCGCGGTTCAGCAGGCCGGTAATCAGCTGACCGCCCTTGGCATCAAACAGGACATGCAGCTTCAGCAGCTCATGGCCGCGCAATATCGCGCTGAGGCTCTGGAGCGCGCTCGCCGCCTGCAGATCGAACGGGAAAGCAAGGCACGTCATCAGAAATTCATATCAGGCGCAGGCAACGCCTATGGCCGCAAATAGGAGCGCGCCATGGATGATCTCGGCGTCATTGACCAGTTTGTTGCGACCTTTTCCGCCTATATCGATAGCGGTTTCGGTCTGCTCGGGCCTGACATTGCCTATCTCACCACCTTTCTTGTGACAGTGGATATTGTGCTCGCTGGCCTGTTCTGGGCGATGGGGCCGGACAATAATATCATCGCGAGCTTTGTTAAGAAGGTGCTCTATATTGGCGTCTTCGCGCTGATCCTGAACCAGTTCAGCTTTCTGGCGAATATACTCTTTGACAGTTTCGCCTCGCTTGGCATTACGGCCTCTGGGGCCAGCATGACGGCGGATGATCTGATGCGTCCGGGCTTTGTTGCGAACACAGGTTTTACCGCTGGCTATCCCTTACTGGATGCCATCAGCGAGCTGACCGGACCGATTGGGTTCTTCACCAATATCGTTCTGATCATCGTGTTCTTCCTCGCCTGGCTGATTACGCTCTTTGCCTTTTTCTTTCTCGCCATTCAGCTCTTTGTCACCGTCATTGAGTTCAAGCTGACAACACTGGCAGGCTTTGTATTGGTGCCATTTGCGCTCTGGAACAAAACCTCCTTTTTGGCTGAGCGCGTTCTCGGAAATGTCATCGCGTCGGGCATCAAGCTCATGGTGCTGGCCATCATAGTCGGCATTGGCTCGACGCTTTTTGCGTCTGTGACTGCCAGCTTTACCGGCGATGTGGGTCTTGAAGAAGCAGGCGCAGTTATTCTGGCCAGCCTGGCTTTATTCGCCCTCGGTATATTTGGCCCCGGCATAGCCACAGGTTTGGTCTCTGGTGCCCCTCAACTCGGAGCAGGTGCTGCTGTTGGAACCGCGGCTGCTGTTGGCGCAGGGACAATGGCAGCGGGAGCTGTTGCTACAGGCGGTGCAAGTGCCGTTGCCGGTGGAGCCATGGCAGCCACCAAAGCTGGTGCGTCAATGGCGGGTGGCACGCGCATGGCCTACGCGATGGGTAAAACAGCCTCGGGCGCAAGGGGAATAAAAGGCGCAGCCGCAGGCGCGAGCGCTGTCGCGCAAGCTGGCGCAGGCTCGATAGCGAGTCGCGCGAAGTCCGCCGCTAGCCGTTTCACATCACCCATCAATGAGAATTTTCAATCCGGTGGTCGCGGTGCTGTGACAGCGACAGGCGGAACGATCAAGGGCGGCATGAGCGCGGCAAATGACGCTACACCCATACCCGCCGGACAGGAGCCAGATTGGGCGCGTCAAGCCCGGCGCGGGCAAAACCGCCGTGATGCCAGCATGGCGACCATGCACGCCGTTCGGAGCGGTGATGGCGGCGGTGCAGGCCAAGGCCCGCAACTGAAGCAGGATGAGGAGTAGAGATATGATGTGGAAACGCAGCCGAAATGCCTATGGCAATACCCCTGTGCCGGAAACACCCTATCAGCGCGCCGCGCAGGTCTGGGATGACCGGATCGGCTCAGCTCGCGTGCAGGCAAAAAACTGGCGTCTGACAGCGCTCATAGCACTGGGCCTTTGTGCGGTGATGTCTGCCGCTTACGTCTGGCGAAGCACGCAAAGTCTTGTGACGCCCTATGTGATCGAACTTGATAGCACGGGTGAAGTGCGCGGTGTGAGCTCCACCAGCGCCAATTATGAACCGACAGATGCGCAAATTGCGTTCCAGCTTGCGGGCTTTATCAAAAATGTCCGTTCAGTATCGATCGACCCAATTGTCGTGCGTGAAAACTGGCTGGAAGCCTACAATTTCACAACTGACAAAGCCTCACTGACGCTGAATGATTATGCCCGAGAACACGATCCATTCTCAGATGTAGGTAAGCGGTCTGTCTCTGTTGATATTGCAAGCATAGTCCGCAGCTCAGATGACAGTTTTGACGTGCGCTGGCGCGAGGCAACTTATTTGTCAGGCGTCCAGCAAGATCAGCAGACCTATACGGCGGTTCTATCCATTGTGATTGATCCGCCGCGAGATGAAGCGACGCTCCACCGAAATCCACTCGGCATCTATGTCCACGGCATCAATTGGTCACGCGATCTCATTTCAGCCAATTCAACCAAAGGAGTTTTACAATGATTATCCGACCACCCATACCCCTAGAGCATTTCCGGTTTATTATGATCCGTATCCGGCGGCTTTGAAGAAGTTCGCGCATTCTTCTTGTGAGAATAGTTTTAGGATTTTGCCAACGCCTTTCCATAAATCCTCGACGCTTCTCAGCGCCAATCGCTTCATATGGGCCTTCAGTTTTGAAAAGGCCATCTCGATCGGGTTCAGATCTGGAGAATAAGGTGGCAAAAACAGCAGCCATGCGCCCCGTTCGCCAATGGCCGCTCGCGCCGCCGCGACTTTGTGGGCAGGCAGGTTGTCAAGAACAACAACGTCCCCCTCTTTGAGGGTCGGTGCCAATTGGGTTTTGATGTAATACCAACGGCTCTTATGGTTGACTCATAAAGCCGTTGGCAAGGCCGACTGGCCGCCGCGCCTTATGGCGCGTAAGCCTTAGTGGCGTTTGAACGATAACGGTCATTCTTTATGACCGTTAGTATAAGTGGTAAAGGCTGGACCATCCATCGGACCATCCAATACCCACGGCGCTACCATGCCATCATGACGCAGGCCACCAATGAATGTCATTGTTTTCCAGTGCCTATGGGGGATTGGGGCCACCAGGCGCTGGCCCTTTGTACAACGTCCGCGTGGTCTGGCCATCTTTGTGTTCAGTCCGGTTTCGTCAATGAACACGATCTGATCCAACAGGTGTAGATGTTGGTTTAACCAATCTTGACGTTTGCGCCAGCGGCGGCGTTTGGCCTGCACGTCTACCCGGCCCTGCTCACTGGCGTGAGCCGTTTTTTTTTATAGGTGATCTGATTGGCTCGCAGCCAGTCATCCAGTGTCGAACACCCAACACGCAAATCATGGATTTCAACCAGACGAGCGCATAATTCGGCCAGGGTCAACTCCGGCTGTTCTGTGATCCAGTCAAGGATATCAACCCGGTAAGGATCGAGCTTGGACTTGCGCTTTTTGCGCACTTTCACATCAACATGACCAAGTTCGTCTTTTTGTTTGACAAACCGAATGGCCGAACTGGCACTCACCTGAAAGTGCCGCGCCGCTTGGCGACGAGAAACACCCGACGCAACCAGATCGACAATACGAAGTCGTAAATCCACAGATAAAGTCATGATAAATCCTCCTGATACCTTGAATCAGAAAAAGCCAAATCTGTAAACCACCATTCGATTCCAATCTCACCGGAAAGGCTCTAGCTGTCATATTACTGTCCATGTCCATGCTTGGCGGCTGCTCCACTTTGCAGAGCCTGTTCGATGAGCCCGTCGCTGATTTTAAATTAGACGAAGCTGACTATATGGAAGCGGTTTATCTGCCTGATGAGCTTCCGGTCGAAGAGATAACTTCCGATAAGCCGATGGTTTATGAGCGTGTGATGCCTGTCGCCATGGCGGGACAACTCAAGCCGATCATGGATGTACCCATTGCGGAAATTGAAACGCTTGAGCCGCATGAAGCGATTGATCGCGCCAATGCCGCTTCAGCCATCGAGCCGGAGGCAGGCAGTTTCGTCAATGCTATTCAGATTTATCCTTATACCATTGGTGCGCTTTATCAGGTTTACACAGCGCCAGAGCAGGTCACGGATATCGCTTTGCAGCCGGGCGAAGAACTCATGTCAGTCTCGGCTGGCGATACGGTGCGCTGGGTGCTTGGGGACACGGTCTCAGGCTCAGGTGAAACCGAACAAGTCCACATTTTGGTCAAGCCCATCTCTCACGGGCTGACAACCAATCTCATCATCACAACATCCAAGCGCACTTACCATGTCGAAATGAAGTCGTTTCGGGAGACCTATATGGCCGCAGTGTCTTGGCGCTACCCGCATGAAGAACTCATGCTACGTAAAGCGGATCGCCGTTCTGCGCGCACCAGTACACGTAAGTCTGTCGAGCATGGCCTCCAAATCGACCGTCTGGATTTCCGCTATGAAATCGACGGAGATGAGCCGCATTGGCGACCCTTGCGCGCCTTTGATGATGGCAAAAAAGTCTTCATTCAGTTTCCGGCTCGGCTGGATCAGGGCGAAGCGCCGCCACTTTTTGTAGTTGGCCGAAACGGTGAAAGCCAACTCGTCAATTACCGCATCAATGGATCCTACAATGTTGTCGACAGATTGTTTGGTGCGGCCGAATTGCGTCTCGGTGAGGACGATCAGCAAGTCGTTAGAATTTTGCGCACGCGTCAGCCTGTCACCAAAATGGCGGGGCTATAGTTATGGCTGATAGTCTGGAGCTTCGCGGGAAACCCAAATCCGTCAGACGGTTTAATCGGCGAGCTCTGATCGGTCTGGTCGGGACAGCGAGTTTCATCATTTTGGGTGCAGCTGCCTTTGCACTGCGGACGCAGGACAGATCGGGCGGCCATGCGCCTTAGGAGCTCTACAACACGACAATGAAGGCTTTGCCTGAGGGTCTGAATACGATGCCGACCTCATATGCAGAGGTTGAGCAAGAGACGCCAAAATTGGGGCCGCCCTTACCGGGTGATCTCGGCGCCGCCATGATAGGCCGTGAACGTGAAGCGGTCCCGCAAGACAATCCGTTTCGTTATCAACCTGCAAGCTCCGGCTATAGGCAGGTGCCGCGGCCTGCAGCGCAGCCCTCACCAGAGGTGCAGCTTGCTGATGCTGCGCGGACATCAAAACTCTTCTTCATCGCGCATCAAAGTTCGGATGGCGGGCTTGGAGGCTCGGCGGCTCCGAGCCAAGCTGGATATTCGACTGATTTGGCTTCGTTGCTTGCGAGTCCTAGTGGTGTTGGCCAGCCCGGCATCATCCCCATGAGCGAGGTTGATCCAAATCGCCAAGAACGCAAAGAGGCGTTTCTAGGCGCAGACGTCGAAACCGACATCTACAATCCTTATCGTTTGCAAGAGCCTATTTCGCCCTATCAGGTGATAGCCGGTACAATTATTCCTGCCAGCTTGATCACGGGCCTGAACTCTGACCTGCCGGGCCAAGTCATCGCGCAGGTGACAGAGCATGTCTACGATACGCCGACCGGACAATATTTACTCATCCCGCAAGGGTCCAAACTTATTGGCCGCTATGATAGTGTGATTGCCTACGGTCAGTCTCGCGCATTAGTGGTCTGGTCACGGATCGTGATGCCGGATGGCACATCGATCACAATCGATAATCTCCCTGCCGTGGATATGTCAGGATATGCGGGACTAGAGGACCGCGTCGATCATCATAGCTGGCAGCTTTTTAAAGCTGCGATCCTGTCCTCTGTCTTGTCCGTCTCCTCTGAAATTGGCCGCGACCGTGATGATGATATTTTGAATGCGCTCCGCGATGGCGGACAGCAGACCATAAATCAGGCGGGCCAGCAGATTGTAACAAAAACAGCTCCAAGTTCAGCCAACACTCAAAATCCGTCCCGGCTGGCGGCTTCGTGTCATCGTCAACAAGGACATTGTCCTGCAACCTTATGGAGGCTCACAATGAGCGCACTCAAAATTGGGCAACTGCCTGACACCACACCCGTTAAAATGAACATTGCTCTGCCGCCCACGCTGCAAGCGGACCTGGAGGACTATGCCAGAGTCTATGAGCAAGCCTACGGCCAGTCTGCAAAAGTGGCGGAATTGATCCCGTCAATGCTCGAAGCGTTCATGGCCAGCGACAGCAATTTCAAAAAGGCGCGCAAATCGCTCGCCAGCTAATTCCAAGTTCATCAACAAAAAGGAGACCATTATGGCGACCATCGGACAATTTAGACCTGTCAAAGACGGATATGAGGGCACAATCTCGACCCTCTCAATGGCGCGCAAAGTGCAGTTTATCGCAAATGACAATAAGAAGGGCGATGCAAGTCCTGACTTCTTTATTAAGACAGGACAATGTGATCTTGGCGTTGCCTGGCGTGAAGAAGCAAAAGAGACATCCAAGCCATATTTGCGGGTATTGCTTGACGACCCAAGTTTTGCAGGACCGGTCAATGCAGCATTGTTTGATCGTGACGGCAAAGCCGACCTCGTCTGGTCCCGTCCAAAGCGCGATGCCGCATGAGGCTGCGATATTGGTACACTCTGAAATAACAGACAAAGACATTGAAGAGGGGCTGAGCATATTAGCTTGGCTGATTGACCGGTATGGCGATGCGGCTTGGCCCCTTTTCGAGCGATTAGAGAAAGAGTTGGAAAGTCGGCAAAAGCGCAAAACGCGCATCCAGTCCCGTCTTACCGACAAATTTGGCTAATCATAAGGTTAGTGCAATATTACCAAGTGATATTATAATGGTATTTAAATCGTTTTTATGATATAAGTATCACTATGATAACACTAATGACGCCTGCGAAAGCGAAGCGCCGTCTTGCTGTCAATATGCGGGAGCGACGTCTATCCTTGAATCTCACCCAAACAGGTCTGAGTGAGCGCTCTGGCGTGGCCTTATCCACCTTACGCAAATTTGAGCAAAGCGGTGCCATCTCAGTCGATAATCTTTTTAAGTTGATGCTTGTCCTTGGTGGTCTGGATGAAATGATCGATGCGAGCGCGCCCCAAATGTCAAACTTCGGCTCGATAGATGAGGTCTTGTCAGGGAAAGAGACTCCAAAGCGCAAGCGTGGATCTCGTTCATGAGTTTTACCCCGGTATCCCAGATAAAAGTTGGTCTCGATTTTGGGAGCGGCAAAGAGCCTTTGGGCCGAATTGCCCTGCGCGATCGTCAAATCTTCTTTGAATATGACTTAGGCTTTCTGACGAGAGGATTAGACGTATCGCCGTTTCGCTTGCCTCTCAAATCAGGCGTGCAGACTTTCGACAACAAATTGTTCGAGGGACTGCCCGGACTGTTTAATGATAGTCTGCCGGATGGCTGGGGCAGACTGCTTTTTGACAGGTCCATGCGCGCCAAGGGATTTTTGCCGGAAGAATTCAGTCCACTCGACCGCTTGGCACATATCGGCCAAACGGGCATGGGGGCTTTGACCTATGAACCTGACTTTTCTGAAGCGCCACGCGATGATCAGATTGATCTCGATTGGCTCGCCGCGCAATCGGCGGAAGTCTTAGAAGGAGAAGCCGAAGCGGTTCTGGCCGAACTGCTGGCCCTTAATGGCTCTTCTGCAGGTGCCCGGCCTAAAGCCCTGATCGGGTTTGACCGCAAACACGCCCGTATTGTCCATGGCGCTGGAGCAATAGATGAAAATTATGAGCCTTGGCTTGTTAAATTTGCAAACACGCAAGACGGAACAGATGCAGGGGCGATTGAGTTTGCTTATGCTGAAATGGCGAGGCGCGCTGGTATTGAAGTACCGCAGACACATTTGTTTCCGGCGGCAAAGGGGGCAGGCTATTTTGCGACAAAGCGATTTGATCGTGATGGCTCGAAGCGCCGACATATGCACACAGCGTGCGGTCTACTCCATTCGGATTTCCGTACGCCGTCGCTCGATTACCAAGACTTAATTGAGCTTGCGACGTTGCTCACGCGAGATGTGCGTGAGGCTGAAAAGATGTTCCGCCTGGCAGTGTTCAACGTACTGGCCCATAACCGGGATGATCATTCCAAGAATTTTTCATTCCTGATGAACGAAGCAGGCGAGTGGCGGCTATCGCCAGCTTATGACCTGACGTTTTCATCAGGGCCGGGCGGTGAACAAAGCACAATGGTTATGGGCGAAGGTAAGTCGCCGGAACTTTCACACTTGCGTGCCTTGGGTGAGATTGCCGGAGTTCGCAAAGCTCAAGTCGACGACATTATTGAACAAACACGTGCAGCACTTTCTGCTTGGCCAAGCCTTGCAAAAGAGTACGGCGTGAGAACGAGCAACATTCGTTTGATTGCGGAACGAATGACGGATAATTGAATAATAAGGTATGGTGCGGTAGGCTAGCGTCGATATCGAAGCGGTTTCAATTTTGACCTACAAATACCCCACATTTTGACCCACAAATTTCGTTGACTGAGTCGCTAAGTCATTGTAATATATTGATATTAAAGGCAAATATGCGGCTTCTCGGCCGCACCACAAATTCAAAAGACGATCATCGGGTTTTTGCCGACTACCGGATTCGTGAAAAGAATCGCTGAGAGTCGTCTTATCAGCACATTCAACGAAATAGTTGAATGTGAAAAAGTCCCTCGGCTTCGCCTCGGTCCACTTTTTCCCAATAATACCAGCGGTATTGGCGTTTTGTACACGCTGACTTGTGTGTCGTGCTGATAAGACAACGGTTTTAATCTGAGCCGGGAGTCAAACGCAAGTCCCTTGTATACCAGCGGTATTGGCGTTTTGTACACGCTGACTTGTGTGTCGTGCTGATAAGACAACGGTTTTAATCTGAGCCGGGAGTCAAACGCAAGTCCCTTGTATACCAGCGGTATTGGCGTTTTGTACACGCTGACTTGTGTGTCGTGCTGATAAGACAACGGTTTTAATCTGAGCCGGGAGTCAAACGCAAGTCCCTTGTATACCAGCGGTATTGGCGTTTTGTACACGCTGACTTGTGTGTCGTGCTGATAAGACAACGGTTGTAAACCAAGCCGGGAGTCAAACGCAAAGCCCCTTGGTATTACGCGCAAATGCGCCAAAACCTTGCAATAAGCCCAAGCGAAAACAAAGCGCCGCGCCTTCTTGAGATTTGCTTTCTTATTGTTTTAAATGAAGAAAAATACACGCAAGCGTAACGAAGCACCTTTCTTCACATTCAACGAAATAACAGCAATGCGACTCAATTTTAAGTCGCTTCGCCATGTGACTTACGCACCTGCTCGCTCTCCCTTTCGCGCGCCGCAAGAAGGCGCTTTTGGTACTGGCCTTGTACAATATCGACAATCACTAGGACAAACAGCGTGAAATAGAACGTCGACTTGGCCAGGGGTTCGACGGCAAAGCCAAACAGGGTCAGATGCGCCAAATGCCCTCCCTCGGATACCAGCATAATGCCGACAATAAAAAGGATAAAAAGGCCAAGAACCTCGTACATGCGGTTTTTCCTTAAAAATTCCGATACTCCGTCTGCCAGCCAGATCATCATCACACCACTGGCGATAATCGCCACCGACATCACCCATATATTGTCAGTCAGCGCCATGGCGCTCAAAATGGAATCGAATGAAAAGATCAGGTTCATGAGTACAATCCAGAAGATGGCGCCGCTCAACGAGCGCGTGCCCTGGCCCTCGCCGTGCTCATGGGCAATGTCATGGACGGAAAGCAGGTGGTAAATCTCCTTAATAGCGGTGTAGATGATAAAGACGCCGCCAAACAGAACGACCAGACTGTGCAGGTTAAAATCGCCCCTGACGAAGCCGAACAGATCGATGCGAAACAACGGATCCTGCAAATACTGAACAGCGCGCAATATGGCCACAAGCAATACAATACGCAAAAGAATCGCCAGACCGATCCCGATACGGCGAACGCGCGCCTGGTGCGCCGCCGCCACCCGGCGGGATTCGATCGAGATGTAAAGCAGATTGTCAAAGCCGAGAACCGCCTGAAGCATAATCAGCATCGCCAGTGTGAACAGATTCTCAATGGTGAAAAGCGTGGCAAATGTGTCCATGATAAACCTCTCAAGCCATTCAAAGGCGTATTAGCTGTGTAATTTCAACAGCTTGTCCCTGATAAATTCATCGGGTACAGGGAACCATTCACCTGATCATTAGAGGTGTTCGATTTATCCAGCGTTGTCAAGGGCGCTTCGCGCCGCCTCTGGCGGTTCTTAAACCCTTGACAACGCTGGATAAATCGAAAAAAAGCGATGATCAGGTAAATGGCCCGGTATGGCCTTGCTGCTCGCCATCTGCGGCAAGGGTGTTATACCAGCGGTATTGGCGTTTTGTACACGCTGACTTGTGTATCGTGCTGATAAGACAACGGTTTTAATCCGGTAAGGAGTCAAACGCTAAGCCCCTTGGTATTAAGAGGTATCCCTTCCGATTTGCCTGTCCCGGGAACAACCTGCTGAAAGATCACAATTAGCAATAGCGCGCTTGCGGCCGGTTGTTCACCGTACCGGCACCTTTGCCGTCGATGCGCGGGTGGGATATTCCAGGGCGCAGTCAGCCGGCGCTTCGCCGCGCGCGATCAGGTACAGACCGTGGGTCTGATCGTGTTGCGGCTCATCAAGACATCGCCCGAGAGCCGCCTCGATCTGCGCCCGCAGCGCAAGACCGATGCCGCCGACCACATAAAGCGGATCATCGCGCGGGGTGCAAAGTGCGTTGATTGTGGCAACAATTTTCAGCACCGCCTCATCGACGATATCCTGCGCGGTCTCATCGCCATCCCGAGCCGCGGCAAGAACAAGGGGCGCCAGTTCGGCCAGCCGCGCCGGACTTGGCGTGCCCAGCCAGGAAAAGATTTCCTGGCGATCAAAGCCCACCGCCCTGCCAAGGCGGGAAAACAATGGCGTCGTCAGAGGGGTGGCCATATCGTGGGCCTGCAGGTAAGCGTACAGGCCCCGGCGCCCGATCCACATACCGGAGCCGCGATCGCCGCCAACCCAGCTCCAGCCCTCGCGCACGATGACGCGGCGCTGGCGGCTGATTCGAAAGGCGATAACACCGGTGCCGACCGCGATCAGGCCGGCGGGGGCGCCGTTTGAGGCGCCGATCAGCGCCGCATAACCGTCCGATACCTGGGTGATGGTGGCAAAGTCGGTAAAGTGTCCCGCCACGGTGTGACGAAACTCATGAAAATCCAGCCCGGCCGCCCCAAGGGCGAAATGGGTATCCGCCGCTCGTATCCCGCCGGCCGATACGCCCCCTGCCCGCCCGATATCGTTCCACAACCCCTTGATATTGGCGATACCCAGATCGAAATCGGTGTGCAGATTGGTGGGCCCGGCGCGCGCTTTCGCCACAATGCCGCCGGCGCTATCCATCAATACACCACGGGTTTTTGTGCCGCCGCCATCGATACAGAAGTAATAACGCGTCTTCGTTTTCATGAGGCCGGGTGTGCCAAAAAAAAACGGCCTTTTCAAGCGTAAGCTGAAGCGTGTAGACCGGGCTCGTCATCACTATCGCCCCCGGGTACAGGGTTAACAAAACGTTCATGCTCCGTATTGCGCTGTTTCACCCCCGTTTCATCTCAAAACGCGTATGTATTCATGCAAATCCTACAAAAAGTCTTGTTTTTGCCCAATCGTTTCCCATATAATAGGCTCAACAGGAGCAATCGAACACAAGGAACCACTCATGGCTACCGACCGTCAATATCCAGCCGCAACCGCGACCCGTGCCGACGTCGATGCAGGGTTGCGCACGTATATGCTCTCGGTCTACAACTACATGGCGTCCGCCATGGTTCTTACCGGGATTGTCGCCTACGGCACCTACGCCTATGCCATGGCAAACCCATCATTTGCCCAACTCATTTATGCCTCTCCGTTGCGTTGGGTGCTGCTTCTTGCCCCCCTTGGCGTGGTGTTTCTTTTTGCCGCCAGGGCGCACACCATGCAGGCCAGCACCGCGACGATGATTTTCTATCTCTTTGCCACGCTGATCGGTGTTTCGTATTCGTCGATTTTGCTGCTTTTTTCGGTCGACAGCATTGTACAGGTATTTTTCATCACCGCAGCGGCATTCGGCTCTCTCAGCCTTTACGGCTACACCACAAGGAAAGACCTCTCCGCATGGGGATCGTTCCTGTTCATGGGCGTGATCGGTATTTTGATTGCCATGGTAGTCAATATCTTTCTGCAAAGTTCTGCGCTTCACTACGCCGTTTCGATTGTCGGTGTTCTGGTGTTCGCCGGACTTACGGCCTATGATACACAAAGGATCAAGGCAAGTTACTACGCTCTGGCCGGCGACGGGGAGATGCTCGCGCGCGCGGCCGTTAACGGTGCCCTGAGCCTGTATCTGGACTTCCTGAATATGTTTATGTTCCTGCTTCACCTGTTCGGTGGAAACAGCGAATAGACATATAAGAGAACGGCAACAGGCGAAGAAATCTTCAGGATGGCGCCCGCATGGTCGGGCGCCATTTCTTTTGCCGCCGATATGGGGTTGATCGTAAAGAAAAGTGCTGCGCTACACCCAGGATACTTTTCCTCATTTAAAACAATGGGAAAACTGAAATCAGGAAGGCGTGGCGCCTTGTTTTCGCTATGGATTTCGGGGCGATCAGCTTTATGCGTTTAGCTTTACCCCTGGCAAAACGGGTACACCTAAACGCATGATGATCTAAGGCTTTATTGCGAGCGTTTGGCGCATTTGTGCATAATACCAGGGGGCTTTGCGGTGACTCCTGGCCCGGTTTAGTTGAATGTGAAAAAGTACACCGGGCTGCCCCAGGGACTTTTTCACATAAAACTATGGGAGGGCAATGTGGGTCTCATAATCCGGCCTGTGCAATGCGATGACCTTCCCCGGATTACCGCAATCTACAACCATGCCATAAGCCATGGTACGGCTTCCTTTGAAATCGATACCCTCAATGAGCGGCAGATGAGCGATCGTATCGGCAGGCTTGTGGATGGCGGCTTTCCTGTTATCGTCGCCCACGGGGACAACACCGTATTCGGTTACGCCTACGCCGGAGCGTACCGCTCTCGCCCGGCGTATCGTTATACGGTGGAGGATTCGATCTATCTCGGGGCAGACGTCCAGGGACGCGGTATCGGCCTGGCTTTGTTGAACGATTTAATCGGGCGGGCGACGCGAAAGGGTTTTCGGCAGATGTTCGCGGTAATCGGCGATTCGGCCAATCGGCCCTCCATTCGCATTCATGAAAAGGCGGGGTTTACCCATGTGGGCGTATTTCGTCATGCCGGGTACAAATTCGGCCGCTGGCTTGATACCGTGCACATGCAGCGCCCCCTGGGCGCGGGCGCGACAACACCCCCTGACAGCGATGCGGCAAAATAGTTGGTTGAATGTGAAAAAGTCCCCCGGTTTCGCCCCGGTCCACTTTTTCCCATTCAACAAAATGGCGCGTATCAGCCCTTGACCAGGCACAGGCGCCGCTCCAAAACCCGCAGCACGTGGGCAAGTTCATGGCCGCGCTTTAGAATTTGCCCGCTGGCGGCAACAACACTATAGGCTCCTTGCTTGCGCGCCAGATCAGGACGCTTGATAACCCGATAAAGGGGCACTTCGCTGGTGCGGCGAAAAACAGAAAACACTGCGCGGTCGCGGCGCATATCGATGGCATAATCACGCCATTCGCCTGCGGCGACTTTGCGCCCGTAAACGGACAGAATCTGGTTTAGCTCGCTGCGCTCAAAGGCAACGCCAGTACATGCCGACGATCCTGATGTATGCACGGGTGCGGCGGCAAACGCACCCTTTAGGCTGGAACATATTTCTTCATCGCTCACAAGCACCTCCCGTTGTTCAGCGGCGATCCATACCAGTGGGCCTTGAATTTGACATTTGAGAACACGCCCGGCGGCAAAGGGGACTCAAATACCAAATGCGTTCCATCAGCGGCACAAGAGCTTTCGATCGCCTGTGATCAAGGTTGAATGGTGGTTAAAGCGTCGCCATACCTCACAAGAGTGGTGTTGGTTCTGTGCGGCAAACGGCGCCGCCACAGAATGCCGCGCCGGCGCTGCGATTGCAAGTCGTTTGGTGATGGGATGAACCAGGAACAGGATTTGCGGGCGGCTTGCCCATGGCCGGTTGCACGAGCAACCCCGCAAAACGCATGGATCAGGCGGCTGATTGCTTGATTTCCGCCATGATTCTCTCATGGGCCTGGTTTAGCAAGGTAAGGATTTTTTGTCCGTGTTCGACCATTTCGGCTGGCAGGTCCATACCCGACAGCCGATCCGGATGGTATTCGCGCACCAGAGCATGATAGGCTTCACTGACGGCCGCCCTGTCGGCATCCGGAGCGATACCAAGGACACGATACGGATTACCCGAGGCAAATTGCTTGAGTTTCGATAACAGGGCCTCGGCACTGGGCGGGCCATCGGCAATGTCGGCCCCCGCTCCTTGCGGGCGCGATTGATCGATCCGGATAACGGCGGCCTTGGACAGAAAGCTGCGCGCGCCACTTTGATCCTCAAAAACCAGAAAAGGATTGCCATCGTTGATGATTTCGTCAAGCTTCGAGCCAAACGGGATGAGAATCGCTCCCGCAGATTCTCCTGTTTCACGCATAACAACATGTACCGGAACTTTTTGGGTTTCCCGTTCGTAATTTTCGCTGCGCATACATGCCTCCGGATCGCGGCTTATTACCGGACCGTATGGTGCGCCACCTGCCCCAATAATTGGTAAATCAACAACAAATTCCCCAAACTTGCGCAAACACGGTAAATGGCGAGTTAATGCGCACCACTAGTGCGTCGGGCGATTAATTTGCAACGCAACCTGTCGCTTTGAAATAGTTCCAACATTCCTGCGGCGTGAAAAGATCGCAAACCTGCCCAACGGCTTTCCATAAATCATCATAGGTTCTGGCCTTGGCCTTCCTCAGCAAGGTTTTCAGTTTCGAAAAGGCCTTCTCAATCGGGTTCAGATCAGGTGAGTAGCGCGGCAGGAACAACACCCAAGCGCCACAGGCTTTGATGGCTTGCGCCGCACGGGGGCTTTTGTGGATATTTAGGTTGTCCCAAACCACAACGTCGCCCGGCTTGAGAAGAGACGCGAGTTGTGTTGTTACATAAGTATCAAAGGCTTCGCCATTCATCGCCCCGTCAATGACCCAGGGCGCCGCCAACTCACTACAACGCAGGGCAGCAATAAAGGTCTGGGTATGCCATTTGCCGAAGGGCGCATCGGCGATGAGCCTTTCCCCTTTCCGGCTGCGCCCCCTGAGCGGCGTCATATTGGTCTTTACGCTGGTCTCGTCGATGAAAAGCAGCCGTGCAGGGGCGGCTTGAATGGCCGGCAGGCGATGTTTGCGCCATTCATCGCGCTCAGCCCTGACATCTGCACGCTTGCGTTCTGCCGCCAGCAGCGTTTTTTTATAGCTGAAGCCGGCCCTGCACAGCAGTTTCGACAGGTTTGAGGGATCAACCTGCACACCCTCAGTCTCAAGAAGCCAGGCCGCCAGAGCAGGCATGGTGATGTCTGGTTGCGCTTCTACCTTGGCGATGATCCTGTCGTGATAAGGTCCCAGCTTGCCACTGCCTCTGGGGCGCCCCCGGCGATCCGGTTCAAGCGAGCCTGTTTCTTCAAAACGTTTTTGCAGACGAACCGCACTTGCGACTGAAATCGCAAACTGTTCAGCAGCGGCTCGGCGTGACTTTCCTTGCGATATCGCAGCAACAATACGACGGCGAAGATCAAGGGATAAAGATTGGGTCATAGAATCACCTCCATGCCCAAACGAATCACATTATCCCAAAAAAGGGAAATCCAAAAAAGATTCCTATTAATCGCCTGACGCTCTAGTTGTATGACAGTGGCGTCTCGTGCCATTTACATCTACGGGATGTCGGCGACGTGGAAATCAACCCCGACAATTTTAGAGTATCCGTTTTTGTCAATTTGTTTTTTGTTGCCATGTACGATTGTCCCTGATGAGGGTGTTAGCGAGTTCGATCAGCTTTCTCATGATTGCTGTGATTGCGACTTTTGCAGGTTTTCCGGCTTCGATCATTCGTTTGTAAATCCGTTTCATGTCAGGATTGAAGCGGATGGAAACAAGCGCTGGCATATAGAGGGCATCACGCAAGGTTTTGCGGCCGCCGGCAATGAAGGCCTTGCCTTTCCACTGGCCTGACTGACGCGTTATCGGAGCCAGGCTGGCGGCTTGCTTGCGACCGAGCGTGCCGATCTCGGGACACTCTATCAGGATCGCAGCAGCGGTAACCGGACCAATGGCTGGAATGGAATTGAGGATATCAAGCTCTCTGGCTTTATCTTTGCACAGACGCTTTTCAATCTCGCCATCGATGGCTGTGAGTTGGCGCCCAATTTGTTCAAGCCGTGCTTTTGTATGCTTTCTTGTCAGGCAAAGGGTTTGCGTCTGCAGTCTGTTTTTCAGGCGTACACGATCCTTGATCAGGGCCATGCGCGCGATCTTTAACTCTTTGAGTTCATGATCATTCTTGTCGACAGGCTTGTCTGCAACCCGCGCAAATGTCGCTCCCATTATCGCAAGCATCCGCGCATCAACAGCATCGCTTTTGGCGCGTGTCCCATAGGCCTGGGCGAAGCGTCGCGCCTGCAAGGGATTGACCTTTGCCAGGGGGAGGACCTTTGCAAACGCCCTCTCAAAAGCAGCGTGGTAAGGGCCGGTCGGTTCATAGACCACAATCTGCGGCCTCTCACACCCAATCCAACGCCTGAGCGCCCGAAAGCCTGTTGGGTTGTTGTCGAAGCGGGCGTGCTGGTCCGTGCTTGAGCGATATACATCCAAATGTGCTTTGGAAATATCAAGTCCGATGCTATCCTTCATTGTCTTCTCATGTCCTATGCTTGTCGTAGAGGGTTATGAACCGCTCTGTATCCGTTCAGGCCTCATGTGAAGACAGTGGTCGATCCTACTCTAACACGGTCCTAAACGACCAAGCGTATCTCGATCCGACCACCGCCACTGACCGGCTGTTGAAGGCCGGTCAGTGGAAACAATCTTTGTACAAAAACCGGAAAAATCATAAGACAAGCGTGTCAGATGAGTGCGCGCCTTCTCTCAATCGTCATGCTGATGGCACGGCATCGGCGCCAGTTCTCAACGGGTCCTGTTGGCGCCCCTGACGCGCCGGAGCGCTCCAGAAGGTGCACAAGATTATCGTGAACCAGGACCATTTCGATGGTATTTCCGGCACCCGCATCCGGTGCCGGAACCACATAGGAGAACGTATGGCGGCGATAGTCTCCAACCGTACGCCTTCCGCCTGGCGTGATTATCGCGTTGGCCTCGATGGTAAAACTCTCCCCCTGCCTGCACCAATTGCCGTCGATGGCATCGGCACACGCGCTCCCGGTCCATAGTAGACAGACGGCAAAAACCGCCAGTGATCGCCCGATCATGACAAAGGCCTTGCATCGTTCCCGCGCACCGCGGCGCACTGTCAGACCATCCTGGAGCGCGTTATGTCTTAATTATGTCTTAATATTGAACCTTGAATTGACATTTGAGAACACGCCCGGCGGCAAACGGGGCTTAAATGTCAAATTCGTTCCACTAGTGCGTGTCAGGTCTTAATAGAAGCAATTTTCGTTTCTCGATTGGCGGACGCCCACGCCGCTCTCGAGAGATGGGTCGCCATCGCTCTTCGATCGCCTTGAGCCCGGGTATCGCCTCGCCAATCGAGAAACGAAAATTGCTTCTACTAAAACCTGACACGCTCTAGGCGCCTTGTACCCGCGCGGGGGCGTAATCACTGGCTGTGATGAAATACACTATGGATACATTTGCACAACACCACGCTGCCAAAAGAGTACGAAAATTTTCCTCACATTGGCAATGGGTTAATTTTCCTCGCCAAGCGCCGCTATCGTCTTGACCAGGTCGACGATGCTTTTGCGCACTTTACTGTCCTGGATACGAACGAACGCACGGGTTAATTGCAGGCCATCATTGCTACCGAGCAAATCGTTTATCATGGCGTTTGGGTTGGATTCGGCAAAGCCGGTTACCTCGGATTTGTCTTCCCCCGGCGCTCCCTCGAAGAAAAAGGCGATGGGTACCTGCAGCACGCGGGCGATTTCCTGCAGGCGGCTGGCGCCGATACGGTTGGTTCCTTTTTCATATTTTTGGATTTGCTGGAAGGTTATACCCAAAGCGTCTCCCAGTTTTTCCTGGCTAAAGTTCAACATCATGCGCCGCAAGCGAACGCGGCTACCGACATGTATATCAATGGGATTAGGAGATCTCTTCGTCATTCTTCTCTCTTATTTCTATTTCTTGGTTTCTGTTTGGTTGACTATCACCACTTATTTGTTTAATGCCCGCAACCCGGGCGTTGAGACCGGCTGTGTTTTCCGTCATGCGTTGAACGGATACACGGTGCACCGTCAGCAACTCTCGCGACAGAACGCGACTTTGCGGCCGCGTTCAAATCCCTCATACCTCATGAGCACGAACACACCATGATCACTATCGGTTGTATCTGTTCCGCCGCCAAGTGTTGACACGCGGAAATAAAACCACCGACAGACTTAAGAATACTAGCCCAATTACGATTTGTATACCATAACGAAAAAATATTGTTGGCGCCGCGATTGCAGGAAGTTGTGCATCAATAACGCCGGCAACGTTCAACGCCAGGGCTTCGCGGGTTCTTCCATAGGGACCGATAATGGCCGAAATCCCCGTATTGGCCGAGCGGACCACCGGAATCCCCTCCTCGATTGCCCTTATGCGCGCCTGGTGCAAATGCTGATAGGGGCCAATACTATAGCCAAACCACGCATCATTCGTAACGTTGAGAAGCCATGCGGGTCGATTTTTCCTATCCAAAACGCTGCCGGAAAAGATGATCTCGTAGCAAATAAGCGGGGAAAAGGGCGGAATTCCCGGTAAATTCATGGTTTTACGGGAGACACCCGCCGTATACCCGCCCCGCATAAACGCAAGATGGGTCAGTCCCATACGCCCCAGCACGGATTTCAGGGGCAGGTATTCGCCAAACGGCACCAGGGTCACCTTGTCATAGTGGGCCATGCGCGCCGCATCATGATCGAAGGCGAGAATACTGTTGTATACATCACTGGCGACGCCGTTGCGCAGCGCCGGTGCCATGCGAATGGCGCCGGTCAGCAGGACTGTACCTGTGGGCAAAAGCGCCCGTATTTTGTCCAATGCGGCCGGATCGTTCATCAGCACAAACGGCGGCGCCGATTCGGGCCAGACAAGGATATCCACACCCGCAATTCCGGCCCGTTCCGGCGACAAGGCCTTGTCGGACAAATCGAGATATGTCTGAAAGATGCGATCCTTGTGGGCCGGGTTCCACTTTTCGTTCTGTGCGATATTGGGTTGAATAATTCGCACCCGCGTCGACTGTGCCACAACGTCGTTCGCCAGATCCAGGCGCACCCAGCCAAAAACCCCAAGACAGACAAGCGCAACCAGCGCCACTGCCCCATACGCCAGACCGCTTCTTGTGGTCTGGCGCGGCGAAACAGCGCCCGGCGCGGCAAATATGGCGCAACTGGCCCAGGTGAGACCATAGGCGCCGAACAGACTGGCAGATTGTGCCAGACTGTCAGTTGCCGTCAACGCATAGCCTGGCAGCAGCCAGGGAAATCCCGTAAAAATGTGGCCGCGTACCCATTCCGCCATGGTAAATGCGGCGGCAAACGCCAGGATGCGGCGAAAGTCCTCGCTCCACAACAGTCTGGCGAGCATTGCAGCGAACGCCCAGACAAGCGCCAGACCGGCCGGCAGGGCAACGACAGCAACGGGCGCCGCCCAGCGCAAGCCCTCGGATTCCACCAGGAACGCCCCGCCAACCCAGTGCAGGCCGGCGAGAAAGTAGCCAAAGCCGAAACTCCATCCTACAACCGCAGCGGGTAGCAGGCGACGCAGACCGCGGCTGCCGGCCTTTGGGGCGGCGCCATCCAATAGCCAGATCAACACGGGAAATGTCACGAACAGGATGGGAAACAGGCCGAACGGCGCAAACGCCAGGACCGACACGGCCCCCGCCAGCATGGCAACGGCGACGCGCCGCCAACCCCACAGCAGAACAATGCGTGACACGAACTCATGCATGAAAATCAAACCGAATCGCCAGAGTATTCCAGGCCCCACAAGTTGGCCAATGGGCGGCCGGGGTCAAGTAGCAATATTGGATTACGGCTTTTTCTGGGCAAATTGCCCCGGTTCACCAACACGAATCCCTGTTTCTTCGATGGAATAAACGGCACTGCCTGCCAACGGTGTAATTTCAACAGGGTGTTTGAGAAAACCCTGTTGAAATTACGCACCTGGAGCGTTGAACCGGATGTTAGAGCCTTTCAGTTCTTAATTGAATCATTCTGACGGAGCGATTTTGCGACAAGATGGGCCTTATAACAAGGGGCTTCGCGTTTGACTCCTGACCCGGTTTAAAACCGTTGTCTTATCAGCACGATACACAAGTCAGCGTGTACAAAACGCCAATACCGCTGGTATTAAGTCTCGCAGGATATAGTGGGGCTATTTGCAAGAGACTTAAGGTCCATACCAGATCAGCTTGGCGTTAGCTGTACCCATTTTGCCAGGGGTAAAGCTAACGCCATAAAGCTGATCGCCCTGAAATCTATAGCAAAAGCGCCCGTCCCTTCGGGTTTGCCGATTGGCGGACGTCCACGCCCAGGCCGCTCTCGAGAGATGGATAAACATCGCTCTTGGATCGCCTTGGGCGTGGTCCGCCTCGCCAATCGGGAAACAGAATTGCTTCACTTAAAAACTGAAAGGCTCTAAAGAACGCGCCCGGCGGCAAACGAGGCTCAATTGTCAAATGCGTTCAACGAGTGGAGCGGCACAAGCGACATACGATTGTTACGCCCGGTGTGCCAGCGGTTGTGCGGGCGCACGGCTTGGGCGGCGTTTGTGGATGCGAATTGACTTCACCCGGCGCGGGTCTGCATCAAGCACTTCGAATTCGAAGCCAAGATCGGTCGTGACAAGTTCGCCGCGCACCGGCACCCGCCCCAGCAGGGTAAACACAAGCCCCCCCAGACTGTCGATCTCGGCGATGGCATCCGATGCTTCGATGGAGGCGCTCGTCGCCGCCTCAAACTCCTCCAGCGAGAGCCTGGCGTCGGCGATGAACGTGCCGTCATCGCACTTTGAAATCAGCGGTGCCTCATTATCATGCTCGTCTTCAATGTCGCCGACAACGGTTTCCACCAGATCCTCAATGGTCAGCAAACCGTCGGTTCCGCCGTATTCGTCAATGACCAGCGCCATATGAATGCGACTCGCCTGCATCTTGGTAAGCAGATCCGCAACATGCATGGACGGCGGCACGAACAGTACCGGGCGAATGATATCAATATCGCTTAAGAGAGTGTTGAGGGCACGGGTATCCATTCCCGCCCATGTCTGCGGCGCGTCCTCTTTCGGCGAACTGTTTGCCGGAGCGTCTTCACGGTCTCCGTTTTCCGCCGGGCGCGCCGTCCTGTCGTACAGCCACGCCCAAAGATCCTTTAGATGGATAAGGCCCAGGGGATCATCGAGGGTCTCGCGGAATACGGGGATGCGCGAATGTTCGGCTTCGCGGAAAATCCTGACCACATCGCGCAAAGGTGTGCTGACTTCAACGCCTACCACTTCGGCGCGTGGCACCATGACGTCATCAATGCGCATGCAATGCAAATGCAGCACATTCGCCAGCATTAGCCGCTCCTCCGGCGAAAAACTCAGCCCTTGCGCGTCGCGTCGCAGGGAGCGCTCAAGGCGCTCACGCAAACCAGGCGGCCTCTTCGGCTGCATGAGTTCCTTAACGTGGCGCAACAGGCCCGCAAACGGATTTTCAGGGGCATTGCCAGGGGAAGCGCCGAACGGACTGCCCAAGGGACTGTCAGGCTCGTCTTCGGCGGGCGCCGTGGCGCCATTCGCCTTGGCGTCGGGCGCAAAATGGTCCGTATTCACCGCCTGCACCGGCGTCGATAAACGCTTATTCATAGGGATCGGGTATTTCCAACACCTGTAATATGGCAATCTCAAGATCTTGCATGGTTTGTGTACTATCATCACAATCGTGATGATATCCCGTTAAATGCAGAAAACCATGGACCAGCAAGTGTCTGAGATGGTTGATAAAAGGTATCGCCCGGCGTTGCGCCTGGCGCGCGATGGTTTCATGGCCAAGAACAATATCGCCCAAAAAAGCCCGTTTTGTGTCGACGTATCCGGCATCGCGTCCAAAATGGGCAGAGGGAAAGGACAGGACGTCCGTGGCAGCGTCCTTGCCGCGCCATCGGGCATTCAGGGCTTGTATACGGGCATCATCCGTCAACACCACGGCCAGTTCATAGGCGGGTGCGGGCGGCAATACCACATGCTCCATGGCGCAGTTCAAGGGTGGTGCAATGAGTGCATCGAATTCTTGCGCGGCAGGCCATGGCCCGCCCTGGCGAACAATATCGATGTCAAGCGGCACGCTATTCATCGGCGCTCGCGTCCCGTTTTTGCCGCGGCGACTTGTCGGCGCCTTCATACGCCTTGACGATACGCGAGACGAGGTCGCCGCGCACCACGTCACTGTCATCAAAATACACACAGGCGATCCCCGGCAGGGAGCGGAGCAGCGTCATGGCCTCGCCCAGGCCGGAGCGCTGCCCCAGCGGTAAATCGGTCTGGGAGGGATCGCCGGTGACGCACATGTGGCTGTCCTGACCGATTCGTGTGAGAAACATCTTCATTTGCATCGGCGAGGCGTTCTGGGCTTCATCGAGGATAATTGCCGCATGGGACAGGGTACGCCCGCGCATGAATGCCAGGGGCGCGATTTCGATGGCGCCGGTCTCAAGGCCGCGCTCGACGCGCTGTGCCGGCATCATATCGTACAGGGCATCGTAAAGCGGCTTGAGATAGGGATCGACCTTGTCGCGCATATCGCCGGGCAGAAACCCCAGACGCTCCCCCGCCTCGACGGCGGGGCGCGACAGGATGATACGCTCAACCGCACCCCGCTCCAGCGCCGCCGCTGCGTGTGCCACCGCAAGATAAGTCTTGCCCGTCCCGGCCGGACCGGCGGCAAAGACAAGATCGTTCTTTTGCAACTGGCGGATATACGTATCCTGTCGCGGCGTTCGTGCATGGATCGTGCGGCGGCGCGTATGAATTGCCGCCATTTTCAATCCGGTTGTCCGGCCCCCTCCCCGCGCCTTCCCATCGGACGTATCATCAGCTGTCTGCGGCAAGGCAGCTGCGATGCGGATGGCGCCATCCACATCATCGGGCACAATCCGCTGACCACGGTCGATCTGCTCCAAAAGCGCCTCGATGACCACGCGCGCCTGCGCGCAGGCAGGCTCTGATCCGCGCAACGTCAACTGGTTGCCATGGGCAATCGCCTCAAGATCGAGGCGTTCCTCAAGAATCGCCAGGTGTTCGTCGAATTCACCGAAAATGTCCTGCGCCACGCGATTATCGCCGAATTCAAGGGTGATATCGACAGGCTCGCCGCCGGGGCGCGACAGGGAGCGGCTCATACGCCAACCTCATGGGGGGTACGACCCTCATGGCGGGGACGGCCGTCGTGGGAAAACGGCTCCCCATTGGTCGGCAACGGGCGTTCCCCGAAAAGACTGTGGGGGCCCGCAGCGCGCACCCGTGCCGCCACGATCTGCCCCAGCATATGGGTTGGGGCATCAAGGTGCATCATTTGCAAATAGGGCGTGCGCCCGGCAAGCTGGCCGGGTTTGCGGCCCGGGCGCTCCAGCAATACGGACTGGACCGAGCCGACCATGCGTTCGTTGAAAGCGTGTTGCTGTTCCTGCAGCAATGCCTGCAACTGCGCCAGCCGTTCGGTTTTTACGGTATCGTCAACCTGCCCGTCCAGCGCCGCCGCCGGTGTGCCCGGACGCGGGCTGTATTTGAATGAATAGCCCTGGGCGTATTGCACATCCTCCACCAGACGCAGGGTGGCGGCAAAATCGGCGTCCGTCTCGCCGGGAAAGCCGACGATAAAATCCCCCGACAGCGCCATATCGGCGCGCGCGCGGCGAATGGCATCCACAATACGGCGATAGTCGTCGGCGGTGTGACCACGGTTCATGGCCTTGAGAACCGCGTCCGATCCCGATTGCACCGGCAGATGCAAATACGGCATCAGTTTGTCGTTGGAGCGGTGTGCGGCGATAAGGGACGTGGTCATATCGCGCGGATGGCTGGTCGCATAGCGCAGGCGCTCCAGGCCCGCGATATTCGCCAGATGGTTCACGAGCGTCGCCAGGTCGGCTGTCCGGCCGGCCGGGTCGGCGCCGCAATAGGCGTTGACGTTCTGGCCCAGCAGCATCACCTCGCGCACGCCGGCGGCGACGAGATCGCGAACCTCGCCTGCGATGGCGGCTACGGGGCGCGAATTCTCGGCGCCACGGGTGTAGGGGACGACACAGAAGGTGCAGAACTTGTCGCACCCCTCCTGCACGGTCACAAACGCCGCCGGATTTGCACCTGCGGCCCCTGGATTGTTGCGTCGGGGCAGGAAATCGAACTTGTCCTCCAGGGGAAAGTCGGTCGCAACGACCCGCTCGCCGGCCTGCGCCCGGCGCACAAGTTCCGGCAGACGGTGGGTGAGTTGCGGGCCGATGACCATGTCAATTGCCGGCGCACGGGCGATCATTTCCTCGCCCTGGGCCTGCGCCACGCAACCGGCAACACCGATAACACACGACTTACCACGCGATTTGCGCGCCTGCGCGACGGGGCGAATGCGGCCCAGTTCCGAATAGACTTTCTCAGCCGCTTTTTCGCGAATATGACAGGTGTTGAGCAAAATCACATCGGCATCGCGCATCACATGTGTCTGCGTATAGCCATGGGGCGCCAGCACGTCCGCCATACGCGCGGAGTCATAGACATTCATCTGGCAGCCATAGGTCTTGATATAGACGCGCCTTTTTGCTTGAGTCATGGGATTTTCTAACTCTCACCGTCATCAATGGGCACGCCGTAGAGTTCGAGGCGATGATCGATCAGGCGGTAGCCCAGTTTTTTGGCGATCATTTCCTGCAAACGCTCGATTTCCCCGTTGCGAAATTCGATCACATCGCCGCTGCGCATGTCAATCAGATGGTCGTGGTGTTTTTCGCCGATCGGTTCATAGCGCGCGCGGCCGTCGCGAAATTCGTGGCGCTCGATAATGCCGGCATCCTCAAACAGTTTCAGGGTGCGATACACGGTCGATATGGAAATATTCTCGTCTACCGCAACAGAACGATTGTACAGTTCTTCCACATCCGGATGATCGTCAGCATCGGAGACCACCCGCGCGATAACGCGCCGTTGCCCGGTCATGCGCATGCCCTTTTCGACGCACAGCGCCTCAATTGACGCTTTTGTCTCCGGATTGTCAGTCGTTTCAGCCATTACAGCCCACCTTAGTCCAGGTTCCGTGCCATGATCCACGCCACCCCCTGTTGCGCGTGATTTCTCCGCTCATCAATTTTAGTAAAACCCAGCCCACGATACAAGGACAGAGCCGCCGCATTTTGTTCCTGCACTTCGAGGACGAGGCGTTGTGCGCCGCGCTTGTTCGCCTGGCTCGCAATATTTGCCATCAGCCGCCGGCCCAGGCCCAGGCGGCGACAGGGAAAATCCACCGCGATGGCGAGAAGCTCCGCCTCCGGCTGCGACTGCACCTGCCGCGCCTGTCGGGCTCCAAGACGCGCCATTGCAAATCCAACCAGAGCGTGTGCGGCGCTATCGGTGCGCCGGGCGCTGAACGCAATACAGGCCGGCTCCGATAGCAGCCCTTCAAATTCCAGGGCGCTCCACGCCCGTTTAAAGGCGCGTTCGTAGATGTCCGCCATCGCCTCCGCCTCATCCAGCGTGGCCGGATGAATCCCCACCGCCGGCCTTCTAAAGGGGTATCGCACGGCCAGGCTCCGGTTGCATCATTGCCGTGGCCCTCGCAATGCGACCGCGCCTGCGGATGGCCTTGCATCGGGCGGGCGCAGATAGAAGGGCTTTGCCGGCGCGTCCTGTGGCCTGGCGGAATGCGCCAGACGCACCAGGGTTGACAGGGCGGCAACACCGCGGTCGTGGGAAACGCGCCACAAGGCTTGCCGGGACGGGGGAAAACCTGCGATGAGACGCTCGGCACCGGAGCCGGCCAACACGCCGCGCTCAACGTCGAGGGCCTCGCGCAGCACCGGATAGGAAACGCACACAGGCGATGTAAGGGGGGCCCTGGCGGTTTTTCTTATGTGGTCTTTTGACAGGCCCTGCGGCGCCGGCAGGGGCGCAAATAGAGCGAAGACTTCATCGCGCCGGGCATCATTCACGGCACCCGCCCAGCCATCGCCCGGCCCCGCCGCCGCGACCGCCTCGGCCACAAGCGCATCCAAAACGCCAATGCCGACAACGCTGACGCCAAGTGCCAGCCCAAGTCCGCGTCCCACCGAAATGGCGACCCGCTGGCCGGTAAAGCTGCCGGGACCGGTGGTGACCGCGATCTTGTGGATATCCTCGTAATTGCGCCCTGCCCGCTCAAGAACATCGGCGATGAAATCGAGAACAACTTCGGCGTGGCCACGCGGCATGGCTTCGGTGCGGGTACACAACCGGCTTAAAGGCGGACACGCGGGGGAGCGCGAACGGCTCGCCCTGTTGTCGCCGGTTTCCCCGCTGTCTGGCGGCGTATCGTCGTAGGCGACGGCGCAAACCGGACCGGCGGTATCAATGACTAAAAGACCCATGGGCGTTATCTGAAAGAGCTGATCGTGAAGATAAGTGCTTCGCTACGCTCCGTGCACTTTTCTTCGTTGGAAACAACGATTAGGAAGACGCGGCGCTTTGTTTTCGACTGGCTTTAGAGCGTGTACAAAAAGCCAATACCGCTGGTATCAGCCCGCCGGGCCGTCCCAGGGACTGACTTGTCCTTGTTTTATTGGGAAAAAGCAGACCGGGGCGAAGCCGGGGGACTTTTTCACATTCAACGAAAGGTCCCGCACACAACATTTCAAATCCGCAGTTGTCCCGGAGCGTGCGATGCCTTGATAGAACCATGACACGCTCTAAACCGGGCGCACCTCGGTGACCTCGGGGATAAAGTGGCGCAGCAGGTTTTCAATGCCGTTTTTAAGGGTAACGGTGGAACTCGGGCACCCGGCGCAAGCACCGCGCATATGCAGAAAAACAACGCCCTGCTTAAAGCCATGAAAGACAATATCACCGCCATCGCGGGCGACAGCCGGACGCACCCGCGTCTCCAAAAGCTCCTTGATATTGTCGACAATCGCCGTATCCGCTTCGTCGAAGTCTTCTGCGGCTCCTGTTGCGCTGCCTGCGGACGCCTCGTTCTGGACAACCGGCGCGCCCGACAGATAGTGCTCCATGATGGCGCCTAAAATCGCCGGCTTCAGGTGTTGCCACTCGCCGCGCGCCTTGGTGACGGCGATAAAGTCGTGGCCGAGAAACACACCGCCGATTTCCTCAATGGCGAACAGGCGTGTTGCCAGAGGCGAGTTTTGTGCTTCATCTTGCGAGCGATAGTCCACCGAGCCATTGGCCAGGACGATTTTGCCGGGTAAGAACTTCAGTGTCGCCGGGTTTGGTGTGGCTTCTGTTTGAATGAACATCGCTTTTCGTCTTCTGCCGCTGTTTGTGGCCTGTAACGGGTGCCGCTCTATTGCGCCAATCGCGACGGGCGGGATTCGATGCGTCTGGGGCAAAGTTTAGAACGTTTCCAGATTAGCCCATTCGATCCCATCATGCAAGCGGCCATCGCACGCGGCCAGGCTCCGCAACTAGAGCGTTGAATGTGAAAAAGTCCCTCGGCTTCGCCTCGGTCTGATTTTTCCCAATAAAATAAGGGCAAGTCATACCAAGGGGCTTTGCGTTTGACTCCTGGCCTATAGCAAAATGCGTTTAACTGGAATCATGGGTATTCGGTATTTTCCTCGCATTTTGCTATGGATTTCAGGGCGATCAGCTTTATGCGTTTCGCTTTACCCCCGGCAAAACGGGTAAAGCGAAACCCATGCTGATCCGGTTTAAAACCGTTGTCTTGTCAGCACGATACACAGTTCAGCGTGTACAAAAAGCCAATACCGCTGGTATAACCTGCTGAAAGATCACATCCAGCCCACTGCCAAACCGCCTACAACAGGGTTTTCTTAAAAAACGCCAGTGTTCGCTGCTCGGCCAGTTGCGCCGCCGCCTGGTCGTAGCGCGGCGTCGTATCGTTGTGAAAGCCGTGATTGACGCCAGCATACATATGCGCCGTATAGGTCTTGTTATGGGCCTTCAGGGCCGCTTCATAGGCGGGCCAGCCGGCGTTGATGCGCTTGTCGAGTTCGGCGAAGTGCAGCAGCAAGGGCGCCTGGATGCGCGGCACGTCGGCGGCGTCCGGTTGTCGGCCATAAAAGGGAACCGATGCGGACAATTCGCCATACGCGACAGCCAGAGCGTTACAGACGCCGCCACCATAACAAAAACCCACCGCTCCCACCTTGCCGGTGCCATCGGGCCGCTGTGCAAGATGCTCGAAGGCGGCAAAGAAGTCGTTCATGAGTTTTTCTCGATCCACCGTGCGCTGCAAGGCCCGCCCCTCGTCGTCATTGCCCGGATAGCCGCCCACCGACGTCAAACCATCCGGCGCCAGCGCCATGAAACCGGCCTTGGCCATGCGCCGCGTGACGTCCTCGATATAAGGGTTCAGACCGCGGTTCTCATGTACCACAAGCACCGCGCCAAGTTTGCCGGCGACGCCTGCGGGTCTGACGAGATAGCCACGCACGCTGCCATGACCATTGGGCGAGGCATAGTCGATCCGGCGCGCATCGATCGCCGGATCGTCCGGTGCCACCTGTTGCGCCAGGGCATAGTTTGGGCTCAACATATCCAGTAACGCCAGGGCGCTTACCCCGCCGATTGCGAACCTGCCCGCCCTGTCGAGAAATTCGCGTTTGCTTATTTTCCCATGGGCGTAGAAATCGTACAGATCGAGCAATTCCTGATCGAAATCGCCCGCGACCATGGGGCGCGATGGAGTGTGCCTGTTCATAATCACCTCCTCTGTGATCGCCTGTGGTGCGGCGCTTTCCCCGCACTCGGAATACATACCCTTTATACGTGTATTTTACCGGCGCCATAGCGTAAAGGCAACACTATACCCGGGCATTCGTGGCGGCCGTGCGAATAGCCGCGATCGCCTTGCCATAGGCTTGCGGTGTTGCATCGGCGACGCGGCCGAATATGGCCGAGCCGGCAACCAAAACGTTGGCGCCGGCCTCCACCACGTCTGCCGCCGTTTGCGTATCGATCCCCCCATCGACCTCGATATCAATGGCGCGCTCACCTGTCAGGGCTTTTACACGGCGAATTTTATCCAACACAGCGGGAATGAACCTCTGGCCGCCAAAGCCGGGATTAACGGTCATACACAGAATCAGATCGATTTTATCAAGCACATAGGCAATGGCGCTCTCGGGTGTGGCCGGATTCAGGGCGACACCCGCCTTTTTGCCATGGGCGCGGATAACGCCAAGGGTGCGCTCAAGATGGGTACAGCTCTCCGCATGAACGGTGACAATGTCCGCTCCCGCCTCGGCGAACGGCGCGATAAAGGGATCCGCCGGGGTGATCATCAAATGCACATCCAAAGGCTTTTTCGTCACCGGCCGCAGGGCCGCAACAATCGCCGGGCCGATGGTGATATTGGGCACGAAATGGCCGTCCATGACATCCACATGCACCCAATCGCAACCGCCCGTATCAACGGCCTGAACATCGGCGCCCAGACGGGCAAAGTCAGCGGACAGAATAGACGGGGCGATCTTGATGGCGGCGTTTGATTGCATGGAGTGTCCTTTGCCTGCAACGGCATTACGCCTGACGCAGCGCGGTGATACCGGGAAGTTCGCGGCCCTCAAGCCATTCCAGAAAGGCGCCGCCGGCCGTCGAGACATAGGAAAACATATCCATCACACCCGCACCGCGCAAGGCGGCCACGGTATCGCCGCCACCTGCCACCGTAACGAGCGCTCCCGCCCCGGTGCACGCCGCCGCGTGCGCCGCCACAGCGTTTGTCGCGTTATCAAAGGGCGTCAGTTCAAACGCCCCCAGTGGACCATTCCACAACAACGTCCTGCACGATGAGAGCCGGGTATTGATCGCCGCAACGCTCTGCGGGCCAATATCCAGAATCATGCGATCCGCCGGAACCGCGCGCGCCGCGAATACCTCATGGGGCGCGCCGGCGGCAAATGTGGTGGCGGCAATGACATCAACGGGCAAAATGAGGGCGCAGTTTTCGTCACGAGCTGCCTCCATGATGGACCGCGCCGTCTCCACATAGGCATTTTCGCACAGTGAGTTGCCGATTTCGCAGCCCTGAGCGGCAAGAAACGTATTGGCCATACCGCCGCCGATGATCAGCACATCCATCTTCGCCAGCAGATGCTTCAGTACGGCGATTTTTGTCGATACCTTGGCGCCCCCCACCAGCGCCGCAACCGGATGCGCCGGACGATCCAGAACGCGGCCCAGCGCTTCGATCTCGCCCATCAGGGAAGGACCGGCGAAAGCGGGCAGAAACGACGCGATCGCCGTGGTTGAGGCGTGGGCGCGATGGGCACAGGAAAACGCATCATTGACGTAAACATCGCCAGGTGCGGCCAGAGACCTGGCGAATGCGGTATCATTGGCCGTCTCCTCGCGATGAAAGCGCAAATTCTCCAAAACGGCGATATCCCCGTCCTTCAGGCGCGCGATCCCCTGGCACGCCTCATCGCCGATGGATTGGGCAATAAACGTCACGTCGCAGCCCAGGACGTCTCCAAGCGCAGCCGCAACGGGAGCAGTCGAAAGGGTGGGAGTAACAACCCCGCCAGGGCGCCCCAGATGGGTCATGACAACAACCCGTGCCCCGCTGGCCCTTAAAGCGCGGGCGGTGGGGGCGAATCGCTCCAGGCGCGTGGTATCGCTGATACGTCCCCCATCGAGGGGTACATTCAGATCGGCACGTACAAGGACGATCTTCGCCGCGACATCCGTCTCCTGCACGGATCGGATACCAGGTGCATGCGTTTCCGCATGTGACCGTACAGGCGGCACGGGCATTCCCCTATGTGTGAACAGACTACGTGCGATCAGCACCCCGGGATCGGGGCTTTGCGTTCCATACCCAACAGACCATAAACCGGTTTCGATACAGGATCAATCGCGTTAAACTCGGCTCCCATGGATGCTCCCCTGATTCGAAAAAATTTTTCGCAAAGACCGGCTCTTGCCGATGCCCTCGCCGAGGCGGTGGCCATACAACTGCAGGCGGCCATCGATACCCGGGGTGCCGCAAGCCTTGCGGTCTCCGGCGGCTCAACACCCGATTTGTTTTTCGCCGCCCTGTCAATACGGCCCCTGGCGTGGGAAAAGGTCACCATCACACCGGTCGACGAGCGTTGGGTGGCGCATACATCGAAACGCTCCAACGCTCGTCTGATTCGCAATACGCTGTTGCAAAACCATGCCGCCAGAGCCACGTTCGTGCCGCTCTATACGGGTGCCCCGTCCCCCGAGGCGGGACTGGCCGAAGCCGCCGCCCGTCTTGAGCGCATTCCCGCTCCCTTTGGTGCCGTCGTTCTTGGCATGGGAGAAGACGGCCATACCGCATCGTTCTTTCCCCAGGGGGACAATCTGACCCAGGCTCTCGATTTGCAAAATCCCGCGCCGCTCGTTGCGATGCGTGCCCGAGGCGCTGGCGAGCCGCGCCTGACGCTAACCCTGTCGCGCCTTTTACATTGCCGATATCTGGCCTTGCATATTGAGGGCAAGACCAAAAGCAATGTCCTGGCGCGGGCACAACGGCAGGGAGAAGCGATGGCTCATCCCGTCTGCGGCGTGCTATGTCAGACCCGTGTTCCTGTACATGTTTTCTGGTGCGCGTGATTCGGGTGGTTTGATTCCAACATTTGTACCCCCCAACTGCAGGCTTGACTGCAGGCTTGCATGAAAATGTTGGAATCAAACTACCACCAGTACTGTCAGGGGCGCTTGAGAAATCGAAAAAAAGCGATGATCGGATGGATGGGCACCTGCACCCGATGAGTTTACAGGGACAACCTGTTGAAATGACACACTTGGAGTGTCTCATGTCTTATTAGAGCGTATCACTTCCAGCCACTTCAAGTTCGGACACCCCCATGACAATTAACCCCGTTCTCGCCGACATCACCGAAGCCATTCGCCTTCGCAGCGCGCCACAACGCCGTGCCTATCTTGAGCGTATTCGCGCCTACAGCGTCAAGGGGCCGCGCCGGGAACATCTGTCGTGCTCAAACCTTGCCCATGTAAGCGCCGGCGCGCCACAGGACGACAAACAGGCGTTAAACGAACAAAACAAGCCGAATCTGGCGATAATTACAGCCTATAACGACATGCTCTCGGCGCACCAGCCCTTTGAGCGTTATCCGCGGATCATCCGCAAAGCCGCCCGCGACGCAGGCGGTACGGCGCAGGTGGCAAGCGGCGTTCCGGCCATGTGCGATGGGGTGACCCAGGGACAGGACGGCATGGACCTGTCCCTGTTCTCGCGCGATGTTATCGCCATGGCGACCGCCATCGGGCTGTCTCATGATGCCTTTGACGGGGTACTCTATCTGGGCGTTTGCGACAAGATCGTTCCCGGTCTGCTTATCGGCGCGCTCGCCTTTGGCCATCTGCCGGCCATCTTTGTGCCCGCCGGCCCCATGCCCAGCGGTATTGGCAACGAAGAAAAAGCGAAAGCGCGCCGCGATTATGCGCAAGGCAAGATCTCGCGCGCGCAGCTTTTGCAATCGGAGGCGCGCGCCTATCATGCGCCGGGCACCTGCACCTTCTATGGTACCGCCAATACCAACCAGATGATGATGGAAATCATGGGGCTCCACCTGCCCGGTGCCAGCTTTGTGCCCCCCGATACCCCCTTGCGCGATGCGCTGACGCGCCACGCCACCCAGAGGGCCCTCGCCATTACCGCTCTTGGCAACGCCTATACGCCCATTGGCGAACTGGCCGATGAGCGCAGTTTCGTCAATGCCATGATCGGCGTTCTGGCAACCGGCGGCTCCACCAATCATACGCTTCACATCGTGGCGGCGGCGCGCGCGGCGGGCATTACGCTTACCTGGGACGACTTTTCCCGGTTGTCGGAAGTCATCCCCCTGTTGGCGCGTGTTTATCCCAACGGCATGGCCGATGTAAATCACTTTCACGCCGCCGGCGGGATGCGCTTTATCATCGGCGCGTTGCTGGATGCCGGCCTGTTGCACAATGACGTTGTCACCGTTTGGGGAACGCCCATGGAGGGCTATCTGCGCGCGCCGAAATTGCACGGCGATACTGTCGTCTGGGAGGACGCGCCGGGGATATCCCACGATACGCGGGTGTTGCGCACCGCCGCCGAGCCGTTTCAGACGAGCGGCGGCCTGCGCGTACTGGACGGCAATCTGGGTCGCGCCGTCATCAAGATATCGGCTGTCGATACGGCCCATCATGTTATCGAGGCGCCGGCGCGGGTTTTTCACAGCCAGGCAGCCCTGCAGGAGGCCTTTCAGGCGGGCGATCTGGAAGGCGATATGGTGGTGGTGATGCGCTTTCAGGGACCCAAGGCGGTCGGCATGCCGGAACTGCACGGGCTGACGCCGCCCTTGAGTATTCTGCAGGGGCGCGGCGCATCCGTTGCGTTGATTACCGATGGGCGCATGTCGGGCGCTTCCGGCAAAATACCGGCCGCCATTCATCTTACGCCGGAAGCACTGGACGGCGGTCCCATCGCCCGTATTCGTGATGGTGATCCTATTCGTCTGGATGCGCCTGCCGGCACCCTTGATGTATTGATCGATGCGCGCACATGGCAGTCGCGGCAAAGCGCTACGGCGGATTTAGGGGCTGCGCATCGGGGTCTGGGGCGGGAGCTGTTTGCCGGGCTTCGTTCGCTGGCAACGGCGGCGGAGCGCGGCGGCGGCATCTTTTAGAGCGTTAATCGTGAAGAATGGTGCTCCGCTCCATGTACTTTTCTTCATTTAAAACAATGAGAAAACAACGATTAGGAAGGCGCGGCGCTTTGTTTTCGCCTGGGCTTGGAGCGTGTCAGGCCGCTTTGCAGGTGGCACAGGCACCGCGTAATTCAACGGTGGTCTGTTTGAGGGTAAAGTTGTTTTTCCGCGCCCAGTCGGCAAGGTGTCCACTGATCCGTTTTTCAGCAAATTCAGTCACCTGGCCGCATTTTTGGCAAATGGCAAAGCCGATCGTTTCATGGGCCTCGCAATCGGGCTGGCGGCAGGCAACAAACGCGTTCAGACTCTCAAGACGATGCACAAGTCCCGCTTCCACGAGCTTGTCAAGCGCACGGTAAATCTGCAACGGTGCGCGTATGCCCTCATCGCGCAGCCGATCAAGAATGCCATAGGCGCTGAGCGGCTCCGCCGCCGCCTCAAGAGCCCCATATACAAGCGTTTGGTTCCTTGTCAACAAGGAGCGTGCGGATGCCTGAGCCATTATCATGTCCTATTCATCGCGACGGCGCCAGCGAACAATGCGGGCACGCATCATATTGCCCAGCGGGCTAAGTGACAACAAAAACAACACCAGCGCCGCAACAACAATCGAGGGGCCCGATGGCGTGTCGAGTCTGAGCGAGGCCGTCAGTCCCAATACCACCGAGATTGCACCTGCCAAAGCCGCCATCAGCGCCATTTGCTCCGGACTCATCGCGACACGCCGCGCCGCAGCGGGCGGAATGATCAATAACGCCGTCACCAGCAAAATGCCGACGATCTTCATCGCGATGGCGATCATCATGGCAACCAATACCATGAATACGATGTTCGCTGCTATCGGCCGCAACCCTTCCGCCTGTGCCAGATCGGCGTTCACCGTGGCGGCAAAAAGCGGCCGCCAGATCAGCGCCAGCACACCCAGGATCGCCAGTCCGCCGCCATAGATCACAGCAATATCCGCAACGGATACCGCCAGAATATCGCCAAACAGCAGCCCCATGAGATCAACCCGCACCCAGCGCACGAAGGAAATACATACCACCCCCAGCGCCAGCATCGAATGGGACAGCAGACCGAGTAGCGTATCCGAGGCCAGTGATTGCCTGCGCTGCAAAAACACCAGCGCCAGGGCGACAAAAAGCGAGACCGCAAACACCATGGCGATCAAATTGAGCTGCAGCAAAAACCCCAGCGCAACACCCAGCAACGCCGAATGCGACAATGTCTCGCCAAAATAGGCCAGCCGCCGCCAAACAACAAAACACCCCAGGGGTCCGGCTACCAGCGCCACGCCAATGCCGGCCACGATGGCGCGCAGAAAAAAGTCCTCAAACATGGTCCTTGCCGCGATCACGCATTGGCGCGCCCGTATGGGCTGCAGGCGCCCCATCGCCTGGCAGATGAACGCGCCCGTCCGCGCCATGGGTATGATCATGGCGATGGGCATACAGCGCCAGCGCCGGATCGGCATCAATGCCGAACAACTGGCGATATTCCTCGCTGTCGGCGACCGCCTGGGGCGTTCCCGTACAGCAAATATGGCCGTTAAGACAGACGACGCGATCCGTCGCCGCCATGACTACGTGTAAATCATGGGACACCAGCAAAACGGCGCAATCGAGTTCGTCGCGAATGGTGGCGATCAGCTTGTAGAGCATGATTTCGCCGCTATAGTCGATACCCTGTACCGGCTCGTCAAGGACAAGAAAATCCGGCGCCCGGGCAATGGCGCGTGCCAGCATGACGCGCTGAAATTCGCCGCCGGACAAATTATGAATCTGTGCATCCAGCAGATGATCGATCCCCGTTCGCGCCAGGGCGCCCACCATGCGCTGGCGATCCATACGCCCCGTCAATTGCATGAAGCGATCCACCTTCAGCGGCAGATTGCGGTCTATGGAAATCTTCTGCGGCACATAGGCGATGCGCAGACCCACAGGCGCCCCAAGGCGTCCCTCGTCCGGCGCGATAATCCCCAATACCAGTTTTGCGATCGTCGATTTTCCTGAACCGTTCGGGCCGATCAGGGTCACGATCTCCCCTTTGGAGACGGACATGTCGATGCCACGCACCAGCCATCGCCCTGCACGGCGCACGCCGACATTCTCCAGTGTTACGAGTTTAGCCAAGGTCCTGCCACGTCCCTTTCGTCATCGTTGTCATCAGCCTTTATCGCGCTAACGCCATTGGCATCCGGCGGTAGCGAAGGTGGCCTGTTTAATTATGTTGCATGGCATATCGGTTTATGTTATACAATAACAAATATGATATAACGTTACATTTTTACACCGCACCGCAACCGCCGCGGCGGCGAGTAAAACCGTTTCGTCACGTTCCGAAACTCCCGGGCTACACCGTTGAGCGCCAGGGGTTTCGTTATCAGGGTTTTCAAGACCAGAGTTTTCACGGATTGCATCGCGGTGAGAGCCAGCCTGCACCCAGTATACGGGAGAGACATTATGAAACGTTTAGGCCGTGTCATGTCTTTCCTGCGGCCTGGGTAAACCCTTAAACATAATCGTATAAGTTGTGTTTTGTACGTTGTTATCTGTCATTACACACGATTGGAGCGCGCCATCTTTTTACAGGTGGCGTTCTGGCTACAGGAAATGAGCTTATGAGAACGATCATGGTGAAATTTTTACGAATCCTGCTTCTTGCCGGATGTTTTACATTGCCCTGGCAACTCGCGCGCGCCGAGCAGGATACGTTGCGCGTAATCGCCTCGATTAAGCCGGTGCATTCGCTGGTCGCGGCGGTTATGGGAGACGTGGGACAGCCCGGTATCATCATTGATGGCGGCGGTTCGCCTCACGTCTACAGCCTAAAGCCATCGCAAGCAGCTCAGATCGAGGCGGCCGATGTCATATTCTGGCTCGGCGTTGACGTGGAAACCTTTTTGCAGAAGCCCGTCAGAACCATTGGCGAAGGAGCCGTTTCGGCGGTACTGCTTGATGCGCCGGGGCTGGTCCGGCTTCCCTCGCGCGACGATGATCATGGACATGGGGAGGCAACCGCGCATGACGAGAAGGACGATCACGCCCATAACGACGACGACGATCATCATGCGACGCGCGGCAAGGAGGCCCATGACGACGACGATCAGCACGCGGCGCGCGGCAAGGAGGCCCATGACGACGACGATCAGCACGCGGCGCGCGGCAAGGAGGCCCATGACGACGACGATCAGCACGCGGCGCGCGGCAAGGAGGTCCACGACGACGACGATCAGCACGCGGCGCGCGGCAAGGAGGTCCACGACGACGACGATCAGCACGCGGCGCACGGCAAGGAGGCTCATGACGACGACGATCAGCACGCGGCGCACGGCAAGGAGGCTCATGACGACGACGATCAGCACGCGGCGCACGGCAAGGAGGCTCATGACGACGACGATCAGCACGCGGCGCACATGCACACCGGTGCATTTAATGGCCATGTGTGGCTGGATCCGCAAAACGCCAAGGCGTTGGTAAAGGAGATCGCACGGGTTCTGAGCAGGATGGATCCCGAAAATGCAGACAACTATTCAAAAAACGCCCATGCCCTGTATGATCGCCTTGATGCCTTGACCGACGAGGTTCGGGACCTCCTGCAGCCGATCAGGCACGCGGCTTTTATCGTCTTTCATGACGCCTATCCGAATTTCGAATACCGCTTCGATCTCAAGGGCGCCGGCGCCATTACGATTAGTCCCGAGATCGCCCCAAGCGCCGAGCGAATCGCGCAAATCAAGGAAAGAATTGAACGCCTTAACGTGCGTTGTATCTTTTCCGAGCCGCAATTCAGGCCGCGCATCGTGGATACGCTCGTGCAGGAGACAAACGCAAATTCGGCCGTCATCGACCCCCTTGGCGCGTCGCTGGAGAATGGTCCTGAATTGTATTTTCTCCTGATCCGCCAAATCGCGACTTCCATGCACGATTGCCTGTCGTCGTCCGGAGCGCATTGAATGTGAACAGATGTCAGACGTTCAAATATCCTTTGCATCAATCCATTTGGATATTTGCGGCGCCTGATAGGCGGCAAGCCGTGCCAGCAGTTGATCGATATCGTCATCGATGATCAACATGTCCCGGTGCGCCCGCGCCATGAACCCTTGCGCTGTGACGTGATCGAGAAACGCGCCAAGCAGGCGGTAGTAGCCGTCGACATTGAGCAGCGCAATGGGCTTTGTGTGCATCCCCAACTGCCCCCAGGTCCAGACCTCCGCCAGTTCCTCAAGCGTGCCGGCGCCACCGGGCAGCGCAATGAACCCATCGGCCAAATCCGCCATCAGGCGCTTGCGCGCGTGCATGGTATCGACGATATGAAGCTCGCTAAGGCCTTCGTGGGCGATTTCCTTGCCCACCAGCGCCCTGGGAATAACGCCGATCACCTGCCCGCCGGCGGCCAGCGCGGCGTCGGCCAATACCCCCATGGTGCCCACATGCGCGCCACCATAGACAAGGGTGATGTTGCGGCACGCCAGAGCGTTGGCGAGTGCGATCGCAGTTTTTCCGTAGGCGGGGTTGTGCCCTGGATTCGATCCCAGATAGACGCAGATACGCTTCAAATTGCCCATGTCCGGTCTTTCCTGCCCCATGCGCGCCGCCAAACCGTCTCCTGGAGCGTATCAGGTCTTAATAGAAATATTTTCGATATTACGAACAAATCTGTGAGACTACGCTAAGTGTACGTTCCTCGCAATTACTGAAAAGCCGTTTCAGCAAACGAGCGCAGCTTGCGGCTATGAAGCTGCGCCTTGGGAAGATTGCGCAGCTTCTCAAGAGCCAACAGACCAATATCCAGATGCTGCCCTACTTGCCGGCGATAGAATTCCCCGGCCATACCGGGCAGTTTCAACTCGCCGTGCAAAGGCTTGTCAGAGACGCAAAGCAGCGTACCATAGGGCACGCGAAAGCGAAATCCGTTGGCGGCGATCGTGGCGCTCTCCATCTCCAGAGCAATGGCGCGCGATTGCGACAAGCGCAGAAGCGGCTCACGGTGGTCCCGTAGTTCCCAATTGCGGTTGTCGATGGAGGCAACCGTACCGGTGCGCATGATGCGCTTGACCTCATAGCCGGACAATTGCGTGACTTCGGCGACAGCCTGCTCCAGCGCCACCTGTACTTCGGCAAGTGCGGGGATGGGAACCCAGGTGGGCAGATCGGCATCAAGCACCTTGTCTTCACGCACATAGCCATGGGCCAGCACGTAGTCGCCCAGCGATTGCGAATTGCGCAGGCCCGCGCAATGCCCAAGCATCAGCCACGCATGGGGACGCAACACCGCGATATGATCAGTGATTGTCTTGGCGTTGGCAGGACCGACACCAATATTGACCATGGTAATGCCCGCATGGTGATCGCGTTTTAGATGATAGGCAGGCATTTGCGGATGGCGGACGGGCGGCTTGCCACCGGCTTTAATGTGGAGGGCGTTTACACTGGGCGTGATCACATTGCCCGGTTCGACAAATGCGGTATAGCCCTCAATACCGTCTGCCATCCATTTTTTGGCACGCTTGCAGAATTCCTCAATATAGAACTGATAATTCGTAAACAGGATAAAGTTCTGGAAATGCGTCACGTCCGTGCCGGTGTAATGAGACAGGCGCGCCAGGGAAAAATCGATACGCGGCGCAGTAAACGGTGCCAAGGGGAGCGGCACGCCCGCGCGCCGGACATACGCCGCGTTAACGATCTCATCGTCGACATCGGCCAGATTGGGTACATCAAAAATATCGCGCAGGGAAAAGGTCGGCCGGTCATGGGCCCGATCGCTCGCGCGCATATGCGGCTCCAGAGCAAAATGCAAGGGAACAGGTTGGGCAGATTCCCCTATCTCAACAGCCACATTGTGATTGCACATCAGCAGATCAAGTTGCTCCAGCAGATAGGATTTGAACAGACTTGTTGCGGTGATGGTCGTCTCATAGGTGCCGGGCCCGTGAACAAATCCATAGGACAGCCGTGAATCGATTTCATCGAACACCGGGGTGGTGATGCGCACAAACGGATAATTGGCGCGCACCCGCCTCTTTGGCGCCGCGCCCTCCAGCAAACAGGCGAAGCGTTCGCGTAAAAAGGCAACATTGCGCGTGTAAATGTGATGCAACTGCCGCCAGGCGGCTTCGGCATCGTTAAAGGACTGCGTCTCAATGGGGGGAGGCGTTTGCGGGCTCGGCATAGGCTATTGTGGCGTCACGGCGCGGGCGTGTAAAGAGGTTTTCGGCGTATCAGGCACCGTTCATTCGATCCCCACGGAACCTATGCCGAGGCCAGATCGTTGCTTGTCATCAGATGAACGCCGGCGGCCTGCATGTTCGTCCTTGCGCCGGCGAGGGAACCATCGAGATCAATAGCGCGGCAGGCGTCTTCAAGAACAACGGCGGCAAAGCCCATACGGCACGCATCAATAGCCGAATAGGCAACGCAATAATCTGTCGCCAGCCCGGTCAAAAAGACACGGCTCAGACCGCGGTCGCGCAAATAGCCCGTAAGACCGGTCGGGGTTTGCCGATCGTTTTCGAAAAACGCCGAATAGCTGTCGATGGATGGGCGAAACCCCTTGCGAATGATCAATGCAGCACCTGTCGTATCCAGGTCCGGGTGAAATTCGGCTCCCCGCGTGCCCTGCACGCAGTGGTCCGGCCACAAGGTCTGTGAGCCATACGAGACCTCAATCGCGGTAAAGGCGCTGGCACCGTCGTGGGCGCTGGCAAACGACAGATGCCCCGCCGGGTGCCAGTCCTGGGTGAGCAGGCGGTGGGTAAACCGGGCACTCAGACGATTGATGACGGCGACAACCTCATCGCCGCCCGGAACCGCCAGGGCGCCCGCTGGACAAAAATCGTTTTGCACATCAACAATGATGAGCGCATCGGTATCGTTATCGATTTGCACGGGCCACTCCATGGGGTATTACCAAGGCTAACGAACCCCGTTGGTAGGACGTAACAACAGGAGATGTCAATGCGCTATGGGTTTGTCGGGCTGGGTAATCTGGGATCGCATCTGGCGCGCAGTCTTTTGCGTGCGGGCTTTGCTGTGCAGGTCCATGATCGCGACGATGGCGCCGTACGGGCTCTTGTGGCCCATGGTGCGGTCGGGGCACAAAGCCCGGCCGATGCGGCGCGCGGGGTGGACGGGCTGATTAGCTGTTTGCCATCACCCGCGGCCACTTCGGCGGTCATGGAAGGCGAGAGTGGCGCGCTTACCGCCCTGTCGCGCGGCGCCACATGGATTGAGATGAGCACCAACGATGCCGATGAAATTGCGCGTATTGCAGAACTGGCCGCTGCGCGCGGCATTGAAACGCTGGAAGCGCCGGTGACAGGCGGAGTGCATCGCGCCCGGGCGGGGCGGATTACGGTCCTGGTTGGGGGTGAGGCGGCGACGTTCGAGCGGCACCGGGCGGCCCTTGAAGCGATGGGGGGCGAGGTCCTTTATATGGGTGTGCTGGGACAGGCTTCGATTATCAAGGTGATCACCAATATGCTGGCCTTTGTTCACCTGATCGCCGTGGGCGAGGCGTTGATGCTGGCCAAGCGCGGCGGTCTTGATCTGGCGAAGGCGTTTGCCGCCATCAGGGCCAGTTCGGGAAACAGTTTTGTGCACGAAACCGAGAGCCAGGTGATCCTGAACGGCAGCTACAATATTGGCTTTACCATGGATCTGGCGTGTAAGGATGCCGGCCTGGCGATGGATATGGGGCGCGCCTTTGGCGTTCCCTTGCGGTTGGCAGGAGTAATGGAGACGATGTTTATCGAGGCGCGAGCGGCCTATGGGGGCGGGGCGTGGTCGCCGAAGGTGGTGAAGCTGTTGGAGGATGTGCTGGACGAGCCCTTACGCGCTGAAGGATTTCCGGCAGAGCTTGGTCCGGACGGTCCGTAATCGCCATATAAAGGACAAATCAGTCCCTAGGGCGGCCCGGCGGACTGATTTGGCATTCATGTTGATCGATCATGACCGTTGTTCATGATCGGAAATTGCAAGGTTTATACCAAGGGTATTGGCTTTTTGTACGCACTGACGTGCGTATCGTGCTGATAAGACAACGGGTGCCACACGCGCGGCTCAATGGCGCAGTTTGCCGCTCAGCCACTGGCTGATCGCCCTATCAAGGCCGATCGCCCCGCGGTCCACATCCAACGTTAACGTATCGATCAATTCATCGCCCTTTGTGGGCTGTAAAATCTGTGTCCGCACCCGCGCCGCCGCTGCCTGCGCCAGAATCCGCCGCATCCGGCGCAGCCGATTGGCTCTTTTTTCCTCCTCATCAATACCAGCCACCATCGCTTCAACCCCGGCGATAAGCTCTCCCACGCCGCTCCCCTTTAAGGCGGAAGTCGTGATCAGCCGCACGCCCTCACCGCCATCGCTGCGCAGGCCCAGCATGGCGCGTAAATGGGCAACCGTCTGCGCGGCGCCCGGCAGATCGAACTTGTTGACCGCCAGAATATCAGCGATCTCCAGGATGCCCGCCTTAATGGCCTGGATGTCATCGCCAAGCCCCGGCACCATCACAACCACCTTCAGATCGGCCAGCGAGGCAATCTCCACTTCCGATTGCCCCGCCCCCACCGTCTCAACAATAATCCGCTCATAGCCGGCCGCATCCAGCGCATCCACCACCCGCGATGTCAGCAGCGACAGGCCTCCCAGATGCCCCCCCGATGCCAGGGACCGGACGAACACGCCATCATCGTTCATGGCGGTATTCATGCGCAGGCGATCGCCCAGAATCGAGCCTCCTGATACCGGGCTCGTTGGATCGATCGCCACGACGCCGACCGTCCGGCCGGCGCGGCGATAATCGGCGATCAGGGCGTTCACCAGGGTCGACTTACCCGCCCCCGGCGGTCCCGTCACGCCGATCACACACGCGCGACCCAGATGCGGATAGATCAGCCGCGCCACGTCGCGCGCGCCGGGCTTGTTGTTTTCCACAATGGTGATGATCCGGCCCAGGGCGCGGCGTGAGCCCGCCAGCAGTTCGCGCGTTAATGTCTCGACGGCAGCGGCGGGAGGCTTGGCGGATGGGTCTGTCGGGTTCATGGCGCCTGGCGCGGAGCGCCCCTTCAGGCCTTGGAGGCGTGGGCGCCGGCGGCCAGTTCGCGCACCAGATCGCACACGCCCGGCACCGTATGGGCCGTAGCGTGCCCTTGCGCATCAAGGGAGCGGCGTATCGCCTCCACCAGAGCCGAGCCGACAACCACGGCATCCGCCTGTTCCCCGATGGCGCTCACCTGCGCCGCCGACTTCACTCCAAAACCCACCGCCACAGGCAAATCCGTATGTGCCCGAATGCGCTGCACGGCGTGCGCCACCCTGGCGTTATCCGGCGCTGCGGCGCCCGTTACGCCGGTAATGGAGACGTAATAGACAAACCCGCTGGTGTTGTTCAGAACCGCAGGCAGGCGGGTTTCATCTGTGGTCGGCGCCGCCAGCCGGATAAAGTTCAGCCCGCGCGCCAGCGCCGGCAGGCATAGTTCCTCATCGGCCTCCGGCGGCAGATCGACGATAATCAGACCATCGACCCCGGCCGCCTTGACATCATCAAGAAACCGCTCGTTTCCATAAACATAAACGGGATTGTAATAGCCCATCAGAATAATCGGCGTGGTGTCGTCATCGCGGCGAAAGCGGCGCACCATGTCCAGGGTCCGCGCCATCGTTTGCCCGGCCGCCAGAGCGCGCTCCGAGGAGGCCTGTATGGGCGGTCCCTCCGCCATCGGATCGGAAAACGGCATACCCAGTTCGATCAGATCGGCGCCTGCCGGAGCGAGCGCCTGCAACAGCGCCGTCGATGTCGCCAAATCCGGATCGCCCGCCGTGATGAACGTCACCAGCGCAGGCCGTCCGGCCTCACGCAGCTCTGAAAATCGGTGATCGATACGTGTTTCTGTCATTCCTGCCGTCGTTCCTGCTGCCGTTCAGTTCGCCTGTATCGTCACACGTGGCATTTTCCGAGCCATGTGACGGACCGGTTGCGCAAATCCATTACACGGGCCTGTCCAGATGTTCGGCGACGGTAAAGATGTCCTTGTCACCGCGCCCGCACAGGTTCATAACCAGAATATCGTCGCGACCCATCTTCGGCGCCAGAACGCCGACATAGGCCAGTGCATGAGCCGGCTCCAGCGCCGGAATGATCCCTTCCAGCGTGGTGCATAACTTAAATGCCTCAAGTGCTTGTGTGTCGGTGACCGATACATATTCCACCCGCCCCATATCCTTTAGCCAGGCGTGTTCCGGTCCAACACCGGGATAATCGAGTCCTGCGGATATGGAGTGTCCCTCCTCGATCTGGCCGTCCCCGTCCTGGAGCAAATAGGTGCGGTTGCCGTGCAGAACCCCCGGCCGGCCGCCGCTCAACGAAGCGCAATGGCGGTTCGTATCCAGCCCGTGCCCGGCCGCCTCCACCCCATACATGCGCACGTCTGTATCATCAAGAAAGGGGTGAAACAGGCCGATGGCATTGGAGCCGCCACCGATACACGCCACCAGCGCATCGGGGCCGCGCCCTTGCACCTGCATCAACTGCTTGCGCACCTCCTCGCCGATAATCGACTGAAAGTCACGAACCAGGGTCGGATACGGATGGGGTCCGGCGGCGGTGCCGATCAGATAGTAAGTCGTCTCCACGTTGGTGACCCAGTCGCGCAAGGCCTCGTTCATGGCATCCTTCAGCGTGCCCGCGCCGCTCTCCACCGGCACCACCTGCGCGCCAAGAAGCTTCATGCGAAACACATTGGGGCTTTGCCGCTCCACATCTGTCTTGCCCATATACACCACGCAGGGCAGCCCAAAGCGTGCCGCCACGGTGGCCGCCGCCACGCCATGCTGGCCGGCTCCCGTCTCGGCGATGATACGCGTTTTTCCCATGCGCTGCGCAAGGAGGATCTGGCCCAGACAGTTGTTGATCTTGTGGCTACCCGTATGATTGAGTTCATCGCGCTTGAAGTAAATCCGCGCACCGCCGAAATGATCGCTTAGCCGCTCGGCAAAATACAACGGACTGGGCCGGCCCGAGTAATGTATACCAAGTTCCTCCAGTTCCCTGGCAAATTCGGGATCATCGCGCGCCGCCTTGTAGGCTTCCTCCAGCGCCAATACGAGCGGCATCAGCGTCTCCGCCACAAAGCGACCGCCGTGAATGCCGAAATGACCGCGTTCATCGGCCCCCGAACGGTATGAATTCACACCCTGTATGGTCATTGTCCCGGTTTCTCCCGCGCCGCAGCCGCCTGCGCGTTTTGTGCGCTTGTTACAAATTCGGTGATTTTTTGTGTATCCTTGATCCCCGGCCGCCGCTCTACCCCGGATGAAACATCAATCGCGGCCGGCCGCAACAGGTGTATCGCATCGCCGACATTGGTGCAATCCAGGCCGCCTGATAACATAAAGGGAAGCGTTGTGCCAAGGCCCTTGAGCAGGCGCCAGTCGAAACACAGCCCGTTGCCGCCCGGCAGGCTGTCGGTTCCCGTCGGCGGACGGGCATCGAACAGGATTTGATCGGCAACATCGCGGTAGTGATCGAGTTGCGCCAGATCCGCTGCCACCGCGATTTTAATCGCCTTGAGGATCGGCACGGAAAACCGCTCGCGCAGTTGCGCCACCCGCCGGGGCGTTTCCTCGCCATGCAATTGCAGCATATGGGGAGCCACGGCCGCCATGATCTTCGCGATGTAGCGATCATCCGCATCGACGCTCACAGCGATTCGCTTGATACGCCCCCTTGCCTGGCCGGCCAGCTCTGCCGCCTGCGCCAGATCGAGATGGCGCGGGCTGGGTGCGTAGAACATAAAACCGGCCATATGGGCGCCGGCATCGATGGCCGCATGCAGTGCTGCCTCATCGGTGATGCCGCAGATTTTGATTTTTAGCATGGTTTGCTGCCAGTACCCAAAGTGCATGAACAAAGACGCTGGTGGAACGTATTTGACATTTGAGTCCTGTTTGCCCCTGAGCGCGTTTTCAAATGTCAAATTCGGGGAACCACCAGATGTACAACCTCAACAGGTTGTTCCTAAAAAACCATCGGATGCAGGGGGCCATTCATCTGATCATGAGGGATGTTCGATTTATCCAGCGCTGTCAAGGGTTTATACCAGCGGTATTGGCGTTTTGTACGCGCTGACTTGTGTATCGTGCTGATAAGACAACGATTTTAATCTGAGCCAGGAGTCAAACGCCAAGCCCCTTGGAATTAGGAACCGCTGAAAGCGGCGCGAAGCGCCCTTGACAGCGCTGGAGAAATCGAAAAAAAGCGATGATCAGATGAATGGCCCGGTATGGCCTTGGTGCGAAAATCCGCGGCCATGGCCGCAAGAGGCATCATTGCAGGTTTGCCCGTCTTGGGAGCAACCTGCTGAAAGGTCACACCTAACCGGCGCTTGTGCCGGGAATATTGCGGGCAATTTCCTGCGCCCGGTCGCTCTCTACACGCGCCTTGTCTTCCCATATTCGGGCCTGATACTTGTGCTCTCTGGCGGCGCGCCGCCAACGCCCCTGGCGCGCCCAGGTATAAAGACCGCCGATAACAAGGCCGAACACAATACTGCCCAGCACCACCAGATACAACGGCAGATGGACCGTAAGCGCCGGGTTGCCGCCGCCCAGGACATCGAGCGTCAGGGGGACAATCTGCCGATTAACCAAAGCCAGTGCAATGAGCACGACAACAATCGGCGCAAGGATGAGAAACGATATAAATCTGTGCATCTGTCAGCGCCCTTCGATTCGTTGAACCGCCGCGGTAAAACAGCGCGCAAAGCGCATAGCAGCGTCAACAGCCCCCGCCCGCGCTATCAATTCTTGTCGTTAAGACGTGCCCGGATGTTCTTGCTCGCCTTGAAAAAGGGGATATACTTCTCGCCGATTTTGACCGAACTGCCCGTGCGCGGGTTGCGCCCCACCCTGGCCGCCCGGTACTTTACCGAAAAAGCGCCAAAACCGCGTAACTCAACCCGGTTACCCGCCGCCAGCGCCTCGACTATTTCATCGAAAATGGCGTTGACAATATGACTGGCATCGCGCTGATAAAGATGTGGATTCGCATCCGCAATCTTGGTGACCAGTTCCGATTTAATCATGTCCGATCGTCCCCATCATCATCCCCTGTTACAAATTTACCTGATCATGCCGATCGGCAATTTCCGCCTGTGCCCCTCGTACCTGCTACCTGCGCGACCGCTCATCGGCTCGCCCGTTCAGATATCATTCGGATCACGCAACGCCCTCAGCCTTTGGAAAATCATCCGGATTTCTCAAAAGTAAACGGAACTCAACTTTTACAGGCGTTCCATCAGCGCAGGGTGCCAAATTGCGACGAGCCCGTCAAGTTTGAAACGTTCCGGCACAGATGCCGACAGACCGCCCGTTAAAGCGGACGCAATCGCGGAGGCCACCCGTGCCAAAGCCGTTTCGCCCTCCAGCAACTCCCTCCAGCCACGTGGCTTTTGCCAATCGATCACCGGCATATCAGCGTCAATCCCCTCCCTGGTGCTTAACCACGTAACGGCCATATCCTCGCCACCGACAGCGTCCACCAGTTTTTCGCCCAGAGCCTGGTTGCCGGTGAAAATACGGCCATCGGCAAGGGATCGGGCCACCTGCGGCTCAAGGTTGCGCCGCTGCGCGACAATATCCACAAACCACTTATGGGTATCGTCTATCACGCTCTGAAGCATGGCCTGCGCCTGGGGCGAAATGGGCGTGGAAAAAGACGGTGCGGCCTTTAGCGGTGCGCTCTTGATCTCCGTCACGTTGACACCCAGCCTCTCCAGCAACGTGCTGACCTCAACTGACTGAAACATAACGCCAATAGAGCCGGTGATCGAACCGCGGCGGGCCACGATATGATCGCTGGCAATGGCCGTCATATAGCCCGCCGACGTTCCAAGGTCGCCGATTACCGCAGCCGTCGGTTTGGCTTTCGCCAGGGCCCGCAACCCGTCGTAAAGCCCCTCCCCGCCGACAACTGTGCCACCGGGACTGTCGATGCCCAGAATAACACCCTTCACGGCCTCCGATTCAGCTATATTGCGGATTAACTCCAGACGCTTGCGATCATCGACAATAACGCCTGAAACAGTCAGCCGGGCGATATGCGGACGCGCCTGCGGACCGCCCGCCCAGTTGCTAAAACTCACGCCAACGATCAACGCGCCAACAAAAATAAGCAGCGCCAGAACACGCCACAACAACAACCGGCGACGCAACTGGCGCCGCTCCACGAGCAAATCGGCGTTCATCGACATAGGTCTCTCCGTTATTGTAGATGCGGCCGATCATCAGCTTTGCCGACACGGCCAGCGGATGGTATCGCAATCCCCAACGTATCGTCATCACCCGCAACGATCGCCCGGCCCCCGCTCGCCATACACGCCAATCAGAGGACCTTCATTCAAGACGTCTCGTCCGAGGGTACCTTTTGCCTGGCATCCACCTCCCGGGGCGCCGGCGCGTCTTTAGCTGTATGCCCTTGCCCGTCAGCATCCGGTGTATCGGCGCTGTCGGCACTGTCGGCACTCTCGGCGCTCTGGGCCTTCAGCGCCGCACCCAGGATGTCCCCCAGGGAAGCGCCGGCATCCGTCGATCCGTATTGGGCGATGGCCTCTTTTTCCTCGGCGACTTCCAGCGCCTTGATGGATACAGAAATTTTGCGACCCTTCTTGTCGATGGACATAACGCGGGCATCGACTTTTTCCTCCGGCGCAAAGCGTTCCGGGCGCTGCTCGGAGCGATCGCGCGATAGATCGGAGCGGCGAATAAAGGTGGTAATCCCGGTATCGGCGATACTCACCTCAAGACCGCCGTCCTTGACAGCAGTTACCTGACAGGTCACCACATCGCCTTTTTTCACCCCGGCGAGGGATTCGAACGGATCCCCCTGAAGTTGTTTGACGCCAAGGCTGATGCGCTCTTTTTTCGTATCCACATCGAGAATAACCGCCTTGACACGATCGCCTTTACTATAGGTTTCCAGGGCGCGCTCGCCGGGAATGTTCCAGTCGAGATCAGAAAGATGGATCATGCCATCGAGTTCTTCATCAAGACCCACAAACAGACCGAATTCGGTCTTGTTCTTGATCTTGCCCTCGATGGGTGTACCAACGGGATATTTCTCTGCAAATACCGTCCAGGGGTTATCCATCGTCTGCTTCAGGCCAAGGGAAATGCGGCGCTTTTGCGGATCGACGTCAAGAACCCGCACGCGCACCGCTTGCGACGTCGACACGATCTTGCCCGGATGAATATTCTTCTTGGTCCAGGACATTTCAGAAATATGGACCAATCCCTCCACACCAGGCTCCAACTCAATAAAGGCGCCGTAATCGGTGATATTGGTAACGGTGCCATCGACCGTTGTATCGACAGGAAATTTCGTCTCAATATCTTTCCAGGGATCGTCCTGCAACTGTTTGATGCCAAGACTGATGCGCTGCGTTTCCTGGTTGATCTTGATGATTTGAACCTTGACGGTCTCGCCAACGGCCAGAATTTCAGAGGGATGACTGACCCGCCGCCATGACATGTCGGTCACGTGAAGCAGACCATCAATGCCGCCCAGATCGACAAAGGCACCGTAATCGGTGATATTCTTGACCACCCCTTCGATGGTTTGTCCCTCGGCCAGGTTCTGCACGATTTCACTGCGTTGCTCGGCGCGGGTCTCCTCCAGTATCGCGCGACGCGACACAACAATATTGCCCCGCCGCTTGTCCATCTTGAGGATCTGAAAAGGCTGCGGCGTGTTCATCAACGGGGCAATATCGCGCACCGGCCGGATGTCCACCTGGCTGCGCGGCAAAAACGCTACAGCGCCGTCCAGATCGACCGTGTAGCCGCCCTTGACCCGGTTGAAAATATTGCCCTCAACCTTCTTGTCCTCGGCAAACGCAACTTCAAGCCGCTCCCAACTTTCCTCACGTCGCGCCTTTTCGCGCGATAGCATCGCCTCCCCAAGGGCATTTTCAACACGTTCAAGATAAACCTCGACCGTATCGCCGACAGCAACACCGCCGCCGTCCGCCTGCGCGCCGAACTCACGCAGCGCCACCCGGCCCTCGGTCTTCAAGCCGACATCAATAACGGCCAGATCCTTTTCAATTGCAACGATTGTTCCCTTGATAACAGAGCCCTCCTCGAGATTGGCATTCGCCATTTGCTCGTCCAGCAGGGCTTCAAAATCTTCCCGCGTCGGGGCAGGATCTGCTACAGCAGTCTGGTTCATTTATACTCCTGATTCAGCCTTGCGGCTCGCGCCGAACGCGCAACACGCGGTTCGATCACTCGATTTATACATATTTTGCATCGATTTCCTCTTCGTCTGGTGTCGATTTCATCGATTTCGCTGCTCTGCAACCCGCCCGCAATCGTCATGGCCGAAGCGCAGACCGCCGGTCCGTCTCGTTCATCTCTTGTGCGCAGGCATCCGATTGCAGGATGCCATTGCCGTCGTTATCAAAATGCAAACACGCAACTCTTGCGCCCCTGGTGGCTTGACTTCAACATTTTCCCCGTAACCGCGGGCTTGCATGCACATGCTGGAACCAAAGACCTCCAGCCACGATACCATGCCAGCGGAACCTTGAACTTGATATTCGAGAACACGCCCGGCGGCAACCGGCACTCAAATGTCAAATGCGTTCCACAAGGGTACAATTACGCCAATGGCGCCCATTTTTCAGGGACCGGTTTGCAGATGGCCGCACCGCACCCTGCCACGCCCGAAGCCATAGACAGATTGCCTTCGTGTTCAAGGGTTGTGTGCGATTGCAACGCAGCCTACGGAGAGCGCCGACAGGAATCACGACAAAACGCGCCGTCAACATAATTGGCAGCTCGCTCGAACACTGCATCTATAGACAAATTTGTCGTATCAAGCAAGAACGCATTTTCCGCCTGTGCCAGGGGAGCATGTTCGCGCCCCCTGTCGCGTTCGTCGCGAATCCGGATATCCCGCAGCACGTCTTCATAGGTAACACGGGCGTTGTCGCGAACATAGTCGCTAAAACGCCGCCGGGCACGGACTTCCGGCGTTGCCGTAACAAACAGCTTCACAGGTGTACAGGGCAGGACAATGGTACCAATATCGCGGCCATCCAGTACCGCGCCAGGAGCCTCTGAGGCAAAGCGCCGCTGCACATCCAGCAGAGCCGCACGAACCTTGCCATACGCCGCAACACGGGACGCCGCCTCGCTGATGCCGTGACGACGCAATTGCGCCACATGCGCGCTGTTGTCGAGGTCGGACAGATCAAGCCCGGCAGCGATCTGCGCCGCCACCGATTCATTGTCAAGATCGGCACTGTGCGAAAGCATGGTCTGGCCAACGGCGCGATACAGCAATCCGGTATCCAGATAGCGCAATCCGTACCGTTTCGCCAGACGTCGCGCCAGGGTTCCCTTGCCGGAGGCCGCCGGACCGTCTATGGCAATCTGCCTGACATCTTGTTTGACATTGGACACAAGCGCGACCTCATAACAATACCCACGACCCCGTCCTACGGCGCATAGCATGGCGCAATGGAGTGCCTTACTCAAGGCAGCAAGACATGACACGCTCCAAAGCCGGTACCGGTATCAGCCGGCGATGCCGCTTCCGCCCAGGGCCTTCATGGTATCGATGAATGACGGAAAACTGGTGGCAATCATCGTATGATCGTCGACACTGACCGGCCGGTCAGCCACGGCTCCCATGACCAGAAACGCCATGGCAATACGATGATCCATATGGGTGGCGACCCGGCCGCCTCCGGCAATGCGGCCATCGTCCGACCCGGATACCCGGAGCCGATCGGAATATTGCCGATGGGTAACGCCATTGGCGGCCAGTCCGGCGCAAATGGCGGACAGGCGATCAGACTCCTTGATGCGTAACTCGCCAAGCCCCTCCATGAGCGTCTCGCCATTGGCAGCAGCCGCCGCGACCGCCAAAACGGGATATTCGTCGATCATCGAGGGGGCGCGCGCCGCCGGCACTGTAACGCCTTTCAGTTTGCTGGCGCGAACGTGCAGATCCCCGACCGTCTCACCCCCGGAGATACGCTCGTTGTCGATGGATATATCGCCGTTCATCTCTTTTAGGGTGGTAATCAGACCGGTGCGCGTGGGATTCAGCATGACGTTGCGAATCAGCAGATCGGAGCCCGGCACAAGCAGCGCCGCGACGATCAGGAACGCTGCAGAACTCGGATCCGCCGGTACATCGATATCAAGGCCCCGAAGCGAGGCCGGACCGTCAAGCGTAATTATTGTATCCCCATCGGCCTGCTTTTCGATGCGAATGTCCGCACCAAATCCCGCCAGCATGCGCTCGGTGTGGTCCCGCGTGGCGACAGGTTCGATAACGCGGGTGATCCCCGGCGTATTGACCGCCGCCAGGAGTATGGCCGACTTTACCTGCGCCGAGGCAACCGGTAACCGGTAAGTCAGAGGCGCACAAATAGCAGGCCCTTGCAGGATAAATGGCAGACGATCGATCGCCTGTTGCGGTGTGTCTGTGCTGTCACCGCAGGCGAATACGCGCGCACCCATGGCGATCAACGGCTCAAGCACACGCCCCATGGGCCGGCTGCGCAAAGAGGCGTCGCCTGTCATCTCGGCACGCAGCCCATGGCCGGTAACGATCCCCATGGTCAAACGCGCGCCGGTACCGGCGTTGCCGAAATCAAGGGCCTCAACGGGATCGAGCAGCACGCCCGTACCGGCGCCGCGAACCGTCCAGATTCCATCCTCCGTGCGCGTCACACGCGCCCCAAGGGCGCGCGCGATACGTGCGCTCGCCAGCACGTCCTCACCTTCCAGCAATCCTGATATCGTTGTTGTGCCGCGCGCCATCGCTCCCATGAGCAGAGCACGATGGGAGACGGACTTGTCCCCGGGGACCGTTACTTCGCCGATCAGGGGTCTCGCTCTGGCAAATGCGAGAGGTCCGGGCTTTCCCTCGGGCGATGCTGATATCATGGGTAAACCTGTAATAATTCTGCCGATCGTCCTGCCATGAGCCTTTCAGTTTGTAACTGAAAGGCTCATGCATACGCGTTTTGCCAAAGACATACACGAAGCGTGACTGGCTATACGGGTATTTTGGCTGGACGTAAAGGTAGGTAATACCAGCGGTATTGGCGTTTTGTACGCGCTGACGTGTGTATCGTGCTGACAAGACAACGGTTGTAAACCAGGCCAGGAGTCAAACGCAAAGCCCTTGTATACCAGCGGTATTGGCGTTTTGTACGCGCTGACGTGTGTATCGTGCTGACAAGACAACGGTTGTAAACCAGGCCAGGAGTCAAACGCAAAGCCCTTGTATACCAGCGGTATTGGCGTTTTGTACGCGCTGACGTGTGTATCGTGCTGACAAGACAACGGTTTTAAACCGGGCCAGAAGTCAAACGCAAAGTCTCTTGGTATAATTTGTAAAAAATGCCGTTGCGCGGCGCAATGGCCTTGACAATTTACCCGTCTTTTTGGCAATCGAATGGGGTTGATATCCGTGCTTTCCGGTTTTGACTTTTTACGCTTTCGATGCGGACGTATTTACCCTTTGACATGAACGCTTGAGCCGTTTAAAGGAACGCCTCGGATATGGAAAAAGTGGTGGGCAATGGCATTAGAGCCGGCGGCTGGCGGTGCTGTCGGTTTTGTGGAACGCGGGCTATGTATTGCTTGAGATGTCCATCCTGTGAGGTTTGACGTGGCGAGAACAGAACTTGGAACCAAACGCGTTTGCGCGACATGCGCCGTTAAATTTTACGACTTGCGACGCGACCCTATTATCTGCCCGAAATGCAATACGCCTTTCAAGCTTCCCAAGGCAGAAGCCGCCAAGGCCAGTCGCGTGACAAGTCGTGCGCCGGTCAAGGCCACCAAGGAAGATAACGATGATTCGCAACTGGTTTCCCTGGATGCCATGGCGGACGATGAGGCGATTGCCGATCTCACTGACGATGTGGATGTTGCGGATGCGGAGGACGGCACCGATGATACATTTTTGGAGGACGATGAAGACGACAATGATGTTACCTCCTATATTGGCGACGTAAAGACCGACGAGGAGGAATAATAATATCGGCAGGATTTGCCATGGCTGTACGGCAGCTCAGGATCGCGTCTTGTCGGGTATACGCGTAACCGGTAGTGACCTTTCAGCCGGCGTGTCCAGAACGGAAATGAGAGTGCACCTCTTTCGGCCATGGCCACAGATTGCCCCGGCAGAGCCATACCGGGCCATCCATCTGATCATCGCTTTTTTCGATTTCTCCAGCACTGTCAAGAGTTTAAGAACCACCAAGGGCGGCGCGAAGCGCCCTTGACACACCGCAGCCGCCGGTTATGGCTTGTGATCAGATAAATGGCTGGATCCGCTTTTGCACCGGAACGTCCGGCTCGATGAGAATGAACCGATAAAGCATGAGAAATAGTCCCTTATCAACGGATTTACGCGAACCTGTTGTTGCAACTTAAACGCCCGACGCTCTAGTGGCTTGATTCCGACAGTTGCTCCCCACTCACCACAGGCTTGCATGCAAATGTTGGAATCTAAAGAGGCACCTGCAACGATAACATTTCAGTGGAAATTTGAATTTGACATTTGCGAACGCGCGCGGCGAAATACAGGACTCAAATATCAAATTCGTTGCCCTGGACAAAGATGGGGCTTGCCATTGGCGACGCAGCCATTTATTGAGGTGATGTGTTGTCGGCGTGGCAAAGGCATTGGTTGCAATGAGCGCGCATTTTCCAGGGGCGCAACGCGAGGACATCGGAGACACGGGGCCATAGCTCAGTTGGGAGAGCGCTTGAATGGCATTCAAGAGGTCGGCGGTTCGATTCCGCCTGGCTCCACCATCTCGATATCTTCAGTTAGACGTTAGACCGAGGCGAAGCCGAGGGACTTTTTCACATTCAACTAATACCAAGGGGCTTTGCGTTTGACTCCTGGCTCAGATTAAAACCGTTGTCTTGTCAGCACGATACACAAGTCAGCGCGTACAAAACGCCAATACCGCTGGTATAATCTGTTAAGACATGACGCGCTCCAGAATTGCAGCATCAGACCCAGGGCCGCGCCGCCGCGGCGTCGGCTTCAAAGGCGGCGATCTTCTTCGTTTTCTCCAACGTCAAGGCGATGTCGTCAAGGCCGTTCAGTAGACAGTGTTTGCGAAACGGATCCATATCAAATGAGATCGTACCGCCATCGGGGCCTTTGATCGTCTGGCTCTGAAGATCGACACTAAGGACAGCGTTGGCGCCCCGTTCGGCGTCATCCATCAGCCTGTCCACGTCCTCTTGCGGCAGAACAATAGGCAAAATGCCGTTCTTAAAGCAATTGTTATAAAAAATATCGGCAAAGGAAGGCGCAATAACGCAGCGAATACCGTAATCAAACAGCGCCCATGGGGCATGTTCGCGCGACGAACCACAACCGAAGTTCTCCCCGGTAACAAGGATTTGAGCATCGCGATACGCCGGCTTGTTCAACACAAAATCGGCGTTATCGGAGCCATCGTCGTTGTAACGCAACTCGGAAAACAACCCCCTGCCCAGCCCGGTGCGCTTTACTGTCTTCAGGTATTGCTTGGGGATAATCATGTCCGTATCCACGTTGATCATCGCCAGCGGGATGGCCGCCGCACTTAAATGGGTAAATGGTTTCATAAAGGTACCTTCATACAGGGTGTTTCCGTGCAAACACGCGCAATCAAACCATGCATCGATTGCTTCGCGTAACGCTTTCTAATAGATCCCGGGCCAGCCAAGAAAGAAATAGCCGAGCAGATAAATCATGAACGCCACCCCAAGGCCGCGCCCGATGCGCCGGCCCCAGACCTCAATACGATCCTCCTGTGCATCGTGCGCCCCATTCGCCGATGCCGCGCGCGCCGCCGCCGACGTGCCCAGGGTCTCCGATTGCGCCTCAACGCGCGCCAGCGCCGCACGCGCCCTGTCCTGTTGCCGTTGTTGATGCTCTTCGCGATTGCCCATATCGATCCGCACTCCCTGCCCTGTTAGATGTACTCAGAAAAGACCCACAAGTATGATCTTTAAATAGGTTGTTCTCAAGGCGGCAGGTCTGAAATCAGGATTATTGCGCCCTTGCCGCCAGGGAGGCCATACCGGACTACCCGTCTGATCGATTGCAATCATTGCGGCTCGCCTTGCCAGGCGCGCAGCGTTAAGATCGCCGATCTATTTCCACGCGCGGATATCCACAAACGTCCCCGCAACCGCCGCCGCCGCCGCCATAGCCGGTGAGACCAGATGGGTACGTCCCTTAAAGCCCTGCCGGCCCTCAAAGTTGCGATTGGACGTGGAGGCGCAGCGCTCGTGGGGCGCCAGCTTGTCGGGATTCATGGCCAGACACATGGAACACCCCGGCTCACGCCACTCAAAGCCGGCCGTCTTGAAGATCGCATCCAGCCCTTCCGCCTCGGCCTGCGCCTTGACCAGACCGGAGCCTGGAACAACCATCGCCGAGACCCTGTCACTAACCCGGTGCCCGTTGACGATGGCGGCAGCGGCGCGCAAATCCTCAATTCTGCCATTGGTACACGAACCGATAAAAACCCTGTCAATAGCAATCTCGGTAATGGGGGTGCCGGGGCGCAACCCCATGTAATCGAGCGCGCGCTCAATGGCGGCGCGGCGTGCCGGCTCATGGGCATTGGCCGGATCGGGAACCCGCCCCGTTACCGACGCCACATCCTGCGGGCTTGTACCCCAGGTAACGACAGGTGGCAGTTGTGCGGCGTTCAGAGAAACTTCGTGATCGAAAGCGGCGTCCTCATCGGATTGCAGGCTCCGCCAATAGCGGGTCGCCTGGCGCCAGTGCGCCCCCTTTGGCGCGCGCGGCCGATCCTTTACATAGGCGATGGTCTTTTCATCGGGGGCGATCAGGCCGGCGCGCGCACCGGCCTCAATGGACATGTTGCAGACCGTCATGCGGCCTTCCATACTGAGGGCGCGGATGGCATCGCCAGCGTATTCCATAACATAGCCGGTGCCACCGGCGGTGCCGATCTCGCCGATGATGGAGAGGATAATATCCTTTGCCGTCACCCCCGGGGGCGCCTCGCCATCGACGCGGATACGCATGTTTTTCGATTTTCGCTGGATGAGCGTCTGGGTAGCGAGCACGTGCTCGACTTCCGATGTACCAATACCGTGCGCCAATGCCCCAAAGGCGCCATGGGTCGAGGTATGGCTGTCGCCGCACACGATGGTCATGCCGGGCAGGGTAAAGCCCTGTTCGGGGCCGATAACATGGACAATCCCCTGTCGTGTGTCCCGCTCGCTGTAATAGTCGATGCCGAATTCGGCGGCATTTCGCGCCAGGGTTTCGACCTGCAACGCCGACTCGGGATCATCAATGCCCAGAGAGCGATCCGTCGTCGGCACGTTATGATCGACCACTGCGAGGGTTTTCTCCGGCGCCCGTGGCGATCGCCGTGCGGCGCGCAGGCCCTCAAAGGCCTGGGGGCTGGTAACCTCATGCACCAGGTGGCGATCGATATACAGCAGACACGTGCCGTCCTCTTGCGCATCGACAAGATGATCGTCCCATATTTTATCATACAGGGTGCGTGGCGCGGCCATGTCGTGCTCCTTGCCTTATCGCCACGTGGCCAGTGGTGCCTTGATTCCGACATTTGAGAGCGCGTTCAGCGGCAAGCGGGACTCAAAGGTCAAATTCAAAGTTCCACCAACGCAGACACGGCGTCTTCAGGCGTCTTTATCGCTACCGGCGTTCTCGCCGGCGTCCTTGCTTTCCGCGTTGTCCGCTTCTTCCTGCTGTGCGGCGCGCACGGCCTCATCGACGGTCGATTCGGCCATTAGGCGAGCCGCCTGGCCAACCCAGTCGTCGCGCTCGATGCGCCCCTTGAAGTTCAGGACGTCATCAATACGCGCAATGTCGTCGTCGGAAAAGTTGGCGATCTGATCGAATCGTGTCACGCCAAGCGCATCAAGGCGCTGCACCAGTACATCGCCAACGCCGGAAATTTTACTTAAATCATCCGCCTCGCCCGGGGGCCGTGCGAACAGCGGCGCCGTGTCGTCACGCCGGGCCGCCGCCTTTCGCTTCGTGGCGGCGCGATAGTCTTTCTTTTCGGCAATACGCGCCGACTTGCCGCGCCGGCCGCGCAGATAGTATAATTTTGCCCGCCGCACGCGCCCGTGCCGCTTCACTTCAATGGATTCCAGCATCGGCGAGTGAAGAGGAAACACCCGCTCCACCCCCTCGCCGTAGGATATTTTGCGCACCGTGAAGCTCTCGTTCAGCCCCCCGCCAGCGCGTGCAATTACAACGCCTTCATACGCCTGTACACGCTCTTTTCCACCCTCGCGCACGCGCACATTGACGCGCACCGTATCTCCCGGAGAAAACGCCGGAACAGGGCGTTGCGCCAACAATTCGGCGGTATATTCGCGCTCCAGTTCTTCGATGATATGCATCGCCATAACCACTCAATCTTGCTTTGTCCTGCTTTCGCCTCGCCAGGTGCGTTCTCGCACATGTATCACCGCCGCCCGGATCCCGATGGGCGAATCTACCCCTTGTCGCTCACGCAGTATGAGACGAAAGGCGACTATCCGGCGACATTATGCGGAATGCGGAATTCTCCGTTTATTACCCCACTTTTATCCCCTTGTCGACGGCTTTTTGCGCTTTTCGCCACAGGGGCGCCGATACCCTCCCTGGGGCGGTTGCATCCAAAAGATACCTGCAACAACACGCACAAGGGTATGACGAAATTCTTAAGGTATCCATGCGCGTTACGCATGGCTGTCCTGCACCATATTGCACTGCACAATCAATCCGGTAGCCGCTATATTGATCCTGACGTCGAGGCCTTGTTGAGCGCCAGTCAGCGCAAACTCACAGGTGCCCGGGTCCGCTACGGATCAACCATCAAACAACCAGGAACCAGAACCATGTCCATTACATCGAATGTTACGTCCCGTTACCGCCGCTGGCGTCAATATCGCGCCACCGTCAGGCAATTGTCGAATTTGTCCGCCGCCGAACTGGAAGACATCGGCATTACGCCGGGCACAATTCCAAGTGTTGCGCGTGATGCGGTCAATCGCCGCTACGGCAATTAAGCGTAAGCTGGAGCAACAGGCCCGGCTATGGAACCCTGCATAATGGCGTGTCCCAGGCTCTGTTGCTCCAGTCACCTTGCGTGACTTGTACTGCTTTTGAATGATTTATTACGCTTTTGTACGATTTATACTGCCTTCATGATTTATACCAGCGGCATTGGCTTTTTGTACACGCTGACGTGTTTATCGTGCTGAAAAGGGTTTGCGTAGGCTCCACCTGCTGACACAGTGAATCATATATCACACCAAAGGGAAATCCAAAAAGATTCCTATCAATCGCCTGATGCTCTGGAGCGTGTCAGGTCTGACGTTATCCCTCCCGCCCGTCAACAAACGGCTCCCGCAGACCATAAACCAGATTGCCGTTCACAAAAGTCGCCAACACGCGCCCCTGCATCTGGGTGTCTTCAAAGGGCGTGTTCTTGGAACGCGAATGGATGGTGCTCTCTGAAACAGACCAGGGCATGTGGGGATCAAAGACGACCAGATCGGCAGGGCGTCCCGGCTGCAAACGGCCGGTATCCAGTCCGAGCAGGTCGGCGGGTCGGCAGGTGAGCGCCGCCAGGAGGTTAATCAGATCGATATCCCCGCTGTGAAAGAGACGCAAGGCGGCGCACAACAGGGTCTCCAGGCCGATCGCACCATCGGCGGCCTGGGCAAAGGGATGCCGCTTGGTGTCCGCGTCCTGCGGGTCGTGATTGGAGACGATGGCGTCGATGGTGCCATCGGCCAGCCCGTCCACCAGGGCGCGCCGGTCGTCTTCATGACGCAAGGGAGGCGAGAGTTTGAAAAAGGTGCGATAAGGGCCGATATCGTTCTCGTTCAAGCAAAGATTGTTGATGGAGACGGCACAACTGACACCGGGCAGGCTCGCCTTGGCGCGGCGCATAATGGCAATCGACGGGGCGCACGAGAGCAGCGCGGCATGATAGCGGGCGCCGGTAAGGCCGGCAAGTTGCAAATCACGCTCCAGCATGATCGTCTCGGCCTGCCAGGGGCGCCCGCCAAGTCCGAGCCGACTCGCCACTTCGCTCTCATTCATCACGCCGCCGGCAGCCAGATCGGTATCCTCTGGCCGATGCATTGCCAGGGCATCGAAATCGCGCGCATAGGTAAGCGCCAGGCGCATAACCTGGGCATTGCGAACAACGCCGCGCCCCTGGGAAAAGGCCACCGCGCCGGCCTCATGCAACAACCCCAGTTCGGCAACTCTCTCCCCTGCCAGCGCCTGTGTAAGCGCCGCGCTCGGCAGAACCTTCACCCGCGCCGTATCGCGCGCGCGGCGCAGGATGAAGTCGACAATAGCGCTATCGTCGATTACGGGCTCGGTATCGGGCATACAGACAAACGTGCTCACGCCGCCGGCCGCCGCCGCCATACTGGCGCTGGCCAGGGTCTCGCGATACTCAAAACCGGGCTCGCCGACAAACACCCGCATGTCGACCAGCCCCGGCGCGACAACCGCGCCGGCGCAATCGTAGACACGCGAGGCCTGCGCAAATTCCTCGCCCGCATCGGCGCCGCAGGCGACAATGCGCCGATCGGCAATCATAACGCTTCCCCGCTCATCGATGCGGCGGGACGGATCGATAACACGTGCATTTTTAAGAACTACGGGCGGCGGGGTGCCCCATGGCGCCGCGGACGCGGAAGAGACGGTATTCACGATGGTACCCCCTCGGCCCCTTGCGTGTTGGGGATATTGGCGGCCAGCGCCTGCATGACGGCCATGCGCACCGCCACACCCATTTCCACCTGTTCCTGAATCAGGCTTTGCGGTCCATCGGCAATGCTGGAGTCGATTTCAACGCCGCGGTTCATGGGGCCCGGATGCATCACCAGCGCGTCCGCACGGGCGCGCTGCAGGCGGGCGCGATCAAGGCCGAAAAAGCGAAAATACTCCCGCGTTGAGGGCACGAAGGCGCAGCGCATACGCTCCTGCTGAAGGCGCAGCATCATGATGATATCGGCGTCGCAAAGGCCCTTGTCCATGTTCGTAAAGACTTCGACACCCAGGTTTTCGATACGGCAGGGCAAGAGCGTCGAGGGTGCAACAACGCGCACCCGCGCGCCCAGAGCGCCAAGAAGCACGATGTTGGAGCGCGCCACCCGCGAGTGCAGAATATCGCCGCAAATAGCGACAACCAGACCCGCCAGACGCCCCTTGTTGCGACGAATGGTCAGGGCGTCAAGAAGCGCCTGGGTGGGATGTTCGTGGGCACCGTCGCCGGCGTTGATCACCGAACACGACACCTTCTGCGCCAAAAGCTCCACCGCGCCTGCGGCCCAATGACGCACCACCAGAATATCCGGACGCATGGCGTTAAGGGTGGCGGCGGTATCAAGCAGGGTCTCGCCCTTTTTGACCGAAGAGGCACGAATGGGCATATTCATCACGTCGGCGCCCAGACGCTTTCCGGCAATCTCGAACGACGACTGGGTGCGTGTGGAGGGCTCAAAGAAAATATTGATCTGCGTACGCCCGCGCAACGTGACATGCTTTTTGTCGATCTGGCGGTTGATCTCGACAGCGGCGTCGGCGAAATCCAGCAAAGCGTTGATTTCCTGAACGCCAAGCCCCTCAATGCCGAGCAAATGGCGGTGGGGAAAACACGGTGATATCTGGGGAGCGCTTTGGGTCATCCTAAAACGAAACGCTTAAGCGATATCGTGTGCAAGCGCAAGAGCGTACCATTGCTTTTCCCGTTTACCGGCGCTATTGGTTGATGGTGTGTGTATATCCGGGTGTGATCTTTCAACCGCGGGCTTGTATGCAAATGTTGGAATCGAACCACTAACAGTAATAACATTCCAGTGGAACGTTGAATGTGACATTTAAGAACGCCCCCGGCGGCAAACAGGACTCAAATGCCACACTCCGTTCCAAGGGGATTACAACCCTGGCGGCTTCAGGCCGGAAGAAGCGATTATGATCCCGGTACTCCTTGGTCTTGTCATCGGCTATCTGATCGGATCTATCCCCTTTGGCCTTATCGTCACCCGGCTGGCGGGTATCGACGACATCCGCAAGGGCGGCTCGGGCAATATCGGCGCCACCAACGTGCTGCGTCAATCAGGCAAGAAACTCGCCGCCATTACCCTGGTCCTGGATGTGCTCAAAGGCGCCATCGGGCCCTTCATGATCATCGGTAGCAGCCTTATGTTGCCAGCGGAACATCTTGTCCTGCCGCTCGCACTCATTGTCGGGGCCGCCGCCGTTCTGGGCCATCTGTATCCTGTCTGGCTTGGTTTTAACGGCGGAAAGGGGGTCGCCACCTATCTGGGCTTTCTGGCTGCCATTGCCTGGCCAGTGGCGCTGGCTTTCGGCATTACATGGATCGTGTTGGCGGTGCTCACCCGGTATTCGTCGATCGCGTCTCTTGGCGCGTGCGGTATTAGCGTTGTGCTGCTGGCTTTTTTTGCCACCCCCCTTACGGCGGGCATGTTTGCCTCGCTTTACCTGCTCATATTCTGGCGTCATCGCGAAAACCTGTCCCGTTTGCGCGCAGGAAGCGAAAACCGTATAGGACAAGACCCGTGAACCCGACCGCTCCCGGCAATCCTCCGATCCAGTTAAGCGATGCCCAGCGGCGCGACTGGCTGCGCCTTATTCGCAGCGAAAACGTCGGCCCCATTACATTTATCGAACTCATCAACCGTTTTGGCTCGGCGGCGGAAGCGCTTGCGGCGCTACCCGATCTCGCCCGCCATGGTGGCGCCGGCCGTACCATCAAAATCGCCGCCGTGAGCGATATCGATCGCGAAATGGATGCGGCAGACGCGCAAGGCATTCGCTTTGTCGCCCTTGGCGAAAGCGCCTATCCGGCGCTGCTGCGCCAGATCGATGCGCCGCCACCGATCCTGTCGGTGTGCGGCGACGGCGAAATTTTAACGCGCGACTGTATTGCCGTGGTGGGCGCGCGCAACGCCTCGGTTGCCGGCCGCAAGATTACCGGTATCCTCACCGAGGAATGGGGCCGGCAGGGGTACGTCATCATATCCGGTCTGGCGCGCGGCATCGACGCTGCCGCCCACGCAAGCGCCTTGCGCTACGCCACGGCGGCGGTCTTTGCCGGTGGGCTGGAACATGTCTATCCGAAGGAAAACAACGAACTGTTCGCCCGTATCCTCGACGCCGGCGGTTGCGGCGTTTCCGAAATGCCCCTGGGCTGGGTGCCCCGCGGCCAGGACTTTCCACGCCGCAACCGTATCATTTCCGGACTTGCCCTGGCCACCGTCGTCATTGAAGCAGCGAAGCGATCCGGCTCGCTGATTACGGCGCGCTATGCGCTGGAGCAAAATCGTGTTGTCGGCGCCGTTCCGGCCTCACCCCTTGATCCGCGCGCCAGTGGCGTCAACAGTCTTATACGTGACGGTGCGGTGCTTATCACCCGGGCGAGCGATCTTATTGACGAACTGACCGACCTGACTGCCGCGAAAATCAGGAGGCGCGACGATGACGGGGTGCGTGATCCCTGCCGCGATGATGAATTCACCCATTACGATTATGCCCGCGACGCGCCGGGTGAATCGGAACGCGAGGCACTGATCGCCGCCCTTGGCCCGACGCCGGTCAGTATGGATGACATCATCCGCGAAACCGGATTGTCAGCGCAACTCGTTCAGACAATGATTTTGGAACTGGATGTCGCCGGCCGTCTGGAACGTCATGGCAACCAGACGCTTTCCCTGCTGATGCACTGATACGGGGACATCACCGGCAAACGCCTTTTGTCGCTATCGCTTTAAGCGAATATCTTCCAGTGTCTCGAGGGCTTCCTGGCGCACCATCGCCAGCAAATAAGCGATCATATCCAGGCTATGTTCACCCGCCAGTTCCTGTAATTCACCGCAAATCTGGGCGATGTAGTGGGTCGCTTCCTGTTGTGTTGCCTGGGATTTATGGGCGCTTTGACTTTTCGCGCCATCTTGATCATGGGAGCCGATTTTAGCCATTGGTTTACATCCATTCGTTTATGCCCCACGTTACACATCGTATAAATTGCAGAATACAATTTCAACCTATAAAAGAATAATTAAGCTGAACACGCAATAAGGGAAAATCACTCTCCTACTTTATCTCTCGCTAACGGCCCTTTGCCAGCCAGAGCGTTCCATCCTGTCGGCCCCGGCGGGATCGTTTTTGGCTTTCCCTGTTCAAACACTCCAAGGTGCCAAGGGTTCTCCGAAACCGGAGCCATCATGGCCCCCGATAATGTGCGGCGCACACGCAAGTGAATTAAAACGGATTGAATTGAGATTTGACAGAACATGAAAAATTAACCACATTCACGCACGTTTGCGAAAATCGGGTTCATATAATTTAATTGCGGTGCGCAGCGCAAATTAGTTGTAGAGGATGTAGAATGACATCTAATGTTGTAGTTGTCGAGTCTCCGGCAAAAGCGAAGACGATTGCCAGATACCTGGGAAGTGACTTCGAAGTGCTGGCGTCTTACGGCCATGTGCGCGATTTGCCGCCACGTGACGGCTCGGTTCGCCCTGACGAAGACTTTGCCATGGACTGGGAACTCGACAGGCGTGCCCGAGAGCACCTGACACACATTGCCAACGCGCTTAAAGACGCTGACAAGCTGATACTGGCTACCGACCCGGATCGTGAGGGCGAAGCCATTTCCTGGCACGTTCTGGAGATCATGAAGGCGAAAAAAGCGCTCTCCACACAGGATGTCGAGCGGGTCGTATTCAGCGCCATCACCAAGCCGGCCGTCCTTGCCGCCATTGAGCACCCACGCCCGATTGATGCGGCCCTTGTCGATGCCTATCTGGCGCGGCGCGCCCTCGACTATCTTGTCGGCTTTACCCTCTCGCCGGTGTTGTGGCGAAAACTGCCCGGGGCGCGCTCGGCCGGGCGGGTTCAATCGGTTGCCTTGCGCCTGGTGTGCGAACGCGAACATGCCATTGAGGTGTTTCAACCTCAGGAATACTGGCAGATCGAGGCCGCACTGCGAACGCCGCGCAACGATCCGTTCAATGCCAGAGTTGTTGCCTTTGCCGGCGACAAGATCGGCCGCCTTGATATCGCCGATGAACAGCGCGCGATGATGATCAAGAACATGCTTGAGGGTGCCACGTTCGTGGTTGACGACGTTCAGAGCAAGCCGGTCCGCCGCAATCCGCCGCCCCCCTTTATCACCTCGACGTTGCAGCAGGAGGCCTCACGCAAGCTCGGATACTCCGCCGCCAACACCATGCGCACCGCCCAGCGCCTGTACGAGGCGGGGAAAATCACCTATATGCGCACCGATGGCGTCGATATTGCGCCGCAGGCGCTGGAGGCGGCGCGCACGGTGATCGCAAGCCAGTACGGCAACGCCTATTTGCCGCAAAAACCCCGCACTTACAAAACCAAGGCCAAGAATGCTCAGGAAGCCCATGAAGCAATCCGGCCAACCGATATGCAATTATTACCAAAAGCCGCCGCAGCGGGTCTGAGCGATGACCAGGCCAAACTCTATACCCTGATCTGGCAGCGCTGTATCGCCAGCCAGATGCAAAGCGCCACCGTTGCCCGCACGCGGGTGCAGATTAACGCCACAAACGCAGACGCGCAGGCGCAATTGCGCGCCAATGGCTCGGTGATCACGTTCGATGGGTATTTGACGCTCTATCAGGAAGGCAGGGACGACGAAAAAGAAAGCGCTGACAAGCGCTTGCCGCCCATCAACGCGGGCGAGGGTTTAAGGCGCGACAAGATTACCGCCAGCCAGCATTTTACCGAGCCGCCGCCGCGCTACACCGAGGCCTCGCTGGTCAAGAAAATGGAAGAACTCGGTATCGGCCGCCCGTCCACCTATGCTGCCACCTTGTCGATCCTGCGCGATCGCGATTATGTGCGCCTGGACAAGAAGCGCCTCATACCCGAGGACAAGGGACGTCTGGTCACGGCGTTTTTGGAGAATTTCTTTGCCCGTTATGTCGCCTATGATTTCACCGCCGATCTTGAAGCGCGGCTGGATCGCATATCCGCCGGAGATCTGGCCTGGCGCAAGGTATTGCAGGACTTCTGGTTCGGTTTTCAGGCCAGTGTCGACGATATTAAGGACTTGCGCATTAGCGAAGTTCTGGATGCTCTCAACGAAACCCTGGGCGCGCATGTTTTTGCCGCCCGCGAGGATGGCGCCGACCCTCGCACATGCGATCGCTGCGCTGATGGCCGGTTGAGCCTGAAAGTGGGGCGTTATGGCGCGTTCATTGGTTGCTCGAACTATCCCGAATGCACCTACACCCGCCAGTTGGGAACCGCCGACGGACCGAGCGCCGCACAGCCGCGCATCCTCGGTATAGACGATCAGGGCGCTGAAATTGCGCTCAGGACCGGCCGCTTTGGCCCTTATGTGCAGCGCGAATTCCAGGGCGAGAAAAAGAACGCCAGCATCCCGCGCGGCGAGGACCCGGAGAGCGTGACGCTGGAACGCGCCCTGGCGTTGCTTTCCCTGCCGCGCCAGGTGGGCACGCATCCGCAGACGGGCAAGATGATCACCGCCGGCCTGGGGCGCTACGGACCGTTTGTATTGCATGATGGTGTCTATGCGAACCTCGATAGTATCGACGAAGTATTTTCCGTTGGCCTGAACCGCGCTGTCAGCGCCCTGGCCGAGAAAAAGAACAAGGGGCCCGGCAAGGCCGCCGGCGTTCTCAAGGAACTCGGCGACCATCCCGATCTGGGCGGAAAAGTAACCGTAAAATCAGGTCGTTACGGCCCCTATGTCAACCACGCAAAGATCAATGTGACTGTGCCCAGGGATCGCGATCCCATGTCGGTCACACTTGAACAGGCGCTTCAGATGATTGCCAACAAAGCGGCAAAGGGAAGCACAAAAAGAAAGGCGCCGGCCAAAAAGAAAGCCGCGAAAAAAAGCACCAGAAAAACCACAAGAAAAGCAGAAAAAACCACCGCGAAAGCGACCGGGAAAACATCCGCCAAACGAAAACCGCCTTCGGCCGGGGACGTCCCCACAGCCGCAGAGTAGCTCCGCTGGTATTGGCACTAGAGCGTGTCAGGTCTTAATAGAAGCAATTCTGTTTCTCGATTGGCGGACGCCCACGCCCAAGGTGATCGAAGAGCGATGGCGACCCATCTCTCGAGAGCGGCTTGGGCGTGGGCGTCCGCCAATCGAGAAACAGAATGATTCTATTAAGACCTGACACGCTCTAGAACGCGTAAATTCAATAGGTTGTCCCTGATATACCCATCGGGTGCTGCTGTCCGCGGCAAGGGCCGCAAGAGAGGCAACGTCAGATTTGCCCGTCCCGGGAACAACCTGTTGAAATTACACAACCAAAACGTGTTATATCCTAGTCGAGCTAATGCTATGGGGCTTTGTGTTTGACTCCTGGCCAAGTTTAAAACCGGCGTCTTATCAGCACGATACACAAGTCAGCGTGTACAGAAAGCCAATACCGCCGGTATAATTTTCGTTTCTCTATTAGCTGAAAGATCACAACAAGCGGCGGGAGAGCCGGGTGAAGAAAAAGGCCCACAACAAAAAGCGCGGAAATGCGTCAGCCTTGCCGACGCGTGCCGCCCTGTTGCGCTATGTGAGTGAAAACCCGACGCGCAGCAGCAAACGTGATATCGCCCGCGCATTTCATATCAAGGGAACGCTGCGCAAGGATTTAAAGAAAATGCTGCGCACTCTCCATGAGGAAGGCGTTTTGGTGCGCAAGCGCAAACGCCTGCGCCCGGCCGGCGAATTGCCGGCAGTGTCGGTGCTGACCATAACGGGGCTGGACGCCGATGGAGAACTGATCGCCAGACCGAACAATTGGCCAACCGATGATAGCGCCCCGGCTACGGCGCCGCGCATCGTGGTCGTATCCGGCGGCCGCCAAAAGGCGGCTCCCGCCGTGGGGCAACGGATTTTGGCCCGGCTTGAGCCACAGGGCGAGACCGGATCGGGTGTGGCTTATACGGCGCGGCCGATCAAAATACTGCCGGCACACGACAACACGCTTATGGGCGTTTATCGCAACGACGGCAGGCGCGCCTGGATTGAGCCCATAGAGAAATCGGCGCGGCGCACCTGGATTGCCGAGAACCCCCAACGCCTGGCGCTTGATGATGGCGATCTTGTGCGTGCACGCGCAAGACGGACATACGCCAGCAGCCCCTTGCGCGCCAGTATTGAGGCGCGCCTGGCGCCCATTGACAGTGATCAGGCGGTGGCGCGTATTGCGATGGAAAAATACGCCATTGCGGTTCGCTTTCCCGATGCGGTGCAACAGGCCGCGGCGGCGGTGCCGGCCGATGTAAACGCAGGTGAGATCAAGCGGGAAGACTGGCGCGACTATCCGTTTGTGACAATCGACCCTGTCGATGCGAAGGATCATGACGATGCGGTCTTTGCCGTCGCGGATACCGATACCCGGCGTAATCCGGGCGGTTATATTGTCTGTGTCGCAATAGCCGATGTGTCCGCCTATGTGCCGGCGGCGGGCATGATTGATGACGAGGCGCTCCGGCGGGGCAATTCGGTATATTTTCCGAACCTGGTAGCGCCCATGCTGCCCGAAAGACTGTCCAACAATCTGTGTTCGCTGCGCGAGGGAGAGGATCGTCCGGCGCTTTGCGCGCGCCTGATATTCAATAGCGAGGGCGTCATGCTCTCTTACACGTTTCATCGTATCACGATGCGCTCGCGCGCCTGCCTGGCCTATGAACAGGCGCAGAACGCCATTGACGGCCACGCCGATGCGGTATGCGCGCCGATCATGAAAACGGTGTTGCGACCCTTGTGGGCGGCCTATGAGATTCTCGCCAGGGGCCGTGCAGCGCGTCTGCCCCTTGAACTGGATGCGCCGGAGCGCAAACTGGTTTTTGACGCCGACAACAGAGTCTGCGGCGTGCATATTCCGGCGCGTCTTGACGCTCACAGGCTCATCGAAGAGTTTATGATCCAGGCCAATGTGGCGGCGGCTAAAATACTGGAAAAGCACAATTCGCCCCTTTTGTACCGAATACATGATGCGCCGTCGCTGGCCAAACTGGAGAGTTTGCGTGATGTGCTACGCGGTCTGGGCTACAAGCTGGCGCATGGCCCCGTTCGCCGCCCCGAACGTTTTAACGCGCTGTTACACAAGGCCCGTGGCAAGGCGGAAGAACAGATTATCAATGAGATGATTTTGCGCAGCCAGGCGCAGGCGTGCTATGCGCCTGACAACATAGGCCATTTCGGTCTGAATTTACGGCAATATGCGCATTTTACCTCACCCATTCGCCGCTATGCCGATCTGATCGTCCACCGGGCGATCATTGGGGCCATTGGACTGGGAAGCGATGGCTTGAGCGGCGAGCAGATTGATCGGCTGGATACCATCGCGCAGGAAATCTCGGCGGCCGAGCGGCGCGCCATGGCGGCCGAACGGGAAACGGTTGACCGGCTGATCTGCGGCTTCTTGGCCGACCGGGTGGGGGCGCGCTTTTCCGGCCGGATCGCCGGGGTTACGCGCGCGGGCCTGTTTATCCGCCTTGACGAGACAGGTGCCGACGGATTCGTTCCCGCCGCCACCATCGGCGACGACTACTATGCTTACGATCAGCGCGCCCAGGCGCTTGTGGGGCGCCACACCGGGATTGCCTATGCGCTCATGGATCGGGTGCAGGTGCGCCTGATGGAGGCCGCGCCGGTGTCCGGTGCGTTACGCTTTTCGATTGTCGATCACACCCCCGGCGCCCCCCGCGTACGCAAGGACAAAAAGGTGCAGAAAAAGACAAAAACGGCCAAAACGCGTCGCCGCGGCCGCATCAAGGCGCGGAGCCACAGGGCATAGCGGATGGTATGGCGCATAAACGGACGTGGCCCAACAGCCGCCCACGGGATGCGGCAAGCCTGATTGTCATCAAGCCCGGCGACACGGCAGGTGGGCGGGTTTTGGTGGGACGGCGGCGGCCCGGGCACGTGTTTATGCCCGGTGTGTATGTGTTTCCCGGCGGCAAGGTCGAGGCGGCGGACAGCCGCGCCCCCTATTTGTGTGATCTTCGGCCTGCCGTTCTGCGCCGTGCCGCCACCAGAATGAAACGGGTAAAAACGATAAGCCGGGCGCGCGCCTTTGCCCTTGCGGCGGTGCGCGAGACCTACGAGGAGGCTGGTCTTTTGATAGGCAAGCGGGTGGCCGTGGTGCCGCGGTCCCGCAACAGGGGATGGCAGGATTTTCTATCCCATGGGGTTGTCCCGTCCCTGGGCCAGATGGTTTTGCTCGCCCGCGCAATTACACCGCCACGCCAGCCACGTCGTTATGATACGCGGTTCTTTATCGTGTCATACGATGCGGTGGCGGCGCGATTGGATGAAAGGACAGGGTTTTCGGATGAATTGACGGACCTGCACTGGCTGCGCCTTGATGCCACCCACAGCTTACCCATGGCGCACATTACCTCAATGATACTGAAGGAGTTGCGCGCCCGTCTGCAACGATACGGCTTAAAGGGGAGCGCGCCGGTGCCATTTTATGCCTGGGAACGGGGACATTTTCGCCGCCGTCTTCTCTAGCAGCCTGTCGGATTTGACGGGCGCTAACTGCCTAAGTCATTGATTTTACTATGAATTATGTTTTTCGGAAAACTAAGGAATTCAATCAAATCAATGACTTAGCTAACAAATCCGACACGCTCTAAACGCCCGATGCTCTAACCTGCCGGGGCTAGCCGCAGAATACGCCCCTCGGGCGAATCGGTCAAAAGCCACAGCGCCCCGTCGGGGCCGCTGCGCACATCGCGGATGCGCTCCTGCAGTTCGCCAAAGCAGCGCTCCTCGCGCACAACGCGATTGCCCTCCAGAACCAGCCGCGCCACAAGTTGATATTTTAACGCACCGGCAAACAGATTTCCCCGCCACGCGGGAAACAATGAACCGGTGTAAAACGCCAACCCCGATGGGGCAATGGAAGGGTCCCAATAGTAAACGGGTTGCTCCATACCCGGTTTGTGCGTGCCCTCGCCCACTCGCGTGCCGATATAATTGCGCCCATAGCTGATCACCGGCCAGCCGTAGTTTCTTGCGGCGCGGGCGATGTTGATTTCATCGCCACCGCGCGGACCATGAGAAAGGGTCCACAATTCGCCGCTCACAGGATGCAGCGCCGCCCCTTGCGCATTGCGATGGCCTATGGACCAGATCTGCGGTAGCGCCTTTTTGCCATCGGCATAGGGGTTGTCCGGCGGAATGGAGCCGTCTGGGTTGATTCGCAACACCGAACCCGCATGATCGAACGGGTCCTGCGCCCGATGCCGCTCGCCGCGCTCGCCATTGGTGATAAACAGGGTACCGTCGCGGGCGAAAACCAGGCGCGAGCCGAAATGTCGCCCACCGCTCGTTTTCCCGGTTTGGCGGTAAATGACCCTGACGCCGGATACGGATGCGGGCGCGGCCCCCTCGCCAGGGGACAGCCGTGCGCGCGCCACCGCGGTACCATAGCCATCCGCCCCGGGCTCTGCATAAGAGAAATAGATAAATCCGTTGTCCGCATAGGCCGGGTCCACGGCCACATCGAGAAGCCCGCCCTGGCCGACTTCCTCGATGGCGGGCAGACCGGCGACCGGCGCCTTCAGAAGTTTTCCGTCCCGCACCAGACGCAAACGCCCTACGCGTTCTGTCACCAGCAAATCGCCGCCGGGCAAAAAGGCAAGTCCCCAGGGGTGTTCGAGTTGTGCTGCAAGCGTTGTGAGCGCCACATCAACGCCGCCGCAGGGCAGGACTATCGGCCGCTCCTGTGCGACAGCAAAAGACGCCCCGCGATCCTTTAGCAATGCGCTTGACGCGATTACCGCGCCACCCACAACAGCAAGCGCCATTGCGGCGCTATATGCTGCCTCCTTGCGAAACATGAACTTCCTCATTGTCGCGCCCGCCTTCACGCCCATTGTTGCGCCTGCCGTGATGCCCGCCTTTCATCCACGCCGGTCGCGCCGCCCACTTGTCGGCCAACATACGGCCCCAGGAGAGGAATGGCCATATAATAAGAGACAGAAGATTATTCTCCAGTTCCTCGTCGATGCCGACTTTTTCGTTGCACGGCCCCGGCACATAATACGTCCCGAATATGACGTCGTAAAACGGAAATATATTCGCCAGGTTTTTGCCATAGGCGCGCGGCGCATCGGCGTGGTGCCAGCGGTGAAAGCGCGGCGAGGCCAACAGATAGCGAAACGGTCCATGGGTCCAGTCGATGTTCACATGCACATACATGTTGTGAATGGTGATCAGAACTGCTCCGAGGCCGAGGATATTTGCGGGCATGCCAAGCCAGCTCAACAGCAGCGTATAGGAGATGGTCATAAAGACCGCCTCCAGAAAATGAACACGAAACGTCGTCGTGGCGGTCACATCCGGATCCGAATGGTGAATGGCGTGAAAAGGCCAAAGCCACTTCATATGCATGAACCGGTGGTTCCAATAGTCGGCGAAATCCACCGAGAGCAGCGCGATGATCACCAGCAGCCAATATGGCGTGGTCTCCCAGAAACTGTTGTCAATATGGTAAATGCCGAGCGCGTCATAGGCCGTCTGTACCGGCGTGGCGATCGCATAGACAAGCGGGGCAAACAACAGGCCGTTTGCCAGCAACAGGCTCAGATTGGATCCCACACCGCGCACCATGCGGGATGGCCAGCCGAATATCCACTCTCGCTTGCGTAAATCGAAGAAAAGTATGAGCAGTAAAAACAACAATTCGTAAAAAAGGATGCTGCGGGTGGGATCGTGCCCAAGCAGATGCGTTACGGCATCCGCAAGCCCGGTCAGATACGCCGCCGGCGCCGAAGTCTGAAGCTGTGACAACCATTCCATCGCTGCGAAAATTCCCCTCTATGAACCACTCAGGCCGGTATGACTGGCTTTGGCGGCCCTACTCCGGGTTACGTTACAATACGCAGCAAAAAACAACCAAACAATAAAAATTTGATTAATATTGACTTTTACATCAATAATGAATTAAAAAATGCTAACATGTAAATGAAAATTTTATTAAATTTATTAATAAATATACATCGCATGTCAAATTATATTAACGAAATTCATAAGCATATCGTTCACATAGATATTTTCCGCAAAATTCCCATGATGAGAAACCACGAAAACTCCCCGTCGTGCAGGGGCGTTTCGGCCTTTTATCGCGTCGCCCGATAATGTATAGTGGCGCACAATACGTGGCTGCGCCTGATCGTTCGGACGCGCTCCATGCAACGTTATGCGCTGGCAGGAGACAACAATGAAAGCACTCAAAACGATTGCCGATCAGGCAACCAAAGACATCAACGCCCTCTTGCAGAGCCCCTTGAGCAAGGAGCAGGCAGAACAAATCAGCAATGTGATCGAACGGGCCGTGGTGCGCGCACTCCTTGAGGGACAGCATCGGGCCGTCGATGCCGCGTTGCAGTGCCCTGAAGCAGATCAGGACATGGCGCACAAGATCGCCAATGCAATCCGGCGCAAAAACGACGTTCTTATCGCCAATCTGTCAGCGCTTCGATAATCCTGCCCATGGAACGAATGTGACATTTGCGTTCCGTTTGCTGCCGGGCTTGTTCTCAAATGGCCGGTTCGGACCATTCATCTGATGGGTTTACGGGGACAACCTGGTGAAATTGCACACTTAAATCGTGGGGATACTCTCCCCCCGGATCGGCCGCGATAATAGCGCTGTAATCGCCTCGTCAATGGACAGGTGCCCGCTGAGAATGTCCACGACGATCTGCGTAATCGGCAGATCAATGGCATGCTTTATCGCCAGTTCGTGTACGATATGCGCGGTATAGGCGCCCTCTACAAGAAAACCGGCGGCCGCCTGTCGGGCATCCACCCCTTGACCGAGACGCCGGCCAAACCGGTAATTGCGCGATTGCGTGGAAGAGGCGGTAAGCACCAGATCGCCAAGGCCGGAAAGCCCCATAAGCGTCTCGGGTCGGGCGCCAAAATGGCGGGCAAAACGAACCATTTCGGCAAACCCGCGGGCGGTCAGGGCAGCACGCGCCGAAGCGCCAAGCGCCCGCCCTTCCACAATGCCGGCGGCGATGGCCAGCACATTCTTCAATGCGCCACCGAACTCCACGCCGATCACATCGTCGCTGGGATAGGGGCGCAGCGTCGGCCGGAACAGGGTCTGCGCCAGGCTCTCCGCCAGGGCGATATCACCGCACGCCAGGCTGACTGCTGTCGGCAGACCACGCGCCACGTCGGCGGCAAAGCCCGGACCTGAAAGGATCACGGGGATCGCCTGCACGCCGCCTTGATGTAATATCTGCGAGCCGCGCAGGCCCGAATGCCGCTCTATTCCCTTGGCACACAGAACAACCGGCGTCGTGGGCGCAAGGCGGGAGGCCATCTGCAAAGCCATGGAACGCACGCTCTGGGCCGGCACCGCGAGCAGGATCGTATCCGCCTTCAGCGCCGTATCAAGCCGGTCCGTTACCTCCAATTGCGCCGCCAGGGGAACGCCTTTTAGATAAGGCGTATTCTCACCGCTTTTACGGATGCCATCAACGACCGCACCGTTGCGCGACCACAAACAAACCCGGTTGTTTTCGTGGCAGGCGGCCTGCGCAAGGGCGGTTCCCCACGCACCGGCGCCGATCACGCCGATATGGCGCCCCTTTCCCATCAGACTTTTACCTTTGCACCGCTGCCGATCATCGGCAGAGCCGCTTCATCAAGGGGCCAGCGGGCTCTTGGCACCAAAGAGGACGAACCGGGAATACCGGCGTGCAAACGCTCGGCCGCCGCCCAGGCAATCATCGCCGCATTATCGGAGCAAAGACGCAAAGGCGGCGCAATCAGCCGCGCTGACAAGGCCTCAGCCGTTTTCTGCAAACGCCGGCGTATCGCCTCATTGGCAGCAACGCCCCCGGCGATCACGATCTTCAGGCAGCCCCCGTCCTCCGTGCCGATCTGCTGCGTTTTGCGAAACCGCTCGATTGCCCGCTCCAGCCGATCCGCGAGGATCTCGCAGACCGCCGCCTGAAACCCCGCACACATATCGGCAATGGTCTGTTTGTCAAGGGGCTCGGCAGCCTGCGCTGCCAGCCGCACAGCGGTCTTCAGCCCGGCAAACGAAAAGTCCAGTGTGGGCCGTCGCAGCAACGGCCGCGGCAGTTGAAAACGCGCCTCATCACCATCGCGCGCCCGCAATTCCACCTGCGGGCCTCCAGGATAGCCGATGCCAAGGAGTCTGGCGGTCTTGTCGAACGCCTCTCCGAGCGCATCATCAATGGTCGAGCCCCAACGCTCATACGCCCCGACCCCCCTTATCAGCAATATCTGCGTGTGTCCGCCCGAGACGAGCAACAACAGGTAGGGAAAGTCGATCCCATCGGTCAGTCGGGCGGTAAGCGCGTGGCCCTCAAGATGATTAATGGCAACGAATGGTTTGGAAGTTGCCGCCGCCATGGCCCGGCCGGTCATAACGCCTACGATCAGCCCGCCAATCAAGCCCGGTCCGCTCGTTGCGGCAATGGCGTCCATGGCATCCACGCCGATCCCGGCACCCTTTAGCGCAGCAGCAATAACGCAATCAAGTGCCTCAACATGGGCGCGCGCCGCGATTTCCGGCACAACACCGCCGAAGGCGGCGTGATCATCACTCTGGCTAAGGACGACGTTTGAGTGGATTTCGGCACACGGACAGCCACCTTTATGTCCTGGCGGGCGCAACGTGACCACCGCCGCGGCGGTTTCGTCGCAACTGGTTTCGATACCAAGGATATGCAACGGATGATCTGGCATGGATATACCGGCGTTATCGGCCCCCTGCAACGCGATGGGGAGCATGGGGAACCGGCGCTGAATCCGATCTCATTTTCCATCCTCCCGGTAACGGCTGGTTGTGTAAGCTCAACAGGTTGTCCCTGACAAACCCATCGGGTGCAGGTAGCCATTCACCTGATCATTGGAGGTGTTTGATTTCTCCAGCGGTGTCAAGGGTTTAAGAACCTCTGGAAGCGGCGCAAAGCGCCCTTGACAGCATTGAACAAATCGGAAAAAAGCGATGATCAGATGAATGGCCACTTACCGGTTTTGTCATTTATTGATCCATCAGTCAAATTGCCCTGCCCGGAGATGGCACACCGATCGCTGCCCTTGCCTAAACACCGGCAGCACGGCATACATGAGGCGATACTCGCCAATGGTACAGCCAGGATCGCCACGCCATGCCAAACGCACCCCATCCTACCGCAAATGACGACAATGTTGCAAACAAGGCGGCGCTCGGTGCGTTGCGCCGCGCCCTGTATGACTACGAACCGGCGACGCTTCGGGCCGCCCTTGAAAATCTTTTTACTGCGAACGCCCCGGTTCATCTCGGCTATCCCCTGGAGACCCTGGAGGGACCCGGGGAACTTTATGAAAAGGGTTATGCCCCATTGGCGAGCGCCCTTGGCGATCTGGAGCGGCGCGATACGATCGTCATGGCGGGAACAACGAAGGAAGATCGCTCGTGGGTGGGGTGCTGCGGATATTACACGGGTACATTTGTGCGCCCCTGGCTGGATATTCCGCCCACCGGTCATCAGATCGCCATGCGGTTTCATGAGTTCTATAACTTTGAGGACGGCAGGATGGTGCAAATGCAGGCGCTTTGGGATATTGTTGAAGTCATGATGCAGGCGGGCGTTTGGCCCATGGCTCCGAGCCTTGGCCGCGAATGGCACGTTCCGGCACCGGCCACCCTGGACGGCCTTTGCCTTGATCAGGCGGATGCGGCACAATCGCAACGTTCCTTGCAGGTGGTGTCGCAAATGCTCACCGCGCTGGGGCGTTATGCGCGGGGAGGTGCGGCGGCCATGGAACTCGAGCGTTACTGGCATCCGCGCTGTAACTGGTATGGTCCGGCCGGGATCGGAACCTGTCGCGGCATTGCCGGATTTCGCCACTGGCACCAGATCCCGTTTCTCAATGCCATGCCCGATCGACACACCCTGCCAGGTGTGGGCAATCTGTTTGCCCAGGGCGCTTATGTGGGCTTTACCGCCTGGCCCGGCATGGGCGCCACCATAAGCGCCGACGGCTGGCTGGGTATTGCGCCGGCAAACCAAAAGATTACCTTGCGCAGTCTTGACTTTTGGCGTTGCGAGAACGATCTTGTCCGCGAGAACTGGGTGCTTGTGGATCTTCTCGATGTCTACCGTCAGATCGGCGTTGACGTTTTCGCCAGAATGGGCGAATTCAACAAGGCGCGCCGATGGGAACGCGCTGTCGTCTGACGCCGCCACATATCCATACAATCCGGTTCCGTTCCGCTCAGGCAGGGCGTGTGAGCATAGAGCAAAACCATACCGCCGACGGGGGCAAGGAAGGCATCGACGGGCCGGTGAGCGGATCGCGGTGGCAGGTCGTTTGCGCCTTCGCCAAACTGTCCCTGACGTCTTTCGGCGGTCCCATTGCCCATCTTGGCTACTATCGCGAGGCATTTGTTGTTCGCCGCAAGTGGCTTGATGAGGCGAGCTATGCCGACATCGTCGCCCTTGGCCAGTTTCTGCCCGGCCCTGCCAGCAGTCAGGTGTGTTTTACCATCGGGTTGTTGCGTGCCGGCCTTGCTGGCGGGTTACTGGCCTGGCTTACCTTTACCCTGCCTTCCGCCATTATTCTGACAGGCTTTGCATTCGCTGCCGGCAGCCTTGAGGGACCTCTTGCTGTAACCCTCCTTCATACGCTTAAAATCGTCGCCGTATCCATTGTCGCCCAGGCCGTCTGGGGCATGGCGCGCTCCCTGTGTCCCGATCGCGAGCGGGCAACGATCGCGGTTGTTGCCGCGCTCATGGCACTTGGCGTATCCGGTGCTCTGGGGCAGATACTGGCAATTGTTCTGGGCGGTGCCGCCGGTCTGATTTTTTGCCGCGCGCACGCGTTGGCGCCTTCGCAAAAACCGCTTAATTTTGCCGTTTCGCTACGAACGGGAAGAATCGCACTGGCCGTTTTCTTTACGCTGCTGTTGCTTCTGCCCCTGGCGGCCATCGCTTTTCCCGTATCCGAGATCGCCTTGTTCGATGCCTTTTATCGCGCCGGATCGCTGGTGTTTGGCGGCGGGCACGTCGTTCTGCCTTTGCTACAGACGCAACTCGTCCAGCCTGGTTGGGTGCAAGAAGACGCGTTTTTTGCCGGTTATGGTGCCGCGCAGGCTATTCCGGGGCCGGTCTTTACTTTTGCCGCCTATCTGGGCGCCGTTGCGCAGCCGGTGGAGAACGCGCTTGCTGCCGCCGCACTGTGCCTGATCGCCATATTCCTGCCAGGACTGCTGCTTGTCGTCGGCGCCTTGCCGTACTGGAATGCCCTTCGCGGCAAGCCGCGGGCACGGGCGCTCATGAGCGGAACCAATGCCGCTGTCGTCGGTTTGCTGGGTGCAGTATTATACACGCCCTTATGGACCAGTACGGTTGTCAGCATGCAGGATTTCGCTCTCGCGTTGATCGGCTTTTTTTTGCTGAGCATCTGGGCGGCACCTTCATGGCTGGTGGTAGGCCTGATGCTGGCGCTCGGCGCCGGACTGGCGCATTGGTAGTATAGGGTACCTGCGGCAGTTGAATGGAAAAAAGTACCCCGAGGCGAAGCCGAGGGACTTTTTCCCATTCAACCAGAGCATGTCAGATTTTAATAGAAGCAATTCTGTTTCTATTAAAAACTGACACGCTCCAGTATTTCCCGCAAATACGCCAAAACGTTGCAATAAAGCCAGACGAAAACAAAGCGCCGCGCCTTCTTGAGATTTTCTTTCTTATTGTTTTAAATGAAGAAAAGTACATGGAGCATAGCGAAGCACTTTTCTTCACGATCAACTACATCAAGTGTCTATAACACCGACATCGGCAGCTCTGCCCGCCAGCTATCAGGCCGCCTCACTGCCGGCACGGCGCAAAACATTCTGCGCCAACTTGCCAGTAAGCTCGGAATAATGATCGAACTGCTGCTCAAACACCGCTGCGCCCGCGCTTGCAGAGCGCAACTCAACAATCAGATCACCGATTTCTGTCTGCGGCATAAGCGCCTTTACCGTATCCCAGCCGTCCCACGCGCTGCGCGGCTCAAAACCCAGGATTTGCCCGCGCCGAGAAGATATGATCGCGTTGACTTTTGGCGTTGCGGCACTGGGAACGTGAATGGTCACTTGAGAAATCGGCTCCAGCAACACCGGCTGGGCCTCCGCCAGGCCTTGCGATGCGGCAAGCCAGCCGGCGGCGCGAAACGCCTGATCCGAGGAATCGACCGAATGATGCGAACCATCGGTGAGGGTCACGGCGATATCGACCACAGGAAAGCCAAGGGGACCGCTTTTCAGGGTATCGCGCACGCCTGCCTCGACGGACGGGATGTATTGTCTGGGCACGACACCACCGGAAATTTTTTCGTCAAAGGAAAAGCCCGCACCACGCGGCAACGGTTTGATGTCAACCACCACGTCGCCGAATTGCCCGTGGCCGCCGGACTGCTTTTTGTGACGGCCGCGCTGGGTGACCGCCTTTTGAATCGTTTCCTTATAGGGGATCGCCGGCGTATGCGGCTCCACATTGAGGCCGAATTTCCCTTTCAGGCGCTCCAGCGCCACCCGCACATGCATCTCACCCTGTCCGCACAGAAGGTACTCGCCGGTATCCTCCTGATGACCCACCACAATGGACGGGTCCTCCTCGGCAATTTTCTGCATCGCTGTCGTCAATTTGACCTCGTCCTTTCGGTCTGCCACCGTCACCGCGCGCGCCAGAACCGGTTGTGGGATATAAAGATCAACCAGTTGCGCCGGGTCCTTGGCGAGCGACAATGTATCGCCTGTCGCCGCATTGTCGACCTTGGCAAGCGCGATGGTATCGCCGGTTTTGCCGCGCTTGAGCTTATCGGCCTTCTGGCCGCAAATGCGAAACACGGCGCTTACCCGTCCCGCCTCGCCGTCGCCGTTGTAAAGCGTATCGCCTTCACGGATCGTTCCCGACAAAACGCGCGTAATCGACAACTTGCCGCCATGGGTGGTGTAAACCGTTTTCATGACCACGCCGGCACCCTCGTTGCCGCTATCATAACCCAGGCGCCTGGCGGTCTGCTCGACTCGCGGCGCTTCATGCCGCAGCGCCTTTAGCAGACGCAGGATGCCGTTGCTGTTGAGGGCTGAGCCGATAAAAACGGGCGTGATCACGCCGCTGCGCAATTCTGCGCGTAAATCCTCAAAGACCTGGTCCTGGGGCGGATCGATCTCCTCGATCAACTGTTCCATTAACACATCGTCGTGATCGGCGAGCGCCTCAAGCATGGAATAGCGCGCATCCATCTCGCGTTTGCGATCTTCATTGGTCATGTCAATGACCTCGCTTGCGGTATGTTCGCGATACACATGGGCGCGTTCAAGGGCCAGATCAATAAAACCAACGGCGATGCCGTCATTCCAGATAGGAATTTGCCGCAAGACAAGGGGCGTTGTGCTGGCGCCCTGCAGCATTTCCAGGCTCTCGCGCACGCCGCCTTCGGACTTGTCTATCTTGTTGAGAAATATAAAACGCGGAATATTCTGCTCTTCCAGGCGCTTGACGATCATCTGCAAGACGGGCAATTTTTTTTCATCGGCTTCACAAACGATGATCGCCGCGTCCACCGCAGGCAGCACCCCGGCCGCATCGCATATAAATTCCACCGAACCCGGGCAGTCGATAAATGTATAGGGCTCATCCAGAAACGTTGCATCGGCGATATTGGCCTCCACGCTCATACCATGGTTGCGCGCCTCGGGGGAAGCATCGCCAATGGAATTTCCGTCCGTAACGCTTCCCTGGCGTTCAACGGCGCCGGTATGGGCCAGAATGGCCTCGAATAGGGTCGTTTTGCCACTGGTAAACGGCCCGACGATTGCAATTGCGCGGGCGCTGCGCGAGCTTTGCCGTTCTGCCGATGTGTCCATAGCGTCACCTCCCGTTGTGTAAATGGCTTCTCCAAATTGTATATGGGCGCAAGTGCAATCGCGCTCGCTTTAGCGGCGCTACCGCGGATAGATTATATCGTATGGTTTCAGGCTTTGCATCCGATTGCAAGTGTAATCGGTGTTTGCATTACAACGGTCGTGGCGGTAACCGGGCCGTTGCATGATCAATCAGCGTAAACGCTAGACCGTGCCAGGTCTTAATAGAAGCAATTCTGTTTCTATTAAGACCTGGCACGCTCCAGAGCCTTTCAAGCCGCTTCTCAACTGCGGTCCGGCAGCGCATCGGCGCCGGCGATTTCCTGCAGAAGTTTGGCACGCACGGCAAAAGGAAACCGCGCCCGATCATCCACCGTCATGACAAAACTGCCCGGGCCACCGATAATCGTTTGCGCAAACGCCGCCTCCAGATCGAGTCCCGTCGGCCGGCCATTGCAATGGCGGCACAGAATGGCCAGACCGTTGATGATAATGCCCGCAGCAAGCGCTTGCGCGCGCGCCTGCTGCACCGGCACGCCTCCCCAACTGTAGGCACTGTCGGCGGACAAATCGATCACCCGGCGATGTCCGGCATAGCCATTGGTCTCAATCAGTTCCTGCCCCCTGGCGATCGCCGAGCCGATCGCATTGCGGCCAAACGCCCGGCGCGGGGCAGCACGCAGGGCACGCGCAAAACGTTGTGCATCCCTGCCATCGCCAATCAGCATCCAGTCAACGACAACATCCTGGGAAAGCGCGGCGCCCCATTCCACATAAGTAACGGCGATAGCGCCATAGGCGCCAGCGGCAATGGCTGCCAGAACGGCTTCATCGCGCAAGGCATCGCCATAGCCCTGACGCTGAAAACGGATCTCGTCATCGTCAATGGAGCCGGAGGCATCGGCCAGCAGGACGAGTTCCAGATCGACCCGCTGCTGCGCCGGCGCCGGGTAAACGAGAACACAAAGAAAGATGATGCCCCAAAGATACGATTTGAACATGATCGCGCTCCTTTAAAGGGTTGATCGTGAAGAAACGTGCTTCGCTCCGCTTGCGTGTACTTTTCTTCATTTGAAACAATGAGAAAGCAAAGCTCAAGAAGGCCCGGCACTTTGTTTTCACTTGGGCTTATTGCAGGGTTTTGGCGCATTTGTGCATAATACCTTGCAATTTTCGATCATGACCAACGGTCATGATCGGTCAATATGAATGCCAAATCAGTTCGCCGGGCCGCCCCAGGGATTGATTTGTCCTTATTTTATTGGGAAAAAGTACACTGAGGCGAAGCCGAGGGACTTTTTCACATTCAACTAAAGATGGCGACGGCACTCTATCCGGCCGCGATCGCCGCCACGGCCTCCCGCCCGCCGATAGCCTGAACAACTTCGCAAAGCGCTGGCGCAACACGCGCATCGCGACATGCCTGGCGATTGACCGCTATGGTTGCCGCACTTTGCAAAATAACGCCATCGCTGAGGATACGCAATCCATTTGCCGCCAGGGTCGAGCCGGTTGTGGTAATGTCAACGATCAGATCGGCTGCTCCTTGCGCGGGCGCCCCCTCTGTTGCCCCGAGTGAGCCAATAATGCGATAATCGATCAACGAATGCGCCGCAAAAAAGCACCGCGTCAGATTGGCATATTTGGTGGCAACCCGCAGCGGCCGCCGATGGTGCATTCTGAACGTACCCGCAACATCTTCCAGATCGGCCATGGATACCACGTCCAGCCAGCCATCGGGCACCGCAACAACAACGTCCGCGGGCCCGAAATCAAGCTTCCTGGCAAATATCAGCCGGGTATCGGCTTCTTCGCTCCAGGTTTCGCGCAACAGGTCCTCGCCGGTAATGCCCACATGAACCGCTCCATTGCCTACCTCGCGGGCGATTTCCGCCGAGGCCAGAAGACGGATTTCGACATGCGCTGCGCCGTCAATCGTCGCCAGATAGCGGCGATCGTCGCGGCGCACGATGGGCAAGCCGGCATTGGCAAACAATTCACCAACATGCCCGTGCAAGCGGCCCTTGGCGGGAAGCGCAATACGAAGACTGTTGTTGTTGCTGCTCACTGAACCCTCGTTTGCGCCGCGCGCGCCACCCGGCCCAGCCACACCGAACAACCGACCGCCGGCACACATTCCTTTGCACCCAGGTGCTGCAACAGCCGATCATAGCGCCCGCCGCCTGCCAGGGGCTCCCCTGTGCGCACGCCGGCGTCCGCGAAGATCTCGAACACGAAACCGGTATAATAGTCCAGACGGCGTCCAAAACGCGCACAGAAGCGGCATCGCTGCAAGTCAATACCGGCGCTATCCAGCCCCTCAAGGCGCAGACGGAAGTCGGCAAGGGCCTGCTCCAGCCTATTGCCGCCCAACGCGTGGCGGTGCAGGAACCGTTCTATCTGCGCGACAGCCGCCGCCGCATCGCAATCGATGGCAAGATAACGCCCGAGAACATCCCGCACCCGATCCGCATGGGCATCCCAGCGGGTCAGTTGTTGCATTTCCAGATAGCGCTGTGCGATCTCTTCGACACGGCGGCCGCCGCTGACGAGAAGACCATGAGCGGCCAACTTGTCCTCGATCATCCGGGCGAGGCGATCCGGGTCGTCCGCAACCGGATACCTTTGCGCTGCATTCTTAACGCCGGCCCCATGGATCAGGCGAGACAAATGCGCATCGTCGCCAAAATAGCGCAACAACCGCGCCGTCCAGGCCGAAGGTAACGCCATCGCGGCGACAATCGCCTCATAAAGCGCCTTGTCGCCCAGGCGGAGCAATCCATACGATACGCCGAATTGCCGCAACGCATGATGAACGAAGCTTACCGCTTCCACATCGGCGGCAATGGTATCCGTATCCGCGATCAATTCGATACCCGCCTGGGCAAACTCGATAGTCCCCCGTGGACGATAACGAAAGACAGGGCCAAAGTAAGCGTATCGCGCCGCTACCGCGCCTTTCTCCTCCACATGGGTCCGGCACACAGGAATGGTGAACTCCGGCCGCAGACAATATTCCTTGCCCGAGGGGGCCCGGGTGATCAGCAATCGGGCGCGGATGTTCTCGCCAATAAGATCAAAATACGTCTCCGCCGGCTGCAACAGGGAAAGAGACAAAAGCGTACAGGAATATCGATCAAACAGCGGTGTCAGTTGTGCCCCATAAGCTGCCGCCAGTTCGGTGGCATTCATCATTGGCGCATTTCCTGGTCCGTGCCGCAGGGCACTTCCAACGCCAATCCGTGGCGGTGGAGCATTTGAATCACGGTGGCAACAAGCTCGGGCTTCCTGATACGGACCTGCGCCGGGCGCGCGCTACGCCATGTTCTGTTATCGGCGATATCGCTTGCCGCCCGCTTGCCCTCAATCAGGTCCTTGACTAGCACTTCGCCCGTTTGCCGCTCATCCTCGCCCTGAATGATGGCCAGGGGGCAGCCGCGTTTATCGGCATATTTCAACTGATTGCCGAATTTTTTCCAGTTGCCCTGATACATCTCGCAGCGAACACCCGCGGCGCGCAGTTCCTGGGTGAACGCCTGATAGCACCCCAGGCTGGCCGGATCGCCGTCCATGACCGTAACCAGAACCGGCGCCATCGATTGCACACGATCCAGTTTTCCCAGATTTCTCAGCGCCGTCAACAGGCGCGACACGCCAATGGAAAAACCTGTCGAGGGCAAGGGCTGGCCGGTAAAGCGCTGGATCAGCCCGTCGTAGCGCCCGCCGCCGCCAACCGAGCCGAACTGAACCGTCTTGCCCTTCTCATTGACCACATCAAAGAGTAGTTCAGCTTCGTAAACGGGACCGGTATAGTATTCCAGTCCGCGCACCACCGATGGATCAATGCGGATGCGATCCGTCCCATAGCCCGCCCGTTCCACAAGGTGCTGAATGGCGCGCAAACCCTGCATACCGGGGGTATTGTCATGACCCTCGGCCGGCCCTGGGGCATCGGTATCGCCAAGCCCCAGGCGCTCAACCAGGCCCTCAATCTGCGCCGCATCCAGTTTCACACCCGGTGTGAAATCACCACTCTCATCGCGCCGCCCCTGGCCCAGCAATTGTCGCACACTGTCCGCCCCCAGGCGATCCAGCTTATCAATTGCGCGCAGAACACCCAGGCGCCGTGGGGCGTTTTGCCCGCCGCCAAGGCCAATGCTCTCCATTACACCGTCAAGGAAGGCGCGATCATTCACGCGAATAACGTAATCGCCGCGCGCAATGCCGAGCGCCTCCATGGTATCGGCCATCAACATGCACATTTCCGCATCCGCCTGCACGCCGGGAGCGCCCACGGTATCGGCATCAAACTGCAGGAACTGACGATACCGTCCGGGTCCGGGCTTTTCGTTGCGAAATACATCGCCCTCCCGATACGTGCGAAAGGGAAGTGTAATCTGCGGCAGGTTCTGCGCCACATAGCGCGCCAGCGGTGCGGTCAGATCATAGCGCAGGCTCAACCACTGATCGTCATCATCGGTGAGTGAAAAGACGCCGGCGTTCGGCCGCTCCGCATCGGGAAGAAACTTTCCAAGGGCGTCCGTATATTCCAAAAGCGGCGTCTGGAGCGGATCGAAGCCGTAGCGCTCAAAGACACCGCGAATGGTCTTGCGCATGGCGCGCATGGCACGCAATTCCTCGACGCCACGATCGACAAGCCCGCGCGGCAGGCGCGCCTTTAATCGCCTTTGCTTTCCCATGTAAAATCCCGTGCTCGTCGATCGCGCGTTACCTGGCGCTTGCCGCGCCTGTCATAGCCGTTAAAGAATCAAAGGGCAACTAGAGCGTGTCAGGTCTGAATAGAAGCAATTTTCGTTTCTCGATTGGCGAGGTGACCCACATTTGAGCCGATCGAAATGCGATGTGGGCGCATCTCATGAGATCGGTTTGAGCGTGGGCGCCCGCCAATCGGCAAACCCGAAGAGACGGGCGATTTTGCACCAATGCCGGCGCAAAGTCTCTTGAAAATAGTCCACTATATCCTGCGAGACTTAAAGTTCCTCTTGTCGAAAAATCGCTCCGTCAGAATGGTTCTATTAAGACCTGACCCGCTCCAGATATGTAATTTCAACAGGTTGTCCCTGATAAACCCATCGGGTACAGGGGGCCATTCACCTGATCATTAGAGGTGTTCGATTTATCCAGCGTTGTCAAGGGCGCTTCGCGCCGCTTCCAGCGGTTCTTAAACCCTTGACAACGCTGGATAAATCGAAAAAAAAGCGATGATCAGGTAAATGGCCCGGTATGGCCTTGCAGCTCGCCATCTGCGGCAAGGGCCGCAAGAGGGGCAACGTCAGATTTGCCCGTCCCGGGAACAACCTGTTGAAAGATCACAATTAGAGCGTGTCAGGGCTTTGGGTGGGATGAACGCCTTTCGGGCGCGATCAACCCGTTGCTGCACATAACAGCCATCAAGATGATCGTTGACCAGCCCCATGGCCTGCATAAAGGCATAACAGGTGGTGGGGCCAACAAACTTCCAGCCACGCTTTTTCAGATCCCGCGATAGCGCCTTCGAATTCTCCGTTGCCGCCAGTCTGGTGACAGCGCCGTAAGTGCGCCGCTTTGGCCGTGCGTCCTGCGCCGGCTCGAACGACCAGAAATAAGCCGCAAGAGAGCCGAATTCATCCACCACGGCGCGGGCCTTTCGGGCGTTGTTGATGGTCGCCTCGATCTTGCCGCGATGGCGCACAATTCCTGGCTGCCCCAGCGCGCGTTCAACATCGCGCGCGCCGAAACGGGCGACTCTGTTAAAATCAAAGCCGTTGAAAACGTCGCGAAAATTCTCACGCTTGCGCAGAATCGTCAACCACGACAGCCCCGCCTGAAACCCCTCAAGGCAGATCTTTTCGAACAACCGGTGGTCCTCATCGACAGGCCAGCCCCATTCGTCGTCGTGATAGGCCATGTAATCGGCCTTTCCGCCGTGCCACCAGCAGCGCAGCTTACCGTCATCACCCAAATGCAGGCCTTTTGCCACCTTTACGGTCATTATCGTCGCGATGCTCTCATACTCATTGTGCCGGTTCGCGATACCGGCGCGCTGTTTGTTCAGGAAACGCCGGCCTGCGATAACGCCTGCGTAATGGAGCGATCGAGTTTGTCGATCAGTTCATCAATATGAGGATCTTCAATGATAAAGGGAGGCGCCAGTAGAACGTGATCGCCACGCTTTCCATCGATCGTACCACCGCTGGGATAAACCATCAATCCGTTTGACTTGGCTATCCGCTTGATGTGGGCGTGCAGGTTCAGGGCAGGATCGAAGGGCGCGTTCGAGCCGCGATCGGACACCAGTTCCAGACCACGAAACAGGCCACGGCCACGAATATCGCCAATAAAGGGATGATTGCCAAAACGCGCTCGCAGGCCTTGCGCCAGTTTATCGCCCATAACATTCACGTGCGCGATCAGGTCCTGCTCCTCGAACTCCCGCAGAACCGCCGCACCGGCAGCGCAGGCCGTGGCGTGGCCCACATAGGTGTGTCCGTGCTGAAAAAAACCGCTTCCCTGCTGTACCGCTTCATAGATCGCGCCGGATACCAGCAAGGCACCGATGGGCTGAATACCCGCCCCAAGCCCCTTGGCGATGGAAATCATGTCGGGGCGCAGGCCCGCTTCCTGCTCACAGGCAAACAGGCTGCCCGTGCGCCCCATACCGCACATGACCTCATCAAGAACAAGCAACACGCCATAGGTATCGCAAATCTCGCGAATACGCTGGAAATACTGGCGCTCCGCCGTCACCGCCCCCATGGTGGAGCCCACCACCGTCTCCGCCATAAACGCCGCCACACGCTGCGGTCCCAACGTCAGGATCTTCTCCTCCAGAGCATTCGCCGCACGCAACGCATAGTCCTCGGCACGCTCGCCAGGCGCACCAAAGCGCCAGTAATGGCACGGTTCGATATGATGAACGGCGCTTGTTAAAAGCGGCTCGAAAGGTCCGCGCTTGGCCTGGTCCCCGCTCGCGGCAAGCGCTCCCAGCGTATTGCCATGATAACTCTGGCGGCGGGCAATGATATTGTGCCGTTCAGGTTCGCCCGTTTCAATAAAATACTGCCGCGCCAGCTTTAACGCCGCCTCATTAGCCTCCGAGCCGCCGGACAGGAAATATACCCGTTCAATCCCCGCCGGAGCACGGCGAACAAGGTGCTCGGCCAATTGCTCCGCCGGCTCATTTGTGAAAAAACTCGTATGGGCAAACGCCAGTCTGTCCAGTTGCGCCTTTACCGCCTCTATAACACGCGCATTGGAATGGCCAAGGCACGAGACGGCGGCGCCGGACGAGCCGTTCAGATAGCGCTTGCCGGCGCTGTCGATGACATAAGGCCCCTCCCCGGCGACTGCCAGAGGAAGCTCATGCCGCGTATGGCGGGGAAAAACAAAATCCGATCCCATTGCCGTGCTCCAAAGCCGCACTTGACTCCGCTCGCCGCACCATCAACCACGCAAATCCGTCAGAACCGCAACAGGTCCGGGCGGCACTGTACAAAAGCACAAATTAATGGCGAACCACCAACACCGACTGGTTGGCGTGCCGCATAACGCGGGACGCATTGGGGCCCAGCAGATAATCCTTTAACTCGGGCCGCGCCGCGCCGACCACAATCAGATCGGCGCCAGCGGTTCTGGCGGCGTTGATGATCTCCTCATAGATCTGGCCATGACCGACAATATGCTGCACGGGTGTACCCGCAGGCACATGTTTTTGCGTAAAGGCGTGCAGGCCCTCCTTCGCCTTGTCGATCATCTGCTGCTCATGTCCGGACGGAAAGTATGAACCGACAATACTCAGGCCATAATCGGGCACGACCGTCACCACATGTAACGTGTCCTCGCCGGCGATGACTTCCAGAGCCGCGTTGAGCACTTTCAAGGAATTGATCTCATCGCCAAGATCGATGGCGGCGAGTACGTGTTTGAACATGTTCATCGCCCTTAAGCCTCCTGCGCTGTAGGTTCGATTGTCTCTCGTAGGTTGCGCCCGCGCTGCAGGAAGTAAATCAGACCCAGCAGCGCCAGGGCAGGAAGATAGAGAAGGTATTTCGATGGTTGCGGCAGCGGCGCCAGAACCGTATCGATCTGCTGATCGAAATCGAACCCGGCGTTCGCCGCCGGCGAATCAAATGCCGCATTATCGACCATCACCTTGCCGTCTTCTTCAATCAGTGTCAGACCGAAAGCCTCCAGGCGCTCCTCACCCGAGGCGCCCTCGGCAATATCGACAATCTTCGTCAGCCTGATGGGATCGCCAACATCATCAAGGGTATCGATAATCACCCGCACCTCGTCTCCGACTTGCGCATCGGCGACAACCTGCATCAATGCGCTCGGGTCCTTCTGCGCAAACGGCGGCGAGATCATATCCATCCAAAAACCGGGACGGAACAGCGTAAAAGCGATCAGAATAAGCGCCAGAGATTCCCAAATGCGCGATCTGGATATGAAAAACCCCTGCGAACCGGCGGTAAAAATCAACATCGCCAGGGTCGCGATGATAAAGACGAAAACCCCTTGCGCCCATGTCACATCAATCAGAAGAATATCGGTGTTGAAGATAAACAAAAACGGCAGCAACGCGGTGCGCAGGGAGTAGAAAAAGGCAACAAAGCCCGTCTTGATGGGATCGCCGCCGGAAACGGCCGCAGCGGCAAAAGACGCCAGGCCCACCGGCGGGGTGACGTCCGCCATGATTCCGAAATAAAATACAAACAGATGCACCGCAATCAGGGGCACCAGCAAGCCGTTCTGCTCCCCAAGACCAACAATAACCGGCGCCAAAAGCGATGATACGACGATATAGTTCGCCGTCGTCGGCAATCCCATACCGAGGATAAGGCTAAGCACCGCGGTAAAGATGAGAATCAGCATGATCTGGCCCATACTGAGAAATTCCACCAGCGCCGCCAGTACCGCGCCGACACCGGTTTGCGATACCGTACCAACGATAATTCCGGCCGCCGCCGTGGCAATGCCGATACCGATCATATTGCGCGCTCCGGCAATCATTCCGTCAATGAGTTCATTAAACCCGAAAGAGAACGTGCCCGCTGTGGACTGGCCACGAAACATCGCTGCCAGAAAGCGCTGGGTAAGCAGAATAAAGATCATCAGCGCCACCGCCCAAAAGGCCGACAGGGACGGCGAAAGGCGCTCGACCATCAGGCACCAGATCAACACACCAACCGGCAATAGATAATGCAGACCCGACTTGATGGTTGGCGCCGGCGCCGGCAGGCTCACGATGGGCTCATTGGGATCATCGAGCTTCAGGGTTGGATAGCCGGCGCAAAAGCGCGCCAAAAACACGTAAGCGACAAGGATCAGCGCGCCAATGACCCAAGCGGCCAAGGAACCAAACGCTGTACCGATCAGATCGATCACGGCAAACAACCCGAACGAGCCGATAACAGCGAGCCCCAGAACCATGCCGCCCATGGACACATATTTCATACGCGCATCGTCGGAAGCATCGCGCACACCAAACATGTAGACAGCCACCAACAGAGCGGCAATGATCGCCACCGCAAACAGAATAGTTCCGCTCGATTGCAACATCTGAAACGCCTGGAAAAGATAGTAGACGGCGCCTGCGATAATAAACATGACCGCAACAGTGACACCAAACGAGATCAGGGCCCATTTGGCAGGCTTTGGCTCCCCGGCGCGCGGCAAGCCCTGCATGTTCTGCTTCATTGCCTCCAGATGGACAATATACACGAGAGCGATATAGGAGATGATCGCAGGAACAAAAGCGTGTTTAACAACCTCGAAGTAGGAAATGCCGATATACTCGAACATTAGAAACGCCGCCGCCCCCATCACCGGCGGCATGATCTGGCCATTTACCGAAGAGGCGACTTCCACGGCGCCGGACTTCTCGGCGGTAAAACCAACGCGGCGCATCATGGGGATGGTGAATGTGCCGGTTGTCACCACATTGGCGATGGAGGAGCCGGATATCAGTCCGGTCATGCCGGACGCGACAACGGCGGCCTTCGCCGGCCCGCCGCGCATGTGCCCCATAAGAGAAAAGGCCACCTGGATGAAGTAATTGCCCGCGCCGGCCTTATCGAGCAGCGCCCCAAAGAGTACGAATAAAAATACAAGGTCGGTGGAAACGCCAAGGGCAATACCGAACACCCCTTCGGTGGAAAGCCACTGGTGATAGGCAACGGCGCTGAAACTCGCCCCTTTCCAGGCGAGAATACCCGGCGCGTAAGGCCCCAGAAACGTATAGCCAAGAAAAACAATGGCAACGATCATCAGCGGCGGTCCCAGCGCCCGCCGGGTCGCTTCAAGCAAAAAGAGGATACCGGCTACGGCAACAACAACGTCGAGCGTATTGGGCGCGTTGGGGCGATCCGACAAGCGCGAGCCGGTCAGGGTTTTGATCAGTGCCGTATCCCAGATAAACAGATACAGGGTGCAAAACGCGCCGGCGACGGCCAGCAGCCAATCGATTGCCGGCACCCGATCGCGCGGCGAGTTGGTAAATGCAGGATATACAAGATAGGCCAGAAAAAGCGCAAAAGCCAAATGGATGGGGCGCGCCTCGCGGCTTGAAAAGACGCCGAACCCGAAGGTATAAGGTAACGGCGAAGCAATCCACACCTGAAATACCGACCACGCCAGCGCAAGTGCGGCAATTAACAGCGCCACTTGCCGGTTAATCGGATTACGTCCGCCTGTATCCGTCGATGCGACAAGATCCTCAAGTTCCTTATCGCTTAATTTACCGCTTTCAGTCCTGTCACTCATCGCTTCAGCGCCTCCCTCAACGCATCAATGATTTCCGCGATTTTCCGCACCACACGTATGCACACCGCACGCAATTGCCACAATACCCGGGTTTGACGCCCTGGCCGTGTCCTGATCGGCGACACCGACAAATGCCGCCGACAACGCGATCCCGCAAGAGATCACGCCATCGGCCGCATCAGGATCGGGCAGGCCCGGGTCTGTATTTGAGCCTACTTAATAAGTTCAGCCTCTTTATAATATTTCATGGCACCGTCGTGAATCGGGGCGGAAAGGTTGTTTACGATCATTTCTTCCTTTTTCAGATTGCCGAACGCCGGATGCATTTTCTTAAAGCGCTTGAAGTTTTCGAATACCGCCTTGGTGATTTCGTAGACGACATTTTCCGGTGTATTTGTCGAGGTCACAAAGGTGGCACCGACGCCAAATGTCGTCGTATCATTGTCGGTCCCCTTGTAGGTGCCGCCCGGGATGGTGACCATGGCGTAGTAGTCGTTGTCGGCGGCGAGTTTCTTGGCGACATCGTTGTCCACATTGATCAGCACCGCATCGCATGAAGTCGTTGCTTCCTTGATGGAGCCGTTGGGATGGCCGACGGTAAAGATGATGGCGTCGATCTTGTTGTCGCAAAGGGCGGCGGATTGTTCCGATGACTTCAGTTCAGAGGCAAGAGCAAAATCATCCATTGTCCATCCCATCTTCGCCATCAGCACTTCCATGGTGCCGCGCTGGCCGGAGCCGGGATTGCCCACATTGACACGCTTGCCTTTCAGGTCTTCAAAGGTCTTGATCCCCGAATCAGCGCGCGCGACGACCGTAAAAGGCTCCGGATGAACCGAGAAAATGGCCCGCAAACCTGTAAAGGCTCCATCCGGAAACTGTTCCGGCGCGCTACCGTTATAGGCGTGGTATTGCCAATCCGACTGCGCCACACCAAGATCCAGATCGCCTTTTCGGATGCCGTTGATGTTGGCGACCGAGCCGCCGGTGGTATGGGTACACTTGATATCGTGATCCTTGGTGCCGCGGTTTACCAGACGGCAAATGGAACCACCGACCTGATAGTAGACGCCGGTCTGCCCGCCAGTGCCGATCTGAACGAACGTCTCCGCCTGCGCGCCAAGTGTAAGGCCGGCGCTAACTGCGGCGGCAAAAATGATATGCTTCATAACGACTTGTCTCCCACGTTAAGGTTTTAGCGTATTGAGTTTTGACCTTGCAGTCAAACAGGACACGGCCGCCCCAGCCATCGCGATGCCGACACACATTAACCCATAACGGACGCCGTTGCACGGACTATTGCAAGAGTTTGAACAAGGCTGGCACAACCGCGAGCGGATGGTACGCAATATTCCATAAGCAAGATTCCCATAAGCAGGGCCATTGCCCCTACGGCAGTAGCAGACTCGCATCCCCATAGGAATAAAAGCGATACCCGGCGGAAATGGCATGGGCATAGGCCTGATGCATCGTATCCATGCCGCACAGGGCGCAAACCAGCATAAACAACGTGGAGCGGGGTAAATGAAAATTCGTCAATACACCATCAATGGCGCGAAACCGGTAACCAGGAGTGATAAAAATCTCCGTCTCGCCGGAAAACGGCGCCACAGTTCCCGCACCATCCCATGCCGTTTCAAGAAGGCGCAGACTTGTGGTGCCAACCGCGATAATCCGCCCTGCCCTTGCGCGTACACCGTTTAAAATCGCCGCCGCCTCGGCCGATATTTCCCCCCATTCGGCGTGCATGGCATGGGTATCCGTGTCCTGGCCGCGCACCGCAAGAAATGTGCCACCACCCACATGAAGCGTGACAAAGACGCGAAGAATGCCACGCTCGTCAAGACGCGCCATCAAATCATCGGTAAAGTGCAGACCAGCGGTCGGCGCCGCCACCGCGCCCGCATATTTGCCGTAGATTGTCTGATAGGATTTGTCGTCGGCCGCATCCACCGCCCGGCGGCGCGCAATATAGGGCGGCAGGGGCATCATGCCATGAGCCTCAATGGCATCCATCAGCGCAGCGCCCGCACAATCAAATGCCAGTTCGATCTCTCCGCGCTCACGGACCGCCACCACCTGCGCAACAAGCGCATCCGCCTCGCGCAATCGGGGTGCAGCCCCCAAAAACAACCGATCGCCCGGGCGGATTTTCCTGCCCGGCCGCGCAAACGCACGCCAGCGCGTGGCACCAACGGGCATATGCAAATTGACACTGACATCGGCCTGGTGATCGCCCCGCCAGCGAGTGGCATAAAATGCGGCGCGAATAACCCGCGTATCATTGAAAACCAGGCAATCGCCGGGCTCCAGCAATCGCGGCAGTTCGTGCACATGATGATCGGCCAACGCGCCGCCGTTGACAACCAGCAGCCGCGCCGCATCGCGCGGTTGCACCGCGCGCAAGGCGATCAAATGATCGGGCAACGCAAAATCGAAAAGATCGGTGCGCATGGCAAAAGCCGTTTACGCGGCCATATCGGCCTTTACGCGCATGTTGACAATCCTGTCAGGCGCCGCCGCCGGTTCGCCGCGCTCCAACGCATCAATCGCCTCCATTCCGGTAATTACCTGACCCCAGACGGTATATTCGCCATCCAGCCAGGGAGCGTCGGAAAAACAGATAAAAAACTGGCTGTCGGCGGAATTGGGATCGGCGGCGCGCGCCATGGAGCAGGTGCCGCGCTGGTGGCGTAGCCTGGAGAACTCCGCCACCAGCTTTTTGCCAGAACCTCCCGTGCCGGTACCCAGCGGACATCCGGTCTGCGCCATAAAGGCGTCAATGACGCGATGAAACGTCATCCCGTCATAAAAGCCCTGGCGCACCAGTTCCTTGATGCGCCCGACATGTACAGGCGCCAGATCGGCGTGCATGGCGATCGTCACAGCCCCTTTGGTCGTCTGCATGACAAGTGTGTTTTCGTCATCAGGTGAGGCGTTCATGGCAATTCCTGTCATCTGGATGTAATCGTTCAACAGGGTGTTCTTAAAAGGTGGCCGATCTGAAGTCGGGGTTATTGCGGCCATTGCCGCCATAAAGGCCATATCGGGTCATTCATCCGGCCAACGGCCCCCGATGGGGTTTTTGAGAACAACCTGCTGAAATTACACAACTGGGGCGCATCATACGATCCGACCGCGCGGTTCGTGAACCTGCGGCGTCATTCGGCGGCAAGACGCATGGAGACAATCCTGTCGGGATTTTCCACCATTCCATTGTTCGCCTGATCGCCCTTTTTAATGGCGTCCACATGAGTCATGCCGCCGGTCACCTCGCCAAAGACCGTGTACTGGCCGTTCAGAAAGTCGCCATCGGCGAACATGATGAAGAATTGTGAATTGGCGCTGTTTGGGTCCGCGGTACGCGCCATACCCACGGTGCCGCGGCGAAACGGCTCCTGGGAGAATTCAGCCGGCAAATCCTCATAAGGCGAGCCCCCGGCTCCGGTACCCGTGGGATCGCCGGTCTGCGCCATAAATCCACCGATTACGCGGTGAAAAACAATGCCGTTATAAAATCCCTCGTGCGTCAGCTTCTTGATGCGCGCCACATGAGCCGGCGCCAGATCAGGGCGCAGACGAATCGTTACATCACCGCTTTTGAGGGTCATGACAAGCGTATTGGCGCCGTCAGGCGATTGCGCCTGCGCCGCCGTACCAACCGCAAGCAGAAAGAACGCGCCGAACAGGGCCCGGTAGAGATAAGCGATGCATTTTTTCAATGGGATAGTCCTCTAAGAGTTGAGACATAAACGGTTGCTCATAACAGCAAAATGGCGCCATTACCAGCGCGAATGTGAAGAATTTCCGGATGGATTCATGTGCAGGCTCACTAGAGCTTTTCAGCACGTTGTTCCCAGGACAAGCAAACCGGAAGTGTTACCTCTTGGCGCCCCTGCCGCTAGAAAGGCCATACCGGGCCATTTACCTGATCATCGCTTTTTTTCGATTTATCCAGCGTTGTCAAGGGTTTAAGAACCGCCAGGGGCGGCGCGAAGCGCCCTTGACAACGCTGGATAAATCGAACACCTCTAATGATCAGGTGAATGGCCCCCTGTACCCGATAGGTTTATCAGGGACAACCTGTTGAAATTACACAACTAGATCAGCATTCATTTAGCTTTACCCGTTTTGCCAGGGGTAAAGCGAAACGCATAAAGCTGATCGTCCTGAAATCCATAGCAAAATGGGAAGAAAATACTGAATACCCATGATTCCAGTTAAACGCATTTTGCTATAGAGCGCCCGCAAACCCGCTGTATCGGGCACTGCAATTTCATGCCGGTGGCGCTTATGCGTCCTTGTCGATTTCGCGGCGAATATCGCCAACAACAGCGCCAAACATTTCCGGTGTTAAACGTTTCGTATTGGTATTGTAGCGCGAACAGTGATAGCTGTCGTAGAGAACAAGACCGGCGATGCGATGGCGGGCGTGATGGGCGAAGGGAAAATGCGAACGGGTCTGCGCGAGAGCCGTGAGTACGTTGTCATGGGCCAGCCGGCCAAGGGCGAGAATAACTCTCAAACGGGGCAGCGCGGCGATCGTTTTTTCCAGAAATGGACGGCAGTTGGCGCTCTCGCCCGCCGTGGGTTTATTGGCCGGCGGCACGCAACGAACCGCATTGGTAATCGCTGTGCCGCGCAGGACCAATCCATCGCTTTCCTCACCATTGTACGTACCGCGGGCAAAACCGAACGTACAGAGCGTTTCATACAGGAGAACCCCGGCAAAATCCCCGGTAAAGGGGCGCCCCGTTCGGTTGGCGCCGCGCAGACCGGGCGCCATACCGACGACGAGCATTTTTATAGCCCCACTGCCGCGCCATGTGGGCACTGGTGCATTAAACCAGTCGGGTTCCCGGGCGGCCCAATCGCTACGATAGCGAAACAGGCGCGGACACCGATCGCAGTCTTTTGGCGGATCAGCGGGCGTCATGGGAGATGGGCTTATTTACACCTTGGGCGCTGCTCTGTCCCTCGCCTTTTTGGTGCAATGGGTCAGTCACCTTCGAAGAAGTCGTCTTCGTAGGCGGGATCGCTTGAAGGATCGGCACCCGCAGTCCGACGCTGGTTGCGTGGGGTATAGGTGTCCGGTGTATCGCGCACGATTTCAGATATCAGGTCCGTTAGTTCGACAAAATAGTCTGCCTGACGGCGCAATTCGTCCGCGACCATCGGCGGCGATGACTTGAGCGAGGAAACCACACTCACCTTGCGGCCTTTTTTCTGCACCGCTTCGACAAGGGCGCGGAAATCGCCATCGCCGGTAAACAGGACAATGTGATCGACGGTATCTGCCAGAGCGAGAATATCGACACACATTTCGATATTCATGTTCCCCTTGACCTTGCGTCTTCCGGCGCTGTCGTAAAACTCTTTCGTCGGCTTGGTAACGACGGAATAACCGTTGTAATCGAGCCAATCGATGAGTGGCCGGATGGAGCTGTATTCCTGGTCGTCGGCAAGAGCCGTATAATAATAGGCGCGAAGTAAATATGATTTATTCTCAAAATGTTTTAGCAGTCGCTTGTAGTCAATATCGAATCCGAGCGTCTTTGCGGTAGCATAGAGATTCGCTCCCTCAATGAACAAAGCTATTTTTTCTCGCGAATCAAACATCATTATCTCGTGGCAATGGCTAATAGTGAAAATTTTAATATCATTTTTGTTATAACACCTATTATAACCAACAAGTATAATATCTGTGTTAACTCCATTCAATCAAAATTGTTCGCTGCAAACCGCCCGATGTATCCGTTCGACGTGGGTCGACATCAACACCAGGACATTCGCAAATGAGGCTGTGAACCGTATCCGTCAAAAGCGCACTCTGCAGTGGCTCAATAACGTCACAACGATCACGCAGGGAGTTTCGTTAGACGAAACAACATGTTTACCGTATGGCAAATTCATACGCAAGCAGTTTAAAGAGGTAATTTACCGATAACTAATTACCCATGCGTGTTTTTTTGTAAACTTTACTATTTCCCAAGCCGGTCGGTTGCGCATCACAGCCGGCTAAATCCACCCCTCTCACGATCAGATGGACAGCCACCCGCATCCGGCAGGTTTCTTCGAGAACGGCCTGTTCAGACTACGCAACTACTCGGGCAATTGAACAACCAGACTGGAACGGCCCAGACCATGAACATTGTCGTAACCACGCACCCGTACAGAAGTCACGCCGGGGGGGACAAACACACCACTCAGTCTGCGGGTAAAGGGCTGCTCATCCACATGGGGGTGTACAAGAATGCGCCGCCCCAGAGTCTGGCCGTCCGGGCCTAAAATTTCCCAACCGACGGCGTAATGCTCCCAGCCCTCGTCTTCATGCTCCAACGTAACCTCAAATGTAAAGCGGTTTCCGGCCTCCCTGAACGCACTCGCCTGCGTGACCGAAACCTCGCCGGCAACCGCGCGGCTGATCAAAAAAACAAATGCCGCCAGGCCCGCACTGATCGCCCGAATGTTTTCACGCAGCGCATTCATAACAGATAAATTTTAGGCATCTATCATGTCCTTTGTGTGACCTGCCGCAGGCGTTACGCGCCCCGGGATGATGCGGCTCGCCGCAACCGTATATTGTCCTCACGAAAGGTGAATTTGCGTGCGTATCATACATTACGCTTGCATTTGCGCCCTGTTCAGTTTTACTGCAATATCCAAACATACCGTTGCGGGCGGTTTCACGTAAAGCACTCGAATGGAGTTAATCGGACAAGATGGCCGCAAAGGGTTCGACAAAAGTCATCTATGCAGCGCTCGCCGGCAACGGCCTGATTGCCGTGACCAAATTTGTTGCCGCCGCCATGACCAACTCATCGGCGATGCTGTCAGAGGCTATTCATTCGGTTGTCGATACCGGTAACCAGGGCCTGCTCCTGTACGGCCTGCGGCGCGCCGCCAAACCCGCCGACCGGCGCCATCCGTTCGGCTATGGTATGGAATTGTATTTCTGGGCCTTTGTCGTGGCCATACTGATTTTCGCCGTCGGCGCGGGCGTATCCCTGTACGAGGGTATCAAAAAGCTGCAACATCCGCATCCCATCGAGGCCGCTTATATAAACTATATCGTTCTGACACTGGCGATGATATTCGAGGGCGTGGCCTGGTGGATAGCATATAAGGAGTTCAACACCCGGCGGGGCAAGCGCGGTCTTGTCGATGCGGTACGCTTTTCCAAGGATCCGACTATTTTTACGGTATTGTTCGAAGATACCGCGGCGATGCTGGGATTATTTGTTGCATTTTTCGGTATTCTCGGTGCGCAATTGACGGGCGCATTATGGCTCGATGGCGCGGCATCCATAGCGATCGGTCTTATTCTCGCCGGCACCGCGTGCGTTCTCGCCTACGAGACCAAGGGCCTGCTCATCGGCGAAGCGGCAGCGCCGGAGACCGAACAGGCCATCCGCCGCATGATCGGCGCCACGCCAACGATTGTCGCCCTGAACGAGTTACGCACCATGCACATGGGCCCCGATGATATTCTTTTGGCTATTTCAGTTGACTTTGAGGACAATCTGCCCGCAGGAAAGGTGGAAGACGCCATCTATAAACTGGAGAAGTCGATCAAGAGCGCCTATCCCTCTATTAGACGCCTGTTCATCGAGGTGCAGGACGCCGGCCATCATGCCCAGGGCGAGTTAACACATGACAACACGAATGATGTTGGCAGTTAGCTGTGTAATTTCAACAGGTTGTCCCTGGTAAACCTATCGGGTGCAGATGGATGGCCCGGTATGGCCTCCCTGGAGGCAGGGGTGCTAAGAGGAATCACTTCCGGTTTGCCTGCCTCGGGAACAACCTGCTGAAAAATCACAGTTGGCTGTAATCTTTCAGCAGGTTATGTCCAGGATGGCAAATCTGAAGCGATACCTCTGGCGGCCTTTGAGCGTGCCAGGTCTTAATAGAATCATTCTGACGGAGCGATTTTGTGACAAGGCCAAGCAAAGTTTCGCAGGACATAGTGGACTATTTTCAAGAGACTTTGCGCCGGCATTGGTGCAAAAGCGCCCGTCCCTTCGGGTTTGCCGATTGGCGGACGCCCACGCCCAAGCCGCTCTCGAGAGATGGGTCGCCATCGCTCTTCGATCGCCTTGAGCCTGGGTATCGCCTCGCCAATCGAGAAACGAAAATTGCTTCTATTAAGACCTGACACGCTCTAGCCGCGACGGGGCCGGTTCGGGCCATTCATCCGATGAGCTTATCAGGTTAACCTGTTGAAATTGCATAGTTGGAGTGTGTCTTGTCTTGATAAAACCAATTCTGTCAAGGCATGACACGCTCCAGATACAGGACCAGGAAGGCATAATGCATTTAGGCATTCTCACCGGCGGCGGCGACGTGCCCGGTTTAAACCCGGCCATCAAGTCGGTCGTTCTTGAGGCGAGCGCGCGCGGCTGGCAGGTCACCGGGTTTCGCCGTGGCTGGGCGGGGACGGTTCATACCAACCCGAACGATCTTGACGCCACTAAAGGCGCCCGCATGCCTTTAAGCCCTCACCGGGTGCGCGGCATTGATCGCACGGGCGGGACAATCCTGCATACTTCACGCACCAATCCCTCGCGCACACCGGTTGCGAACCTGCCCGCATTTCTGCGCCATCGCGCAGCGCAGGCCAAAGACGGTCTGGTAGATCTCACTGATCACGTCCTGGACGTTCTCGAGGCGCTCAGGATTGATGTACTGATTGCCGTCGGTGGCGATGATACGCTGTCCTACGCCTCCCATATTCATCATGCCGGGGCGAAAACCATGTGTATTCCCAAAACCATGGACAATGATATTTTCGGCACCGACTACTGTATCGGCTTTTCCACCTGCGTTACGCGATCCGTGGAGTTGATCAATCGCCTGCGCACCTCTGTGGGCAGTCACGAACGCTTTCTGGTCGTGGAGATGTTTGGGCGCAATTGCGGTATGACGGCACTTATGGCCGGCTATCTGGCCGATACGGATCGCACGTTGATCGCCGAAGTGCCGTTCGATCTGGAGCGGCTGGCGGCGCTCTTGAGCGCCGATCGCGCCGACAGCGCGTCAAACTACGCCATCGTGGTTGTCTCGGAAGGGGCGCGGGCGCAAAACGAGGAGATCATTGAAACCGGCCAGGCCGATGCCTATGGACACCGCAAGCTGGGGGGCATTGGTGCGCGCATTGGCGGGACATTGAAGCAGATCACCGGCACCAATGTGATGGTGCAGAATCTGGCGTATTTGTTGCGCGCCGGTGCCCCCGATGCGGTCGATCTGCTGGTGCCCAAGAACTTTGGCGCCCTGTGCGTCGAATTAATAGAGGAAAAAAAGACGGGGCTTATGGTGGCGGTACAGAACGGCTGCTATACGACCCAGCCAGCAGATATCAGCACCAAAGGCGAACGCCGCGTGGATGTGGACAGATTGTACGATCGTGACAGGTATCGCCCGAGGATCGCGACATTGATGGACCAGCCCATGCTGATCTAGAGCGTGTCAGGCCAGCGGCTTGGCAACCATCAGCCAGAAAATGCCCGGAATTCCGATAAATGCCGGCCAACCCAGGATAAACCAAATTCTAAAGTAACGATAATAAGATTCTGGTAACGGAAGATTTTCCTTACTTGCTTTTTGTAGCTGATCGCGCATTCGCAACTGCAACACGACTACCACCAGCCAACAGCCGCCGATCAAGAAAAACAACGCAAGCGATATCACGATCCATGGGGCCCCCAAGGACCAGCCGCCCATATGAACCAGCATAAAGCCACTGACGAGTTGAAGCGCAGCGGCGGGTGCGGTAAAGATCGTATCCGCCAGAACGGTCCATCGGGCTGTCGCCAATTGCGTCGCCCGATGGCCGCTGCGCTGGCCCATCAGCATAAAAAAGGCGATGCCGATGCCGGTACCGAACAGAACGGTCGCCGAGACGATATGGATCGTTTTGAGCGCCAGATAGGGGTTCATTGTTTCTCTCGTCGAACTGCACCGCCCCGGGATTGCCCGAGGGTTTTTGGTTCAAATGTTATGCCGCATTTGTGCCAGGTTCAAGCTGCCTGAAAGTGGTTTTCCTTTTCTTGCAGGATGGCATAGCCGGTGGCGCTTTCGGCCAGCGCATTACCACAACGACCGCCAACGCTGCCCACCGAGGGGTCAATGCCCGCTTCAGCCGGCCGTTCGATGTAGCGGATCGACAGGTACCGGCCACCGCGATCCGAGTGGTGAATGAGACCGCTGTTCTGTGATGGCATGCGCTGGCAGATCGCCTTGAGCCTGGGTATCCCCTCGCTAATTGAGAGGCGAAACCCGGTTCTGTTAAGACATGACACGCTCTGGCGCCAGGATTCCCCATTGACGCGCGCCGTATCAACTCATAAAGACACCATATGAGGTTGCGCAAATATGTTCACAACGCGCTGGAACTTTCCGAGCGCGGCGATGCGGTGGGGCGGTTTGTCGATATCGCCCTTATTGTATTGATCGCCATCAATATTGTCTCGGTTATCCTTGAGACGATCGACTGGATCTATGTCGCATATGAGCCGGTCTTTCTGCTGATCGAGGGGGTATCGGTGGGGGTTTTCTCGATCGAATACGCCTTGCGCCTGTGGTCCTGTGTCGAGGCGGATGAGCATCAAAACCACACGCTGGCGCGCCTGAAATACATGGTCACACCCATGGCGATCATCGACCTGATCGCCATCCTGCCGTTCTATCTGGCGTTTATCCTGACGATCGATCTGCGCTTTTTAAGGGTTCTGCGCCTGTTGCGCATCTTCAAGCTGACCCGGTATTCATCGGCGATGACGATGCTGTTCGATGTGTTTCGGGAGGAGGCGAACTCGTTCTTTGCCGGCTTCTTTATTCTGATCGTTTTGCTTATCCTCGCCGCCAGCGGCGCCTTTTTGGTGGAACACGACAGCCAGCCGGACAAGTTCGGCTCAATCCCCGATGCCATGTGGTGGGCAATGGCAACCCTGACGACGGTCGGCTACGGCGACGTCACGCCAATTACCGCAATGGGAAAACTGTTCGGCGCGGTGGTAACGGTGGTGGGTGTTGGCATGGCGGCGCTGCCGGCGGGCATTCTGGCCAGCGGTCTGGCGGATCAGTTGCGACGCAAGCGCGAGACCCTGACCGCCCTTTATCGCGAGGCACTTGAAGATGGAACCATCGACGCCCAGGAAGAAATCGCCCTTGAGGAATTGCGCAAGAACCTCGGACTCAGCAGGCGTCTGGCGGATGAAATCCGGCAAACGATGGATATCGAACGTACCGCGGCGCAAAAACTTCGCTGTCCCCACTGCGGCAAGGAACTGCCAAGCCGATATTTCCGGGCGCGCGAGCCGCAACCGCCGTCACCATCATGAGGGGGCGCTTGCAAAACCACCCCGTTATGGTGGCGAAATCCGATGAATGAAGGGACCGGCAAAGACGATACCAACTGGCTATTGATTTTCGTGCTCTGGGGGCTCGGCATCGCCGCGGCGATGCAATTTGCCAAGTTCTCGGTATCCGTCAAACAACTGGCCATGCATTATGGCATCGTTGAAGCCGATGTGGCGATACTGTTGTCGAGTATGAGCATTGTGGCGGTTCTCTTTGGCGCAATCGCCGGAGAGATCGTCGGCGCGATGGGAACCCGCCTGTCGTTGCAGATTGCCGGTGCCCTCGGCATCGGCGTATCGGCGGCGCAAGCCTTTCTGCCTGCCATTGAAATCATGCTGATTACGCGCTTGCTCGAGGGAATAGCGCACTTGCTTATTGTGGTAGGCGCGCCAACGGCAATCATCGGTGCCAGTTCTTTACGGCATCAATCCCTGGCCATGGGTCTGTGGGCAACTTTTTTTGGTGTGGCTTACGCCCTGGCCGGCCTTGGCGGCATTCCCATACTCGACGCGTTCGGGCTGGCGGGGCTTTACACTGCGCACGGAACCGTTCTTTGCGTATTTTTGTTGCTCTATATGGTGTTGGACACGCCGGCGCCCCGGGCCAGCGATGCGCCCCAATGGCGCCGGCTGGCATATGCGTGGCGGGGACAATTTACGGTGTATGTATCGCCGGAGAAATCCGCGCCGGCACTGGTGTTTTTTTGGCACACGCTGATGTTCATGGCGCTTCTTACGTATTTGCCCGCGTTTGCGCAAGACGCCGCGCACGAAATCCGGCTGGCCACGACGCTACCCCTGGTGAGTACTGCCGGGTCCCTGGCTGGCGGCTGGATGGCGCAAAAATCTGCTGCGCCATTTGCCCTGGCGGCGGCATTATTCCTGGTTTTGGCGGGTTTGGCGATGGCGGTTTACGGGACGCTGGGGAATATATATTTCGCTTATACGAGCTATGCCATGATGTTCGTATTCGGCATGATCCAGGCGACGTCATTTGCCTTTGTTGCGCTGCTGAACACCAACACCGCCGATCGGGCGCAAGCGAATGGCGCCATCACCCAGATGGGTAATCTTGGCACGGCGATCGGCCTGCCCGTCTTTGCTTACTGTTTGATGAACCTAAGGGCATTATCCATACCGGTTTTTGTGATCGCAGTCTGCGTGGCGGCAATACTGACGGTATTTTTGCTGGCGCGCGGGCGGGCGGTGTTTCATCGCCCACAATAAGGGACTTTTTCACATTCAACGATATACGTTAGGGTCCATTTTGATTTGAGCGATTGCCGTATTTGAACCTCGGCGCAATTGTTACAAGCCTGCGCGGGTATCACTGGCTGTTTCGCATTTGTCGCATGTATCGGGGAGATCAATGGCCTTGCGAAGCGCAGCAATGTGCCCGTTGAGAGCATCATTTTCCGCGCCATTTACACACGGAACCCATTTCCAGTATTTTGTGTGGGTAAAAAACTTCGCTTTATTGCTTGTTATCCACCCCAGCGGCGGCCAACGCCTGCAGCCGATATCGGCTTTGATATCGGTAACGCCCATAAAGCCCTCGTGGCATTTTCCTGGCTTGCCGCTCCCATCAACACGCCAGATATGGCCACTAAAATGCCCTTTCATGGGCCCGGAGATAATATCCCCGCGCAGAGGTAAATAAGAGTTAGCCTGATCATATATATTTGTCCAGCGCACGGCGCAGAACACAGCGGCGTGATGCGGAATACACTCCCCGTTCGGCCCGCCTTTATATAAAAAACTGTCCGGCTCAAGCACAGGGGGCGACACGGCCAGTTTGCGCTCATAAATTTTATTCTCAAGAGAACCTTCATCGCGCGCGAGAAGAAACTCGGCGTGGGTCAATGGCGAGCCAAGGGTGACAAAATTCGAGATCAGCCATGGCCTGTATCCATCCTCGGGGTCACGCGCCGTTCGCAGCGCATCCCAGATGGCGCGCTGATGTTTTCGATAGGTTTCAGGATCGCCCTCGCCTGCGTTGCTCGATATACCTCTTAGCCAATCATCCAATTTCTCCATCTTTTCGATTGCGGCGGAGTTTGGCAGGTTTCGTTTGTTCGGCCCGTACTCGGTCCACAGGAGGCTCAGGAGGTCATAGGCGATAATGGTACCAAGGCTATGGGCAACAACGACAATCCTGTCGTAATCGCCGCAATCATGGAGTTGGCGGAACAACTGCAGGCCGCGCTCGCGCACAGCGGCACGTTTTTCGATATTGGCCGGCTTTTCCTGCACATAGCGCGCCACATCGCCAAAATAAGGCACAATAAATCCGTGCAGCAGGAGCAATCCGAAAATTGAAAAAACAGTAAAGAAATAACCTTCTTTGATCACCACAGAAATTAATAAAAAATATATCAACGTTCCTACAATAATTAGAATACATGATATTATTCTTCGCTTGGATTCAATTATATTTAGAGAAATATATTTTAATATAAAAATTATAATTGGAATACTAAGGAATAATATTTTTATAATATTTTTTATTATCCTATTTTCCCATGCGTTTAGAATATAATTTATAAACCAAATTATTCCTTCAAAAAAACCTGCTTTCTCACTAGCGCATTTCTCGCTTGTTGAAGTCAATAACCCTGAACATGTCTCGGACGCCGCTTTTGTGCTATTGCCAGGAACGTCAAAAATCCATATCAATGCGAGAACAAAAAGACTAATCCATAGATAAACCCAAAGAGGCATAACATTAGGGGGTACAGACTTCGGATCACGTACCAGCAAACCCGACACCCAGCCGGTTAAATGCTGCCAGGTCGTACCCTGCATCAGGTCCGCCCAGTAAAACTCGTAGAAATCCGTCCGCTTGCCCGCTTCATTGGCGTTGGTCGTAATACGCCTTAAATCGAAAAGACCGGCACGCGTATCCGGCTTGATCCACGTTCGCCTGGTTGACTTATCTTCGCTTGTCCATACCGCATCCACAAAGGCGCGCAAGGACTCCATGGGCGCCTGCTCGCCCATGCCGTGCACCAGAACAACCGCCTGCTTTTTGCAAGACCCACTCTCGGCACCCGCCTCTTGCCCGCTGCCATCCTGCCCGGCGGGCGGACAATGTTGCTCCTCCGCCATAAGATTTCCCCCTGAGCGCTCAAACGCTCAATTCGTTCCCTCAGAAACTTTGCCGCCATCACAGGCAACAGATCTATGTAACAATAAAACCTGGAAAGACTAAAAGTCATTCAATCTTTCTCTGAGCACCAGTTTTCTATAATCGATATATTTTTCGATGATGGCAACGATCGCAGCTGAGTTTGCCGATAACTTCTCCAAATCCGCTCTTGAAAGATTACTGCTCTCGAACGAACTGCTTGGCGTAATACCTACCGATGGATTATCATCATCAGTTTGGTTGGCATTGGCAGTTTGTTGCAGTATCACCGCCGGGGCGCGCACCGATCCACCAAGGGTATCGATCGCCAGGGCAACCGCAATAAACACATCCACTTGACTGATAATTTTTTCGTAACTTTCCCTTTTAATCGCACCATTAATATAAGCCTCGCAAATGCGATAGTAACCATCGCGCAGGATCTGAATGCTCTGGGTGCGCAGACCGATCGAAGCGGCCGCCTCGCTGGCCGCGGCAGCCAGGCTGCCCTGGCGCGACTGTGTGCCACTCAAGCCGCCCGACAGCGCCGCCGCACGCGCCACGATGGCATCGGGACTCGGCTCTGCACAAACACCGTCCCTGCCGGAAATAAAGAGACGCTGTTTGGCATCCACGCTCAATGTGTTCGTATTACCGATAAGCGCTTGCTTGTGGATAGTACTGCAGCCGCCAAGACCGGCCGCGATCAGCAAAAAAGCAACGACTATAGAAAATCTGGAAAGCGTCATGGAAATATCCCCCTGCGTTCAACAAACACGCAAACCGCGTCGATTGAGTGCCGTCCAAGGGTCATCACACCCACCGCCGCACAATCCAGGCGGTTGCATTGCGATTTACGTCGAAATCATCTAGACGATAGTCAATCAGTAAAAGCACATGTCGAATAAGTGCATCGACGCAAATCAATGAAAACCACGTAAAACGCCCTAAATCAGGAAAACCATCCTTAAGCAGGCGTCCAGTTGCAACGAATGACAACAATTCAGTGGTTGTATATAAATATACAAAGTTGCATATAACGATTGAATGTTCAATTAAAAATTGCCACTCATGGCATCATGTGGAAAACCTGCATGTGCGCACGCAACCGCACGGAGAAATGTGTTCACGGCAGATCAAGCTCTAGCAGTCTGTCGGGTTTGACGGGCGCTAACTGCCTAAGTCATTGATTTTACTATGAAATATGCTTTTTGGAAAAATAAGAAGTTCAATAAAATCAATGACTTAGCTAACAAATCCGATACGCTCTAGATGTGTAATTTCAACAGGTTGTCCCTGGTAAAATCATCGGGTGCAGGTGACCATTCACATGATCATTGGAGGTGTTCGATTTCTCCCGCGCTGTCAAGGGCGCTAAGAGGTAACACTTCCGGTTTGCTTGTCCTGGGAACAACGTGCTGAAAGATCACATCTAGATGTGTAATTTAACAGCTCAGAACCGGACTGACACAGTTGCCAATAAAGCCGAACTCAATGAAGTCTATGATCAGAGCGCTGTACGCGCCAGGGATGTTTCATCCGGTCAATTCAATGGAGTTGTGGAGCGCTTGGGCACCCGCGCCTTCAGGGCCGCAGCGGCGGCATCGGTCTCACGCTTTAAGGCATCAAACTTGGCCTGGAAAGGGGCGCCGCGCTTTTTATATTTCGCTTGCAGGACGCTCATACGTTCCTTGAACTCGGCCTCCAGAATACCCGCCTCCTTCTTGAATGCCGCCTCAATCCCTTTCGTGTCTTCCTGCAAACATCCGGCATAGCGGTTGACTTCCTTGATATAGCTGTCGAACAACGACTTGCAGTCAAGAAACTCGAACTGGCCGCCGAATTTGCCTTTCTTGTTGATACAGCCAGGCGGCGAGGGCTTGTTACACGCCGCCGAAACAGGAGATACCAGAGCGACACCCAGACACAGTACCGCGATGAGAACATAGAATTTTTTTATCCGAAACTGCACAGTACTCTCCGAAAGCGTCGCCGGTTAAGGGGTTTACAGGACGAATGATCACGCAAGACCGGTTGGCAGGCTCAAATCCTGCCCTCACTGAAATCCTGCGCTCGGTTGTTCCCGAAAAAAGCCGTGATCAGGTGATGGGCCCAAACCAGTCTCTCTGGCGAAAAGGGCCGCAATAACCCTGACTTCAGACCTGCCACCTTGAGAACAGCCTATCGCAATTACACACCTGGCCATATTAATCGAATGATTCTGGCAAGTTTTTGACGCAGACGTTGCACCGCAAAAGTAATTCGGCTAAACACCGGGCTGGAGCGCTGAATTCCACAACGGCAAAGAGGGACATAAAGCACAAGGAGGGACAACATGCCTGGCAAGCGCAGACACGTTTCCACGGGCAGTTCGTTTGAGCACACCGGCGGTTACGCCCGGGCGGTCGTCGATGGCGACTGGGTCTTCGTGGCCGGCACCACCGGCTACGACGACTATGTCACCCTTGAGATGCCGGTAACGGTGGAGGCGCAGGCCCACAACTGCCTGCGAACCATTGAGGATACGATGGAAAAGGCAGGCGGTGCGCTCGCCGACGTCGTCCGCCTCGTCATTTACCTGCGCGATGGATCGGATGTGGAAAAGGTATTCCCCATCCTGGGCGCTCGATTTGGCGAAATCCGCCCGGCAATGACAATGGTGGTTGCGGGGCTGATAAGGCCGGAGATGAAAATCGAAATCGAGGCAACGGCGCGCTTGTCATAGCTCCCGAGACCCGACCACACCTCATCCGTGCTTTCCCGCAAGGCTTTCTAAAAGTGAGGCATTCGTGACATCCTATACCCTTTTATTGCTTGCCGGCGATGGCATCGGTGTGGAAGTCATGGCCGAAATGGAACGGCTGATCGCGTGGTTTAACACCCATGGCGACGTCACCTTCACGACGCACACAGAGCCGGTTGGTGGCGCCGCCTACGATATCCACGGGGTGCCGATTACCGATGCAACCATGGCGAAGGCGCAGGCAGCGCAGGCGGTTTTTCTCGGCGCCGTCGGGGGACCTGCGTGGGAGGGGGTTTCCTATGATGTGCGCCCTGAGGCGGCGCTGTTGCGCCTGCGAAAGGAGTTGGGGCTTTTTGCCAACTTGCGCCCGGCGATGTGTTATCCGGCACTGGCCGATGCGTCCTCGCTAAAGCGCGAACTGATCGAGGAGCTTGATATTCTGATCGTACGCGAGCTAACGGGTGGCGTATATTTTGGCGAGCCCAAGGAGATCACCGAACTTGCCGACGGACAAAAACGCGCCATCGATACCCAACGCTACGATACCTATGAAATCGAGCGCATCGCCCGGGTGGCGTTTGAACTGGCGCGCACGCGACGCAACCTGGTTCACTCGTCGGAAAAGCGTAATGTGATGAAATCGGGCGTGCTTTGGCACGAAGTGGTGCGCGACGTACACAAGCGCGATTATCCGGACGTCACCCTTGAGCACATTCTGGCCGATAATTGCGCCATGCAACTGGTGCGCCGGCCCAAGCAGTTCGATGTGTTGGTAACAGACAATCTGTTCGGCGATGTTCTCTCTGATGTGGCGGCGATGTTGACCGGCTCACTGGGCATGTTGCCCTCTGCCTCCCTTGGGGCGGTGGATGAGGCGAGTGGACTGCGCAAGGCGATGTATGAACCCGTACACGGCTCGGCGCCCGATATTGCCGGACAGGGCCTGGCCAATCCAATCGCCATGATGGCCTCGTTTGCCATGGCGTTGCGCTATTCGTTTTCCATGGAGCGGGCGGCGGATGCTCTGGAGCGGGCGATTGCGGCTGTTCTTGAGACGGGGGCGCGTACCGGCGATATTATGCAAGACGGGTGCACCCGGCTCAGCACGTCGCAAATGGGTGAAGCGGTGGTGACTGCTCTGGCGCGAGAAATGACGCGTGACACGCTCTAGCTGTGTGATTCAGCAGGTTGTTCCCGGACAGGCAAATTTGAAGGTACATCTCTTGCGCCCTTGCCCCCAGCGAGGCCATACCGGGCCATTCATCGGATCATCGCTTTTTTTCGATTTCTCCTGCGCTGTCAAGGGCATTTCGCGCCGCTTTCAGCGGTTCTTAAACCCTTGACAGCGCAGGAGAAATCGAACATCTCCAATGATCAGATAAATGGACAGCAGCACCCGATGGGTTTTTCGAGAACAACCTGTTGAAAGATCACACGTAGCCATACAGCGCTGCACAGCCCCTGCGGTGCATTTGTCGCACGCACGTGCATAAAGTTGCCCGAGTTCTTCATTAAAATCTCCCAATGAGCGGCGAAAATCAATCCACGCAGGTAATTCGCATGAAACACACGCATATTTTGTCAGCACGTGCTGCCCATTGTGTCCGATCAGTGCCGACGTTTGCCGGGCGAGCGCTCCCATCCGTTTGGCACAATCGCACCCATTGGGTGTTGGCGGCGGCCATCTGGACGGTTTTCGGCGTGCTGCAAACGGCGGCGGCGCAGGACATCTCTGGCCGCTTTACGCTGATTGAGACCAACCAGGGCGTCTTTCGCATCGATACGGTCAACGGCAATGTCAGCCGCTGCGAGCAAAGTGGCGGGCAGTGGGCGTGTCAATTGCTGGCAGACGAGCGCCGCGCATTGCAGAATCGCATCGCGCGATTGCAGGACGAAAACGCGCAGTTGCGTCGTCTGGCCGGGGACAACGGTATCGCGCGCGATCGAACGGCGTTTGCACCCGAGGATGACGGGTTTCAATTGCCAAGCGAGGCGGAGGTGGATCGCGCCCTGGGCCTGATGGAGCGTGTTGTGCGGCGCTTTGTTGGCATTGTTCGCGATATTGATGACGACATGGCACCGGATCCCCTTCGCCCCGCACCGTAACGAGGGTATTGGCGATTGAGAGCCACAACGCAGGAAAGGGCGATTTGCTATGGGGGATACCCCTTCACTTGAGGAGCGCATGCACCTGGCACAGGCATGGTTCGAGACGTTGCGCGATCGCATTTGCGCCCGCTTTGAGGCGCTTGAAGACGCCCTCGCCGGACCGCTGGCCGATTTGCCGCCGGGGCGCTTTGAACGTACGCCCTGGGAGCGCATCGATCATGGCGGCGGTCCCGGAGGCGGAGGCGTTATGGGATTGATGAGCGGGCGCGTTTTCGAAAAGGTCGGGGTCCATGTGTCCACCGTGCATGGCGAATTCGCACCCGAATTCAGGGAACAAATTCCCGGAACCGGGGAGGATGGGCGATTTTGGGCGAGCGGCATTTCGCTGATTGCGCATATGCAGAACCCTCATGTGCCGGCGGTTCACATGAATACACGCTTTGTCGTCACACAAAAGGCGTGGTTCGGTGGCGGCGCCGACCTCACTCCCGTTCTGAATGCCAGACGGGTGCAGGAAGACCCTGACAGCGTTGCCTTTCACAATGCCATGAAAGGCGCCTGCGATGCCCATTTGGTGGCCGATTACGATCGTTTTAAGGCGTGGTGCGATACGTATTTTTACCTGCCCCATCGCGATGAACCGCGGGGAATTGGCGGTATTTTCTACGACCGTCACGATTCCGGCGACTGGCATGCCGATTTCGCCTTTACCCAGGACGTCGGGCGGGCGTTTCTGGGGGTCTATCCGTCCCTGGTGGAGCGCAACTACAACAAACCCTGGTCTGCGCAAGAGCGCGAAGAGCAACTGATCCGTCGCGGCCGTTATGTGGAATTCAATCTGCTGTACGATCGCGGAACTGTCTTTGGGTTGAAAACCGGTGGACATGTCAGCGCAATCCTGTCTTCTCTGCCACCTGTCGTAAAATGGCCATAGTTTATCGTCCTATCGACGGCGCGATAAATTATGCAATCAAGACCTGCTCCCTGATAGAGGCGTATGGGTTCCTGCCATGGGGCGGGGAGGAAAAACTGTTGCAATAGGGCAAGCCCCTGTTGCAACCTATAAGAGAAATTGTCGTTTTGATCCAGTCTCCGTAATACATCGGCGGACAGGAAAAGCAGCGACACGGCGTGGGGCTGGAAAAGAGTAAACGTGGAGAACATTATGAAACGGATAGGAATTTCGACGCTTGCCATGGTATCGCTGCTGGGACTTGCGGCATGTAGCGAGGAACCGGCTGAGAGGGCGGCGGAAGTAACCAAAGAGGCAGCAACCGCAACCAAGGAGGCAGCCAGGGAGACCGTCGAGACGGTCAAGGAAAAGGCCGCTGATGCCGGCGAAGTTGTAACGGATGCCGCTGGCGATGCCGCCAATGCCGTCAAGGATAAAGCGGCTGAGGCGGGAGAAGCGGTGGGAGATGCCGTCGAGGGTGTCAAGGATACTGCCAAGGGAGCCGTCGAGACGGTCAAGGAAAAGGCCGCTGATGCTGGTGAGGTTGTAACGGATGCCGCTGGCGAAGTAAAGGACGCCGCCGCCGATGCCACCAAGAAGGCCGAGGACACGGCAACGCAACTAAAGGACGCCGCAACCGATGCCACCAAAAAGGCTGAGCACACGGCAGCGGAAGTAAAGGACGCCGCCACCGATGCCACCAAGAAGGCTGAGGACACGGCAACACAACTAAAGGACGCCGCCACCGATGCCACCAAGAAGGCTGAGGACACGGCAACGCAACTAAAGGACGCCGCCACCGATGCCACCAAAAAGGCTGAGGAAACGGTAACCGAGGCAAAAGACGCCGCTGCTGATGCCACCAAAAAGGCTAAGGACACGGCAGCGGAAGTAAAGGACGCCGCCACCGATGCCACCAAAAAGGCCGAGGACACGGCAGCGGAAGTAAAGGACGCCGCCACCGATGCCACCAAAAAGGCCGAGGACACGGCAGCGGAAGTAAAGGACGCCGCCACCGATGCCACCAAAAAGGCCGAGGACACGGCAGCGGAAGTAAAGGACGCCGCCACCGATGCCACCAAAAAGGCCGAGGACACGGCAGCGGAAGTAAAGGACGCCGCCACCGATGCCACCAAAAAGGCCGAGGACACGGCAGCGGAAGTAAAGGACGCCGCCGCCGATGCCACCAAGAAGGTTGAAGAGAAGGTCAAAAATGTGAAAGACGCCGCTGACACCGCAGCCGATAATGCTGCGGATCTGATCAAAAAACCCCTTGATGATGCCGCAAAACCTGCGACGGAGTGATCATCGGACTATTCACGTATTTGATCCTTAAAGAAAATGGCCCCTTTGCATGGCACGCAAAGGGGCCCTTTCTTATACCAGCGGTATTGGCGTTTTGTACACGCTGACTTGTGTATCGTGCTGATAAGACAACGGTTTTAATCCGGTAAGGAGTCAAACGCCAAGCCCCTTGGTATTAGAGCGTCGGGCGATTAATTTGCAACGCAACCTGTCGCTTTGAAATAGTTCCAACATTCCTGCGGCGTGAAAAGATCGCAAACCTGCCCAACAGCTTTCCATAAATCATCATAGGTTCTGGCCTTGGCCTTCCTCAGCAAGGTTTTCAGTTTCGAAAAGGCCTTCTCAATCGGGTTCAGATCAGGTGAGTAGCGCGGCAGGAACAACACCCAAGCGCCACAGGCTTTGATGGCTTGCGCCGCACGGGGGCTTTTGTGGATATTTAGGTTGTCCCAAACCACAACGTCGCCCGGCTTGAGAAGAGGCGCAAGCTGTGTTGTTACATAAGTATCAAAGGCTTCGCCATTCATCGCCCCGTCAATGACCCAGGGCGCCGCCAACTCACTACAACGCAGGGCAGCAATAAAGGTCTGGGTATGCCATTTGCCGAAGGGCGCATCGGCGATGAGCCTTTCCCCTTTCCGGCTGCGCCCCCTGAGCGGCGTCATATTGGTCTTTACGCTGGTCTCGTCGATGAAAAGCAGCCGTGCAGGGGCGGCTTGAATGGCCGGCAGGCGATGTTTGCGCCATTCATCGCGCTCAGCCCTGACATCTGCACGCTTGCGTTCTGCCGCCAGCAGCGTTTTTTTTATAGCTGAAGCCGGCCCTGCACAGCAGTTTCGACAGGTTTGAGGGATCAACCTGCACACCCTCAGTCTCAAGAAGCCAGGCCGCCAGAGCAGGCATGGTGATGTCTGGTTGCGCTTCTACCTTGGCGATGATCCTGTCGTGATAAGGTCCCAGCTTGCCACTGCCTCTGGGGCGCCCCCGGCGATCCGGTTCAAGCGAGCCTGTTTCTTCAAAACGTTTTTGCAGACGAACCGCACTTGCGACTGAAATCGCAAACTGTTCAGCAGCGGCTCGGCGTGACTTTCCTTGTGATATCGCAGCAACAATACGACGGCGAAGATCAAGGGATAAAGATTGGGTCATAGAATCACCTCCATGCCCAAACGAATCACATTATCCCTAAAAAGGGAAATCCAAAAAAGATTCCTATTAATCGCCTGACGCTCTAGTTAAATGTGAAAAAGTCCCTCGGCTTCGCCTCGGTCCACTTTTTCCCGTTCAACGGCATCAGCCATAGCGATACGGCCGGCCGGCTTTTTGCATGTCTGCATTGTATTTGCGGAAAATCTCGACGATCTTCGCCTTGGTCTCGGATTCGGCCGCGATCTCGTCCCAGAACTTGACAGCAGCCGCCTCGACCTTTGACCATTCATCATCGGGAATGGACGTCAGTTTCATCTTCGTACCATTGACGCGAAGATTTGCCTCGCCACCCCAGTACCACCACTGGCGATAGTAATGGCTTTGCTCCATGCAAACCGCCAGCAGCGCCTGCAGATGTTCAGGAAGCTCGTTCCAGCGATCCATATTCGCAAAGAAATGGCCGATCCAGGCGCCCGAAATATTGTTGGTCAGAAAATAGTTGGTCACATCCGCCCAGCCGACGGTGTAGTCCTCCGTGATGCCCGACCAGGCAACGCCATCAAGCTCGCCGGTCTGCACCGCAACCTCAATGTCTTCCCATGGAAGCGTCACGGGAACCACACCAAACTGCGTCAAAAAACGGCCAGCCGTAGGAAATGTAAAGACCCGCTTGCCTTGCAAATCCTCCAGGGAATTGATCGGGTCCTTGGTGGCAAAATGGCACGGGTCCCAGGCTCCGGCGGAAATGTGTTTAACCCCTACCCTGGCATATTCAGCCTCCCAAATCTCCTTCAGGCCGTATTGGTTAAAGAGCACCGGAACGTCGAGCGAATAGCGGCTGCCAAAAGGGAAATAGCCGCCAAAGACAGTTACCTCGGTCGGGCTGGCCATGGAATCGTCATCCGATTGCACCGCATCGATGGTTCCGCGCTGCATCGCCTGGAACAACTCTCCCGTTGGAACCAGTTGATCAGAAAAAAACAACTCGATTTCCATCTGGTCCGCGGCGATTTTGTTGAACTGGTCAATCGCCGGCTTGACAACATGCTCAGCCAGTGCTGCCCCTGCATAAGTTTGCATCCGCCACCTGATTTTGGATTGCGCGATGGCCGGCGTTGCCAGCCCGGCGCCGGCCGCCGGTATCGTCGCCGCGGCGCCTTTGATAAACTTGCGTCTTGTCGTCATGCAATTCCTCCTGGTTGATTGACGTCGGGTTGTGGGTTTTTATCGCTGGTATACGTACTCCGGTAGCCAGAGTGCGATTTGCGGAAACATCATCACCAGTGACAGAGCGAGAACCATCACCAGCACAAACGGAAGAATTGATCCGTAGATGTCCCGAAGTGAAATTTCCGGGGGCGCCATCGCCCGCATCAAAAACAGGTTGTAACCAAAGGGCGGTGTCATATACGCGATCTGGGTTGTGATTGTGTACAAAACGCCATACCAGATCAGATTAAAGCCAAGCGCATCCACAAGGGGAACGTAAAGCGGCGCAACGATGACCAACATCGCGGTGTCGTCCAGAAACGTCCCCATCAGAATAAAGCTCAACTGCATCAGAATGAGGATCATCCACGGACTGAGTCCCAGTTTCTCCGTAAAAACCGACTCTATTGCCTTTACCGCCCCCAGACCATCGAATACGGCGCCAAAAGCGAGAGCGGCAACGATGATCCACATGAACATGCAACTGACGCCAAGGGTCTGTCTGATGCAGACCTCAAAAATCTCTCTGGTCATGCGGCCTTTGAGAAGGGCTGTGAGAAACGCCGTCAGGGCACCGATGGCAGAACTTTCCACAAGCGACGTCCAGCCATTAACGAAGGGGATCATCATCGCTGCAAAAATACCCAACGGAAGCAGACCGGCGCGCAACAGCGCGAGTTTTTGCGAGAACGCAAGATCGCGCTCAGCCACGCTCAATGCCGGCCCCAGGGATGGATTTATCTTGCATCTGATGGCGATGTAGAGAACAAAAAGACTCGCCATCATCAAGCCGGGCAACACCCCTGCAAGCCAGAGCTGGCCGACGGGTTGTCGCGCAATCATCGCATAGAGGACGAGAACGACCGATGGCGGGACAAGAATCCCCAAAGAGGAGCCCGCCTGAACAACCCCGGTCACCATTCGTTTATCGTAGCGGCGTTTGAGAAGTTCCGGCAAAGCGATCGTGGCGCCGATTGCCATTCCCGCAACCGACAGGCCGTTCATGGCGGAGACAAGCACCATCAGGCCGATGGTGCCAATGGCAAGGCCACCGCTGACACCGCCCATCCATACATGGAACATCCTGTAGAGATCATCGGCGATCCTGGATTCCGACAGGACGTACCCCATAAAAATGAACATGGGCAGTGTGAGCAGCGGGTACCATTTCATCAGTTTCATCGCTGATGAAAAGGCGATGTCGTAGCCTCCCCGATCGCCCCACAGGGCCAGGGCCGCGACCACCGCAATAAAGCCGATGGCGCCGAAAACCCGCTGACCGGTCATCAGCATTGCCATCATGCTGACGAACATAAAGATGGCAATGAACTCATACGACATTTACGAACGCCTCGCCGCGAAGCCGCAGAATGTCCTTAAACAGCTCCGAAATCGCTTGAAGTAACATTAGTACAATGCCGGTACACATGATTAATTTAATTGGCCAGAGGTAGGGACGCCATGCCGTGGGTGAGCGCTCACCGCCGTACTGGAACGCGTAAGTCGTGCTGTCAATGCCGCCCCAAAGCAGCACCGCCAGATAAAAAATCAAAAAGCACACCGTTACCACGTCCACGGCCGCCTTGCGTCTTGCCGACCAGGAGCCGTAAAAGAGGTCCATACGAACGTTCGATCCCATCTGGATCGAATACGGTCCACCGAGCATGTAGTAGGCGACCATTGCAAACTGGGCCATTTCCAGTGTCCATAGGGAGGGATTGAAGAAGGTTTTCGAGATGGAAGACCAAAGAAGAATCGCCATCATGGCGAATATGCCGTACATGACCGCGCGTCCTATACGGCGGTTCATCCGATCCACAACGCTGACATAGTGCATTAGAATTGTACGCATGTGCCATCGCTCTTTTTGTTTCATAGACCGAGGGCGAAGGATTGGCAGGCCTGCGCGATGTTTCGCGATTACCCCGGCTTTACCGGCTTTATCGGCTTTATTGGCCTGGCGATCAAGTCTTTTTCCGATCCGGGCGATGACGATTCCCCTGCAGCCCCTGCCCTCACCAGAGCGTGTAATGCCGACAGGCGCACGGCAATCCTCATGAAATCCACGAGCGATAGGCACCGTTCAAATAGGTCAGCGGCTGTGCAATCGATCCGGCGATACCCGTCACTTCGCCGATGATGACGAGATGGCTTCCCACGGGCCGGGTGGAACGAACACGACAATGAAACGCCATCGCCCCCGCGATCACCGGACTGTGACCGGGCGTATCGAACACCTCGATGCCCTCGAAACGATCCTCGACCTCCTCATCGTGACGGCCGGAAAACCGGTCCGCCACATGGGCCATTTCCTGCGCCAGGACATTGAGGCAAAACCGGCCGTTGCCGCTTACCCGCATGGCAATGCGGCCTTTGGCGTGAAGGCAGGCCAGCATCGATGGGGGATCCGCCGATACCGAACAATACGAACTGACGGTCGCGCCATGGCGGCCGTGATCACCGCTTGTGGTTATAACCGCAACAGAGCTCGCGATCGCCCGCATAGCGCCGATAAAGTCCTGTCGTCCAACCCCATTGCCGTGGCTCCCTAAGGTGTCGGCCATACCTGCCTCCCGTTCGATGCCATCAACCGCTCGTCAGAACGCCTTGCGCCTGGCGCCGTCTTGTGGCCCGCTCATCGCGCAGGTCGCGCCTTTGCATGAACCAGTAGGTGATCCGCGTGGCCAGGCGACCGAAGGCACCGCCGCCCCAGCGCGCCGCAAACGGCGAGAACAATCGCCATCGATCATCGCCCTCGGCGATTGCGGCAGCAATAAGACTGCCGGCCATTGCTGTCGTGTTCAGACCGTGGCCGCCAAAAGCGGTGGCAGCCCACAATCCCTCCTTCAACTGACCGATAATGGGCATTCTGTGCACCGCATATCCCATCACACCGCCCCATGTATGCGTCATCTGAAAATACCCCAACTGAGGGAAAACCGATTGAATATCCTTGCCCAGACGGCGGGTGAGATCGGCGGGAATACTGGTGTTTGTGGTCATTCGCCCGCCCCAGATAAGGCGTTCGTGCGGTCCGTCCGGGAAAATGCGAAAATAATCCCCGGCGCGGCGCTGATCGGCAATACAGCCCTTAAAGCGAATACTCTGGCGAAGCTTTTCCGTCATGACTTCCGAGGCGGTAACAAAAGTGGCGACCGGCAGGATAGCGCGCTGAAGAGGCCGGTAGATACCCTGGCGCGTAGCGTTTATACACAACACCACGTGCGCGCTGCGAACCAACCCGTGCGCCGTTACAACGTGCCACCCCCCTTGCACGGGACGTAACGAAAGTGCTCTTGATGCTTCATAGATATTCACGCCCTGGCGCCAGGCATCGTGGGCCAGGGCGCGGGCGTAAAGAAGAGGATTGATATGAAAACCGCGGCGATCGTACAGCGCATGATAATAACAGTCGGTGCGCAAATGCTCGCGCACCTTCAATCGCTCCCATACGGAGTAATCGGTCCCGTAATAGGTATTCATGAGATCGGCCTGACGCAATACCGCCTCTGCGTCGTCGACCCGCCACACCTTCAATTTGCCCCGGCCAGCGATGATTCCCGGTGTTTGTAATGTGCTGACGGCGTCATGCACATAGCGCACACCATCGCACGACAGGGCCCAAATTTCCTGCGCGGCGGAGCGACCGATACGCTTTTCGATACCGGCGACAGGCAGCGCGAACCCTCCCGACACGAAGCCGCCGTTCCGGCCCGATGCGTGCGCTGCAACGGCATCGGCCTCAAGAAGTGTAACCGCATGGCCCCGCCCGATCATCTCACGCGCCACAGTCAAACCGGCAAGTCCACCGCCGATCACACACACGTCCGCTTCAACATCGCCGCTCAGTTTCTCCCAGCGCGGCCAGTTGGCCATCGTGGTGGCGTAATAGGTCTTGTCGTGGCGAGGCGCCCTGCCCATGGCATAATCCGTCGTTTAAACGTTTCACATTTATGCGTTATACGCTATGAACAATCTACGGGTTCGATTCCGGCATTTGTCCTCGAACCGGTGCCTTGCATGCAAACATTGGAATCAAGGAACCACTTGAGCGTGTCATGTCTTAAGTTGTTCTGACAAAACCTGTCGGGTGCTGCAGGCGGCACGGGCTGCAAGAGGTGCACCTTCAGGTTTACCTGTCCTGGATACAACCTGCTGAAGGATCATAACCAGGGGCCGGTCGTGTTTTCCTGTCAAATACGACCGCCAGGCTGTACGGTACTGTAGGCAATAACGACTGATTCGGATACGCCGGTGATATGCTGAACCTCTATCTGCTACGCCACGCAAAATCGTCCTGGAACGACACCACGTTGCGCGATCATGATCGTCCCCTGAACGATCGGGGACGACGGGCGGCACCCGCCGTCGCGCGGCAAATGGTCGCCGAAGGCTGGTTGCCGGAGCGCATTCTCGTCTCATCCGCGCAACGCACCCGCGAGACGGTATCGCTGATGCTGCCGTGGTTCAGCCACGATCTGGTATTGCGCGTCAATCACCACCTCTATCACGCTGCCCCGCAGGACTATCTTGATGCCATTCACGCCCACAAGGGTATCTGCGACAGCCTGATGATCGTCGGCCATAACCCGACGATTCAGGCCATGGCGGTGGCTCTGTGCGGTGATGGCGCCGCTGACGGCCTTGAGGCGATACGTCAAAAGTATCCCACCGCAGGTTTGAGCGTTGTCAGCTTCGATGCCGCCGACTTCGGCGCCATCGGCCCTGGAGCCGGTTCCTTGCGCGCCTTCCTGAGGCCGCGGGAACTGTCCGCATAATAGCAGCGGTATTGGCGTTTTGTACACGCTGACGTGTGTATCGTGCGGACAAGACAACGGTTTTAATCTGTGTCAGGAGTCACACGCAAAGTCCCTTGGTATAAGGACAAATCAGTCCTTGGGGCGGCCCGGCGGACTGATGCGGAGCGAAGCACCTTTCTTCACGATAAACGGTTTAGCGACTCGCAATATTGCGTCAGGGCGCATCGCCCATGGATATTCGAGCTGGATATGATCTTTCAGCAGGTTGTTCCCGGGACGGGAAAATCTGACGTTACTTCTCTTGCGGCCCTTGCTGCAGATGGCGAGCAGCGAGGCCATACCGGGCCATTTACCTGATCATCGCTTTTTTTCGATTTATCCTGCGTTGTCAAGGGTTTAAGAACCGCCAAAGGCGGCGCGAAGCGCCCTTGACAACGCTGGATAAATCGAACATCTCTAACGATCAGATGAATGGCCAGCAGTACCCGATGGGTTTTTGAGATTAACTCTGTAGCCCGGATAACGGGTGTGACGGCTATATTGCGCGAAGGCCCCTTTGTGTCCAAACCAACCTCGCTTACCGATGAAGCCCTGATTTTCCTCGATAATCTGGCCGATGCCGCCGCCGGACTGGTCAACCCGCCTGCCGTGCGCCTGGGTGTTACCGGACTGGCGCGCGCCGGCAAGACCGTATTTATCACCGCACTGGTGCATAATCTTATCCACGGCGGGCGGCTGCCGCTGTTCTCGCCGTACGCGCAGAATCGCATCGTGCGCGGCGTTTTGCAACCGCAACCCAACGATAATATTCCCCGTTTCGACTACGAGTCCCACGTCGCCGCCCTGACCCGGGGCGATCGCCATTGGCCCCAATCGACGAGCCGGATCAGCGAATTACGCCTTACCATCGAATACGAATCGGCAAGTTTTCTGTCGCGATCACTGGGCTCCGGCCGCCTCAATATCGATATTGTCGACTATCCCGGCGAGTGGCTGCTGGATTTAGCGCTCCTTGGCAAAAGCTACGGCGAGTGGTCGCGTCAGACCCTGGAGCGGGCGCGTGAGCCGGCGCATCGCAATATCGCCCGCAAATGGCTCGCACTGGGTGATACACTGGAGCCACATCAGATCGCCGACGAGGTTGCCGCGCGCCAGGCCGCGCAGGCCTTTTGCGCCTATCTGACAGCGGCGCGTTCGGAACGCCATGCGCTGTCCATGCTGCCGCCGGGACGCTTTCTCATGCCCGGCGATTTGGCCGGCTCACCGGCCCTGACCTTCGCGCCGCTCCATTTGCCTGCCGGTGACGATCCCCCCCCTGCCCCGTCCCTGTACGCCATGATGGCGCGCCGCTACGAGGCCTATAAACACCATGTGGTCAAGCCGTTTTTTCGCCAGCATTTTGCCCGGCTTGACCGGCAGATCGTCCTCATCGATGTGCTCAGCGCCCTCAATGCCGGGCCGGCGGCGATGGCCGATCTTGAGGATACACTGGCGCAGACGTTGCGCTGCTTTCGACCGGGGCCGGCCAGTTGGCTTACATCGGTGTTGTTCAAGCGTATCGATCGTATTCTGTTCGCCGCCACCAAGGCCGATCACCTGCACCACAGCGCCCATGCGCGTCTGGAAGGACTCATGGAGCGCCTTGTGTCGCGCGCGCGCCAACGCGCCTGCTTTCGTGGCGCTACGGTGAAATCTCTGGCCCTTGCCTCGGTCCGCGCCACGCACGAGGCCCTTGCGCAACAAGACGGCGACGAATTACCGTGTATCGCCGGAACGCCTCTGGCCGGAGAGCGCATTGGCGGCGAAACGTTCGATGGCAAAACGGATACAGCGATCTTTCCCGGCGATTTGCCAGCGGACCCGGAAACGGCGTTTCACAGCCGTGACAGTCGCCCTGCAGCGCCCGACGATAACCGCTCCACGCTTGCCGGGGAACTTGCGCCCTATCATGTGGATATTGTCCGCTTTCGCCCCGCCGCAGTGGAGATAAGCGAGACGGGGGCGCGGCTGTCCCTTCCCCATATCCGCCTCGACAAGGCGCTCGAATTCCTCCTTGGTGATAAACTGGCATGAGCAAGAAAACCCGCAAACCGGCTGCGTTTACCATTGATGATCCACAGGTGCGTGTGCAGTCTGCGCCAAACGGCGTCGAACCGGTTTCTGCCGACGATATGGCGCCTGAACCCCTGGCAAGGCCGCGCCTGTGGCGTTGGGGACGGCTTTTCACGATCGCCCTTGGAGCCCTGTTGGGCCTTTGGGTAACACTTCGTATCGAGGCTTTTGTGCGCGCCCTGTTTTCGCGCCAGGATTGGCTCGGCTGGCTTGCGCTCGTGCTCGCCGCCCTTGTCGCGTTTGCCGCATTGATGATGATCCTGCGCGAGATCATCGCGATCGCACGCCAGCGCCGTGTCGTCCATATTCGTGCCGCCCTTGGCGAGGCTCACCGCGATAACGACAGCGTTGCCGCCGCACGGGCCATCGGAGAATTGCTGGCGCTTTATGGAAATCGCCCCGATACGGCCCGTTCGCGCCATGCGGTGCAGGAACATCGGCGCGCCGTCATGGACGCGAGCGACGCCATTACCCTGGCCGAGCGCGATCTGATCCGCCCCCTCGATCTTCGTGCCCGCGCCCTGGTACTGAAATCGGCCAAGCGCGTCTCCATCGTTACCGCCGTCAGTCCGCGCGCCCTGGTCGATCTGGCGTTTGTTCTGTGGCAGACCAGCCGGTTGGTGCGTGACATCAGCACGCTTTACGGCGCTCGTCCGGGGGCATTCGGGATGTGGCGCCTGGCGGGACGGATTGTTTCCCACCTGGCGATCACCGGAGGGATCGCCATTGGCGAGAGCCTTGTGCAGCAAATGATCGGCCAGGGTCTTGCGGCGCGCTTGTCAGCGCGTCTGGGCGAGGGGGTTGTCAACGGCGTTCTTACGGCGCGGGTGGGCATTGCCGCCATCGAAGTCTGCCGCCCGATGCCATTTATCGACGAAACGGCGCCTGTTTTGAGTGATTTTTTAAGTGATCTGATGCGATCCGGGGGATAGGGCATACCACACTTGGGCTGTTATCGCTCGAATCAGTGTTTGAGATGGCGAATATTTCACACAACTTATTGATTCTTCTTGACAAAATACAATAACACTCAGCAAGAACACAAAACACCGCGAAACGCCATGTATTGCAGGATTCCTGACCGTTATCAGACCACCGGCGTTTTCGATTTAACACCAAATGGGGAGATGCCCACTTTTTCCATTCCATTGGTACTCCGGAGTGTTTATGCTAAAACCCCATGGCGCGATATATTTTCATCACCGGCGGCGTGGTTTCCTCCCTTGGCAAAGGCCTGGCATCGGCTGCGCTTGGCGCGCTTCTTCAGGCGCGCGGCTTTAGCGTGCGTCTGCGCAAACTAGATCCCTATCTCAACGTGGACCCGGGCACCATGAGCCCGTATCAGCACGGCGAAGTGTTTGTCACTGACGATGGCAGCGAGACCGATCTGGATCTGGGGCATTACGAGCGCTTTACCAACGTCGCCTGCACCCGCTTCGACAATATCACAACGGGCCGGATCTATCAGGGTATCCTTGAACACGAGCGGCGCGGCGATTATCTGGGCGCCACGGTGCAGGTCATTCCCCATGTCACTGACGCCATCAAGGATTTCGTCCTGTATGGTAACGATGACGTGGACTTTGTCCTGTGCGAGATCGGCGGCACGGTTGGCGATATCGAAGCGCTGCCGTTCTTTGAGGCGATCCGCCAACTGGGCAACGATCTGCCGCGCGGCGATACGGTCTATATTCATTTAACGCTGATGCCGTTTGTCGCCAGCGCTGGCGAGTTGAAAACCAAGCCAACGCAGCATTCGGTAAAGGAATTGCGCTCCATCGGTATTCAGCCGGACATCCTGATGGTACGCTGCGATCGCCCGGTGCCGGTGACGGAGCGCAAAAAACTCGCCCTGTTTTGCAACGTGCGTCCCGATACGGTCATCCAGGCCCTCGACGTGGCCAGCATCTACGACGTACCCGGCGCCTATCACAGACAGGGGCTTGACGATCAGGTCCTCGCCGCCTTTGGTCTGGACGACGCGCCGGCGCCGGATATGAAGCGCTGGGAAGACGTATCCTATCGCATCCACCACCCCGAGGGGGCGGTCTCAATCGCCATTGTTGGCAAATACACCGGCCTGAAAGACGCCTATAAATCGCTTGTTGAGGCGTTGCAGCACGGCGCGGCGGCGAACAGAATCAGTCTTGAACTGTTGTGGATTGAAAGCGAGCAACTGGAAAACGAGGCGGCGGCGATACATATATTGCAGCGCGCTCACGGCATACTGGTGCCGGGTGGTTTTGGCGCCCGCGGTACGCCGGGAATGATCGAAGCCGCAGGCTTTGCGCGCCGGCACCAGGTGCCGTTTTTCGGCATCTGTTTGGGGATGCAAATGGCGGTGATCGAAGTGGCGCGCAATGTTGCCGGCATGGCGCGCGCCGGTTCCACCGAGTTCGACGCCGATTGCGAACCGGTTATCGGACTGATGACCGAATGGATGAAGGGAAACAATCTTCAACGGCGCAGCGAGGACGGCGATCTGGGCGGCACGATGCGCCTGGGCGCCTATCCCGCTGAACTGGCGCCCCACAGCCGTGTGGCGAAAATCTACCAGACCAACGCAATCAGCGAGCGGCACCGTCATCGCTATGAGATGAATGCGAACTATCGCGAGTCCCTGGCGCAGGCGGGGCTGGTCATTTCCGGCCTTTCTCCTGATGGACTGTTGCCGGAAGTGATCGAGTTGAGCGATCACCCCTGGTTTATCGGTGTGCAGTTTCATCCGGAACTGAAATCACGGCCCCTGGACCCACACCCGCTGTTTACCGCATTTATCGCCGCTGCGCTGCGGCAAAACCGGCTGGTCTGAACCCCGGCCGAGCGAGGAGCGCCGAATGGAAGCGAATTCACAGGTTCAAATTGGCCCGGTGCAGTTTTGCAACGATGCTGCCTTCAGCCTGATCGCCGGCCCCTGTCAGATGGAAAGCCGCGCCCATGCCCTTGAGATGGCTGCTGCCTTAAAGGAGATCGCCACACGGCTGAATATCGGCCTTGTTTTCAAGACCTCCTTCGACAAGGCCAACCGGACTGCCCTGGACAGCCAGCGCGGCATGGGAATGAAGGACGCCCTGCCCGTCTTTGCCGAAATCAGGGAAACGCTTGGCGTGCCGGTGTTGAGCGATGTGCACGAGCCGGCGCAATGCGCCATCGCCGCCCAGGCTCTCGATGTGTTGCAAATTCCGGCGTTTTTGTGCCGCCAGACGGATCTTCTTGTTGCTGCCGCCAAAACGGGGAAAGCCATCAATGTGAAAAAGGGACAGTTTCTCGCGCCCTGGGACATGCAGCATGTGACCGCCAAGATCACCGCCAGCGGGAATAACAACGTTCTTGTTACCGAGCGCGGCGTCTCTTTCGGCTATGGCACTCTGGTGAGCGATTTTCGCGCCATTCCCATCATGGCGCGGCAGACCGGTTGCCCGGTGGTCTTTGACGCCACCCATTCGGTACAGCAACCGGGCGGTCGGGGGGACAAATCGGGTGGTGAGCGGCGCTTCGTTTCCACCCTTTCGCGTGCCGCGATCGCTGTTGGCGTTGCCGGGCTTTTCATTGAGACTCACGACAATCCGGACAGCGCACCCAGCGATGGCCCGAACATGGTGCCCCTGGCAAGGATGGAGGCGCTGCTGGCCCGTCTGATGGCCATTGATGCCGTTATCAAGGGAATGTGATTCGAAAAATCGCCCTGTGCGTGGCAAGGCTGTATCGGGCTTTCACCTGCACTGACGGGTGTTTTCGGAAGTTGAATGTGAAAAAGCAGACCGAGGCGAAGCCGAGGGGCTTGTTCACATTCAACTCAGTAACAACCTGTTGAAAGATCACATCTGGTAACCCGGTATTGAAGAAATATCCTGAATATCGGAGCATATACCGACCAGGGTATGGTACAGGCGCATACCACTGATGTAGCGCTCCAATGCAACCAAGTGAGGTGTCAAATGAAGCTGGCTTTCTGTAACAATAACCGGTTCGCTTGCCCGACGGGACAGCCCGGCGTATCGAATGAACCCTCGCCAGGACACCCGCGTTTGGCCAATAACGACGCTGCGGGATTTCTGCGCCATTGCAACACCATCATTTTTCCTGCCCTGATGGGCGTGCTTGCTGCCTTTTTGGGTGTTCTTGCCAGCCCGCCGGTGGCAAGGGCCCAATCTGGCGACGACACAACCAGGATCATCGATAAATTTATCGGGGGTATGGGAGCGGATGTGCAGGTCACCTACGACGGCGTCGCGGCGGGCGCGCGGGCGGGGGTCACGACAATCGACACGATGACCCTTGGCAGGGGCGGGCAAACCATCCTTGTTGCCAGGGACGTGACGATCGATAACCTGCAGGCGTTTGCCGGAAATGGCATCATGGCGGACAAGGCGGCGGCCGGATCGATCCGCATGTTCAAGCCGGATGGGGGTGAATCCTCGTTATCCACGGGCGTGGAATTTTCGAAGGTACAATATGATCCACGCATCGTGGCAGAGGTTCTGCTCGACGAAACATTTGTTGTGACGAACCTGGTGTTTGGCACTCTTGCGCGTATGACCGTTGACCGGCTGCATGTTGACGGGTTTGAAATGCCATTTTATTTTGACTGGGGTGAGAAGAGGTTTCTCGATGGTGTGTTTCGCTTCGAAGATGTGAACCTGGTGAACCTGCGTGATCGGCGCATCGGGCAATTCGATGTCGGCGATATGGTTTTGGAAGGCAGCACGGAAGTTATCCCCGAGGAATTGGGGTATGATAGAATTCATTCTCGCGGTACCGGAAGCAGGACGACCAACATCGATTTGCGCGCGTTGGAGCAGGTGTTATCGCCGGGCACGTACGGGAACAGAAACGGCACGCCAGACAGTCAAAGCCGGGAATGGTTCCGATATTATGAAAGTTCTGAATTCGCCAGTATGAGCATTAAAGGCGGCCCCATCAGTTATGAGACAGGCAAGGGGGTCGCCGGGGCTAGTTATTTGCGGCCATTTTCCGATAATCGAACCCTTGGGGTTCTTGTCGATCTGCTGTCATCCAGAGGATCATTCCATTCGAGTGGTGAGCCTGATCCAAAAGATGTGGCGGCCCTATTTGCCGTGGCTTCCTCCGCTCGCCAGGATTTCCAGGAGCTTGCGTCCATAAATACCTCCGTTAAACCGCAAAAACTCGTCGACGATTCGGATTTCGAAAGTTCAACCGTCGAGACATCCGGATTTGACTTATCCATCGACAAGATGCGGATCGATGACTATCGCGGCTTTTCGTGGGGCGCTTTTACCATGGAGAATGTTCAGCTTAACACGGACAAAAAACCGGTATTTTCCTATGAGCTTCTGCGTATGGATGACTCGAAATTGACGGACATTGATGCCCTTATCACGCTCATGAATACGATGCCGGATATGCCACAAGAAGAGCAAAAGGCAACGATAGGCGCGTCTATACCGAGGATCCTGCCGTCATTCAGCCTGATATCGCTCCGCAAGGGCGTCGTCCACAATCCCCTGGATGACGAGGCGGAACCCATCCGTTACGACGCCGCGAAAATCACCATGGGCGGTCATATCCGGCAAATTCCGACGCAAATGGGTATCGCCATCGACAATCTGAATATACCGGCCTCGGTGATCACTACCCCCGAGGTACAGCAGGCGTTACAGGATCTCGGCTACAACGCCATCACCGGCGATCTGAATATCGACCTGGCCTGGGACGAGAAAACGCAAACCGTAGCCCTGAAAGACACCTATATACGCGCAAGGGAAGTTGGCGAGATTTCATTGGGCACTGAAATCGGCAGCATCCCGCGTGCCCTCTTTGAGGATCCGGTGAACAATACCATGAGCGCCATGTTCGCCTCCCTGATCTCGGCTCAGGTGCGTTTTGACAATCATTCCATCTATGAACGCCTTCTTGACGCACAGGCAAAAAACATTGGCGCGCCCCCCGAACAACTGACGGCGATGGTGCCGTTTTTCGTGCAACATTACCTGGCGGAGCTGGCATCGCCGGAGCTGGCGCAGGAGGCGAGCGATGCTATTGCCGCCTTTGTCGCTGATCCGAAAAACATCCGTGTATCCATCAAACCGGATGTGCCGATACCGTTTGTGCAGTTGCTGATGGCGGGGCAACAAAGCCGGACCGATGCAATCGAAATCCTGCAGCCTGAGATCGATGTTAATGAATAGGCTTTAGTATACGCACAGCCTATCGCCTTTTCTTTCACTCAGGGAACCGATCATGGGAAATATTGTGCTAAGATTCTATGCGCCGGGGCGTCCTTATGGAACCAAAACACTGGTGCTGGCCGCCGTTCTGACGGCTGGCGCGTTATCCTGGAGCGCTCAGGACGCCCGCGCCCAGGCCCCCGCTACAACCGATACAATCTCAAAGATTGTCATAAACGGCACCGGTGAGGTGGCGGCGCGCGCCGATATGGCGATCATCGGTATCGGTGTCGACAGCGCCGCCGCTACCGCCACGACCGCCCTTAACGATAATTCGCGCGCCATGGCGGCAATCATAAAGATGCTGCGCGGGCGCGGCATCGAGGCCAGGGACATCATCACGGCAAGTTTCGATCTGCAGCCGCGATACGATCAGCGCAACTATAATGACTCCTCTGCACCAGGGGCGCCGCAGATCCTGGGCTATGTGGTCTCCAACCAGCTTTCGGTGCGTATTCGTTCCGTTGAGGAAACGGGGAGCATTCTCGATGAGGCGGCGCGCGCCGGCGCCAACCGTTTTCACGGGGTGCACTTTTCCTTCGCCGATCCGAAAACCGCGATCGATACGGCGCGCAATGAGGCCATGGAGGACGCCAGGGCAAAAGCGGAACTCTATGCGAAGGCCGCAGGCGTACAGTTGGGGCGCATCCTCCTTATCGAGGAAACAGGCGCGGGGCGGCGCGGCGGCATCTACGCGCGATCCGCATCCCTGCAACAGGCCGACCTGGCGGTACCCATCGAAGCCGGGGAACAGTCCGTTCAGGCGGGCGTGCGCGTCACCTGGGCGTTGCGCAACTGAATTCAGCGCGATTTGCCTGTCCCTTGTTGATCGTGAAGAAAGGTGGTTCGCTCCGCTCAGCGCACCTTTCTTCACGATCAACGCAATCACGGTCAGTCGAACGCCATAATCGGTTCGTCGACAGCAAGGCTGTCACCGGGAGCGACGTGGATCTGCGCCACCGTGACATCGCGCTCGGCGCGCAGCACGTTTTCCATCTTCATCGCTTCGATAACACAAAGCTCATCACCCGCCTTGATCGCCTGCCCCACCTGCACCGCAATCGAAACGACAAGCCCCGGCATGGGACACAACAGCAAGCGTGAGGTATCGGCCGGCTCCCTTACGGGCATCAGGGCGGCCAGTCGGGCGATGCGCGGGCGCATCACCTTCACGGTTGTGCCGGCGCCACGCCAACTGAAATGCCAGCCATTGAGAACCGGGCGCAGTTGCACGCAAATCCCGTGCGAAACGGCCGCCGGCGCCGTATCCCCCACAGGCGTGACCGTGCCCTGCCACTGATGAAGATCATAATGGGTCGTGCACACCCGCCACGCATCGCCGCCATCGTGGGCGAATGTCAGCGCGCCGATCAGGGGCCCCTCACCGCCCCGCGCGCTCAATATCTGCACATTCAGAGCCGTTCCGTCGAATTCAACCACCCACGCCCCGGTATAGTCTCCCGAATGCGGCCGAAAGCGATCGGGCAGGCGGTTGATTTGCGCCCGCCGGCACGTATCGATGTACAGGGCAACACCCGCAAGACGAACGCGATCTGTATCGGCAAGTTGAATGCCGGCGAAGGTATCGCCGAATTCCTGCGCGATAAACCCTGTCGACAATCGCCCTTCCTGCCAGCGCGGATTGTCCATTATGGCGCGCAGGAACGCGATATTATGGGCAATACCATCGATGGCGAACCCGTCAAGGGCGGCGCCCATGGCGCGAATGGCACTGGCGCGATCGCTCCCGTGGGTGATCAGCTTGGCGATCATGGGATCGTAAAAGACCGATATTTCGGCGCCCTCAACCACGCCGGTATCGATCCGCACGGTTGCGTCTTCGCATTGAGTCTGCGGCGGACGAAATCCGCTGATACGCCCGCTCGAAGGCAGAAAGCCACGATACGGGTCTTCGGCATAGATACGGGCCTCGACCGCCCACCCCTGAAACGTCACATCATCCTGTTTGATCGCCAATGTCTCGCCGGCGGCGATGCGGATCATCTGCTCCACCAGATCGATCCCGGTAATCATCTCGGTGACCGGATGTTCCACCTGCAGGCGCGTGTTCATTTCCAGAAAGTAGAAATCCTTGTCCTGCCCGGCGACGAACTCCACCGTACCGGCGCTGTCATAGTTAACCGCCCTTGCCAGGGCAACCGCCTGCGCGCCCATTTCCTCGCGCGTGTTTGCATCAAGCAGTGGCGAGGGCGCCTCCTCAATGACCTTCTGATTGCGCCGCTGAATGGAACATTCGCGCTCGCCCAGATGAATGGCGTTGCCGTGTTTATCGCCAAGGACCTGAATTTCCACATGACGGGGATTGGTAATGTATTTTTCGACAAACAGCCGGTCATCGCCAAACGACGACCGGGCTTCCGATTTCGCCAGGCGCACCCCTTGCGCGACCTCCTCCTCGCTATGGGCGATACGCATCCCCTTTCCGCCACCGCCGGCCGAGGCCTTAATCATAACCGGATAGCCGATCTCTGCCGCGATTTCGATCGCATGGGCCTCATCGGCAATGACCCCGATATATCCGGGGACTGTCGAGACATTGGCGGCAAGGGCGGCTTTCTTCGAAGCGATCTTGTCGCCCATGGTCTCGATGGCGCGCGCCTGGGGGCCGATAAATGTTATCCCCGCTTGCGCCAGGCTTTGCGCAAACCCCGCGTGCTCGGACAAAAACCCGTACCCCGGATGAACCGCCCGGGCCCCGGTTTTGCGGCACGCATCACAAATGGCGTCGACTACCAGATAGGACTCCGCCGCGGCCGCCGGACCAATCGGCACCGCCTCGTCGGCCATTTCCACATGCAAGGCGCGATGATCCGCATCGGAATAGACAGCGACCGTGGCGATTCCCATGCGCCTGGCCGTTTTGATGATACGGCAGGCGATTTCGCCGCGATTGGCGATCAGAATTTTGTCAAACATACGCGCATCCCGTGGCGGACCTAATTCTATCAATATGCCCTGTACTACCGGCGACAACCTGCCGAAAGATCACAACTGGCGCGGAATGTGTCAATACACCGGCCACGTTCTAGAGCGTGTCAGGTCTTAATAGAATCAATTCTGTTAAGACCTGACGCGCTCTGGCGGCCGGGGCTGACATGGACATCCTTGCGTGATAGAGCAGGCAGGCGTCTATCGTTGTCGCACAGGCTATCGTGTCCTGCAAGAGGCTCCATGGCGATACCCGGGACGCACAAACCGAGTTCAATCACAAGCCGACGAGACGCCCGTGCCGCCTGCGCCGCCATCGAAACAAAAACAACCGACAATCGGCATTATTTCTCTGGGATGCCCGAAGGCGCTTGTCGATTCGGAGCGCATACTGACGAAGCTGCGCGCCGATGGCTATGCGTTTACCCCCCATTATGACGAGGCGGATGCAGTGATTGTCAACACCTGCGGTTTTCTCGATTCCGCCAGGGCGGAATCCCTGGAAGCCATCGGCGAGGCCATGCACGAAAACGGTCGGGTAATCGTCACCGGTTGTCTTGGCGTTGAAAAAGAGCGCATCGAGGCCGCCCATCCGGGGGTTCTCGGCATCACCGGCCCGCACCAGTATGAAGCGGTGGTGCAGGCCGTTCATGCCGCCGTTCCGCCATCACCCGATCCCTATGGCGATCTTGTGCCGGCGCAGGCGGTGCGCCTGACGCCGCGCCACTACGCCTACCTGAAAATCTCCGAAGGGTGCTCGAACAAGTGCTCCTTTTGTATAATTCCGCAGTTGCGCGGGGCCTTGCGCTCGCGCCCGGCGGCATCGGTACTGTATGAAGCCGAGCGGCTGGTTGCGGCTGGCGTAAGGGAGTTGCTCGTCATTTCCCAGGATACCAGTGCCTATGGGCGCGATCTGCGTTATGCGCAAAGCCCTTTTCATGGCACCCCGATAGCGGCACGGTTTTATGATCTGGTGGAGGCCCTTGGGCAAATGGGTGTATGGGTACGCCTGCACTATGTCTATCCCTACCCCCATGTGGATGCGGTTATTCCCTTGATGGCCGATGGCGCGGTGCTTCCCTATCTGGATATTCCGTTTCAGCACGCCAGCACGCGCATTTTAAAGGCCATGCGCAGGCCGGCAGACCAGGAGAAAATGCTTCAGCGCATTGCAAGCTGGCGCGCGATCTGTCCCGATCTTGCCATTCGCTCCTCGTTTATTGTCGGCTTTCCCGGCGAGACCGATGATGACTTTGAGACCCTGCTGGCATTTTTGCGCGAGGCGCAACTGGAGCGGGTGGGCTGTTTTGAATACGAAGACGTTGCGGGGGCGGCATCGAACGCTCTTGGCAACGCGGTTCCCGCCGAGGTCAGGCATGAGCGCTGGCATGCCCTTATGGCGCAGCAGGCGCGCATCAGTTCCGCCGTCATGCAGCGCAAGGTGGGGCGGACGACGCAGGTTCTCATTGACGAGATCGATACCGATCAGGACACGGCGGTGGGGCGCACGAAGTGGGACGCGCCGGAGATTGATGGCCATATCATTATTGACAATAAAGCGGCGCTTTCGCCGGGGGATCTTGTCAGCGCGCGCGTTACCCATGCACAGGCGTATGATCTGGTTGGAGAATATATTTCTCATATGTAACTTTATAAAAATTATATAAAAATTTGATATAATTGATTTATTTGATATAATTTACCATAATTTGGTGAAGCCGCCCGCCTGTGGCACCAATCTGAACGCCTGTTATACAATGACTTCAGCGTAAATTCAGGGCCGGACCGCCATAATGCAACCGAATCGAACCCGTGCCCCTTAGAGCGTGTCAGGTCTCAATAGAAGCAATTCTGTTTCTGTTAAGAACTGAAAGGCTCCAGGAAAATACTGTTGTTCCAGCCAGCACAAACCATGGAGGAATAGCCAAATGTTTCGCATCCATTGGTATCGCGCCGCCCAATATTTTGCCGCCGCCCTGATCGCCCTCGCCGCATCCGCTCAAGCGCAGGCCCTTGAAGGAGCGCAGGTTGAGACGCAAACCGGACAGGGCTGCCTTGACGTAAATCTGCAAGAGCGTTCAGGTGGCCGTTCGGGATACAATGTGATTGTCTGGCCTGATTGTCACGGACGCAACAATCAGCACTGGTATTACGAGAACAACATGGTGTTCGTATATCTGAACAACCGCCGATACTGTCTTGATATCAACCGCCGCCACCGGGTCGGCCGGCGCGGCCGTAATGTGATCGTCTGGTCCGATTGCCACGGGCGCGCCAACCAGCGCTGGCAGGCCCGCAGGAACGGCACCTTACGCAGTGGAATACGCCGCAGACGCCTGTGCCTTGATGTGGACAGGAATGCCCGAACAGGTTCAGGCGGTCGCGGCCGTAACGTTATTGCCTGGCCCTGCCACCGGGGCACCAACCAGCGCTGGCGATTACGCTGACCAGTGCCTTGCGGCCAGGATGGCGCGCGCAAAACAGTTGATCGTGACGAAAAGTCCTTCCCCATGCTTGCGTGTACTTTTCTTCATTTGAAACAATGAGAAAACTGACATCAGGAAGGCGCGGCGCTTTGTTTTCGCTTGGGCTTTATACCAAGGGGCTTTGCGTTTGACTCCTGGCCCGGTTTAAAACCGTTGTCTTATCAGCACGATACACAAGTCAACGCGTACAAAACGCCAATACCGCTGGTATTAGAGCGTGTCAGGTCTTAATAGAATCATTCTGACGTTATACCAAGGGGCTTTGCGTTTGACTCCTGGCTCAGATGAAAACCGCTGTCTTATCAGTACGATACACAGGTCAGCGTGTACAAAACGCCAATACCGCTGGTATTACCCCTCTTGCGGCCCTTGCCGCAGATGGCGAGCCGCAAGGCCATACCGGGCCATCCATCTGATCATTGCTTTTTTTCGATTTCTCCAGCGTTGTCAAGGGTTTAAGAACCGCCAAAGGCGGCGCGAAGCGCCCTTGACAACGCTGGATAAATCGAACACCTCTAATGATCAGGTGAATGGCCTTCTGTACCCGATGGGTTTATCAGGGACAACGTGCTGAAACTACACATCCAGAGCGTGTAATTTCAGCAGGTTGTTCCTGATAAACCCATCGGGTACAGAAGGCCATTCATCCGGTAAAAGGGTGCCGGAATGCCCCTCAGCGCGGCACCCTGTCCTCGTTCTTCAATTGATCGGAGAGCAATGTTGCCGCCTGCAGTTGCGGCTCGCCAATCCTGACAATCTGTCCGGCCATCGGATCCACCGTCATCAACTGGGCGACGATCTGTTCTCCATCGACGACAAACATCACCTGAATATCCAGCGGCCCGTTGATCGTCCCTGCCTTGTCAATGATAATCAGCCCGTCGGACGTATAGCGCATCCAGCCCGGCAACGGACGCCCGTCAGCCAGCAATACACGATAGTCGCGAACCCGGTCCTGAACACCATCACGCCCCTTTTCACGCAACTCGATAATAAGCGCGTCATCGGCGATGCGCGAGCGCAACTGCATGGCAACGTCAGGGCGCTCGCGCGACGCTGCATCGGATTCAGCGCGATTGTCGGCCACCAGTGTACCCATGGCAACGGGATACTCCGATAGCTGATAACGATTCGCTGGCACGTTACGGTCCAGACCCGCTCGGTCCTCTACAAGGTTTTGCATCGGCGCATCGACGTTCAGGCGCATATCATGGATGCGGTTGACTTCACCGCCCACGGGTCGGTCGGAGCCATAGATATCGCTGATACCACTTAAGGGACGCAACGTATTGACCGCCTCGATAATGACCAGTTCGTGATCGGCACGCAGATCACTGGCGCCCTGGCCGAGTTTTTCCAGTCCGTTGACAGCCTCGATGATGATCAGATCGTCAGGGACATCCAACGTCATAAACGGCTCGATCGGGGCAATATCGGGATCACTGCCGCCTCCGAACGGCCCCGGAGTATCATCGGTCGGGACGGGTAACGGCGGGCTGACAACGGGAACAAGGATATCGCGGAAGTCAAAATCCGCCACCAGCGGGATGGCGTTCGCGCCGGTCGCGGCGGTATCGCTATCACTGTCGGCGAGCAGGAAGTTGATGTTGGCAACATCAAGATTTTCGTCATTGACATCGAAGCCATCATTGTTGTCGGCGCCCTCGACAGCATCCTTTAACCCGTCTCCATCCGTATCGGGGGATCCATTGATGGTGGCCTGTGTCACACCGTGGCCCGCTTCGTCAACATCGTTGAGACCGTCGTTGTCGCTGTCCGGATCGAGCGTATCGGGTGTGTTGTCGCCATCGGTATCCACTTCCGCCAGTCCCACACTGGCCGCGGACGTTGTATTGCCGGTGTCGGCATCGTAGTTGTCGTCGAGGCCATCGCCGTCGATATCGGTCATGGCGGTGGCGGTGCCAGAGGGCGCAATATAGGTGGCGGTGGCCTGCGCCTCCACATTGTCTGTTATGCCGTCGTTGTCCTTGTCGATATCCAGATGATCGAATATGCCGTCCTGATCGCTATCGATACCGGTGACGGAACTGATTTGCGTCGTGGAAAAGCCATCGACCAGAATAGCCGCGTCACCGGAACCGGTTGCGATTTCGAATCTCGCCGTGTTGGCTGTTGCCTGGAAGGTAAAACTGACCTTTTGCCAGTGCGGGTCAAGCTCGACAAAGGCCGCCGGGTTTACCGGATTGATATCGGCGGGAAAATCAGCCACCGTATACTGGTTGGCCAGATCGCTCTGGTCGAAGTTGATGGCACCGCCGCCCACCGCCTGGCCGCCGCTGGTAATGCCGTAGGTGAAGTCCGGCGAATAGACGGTCAGAATGCCTGTGGATGTGGAATCGTCGTATTGCGGCAGGGTGCCCACATAGAATTCCACCGTATAGATCTCGCCGACGCTCACGGGCATGGTATTGATCAGCCCCTCGCCGGGAATCGAAAAGATGGCAAAGCCGCCGCCGGCGGGCGATGAGGGTTCGATCATCGCCTTGAGATTGATGTTGGCGTTTGGATCGGACGCCACGATATATTGCCCCTCGGACCAGTCGACCGTACCCGTGACATCCCATGTACCGGCGTAGTCCACCGAGTTGGCGTATTCCGTTATCCCGTCAACGGCGGTATCGAAGGATGGCGGGGGCGGGTCCACATCCGATTTCTCAAAGGCCATCGTCGAGCCCGGGACCACCGTCTGCACCGCCCCCTCGTCGATGTCCAGAATGCCGTCATTGTCGTCATCGATATCGATCGTATCGTCTACGCCATCCCCATCGGTATCGATACCCGGCACAATATTCGTTGCCATGGAAATCCTGGTGACGGCGATGGGAGATGTCGTGGTACCGTCGGTGACGGTGGTATGCAAAATCCGGTCGACCAGGCTGGGCGCGGCCTGTGTATTGACAAAGCGGATGGCCTTGATCGCCGCCTCATACGCGGCCTGTGTGGTATTTCCCGACAATGTGATGGTGATCTGGCCGCCGGACACACTCACCGAATAACTCACCGGGCCAATGGTGCCGCTATCGCCATCGCTGACGCCAACCCCGTTAACTTGCAGCGTATCCCCCGCCAGGCGGTTGGTCAGTATTACCGAGCCGCCGGTCATATTGGGGCTGTCTGCGTCCGTGATCTGCGTGTCCGTATCGGCAATGGTGACCGCCGAGCCCCCAACCGTGAAGGTTGTGTCATAGTTGGCGCCGGTGGCCAGCGAGGAGTTGTCCGCATCCAGATCCAGCGCCGGCGGGACAGTGCCCGCAATCGTGTTATCACGATAATCCAGATCGCTTGCAAGCACGATCGCGTCGTTGGTAGTGCGGTTGGCGACGGCTTCATTGGCGTTCGTATCACTATCGGTGTCATTTAGGGAAAAGTTTGCATACGCGCCATCGGCGCCGCCGTCATCGCCGGCGATATTTTCATCATTGACATCGAAACCGTCATTGTTGTCGGCGCCCTCAACGACATCCTTTAGTCCGTCTGCGTCCGTATCAGGGGATGTATCAATGGCGAGTTGCGTCACGCCATGGCCCGCTTCGTCCACATCATTGACGCCATCGTTGTCGCTATCCGCATCGAGTACATCCGCCAGGTCGGTTCCATCGGAATTTACCGGCGTCAGGCCGTAGCCGGTGGCCCCTGAAATGGCCCCCGCGGCGGTGCCGGCATCGTAGTTGTCATCCAGGCCATCATTGTTGGTATCGATCATGGCGCTGCCGACGCCTGAGGGAGCGATGTAGCCGGCGGTGGTCTGCGCCTCCACATTATCTGTAATGCCGTCGTTGTCCTTGTCGATATCAAGATGATCGAACAGGCCGTCCTGATCGCTGTCAATGCCGCCGCTCAAGACTTGCGAGACGGTGAAGTCGTCAAGGGTAACGATGGCAAGGTTCGTGTTTGCCCGGATGTCAAACGTGGCTGTTGAGCCTGTTGCGCGAAAGGCAAAACTCACTCTTTGCCAGTTCGGGTCGAGTTTGACAAACGTCGCCGGGCTTGCCGGATTGATATTGCTGGGGAAATCACCTGGCAGATACTGCTGTGGCAGATCGGCTTCGCTAAAGCTGACCGGTCCGCCGGCGAGCGCTTCGCCGCCTGCGGTGATTGCCCAGTCCAGATCGGGGGCATAGCCGTTGGCGGTGCCGCCGGAGCCGACATTACTGTATTCGGGCAGCAGGCCCACATAGAATTCCACCACATAGATCTCGCCGCTCGTGACGGGAATATCGTAGTCCAGTCCCTCACCGTCAACCGAGAAGATGGCAAAGCCGCCGCCGGCGGGCGATGGGTCGATAATCGCCGGAGTATCCACATTGGCGTTCGGATTGGAGGCATTAATATACTGGCCCTCCGACCAGTCCACGGTATCGGTGGTGTTCCAGCCACCGAGAAATTCCACATGATCACGATAGAGCGTGGTGTTATCAGCAGCGGTCAGGAACGCCGAGCCGGAGTTGATTTCGTCAACGTCGGCCTGATCAAAGTCTGAATTGTTGAAAATATTCGGTCCAACCGTCACCCCCTCGTCGACGTCCAGAATACCGTCATTATCGTCATCGACATCGATTGAATCATCCACACCATCGCCATCGGTATCGATGCCGGGACCAACGCCCTGCGCCATGGTGATGGTGGTAACGGCAACGGGAGATGTCGTGGTGCCGTCGGTGATGGTGGTATTGAAAATCCTGTCGACGAGGGAGGGCGAGGCCTGGGTATTGGTAAAGCCGATAGCCTTGATGGCCGTCTCGTATTCGGCCTGTGTGGCGTTGCCTGACAACGCCACGATGATCTGGCTGCCGGTAGCGTTTATCGTATAGTTTACCGGGCCGATCGTACCGCTGTCGCCGTTGGTCACGGTGACACCATTGATCTGTAGCGCATCGCCCGTCTGGGCATTGGTCAGGGTCACGAAGCCGCCGGTCATATTGGGGCTGTCGGCGTCCGTGATTTGCGTATCCGTATCGGCGATGCGCACTCCCGGCCCCCCGGCGGTAAAGCCGGTATTGTAGTCGGCGCCCGTGGCCAGGGACGAATCGTCCCCATCCAGATCGATTGCGGGCGTGGTGGCGCCTGGCGCCATGGTAATGGTGGTAACGGCAACGGGAGATGTCGTGGTGCCGTCGGTGATGGTGGTATTGAAAATCCTGTCGACGAGGGAGGGCGAGGCCAGAGGATTGATAAAGCCGATGGCCTCGATGGCCGTCTCGTATTCGGCCTGTGTGGCGTTGCCTGACAACGCCACGATGATCTGGCTGCCGGTAGCGTTTATCGTGTAGTTCACCGCACCGATCGTGCCGCTGTCACCGACGGTTACGGTGACCCCATTGACCTGCAACGCATCGCCCGTCTGGGCGTTGGTCAGGGTCACGAAGCCGCCGGTCATATTGGGGCTGTCGGCGTCCGTGATCTGCGTATCCGTATCGGCGATGCGCACTCCCGTTCCCCCGGCGGTAAAGCCGGTATTGTAGTCGGCGCCCGTGGCCAGGGACGAATCGTCCCCATCCAGATCGACTACGGGCGTGAGCGAACTTGGCGCCATGGTAATGGTGGTAACGGCAACGGGAGATGTCGTGGTGCCGTCGGTGATGGTGGTATTGAAAATCCTGTCGACGAGGGAGGGCGAGGCCAGTGGATTGACAAAGCCGATGGCTTCGATGGCCGTCTCGTATTCGGCCTGAGTAGCGTTGCCTGACAACGCCATGATGATCTGGCTGCCGGTAGCATTCACCACATAGTTCACCGCACCGATCGTGCCGCTGTCGCCGTTGGTCACGGTAACCCCATTGACCTGTAACGCATCGCCCGTCTGGGCGTTGGTCAGGGTCACGAAGCCGCCGGTCATATTGGGGCTGTCGGCGTCCGTGATCTGCGTGTCCGTATCGGCAATACGCACTCCCGTTCCCCCGGCGGTAAAGCTAGTATTGTAGTTGGCGCCCGTGGCCAGGGACGAATCGTCCCCATCCAGATCGAGCGCGGGGGCGATGTTGAGCGCTGCGGCATTATCGCGATAGTCGAGGTCCTGCGCCATGGGCGCCGCATCGGAGCCATCAGCAGCGGTATCGTTATCACTGTCGGCAAGCAGGAAGTTGGTATTCGTTCCATCGAGATTGTTGTCGTTGACATCGAAACCATCATTGTTACTTGTGCCTTCAACAGCATCCTTTAATCCGTCTCCGTCCGTATCGGGGGACGCATTGATGGTGGCCTGCGTCACCCCGTGGCCCGCTTCGTCGACATCATTGACACTATCGTTATCGCTGTCCGGATCGAGCGTATCGGGCGTGCCGTCGCCATCGGTATCCACTCTTGTCAGTCCCACACTGGCCGCGGGCGTTGTATCGCCGGTGTCGGCATCGTAATTATCGTCGAGACCATCGCCATCCACATCGGTCATGGCGCCGCCGGTGCCCGAGGGTGCGATATAGGTGGCGGTGGCCTGCGCCTCGACATTGTCTGTTATGCCGTCGTTGTCGCTGTCGATATCCAGATGGTCGAATATGCCGTCCTGATCGCTATCGATGCCGGTGACGGAACTGATTTGCGTCGTCGAAAAGCCATCGACCAGAATGGCTGCTGTGTGGGCATTGGTTGTGATATTCAGGATCGCCGTTGTGGCTGTCGCCTCAAAGGTAAAGCTGACCTTTTGCCAGTTCGGGTCAAGTTCGACAAAGGTCGCCGGGCTTACCGGATTGATATTGTCGGGAAAATCAGCCGAGGTATACTGGTTGGCCAGATCGCTTTGATCGAAGCTGACGCTGCCGCCGCCCACCGCCTGCCCGCCGCTGGTTATGCCGTAGGTAAAGTCCGGCGCATAGGCGGTCAGGGTGCCCGTCGATACGGGATCGGAATCGGCGTATTGCGGCAGGATACCCACATAGAATTCCACCGTGTAGATCTCGCCGACGCTCACGGTCATGGTATTGACCAGCCCCTCGCCGGGGACTGAAAAGATGGCAAAGCCACCGCCGGCGGGCGATGAGGGTTCAATCATTGCCTTGAAGTCCACATTGGCACTGGGGTCGGATTCCAGGATGTATTGCCCCTCGGACCAGTCGACCGTACCCGTGACATCCCATGCACCGATATATTCCACCGCGTTGGCGTATTCGCTCGTGCCGTCAACGGCGGTGTCGAAATTCGGCGTGGACGGGTCCACATCCGATTTCTCAAAGGCCATTGTCGAGCCCGGGACCACCGTCTGCACCGCCCCCTCGTCGATGTCCAGAATGCCGTCATTGTCGTCATCGATATCGATGGTATCATCCACACTATCGCCATCGGTATCGACGAGAGCCCCCTGCCAGCTTTCGGCGGCAAGGGCCGTCGCCTCAATCGCGCCGACACTGGTCTCCAGCTGCCAGTCGCCTCCCAGGCTGGCCGCGCCGGTAATGTCCTGCGATGCCGCGACATCGGCGCGTGTTATGGCGCCGAGCACCGTGGCTGCCTCAAGACCCGCCTCACCCTGGCCGAAGTTACACCCGTAGATCAGGATATCGCCGTCTTCGCCAAGGGCATCGCCAATGGTTGTCAGTTCGTCATGATACGCGCCCTGCATGGAAGCGACATCGAGAGTGGCGCTCCCCAGATAAAGCTCGCCCGTGCGCCCATGGGAAAGAATATGGATAGCGGAAATATCGCGCCGGTCCGCCAATACGGCGGCAATCTGCTCCACTCCGTCCGTATCCGGATCAAGAAGAACCACCTCGGCCGTATCGCCAATATCGCGCAGATGCGTCTCGATATCGCCAACGCTTTTATCAATAAACACGATAATGTCGCTCGCCACGGGGGCCGGTTCCTCCATGGCGCGCGCCAGTGTTTCCTCTCCCTCCTCGCCCACCGCCGGGGCGGACGGATCATCTATGGCAGCGCCCAGATGCGCATCGAGTTGTTCCTGCGCGGTATCCTCATGCGCCAGTTCCGCCCCCGTAACAGCACCGGCCGCATCCAGCATGATGCGCGCTTCCAGGGCTTCCAGGGAATTATCCCAGCGCCATTCCCGCCCATCGCCGCCAAGGCACGCAAGAGAACTCTGCCGCATCCATTTTTCACGCAGATCGCGCACGACATGGGCGGCTCCGGTAGTGTTGGCCATTATGCCGGCTTGGTGGTCCGCGGCGAAATGCAGGGAAATATTTTTGCGATTACGATGAAACATATTTGTGCTCCGTTGCCTTCTGAGGGCGGTTTTGCGTTGCACGTGGCAAGTATGCGCAATGAAGATTTATATTTTTATTTTAGACATGTTTATTTAAAATGCCTCTGTCGAGGCATTCTTCAAAATGAATTTATATGGAAAGTATAGATACTTCATATTTTTTATTATTTGTTAGCCAAGAAACCTGGCGCAGAAAATCTGAACGCTGCAACATTAAAGCGAATTGGGCGAAAAATCATAAAAAGAATGCTTAAAATTCGACGCAATATCCCCGTATTCGAAAAATTCCGGCTGGCGGGTTAAAAGACACATAACCGCTACCAGGCAACTTTGCGAAAATTGCGCGTATGGCCCTGCCGCGGTCATGGTCGCAAGGACTGCCGCAGGAGGCGCGCTTTCACGGTTGCAACCACGGCGCCATGCGATCAAGATCGATCAGCGCCTGCACCGACGGGCGCGGGCGTACGATCGCGAACCTCTCTCCATCCACCAGAACCTCCGGCACCAGGGGCCGCGAATTATACGTCGACGCCAGAACCGCCCCATAGGCGCCCGCCGACATGATGGCCAACAGATCACCCGTCCGCACCGCGGATATTTGTCGATCAAGCGCCAGATAGTCGCCGCTCTCGCACACGGGGCCGACAATATCGGCGCGCATCCTCGCCTCCGGCGCATCCCTCCCCCCCGCCCGGCAAACCGGCTGCACCTCGTGATGAGCGTCGTACAGGGTGGGCCGGATCAGATCGTTCATGGCACCATCGACGATAACGAAAGTCTTGCCCTCACCCTCCTTTAACGCGATGACGCGGGTGACAAGAATACCGGCATTGCCGGCGATAACCCTGCCCGGCTCAATGATGACCCGGCACCCCAGATCAGCCACATGGCGGCGCACACAATTCATGTAGTCAAGCGGCGACGGCGGCATAGGCGTATCGTCATCGTCACAGGGGCCATAGGGAATGCCCAGACCACCGCCAAGATTGACATGGGTGATTGTGTGGCCATCGTTTCGTAACAGCAATACCATTTCACGCAAACGGGCAAAGGCGTCATCAAATGGCGCCAGTTCGCTGACCTGGCTGCCGATATGCATATCGATGCCACGCACATCGATACCACTGAGCGCGGCGGCGCGCCGATACATGTTGCGCACCTGCGAGAAGGCAACGCCAAATTTATTCTCCGCCCTGCCGGTGGTGATCTTGGCGTGGGTCTGTGCGTCCACATCGGGGTTGATGCGTATCGATACCGGCGCCTGTACACCCATCTGTGTGGCGATGCGGTCCAGGGTTTCCAGCTCGGCGGCGGATTCGACGTTAAAGCAGTATATTTGCGCCTCCAACGCCGCGCGCATCTCGTCACCGCGCTTGCCGACGCCGGAAAAGACAATGCGATCGGCCCGCGCACCGGCTGCGAGGGCGCGCTGCAACTCCCCTTGTGAAACCACATCCACCCCGGCGCCCGCCTGCACCAGGGTGGCGATCACCGACTGATTCGAGTTCGCCTTCACGGAATAGCAGATCATATGATCAAGCGCGCCAAAAGCCTCGCAAAGAACGCGATAGTGACGCCTTAGCGTCGCACTTGAATAACAATAGAACGGCGTACCGACGTCATCAGCAAGGGTGGCAATATCCACGTCCTCGGCGCACAGCCGCGCATTCCTGTAGTGAAAATGATGGACCATGGAGGCTCAACGCTGTCAGGATTAAAGAGCGGCTCTATAACAGCCAATCGAGAATGAAGGGTTTTGTTCTGCGATCCGAACCGGCGCCCCTGGCGCGCGGTCGCGTTCCCACGTTGGTATCGGTTGATCTGTCGTCCTCATCGTCTTTTCCGGCCCAGCCGGTGGGCCTGTCCGCATCGACCGGCTCGATGACAACAGGAGGCCCCTGGGGTGGATTTACGGGCGCCGTGGCGGATGTTGCCGGCGCCATCGTACCGGCGTCCACGGCCCGCGCCTTGCGCGCCGCCGCTGTCGGCGGCGCCTCCAGCGCACCGCGCCGGCCGCACCCTGTCAGTCCCAGGCCCGTTAACCCCAACGCGGCGATCATCGCGCGGCGCGTCAGCGCATTTGCCCGCTGTCCTGAAAATACGCTCACATGCTTCCCCTGTATTGCAAACCCGGCACTCCAATATGCAGCCCATTACCAGGCAGCCCGTTGTGCCGTCCCGGCGCGACGGCGGGGGCTCTATTTCAATCCCAGGCGCCGCTTCCAGCGACGCACCTGGGCGCGCACATTGGAGGGAGCAGTACCCCCATAGCTGTTACGGCTTTTAACAGAACTTTGCACGTCAAGCACCGAGAAAATGTCCGCCGTGATACATTCCTCGATTTTTTGCATCTGCTCAAGGGGCACTTCGGCAAGACCGACCCCCTCATGCTGGGCAAGGGCGACAATACGGCCCGTCACATGATGGGCATGACGAAAGGTAAGACCGCCGACCCGCACCAGCCAGTCGGCCAGATCGGTCGCCGTCGAGTAGCCGACGGCGGATGCGGCGGCCATGGCGCGCGCGTTTGGCCGCAAATCCGTGATCATACCGCTCATGGCGGCCAGGGCGAGAAGAAGCGTATCGCCGGCATCGAAGACCGGCGCCTTGTCCTCCTGCATGTCTTTTGAATAGGCCAGCGGCAGGCCCTTCATGACAATCAGCAGGGTATTCAGCGCGCCGATGATGCGCCCGGCCTTGGCGCGCACCAGTTCGGCAGCATCGGGATTGCGCTTTTGCGGCATGATGGACGAGCCGGTGGAAAAGCTGTCCGACAAGGTGACAAAGGCGAATTGCGCCGATGACCAGATTACGATCTCTTCCGCCAGGCGCGACAGATTGCTCGCGCAAATCGCCGCCGCCGACAGAAATTCCAGGGCAAAATCGCGCGCCGAGACACTATCGATGGAGTTTGCCATGGGCGCGCGAAAACCAAGCGCCCTGGCGGTTGCCTTGCGATCGATGGGAAAGGAGGTTCCGGCCAGGGCGGCAGCGCCCAGAGGCGATTCGTCCATACGCCGGAGCGCATCCGTAAAACGGCTGCGGTCGCGCTGAAGACTCTCTGCATAGGCGAGCAGATGATGGCCGAATGTGATCGGTTGTGCCACCTGCAAATGGGTAAAGCCGGGCATGACCAGCGCCGCACCCGCCTCGGCCTGGATGACAAGCGCCTTGAGCAGATGATCAATGGCACTTACAATCTCCTGACAGCATGACTTTACCCACAGACGAAAGTCGAGCGCCACCTGATCGTTGCGCGAGCGCGCCGTGTGCAGGCGCCCCGCCGCCGGTCCGATCAGTTCGGACAGCCGCGCCTCGATGTGCATGTGAATATCTTCAAGAGCATTGCTATAGGAGAAGTCCTGCGCGGCGATTTCCTTTTCGATGCGGCGCAATCCGCCGATGATACGGCGCGCATCCGCCGCCGAGATGATTTCGCGGTCCGCCAGCATGTGTGCATGGGCGATGGAGCCGGCGATGTCCTCGCGATACAACCGCTTGTCGATTGCAATCGAGGCGTTGATTTCTTCCATAAGCCTGTCGGGAGCGCCGCTAAAGCGACCGCCCCACATCATATTGCGCGCCAGTTCGCGCCTTTTTGCCGGGGTTTTCTTTTTCACGTATTGTTCCACTATTCGCGTATGCCAAAACGGTGCGGATGTGATCTTTCAGCACGTTGTTCCCGGGACAGGCAGGTTCGAGGGTACATCTCCTGCACGCCTGCCGTCAGAGAGGCCATACCGGGCCATCCCTCTGATACGTGTACCAGGGACAACCTTTTGAAGTTACACATCTGGATGTGTAAGCTCAACAGGTTGTTCTCGAAAAAACCATCGGGTGCTGCGGTCGCGGCCCTGGACAGTGGTCTCGCTATCCTTTTTCAGCCTGTGAAGCCATTTATCTGATCATAAGCCATAACCGGGGTTATTGTTGCAACTTAAGCGTCCGATGCTCTAGTCTGGAGGGAACCGTAGTAAAATAGATACCGTAGTAAAACAGATATTGCCGGAGACATTGCCAAAGGGCTATATTCGACAAACAAGCTGGCAGGGATGCGATGCGTGAACGGCGTGTTATTGGTTTTATTGTTTGTTTTGTTGCCGCTCTATTGTTGTGGGGCGAGGCCGCTTTTGCCGCGACATACAAGGTCAGGCCGGATACAGAGTTGAACGTGCGGCAAGGGCCGGGACCGGAGTACGATAAAGTCGATGTGCTGCCCCCGGGCGCCGTGGTGGAGGAGTTGGCCCGCGACGGGGACTGGAGCCGGGTGCGTCTTGCCTCAGGCGAGGAAGCCTGGGTGAATAATAAATATTTGATAGCGGCATCCGGTGGCTCAAATGGCACCGGCAATGCCCTCATTGCACAAGCGGCCGCGGACGACATTCGCGTCTTTGCCCAATTGGGGCATGCCTTTTGGGTGACCAGCGTTGCCTTTTCCCCCGACGGGGGCACCGTTCTCACCGGGTCCCGGGACAACACCGCCCGGCTGTGGGACGCGGCTACGGGTAAGGAGATCCAGCGCTTTGTGGGGCATGCCGATCGCTTTGTGGAGCATGCCGATGGGGTGTACAGTGTTGCCTTTTCCCCCGAAGGGGGCACCGTTCTCACCGGCTCTATGGACAAGACCGCCCGTTTGTGGGACGCGGCCACGGGTAAGGAGATCCGGCGCTTTGAAGGGCATGCCGATAATGTTTGGAGCGTTGCCTTTTCCCCCGACGGGGGCACCGTTCTCACCGGGTCCCGGGACAACACCGCCCGGCTGTGGGACGCGGCTACGGGTAAGGAGATCCAGCGCTTTGTGGGGCATGCCGATCGCTTTGTGGAGCATGCCGATGGGGTGTACAGTGTTGCCTTTTCCCCCGAAGGGGGCACCGTTCTCACCGGCTCTATGGACAAGACCGCCCGTTTGTGGGACGCGGCCACGGGTAAGGAGATCCGGCGCTTTGAAGGGCATGCCGATAATGTTTGGAGCGTTGCCTTTTCCCCCGACGGGGGCACCGTTCTCACCGGGTCCCGGGACAACACCGCCCGGCTGTGGGACGCGGCTACGGGTAAGGAGATCCAGCGCTTTGTGGGGCATGCCGATCGCTTTGTGGAGCATGCCGATGGGGTGTACAGTGTTGCCTTTTCCCCCGAAGGGGGCACCGTTCTCACCGGCTCTATGGACAAGACCGCCCGTTTGTGGGACGCGGCCACGGGTAAGGAGATCCGGCGCTTTGAAGGGCATGCCGATAATGTTTGGAGCGTTGCCTTTTCCCCCGACGGGGGCACCGTTCTCACCGGGTCCCGGGACAACACCGCCCGGCTGTGGGACGCGGCTACGGGTAAGGAGATCCAGCGCTTTGTGGGGCATGCCGATCGCTTTGTGGAGCATGCCGATGGGGTGTACAGTGTTGCCTTTTCCCCCGAAGGGGGCACCGTTCTCACCGGCTCTATGGACAAGACCGCCCGTTTGTGGGACGCGGCCACGGGTAAGGAGATCCGGCGCTTTGAAGGGCATGCCGATAATGTTTGGAGCGTTGCCTTTTCCCCCGACGGGGGCACCGTTCTCACCGGGTCCCGGGACAACACCGCCCGGCTGTGGGACGCGGCTACGGGTAAGGAGATCCAGCGCTTTGTGGGGCATGCCGATCGCTTTGTGGAGCATGCCGATGGGGTGTACAGTGTTGCCTTTTCCCCCGAAGGGGGCACCGTTCTCACCGGCTCTATGGACAAGACCGCCCGTTTGTGGGACGCGGCCACGGGTAAGGAGATCCGGCGCTTTGAAGGGCATGCCGATAATGTTTGGAGCGTTGCCTTTTCCCCCGACGGGGGCACCGTTCTCACCGGGTCCCGGGACAACACCGCCCGGCTGTGGGACGCGGCTACGGGTAAGGAGATCCAGCGCTTTGTGGGGCATGCCGATCGCTTTGTGGAGCATGCCGATGGGGTGTACAGTGTTGCCTTTTCCCCCGAAGGGGGCACCGTTCTCACCGGCTCTATGGACAAGACCGCCCGTTTGTGGGACGCGGCCACGGGTAAGGAGATCCGGCGCTTTGAAGGGCATGCCGATTATGTGTCCAGTGTTGCCTTTTCCCCCGACGGGCGCACCGTTTTTACCAACTCTATGGACAATACCGCGCGGCTGTGGGATGCGGCCACGGGTAAGGAGATCCGGCGCTTTGAAGGGCATGCCGAAGGTGTGTGGAGCGTTGCCTTTTCCCCCGACGGGCGCACCGTTCTCACCGGCTCTTGGGACAACACCGCCCAGCTGTGGGACGCGGCTACCGGTAAGGAGATCCGGCGCTTTGAAGGGCATGCCGATTATGTGTCCAGTGTTGCCTTTTCCCCCGACGGGGGCACCGTCCTCACCGGATCCCGGGACAGCACCGCCCGGCTGTGGGACGTGGCCACCGGTGAAGAGATCCGGCGCTTTGAAGGGCATTCCCGCGATGTGACCAGCGTTGCCTTTTCCCCCGACGGGCGCACCGTTCTCACCGGCTCGGTAGACAACACCGCCCGGCTGTGGGACGCGGCCACCGGTAAGGAGATCCGGCGCTTTGTAGGGCATTCCCATGTTGTGTCCAGCGTTGCCTTTTCCCCCGACGGGCGCACCGTTCTCACCGGCGCTTGGGACAACACCGCCCGTTTGTGGGACGCGGCCACCGGTAAGGAAATCCGGCGCTTTGAAGGGCATGCCTATGACGTGACCAGCGTTGCCTTTTCCCCCGACGGGCGCACCGTTCTCACCGGCGCTTGGGACAACACCGCCCGTTTGTGGGACGCGGCCACCGGTAAGGAAATCCGGCGCTTTGAAGGGCATGCCTATGACGTGACCAGCGTTGCCTTTTCCCCCGACGGCCGCACCGTTCTCACCGGCTCTTGGGACGACACCGCCCGGCTGTGGGACGCGGCCACGGGTAAGCAGATCCGGCGCTTTGAAGGGCATTCCCGTCCTGCGTCCAGTGCTGCCTTTTCCCCCGACGGCCGCACCGTTCTCACCGGCTCGTTTGACAACATCGCCCGGCTGTGGGACGCGGCCACCGGTAAGGAGATCCGGCGCTTTGAAGGGCATGCTGGTGCTGTGTTCAGCGTTGCCTTTTCCCCCGACGGCCGCACCGTTCTCACCGGCTCGGTAGACAACACCGCCTGGCTGTGGGATGCGGCCACCGGTGAGGAGATTCGGCGCTTTCAAGGGCATGCCGATACTGTGCGGAGCGTTGCCTTTTCCCCCGACGGGGGCACCGTTCTCACCGGCTCGGTAGACGACACCACCCGGCTGTGGGACGCGGTCACGGGTAAGGAACTGAGGCGCTTTGAAGGGCATTCCGGTTATGTGACCAGCGTTGCCTTTTCCCCCGACGGACGCACCGTTCTCACCGGCTCTTGGGACCACATCGCCCGGCTGTGGGACGCGACCACCGGCAAGGAGATCCGGCGCTTTGAAGGGCATTCCCGCGATGTGACCAGCGTTGCCTTTTCCCCCGACGGCCGCACCGTTCTCACCGGGGCCGAGGACGAGACCGCCCGGCTGTGGGACGCGGCCACCGGTAAGGAGATCCGGCGCTTTGTAGGGCATGCCGGTGCTGTGTTCAGCGTTGCCTTTTCCCCCGACGGGCGCACCATGCTCACCGGCTCTTGGAACGACACCGCCCGGCTGTGGGACGCGGCTACGGGTAAGGAGATCCGGCGCTTTGAAGGGCATTCCGGAAACCCGAACAGCGTTGCCTTTTCCCCCGACGGGGGCACCGTTCTCACCGGGTCCGGGGACGACACCGCCCGGCTGTGGGACGCGGCTACGGGTAAGGAAATCCAGCGCTTTGAGGGGCATTCCGTAAACGTGAGGAGCATTGCCTTTTCCCCCGACGGACGCACCGTTCTCACCGGCTCTGGTGATGATACGACGCGCCTGTGGGATGTGGCGACGGGTAAGGAACTGGCCCGCTTTATCGCCTTTAAAGATGGTACCTGGCTTGTGATAACCCCGGAAGGGTTTTTCAATGCCTCAAGCCCGGAGGCCGCCAAACACCTCAACGTCGTGCGTGGCCTGGAAGTCCTGTCCATAGACAATTTCCACGATACGCTCTATCGTCCCGATCTGGTGCGCGAGGCTTTGCGCGGTGACCCCCCAGGGTAAGGTGGCAAAGGCGACGCAAAATCTCGATCCGGAAAAAATCCTCCAGTCCGGCCTGCCGCCGCGACGGGCGCGCATCGATGAGTCGATTGTGGACTACGCGATTTTGGCTGATTGATTGAATATCCACATAATCCGGATTTTGAACCAAAAAGCCTTGATCCATTTGAGGATAAGGTGGAAGTTGTAGCCCACGGCCGCAAGGATCGGGTTGATGGCATCGCCTTGTTCATGAGCAAGATAGTTCCGATCCATGCGATGCCCTGACTTGAGATGCCCAATCACCGGCTCAATTGCTGCCCTTCGTCTCATCTGGCGTTTGGAAGTCATCCAACACGTTCAGCGTTCGGAACGACCGCCCATCCGCCAGTTGATCCGCCATGAAGCCCATCGATCAGGTTTGGTTTGGCGCAGCCGGCACCACCAGCTCGTCAGGTTTGTGCCGCTTCAAGCGCTTCCTGGGCTTGATTCGAAGGTGCAACTCCAGTTCACAGTGGATCCGGTAAACCCGTTTGTGGTTCCATTCGAAGCCTTTGACGTTGCGCAGATACAGGAAACACAGACCAAAACTCCATGATCTGCGAGTGGAAGTCAATCGCACCAGCCAGGCTGCAATCCCGGCGTTCTCATCGCTGAGCTTGCGTTCATACCGATAACACGTCTTGCTGATGTGAAAAATACGACAGGCCAGCGCGATGCTGCCCCCACGCTTTTGCACCGCATTTCCGGCCATCTCTTTCCTCTGAGACGGCCTTAACGCATTTTTCCAAGGGCTTCCTTCGTTGAATGTGAAAAAGTCCCTTGGCTTCGCCTCGGTCTAATTTTCCCAATAATACCAGCGGTATTGGCGTTTTGTACACGCTGACTTGTGTATCGTGCTGACAAGACAACGGTTTTAAACCGGGTCAGGAGTCAAACGCGAAGCCCCTTGGTATAAAATAAGGACAAATCAGTTCCTGGGGCGGCCCGGCGGACTGATTTGGCATTCATATTGACCGATCATGACCGCTGGTCATGATCGGAAATCGCAAGGTAATACCAGCGGTATTAAATGAAGAAAAGTGCGCGCAAGCGGAGCGAAGCATCTTTCTTCACGATCAACTAATGATCGGATGAATGGTCCGCAGCAAGGCCATATCTGCAAAAGGCCGGTGTCGGTGTTAATTTGTCTACACACCTGGCAAAAGTGTCTCTACGGTTCTCAAAAAATCACATAGGTGTCACATAAGTGATTGATTTTATTGGAGGGCGCACGGGGACTCGAACCCCGGACCCGCTGATTAAGAGTCAGCTGCTCTACCAACTGAGCTATGCGCCCTACAAAATATTTCACATATAAAACAGATACTCGTCTGACGATATTCGGGCCTGGTGTCCCATAATACTGCCGCTGTCCGCTACATCATTGAATGTAAAAAAGTCCCTCGGCTTAGCCTCGATCCACTTTTTCCCAATAAAACAAGGACAAATCAGTCCTTGGGGCAGCCCGGCGGACTGGTACCAGCGGCATTGGCGTTTTGTACGCGCTGACTTGTGTGTCGTGCTGATAAGACAACGGTTGTAAACCGGGTCAGGAGTCAAACGCAAGTCCCTTGTATACCAGCGGTATTGGCGTTTTGTACGCGCTGACTTGTGTGTCGTGCTGATAAGACAACGGTTGTAAACCAGTTCAGGAGTCAAACGCAACGCCCCTTGTATACCAGCGGTACTGGCGTTTTGTACGCGCTGACTTGTGTGTCGTGCTGATAAGGCAACGGTTTTAAACCGGCCCAGGAGTCAAACGCAACGCCCCTGTATACCAGCGGTATCGGCGTTTTGTACGCGCTGACTTGTGTGTCGTGCTGATAAGGCAACGGTTTTAAACCGGCCCAGGAGTCAAACGCAACGCCCCTGTATACCAGCGGTATCGGCTGTTGTACGCGCTGACTTGTGTGTCGTGCTGATAAGACAACGGTTGTAAACCAGGTCAGGAAACAAACGCAAGTCCCCTGGTTGTGATCTTTCAGCAGGTTGTTCCCAGGACAGGCAACGCGGACGTGACACCTCTTAACACTCTTGCCGCCAGAAAGGCCATACCGGGCCATCCATCTGATCATCCTGAGCACAACCGGCTGAGAAGTCACATCCAGGATCGGCCGCGCGATCGCAACAAACACGCTAGCGATTGCCGTACAGCCCACCGGTTCCGGTCTTCAGGAAGGCCTTGAGCGGGATATCCTCCTGTTTGAGAAAGCCTCGGGCGGGCAGCGTGCCAGCGCGCACCATCTCGATGACGGCAACGACGGAACCCGCCGTGGTCCAGGCGATGGCGGTCTGTTGCCGCCCGGCAATGCTGATCGGTCTGTAGCTGCGTACGAACTCCTTGCGTTCCAGCTGGCCATCGATCTCGCCCTCGGCGGACACATGGACATAGACGATATCGTCATCAACCGGTGGCTTGGCATGGGTGAGAATTTCACCTGCAACGGTGCGGCGCTCGCGCATCAACAGTTCATGGAAGAAGAAATTCATCAGATCCGCATGACCGGGATAGCGCATGGTCTTGTAATCGATATTGGCGACCCGGCCGAGATAGGTGTCGCACATGGTGCCAAGGCCGCCCGAGGTGGTAAAGGCTTCCAGCTTCACCCCGTCGATGTAGATGGTCTCCAGCCACTCCATGGCCGAGACCCATTTACGCTCACCCTCTTCGATCACCTCGCAATCGTTGAGATATTCGTTAACAACACCCTCCGGCGACCAGTTGAAAGCGTAGCCCAAAAGCCCCGAAGGGTGCTGCGGCAAAGCACCGACCCGCATGCGACAGGATCGGCAGGTGTCGAAATAGCCGATCAGATCGGCGCCGACAATACCGACAAAGCCAGGCGCCAGGCCGCATTGCGGCGCCATCAGGCCTTTCGAGGTTTGCGCCATTTCGATAATCGCCTTTGTCGTCGGCACGTCCTCGGTCAGATCGAAATAGTGGATGCCGACATCATGGGCCGCCTTGACCACACCCTTGTTCAGGGAATAGGGAAGACAGGACAGAACCGCATCGACCCTGGCGAACGCGCCCGTCATCACTTCATGGGAGGAAAGATCGATGTTGTCGATGGTAAAGGGCAGACGTTCGCGCGGCGCACGCAAATCGTAGCCCGTGACGGCGAAATCGTTTTCATGAAGCAATTTGGCAGCAAGCCTGCCGACCTTGCCAAGGCCGAGTACAGCGATTGTCTGGATGGTCATGTCTTTTGCTTTCTCTTACCAGGGAGCTTCGCGTTTGACTCCTGACCCGGTTTAAAACCGCTGTCCTGGAGCGTGTCAGGTCTTGGAGCCTTTCAGTTTTTAACTGAAGCAATTTTCGTTTCCCGATTGGCGAGATGACCCACGTTTGAGCCGATCGACATGCGATGTGGGCGCATCTCATGAGATCGGTTTGAGCGTCGGCGCCCGCCAATCGACAAACCCGAAGGGACGGGCGCTTTTGCTATGGATTTCGGGGCGATCAGCTTTATGGCGTTAGCTTTACCCTTGGCAAAATGGGTACAGCTAACGCCAGGCTGATCTAATATGAACCTTAAGTCTCTTGCAAATAGCCCCACTATATCCTGCGAGACTTTGCTTGGCCTTGTCACAAAATCGCTCCGTCAGAATGTTCACTTAAGAACTGACACGCTCTATCAGCACGATACACAAGCCAGCGTGAACAAGAAGCCAATACCGCTGGTATCAGATATCGAACCGGATGCCCTGAGCGAGCGGCAATTCGTGTGAATAATTTACGGTGTTAGTCTGCCGGCGCATATAGCCCTTCCAGGCATCGGAACCGGATTCGCGCCCGCCGCCGGTGTCCTTTTCGCCGCCGAACGCCCCGCCGATCTCCGCCCCCGATGGGCCGATATTGACATTGGCAATGCCGCAATCGGAGCCCACCGCCGAGAGGAAATACTCCGTCTCGCGCACATCGGTGGAAAAGATGCACGACGATAGCCCCTGCGGCACACCGTTATGCAGCGCAATGGCCTCATCGAGATCGCGATATTTCATGGCGTACAGGATCGGCGCAAAGGTCTCGTGACAGACGATCTCCGTCTGCCCCGGCATTTCGACAATCGCCGGATGAACATAGTAACCATCGCGATATCGTTCCGCCAGCGCCCGGCCGCCATGCACCCTGCCGCCGCCATGCACCCTGCCGCCATCGGCGCGGGCGCGGTCCAGCGCGCGTTCCATGCCCTCGTAAGCCGCCTTGTCGATCAACGGACCGACAAGGGTGCCATCGGCAAGCGGATCGCCGATCGACAGCCCTTCATACACTTTGACGAGGCGGGGGATGAGATCGTCATAGATGTCCTCATGCACGATCAGCCGGCGCAGGGACGTGCAGCGCTGGCCCGCCGTGCCGACGGCGGAAAAGACGATGGCTCTCAGCGCCATTTCCAGATCGGCTGACGGCGCCACGATCATCGCATTATTGCCGCCCAGTTCCAAAATGGTGCGGCCGAGCCGTTTGGCCATGTCGGCGGCGACCGCCTTGCCCATAGGCACCGAGCCGGTGGCCGAGACGATGGCGACATCGCGATTGGCCGTCAGCGTCTGGCCGGCCTCGCGTTGGCCGATGATCACCTGCAGCAGGCCGTCGGGCGCCTCGGAGCCGAATTTTTCCATCGCCCGCTTGCAGATCTTCTGAACGGCAAGGGCCGTCAGGGGCGTCTTTTCCGATGGCTTCCAAACCACCGGATCGCCGCAGACGAGCGCCAGCGCGGCGTTCCAGCACCAGGGCGCCACAGGAAAGTTGAAGGCGGTGATGACCCCGCATACCCCCATGGGATGCCAGGTTTCGCGCATGGCGTGGCCGGGGCGTTCGGAGGCGATCGTCAAGCCATAGAGTTGCCGCGACAGGCCCACGGCGAAGTCGCAGATATCGATCATCTCCTGCACTTCGCCCAGGCCTTCCTGAAGAATCTTGCCACATTCCAGCGTCACAAGCGCCCCGAGATTTTCCTTTTCCGCGCGCAATGCCTCGCCGATCAAACGCACCAGTTCGCCGCGGCGCGGCGCCGGCACCGTCCTCCAGACGTCAAACGCTGCCCGCGCCCGCCCGATCAGGGCATTCGCCTCATCGATCGAATGCACTTTCAGCCGGGCGATCTCCGAGCCGTCGATCGGCGTTGCGACCAACAACGACCCGTCGGAGAGCTTCATTGCATCCAGCCCGCAGGCTGTCAGAATTTGTTGGTAATCTGCTGTCATTACCGGCTCCTTTGTATGCTCACCAATACAGGTGAAATGTGTCCCTCATATACTCTGGTACTCTGGTTGTGATTTTACCGCAGGCTGTTTTCAAGCGGCAGGTCCGAAGTGACACCTCCTGCGGCCATGGCCACGGCAACGGTCGCAAGAGATGTCACGTCAGGCTTGCCCGTCCTGGAGCGTGTCAGGTCTTAATAGAAGCAATTTTCGTTTCTTGATTGGCGAGGCGATACCCACGCTCAAGGCGATCGAAGAGCGATGGCGACCCATCTCTCGAGAGCGGCTTGGGCGAGGGCGTCCGCCAATCGGAAAACAGAATTGCTTCTATTAAGACCTGACACGCTCTATTGCAAGGTTTTGGCGCATTTGCGCGTAATACCAAGGGGCTTTGCGTTTGACTCCTGACCTGGTTTGCAACCGTTGTCTTGTCAGCACGACACACAAGTCAGCGCGTACAAAACGCCAATACCGCTGGTATACAGGGACTTGCGTTTGGCTCCCGGCGCAGATTAAAACCGTTGTCTTGTCAGCACGACACACAAGTCAGCGCGTACAAAACGCCAATACCGCTGGTATTATTGGGAAAAAGTGGACCGAGGCGAAGCCGGGGGACTTTTTCACATTCAACTCCACAGCCCTGCGCAATCGGGCTGTCGGCGAGGAGGATCAGGCGGCCTTGTCCGTTTTTTCCTGTCTCAGGCCGATACCATACATCGAATACAGCCCGGCCTCATCGAACAGCACCCGATCGTCATAGCCGGAGAACCAGATGGCCTCGGGGTTTCGCCCAACGATCGTCACCCTGGCTCGCTCCGGCGCATCGGCGGCCGAGCGCAGCAGTTTGAAGATCACGACACCATTTTCCGCGCCCGCCAGACCCGCGACCGGCGCATCGGTCACAGCGGCGACTTCCGTCTTGCCCTTGTAATGGGTGATCGAAAGGCGGGCATGGGCCTCAACACCGGAAAGCCCCTTTTGCGATTCATTGAGAACCTGCCAGGCCTCCTCAATCGGCACGTTGAACGCCTTGTGCCCAACGATATCACGGCCGCAGAAGAAATAGTGGTTCTCAATGCCATTGCGCTTCAACTCGCGCTGCATGATCCTGAGTGCTTCCGCGTCATTGTTGATATCGGCGATGATCGGTGCCTGGTTGTCCATATTGATCCAGTTGCGGCGGCGCAAACGCTTCACCGCAGCACGGGTATTTTCAAGCCACACCAGGCCACCCCGGGGGTGTTCGATATAGTTACCGTCCCTATCCTTTTTCAGAAATTCGTCCGGATGGTTGAAATGCACCATAAGGCGCAAATTGGTTTCGGGATAGGTCTCGTGGAACCGGTCGAGCATATCGACAAAGGTATCGTCAAAGCGATCCGGAAAGAATGCCAGTTCCTTGGTGCCGATACGAATTGATTCGATACCGGCCTCGGCCAGCGCCGCCAGCCATTGCGCGATGTTCCTGTTGCCGAGCACCATCGGATCGCCCCCCGACATCAGGATTTCGCGCAGCTTCTCGCGCCCCGTTTCGGGATGCCGGCCACCGTTTCCCGCGACCAGGCGGTTGTGCTCGCGGATATAGGCAACGATCTCGCCAATCCGCGCCAGGCCTTTTGGCGCTACGGTGCCATCGGGGCGGGCTATCTCCTTTTTGGCAATCAGTTCCTCACGATAGCAGAACCGGCAATGGGCCGAACAGGTGGAGGCGACGTAGATGAGACCCAACTCGTATTTGTGGATTAACCCTTCAATCGGGCTATAATCCATTTGCTTGCCCGGATCCTCGGCACCATCGAGGTCTACGGTTTCCTTCGGGCTTGCCTTGATCAGCACCTGCATCGCCCGGCTGTTCCTGGCTTGCGCGAAGTAGTGCCGGGTGAGTTTCACCGGCATGCGGCTCTGGACGTCGCGCCTTGAGCCATCGAGCGCCACCAGCGCGTCCAACTCCTTGCGACTGTAGAAGTCCTTCATCTCATCGGGGACATCGCCGGAGATAAATTTCTTCAATCCGGTAATGATTTCGCGATTGTATTTTCCGTTCCGGACCTGATCCAGAAATCCCTTTTCCCGGGCGGAAGGGGTATATTTTTCAGGGCTTGCCATATTACCATTTATCCTGTTTCTGGCTGCATATCGCTCGTTTCAGATCTCATCTGTGTTGCGGATATCGCACATTACGCCGACCATCGGATACCTGTGTGAACCCAAAAGTGCGCTCTTTCAGGTATATATGCCTTGTCCGAAACGCCGCCAATCGTCTATTGTGAAAGCCGTTGAGACAAACGAATTCTTCTCATCAATGCAGTACAAAATGTAATGGATGAACCTTATCAGAGACGGTTTCTGCCAAGCACCAGTATGTTGATCGCGTTCGATGTATCGGCAAGAACCGGCAGCTTTACCGCAGCAGCCCGTGCGCTGAGCCTTACGCAAGGGGCAATCAGCCGCCAGGTGCGGGCGCTGGAGGAGCAGTTGGGGGTTGCCCTGTTTCACCGGGCAAACAGGAAAATCACCTTAACGGAAGCCGGCCACGCCTATGTCCGGGAAATTCAGCCGGCGCTATCGCGCATTCAGGCAGCATCCCTTGCCATCAGAATGAACCCGCGGGCCGGGCAGCTCAATATCGCCATCCTGCCCACCTTCGGCACCCGTTGGCTGATGCCACGCTTTCCGTCCTTTCTTGAGGAAAACCCGGAGATCACCGTCCACTTCGTCACCAGGCTATCGCCCTTTGATTTGAGCAGCGAAGGCGTTCATGGGGCGATTCACTTTGGACGGCCCGACTGGCCGCAAGCCGAAGCCACCTTTCTGATGCGCGAGGAATCTGTACCCGTTGCGTCGCCGGCGTTTATCGCGCGCCATAGAATCGAACGCCTGGAGGATCTTGCCGAACTGCCACTCCTCCACCTTGCCAGTCGCCCGCAAAGCTGGCGCGCCTGGTTTGCGGCCCATCTTGCCTGCGCGGCCGAAAGACCGGGGCTGTTATTCGAGCAGTTTTCCACCGCAGCCCAGGCCGCCGCCGCCGGTATTGGCATTGCGCTGCTGCCGAATTTTCTGATCGCCAGGGAGATTGAGCGTGGTGAACTTGTCGTTCTCTTCGACAAGCCACTTCCCACCCGATCCGCCTACTACCTGATGATCCCGGCCGAGGCGAGTGATTACGCGCCGGCAAACGCCTTTCGGGCATGGTTGACAGGGCAAATGGAAATCGATCAACAGGCTGGGGAAGGCCGGGCATTTGCGCCTGGAACGCGACCGTGAGCGCCAGGGCCGGCGCATGGACAATGGATAATCCGCCCGCCTCAAGTTAGACCGGAAAGCGAAACCCGAACCCGGCCAGGCGCTGGAGCGTGTCAGATTGAATCGGTATTAATTCGAAAAGGTATCCCCGACAGGATCCGACAAATCCTCCAACGCGCCATCGGAAAAGAAAAAAGTTCTGCAAGGCGCAGCGTCGATCAAAGAGAAAGCGGCCAGATACATCACTGTTGGCGAGATGTTTGCCAGGGATCCGGAATTTGCCGGGAAAAAACGCAATCGCCATGGGGATTACTCTCATACGTTTTTTCGGTGCTTGCATGAAAGCGAAGTCAAAATACTGTTTAAGCGCCAGCGCGCCCTGGGATCAGAATATGCCGAGCGGGAGATGGAGGAGGAATACGCCCGTTTTGCCTTTGATCAATTACCCTTGCAGGATTCGGAAATACTGCTTGGCAATTGCCCCTTTGAGCCGGAAGAAAAACGCGCAAGCAGCCTTGCCTATTCTTTTGAGCGGTTCCGTTTTCTATCAAAACTCAACAATATCAGGATAGTTGATGACTCCTATTCGGGCCGGCGCTTGACGCCCGACGAGTTGGCCATGGCGATCACCGGCTTTGGCAAAGGTGCAAAATCGATCACCCGGGAAAAACTGATTTCGCTATGCAAGTTGCCAAAGGATACCAGCTTTGCTGGTGTAAGTGATGACAGCACGGGCGAGGATTTGGCACGCGCCTCCAAGGGTAGCGCCTTTGGCTCTGCGACGCTTTATAAGGTGATCGGTGAGGCCGCCTGGAACCATCTAGTACAGACCCCTGCGCAGCTTGACCGGATTGCCCACGTGCTGACCTTTCGCGAGGATATCGAACGTATCCGCCAGGGCCTTGAAACCCTTGAACTTGAGCCGGCGGTGTTGGCAGCACTCATGGAGGGTGTTGAAACAGGCGCGTTTGCCAAATTTTCCAAGGCCGGACATATTTCGACAAAAGCGGCACGCAATATTCTTCCCGGTCTGGTGGCGGGCAAGACCTATGACAAGGCCTGCAAACAGGCCGGCTATGATCATACTCGGCAAAATGAGGCCAAACTTGCCAATATCAGCAATCCGGTCGCCAAACGCGCCGTGCTGGAGACCTTAAAACAAGTCAAGGCACTGATACACCATTTGGGTGAGCGGCCGGGTGCGGTTTATTTGGAACCGGGCCGTGACGTTGGCAAAGGCGCCAAAACGCGTGATGAAATTAGAAAGGGTATCGAAAAGAGAACAAAAGCCCGGCGCGAGGCACGAAAGAATTTTTGCAAGTTAACCGATAAAGAACATTGCTTGGATCAAGAACTAATGCGCTACGAACTTTGGAAAGAACAGGATAAATATTGTATGTACTCTCATCCGCCGACGTGTATTGACGTCAATGAACTGTGTGACGGCGAACACGCGGTAGAAATCGACCATATTCTTCCCCTCTCCCGTTCTTATGACAATTCCTGGCACAACAAGGCCCTGGCCCGGGTTAAGGAGAATCGCGACAAGAAAGACCAAACGCCATTTGAATGGCTTGGCCACAATCGCGAGCGATGGCATATGTTTGAGCAGCGGGTTAAGAACATGCACAAGAACAAGAAGATAAAAGGCTTCAAAATCCGCAATTTAACGATAAAGGATTTCAGCGATCGCAAAAAGAACTTTAGTGCACGCAATTTGAACGATATGCGTTACGCCGCACGGGTGGCGCATACGGAAATCGAGCGCATATACACGCCCGAAGAAGCGAAAGGCGGGCGGCGCAAGCGCATATGGGCCCGTTCCGGCCAGATCATCGCAATACTCAGGCAGAAATGGGGACTTGAGCGGCTCAAATATCTGCCTGACAAGGATGGTAAGAAAAAACGCATCGAAGATGACCGCCATCACGCGGTCGATGCAATTATCGTGGCCGTCTGCACGGAAAGCCAACTGCGACAATTGACCGAAGCCATTCAGGAGCGCGAGGAAAAAGGCCTGCAATCGATAAAAAAACTCAAGGTCGACAAGCCCTGGGAGCGCTTTACCGAAGATGTGATTGCCGCCCGCGACGCCGCACCGGTTGCACGTAGTGAAAACCGGCGCGGGCGCGGCGCAGGACACGAGGCTACAATCAGAAAGTCTCGTATCGAGAATGGCAAGCGCATTATCTATGAGCGTAAATCGATCGAAAAAATTACCAGGGCCGCTCCTGAAAGGTTAAAGGATCCTGATCGCAATAAGGATGTCTACAGGGCAGTGTCCGACTGGCTCGACGCCGGAGCGCCGGCTGACAAGCTGCCCCGGCGCAATAACGGCCATTTGATCCGTAAAGTGACAGTGCGCTCGGAAAAAAATCCAACCACCGAGCGCTCCGGTTTTGAGGTCAATAATGGCCATGTGGACAACGGCAACATCGTTCGCCTTGATGTTTTTGAAAAAAGCGGAAAGTTCTACATCGTCCCGATCTATGTTCATCAGATTGCCGATCGGGCGCAATGGCCCAAACCGCCCAACAAGGCGACAACAGCCGGGAAAACAGAAAAAGAATGGCCTGAGATGAACGAGACGTATTCATTCAGGTTCAGCCTTTATCCGTTTTCCTGGGTGGAAGTTGCGAAGAGAGACGGCGAGATCATTCAGGGCTATTATCGCGGCGTCGACCGTTCCACCGCCAGCATTACCCTCTCGGAGGAGGTCAGCCGGCAACGGCAGATCCGTGGTATCGGTTGCCGGACACTTCTTTCGTTCAGCAAATTTCAGGTTGACCGCCTTGGTCGCAAAAGTGAAATCAAATCGGAAAAGCGTACATGGCATGGCGTGGTCTGCACATAAGCCGGGCGGCGTCCTTGTCGCTGGACAAGGGCCGTATCAGGGTTTGCGACCTTGAAGGGGATGCAGCAGCCGAGCCCTTGTTCTTTCCCCTGGAAGATGCGGCCTGGATCATCCTTGATACGAACAAGGCCACGCTCTCGGCGCGGCTGATTGCCGCCTGTATGGAGGCCGGCACGCCTATTGTCTTTTCCGACCAGCGTCACCATCCGTGCGGGCTGGCCCTTTCCTTTCATACCTATCATGCACAGGCGGAAGTGGCGCGCCAGCAACTGGCTTTGAGCAAGCCTTTCAAAAAGCGTTGCTGGAAAAACATCGTTAAAGCCAAAATCCGCAATCAGGCAGAAAATCTTCATTTAATGCAGCACGGGGATGAGACGGTATTATCGGCCATGGCCTCGCGGGTGCAATCGGGGGATCCCAAAAATGTCGAGGCACGGGCGGCGCGCTACTATTGGAGTCGGATTTTTGACGGTTTCCAACGTTCCGATGACGGGGATCTGCGCAATGCGCTTCTAGAGCGTGTCAGGTCTTAATAGAAGCAATTCTGTTTCTCGATTGGCGAGGCGAACCACGCCCAAGGCGATCGAAGAGCGATGGCGACCCATCTCTCGAGAGCGGCCTGGGCGTGGGCGTCCGCCAATCGGAAACCCGAAGGGACGGGCGCTTTTGCACCAAGATGAACCTTAAGTCTCTTGAAAATAGCCCCACTATATCCTGCGAGACTTAATACCAGCGGTATTGGCGCTTTGTACATGCTGACTTGTGTATCGTGCTGATAAGACAACGGTTTTAATCTGCGTTAGGAGTCACACGCAAAGTCCCTTGGTATAAGGTTCATCTTGTCGCAAAAGCGCTCCGTCAGAATGGTTCTATTAAGACCTGATACCAACGGCTCTTATGGTTGACTCATTAAGCCGTTGGCAAGGCCGACTGGCCGCCGCGCCTTATGGCGCGTAAGCCTTAGTGGCGTTTGAACGATAACGGTCATTCTTTATGACCGTTAGTATGACACGCTCTAAACTATGGGTATGCCTGTATCCGGGCGGCCCTTGCCCGGGCTGTCGTCGGATGCGGCTTTTTACCTTGCGTCGGTCTTCATCACGACGGGCATCTGAACGCCTTCAATCTGGTTGATGATTTAATTGAACCCTATCGGGCGGTGGTGGACTGGCATGCAATCGAATATCTCAAGGACCGTACCGCGCAAGGCGATGCCCTTGTGCAGGATGATCGCCGGGCAATGGCGGGTGTTCTTTTCAGAGATGTCGTGTTGGAGCGAGAGCAGCTTTCCCTGTTAAATGCGAGCGAGAGAACCGCCGACAGTTTGCGCCGCGCCGTAAAACAGCAGAGAGGCGGGCAACTGCTTTTCCCGCAGGCATGGTAGCATGACGGGCGAAAGGGTGCGTTATACCAACGGCTCTTGTGGTTGACTCATAAAGCCGTTGGCAAGGCCGACCGGCCGCCGCGCCTTATGGCGCGTAAGCCTTAGTGGCGTTTGAACGATAACGGTCATTCTTTATGACCGTTAGTATTATATGTATCTGTTTGTTATCTTTGATCTGCCCGTTGGCAGTAAGGCCGAGCGCCGTGCCGCGACACAATTCCGCAACTTTCTGAAAAAAGACGGGTATGATATGCTGCAATTCTCTGTCTATACGCGCATTTGCCGCGGTCAGGCGGCTGTGGACAAACATATTGAGCGTCTAAGGGGTAATGTGCCTGAGGAGGGTGGCGTTCGTGTATTCCAGATCACGGACAAGCAATATGCGCGCATGGTGATTCTCGTCGGAAAACGAAAAAAACATGAAAAAACAGGCACAGAACAACTGGTTCTGCTTTGATACAAAACGGGATACTTTATTTTTTTCAATACCTTACGCCCGTGGTACGATACCATAGGGAAATCGGTAGGGAAACCACGGCGCAAGCCGAGTGTCCCCGTTGTCATGACAAACGCAAACCCACGCCCCCGATCACTCCCACTCAATGGTGCCAGGCGGCTTGGCGGTAATATCATAAACAACGCGATTAATGCCCGCCACCTCGTTAACAATTCTTGTTGCCGTGCGCGCCAGAAAGTCCGCCTCAAAGGGATAAAAATCGGCCGTCATACCATCCGTTGCGGTTACCGCGCGCAAGGCACACACATAGTCATAGGTGCGCGCATCCCCCATCACGCCAACACTGCGCACCGGAAGCAGCACGGCAAATGCCTGCCAAATGGCATCATACAGACCACTTTTGCGGATCTCGTCAAGATAGATGTCATCCGCCTGGCGCAAAATAGCGAGTTTCTCCGCCGTCACTGCGCCAGGGCAGCGAATGGCCAGGCCGGGACCGGGAAACGGATGGCGATCCAGAAACGCCCGCTCAAGACCGAGTTCGCGGCCAAGGGCGCGAACCTCGTCCTTGAACAACTCGCGCAACGGCTCCACAAGCTGCAGCTTCATGCGATCCGGCAAGCCCCCCACATTGTGGTGTGACTTTATGGTAACGCTGGGCCCGCCGGTATACGAGACACTCTCGATTACATCCGGGTATAAGGTGCCCTGCGCCAAAAAATCCGCGTCCTCACAGGCCTGCGCCTGTGCCTCGAATACTTCGACAAACAATCCGCCGATTATCTTGCGCTTGGCCTCAGGATCGGTAACGCCCGCGAGCGCCTGCAAAAATCGCTGCGAGGCATCAACCACGTCAAGGGGAATACGATAGTGATGACGAAACAACTCCGCCACATCCTGCGCCTCGCGCGCGCGCATCAGGCCGTGATCAACGAGAATACAGTGAAGCCGGTCACCGATCGCTTCGTGTAGCAAAAGCGCCGCAACCGCCGAATCAACGCCCCCCGACAGCCCGCAAATCACCCGCCCCGCACCCACCTGCGCGCGAATACGCTGCACCGCCTCGGCGCGATACGCAGCCATGGTCCAGTCGCCGGCACAGCCGGCGATATGGCCCACGAAGTTGGCCAACAACCGCGCCCCGTCCGGCGTATGTACGACCTCTGGATGAAACTGAACTCCGTAATAGCGCCGCGTCTCGTCGGCGATGGCGGCAAAAGGCGCCTCGGCAGACGTCGCAACCGCGCTGAAGCCGGGGCCAAGCGCCGTGATCTCGTCGCCATGGCTCATCCATACCGGATACCGCCCCCCTGGCTCCCATACCCCTGCAAACAGTCGACAGGGAGCGATCACTTCCACTTCGGCGCGGCCGAATTCGCGCTGTCCGCCGGCGGCAACCGTGCCGCCCAACTGCGCGCACAACAATTGCTCCCCGTAGCAGATGCCAAGGACCGGCAGACCCGATTCGAAAAACACGGCGGGGACGCGCGGGCTCTGCCCATCGACAACGCTGGCCGGACTGCCCGAGAGAATTAGCCCCTTTGGCTGTAAAGCCGCAAACGCCGCCCGGGCCTTTTGAACGGGATGGATTTCGCAGTACACCCCCGCCTCGCGCACCCGGCGGGCGATAAGCTGCGTTACCTGGGAGCCGAAATCAACAATCAGAATTGTATCCATGGTGTCCCGCTTATGTCCCCCGATGTTGTTCTACCCCGGCGCGGCGACGGCGCAGACTGGCGATAAAAAAACCGTCGGTGTGGGTTTGCCAGGGCGACAGACGAATAGCAGCAGGCATCTGTTCGCTACAGGGCATCGGGGTTTCTGGACATACGGCCTGCCATCGCTGGCGAAGGGATTGTAGTTCAAAGTCATTCCGGCGGGCTAAAAAAGCGCTGATCTGATCTTCGTTTTCCTCGCATAGTAGCGAGCAGGTGATATATAGCAAGACGCCATCGGTCTTTACGTAAAGACATGCGTTATCAAGTATCTCCTGCTGTTCCTTAAGGCGCTGCTTTAAATGCTCCGGCCGCAGCCGCCACTTGCCCTGAGGATTCCGCCGCCACGCACCCGAGCCCGAACAGGGCACATCCGCCACCACAATATCCATTCTCGCGCGCAATGAACGCCGCGAGGCCCCATCACCGACGGCGAGAACCTGCACGTTGCGGGTGGCAGCCACACGCAAACGCTCAAAGATAGCCGCCAAACGATGTCGATCCACATCCGCTGCAAAGATCTGGCCGCGATTCTCCATCATGGCGGCAAGGGCGAGGGTCTTGCCGCCGGCACCGGCACAGTAATCGAACACCTGCTGGCCGGATCGCGCATCGCACAACAGCGCGGCCAATTGCGAGCCCTCGTCCTGCACCTGTGCCCAGCCCCGTTTCAGAGCCGGCTCCGGCGCAATCGCCGGCGGCCGGCGCCAGCCCGATGCGGGGGCAAAGCGCACCCCCAGAGGCGACAAGGGCGTCCGTACAGGCGAAAAGCGCGCCAGCGCACCCATAAGCCGCTGCCGGTCGGCCTTCAGGGTATTGACCCGGAGGTCCACAGGCGCCCGCTGCGCCAGCGCCTGCCCCTGCCGCCCCGCTGTCTCGCCAAAGGCGCGCCTGAAGGAAGGCCATAGCCAGGGGGGGATATTCGCCGCAACCGGGTCCGCCGGCACCTGTCCGGCAGATACGGGGCGCTCAATACATCGACGCTCGTGTACGCTCAAGGCAGCGGGCGCGTATCGCCCCCCGTCAAACAGCGCCTCGATCCCCTGCCCGTCCAGTTCCCAGACCTGCAAAAGCGTTCCCAGAACGCACGCGCGGGGGCTATCGTCCTCCATGTGCTGTGCGGCAGCGCTTTGGTTGCGCAGCGTATCATAAACAAGGTTGCCAATCGCCGCCCGGTCCGCCGATCCCGCATAGCGATGGGCCCGCCCCCACGCGCCAAGGGCAACGCTCGCCGGATCGTGCCGCTCGTTCAGATAAGCCAGGACTTCAATTGCCGCCGCCACGCGCCCGTTTGCTTTCATACCGTGTCTCTCGGCCCGTTTCCGCATCGCGGCAACGGGCACCTTACGCGCCACCCGGATAATTGGGACTCTCGCGGGTAATTGTGACGTCATGGACATGGCTTTCGCGCAACGCCGCGGGGGTGATACGCACGAACTCGGCGCGCTGGCGAAACTGCCTCAGGGTTTGTGCTCCCACATAGCCCATGGCGGCGCGCACGCCCCCCTGCAACTGGTGCAATATGGCCGCGACGGGTCCCTTGTAGGCGACCTGGCCCTCGATACCCTCGGGTACAAGTTTAAGGTCTTCGTTGACATCGGCCTGAAAGTAGCGATCGGCCGAGCCACGCGCCATGGCGGCAACCGACCCCATGCCGCGATAGGCCTTGTAGGAACGGCCGCGATAGAGATACACTTCGCCCGGGCTTTCATCGGTGCCCGCAAGAAGCGAGCCGACCATGACACACGAGGCGCCCGCCGCCAGCGCCTTGGCAATATCGCCGGAGAATTTCATGCCGCCATCGGCGATAACGGGGGTATCGCTCGCTTGCGCCGCATCGACTGCGGCAAGAATAGCCGATAGCTGCGGCACGCCAACACCCGCGATCATGCGCGTTGTACAGATGGAACCGGGACCGATCCCCACTTTAACCGCATCGGCGCCGGCATCGATGACCGCCCGTGTGCCCTCGCCGGTCGCCACATTGCCAGCGATCACCTGCACCGCATTGGAGAGCCGCTTGGTGGCGCCGATGGCCTCGATCACCTGCTGCGAATGCCCGTGGGCGGTATCGATGACGATACAATCGGCCCCCGCCGCGATGAGCGCGCGGGTACGCTCCAGCCCCTTCTCGCCGACACTTGAGGCGGCGGCAACGCAAAGCTGCCCGCGGCTGTCCTTGGCCGCGTGGGGGTGCTGTTGCGCCTTTTCCATATCCTTGACCGTAATCAGCCCGACGCAGCGCCCCTGCCCGTCAACAACCAGCAGCTTTTCAATACGATACTGGTGCAACAGTCGCCGCGCCTCGTCCTGTCCAACGTGTTCGCGCACCGTCACCAGACCGTCTGCGGTCATTAGTTGCGCAACGGGGATTTGCGTATCAGCGGCAAAGCGCACATCGCGGTTCGTCAGGACGCCCACGAGGCGATGGTCGCGCTCGACCACAGGAATACCGGAAATACCGTGCCGATCCATCAACGCCAGGGCCTCGCTAAGAGGCGCGTCGGGGGCGATGGTCAGGGGGTTGACCACCATGCCGGATTCGAACTTCTTGACCTGCCGCACCGCATCCGCCTGTTCCCTGATACTCCAGTTGCGGTGGATGACGCCAATGCCGCCCGCCTGCGCCATGGCAATTGCCATGGGGGCTTCGGTGACCGTATCCATGGCGGCGGACAGGATGGGCAGGTTTAGGGGCAGGGTTGACGTCAGGCGGCTGCGCAGATCGGCTTGCGACGGCAACACCGACGAAGCGCGCGGTTTAAGCAATACATCGTCAAAGGTCAACGCCACGTCCCTGGCTGCTTCGTCGATGATGCGCGCCATCGCCCCTTTTCCTCAATAGAACGAAATCGGCCTGCGGTGAACGCAAATGCCGATGAATTGAGGTGATTATCACGGCGCATTCGATTCGCGCAAGGCCTTACGTTCCACGGGCGCGGCGAAACCCTTGCGCCAGCACATATCCTTCTGCGGACTCCTTGCGGCTGGCCGGCGGTTTAACATGGCGCACGGTACGATAGTCGCGCTTAAGCTGCGCCAAAAGCGCTCCCTCGGTGCCTCCTTTGAGCACCTTGGCGAGAAAATCGCCACCTGGATCAAGCACTTGCGCGGCAAAATCGGCTGCCAGCTCGCAAAGGTGCATGATACGCAAATGATCGGTCTTGCGATGGCCCGTCGCCTTTTGCGCCATATCGCTGAGAACCACATCGACACCGCCCGCAACGTGTTGCGATAACATCTCCAGAGTGTCTTCGGTAGTAAAATCGGCGCAAATGAACGTCACGCCGGGAATGGGAGCCATCTCGGTAATGTCAAGCCCGACGACCGGCGGCGCCGGGCCTTGCGAACCCACCGCGCGGGCCGCCACCTGGCACCAGCCCCCTGGCGCGCAACCCAGGTCGATAATGCGCCGCTTTGGCCGCAGGAGCTTGTATTTCGCATCGATCTCCAGCAGCTTAAAGGCGGCGCGCGAGCGCCAACCTTGCTGTTGTGCGCGCGCCACATAAGGATCGCGCAACTGGCGCTGCAACCATCGGCGCGATGAGGTTGTACGCTTGCGCCCGGGCTTTAATCTGTTGCTGGCCGCCATATGCTGCTCATATCTCGTATCCGTTAAGACCGGCAAACCTCTGATTAGAGCGTGTCAGGTCTTAATAGAAGCAATTTTCGTTTCTCGATTGGCGAGGCGAACCACGCCCAAGGCGATCGAAGAGCGATGGCGACCCATCTCTCGAGAGCGGCTTGGGCGTGGGCGTCCGCCAATCGGCAAACCCGAAGGGACGGGCGCTTTTGCACCAAGATGAACCTTAAGTCTCTTGAAAATAGCCCCACTATATCCTGTGAGACTTAAGGCTCATCTTGTCGCAAAATCGCTCCGTCAGAATGATTCTATTAAGACCTGACACGCTCTAGTCAAAGAAAAGCAAAACTCTCCTGGTCAGTCCCGATATCACCTATTGTCTGGCGTAAGGGGCGTGACTATGTTATAGTCACGTGCCGGCCTTGCCGGCTATGACGATAAATGACCGTTGCAATAAGCTGTTCGGACCCGGGGGCGGTACCCGGCGCCTCCACCACAGACCGGCCCTGGTTGTGTCGGCGGGGTTCGTGTTGCGCTTTATCGCAAATCTGTACCTGACAGGTTTGTAGCACAATGCAGCGCAGCACGCCACAAGGCCCGTCTGTGATGGGGGCGAAACAGGATCGACGAAGGTGTAAAGAACGCGTTTTCGTTCGGTATGGTATCCACCGTTATCGGGCCGTTTTGATAGTTGCAAATGACAACTACGCAGAGGTCCGTCTCGCCGCTTAAGGCGCGACGCCTCGAACTTTAGCCCCCATCCCTGCAAGGATGGGGCGGGGTCATGGAGAACCTGGCAACAGAACACTCCCTTAAAGGGCTCTTCGGAGCCCTTTTTGTTGAGGGGATTATTATTAGAGTGTGTCATGTCTTAATAGAAGCAATTCTGTCAAGACATGACACGCTCCAATTACCGATTTACCGATACGGTTTTTCGCCGGCGCCACGGAGGCGCGCCGCAGATGATCGAGTTTTTATTACCCGTCATCCTTTTTGCCATCGCCGCCTCCTTTACGCCGGGGCCGAACAATCTGTTGCTGATGGCGTCAGGAATTTCGTTTGGGTTTCGCCGCACCCTGCCCCATGTCATCGGCATCACTTTTGGTTTTCCGTTTCTGGTTGTTGTGGTTGGCTTTGGTCTTGGAGAGATATTCGACCGTCTGCCGCTTTTGCAACCGATAATGAAAACGGCCTTTGTGATATATTTTCTTTATCTGGCCTGGATCCTTCTCGACGCAAGGCCCGGGCAGCGCGCGGCGCGCAAACGGCCCATGACGTTCCTTGAAAGCGCCGCGTTTCAATGGATCAACCCCAAGGCGTGGCTGGTAATATCCGGCGCGATTGTGACCTATGCGCGTCAAGAGAGCCATCTTGCGGATGTTTTGAGTATTGCCCTGATTTTTCTTATCGTTTCGCCTTTTGCGGCGTCAAGCTGGAGTTTCTTTGGCCAGCAGCTTGCCGCCTTGCTGGCCGATCGGAAAAAGGCCGGATGGCTCAACAGGATCGTCGCCGCCCTGCTGGTTGCATCCCTGGTAATGGTTATTATGTTATAGTGCCGCTTTCGCCTCCGAACCGAAAAGATCCATGGGAGGAGGCGAAAACGCGTGTTGCTCTGGAACACCGAGTCAATTACCCTGCAATACAGTATTTTCGAGCCCGTTTAATCAAGAAGCCCGTGCCATGGTTCAGGATCTGATACGCTACGATATTCTCACCCAGGAAGCGCTTCGCGGCGTGGTTCGCACGGTAATCAGCGAAATTGCCACGACCGGTCTGCCCGGGGAGCACCATCTTTATATCACCATTGATATGGAGACGTCGGGGGTTGAGTTGTCGGATCGCCTGCGTGCCCAGCACACGGGCGAGATGACCATTGTGTTGCAGCACCAGTTTTGGGACCTTGAGGTGCACGAGGATCGCTTTGAGGTGGGGCTCGCTTTCAACGGTGTACCGGAAAAGCTGGTTGTTCCCTTTGAGTCGATCAAGGGGTTTTACGATCCTTCCGTCCAGTTCGGCTTACAGTTCGAGATGCCCCGCGATGATATGGAACAAACGGCAAAGTCCTCTTCTCCCAGACAGGCAAACGATACCGCTCCCGTGATGCCAGACACCCGGGAGGCTTTACAACAACCGGCCAGGGACAAGACGGAGAACGCCAGCAAGGATACACCGGAGAGCGCTCGCGACGACGGTAAAGATGCCGGCGAGCCGGCCAGCGGCGAGAACGTCATCTCCATCGATACGTTTCGGCAAAAGTAGGCGTCTGTGGTGCCTTATACGCACGCCAGGGGTAATAGATGCGACGACATGACAGCTACGCGGCGCCCTTTTCGGCTGACAGGCAAGCGGCGGCGGACGGTCCTCTCGCCTGGACTCCGGGTTTGTAACCTCACCGGGTTGTTCTTGAGAGCACCCGATTGTTATGACACATCCAAAGGAGGGGGAAAATGGCGGCCACACGCAAGGAAACCGATAGTTTCGGCACCCTGAAAGTTCCGGCGCAGAAGTACTGGGGGGCGCAGACCCAGCGCTCGCTGATGAATTTCAAAATCGGCTCCGAGACCATGCCCCCCGGGATAATCCGCGCCCTGGGCATTATCAAATATGCCGCTGCCATCACCAATAAGGAGCAAAAGACGTTAAGCCCGCGCCTTGCCAATGTCATCGCCAGGGCGGCGCGCGAAGTCATGGCGGGCAAGCACGACAGCCACTTCCCCCTCGTAATCTGGCAGACCGGCTCCGGCACCCAGACCAATATGAATGCCAATGAGGTCATCGCCAATCGCGCCATCGAGATGCTCGGCGGCACCCTGGGCAGCAAACACCCGATCCATCCCAACGATCATGTCAATCGCAGCCAGTCGTCCAATGACACATTTCCGACGGCCATGCATATCGCCGCGGCCGAAGAGATCGACAAGCGGCTTTTGGACGCGCTTGTCCATTTGCACGACGCCCTGCACGACAAGGCGCATGCGTTTTCCAAAATCATCAAAATCGGCCGCACCCACACCCAGGACGCAACGCCGCTTACCCTGGGACAGGAGTTTTCCGGCTACGCGCAGCAGATCAAACTGGGTATTTCCCGCCTTCGCGAGGCGGTCAGGCACCTCTACCCCCTTGCGCAAGGGGGCACGGCGGTGGGCACGGGGCTGAACACCCGCCCCGGGTTCGATCGGCTTTTCGCTGCCCGCGTCGCCAAGCTGACGGGCCTGCCGTTCGTGACCGCCGCCAACAAGTTCGAGGCCCTGGCGGCGCACGATTCCTATGTTTACGTCCACGGCGCCCTGAACACCATCGCCGTTTCGCTGTTCAAGATCGCCAATGACATCCGTTTTCTCGCCTCGGGCCCGCGCTCGGGGCTGGGCGAGTTGATCCTGCCGGAAAACGAACCCGGCTCCTCCATCATGCCCGGCAAGGTCAATCCCACCCAGTGCGAGGCGCTGAGCATGGTATGCACACAGGTCTTCGGCAATCACACGACGATCACTTCAGGCGGCAGCCAGGGGCATTTCGAGTTGAACGTCTACAAGCCGGTGCTGGCCTACAACATGCTTCAGTCCATTCGCCTGCTGAGCGACGCATCGCGCAGCTTTGCCGATAAATGCGTTGTCGGCATCCGGGCGGACGAGGCGCGTATTGCGGATCTGATGGCGCGTTCGCTGATGCTGGTGACCGCCCTGGCGCCCCACATTGGCTACGACAATGCCACCAGGCTCGCCAAGACGGCGCACAAAAACGGCACGACATTAAAGCACGAAGCCATTGCCCTTGGTATGGTCACGGGGGCCGAATTCGATGCTATCGTGCGGCCGGAGAAAATGATTCGCCCGCAGGCGGCGGTAAAGGCGAAAAAAGGCAAGCGCAAATCGCGCTAAAGGCAGGTTGCGCACCCTTTTTTAGACCCCTTTTGGGGTAATGGCACGGCGCTGCACCATCGCATGGCAAATGATCCACCGCCTGGCTGTGAATAACGAGGATGGCGGCGACCGCACCATTGCGCTGGCGCAGGCGCAGTTCCAATAACGATACGTGATCGACATTATTCGTCTACAAGCGATGTTCGCCTGCAGTTGATGCGAAAAGCAGCACGAATCGCAGCATAAATCCAAGGGCAAGCAATGGCACTGCCGGCACACAAGGAAACGTTCGATCCTGCGCTTGAGCGGGTTGTTCCCAACAATATCGAGGCGGAGCAGGCGTTACTTGGCGCCATACTGGTCAATAACGAGGCGTTTTACCGGGTTTCGGACTTTCTTGAGGCGGACCATTTTTACGAGCCGCTGCACCGCACCATTTACGAGACACTGGCCAGGATCGTGCGCGCCGGCAAAAGCGCAACGCCGATCACCATCAAGACGTTTCTGCCGGCCGATGAGCGCATCGGTGAAATTACCGTGGCGCAATATCTGGCGCGTCTGGCCGGCGAGGCGACGACGATCATCAATGCGCTTGATTACGGCCACGTCATTCGCGACGCCGCCCTTCGCCGTCAACTTATCGGCATCGGCGAGGACATGGTCAATACCGCCTTCGCCGCCCCCGTTGATCACACGCCGCGCGAACAGATCGAGGAGACCGAACGGCGCCTCTATGAACTGGCCGAGAGCGGCCGCAGCGAGAGTGGCTTTATCGGCTTTTCCGATGCCATTGCGGTTGCCGTCGATATGGCCGCCAAGGCCTACCAGCGCGACAGTCACCTGTCCGGCCTGGCGACCGGACTATACGATCTCGATCGCCTGCTGGGGGGCCTGCAAGCATCGGATCTGGTCATTATCGCGGCGCGCCCGGCCATGGGGAAAACCGCGCTTGCCACCAATATTGCCTTTCACGCGGCGCGTAACTATCGCTTTGAGGTCCTGGCCGATGGCACCCATCGTACTGTCGATGGTGGTGTTGTGGCGTTTTTCTCCCTTGAGATGTCGTGCGAGCAACTGGCGACGCGGTTGATCTCGGAGCAAACGCGCATTTCTTCCGCCGATGTGCGCCGCGGCCGTATCGATGCCGGGCAGTTTGAGCGACTGGTCGATGTCTCGCGCGAAATCCAGGACATTCCCCTTTTTATCGACGATACCGGCGGTATATCGATCGCCCAGCTTGCCGCACGCGCCCGGCGCGTCAAGCGCCAGCGCGGGATGGATCTGATGATCGTCGATTATCTGCAATTGCTGCAAGGCTCGCGCCGCCGCGCCGATCAGGGGCGGGTGCAGGAAATCACCGAGATCACCACCAGTTTAAAGGCGCTGGCGAAGGAACTCGATGTCCCGATTATCGCCCTGTCGCAGCTCTCGCGCCAGGTCGAGTCCCGCGAGGACAAGCGCCCGCAACTGGCCGATTTGCGCGAATCCGGCTCCATCGAACAGGACGCTGATGTGGTCATGTTCATCTACCGCGAGGAATATTACAAAAAGAACGCCAAACCCAAGGAGGGCACCGATGCGTTCTTTACCTGGCAGGCGGAGATGGAAGAGATCATGGGCCGCGCCGAAGTGATTATCGGCAAGCAGCGTCACGGGCCGACGGGCACCGTTGAGTTGCATTTTGACGATACATTTACACGCTTTTCCAATCTGGCCAAGCCTGAGCGAATACCGGATGTTATGGATTAGATGTGACCATTCAGCAGGGTGTTCTAAAGGCGGCAGGTCTGAAGTGACACCGCTTGCCGCTCCTGCCACGGCAAGGCCGGTTCGGGCCATCCATCTGATCACTAGATGTGTAATTTCAACAGGTTGTCCCAGATAAATCCATCGGGTAGAGGGGGCCATTCACCTGATCATTAGAGGTGTTCGATTTATCCAGCGTTGTCAAGGGCGCTTCGCGCCGCCCCTGGCGGTTCTTAAACCCTTGACAACGCAGGATAAATCGAAAAAAAGCGATGATCAGGTAAATGGCCCGGTATGGCCTCGCTGGCGGCAAGGGCGCAGGAGATGTACTTTCCGGTTTGCCTGTCTTGGGAACAACCTGTTGAAATGACACATCTGGAGCGTGTCAGGTTTACGGGTGCCAACTGCCCAAGTCGTTGATTTTACTACGAAACATGTCTTTTGGAAGAATAAGGAATTCAATAAAATCAATGACTTAGCTAACAAATCCGACACGCTCCCAGAGATGTTTTTTTCAAGAACAAACGATTGAAAGATCACAATTAGACCCTGCCGGCTACCATGAACAATCAGCACCAAAGCGATCCTGGAGAGGCCGGCGGGGCGGCGCGACTGCGCATCAATCTGGACGCGCTGGCCGCCAACTGGCAAACATTGCGCGCAACTGCCGCGCCGGCACGCTGCGGGGCGGTTGTCAAGGCGGACAGCTATGGTCTTGGCATGGCGCATACAGTGCCGCGCCTGTGCCAGGCGGGGTGCGATACATTCTTCGTTGCCCATGTGGCCGAGGGAGCCGCTTTGCGCCGCCTGAGCGCGCAGGCGACGATCTATATCCTGAACGGGTATCGCGCCGGCACTATCGGCGACTATATCCGCCTTGATCTGCGTGCCGTGCTTGGCAGTATGGAAGAAATTCATGCCTGGCAAAGCGAGGCCGCGCCTTACGGCGGTACGCCCGGGGTGGCCCTTCACGTGGATACGGGAATGAACCGGCTGGGGCTGCCTTTTGAGGCATTCGCCGAGACGGCTGATATGCTTTTGGGGAGCGATCTTTCCATCGCCCTGCTTATGAGTCATCTGGCGTGCGCCGAGGAGGCGACGCATCCCTTGAACCGCATCCAGTTGGAGCGTTTTGCGGCCGCTGCGCAAAAACTGCCCCGGGTTCCCGCCTCCCTTGCCAATTCTTCCGGCATTGCTCTGGGAGGGGCGTATCATTTCGATCTGGTGCGCCCGGGTTATGCCCTTTACGGTGGCAATCCAACGCCTCATGCGACCAATCCCATGGATGCAGTCGTGGCCGTTCACGCGCCTGTTTTAGATGTTCGTCGCCTGAAGGCAGGGGATACGATAAGCTATGGCGCAACCTATACGTGCCAGCGCGATACGCTCGTCGCCGTGGTCGGCGCCGGCTATGCGGACGGTATTCCACGTGCTGCCGGCGATCAAGGCTACGCTATCCTCAACGGCCAGCAGGCGCCGATCATCGGGCGCGTTACCATGGACATGCTTATGCTTGATGTGAGTGATGTGAGCGGCGTTGACTTTCATGCAAAAGTGGGCACCCTGCCGGCGGTGGAGCTTCTTGGGCGCCATATCGGTATTGACGCCTTCGCTGCGAATGCGCAAACCATCGGCTACGAAGTCCTTACCCGGCTGGGACAGCGCTACAGGCGGCACTATGTTTAGACCGGGACTTGGAGCGTGGCTGGATGTGATCTTTCAACAGGTTGTTCCCGGGACGGGCAAACCTGAAGGTTCATCTCTCATGATCAGATGAATGTCCAGCAGCACCCGGTGGGTTTTTCGAGGACAACCTGCTGAAAGGTCATCAAAGGCTACGTGCAAGGCACGCCAGGGGTTTGGACGGCATTCATGGCCAGAACGAAAACACAATACATCTGCCAGTCGTGCGGCGCTGCTTATGCGCAATGGTCCGGGCGCTGCGATTCCTGTAACGGCTGGAACACCCTGGTCCAGGAGCAGACCGGCCCCGCCGCCCACCGTCTGGGCCAGCGCGCCGGCAGCCCCATGGCACTCACCGGTCTGGCCGGCGATATCGCCACCGCACCGCGCACGCCAAGCGGCATAGACGAGTTCGACCGCGTTCTCGGCGGGGGGCTTGTGCCCGGCTCGGTCCTGCTTCTGGGAGGCGATCCGGGCATCGGCAAGTCTACCCTGCTGTTGCAGGCAAGCGCCACCCTGGCCCAGCGCGGACACGATGTGATCTACGTATCGGGAGAGGAATCCATCGCCCAGGTGCAGTTGCGCGCCCGCCGCCTGGGGCTGGGCGAGGCGAGTGTGCGACTGGCCTGCGAAACCAATGTGGAAAATATCCTCTCCACACTGAAATCCCAGGACAGATCCCATGGTCCGGCCACCATGGTTATCATCGACTCCATCCAGACATTGTGGTCGCGCGAGAGCGATCCGGCACCCGGCACCGTCACCCAGGTACGGCTGTCGGCGCAGCGCCTCATCGCTCACGCCAAGGCGAGCGGCACCGCGGTGGTTCTGGTGGGTCATGTCACCAAGGACGGAGCGATTGCAGGCCCGCGCGTGGTGGAGCACATGGTCGATGGCGTGCTCTCGTTTGAGGGCGACGGCGGCCACGCCTTTCGCCTGTTGCGGGCGTTGAAGAACCGCTTTGGCCCCACTGATGAAATCGGTGTGTTCGAGATGCGCAGCGCCGGGCTGTTCGGGGTTGCGAACCCTTCCGAGTTGTTTCTTGGCGAGCGCACCGCGTGCAGTCCCGGCGCGGCCGTGTTTGCCGGCCTGGAAGGTTCCCGCCCGGTTCTGGTGGAAATCCAGACCCTTGTTTCGCCCTCCTCGCTGGCGACGCCGCGGCGCGCTGTGGTCGGCTGGGACCACAACCGCCTGGCGATGATCATCGCCGTGCTGGAGACCCGCTGCGCGGTGCGCTTTGGCGCCAGGGATGTTTATCTGAACGTCGCCGGCGGCTATCGTATCAGTGAACCGGCCGCCGATCTTGCTGTGGCAGCAGCTCTGGTATCGTCGCTTGCCGACTCAAGCCTTTCCAGCCAGAACGTTTATTTTGGCGAGATCAGCCTTTCGGGTGCGGTTCGTGGCGTCCCGCAGCCAGTCCTGCGTCTGCGCGAGGCGGCCAAGCTGGGGTTTACCGCCGCCCATATGCCGGCGGTGCAAATCACCCCGGATACCAGGCCGCTTGCCGTTCACTGCAACGGCATCGGCCTTCTTGGCGATATGGTCGCGGCCATACTGGCCGGGAAGGCCGATTCGCCTGCCAGGGCGCTTCGCTCTGGTTGATCGTGAAGAAAGGTGCTTCGCTCCGCTCCATGTACTTTTTTTATGATCAACGCGTTCTGGAGCGGGTGAAGGGAATCGAACCCTCGACACGTAGCTTGGGAAGCTACTGCTCTACCACTGAGCTACACCCGCATCGCATGCCAGTGGGACGCATTTGACATTTGTGTCCCGCTTGCTGTTGGGCACGTTCCTGTATATCAGCAGAAGTGTTTTGACAGTTTCAGCCCCTGCGCCTGGTAGTGCGAACCCATATGCGAACCATAGAGTGTCTGCGGGCGCGCCGTCAAGCGCTCGTACACCAGACGCCCGACAATCTGGCCGTGTTCGAGAATAAAAGGCACTTCATGGCTACGCACCTCCAAAACCGCTCGACTGCCCGTGCCACCCGTCGCCCCATGACCAAAACCGGGATCAAAAAATCCCGCATAGTGAACGCGAAACTCGCCCACAAGCGGATCGAACGGTACCATTTCGGCGGCATAATCCGGCGGCACCTGAACCGCTTGTGCCGATACCAGTATATAGAACTCGTTGGGATCCAGAATAAACGCCCCCCTATCGCTACCATGCGCCAGCGCCTGACGATAAACCGGCTCCCAAAACGCATCGATCGTGTGGGCATGCCGCCGGTCCATGTCGATCAGTCCTGTATGGCGTCTGGCACGGTAACCGACAAGACGGTCCTCGCCGCGACCGCGCAAATCGACACCAACGCAGAGGCCATCGGCGATAACCGGCGCATGCGCACCGGTCAGGCCCTGGGCATCGTGTAACGCGCGCAAGGCCTCATCGTCGAGGACCTCCGAGCCGTGCCGCAGGCGCAATTGCGACAGCCGCGTTCCGTTGCGCACCAGTATGGAAAATGTCCGCGGGCTGATTTCCAGATAGAGGGGCCCGGCGTATCCGCTGACGATTTTGTCGAATGCACGGCTGCCATCGGTAATCACCCGGGTAAAGACGTCCACACGCCCGGTGGAGCTCTTGGGATTGGCCACGCCGGCCAGATCACGGGGCAAGTCCAACGCCTCCTGCAGCGGCACGATATAGACGCATCCGGTCTCCAGAACCGCACCATCCCTCAGATCCATCTGGTGCAGGGTCAAATCCGCAAGACGGGTGCGAACGGGCGTATCCGGGCCCGGCAAAAAGCTGGCGCGGACGCGATACGCCGTATCGCCCAGCCGCAAGTCCAGACTGGCCGGTTGTATCTGATCATCGTCCAGCGCCGCGGCGGCCCGTATCGCACCTTTTTCGACCAGTTCGCGAAGGGTCTGGGAGGGTAGGATACCCCGGGGTGAATGCATCGTTGTACCTGTTCCGTATCTGGGGCGTTTTCTGTCGCCAGGGCACCCGGCGGTCGATCTGACTGCGCAGGCGACCGTATCTGCTTAAACGATCTGGCGATTGACGCCAACACCGCGATTATATAAACTCACAACTCCGATGCTGTAACTATTGGCGTATGGCGCCCCTTGTGGTCATTTGAGCCGGCCGGCTTGCAGCCACGTAAAACAACTTGCTAGAGCCTTTCAGTTTTTAAGTGAAGCAATTTTCGTTTCCCGATTGGCGAGGCGATACCCACACCCAGGCCGCTCTCGAGAGATGGGTCGCCATCGCTCTTCGATCGCCTTGAGCTTCGGTGTCGCCTCGCCAATCGGGAAACGAAAATTGCTTCTATTAAGACCTGACACGCTCTAATGATCAGATGAATGGCCAGCGGCACCCGATGGGTTTTTCGAGAACAACCTGCAGAAAGATCACAACTGGCCGGGAAAGCAACAATGGTCAAGACAAAGACAGACTGGCATGCGGATACGACGCTCGTTCATGCAGGGGTGCTGCGCAGTGCATTCAACGAAAACAGCGAAAGCCTGTTCCTGACCCAGGGCTTTGTGTATGAGACGGCGGAACAGGCCGAGGCGCGCTTTAAGGGCGAGAGCGACGGCTTTATCTATTCGCGTTTCTCCAATCCAACCGTCGCGATGTTCGAGCAGCGCATGGCCGCCCTGGAAGGGGCTGAGGACGCACGCGCGACCGCCTCGGGCATGGCAGCGGTCACTGCCGCCATCCTTTCGCGCGCCAGCGCCGGCGATCACATCGTTGCGCCGCGGGCGCTGTTTGCCTCGTGCCGCTACATCATTGAGGACCTGGCGCCGCGTTTCGGTATCGACTACACGCTTATCGACGGATGCGATCCGGGCGCCTGGGAGGCGGCCATGCGACCGCAGACCCGCGTTTGTTTTCTCGAATCGCCGACCAATCCGCGTCTTGATGTGATCGATATCGCCGCCGTGGCGCAGATCGCCCGGGCACATGGCGCGGTGCTGATTGTCGATAACGTCTTCGCCACTCCCCTGGGACAGCAGCCCCTGGCCCTTGGCGCCGATGTGGTCATCTACTCGACGACCAAACATATCGACGGACAGGGACGTTGTCTGGGAGGGGTTCTGTTGGCGAGCAAGGCGTATATCGATGAATATGTCCATGATTTTCTGCGCCAGACGGGCCCCTGCATGAGCCCCTTCAATGCATGGGTGATGCTAAAGGGTCTTGAGACGCTGGCGGTGCGTGTCGCCCGCCAGGAGCGCACCGCGTCCAGGCTGGCGGATTTTCTCGCCGCGCATGAAGCGGTGCGCCGGGTCTGGTACCCTACCCGCGCGGACCATCCCCAGAGCAATATCGTCGCCAGGCAAATGCACCACGGCGGAACCCTGGTGACATTCGATGTCAAGGGCGATCGCGCGGCATGTTTTCGTTTTCTCAATGCCCTGGAGATTGTCCGTATTTCCAATAATCTTGGCGATGCGAAAAGCCTTGTCACCCATCCCGCGACGACAACCCACCAGCGGCTTGGCCCGCAACAGCGCGCCGAACAGGGCATTACCGACGCCATGGTACGCCTTTCGGTCGGCCTGGAGCATGTGGACGATCTGTGCGACGATCTCTCGACGGCTCTAGAGCGTGTCAGGTCTTAATAGAACCATTCTGACGGAGCGATTTTGTGACAAGATGGGCCTTAAGTCTCGCAGGATATAGTGGGACTATTTTCAAGAGACTTAAGGTCCATATTGGTGCAAAAGCGCCCGTCCCTTCGGGTTTCCGATTGGCGGACGTCCACGCCCAAGCCGCTCTCGAGAGATGGATAAACATCGCTCTTCGATCGCCTTGGGCGTGGTTCGCCTCGCCAATCGGGAAACAGAATTGATTCTATTAAGACCTGACACGCTCTTGGTCATATTTGATACCATGCCCTGGTTGTAATTTTTCAGCGGGTTGTTCCCGGGACTAACAAACCTGAGGATACATCTCTTACGCCCCTGCCGCCAGGATGGCCAGCAGAACCCGATGGGTTTTTCGAAAACAACCTATCGAAATGACACATCCAGCAGGTTGCCGGCTCATGAATACTCTGATCGCCCATCCATGATATTGCTTCGGCCCATCATGCTTGTACTGGGAGCGATCGTTACCGTGATCGGTGCGGCGATGATCGTGCCGGCGCTTGTCGATCTGGCGGGCGGCAATGCGGAATGGCGCGTGTTCGCCCTGGCCTGCGCCGTAACAACGCTTATCGGATTGAGCCTGTGGCTTTCGGCGCGCGGCGCGCAGACCGGCTTGAGCCTGCGTCAGGCGTTTATCATGACCGTATTGGTCTGGATTGTCGGCGTGGCGTTTGGCGCGATGCCGTTGTACTGGTCATCGATCGACTTAAGCTATACGGATGCATTTTTTGAGTCCATGTCGGGACTGACAACGACCGGCGCGACCGTCATTGACAATCTGAACGACGCTTCGCCGGGCGTTCTGCTGTGGCGATCGATGCTGCAATGGCTGGGGGGACTGGGGATTATTGTCATGGCCGTTGCCGTCCTGCCGATGCTACAGATCGGTGGCATGCAATTGTTCAAGGCGGAGGCCTTTGATACGGCCGATAAAATCCTGCCACGGGCGACGCAGATCTCGGGGGCCATCATTTCGGTCTATCTGATCGCCACCCTGGCCGCTTGCATCGCCTATATTGTTGCCGGCATGACGTTTGACGAAGCCGTCTATCACGCCATGACGACGGTGGCGACCGGCGGATTTTCGTCGCGCAACGCCTCGATCGGCAGTTTTGACAGCGCCGCCATCGATACGGTGGCGATTATCTTCATGATCATCGGCAGTCTGCCATTCATTCTGTACTACAAGGCGGTGCAGGGGCGTGCCGGCGAGTTGTGGCGCGACGGGCAGGTGCGCATGTTTTTTATCGTTCTCGCCGTGCTGATTTTCATCATGTGGATTTATGTACTCTTTAGCGGCACCTATGATGGCGGTGCCGCCCTTCGCTTTGCCGCCTTTAACGTCACGTCTATTCTGACCGGAACCGGCTATGCGACCGCTGACTACAACACATGGGGACCGTTTGCCGTCGGTCTGTTTTTGATTCTGATGTTTATCGGCGGCTGCGCCGGCTCGACCGCCTGCAGCATAAAGATATTTCGCTATCAGGTATTGTTTGAGAACATCCGCCAGCACATCAACCAACTGGTTTATCCCAGCGGGGTGTTTGTCAAACGCTTTAACGGCCGTGCCATGGAGGAGAGTGTATCGGTTTCGGTGATGAATTTTTTCTTTTTGTACATGGTCATATTTGGTGTGCTGGCGGTGCTTTTGGCGTTGACCGGACTGGATCCGCTTACTGCCGTCTCGGGCGCGGCGACGGCGATCTGCAATGTGGGGCCCGGTCTGGGCGAGATCATAGGCCCGGCCGGCACATTTCATGCCCTTTCCGATACTGCAAAGTGGATATTGACGGCCGGTATGCTCATTGGCCGCCTGGAGGTGTTTACGGTGCTGGTGTTGTTTCTGCCCAGTTTCTGGCGGTCGTGAAAATCATCGGCACCGTGATTGCCGGCGGTGCGCGGCGGACCCGTATTGATGTTTGCCGGATAATCCGCTAGAGCGTCGGCAGGGGTTGTTTCAGGGCCTGTTACTTATTGGCAAGGAGGAAGCGGTCATGGCAGAGAATACGCAAATCACCATTGAGGAGCGCGAGGACGGCCCGCTTGTGGTAAAGAACGTCCCCCGGCTGGAGCGTCAGGACGGTACCGCGCTTGAGATCAAGCCGGTCATGGCATTGTGCCGCTGCGGCAAATCACAAGACAAGCCGTTTTGCGATGGCTCTCACAATGACACGGGATTTTCCAGCAAGCCCGCGGATGTATCGGGGCGCGACCGGGTCTATTCTTATGCCGGCAAGGACACGACCGTTTATTATAACAAGCTGTTGTGTTCCCATGCCGGCGAATGCGGCAAGCGCCTGAAGGCGGTGTTCGATCCCTCAAGGCAGCCCTGGGTTGATCCGGATGCGGCGTCCGCGGAGGCGATTGAGGCGGTTGTGGCGGCGTGCCCGTCCGGAGCGCTGCGCCTGTCGCGCAAAGGGGGCGAGGCGCAACAGATCGAACCGCGCGATTGCAGGATCGTTATTGAAGAGAACGGCCCTTATCGCGTGAGCAATGTGGATCTTGTTGGCGGGCGGACTTTTGAGGGCTCCACGAAACACAAATATGTTCTGTGCCGCTGCGGGTTATCAGCCAACAAGCCCTATTGCGATGGCACCCATGCCGACAGGAACTGGCGCGAGAACGGCGCGTGACGGGGTATCGGAGTTTATTTCGTTGAGCGTGTACAAAACGCTAATACCGCTGGTATTGTTGGGAAAAAGTGGATCGAGGCGAAGCCTAGAGCGTGTCAGGTTTTAATAGAACCATTCTGACGGAGCGATTTTGCGACAAGATGGGCCTTAGGTCTCGCAGGATATAGTGGGGCTATTTTCAAGAGACTTAAGGCCCATATTGGTGCAAAAGCGCCCGTCCCTTCGGGATTCCGATTGGCGGACGTCCACGCCCAGGCCGCTCTCGAGAGATGGGTAAACATCGCTCTTCGATCGCCTTGGGCGTGGTCCGCCTCGCCAATCGAGAAACGAAAATTAATTCTATTAATACCAAGGGGCTTTGCGTTTGACTCCTGGCCCGGTTTAAAACCGTTGTCTTATCAGCACGATACACAAGTCAACGCGTACAAAACGCCAATACCGCTGGTATAAGACCTGACACGCTCTGGGGACTTTTTCCCATCTAATTATTTCCGGCGCCGCCTTTTACGGGCGGCTTTTTTTCGTGCGGCCTTCATTTGGCCCAGACGCGCCGCCAGCCCGGCCATGATAACGCGCCGTTCATGGGGTGTATAGTCAGGCCAATGGCTGACCTCATCGCGGGTTCGCCCGCAACCAATACACAGGCCGCTCGTCTCATCAAGCACGCAAATGCGCTGGCAGGGCGTTTCCAGTTCTTTCTCACGCTCGATGTGCTCGGGAAGGGCTATGGGCATACACGAGATAACCGGTGTGATTGGCGGTGCGACTGGCAGATATTGTCGAGCGCGATTGTAACGGAAAGCGCCAAAGTCGCCAAGTACATTCGCGGACTTCATTGCGTGCTGCTTCTTAACCAAAAATAAAAATATATTACGAAATTGTTAAAGTAAATAATGCATGTATATGCCAATTTAAGACAAGTTATAATTATTTGAATGTCATAGTGCGCCAATGCATTGGAATTAATTTTTATTAAGAGAAATTTTATCGTTAATCAATACTTAAGTCACATGGTTCTTTTTTAGTAAAGCGCTGTGTGTACGTCGTTCATCAGTTAAGCCGTATCCCTGGTGCCGGCAATCGTGCATCGGCCGGCCGGCGCCCTGTTTCAAGGACGCGCCGTGTCCCCAGCGCTTCGCCCGTGATCCATCATTTGCGTCAAGGATGTATCTTGTCAAGACAGTACACCTTATCGGCGCGTATCGAAGCGAGTAGAGCCGGTTAACGGAGCAATAAGGTGATAGAACAAACAGTCACGCGCCCGAACAAACGCGCCAGCGTCATGGCGCCGCTCGGTTTTTATGTCGACAAATGCCTGAAACACGGCCTTGTCCCCGCCTTCATCGCCCTTGTCCTTGCGCTGGCGTCCGTGCCGGGTCACGGGCAAGCGCCGGGGCCGGCGCCGGCGCCGGACGTCGCTTGCAATGTCAATGGCCAAACACAAACAAGATGCAATGACGGCGTTAATGTAACCAATGGCGTAGCGACGCTCATCGTCGATGCATTTCAGGGCAATATCCAGCCGCCTGCGGGAACGCCCGGCGTTGATCTGAAACACCTAGCGAGTTCGCTCGACCTGACCGTCCGCACCGACAATTATACGATAACAACCGAAACCGATTCCACGGGCATTGACCACGGTTACGGCGTGCGCGTATCCGCGCCCGGCACGGGCGCGACCGCCACACTGACATTCTCCGGCAACATAGTAACCAGAGGCGGAGAAGCGCACGCGCTTCGCGCCTATGCGGATGGAGCGGTAAATGTGACTCTTGAAGGCGTAGGCAGCTTAATCTGGACGGGCCAGGCGACAACTGGAACTCCCGGGGCACCCGGGGCACCCAGGACACCTGGCGAACAATCCCACGGCATTTTTGCCGAGTCCGTGAACGGCACTGTGACGATCGTAAAAGAAGAAAATACGGGAATTATAACGGCAACAAAGGACTCTCACGGCATCTATGGTAAGGCCAGGCAAAAAGTAACAATTACCCATAACGGCAGCAGCGCAGGTCTCATAAGCACATCCGGTAGCGCCGCTCACGGTATTTTTGGTCACTCGACCGATGCCGATGTTGAAATAAAAAACTACGCTAGCGTAACGGTTGGCGGCACCGACAGCGTCGCATTACGCGCCGACGCAATGACGACAGCCAGCATTAGTGTCGAAGGCACCTCAGTTTCCGCGAGCGGCACGAGGGGTGTCGGCATCGGCCTGACGGCAAAAACGCAAGCCGATGTGGACGTAAAGAACAGCAGGGTAAAAGCCAGCGGCGCGAACGGCATTGGCATTCATACCAAGTCCGACGGCCCGACAACCGTCACGTTAACCAAGGCGGTTGTCGAGGCCGATAACAGCGATGGTACGGCGCTCAAGATGGAGCACGACTCGAGCAGCGGGGGCGCCATGAATGTTGTTGCAACTGAAAGCACCCTGAAAGCCGACGGTGAGGACGGAAAGGCGATCGAGATCGATTCCCGAAACGGCGATGTCACCCTCAATCTTACCGGAGGCGGCAATACGATCTCGGCGACGGGTAAGGGCGGCGTCGCGATCCACGTGCGGGCAAGAGGAAAAATCCGGATCGACAACGGTACCGGTACCATCCAGGGCGGCTCGGGCACGGACGGCGCCGCCATCGTTCTCGACGGCGGTACCGATGACAATGAGATCATCAACAAGGGAACCATCAGGGCCGGCGTTACCAGGACCACAAGCGCTAACAGCGCCGATACGCCCGGTCTTGCCATCAAGGGCAGCGATAACAACGACACGATAAAAAACGAAGGCGCCGGCGCCGGCGCCAGCGACAATTCCGGCACCATCGTCGGGCGCGTTGATCTGGGAGCCGGAAATGATACGTTCATGAACGCAGGGCGTTTTCTTGCCGATGGCGTCAGCGATTTCGGCGAGGGTGATGATACGTTCACCAACACCGGGCTGCTGGGTCTGGACGACGCGACACCGCATAAAACAAACGGCACCCACCACGCCGTCTTTACAAACCTTGAGACGCTCGACAACAGCAGCGGTACGATTACGATGCAAAACGGCACCTTCGGCGACAGCCTTGAGTTGGCATCGGGCGCCTATAACGGCGGCGGCACGTTGGCGCTGGACGCAACAAGCAGTGGCGCCGACAAGCTGCTTCTGCGCGGCTCGATCAGCGGAACCACGACCATCAATGTGCGCTTTGTGCCAAAATTCCTTGCTCCCATCAAGAACGGCATCCTGCTCGTTGAAGACAAACAGGGCAGCAGCAGTGATACCAGCTTTAAAATGTCGCAGGAGTATCTGCGCGACGGGTTCTACGACTACTATCTGAAGCAAAAAGACGATCCTGATGCCAGCAGTACCGCCAAGCGATGGATACTGGAGGGGCAGATAAACCCCCTGGCGCAGGAATTGCCCATCATCGCCGTCGGAGCCCAGGAATTGTGGCGCGCCTCCAGCCTGCCCTGGCACGCCTGGTCGTCGGACCCGGACGTTCTCAATCGCTACAATCGCGGCCACCGCTACGGAGACGATGTGCTTCTCGGCAGCCATGCATCGGATGGCTTTGGCGATCCCTTGGGGGGCGGCCTGCCCCGCACCGTCTATAACGATGGCCGCCCCATGCCCATCCATTCGGCGGCCTGGCTGAGCGGCTTTGGCGGCTTTTACGATCACAATTCAAAGAACGGTATCAACGCCGATCAGGCAATCAGCGGCGTGCAGGGCGGCATCGCCCTGGCCGTCTACGAGAACGCCCGCGGCGGCACCCTCGTCGGCGGTGTGACCGCCGGTGTCGCCCATGCAACCCTGAAGATGGAAACCACCGGAACCAAGATCAAATACAGTGGCAAAAACGCCGGCGCCTATGCAAATTACTACCACGGCCCGCTCTATGTGGGACTGCTCGCCAAGGCGGACTGGATCACGGCCGAATACGATGCGGACTACGGCCAGGAGTCGTCCGACATCCTCGCCCTCGGCATGACCGCCGTCACGGGTCTGTACATCAAGCCGAGCGGCAAGGACTTCTTCCTTGAACCGTCGGCAGAGATCTCCGTGGTGCAAACAGACACACAGGCCTTCTCAAAGGGCACCCAGCACGTGGCCATCGACGACGATATCTCTCTTCAGGCAAGCGTTGGCGCGCGCGGCGGCTATCATGGCCTGCTGATCAACGAAGTGGATTACAAGGCCTATATCAGCGGCTCCTATACATTTGAATCCAACGGCAAATCGAAAGTCACGCTCATCAATACGCCGATTTCCGACAGCTATGTCGGCGGCTACGGTGAGGTCGGCCTTGGCGGGCAGATCAGCTCCTTGGGGGTAACGGCGTTCTTTGATGTGGGCTTTCGCTTTGGCGAGCGCATTCGTGGTTTCAACGGCAAGATCGGCGGCCGCTTTACCTGGTAGTGCCCGACGCTCTGGAGCGTGTTGAAAGATCACACCTGGGAACTGCGTGCGGCCTCGCGGAACTTGCCGGCAATCGAAACAGCCAGAACCCCTACCGTCACCAGCGCAATCAGGATCGTACAGACCGCGTTGATTTCCGGTGTTACCCCAAGACGCACCTGGGAGTATATCTTCATGGGCAGGGTCGTCGCGCCGGGGCCGGTGGTAAAGCTGGCGATCACCAGATCATCCAGCGACAAGGTAAAGGCCAGCATCCAGCCCGCCACAATAGCCGGCGCAATAATGGGCAGGGTGATAGTCAGATACGTCTTCCAGGGCGGACAGCCCAGATCCTGCGCCGCCTCTTCCAGGGAGGCGTCAAAACTGACCAGCCGCGATTGCACCACCACCGCGACAAAGCACATGGAAAACGTGATATGGGCGATGGTGAGGGTGACAAAGCCGCGCCCGAACCCCATGGCGACAAACAACAGCAGCAGGGATAGCCCGGTAATGACCTCGGGCATCACCAGAGGCGCATAGACCATGCCCGAAAAGAGCATGCGGCCGCGAAAGCGGCCAACGCGCACCAGCGCCAGCGCCGCCAGGGTACCCAGAACAGCGGCGGCGGTGGCCGAGATGAGGGCAACGCGAAACGTCACCCAGGCGGCATTGAGAAGCGCCTCGTTCTGCCACAACGCGCTGTACCATTTCGTCGAAAAGCCCGCCCAGACCGTGACCAGACGGGAGGCGTTGAACGAATAGATGACCAACAGCACGATCGGCAGGTACAGAAACGAAAACCCGATCACCATGGAAACAATATTGAAAGAACTCAAGCCGCGCTTCATGCATCATTCTCCCGACGCGCCATGCTCTGGCGCTGGAAAAGCACAATCGGTACCACAAGGATCAACAACAGAATTACCGCTATGGCCGACGATACGGGCCAGTCGCGGTTGTTGAAGAACTCGGTCCACAAGGTCTTGCCGATCATGAGCGTGCGCGAGCCGCCCAGCAGATCGGGAATGACAAATTCCCCCACCGCCGGAATAAAGACAAGAAAACACCCGGCGACAATTCCCGGAAACGACAGCGGCAGGGTGATCTGCCAAAAGGACCGTAGCGGCGGACTGCCCAAATCCGCCGCCGCCTCCAAAAGGGTGTGATCGGCGCGCTCAAGGGCGGCGTAAAGCGGCAAAATCATGAATGGCAAATACGAATAGACGATGCCGATATAGACCGCCCAATTGGTGTTGAGGATCGTCAGCGGCGCATCAATCAGGCCAATGAACAGCAGCAACTGGTTAAGCAGCCCCTCTTTTTTCAGGATACCAATCCACGCATAAACGCGAATGAGAAACGATGTCCAGAACGGCAGGATCACGAGCATGACAAACAGAAAACGCCACGCCGGGCTAACCCGCGCCATGGCATAGGCGATGGGATAACCGATCAGCAACGCCACCAGGGTGGAAATGGCGGCGACCTGTACGCTCGACAGATACGACTTCCAGTACAGGGCGTCTTCGGTCAAAAACGCGTAGTTGACGAACGAGAATTCAGCAAAGGCCGCTGATAGCGCCTGCCAGCCATCGCTTAAACCGAAGGTCGGCGCATAGGGCGGAATGGCAACCGCGATCTGGGAAAAGGAAATCTTGAAAACGATGAAAAACGGCACCAGGAAGAAAATCAGCAACCACGCATAGGGAATGGCCACAATCATGCGCTGGCTTAGATTCCTGTTCCGCCCTGCCGTGTTCAACGCCCTGTCCTCCGATCAATGTTTGCAAAAGCGCCGGTGTGCTTATTGTGTCAATACGATGCCTGCCTGGGCGGGCCACTGCAGGGTGACCGGATCATCCCAGGTGATCGTGTCCCGGGTGGCGCGGGCGCGATTGGTCTGGATGATCTGAAGCCTCTGGCCAGTCTCGATACGCACCTGAAACAGGGAGGCGCCGCCCCTGTAGGCGATTTCCTCCACCGTGCCCGAGAGCGTGTTGCCGTCTGTCTGGTTCGCATTCGCCGCGGATGCGCTTTTGACAATCGCGATTTTTTCCGGCCGAATCGCGAACTGTACGGACGCCCCCGCCTCAAGCGGCGCCGGCGCCACCGCCCTGATGGCGATCCCGTCGACGGCGATGGTAACCGCCTCGCCAGCCCGGGTCGCGGCGTTCACACGCCCTTCAAGCATGTTGATATCGCCGACGAATTCAGCCACATAGCGGCTGGCCGGTGCCTCATAGAGGGTTCGCGGCGAGCCCACCTGGGCCAGTTTGCCAGCGCGCATGACCGCCATTCTGTCCGCCACCGTCATGGCTTCCTCCTGATCGTGGGTAACGATCATGAAGGTAATCCCCAATTCCTCCTGAATATTGATCAACTCGAACTGGGTCTCCTCGCGCAGCTTCTTGTCAAGCGCCGCCAGCGGCTCATCGAGAAGCAGGACCTTGGGCTGTTTGGCCAGCGCGCGCGCCAGCGCTACCCGCTGGCGCTGGCCACCCGATAACTGGTGGGGTTTTCGCCTGGCAAACGGCTCAAGCTGCACCAGAGCCAGAATACGCGCCACCCGCTGACTGATTTCGTTTCTGGGCAGGCGGTCCTGCTTTAAGCCAAAGGCGATGTTCTTTTCCACACTCATATGGGGAAACAGCGCGTAGGACTGAAACATCATATTGATGGGGCGCTGATGGGCGGGGATCCCGGCCAAATCCTGCCCATCGAGGATGACGCGTCCCCGCGTGGGGGTCTCGAAGCCCGCAAGCAGGCGCATCAGGGTTGTCTTGCCGCAGCCGGAAGGGCCGAGCAGAGCAAAGAACTCGTTGGGATAGATCGCCAGATCGACGCAATCGAGGGCGGTAAACGCGCCAAATTTCTTGGTGATATTTTCAAAGACAATGAGCGGCGCGGCCCGGGTCCGGGCCTTCGCAGAGGGGCCCAACGACGCACCTGCCGCAACGGATGTGGAAGAGACCATCACATATTACTCGCCTGTTGGCACAGGATCGTGTCTGGCGCGGGACAGACCGACAACCCGCCGCCAGACGATGCGTTTTCGATCTACGTGCCGCTCTTTACCCGCGTCCAGATGCGTGTGGCGATACGCTGTACGTTCGGCGGCCAGGTGCGGTGCACGAACAGTTTGCCCATGGTCTCCTCGTCGGGGAACACACCCTTGTTCATGATCACTTCTTCATCGATATGCTCAAGAGAACTCCAGTTGCCGTTGGCGAACTGAACATAATTGGAGGCCCTGGCGATCACTTGCGGGTCCATGATATAGTTGATGAACTGATGCGCCAGATCGGGGTTTGGCGCATCGGCCGGTATGGCCATCTGATCGAACCAGATGGTAGTTCCCTCGCGCGGAATTGTGTAGGCGATGGTAACGCCGTTGCCGGCCTCATCGGCGCGGTCGCGCGCCTGCAGCACGTCGCCGGACCAGCCGATCGCGAGACAGATATCGCCGTTGGCCAGGGCGTTGATATAGTCGGAACTGTTGAATTTCTGGATATGGGGGCGAATTTCCAATAAAAGCTCCTGCGCCTTTTCCATCTCGCTTCTATCGAGCGAGTTGGGATCGAAGCCAAGGTACAGCAGGACCACCGGGATAAGCTCGGAAGGGGCGTCCAGCACGTAGATACCACAATCGGCGAATTTGGCGATGATCTCCGGCTTGAAAATCAGATCCCACGAATCCACCGGCGCATTCTCCATACGCGCCTTGATCTCATCGACGTTATAACCAATGCCGGTGGTTCCCCACATGTAGTTGACGGAGTAGGCGTTGCCCGGATCATAGATGGCGGTGCGCTGCGCGATATCGTCCCACAGGTGCCTGGCGTTCGGCAATTTTGTCCTGTCGAGTTTTTGAAACACGCCGGCCTGTATTTGCCGCGCCATAAAGCTCGCCGAGGGGACCACAACATCATAGCCCGTACCGCCGGCAAGCAGTTTTGTCTCCAGCACTTCATTGGAGTCGAAAACGTCATAGACGACCTTGATGCCGGTATCGCGTTCGAAATCCTCCAGGATCGACTCATCAATATAGTCGGACCAGTTGTAGACGTGAACGACCTTGTCCTGGGCGAAGGCCAGGCTCATCATTGATGCCATCAGCGTTGTCGTGACGACCGCCACCATATGTTTAAAGACGCGCATGCATTTTTCTCCCTTGCGAATGTTAACGACCATTGCGCGCAGAATAGCGCCACGGACGTGACGGGGCAATGGATTTGTTTTCACCCAGGGCACGCAAGGAAGTGTCGGGCGCGTAATCGCGGCCTGGATGTGTCATGGCAACAGCGCGTTCCTGGTGAACCCATCGGGGGCTGCCGGCGGCAAGGATTGCAAGGACAGAGGGAAAACAATGTCAGATTTTTCCGCCCTGAAAACGACCGGCGGAAAGGCCACATCCAGGTGTGTCATACCAAGGGCCTTTGCGTTTGACTCTTTGCTTGGTTAAAAACCGTTGTCTTATCAACACGATACACAAGTCAGCGTGTACAACAAGCCAATACCGCTGGTATCATTTCAACAGGATGTCCCTGGTAAACCCATCGGGTGCAGATGGATTACCCGGTATGGCCTTTCTGGCGGCAAGGGTGTTAAGGGGTAACACTTTCCGGTTTGCTTGTCCTAGAGCGTGTCAGGTTTTAATAGAACCATTCTGACGGAGCGATTTTGCGACAAGATGGGCCTTAAGTCTCGCAGGATATAGTGGGGCTATTTGCAAGAGACTTAAGGCCCATCTTGGTGCAAAAGCGCCCGTCCCTTCGGGTTTGCCGATTGGCGGACGTCCACGCCCAAGCCGCTCTCGAGAGATGGATAAACATCGCTCTTCGATCGCCTTGAGCCTGGGTATCGCCTCGCCAATCGGGAAACGAAAATTGCTTCTATTAAGACCGGACACGCTCTAGGCGGAGCGGCGGGCGGGCTTGTCCCGGTCCAGGACATGGCTCGCCGCCCGCCGGAACAGATTGGTTTTTTGCAGATGGGCAAGCGGTTGCGGGCGGCCGAACAGGAACCCCTGGCCGTATTCGCATCCCAGCGAGCGGGCGATGTCAAACTGCCCGCGGTCTTCGATCCCTTCCGCAATGACCGACAGTTTCAGCGCATGGGCAAGATTGATCATGGCCTTCACGATAGTACTGACATGATTATTGCGGGCGATGTCGGTAATGAAGGAGCGATCGATCTTCAGACTGTGAAAGGGCAGCCGGTTGAGAATGAGCAGGTTCGAATAGCCGGTACCGAAGTCGTCAATGGCAAAGCGGATACCGTGTTCGGCCAGCCGTGTCATGACCCGTTTGGCGCCCTGGGTGTCGCCGATGACCGTATGTTCGGTGATCTCCAGCTTTATGTGCCGCGGGTCCACGGCATAGCGTTTGAGGCAATCGAGAAGGAAATCGCCGAGTTCGGGATCGTGCAGATCGCTGGCGGTCAGGTTCAGCGCCAGCCAGCGGATCTGTCCGCTATGCAGACTGGCGCGCGCCTCGCGAATGCTCTTTTCAAAAATATGGCGGGTCAGGATGGGCAACAGGCCGGTATCGTTGGCGATCGCCAGAACGTCAAGCGGCGCGATCCAGCCGTGTTCGCGGTGATGCCAGCGCATGAGCGCCTCAAGACCCGCCGGCCGGTAGTCGGTCAGATCGATCACCGGCTGAAACAGCATGCGAATCTTTCCCTGATCGATCGCATCGAGCATGGCGCTGTGCATGTACCGGCCCATGGATTTGCGTAGCGTATGCGCCTGCATCATGGTCGGGCTGAAGGCGATCACCCGCTCGCCCGTGGAGGCCTTGGCGCGATGTAGCGCCAGATCGGCAAAGCGCTGCAGATCATGAACATTGTCCGCCTGTTGCGGACACGTCACGACGGCGATGGAGGCGCCGATGCGCAGCGTTCGTTCTTTATACGTGATTGGCGCCCGGATAAGCGAAAGGATGCGTTCGGCTTCGTCTTCGGCCGTTTGGGTATCGGCGATCCCGTTGACGATAACGGCGAATTCGTCGCCGCCGACGCGCGCCACATAACCGGTGGCGGCCATTGCCCTTGCCAGGCGCGCGGCAATGATTTTCAACACCCCATCGCCAACGACATGGCCGAACGTGGTGTTGATGGCGTTGAAATCCCTCAGATTGATGCTGATCAGGGCAAAACTGGTGCGATCGTTTCTGGCGGTTGTGGCGGCTTCCTTCAGATAGTTGTGAAATCCGGCACGCCCGGGCAGGCCGGTTAAACCATCGTGGCGCGATGCCTGCAGCAAGCGATTGTGCTCGCTTGCCAATCGGGTGCTGATGTTCTTCAGCCGCTCGCTCAACGCATCGTAGGCGGCGACCAGGGCTCGGTTATTGTCAAGAAGCGCGCTGTTCTTTTTTTTCAACGCATTCTCGGCGTCCCGCTGGGCCTGGAAATGCGTGGTGATCTGCTCTTCGAGCCGATGAAACTGAGACACGAGGTTTTTCGTCATGAGTCCTTTTCACCGCACAGCTACCGAAAGCATGTAAATTAAGTAGTGATGTGTAAAAATGCAGATAATTTGTCAAGATAATACGGTGCTATAATACACGTCAAGAGATAAAATACCTAACGCACCATCGTTTTCAGTATAGAGCACTTTATTAAGTTTATATCAAAAATCCGATAAACAACTCTCAAAAGAAACCCGCGATTAAATCCTTGAAGGATTCCGACAAAAACTACCAGAATAGTGAACAAAATCGAATCAAACGCAGAACAAACAAGAATCAAAAAGCTGATTGTAACCCTTCAGCCGCCCGCGCCCGGGACGGCAGGTCTGAAGTCAGGGTTATTGCGGCCATTGCGGCCATTGCGGCCCTTGCCTTGAGGAGGCCATACCGGGGCCGGCCGCAGCCGGTTTTGGAGCCTTTCAGTTCTTAAGTGAAAGGCTCTAGGCGAAACTCTGCAAGCCGGTCTGCGCGCGACCCAAAATAAGCGCATGAATGTCGTGCGTCCCCTCATAGGTGTTGACCGTTTCAAGATTGACCATATGACGCATGACGTGAAATTCGTCGGCGATCCCGTTGCCACCATGCATGTCGCGCGCCATACGGGCGATATCAAGGGCCTTGCCACAGTTATTGCGCTTCATCAGCGAGATCGCCTCCGGAGAGGCAATGCCAGCGTCCATCATGCGCCCCAGGTGCAATGCCCCCAACAGCCCGAGAGCGATTTCACTCTGCATATCGGCAAGTTTTTTCTGTATCAACTGGTTGGCCGCAAGGGGCCTGCCGAACTGCTTGCGATCAAGCACATATTGCCGCGCTGCGTGCCAGCACGCCTCGGCGGCCCCCATGGCCCCCCAGGCAATGCCGAACCGCGCCCGGTTCAGACAGCCGAACGGCCCCTTAAGACCGCTCGCACCGTGCAGAACATTTTCGTCAGGCACGAAAACATCGTCCATTACAATCTCGCCGGTAATCGAGGCGCGCAAGGAAATCTTGCCCTGTATCGCCGGCGCCGAGAGGCCCTTCATTCCCTTTTCCAGAATAAAGCCCCTGATGCTGCCGTCATGGGCATCGGATTTCGCCCAGACAATAAAGACATCGGCGATGGGCGCGTTGGTGATCCACATCTTGCGGCCGCTCAAACAATAGCCGCCGGAGACCTTGCGGGCGCGGCTGAGCATCCCCCCCGGATCAGAACCGTGATCGGGTTCGGTAAGACCAAAACAGCCAATCCACACGCCACGGACCAGCCTGGGAAGATACTTTTGCCGTTGCGCCTCATCGCCATAGGCATGGATCGGGTGCATCACGAGCGATGACTGCACGCTCATGGCGGACCGATAACCGCTGTCAACCCGCTCGATCTCGCGCGCCACAAGGCCATAGACAGTATAACTGGCGCCGGCGCCGGCGTATTCCGACGGGATCGTGGCGCCAAGCAAGCCGAGATCCCCCATCTCGCGCATAATGGCGCGGTCGAAGTGCTCGTTGCGAAATGCCGTCAGGATGCGCGGCAGAAGACGCTCTTGCGCGTAACCGCGCGCGGCATCGCGCACCAGACGCTCTTCCTCGCTTAGCCGGGTATCGAGAAGAAACGGATCCGCCCAGTCGAAAGAAGCAAACGCATCATCGGATGTCGGATGGGTGGCCGGGGCATTCATGGAACCTCCTGTTTGATCGTGTGCAGGCATATAGAGCGTGCCATGGCGGGAGTGGTTACCAATCGCGGGCGATATGCTTTTTGAGGACCTTCAGTAGCGCCGGGCGCAGGTCCTCGTGCGCCAGCCCAAGGGCGATATTGGCCTCCAGAAACCCCCGTTTTGTACCGCAATCGAACGTCTCGCCGGCAAATGCCACGCCGAAGAACGGATGCGAACGCAACAGGGTTTTCATGGCATCGGTGAGCTGGATTTCGTCGCCGGCGCCAGGTGACTGGGCAGCCAGATGATGAAAAATCTCCGGCTGGAGAATATAGCGTCCCAAAATGGCAAACGCCGAAGGTGCCGTTCCTATGGGCGGTTTTTCGATCATATCGGTTACGCTCACGACATCTTCCGCATTTGTCTGTTCACAGGGTGAAATGGCGGCAATGCCGTATTGATGGGCCTGCGCCGGCGCGACTTCGTGCAAGGCGATAACGTTACCGCCGGTCTGGCCGTAAACGTCCACAAGCTGGCGCAGACATCCCCTGTTCGCGCCCATGGTAATGACGTCGGGCAGGAGTACCGCAAAGGGCTCATTGCCGATGATATGGCGGGCACACCAGATGGCGTGCCCGAGGCCGCGTGGTGACTGCTGGCGGGTAAAGCTGAACTGGCCCGCAAGGGGAAGATCGTTAACGAGCATTTCCAACTCGGCGCGCTTGTTTCTTCCTTTAAGGGTCTCCTCGAGTTCGAACTGGCGATCGAAATGATCCTCGATGACCCCCTTGTTGCGCCCGGTCACGAAGACAAAATGTTCGATTCCCGCCTGCATCGCTTCCGCTACAACGTGCTGGATAATCGGCCGGTCGACGATGGTCAGCATTTCCTTTGGCATGGCCTTGGTGGCCGGCAGAAAACGCGTTCCCAGCCCGGCCACGGGAAATACCGCTTTGCGAATCTCCTTGAGAACCGATTGTGTCATTGATTAAATCGCTTCACGGTCATGTGTTTTCCCGGTGTCGAGAGCCAAACGCATTGATTGTGACATCGTTGAATCCATCGAATTTGCACCGTTCAGCGGCTCTAGAGCGTGTCAGGTCTTAATAGAACCATTCTGACGGAGCGATTTTGCGACAAGATGAACCTTAAATCTCGCAGGATATAGTGGGGCTATTTTCAAGAGACTTAAGGTTCATATTGGTGCAAAAGCGCCCGTCCCTTCGGGTTTCCGATTGGCGGACGCCCACGCCCAAGCCGCTCTCGAGAGATGGGTCGCCATCGCTCTTCGATCGCCTTGAGCGTGGTTCGCCTCGCCAATCGAGAAACAGAATTGCTTCTATTAAGACCTGACACGCTCTAGGAGCGTGTCAGGCTGCCTTAGGCGTCGTGCCTGGCGCGAACCTTTTGTTTCAGCAGCATACGATCGCGCGACGAGACTCCCAGGAGTTCGGCCACCCGCCAGACCAGATTATCCTCGAATTCGTGCAACGCATTATCGGCATAACTGATCTGCCAGAGCATTTCCACAATACGCAGGCGTTGTTCGGGTTGCGTGCGCGCCTTGATCAGCGACGTAAAGCGGTAAATATCGATCGCCTCGTTGTCCCGATCAATCGCCAGATCAATCAGATCGTCAACCTGATCGGCCTTTAGTTCGTACTCCGATGTCAATAGCGCGCGCATCGCCTCCTGCTCCTGGGGCGCCGATACGCCGTCCACACGCAGCATATGCACCAGCAGAACCGCAACCGCCAGCCGAATATCGTCATCTTCAAACGCGACCGGTGCCGACGCCGTATCGTTCTCGCCCAGAAGCATCTGGCGCAAATAGCGAAGAAGCGCCATCAGGCATCCTCTTTCGACTTGCCAAAGGGGGGAAAGCGAGTCTTTTCCGCAACAACCGTCCAGTCCATATGATTGCGCACGTATTCATTGGTTGCATCGCGCTTAGGCTGGTAATCCCAGGAGGTGAGCAGGCCCGCCTCCATCGCTGCGTGTACTGCGCGCCTTTGTTTTTGCGTGGCAATCACATCGCGGCGGATGGCCTCACTGTTCCAGCGCCGCGCCGCCTCGGCCGCGAATGCCGCCCCCTGCTCGCGATAATCAGGATGCGCGGCAAGATTGTTACGCTCCAGGGGATCGGCAATCACATCGAACAACTGCGGCGGATCGACCTCGCAGTGGATGTATTTCAGGCGCCCGCGGCGGATCATGAAAAGCGGATGCCCGACGCATTCAGCGCAATATTCCGCCATCGCTACAGCATTGTCGCTTTCCTCGTTCGTGCTTTCACCCCTGGCCAATGGCCACAACGAGCGTCCATCCAGGGGCATGCCTCTTGGGGGTTCGGGATGCGCCTCGTCCTGTGCGATCGCGGTCAGGGTGGGCAGGATGTCAACCAGAGAAACCGGCGCCGCAACCTGGCCGCGGGCAACCTGCGGACCCGCCATAACGAGCGGGATACGGGCGGCGTGTTCAAACAGGTTCATCTTGTACCAAAGACCGCGCTCGCCCAGCATGTCGCCGTGATCCGAGGTCACCATAACGATGGTGTTGTCCAGTTGTCCGGCTTCCCTGAGGGCTTGCACGATCACACCGATCTTGCTGTCGAAATAGCTCACATTGGCATAATACGCATGACGCGCATTGCGCACCTGTTCGGCGGTAACGCTGACCGTATCGGCTTCGATGCCGCGCATCAGGCGGCGGGTATGCGGGTCATCGGCAGGGCCGGTCTGCGGCATGTCGATGTCATTGTGATCGTACAGATCCCACCATTCGGGCCGCGCCACATACGGATCATGGGGGTGGATAAAGCCGACGACCATGGCGAACGGGGTAATGCGATGCATGGCGTATTCGAAAATGCGGCGGCGGGCGAAAAAGCAGGTTTCCTCATCGTATTCGATTTGAAATGTTGTCGCCGTGACGCCGGCCTCGCGCACCGAATCCATATTGTGGTACCATTTGTCGATCCGTTCATCCGGCGCTTCCCAATCGGGGGTCCAGGCGTGATCGACAGGATAGACATCGGTCGTAAGGCGTTCCTCAAAGCCGTGCAACTGGTCGGGACCGACAAAGTGCATTTTCCCCGACAGGCACGTGCGATACCCCATCTGGCGCAGATAATGGGCAAATGTGGGAACAGATGCAGGAAATTCACTGGCGTTGTCATAGGCGGCGATGCGCGTCACCAACTGCCCCGACATGAACGAAAAACGCGACGGTGCACAAAGCGGCGCATTGCAATAGGCCGCATCAAAGCGCATACCGCGCGCAGCAATCGCGTCCATATGCGGCGTTTTGACAAGCGGGTGCCCATAGGCGCCGGTAAACTGCGGCGCCAACTGATCCGCCATGATGATCACGATGTTCGGCCGTTGTGTCATTTATCTGTTGCCTCTTCCTGAAAGCAAGAACTGTGTATCACCTGTCCGCCGCACGATCGGCCGGAACGCAATTCCCTGTAACGGACATTCAGAACGTATCATGTCTTAACAGAACCATTCTGTTTCTCGATTTGCGAGTGGAGCCACGCTTGTTTTAAGATTATGCTCCAGCTGTGCAATTTCAACAGGTTGTCCCTGGTAAACCTATCGGGTGCTGCTGGCCATTCATCTGATCATTGGAGGTGTTCGATTTCACTAGAGCGTCGGGCGTTTAAGTTGCAACAATAACCCCGGTTCCGGATAAGAGAAAGCTTAAAATGGGGCCCTGGAAAGTGGTCTCGCTATCCTTTTTCAGCCTGTGAAGCCATTTATCTGACCATAAGCCATAACCGGCGGCTGCGGTGTGTCAAGGGCGCTTCGCGCCGCTTCCAGCGGTTCCTAAACCCTTGACACTCCGCGGGAGCCGCCGGAAAAAAGCAATGATCAGATAAATGGCTGGATCCGCCTTTACACCGGAACGTCCGGCTCGATGAGAAGGAACCGATAAAGCATGAGAAAAAGGTCCTTATCCATAACCGGGGTTATTGGTGCAATTTAAACGCCCGACGCACTAGTGGAACGAATTTGACATTTGAGCCCCGTTTGTTGCCGGGCCCGTTCTCAAATGTCAAATTCAAAGTTCCACCGGAATGTTATTGCTGCCAGTGGTTCTTTGATTGCAACGTTTGCATGCAAGTGTGCGGTAAAAAAAGCAAATGTTGGAACCGAACCGCTAGCGTTGTCAAGGGCGTTTCGCGCCGCCTCTGGCGGTTCTTAAACCCTTGACAACGCTGGAAAAATCGAAAAGAAGCGATGATCAGATGGACGGCCCGGTATGGCCTCCCTGGGGGCAAGGGCGCAAGAGATGTACCTTCAGGTTTGCCCGTCCCGGGAACAACCCGCTGAAAGATCACATCTAGCCACAAGTGTTTCCCCGGTTCTCCCGATCCCCTGCGGGACTCGACAAAGATCGCTGTACGGGGCATATTTGCATAAACGGTTGCGGTTTGAAATCCAGCGCTCGAATGCAGGGTTCGTTCCGGTGGCATACGCAGACAGCCGCAATTCGCCACAATATATGATGAAGCGGATACCGTGCAATGGCCGAAAAAGCAAAAGGGCTCCAGCTTCCCGTTTTCGATCACGACGCCAGGTAAGGCGCAAGAAAAGGAACTCGCCAATGAAAAAACTTTTACTTGGAACGGCGTTTCTGGCCGTGTTCAGTCACGCGCAAGCGGCCGACATGGGCGCCGTCGATGAGCCGATCAAACTGGCGATCAATGAATGGACGGGGCAGCATGTCACGACCCATATCGCCGGCGAGATGCTAAAGGCGGCCGGCTACAAGGTTGAATATACGACCGCTGGCTATATGAACATGTACCAGGCCATGGCCGATGGAGATCTGCATGCGGCGGTGGAAATCTGGAGCTCCAATGTCTCCGATCAGTACGGCAAGCTAAAGGCGGCGGGCAAGCTGGAGGAACTGTCCGATCTGGGCCTGGAGGCGCGCGAGGGGTTTGCCTATCCGGCCCATGTGGCGGCGTTGTGTCCGGGGCTTCCCCAATGGGAGGCGCTGAAGGGTTGCGCGGCAACGTTTGCGACGGCGGAAACCCTGCCGGCGGGCCGCCTGCTGGATTATCCGGCCGACTGGGGCACGCCGGGAGCGGACAGGATCGCGGGTCTGAAGTTGCCGTTCAAGGCGGTTCCGGCGGGCTCCGAGGGCGCGCTGATTACCGAAATTCGCGCCGCGACGGAAAAGAAAAGCCCGCTTTTGGTGGTTTTCTGGCAACCCCATTGGGCGATGGCGGCGTTTGACTTGCAGTTTGTCACCCTGCCGCCCGGCGAGCCGGCCTGCTATGAGGACCCCGCCTGGGGTTCAAACCCCGATGCGATCAATGATTGCGATTTTGCCCCGTCACGCATTTTCAAGGCGGCATGGCCCGGTCTGCAAAAGAAGTGGCCCGCGGCGCATGAAATCCTGACCCGTTTCCGCTTGTCCACAGCACAACAGCAGCCCCTCATGGGGGCGGTGGATGTCGACGGCAAGAAGGTCGAGGACGTTGTGGCGGCGTGGATGGCCGACAACGAAGCGGTCTGGAAGCCGGTTGTGGATGCTGCAACGCAGTGAACGATCCCGATCCCGCCGCCACTTCGGATATTGCCAGTCCGGCTATTGCCTGCAGGGGGCTGTGGAAGGTTTTCGGCGACAACGCCCCGGCCGCCACAAAGGCGGCATTGCAGGCGTGTCAGGGCGATCGACAGCAGGCCGCCGCATCGCTTCGCCGGGCCGGCTCCATTCCGGCGGTTTGCGATGCCACCTTTTCGGTGGGCCGCGTTGAGATCTTCGTTATCATGGGGCTGTCCGGCTCGGGCAAATCGACCCTGGTACGGTGCCTTTCGCGCTTGATGGAAAGCTCGGCCGGCTCCATTGCCATCAACGGCGAAGACGTCCTGGCCGCCAGCGCAAAGCGGCTGATCGAGTTGCGCCGTACCACCCTTGGCATGGTGTTCCAGCACTTTGGCCTGTTTCCCCATATGTGTGTTGCGGACAATGTGGCGTTTCCCCTGAAAATGCAGGGGCGCGAACGACGTGAATGCCGCGCGCGCGCCCTTGAGGTCATCCGCCTGGTGGGCCTTGAGGGGCGCGAGGCGGCGTATCCGCGCGAGCTCTCCGGCGGCCAGCGCCAACGGGTGGGAATCGCCCGCAGCCTGGCGGCCGATCCGCAGATCTGGTTTCTTGACGAGCCGTTCTCGGCTCTTGATCCGCTTATCAGGCGGCAATTGCAGGACGAGTTTCTCGACATCCAGAAACGCCTTAAGAAATCCATCGTGTTTATCACCCATGACATTGCCGAGGCGCTTAAACTTGCGGACCGGATTGCGATCATGCGCGATGGGGAAATCATCCAGATCGGCACACCGGCGCAGATCGTTCTCAATCCTGTTGATGCCTATGTGCGCGAGTTCTCCCGCGACGTGGCCAGAGGGCGCCATGCGCGGGTAAGTTCCGTCATGAAAACCGATACCACGCTGGTGCGAAACACCGGTCATGGCGCCGTTCTGCGCGCCCGCATGACCCTTGATGAGGCCCTGGCCACGTGTATCGAGAGTACCGCGCCGGTTCCCGTCGTCGATGGGCAGGGCGTCGTCATTGGCATGGTAGCGCCCAGCGATCTGGCGGCGGCGTTACAGGTTGATGGGCGATAGCGCGGTGGAACACCGTTCCTTTCATGTTTCTGCCGGAACCTGGCTGGCGCTGATAACCCTTGCCAGCGGCGTATTGTGCCTCCTCCTTGCCCCCTGGTTGCCGTGGCTTGTGCAGTGGCCCATGGCATGGACACTGCCAGTTACCGCCTGGGTCGGCGCCGGCGCCACTGCCGTGATCGAGACGCTCAAACCTGTCGGCCGCCTGGTTGCGTTCGTTCTTGGCTATCCTATGGAATGGACACGCAGCGCGCTTGTAAACACCCCCTGGCCGCTGACCATCGGGCTGGTGACCGCCCTGGGCTGGCACATCGGCGGTCTGCGCATGGCGGCGCTGGGAGCCCTTGGCTTCGGCTTTGTCCTGGCCTCGGGCTATTGGCCGCAGAGTATGAATACCCTGGCGCTTGTGGCCGTCTCGGTGCCCCTGGCGCTTCTGAGCGGCGGCGGTGTGGCGCTCCTTGCCAACGAATTTCCCCGGACCAGGGGCGCCATTCAGACCGTTCTCGATATCATGCAGACCATTCCCACCTTCGCCTATCTGACGCCGCTGCTGGCGTTGTTCGGGTTCGGCCCCGTGGTGGGGCTTATCGCATCGGCTATCTTTGCGGCGCCGCCCATGGCGCGCAATGTCATCCTGGCGCTTGAGCGGGTGGATGGAGAAGTGCGCGAAGCCGCCATCATGAGCGGCGGGACGCGCCTGCAACAATTGTTCCTGGTGGAAATCCCCACCGCCGGGCAACAGATCATGGTCGGTGTCAACCAGTGTCTGATGGCGGCGCTTTCCATGGTTATCATCGCGGCGGTCATTGGCGGGTTCAACGATATCGGCTGGGAGGTTCTGCTGACCATGCGCAAGGCGCAATTCGGCCAGGCGTTTCTGGCCGGGCTGGTGATCGTTGTCTTTGCGGTGGTGATCGATCGCATGAGCGCCGCCCTGGCGCGCCCGCGAAAAACCCGTGACCGGCGCGTTTTACTGGTTCTGATCGCCTTGTCGGCTATTGCGGCGCTTTTGAACTGGAACGTGCAACCCACTGCGGCACATGAATTTTTTGCCTCAATGGCGCAGAGCGTCGATACGGCCCTGGGGGCGTTTACAGCGAAAAACGGCGCCGCCCTTGATCAGATCAAGAACAGCGCCATGTTTTATTTCCTGCTGCCCTTGCGTATCGGTCTTGATGATGCGGTACTCACCTTCACCTGGGGCTTCGACTGGACTCTCACGATGACCGCGGCCTTCATGGCCGCCGCCGTGTTGGCGGGCGTGTGGCTGGGCAGACGCTCAAGCGCTGTCACGGGCATTGTTGTGATCATCCTTGCCGGGATCGTTCATACGGGCGTATCGCAGTTACCCTGGCCGTTCGTTTTGATCGGCATTGGCAGTATCGGCTGGGCGTCCGGCGGCCGGCGCCTTGCCCTTTTGTGCGTTGCCCTGCTCATTGCCGTCGGCCTGATGGGGTTATGGGATCGCGCGTTGTTGTCCCTTTATCTGTGCGGTGCGGCTGTTTTCGCCTGTGCGGTTCTGGGGGGATTGTTTGGTCTGCTCTGTGCGCTCAATGCAACGGCGTGGCGGGTTATCCGTCCGGTGTGCGACATGCTGCAAACCATTCCCCTTTTTGTGTTTCTGATCCCGATTTTGATGTTTTTCCAGATCGGTGAATTTTCCGCCTTTCTCGCCATTATCGCCTATGCGATCGTACCCATGATACGCTATACGCGCCATGGTCTGATCAACACGCCTGATACGTTAATGGAGGCGGCGGTCGCCTGTGGCGCAGCGCCCTGGCAGATCATGCGCGAGATACGCATTCCCTACGCCCTGCCGACAATCCTTCTTGGCTTGAATCAAACCATTCTGTATGCCTTTGCGATGCTGGTTATTGCCGCCCTGATCGGCACGACGGGTCTGGGACAATCTATTTTTCTGGCGCTGGGACAGGCCGATGTCGGCCTGGGCCTGGCGGCGGGTGCGGCGATGGCCATATTGGCGCTTGTGGCGGATCGCCTGGTGCAGGGGTTTGCCCGAGAACAGCGCCGCGCCCTGGGGCTGGAGCCCTGATACCAGCGGTGTAGGGGCGGGATGGCGGGGGATGGCGATGAACTTTTCGATGCGCAACTCTTCCATGGCCAGCGGTGCGCTGGTCATCGGCGGCGCCATGTGGGGACTGTTCTGGATCCCCTTGCGCGCCATTGGCAATACGGGCCTTAAAGGCGCCTGGCCGGGAATGCTGGTGTTTTCCGTAATTGCCGTTGTGTTGCTGGTAGCGCTGATTGCGCGCGGCAGCCGTTTTGACGCTCGCTGGTGGACCCTGGCGTGGTGCGGGCTTTGCACCGGAGCGGCCTTCTCGCTTTATGCCGTCAGCCTGTTCATGACCGATGTGGTGCGGGTGATCCTGCTCTTTTACATGACGCCGGTATGGAGCACCCTTCTTGGCCTGTGCTTTCTTGGTGAACGGCTTACACTTTCGCGCGTTATGGCGCTGGCGCTGGGCTTTTGCGGCCTTTTGATCATCCTCGGCGCCGGGGTGCAGTTTCCCTGGCCGCGCAACACCGGCGATGTGCTCGCCTTTCTCGCCGGCGTTGCCTGGGCGTATGGCACATTTTGCCTTTACCGCAGCGGTCAGACGGATATTGTGGAGCAGGTGGCGGTATTTTCCTTTGGTGTGGTTTTTGTATCGATGATCGCCATTGCCTTTGGCGGCGCGTTCGCCGAGGCACCCTCACCCTGGCCGCCCCTGACGCGCCTTTTGCCGATCCTGCTGTTTACCGCCGCTTTTGGTCTGCCGATGATCGTTCTGACCATCTGGCCGGCGACGGTGCTCTCGCCGGCGCGCGTTGGGCTGTTGCTTATGAGCGAGGTGGTTGTCGGCGTTATTTCGGCGGCGCTGGTGAGCGGCGAGCCGTTTGGATTGCGCGAACTGCTTGGAGCCATATGTATCGCCTGTGCCGGATTGCTTGAAGTGATGGGTAAAAAGGCGCCGCACACTGTGTAGTTGAATGGGAAAAGTACACGCAAGCGGAGCGAGGCACTTTTCTTCATGATCAGCCTGGTATCGGTCCGCCGGGCCGCAAGAGGGATACCTTCGGGTTTTGCCGCCGCGGACACCACCGGCGAAAAGATCACACCTGACGTGCCAGGCGATCAAAAACGTCGATATCCATTTGCCGCAGCAGATCGATAATATCGAGAGGCACCCAGTTTTCGCGGATTCGTCCCTCGTGATGGTGGTAGAAGTCCATCACCCGCATGGTAACCTCGCGACCCGTGGGCGAGGTGCCGAGGAAGCCGCCCCCCAAATGGCGCGCCCGCACGCTGGGCCACCCGCCAGTCACCGAGTAAGCACCATCACCGATGCGAATATAGTGCCCGCCTTGCGCCGGATCGGTGATCTGGGCGCCGCCCTGGCGATTGGGAAAGGCAATACGAAAGGGAAGCTGGTGATAGTCGACAAAACCGCGCAGGCCGCGCGTCGTGCCGATGCCGCTGGGACCGTACCACATCATTTTCCTGTGCCAATGGGTCTTTTGCGGCATGCGCAGAAGACTGTCGCGGCTCAGGTCCTTGTGATCGTCATAATCCGCCAGGGCTTTGTGCATGGCGAGGGTGGCTTGTATGTTACGTGCCGATTCCCGCGCATCGGTAGGGCGCAGAACAATCCCGTCACCGCTGATCGGCCCCGGCCACAGGCCTTCCGCCCCCAGGCTCGGCGCAATGGGCCAGAACCCCGCCTGGCGGATCACATCGAGAATGTCCCACAGGCAGGTGCTTTGCACGATCTGTCCGTCTGCTACCTGATGGACTTCGCCGTAGCGGATATACAGCGCCTGGGCGCTGGGCGGAATGTTCAGCCAGCCTCGTTCGAATGTACCGCAATAATGGCCCATGGCGGCCACATAATCACGTCCCGCGTAGTGTCCGGCGACGAAGATCAGATCGCGCCGTTCCAAATCCGGGCAGGCCCGCAGCAACGGCCGCCAGACAATCTCGGCAAGCGCATCAATGCCATGCAATTCATTCAGGGGGTGCGATCCACGCCACGCGGCGGTCCTGGCGTAGATGGCCGAAAGGCGGCTCATGAGGGTTCCCGGCGTTGCGCCGGCCAGTTTGCCGAGTGCGCCAAAGAGCCGCTTCTTGTTATCGAGATGAAGGTTTTGATCGGCCACGACTGTTGCATTCTCCGTTATTGCCAGGGGGCGGCGATCACCCGGTTTCACCGACGGGGGTCGGACGTGAGGTTGCAAGAACCGGCCATCGCAGATTTATCTTGAATACGTATTCATTTTTTGTCAATATCTACCAGGATCGCGCCCGGGATGTGCTCCGCCAGACCAGTGGCGGCGCCGGACTACCGCAAGCAAGGTGCATTGGCGGCCCCTCACATCGAAGCCGGCCGCCACGAGGCCGATCGCATCGGGGAGGGACTGATGGTTGAAATTGCACTGCGCGGCGTTACCAAGCGCTGGGGTAGCTTTGTCGGCGTCGACAACGCCAATCTTGAAATAGCGGATCGGGAATTTCTGGTTTTACTGGGGCCATCGGGCTGCGGCAAGACGACAACGATGCGCATGGTGGCCGGTCTTGAGGACGTCAGCGAGGGCGAGATTCTCATTGGCGATCGGGTTGTCAACGATCTCGATCCGAAGGACCGTGACGTGGCGATGGTCTTTCAGTCCTATGGCCTGTATCCCAATATGAACGTCTATGAGAACGTCCGCTTTCCGCTAAAGGTGCGCAAGGTCGATCCGGCCACCCATGACGCGCGGGTTATGCGCGCCGCCGAAATGGTTGAGTTGACCGACTTTCTGCACCGCAAACCGGCGGAGCTCTCAGGGGGCCAGCGGCAACGGGTGGCTTTGGCGCGAGCGGTTGTACGCGAGCCAAACGTGTTTTTGATGGACGAGCCGCTGTCCAATCTGGATGCAAAGCTGCGTGTTTCCACACGCGCCCAGATCAAGAACCTGCAGCACGAATTGAAGGTCACGACGATCTACGTCACCCACGACCAGGTCGAGGCCATGACCCTCGCCGACCGGGTTGTGGTGATGAACGCCGGGGTTATCCAGCAGATCGGCACGCCAACACAGATTTACAATCACCCGGCGAATACGTTTGTTGCCGGTTTTATCGGCTCCCCGGCCATGAACCTGCTGGAAGGCGAACTGCGGGACGGAACGTTTCGCGGCGACAGGGTACGGGTCCACGGTCTTGAGGGGCGTAACGGCCCGGCGATTCTGGGATTTCGCGCCGAGGACGCCTCGCTTGTCGCGGGCGAGTATACGGCGGGCGACGATACGACAGACGCGCCAGGCGAGGTAACCGCTCCCGTCTATACGCAGGAACTGCTTGGCGATTCGACCATGATCACAGTGCGGGCGGGGGGCTCCCTGGTATCGGTGAAGGCCGACAAGGAAACCCGCGTCGCGATCGGCCAGACCGTGTCCTTTAACGCCCCCGCCTCCATTTGCCATTTGTTCGACAGGGATACCGGCGTGCACCTCGGGCCTGAGCGCGCCAACATCAAACCCCGTAATCCCCAGTGAAGTGAAAGGATCCGTTTCATGTTGAAAAGATTTGCCCTTGTAGCGGCGTTATCGCTGCTGAGCAGCGCCGGCTACGCCGCTTGCGCATTTGAAAACAAAACGCCGCTGAAGATGTTATCGGCGGGCTTTGAAGCCTGGAAGGCCGTCGCCGGCGCCATGGCCGAGTGCGGCAATTTCGAGGCCGAACTCGATCAGGAGTTTCGCACAAAACAGCCCGCCGCCTTTGCCGCAAAACCGGCGCTCTACCAGTTGGGCGGCGTCTCAAACGGCACCATCGTACCGCTTTTGAATGAAGGCACCATTCGCCCCCTCGACAGCCTGGTTGCCAAATACGGCAAGGGTTTGAGCCCCAATCAACTGATCAGGGTGGACGGAAAAGTAATGGCAATCGCCATGATGGTCAACGCCCAGCACCTGATGTACCGCGAGGATATCTTCAACGATCTTGGCATCGCGGTGCCGAAAACCTATGACGATGTGCTGGCGGCGGCGGAAAAAATCAAGGCGGCCGGGGTGGTCGAATACCCCCTGGGCGGAACCTTCAAGACGGGATGGAACCTGGGAGAGGAATTCATCAATATGTATCTTGGCTTCGGCGGTGAGTTCTTTGCCGCCGATAATCGCCCCACTATCGCCAATGAAAAGGGTATCGCCGCGCTGCAGATGTTGAAAAGGCTCAGCGCCTATATGGACCCGGAATACCTCGTCTCCGATTCCACCTATGTGCAGCAGCAGTTCCAGCAAGGCAAGATCGCCATGGCCAACCTCTGGGCGAGCCGTGCCGGCGCCATGAACGATGCCAAGGAAAGCCAGGTCGTCGGCAAGGTCAGGATGGCCGGTGCGCCAGCCGCCATTGCAGGTGGGCGCCCCGCATCGACGGTGTGGTGGGATGGTGTGGTCATCGCCCGCAACATCACCGATGAGGAGGCCGATGCCGCCTTTCGCCTCATTCTTGAAGGGCTCGATCGCGAGATGGTTACCGCCAACAACGATACCGCCGTCTGGCTGATCGATGGCTTTCAGATCGGCGATCTCGCCAAGGGGGCAGCGGAGACGGCCATGGCCGGCGCCGCACCCTATCCGGCAAGCAAGCAGATGGGACTGATGCACTCTGCCCTTGGCAGCGGTCTTGCCGATTTTCTCACCGGCGCCAAGGACGCCAGCACGGCGCTTGCCGATATCGAGGCCGCCTATACAACCGCCGCACGGGAAAACGGTCTGATCAGGTAGCGCATCCCGCTGCCTGTGGCAAGACGGGATCAACGACGGATCGCCCGGACGATTCGGCAAGGAAGGGAATCGGGGCAATGAATACCAGGACGTTTACCGCATTCGTCGGACCGTCGTTGCTGATGATGTTCATCTTCATTGCCCTGCCTCTTGTCAGCGTTTTCTGGCAGAGTTTTCATGTGACCCAGCCGGTGTTCGAGACGGTTGATGTGGAGACATGCACGCCCGGATTTCCCACCCAGACCTGCGTTGTCGAGAAGAAAACCCGCCCGCTTCTCGATGAAAACGGCAATGTGCGCACCAGAACCGAATACGTGGGCCTGCAAAGCTATCGCAACGTTCTGGAACTGGGGCGCGTGCGCGATGCCATCAGCGCGGGCAACTGGTGGCAGATCCTCAACATCGACTTCTGGAAGGCGCTGCGCTTTACCCTCACCTTTACCCTGATCACCCTGCCCTTCATTCTTGTCCTCGGGCTGGCGATTGCGGTTGTCGTGAATAATCTGGTGCGCACGATACGCGGACCGGCCATCTTTGTGTCCCTGCTGCCGATGATCATTACACCGGTTATCGGCGCCCTTTCCATACGCTGGCTGTTTATCGGCGATGGCATCATGACAGCGTTTCTTGAATGGCTGCTGGATCGGGACATTGCCATGTTTGCCCAGGGTTGGACGATCGAGGTGCTGATGTTGTTTTATCGGATTTGGCATGTGGCGCCGTTCGCCTTTGTCATCTTTTACGCCGGGCTTCAGACGGTCAACCAGGACACGCTCGAATCGGCCATAGTCGACGGTGCCAGCCGTTTCGAACGCCTGCGCTACGTCATCATCCCCCATCTGATGCCGCTGATAGTGTTCATTTCCCTTATTCACCTGATGGACGCCTATCGGGCATTTGAGGAAATCGTCGGCTTTTCCAGCCAGGCGCATCGCATTTCCCTGCAATGGCTGACATACGACCTCCTCACCCCCGATGATAGCGGCAACCGATCCATCTCGCGCGCCTCCGCCAGTTCCATGCTCACCATGATCGGCATCGTGATCCTGCTGATCCCGCTCATTCGGCGCACCTGGCGCGATCATCGCGGAGCGAACTGATGCCTGCACCAAAGACCATGCGTCCCCCATTCGCCCTGGTACTCGCCTCGAACGGATTCCTGATCGCCTGGTGCCTGCTGGCCATCTTTCCGTTCTTCTGGATTGCGGTAATGAGTTTCAAGGTGCCGGTGGATGCGTTTGCATCCAATCCGCTGCATGTCATATTCGGCCCCGACACCATGGCCGAGGGCAAGGGGCTCTCCGTTATCGATATCGTCGTCGGTCTTACGGTCCTCTGGGCGGTTATCCGGGTGGCGAAGCAATGGTTGCCGGGGATCGTGCGCCAGAGCGCGCCATGGGGACGCCTGTGGCTGGGCTGGATACTGATCGGCAGCCTGTACGGGATCGGCGTAATCTTTGTGTTCTTCAGCGTATTGCCCGGCGTGTTGAACGGTCTTTACTGGGCGCTCGGTCCGTTCGGCCGCCCGATCGTCGGCCTTACCCCGGAACACTACTACTCCGTGTGGGTGGAAAACCAGTTTGTCAACAACTTCACCAACTCGCTGATCGTTACCGCCGGCGTTGTCACCATATCCCTCAGCGTGGGAACGCTGGCCGGCTATGCCCTGGCGCGTTCAGGCTCGCAACTGGCGTTCTGGCTTTTGATCCTGGCGCTGATTTTCCGCGCACTGCCCCACTCGGTTCTGGTCGCAGGTTATCTGCCGGCGTTTATCCATTCGGCGGAAATCCTAAAACCTGTCCTTGGCGAGGGTGCCCCCACTCTGTATGGCAAGCCGTGGGCGGTCATCGCGGTACTGGTGTCGATCAACCAGCCGTTCACGATCTGGATGCTGCGTTCGTTTTTTATGAACATTCCCAGCGAGTTGGATGAAGCGGCGCGAGTTGACGGCTGTTCCCATTTTCAGGCGTTTCGCCGCGTGATCATGCCGGTAATGTGGCCCGGGGTTATCACCACGGGCCTGTTCAGCTTTTTGCTTGCCTATAACGATTTTCTGGTCACATCGCTGCTGCTGGATGCCCAGAACCAGACCATGGTTCCGGCGATTGCCGGTTATTTCAACCGCGAAACGACCACCACCGATCAGGTCGAGGCGATTGCGGCGGCCGTATCCATTACGGCGCCCCTGTTTGTGCTGGTTATGGTGTTCCAGCGCCAGATCGTAAGCGGCCTGACGGCCGGGGCTGTCAAGGGATGAGCGGCCGGCGGAAAAGCGGAAAAGGCGCCCGCCCGATGCAGGCCGCACGCAGCCGCGATACGGATCTGTCGAAGACCGCCAACACCCGGCGGGTGATCGAGGCGATGGTGGATGCCCTTAACGATCACCGTATCGATGATATCGGGGAGTTTTTCGCCGACGACTTTCGCTGGATGGGCAATACAGGATGCGGCACCAAACATGGGCTAAAGGCGTTTCAGGACAATTGGCAACGGCCCTTTCAGGCGGCTTTTTCCGACAAGGTCTGTATCGACGAGGCGCGCCTTTACATGGGCGAATGGGCCGCCTGTTTTGGCGCCCAGCATGCCATCCACAGCGGCGTGTTCATGGGCGTGCCGGCGACCGGCAAACGCGTCGAAATCCGCTACATGGACTTTTGGAAGGTTGTCGGGGACAAAATCGTCGACAACTGGGTAAGTGTTGATTTCCCGCACGTTTTAGCGCAACTTGGCGTCGATGTGTTCAACGGCGAAGGCTGGGAGAAATACGACAACGATCGCCCCCACCCCAAGGACTGACCATCTGTGTCATTGCAGCGACTTGTGTTCAGGACGGACAAATCCAAAGTTGCTCCTCTTGCGGCGATGGCCGCGGATTGTCGCAGCAAGGTCATACCGGGCATCCATCCGTAGCCGACAGGCTTTTTCAAGAGCAACCGGCCTGGAGCGTGTCAGGTCTTAACAGAATTGCTTCACTTAAAAACCGAAAGGCTCAAAAGGCCACAACTGGCGCACCCGTGACGCCGGATCCGCTGAACTATCCATACCATCAATCCTGAACATCGGCCGGGCCGCCACCAATTGTTCCCCCCTACACAGGCAAGCGCACCATGCAGTTACCCCCTTCCCCGTCAGTCAGCCTTGCACAGCGCAACGCCCTTGTCGTCGGCGCATCAAGCGGCATCGGGGTGGCGTGTGCGGCGGCGCTGGGGCGCGCCGGAGCGCATGTGGTGTGCGCGGCGCGCAATACCAAAGCGCTTCAGGATGTGATAACCGCCATGGAGGCGGAGAACCTGAGCGCCGAGGCGATGTCACTCGATATCGCCGATGTGGCGCGGATGGACAGGGTCCTGGCCGCGCGCGGCTGCTTTGATATCGTCGTGAACTCCGCCGGCATGGCGCGACATGGACCGGCGGTGGCGACGGTACCGGATGATTACCAGGCGGTCATGGACGTCAATGCCCGCGGCGCCTATTTTCTGTCTGTCTTTACCGCACGCGCCATGATAAAAGCCGGCAGGGCGGGATCGATTATTCATATATCGTCCCAGATGGGTCATGTTGGCGGTGTGGACCGGGCCGTTTACTGTGCTTCCAAACATGCGCTGGAGGGTATGACCAGGACCTTTGCAATCGAGTGGGGAGAGCACGGGATTCGCGTCAATACGGTTTGCCCCACATTTATACGCACGCCGCTGACCGAAGCGACCTTCAGTAATCCCGAACGTATCGCGTGGATCATGGACAAGATTAAACTGGGGCGTATCGGTAATGTGAGCGATGTCATGGGAGCGGTTGTGTATCTTGCCGGCGATGCGTCGGCGCTCGTTACCGGCACATCGATCCGGGTGGACGGCGGCTGGACAGCCGGTTGAACCAAAATCACAATAGTAGGAAGTAGCGTAATGTCCTTGCATAAATTTACCCCCAAATGGCGCAGCGTGCCCGATACCATTCTCGGCATTACCCACGAGATCTGGGAAGAGCGGCAGATCGGCAAACTGTACGAATATTACGCCGACGACATCATCGTGCGCGCCCCGGGCGGCATTGTCGTGGGTAATGAAGCGGTCATCGGCGCCACGATGGCGACTCTGGCCGAATTTCCCGACCGGCAACTCCTGGGTGAAGACGTCATTTGGAGTGGCGACAAGGATACGGAATTTCTGTCATCGCACCGGATTCTGTCGACAGCCACGCACACCGGGCCCGGCATCTATGGAGCACCCACCAATACCAGGTTGCGCTATCGCATCATCGCCGATTGCGCCGTTAGAAACAGCCGGGTGTATGACGAGTGGCTGGTCCGCGATCAGGGGGCGATCGTGCGCCAGATGGGACATGAGCCCGGCGATTTTGCGCGCGATCTTGTGGCGCGCGGGGATATTGCCGTACCGCTGACCCCCGAAACCGACCTGCCGGCGCGCTATACGCAATCGGGTAACGATCACGAAGAGGGCGTGCGTTATGCAGATACTATAACGCGCATTATGAACGCCGAAATATCGGCAATCCGTCTCCATTACGATCGTGCCTGCCACATGGAAATGCCCGGCGGCTTCACCGGACACGGCCATGACCAGATAAGCCGCTTCTGGATGGGCTTGCGGGCGGCATTTCCATCGGCATCCTTTCGGATAGATCACCGGATCGGGCGCTCGGACCCGCAAATGCCGCCGCGTGCCGCCCTGCGCTGGTCCCTGCACGGCAAACACGATGGCTGGGGAACCTTTGGCGCTCCGAGCGGCGCCGAAGTCTATGTCCTTGGCATATCCCACGCGGAATTCGGTCCCTGGGGGCTGCGCCGCGAGTGGGTGGTTTACGATGAGGTTGCCATCTGGAGGCAGATCGCCATGCAACAGGGATAGTTGAACGGGAAAAAGTGGACCGAGGCGAAGTCGAGGGACTTTTCACATCCAACTACACACCTAGAGCGTGTCAGGTCTTAATTGAAGCAATTCTGCTAAGGCCTGACACGCTCTAACGGGCTTTTTGGCCAAAAAGGACTTTCTGCGCCGCCTCATCGCTGGCCAGTTGCAGTTGTTCGCGATAGCTGCGCCCCACGTCAAGCCCCTTGATCACCGCCGGGCGGGCAAGGAGGGTATCGAGCCAGCGCTCCATATGGGGAAAGTCACCGATTGACTGCCCCTGATTCTCCCACAGGCTGGCCCAGCCGATGCACGCGATATCGGCGATGGAGTAGTCGTCGGCAAGGTATTCCCGATCTTCAAGACGTTTATTCAAAACACCATACAGTCTGTTGACTTCATTTGTATAACGCTCGATGGCATAAGGAATTTTCTCGGCCGCGTACTGGCGGAAATGATGCGCCTGGCCGGCCATCGGGCCAAGACCGGCCATCTGCCAGAACAGCCACTGGTCTATTTCAAGGCGCTGGCGCTCGTCGGCGCCGTAAAAACGCGAAAACTTGCGCCCAAGATACTGCAATATCGCCCCGGACTCAAAGAGCGACACCGGTGCTCCGGAAGGCCCGTGAGGATCGACAATGGCCGGCATGCGATTATTGGGGGCGATCTTCAAAAACCCTGGCGCAAACTGCTCACCCTTGCCGATATTGACATATTTCACCGCATAGGGCGCGCCAAGTTCCTCCAGCATAATCGTGATCTTCCAGCCGTTTGGCGTAGGCCAGTAGTAGAGTTCGATAGGTTTTTCCTGCCCCATGGCACGTCCCTTCGCCTTGTCCTGATTGTGTAACCCCAACGGGCCTTGCTGGCGGCAAGGGCCGCAATAAGCCTAACCGCAGGTTTGCCTGTCCTGGACAAAACCTCCAAAAATCACAACTGGCAAGTGATGCCGTCGCGATTGGAGCCGCTTGTCGGAATATGGTATCGTGATCGGGTATCGAACAACCGGCAACGCCCCTATAGCATATTACGGGGCAATGTCTTTCACAAAGTTCCGCATCCTTATGAGCTATACAGGCCGCTTTGTTCCATCGACCTTCACCCCTTCACGGGCGCCGATCGGCCTGCACCGGTTCATTCCGCAATTTCTTAAAAATCCCATCGAGACGCTGCCGGCGCAGGTTTTCGAACAACCCGCCTTTAAGGCCATAATCATGGGCCGTGAAGTATTGTTTGTCTGCGATCCCGATGCGGTGCAAACAATTTTGCAGGACAAGGAAGGCCTCTATCCCAAAGGCGAGGCCTATCACATCACCCTCGGTGCCGCCCTGGGGCGCGGGCTGTTCACCAGCGACGGCGATCAATGGCGCTGGCAGCGACGCGCCCTGGCGTCGGCATTTCGCCCGCGCAACATAAAGCCGCTGGTGCACCATATGGTACGCGCCGCGCAGGGCACCATTGACAAATGGGCCCGGCAGCCGCGCGATATACCCGTAGACGTGGCCCATTCGATGATGCAGACGACGTTTCAAATCATCCTTGATACCATGCTCTCGGGGGGACAGCATTTTGACGCACCGAGCTTTGAAGGGTTCATGGGCCGATACATCAGGGGCGTGCCATGGGCTTTCGGGCTGTACCTGTTCGGCCTGCCGCGCTGGATGCCCCATCCGGGGCGAAAGGGTATGCGCGATGCCGCTGCGCTGTTACGCCGCTCCATTACCGGCGTTGTGCGCGAGCGGCGCGCCGATAACCGCGAATGTGACAGGAACGGCGATCTGATCGATCTGTTACTGGCCGCCCAGGACCCGCAAACCGGGCGGCGCATGCGTGATAGCGAGATTGTCGACAATATCGCCACCTTTCTGGCCGCCGGTCATGAGACGACCGCCCAGACCCTCGCCTGGACCCTGTATTTGATCGCCTCCCACAAGCCGGTGGAGACGCGCGTGCGGGCAGAAATCGAAACGGTGATCGGCGATGGCCCCGTGACCCCGGAGGCGCTTGATGAACTGGTCTTTTGTACGCGGGTTCTCAATGAGTCCATGCGCCTGTATCCGCCCGCGCCGATTATCACCCGTGAGCCGATGCAGAACGTTACATGGTTCGAGCGCCGGGTAAAGGCCGGCTCGCTGATCGAAATCCCTATCTATGCCATTCACCGTCACCGCGATCTGTGGGACGATCCGGATGCGTTCGATCCCGATCGCTTTGCCGCTGATCGCGAGGAAACGCGCCACCGGTTTTCCTACCTGCCCTTCGGCGGCGGGCCACGGGTGTGTATTGGCGCCACGTTTGCGCGCCTTGAGGCGCTGGCTGTTCTGGCGAGTGTGATGCGCCGGGTGCGGCTGCGCCCCGATCCGGCTCATGAGGTCTGGCCGGAGGCGTTTATAACCTTGCGTCCGCGCGGCGGCCTGCCGATGTTTGTCGATGTGGATCGGGGATGATTTTTCAGCAGGTTGTTCCTGGAGCGTGTCAGGTCTGAAGGTGTTCTATTTTATATGATCATCGCTTTTTTTCTATTTCTCATGATCAGATGAATGGCCAGCAGCACCCGATAGGTTTTTTCGAGAACAACCTCTTGAGTTGAACGGGAAAAAGTAGACCGAGGTGAAGCCGAGGGGCTTTTCCCATTCAACTTATACCAGCGGTATTGGCGTTTTGTACACCCTGACGTGTATATCGTGCTGATTAATACCAAGGGGCTTTGCGTTTGACTCCTGACTTGGCTTAAAACCGTTGTCTTATCAACACTATACACAAGTCAGCGTGTACAAAACGCCAATACCGCTGGTATAAGACAACGGTTTTAAACTGAGCCAGCAGTCAAACGCAAAGCCCCTTGGTATTATTCTTCGCCATGGGCCTTCAGGTTTGCGTGGCCATCGCTGTATTTTCCGCGCAGGTCGTCGATACCGGTGCCGCGCCAGGGAGTGACGCCAACGCAATAGGCGGCACGCGCCAGCAAATGCGCCGATACCGGCGTCGTCAGGAGAAAAAACACCGCCCCCGCCAGCGCCCGCAGGAATACAGCCGAATCCCAGGCGACAAAACCAAGTGATAGCAACGGCAGCAAGGCCCCGAGCGTCCCCGCCTTGGAGGCGGCGTGCATGCGCAAATATACGTCAGGAAGCCGCAGGAGCCCAATGCTGGCGGAGAACGAAAACACCGCAGCTATCACAAACAGGGTTCCGGAAAATATCAGCAAGCCGTCATGAAACATCGCGTTCGGCCTCCGTTTCGCTGCGTTGTACGTGCACCTGATCGCCGCCCGGCAGACCGCGATGCAGAACAAACCGGGCAAACGCCACCGTGGCGAGAAAGCCCACAAGGCCAAGCGCAATGGCGATATCGATATACAGATAGTGCTGCGTTTTGGCGCCGATAACGGCGATAAAGCCCACGCCGACAGAGACCAGCATATCGAGGGCCAGGACGCGATCGGGGATTGTCGGCCCTCTCAGGATGCGCACGATCACGAGAATAAATGAGGCGATCAGCAGGCCCAGGGCAATCAACAGACAGGTATCGAAGTAGCTTTGCGCGGACATCATCGCACCGCCTCCATGATTTTGTTCTCGAAGCCATCGGCAATATCGGCGATCAGCGCCTGCCGGGACGGCACATCGATCACATGAATATACAGCGTCGAGCGGTCATCGGAAACGTCAACGCTGAGGGTGCCGGGGGTCAATGTAATCAGATTGGCCAACAGGGTGATTTCAAAATCGGAAGTAACACGCAATGGAAAGGCAACAAAGCCCGGCGAGAGATTCATGCGCGGCGACAGCACCAGCACCATGACGCGAAAGGCCGAATTCAGCAACTCCACAAGAAACAACCCGACAAGCGAAAGGGCGCGCCGGATGCGATCGTAATGGGCGACCGAACCCACTTGCTCGCGGATCAGCCACAGGGAAAAACTGCCCAATACGAAGCCGAACAGAACATTGGTCAGGGTAAATGCCCCCGTGACCGCCGCCCAGGCAAGGGCCAAAAGAACATTGATGAGAAGAATACTCATAATCCGATAGCCTCTTTTTCGTGTCGATCCTGCCATTCGGGGCCGGAAATAAGGCCGCCCCCGTTATCCGCCGCCCGCCAGGCCGAAGACGGCGTCCACATAACCCTGTGGCTCAAACAATCCCAGCGCCGCCGCGTTCGAGAGCCGCAACAGCGTATCAGGCAAAAGCCCCAATCCAAGCGCCACCGCCGCCAGTACGCCGATGGGCAACAGCGAGGCCAGTGCTTCGCGCGGTATCATCGTGTGCACGGGGGAACCTTGCACCGGTTCCAAATCGCTGGCGCGCCAAAAACACAGCAGCCAGACGCGCATAATGGCGATGGACGTCAATAACCCGGAGGCGAGAATAGTGGCGGCAATGCCCCATTTGCCGGCCGCGATAGCGGCATCGACAAGGGCGAGTTTGGGCCAGAAGCCCGAGAGCGGCGGCATGCCGGCGGCGCCCAGGGCGAGAACAAAGAACAACGTCGCCAGCAAGGGCCTTGCGGTATACAGGCCGGCGATGGCGTGCAGGGACTTATCGCCGCTCAAGCGCTCCATCAGACCGGCAATCAGGTACAGCCCGCTCATGACGATCATGGAATGGACCATATAGACGACGGCGCCCTGCAGCGCCGCGGCGCTGCCGATGGCCATGCCCGCCATGACCAGGCCGATACCGCTGATGACCAGATAGTTGAGCAGGCGGCGCACCTCCGATTGCGCCAGGGCGCCGCATACGCCGATCAGAATGGTGGCGATGGCGATAATTTCGTAGAGGGTATGAAAGGCCTCAAAGGCGGCGGGCACCAGCATGATCTGGGTACGAACGAGGGCGTAGATGCCCACCTTGGTGAGCAGACCGGCGAAGACGGCCGAGACGACGGCGCGCGGCGTATGATACGACGCGGGCAGCCAGAAATTTACCGGAAACACCGCCGCCTTCATGCCAAAGGCCAGACAATACAGCAGGGCGATGGTAAGGATCGGGCTCGCTTCATCAAGCGCTGCTACCCGTGCCGGAATATCGGCCATGCTCAGGGTGCCCACGACACCGTAAAGATAGCCGGTGGCGATCAGAAACAGGGTCGTGGCGAAGAAATTCAGAAACGCGTATTTTACTGCACCATCGAGCTGGCGGCGGCGGCTTCCCAAAACGATCAGGCCGAAGGACGAAATAAGGACCACCTCGAACCACACATAGAGGTTGAATATATCCCCCGTCAGAAACGCGCCGTTGGTGCCCGCCAGCAACAACAGCAACAGGGGGAAAAACCCATAGCGCTGCTCGCTATTGTCGGAATCAAAAATACCGTACACGATCACGCATACGCCCACCGCCGAGGCGCTCAACACCAGTAACGCGCTCAGGTGATCGACGGCGAACGTTATGCCAAAGGGCGGTAGCCAGTTGCCCATGGTCATCGCCAACGGCCCCGTCCTGGCGATGCGCAGGAGCAATAACGCACTGGCCGCCAGGGTGAGCACACTGCATGCGATAGCGATTGGTTCCTGCCAGTTCACCCGCCTGCGGATCATCAGCAGGAACGCGCCCGTCACCAACGGCACAAGAAGCGGCGCGACCGCGATCCAGTCGCCCACTGGCGTCGGGTAATCCAGCAGCGCCGGCGGCAGGTTCAAATCGGCAATGGCATCCTTGCTGGCCATGGAACGGCGTCACTCCCTTGCGTTCCGGTGGAACGCTATAATGGCTGGTGGTTTCTTGATTCCAGCATTTGCATACAAGCCTGCGGTTAGGGGGTGCAAATGCTGGAATCAAGGAACCACTAGCAGTAATAACATTCTCGTGGAACTTTGAATTTGACATTTGCGAACGCGCCCGGCAACAAACAGGGCTCAAATGTCAAATTCGTTCCACTATGGCAAAATGCGTTTAATCGGATTCATGGGCATTCCGTAACCCCGGTTATGGACAGGGACCTTTTTTTTACGCTCTATCGGTTCCTTCTCATGCAAAGGCGGATCCAGCCATCTATCTGATCATCGCTTTTTTTCGAGAACAACCTCTTGAAAGATCACAACTAGTATCCCAACGGCGGTAGTTCGTCATCCCTGGGCTCCGCCAGCCGCATATCGGCGGAGAAATCAGTGCCCAGTGTCTCGTCGGTGCGGTACACCATAACAAGAACAAAGGCGAAAAGCGCAAAACTGATGACAATCGCCGTCAGGATCAGCGCCTGCGGCAGGGGATTGGCGATGATACCGTCAGGCTGGTACATGCCAGGGGGCACAATAGGCGGAATTTCGCGCGTCAAACGGCCGGAAACGAAAATCAGCAGATTGACCGCATTGCCCAGCAAGACGATGCCGATCACCATGCGAATGAGAGAGCGCGACAGCATCATATACAGACTGGCGGCAAACAGCAGCCCCACAAGAACCGCCAGCGGCCCCTCGGCGGCAGATAATTCAAGCGGTGTCATGAGGGCGTGTTCTCCTCCAGCGCCAGCGCAATCGTCGACAACGCGCCGACGACGACAAACCACACGCCAATATCAAAAACGAGCGGTGTGGACACCGCAACTTCCACATCGAAGATGGTAACCGTCCACCACAGGCCGCTCAGCAGGGGCTGGGCGAACACTACCGACAGCACTCCCGAAAGCGCGGCGATAAACAAACCAAACGCGGCAATGGACATGGGATGGAAGTAAAGCGCCCGGCGCGCCGGCACGACGCCATTGGCAATGCCGTAAATGGCAACCGCCGAGGCGGCGATCAGGCCGCCGATAAAGCCCCCCCCCGGCTCGTTGTGGCCGCGCAACAGAACGAAGATGGAAAACAGCACCATCAGCGCTGTCAGATAAGGCGCGGTGGTGCGAAAGATAACCGTGTTCATGTCCTCGTCTCTCCCTGTTCTCCCTCACTCAGACGATCTCTTTCGTCCTGGCGCGTCTGATAGGTGTTTTCCGCCGCATCGGCGGCCAGACGCCGCTGGCCGGAACGCTTCAACGGCGTGCGAATGCGAATAAGCGCCAGCGCCGAGACGCCGGCGATCATAACGACCGTGATCTCGCCCAGCGTATCGAGAGCACGATAATCGACGAGAATAACGTTGACGATATTGCGTCCATGAGCGATCGCCGTACTGGTCTGCGTATAGAAATCAGAAAGGCGCAGATCGATCTCCGCCTGCACCACCGACAGCAGCACCAGAGTAAAGCCGGCGCCGCAACCGATGGCCACAAACGAGCGCATGACCGTCACCAGACCAGGACGCTCGTCGTGTTGATCGACACGCAGCCGCGTCATCACCAGCGCCAGGATGACCACCGATAGCGTCTCCACCATAAATTGCGTAAACGACAAGTCCGGCGCACCAAAGAGAATGAAAAGAAGCGCAATAGCAAACCCCTGCACGCCCAGCGAAATGATGGCGATCAGACGCGTTTTGGCGCGCAGAACGGCGATGATGCCAAGGCCGGCGACAAACACGATCCCCCATTCGTAAAAGCGCAGCCTCATGACCCGCTGCGGCGCCAGAATATCCAGCGCCGGCAGGGTATCATAAACGATCATCGGCACAATCAGCACCAGGCCCGTGACAACAAAAGTGGCCATCATATAATGAGACAACTGCCCCGTTTGAATGCGGCGCACAAGGCCGACGGAAAGCCGGATCATCAGTCTCATGAGTTGATCGAAGCCGCGATCCGGTCCCCAGCCGATCGTGTCCAGCAAACGCCCCATGCCGCTGCGAAAGCGCCCCCGCGCCACAAACAGACCCGCCCCCAGGGCGAGGGTGATCACGGACAGAAAAAAGGCCGGATTGAACCCGGCAAACGCATGCACATGGCCGTGCAGGTCATGTCCGGCGATGGCTGCGCCTGCCGGCGCGATCACGGCACCATCGAGGCTTCCGACAAGGAAAAACGCCACCAGTCCGGCGATGGCCAGAACCATGGGCCCGGTAATCAACGCCGGCGAACCCTCATGAGCGGGTTTGGGCGTCGCCGGCGCTTCCTCGCGGCCAAGGAACGGCACAATCGCCACGATAGCCCCCGCCGCCGCCATCATGGCGTTGCCAAGGATCGCTGCGCCGCTCAGGAGGGTATAGTCGTGCAGCGCCTCGTAGATGGTTTCCTTGGCGACAAAGCCGGCAAAGAACGGCAGGCCGGCCATGGACAACGCCGCCAGCGCCGCCGCCAGGGCGCTCAAGGGCATGCGCCGGCGCAGGGCGCGTACAACGCGAATATCGCGGCTGCCGCTTTCATGATCGATAACGCCGGCGCACATGAACAGGCTGCCCTTGAACAGGGCATGGGCGATCAGATACGTCACCGCGGCCATGATCGCGGCGTCTGATGGTACGCCGATCAGCATCACCAGCAACCCCAGCGAGGCGACCGTCGTATAGGCCAGGATGAGCTTCAGGTCGGTCTGGCGCAACGCCAGCGCGGCTCCCGCGATCAGCGTCGTCGCGCCGAACAGCGGCAGCGCGAACTGCCACAACGGCAACTCCCCGAACAGCGGATTAACGCGCATGACAAGAAATACCCCCGCCTTGACCATCGTCGCCGAATGCAGATAGGCCGAGACCGGGGTCGGCGCCTGCATGGCGTTGGGAAGCCAGAAATGAAACGGAAACTGCGCCGATTTGGTAAAGGCGCCGCACAGGATCAGGATCAGCGCCAGGTTGGCGGCGCCGTGGGCGCGCACCCGATCGCCCGCGGCGATGATGGCGGACAGTTCCATGGAACCGGCGATTTGCGCCAGCAGTAAAAGACCGGCCAGCATCGCCAGGCCCCCGCCGCCGGTAACAACGAGCGCCTGCAGGGCGGCGCGGCGCGAGGCTTCACTCTTGTGATCAAAGCCGATCAGCAGGAACGATGTCAGAGACGTCAGTTCCCAAAAGACGAACAGGGTGATAACATTATCAGCCAGGACGACGCCGAGCATGGAACCCATAAAGGCGAAAATAAAGCTGTAAAACCGTCCCAGATGCGCGTGCCCTTTCAGATAGCCACCGGCATAGATGACGATCAGAACGCCGATACCGCTGATTAAAAGGGCAAACAGCAGGCTCAGCCCATCGAGCAGAAACGACAGATTGACGCCAACGGCGGGCACCCATGCAAAGACGACGGAAAACGGCCCCTCATGGATCGCCCCGGACAGCAGCCGCGCCCATTGAATGACGCAGAAAAGGGGCACCAGGGCCAGCAGCCAGCCAGCTCCATTCCCGAAGGCGCGTTTTATCTGCGGCGCCAGGAGCGCCGCGACAAAGGGCAGGAACAGAGCGATCAGTACCGACACCCTAAGCTGTCACCTGCGCTAACCCGGTAGGGGCGCGATAAGCGCCGGCCGTCAGCGGCACCATCTGTCCGGCACATAATGGCTTGTGCACCGCCTCGTGTTTCGTGACGTTTACCACATCATCCTCCCGTTATCCCCGTTTTCGAGCTTTGCCAAACCTGAAAGCCTGCGCTAAAATGCCGAGATATCACCGTATCGGCCACTATGGCATTATACGGTGAGCATTTCCAGTTACCAACAAATGAGGCGCGGTGCAATCATGGGTGAACAAGGTGACTTCAAGGGATTTCCCTCGGACGAGGCGGGCTGGCGGGCGCGATTGACGCCGCAACAGTACCATATCGCCCGCGAACACGGAACCGAACGGGCGTTTTCCAGCCCCCTGGCGGCGCAAAAGGATCCTGGTACGTATTCATGTATCGGTTGTAACGAGGCGCTTTTTTCATCGGCGGCAAAATACGATTCCGGCACCGGCTGGCCCAGTTTCCATTCCCCCTTAAACCGCGCCGCACTGACCGAACATGAGGATCGCCGGTTGTTTTCGCGACGCACCGAGGTGCGCTGCGCGCAATGCGATTCGCATCTTGGACACGTCTTCGGCGATGGTCCGGCACCCACGGGCCTGCGCTATTGCATCAACGGCGCCGTCCTTGCATTTACCCCCGATGCGGACGACGGCGCGGCGTAGATACGCGATGTCCGACACAGGCGATGGTCCAGACGACAGAACGCTCATCGCCTGTGTTACCGCGGTCGGTGCGGGGGACCGCCTCGATACATGGCTGGCGGCCGTCGTGCCGAATACCAGCCGCAGCCGCTTTAAGGCACTCGTCAGGCAGCGCCGTATCCATGTGGACGGCGTCGTTGTCGATGTACCCAATACCCGTTTGAAGAGAGGCCAGGAGATCCGTTGCTACTGGCCCGCACCCGTTGATCCGGTGCCAAAACCCCAGGCCATCGCCCTTGACGTGGTATACGAGGACGCCCATCTTATCGTCGTCAACAAGCCGGCGGGGCTGGTGGTGCATCCGGCGGCCGGCAATTGGTCGGGCACTCTGGTGAACGCCCTGCTGCATCATTGCGGTGATAGCCTGTCCGGCATCGGCGGGGTGCGCCGGCCGGGGATCGTTCATCGTCTGGACAAGAATACCAGCGGCCTGCTGGTGGCGGCGAAAACCGACGACGCCCACAGCGGACTGGCCCGTCAGTTTGCCGACCACGGCCGCACAGGTCCCCTGCAACGCCGGTATCGCGCTATCGTCTGGGGCTGTCCGGCGGCTGATCGCGGCACAATAGACGCGCCTATTGCGCGGGCGCCCAACAGCCGCACGAAAATGGCCATCGCGCGAACGGGCGGGCGCCACGCGCGCACCCATTACACGCTTGTCGCGCGTTATCATTGGGGGGACCGGCCTGTCGCCAGCCTGATTGCCTGCCGCCTTGAGACGGGACGCACCCATCAGATTCGCGTTCACCTGGCGCATCTGGGCCATCCCGTCGTTGGCGATCCCGACTATGCGGCCGGCTTCAAGACCATGGCGAATGTGTTGCCGGAGGCATCGGCGGCGCGTATTGCGTCATTCACGCGCCAGGCGCTACATGCTGGGTGTTTGGGATTTCGTCATCCTGTGAGCGGCGCTGATTTGCGTTTCAGCGCCCCCTGCCCGGCCGATATGGCCGCCCTGCTGGAGGTTTTTCAGCGTCTGCGGTGATTACTTATCCTGTTGATATTATTGAAATAATTGTTCACATTTGAATGATTGACCATCATTGCGATCTTGAAAAGACTGCCACAGAGAATACATAATCCTTACCTATCCTTGGCGCATCGCCGGATTCGGGCCATATGGCCGTCCGCCGCTTTTTCACTGTGACGTTTATCAGATAATGTGACGTTTATCAGATAACATGCGTCAGGCGATGCGCCCCGCCCCTCATTTTAGGAGAACGATCATGGCTGCAACGAACCCTCCCGCCACTTTGCCGGTTCTCTCCCCCGAGGGCGGGCTGTCCCGCTATTTGCAGGAAATCCGCCGCTTTCCCATGCTCGAGCCGCAAGAGGAATACATGCTCGCCAAGCGCTATCTGGAGCACGACGACAGCGCCGCCGCCCATAAGCTGGTAACATCGCATCTGCGTTTGGTGGCCAAGATCGCCATGGGCTATCGCGGTTATGGTCTGCCGATCGGCGAGGTTATTTCCGAGGGCAATGTGGGGCTGATGCAGGCGGTAAAGAAATTCGATCCCGAGCGCGGATTTCGCCTCGCCACCTATGCGATGTGGTGGATCCGGGCCTCTATTCAGGAATACATTCTGCGCTCCTGGAGTCTGGTCAAGATGGGTACGACTTCGGCGCAAAAGCGCCTGTTTTTCAATCTGCGCAAGGTCAAGGGGCAAATCGCTGCTGTCGATGACGGTGATTTGCATCCTGATCAGATCAGCGAGATCGCTGCCCGCCTTGACGTGTCGGAGGAGGAGGTCGTCTCCATGAACCGGCGGCTGCAGGGTGATATGTCCCTTAACGCGCCCGTCAAAAGCAGCGCCGACGGCGCGGAGGGCGGACAATGGATCGACTGGCTCGCCGATGAGGCCCCCAGCCAGGAGGTTCTTGTGGGCCGGCAACAGGAAACCGATCAGCGTCGCGCCTTGCTGCACGAGGCGCTCGACATTCTGGATGAGCGCGAACGGGCGATTTTTACGGCCCGGCGGCTGGCGGACAGTCCGGACACGCTTGAAGTCCTGGCGCAGGCCTACGGGATATCGCGCGAGCGAGTACGCCAGATCGAGGTGCGGGCCTTTGAGAAAATTCAAAAGGCGGTCGTGCAGAAGGATAAGAGCAACGCGCACGCGCAAAATGCCGCGCGTGAAAGCGCCCGCGCGTAAGGGTGACCTTTCGCAGGGTATTCCCGGGAGGGTGTTCCCGGGGCGGCAGGTCTGAAGTTAAGGGTTATTGCGGCCTTGTCGTAAGGAAAATCATACCGAACCAGTTTATCGTGAAGAAAGGTGCTTCGCTCCGCTTGCGTGTACTTTTCTTCATTTAAAACAATAAGGAAACAGCGCTCAAGAAGGTGTGGCGCCTTGTTTTCGCTTGGGTTTTAGAGCGTGTCAGGCCTTAATAGAATCATTCTGACGGAGCTATTTTGCGACAAGATGAACCTTAAGTCTCGCAGGATATAGTGGGGCTATTTTCAAGAGACTTAAGGTTCATATTAGATCAGCCTGGCGTTAGCTGTACCCGTTTTGCCAGGGGTAATGCTAACGCCATAAAGCTGATCGCCCTGAAATCTATAGCAAAATCGCCCGTCCCTTCGGGTTTGCCGATTGGCGGACGCCCGCACCCAGGCCGCTCTCGAGAGATGGGTCGCCATCGCTCTTCAATCGCCTTGAGCCTGGGTATCGCCTCACCAATCGGGAAACAGAATTGCTTCTATTAAGACCTGATACGCTCTAGTCCTGCCCACGCGGCGCGACAGTCGCCGGCCGCTTGCCGCCCGCGGCCCAGTTCAGCAATTCCACCGTGTGCACCACAGGAACACCCGCCCTGGCCTGCAAATGGGTCATACAACCAATATTGCCCGTGGCAATCACGTCCGGCGCGTCCGCTTGCAGATGTTCGAGTTTGTCATCGCGCAGGCGGGTCGCAATTTCGGGCTGAAAGATATTATACACCCCGGCGGAGCCACAGCACAGATGCCCCATGGCAACATCGCTCAGCGAAAAGCCGGCCCGGCGCAACAGCTCCCGCGGCGCCTCGCTAATCCCCTGACCGTGTTGCAGCGAGCACGCCCCGTGATAGGCCACGCGCAACGGTGGCGCCGAACCGACAGACGTGAATTGCCGCGGCGCCAGATAGGCGCTGATATCGTATGTCATGGCCGAGATCCGTGCCGCCCGTGCGCTGTATTGCGCATCATGGCGCAGCATATGGCCGTAGTCCGCGACCGTGGTGCCGCACCCGGAGGCCGTCATAAGGATCGCTTCGACGGCGTGTTCTTCGATGGCGCGTGTCCACAGATCGATATTGTGACGCACCGCCCGTGCCGATTGCGCGTGGCGGCCCATATGGTGCACGAGCGCTCCGCAGCACCCCTCGCCGGGCACGTCCACCACCTCGATATCCAGTCCCGCCAGCAGTTCGCACGCTGCGGCGTTGATCTGCGGTGCCAGCACGTCCTGGGCGCAGCCGCGCATGACAATCACCCGCGCGCGCGCGCGGGCGGGCCGGGGCGCCGCCTCGGGCGCGGGAGGCAGGCGCGCCGGTGCCAGTTCGAGCATCGCCGCGAGGGAACTGAGGGCCTCTACCCTCTTCAGCAACGGCTCGAACATGCGCCCGATACGCGCCAGACGAAGCGCAAGGCGAAAGCGACCGCGATAGGGCAACACATGCGCCAAAATTGCGCGCATCAACCGCTCCGGCAAGGGCCGCCGGGCGGTGTTCTCAATATGAGCGCGGGCGTGATCGAGAAGGTGCCTGTAATCGACGCCGGAGGGGCAGGTGGTCATACACGACAAGCACGACAGGCAACGATCCAGATGGGTGCGTGTTTCCTTGTCCGCCGGGCGTTCGTTTTCCAACATGTCCTTGATCATGTAAATGCGCCCGCGCGGCGAATCCCGCTCATCGCCGAGCAACACGAAAGTGGGGCACGTGGCGGTACAAAAGCCGCAATGAACACATTTGCGCAAAATGCTATCGGCTTCGGCGATCGCCGGATCGGCCAGTTGTGTCAGGGAAAAATGCGTCTGCATCCCGGATGCGATCCCTCGGCAGGTTGTTTTGCCAGACGGCGGGTCTGAAGGGGCACAACCTGCTGAAAGATTACAGCCAGTTGTGATCCATCAGCAGGTTGTTCCTGAAACAGGCAAAGCTAAAGTGGCGCCTCTTGCGGCCCTTGCCGCCAGGGAGGCCGGCTCGGGCTGATGTTCAGACAAGTGGCTCACGGGCCTTAACATAAGATCAAAACGCTTTAAAGCACAGCCGTCATCCGGCCTCGATTGAGGATCTTTTGCGGATCAAACCCGGCGCGCAACCTCTCACCAAGTTGCGCCAGGGCCGGTGGCTGCGGCTGAAAAATGGACACCCGTCCCCCAAGAGAGCGATTGCAACGCACCAGTCGGGCGTATCCCGATGACGCCGCCGCAAGGCTGCCTCGCACAAGGGCCGCGCCGCCATCGCCTAACGCCCTGTCCGCAACTTCCAGCCAGATAAGGCCGCCCCCCCAATCGAGCATATACCGCACCGCCCGGGCGGGCGCGAGGGTATCGATGAGTGCCGGTGCCTCGGCCGGCGGTACGGAGAGGCGCCACAACGGCGCATCCGAGTTGTGAAACGGCGCCCCGTCGCGAACATAGCGCCAGAACGCCGCCGATTCATCCCCCTCAATGAGGCGTACAGCGCAACATTTATCGAACTGTTCCCGTAAAAACGTCACCCGCTCCACTACCGAAGCGGCAACCCCTTCCAGACGCAACGCGGTGATGGCCGTATCGGCGCCATACAAACAGGCGGCAGCGCAAGGGGCGGGGATATAGGCGGCGGCGCTCAAATCGGCGCTGCTGCCCAGGGCGGCGCTCATGGTATCGACGGCCGGTCCGGTATCCTGTCCCATGAGCAAAAGGCTGGTTTGCGCCATCGCACGGGGCATGGTTTTAACGCTGACTTCGCTCAGAATGGCGAGCGTTCCCCAGGAGCCGGCGATACCTTTACACAGATCATAGCCGGTAACGTTCTTGACAACCTTGCCACCCGCTGTAAAGGCCTCGCCGCGCCCCGAGACCCCGTGAAGGCCGAGAAAATGATCCCGCGCCGCGCCAACCTTGATGCGCCGCGGCCCACTGCTGTTGGCGGCCAGCGCCCCGCCGATGGTACCCCTTGCCGCGCGCAGACCAAACAGCGGGCCATAGTCCGTCGGCTCGAACGCCAGTTCCTGCGAGGACGCCGCCAGGGCTTCATTGATCTGCGCCAACGACGTGCCGGCACGCACCGTAACAACCATCTCGCTCGGCTCATAGGCGATAATGCCGCTTAAAGCCGTGGTGTCGAGATCATGGCAGCCCCCTTCGGGACCGGCATTGGCGGCGCGTTCCTCATACGGCGTCCTGGCGGTAAAATGATAGCGGGTTCCATGGCCGACAACCGACAAAGGCACACCATCGGCAAGCGCCTGGCGCACACACGCCACGAGTTGCTCTTGCGTCTCAGGCTTGTACTGCGTCATGTTGCACCGGATTGCACCAAACAATAGCGGGGATTAAAATCGCGGCAGATCGGGATGCGGCAGCGCACCCTTGTGAACATGCATGCGGCCCAGTTCGGCGCACCGGTGCAACACCGGAAAGACCTTGCCCGGATTAAGCAGATGATTGGCGTCAAAGGCACATTTCACCCGTTGCTGCTGTTTCAGATCCTCTTCGGAAAACATCTCATACATCAGATCGCGTTTTTCGATTCCTACCCCGTGCTCGCCCGTCAACACGCCGCCGACGCGCACACACAGCCGCAAAATATCTGCGCCGAACGCCTCGGCGCGCGCCAGTTCGCCAGGCTTGTTGGCATCGAACAGGATAAGCGGATGCAGATTGCCGTCGCCGGCATGGAACACATTCGCAACATCCAGGCCGTGTTTGGCGCTCAGTGCCTGTATCTCGTTCAGCACCTGCGCCAGAGCGCGTCGCGGGATCGTACCGTCCATACACAGATAATCGGGCGATATGCGCCCGATGGCAGGAAACGCCGCCTTGCGCCCGGCCCAGAAACGAAGCCTTTCGTCCTCGCTTTGGCTGATCTTTGTGCTGCTGGAGTTATTCGCCGCGGCGATCTCTTCCATACGCGCCAGAAGTGTATCCACTTCGGCGCCGGGCCCGTCGAACTCGACAATTAACAGCCCTTGCGCGTCCAAAGGATATCCCGCATCAATAAACCCCTGGGCGGCGCGAATAGCCGGCCCGTCCATCATCTCGATGCCGGCAGGAATGATCCCGGCGGCAATCACATCGGTGACACACTGGCCGGCGTCCGCGATATCGGCAAAGGCGATCAGCATCGCCCGTGCCGTTTGCGGCCGGGGCAGAATCCGCACGCACACCTCAGTGACAATACCGAGCAGGCCTTCGGAGCCGGTCATCAGGCCGAGAATATCGTAGCCGCCGGCACCCAGATGTTTGCCACCGATGCGGATCACTTCGCCACTGATGAGAACCATTTCAAGACCCAGGACATTGTTGGTTGTCAGGCCGTATTTGAGGCAATGGACGCCGCCGGCGTTCTCCGCCACATTGCCGCCAATGGAGCAGGCGATCTGGCTGGAAGGATCGGGGGCGTAATAAAAGCCGCGATCAGCCACCGCGGCGCTGATTGCCAGATTGGTCACCCCGGGCTGAACGTTCACGGTGCGGTTGGCAAAATCGATGTCGAGAATTTTGTTAAAGCGCATCATCGACATCAGGATACCGTCGCCGAGGGGAATGGCGCCGCCGGACAGGGACGTGCCGGCGCCACGCGGCACGAGCTTGACGGCATTCTCGTAACAGTATCGCGCAATGCGCGAGACGTCATCCACCGTCTGCGGCAGGACCACCACGAGCGGCATCTGCCGATAGGCGCTGAGGCCGTCGGTCTCATAGACCCGCATACCCGCCGGATCGTCGATCACCTGGTCCCGATCGAGAACGGTGTGCAGAAATTCAACGATCTCGTGGCGGCGCGCCAGCACCGATCGATCGGGTTCGGGCATTGCGATTGATGACACGTTGTCCCCTAATCCGGCAGGCAATGGTCCTGATTTAGTAAACCATAACACAATCGCCTACCGCAAGCCTTTCGTAGGGTAACACGTTCATATCCCGTTAAGCGCTCGGCATGTATACACCGCGAATGGACAAGCGAATCCGTGCGCCTTGCGGCGCGTGTAGGCGTTTGTGCGGTTGGTAGTTTGTCGTTCCTGGATATTATAGAGAAGTTGCATTATGTACCGTTTTACACTCGCTCTGGTAGTTTTTGTGTTTGGTTTTGTCGCCAGTGCCCATGGTGAGGGCGATCCGCTGAAAGGCGCCAAGGTCTATAGAAAATGCAAGGCCTGCCACAGTATCGGAGAAGGCGCGAAAAACAAGGTTGGTCCTGCTCTCAATGGCATCGTGGACCGGCCGGCCGCATCGTTGGAGGGCTTTAAATATTCAAAAGCCCTGCGCGAATCGGGGATTGTCTGGGATGAAACCATGCTGGCGAAATACCTCAAAAAGCCACGCGCTGCGGTTAAGGGCACCAAGATGGCTTTTGCCGGACTGAAAAAAGACGACCAGATCGCCGACGTCATTGCCTATCTGCGCCAGTTTGCCGCCGATGGCACCCGCGTTCCGTAGTTACTGACCGACCAGGGTATCACCCCTTGCGCCAGTAGTTGTGATCTTTCAGCCGAAATCCGCATGGCGCTCGACAGAACCGGAGGATATGCTATGGTGCGTGCGGATGCAGTTCGCCTGTGCAGCCGATCACTGTCCCGCGTTGTTACCTGCCTGTGACAAGCGCCATTGGTATAATCGATGCCCGCCACGACACCCGATCCCTCTCGCGATACCGTCGGCCTGTTCGTCACCTGCCTGGTCGATCTGTTTCGCCCCTCAATTGGCTTTGCCAGTATCAAGCTGATTGAGCAGGCCGGCTTTAACGTTACTGTCCCCGGGACGCAAAGCTGTTGCGGCCAACCCGCCTACAATGCCGGCGACCGGCGCAGCGCCATCGCCATCGCCAGGCAAATCGTTGCCGCCTTTGGGCACGTGGACCATGTCGTCGTACCGTCGGGCTCTTGCGCGGCCATGCTCAAGCACCATATCCCTGATTTGTTACGCGATGATAGCGCCTGGGGCGCGCGCGCCAGCGAGTTCGCCGAACGGGTCCGGGAGCTTACCTGTTTTCTTGTCGAAAAAGCGCCACATGTGAAGATTTCGTCGACCTGTTCGGGTTCGGTAACCTATCACGATTCCTGTTCGGGACTGCGCGAGTTGGGCATCCGCGAACAACCGCGCAGCCTGCTGGCACAAATCGAGCCTCTGAATCTGATCGAAATGGAGGATGCAGATGTCTGCTGCGGCTTTGGTGGCATGTTCTGCGTCAAATACCCTGATCTGTCGAACGCCATCGTTGGCGATAAAACCAGAGCCATCGCCCGCACCGGCGCGCGGGAGGTACTTGCCGGCGATCTGGGATGCCTGCTTAATATCGCCGGCAAAATGGCGCGGGAAAAGTGCTCGGTCAGAGCGCGTCACGTAGCCGAGGTCCTCGCCGGGATGCATGATACGCCGGCCATCGGTGCGCCCGCAGGCCGGAGCGGGGGGCCGCGTTCGTGACACGCACCGGCCGTATCACGCGCGATGCCTTCATCCGCAACACCACCGATGCTTTAAGGGATGCGGCGCTGCAGCGGGCCTTGAAAAATGTCGGCAGCGGCTTTATCCAGCGCCGCCGCGATGCCATCGAGGGCCTGGCAGAATTCGATCAGTTACGCGCCAGGGCGCGGGCCATCAAGGAACACGCCCTGGCGCATCTCGATCTTTATCTTGAGACGTTCGAGGCGAATGTACGTGCCGCCGGCGGACAGGTTCACTGGGCAGCTGACGGACAAAGCGCGTGCCGCATTGTCGAGGCCATCTGCGCCGACTTGAAAGTACAGCGCATCACCAAGGGCAAGTCGATGATTTCCGAGGAGATGGGCATTAATGGTCATCTCGAGGCGCGCGGCTATGAGGTTACGGAGACGGATCTGGGCGAGTATATCATCCAGTTGCGCGGCGAGACGCCGAGCCATATTATCGCGCCCGCCATTCACCTGAACCGCGATCAGGTGGAGGCGGAATTTCGCCGCACCCATACCCATCTCGATGCGGCGCGCGATCTGGAAGCGCCCGAAGATTTGCTGCGTGAGGCGCGCGCGGTGTTACGCGAACGTTTTCTGGCGGCCGATGCGGGGATTACCGGCGCCAATTTCCTGATCGCCGAGACCGGCTCTTCGGTCATTGTTACCAACGAGGGCAATGGCGATCTGACGCAGACCCTGCCGAAGGTGCATATTGTCCTGGCTTCGATCGAAAAGATCGTCCCGACGCTCAACGATTGCGCACAAATCCTGCGGCTTTTGGCGCGCTCGGCGACGGGCCAGGCGATGACCGTTTATACGACGTTCTCCACCGGACCCAGGCGCGCCGCCGATCCAGACGGGCCGGAACACTATCATGTGGTGCTCCTTGACAATGGCCGTTCCGCCATCCTCGGCACCCCCGGCGCCGATGTCCTGCGGTGCATTCGCTGCGGCGCCTGCATCAATCATTGCCCCGTTTACAAGGCCATCGGTGGACACGCCTATGGGAGCACCTATTCGGGCCCCATTGGCGCCGCCCTAAGCCCGGTCCTTGAGGGTATCGAGACGACCGGTCATCTCTCCGGAGCGTCGACGTTTTGCGGCCGCTGCGAAGAGGTCTGCCCCATGGGCATTCCCCTGCCACGACTGATGCGCCACTGGCGCGAGCACGAGTTCAGCCGCCACCATACCCCCGCCACCCAGCGCTGGGGCTTGCGCCTATGGGCGCATCTTGCCCGTCGGCCGCGGCTGTATCGTTGGACGAGCCGCCTCGCGATCGGTTTTCTCGCCCGCCTTGGACGACGGCGTGGGGCGTTTGGCGCCCTGCCTCTGGCCGGTGGCTGGACCGTTCATCGTGATTTGCCGGCGCCGCAGGGCGATACGTTCATGGCGCAATGGAAAAAGAAAACATCGCAGCGAGCGGCCAATGGAAGATCAGCGCCATAACATCCTGAATCGCGTACGTCGCGCGCTAAAGGTGAGCGACGAGGAAGATGCACGCCGTGCACGTGTACAGGACCGCCTCACGAGCGCGCCCGCAGGGGTTCTCCCGCAGATCGCCCAGGGAGACAAGGACACCCTTGTTGCGCGCTTTATCGAAAACGCCAAGGCTGTACAGACAAGCATCGATCGTGTCGCCAGAGCCGATATCGTTGCCGCCATCGCCCGCTACCTGCGCACCCAAAACCTGCCCATGACGTGCCGCATGGGCGACGATCCCCTGTTGGCCGCCCTGCCGTGGGAGGATGAGCCCATGCTGACGGTGCGGCACGGCGCCAGCGATGGCAGCGATCCGGTGGGGATCTCGCACGCCCATGCCGCCATCGCCGAGGCGGGAACCCTCGTACTCCCATCGGGGGCGAACAACCCGACAACCGTAAACCTGCTGCCGGATACCCATATCGTCATACTTGAAGAAAGCGCCATTTGCGGCAGTATTGAAGCGGCGTTTGCCCGGCTACGGGCAGCAGGCGCCGCACTGCCCCGTTGCGTCAATCTGATCAGCGGCCCATCGCGCTCGGCGGATATTGAGCAAACCCTGCTGCTGGGCGCCCATGGACCGCGCCAATTACACACTATAATTGTAACTGATAATTGAATACATACAAAAATGGTATTGTTCCGGAAAACTGTATCCGGCCGGCGATCCGCACTCGATGCGCTCCTTTTGACAACAGCCCATTGAGGTGACACATCGGCCAAGTGTAAAGCGCTCTGGCCAAAATGAAGAAAAGTGGCTACACAGGAGACGTATTTTCTTCACAGGAGTAACGTATGCCCGGGCGGCGCGGCGGCGCCTTCGGCCACGAGCACAGCGCATGAGTGTCCCCCTTGCCTTTTCCCGCTATTGATCCCGTCCTCTTTAGTATCGGCCCCATCGCCATTCGCTGGTACGCGCTGGCATATATCGCCGGACTGGTTGGAGGCTGGCTCTATGGACGCACCTTGCTGCGCGCGCCGCTCTGGAAGGACAAGGCGCCCGCCAGCGTCTTGCAACTCGACGATCTGCTGTTATGGGTGGCCGCCGGCGTGATCCTGGGCGGCAGGCTCGGGTACGTGCTGTTCTACGCCCCCGCCAGCTTCGCCGCCGATCCTGTCGGCATTATCGCCTTTTGGCGCGGCGGCTTTGCCGGCCTGCAAGGCATGTCGTTTCACGGCGGTCTGATTGGCGTTGTCACGGCCACCCTGTTGTACTGCCGGCGACACAAGCTGGAATTTATGCGCCTCATCGACGTGCTCGCCGCTTGCACGCCCATCGGCTTGTTTTTCGGCCGCATCGCCAATTTTATCAACGCCGAACTCTACGGGCACCCTACGGACGTGCCCTGGGCTGTGATCTTTCCAACCGATCCCCTACAGCAGCCCCGTCATCCCAGCCAGCTTTACGAGGCGGGCCTTGAGGGACTTGTGCTGTTTGCCGTGCTTGTCTGGCTGGTGTGGGCGCGACAGGGGATGCACCGTCGCGGTTTTGTCTGCGGCGTGTTTGTCGCCGGATACGGTCTGGCACGCATGTTTGTCGAAACGTTTCGCGAACCGGATGCCCATATCGGCTATCTCTTTGGCCCCGTTACCATGGGAATGCTCCTCTCCGCACCCCTGGTCGTTCTGGGCGGCTGGCTTATCTGGGGCAGCCGCAATAGCGCTACACGCAATACCTCGCCATGAATGCTGGCGAGAACCCTTTGCTCGCGATGCTGCAACATCGTATCGGCGATGAAGGCCCGATGGATGTCGCCGACTTCATGGCGCTGTGCCTTACTCATCCGCAATACGGTTACTACGCCACCCGCGATCCCCTGGGGGCACGGGGCGACTTCATTACCGCGCCGGAAATCAGCCAGATGTTTGGTGAGCTTGTTGGCCTGTGGTGCGTGCGCGCCTGGCAGGCGATGGGCGAGCCACGCCCGTTTCAACTGATCGAGTTGGGGCCGGGACGGGGAACGCTGATGGCTGACTTGTTGCGCGCTGCCTCGTTGACGCCGGCGTTCATGGAGGCCGCCCGGCTGTTTTTGCTGGAGTCGAGCCCGGTGCTGCGCCGCATACAGACCCGCGCTCTTGGCGCCTTTGGCCCCAATCTTGAACATGTGGATTTGTTCGAGGCTATTCCCGCCGCGCCCTGTTTGATCGTCGCCAACGAGTTCTTCGACGCCCTGCCCATACAGCAGTACATCTGTACGCCTGCGGGCTGGCGGCGGCGGTTGGTTGGCCTGAACGACGCCGGGCAACTCGCGTGGACCCACGCTGGCGGACCCGCCAGCGATGAGGAATTGCGGGCGGATTTTCGCCCCGCGAAGGCGCAGGACGGAGATATTATCGAAATCTGCCCGCAAGGACGCAAACTGGCCAGGGATATGGCGCAAAGATTTGTCGCCAGGGGGGGCGCCGCCCTGATCATCGACTATGGCACATTGACACCGGGTGTGGGTGATACCCTGCAGGCAGTTGCGCGGCACGAGCCGGTGGATGTCTTTTATCGTCCGGGCCAGGTCGACTTGACCGCTCATGTGCGCTTCGATATTCTGGCGGCGGCGGCCCGCGCAGGGGGCGCGGTGGTGCAAACGGCGACAACCCAGCGGGCGTTTTTGCGCGGCTTGGGGATCGAACAACGACTGCGGCGTTTGAGTGCCGGCAAGGCGCCCGCGTTGCGCTTGCAGCTTGCCGCAGACTATCGTCGCCTTACCGGCAAGAACGAAATGGGCGAATTGTTCAAGGCTCTTGTCTTTTGCGCTCCGGGTCTTTCCCTTGACGGCACAAGCGCGTAGGCTGGAGCGCCTTGCGCGTTGTTGAATATGTCATTTCAGCAGGTTGTTCTCGGGGCGGCAGGTCTGAAGTCACGGTTATGTCGACCCCTGCCGCCAGGAAAGCCGGTTCGGGTCATTCATGTGGTTGTGGCTTTTTTCGAGGACAACCTTTCGAGGACAACCTATTGAAAGATCGCATCTAGAGCGTGTCAGGTCTTAATAGAATCATTCTGACGGAGCGATTTTGCGACAAGATGAACCTTAAGTCTCGCAGGATATAGTGGGGTTATTTTCAAGAGACTTAAGGTCCATATTGGTGCAAAAGCGCCCGTCCCTTCGGGTTTCCGATTGGCGGGCGCCCACGCCCAGGCCGCTCTCGAGAGATGGGTCGCCATCGCTCTTCGATCGCCTTGAGCGTGGGTATCGCCTCGCCAATCGAGAAACGAAAATTGCTTCTATTAAGACCTGACACGCTCTAGCCCCCATGCGTAACGAACACACTCCGGAAAAAAATACCCCAAGGCCATGCCAGGCGGCCAACCTTGCCGCATTGCCTTCCATCTCCCACGGGTTCTTTACCCGCGAGGGCGGCGTCTCCCAGGGGATTTACGACAGCCTTAACTGCGGTCTTGGCGCGCACGACGACACAGACAAGGTGCGCATCAACCGCGCCCGTGCCGTTGAATGGCTGGGCATTGAGAAAAATCGATTGGCCACCGCCTATCAGGTGCACAGCGCCAAGGTCCTGCCCGTGGAAGAGGCGGTCGAGGGCGCCGATGCGCCCCATGTGGACGGCCTTGTCACCACCGCACCCGGTCTTGCGCTGGGGGTGCTGAGCGCGGATTGCGCTCCCGTGTTGCTCGCCGATCCCGCCGCCGGTGTGATCGCCGTAGCGCATGCGGGCAATGTCGGCGCCCTTGCCGGCATTATCCCGGCGACGGTGGGCGAAATGGAGAAGTCGGGCGCTACGCGACAGAACATTCACGCCGCGCTGGGGCCGACGATTTCGGCGCACTCATACGAAGTGGGAGCGGAATTTGTCGCGCGGTTTCTGCGTATCGACAGGGCCCATGCGCGCTATTTTGCGGCGGCGGCGCGCGAGGGTCATGCGATGTTCGATCTGCCGGGATTTGTTCTGGCGCAGTTACACGCTCTGAACCTCGCCAGCATTCTCAATCTCGATTTGTGCACCTATACCGATGAGAAGCGTTTTTTCAGTTACCGCCGCGCCACCCACGCCCAGCACGACGACTACGGCCGCCAGCTATCCGCCATCGCGATCATGTCTTAGAGCCTTTCAGTTCCTAAGTGAAAGGCTCCAGAGCGTGTCAGGTCTTAATGGAACCATTCTGACGGAGCGATTTTGCGACAAGGCCAGGCAAAGTTTCGCAGGACATAGTGGACTATTTTCAAGAGACTTTGCGCCGGCATTGGTGCAAAATCGCCCGTCCCTTCGGGTTTGCCGATTGGCGGACGCCCACGCTCAAACCGATCTCATGAGATGCGCCCACGTCGCATGTCGATCGGCTCAAACGTGGGTCACCTCGCCAATCGGGAAACGAAAATTGCTTCTATTAAGACCTGACACGCTCTAGCGTACGGGCACGGAGAGATGGGTGGCTATGGTGAGTGGACGATCATCGATACGCGCCCCATAGACCTGTACATTTTCCATAACGTGCTGAACATAGTTGCGGGTTTCGAGAAAGGGAATGCGCTCCACCCAATCGATGGCATCGATGGCAGCATCGGAAGGATCGCCAAAGCGCTCAATCCATTCGGAAAGACGCCCTCCGCCGGCATTATAGGCCACAAATACCTTGATATACGAGCCGTCATAGACGTCCTTCAGATGGCGCAGATGGGTCGTCGCAAGACGGGCGTTGTACACCGGATCGCTCAGGCGCGAAGAAGAATACGGCAAGCGCGCCCGCCTCGCGGCACGCCTTGCGGTGGCAGGCATGAGTTGCATCAGCCCGCGCGCGCCGGCCGGACTTTTGGCACGCGGATTGAACGCGCTTTCCTGACGTGCGATGGCGTAAATCAACGCCAGTTCATCGTTTGAAAAATGCCCGTTTCGAGAAATCATCGCCGGCTCGGGAAAAGCATAATCAGCAACATTGTGACCGCGCGCCGCCGCCCGTTTGGCAAGCATGTGAGCGGTATGCGCAAGCCCGGCGCGCGTGGCATAGCGTGCGGCGCCAGCGACCAGATTGGCCTTTTGACTTGCCGCGCCGAAGTGCATCAGAAAAATCTTCGCCTTGTCCCTGTGCCCGGCCCGCACCAACAACTGTGTTGCCCGACCCATTTCGGTAGAGAGAAACTTTTTCTCGTCCGCCGGTGCCGATGGCGCCAGCGCCGGTGTCTTGATGCCCAAACGCGCGCGGGCCAACTGACCGTAATAAACGGTGTCATATTGCGCCGCTTTTGCATACAGGCTCGCCGCCTCCTGCTCTGCCCCGGCGGCCTCACGGGCGCGCGCCAGCCAGTAAAGGCCGCGTGCCCGGCTGCGCGCTTTGGTGGCAATTTTGACGATTTCACCGAAATGACGCGCCGCAACCGCCGGCTTGTTCAAAAAGCGCAACGCGTACCAGCCGGCGTGAAAGGCGGCGTCAACACGCGCAACACGCGACCTGGCGTTGTGCTTGCTGACAAGGGTGTAAGCCATACGCGCCTCGCCGAGTTCCAACGCTTCGCGCGATAAAATACGCCGCTCCACCCACCACGCATCTCCATCAACCAGTGTCGCATCGTCGGTGGGAGCGCGCAGCATGGCGGCAATGGCGGCGTGATACTGCTTCTTGCGCCGTAAATAGCGAATGCGATCGAATTGATAGCCTGCCCGCCCACGTAACGACGCGGGCACCGCCGCCAGCAGTCGGCCCGCATTGCGCTGGCCCTTGATGACCGCAACACGGGCCCGCGTCAGGGCCAGAAAGGCCGGGTTCGTGCGCCTGGCCAGCGCCAGCGCCGCCACGGTACGATCTGCATAGAGTAACATGTCGATGCGCGCCTTGTGATCGCCAGCGCGCAACAGCGATGCGAATTCGCGACGTATTTTTCCCTGCTCATGGGTTGAAAACGTTACCGTGCGCCATAGTTTGCGCAAAATAGCTGCAGCACGCGTTTTATCATGGCGTGCCAGATGGGCGCGCACCAGGGCAAGATTGGCCAGCAGGCTTATGGGGGGAGCATCGCGAAACTGCGCAATCAGTTGATCGGCGGGCAGGCGTTTGCCCACAAGGGCAATTTCATAGGCCTTGCGAAGGGTGCGCTGTCTGGGCCAGTGAGATGCGTTCTCGCGCAACTCCCCGGGCAGTTCCGGTGGTATTCCGCCCACGCCGCTGGTACTGATGAGCCAGGTGAGCAGGCGCCGCGTTGTCAAGTCTTTAGTGGTTTCGCTCAGTTTGACGGCCGCGGCAAGCCGCCCGCGCTTTATCGCCTTCATCGCCTTGGCGACGGCTTGCACCTGGGCTTGCGACAGGGAACTTACCGGCTGGTTCGACCACGCCGGTGAAGCCGCCGGAAGCATCAGCGCGGTAAAGACCGCCAGGACAGCAAACCCCTTTCCGGCGCCCGCCAAAGGGCCGCGAAAACGTCTTCGGTAAGGAAGCCGTGAAGTCATGATAAAATACACATGCATACCCAATGACCTGTCGCCACTCAACTGAAAGCCGTCCTGGAACCCGATCAGCAAGCGCATAATGCACACGCGTACCGTGAAGCCGCGCCGTCAGCCTATCCCGCGCCGTTAACCGAGATTAAACAAAGATGGTGAATGAAAGGTTAGCAACGCCACGGCTCTGTGCTATAGAAGACGCCGGATCCGATTGCCTTTTATCGTTGCGGCGCGTGCCTTGTTGCCATCCGGACGGGCTCCGCACCCGCTTTGATAAAATCGGGCGCTTCACCCCAATCGGACTTTGCGCAACTCAAGAAGGGGACAGCGCGTTATGTTTACAGGTTCCATTCCCGCACTGGTTACGCCGTTTTCCAATGACGGGCTGGACGAAAAGGCATTTTGTGAACTCATCGAATGGCAGATCAGCGAAGGATCTCATGGTCTGGTGCCGGTGGGAACGACAGGGGAATCACCGACGCTAAGTCACGAGGAACATCGGCGGATCGTTGAACTGTGTGTCTCGGTGACCGATAAGCGGGTGCCGGTGATCGCCGGCGCCGGCTCGAACGCAACCCGGGAGGCGCTTTCCCTGGCGCAGCACGCCGAGAGTGCCGGCGCCGACGCCATACTGGTGGTCACACCCTACTATAACAAGCCCACACAGGAAGGGCTGTATACCCATTTTCGCCGCATCAGCGAGGCGGTCCGTATCCCCGTTTTCATTTACAATATCCCCGGACGCTCAATCATCGATATGAGCGTTGAGACCATGACGCGATTGTTCAACGATTGCGCAAATATCGTCGGCGTGAAAGACGCCACGGCCAATGTGATGCGCGCCAGTGCGCAACGCATCGCCATGGGGGAAACGTTCATCCAGCTCTCCGGCGAGGACGCCTCGGCACTTGGCTTTAATGCCCATGGCGGTGTCGGCTGTATTTCGGTCACCGCCAATGTCGCCCCGCGCTTGTGTGCGGCAATGCAGAACGCTTGCACAGACGGCGATTTTACCGCCGCACGCGCCATCCACGACAGGCTCATGCCGTTGCACGAGGCGCTGTTCATTGAAGCAAGCCCGGCGCCGACGAAATTCGCCCTGTCGTTGCTGGGACGCTGCGAGGCACGTGTCCGCCTGCCGCTGGTACCCTTGCAGGAGGCAAGCAAGGAACGGGTGCGGGCGGCAATGGAATATGCCGGACTTCTTTAGAGCGCTTCGCGGGCAGGATCAGGTGAGCAAAGCGCCGACAAACTGGCATGTGGTGGCAAAGAACCGCAAGGCACGGTTTGATTTTGAACTTCTGGATCGCTTCGAGGCGGGACTGGCGCTGAAAGGCTCGGAGGTCAAGTCATTGCGCGCCGGCAAGACCCATATCACGGAAAGCTATGCCGGGCCCGAGCGCGGGGAGCTTTGGCTTTTTAACGCTTATATTCCCGAATATCTGCAAAGCAACCGGTTTAACCATGAGGAGCGCCGGCCACGCAAGTTGCTGCTGCACAAACGCGAGATCAATCGGCTCATTGGCGCCGTTGAGCGCGACGGGCTGACCCTTGTACCATTATGCATTTACTTCAACGAACGGGGTCGGGCGAAGGTGGAACTTGCCCTGGCGCGTGGCAAGAAAAAACACGACAAGCGCCAGACTCAGAAACGCCGCGACTGGGACCGTGAAAAAGCGCGGTTAATGCGCGAAAAGGGATAGGTATTTGGCGCGTTTTGCACTTGAGTGGAGCCATGGGCCGGACACTTTTTCGGGGGCAGAAGTGACAAGGCTAGAGCGTGTCAGGTCTTAATAGAATCATTCTGACGGAGCGATTTTGCGACAAGATGAACCTTAAGTCTCGCAGGATATAGTGGGCTATTTTCAAGAGACTTAAGGTTCATCTTGGTGCAAAAGCGCCCGTCCCTTCGGGTTTGTCGATTGGCGGGCGCCCACGCTCAAGCCGATCTCATGAGATGCGCCCACATCGCATGTCGATCGGCTCAAACGTGGGTCACCTCGCCAATCGAGAAACAGAATTGATTCTATTAAGACCTGACACGCTCTGGTTGGTTGAATGTGAAAAAGTCCCTCGGCTTAGCCTCGGTCCAATTTTTCCCAATAATACCAGCGGTATTGGCATTTTGTACACGCTGACTTGTGTATCGTGCTGATAAGACAACGGTTTTAATCTGCGTCAGGAGTCACACGCAAAGTCCCCTGGTATAAGGACAAATCAGTCCCTGGGGCGGCCCGGCAAACTGATTTGGCATTCATATTGACCGATCATGACCAATGGCCATGATCGAAAATCGCAAGGTTTTATGCACAAATGCGCCAAAACCTTGCAATGAGGCCTTAGCGAAAACAAAGCCCCGCGCCTTCTTGAGATTTGCTTTCTTATTGTTTTAAATGAAGAAAAGTACATGGAGCAGAGCGAAGCACCTTTCTTCACGATCAACTACGCAAACCCTTATCAGCGGATTTACGCAAACGTATTGTTGCAACTTAAACGCCCGATGCTTTAGTTTTTCTCCCTGTCCACCAGCGCCCCTTGCGAAATCCATGGCATCATGGCGCGCAAGGTCTCGCCGACAGCCTCGATGGGATGGGCATCGTTCAGGCGGCGCGTTGCCTTAAAGCGCGGCTGGCCGGCACCGCACTCGGCCATCCACTCGGTGGCGAATTTGCCGGTCTGGATATCCTTTAACACCCGACGCATCTCGGCGCGGGTCTGTTCGGTAATAATACGCGGGCCGGAGGCGTATTCGCCGAACTCGGCCGTGTTGGAAATCGAATAGTTCATATTGGCAATGCCGCCCTCGTAGATCAGATCAACGATCAGCTTGACCTCGTGCAGGCATTCGAAATAAGCCATTTCAGGAGCATATCCGGCTTCTGTCAGAGTCTCGAAGCCGGCCCGGATAAGTTCCACCAGACCGCCGCAAAGCACCACCTGCTCGCCAAACAGATCGGTCTCACATTCCTCGCGAAAGGTGGTGCCGATAATGCCGGCGCGACCGCCGCCAATAGCGCTCGCATAAGACAGGCCCAGATCCTGCGCATTGCCCGACGCATCCTGCTCAACGGCCAGCAAACAGGGCACACCGCCGCCTTTTTGATACTCGCCGCGTACCGTATGGCCAGGCCCCTTTGGCGCCACCATAAGCACATCCAGATCGTCGCGCGCCTCAATGAGCCGATAGTGAATGTTCAAACCATGGGCGAACATCAACGCCGCGCCGCTTTTCATATGCGGCTGCAAATGGGTGCGGTAAATCTCCGCCTGCAATTCATCCGGGGTCAGCAGCATCACCACATCGGCCCATTGCGCGGCTGCGCTCACCTCCTTGACGTCCAAGCCTTCCGCCTTCGCCTTGGCTCTTGAGCCGGAGCCCTCGCGCAGGGCAATGGTGACCTCTTTAACACCGGAATCGCGCATGTTCAGCGCATGGGCATGGCCCTGGCTACCGTAGCCGATAATCGCAACCCGCTTGCCTTTGATCAAATTCAGATCGGCATCCTGATCGTAGTAAACGCGCATGAAACTGTACTCCGTGGCTGATAATAGGTGGTTCTCGCTTGTGGGTGAGGACAAGGGAAGGCAGGTCCTGTTCTAGCGAAGACACAGCAGTCCCGCAACAAGAAGTTTCCTGTGCTGTTATTCCCCAAACGGGTCGCGATCAACGCAACAGACGGAACAGCCGCCAGATGTTCAGCAGATTGACCAGTGCGGCGGCAACGTAGGTTAAGGCTGCAGCGCGCAGCACCGAGCGCGCCCCCTTCATATCCTGACGCGACAAATAGCGGCCATTTTCCAGCATGGGCAGGGCGCGACCGAAACTGGCGTTAAACTCCATCGGCAATGTCACCAGATGAACCGTCACCGCCAAAAACAATAGGCCCACACCCGTCGCAATACTCAGCCCGGCCACCATGGGAGAGCGCACGAATACCAGAATGAGCGGCGCTATGCTGAGAAACGTGCTGCCAATCATCTCGATGGGCGCCAGCCAGGTAACCAGCCTGGTGCGCCAGTGCAACGGCTTATACCCTTGCGCGTCCTGCACCGCATGGCCAACCTCATGGGCGGCAATCGCTACGGCGGACAAAGAGCGCGCGTTGTAATGCTGGCGCGTCAGGCGCACCACCTTGTCGACGGGATCGTAGTGATCGCCATCGCGTGAGTGCTCGACACGAACGCCGTGCAGACCGGCCTTGTCCAGCAGATGACGCGCCAACTCGCCCCCATTGCCCGGATAGTCACGCCGCTCGCTGCCATGGCGCTTGAGCACCCAGCTAATCCACAATTGGGGGCCATAAATGATGGCAACAATAGCAAGGCCTATTATCGCATACACCATAGTCGAGCTTTCTACAGGGGGCCAATCGTGCCGGCTCTGGAAAGCGCCGCGATGGCATCGGCATCGAGATCGAGAATATCGGCAAGCACTTCCCGGGTATGCTGGCCGAGGGTCGGTGGCGCTGTCGCCGCCCCGGGGGTTTCATGATCGATTTTTATGGGCAGAGCCAGTTGCGGACACTTCGCCGTTAACCCGTGAGGCAGCGTATACACCAGATTGCGCGCCTGCGCCTGTGGATGTTGCAGCGCCTGGGCGATGTCGTGGATCGGCCCGCATGGTACTCCCGCCGCGGCAAGACGATCGAGCCAGTCAGCTGTGTTCAGGGCGATGGTCGCACGGGCGATGACGGGTATCAACGCGCTGCGATTGGCGATGCGCTGGGCGTTGGTGGCAAAGCGGGCGTCCTCGGCCCACTGGCTGTTACCGGCGACGGCACAAAAGCGGGCGAATTGCCTATCGTTGCCGACAGCGAGGATGATATGCCCGTCGCGGGTGGGGAACACTTCGTAGGGCACGATATTGGGATGGGCGTTTCCCAATCGCTGCGGCGCCTGCCCGGTGGTGAGATAGTTCATGGCCTGATTGGCCAGGCAGGCGAGTTGCACGTCGAAAAGCGCCATGTCGATGTGTTTGCCGACGCCCGTACGCTGGCGCTCCGACAATACCGCCTGAATCGCGATAACAGCGTAAAGGGCGGTGAGAATATCAGATACGGCGACGCCCACCTTGACTGGCCCGCCCCCTGGCACGCCATCGGCCAGCCCGGTGATACTCATCAACCCGCTCATGCCCTGGATCATGAAATCGTAGCCGGCCTTGTCGCGATCGGGGCCTGTTTGACCAAAGCCGGTGATCGAGCAATACACCAGGCGCGGATTGAGCCGCACCAGTTGATCATAGTCCAGCTTGTATCTGGCCAGCCCGCCGACCTTGAAGTTCTCGATCAGCACGTCGGACTTGGCTGCCAACGCCCGCACAAGGTGTTGTCCCCGGGACGTGGCGATATCGATCTCGACCGATTTCTTGCCACGGTTTGCGCTGAGAAAATAGGCCGATTCGGATGTCTTATGACCGGCATCGTCTACAAGATAGGGCGGTCCCCAGGCGCGTGTATCGTCGCCGCAGCCGGGGCGTTCGACCTTGATGACCTGGGCGCCGAGATCGGCCAGGATCTGCCCCGCCCAGGGACCCGCCAAAACCCGCGACAGATCCAGAACCCGTAAACCGCAAAGCGGACCCGCCATGGTACTATTCCCCTCAAAAGACGGCCGATTTTGGAATCCCGTTCTATTTCATTTGGCCGCAATTTCGTGTATGGTATGCCGTTGTGCGTCAATTTCGTCACCCTGCAAGGGGCGCTATGGCGTATAAGCGCGATCGCCTGTCGGGCGATTTACAGGATTCCCATTGAGCGATTGTATGGCAGACAAATGAGCCGCCGGCAAGCGATCGCGGCATCTTTCGGCCAGACCTGATTTTCTGAAAAAACCTGAAGGCAAGGCGTCTTACATGACCTATATCGTTACGGAAAACTGTATCAAGTGCAAGTATCAGGACTGTATCGAGGTGTGTCCCGTCGACTGCTTCTACGAGGGGGAGAACATGCTTGTTATTCACCCCGAGGAATGCATCGATTGCGGCGTCTGCGAACCCGAATGCCCTGCCGAGGCGATAAAACCGGACACCGAGCCCGGCCTGGAGGACTGGCTGGAGTTGAACACCCGCTTCGCCGATATCTGGCCCAATATCGTTGAAAAGGGTACGGTCCCGGCCGATGCGGAAGAATGGGACGGAAAACCGGCAAAGAGAGCCCTGTTGTCGGAAAATCCTGGAGAAGGCAGCTAATAATTGTCTTTCTACAGGTTGTTCTCAAGGCAGCAGATCCGACGCCCCTTTCTGCGGCCATGGCCGCAGAAAGGGCACCTTCAGGTTTGCCTGTCTCGAACACAACCTGCTGAAAGATCACATCTGGCGCGTTACTCTGATCGCCCCGATCGGCCCTGCTAGCTCATCTTGCGCAGCAGGCGAAGCAATTCGCGCTCCTCGCTCTCACTCATCGCCTCAAGGGCCTTGCTGGTGATAAGTTCGCCGCACGGGATGGCGCGTCTCGCCACGTCCTGGCCGCGCTCGGTAAGGCGCAGGCGCAGGCGGCGTTTATCCTCGGTATCGGCCTCGGTCTGAACGAAGCCACGCTCCTTTAAACGGCCGATAACCCCTTTGATGGTCGCCGCATCCATTGCTGTCATGCGTCCGAGGAGATTTTGCGAAATCGATTCCATTTCATACAGTTTGACAATTGCCGAATATTGCGTCGGCGTCAGGCCTTCGATCATGAAACTTTGAAAAATACTGGAATGATGTTGTGCCGCAAGACGCAGCAAAAAGCCGATCTGCGACTCCAGTCGATACGTTTTGACGGCCCTTTCCGTCGGCATATCGACGCGAGCCGCGGTGTTTTCTGCAATCATTGGAGTAACCTCCTCTTGAAGTCTCCGCGCCCCAGGCTTTGGAGCGTGCACGCTGCAACGCGACGTGTTATATTTGGGCCGCAACAGTTATCGACACGCTCCGATAGTATTTTACAACCATGATCCGATCATATTTTTGCCGCCCCTTCTATGGCAGAATTACCTTATTGACGGGGTAAAATGCCTCTAATGCCAGCGGTATTGGCTTTTTGTACACGCTGACTTGTGTATCGTGTTGATAAAACAACGGTTTTAAACCGGCCCAAGAGTCAAATACAAAGCCCCCTGGTATAAAGGCTACTAGAGCCTCTCAGTTTTTAAGTGAAGCAATTCTGTTTCTATTAAGACATGACACGCTCTAGCAAACAAAAGGGCACACCCATTGTCGCGCACGCATAGCAAAAGTCTGGAAACAAAGTGACCGGTTGTACGGGCGCGCAGGCGAACGGCAATGGGCCGATCTTCACTCTGGAGCAGCTGGCGCCGATATTGCCCGAAAATGGCCGTCTGCTGGGGCTTGATGTGGGCAGCAAGACCATCGGTCTGGCCCTCTCCGACACCGCCCGCTGTATCGCCTCGCCGCTGTTCGTAATACGGCGCACCAGATTTCGCGACGACGTGCGACGCCTGGACGACATCATCGATACACACGCAATCGCGGCCCTGATTGTCGGAATGCCCTACAATATGGATGCAAGCGAGGGACGGCGCGCGCAGAGTACGCGTGCCTTTGCCGCCAACGTGCTGCGGCACCGACAGATCGCTATCGCTTTTTGGGATGAACGGCTGTCCAGTGTGGCCGCCGAGCGGGCCATGATCGACGCCCATATGAGCCGCGCCAAACGCCGCGCGGTCATCGATAAGGCGGCGGCGGCGTTCATATTGCAGGGCGCGCTCGATCGGCTGCGGTCACTACCATGAAAACCGGCGTTACGCCACGGCGAGTTTTTGTAACGCCAGAAGCCGCTCCGTTCCCTGCCGCGCCAGACCCAACAATGCGTTGAACTGCTCGGTGGAAAAGGGCTTGCCTTCCGCCGTACACTGCACCTCTACCAGCCCCCCTGCCCCGGTTATAACGAAATTGGCATCGATATCGGCGCCCGAATCCTCCTCGTAATCAAGATCCAGCAGCGCCGCTCCCGAGACAAGCCCGCAGGAAATCGCCGCGACCTGATCGCCAAGCGGGTTCTCTTTTAACATCTCGCGCGCCATCATCCATTCGATACAATCATGCAGCGCTACCCACGCGGCGGTAATGGCGGCGGTGCGCGTTCCCCCATCGGCCTGTAAAACGTCGCAATCGAGAATGATCTGCACCTCGCCAAGTCTGTGCAAATCGACAACGGCCCGCAAGCTGCGGCCGATCAGGCGCTGGATTTCCAGGGTGCGGCCCGATTGCCTGCCCGTGCTGGCCTCGCGGCGGGTGCGCGTGTGGGTGGAGCGCGGCAGTAGACCGTACTCCGCCGTCACCCAGCCTTTGCCGAGACCGCGTATCCAGCGCGGCACCTGCGTCTGCAGGCTGGCGGTGGACAATACATGGGTCTCGCCACATTTGATCAGACACGAGCCTTCCGCATGACGCGCAACGCCGCGTTCCAGCGTAACAGTGCGTAACTCGTCCGCCCCGCGCCCGGATGAACGTTTTATGGTGGTCGTATTCATTGTGTTTATCAGATGTCCCTGCCCCTATTTTCAGCGCCCTGGCTCCACGGATTAAACAAATTTCGTACTGAATGCCAGCAGTATTTGCCTGGTCGGGCAAGGAACGCTTCCTAAAGTCGAACGGATATCTTCTGTTGGCGGCATAAACGCCGGCTGGATATGTGATTGTAACCGGTTGTTCTTGAGAAACCCATCGGGCGCTGCTGGCTATCTATCTGATCAGGCGCCCCGCACAAATTGCCGTTTGTCAACAGCGGATCGCGGCCATATGATGCAAGAAGCAAAGAAGCATGGCAAAGGCCATGCAAAGGCCGTTTGCCCCTTGAATGTATAGTGGATGGTAACGGATGAGCCAGGAAACGCCTTCTGCGGATTCTCTCTCTCTTGTCACGCTGAATGAGCGCTCCCGTGAGATATTCCGAACGATTGTCGAGAGCTATCTGGCGACCGGCGAACCGGTGGGTTCGCGCAATTTAAGCCGTATTCTGACCACCAGTCTATCGCCGGCATCGGTTCGCAATGTGATGGCTGATCTGGAAGAATCGGGCCTGATCTACGCCCCCCACACCAGCGCCGGCCGCCTGCCGACCGAACAGGGCTTGCGGCTGTTTGTCGACGCCATGCTGGAAATCGGCAGTTTGAGTTCGCAGGAGCGCCGTCTTATCAAGGCGGAACTGGCAGCCGGCTCGGGGCGCTCCCTTGAGTCGGTGCTCACCGACGCCAGCCAGGCGCTCTCGGGGCTCTCCCACGGCGCCGGCCTGGTGACGAGCGCCAAGAGCAATCCGCGCTTGAAACACATCGAATTCGTACAAATCGAGGCCAAGCGGCTGCTTGTCGTGCTTGTCGGTGAAGATGGTTCGGTGGAGAACCGGATCGCCGATATGCCCGCTGACCTGCCGCCATCGTCCCTTGTCGAGGCATCGAACTACGCCAACAGGAAGTTGGCCGGCAAGACCTTGAGCGAGGCCATGGCGTTGTTGGAGACGCTGCGCTCCAGCCGCGAGGCGGAACTGGATAAACTGACCCGGCGGGCGGTGGAGGCGGGTCTGGCCACATGGGCGGGCGTCAGTGATGGCCGGCCGCGGCAATTGATCATTCGTGGGCGCGCCAATCTGCTCGATGACGTAAACGCCCTGGAGGATCTGGAACGCATCCGCCTGCTATTCGATGATCTGGAGAGCAAGCGCGGTCTGATGCAGCTTCTCGATCTTGCCGAGGCGGGCGAAGGGGTGCGTCTGTTTATCGGTTCCGAGAGCAAACTCTTTTCCCTCTCCGGCTCGTCGCTGATCGTCGCTCCCTATACCGACACCGATAGCAATATCGTCGGCGTTCTGGGCGTTATCGGCCCGACCCGCATCAACTACGGGCGCATCATTTCCCTGGTGGATTATACGGCCAAGGTGGTGAGCACTCTGATCCGCTGAACACCCTTCGATCGCGAGGGCTGTGGCAGACGGGATTTTCCCTTGCCGTGGCGTCGCCGGCGCGGTATCACGGAAAGATGTATCACGCTGCACTGTATCCGGGGTCATTCGATCCGCTGACCAATGGCCATATGGATGTTATCCGCCAGGGCATGAACCTGTTCGAGCGTCTGGTGATCGCTGTTGGCACCCATCATGAAAAACGGGCGGTGTTCGATGCCGGTGCGCGTTGCGCGTTGATTGGCCAGGCGCTGGGTGAAATCGCCCGCCCCGATCGGTGCCACATTGAAATTGTCCGTTTTGGCGGCCTGGTTGTCGATGCCATGGCGCAAAACAAAACCGGTGTGTTGTTGCGCGGCCTGCGCGATACGACCGACTATAACTATGAAATGCAGATGGCCGGCATGAATGCGACGCTATCGCCGCAGATTCAATTGGTGTTTGTCCCCGGCTCGCCGGACGTGCGTCATATTGCGGCCTCGCTGGTACGTCAGATCGTGTCCATGGGAGGCGATATCGCGCAGTTTGTTCCGCAATGTGTTGTCGCGCCGTTGCAGCGTAAGTTTTCACGCGGTACAATGGTGGAATAGATATCGAACGCCGTGGATAGGCGACAGAATGCCCGTCGCACCGATGAGATCAACGATCCAATGCGCTCTCGGGCGATTTGTCTCTGCGTTGTATGAATATCAATGTGAACCCAGGAGTGTTTCATGTCCGGACCAAAAAATCCGATCTTCGACGACTTTGCCAAAATTTTCAACGATGCCGCCGGCGCCGCCCAGGCCATGCGTGAGGAGTTCGAATCCATGGCCAGGTCCCAATCGGAGCGTTTTCTGGGCGTCCTGGAAGTCGCCAAGCGCGATGACCTTGAGGCTCTAAGGCAGATGATGGTCAAGATCAGCGACCGGGTGGCCCGTCTTGAGGACAGGCTTGACGCGCTGCAAAACACCCCGCCCGCCACACGCAAAAGCGCCGCCAAAAAGGCCCGCGCGACAAAGAAAGCGACAAAGAAGATAAAAAAGGCGCCGCGCAAGAAAGTTGCGAAGACACCCCCAAAAACAGCCTGATAGCGGCGTGGCCCGCTTGCGCCGGTTAAAATCTAAACAAAGCATTAACTTTCTATCAAATTGATCTGTTTGAACGATATTTCTAAAATATCTGTGAATGAATGTGCGTAATGGTCCGTCGCGCTGGCATATTATTGCGGCCTTTTCTATACGTAATACAGATGATTCGCTGTCTTTAGAGCGTGTCATGTCTTAATAGAACCGTTCTGACGGAGCGATTTTGCGACAAGATGGACCTTAAGTCTCGCAGGATATCGTGGGGCTGTTTTCAAGAGGCTTAAGGTCCTTATTGGTGCAAAAACGCCCGCCTCCCCGCATCTGCCGATTGGCGGACGCCCACGCCAGGGCCGCTCTCGAGAGATAGGTAAGCGTCACGCTGCGATCGCCTTGAGCTTGGGTATCGCCTCGCCAATCGAGAAATAGAACTGGTTCTATTAAGACATGACACGCTCTAAATCCTGACCGGAGGCGCCGGTGTTTGCTCTGGCTGTATTTTGTATTAAGCGCTCCGATTAACCCTTCAGCCGAAAAACACACAACCGGAACACCCTACAGATGCCAACAATGCCCAGAATTTCGAGAAACACGCCCGCATTTGAAGAAGACCAGCCCAATCCCCTCGATATGATCGAGCATATCGCCGCCCTTGGGGACTGGCAGCACACGCGCCATACGCAGGATGAAATACTGCTCGATATACGCGGTGCCTGGTGTACCTATTCCGGCTCGTTCACCTGGATGGCGCAACAACATACACTGCATCTGGCCATGTCCTTTACCCTTAGCGCGCCACCGCGACGCCATGATACGTTGCGGCATCTGCTGGAACGCATTAACGGCCAGATGTGGATCGGTCATTTCGATCACTGGCCAGGGGACGGCATCGTCATGTATCGCCATGGCCTGTTGCTTGGTAAAACAACACGTGTGAACACCGACCAGATCGAGGCGCTTTTGCGCAACGCGGAAGATGCCTGCGAGCGCTATTACCAGGCGTTTCACATGGTGGCCTGGGGGGGGCGGAGCGCTGCCGAGGCGCTGCAAATGAGCCTGTTTGAAACGATCGGCGAGGCGTAACGTGACGACTCTCCTACAGGGTGCCACACCGCTGGTGCTGATGGGCGCTGGCCGCATGGGAACGGCCATGCTGGGGGGCTGGCTGCAAAACGGCTTGCCGCCTGCCGGTGTGACGGTAATCGATCCCGATCCGTGCGCGGCAGCAACGTCCCTGTTGCGCGAACATTCGATAAGCCATATGCCGCAGTTCCGTGGGCCTCTGGCGGCGGCGTTTGTGGTTCTGGCGATAAAGCCGCAGGTGATGGCACCGGCCCTGGCGCAACTGGCTGGCGTCCTTGATACCCATGCGCGCATCCTCTCCATTGCGGCGGGCACGACAATCGAGACCCTTGAGACGGCGCTCGGGCCACGGCCGATTATCCGCGCGATGCCCAATACGCCCGCGCAAGTGGCGCAGGCGATGACGGCCCTGTGCGCAAATGAGCGCCTCACGCAAGACGACCGGGCAGTCGTTGAGGCGCTGATGGGCGCCATCGGCAAGATCGCCTGGCTTGATCGCGAGGCGCTTATGGACGCGGTCACGGCCCTCTCGGGCAGCGGTCCGGCCTATGTTTTTTATATGGCCGAGTGTCTGGCGCGCGCCGGTGCGGCTGCGGGGCTGGATGAAGAAGACGCCATGGCCATGGCCCGCCAGACGATCCTGGGGGCAGCGGTATTACTTGATCACAGCGAGGAGAGCGCGGCGATTTTGCGCCGCAATGTCACCTCCAGGGGGGGAACAACGGCCGCCGCGCTGGAGGTTCTGATGGACGAAAACACCGGCCTGGCACCCTTGATGCGCAACGCGGTTGCCGCGGCCGCGGCCAGATCGCGCGCGCTCGCCGGATAGCTGTGTCATTTCAGCAGATTGTGTCCAGGACGGGCAAGTCTTGAGTTGTGCCAAGGGGCTTTGCGTTTCACACTTGGCCCAGCTTAAAACCGGGTCAGGAGTCAAACGCAAAGCCCCCTGGTATCATGCGCAAATGCGCCAAACCTTGCAATCAGCCCAAGCGAAAACAAAGCACCGCGCCCTCTTGATGTCAGTTTTCTCATCGTTTCAAATGAAGAAAAGTACACGAAGAGGAGCGAAGGACTTTTCCTCATGATCAACTACAGAGAGATCTGAAATACCATGAACCCTGCAGACCAGACCAGGACCGACCGGATCACATTCGATGATTTTCTGCGCCTTGATATTCGTATCGGAACGATTGTGGCGGCTGAGGATTTTCCCCAGGCGCGCAAGCCTGCCTATCGCTTGCAGATCGATTTTGGTGACGGGATTGGCATAAAGAAGTCCTCGGCGCAAATCACCGTGCACTATTCCCTTGATGCGCTGATCGGCCGGCAGGTTCTGGCGGTGGTGAACTTTCCGCCGCGTCAAATCGGCCCATTCATGTCCGAAGTGCTCACATTGGGATTTGAGGACGAAAACGGCGATATCGTGCTCGCCGGCGTTGACCGTGCCATCGCCAACGGCAAGCGGCTCTGCTGAGCAGCCGGCGGAAATACGCAAGGCACGCCCCCGATCAGACCACGGGCATGGTGACATCAACCCGCAATCCCCCAAGAGGGCTGTCGCCTAACAGAATGTCCCCCCCATGGCGGCGGATAATATCGCGCGCGATGGTAAGCCCGAGACCGGAGCCGCTGTCCTCAATCGTGCGCGCCTCATCAAGACGCTGGAAGGGACGAAATACACGCCCGCGATCCCCCTTGTCAATTCCAGGACCGTCATCGTCAATGAATACGATCAACGTATTTTGCTTCTGGACCGCCATGATCTCGACCCGCGAGCGCGCATGACGGCACGCATTGGCCACAAGATTGATCATACAACGGCGAAACGCGATGGGTTGCACATGCGCTGATATGGCCGGTCGGCATTCGCAAAATATGCGAATCGCCTCGCTTTCATACGCCGTACGGATCTCGTCGAGCAGCGCCGCAAGATCTATAAGGCTGGCCTTCTCCGTCTCATCCTCCCTGGCGAATGTCATATAGCCATCAAGCATGCGCTCCATTTCATCGGCATCGTCGATCAGCGCATCCACGTCGTCGCTGCGCTCCAGCAGCGCCAGATTAAGGCGAAAACGGGTCAGGATCGTCTTCAGATCGTGGCTGATGCCGGCAAGCATAATCGTGCGCTGCTCCAGTTGTCGCTCAATGCGATTGCGCATCTTGATAAAGGCGTGTCCCGCCTGGCGCACCTCGCGCGCGCCGCGCGGCCGGTAGTCGCTTTCCGGCCGGCCAAGACCGAACCGCTCCGCCGCAACCGCCAGAGATTGAATGGGCCGGATCTGATTGTGCAAAAACATAAGGGCAACGCTCAGCAATACCAGCGACGTTCCCACCATCCAGACGATGAAAATATGGGAATTCGACGCATAAGTGCGGCTGCGATGGGCGACGGCCTGGAGTACGGTGTCAGCAAGCAGAACCTGCACGGTTACATCCGCCGATGTGTTCGGCCAGATGATACGAAAGGGCCTGCGCACCTTGGCTTGTAACTCCTTGCCCAGGGAGCGATGCACCAGCGAGGTGGCCTGGTGCTGGTGGCGGGCGCGAAAAGCCGTCTGTGGCAGAAAGGAAATCTCGAAACCCAGTTTGTCGCGAACCAGAGTCTGCAAGGCAGCGCGGGAACCCATCGCACCATCGGCCTCATACAGGTTCAACACCAGCGCGACATCGGCGGCAAATGTCTGCGAGAGGCGTTGTGTTACCGAGTTGCGATGGCGCTCCATAAACACAAATACCAGAACCGACTGCAACAACACAATCGGCGTTACGATAATCAGCAACGAGCGCGCATACAGCCCCTTTGGCATTGCCCTGGCAAAAGCAGCCATCATGGCACGAAAGCGGCGACGCAGGCGAATGGCAACCGGCGTGCGATGAAGAACACTTCCAGGTGCGGTATCTCTCATAACCGGACTCCAGTTCAGCCCTGGCCGTTGGTACGCAGGCGATAGCCGACGCCGCGCGCCGTTTGCAGATACACCGGATCGGACGGATCGGCTTCGAGCTTGCGGCGCAGACGATTGATCTGCACATCCACTGTGCGTTCGCTGCGCCCGCTCGCCTCTTCAACGAGCCGGTAACGTGGCACGGTCTGATCCGCCTTTTGTGCCAGGCGCAACAGTAGATCGTTCTCGCGCTCGGTGAGGTTGACCACCCTGCCTTCGCGGGTAAGACGCTGCTGTACCAGATCATAGAGAAACGCGCCAAACGCAACCGCATGCGGCGTCACCGCCTCGTCCGGCGCAATACGGCGCAGCAGGTTGCGCACCCGCAACAGCAGTTCACGCGGATCGAAAGGCTTGGGCAGATAGTCATCGGCACCCACCGAAAGCCCCTTGATGCGATCATCCACCTGTGAGAGCGCCGATACGATAAGGACAGGCGCTGTTTCATGTGATTGCAAAAAAGCGATCAAATCCAGACCGCTCTCGCCGGGCATCATGATATCGACAATCAGCAGATCGAATTTCATGCTGACAAATTTGCGCCGCGCGCTCTCCGCTGATCCGGCCAGGGAGACGCGAAAACCGTTTTGACGCAAAAAACGCCGCAACAACTCGCGAATGCGCCCATCGTCATCGATCACCAGGATGTGAGGCGCATCATCGTCAAAAGCTGTATCGCGCGTCCCTTTCACGAATATTCATCCCCTCGCCGCAGGTTTTACAAGCGCTACGCCGGCGTCATGTTTGCCGTATCGACGCCATCACCCCATCGCGCTCGTCGCGACGGATGATGGCCGTCAAAAATTCGCGTACCACAGCGACATCGTCGTCGGAGAAATCCCGTATGGCACGGTTGATGCGCTCCGCTTGCAGCCGCGCCAGACGCAGCGCCAGGGCACGTCCGCGGGTGCTGACATAAAGATGGCGCTTGCGCTTGTCCCTGGCACCACGGCGCTGTTCGATATAGCCCTGCACGATCAGTTGCTTGAGCACGCGCGACAGGGATTGTTTGGTGATCTTGAGAATATGCAGCAGATCGGCAACACAGACCCCCGGGTGACGATTGACAAAGTGCAGCACCCGATGGTGGGCCCGGCCAAACCCGAGATCGGTCAAAATACGATCCGGATCGCTAATAAAATCCCGATAGGCAAAGAACAGCAATTCGATCAACTCGAATGGTATTGCCGTCTCATCGCCGGGCGAGCGTACGGAGGTGTCTGGTTCTCTCATACATTAAGCCGATCGCGAGTCCAAAACCGCTCCTGTGCTTGCCCTCGGTTATCTCCCCGCGATGGGTCGGGCGGGAAGCGGTCCTTGCCGGTTTACATGTGCCGGGGCACCGATATATGTCAGTAATGTTGACATATTAACAGGCACCGGTTATTCTCAAATATATGGCCGCTCAAAGCCCGCGCAGTTTGCCATCGGGCGTTCATACCTGACCATTATTGGCCATTTACACGAGCCTGCATCGCCTAGCAGGATTTGTGGCATAAAATGTGGCAGGGGCTTTCGTTTTGGCGTAGGAGTAACGCTGGAACCCTTTCGTCTGGACATGACACGCCCAGCACGTAACGACCAAAGAAAGGAAAATCCATGGCCGGCAACCCGTTTGATGATCGCGAAGGGCATATCTGGATGGACGGTAAGATGGTCCCGTGGACGGATGCGAATGTACATGTGCTGAGCCACGGAATGCACTATGCAAGCGCCGTCTTCGAGGGCGAGCGGGCCTATGACGGGAAAATCTTCGAACTCGACGCCCATACGCGCCGTCTGCATCGCTCGGCGGAACTGCTGGATTTCGAGATCCCCTGGAGCGTGGAAGCCATTAACACCGCGTGTGAGGATCTGCTAAAGGCACAAGGGTTCAGCGACGCCTATGTGCGCCCCATCGCCTGGCGCGGTTCGGAAATGATGGGCGTGTCGGCGCAGCACAACACCATCCATCTGGCGATCGCCATTTGGGAATGGCCTTCGTATTTTGCGCCGCACGAGCGCGCGCAGGGAATCCGCCTTGATGTCGCACAGTATCGCCGTCCCGACCCGCAGACAGCGCCGAGTTTCAGCAAGGCGGCAGGCCTGTACATGATCTGCACCCTGTCCAAGCACCGTGCCGAACGGCGCGGTTTTGCCGATGCGTTGATGCTGGACTGGCGCGGCCAGGTGGCGGAGGCGACGGGGGCGAATGTGTTCTATGTGCGTGGTGATACGTTGCACACACCGACGCCGGATTGCTTTCTCGATGGCATTACCCGCCAGACGGTTATGGGTCTGGCGCGCCAGCGGCAGTTGAAGGTCGTTGAACGCGCCATCATGCCTGACGAAATGGCGCAGTTTGAACAGTGTTTTCTTACCGGCACGGCAGCGGAGATCACACCGGTATCGCAGATCGGACCGTATAATTTCACCGTCGGCGAGATCACCAAAGCACTAATGGACGACTACGACAAGGCGGTGCGATCAGCTTAAGCGGCGGCGCGCATTATGGACCCAGGAAATCCAGTGACAATGAAAGCGCGATGCTCCACATGACTACGCCAATCAGCGTATCGAGAATGCGCCACGCAATGGGATTTTCAAAGACTCCGGATAAAAGGCGCGCGCCGTAACCAAGGCCGAAAAACCATAGAAACGAGGCAATCGTCGCACCGGCGCCGAATGCCAGTCGCTCACTGCCCTGATAAGCCAGCGAAATACTGCCGACGAGCACGACCGTATCCAGATAAACATGAGGGTTCAGCAGGGTAAGCGCCAGACAGGTGCTGATTGCCATGGCGCGTGTATCGGCTTTCGTATGCGAACGGCTCATGGTCCGCGATAGCAACGCGCGGCGAAAAGCCAACATGCCGTAGACAAAAAGAAAGGCAATGCCGCCAATTGTCACGGCCGCGACAAGGCTGGAGGATTGCCTAATAACGCTGGCGAAACCGAAAACACCGACGGCGATAAGCACGGCATCGGATACAGCGCAGACACCGCACAATACAAAAACATGTTGTCGTAGAATACCCTGGCGCAGAATAAAGGCGTTTTGCGCGCCGATGGCGATAATCAGGCTGGCGCCGAGCAGCAAGCCTGCGAGAAACGGTGAATTCATGCGCCCACGCTTTATACTAACGGTCATAAAGAATGACCGTTATCGTTCAAACGCCACTAAGGCTTACGCGCCATAAGGCGCGGCGGCCAGTCGGCCTTGCCAACGGCTTTATGAGTCAACCATAAGAGCCGTTGGTATTAGAGCCTTTCAGTTCTTAAGTGAATCATTCTGACGGAGCGATTTTACGACAGGATGGGCCTTAAGTCTCGCAGGATATAGTGGGGCTATTTGCAAGAGACTTAAGGTTCATATTAGATCAGCCTGGCGTTAGCTGTACCCATTTTGCCAGGGGTAATGCTAACGCCATAAAGCTGATCGCCCTGAAATCTATAGCAAAAGCGCCCGCCCCTTCGGGTTTGTCGATTGGCGGGCGCCCACGCTCAAACCGATCTCATGAGATGCGCCCGCATCGCATGTCGATCGGCTCAAACGTGGGTCGCCTCGCCAATCGGGAAACGAAAATTGCTTCACTTAAAAACTGAAAGGCTCCAAGGGGTTGTTTGTGAAAAGAACGCTCGAACGAGAAAATCGCATCGTTCAGCTATGTTATCTGTTGTTTTTTGCCTCATAGGCAGCGCGCGCCGCAATCACCGCATTGAAATTCTCCATGGCCCAATGGGCGACCGGTTTCCAGACCGCTAGAAAATCACATCCCATGGCGGTCAGATGGTAAGAGACCGCAACCGGCGGCCCCGCGCTGACGGTTCTGATCACATACCCATCGCGCTCCAGGGCGCGCAGGTTTTCGGTCAGTACCCGCTGCGAAATATCGCCTAGCGTGCGCTTTATGTGATTAAAGCGCAGCGGTCCGTCTTCCAGGCAGAGAATTATGAGCGACTGCCACTTGCCGCTTACCGGGGCAAGCACGTTGCGTACAGGGCACAAACCGCTGTCAGTGCCGGGCGTGACGGTAATCTGAAGCATACCTGGTTCCCTATTGGTGCGTTATTGACACTTGGTATTAAATATATACTTAATCATTCATCACTTTCAATCGCAAGTCCAAGGAGACACAATCCATGAAAAGGCTATTGCCAAAAACAGCAGCTGCTGCATTCGTATCGCTAGCCACCATCGCCGGCGCGGTTGCCGGCTCGCCGGGCACACCGAAGGAAATCGCCGTCAAGGAAATGGAGGCGCTTTTCAAGACCTTCGATGCGGCCGCCGCCGAACGCGTGATTGCCAAAGATCTTGTCCAACACAACCCGGCGGTTCCTTCCGGTCGAGATGCGCTGGTCGGCCTTATCCCGGCATTAAAAGAGAGCGGTATCACGGTCACCACCCATCGCCTGATCGCCGACGGGGATCTGGTTGTCGCCCATAACGAGTACAAGAATGCGAAAATATTCGGCAGCGATCATCTGATCGCGTTTGATATATTCCGCATCGAGAACGGCAAAGTGGCTGAGCACTGGGACAATTTAACGCCCGCTGCACCACCGAACCCTTCCGGCCGCTCCCAGACGGACGGTGTAACTGAAATCACAGATTTGGATCGCACCGCCGAAAACAAGGCACTGGTCACAGGTTTCGTCAATACGGTTCTCAAGGGCGGCGCCTTCGACAAGATAGCAGACTATGTATCGACAAAAAGCTATCATCAGCATAACAGCGACATCGCCGATGGCCTGGACGGGCTGCAAGCGGCGGTTGCCGCCATGACTGAACAGGGTATCACCATGACCTATGATACCGTACATATGGTTGTGGCGGAAGGAAATTTTGTTTTTACCGCATCGGAAGGTTCATTCGCCGGCAAGCATGTCGCGTTCCATGACCTTTTCCGTGTCCAGGACGGTAAAATTGTCGAGCATTGGGATATAATCGCCGAAATTCCCAACCAGTCCGCCAACGAAAACGGCAAGTTTTAGCAAGTTGATCGTGAAGAAAGGTGCTTCGCTCCGCGCACTTTTCTTCATTCAAAACAATGAGAAAACTGAGACCGAGAAGGCGCGGCGCTTTGTTTTCGCCTGGGCTTATTGCAAGGTTTTGGCGCATTTGCGCGCAATACAAGGGATTTTGCGTTTGACTCCTGACCTGGTTTACAACCGTTGCCTTATCAGCACGACACACAAGTCAGCGTGTACAAAATGCCAATACCGCTGGTATACAGGGACTTGCGTTTGACTCCTGACCCGGTTTACAACCGTTGTCTTGTCAGCGCGACACACAAGTCAGCGCGTACAAAACGCCAGTACCGCTGGTATAACCTTGCAATTTCCGATCGTGACCAACGGTCATGATCGATCAACATGAATGCCAAATCAGTCCGCCGGGCCGCCCCAAGGACTGATTTGTCCTTATTTTATTGGGAAAAAGTAGACCGAGCGGAGCGAAATACCTTTCTTCACGATCAACTATGTCGCCTTTTCGGCGATGGCGAGATCGCTGCTGCTGTCCTTGTTCTCATCCTCACCTTCGATGATCTGGGAAGCCTTGGCGTCTTGTTGCGCAATATAATTATCGAATTCTTCGCGGCTCATTTTCCTGTCGGTAATCGTCATAAGCTCGCTGAGGTAATTGACCACTTTTTCCTCGTACAAGGGCATACGCAACGCATCGAGAGCTTGCGGATTTTTGCGGTAATGTTCCCACATTGCCTTTCCATGGACGGGATTTTGATGAATCTGCTGATCAATCGCCGCCTTGAGTTCTTCATCGCTAACGCTGATGTTGGCGTTGCGGCCGATCTCGCCCAACACCAATCCCAGGCGGATGCGCCGTTCGGCAATGGCCTGGTATTCCTTTTTCACCTTTTCTTCTGTTGTGCCAGCGTCCTCGAACGTCTCGCCGGCGTTTTCCATCTCCGCGCACATCTGTTTCCACATGGAGTTGAATTCCGAAGCGACCAGTGTCGGCGGCAACTCAAACGTGTGCCGCTTGTCGAGTTCATCAAGCACAAGCCGCTTGAAATTCTGGCGCACAGACTGATTCAACTCCTCCTGATAACGCTGGGCAATGGCTGTACGCAACGCCTGAAGGTCCTCAAGGCCAAACTGTTTGGCCAGTTCATCGTCAATAGCCATCTCGCCAGGGGCGGCGATTTCCTTGATGACAATGTCAAAAGTCGCCTGCATGCCATCAAGTTCGGCAACGCCGTAATCATCGGGAAATGTGACGTCGATGGTGAACGCCTCACCCGTTTTGTGTCCTGATATGGCTTGTTCGAACTGCGGCAGCAGAGTGCCTGATCCGAGAACGAGCGAGGCATTCTCATCGGTGCCGTTTACGAACGGCTCGCCATCGATCTTGCCCACATACGACAACGAAACCCGATCGCCTTCTTGCGCTGGCTGCGCCTCATCTCTGACATGAAACGGCTGGGCCTCCCTGGCCAGACTTTCCAGCGTTTTTTCCAACTCCTCCGCCTCGATCTCCATCGTCGGGCGTTCGATTTCGATTTTTGTGACATCGGTCAGTTCGATCTCGGGAAGGACTTCAAACTCCATCCTGTAGGCAAGATCGCTTCCGCCGGCGAGCATTTTTTCGATGGCGCTTTCTTCATCGGCCAGCTTGATATCGGGCGTAAAGGCAGGGCGTTCGCCGCGCTCGGTGAGCACCCTGGTGGAGGATTCGTCGATTACCTCCTCAAGCACCTCGGCCATGACCTGCTTGCCATACATTTTGCGAATGTGGGCCGCAGGCACCTTTCCCGGCCGAAAGCCTTTAAGCTGCAGCCTGCCTTTTAGGGTATCGAGCTTCGATGTCAGCCGGCCGTCAAGATCGTCTGCCGGCACCGTGATTTCCAGTGCCCGTTTAAGACCTTCATTAAGTGTTTCGGTTACCTGCATTGATTTGCAACCATTTTTCCCAAGTGTTCCGTAAATCTATAGGGCCTCAATAACACCACCGGCGGCCACAACCGGACCACATGCAGCGCACGAAAGATGCGGCCCAATTCAGATGGTGCGGGTGGAGGGACTTGAACCCCCACGAGCTAAGCTCACAAGAACCTAAATCTTGCGTGTCTACCAGTTTCACCACACCCGCAACTGCCGAGGCGCGAACGCCGGCGACAACCTGTACCTTTGGAGCGTGTCAGGTCATAACACGCTCTATACCACGGGCAATACTTCTGGCAAACCAAAAGCCGCTTATGTGTTAAGCATATTGTATAACTGCTTGCGCGCCAACGACAAAGCGGCATCGAGGTCCTCGGCGATCAGCCCCGGGCCGGCAATCGTCCCCGCCTCGCCATGCAGCCAGACACCGGCGCAGGCGGCATCAAAGGCCGCCATCGACTGCGCCAGCAGCCCCAGGATTATACCCGCCAACACATCGCCCGAGCCGGCCGTCGCCAGCCAGGGGGGCGCATTGGTATTGATCGCCACCTGCCCGTCGGGCGCAGCGATAACCGTATCGGCGCCCTTATAGACGACAACCGCGCCGCAGCGCCGCGCCGCGGAACGCGCCTTCTGAATCTTGGAAAGACGCGTATCAGCCGCGATATCTTCATAAAGCCGGGCAAACTCGCCGCCATGGGGCGTCAGCACGACGGCGCCGCGCGCCTGTGCAATCGCCTCGTGCAGGGTCTTGGTCCGCGCCGCATAGGACGTGATAGCGTCCGCATCAAGAACAACGCTCGCGCCTGAGTCCAGTGCCGTCTCAACAAAAGCGCGCGTGTGCGCGCCGATGCCCATGGCAGGGCCCAACAGGATGGCATTGCGCCGCGCATCCTGCAACGACGCACGCAAGCCATCGGCGTCATCAATGCGCTCAAGCATGAGCGCCGTGATCTGGGCCGCATTGACCGCCAATGCCCCCCCTGGCGACAGCAAGGTCACCGCCCCGGCGCCAGCGCGCAGGGCGGCGCGCGCTGCAAGACGCGCCGCACCGGTGGCCGTAAGGGGACCGCTGGTCACCAGTGCATGGCCGCGGGTGTACTTGTGCGCGCTCAAGGACGGAAACGGGAAGCGATCGCGCCATAGGCCCGGCGTGTTCTGATGGGTATCGACGGCGATGGTGTGAAGGGCGCTTTGGCGAATACCGATATCGCCGACTATCACCCGGGCGCAATATTCCCGCCCCGGCAATAGCAGATGGCCGGGCTTTTTACGAAAGAAGGTTACCGTGCGCGCCGCTTTAAAGGCGCAGCCCAGAACACTGCCGGAAGCGCCACAGATGCCGCTCGGCAGATCGACCGCCAGCACCGCAATGCCGGCGGCGTTCACCGCGTGGATCAGGTCGCACAACCCTCCCGTGATGGGCTTCGACAGCCCGGCGCCGAACAGCGCATCAATAACAAGGCCCGCATCGTCCAACACGACATCCGCCATGGGCGATATATCGCCTTCCCAGGCCTGCGCGGCGCGCGCCGCATCGCCTTTTAGCACGGACTGGGCGCCCAGCAGATAAACCCTGACATCATAGCCCATCTGCTGCAACAAAGAGGCGGCAACAAAACCATCGCCGCCGTTGTTTCCCGGCCCACACAGAACGATCACACGCCGTTTCGCCCCGCCATCGGCCACGGGGTCCAGCATATTTCGGGCCACATCGGCCACACAGCGCCCGGCGCGGCGCATGAGATCAAACCCCGGTGTGCCTTGCGCAATCGTCCACGCATCCGCCGCCGCCATTTGCGCAGGCGTCAACAGTTGGTGAGCGCCGGCGTTTCCCACACCCGCGCCATTCTCACTAGAACATGTCATTGGAAATACCGCACCCGTGCCCCGTTCCCCTATGATCTGTCCGCCAGCCGCGCCGCCAACGCCACGGACGCCAAGCGGGCGACGGCCGGATCCGCACGGGACGTCAGCACAAGAGGCAGATCAAGGCCGAGCACGACCCCGGCTGCACACGCCCCCACCCCATAGACAAGGGCCTTGAACAACGCGTTGCCGGTCTCAATCGAAGGCACCAGGATAACATCGGCACAGCCGCCGCCCGATACCCGATAACCCTTTATTCTCGCCGCCGCCGGCGATACCGCCAGATCGAAGCCGACCGGCGCGAGGCATCGAATACGGCTGCCATACGCGCCATCCAATCGCTCAGCCAACTGCGCTGCTTCAACGCTGGAGGGCATCGCCGCGCTGGCCTGTTCGCTGGCTGACAGAATGGCGATCGTGGGCTTTTCAACGCCCAGTTTAAATGCCGCCTCAATGGCGTTCGTGGCGATGGCCAGGCGCTGGTCAATGTCCGGCGCAATATTGAACGCTGCATCGCTGATCATCAATGGCCGCTGCATGTCCGGCGCCGTCAGAACAAAAATATGGGAGGCAAACGCCCCCTCTCGACGAAAACCGGCGGCGCGGGAAAGAAACGCACGCAAATACGCATCGGTGTGAATCTGCCCCTTGATGGCCAGATCAGCGCCCTGCTCTTTCGCCGCCCTCGCACTGGCCTCGGCAATGGCTTGCCCGCCTTGTGCCTCAATGCGGGTAAAGCCGTTAATGTCGACATTGGCCTGCCCGGCCGCCGCATCGGTGGCAGCGCGCGGACCGACAAGCACCGGATCAATAAGACCCGCCCTATCGGCTTTGGCGATCATGGCCAGGGTAGACACCGAATTTGAACCGGCAATGACCGCGCGCGCTTTACCCGTCGGCGCCGCCATCATGGCAGTGACAAATTGCGGCAGAACCGGTGCAGGCGCCGCAAAGAGCGACTCGCTTGCGCTGGTGTTCGCCTCAAGACCCGTCAAGCCGTTTCATCTCCGTAATAGAGCATCACCGTATGGCGCGCCTGGGCAAAAAACAGCCAGCGCGTAATCAGCGTTGCGATAAAATGCGCCAGCGCCCCAAGGCCGAACCACAATGCCAGCGTATCCATACGATAAAATGCCACAGCCAGCAGCGCAAGGGGCACCCCAAGTCCCGTGACAATGGCGATAAGGCGCAAGGTGGCGGCGTGTTTGCGCCCCACACGATAACCCATTTCGCTTTGCAGATAGTTCTCCGTCAGATGCGGCCGCTCCAACTCACGCACCCGCCCCAATCTCCCAAGACCCGTCGCCGTACCGATATTCGCTTGCGAGCGGGCCGCATCATTAAAGCGCCAGGAAAAAATCTGCACCAGCATCGCAACAATCACGAGCAGGCCGCAAAACACGATCCATGCACGCGGTACGTGCATTGCCATGGCGGCCAGCATCAAATACAGGCAAGCGCCGTTGGAGAGCGCGAACAACAGATAGACCGGTACCGTAAACGGATTGGACCAGTGGCGAATGGTCTTCAGGCTGGCGTAGATCATGGCCGTCGAAAAGACGGTGGCGATCGCCAGCACGGCGCCCGCCAGCGCCACCGGCCACCAGAACCGCAACAGAAAAACCCAGCCAGCGGCGATAATCGCGAATACTCCAAGGCATAGCAGGGCCAGAACGCCTTCGCGCGACAGCCAACTGGAGCGCCACTGGCTGAGCGCCAGAATGAACCGCTCCGGATGCCCCAGATGAAGAAGCGATGCCGCCAGTCCGCTCACAGTGAGAAAAAACACCAGCCCCCAGGCGGCAAATCCGATCTCGCGCTCAACGGGCAAGCCCCCGAGGCACAGCAGCGCTCCCAGACCAAAGCCGGCGCCGGAGAGGGTTGTGAATGCGATAATGGAGTAGGTGGGATGCATCGGCTTGGCTTATGGCATTAAAGGGCTGAATAACATGTTGCTAACCGGGTGATTTCAGCAGGTTGTTCTCAAGGCGGCAGGTCTGAAGTCAGGATACTCGCGGCCATGGCCGCCAGGGAGGTCGGTTCGGACTATCTATATGTGCCCATAAGTTTTTTCGAGAACAGCCTATTGAAAGATCATAGCTAGAGCGTGTCAGGTCTTAATAGAATCATTCTGTTTCACGATTGGCGAGGCGGTCAAGAGTGCGATCGACCCAGGAAAAGAAGGACTCGAGAGCATTGTCTCTACTGTTTGTGCTGTTTGTGCTGTTTGTGCTGTTTGTGCCGCTATGCGCCGGCGTTACCGCGGATGATGATGGCGGTTCCCCGGCGCTGCGATCGCTTAAGGGTTTTCGCCGTCTTGGCGGCAGGTATTTGTTTACCGGCCTGGTTCCCATTTCAGGCATCAGATCGAAGCCCTCACGCGCCGCCACCAGTTGCGATACGGCCGATGCCGGATCGGACAGATCGCCAAAGTGCCGCGCCTTGGCCGGGCATGTGCGCACGCAGGCCGGCTCGCGATCCTCCGGCGCCAGGGTGGTATTGTAAATACGATCGACGCACAGGGTGCACTTTTTCATGACCCCTTCCGCGACATCCATCTCGCGCGCCCCATAGGGGCAACTCCAGGCGCATAGCCCGCAGCCGATACAGCGATCCTCATTGACCAAAACAATGCCGTCCTCGGCCCGCTTGTAGGACGCCCCCGTCGGACAAACACTGACACAGGGCGCATCCTCACAATGCAGACATGATTTGGGAAAATGAACGGTCATTCGATCCTTACCGCGGTCCACTTCGTAGGAATGAACCCGGTTCAGCCAGGTGCCCGAGACATCGCGTCCATACGGGTTCTGATCCGATAACGGGGCGCCGGCGCCGGATGTGTTCCACTCCTTGCAATTGACCACACAGGCGTGACAACCGACGCAAATGTCCAGATCGATGACCAGACCAAGTTTTTTCTCCACACGTTGAGGCAGACAGGTCATGCATCCTCCCCGGGCGCGTTGCCATCGAAACGCAACTCCTTGGGCGGCGCCTGCAAGCCATCAAGGGGCGCAAGCGCATCGAAGACGGGCTGTGTCGTGCCCTCATCGGGCTCCGCCTTTTCCAGACGCACCCGCAGATCGAACCACGCCGCCTGGCCGGTGACGGGATCGACATTCAGTGCCCGCGCGCGCGTCTCCTCTTTTTTCTGCGGCAACAACTCGCTGATCAGATGGTTGATAATAAAGCCCTGTCGTGCCTCGCTTGCGCGCGGCGACAACTGCCAGGCGCCGGGCATTTTACCAATCGCGTTCCACGTCCATACGGTCTGGGCGTTCAGCGCGTGCATGGGCTGGACCGGCACCTTCATACGGCCGTTATGAGAAATCATCCACACCCAGTCCCCCGCCTGCAAATCCATCTCGGCGCACAGGGTATGGGGTACATAGAGTACATTCTTCGGGTGTATCTGCCGCAGCCAGGCGTTTTGCGAGCCCCATGAGTGATACATCGCCATGGGCCGCTGCGTAAGGGCATGCAGCGGATAGGCGTTGTCGTCAACACGACACCCCTCGAAACTCTCGTACCAGTGCGCCAGAGGCGAAAAACAGCGGGCGATCTGATCGCGCAGATTGTCAGGCGGTTGCACCTTGCCGTGCCCCAGCGCCGCCAATCGAAAACGCTGCAAGACCTCCGCATAAAGCTGAAAGGTGACCGGCGCCGGCGCATCCACAAGGCCGATCCCGGTGGCAAAATCCTGATACCCCTGATTGGCGTGTTTGTAGTAGCGGGCATCATCGGGAATGGGCTGGCTCCAAAAGCCGCCGTTCTTGATATAGGCATCTATCTGCGCCGGATTGGGTGCCCCGCGCCCGGCCAATTCTCCCCCCGCGCCGCGCCAGCCGGCCAGCGGACCGACCCCCGGGCGGCGCTCGTGGTGAACCATATAGTCGGCATAATCGCTAAAACGCGCCTCGCCCCGATCATCCACAAAGCCGGGCAGTTGCAACCGTGCGCCCAACTCCAGCAAGACCGATTGAAAGCCGCGCACGTCCCGATCGGGCTCCACGACGGGCCAGCGGATGGCATCAGCCACAAGCTCCGGCTCACCCACCGGCCGATCAAGCAGCGAAATACAATCGAAACGCTCCAGATACGTGGTATCGGGCAGCACGAGATCGGCGTAAGCGACCATTTCGGAGGCGTAAGCATCGCTGTAAATAATATGGGGAATGACGTAGTCGCCGCTTTCTTCATCGCGATCCGTCAGCATCGTCTGCACGGCGCGCGTGTTCATGGACGAGTTCCACGCCATATTGGACATATACATAAAAAGCGTATCAATCGGATAGGGATCGCCCGCATGGGCGTTGGCGATGACCGTGTGCATCATGCCATGAACGGAAAGCGGCGCCTCCCAGGAAAACGCCTTGTCGATACGCATCGGCGCTCCCTGCTCGTCGATGAGCAGATCCTCCGGGCCCTGCACGAACCCAAGGGGTGGATTATCGAGCGGCTGGCCTGCCTCTTCCCCGTTGCCGCCGATCGCGCCTGATCGCCCGGGCCGGTTTTGCAGGGTACACGGCTTCGGATACGGCGGCTTGAACCGAAAACCGCCGGGGCAATCAATACTGCCCAGCAAAAGCTGCAGAATGTGTAGCGCCCGGCAGGTCTGAAAGCCATTCGAATGGGCGGCGATACCGCGCATGGCGTGCATGGAGACCGGCCGACCGATAAATTCGTCGTGGGTCCGGCCGCGCGTATCGCGCCAGGTTTGCGGGATCCGGATCGCCTCCTCAAAGGCAATGCCCGCCAATTCATCAGCCAGGTTGCGAATAGTCTGCGCCTCAACGCCGGTGATCCGCGCCACATTGTCGGGCGCATAACGCGCATCCAGATACGCCTGCGCCATCTTCTCGAACACAGGTTTTGCCTGTTTGCCATCGGCTGTGGTCACGGTGCCGTGCAGTTGCGGCGCAGCTACAGGCGTATCAAAGGAGACCGGGCGACCCGTGTGACGATCCGCCACTTGCGCAACACCATCCTCGTTGCGCACGAACAGCCCGTCATCGTCCTGGCCCGGGTTGTCGATCACCAGCCAGGGCGCGTTGCTGTAGCGCAGCAGATAATCCATATCAACACGCCGGGTGCGCAGCAATTCGTGGATAAGCGAGAGGATCAGCAGTCCATCGGTGCCGGGCCGGATAGCGATCCAGTCGTCGGCGATCGCCGAATAGCCGGTGCGGATGGGATTGATGGAGACGATGCGGCCGCCGTTTTGGCGTATCTTTGCCAGTCCTGTCTTGATGGGATTGGAATCGTGATCTTCGGCGACGCCAAACAGCAGCAGCAGTCTGGTGTGTTCCCAGTCCGGCTGACCGAATTCCCAGAACGAACCGCCGATGGTGTAAATCCCGGCCGCCGCCATATTGACCGAGCAAAACCCCCCATGGGCGGCATAGTTGCAGGTGCCGAACTGTTGCGCCCACCAGGCGGTCAGGGACTGGGACTGGTCGCGCCCGGTGAAAAACGCCAGTTTTTTCGGATCCGTTTGACGGATCGGCTTAAGCCAGGAGACGGCGATATCAAGAGCCTCCTCCCAGGTGATTTCCCTAAACGCGTTCTTGCCGCGCGCGCCGGTACGCAGCAGGGGTTTTTTCAGGCGCGCCGGCGAATAGTGCTGCATAATCCCCGCCGATCCCTTGGCGCATAACACGCCCCGATTGACGGGAGAATCGCGATTACCCTCGATGTAGCTGACCTTGCCGCGACGCAAATGCACGTTGATGCCGCATCGACAGGCACACATGTAGCATGTGGTCTTGCGAACCTCATCGCCGCTGGATCGATTGTACTGGATGTCAGGCTGTGCTGCCATACCCACTCGCTCTTGCCTCTCGCGCATGTTGTCCGCTTGTTCGGCGATATGTTTTGTGCCGGCGCTTCAACGCCTGCCGCGTGTATAACGCTACCGTACGACAACAAATGGATCCACGGCCAGGAACTTTTAGGGCCAGCGCTTCGTGCGGGGTGAGCGTTGAAATTATCGCCTCTTCAACTGCTGATTGATGAGCGACTCGAGAATGGACAACCCGGGAGCGATTTTTTTTACCCCGATAGAAGAATATCCAAGGCGGAAATAGTTTGCCGGAGGGCTTTTCTGGGCAAAAAACGCCGGCCCTGTCTCGATCAGAACGCCCCGCTCCTGGGCGTCGCGATAGAGCCGCCGGCTGTCCAGGCAGCGCGGTCCCTTGATCCAGAAACTGGAACCGCCAAAGGGCGGCGCCATGGCGCTGGTCAGGCCGATTTCCGCCAGCCCGCGTTCCATTTCGGCGCGCCGTTCGGCGAAGGCTTTCTTTTGCCGGCGGATCTGCGCATCATGATACCCCAGCGCCAGAAACAGTGCCGTCGTGCGTTGTACATGCCCCGGGGGATGGCGAAACTGCAACAGGCGCAGCCAGCGCGCCTCGGCAATCAGTACGCGCGGCGCGACCAGATACCCCAACCGCAGGCCGGGAAAGACCGATTTGGAAAAGCTGCCCACATAGAGCACGCGGCCGTCCTCGTCCAGCGATTTCAGCGCCGGCAGCGGTTTGGAAAGGAAACTCATCTCAAACTCATAGTCGTCCTCAATCACAATCGCATCGTATTGGCGCGCCGCCGCCAGCAACGCCTGACGGCGCATCATGGGCATGGTCAGATTGGAGGGCGACTGGTGACTGGGGGTGACAAACACCAGATCGGCGTCACGCAGACGCTCATCGGCGGGCATGCCGTGTCCGTCAATATCAACCGGGATGGCATGGGGCGTGCGCAACGCAATCATGTGGCGTAGATCGGGATAGCCGGGATTTTCGAAAAGCACCCGTGTATCCTTGGTCACAAGCAGGGAAACGATCAGGTAAAGAGCGTTCTGGGCGCCCAGGGTAACGAGAATTTCATCCGCCTCGGCGCGGATACCACGGCGGGGCAGAATACGCGTCTTGATGTATTCCACCAGCATGGGATCATCGGTATAACCGAAATCGCCACACAGATCGCTGAACGTGCGCAAGCCCAACGCCTGACGGGCGCAATCGCGCCATTCGCTGTGACTGAACAACCCCGGGTCTGCCTGGCCGTACAAAAACGGGTAAGGATAGGCAAGCCAGTTCACGACCTTTTCGATGCGGTCGCGATGCGGCGGGATCTGCCGCATGCGCTTGCGCCAATCGAGCGCATCCGTATCGGTATCACGTGCCGCCACGGCACATAGCTGGGCGACAGGCGCGTTCTCGCTGATATAGTAACCGCTACGCGCGCGCGCGCTCAAATACCCCTCATCGACGAGCATGGTATAGGCAAGTGTCACCGTATTGCGCGAGACCTGCAACATCGACGCCATGGCGCGGCTGGAAGGCAGGGCATCGCCGGGCAGTATCTGGCGCGTCAGGATGGCGCTCACGAGCATTTCGCGTATTTGCGCCTGCAATCCGATACCTTCCACGTTGTTCAGTCGAAATAGCGCCTCGCGCATGGACGTTCCTGTTATCGGTCTGTCGGTCGTTTATCGCGCCAGTTTAGGAAAAATCCGTACTGGACTCAACTGCCGCTCTGACTGGTTCTATCAGGGATATGGCAAACGCGCTAATCTGAACGTGTTATCCTGGTGAACGAATCTGAAATTTGAGCGCCGTTCGCCGCCGGGCGCGTTCTCAAATTAAAAGTTTCACTGGAATATTATCATGACTGGTGAAACCCTGATTTCAACATTTGCATGCAAGCCTGCGTTTAGTGGGGATATGCAAATTTGGAATCAAGCCCCTGGCAGTTTATCCGCAAACTTTCCGATTGCGCAACGCGCGCCATCGCTACAACAGATCAGCCCACATAACCAACGAGGCCCGGATATGCGCTACGACAGCAATTCGCTTGAAGCCCACTGGATGCCCTTTACCGCCAATCGCGACTTCAAACAGGAACCGCGCCTGCTGGTCGAAGCGCAAGGCCTGTGGTGCATCGATCACAAGGGCGGCAAGGTCATGGACGCCAGTTCAGGCCTGTTCTGCACGCCGCTCGGACACGGTCGCAAGGACATCGCCGAAGCGGTACACCAACAGCTTCTCACCCTCGATTACTGCGCTCCCTTTCAGTTAGCCCAGCCAGGTGCGTTTGAACTCGCCAATCTGCTTTCGCGCATTACACCGGAGCCGATCAATCACATATTTTTCACCAATTCCGGCTCGGAATCCGTCGATACCGCCCTGAAAATCGCCATGGCCTATCACCGCGCCAAAGGCGAGGGACAGCGCACCCGGTTTGTCAGTCGCGAGCGCGCCTATCACGGCGTCAATATCGGCGGTGTATCCTTATCGGGGATGATAAAGAATCGCGAGAGTTTTGGCGCCGTCATGCCGAATATCGCGCTCATGCGGCATACATGGGACGCAGACAACCGCTTTGTGACCGGCCAGCCGCAAAGTGGCGCCGAACTGGCGGACGATCTGCAGCGCTTTGTCGATACGTATGGCGGAACGACCATCGCCGCCTGCATCGTCGAGCCGGTCGCCGGCTCCACGGGTGTACTCGTTCCGCCTGTGGGATATCTGGAACGTTTGCGCGAAATCTGCGATGCCAATGGCATTTTGCTTATTTTCGATGAAGTCATTTGCGGCTTTGGCCGCCTCGGTACACCTTTTGGCGCGCAGGCCTTTGGTGTGACGCCGGATATCATGACCATGGCCAAGGCGCTGACCAACGGCTGCGCGCCCATGGGGGCGGTGGCGGTAGCGGACTACATTTACGACACGATTTGCGATAGTGCCGTCGATGGCGCTGTTGAATTGTTCCACGGCTATACCTATTCGGCGCATCCGATCGCCTGCGCGGCGGGCATTGTGACGCAGCGCGCCTATATTGATGAGAACATGTTTGAGCGCGCCGCCAATCTTTCGGGTTATTTTCTTGAGGCAATGGCGACATTGCGCGATCTTGAGGCGGTAACGGACATTCGCGGCTGCGGCCTGTTGGCAGGCATTGATATCATGACCGACGGGGCTGTTGGCGCACGCGGCACGCAGATGCAAAAGGCGCTGTTCTGGAAAGGATTGCATATCAAGTTTACCGGCGATTCGGGGATTATTGCACCGCCGTTTATCGCCGAAGAGCGCGACATCGACCACATGATCGACATCTTGCGCGATGTGCTGTCCTGAAGATTTGGCTGCGGCGTTGCCCGCGCCGGTTTAAGCTGCGCTTTTGTTCCGGGAGACGCGTTCCAGATCATGCGCCTGGCGGCGCAGACGACTATAACTCACAACAGGTGTTTTTTCGCGCATCAGTGCCACCGCCCTGTCCACCAGATTGCTGATTTCAAAGGGAACGCTGATTGTCTGTGAAGCAAGGGCGCGGCGCAAGCGCAAAAACAGATCCATGACCTGACGGCCACGAATGATTTCCTCTATAATCGGTTCGGTGATGTCGCGCAGTTCCCTGATTTCTGTACGCAACGCCTGCCGTAATTGTGCGCATTCTGTCTCTTCTTTCGCGCCTGCCGTTTGCGATTGCGTCAACACCTCAAGGCGCTCGGCAAGAGCAATCAGGCGCGCGCCAGGGCTGAAATATGTATCCGGTTGCGCCGGATCAAGAATAGCGTGTGCAGGTGTCTTTTCTTGCGCGTGCCTGGCAAGTTGCGCCGCCGCACTGATCAGGGCCTGTTTTTCCGCGTCCTGGGAGCGCTGCACAATGGATGAAATAAGGGCCCGGCCCGGCGCGGTACTGCTGAGAATGTCTTCCAGCGCATTAATACGCGTATCCTCTGTTAGCCCCTGTGTCATAATCGGCCCTTTCGCAAATCGGATCCTTGGGCTAAACGTATCCGCACACGCTGAACGAACACCCGCTTGGCCCCGTCTCGCTGTAATCGCATCAAGGTTAATTTATGGTTAATTAAAGGTTAATTTATGGTTAAATTGCTATCTTTCAGCAGGTTGTTCCTAATACAGAAAAACCTGAAGAAACATCTCTAACGCCCTTGCCGCCGGGGAAGCTATACCGGGCCATGCTTCTGATCGTCGCTTTTTTATTTCTCCTGCGCTGTCAAGGGGTTAAGAACCACCAAGGGCGACGCGAAGCACCCTTGACAGCGCATGATAAATAGAACACCTCTAATAATCAGATGAATGGCGAGCAATACCCGATGGTTTTTTCGAGAACAACCTGTTGAAATTACACAGTCAGTTCCATGACAAATACCCCACCCCCGTCCCTGTGGCAGGATCGCTACTATGAAAGCGACGATGGTTTGCGCCTGCATACGCGCCTCTATTGCGCGCGAGCAGCCAATACGCCGCTACGCAACAGTGAGCCAGCGGTCATTTGCCTGCCGGGGCTAACCCGCAATGCGCGCGATTTTCACGCCCTGGCGGTGTTTCTTGCCACCCATCCGCAGTGGGCGCGCGATGTCCATGTGTTCGAATATCGCGGCCGCGGTTTATCCGCCTATGACAAAAAATGGCAGAATTACACGCCGCAAGTCGAGGCGCGCGACGTGCTGCGTGGCATGGATGCGTTTGATCTGTCTTGCGCCGACTTGATCGGCACGTCACGCGGCGGTATTGTCATTCTGCTGCTGGCGCTGGTGGCGGCACCGCGCATACGGCGGTTCGTCCTTAACGATATCGGGCCACGCATCAACCGGGCGGGGCTTGAGCGCATCAGGAAGCAACTGGTGGATACCTCGCAGCCGCAAACCTGGCGGCAGGCGGCGACGCTGCTGCGCAAGCAGCATGGCGCACAGTTTCCCACCCTTGACGGCGCACGCTGGAACGCCCTGGCACGGCAGATTTATCGCGACGAGAACGGCCGGCCGGCGCGCGATTTCGATGCGCAACTGCTGCGCACGCTGGATGCGCTTAAGCCGGACACACCGTTGCCTGAACTATGGGAGCCTTTCAAACTGTTAATAAAAAAGCCCGGGCTTGTTATTCACGGCGCGCATTCCGATATTCTGACGCCGGCGATAATACACCAGATGCAGGCGATCAAGACGGATTTGGTGGTGCACAGGGTCCACGGCGAGGGCCATGCGCCGTTGCTTGAAGACAGCGCCAGCCAGGCGGCCATCGGCTCCTTTCTTGCAACGGTGGCGCCATGACACCGTTCCGGCGTGAACAGATGAAATCGGACCACGCCAATGCACCCCAAACGCACAGTTTCACAGGTTGTTCTCGGAACAACGCAGCGGGCCCAAGTGGCTGACCCGATACGCCTTCTGCTGAAAACGCTCTAAAAGCCGCTTTCGCGAATAAGAACGCGAACCACGCGCCGCCATATGCGCCACGCCGGCGCCTCGCGTCGCCCGCGCAAATGCACCAAACCGCGCCGCACCCGATCACCGGGCAAATCGCCGTCGCTGGCCACCATGGCAACGCCAAACACCGCATCCGATGTTCGAAGCGCGTCAGGGGTTTTGATGTCCGGCTCCACCGCAACCGGACCGCCGTAAATCGATGCCAGATACGGGTGTTTAAGCGTTCGCTCGCCTGCCGGCGTGATTTTCTCGACACGTACGTTAAATGGTGCCTGTGTCGCATCATCGGGGAAAAAGCGGCCCGTGGCGGTCTCGCTGAGGCGCCACAGGTCCTCCTCCCCCACAACCCCGACCACCTCGTGCGCACCGGGCTGGACAAGCATCGCCAGGGCATTGTCCGGCGCTACCCAGACGCCGGCATGCAAGCCGCGGTCGAGTTCGCGCACGACACCGTCTATGGGAGCGCGCACAAGGAGTTCATCACGCAACCTGGTCAGTCCCTGCAGGTTCTCCTGCTCTGCAACATATTGATCGCGCAAGACCTGCAAATTGGCACGATCCACCGCATCGGCGGGGCTGCGTGAAATCTGCAACGCAATCAGCTTCAACGTTAGTTCGGATTCGCGAATACGCTGATTCACTTGATCGGAATGCAATTGAAACAACGGATCGCCGGCGTTCACCGTCTGGCCGCGCTCGATGAATATGGTATCGACACGCGCCGCCGCCGGTGGATAGACGGTCATCTTTTCCGCCACCTGTACAATGGCCGGAACCTTTACCGAACTGCGCCATGGAACGAAGACCAGGCATGTCAAAAGAAGAACCACCGCAAAGGTGATTTTTGTTCGCGTGGTTTGCATAATACGCTCTCGAATGCGCCACCAATGCTGGAGCTCGCGCCAGATCGGCAGCAGGATAAACCAAAGGATTTCAATGACAAACAGAACAACCGCGACAACCTTGATGAAAAACGTGTAAATAAGAAACGCAATGCCCAAAAAGAGAAAGAAGCGATAAATCCACGTGCCCCAACTGTACAGCACAAGGGTACGCGCCATAGCCGGCGAATAACGCTCCGGCGGCGCCTCGCGCAACCCGAACAAGATCTCGCGCAACCGCCACTTTCCCATGGCAAAGCCGCGCGCCTGCAAATTTTCCACCCCCAGCATATCCGCCAGAAGATAGTACCCGTCAAAGCGCATGAACGGATTCAGATTGACCAGCAGACTGGTAATCCAGGTCAAGGTGGCGAGGATAAATACGGCGCTACGCGCCCCCCCATCGGGCATGAACGACCACAGGAAAGTCGCAACCCCGGCAATGGCCAATTCGACAATAATCCCCGCCGCGCCGATGAACAGGCGTTGCCGGCGCCGGTGCAACCGCCAGGCATCGGTGGTATCGGTGTAGAGGACGGGAAACAGGACCAGAAACGCCACCCCCATGGTCGGTACGCGGCATCCATAGCGGGTTGCCGTATAGGCATGGCCGAACTCATGCACGATCTTCACCAGAACAAGCGCCAGGCCGTAGTATAGCAGCCCTTGCAGGCTGAAAAAGTGCAGGAACGTCGAAGTGAACGCCTCCCACTGCCGCGATACCAGATACAAGCCGCCAAGGCTCATCGCCAGGACGATGAACGCCGTAACCCTGGAAAACAACGGCGCCACAAACGGATAACTGCGCGCCAAAAAGCGGCTCGGGCGCACCAGCGGGATGCGGATAAAGAGATAATTGTGTATCAGCCACACAAGCCACGAGCGCTGCACCGCCCGGGATTGCTCGACAAAATCCTGCGCCTGCCCCGATGCGGATGTAACGGTCAGATTGTTGGCGAATAAAAAACGCACAAGCCGCTCGACATCGCTCCCATCGGCGCGCATGCGATTGTCCGCATTGACAATGGAAAGCAGAGCATCGGAGGTTTGCGCGTGCCAGTGACGCAGCAACTCGTAGGCCTGGCGGCCGATTTTAAAATAGCGGTGGCGCGCCGGATCGAAGATCAGCCAGATCGGCTCCCCATGCTTGCCCGTGCCGCGCCGAAGCAATTGCAATTCTTCGCGCAGGCGCGGCAGGGCCATGCTCTGCGCCGTCACACCCGGTTGCATTACAGGCCTATGAACTGACGGATCGCCGATAAGGGACGGCGAAACAGGAAGAAGTACAGACTGGTCTTCTCGCCGTGGATTTGGGCAACGCCGCGCAGCCCGATACGCGGAATATCCCCATCCGCCTGCTTCAGATTTGCGACAACGGGAAACGCGAGCGTATCCTGCGCCGTTTTTGTCGCCTGATAATTGGCGCTTGTCAGGACCGCCTCGATGGGCGCGAGGGGATCGATATCGAGAAAGACCTTCACCCGCGAGCCCTGATCGATGGTGATGGCATCTTCGACGGCCAGTTCGATGCGAAATTCCACTTGCGCCGGATCGGCAATCTGCATGACCCGCTCACCCGTTGCAACCGGGCGGCCGTCCCACTCCTCCGCCTCGCTGTAGATCAACAGGCCGTTCTTTTGCGCCCTGACTTCGATACGCTTCAGCAGATCGGCGGCGTAATCGCGCCGGGCGGCCGATAACTCCACCTCGGCGCGCGCCTGGGCGATTTCGCGTTTGGCATCAGGATCGGCAAAGGCGCCCTGAACAAACTTGCGATACTTCGACGTCGCGACCAAAAGATTGCGCTCCGCCAGTTCAAACTCGTTGCGCCGCTCCGTATCGACGTATCTGAACAGCACATCGCCCTTGCGGACCGGATTGTTTGGCGGCAGCAGCACCTTGTCGATCACCCCATCGCTGGGCGCGCTGACAATCGCCGGGTCCGCCGCAACCACCTCGACCGGCGCCAGTGTTGTCAAACTGACCGGCAGGAATCCGACAAGCGCCGCCAATGCCGCGATGCCCGCAAACACACGGCGCCGCGCCAGTTTTCTCCAAAGACCGGCGCGCCTGGTGATGAACATCGACCATGCGTGCCCGTAAACGTCCGCCAGCGAGCGCGCCAGAACCACTTCATCACGAGGCCACAAGGTCTCGCGCGCCAACAACATCGCCCCCACCAGTTCATCACGCGCCGGATTGATCAACGGAACCCACAGCAGATGCGAAAACGGATAGGTCTGCGCTTCCTTGCTATTGCTGTCGCTATAGGCTGAAGCCATGAACTCGTGGTGCTGCGTCGCGTCCACATCGCGCGCCAGGCGCCGCGCCGTGGTCTCGATCCAGCGTACCAGCGGCGCATTGCGATCGATCAGCGGAAGGCTGGATATAGCCACCATTGTGTATTTGCTGCGCCCGCGGTGCGCCAGAACAAATGCCTGACGGTAGTTAACAATATCACGGCTGTCGTTGGCGATCACGTATTGCAGAGCCAGCGCCGATTCGGCGTTGCGTGCCCGTTTTTCCAGGGTGATGAAAATGCCTGCCCGCGTTTGCTCGGCCCCATCGCGATGCACCTGTTGCACGGCGATTTTCGGCCCCGTGTCAGCGGCCGCCGCTTTGTTGCCAGGGCCAGGGCCCGCATCGGGCGAGTCTGCCGCGGCACCCGCGGCGACATCGGGCGATGCGTCCCGGACCCCACTGGCGCGCATCGCCGACACAAGACGCTGACCACCGTTGGAGGCTTTGTCCATGCTACCCTCTACACTATACGCATTCTTTACTACCCTGTGGCAATTGATACCCGATAGGATCAACCGCCGGGCAAAGCGAACTGCGCGGTGCCACTCATACCGGCAAGAACATCCTTTCCGGCCCCTGTGAATGTACCGATGATCTTTACCGTCTGGCTGACCGGATCGACGGTTGCACCGATGCGCGAGACGCGTACATTGTGTTTTTTACCCGTTTCATCGATAACAAACGCGAATTGCGTTCCGGCCTTTAGCTGCCCCAGCCAGTTGGATGGGACGATTAACTGCACCTCGAGTTCAGAATCGTTGATGATCCTGACCAGGGGCTGATTGGCGGCCGGCACCTCGTGGGCCTTGATCAGGGTCTCGACGACGCGGCCTGAAAACGGCGCCACGATGACACATTGCTTGTTGATCGCCTCGAGTGCGGCAACGTCCGCTTTCGCTTTTTCCGCCTGTGCACGCGAGATTTCCACTTCGAAGGCGCCGATCGCCTTGTATTTTTTCAGCTTGACATTGTTCTCTACCGTCAGAAGCGCGCTGCGATACTCCGCCTTGGCGGCCGCGAGCTCCGAGCGGTGACGTTCGCAATCGAAGCCGATGATTGTCTCGCCCTTTTTAAAAGCCTGGCCATCGCGAAATGGCAGATCGACCACCTTCGTCGATAACTCCGAACTGAGCACCGCCTCGTCCACCGGTTGCACCACACCGCGTATCTGATTGCCGATCAGTTCCAGGGGATCCAATGACTGGGCACCAACGGCAGACGGGTACAGAAAGGAGGCTACAGCGGCGCAAATGAAATAACAGGAGGCACGCATACACAGACGCATCATATTCTTGCTCCAGCCCCAGGCTCCGTGGAAACGGCCTTTGGGCGCGGTCCCGAACCGGGCCCGGGGCGAGCGGGCACAATAAAAGGGGAATACCGCTTGCGATTGACGGTTCATACTAATGGCGCTTTTCGGTGGCTCACAGATTGGTGTCAAAGAGATGTGTGGTCGAGAAAGGTCGATCGGCGTGTCCTGGTACTGCCAGCGCCCAATCGACGTTGAACCCACGCGCCATAATGATGGAGCACTGTTGACAAGTGGTTTAAGTTAAGGAGAATTACCCTCTATGCGGGAAAAAACACACACAATACGCTATTCACTTTATTCTTAATGAACAAAGTCCCACTTTTCGACGATTTATTTAAACGAAAATGCGCCCCCGGACTGCCGCGGACGCGTCTCATAGAGCGTGTCACTTCAGGTTTGCCCGTCCTGGACACAACGTGCTGACATTGCACAACCAGCCATGATAACATTCCAGTGGAACCTGGAATTTGACATTTGAGAGCCAGCCCAACGGCAAACGGGACGCAAATGCCAAATTCGTTCCACCAGGGTGCCTGATCAGCGTCCCGCGCCCGCCGTCGCGCTCGCGTCCAGCCTAGCGTTTTGCGATCCGCGTCGGCTCCTGCGACCACATCCGACGCAAATGGGTGGTAATCTCGTCAATGCTCATGCTTTGGGACAAATCGGCATCAATCAGGTCGAAACCCATACTGGCGTAAACGTTGGCGAAGGCGTTCTCAAGACTGGCGCGGGCGATATCGTGGCGCACCTCGGCCAGAACCAGGTTCATGCGTTCACGAATGAGCACCTGCTCGCCGATGCGATCGGCAATCGATTGACCGCGCACGCGGCTGAGAATTTTACGTTGAATGGAGAGGGCCTGGCGCATTGTCTTGAGTTCGCGCGCCGCATGGGCATAGCGTGCCCGCGAGACATGCACCTGGGTCATGACCGCCATGGTGACCGCCAGTGCGCGTTTTTCCAGCAGCATCTTGCTCGCATCGACGAAATCGGCACGCGCCGGATAGCTGAACATCTTGATCAGGTTCCAGCTCGCACGCGCCCCCCAGGTAACCCAGTTGTCGTGGTAGAGGAAATCGCTGTTATCGTAACTGGCGCCTGCATGCAAGCTGATCCCGGGAAGCATTTCCAATAACGCGGCGGTCCGTTCGTCATCGTTGATACGCATTTCATAGGCCAGTTCCAGGAATTCGGGCCGGTTATTCATGGCGATCTCGATCATCTGTGCGGCGCTTGTGTTGATCCTGGGCAAGGCGGCACGTTTTGGATCGACCAGGGTAAAGGGATGATCGGGGGGCAGATTCATCAATGCTGCAAGTTGCGCCTTGGCCAGGGTCAGATCACGCTGCAAGGCCTGCAATTCGCGCCTGATATTGACGAGTTCGCGCTGATAGGTAAGCGCTGTCAGCGGATCGATCACGCCTTCTGCGGCGCTGGAGCGCGAATTGCGCAACGCCCGCTGCACGGAACCTTCCAGACTGGACAGTTTACCCACGATACGCTGTGAGCCGAGCGCCCGCCAGTAGGCCACACGTATGTCCTCAATGATCCGATTGACCGCCTTGCGCCGGCGCTCGCGTGCGATCAGAACGCGATTGGCATCCTGTTTGGCGCGCACATAGGAAAGGCCGAAATCGAGAATGTGCCAGGAAAATTCCAGATCGGCTGTGACCTGGTCTTTCGGATCCGACGTGGAGAACGTCGACAATGTATTACTGACAAGGTTGCGGCTGCGCGATGCGTTGACATTGTCGCGCCCCGAATAGCCCGAATTGGCGACCAGATCGGGGAGCATGTCAAAGCGCGAGACCTTGAGCCGGCGCAGCGCCACTGCTTGCGCCATCAGCTCGATCTGATGATCCAGATTATATTTAATTCCCCTTGCTGTTGCCTCGGCCAGGGAAATGGCGCCGGAGACCGGTTCCTGTCCGGCCGTCACATTGGTCAAATTGCGTGTGGAGAACTCGTTGATCGCTTCATCGGTCAACGGGATTGGAGTGACTACGCAGCCTGCTAAATACATACTGCTGATTGTGGCTAAAAACACGCTTGCTGTGGGTTTCATTACTTGCCTACCATTGTACCAACTACGAAAACTTCCCATGACAGACTAAATACCAAACTCACCAAGCCGGAAATTCTCCCGACATGCACGCCAAATAAAACTGCATCAAGCGTTACACTTACCCGATAAACAGTTCTATATGAAGCAAATTAATATCGCGTAAATGATAAAAAGTGCATTTAGTTTATTCGTTAAAATAATAAATTTTAAATAATAATATATAATTGTATCCTTATTTTTATTCAATAGTTCTTATTTCTGCCTGGCCGAGTGAAAAAGGCAGAATAAAGCCGGGAGAAAGCGTTTCGCGCGCCAGCCGGGTGTCGACAGAAATTTCTCTTCCATCGTAACACCTTAGAGCGCAGCAACGCGACGCTTTAGCGAACACCTGCGACGATTGACCAAATTTACAATCGAGGCCATATCGACCATTGAAAAATTACTTCAAGAAAAAATAAAGCAACTAAATGATAATTAATTTAAATTGTAAGTAACAAAAAAATTTATAATTCAATTAAATTATTACAATATCGACTAAAATATTTACCAAAAAGCACGACATAAGCGTGCAAAAATATCCACACCTGGTGTATAACTCTACTTCCATACAAACGGATTTCTCCAACTTCAAACGCCCCTTACAACAACTTATCCGTCGCGGCGCCCTGTAGAAACCGGTTCCCGCCCGGTTTCGATTCGCCCATCTCGCCGGCTGCGCGCCCTGTAGGTGCGATAGGAGACCGGCAAACTGGCCAGGTAGGAAACCGACAACAACGCCGCCATGACCCAGGGAAAACTCAGCAGCAGGGCAATAAGCCCCACCGCCGCCAAAAACAACGGCGCGACCCAGTTACGATCAATGCGCCGCCCGACGCGCTTGCCCGAATAGCTGGGAACGCGCGAGACAATCAAAAAGCCGATGCCCAGAACATACAGACACGAAACCCACACATTGCCCATCCAGGGCGGCAAATCGAGAAAACTCACATAGATCGGCAGCATAACCACCAGCGCGCCGGCCGGCGCCGGAATTCCGGTGAAATAGTCGGCATGCCAGCGCGGCGGCGCCGGCGCGTCAAGGGCGACATTAAAACGCGCCAGTCTGAGCGCCATGGCGACGGCAAAAATCAGCACCGCCAGCCAGCCGGCAAACTTGATGGTATGCAGGCTCCAGAAATATAGCACCATGCCCGGCGCCACACCGAAATTGACGAAATCGGCCAGCGAATCGAGTTCGGCGCCAAACCGCGAAGTCGATTTAAGAGCACGCGCCAAACGGCCGTCCACCGCATCCAGAAAAGCCGCAACCGCAATCGCGGTAATGGCTAACTCATAGCGCTGTTCGAATCCCATGCGAATGGCCGTCAGACCGGCACAGATTGCCAGCAACGTAACGACGTTCGGCACCACGATGCGCAGCGGCACCCGGCGGCTGCGCCACGGGCGCCGACCCGGCGGTTCAAACGGCGGAAACGGCGTCTGCATCGTCTATTCCCTACCCGGTTGCATATTCTACGGCCGCGGTCGGCGGCGCCTGCGGACCAAGAACAGCGAGAACAGTTTCACCGGCGATGGCGCGCTGGCCCGGGCCGACGCGGATCGGTGTTCCTTGCGGTACATATACGTCGACACGGCTGCCAAAACGGATAAGACCAAAGCGCTCGCCCGCATCAAGCCGTTGTCCGACCTCGACAAAACCGACAATACGCCGCGCTATCAGACCGGCAATCTGAACGACAATGATATCGCCATGGCGGCACGCTAAAACCATACTGCTGCGCTCGTTGTCATCGCTTGCCTTGTCCAGATCCGCGCTGAGAAACCTGCCGGCACGATAGACGATTTTCCTGACTTCACCGGCGCACGGGCTGCGGTTCACATGGATATCGAACACGCTCATGAAAATGGAGATGCGTATATACTCTGGAGCCACGGATGGCTGCTCATCTCCCGTATCAGAGCCAGATTGGCGCCCCTCCAAAGCCAGTTCCGGCGGCGGCAGCGCCGGCCCCACATGAGTGATACGGCCATCGGCCGGAGCAATCACCAACCCGGCGGCGATGGGCGTCACGCGCGCCGGATCACGAAAGAAATAGGCGCAGAAGCCCGCCACGAGGAACGATGGCCAGAAAAGCGCCGGCCATAGCCAACTCAGTACCAGCGCCAGTAGCACAAAGCCACCGACAAACGGATAGCCGGCCCGATGAACCGGCGCCAGTGTGTTCTTAATGCTTGAAAATATTTCGCTCATCGCGCCCGATTATACCTTCTCTTGCACCAATGATGTTACCCTCCAAGGTCGTATAATAAGTCATTGGTAAACGGCTTTCGCCAGGACTTGCCGCATCGCGCGGCAGCCCGTACAATGAACCGATGCGCCCCGTTGCGGGCGCATGGCAGGTTCAGGCGGATGCTCGTTCACGCCTCTTAATGCGTCTTCCCCAAACAGCACCGCGGCGTGCGGATGGAGCGCACACGATATGTTGCGCCAAAACGTCTGCATCATTACGCCGGTGTTCAAGGGTTAAGCACATATAACGGGTAGCGGCAAGTAACATGACAGGTACAGAAAAAACCGGTCCGCCCGACGCATCAATGGCAGGCGCGCCACCCCCTGCACCAGGCGTCGGCGCGCCGCCGATCGCCATTGAGCCGGCCGTAGCGGGGAAAAACGACGCAAATCACCAGCGCTTTCTGCGCGGCTCGATCATGGGCCATGTGATCGTTATGACCCTCTCGGGCGCCGTGGGGCTGGTGGCGGTGTTTCTGGTCGATCTGCTTAATCTGGCCTATATCGCCTGGCTGAAAGACGATAGCAAAACGGCCGCCGTGGGTTTCGCCACCAATATTCTGTTCTTCGCCGTATCCTTCGGCGTTGGCATCATGATCGCCGCAACCGCTCTGGTATCACGCGCCATCGGCGCCGGCCGCCACGAGCGCAGCCGCCAACTGGCCACCTCAAGCATGATCGTCATGGCACTCGCCACCCTGGCGCTCAGTTGTCTGATGTTCGTGCTCGCCCGTCCCCTTTTACAGATGATCGGCGCCCAGGGCGAGGCGCTGAACCACGGAGTACGCTACCTGCGCATCGTTGTCAGCGCCACCATGCCCCTTTGCCTGGGCATCGGTTTCAGCGGTATTCTTCGCGCGGTGGGCGATGCCAAACGCTCCATGTATATCACCCTCTCCAGCGCGGTGGTGGCGGCCATACTGGATCCCATCGTCATTCTCGGTCTGGGATGGGGCCTCGATGGAGCGGCGGGGGTCGCGTGGGTGTCGCGGCTGGCGATCTTTCTTGTCGGTCTGTATTATGTGATGCACGTGCACGATATGCTCGCGCCGGTGCAATGGCGCAAACTGCCAGGCGATACGCTGGAGGTCCTCCGTATCGCCCTGCCGGTGGTTCTGACAAACATCGCCACCCCTGTTGCGGTGTTTATCCTGACGCGCTACGTGGCCGCCTATGGCGACAGCGCCATCGCCGGCTCGGCGATCATCGACCGTATAGTGCCGATTTCCATGGCGACGCTGTTTGTGCTGTCGGCGTCGATTTCGCCGATCATCGGACAGAATTTCGGTGGTGGATATTTCGATCGTGTCCGCCAGACTTTGCACGATGCGGTCAGGTTTACCTTTTGCTACACGCTTGTCATCTGGGCGGTACTGTTTGCCGCGCAGGATCTTTTTCTCGTCATGTTTCAGGCACGCGGTCTGGCGGCGGAACTGGTAACATTCTTTTGCACCTGGATGGCCCCCTCGTTTGGGTTTCTCGGCCTGTTGTTTGCCGGCAATTCGGCCTTTAACACTATGGGGTATCCGCTCTTTTCAACGGCTGTCAACTGGTCTCGTGCGCTCCTTGGCGTCTGGCCCCTGATTGCCATCGGCGGCTATTTCTTCGGTCCCAGGGGACTGTTGATCGGCTTTGGTATCGCCAGCGTGCTCGCGGGCCTGACCGGCCTTTTACTCGGCATTCGGCTTGTCAACGCCCTGGCCCGCCACCGCGATACCGCCCCCCCATTGGGGTATTGGGATATTATCCTGAACCGCCCACGGGCCACGCGCGCTCCTTATCTGGCTGCGCCGCACGGGAAATGATGCCTGGAGTGCGTTGCGCTCTATGGACCATGATCTTCCAAAATGAGATCAGCGCCCTTCTCACCGACCATAATCGCCGGCGCGTTGGTGTTGCCAGAGGTAATGGTCGGAAAGATGGAAGCATCAACAACCCGCAAAGCGCCTAGCCGGTGCACACGAAGACGGGCATCAACCACATCGACAGCCGCATCCGGTCCCATACGGCAGGTGCTCACCGGGTGAAAAACGGTCGCAGCGCGCTGGCGGATATCGGCGGTTATCTGCGCCTGGGTGCGCGGCATTGGCGCCGGGGCGATCAATTCCGCGACAATGGCCTTTAGGGCCGGTGTCGCCGCAAGCCGCTGCACAATACGGGCGGCAGCGATCATCTCGCTCATATCGCGATCGGTTGAGAGATATTCGGGGTGAATGGCCGGCGGTACCAGGGGATCGGGTGATGTTATCTCGATACGACCACGGCTGGTGGGGCGGCTTGGCTGGGCGCCAAGAAGAAAGCCGGCAAAGGGATCGGGGTTCATCAGCGGCCGCTTGCCAGGCGGCGCCCTGGTATAGCTGACGGGGGAGAAGTAAAGTTGAATATTGGGGACTTTTTCATCGCTTTTGGAGCGCACGAAGCCGCCGGCCTGGTTGACCCCCAGCGACAACGGACCGCGCCGGGTAAGCCCGTAGCGCAGGCTGTTCCAGACCTTTCCCCACCAGGGGTACAACTGATTATTCAGGCTGGGCACCCGCGAGCGGTAGTGGTAATCGATGGAGAGGTGATCCTGCAGGTGCCGGCCAACCCCGGCCAGGGGGCATACGATGTCGATCCCCATTGTGCGCAGCAGTTCGGACGGGCCGATGCCGGAGAGTTGCAGCAACTGGGGCGAATTGATGGCGCCGGCGGCGAGGATTACCTCTTTGGCGGCAATCGCATGCCGGGTTTTACCATGTTGCTGATACGCAATCCCCGTCGCGCGGGCGCCGCTAAAGAGAATGCGGGTCACGTGGGCGCGGGTTTCAACGCGCAGATTGCGCCGCTTGCGCGCCGGGTGCAGATAGGCGCGCGCCGCCGAGACACGAAATCCTCCCCTGGCGGTATTCTGATAAACGCCGACGCCCTCCTGGCGGGCACCGTTAAAGTCGCTGTTGCGGGTATACCCTAATTGGGTGCAGGCAGACAGGAACGTACCGCACATCGGATGCAGATCGCGCGCCATGGTGGCGACATGCAGCGGCCCCGCGTCGCCGCGCCATATATCACCGCCAGTATCGTTGCATTCGGATTTCCTGAAATAGGGCAGGACGTCCTCCCAGCCCCAGCCGGGATTGCCCATGGCCTGCCAATCATCGAAATCCTGACGCTGGCCACGGATGTAAACCATGGCGTTAATGGAGCTTGAGCCCCCCAGTACCTTGCCGCGCGGCCAATAGAGAACCCGCCCGTCCAAATTCGCCACCGGCTGGGTGTGATACATCCAGTTAATGCGTTTATCGTAGAAGGCGCGGCCGTAGCCGATGGGCATCCAGATCCATACACTTAGATCACGCCCGCCAGCCTCCAGCACAAGAACACGATAGCGGCCGCTCGCACTCAGGCGATTGGCCAGAACGCAGCCCGCCGAGCCGGCGCCGACGATGATAAAATCGACCTCAGAGCGTGTCATGTCTTAATAGAACCAGTTTTCATTTCCCGATTGGCGAGGCGAACCACGCCCAAGACGATCGAAGCGTGATGCTTATACCAGCGGCATTGGCGTTTTGTACACGCTGACTTGTGTGTCGTGCTGATAAGACAACGGTTTTAAACTGAGCCAGGAGTCAAACGCAAAGTCCCTGTATACCAGCGGCATTGGCGTTTTGTACACGCTGACTTGTGTGTCGTGCTGATAAGACAACGGTTTTAAACTGAGCCAGGAGTCAAACGCAAAGTCCCTGTATACCAGCGGTATTGGCGTTTTGTACACGCTGACTTGTGTGTCGTGCTGATAAGACAACGGTAGTAAACCGGGCCAGGAGTCAAACGCAAAGCCCCCTGGTATTAAGTCTCTTGAAAACAGCCCCACGATATTCTGCGAGACTTAGGGCCCATCTTGTCGCAAAATCGCTCCGTCAGTGTGGTTCTGTTTAGACATGACACGCTCCAGCAGCGGCTTAGCTGTTGCGATCCGATGGCGCGTTTGCCATAACTTTCTCACGCTTGCACGGTCGGCGGTTATATCAGGTGATGGCGTGTCTACCAAAACGCCTGACATCAGTATGGGTAAAATACAAGGAACGACAGGGAACAACAAGAAGTGATGAAAATCATCCGCATAGAAACATTCACAAATGAATATGTCTGCTTTGTGCGTGTCACCAGCGAGGACGGTGCCCGGGGCTGGGGTCAGACAGCACCCTATTGCGCCGATATTGTCGCACAAATCGTACACCGCCAGGTCGCCCCGCACGCGCTGGGGTGCGATGCCCACAAAATCGATTATCTGGTGGACATTATCGGCGAGCGCGAGCACAAGTTCCCCGGCTCCTATCTTCAGCGCGCCATCGGCGGCCTGGATACCGCCTTGTGGGACTGGCGCGCCAAACGCGAGGAAAAGCCCGTATACGCTCTTATCGGCGGCACACCGGGGCGGTTGCGCACCTATGCCTCGTCGATGCGGCGTGATATTACCCCAAATGCCGAAGCGGATCGCCTGAAAGCGCTGCGCGATCGCTATGGATTTGATGCGTTCAAGTTCCGTATCGGTGCCGAATGCGGCCACGATGTGGATACATGGCCCGGGCGCAGCGAAGACATCATTACCACCATGGCCGCCGCTTTGGGAGATGAAAATGCCCTGCTCGTCGATGCCAATTCCGGTTTTTCGCCCGCACGCGCCATCGCATTGGGGCCGCTGCTACAGGATAACGGCATCAGCCATTTCGAGGAACCCTGCCCCTATTGGGAATACGAACAAACGAAGCAGGTACGCGATGCCCTTGCTATTGATGTCACCGGCGGCGAGCAGGATTGCGAATTGCAAAACTGGCGGCGCATGATCCACATGGGCGCTGTCGATATTGTCCAACCCGATATCTGTTATCTGGGGGGGTTGACGCGCACCCTGCGGGTTGCTGCCATGGCCGCCGAAGCGGGCCTTTCCTGTACACCTCACTGCGCCAATCTGTCGATGGTTACCCTGTTTACCATGCACCTGCTGCGCGCTATCGAGAATGGCGGCAAGTACCTCGAATTCTCCATTGAGGGGCCCGATTATTACCCATGGCAGGAGAATCTGCTGGAGAACGCACCCTATGCCATCGATGATGGGCACGTTAGTTTAAGCGATGCGCCGGGCTGGGGGGCTGCGCCCCACAGGGACTGGCTGGCGGCGGCCCGATACCAGCAGAGCGCCCTGGAAGATCATTGATGTTATGACATCAGGGGGGCTGCCAGAGCGCTTCTCCATCAGGGGACAGACTGGCAACAGCTTTCGTCGCGCCATCGTTGCAGCCAGGGGGTAAATATCACCACCTCGTCGTCATGAACCAGATAGAGCGACTGGCGGGCACGCTCCTCGATCATTTCCAGGTCCACCTGCGGCGGCCGCAGCAAGGCCAGGCGCCGGGTAAGGGCCTGGCGCTCCTCGGTCAGCACCGATAATTGCCGCTCCAGTTGCACGATGCGGGTCTGGGCGAATTGCGAACCCTTTACGCCATAGGCGCCATGGATCATGTGATAGGCGAAATACATGACGAACCCGGCCGTAAGCATGGGCGTGATCAGGGTACGCAAAAAGCGGAATCTTTTATGCTTTGTACTCATGAGGTGTTCGCCGCAAGCTTCATGCTTTAGAGCGTGTCCGGTCTTTATAGAAGCGATTTTCGTTTCTCGATTGGCAAGGCGATACCCAGACTCAAGGCGATCGAAGAGCGATGGCGACCATCTCTCGAGAGCGGCTTGGGTGTGGGCGTCCGCCAATCGGCAAACCCGAAGGGACGGGCGCTTTTGGACTGTTGCGCGCAAGGGTAAACAAATCCTAAACGCCAATGCGATGTTTTTCCCATAACGCCCGAGGGTGCAATTTCAACAGGGTGTTCGCGAAAACCCATCGAATGCGGGGGCCGGGGATCAACGCAAGCCTAGAGCGTGTCTGGTCTTAATAGAATCATTCTGACGGAGCGATTTTGCACCAAGATGAACCTTAAGTCTCGCAGGATATAGTGGGGCTATTTTCAAGAGACTTAAGGTCCATATTGTCGCAAAAGCGCCCGTCCCTTCGGGTTTGCCGATTGGCGGACGCCCACGCCCAAGCCGCTCTTGAGAGATGGGTCGCCATCGCTCTTCGATCGCCTTGAGCCTGGGTATCGCCTCGCCAATCGGGAAACGAAAATTGCTTCCAATAAGACCTGACACGCTCTAAGCGCTGCGCAATTCTCTTCCACTGGCAGGCGGGCTGTATTTCCACCATGTTTGATCTTTATTGAACCCCCATAGCCGTCTTCGTCGACACACCGCAACCGGGAGCAAATACGATAAGGCGGGGATTTGTAAAGGACATAATCGTGGATGTATCTTTGTTGGCAAGGGGTTGGCGGGTTTTGTCGGCGATCGTCTGTATTACGGCATATTGCCTCGGCTTTTCGACCGTCGTCACGGCCCAGCAAACCCCGCAACCTCAACAGACCCGGCAGACACCCGCACCCAAAGGCCAGCCCCTTGGCGATCTGCATATCAGCGGCGCGCTTTCGCAACAAGGGCCAGCGGTTCAATACGATGTGGTATGGCGTGTCTTTGCGGCAATTCCCGACGTGGGCGGCAGCCCGCGGCTGATCGATAGCGCCACAGGACGTACGGCGCATTTTCGTTTGCCGCCAGGCGATTACGTCGTCCATGGTGCCTATGGCCAGGTAAGCGCCAGCCGGCGGATCACCCTTACCAGGCAAGGACAGCAACTGGCCATGATCTTCAACGCCGGCGCGTTGTCCCTATCGGCGATCGTCGGAGACAATGCGGCGATTGACGACAGCAATATACGCTACGAACTATACGCCTTTTCAGCAGATAACACTCACCTGCCGGTTCAAGACGACGTGCAGCAGAATAAGGCGGTTCCATTGCCGCCCGGGCGCTATCATGTTGTCAGCACCTATGGTCAGGCGAATGCCGTTGTGCGCTTTGATGTAACCGTCAAGCGCGGGCTGCTTACCCAGATAACGGTGCGGCACAAGGCAGCGCGCATAAGCCTGCGGCTGGTACGCAATGCCGGCGGCGAGGCGCTGGCGAACACCACCTGGACCCTTCTTACCCCAGGGGGCGATGTGGTGCGCCAGACCACCGGCGCGTATCTTGATGTGGTGCTGGCGCAAGGCTCGTACAGCGTCGTGGCACAGCATAATGGCGGCGAATATACCCGTCGCTTCAACGTCAAAAACGGCGAGAATCGCAACATCGATCTCCTCATGGAATAGCCAGTGGTCAGCGGGTCCGTCTTTTACCCCGCGTCAATGGCCCCCCGGCGAAGATCGGGCGGACGCGCCTGTTCGGCCAGCGTCGCCACCGCCTCGTCGAGCGCCACCACCTCGTTCGCCTTCGATCCCAAACGGCGTAGGGACACGGTTTCGCCAGCCGCCTCACGTTCGCCCACCGCAATAATGGCCGGTACCTTTTGATGGGAATGCTCGCGCACCTTGTAATTTATTTTTTCATTTCGCGCATCCATTTGCGCGCGCAAGCCCGCGCTGCGCAAGGTTGCCAGTACGTGCTGCCCATAAGCGTCCGCCGCCCCCGTAATGGTGGCAACCACCACCTGTACCGGCGCCAGCCAAAGGGGCAACCGGCCGGCGCAATCCTCCAGCAAAATGCCGATAAAGCGCTCCAGCGTGCCCAGGATCGCCCGATGCAGCATCACCGGGTGGTGGCGCTCCCCATCGGCGCCGGTATAGAATGCATCAAGGCGCTCCGGCAGGACGAAATCCAGTTGCAACGTGCCGCACTGCCATAGCCGCCCGATGGCATCACGTAGATGGAAGTCCAGTTTGGGGCCATAGAAAGCCCCCTCGCCTGCCGCCAGTTCATAAGCAATATCAAGGGTATCCAGCGCCTTGCTCAGACCCTGCTCCGACTTGTCCCAAATGGCATCATCCCCTGCACGAGTCTCCGGCCGGGTGGAAAGATGCACTTCCACCTCCTCAAAACCGAAATCGCGATAAATCGAATACAGCAAAGCGCAAAAGTGGCGCGCCTCCCCGGTAATCTGGTCTTCGCGGCAAAAGATATGGGCATCATCCTGGGTCATCTGGCGCACCCGCATAATGCCGTGCAGCGCCCCATGGGCTTCATTGCGATGGCAGCAGCCGAATTCCGCCATGCGCAGGGGCAGATCACGATAACTGCGCGTATGCTGCTTGAAAATCTGTACATGGGCGGGGCAATTCATGGGCTTTAGGGCCATGTAGTCGGCATCCGCCGTCACTACCGGCCCTTCATCGGACGTACTCGGGACCGCATCGGGGACGACGAACATGTTCTCGCGAAACTTCGACCAATGACCCGATTGCTTCCAAAGCGCTGCATCCAGCAATTGCGGCGTTTTGACCTCGCCGTAACCGGCCCCTTCCAGACGGCGGCGCATATACGCCTCCACCGTGCGGTAGATGGTGTGGCCCTTGGCGTGCCAGAACACCGAACCTTGCGCCTCGGGCTGCAAATGAAACAAATCCATCTCGCGCCCCAGACGGCGGTGGTCCCGCTTTTCCGCCTCCTCCAGGCGGTGCAGATACGCCTTCAGTTCCTTCTCGCTTGCCCAGGCGGTACCGTAGATGCGGCTTAGCATGGCGTTTCGGGAATCGCCGCGCCAATACGCCCCGGCCACCTTCATCAGCTTAAAAGCGGAGCCGATACGCCCGGTGCGCGGCATATGGGGCCCGCGGCACAGATCGAGCCACCGCCCCTGACGATAAATGCGAATATCATCGTCATGGGCGATGGCATCAATGAGCTCCACCTTATAGGCCTCGCCGCGTTCGGCAAAATATGTCTTCGCCTGTTCGCGGCTCCAGACCTCGCGCGTAAACGGCTCATTGGCGGCGATGATTTTGCGCATTTCCGCCTCGATAGCGGCAAAGTCGTCCGTCGTAAACGGCTCGTTGCGGGCAAAATCGTAGTAGAACCCATCGGCGATCACCGGTCCGATGGTCACTTGCGTGCCCGGATACAGGCGCTGTACTGCCTCTGCAAGAACGTGGGCGCAATCGTGGCGGATCAACGCCAGTGCCGCCGGCGCATCGCGGGTAACGATCTCGATGGATGCATCGGCTGTGATCTCATCGGCCAGATCGCGCAGATCGTCGTCAAGGCGCATGGCGACCGCCTTCTTTGCCAGCGATTTGGATAGGTCCGCGGCCACGTCCGTGCCGCTGATACCGGCCTCGTAGTGGCGCTGGGACCCGTCGGGAAAGCGAAGTGTGATCATGCCGGACTCGTTTGCTTGTGGATATGGGCACTCGTTGGGGTACTAGAGCGTGTCAGGTCTTAATGGAATCAATTCTGTTTCTCGATTGGTGAGACGGACCACGCCCAAACCGATCTCATGAGATGCGCCCACATCGCATGTCGATCGGCTCAAACGTGGGTCACCTCGCCAATCGAGAAACAGAATTTATTCACTTAAAAACTGAAAGGCTCCAGGAGCCAGGGGCTGGCGACGAAGATAACCCTCAAAGCTCGGAGTTTGAGGGAGCCCCGCTGCGCCAGCGCCCGTAGCGCCACGGTTTAGCCCAATGGGCGTCGCCGCGCAAGGTATCGGGGGGCGGATCGTAGCCGTAGTCGCCGCCCGGGCGGCAGCGCCACAGGCGCGCCAGCGCCATCCAACTGCCAGCCCACGGACCGAAGCGGCGCACACAGTCTTCCGCATAGACCGAGCAACTGGGCGCAAAACGGCAATGGCGGCCTAAAACGGCCGAAAGTGTATATCGGTATACGCGAAGAAGACCCACGATCAATGTCGAAACTATGCGCCCCATTCCATCAGCCAGATTCATTGGCGTCAGCAACCGGTTGCATCGACAACTGCTCAATCTGCCCGATAGCATCGACAACCGCATCGAAGGTAAGCATTGTCGAGGCGTGACGCGCCTTGAAATCGCGCACCGGCTCCAGATACTTCAAATCGCTCCAGCGCCCGGTTGGCGGCGGCCCGTCATCGCGCAACATCGCATGCATCTGATCGCGTACGCCGCGCAATTCATCAGCCGAAGCGCCGACCACATGGCGCGCCATAATCGACGCCGCTGCCTGTCCGAGGGCGCAGGCGCGCACGTCATGGGCGAAGTCGGTCACCACACCATGGCGCATACATAAATCCACCTCAACCGTCGAGCCGCACAATCTGGAGACGGCCCGCGCCCGTGCATCGGGAGCCGGCAGACGGCCAATACGGCCAATATTGCCGGCAAGTGCGAGAATCTGTCGATTATATACGTCGTCCAGCATGTCCGTCGCGTACACACCCCTGGGCGTTATGCATAAACTGTTAGCGCGCGCACTCAGCCATGAATCGATTATCGCAGCTAGCGCTTCATAAACGGTGGATTTTCCGTTCAATGTACTTATATAATGCGCTGCGGTAAAAAAATCGAGAGAGCTGATCGACTTTTCGCCAGAATGAAGCGGAACGTCACGGCGTTGCTGATCGCGTACCGCGAACGGATTCCTCACAACGCAACAACCCGAAAACGCCTTTTGGCCCGATAGACTGGAATAATATGGATGCCATAACGGATAAGACGACGACGCCCGAGCGGCCCTCTCGCACCGATGCGGAAGAGGCGATACGAGTCCTGCTTGCCTGGCTGGGCGAAGACCCGCAACGGGCCGGGCTGGCCGATACCCCGCGCCGGGTTGTCAGTGTCGCAAAGGAGTTACTTGCCGGCTACGACGAGGATGCGCAGGCCATCCTGGCGCGCAGCTTCAAACACGATGGCACCTACGACGATCTGATCGCGGTCAAGAACATCGCCTTTGTCTCCCACTGCGAGCACCACATGATGCCTTTTGTTGGCATCGCCCATGTGGCCTATTGGCCCCATGAGCGTATTGCCGGGCTCTCCAAAGTGGCGCGACTGGTGCACAGCTATGCACGCCGCCTGCAGACCCAGGAAGCGCTAACGACACAGATCGCCACGACTCTGGGCACGGTGTTGCAGCCGCGTGGCGTTGCTGTGGCAATCGAGGCGGAGCATCATTGTATGAGCCTGCGCGGGGTGCGCCAGGCGGGGGCGCGTACACTGACCAGCCATTTCAGCGGCATCTGCGATACGCCCGCCGTGCGCCGTCGATTTCTTGATCTGGCTGGAGGAAAGTTTTCCTGAAATCATAATATAATCAATGCACTCCTGGAATTTTTAAGAAAAAAACATGAATACAGCGATCGAACAGAGCGATACCTTTACGCCCGTTTTTGACAGCACCGGTCTCATCGCCTGCATCACCATCGACGATGCCACGGAGGCGGTTCTGATGGTCGCCTGGATGAACGCCGAGGCGCTCACCACGACCCTGAGCACGCGGATCATGCACTATTGGAGCCGCTCGCGAGAGACGTTGTGGCGCAAAGGCGCCACGTCGGGCGCCGAACAGCACCTGGTCAGACTGCTCACCGATTGCGACCAGGATACCGTTCTGGCGCGCGTGAGGGTGGCACCTGGTGCCCGCGAACACACCTGCCATACGGGACGCGCCAGCTGTTTTTACCGCGAAGTCGTCCTGCCCGCCGACGGTGCAGACACGCTCAAATTACGACTTGCTTAATACCTTTGCCATAACATTTACAATGGGTGTCTGACAGAAGTTCACGTGGATACCCGTCGTTTGGACCTGCGACGCCGGCGGCTCAAAGCAGCCACGTAATCCCTGTCTAGCTGGTGTGAAGAATGCCGGCTTGCGAGTAACACAGTGCAAGATTTGCAGCCAAATCAGGAAATTTCGTCCGCCAACGGAACCAGGCTCCAACCCGCCAAGCCCAATAGTTCCTGCGCGCCAAGTATCGGCCTCGCTCTGGGTGGCGGCGTTGCACGAGGCTGGGCCCATATCGGTATTCTACGCGCCCTGATAGGGGCCGGTATCCGACCGGATCACGTTGTCGGCACCTCCATCGGCGCCGTCGTCGGCGGTTGCTATTGCGCCGGAAAACTGGACGCCATAGAGGAATTCGCCCGCTCCATGACGCGCACCCGCGTCTTTCGCCTGATGGACTTCAGCTTCAGCGGCAGCGGTCTTTTGGCAGGCGACAAGCTGTTGCGCCTGCTCGACGAGGCCCTGAACGATTGCGTCATCGACGATCTGAATACCGAATTCATCTGCGTCGCCACCGAACTGGGCACCGGTCACGAGGCGTGGTTATCGAGCGGGCCCATGGCGCCGGCGATTCGCGCTTCCTTTGCGGTGCCGGGCATATTTACGCCGGTGGACATCGGCGGACGTTGGCTGATCGATGGTGCAGTGGTCAATCCGGTACCGGTTTCGGTGTGTCGCGCCAGGGGTGCGCGGCTGGTACTGGCGGTTCGCCTCGATGCCGATATCGTCAACGGGGCGACGATTGTCGAACCTGGCGACTCCGCCCTTGATCTGGATGACGAGGACCCCGCCTATCGCGAGCCGGAAAGTGCGCGGGCGATGGTTCTGCGTCAACTCTTTGGCACACGCCGCGGACGGCCCGGCATGTCCCAGGTGATGATCGATGTGATCAACATCACCCAGGACCGTATTACCCGTTCGCGTCTGGCCGGGGACCCGCCGGATCTGTTTATCATGCCGCGCCTGGGACACATCGGCATGTTCGACTTTCACATGGCCGATGAGATGATCTCCATCGGCTATGAGACCACCGCTCGTGCCCTTGATGACGTGCATCAGTTGATGGAATTGTTCGCCTGATCCGTACGAGCGTCCGGAGTCGCGCCGGTATAGCCGTCTCCCCCTTGAACTTTTCCGCCAATCGGTTTAAGCAAAGTCCCTGTCTGCCAATTACGGGCCTGTAGCTCAATTGGTTAGAGCCGACGGCTCATAACCGTCTGGTTGCAGGTTCGAGTCCTGCCGGGCCCACCACATCGTACCCGCGTTACAGCTGCGTTGCAGTGCTCCAGTATGATCTTTCAGCCGGTTTTTCTGGAGCGTGTCAGGTCTTAATAGAAGCAATTCTGTTTCCCGATTGGCGAGGCGATACCCACGCTCAAGGCGGTCGAAGAGCGATGGCGACCCATCTCTCGAGAGCGGCTTGAGTGTAGGCGTCCGCCAATCGGCAAACCCGAAGGTGCATTTCTTGCGGTTACAGCCATGGCCGCCAGAGAGACCGGATCGGAATCGGACCGGCCATCCGCACCCGATGCATTCTTTCGAGAAAAGCCTATTGAGATTGCATATTTAGAGCGCATCAACGCGCTCCATTTCGAACCATCGCGCAGGGAGGTGACGATGTTTGGACAGATGATGCACCAACCGCTGCTGATCAGTTCGCTGATCGAACATGCGGCGGACTACCACGGGGATACACAAATCGTATCCATTGAAACCGATGGCACGCTCACCCGGCACAATTGGCGACAGATCGAGACACGGGCGCGTCAACTGGGATCGGCGCTGCTCAAAATGGGGCTTCAACCGAGCGCGCGATGCGCCACCATCGCATGGAACAACCATCGCCATCTGGAGATCTATTTCGGCGTTTCCGGCAGCAACCTTGTTTGTCATACGATCAACCCGCGGCTGTTTGCCGAACAACTGGTCTATGTCATGAATCATGCTCAGGATGAGGTGCTGTTCGTCGATGAAACGTTCCTGCCCCTGGTTGCCCAACTGCGCGATGATCTGAAAACCCTCAAGGCGATCGTTCTCATGGGCCCGCCCAACGCCGAGGCCGAAGCAATGATCCCCGGCATCCTCTTTTATGACGCGTTTATCGCGCAGGGCGCAACGGACTATCAATGGCCGCAATTCGATGAAATGAGCGCATCCAGCATTTGCTACACATCCGGCACCACCGGCAACCCCAAGGGCGTACTCTATTCCCACCGCTCGACCGTGCTTCACAGCCTGGCGGTCTGCCTGCCCGACAGTATGGGTATTTCCGCACGCGATACGGTGCTTCCCGTCGTTCCCATGTTCCATGTCAACGCCTGGGGCGTCCCCTATGCGGCGGCCCTTTGCGGCGCGCGCATGGCCTTGCCGGGCCCGGGGCTCGATGGCGACAGCCTGGTCGATCTGATCGATACACAAAAGGTCACCATCGCGCTCGGCGTACCGACCATCTGGCAGGGCCTGCTGACAAGCGCCAAAACCAGGGGCTCAAAACTCTCCAGCCTGAAAAACACCATCGTCGGCGGCTCCGCCTGCCCCCCATCCATGATCACCGCTTTTCGTGATGACTTTGGCGTGGAAACCATCCACGCCTGGGGCATGACCGAACTCAGCCCCATTGGTTCCGCCAACCGGCTGCTGGCCAAACATCGCGATCTGCCACAGGCGGCGCAAGCCGAGTTGCGCAACAACCAGGGTCGCCCGCCATGGGGGATCAAGCTCAGAACCGTCGGCGATGACGGCGTCACGCTTGCCCGTGATGGAAAGACGCAAGGAGACCTGATGGTGCGCGGCCACTGGGTCGTCGACAGCTATTTCAAAGAGGAGGCGGGCAGCGCGTTGACAAATGGCTGGTTTAACACCGGCGACGTCGCAACACTTGATGGTAACGGCTATATGACCATTCGCGATCGCTCCAAGGACATAATCAAATCGGGAGGCGAGTGGATCAGTTCCGTCGAGTTGGAGGGTATCGCCATGGGCCATGCCGAGGTGGCCGATGCGGCTGTGATTGGCGCCAAACACACCAAATGGGATGAGCGTCCGATACTGATTGTTGTCAAGGCGCCGGGTTCTGATCCGCAGCCGCGCGATCTGCTGGCTTTCTTTGAAGGCAAGATTGCCAGATGGCAGATTCCCGATGCGGTCGTGTTTGTGGATACGTTGCCGCGCAATGCCACAGGCAAGATCCTGAAGCGCGCGTTACGCGATACCTACGGCGATATATTGCTGCAACAGGATAACTGATACTAGTCATCTGGAACTGTAATTGATGTCATTATATTATTGTTGTTGATTGGAGGTTTTATGGCTCGTGTTGCTGCTACGGTTGATTTGAGCGCTGCCGAGCGAACTTATCTGGAAAGTCAGGTTCGTCGGTACAAGGTGGCCCGTTCGTTGTCGGACCGTTGTCATATTGTTTTGCTCTGCGCTGAGGGGCTTTCAAACAAGGATGTATCGGCCCGATTAGGCCTGGGTGAGCATGCGGTTGGCAAATGGCGACGTCGGTTTGTGAAGGACCGGATAGCAGGCCCGAGTGATGAATACCGTCCGGGCCGTCCGCGTACTGTGTCGGATGAACAGGTTGCAGACGTGTTTGAGCGCACACTTGCCACAACACCCAAAGACGCAACACATTGGTCGATCCGCTCCCTGGGCAAAGAGGTTGGTTTGTCCCATACGACGATCCGGCGAATATGGAATGCTTTTGGCCTGCAGCCCCACCGCAGTGAGACATTCAAACTGTCTGGCGATCCGTTATTTGTTGACAAGGTCCAGGGTATTGTCGGGCTTTATCTTGTGTCCGCCTGACCGGGCGATTGTCCTGTGTGTGGATGAGAAAGGCCAGATACAGGCTCTAGACCGGTAACAACCTGTTTTGCCGATGATGCCGGGTGTCCCGGAGCGGCGCACCCATACTTACGTCCGTCATGGGACGACATCCTTGTTTGCGGCTCTGGATATTGCCTGCCGGCTTTGTCATTGGAAAGTGCTTCAAACGGCAACGGCAGGCGGAGTTTCTGGACTTTTTGAAGGTGATTGATGAACGACTGCCTGAGGAGCTGGATGTGCATATTGTGATGGACAATTATGCTACCCACAAGACACCGCTTGTTAAGGCATGGTTATCGCGCAGGCCCCATTGGCATGTGCATTTCACGCCGACTTCATCGTCGTGGATCAATCAAGTGGAACGCTGGTTTGCGGAGTTGACCCGCAAGCAACTGCAACGCGGGGTTCACCGATCAGTGGCAGAGTTGGAAGCGGATATCCAAACCTTTATTGATGTCCACAATATGCAAAAGCATTTCATCGCCGGCCTGACCCTGGGCGCCACAAAGGGGTAGTATGAAATTCTCCGCCCGTTTTAGCGATTTGCAGGACGCATCCGTTTTCGTATCCGGTGGGGGTTCGGGCATCGGCGCGTTGCTCACCCAGGGCTTTTTGGCGCAAGGCGCGAACGTCGCCTTCTGCCAACGATCCAAGGCTCATTTGGCCCCCGAGGATATGGTGGAGCCGACGCTTTTCCTTGCCTCGGATGCATCGCGTATGATGACCGGCCAGGCGCTGGTGGTTGATGGCGGCGTTGTGACGACGGGATAGGGACGTGTTCATGGACCCGTTTTGCGCTGCCGTAGACTGGGGAACGACGAGCTTTCGGTTGTGGCTGTTCGATGGCAAGGGCGGCGTTATCGACAGCCGGCAAGCCGCCGACGGCATTATGCAGGGTGCCGCCCCGGACTTTGAGCGGGTGCTTGAGACCCATCTGGCATCGCTTCAGGCGCCGGCAGGATTGCCAGTTGTCGTCTGCGGCATGGCCGGCTCCCGCCAGGGTTGGATGGAGGCGCGCTATCTAACGACACCGGCGGCGCTGGATCGGATTATCGTCGACGCCGTCAGGGTTGCCGGCATCGGGCGCGATGTACGGATCCTGCCCGGCGTGGCGCAACGCGATCCGGATACGGCCGATGTCATGCGCGGCGAGGAAACACAGCTTCTGGGTATCGGTGAGGCGATCCCGGAGGATGCACTTGTCTGTATTCCGGGCACCCATTGCAAGTGGATATCCCTCAACGGCGGCCGGCTTGATCGCTTTACGACGTTTCTCACCGGCGAGTTATATGCGGCCCTGTCAAAGCATACGATTCTTCGCCACGCTGTATCAGATGCGCTCTTTTCAAAGACTCTGTTCGCCACAGCGGTGCAGCGCGCCCTTGATGCGCCGGCGCATTTAAGCGCATCCCTGTTTAGCCTGCGCGCCGGCCAGTTGCTCGGGTTGTCGCAAGAGGGGCAGAGCGCGGCAGCGTTGTCCGGCCTGCTGATCGGCAGCGAAATCGCCGCCGCACGGAACCTCCATGGGGCGGATAAGGAAATCCGCCTGATCGCTTCTGCACCCCTGGCCGCATTGTATGAAACCGCCCTTGATATCGGCGGCTATGGCGTCGTGCCCGGCGATGCCCATGACGCGGCGCGGGACGGTCTGTGGTATGCGGCCAGCCGTCTCTTTACCCCGCAGGCTGCTCGGAGATCGCGATGAACGCCCATGCCACCACGTCTGTTGCGGCATTAAAGCGCGGCCTGATCGCCATCCTGCGCGGTATTCGTCCAGGGGAGACGAAGGCGATTGTCGATGGGCTTGTCGCGACGGGCATTGAGGCCATCGAAGTTCCACTCAACTCACCGCAACCCTTTCACGCCATTGAGATCGCCCGCAGAAGCGCCCCGGACAATTGCCTGATCGGGGCCGGTACGGTGCTTGACGCCGATGACGTTGGGCGCGTACATACCGCCGGCGGGGAGTTCGTCGTGACGCCCAATACGGACCCCACGGTGATCGCCAGAGCAAAAGAGATGGCGATGGACACCATGGCCGGTGTCTTCTCGCCAACGGAGGCGCTGTATGCGCTTAAATCGGGAGCCGATGCCTTAAAGTTCTTTCCCGCAGGTGTGTTGGGGCCCGCAGGCATTACGGCGATCAGCGCCGTTTTGCCGACCGGGACGCTGGTAGCGGCCGTGGGCAATGTCGGACATGAGGATTTTCCCGCCTATATGCGCGCCGGCATTCGCACATTCGGTTTGGGCTCGGCGCTATATAAGCCCGGGTTGGATGCCGCCGCGGTATCGCGGCAGGCGCGCACCATCGTCGACGCCTATGATACCGCCGCCCGCATGATTGCCGCCCCCACCCATAGGAGTAATGCCGATGACTGATTATAGCGCCGATACCCTGCACGACGGCCTTTTGGAACTGGGTGAAGGTCCCACATACGATGCCTTTAACGATATCCTTTGGTGGTTCGATATAGCTGGCCGACAAATATACGCCCATGACTTTTCGAAAACCAGGACCCGCGCCTTTGAATTACCTGCGATGGCGTCCATGATGGCGCATCTCGATGGCGAGCACCAGTTACTGGCCATGCAGGACGGGTTATATATGCGTCACCGGCGCAGCGGCCGTCTGCGCCTGCGCACGCCGCTGGAGGCAAACAGGAAACACACCCGCTCCAACGATGGCAGAACCCACCCCTGCGGCGCTTTGTGGATCGGCACAATGGGCCGGGAAAGCGAAAGGGATGCGGGCGCCATTTACTGGTATAACGGAACGGAGCTTCGCAGGCTCTATGATCGGATCACGATCCCCAATGCCATTTGCTTTTCGCAAGACGGTAAGATCGGCTACTTTACCGACAATGCCCATGGGCGGATCATGCGTGTACAACTCGATGCCAGTACCGGCCTTCCCACGTCTGAGCCGGCGGTCTTTTGTGATGCCGGCGTAGATGAGGGCAATCCCGACGGCGCCGTCGTTGATCGCGACGGTGTACTGTGGAACGCACGCTGGGGGGCGGGATGTGTGAACGCCTACGCACCCGATGGCCAGCGTATCAAGTGCCTCACCTTTGGGGCCGCGCAAGTTACGTGTCCGGCGTTTTGCGGCGCCCGTGGAAGCGACATGGTGGTGACATCAGCCTGGCAGGGTCTTTCGGCAAACGCACGCGCACAGGATGTGCAGGCGGGCAATACGTTTATCGTCAGGGGCGGATTCAACGGGGTGTTCGATCCGCCCTTTGTTCCTGCGGCTGAATAGGTGTGTCATTTCAACAGGGTATTCTCAAAAAAAGCCATGCCCAGATGAATGATCCGAACCCACCCTGCTGCGGCCACGGCGGCAAGAGGTATCGCTTCAGATTTGCCCGTCCCGGGAACAACCTGCTGAAAGGTCACATGCGAGACGGTTCGGCGAACACCCGGCGCTAATAGGCTGGCAGACCGACAATGAATACGGCTGCCATGATACGACGGTATCCTGGTCGGCGGCGGCGCGCGACGGGTTTCGTCAATGGCTGGCGCAGAAATACCAATCGCCCGATGCGCTGCACCGCGCCTGGGGCAATGTTTTCTGGTCGATGGCGTATCGCACCTTCGACGAAATCGAGTTGCCTATCGGCGCGGTGACGACCGCCAATCCGGCCCATGTGATGGATTTTCGCCGTTATGCATCCGATCAGGTTGTGCACTTTAATCGGCTACAGACACGTATCCTGCGCCGCTATTCACCCGGACGGGCAATTATTCACAACTTTATGGGTCGCGTTCTAGATTTCGACCACTTCGATGTGGGTTGCGATCTGGATGTCGCATCGTGGGATTCCTGTCCGCCCGGCTTTCTGGAAGACCGCCTGGATTGCAGCGTGGAATACAAGCGCCGCTTCGGACGCGCCGGCGATCCCGATTTCCAGGCATTTCATCACGATCTGATGCGCGCCATAGGCGATGGCCGCTGGTGGGTCATGGAACAGCAACCCGGCCCCGTTAACTGGGCGCGTCACAACCCGGCGCCACACGACGGCATGGTCAGGTTGTGGACGTGGGAGGCAATCGCTCATGGCGCCGAGACTGTCAGCTATTTCCGCTGGCGACAGGCGCCGTTCGCCCAGGAGCAGATGCATACCGGATTGCTGCTGACGAATGGCGATCCCGCTGCCGGCTTTGCCGAAGTCGCACGCACGGCAAGGGAAGTCGCCGCTCTGGACGGCTTGCCCCCCGCAGGCGAGACGCACCAGGAAGACGTGCTGATCATCTTTGATTATCCATCCGCCTGGGCGTGGGAGATTCAACCGCACGGCAGCGCCTTCGACTACTTTGCCCTGGTTTTCGATTTTTATCGCGGCCTGCGTCGGCTTGGCATCGGCGTCGACTTCGCCAGAGCCGAAGACGTATCGCTTGCGGGCTATCGCGTTGTGATCATTGCCGGGTTGTTTTGTTGGCCGGATGGGTTACGCGAGGCGTTGGCGGGGTTCGCAGGCCGGATTCTGGTCGGGCCGCGTTCCGGCTCGAAGACGGCGGATTTCTCCATTCCACCGGACCTTCCCCCCTGTTTGCCGCCAGCATTACTGGATGCGCGTGTTATACCAAGGGGCTTTGCGTTTGACTCCTGGCCCGGTTTAAAACCGTTGTCTTATCAGCACGATACACAAGTCAACGCGTACAAAACGCCAATACCGCTGGTATTAGCCGGGTGGAGAGCCTGCGCCCCGATTGGTCGATCCCACTGGAAAAAAGAAGCACGTTCCGTTTCTGGTTTGAGCACATGGATGTTGGAGAACGGGCGCAAATCGCGTTACGCTGCGCCGATGGCGCGCCGGCCATCGTGCGCCAGGACAACCTTGCTTATTTGTGCGGCTGGCCGGACGATCGATTGATGGACATTGTTCTGAACGAGACGATCGCGCAGGCCGGGCTGCGTGCCACACCCCTGCCGGATGGATTGCGGATCAAGGCCCGGGGAGATTTGCTGTTTTTCTTTAACTACGGTCCCGCACCGGTTAACTTGCGCTCCCTGGCGATCGCGGAGCAAATTGCGCTATCGCTCGGTAGCGATGTGATCAAGCCATCCGATGTGACGATCCTCCGCCGCACCGCGGACCAGCCGTAAGGGTGATGACACGCTCTGGTAATGGCCTTTCAGCCGATTGTTTTTCAGTTGAATGGCCGGTAACGCCCGATGGGTTTTGTAAGAACAACCCATTGCAATTACACAGCCAGGCGCTCCAGATGTGGCCAGTCTTCCGGAACGCTGTAAAAATACCCCTGTTTAAAGCGCGCCGGCTTTTGCTCCAGTTCCTCAAGAGCCTCCAGCAGACGTGCTGCTTCATGCGCGGTAATGTCGCAAAACCTACCCTGACGCAGTCGACGGCGCAGATACGCAAATTTCTCCGCACGCTCCTGTGTCCAGTTACGCGCCTTGTTCGCCACCCGTGACGTGGTGTATCCGCGCACATATAGCTGCTCGCGATACCAGGCTTTAAGGCGGCGCACCAGACCGCGCCGCGCGCCTTCGGGATCGGCACACAACCGCGCCCCGTCAAAGCCGCTCTCGCTCAGAATACGCGCAAAATAATCCGTATGTACCGGATCGTACAAAAACCGCCTGCGGTGCCAGGGCTTGACCGAGGCGCAATAGTGAACGATGGCCGGATCCAGATACGTCTCCAGACCCATGGCGAGCAGCGTGATCTGAAAGTTCCACCTGGGCGAAAGCTCCACCCACTGGTCTTCAAAGTAATGGTTCAGAAAGTCCTGATCCGGCAGGGATAAATTCTCCAGATATCGATTGCAATATGTTATAACCGCGCCAGCAAAATCGATCTCGCTCCACGCGCCCACATGAACCATTATTGCGCCGGAATTAAAATATCGGTTGCCATGCAGGCCGATCCGCCGGCGACGTTGCGCCACCGTCATCCCGGTTCCCGGAAAGTCCAACCCGACGGTGGCCATGTCGGCAACACACGCCAGCGGCGCTTGCCCGGGCACGGCATCGAATACCGCTCGCAGATCGCTCGCCACGGCGATGTCGGCATCAAGATACAACGCTCTGTCATAGCCCATAGCAGATAGTATTTTTGGCGCAAAAAGGCGCGCCCAGACGATTTTGCTCCACCGCCCGAAAACGGGCAGACTGTCGGGCATTTGCGGCATTAGCAGATTGTGCCGAACGTTGATGCCGGAGCGTAACTCACGTATCGGGGGCGTCGGCGATTCGTAGAAAATCTCAACCGGCAGCGCGCCCCGGGACAATATCCGAATGCGTTCGGCCAGCGCCCGGGCAAAAGGAAAGAAATTCGCATCGACGATAAAGAAAACGGCATTTTTCTGTGTCGCAGATGATTCTTTGCGCTCACCCGCTTCATCCGCCGTGAATGCCGCCATAGCCCTTCCCAAGCCCGTGCCGTTTTCCAGAACCTGAAATGCCAACTATACAAGCGATGCCCGCAAGGCATCACGAACGGCATCGACGGCCTGATGCGCCCGCGCGCCACGAGGGCCACCCGCCTGCGCCATATCGGGCCGCCCGCCACCACCGGTGCCACCGAGCGCCTTTGCGCCGGCGCGCACCAGATCGATAGCACTGTGATGCGGTGTCAAATCCTGCGTCACCCCCACCACTATGGCCCCCTTGCCATCGTCCGCAACACCGACAACAGCGGCAACGCCACTGCCGAGCTCCTGTTTGCATGTATCGACAATGCCACGCAATTGTTTTGCCGGTACACCATCAAGAACGCGGCCGATGAACTTAACCCCCTCGATCACTTGCGCATCGTCACCCGCCCCGCCGGCCCCTTTGGCAAGGCCGACCCCTTGCCGCACATCGATCAATTGCCGCTCCAGGGTTTTGCGTTCGGCCAAGAGCGCCGAGAGCCGCTCCGGGACCTTCTCGCCCGGCACCTTCAACTGCATCGCCGCACCCTTCAGAAGCGTTTTCTGCGTGTTCAGATGACGGCGCGCCGCATGGCCCGTCAAGGCTTCGACGCGGCGAATGCCCGCCGCGACCGCCCCCTCGGAGACGATTGAAACCAGGCCGATATCGGCGGTGCGGTGCACATGGGTGCCGCCGCACAATTCACGTGAAAAAACCTGCGTATCGTCAATCCCGTCCCGTGCGCCATCGCTCGCCCGATGGTTTGCCTGATCGTTTTTCAGCCCCATGGACACGACGCGCACCTCATCACCATAGGTCTCGCCGAACAAGGCCATGGCACCTGCGGCGATCGCATCGTCGAGGCTCATCAGACGGGTCGTCACGGGAGCATTTTGCAACACAACGGCGTTGACGATCTCCTCGATACGCGCCAGTTCCGCCTCGCCCACCGGCGTCGGCTGAGAGAAATCAAACCGCAACCTGTCCGGCGCAACAAGAGAACCCTTTTGCGCCACATGGGTTCCCAACACCTGGCGCAGGGCCGCGTGCAGCAAGTGGGTCGCCGAATGGTTCGCGCGCACCCGATCGCGCCGCGCCGCATCGAGTTTCATCTCCAGCGTCATACCGATTGTGAGCGTGCCTGTCTCCACACGCCCGTGGTGCACGAAAAGACCATCAGCCTTCCTGGTCGTATCTTCAACCACAAAGCGCCCCTCGGTAGTGCTTAATGTACCGGTATCTCCCACCTGGCCGCCGGCGCGGGCGTAAAAGGGAGTCTGATTGACGATCACGGCGCCTTTCTGCCCGGCATCGAGGCGCTCCACCGCCGTATCCCCGGCGACCAGCGCCAGCACACAGCTCTGGGAATCGGTGCGGGTGTATCCGAGAAAATCCGTGGGCCCGTGCTCCTGACGCAGATCGAACCAGACGCGCTCGTCCTGCAGGGCACCCGATCCCGCCCAGGCACGCCGTGCGGTCTCGCGCTGGTGCGCCATGGCCGCGGCAAAGCCCGCCTGATCGACGCCGATACGGCGCGCCCGCAGGGCGTCTTCGGTCAAATCGAGGGGAAAACCATAGGTGTCGTATAACTTGAACGCAACATCACCGCCGAGCGTGTCGCCGGGGCCCAACTCCCTGGTTTCATCGGCAAGGATTTGCAGGCCGCGATCAAGGGTCTTGCGAAACCGCACCTCTTCGTGCTTCAACGTCTCACCAATGAGGTCGCGAGCACGCTCCAGCGCCGGATACGCCTGTCCCATCTGCGCCACGAGCGGCGGCAACAATTTATACAAAAGCGGCTCCGTGGCGCCAAGCAACGCCCCATGGCGCATGGCGCGGCGCATAATGCGGCGCAGCACATAACCGCGTCCCTCGTTCGCCGGCAAGACGCCGTCGGTAATCATAAAGCTTGCTGCGCGCATGTGATCGGCGATCACGCGATGGCTGGCCAGATGCGCCCCTTGCGCCGCCACACCGGTCTGCGCCTGGGAAGCCGCTATCAGCGTTTTGAACAGATCTGTCTCGTAGTTATCGTGGGTTCCCTGCAACACAGCGGCAATGCGCTCCAGGCCCATACCCGTATCAATGGAAGGGCGCGGCAGATCGATACGCACCTGCGGCGTTGTCTGCTCGTATTGCATAAAGACCAGGTTCCAGATCTCGACAAAGCGATCGCCATTCTCGTCCGCCGAGCCTGGCGGCCCACCGGCGATATGATCGCCGTGATCGTAAAAAATTTCCGAACATGGCCCGCACGGCCCCGTATCTCCCATGGCCCAGAAATTGTCGTGGGTGGCTATGCGTATGATCCTGCTCTCTTCCAGGCCGGCGATTTTTTTCCATAGATCGAACGCCTCATCGTCCTCGGCGTAGACCGTGACCAGCAGTTTTTCCGCCGGCAGGCCGAATTCGCCTGTGATCAGTTTCCACGCAAGCGCGATCGCTTCGTCCTTGAAGTAATCGCCGAAGGAAAAATTGCCAAGCATCTCGAAAAACGTGTGATGCCGGGTCGTATAGCCGACATTATCGAGATCGTTGTGTTTGCCGCCGGCGCGCAGGCACTTCTGCGCCGTTACCGCGCGCTGATAGGGCCGTTTCTCCAGACCGGTAAAAACGTTCTTGAACTGCACCATGCCGGCGCTCGTGAACATCAGCGTCGGATCATTATGGGGCACCAGCGAGGATGAGGCGACGATCTGGTGGCCGTTTTTGGCAAAATAGTCGAGAAACGCGGCGCGAATATCGTTAACGCTGTGCATGGAACGCCCTTTAGTCAGTAAGTCAGTCGATCATTGGCAAACAAGGGATAGACGCCATACGTCCACGGCGCAAGATAACAAAGCCTGCGTGTTTGCCAAGCATCTTTTCTATGCTATGCTATATCGTGAAAGGAAAATTGTCTTATGCGCGTACTGGGCCATATGTTCAGGGTTTGCGCTCTGGATACTTTATCGGCCGCATTGACGGCCACATTGGCAGTCGCGATCCTCTGTGTGTGCGCAGTTCTGAGCAGCAGCCTGGCAGCGGACGCGGATGGCAGAACTGTTCAACCCGCTGCCGAGGCCTATGCACCGGCGCACGGCCCACCGATACAGAACGCCGCTCAGGCAATCGAATCAAAGAGCAAGATACCCTGCTATTGCCGCGCCAATGAAACGCGTTATCCACTGGGCACCCTGACGTGCTTGCAACAAAAGATCGCCCGCTGCGTCATGGTGTTAAATAACCCGCACTGGTCGATCAGCAACGTTCCGTGCCCTCCCAGGGATGATACGCCGCTGTCGTAGCCATGTCTTCCGACACACTTGCTGCATTTGTTAATCGTGAGGAAAAGTCCTTCGCTACGCTCACGATACTTTTGTTCATTTGAAACAATGAGAAAACAACGCTCAGGTAGGCGCGGCGCTTTGTTTTCGCTAGAGCGTGTCAGGTCTTATACCAAGGGACTTTGCGTGTGACTCCTAACGCAGATTAAAACCGTTGTCTTATCAGCACGATACACAAGTCAGCGTGTACAAAGCGCCAATACCGCTGGTATTATTGCAAGGTTTTGGCGCATTTGTGCATAAAACCTTGCAATTTCCGATCATGACCATTGGTCATGATCGGTCAATTTGAATGCCAAATCAGCCCGCTTGAATGCCAAATCAGCCCGCCGGGCCGCCGCAAGGACTGATTTGCCTTATTTTATTGGGAAAAAGTGGACCGAGGCGAAGCCAAGGGACTTTTTCGCATTCAACTAAACCGGGCCAGGAGTCAAACGCAAAGCCCCTTGGTATTTGAGCCTTAAAGCGTGTCATGTCCTCCTGATTTTCCGGTTAACCGCGGCCCATCGCCTTCATAATAAAACCGATGACGACCATGGCGATGCTGCCGCCGATGCCGCCGCCAACGAGATTGGTTACAATGGAGCCGATCAGGGTTTCGCCGCCCATGCCAAGCAGGTTGCTGGCGATACCGGTACCGCCGAGCAGACCACCGACAATACCCGCAATGGAGTTGCCGTTCGTACCCAGACTGAAGTTGGGCATAACCTTGCCGGCGGCGTTGCCGCCGAGCGCGCCACTGACCAGGGCGATAATGATTCCAATAATTTGTTCCACGTCTGCTTCTCCTCAAAGAGTACCGTGCCGCCCGCTCCGTTGCTATTCCTGTTCAATATACGACACAATTACAAGGTGAATCAAACGTAAATAGGCTTATTTACCCGCACATTGTCGCCGCCAGCGGCATATAAACAGCGCGCACGGGCCATGGGTCCGACAGTAACTGCTATGCCAACAGAACATTGATTCGCCTGTTTTGCCTGCCCTTCTTCTCGATTTTGCCGATTCTGATTTCGCCGATCTCGGCGGTCGTTCGCACATGGGTGCCACCGCACGGTTGCAGATCCACATCGCCAATGCGTATCAGACGCACCCGGCCCGCTCCCATGGGCGGCATGACGGCCATGGTCTTTACCAGTTCAGGGTTGGCTTGCAGTTCTTCATCGCTGATCCATTCGTCGCTGACAGGATAATCGGCCTGGATCAGTTCATTGAGCCTTGCCTGCAATTCGGCCTTATCCCCGGGTGGCTCGGGCATATTGAAATCAAGGCGCGCCTTTTCATCGCTAATCGCACCGCCGGTGACCGGCAATGGCACCACGACCGATAACAGATGCAACGCCGTATGCAGACGCATCCGGCGATAACGCGGCTCCCAATCGATCTCACAGCTAACGCGCGCACCGGCGCTGGGCAAGGTGTCCGTAGTTTGGGGAACGTGAATGATTTCCGACTTGTCGGCGCCATGCACGGTGGCGGCGATTTTCACCACATCTCCGGCCTGGGTCCTGAGTTCGCCGGTGTCTCCCGCCTGGCCGCCGGAGGTGGCATAAAATACCGTACGATCAAGGAGGATCCCGCCGCGATCATTGACCTGCTGCACTTGTGCGTCGCAAGAGGTGGCGTAGGGATCGTCACGAAAGAGAAGGTGTGTTGTCATGAGTTGCTCTCATATATAGGTTTAGTTATCTTCCATAACAGATTGAATATCAATTGTATTCTCTCTTTCCATCCAGGGAGGAACGGGAAGTTCCCTGCCGCGCAGAAAGACCGGATTGAACTGCTTGCTCTGATAGCGGTTGCCGTAATCGCACAACACGGTGACGATGGTCTTGCCAGGCCCGAGAGCACGCGCCAGCCGCACCGCGCCGGCGATATTGATACCAGACGATGCGCCAAGAACCAGCCCCTCCTCCGCAGCCAGCGCGAATACATAGGACAGGGCCTCACTATCTGTGATGCGAAACGGATAATCGACTTCCAGGCCCTCCAGATTAGCGGTGATACGCCCCTGGCCAATCCCCTCGGTGATCGATGAGCCGGACGCCTTCAAGACACCGTTTTTGTAGTATTCGTACAGGGCGGCACCGCCCGGATCGGCCAGGCCGATGACCATATCACGCTTGCGCGCCCGCAACGCCTGCGCCACCCCGGCAAGGGTGCCGCCCGAGCCAACCGCACAAATGAAGCCGTCCACGCGACCATCGGTCTGCTCCCAGATTTCCGGCCCCGTTCCTTCCACATGGGCCTGGCGGTTCGCCACATTGTCGAACTGGTTGGCCCAGACAGCGCCATTGGGTTCGCTTTTTGCCAGAGCCTGCGCCAGACGGCCGGAGACTTTAACGAAATTGTTGGGGTCCTTGTAAGGCACTGCCGGCACTTCGAGAAGTTCGGCGCCAGCGATCCGCAAGGCATCCTTCTTCTCCTGTGTTTGCGTCTGTGGAATAACAATCACACTGCGATAGCCTAAAGCGTTTCCCACAAGCGCCAGACCGATACCGGTATTGCCGGCGGTGCCCTCGACGATGGTGCCACCGGGGCGCAAGGCGCCACGGGCAATGGCATCGCGAACAATATATAACGCGGCGCGATCCTTTACCGACTGTCCCGGATTGAGAAATTCCGCCTTGCCAAGGATTTCGCAGCCCGTCTCCCTCGATGCCCGCCGAAGACGAACAAGCGGCGTATTGCCTATGGCCCGGGTGATGTCATCAAGTACTTTCATTGCGCCTCACTTTATGGAACAAGCCCGCAGAACGCCTGTGCGCACGGTACGGGTGATGCTTTGGATGTGCAAGAGCGTAATGCGGTATTTGTATCGATCGCGGTTTTTTTTGGATCAGTCAAGGGCCCTGAACGCCGCCAGGGCGCGTTTGCGCGCCCCTTCGTGATCGACAATCGGCGCCGCATAGGATACGCCAGGCTCAAAGCCAGCGGTCTGCGCCAGCAGGGGCGGCATGGTCCATGGGGCATGCACGTACCGATCGGGCACCTTTTCCAGGGCCGGGATAAAGCGGCGCACGAACGCCCCTTGCGGATCGAACTTCGCGCCCTGGGTCATCGGATTGAAGATGCGGAAATAGGGAGCCGCGTCGGCGCCACAACCGGCAACCCATTGCCAGTTGGCGGGATTGCTTGCCGCATCCGCATCAACCAGGGTATCCCAAAACCACGTTTCGCCGGCGCGCCAGTCGATCATCAGATGTTTGCACAAAAACGACGCCACAACCATGCGCAGACGATTGTGCATCCAGCCCGTTTGCCACAACTGGCGCATGGCGGCATCGACGATGGGATAGCCGGTCTCGCCCCGTCGCCAGGCCGAAAGCCCCGTCCTGTCGGCGCGCCAGGCAAGAGTATCGAAACGGCTGCGCACGTTGCGCCGCGCCAGATCGGGCAAATGGGCCAGCATATGGACGCAGAACTCACGCCAGCCGATCTCGGCCAAAAACTTGTCGGCGCGCGCCTGTGGAGCGTCCCCCCTCGCCATATGCATATCAAGTGCGTGCCAGATCTGAAACGGCGAAATCTCGCCAAAACGTAAATGCGGCGATAGTCGCGAGGCGCCCGCGCCTGCGGCAATATCGGTCGCAATACCATAGTGCACCAGACCTTCCTTGAGGAATTTCTCCAATGCGGCCTTCGCGCCGGCCTCTCCCGGTCTCCAGTGATCGGCGAAACCGGCCGCCCAATCGGGCTGTCGCGGCTGCAAAGCCCACCGCCCCAAGACCGCCAGCGCTTTGCGATTATCGCTCCTGGGCACGGATGAAGCGGGCACACCATAGGGCGCGCGCGCCATGCCACGACGCAACGCCGCCTTCCAAAAGGGGGTGAATACGCGATAGGGCGTGCCTGTCAGGGTAAGGACGTCATCGGGGGCAAAGAGGGTATTAGCCTGATAGTGGGCCGTCTTGATGCCGGCGGCACGTAAAGTGCTGGCGATCCCGTCGTCACGCTGGCGCTCGCAGGGGCCGTGGGCAGCATTCCAATAGACGGCCTGCACTTGTTCCGCCTGGGCCAGGTCCGGGACAATGCGTTCGCTTCGCCCGCGACGCAACCGCATCTCAACCCCAAGCTGCCCCAAATCGCTTGCCAGCACCCGCAGGCTTTCATGGAGCCACCAGCGCGCCGCGGCGCCCAGGGGCCGGCCGTTCTCGCTTCTTTCGTCCAGAACATAAACCGCGCAGGCCCGCCCGCCGTCATGCAGTGCGTGCCACAATGCCGGATTATCGCTGGTGCGCAGATCGTTGCGCAACCAGATGAGACGTTTTGATGTCACGGGAGTCTTACACCTTTGCAGCGCCGCTCTTGATCATTGTGCTGCGCTCGCCTATAACGTATTCCTCTTGGCCAATCCAGAGCGTGTCATGTCAAATGATCAGATGGATGGCCCGGTATGGCCTCCCTGGCGGCAAGGGTGTTAAGAGGTATCCCTTCCGGTTTGCCTGTCCCGGGAACAACCTGCTGAAAGATCACAGCTAGAGCTTCAAATACGATTCGACCGCGTAAACATCCATGTGGTCCCACGAAGTTCTTGCAATTGAGAGACCGAGAGGCGGTACGATGAATAAAATAGTGATTTTGCGATCTCTCTGAACTGATCGCCAAACGGGCCCGATAACGGTGCCGACCGCGCCCCACGAATTGTAACAGATTCAGACGCGCCCGTTTTCGTTTCCGCCGATGCGTTGTTTTGTCTTAAATCTCTATCGCCCATGGCATTCGCGATCGTACCCGTTGCGTTTTGCGCGCGGGATAGCCCCTTAGAGATTTTCTCAGAACTTTCGTCTCACCCCTCCCCCGTCGTTTACAAGGCAAGTCTCATGCGCGAGACCGTTTATCGCTATTTTGAGCGCTTTTATGCGCCAACCCGGTTACGCCCCGATCCCATGATCCCGCGCGGACTTGGCGCCTTCTATCGCTACTTTGTGTCGCAGTTCACCTGGCCGCTGGGTGTCATGCTGGGAACCGCCTGTCTGGTGGCGCTCATCAATGTCATGAAACCCGTCGCCCTGGGCTGGTTGATCGATACGGCCATGCCCATGACGCCCGAGGCCTTCCTGTCCGGCTACAAGTGGCACCTGATCGGGCTTGCGGTGCTGTTTTTAGTGATCGGCCCCCTTATTCTCGCCATTGATCTGATGGTCGAAATGCAAACGTTGCGGCCGAGCATATACAGCCGCATTCGCCATCAAATCCACTGGTATCTGCTGCGTCACAGCTGGTCATATTTTCAGCGCGATTTTGCCGGCCGTATCGCCGCCAAGTCGGAACAAACCACCTATGCGTTACGCGATTCGGCCCTTAACCTGGCCGGACCTGTATGGTACGCGCTGGTATTCCTTGTGGTGACGTTGGGGGCATTGATCTCGGCGGACTGGCGGCTGGCCATTCCGATGTTTTTGTGGCTGGGGTGCCTGATTGCCTTTTTGTGGGTGATGATGCCGTATCTGGCGCAGGCGTCCGAGGCGGTTGCCCAGGCGCGCTCCGATCTGAATGGCCGCATGGTCGATTCCTATACCAATATCCAGACCATAAAGCTGTTCGCCACCCAGGCGAGCGAAGACGCCTATGCGGTCGCATCCATTACTGCCACCCATGAGAAAAACATCCAGATCGCGCGCGCCATTACCGACGTCTGGCTGCCTTTGACACTCCTCAATGCCGCCAGTATTGTCGGCACTCTTGGCGTTGGCCTGTTTTTGTGGCACAGCGGCGCGGTGACCCTTGGCGCCCTTGCCATGGCGCTGCCCCTGACCATCCAGATCACCAATATGGCGGACTGGATCACACAGATCATCAGCACCATCGTCGAGGCGATCGGCACGATACGCGATGGCATGAAGCTGATCGCCCAGCCCCACGAAATCACCGATACTCCCGGCGCCCGGCGCCTGGTTGTGCGCCATGGTGACATTCGCTTCGATGGGGTGACCTTCGCCTATGATATTCACGACGGGCAAAGTGAAAACGAAAGCGGACCCGCGTCTTTTGCGGGCGGTGCCGTTATTCGCGATTTCGATCTGCATATTCGTGGCGGCGAGAAAATCGGCATTATCGGCCGCTCGGGGGCGGGCAAATCGACGCTGGTCAATCTTTTGCTGCGCTTCTTCGATGTCTCGGACGGTGCCATCCGCATCGATGGCCAGAACATTGCCGGTGTAACGCAGGAATCCCTTCGAGCCAGTATCGCCATGGTTACCCAGGACACCTCGTTGTTGCACCGCTCCGTTCGCGAGAATATCCGCATTGGCCGCCCCGATGCGTCGGAAGACGCCATGATCGCTGCCGCCCGGCAGGCGGCCGCCGATGATTTTATCGCCGAGTTGCGCGATTGGAACGGCCGCAAGGGATACGATGCCCATGCAGGCGAGCGCGGTGTTAAACTCTCGGGCGGCCAGCGCCAGCGCATTGCCCTGGCGCGGGTTATATTAAAGGACGCACCGATCCTTATCCTCGATGAGGCCACTTCGGCGCTCGATTCGGAGGTTGAGGCGGCCATTCAGGAGCAACTGGGCAGCATCATGAAAGGCAAGACGGCGATCGTAATCGCCCACCGGCTCTCTACCATCGCGACCCTTGACCGGCTTGTGGTAATGGATCACGGGCGCATCATCGAGGCCGGAACCCACGACGAGCTCATTGACCGCGATGGCCTGTACGCCAATCTTTGGCGGCATCAGTCGGGCGGCTTTCTCAACTATACGCAAAAGTCCGCGTAGGGCGTCAGGTTTTAGGGAATGTCCATGGAAACGGAACACGAACACACCCCCCAGGCCATTGCCGCACGCCTTGGCCATGGCCCGGATGCGAGCTATGTACGCGACTGGATCTATGGCGGGATCGACGGTGCGATCACAACGTTCGCCATTGTTGCCGGCGTGGTGGGCGCAAACCTCTCCGCCGGCGTGGTGCTGGTGCTCGGCTTTGCCAATCTGCTTGCCGACGGCTTTTCCATGGCGGCATCGAACTATTCCGGCACCAAGGCGGAATTAGACGATTACAAGCGTATTCGCCGAATTGAGGAAAAGCATATCGAGCGCAACCCCTTGGGCGAGCGCGAGGAAATCCGCCAGATCTACGCCGCCAAGGGACTGGCGGGCGCCGAACTCGAGGGGCTTGTCGACGCCATCACCTCGCGGCGCGATTTATGGATCGATACCATGTTGACCGAGGAATACGGCCTGTCCCTGGCCAGGCGCTCGCCGGTTCGCGCAGCGCTGGTCACCTTTGCCGCTTTTGTTGTGTGCGGATTGGTGCCGCTGCTGCCGTTCGCCATCGGCCTGGAGGCAAGTGCGGCCATGGCGAGTGTTATGACGGGACTGGTGTTTTTCGTCATCGGCGCGGCGAAAAGCCGCTGGTCGACGCAGCACTGGATCGTCGGCGGCCTGGAGACAGCGGCCATTGGTCTGGCGGCCGCGGGAGTGGCCTATCTTGTGGGGCATCTTCTGGGCGGTGTGCTCACCCCTTGAGCGGCCGGGCCTGTCAGTCTTCAATGCGGGTTTTGACCCTGGCGCGATTTATGGCATCATGGCGCGATGAGTACGCAAGCGCCTTCCTTTTCCCTGGGTATCGAAGAAGAGTATCTGCTGATCGATACGCAAACACGGGACCTGGCCAGCAATCCGCCACCCGATCTCATGCGGGCGGCGCAGGCAAAACTCGGCGCGTCGGTGGCCGCTGAATTCCTGCGCTGTCAGATCGAAATCGGTACCCCCGTTTGTCATGACGCCCGGCAGGCGCGCGAGCACCTTCTGCACCTGCGCGGCACTATCGCCGAGATTGCTTCAGCCTATGGCCTGGCGCCTCTTGCCGTTTCAACTCACCCTTTCGCCCACTGGCGCGATCAAATGCCGACCGATAAGGATCGTTATCGCGATCTGGCGCAGGACCTGCAAATGGTCGTGCGCCGCCTGATGGTATCGGGAATGCACGTACATGTGGGTATTGAGGACGAAAACACGCGTTTCGATCTCTTTCGCCAACTGCCCTATTTTCTGCCCCACCTGCTGGCCCTCTCCACGTCTTCGCCGTTTTGGGAGAGCAAGCGATCGGGGCTGATGTCCTATCGGCTGTCGGTGTTCGATGAATTGCCCCGGCGCGGTCTGCCCGAGCATTTCGCCGATGCCCATGAATATCACCGAACCGTGGCCATGCTGGTGGATGCCGGGCTGATCGAGGACGCCAGCAAAATCTGGTGGGACTTGCGCCCTTCAACCAAGTTTCCCACCCTGGAGATGCGCATCACCGATGTGGCCACCCGCGTCGATGATGTCATTGCGATTGCGGTTTTGTATCGCTGTATCGCGCGTATGCTGTACCGGCTGCGTCTGAGCAACCAGCGCTGGCGTATTTATTCGCGCTTTATTATCGCCGAGAACCGCTGGCTGGCGCAACGCTATGGCGTTAAAGGCCAACTGGTCGACTTTGGCAAGGGGGCCTGCGTTGATTTCGCTGCACTGATCAACGAATTAACCGGGCTGATTGCCCAGGACGCCGAATTCTTTGGCTGTGAAGCCGAAATCGAGCATGTGCGCAACATCGTCAGCACGGGGACGAGCGCTGACAGGCAGATCGCGCGGTTTGACGAATTGAAAGCCGACGGGCAATCGGATACCGAAGCCTTACGTGGCGTCGTTGACTGGTTGCGCGCCGAGACCGTGCGCGGCTGCTAGAGTGTGTCAGGTCTTAATAGAAGCAATTTTCGTTTCTCGATTGGCGAGGCGATACCCACGCTCTAATACCAGCGGTATTGGCTTTATACACGATGACGTGTGTATCGTGATGACAAGAAAACGGTTTTAAACCGTTGGTCGTGAAAAGGTGCCTCGCTCTACTTGCGTGTGCTTTTCTTCACGATCAACCTGGTAAAAGTGTGATCTTGCAGCAAGTTGTGCCAAGGACGGGCAAATCTGAAGCGATACCTCTTGCGGCCCTGGCCGCCAGGCAGGCCATACCGGGACATCATCGATGCCAGATTTCCGTCGGCGCTCCCAGGGTCACAAATTCCTCCATAGCGGTTGGATGCACGGCCATGGTGGCATCAAAATCCGCCTTGGTGGCCCCCATTTTCAGGGCAATACCCAGCGTTTGAACGACTTCTCCCGCATCCGGTCCCAGTATGTGGCAGCCCAGTATTCTATCGGTGCTGCCATCGACGATCAGCTTGAGCAACACCGGCTCGTCCTTGCCCGGCAGAATGGTTTTCATGGGACGAAAGCGGGCGCGATAAATATGCAGCACATCCGTGCACGCTTTTGCCTGCGCTTCGGTCAGCCCGACGGTACCCAATTCGGGTTGGGAAAATACCGCCGTCGGCACGCCGGTATAGTCCACCGCCACCGGCCTTTTGTGAAACACCGTATCCACAAACGCCGCCCCCTCACGGATCGCCACCGGCGTTAAATTCATCCGATCCGTCACATCGCCAACGGCATAAATATTGGCGCTTGCGGTTTGCGAACAGGCGTTCACCTCAATGGCGCCGCGTGCGTTCACGCGAACCGACGTGTTCTCAAGCCCCAGATCGTCGCTTGCCGGCACCCGTCCGGTGGCAAACATGACCTGATCGGCTTCCTTGTAAAAACCATCACCGCAATGAACCCGCAAACGGCCATCCCTTACCTTGTCTATTCTGTCCGGACTGGTATGCAAATGAACCTGCACGCCGCGCCGCGCCATGGCTTCGCGCAATCCTGTGCGCAGATCCATATCGAAGCCGCGCAAAATCTCCTCACCGCGATAAACAAGGGTCGTATCAACCCCCAGGCCATTGAAAATACCGGCAAATTCAACAGCAATATAGCCGCCGCCAACGATCACAATGCTTGAGGGCAATTGCGTCAGATGAAAGGCTTCGTTGGAGGTAATGGCATGTTCAATACCCGCAACAGGTGGCAAATAAGGCCGGGCGCCCGTGGCGATCAGGACGGTATCAACGCCCACGATACGCCCTTGCGCGGACAGGCGAATGTGGTGGGCATCCTCCAGCGCGGCGCGTTCATGGAATATCATCACCCCGGCTTTTTCCAGATTGCGCACATAGATGGCGCTCAGGCGGGCGATTTCCTTATCCTTGGCCGCAATCAGCGTTGGCCAATCGAAAGTCGCTGGCGAGACCTGCCAGCCGTAAGCACCTGCCATGGCGAACTGTTCGCTGAAACCGCTGGCATACACAAGCAGTTTTTTCGGCACACAGCCACGGATGACGCATGTGCCGCCCACACGATATTCCTCGGCGATGGCGACGCGCGCTCCCGCCTGCGCCGCCAGGCGTGCGGCCCGCACGCCGCCTGAGCCAGCACCAATAACAAACAGATCGAAGTCATATGGCGCCATAAACGTCTCAATTCCATCTATCTGGTGGTTCGATTCCAGGGCTTGGAACCCACGAACCATCGCCTTGCATGCAAATGTTGGAAGCGAAAAAAGCGATGATCAGATGGATGGTCCGAACCGGCCCTGCGGCGGCTATGGTCGCAAGAGGTGTCACTTCAGACTGGCCGCCTTGAAAAACAACCTGCTGAAAGGTCACACCGAGTATCAACCATCTTGTCCCGGCTCGGCAACAAGATGCACAAGCCCGGCCGGATTGCGTATCCAAAAGCCACGAAAATCCTCCGCCAACGGCTCAATCGTCGCATCGCCGGCAACGCCATGGGCAAGCAGATGATCTGCCGCGGCGCGATAATCCTCAACGCTGATCTCCAGCCAGACCTCGCCCCGCTCCAGTTCGGACACGCGATCAAACCACAAACGGCACCCGCCAAAACGGGTTCGCGCCGTTGCCGCATCCAGCCGCTCCAGCGTAAATCCAAGAACATCCTGATAAAACGCAATTGTTTCGTCATATACCGTGGCGGGCAGTTTCATGGCTATATTTCTGCCTGCCGAGAACTGTTTTTCGGTCATTTTGTAGCGGCGGACGCTGTTGCGGCGAGGGATTGCGGGTGGGTTGTCAGAACTTGTGCCCCATGGTGTTGAGTTCCTGGCGGGTCCTGGTCATCATTTCCGTGGCCAGTTCGCGCGACCAGATGCGGTTCGCCTGCAGCGTTTCAAGAATGATCTGGCCGGATCGTTCCGCCATTTTCTTTCCTGTAGGGGTTTTGTAAAAGGCGACGATTTCCTCCAACTCGGCGATACTGAAATGGGCGGCATAAATCTCGGCAACCTTGTCGACGAAATCGGAAATCCGCCCGGTAAGCGAAAGCGAAGCCTTCTGCGCCGCCTGCGCGATCTCGTTGGCCAGATGCGGACTTGTGCGCGTTAAGGTCGATTTCGCCTGGCCGGCCAGCAGGCCCAGCATACTGTCAAAGCCTTGCGCCGCGTTCGACAGGACAACCGCCTCGCGCGCCTTTTGCAGATGTTCCTTGCTGAACTCCTGTGCGCCAACGCCAAGCGCTCCTGCGAGCATAATTGAGCTTATTATCAGACTCAGCGCCGCGGCCCGTATTCTCCCCGGTAAAACCATAGTATCTTTCCCATCGAGTCTCTCGCAGCGTTCTGTTCCCACCGCCGCCACCGCATCGCCTGGCCCATAATAGCGACGATACCATTACCATACCATCGCTCTTTCAACGTTATACGCAACCGGGCGCAAAAAAAAGCCCCATACGCAATTATTTCCCTATTCGGCGCGTGTTTACTTCAGGATCGAGACCATTTATAGACTGCGCTCGAGAAACATCCTGCCTGTCAGTCTGACACTGACAATCCGGTTTTCAAGAGAATCAATGGAGATCACAACCATGGCGCCTGCGCCTCTTGCCCTGTTTGATCTCGATGGAACGCTGGTGGATACGGCCCCCGATCTGCTTGAGACATTAAATGAAATCCTGATCCAGAACGGTCTGGCGGCGATCCGGCCGGACACGATCACCAGGCTCATCGGGAGCGGCGTACGGGTAATGCTGGAGCGCGGCATCGCCGTGAACGGCGCGCATCGCGATGAGGCGGCAATCGCGCGCATGCAGGCCGATTTCATGCGTCTTTATGCCACCCGCATAGCCGCCAGAAGCGCGCCCTTCGCCGGGGCCGAAACCGCCCTTAAGACGCTGCGCAAGCGAGGATGGGACCTGGCCGTTTGCACCAACAAACCCTCCCATTTATCCCATCGGCTTCTTGATGAACTGAACCTGTCGCCATATTTCAGGCTTGTCGCCGGCCCGGATACATTCCAGGTGCGCAAGCCCGATCCGGCGCATATTCTCAAAACCATCGCCGCCCTCGGCGCAGATCGCAAAACAAGCGTCATGATCGGCGATAGTGATGCGGACATCACCGCCGCACGTGCCGCGCAAGTCGCCTCGGTAGTGGTTACATTCGGCTATTCGCCGGTACCCGTGTCGCGCCTTGGCGCCGATGCGGTGCTCGTGCACTATGACCAGCTCGTCCCCGTCCTCAACACGCTCGTTGCCAGCCGGTAGCGACGTGCAAGCGCCAGGTACAACAATACCATACGCGGCGAATAATGCACAGGCGATGCGCGGATGCGGTTATCCGCAGGTGGAATTAAAACAGGTTGCATTATAGAATTAATCGCGTATTTATTGAAATTTCATGCTAAACGGCTACAAGCAGTTTTACACATCACCTGTTGGAAAAACGCCCGATCAGAAGATTTACCCACGATACGACTTGAAAAAGCCCGCCTGAAATGGTTAATAAATCCCTACGGGGACAACCATGGAAGCGCCCTCGAGCCAGTATCGCAGTACCAGGAGATCCACCGCATGTCGGCATTTCGTTTGATTAGCTGGCGAAACGTTTACCGCCCTGTCTGCACATATCTTTTTCTTGCCCTTGGCGTTTGCTTTACGTCAAGCATTGCTGCGCAGGCCGAAGAGACGGCCAGCGGTGTACAAACGCGTCGCATTTTCGATCCGGCCAGTGGCAAGTATATGACGGTTCCAGCACACGCCCTGCGTGGTAGAACGCAACGCAGTTTCTGGCACTCTCCCATAAGGCGCGAGGTGGTAGCATACAAGAGCCGTCACCGCGCCGGCACCATCGTGGTCAACACATCGGAGCGGCGCTTGTATTATATCCTTGGCGAGAACAAAGCCCTGCGCTATGGCATCGGTGTCGGGCGGGAGGGCTTTCAATGGTCGGGCACCAATCGCGTATCGCGCAAGGCCGAATGGCCCAGTTGGCGCCCGCCGGCCGCGATGCGCAAGCGCCAGCCGGAGTTGCCCGTCTTTATGGCCGGCGGACCGCGTAATCCTCTGGGGGCGCGCGCCCTTTATCTTGGCAGCACATTCTATCGCATTCACGGTTCGAACGAACCCTGGACGATTGGCCAGGCTGTCTCATCGGGCTGTATCCGCATGACGAATGCCGATGTACTTGACTTGTATGAGCGGGTGAAGGTCGGCTCAAAGGTGGTCGTGACACGCTAGAGCGTGATCTTTCAGCACGTTGTTCCCCGGGATGGGCAAATCTGACGTTACCCCTCTTGCGGCCCTTGCCGCAGATGGCCCGCCGCAAGGCCATACCGGGCCATTCACCTGATCATTAGAGGTATTCGATTGGATAAAGCGAAGCAATCCCGGGAACCGGAATAACAAACCAACGCCCCTCAGGCGCGGCGCAAAAGCATCGCCAAAAAAATTGCCAAAAGCCTGCTTGCCTACTCGCCGTGTGTTGCAAAACGTGCTAGAAACTCATCCCAGCCGTTTTTTATGCCCAAGCAGCACCCGGACAACACCAGGGCGAGACGAGCATGTCCACAGAAATCTCACATTCGCACCGCCAGACCTCCCTGATCGACCCCTTTGCCCGAGCCGTCAGCTATTTGCGCGTGTCGGTAACCGACCGGTGCGATTTTCGCTGCGTCTACTGCATGGCGGAAAACATGACGTTTTTGCCCAAACGCGATATTCTCTCACTTGAGGAACTGGAGCGGTTGTGCGGCGCCTTTATCGCCCTGGGCGTGAACAAAATCCGCCTTACCGGCGGCGAGCCTTTGGTGCGCAAGAATATCATGAGCCTGGTGGCCGGCCTGTCGTCGCATCTAAAGAGCGGAGCGCTGCGCGAACTGACCCTGACCACTAACGCCAGCCAGTTGTCGCGCTATGCCCGTGAACTGTACGACCACGGCGTGCGCCGGATCAACGTCTCTCTCGATACGCTGGATGCCACCAAATTCCGCGCCATCACCCGCTGGGGCGATCTCTCCAGGGTTATGGCCGGGATAACGGCGGCGCAGCAGGCCGGGCTCGCCATCAAGATCAATATGGTGGCCCTTAAAGGACGCAACGACGACGAAATCGTTCCCATGCTGCGCTGGTGCCATGAACGCGGTTACGACCTCACCCTGATCGAAACCATGCCCATGGGCGAAATCGAGGCGGACCGCACGGCGCAGTATCTGTCACTCGCGCAGGTGCGCAAGCGCCTTCAAGCACAGTTTACGTTGCGCGATATCCCCCACAAGACGGACGGTCCGGCGCACTACGTACACGTGGCGCAAACGGGGGGAAGGCTTGGATTCATTACCCCGCTCAGCCATAATTTCTGCGAATCATGCAATCGCGTGCGTCTTACCTGCACCGGCACCCTCTATATGTGCCTTGGCCAGGACGATGCCGCCGATTTGCGCGCCGCCTTGCACGCCAGCGAGAGCGATGAAACGCTGTACAGAGCCATTCGCGAGGCGATCAGCCGCAAGCCCAAGGGCCATGATTTCGCCATCGGTCGTACCATCGAGGGCCGTATGCAGCGCCATATGTCCGTGACCGGCGGATAGGCGCGCGCGTGCGCCACACCATTCGCTTTGCGCCCGCGGCGCGCCTGCGTCGGCGGGAACGGCGCGCACCGGAAATGCGCGAGAACACCATCGGCATTCTCGCCATGATCGCCGCCATGGCCAGCCTTATTATCAACGATACGTTTGTAAAGCTGGCCGGCGCCGATGTGCCGCTGGGGCAGATCATTTTTCTGCGCGGCCTGATCGCCACCATCGTCATTGGCGCATTTACCTGGCGTCTTGGCGAATTCGCCGGAAGCGGCAGGCTCCTGCGCCCCTCGGTTGGCCTGCGCCTGGGTGGCGAGGTGAGCGCAACCGTCTTTTATCTCTACGCATTGCTGCATCTGCCGCTCGCCGTCCTGACGTCCATTTTGCAAGCCCTGCCGATCGTTCTGACCGCAATCGCCGTGCTTTACTATCGCGAAACGGTGGGCTGGCGACGCTGGATCGCCACCCTCATCGGCTTTGCCGGTGTGATCGCCATTACCAGGCCTACCCAGGCGGGCTTTGGCATTTGGTACGCCTTTGCCATCGCCGCCCTGCTTTTTGTGGGCGTGCGCGATATTGCGACGCGCGATATTCCAAAAGACATTCCCACCAATCTGCTCACCACCATTACCGCGGCGGCGGTAAGCGTTCTTGGCGCCACTCTGGGGCTTCTCACCGATGAACCGTGGGTCGCCCTGGACCTGAGGCAGTTTATTTATATTGTGCTGGCCGGGCTGTTTATTCTTGGCGGATATGTCTTTAATGTCATCGCCATGCGCAACGGAGCCCTGTCGGTGGTAACGCCGTTTCGCTACTCGATTGTCATCTGGGCTTTAATGCTCGGCTGGCTTGTCTGGGGCGAAATCCCCGATGGACCGGCCTTGGCGGGCATGGTGACCGTCATCCTTGCCGGACTGTACATTTACTATCGCGAGCACACCGCCGCCGGTCCTTGCGATGCACAGGACAGGGAACGTGGCTGACACGAAACCGATCCGTAACGACTGTTTTTTAAGCGATGCGGCGCGCATGCGCCACGATGAAGTCCTGGCGCGTATCCGTGCACAGGTACGCGGCGTGCGCGATCGTATTAAAGTTCCCCTGAAGCGGGCCTGCGGGCGCGTTTGCCTGGAAACCATTACCGCACCCCGTGCTGTACCCGCGCACCGCAACAGCGCGGTTGACGGCTATGCCTTTGCCCATGACGAGTATATCCGACACAAGGGCCATTTGACGCTTGCGGGCAGGATACAGGCCGGCGACGCGCCGGGCGTCCGACTCGATGCGGCGCACGGTGCGCGCATATTCACCGGCGCTCCCATGCCCGGCAACGCCGATACGGTCGCCATGCAGGAGGACGTGACGATCGCCGGCGGGGATACGACACAGATCAGCATCCCCGCGGGGCTGAAACAGGGCGCCAATGTGCGCCAGGCGGGGGAGGATCTTCGTTTTGGGGCACCTATCGTGGCGTCGGGGCAACGTCTGCGCGCTCAGGACGTGGCCGCCCTCGCCTCCGGCGGCGTCGCCGAGATCGCCTGCGCAGCACCGTTGCGGATAGCGCTGGTCTCAACGGGAAACGAAATCGTCCGCCCGGGCCGCGCCATCACGGCGGCGCAAGGCTACGACTCGAACCATTATCTGTTACGCGGCCTGCTGCAAGGGTTTCGGGCACGTATCACCGATTACGGTATTCTACCCGACAACGCCGAGGCCACACAGAACGCGCTCTTGCGGGCCTCTGCTCATCACGACGTGATCATCACCACGGGCGGAGCCAGTCGCGGCGATGAGGATCATATTGTTACCGCTCTGGATCGTTGCGGCACGCGGCATTTGTGGCAATTGGCGGTCAAGCCGGGGCGACCCATGAGCCTTGGCCATATGGGTTCGTGCGCCTTTCTTGCCCTGCCCGGCAACCCGGTTGCTGTAATGGTGTGTTTTTTGCTCTATGGCCGGCCGGTCCTACAGGCGCTGGAGGGCGAGAACTGGCGCGAGCCGCGGCGCTTTGCCGTCATCGCCGACTTCGATATGGCGCACAAGAAACCGGATCGGCGAGAGTTTCTGCGCGGTATCCTGCGCACCGGCGACGATGGCCGTACATGGGTGCGCAATTATCCCCATAGCGGTTCCGGGCTTATTTCCTCATTGCGCGGCGCCGACGGGCTGATCGAACTGACCGAACCGCTCACCAGCGTTCAGCGCGGCCAGACGGTCCCCTTTATTGCGTTTTCGGCGTTCGGCCTGCTGGCCTGACACGCCACGGGAAAAGCCTTGCGCCGGCGCGCCAGGCGGATAAAGTCAGCCAAAACATCAAACAGCCAGGCGAAAGGGATCGATCTATGGGCACGGTAGCGTTTTTGGGTTTGGGGGTCATGGGGTATCCGATGGCCGGTCATATTCATAATAAAAGCGGCCATGAGGTTCGCGTTTACAACCGCACAGCATCGCGAGCGCAGGCATGGGCGCAGGAATTCGGCGCATCTGCGGCACCGGATGTGGCGCAGGCGGTGAGCGGCGCCGATTTTGTTCTTGCCTGTCTTGGCGGCGATGACGATGTGCGGCAGTTGATCCTTGGCGCCGACGGCGCTTTTGCGCATATGAAGCGAACAAGCATTTTCATTGACAATACGACCGCCTCGGCCGATCTGGCGCGCGAGCTTGCGCAGGCAGGTAGCGCGCACGGTATATCGTGTCTGGATGCGCCGGTCTCAGGTGGTCAGGCGGGCGCCGAGGGGGGGGTGCTGACGGTTATGGTCGGTGGCGAGGCGGACACGTTTGCGCGCGCCAGACCGATCATGGACTGCTACGCCCAGGCGGTTCGTCTGATGGGCCCGTCCGGCGCCGGGCAACTGACCAAGATGGTCAATCAGATTTGTATTGCCGGTCTGTTGCAGGCGCTCTCGGAGGGTATTCATTTCGGCAAGCGTGCGGGCCTCGATATTCCGGCCGTCGTGGATGTGATCGCCAAGGGGGCGGCAGGCTCGTGGCAAATGCAGAACCGCGGCGAAACCATGGCCAGGGGTGAATTCAATTTCGGCTTTGCTGTCAAATGGATGCGCAAGGATCTTGGCATGTGCTTCGATGAAGCCAAACGCAATGGCGCACAACTGCCGGTAACCGCGCTGGTCGATCAGTACTACGCCGCCGTACAGGCCCAGGGCGGTAACCGATGGGATACTTCATCCCTTATCGCCCTTCTCGATCGCACCGGTTCGGATGATACCTGACATCTCCTCGCCCGGGGGTAGCGGGTTTCGCCGCCCTAGAGCGTGTCTGACACTTGCGTCCCGTTTGCCGCCCGACGTATTATTAAATATAGCGAAGCGACTCAGTTGATCGTGAAGAAAGGTGCCTCGCTTCGCTTGCGAGTACTTTTTCTTATTTAAACAATGAGAAAACAACGCTCAAGGGGGCGTGGCGCTGTGTTTTCGCTTGGGCTTATTGAAAGGTTTTGGCGCATTTGTGCACAATACCTTGCGATTTCCGATCATGACCAACGGTCGTGATCGATCAATATGAATGCCAAATCAGTCTGCCGGGCCGCCCCAAGGGCTGATTTGTCCTTATTTTATTGGGAAAAAGTGGACCGAGGCGAAGCCGAGGGACTTCTTCACATTCAGCGACACAGCCTGCTGAAAGATTGCAACTGGCGATCACAATGTTTTGATTGCCACTTAAGCATATTTACACAACCTCAAGATATATTAACATTTTTAGCAATTTATACTTGCATCAGCCCATTCACGCCAAACAACAACAACAAGGCCTCCGTTTATGTCCAGCACTTCATCTCTTCTGCCGCTGCCAACGCAAGCCGATACGGCGTTGGGGCGTATTATATACGTCTCCGGCTCGGCGGCGAAATTCTCCCTTGAGGGCAGCAGCAATCCCGGCAATCATACCGGCGCGGTGAATATGGGATCGCTCGTCAAGGTGCGTTCCGGCGAGACCTTCGTCATCGGCATTATTTCATCCCTGCACGCAGTGCTGGCGCAACGCGAGGCGGATCGGGAAATCCATGTTGCCGATATTGAGATGGTGGGCGAACTGCGGCGGTCTGATGACGGCGATGGCAGCGTGTTTTCCCGTGGTGTTGGATCGCCACCGGCAATCAACGACAGCGTCCATGCCATCGCCGAAAGCGAATTGGCAAGTGTCTTTGCCAGCCAGGCCGACGACGTCGTGAGCATTGGCTGCCTTAGCCAGAACCCGGCCATTACCGCGGTTGCGCAAACCCATGAACTGCTGGCAAAACACTTTGCCGTCGTCGGGTCTACCGGTTCGGGCAAGTCGTGTGCAGTAGCACTTTTACTGCAATCAATTCTCAAGACGCACCGGCAGGCGCATATTGTTGTTCTGGACCCCCACGATGAGTACTCCAGCAGTTTTGGCGATATGGCCAACGTGATCACGGCGCAGACGTTACGCCTGCCGTGCTGGCTCTTTAACTTTGAAGAGATTTGTGAGGTTTTAACGAAGGCGGAATCGAAAACCCGTCACGAAGAAATCGACATTCTGAACAGCCTGATCCTGCGCGCCAAAATGAACCGTCTGAATGACAGAAACTCGTCGCGTCCGGGCATGAAAAAGCGCGGACTTGGCGATGGCACCGTGTCCGTCGATACACCGATACCGTATCTGATTTCCGATCTGCTGAAACTCATTGATCAGGAAATGGGGCGGCTGGAAAACAAGAACAATCTCGAACCCTATCTGCAACTAAAGCGGCGTATCAGCACACTCAGCGCCGACAAGCGCTATGAGTTTATGTTCGACAATGGCGGCGCGGGTGATCGCATGCGCGATATCATCGGCCATATCTTCCGCATCCCCGTCGATGGCAAGCCCATCTCCATTGTGGACATATCGGCAATACCGGCGGAAATCACCAATGTCGTTATCTCGGTTATGGCACGTATGGCCTACGAGTTGGCGGTCTGGAGCGATCGCAAAATCCCCATCCTGCTGGTGTGCGAGGAAGCCCACCGCTACGTGCCCAACGACGCAAAACTCGGCTTTGCCCCCACCCGGCGCGCCATCGCCCGTATCGCCAAGGAAGGGCGCAAATACGGCGTCTCCCTGGGTATTGTGTCCCAACGCCCTTCAGAACTGGACCCCACCATCCTCTCCCAGTGCAGCACCATGTTCGCCTTGCGCCTGACCAACGAGCGGGACCAGAAATTCGCCGCCGCCGCCGTCTCCGACAGCGCCGGCAACCTGCTCTCGTTCCTACCCGCCATGGGCACCGGCGAGGCGATGGTTTTTGGCGAGAGCGTCAGTCTGCCCATGCGGGTCCGGCTTGATGTTCTGCCGCAGGCCTTGCGCCCCCATAGCCACAGCGCCTCATTCTGCGAGATATGGACGCGCGACGACGAACCCTGGGGTTCTCTTGACAATATAATCAGCTACTGGCGCCGGCAATCGCGATCCCGCCAATCGCAGATGCCCCCGGCGGCCGACGGGCAGCAACAAGGGCTCCGCGCGAACGCCGCTCAACCCGCCGTGGCAGCGCATGGGCTGCAGGTTCATGACCTGCACGAGATACAACCACAAATGGCGGCTGCAACGCCGCGGCGCCTCATCCGGCGCGACTAGAGCGTGTAAACTCAACAGGTTGTTTTCGAAAAACCCATCGGATAAAGGTGTCACCCACCTGATCATGGCCCGGGATGGCCTTGCTGGCGGCAATGGCCGCAACAACCCTGACTTCAGACCTCCTACCTCCTTTCCCGGGAACGACCTGCTGAAAGATCACATCCAGCTGGCGTGATTGCAAAAAGTGAGCACACCGATGATTTTATTCTCCACATATGCTATTGTGAAGGGTATGCACATGTCTGTCGACACCAACGGAGCGATCCGCCCCGTGGACTTTTATATCGGCATGTGTACAGGATCACCATCGGGTTCGCTTTGCCACAAAAGCAAATGGGCCAGGGATTGCGGGAGGAACATAACGGTATGCAGGACAAGCCGGCCGGGAAAGCCACATCCAATACGACGGGCGACGCTGGTAGTACAGGAACCGCCGCCGCCGGCGCAATGGATGGCGCTGCCTTTGGCCAGAACATGTTGCGGGCCTATGAGGCTCTTGGCGACGTGATTGCGGCGCTGGCGGAAAACCGCCAGCAGGAAAACGACAACAGGCTGATCGCCGAAGAGGTTAACCAGGCGGCAAAAAGCCTGTTTGCGGTGTGGAGCTATTGGGTATCGGAGCCGGAACGGGCGCAAACAGCGCAAAGCGCGCTGATGGAGCAACTCGGCCGGACGATGTTGACACCCTACGCCCCCGATGGGACGGCGCGCAACGGTGCCCGGTCAACGGACAGGCGCTTCGTCAGCAGCGATTGGGACGAACAGCCGGCCTTTACGTTCATGCGTGATTTTTATCTCACCATGAGTGACTGGGCCGAGATGCTGGTGGAGAAGGCCGACGATCTGGACCCCCATACGCGGCAGAAAGCCGAATTCTACATGCGCCAGGTGATCGCCGCCCTGGCGCCGACGAACTTCCCTCTGACCAATCCGGAAGTGATCCGCGAGACCTTCAGCAGCGGCGGCGAGAACGTGGCGCGGGGCATGGAAATGCTCGCCGAGGACATCGCCGCCGGCAAGGGCCAGCTGAGAATACGGCAAACGGACACGTCATCATTTGTGTTGGGGGAAAACATCGCCGCCACCCCCGGCAAGGTGATCGCGCAGAACGATCTGTGTCAGCTTATTCAGTATCAGGCCACCACGGACAAGGTCCTCAAGCGACCGCTGCTGATCGTGCCGCCATGGATAAACAAATACTATATTCTCGATCTCAATCCGCAAAAGTCGTTTATCAAATGGGCCGTCGATCAGGGCCATACGGTCTTTGTCATCTCCTGGGTCAATCCCACCCGCCACCTCGCCGGCAAGGGCTTTGACGATTACATGAGCGAGGGGATCATCCACTCCCTCGACATCGTCGAGGCGGTAACCGCACAGAACAGGATCAACATCATCGGCTATTGCGTCGGCGGCACGTTGCTGGCGGCGACCCTTGCGTATATGGCGCAGACCGGCGATACCCGCGCTGCCACAGCGACCTTTCTGACCACCCAGGTGGACTTTACCCACGGCGGTGATCTGAAGGTTTTCATCGACGACGAGCAATTGGCGGTTATTGAGGCGGCGATGGACGAAAAGGGCTATTTCGACGGCGCGTCCATGGCCCATGTGTTCAATATGCTGCGCCCGCAGGACCTGATCTGGCCTTATGTGGTGAGCAATTATCTGAAGGGAAAGGAACCTGTTCCCTTCGATCTGCTCGCCTGGAACGCCGATTCAACGCGTATGACCGTGGCCAATCATGGATTTTACCTGCGCCAGTGTTACAAGGAGAATGCGCTCGCCAGGGGCTGCATGAAACTTAAGGGCGAAACGCTGAAACTCTCCAAAGTCACCGTGCCGATATATGCCCTTGCGGCGCGCGAGGATCATATTGTTCCGGCAAAATCGGCGTTTCTCAGCGCCCAGGCGTTTGCCCGCAAGGGTGCCAATGTGCGGTTTGTTCTCGCCGGTTCCGGCCATATCGCCGGCGTGATCAATCCGCCCTGCAAAACCAAATATCAGTACTGGTCGGGGGGCAAGGTCGCCGGCAACCTGGATAACTGGATCGAAAAGGCGCACGAACACCCCGGGTCCTGGTGGACCGACTGGCACATCTGGATGCTAAAGCAGGATAATGCACAAGTGCGCCCGCGCAAACCGGGAAACAGGAAATACAGACCCATCGAGGACGCCCCCGGCTCCTATGTGCGCGTCAAGCTCTGAATATCAGCCTGACGATGCGCTTTTCACCAACGCGCATCCAGGCGCTGTCCGGCGGTGGCGTATTCTTCATAAAGCCGCGCGACGAGTTCTGACACCCCCACCACATCGTGTATTCCCGCTACACCCTGGCCGGCGGACCAGATGGTTTTCCACGCCTTTGCGCCGGATTCCAGTTCCGCTGCCATATCAATCTCCCCATGAGGCGGCAGATGATCGGGATCAAGGCCGGCCGCGGCAATGGAATGGCGCAGGAAATTGGCAGGTACACCCGAGATGTCCGGCGTATAAATCACGTCCCCCGCGCTGCCCGCGACAATCATGTCGCGATAGGCGGCAGACGCCAGGCTCTCGGTGGTATTGATAAAGCGCGTGCCCAGATAGGCCAAATCCGCCCCCATGGCGCGGGCGCCGGCGATGGCGGCGCCGGTGGAAATACAGCCCGCCACAATAATTGTGCCATCGTACCAGGCCCGGATTTCATCGACAAAGGCGAACGGGTTCAGCGTGCCCCCATGCCCCCCGGCGCCGGCGCATACAAGGATCAATCCGTCCACCCCCGCCTGCGCCGCCTTTTGCGCATGACGCAATTTGATCACATCGTGGAACACCACCCCCCCATAGGCGTGCACCGCCTCGACAACCTCGCTTGCCGCGCCCAGGGAGGTAATCACCAGGGGTACGCGATATTTTACGGTCGTCTCCAGATCGGCTTTCAGGCGTATGTTCGTCTTGTGCACGATCAGATTGACACCATAGGGCGCATGGGAATTGTCCAGCGCGGCATTGATCTGTTCCAGCCATGCCGCAAAACCGCTCGCGGTACGCTGGTTAAGGGCGGGAAAGGTGCCGATAACTCCCGCCTTGCAGGCGCTGATCACCAGTTGCGGTCCCGATACCAAAAACATCGGCGCGGCAATCGCGGGAAGGCGCAGATTCTTGTTGAGTGAGACGGGTATGGCCACGATTAATCTCTTTTGTGCCCGGCGGGGTTTATTCGTTGAATCCGCATCGGCGGCTCAGCCGTGCCGCCCGATCAGATTCAGGTCATAGGGTGTCGATTGATACATTTCGTTTATCCAGTTGCCGAACAGCAAATGCGCATGCGACCGCCACCGGTTTTCCGGCGGTTGATCGGGATCATCGTCGGGAAAGTAGTTCTTCGGCAGGGTAATGGGCGTACCGGCCCTGATATCGCGGCGATACTCGTTGGCCAGATCGGCGCTGTCATATTCGATGTGGTTGAACATATAGAGAAAATTGTGGGTGCGATCGTACAGCAGGCACGGACCGGTTTGCACTGAATCGATCAACAACTGCAGATCGTCGCCCAATTCCATATCCTGCGCGCGCACTTGTGTCCAGCGGGATACGGGAATGGAGAAATCGTCGGAAAACCCTCGCAAATATGGTGAGGCGGGCGCCAGATTGCGATGGCGGAAAACCCCGAACGCCTTGTCTGCCAGGGTATATTTGGGCAGGCCGAAAAAGTGTTGCATGGCCGCCTGCGCCCCCCAGCATATGGCCAGGCTGGAATGCACATGGGCCTGGGTCCAGTCAAGGATAGCCCGCAACTCGTTCCAGTAACTCACCTGATGAAAATCGAGGGTCTCAATGGGCGCGCCGGTGATAATAAAGCCATCGAACTTGCGCGCGCGCACCTCTTCCCAGGGCTGGTAAAACGCCTCCATATGTTCCGGCGAGGTATTGCGCGGCACGTGATCGGTAATGCGCACCAGCGTTAATGCCACCTGCAAGGGGGTCGCACCTACAAGGCGGGCGAACTGCGTCTCGGTACGCACCTTGTTCGGCATCAGGTTCAACAGACCAATCTGCAACGGCCGGATGTCCTGGCGCAACGCGGTGCGCTCGGACATGACCATCACCCCTTCCTTTTCCAGGACAGGACGCGCCGGCAGATTGTTGGGGATCATGATCGGCATGGGTTACTCACGCAGGTGTTATTCATTGTGCGGGCCAATTGGCGCCCTTTCGGATACACATCTCCCCTGCCCCGGGGCAGATTGTCGCCGGCGGTTCTCTCGCGCGATCAGTCGGTCACGAACGCCAAAGACCTGACACGCTCTAACCGTTCGCATGGGTCTGCCCGGCGTTTTGCGCATCGATCGCCGCCGCGATAAGATCGATAAAGCCATCGGCATCAAAAACGGACTTCAACTGCGCCGCATCAACCGTATAGCCATAGCGCGCCGCAAGGTTTTCGTAAAGCGGCAAGCGATAGCGCAGCAAGCGATCATAGCCGTATACGGCGAATGCATCGGGATCAACGGCCGTGTCGTCATGAATGGCGTTCTCGTCTTTGTAGCGCTGCCAGGTCTGAAGCAGGAACGCCTCATTATAGTACATCGGCTTGGGGTCATCGCAAAAGCGCTGCACGAGTGTGTCCTTATGTGCCGCGGCACCGCGAATATACAACAGCAGCGTATTGTCGCACAACGCCCGCAGGGCCGGGTCTTCGGGATTATCCAGATCAATTACCTCGCAAAGGCTGCCACCGGTATCGCAGACAAAATGGTCGTAGCCGTAGATCTGGCGCGCCTTGACGATAAAATCGCCAACATCGCGCAGGGCCTCTATTTCGGCGCGCCGGTGCTGCCGCTGGCGCCGGATATACTCCGTGAGCGCCAGCCCGCCTTCTTTCGGGTTTCCCGGCTTGCCCATATAACTCGAAAGGGGTGCCAGGTTTTTAAAGGTAATGTTCGATGATATATAAATCGAATCCGACTTCAGCAGCTTTCTGAAGAACGGGATCTCCATGGCGATCCGCTTGTAATTCTCCGTGATATGCTCCCCCATATAGCGCGTGCCGATACGATAATCGACGCTGTAGTGGTACCACTCATGGCCGCGCAGCATATTGGCGAGGGTGGTCTTGCCCACCCCCGACATGCCGAACAGGGTCACCGCTTTTGTCCTGGTGTTGCGAAACGCATGGCCGTTTTGAAATCGCATGGGCTGCTCTAATCCGTGATGGCGCTCCAGATATGTAATTACAACAGGTTGTTCTCAAGGTGGCAGATCTGAAGTCAGGGTACTTGCGGCCATTGCCGCCAGGAAGGCCGGTTCGGGTCATTCATCTGATCATTGGAGGTGTTCGATCTCTCCCGCGCTGTCAAGGGCGCTTCGCGGCGCTTTCAGCGGTTCTTAAACCCTTGACAGCGCGGGAGAAATCGAACACCTCCAATGATCAGATGAATGGCCAACGGCAACCGATGGTTTTACCAGGGACAACCTGTTGAAATTGCACATCTGGAGCATGTGTTTCGCTTTACCCGTCTTGCCAGGCGCAAAGCGAAACGCATAAAGCTGATCGCCCTGAAATATATAGCCAAATACAACGCACTATAGCGGCTGGCGAGCGAGGTTCTTCAGTTTCCTTATCGCCACGGCAGTCCCTTCACCATAGCCGATCGTACCCTGCAAGGTGCCGTCGGGACGCACAAGAAACACCGATGCGGTGTGGTCGATCGTATAATCATTGCCCTCAAGGGGGACCTTCCTGACAAACACCCGCCATGCTTTGGCCAGCGCCGCAATCCTTGTCGCCTCCCCGGTAATGCCCACAATGCGCCTGGAAAAGGCACTGACATAACTCTTCATCACCTCCGGCGTATCGCGCGCCGGATCGAGGGTAACAAAGAAAGCGCCGATCCGCTCCCCCTCTTCGCCCAGTTCGGAAAGCCAGGCCGATAGTTCAAACAATGTCGTCGGACAGATGTTGGGACAATGGGTAAAGCCAAAGAACAGCGCCACAGGCCGGCCGGCAAACGCGTCGTGGGTAATCGCCGCACCGTTCTGATCGACAAGTTGAAAGGGCGCACCAAAGACCACCGAAGCGGATGGTGCGTCGTCCAGGGAGTGATCAAGCATATACCGCCCGATAGCGAAAACGCCGATTACGCCAATAAGTGCCCAAAGGCCAACACGAACGTATCCTAACACCTTTCAGCCCTTCTCGCTGGCGGCGGCAATCGGTGTCTCAACGGGGCACAATGGCCAGTTCCACCTGGATCGGATCGGCTTTTTCAAACAGCAGCGTCAGCGGCAGCGTCTCGCCAACGACGAGCGGCCGGCGCAGCTCCATGAACATGATATGCATACCCCTCCCGGACAACACAATACGCCCGCGAGGCGCAATTTCAATGCCACCGGCGAGTTTGCGCATGCGCATCACGTTGTTTTTCACCGTCATGTTATGGATTTCAACCCGGCCGGCGAAGGTGGCAGCGGCACCGGTCAATCGATACGCGCTATCGCCGGTGTTGATGATTTCCATATAGACGCTGGCGACTTTGGCGCCAGGCACACTGGCAAAGGCGTGCGGGCGGATGATATTCAGTTCCCGCGCCTGATTTGCCCACGCCTGGGCACCGGCAAACGCCAACAGCACGCTTACACACAGCCACACTGCGGCGCATATTCTTATACTCATCGTTGCTCCTGCCCGTGGGCACCCTGCCGACACAATCCCGGCGCCATGATCAGGACGCATAGTTCGCGCCTTCGGTGTCAAGGATGGCCTTTAACTCGGCGAAGTGCTGCGTCGCCTGGGACGGGTAATTGTCGATCTGGCGCGCCGTTTTCTCTGCTACGGCGTCCTCCAGCACTTTTAACGGCTTACCCGTCTGCAGGGCGCGAATATAGGTCTGCGCGGCACGTTCAAAATAGTACAACCGGTTGAACGTATCGGCGACACTATCGCCAATAACCAACACGCCATGATTGCCCATGATCATGACTTTTTTTGCCGCACCTTTTGCCGCATCGTTGAACAACGCCGCGCATCGTTCCCCCTCGGCGGTAAAGGCCAGACCGGCATAATCCGCATCCACCACCGTCCGGTTGTAAAACATGGCCGTATTCTGATCGATCGGCGGAATGATCGGGTCTTCAAGACAAGCCAGCACGGTCGCGAACATCGAATGCACATGCATGACGCAACGGGCCTGGGGACAGCGCCGATGAATAGCGCCATGCAGCCCCCATGCGGTGGGATCGGGGGCGTCGGGACCGTTCAGGCAGGCATCGTCATCGGCATGTAGCAGCAACAGATCGGAGGCTCTGATACGGGCGAAATGGCGTTGGTTGGGATTCAGCAAAAACGGCGTTCGCGCCCCCTCAACGCGGAGCGAAAAGTGATTCGCCACCCCTTCATGCATATCCAGACGCGCTACCCAGCGAAAGGCAGCCGCCAGATCGGCGCGTTCCTGCCAATGATCCATATTGTCCTGACCAGCCCGTTTTACCAGTACCGCCATTATCATACTCCTTGTTTTTCGCTTTATGGGGCGCCTTGCGCCGCGCCCTGGCACGGCCCTCCGGATGAGTAATTTCAACAGGTTGTTCTCGAAAAACCCATCGGGTGCTGTTGGCCATTCATCTGACTACTAGAGACGTCCCTTCAGGTTTGCCTGTCTCAGGAACAACCTGTTGAAAGATTGCATCTACACACGCGCCGAGCGGGTGGCAATGAATTGCGCCGCCGCTCCCAACACATGACCATGTTCGCCGAAAGAAGCAAGGCTGTTCTGCGCCGTGATAATAATGTCCAGCAACCGCTGCCGTGCGACGTCCACCCCATAAAGCGACACGAGTGTTTGCTTGCCGCGCGCCTTGTCCTTGCCGGTGGCCTTGCCCAGACTATCGGCGCTGGCCTCCACATCAAGCAGATCGTCGCACAACTGAAACGCCAGACCGACCGCCTCACCGTAATTGACAAGAGCGGTGCGCTGTGCCTGGCTGGCGCCGCCGATTATAGCCCCCGCTTCGCAGGCAAAAGTAATCAGCGCGCCGGTTTTCATGCCCTGCAACCGGGCGATCTGGGCGGCATTCAATACCGCATCTTCCGCCGCCATATCCCGCGCCTGGCCGCCGACCATGCCGCTCGCGCCCGCCGCCTGTGCCAGCTTGGCGCACAACAGCGCCCGCACCGCCGGATCGCCATGGGTACGGCCGTCCGCCATAATCTCAAAGGCCAGCGTCAAAAGGGCATCGCCGGCCAGAATGGCCGTTGCTTCATCGAACGCCTTGTGCAGGCTTGCCCGTCCACGGCGCATATCATCATCGTCCATGGCCGGCAGGTCGTCGTGAACGAGGGAATAGCAATGCACGCACTCCAGAGCCGCCGCGGAACGCACCACCTGATGCTGCGATACGCCGAACAGGCGCGCCGACTCCATCAGCAGCAGCGGCCGAAAGCACTTGCCACCGGAAATGGTGGCATGTCGCATTGCTGCAATCAAACGCTGTGGCGCAGCGTGATGCTCGGACTGCGCAATCTCATCGAATATCTGCTCAAGGGTGGCTTCGACCGCCTGTTTACATCGATCAAGCCGTGCTTTCAAATCGGTTGCTGTCATGCTCGCCACAAATTGGCCTGATGTTCGCGTCGATAATGGCAATAATGTATAAACGCCCATTCGGTTATAAACAAGACGATGGCAGCCAGGAAATCCTATCGCGATGCATTACGCGCCGGACTGCGCCGAATAGCAAGCGCCGTGCGCCGTGCGCCGCCGCTGGAGGCGCCGAATTATCGGCCACCGCGGCGAGCCGGCAAACCCTCGACAAGAAAGCGCGCCACCCTTAAAAGGCAGGCAATCGCGCGAACCCATCGCCAGGCAGCCAAGGAGCAGCCGCAAAAACCCAGGCTCCGCCACCGCAGACTGGCGCGGATCGCCCTTGCCGGAGTTCTGATCGTACTTCTGATACCCGCACTGGCGATCCCGTTATATGCGATTATCCGCCCGCCCGCCTCCACCCTGATGATGAAAAAAATGCTCAACGGCGAGACCATCCGGCGCACCTGGGTTCCGTTGGCGCACATCTCGCGCCATGTCAAGGATGCGGTCATTCTCTCGGAAGACGGCCGGTTTTGCCACCACTCCGGCATTGACTGGCGCGAAGTCGAGAACAGTCTCGATCGCTACAGACAGTCGGGACACATGCGCGGCGCCTCCACCCTTACCATGCAGACCGTCAAGAATCTCTATTTGTGGCCCTCGCGCAGCGTTGTGCGCAAGGCGATCGAAGTGCCCCTGGCGTATTACGCCGATCTTGTGTGGTCCAAGAAGCGCACCCTCGAGTTATATCTGAACTCCGTGGAGTGGGGGCCGGGGATCTTTGGCATCGAGGTCGCCGCGCAACACTATTTCAACAAGAGTGCGGCGCGCCTGGGCCACCGCGAGGCCGCGCTTTTGGCGGCCGTCCTGCCCAATCCTGTGCACTATAGCGTTAACCGGCCCAGCCGCCGGACGCGCTATGTCGCCAACATTATCCGCCGCCGCATGGCGCGCGATCGGGTTCACACCAGATGCATTTACGATTGATCCCACGGGTTTATACTGGTCAAGACGAGAAAAAGGCGCTATAGAGCGTGTGCCCTGTTTACCTGTTTAAATGAAGCCGCCTGGACAGGCGCTTTCACTTAAACAGATATTTTATGCAACTGGAGAGATCGATGGCCGTTCCAAAGAGAAAAGTTTCACGTATGAAGCGTGGTAATCGCCGCTCGGGCGATGTAGTGGAAAAACCCACGTATATCGAAGACAAGGACTCCGGCGAATTGCGCCGTCCTCATCATATCGATTTAAAGACGGGCATGTATCGCGGTCGGCAGATACTTGAGCCACGCGACTAGATGTGATCTTTCAACAGATTGTCCCTGGTAAACCCATCGGGTGCTGGTGGCCATCTGTGGCAAGGGGCCGCATCTTCTTGGTCTCAGTTTTCTCATTGTTTGATCGTGAAGAAAGGTGCTGCGCTTTGTCTTCGCCTGGGCTTATTGCAAGGTTTTGGCGTATTTGCGTGTAGAACCTTGCGATTTCCGATCATGGCCATTGGTCATGATCGGTCAATATGAATGCCAAATCAGTCCGCCGGGCCGCCCCAGGGACTGATTTGTCCTTATTTATTGGGAAAAAGTGGACCGAGGCGAAGCCGAGGGACTTTTTCACATTCAACTCATTGTTTTAAATGAAGAAAAGTACATGGAGCGGAGCGAAGCACCTCTCTTCGCGATCAACTAACTACCCCGCGCCGCCTCACAACGGCTCGCCAGGCTCCTCCGGCAGATCAAGACGAATGTGCAATTCGCGCAATTGCGCGCGTGTAACCTCGGAGGGCGCCTGCATCATCAGATCCTGCGCCCTCTGATTCATGGGAAAGAGGGTAACCTCGCGCAGGTTTTCCACGCCGCACAAAAGCATGACAATGCGATCAATCCCCGGCGCAATGCCGCCGTGAGGCGGTGCGCCGTATTGCAACGCATTATACATGCCGCCAAAGCGCTTTTGCAGCACCTGCCGATCATAACCGGCGATGGCAAAGGCCTTTTCCATGATCCGGGGCACGTGGTTGCGAATGGCGCCGGACGACAATTCAACGCCATTGCATACGATATCATACTGATAGGCCAGAACATCAAGGGGGTCCTTTTCGTTGAGCGCCTGAAGGCCGCCCTGGGGCATGGAAAAGGGATTATGGGAGAAATCGATGCGCTTTTCCTCCTCGTTCCACTCGAACATGGGATAGTCGACGATCCAGCAAAAGGCAAATCGATCGCGATCAATGAGTTCAAGACGCTCGGCGATCGTGGTGCGGGCGGCGGCGGCAAAGGGGGCAAAGGCCCGCGGCCTGCCGGCGCAAAAGAAAACCGCATCCCCATCGCCTAAATCGAGTGCTGCGCGTATGGCCGCGGTGCGCTCAGGCCCGATGTTTTTGGCGATCGGGCCGGCGCCTTCACCATCGCGAAAGAAAATATATCCCAGTCCCGGCTGGCCCTCCCCTTGCGCCCAGGAATTCAGGCGATCGCAAAACGCCCGGCTGCCGCCGCCGGGCGCCGGGATGGCCCAGACGCGGCTGGCCTCATCCCTTTCGAGCAATGTGGCGAACACGCGAAAGCCTGCGCCGCGAAAATGTTCCGTGACATCGCCCATGACAAGCGGGTTGCGCAGATCCGGCTTGTCGGTTCCGTATTTGCGTATCGCCTCCTCATAGGCGATACGCGGAAACGTTTTGGTGACCGGTTTGCCATCGGCGAATTCAACAAACAGATCGCGCAGGATCGGCTCGACGGCGCCCAGTACATCGTCCTGTTCGACAAAGCTCATCTCGATATCGAGTTGGTAGAATTCGCCGGGCGAGCGGTCGGCGCGGGCGTCCTCGTCGCGAAAACAGGGGGCGATCTGAAAATAGCGATCAAAACCGGCGATCATGATCAACTGCTTGAACTGTTGCGGCGCCTGCGGCAGCGCATAAAACCGCCCCGGGTGCAGGCGCGAAGGTACGAGAAAATCGCGCGCACCCTCAGGGCTTGAGGCGGTCAGGATGGGCGTCTGGAACTCCATAAACCCGGCGTCGTTCATACGCCGCCGGATCGCTGCGATAATGTGTGATCGCGCCACGATATTGTTGTGTAGCGTCGGCCGGCGCAAATCGAGATAACGATAGCCAAGGCGAATATCTTCCGGATATTCCGGCTCGCCAAACACCGGCAGGGGCAATTCGCGCGCCTGGCTTAAAATCTCCACGTCGCGGATAAACACTTCAACGGCGCCGGTGGGCAGGATTTCATTGAGCGTATCGGCCGGGCGCGCCCGCACTTCGCCATCGATGCGGATGACCCATTCGGCGCGCACCGTCTCAAGGAGCGCGAAGACGCTCGAATCCGGGTCCGCCACACATTGCGTCAGACCGAAGTGATCGCGCAGGTCGATAAACAGCACGCCACCGTGATCGCGCACCCGGTGCACCCAACCGGAAAGGCGGGCCGTTATGCCGATGTGATCGCTGCGCAGGTCCGCGCAGGTGTGGGTACGATAGGCGTGCATGAAGCTCCTCGATAAATTTCCCGGTCAATTCCTCGTTCGGCGGCGTATCGCCGTGGCGCGACAAGCGCATGGTGGGGAATAATTGTCAAGATCAATCCGCGCCGAAAGCCCTCCCTACCTGTGATCGTTCGGCAGATCGTCCCCGAGACGGGTAAATCTGACGTGATCCCTCTTGCGACCATCACCGAGACAGGAGCAGGACAGAAGCAGGACAGGGCCGGTTCGGGCCAGATATACCCGATGCGTTTACCGGAAACACCCTGTTGAAATAACACATCCACCGCCGCCGGCCGTTGGGACGCCCTGGCGCAAGATCGTACACCCCTTGCCCCGTGGCCCGCAAACGATTGTATTTTAAGTGAATATTGATATAGAGCGTGTCATCTACTGGTGAATGGCAGGTTTTGTCATCATCTGTTAGAGCGTGTCAGGTCTTAATAGAACCATTCTGACGGAGCGATTTTGTGACAAGGCCAAGCAAAGTTTCGCAGGACATAGTGGACTATTTTCAAGAGACTTTGCGCCGGCATTGGTGCAAAATCGCCCGTCCCTTCGGGTTTCGGATTGGCGGGTGCCCACGCTCAAACCGATCTCATGAGATGCGCCCGCATCGCATGTCGATCGGCTCAAACGTGGGTCACCTCGCCAATCGAGAAACAGAATTGATTCTATTAAGACCTGACACGCTCTAGATGTAGTCTTTGAACAGGTTATCCCTGATAAACCCATCGGGTGCTGCTGGCGGCAAGGGCGCAAGAGATGTACCTTCGGACCTGCCTGTCCCGGGAACAACCTGCTGAAAGATCACAGTTAGAGCATGTCACGTCCCGTATGCACGTGCTCTGTTTCGATCAGGCTTTCGCAATCAATGGACTATTATGGATATTGTCACCACCACCGATGCCCTTGAGCGCCTGTGCGATGGGCTCGCACGCGCCGACTTTATCACCATCGATACCGAATTCATGCGCGACAACACCTATTGGCCGCAGTTGTGTCTCATCCAGCTTGCCGGCCCCAAGGCATCGGATGCGTGGTGTATCGACCCGCTGGCACACGGGATCGATCTCTCGCCCCTGTACGGGCTATTGCGCAATGATACGGTACTCAAGGTCTTTCACGCCGGACGCCAGGACATCGAAATTTTTCACCACAGGGCCGGACTGATCCCCGCGCCTGTTTTCGATACCCAAATCGCGGCCATGGTATGCGGTTTTGGCGATCAGGTGGGCTACGAGCAGCTTGCGCGCCAACTGGCGAAGGCAAAAATCGACAAGGCGTCGCGCTTTACCGACTGGAGCAAGCGGCCGCTGACAAACAAACAGCTACACTACGCTATTGCCGATGTGACCCATCTGCGCGATGTGTACCGGGCCTTGCAAGGACGCCTTGAAACAAACGGCCGCGCTCATTGGCTGGACGAGGAAATGCGCCGGCTGAGCGATCCGCAGACCTACGATCTGCACCCGGACCGGGCCTGGAAGCGGGTTAAAATCCGCCTGAATCATCGACGCGACTACACGATCGCCAAGACGCTCAGCGCCTGGCGCGAGGCGCTGGCGCAAAAGCGCGATGTGCCCCGTGGACGGGTTCTAAAGGATGACCAGATCAACGAAATAGCCCGGCAAAAGCCCCGCACAACCGCCGATCTGGGCCGTTTACGAAGCCTTGGACGCCGTTTTGCCAATGGGGCGCAAAACGCGGCGGCGGACGAGATCGTTACCCTTGTCAATGCCGTTATGGCGCAACCGGTGGATGCGCTGGAGACATTGCCGCGCCCGAGCGCCTCGCAAAATCAGGACACCGCGGCAGTGGATCTGCTAAAAATTCTGCTCAAACATGTAAGCGAACGCCATCAGGTAGCACCCCGCCTGGTCGCCACAACCCACGATATTCGGTCCCTTGTTGAGGATCGTACTGGCGATGTGTCGGCGCTAAAAGGGTGGCGGCGTGAGATTTTCGGTGCCGATGCCCTGCGTTTGCTGGACGGAGAACTGGCGATCAGCTATGAAAAGGGTGCGATCGCGCTGGTCCCGGCGGTATCGGCTTAAAGCGTATCATGTCTTTAACAGAACCCATAGGATGCAGGTGGCCCTGCCGCGGCCATGGTCGCATCGGGAGAGACTTCAGACCTGCCGGCTGTATCGAAGTATGAAAAGAACCCTGTAAGCACTTCCAATTGGGAATATTTTCGTAATGCAGCGCCTCGGTGAAGACAGGCACGGAGTACTATCGGCAAAGTAGGCGGAAATATCCACTGTACACGCGCCAAAAGGGGTGGCGATTATGACGGCAACAGCAACAACCGCAGCATCGGACACAACACCTGACAGCAACAGCCGCACGGCAACAAGCCCTGTACCCGGGGCTGAACGCCTGCTGGAACGGCCGGAAGACCGGTTGATAAACCGCGAACTGTCATGGCTGAATTTCAACCGGCGGGTTCTGGAGGAGGCCCATAACGCCAGCCATCCCCTGCTGGAGCGGGTGCGCTTTCTTTCAATCTCGGCACGAAACCTTGATGAGTTTCTCATGGTGCGAGTTGCCGGCCTGAAAGCGCAGGTGCGCGCCGGCGTGGAAGAGCCAAGCGATGACGGGCGCACACCGCTACAGCAACTCAAAATCATTCGCGACGAAATCGAAACGCTCGAACACGAGCAACAGCGGACCTGGCGGCACTTGCGCGACGAATTGCAGCGTGCTCAGGTGTTTTTAATCCAGGGCAAGGACTTAAGCACCGGCGAACGCGCCTGGCTGGAACAGCATTTTCTCCATACAATCTTTCCCGTCCTCACCCCCCTGGCCATTGATCCGGCGCATCCGTTTCCCTTTATTCCCAATCTTGAATTCAGCCTCGTGTTGCAAATGGAAAACGACGAGGACCAGAAACTGACGGCCCTGATCCGTATTCCTCACAAGATCAAGCGTTTTATTGAAATCGATCCGGATAACGCGCAGGAGACTGAGCCGGCTCGGCGGATCATCTCGCTGGAAGAGGCGGTAAGCCTGTTCGTCGATACCCTCTTTCCCGGCTATCACGTCAGCGAGCAGGGCATGTTTCGCATCGTGCGCGACAGCGATATCGAGATCGAGGAAGAAGCGGAAGACCTCGTTCGCCTGTTTGAAAGCGCCTTAAAGCGCCGCCGACGCGGCTCGGTCATCCGCCTGGAGATCGATCACGGCACCTCGGATGCCCTGCGTCATTACGTGGCCACGGCGCTCGACGTGGCCGATTCGGAGATCGTCGGCGTCAACGGCATGATCGCTTTGGCGGATCTGGCGCAGATTGCCGATATCGATCGCCCCGAGCTTCGTTTTGTACCGTTTACGCCGCGTTTTCCCGAGCGCATTCGCGAACACGGCGGCGATTGCTTTTCGGCCATACGCGCCAAGGACATCCTGGTACACCATCCGTACGAATCGTTTGATGTGGTGTTGCAGTTTCTGCGCCAGGCGGCGCGGGACGACGATGTAATCGCCATCAAACAGACCCTCTATCGCACTTCCAACAACTCGCCGATCGTGAAATCCCTCGGCGAAGCGGCCGAGGCGGGCAAATCGGTCACGGCGGTGGTCGAGTTGAAGGCGCGCTTTGACGAGCAGGCGAATATCCAGTGGGCGCGCGATCTGGAACGCGCCGGCGTGCAGGTCGTATACGGCTTTATGGCGCTGAAAACCCACTCGAAACTATCCCTGGTGGCGCGCCGCGAGGCCGATGAAATCGTATCCTATGTGCATATCGGCACGGGCAACTATCATCCGGTGACGGCGCGCATTTATACCGATCTGTCGTTCTTCACCGGCGATCCGGCCATCGCGCGTGATGTGGCGCGGGTGTTTAACTTTATCACCGGCTACGCCCATCCGGACGCCTTTGAAAACCTGGCCGTCTCGCCCTTTACCCTGAAGAAGCGCATTCTGGAACATATCGATGCAGAAATCGGACACGCCAGCGACGGCAGGCCGGCATCCATCTGGATGAAAATGAACTCCCTGGTCGATGCCGATGTCATCGATGCGCTCTATGGGGCCTCGCAAGCCGGTGTGCAGGTGGATCTGGTGGTGCGCGGTATCTGTTGCCTGCGTCCTGGTATCGCGGGCTTGTCGGAAAATATCCGCGTTAAGAGCATCGTCGGACGTTTTCTGGAACACTCGCGTATTTACTGCTTCGGCAACGGGCGCGAACTCCCCTCGCCGGATGCGATCGTCTATGTGGGGTCCGCCGACATAATGCCCCGTAATCTGCACCGGCGCATTGAGGTTTTGGTGCGCATCAACAATGCGACCGTCAAGGAGCAGATCGTCGAGCAGATCATGGTGGCGAACCTGCGCGACAACCAGCAGTCCTGGCGTGTTCTGGCGGATGGCTCGGCGCAGCGCCAGACAGTAACGGGAGCCGATGCCGACTTTAACGCCCATCACTATTTCATGACCAATCCCAGCCTTTCCGGACGCGGCAAATCCATCGAGGACAGCCAGCCGCAGGATCTGGAGGAGATGGCCCGGCTCGTGAACGCGCATGGTGAAAAACCGCAAGGAAGGACCGGTGAGTAACGCTGTATCGCAAGATCTCTCACGTGGAAAAAAAAAGGCAAGGCAACCCACGCACCCCGCCGCGCCCAAACCCAACGGGCGTCCTGACAATATACTCTATTCGGATGCGCCGGGACGCATTCACGGCCGCGACGGGCTTGTGGGCGTCATAGACATCGGCTCCAATTCGGTGCGACTGGTGGTCTACGAACGCGCCAGCCGCGCGCCGACGCCTTTTTACAACGAAAAGGATTTATGCGGTCTCGGCAGGGCTGTGGCAACCCGTGGACGCATGCGCGCCAGCGCCATCGACCGGGCGCTGACGTCTTTGCGGCGGTACCGCGCCCTGGCGGACAATCTGGGGGTCACACAGCTATACGCGATCGCCACGGCGGCGGCGCGTGATGCGAAAAACGGACCCGAATTTATCAGGGAAGCGCAGAAGATCTGCGGCGTCGAGATCGATGTTCTATCGGGCAAAATGGAGGCCAGATACGCTTCATACGGGATCATTTCCGGCTTTTTGCACGCCGATGGCCTGGTCGGCGATCTGGGCGGCGGCAGTCTGGAACTGACGGACGTGAAGGGGCGGCGCCTGCGCCGCGGCGATACATTGGCCATCGGCGGCATTCGACTGGCCGAAATGTCGAGGAACGCGCCGCAAAAGGCCGATCAGATTGCACGCGCGGCGCTAAAGGCACACGCCAGGAAATACGACTCTCGCGGACGGCAATTCTATGCCATCGGCGGCACCTGGCGGGCGCTGGCGCGGCTGCACATTGTGGAGACGGGCTATCCCCTTCGGGTTATGCATCACTATTGTATTCGCGCCGCCGAGGCGCTCGAATTCTGCCACATGGTGGCGCGCGCCGAGGTGGAAACCCTGGCCGGAATTGACGCCATCTCCAGTGCGCGCCGTGAATTACTCGCCTATGGCGCGGTGGCCATGGCGAATATCATCACAACGTTCAAGCCCAGGGAGATTGTCTTTTCGGCGCTTGGGGTGCGCGAGGGATATTTGTATGGAAAGCTGCAAAAACGCGAGCGGTTACGCGATCCGCTGATCGAGGCGGCGCGCGAACTCGGCTATCTGCGCGCCCGCTCACCGCTTTATGGGGAGGAGCTCTATGCATGGACGAGCCAGGCCCTGAAATGCCTGCGCATCGATGAGCGCAAGGAGGAGCGGCGCCTGCGCCATGCGGCGTGTTTGCTGGCCGATATCGGCTGGCGCGCGCATCCCGATTACCGCGGCGAACAGAGCCTGAATATTATTGCCCATGCGGCGTTCATCGGCATCGATCATCCAGGCCGCGCCTATCTGGCGATGGCGAATTACTATCGTCATGCGGGATTAGTCGACAGGGCGCTGAGCCCGCGAATTGTCGAGTTGACGTCGGCGCGCTTGCGTGAGCGCGCGCGCGTCCTTGGCGCGGTGTTTCGCCTGGCCTATGCGGCGGCGGCGGCCACGCCCGGGGTGTTGCCGAAACTGCCCCTGAAACGCCAGGGCAGGAACCTGGTACTTGGTGTACCCAAAGACATGGCCCCCTTGATCGGCGCCCGCCTTACCCGGCGTCTTGGCCGTGTTGCCCGGCTTGCCGGATTAAAGGGCGACATCACGGTTCGCAAACGCTAGAGCGTGTCAGGTCTCAATAGAACCATTCTGACGGAGACAGACAATGCCGAAAATATCATTGCGTGAGATCGAAAACACTACAAGGACGGCGCTGGAACGCCATGGCGCCCTCCCCTGGATTGCACAGGAAGTGGCCCGGGCGGTGCGCCAGGCGGAAAGCGTGGGAAATCGTATTTGCGGCCTGTACTATCTGGAAAGCTACTGTGTGCAGTTGCTAAGCGGCCGCGTCAGGGGAGACGTGGAACCGGCTGTGACACGGGTGCGTTCAGCGGCGGTGAGGGTCGATGCACGATTTGGCTTTGCGCAAGCGGCGTTCGCGCGCGCCTTGCCCGAGGCGCTGGCCGCGGCACGGGAATGCGGTGTAGCCAGTCTGGCGGTGGCCCATGCCCATACATGTACGTCCCTGGGCTTTTTCACCGGGAAAATCGCGCGCGCCGGCTTTATTGCGCTCGGCATGACCAATGCGGTTGCGATTGTCGCACCGCCGGGGGGCAGGACGCGGGTCATCGGCACCAACCCGATTGCGTTCTCGGTGCCCGACGGCAAGGGCGGCCTGGCGATGCAATTCGATCAGTCCACGACCGTCACGGCGCGCGGCAAGATTACCATGGCGAAGGCGGCGGACGCGCAGATTCCTAAGGGTTGGGCGGTGGATTCCGACGGACAGCCCACAACGGACCCGCAAGCGGCACTGGCAGGCTCGATGCTCAGTGCGGGAGGCTATAAGGGGTGGGGCTTTGGCCTGATGGCGGAATTGCTGGCGGCGGGTATGACCGGCAGCCTGGCGAGCCAGGACGTAAAATCGCTAAAGGCGCCGCGGGGCCCTGCCCACGATCTCGGACAATATTATCTGTTGATGGACCCGGACGTATCGCCGGCGTTTTTCGATCGCGTGCAGCAACTGGCGCAGGCGGTTGCCCGGGACGAGGGTGCCCGCATGCCCGGACAGAACAAGCGCGCGCAGGATCCGGTGGAACTGGAGCAGGCGGTGTGGGATCAAGCCCGTGCCCTGGCGCAAAGTGCGTAATTCCGTTGCCAGCTATGCGGATGCAAAAAACCGCACAGCGCAGATATGCAGCATCGGTGTAGCCAGACGGCGGCTGCCCGTTCCCGTTCGAGCGTGCCGCAGCACCCTTTTGGCCCGACAACGGACACAAGCTGCAGGACTTGGCGGTTCCCGGCTGGACGCTCTGATAAATCTGATCATTTTTGTTGATTTATGATCCACCGTTGGTGATTTGAATTGGAAAGAGCTTCGGAGGGTTCAATGCCTGCTCAGCGGGGATTTTTTTGATCCTGATGATCGGTATCGGCGCTTGAGCGACACAAGCGATCCGCTGGAGCCGTTGCTGCGCGTGGTTGACTTCGAGATAGTTGATCGTGAAGAAAGGTGCTTCGCTCCTCTTCGTGTACTTTTCTTCATTTGAAGCAATGAGAAAACAACGCTCAAGTAGGCGCGGCGCTTTGTTTTCGCCTGGGCGTATTGCAAGGTTTTGGCGCATTTGTGCATAATACCAAGGGGCTTTGCGTTTGACTCCTGACCTGATTTACAACCATTGTCTTATCAGCACGACACACAAGTCAGAGTGTACAAAACGCCAATACCGCTGGTATAATACCAAGAGGCTTTGCGTTTGACTCCTGAACTGGTTTACTACCGTTGTCTTATCAGCACGACACACAAGTCAGCGCGTACAAAACGCCAATACCGCTGGTATACAAGGGACTTACGTTTGACTCCTGAACTGGTTTACAACCGTTGTCTTATCAGCACGACACACAAGTCAGCGCGTACAAAACGCCAATACCGCTGGTATACAAGGGACTTACGTTTGACTCCTGAACTGGTTTACAACCGTTGTCTTATCAGCACGACACACAAGTCAGCGCGTACAAAACGCCAATACCGCTGGTATACAAGGGACTTACGTTTGACTCCTGAACTGGTTTACAACCGTTGTCTTATCAGCACGACACACAAGTCAGCGCGTACAAAACGCCAATACCGCTGGTATAGCCTTGCAATTTCCGATCATGGCCATTGATCATGATCGGTCAATATGAATGCCAAATCAGTCCGCCGGAACGCCCCAGGGACTGATTTGTCCTTATTTTATTGGGAAAAAGTAGACCGAGGCCAAACCAAGGGACTTTTTCGCATTCAACAAGATATTTCGCGACAGTCTGAATGCCGCCCTCGATTATAAATCCGGCCCTCAGGGCGGCAGACCACCATTTGACAGCGTCATGATGTTCAAGGTGCTGGTGCTGCAGGCGTTGTACGGTTTGTCGGCCCCCCAGAGTGAATTCCAGATCATGGATCGGCGCACCTTTGGGCGGTTCCTGGAGCGTGTCATGGGTGGTGATTGCTAAGTGGCGTCCGAACTGCCAACACCCACGGCGAAAGAGAGAAAACCGCCCAAGCCCGTCGCCTTCAAGCAAAGTGACCCGCAAGACGAAATGGAGGTATAGCAACAAACGGCACATCTGGCGACCCCGGCAGGATTCGAACCTGCGACCCACGGCTTAGAAGGCCGTTGCTCTATCCAGCTGAGCTACGGGGCCATCGTCAGTTGATCGTGAAGAAAAATGCTTCGCTACACTCCGTGTACTTTTCTTCATCTGAAACAATGAGAAAACAAAGTTCAAGAAGGCGCGGCGCTTTGTTTCCTCCTCGCTTTATTGCAAGGTTTTGGCGCATTTGTGGGCAATACCTTGCCATTTCCAATCATGACCAACGGTCATGATTGATCAGCATGGATGCCAAACCTGTCCGCCGGGCCGCCCTGGAGCGTGTCAGGTCTTAATAGAAGCAATTCTGTTTCTCGATTGGCGAGGCGATACCCAGGCTCAAAGCGATCGAAGAGCGATGGCGACCCATCTCTCAAGAGCGGCTTGGGCGTGGGCGTCCGCCAATCGGGAACCCGAAGGGACGGGCGCTTTTGCACCAATATGGACCTTAAGTCTCTTGAAAATAGCCCCACTATATCCTGCGAGACTTAAGGTTCATATTAGATCAGCTTGGCGTTAGCTGTACCCATTTTGCCAAGGGTAATGCGAAACGCATAAAGCTGATCGCCCTGAAATCTATAGTAAAATCGCTCCGTCAGAATGGTTCTATTAAGACCTGACACGCTCTAGGGACTGATTTGTTCTTGTGTTCATCGGGAAAAAGCAGACCGAGGCGAAGCCGACGGACTTTTTTACATTCAACTCATCAATGTGTCCACGGGATCTTGCGATCGTGGCGAAAGTTATCCGCATATGATACGCCGCGCCGGCTGCGACCTTCACCCGGCGGCGTATCAATGAGCGTATAATCCAGATTGTGACGCCTGGCATACTCTTCAGCAGCAGCGCGCGAGGAAAACGTCAAGCGAACCTGACCCGAGATATCCGACGAGCCCTGCCATCCCATCAGTGGATCAACATGCATGGGTGTCTGCCGCTCATACTCCAAAAGCCAGCGCGAACTCTTGCGCCGCCCGGATTGCATGGCGGTCTTTGCCGGACGATAAATGCGAGCCGTCATTGCACCTTTCCTGCGTCTGATTTTGTTGAATGGAAAAAGTCCCTCGGCTTCGCCTCGGTCTATTTTTCCCAATAAAATAAGGACAAATCAGTCCCTAGAGCGTGTCAGGTCTTAATAGAAGCATTCTGACGGAGCGATTTTGCGACAAGATGAACCTTAAGTCTCGCACGATATAGTGGCGCTATTTTCAAGAAACTTAAGGTTCATGTTGGTGCAAAAGCGCCCGTCCCTTCGGGTTTCCGATTGGCGGACGCCCACGCCCAGGCCGCTCTCGAGAGATGGGTCGCCATCGCTCTTCGATCGCCTTGGGCGTGGTTCGCCTCGCCAATCGGGAAACAGAATTGATTCTATTAAGACCTGACACGCTCTAGCTGTGTAATTTCAAAAGGTTGTCCCTGGTAAACCCATGGTGCAGCAAGTTCGTGCCGGGCCGTTCAATCCCACCCGATGGCTTTTCTTGAGAACACACCTCCACTAAAATTGCGCATCCAGCCGAAACATCGCGCGAATCGCGCAACAAGACACGTTCTTCAAACAAAAGCGCATATGGTCGGGGCAGCAGGATTCGAACATGCGACCCCTGGTTCCCAAAACCAGTGCTCTACCAGGCTGAGCTATACCCCGAAAACGCGCTATGGTGTTTTAGCGCTCTTGCACCGCCCTGTAAACTCCCATTCGATGCCATGCAATAAAGATGGCAAAGACCACCAGACAAGAGAACACCCGCCACATAATAACGTATTAATATTAAACATTAAACCACGTGCTTAACGCTCTGGCCCTGCGTTCAACAGGGGATGCCGCGCCATATCGCCAGGCTTCACACCGATGCGGGCACTCTCGCCGGCATTGACTTCCAGAACCGCGCGCACATCTCCATGGGACCGGATAAGCGCTTCCGATAGCGGCTCCGCATCGCTGTGCACATGATGAATAACCCCGTCTGCGCGAATAAATATCATATCCAGGGCGACGTAGGTGTTGCGCATCCACATGGAAACCGGCTGATCCCGTCGGTAAAGGAACAACATACCCCGATCCGGCGCCAACTGCCGACGATACATCAGTCCTTGTGAACGCTTCTGCGGACTATCGGCAATCTCAACAGCATAACGATAGGTACCTGATACGGTCGTGATTTCCAGCGGTTGCCCGTGAACCCCCGGGGGTGCCTGATGAGAAATGTCAGACTCATTGTCACAGGCGGCCAGTACGACCACCAGCAACAGCACCCCTGCCGCGCGCAAATGTGTTCGAAAGTTTCGTCTCATAACACCGATAGAACGTTCGCCTGCGCGGGTAAGCGACTGGAAGATAGCATGCGATCCCATCAAACAGGTTTTTCGGAACCCAGCGTTTCTTGCACCGGTATCGGACGATGTCAAACAGTTTGCAGTTTTTCCTTGCAGAACACAACCAGAACAGATACGATGTTCGTGTTTTGTGCAAGGCGCGATTCTTTTCGTGCCGGACACCTAGACGGCAGGCTGGCGGTTAACGGCCGGTTGAATCGGATAAGCTGTTCGGAAAGAGGGAGTTACAGGGGAGCGTTAAATGAGGAGTAAAAGAGAGGGCTGAACATGTGCGTATACGAAAGAATACAGCAATAGACCTGTCAAGAACCAGGAGCATGTGACAACCGCTAGCAGAACGCATTTGACATTCGGGCGCGTTCTCATATGCCAAATTTAATGTTCTACTGGAATGTTATCACGGTTCTACGGGAATGTTATCATAGCCAGGGGTTCGATTCTGACATTTGCATGCAAGCCTGAGGTTAGTGAAGTGCAAATGTTGGAATTATGCCTTGAGTGCTGTCAAGGACGTTTCGCGCCGCTTCCAGCGGTTCCTGAACTTTTGAAAGCGATGGATGGATCGAAAAAAGCGATGGTCAGATGAATGGTTCGGTATGGCCTTGCCGCGGCAATCGGCGGCAATGGCCGCAAGAGGTGCACCTTCAGGTTTGCCTGTTTTGGAACAACCTGCTGAAACGTCACAACCAGGCCCTCAACGTTCAGGTGTCTAATACCAGAGGGCTTAGCGTGTGGCTCCTGGCTTGGTTTAAAACCGCTGTCTTATCAGCACGATACACAAGTCAGCGTGTACAGAAAGCCAATACCGCTGGTATAGCCGATCAGACAGGACGTATCCGTTTTAAGGAAATGATGCAATGCTTACCCGTAAACAACACGATCTGTTGATGTTTATACACCGGCGCATTCAGGATGATGGTGTCCCGCCGTCTTTTGATGAGATGCGTATGGCGCTTGATTTGCGTTCCAAATCGGGCATTCATCGCCTCATTACAGCGCTTGTTGAGCGCGGTTTTATCAAGCGCCTGCCCAATCGGGCGCGGGCACTGGAGATTATCCGCTTGCCCTCGTCGGCGTCGCAGGAGAAGCGTCGGCGTGGATTTTCGCCCAATGTCATTGAGGGCAGTCTCGGGCGCGGGCGCGGTGGCACGTCAGCCAGCCAGGGCGATGAACCGATTCTGGTTCCTGTCATGGGCCGCATTGCCGCCGGCACGCCCATATCGGCCATTGAGCATCAGAGCCATACCATTCCCGTACCGCCCACAATGCTACCGTCGGGGGAGCATTTTGCCCTGGAGGTGCGCGGCGACTCCATGATTGATGCGGGGATTCTTGACGGCGATACGGTGCTTGTCAAGCGCGCCTCCGTTGCCGAGACCGGCGATATTGTGGTTGCCCTTATTGATCGCGAGGAAGCGACGCTGAAACGCTTGCGAAAGAAGGGTGCTTCCATTGCCCTGGAGGCTGCCAATCCAGACTATGAGACGCGCATTTTCGGTCCTGATCGCGTTGATATTCAGGGCAAACTCGTTGGCCTTATGCGCCAGTATTAAGGTGCTTTGAGATCAATTTAGCGACTGTTTCCAATTGTCTGGAGTCGGCGGGGCGTGCGCACGATGCCTGCAGGAGTGATGCGCGACAAAGGCCGCTGAATAGTTGATTGTGAAGAATGGTGCTTCGCTACGCTCAGCGCACTTTTCTTCATTTGAAACAGTGAGAAAACACCGCTCAAGGGGGGGGGCTTCGCGCCGCTTCCAGCGGTTGCTAGAGCGTGTCAGGTCTTAACAGAAGCAATTTTCGTTTCCCGATTGGCGAGGTGACCCACGTTTGAGCCGATCGACATGCGGTGTGGGCGCATCTCATGAGATCGGTTTGAGCGTGGGCGCCCGCCAATCGACAAACCCGAAGGGACGGGCGCTTTTGCACCAATATGGACCTTAAGTCCCTTGTAAATAGCCCCGCTATACTCTGCGAGACTTTAAGGCCTATCTTGTCGCAAAATCGCTCCGTCAGAATGGTTCTATTAAAACCTGATACGCTCTAGTTGAATCTGAAAAAGCCTCTCGGCTTCGCCTTGGTCCACTTTTTTCCAATAAAATAAAGACAAGTCAATCAGGCGCAACATGCGGCGGGGACGCGCTACGCCAACGATTTTGAGCGAAGCATCATAGGCTTGGAAAAAGCGATCGATTACGCAAAGGTGCGCGCCGATGTGCCAGCGCGCAATATGGACGGGATCACGGCGCGTCAACTGGACGTCATGCATCGACATCGCATGGCAGACCTGCACCTGAGTTCACACTTAAGCCAGGTGGCGTTTTAGTGTGTGTGGATGGCTTGTCGATCACCCAAGTGCAAAAACGCATGGGTTGTTACGTGAAAGGCGGCAAAATGCGAAGCGCGATTTGAAGGAAGCCTTGAGCATTCTGGCGAGATATTACAATCTCGCTTGACGATAACGCTTGGATTCTCGTGATGCTATGCATATTTCTAGAATATTTTACGGTTGATTCGGTAAATATGACTCGCGTTGGCAAACTTACGTTGATAACCTGTTCGAATGTCCGTAAACTACCAGCAATTCTACTTGTCCGAAAAAGAATTTCCCAGCCATGGGTTTACCTGGCAGATCGATAATAATCGTAGATCGTTACGAATTTCCAGCCCCCTGCAGGTTGGAGGAGTGATTCAAGAAGGCTTTTCCTTTCATGGAAGAACCCTACTTGAAACCCCGCACCGCAATGTAACCTTTTTGTTGACCTACAATAGGGTTTCAGTGTCAAAGGGAGTTGTTATAGCAAAAGCTGAATGGAAACCCATATCCAGCCACAACAATAAGGGATTAGGGCCGAAAGAATATCGCTTTATTGAGCAAACTGGATCACATTTTCACGATTTCCATACGAATTTTGCGCTAGGAGGTAAGTGGAGATCCAAGAAGTTACCGATCGCTCTTCCTATAGAGCCGGATCCACCCAACTTCCAAGGATTTCTCGAGTTTGTAGGTGAGAGGTTCAGGATTCCTAACATTTGGCTGGTTCAAGAACCGCCTTGGAGTCATGAAAGACAATATGATCTCATATGAAAGCACCCAGGCTGTGATTGATAATGTAGCGGCACAACTTGCTCGCGCTGAGCATTTCAACGGCTTTTCTTATATCTCAACTCCGCTACTCTTTCCTAACGGTGGAAGCGTAGTTGTGCGTGTAAGCCAAGCTGTTGGCGGAGCTTTCCATGTGACGGATCATGGGCTTGGCTATGATGAAGCGGAAATGATCAGCGGCCAGCATTACTATTCCAGGATTGCCTCTACTGTCGCAGCGAACGCTGGCATTAATTTTGATCAACACAGCTTCTTCACTGTCGATGTGACGGAAGCGCAACTTGCCGGAGCTATCGTAACCGTCGCGAATTGTGTACTTGAGTCTGTTGCGCAAGTTTTTTACAAGGTTGAAGAGTATAAGGTTCGCCAAACATCCGAACGTATGTACGCGAAAATCTCCCGTGTATTCAAATCAGCAGAAATCGCTCGTGAATTTTCTTTCCGGGGAGCATCAACTCACGAATGGGTTTTTGATACTATGGTCAAACAAGATTCGAAGATAATCCTATTTGAAGCAGTGAGCAAAAATCACAATTCTGTATTTGCTACATTTACAAAATTTCATGACGTGGCGCGGATAGAAGATGCTCCGATACGCGCATCGGTGATTTGCTCCCCTAAAAAATACGGCGACTACCTCTCACTTCTTAGCCAAGCCTCTCATGTAGTAGAGCAGCAAGCATCTGATGGCATCTTTAAAATGCTTGCCGCATAAAATCGCCAAACTCACCACCTGACTGAATAACATGTTGTTGACGACATCTGTTTATCCTGTTGTGATCATTGTTTTATGGAGGATGGATTTACGCAGCGAATGGTTCGTGGAGGGGTTGCTCGTCCTTCAGGCACGATTGAGCGGGATTTGCGCGAGCGTGAGACACGGTTACAGCTGCCGCATATCAAGGGCCTTGCCGATCTTGCGGCGTCTGTTTTGCACTGCCGCAGCGTGAACACGTCTGAAATTGCTGCGGTTTCCCCCGCGCGGTGAAGAATGACGACAGCCGCTACCGGGTGATCAATCGTTGGCTGCAAAACCCGATGATTGAGCCCTTGGGGGTGATGGCCTGTTTCGTTGGCGAACTGATTGGAAAGGCCTGCCGTGATGAAAAGACGGCGGTATTGATGCTGAACCAAAGCAAGATCGGCGATGGTTTTGAGTGTCTGATGGTGTCGCTTCGCTTGGGTGAGCGGGCGCTGCCGCTGGTTTGGCGGGTGATGCAGACCCATGGCAATATCGGCTTTGCAGAGCAAAAAGCGCTTCTGGACGCACTGCGGGTTATGGTGCCTGAAGGGTGTGATGTCATGTTGACGGCTGACCGGTTCTATGGAACGGCGGTTTTAATCGGCTGGTGCCAAAAGGCCGCATGGGGGTATCGCATCCGCTTGAAGGGCAATTTGACCCTGAACCATGCAGGGGGGCAGATCACAACCGGAGACGTCGCGCGCTTTGCCCCGCAAGGCATTGAAGGGGCCGGGCTCTATGGTTCCGGCATCAGCACGTCTATCGGTATTTTGCACGAACAGGGACACCGCGAGCCGTGGATTATTGCCATGGAGGGCAAGCCAACAACAGCGCGGGCACGCGATTATGGCATGCGCCGGGGTATTGAAGCCTCGTTCTCGGATTTCAAATCCCGCGGCTTCGGCATCACAATGACCCATCTGGCCCATGCAGATCGTATTGAGCGATTGATCCTGGCGCTGACAATGGCGCTTTATTTTGCTGTCTCAACCGCGATGCAACCGGATCGGGGCGAAGCAAAATACGCCCCCAAAAAGCCTATCGCTGCCTGATGTCTCTGTTCAAAAAGGGCTTCAGACGCATCGCAAGAGCTATCGCAAACATCACACCAATTCCAAAACTATGGGAATTCGAAAATTATGTCAGGTGGCGAGGGTGGTGAGGTGAAAAACCATAATGCTTGCTAAAATAAAAAAAGTCCGTATATAGTATGGAGATCCGGTCGCGTGCCGATCGGGTGACAATGAGAGTTTATGATTGTGGTTTCGTGCGTTCTTGCTGTGCATTTTATTGCACGATTGTGCGCAATTTTGACGCAAACTCATGCAGAACGGATACGGACGCATCGTGTAATACAGTGCAATGCGGAACGTGGCTGAGCCATCCGGGCGGGAAATATGCGGATATTCGCCCTCGCAGTTGCGATGCACCCGGGTAACCGCCATTGCCTTTTAATGCGCGTAGTCGGCCTTTCATGCACGTTGTGCTTGTTTGCGGTTGTGCGTAAGGCGCGCGGTAACCGGTGTTTTTACGATCAGGTGTTCAGGTTGCACGGCGCCCTGTCACGATCAACGCGGCGCCTGGCGTGTTCCCTTTCGAACACCGTATTCTTTAAGGAATTGTCGAGCACTTTTGATGGCTGATCTTTTCACAGTTCCATGCAGATTTATCGCCTTTGAGCCTGCCCTGGCGGGTGCCGGCGGCGATCATGCATGTTGTGCTCGTTTCCGCTATCTATCACCAGCCGAATTTCAGACAGACAAAAACAACCAGACTGCCCGCCAGCGACCTGCCCAGCTCGGGATCGCGATTGCGCGACGGCTCGCGCAGGCGGCAGTGGAGATAACGATACATGGCAAACAAAATGTTAATCGACGGGCGCCACCACGAAGAAACGCGTGTGGTCGTCGTACGCGGCAACAAGGTCGAGGAGTTCGGCTTTGAGGCTGCCAACAAAAAGCAGCTTCGGGGCAATATTTATCTTGCCAAGGTAACCCGTGTCGAGCCGTCCTTGCAGGCGGCCTTTGTCGACTACGGTGGCAACCGTCACGGTTTTCTCGCATTTAGCGAAATTCATCCTGACTACTACCAAATACCCCATTCCGATCGCCAGGCGCTTTTGGAAGAAGACGCCCGCGAGGACGCCCGCGAGGCCGCTTTGGAAGCGGAAAAGGCCGATCGGGCCTCCGAGGCGCGCGCCCGGCGCGGCGTCCGTACCAGGAACAGGAAGAAAAGACAAAAATCCTCCACCGAAGCCGTCTCGACGGCAACACAGGCCGATGAAGCGCCGTCCGACGATCCGGTTGAACCGGCGTCGCTGGCGCAGTTGTCCCGGCTTCGCCAGGCGGCGTCGCGTATGCGCAATGTGATCGGCAAATTGACCGGGGAAATGGAAAAGCTGCGCGATTCCGGCGCCGCTGCCGCGGGCACTGACGAAACCGGCCGGCACGATCCTGCCGGGGATGGCGATCTGCCGCCGGACATCGCCGCGGACGATGCCGGCGACGAGGGCGATGAGTATTCTGTGGATGCGACCGCCGCCGATGACAATGGCGATGGTGGCGATCCTGCCGACAACGATGGCAACACCGGCAATGGCGGGGACATCTTTGACGAAGTTCCCAGGCCGCGGCGACCGCGGCTGCGCCGCTACAAGATTCAGGAAGTGATCAAACGCCGCCAGGTCCTGCTGGTGCAGGTATCCAAGGAGGAGCGCGGCACCAAGGGCGCAGCGCTGACCACCTATCTGTCGATTGCCGGGCGCTATTCGGTTCTCATGCCCAATACGGCGCGCGGCGGCGGCATTTCGCGCAAGATCACGCTGCCGAAGGATCGCCGTCGCCTGAAGTCCATCGCTTCCGAGTTGGAAGTGCCGCGGGGAATGGGGATAATATTGCGCACCGCCGGCGCCAGCCGCACCAAAGCGGAAATCAAGCGCGACTTCGAATATCTGCTGCGTTTGTGGGAGAACGTTCGCGCCCTGACCCTGAAGTCCCTCGCGCCCACTCTGGTATACGAGGAGGGAAGCCTGGTAAAGCGCGCCATTCGCGATCTTTACAGCAAGGACATCGATGAGGTGATTGTCAGCGGTAACGATGGCTATCGCGAAGCCAAGGACTTCATGCGTATGCTCATGCCAAGCCATGCGCGCCATGTGAAATTATACAAGAGCGGCGTGCCGATTTTCACGCGCTATCGTGTCGAGGAACAACTCGATGCCATGTTCAGTCCCAATGTTTCCCTGGCATCGGGCGGCTATCTGATTATCAACCAGACGGAGGCGCTTGTTGCGATCGATGTCAATTCGGGCCGCTCGACAAAACAGCATAGTATTGAGGATACCGCGCTTTCGACGAATCTTGAGGCGGCCGAGGAAATCGCCCGCCAGTTGCGGCTGCGCGATCTTGCCGGCCTGATTGTCATCGATTTTATTGACATGGAGGAGCGGCGCAACAACCGCACGGTGGAGCGCCGGCTGAAGGAATGTCTGCGCGGCGACCGGGCACGTATTCAGATCGGGCGGATCAGCGTGTTTGGCCTGCTGGAGATGTCGCGTCAGCGCATTCGCACCGGCGTTCTTGAGACCTCTACGGACCCTTGCGTTGTGTGCCATGGTACCGGCATCATACGCTCGCCTGAATCCGTTGCCGTTCAGATCCTGCGCCGTTTGGAGGTCACCCTGTCCAAGAGCCGGCGCCACAATCTGCTCGTGAAGACCCAGGCCGGCGTAGCGGTTTATCTGCTCAATCAAAAGCGCACGCATATCGCTGAACTGGAAGACGGATTTGGCGTGTCCATTAACGTTTTGATTGCCGATGGCGATCTTGAACATCGTTTTGTCATAGAAAGAGGCGATATTGCCTCGGCGCGTCAAAAAATCGCCAGTGCGCAGGTCCAGGTCGATTCGATCTCCCTGGACGATCTGGATAGCGACGCCCCGGCAGACGATGCCGGGGCTGATGCCCAACCCACACAGGATGATGCCGACGGCGCAGGGCAAGCGCCCGCGCCCGCGCCCGCCAAGCGGCGCGCCAGGGCGAAATCCGGCAAACCGGCGGAAAACGCCGATCGGGCGAAGAAACAGCGCCCGAAGAAGGCAAAGAGCGAGGTCGTACGCAGTGAGGACGAGCGCGCCCGGGACGTGTCCACCCCAGCGGCGCCGGGAGAAAGCGATGCCCTGGCCGACGACGATGAAAAAGCGCCGGCGAAGACCCGCAAGCGCCGCCGTGGACGCCGCGGGGGCCGTCGCGTCAAGCGGGCAAAGGAGACGGACGGCAAGCAGCTGAACGGCGAGCGTGAGCCGGCGGCTGTCAGCGATGATAGTAATGCCAGCGATGCCGGCGATGCTGAGGGGCGTTCCGAGGCGGGTAACACGCAACCACCACTGGCGGCGCGGGAGCACGACCGCAAGGACGATTTGGCTGATAAGGCGCACAGGGGCAATACGGCCGGTAAAGCCGGTAAGGCCAACCAGGTTAACCAGGCCAATAAGGAGACGGTGGCTGATGCCCCGCAGGATGAGGCCGATGGAACGGGGCGGACGGGGCGGACGGGGCGAACGGGGCGGACGGGGCCACTGATGGAGCCGTCGGGGAACACCGGCAGGCATTCGATTGCGGCCATCGAAACGGATGAGCCGGAGCGCGCACCGGACAGCGGACATCGAAACCCGGGCGAGGAAGACGCGGGACAGGAAAAGCGGTCCGGCTGGTGGCAAAAGGGATCGCTGTTTCGCATCTGATCGGCGCAACGAAAACGCGACGGAACGGCGACAGGGAGCGACACGGGGCGGCACGGGGCGGCACGATACGGCAGGTGGCAGATACGGCAGGCACGGCAGGAATGTGCGGCAGGGGAACAACGGGAAACGGATATGACATGTGATCAGGACAAGCGCCGTCGCGGCATTAATCGCGTTCTGGCGGGCACCTGTGCAGGTGCCATGATACTGACTGGCGCGGCGCCGGCCTTCGCGGCGCAACAAATGCGTCTTATTCGTGATGCGGAAATCGAGGCGTTGATCACCGATTATGCGCGGCCCATTCTGGGTGCGGCCGGCCTGTCGCGCAGCAATGTGGAAATTTTTATTATCAACAGCTCCCAGTTTAACGCCTTTGCGCCCGACGGGCGACGTATTTTCATCACCACCGGCGCGCTGGCCCAGTCCAAAACGCCAGGAGAGACCATTGGCGTTCTGGCACACGAGACGGGCCATTTGGCGGGCGGCCATCACGCGCGGTTGCGTTCGGCTCTGGCGCAGGCGCAGACCTTGTCGATCATATCGATGATTCTGGCGGCCGGGGCCACGGTCGCGGCGGCAAGTTCGGGAAACAACAATGCCGGCCAGGTGGGAATCGCCACGGCGACGGGAAGCCAGTCGGCAATCAATCGCTCTCTTTTGGCTTACCGGCGCACCGAGGAACGCGCCGCCGACCGCGCCGCCCTGGCGTATCTGAACAAGACGGGCCAGTCGGCGAAGGGAATGCTGAGCGTATTCAAGCGCTTTGCCGATCGCATGCTGTTTGCCAAACGCGGTTCTGATCCGTATCTGTTTACCCACCCCCTGCCCGACGAGCGCATGACATCGCTGACCCGGGGGGCGCGCAAGAGTAGATTTTTCAACAAAAAGGCCCCCGCCGGCCTGCGCGCCCGTCACCAGATGATGCGCGCCAAACTGGCAGGCTTTACCACACCGCGCCGTGTGGCGCGCGTTTATCGTAATGCCACGGCGTCCATGGCGGCGCGCTACGCCCATGCCATTGCCGCCTATCGCCTGCGACGCACTAAAAAGGCCCTGACGGACATCGACGCGTTGATCAGGCTGCAACCGAAGAACCCCTATTTCCATGAGCTCAAAGGACAGATTCTTTTGGAGACCGGAAAACCCGGCGCGGCGCTCGCACCCTTGCAGCGTGCGGTTGCCCTTGCACCAAAGGCGCCTCTGATACGCGTTATGCTGGGGCACGCGCTTGTCGAAACCGGGGGCAGGGGAAATCTGAGAAAAGCCGTTTCCCACTTAAAGCGAGCCACTCAACGCGACAAGAACGCGACCATTGGCTTTCGCCATCTGGCGACGGCATACGCGCGGCTGGGCGATCGCGCCAGGGCCGATCTGGCCACCGCCCAGGGCTATTTCCATGACGGACGCTATGGCGATGCCCGCCGCCATGCCAAACGGGCGCGGAGCAACCTCAAGCGCGGCTCACCGGAATGGCTTGCCGCCAACGACATCGCCACCCACAAACCGCAAAAACGCTGACAGCCGGATTTCAGCATTTGCGTCCGCTAACCGTCCCCTGTATGCAAATGTTGAAATCGGAGCACCACAGGTACCGGTCCGGAGTTGAGAATCGAACGTATCGCCTGGCCCCTGGAGCGTGTCGGGTCTTAACAGGCTGCTCTCAAAAATCCCATCGGGTGCAGGGGGCCTTGCTGCTCGCCATCTGCGGCAAGGACCGCAAGAGGGGTAACGTCAGATTTGCCCGTCCCGGGAACACCCTGTTGAAAGATTACACCTGGAGCGTGTCAGGTCTTAAGTGAATCATTCTGACGGAGCGATTTTGCGACAAGATGAACTTTAAGTCTCGCAGGATATCGTGGGGCTGTTTGCAAGAGACTTAAGGTTCATCTTGAATCAGCCTGGCGTTAGCTGTACCCGTTTTGCCAAGGGTAATGCTAACGCCATAAAGCTGATCGCCCTGAAATCCATAGCAAAAGCGTCCGTCCCTTCGGGTTTGCCGATTGGCGGACGCCCACGCCCAGGCCGCTCTCGAGAGGTGGTTCGCCATTGCTCTTCGACCGTCTTGAACCTGGGTATCGCCTCGCCAATCGGGAAACGAAAATTGCTTCTATTAATACCAAGGGACTTTGCGCTTGACTCCTGACTTGGCTTAAAACCGTTGTCTTATCAACACTATACACAAATCAGCGTGTACAAAGCGCCAATACCGCTGGTATAAGACCTGACACGCTCTAACGGAGATTTACAATGACGAGACTGTTCGCCGCTGTGATATTTGGCGCCGGCCTGTTTATCATGGCGCCCGCCTACGGCGCCTCGGAGAAGTTCTCACCCGAACAGGTTGAGGAACTCGAAGCCATAATAGAGAAATACCTCGTTGAGAACCCGCAGATTCTGTCAAGAATGCAACAGCGCCTGGCCGAAATCGAGGAGACAGAGAGGCTTGCCCGGCAGTCCGCGTCACTGCGCGACAACAGGGAACTGATTTTCAACTCCGAGCACCAGGCGGTAATCGGCAACCCTGATGGGGATGTTACGCTGGTCGAGTTTTTCGACTATAATTGCGGCGTTTGCCGACAGGCACTGGGGGTCACGGCGTCGTTGTTGCAATCGGATCCGAACCTGCGTATCGTCTTAAAGGAATTTCCCATTCTGGGTCCGGAATCCATTGAGGCGGCGCGGATATCGGTGGCGATTGCACAGAACGCGAAATACTGGGCATTTCACCGCGCCCTGCTCGGCAATGACGCGCGCGCCGACAGGCAATCCGCTCTGGCGGCGGCCCAACAGATCGGCCTGGACCCCGGGGCCATCGAAGACGCTATCGATGTGGAGCAGAGCAACACCGTCTTTCGCGAGGTTTACGCGCTCGCCAATTCTCTTGGCATCAACGGCACACCGAGTTACGTCATCGGCGATGAAGTCATTCCGGGGCTTGTCGATGTCGGGGTCATCGAAGAAAAAATCAAGGCCATGCGCCAGTGCGGCAAGACGGCGTGTTAGCGTGGCTGGAGCGTGTCAGGTCTCAACAGAATTGCTTCACTTAAAAACTGAAAGGCTCTAGCAGTGTAATTTCAACAGCTTGTCCCTGCAAAACCCATCAGGTGAATGGCCCGGTATGGCCTTGCGGCTCGCCATCCGCGGCAAGGACCGCAAGAGGGGTAACGTCAGATTTGCCTGCCCCGGGAACAACCTGCTGAGAAATTACAACCAGGCGGATAAACGGCAAATATGGGCAAGAACATTTCCACAAGCGATAAGGCAACAATCCGGGCGCTGGCGGATTTGCTTGATGAAAAGCACCTGCATGAACTGGAGTTCGAGCGCGAGGGCCTGCGCATCCGTGTGGCGCGTACCCCCCCCCTTGATGGCGCCGTGCTCTCGGCACCCATGGCGCCCGCGCCCGCCATTGAGAGCGCCACGCCGGCGGCCAGGGCGGACAGTGGTACGGAGCATCCCGGCGCGGTGCGTTCGCCCATGGTGGGCACCATCTATCACAGTCCGGAGCCCGGCGCACCGCCCTTTATCGAAGTCGGTCAAACGGTGGAGAAGGATGATACGCTGTTGGTTGTCGAGGCCATGAAGACCTTTAACGCCATCCCCGCCCCGCGCGCCGGCAAGGTTATGGCTATTCTTGTCGATGACGGACAGCCTGTTGAATTTGACGAACCGCTCGTCGTTATCGAATAACACCGGCCGATGCGCCGTTGTCGTCTTACCCTTCAGGGTCCGGGTCCATGTTCTCCAAAGTCCTTATAGCCAATCGCGGGGAAATCGCTTTACGTATCCTGCGCGCCTGCAAGGAACTGGGCATTGCGACAGTTGCGGTGCATTCGACGGCGGACGAGAACGCCATGCATGTGCGCCTCGCCGATGAGAGCGTCTGTATTGGTCCGGCGCCGGCGGCGCAGAGTTATTTGAATATCCCCTCCCTGCTGGCGGCCTGCGAGATCACCGGCGCGGATGCGGTGCATCCGGGCTACGGATTTCTTGCCGAGAACGCGCGCTTTGCCGATATTCTGACCGAACACGGGGTGACGTTTATCGGCCCGCGGGCGGCGCATATCCGTCTGATGGGCGATAAAATACGCGCCAAGGAAACGGTGGCGGCGCTGGGTATTCCTGTGGTTCCCGGCTCCGAGGGGGCTGTCGAGACGGCGGCGCAAGCGCGGCGTATCGGTGCTGCTATCGGTTATCCGATCCTGATCAAGGCGGCGGCAGGCGGTGGTGGCCGGGGTATGAAAGTCGCCCGCAGCGAGGAGGACGTTGCCGAGGCGTTCCGCACCGCCGGGCTTGAGGCGCAGGCCGCCTTTGGCGACGGAGCGCTTTATGTGGAAAAGTTTCTTGATCAGCCGCGACACATTGAGATCCAGGTGCTTGGTGATGGCGCCGGTCGCGCCATTCACCTGGGGGACCGCGATTGCTCCCTGCAACGGCGGCACCAGAAGATCTGGGAAGAGGCCCCCTCTCCGGCCCTCAACTCGAGCGTACGGGCACATATCGGCGGCATTGTCGCCGATGCCATGGCGGACATGTCCTATGGGGGGGCGGGAACGATCGAGTTTCTGTACGAGAACGGCGCCTTTTACTTTATCGAGATGAATACGCGTTTGCAGGTCGAACATCCGATTACCGAGCAGATCACCGGTATTGATCTTGTGAACGAGCAAATCCGTGTTGCCTGCGGCAGCCCCCTGAGCCTGAAGCAGGACGACGTGATCCTTTCCGGGCACGCCATCGAGTGCCGGATCAACGCTGAAAATCCGCAAACCTTTGCACCTTCCGCCGGTACGATCGGCTATTATTATGCCCCTGGCGGTCTTGGTGTTCGTGTTGATTCAGCCGTTTACCAGGGGTATAAAATTCCTCCCTATTACGATAGCCTGATCGGCAAACTGATTGTTCACGGGCGCAATCGCGTTGAGTGTCTTATGCGTCTTCGCCGCGCGCTGAGCGAATATGTCATCGATGGTATTGAGACGACGATCCCGTTATTTCAGGCGTTACTGAACGAGCCGGACATCGCTAATGGCATGTATGATATTCACTGGCTGGAGGAATACCTGCAGGGCCGGTCGTGAAAAGCCCGTAAAAGTGCGTTATACCAAGGGACTTCGCGTTTGACTCCTGACCCGGTTTACAACCGTTGTCTTGTCAGTACGACACACAAGTCAGCGTGTACAAAACGCCAATACCGCTGGTATTAGTTGAATGTGAAAAAGTCCCATGACGCGCCAGGACAATCAGAACCTGCACATTACCCCGGACGTTTTGCTCAAAGCGTATGCGTGCGGTATTTTCCCCATGGCGCGAAGCGCCAGTGATGCGGATATTTTCTGGGTCGAGCCGGAGAACCGCGGGGTTCTGCCCCTTGAGCGGTTCCACCTGCCCCGACGCCTGGCCCGCACCCTGCGCACTTCGCGCTTTACCATCGCGGTTGATGACGATTTCGATGCGGTGATTGAAAATTGCGCCGGCCCGCGCGCCGGGCGCACCGATACCTGGATCAATACGCCCATTCGCAGCCTGTATCGCAGCCTGTTCGACCGCGGCTACTGTCATACGGTGGAAGTACGCCGCGGGACCCGGCTGGTTGGCGGTCTTTACGGCCTGGCGCTGGGAGGCTGTTTTTTTGGCGAGAGCATGTTTCATCTGGCGCCTGATGCGTCAAAAATCGCCCTTGCACATCTCATCGCGCGGCTGCGCGCTGGCGGCTTTACGCTTTTGGATACGCAGTTCATGACCGATCATTTGGCGCAGTTCGGCGTTTTTGAAGTCTCGCGGCACCGCTACAGGCTTATGCTGGAGGCGGCGCTGGATATCGAGGCCGACTTTCATTCAGCGCGGCTCGGCAGCAGCCCGGCGGATGCCTTGCAGTCCTTAAGCCAGACGTCATAGATCGGATGTTCAACGGCGTTCAGCCCCGGACTCTCGGCAAACATCCAGCCGGAAAACAACCGCTTGATCTTGTCATCAAGGGTGCGTTCCTCCACCTCAACAAAGCCTGTCGTGTGGCGCGGCAGGTGTACCGGCCGCGTATAACAGACCCGCGGCGTAACCCGCAAGGCGCCGAATTGCACCGTCTCATCGATCATGACGTCGAAGGCGAATATGCGCCCGGTTATTTTATCGAGACCGGAAAAGACCGCCACCGGATTGGCGATCTTCTCGCCTGCGCGCGGCAGAACGGCATCACCGTCGGCGTCCGAGCCGGCAACAGGGCGCAGCCGGTGGGAAGCTGCTTCATCCAGCGGCGGCGCTTCGAACCGCATGGCGCGCGCCGAGAGCGCTTCTGACAGCCCGGACACACCAAGTAAAAACACCACAGCCAATGCCTGTGTTTTCCACCAACAGGCTTTGGCGGTTAGCGAAAGCGGTTTCTTTTTATTGTTCGCAAGGCGCATGATATATCTGCGATTTGTTGAATGTGAAAAGTCCCTCGGCTTCGCCTCGGTCTGATTTTCCTGATAAAATTAAGAGATATTCGATTCATCCGGCGCTATCGGGGACCAGGGCTCATAGTTGCGCTGTTGGGGATCCCGTAGCCCACCGCGCGCCAGACTGCCGGCGGGTCGATACGCCGTAGCGCTGCCTGTGGGATTGCTTTGATGATGCTCTTCCCAGGGCCTGGCGGTATACGTGTCGTTGCCATGTTCATCCACCGGCGGCGTGTCCCTGCGATGGTGCATCCAGCCATGCCAGCCGGGCGGTATCGCCGATGCCTCGCACTGGTGCGCATAGATCACCCAGCGGCGGGTTTTATCGCGGGACTCGTAGTAACGATTGCCCATGGCGTCCTCGCCCACGGCGCGTCCGCGCCGCCAGATCAAAAAGCGCGTGCCGAGGGTCTGGCCATGCCACCAGGTGAAAATCTGCAACAACCATTTTTTCATTGCCGTCGATCCCATTTCCGGGCAGTCCTGCGCCCTGGATGTGTTCATTTAACAGGGTGTTCTTACAAACCCGTCGGATACAGGTGGTCATTCATCTGATCATTAGAGCGTGTCAGGTCTTAATAGAATCATTCTGACGGAGCGATTTTGCGACAAGATGAACCTTAAGTCTCGCAGGATATAGTGGGGCTGTTTGCAAGAGACTTAAGGTTCATACCAGATCAGCTTGGCGTTAGCTGTACCCGTTTTGCCAGGGGTAATGCTAACGCCATAAAGCTGATCGCCCTGAAATCTATAGCAAAAGCGCCCGTCCCTTCGGGTTTGCCGATTGGCGGACGCCCACGCCCAAGCCGCTCTCGAGAGATGGGTCGCCATCACTCTTCGATCGCCTTGGGCGTGGTTCGCCTCGCCAATCGAGAAACGAAAATTGCTTCTATTAAGACCTGACACGCTCTAGAAGTGTTCTATTTATCATGCGCTGTCAAGTATATGGACCTTCTTTCCATGGCAAGCGCCAATTTGATGCAAGGCTGCGTGCGATCGTGTATCCGGCTTCGCGTTGGGCTGATAACGCCCGCGTCCTGGCGCTCCGCTTGCGTGTAATACCAGCGGTATTGGCGTTTTGTACACGCTGACTTGTGTATCGTGCTGATAAGACAACGGTTTCAAACCGGGTCAGGAGTCAAACGCGAAGCCCCTTGGTATAATACCAGCGGTATTGGCGTTTTGTACACGCTGACTTGTGTATCGTGCTGAGAAGACAGCGGTTTTAATCTGAGCCAGGAGTCAAACGCAAAGCCCCCTGGTATAATTTCCTTATTTGGGCGCTTCGCGCCGCTTCCAGCGGTTCTTAAACCCTTGACACACCGCGAGAGCCGCCGGAAAAAAGCAATGGTCAGATAGAGCGTGTCAGGTCTTAGAGCGTGTCAGGTTTTAATAGAACCATTCTGACGGAGCGATTTTGCGACAAGATGGGCCTTAAGTCTCGCAGGATATAGTGGGGCTATTTGCAAGAGACTTAAGGCCCATATTGGTGCAAAAGCGCCCGTCCCTTCGGGTTTCCGATTGGCGGACGTCCACGCCCAAGCCGCTCTCGAGAGATGGATAAACATCGCTCTTCGATCGCCTTGGGCGTGGTCCGCCTCGCCAATCGGGAAACAGAATTGATTCTATTAAGACCTGACACGCTCTAATAGAAGCAATTCTGTTAAGACCTGATACGCTCTAGTCCCCGCAATACTACTCGTCGTCGATCCGCTCACCGCCCGCGCCCGCACTCATCAGTTGTTCGGTTTCAGGGACATGAATTCTGTACGCCAACGCGCCCAGCCGCTCGGCAAACGCGTCGGACAGTTCCAGGCGGCGGTGAACTGTCCTTTTTCCGTTCACCACAGCATCGGTGGAGGCGATTCTCACGGGATCGGCAAGCCTGACATACAGCCGTTCACACCCGCCAGATACCTTGACGTCACCGGCTGAGACCACCGTTTCGAGCGCATCCCAGGCCACTTTGAGCGCAGCGCCCGTTCGTGCTGAAACGGCAGCGGCAAAGGGTAGCATAAGCACCGGAAACGCCAGATTTCGGATGTGGATCGTCGTGCGCGCCTCAAACAGCCGCGCGCAGTCCGACAAATACGCCCCGGTTACGATCGGGCAGAGAGCACCATTGGCCGATTGCCAGACGCCAGTGCCGTCTTGAGGACCGAGTTCCCCAATGGACCTGTTGCAATTGTCTTGCAAAAGTTCGGCCATACAACCGGGATCGCACAGCTTTCGGCGCACAAGCCAGCCGGCGGCGTAGCCGGCTTCCTGCGCCATACCCCACGGATAGCCGGCACCACGGGCCGCATGGAGTACAAGCGCTTCGGCTTCCCTGACGGAGAGATTCTTCACGTTGCTTCCAGGTGGCTGGCATAGACCCAGTTGTCTTCCTCAAGCGCCTGCAGTTCGTCGGGGAAGGGGGCATTTTTATACATGTTTATGCGGGTCCACCGATCAGACCTCGGATCGAACCTTGTCGCGCCGAAGAACGAAAGTTTGCAGCGGAGCATATCGAGAGGGAGGATGTCCGCCGAGAGCAGATTCTCGCGAATTTCGCTATAGGGACAATGGGCGGCGATCTGAACGCGTCTTACCACGTAACGGTGCTCGGGATGGCGCAGCAAAAACCGCGCAATGGCTTGCGTCTTCGGCCATTGCGCCAGATCGGCCATCAGCGCCTTTACGTCCCTGGCGATAAATACGGGCATTTCCAGATCGGCAAACGCGTTTAGTTCGCAGCGCCGCCCAAGCCGCGGTTCCGCCTTGTTTTGCGACGTGTACCAGAATCGCTCCTGGTTCCCGGGCACGTCGAAATCAATATCCAGCGCCCAGCCAAACACGCGCACCACAATGTCGTACAGTGCGCCGACGGGCATGGACCCGTCAATGGAAAAACGGGCCCGTTCATCGGCCTGCATCGTATCGACCAGATCATCCACTAACGCCCCGTGGGGTTCGATGATCAGGGTAACGACCATTTCCTGCCCCTCCAGGGTGAGGTTTTCACAAGCCCATTCAAAAACCGTGTCCCAGGGCCGTTTATGCCCGAGAACTCCGGTATCGATAAAGCCGCGCAGCATAGTCAAATCGCGCACCAGTCCGGCAATACGTTCTGTCTGTCTTTCATCGCCGGTCCTCCAGGCGGCGCAATCTCTTGTGGCGTGTTTCAAGGTCTTTTCAAACACGGCAATCTGCTCGCTGCCTGCGGCGCCAAGGGAGCGGACCCGGGCCAGTGCGCGCTCGCGCGCCATCATCCAGTTGTTGATCAACACCGGATGGGTAACAAGAAATGGCGCCATGCCCAGACCCGTCGCGTTGCCGACACCGAGGATGCGACGCAGGTCCGGTTTAAAACGAACGGCCGTGTGCGGCGATCGGGCAGCGGCCAGGTGCTCGGCGATATCCACCGAAAACGCCCGCGTCAGATAGACCGACAACATCTCCACCTGGAACGGCTGGCAGACCTCGGGGCGGGTATAAATCCTGTCACGGCAGGCGGCGCCGAACTTGCCCGAGCCGTAAACGGCCGTGGTGCGCATCAGATAGCCGACCGCCTCCAGTTTTTCACGATCGGGCTGTTGTCCCCGGGAAAGGCGCTCAACGACATGAGCGAACAGGCGCGCCGAGCGGTTGGCGCGTGAAAGGCTGAGTTCGCGATCGCTGATCCGTCCCGCCTCCTGCTTTGGTACCTGTCGGCAAAGGCGCCGCAGATCGCCCTCGTCCGGCACCCCGTCGAAGAGGGTGAATGTCGCGTCCCAGGCGGTTGCGATGGAACGATCGGAGCGTCTTTCAGGTGCCAGATCGTGGGAAAAACAGATCAGGCTGTAGCGGCGTTCAGGGCCCTTCGCCGTATAGACGGCAACACCGACGCCATGGTTGTCGAGGCGCCAGACGGGGCGCGAGAATGTCCATTTCTGCCGCCGCATTCGCCGCAAAAGGGCGCGCATGAAGCTCAGCCGCGTCTGGTGAAAGGCGCCCATGCGGCAAAGGCGCATAACCGTATCCGGATCCCGCAGCGCGACGTTTACCCTGTCTTCAGATCGACCGTTTTCGGGCATTTTACGCAAACCCATCCCCTGTGTTCGGTTTCTCCCATGGGGTTCAAACAGGCGTAAAGTTTTCATCGTAGAAACGCAGCCAGTTCTCCCCCATGATACCGGCGGTCTCGGTGTCGGAAAATCCTGCCGCACGCAGACCGCCCTCGATGTTATCGAAGTCACGATTGTCCGCAAACCAGGACGGCATCGGCGGAAAGCCCATCTCCGAAGCCGAGCCCTCGCCATAATCGATCTGCTTCGTCCAGCGCCCCATACGCATCCACTCGACGACCTCATGGGGTTGATCCTGGCACAGATCGGTACCGATGCCGATATTCCTCTCCCCTATCAATCGGGCCGTCTTCGCGATCATCGCGCAAAAGCTCTCCAGGGTGCATCGGCTGCCACCCTTCAGATGGTGGGGATAGACAGAAAAGCCCAGCATTCCGCCGGACTGCCCGAGGGCTCTCAGCACATCGGTACTTTTGTTTCTGATCGCCGGATGCCAGGAGAATGGATTGGCATGGGTGATGGCAATCGGCCGGGTGGAGAGCTCAATGGCTTCGAGGGTGGAGCGCTCGGCGCTGTGACTCATGTCGATTACCAGGCCGATGCGGTTCATTTCCCGGATCACCTGTTTTCCCATACGGGTGATACCGCTGTCGCGGGCCTCATGGCAGCCGCTCGCAAGCAGCGACTGGTTGTTATAGCTCAACTGCATAAAGCGCCCACCCAGGGTATGAAGAATCTCGAGCAGGCCGATATCGTCTTCCATCGGCGAGGGATTTTGAAAGCCGAATATGATTGCCGTGCGGCCCTCCGTTTTCGCACGACGCACATCATCACCGGTTCTGGCGTGAAAGATCAGTTGGGGAAATTCTTCGAACCAGCGGTTCCAGCGCGCGATATTGTGCACTGTCTCGCGAAACGTTTCATGATAGGCGATGGTAACGTGCACCGCATCCACATTGCCCTGGCGCATCTGGCGAAAAATCTTCTCCGACCAGTTGGCATATTGCAAATTGTCAATGCGGTGCATGGCACGCTCCAGCTGTGATCTTTCAGCAGGGTGTTCCCGGGACAGGCAGGTCTGAAGGTCCATCTCTTGCGCCCTTGCCGCCCTTGCCGCCTTTGCCGCCAGGGAGGCCATACCGGGCCATCCATCTGCACCCGATAGGTTTACCACGGACAACCTGTTGAAAGATCACATCCAGCCCGATTTGCGTCCCGGGAGCCAATTGCGGATGGCGCGCTTAGCTAACCATACCGTGGCCCCGGCAATCAAGCCCCAGAACGCGCCGCCGATGCCGAGCAGGCCCATGCCGCTTGCAGCGATCAAAAAGGTAAGCGCCGGTGCTTCCAGTTGGTTCTCCTCGCTAAAGGCGCCGCGAAGCGAGGTAACAAGCACGGGGATAAGCGCAAGACCGGCAACGGCGGTAATCAGCGCCGCCGGCGCGATACTGGCGGCCCGAACAACCAGCCCGGCGGCAAGTGCCAGACCCAGATAGGCAATGCCGGAAGTGATGACTGCCCAGTAGCGCCTTGATGGATCGCGGCCTGCGTCCTCGCCCGACATCATCGCCGCGGTGATCGCTGACATGCTAAGGGGAATCGCGCCGAAAGGCGCGATCAGCAGGCTGGCCAATCCGGTATTGCGAATAAGGGCGCGGCGGTCTACGTCGTATTTGTTGAGTTCAAGCACGGTAAATCCGGGAATATTCTGCCCGGCCATGGTGATCAGATAAAGGGGGATGGCCACCGAGATGAACGATTGCCAGGTAAAGATCGGCAGGAGTGGTGCAAGTGCGGGGAAATGTGTGCCGGCCGCCGCCGCGGCAGACCCGGACGGGTACTCCACGGCGAAGAAAAGCACCACGATAAATGCCGCTACGGCAAAGGGCATGGCGGCCAGTTTGTGCCATGACAGGCCAACCGCCCAGGCGATCAGTACCGGCAATACCAGATAGGGAATAGTGCCGAGGGCCAGTGCTGGCGCAAAACACAGTTTCAGGATCACGCCGGCTAAAAGGGCATTGGCGAGGGGTTTTGGAATGCCGGCGACCACCCGGCCCATGGCGGGGACGAGGCCGGTAAGCGCGATCAGAACAGCGCAGAAGATGAGAGCGCCGATGGCTTCGGCAAAACCGCCGGGCAATGCGCTGGTGGATGCGAGAAACGCGGCTCCTGGTGTGGACCAGACGATGGCGGCGGGAATGCGGGTTGCGGCGGCCAGCCAGATGCTGCAAACACCCATGCCAAGGGTGGCGACAAAGAGTCCCGTTGTGGCCTCGTGAGCGGTTGCGCCGACGGAAATCAGCCCGGCAAGCACAATGGCAAACGAGGCCGAATAGCCAACGAAGGCCGCGAGCAGGCCCATGTAAAGGGCTGGCGATGAGAGATCGCGGATCATGCCGCCACCGGCATTCGAGGGTATCATGACTTAGAGCGTGTCAGGTCTTAATAGAAGCAATTTTCGTTTCTCGATTGGCGAGGTGACCCACATTTGAGCCGATCGACATGCGATGTGGGCGCATCTCATGAGATCGGTTTGAGCGTGGGCGCCCGCCAATCGGCAAACCCGAAGGGACGGGCGATTTTGCTATAGTTGTGATCTCTCGGCAGGTTGTTCCTGGTAAACTCATCGGGTACAGGTGGCCATCCATCTGATCATTAGAGATGTTCGATTTATCCAGCACTGTCAAGGGCGCTTCGCGCCGCCTTTGGCGGTTCTTAAACCCTTGACAGCGCTGGATAAATCGAAAAAAAGCAATGATCAGATGAATGGCCCGAACCGGCCGCCCTGGCGGCCACGGCCGCAAGAGGTTCACTTGGAGCGTGTCAGGTCTTAATAGAAGCAATTCTGTTTCTATTAAGACCTGATACGCTCTAGTCGGTGCTCACCGCGCGGGCGGTCTTTTCGTTAACACGCAAGTCGATATTCAGCAATGGCGGCAACCCGCTTGGCAGCATGCGATAGGAAAGCGCCAGTTGCAGTAACGGAACAGGCGTCGCCGGGCGCAGATGCAGCGACAGATTCTGCGGTTTTTCGGCAAAGGTCCGGGCCACACGGCGCGCCGTATCCTGCAGATGCGGATCGCCCAGTCGGTCGGTAAAGATACGCACCTGATCATCAAGCAACACCTGTTGCGCGTTGGCAGGCAGTCTGGTGGACAGCGTAACCCAATCGAACAGCTTCTCAACAAGCGTATTATTGGTAAAATGCAGGCTCAAATCACCAAGACTGGCGCTCGCCAGCCCCGTCTCGGAAAAGCTGGAAAACACCTCGATACGAGGCACAAAGCCGTGAAGATCGGCATCGAGAACCAATTCTCCCGCATCGTCCATTGTCATCTTTATATCCTGCAAGCGCAAAAGCGGCCTGCGCGGGAACCACAGAAGTTCTCCCGCAAGCGATAGTTTCAACGGCTCGTAATCCATCTGCGCAAGGGCAGAGCGCAAGGGACCATCGGGCAGCGCGGCGGTCGGAATGCTTACGGCGCTTGCAACAATATGCGCCTTTTGGGGAAAATGATCGGCGTAATCATTGGCGGAAATATCAAGGGTCTCAATGCGAAGGGAGGTATCGCCCGCGGTGCTTATCTCAAGGGCGCCTAGTTGAAGCCGTTGCGGCCGGGTGCCGATGATCGTATCAAGGGCAAAGCCGGCAAAACCGGAGGGCGGCGCGTCGGATGTTTGCGATACAGTCTGCGTCTTTGGCTGGCGGGCTGACAAGGCGGTCAAATCAATGCCAGAGACCGCTATACCGCCAAGACGGGCCTGCGTCTCACCCGTCGATACACGAACGCCCGAGAGCGCCATGGTCTCGATATGCTTTCCGGACAGATCGGTCAGTTTCAATGTATCCACAGAAAGGTGTGCAGCATTGCCGCCCTGATCCTGAGCGTGCGTGCCAACAGCGACATCCTCCAGTTGCAACCCGTCAACGGTGCTGCTGGCGGCGATGATGGGCAACAGAATGGCTGCGAAACTGTCATCTGTTTCGATAAAATTACCGCTGAATGCGCGATGCAGCTGTTTTTTTTGTATATCGTTCAGATGCGGACGCATCCGGCACGGACATGCCACCAGAGAAGCCAGTTCAATCGTATCACCGCTGCGTTCGTCTGGCGGATTAAGGCGTACGGTCTGCAAGGTGAACGTCTTGAGAACCGCATGCCAGGCGGCGGGGGCCTCCTGTTCAAGGCTGGGAACCTGTTGCAGAAATTCCGCCAGGACGGACAGATCAAGATCGTGAAAGCCGCCCCGGGCAATATAGGCGCGCCCGGATGCGGACGATACGGAGGCTTTATCTTCATCCGACGGGCGCATCGGTGCGGCCTGCGCCAGGCGCAAGCCGTTAAAACGGCCCGCTTCGATACGCCCGTGAGCCATCGCGTCGAACGCCAAATCGTCCAGGGTCAGCACGATCTGCATCTGCGCGTTTACCGGCAGGCGTTGCGATAGCCCGGCAAGCTGCACCTGCGCCGCATTCAGTTGCAACAGATCATGCAGGGCCCGGGTGACAGCCGGTGAGAGGGTCTGGTTGTCCGCCACCGGATTGGGGGAGGGGAAAAATGAAACATCATCGGCGCTAAAGCTGGCCGCGTGGAGTTGCATATCATCGCTTGTCAGGCGGGCATCGCTCAGCGAAATTGCCTCCAAGGCGAAACCTCGCGAAGACGTCTCAAGGCCGGAAATTGTCAGCGAGGCGGCGCTGAACGTCAACGGGGGAAGGTTATGCCTGACGGCCGGGTTCGAATCGGAGCGCTTGCGGGTATTTTTCGTATCGCGGCCGATTTGCAGATCATAAATCGTTGCGGAGCGCCCGAGTAGATTAACATCGAGCCCACCATAAGCGGTGTGGGTGAAGCCCTGCCCGCGCAGGGCGGCAAACCAGGTATCGACGCCATCGCTGATGCGCGCGCGCACGTAGCGATCGCCCGTATACAGAGCGGCGCCGCACAATCCGACGATCACACCAAAGGCGAATATGCGTTTTTTCGTAAACATTGTGATCGCGTCCTGGATGTGCAATGTCAACGGAGTGTTCTCGAAAAACCCATCGGATGCTGCTGGCCATCCCTGGGGGCAAGGGCGCAAGAGGTGTTCCTTCAGACCTGCCTGTCCCCGGAACAACCTGCTGAAAGATTACAGCTAGAGCGTGTCAGGTCTTAATAGAATCATTCTGACGGAGCGATTTTGTGACAAGGCCAGGCAAAGTTTCGCAGGACATAGTGGACTATTTTCAAGAAACCTTGCGCCGGCATTGGTGCAAAATCGCCCGTTCCTTCGGGTTTGTCGATTGGCGGGCGCCCACGCTCAAACCGATCTCATGAGATGCGCCCACATCGCATGTCGATCGGCTCAAGCGTGGGTCGCCTCGCCAATCGGGAAACAGAATTGCTTCTATTAAGACCTGACACGCTCTGGTGGTTCTCTGATTCTAACATTTGCATGCAAGCCCGTGGTTGAAAAGTGCAAATGCTGGAATCGAACCACCAGCGCTGTAATTTCAACAGGTTGTCCCTGGTAAACCCTTCGGGCGCAGGGGGCCATTCATCTGATCATTAGAGGTGTTCGATTTATCCTGCGTTGTCAAGGGCGCTTCGCGCCGCCTCTGGCGGTTCTTAAACCCTTGACAGCGCAGGAGAAATCGAAAAAAAGCGATGATCAGATGAATGGCCCGGTATGGCCTCCCTGGGGGCAAGGGCGCAAGAGGTGTCACTACCGGTATGCCTGTCCCGGGAACAACCTGCTGAAAGATTACAGCTAGTTTACAACCGTTGTCTTGTCAGCACAACACACAAGTCAGCGCGTACAAAAAGCCAATACCGCTGGTATACAGGGGCGTTGCGTTTGACTCCTGACCCGGCTTACAACCGTTGTCTTGTCAACACAACACACAAGTCAGCGCGTACAAAACGCTAATACCGCTGGTATACAGGGGCATTGCGTTTGACTCCTGACCCGGTTTACAACCGTTGTCTTGTCAGCACAACACACAAGTCAGCGCGTACAAAACGCTAATACCGCTGGTATACAGGGGCGTTGCGTTTGACTCCTGACCCGGTTTACAACCGTTGTCTTGTCAGCACAACACACAAGTCAGCGCGTACAAAACGCTAATACCGCTGGTATACAGGGGCGTTGCGTTTGACTCCTGACCCGGTTTACAACCGTTGTCTTGTCAGCACAACACACAAGTCAGCGCGTACAAAACGCTAATACCGCTGGTATACAGGGGCGTTGCGTTTGACTCCTGACCCGGTTTACAACCGTTGTCTTGTCAGCACAACACACAAGTCAGCGCGTACAAAACGCTAATACCGCTGGTATACAGGGGCGTTGCGTTTGACTCCTGACCCGGTTTACAACCGTTGTCTTGTCAGCACAACACACAAGTCAGCGCGTACAAAGCGCTAATACCGCTGGTATTAGCGGGAAAAGCAGACCGAGGCGAAGCCGGGGGACTTTTTCACATTCAACTAACTGCAGCCGCTGGTGGAGCCACATGTGTCGCATTTCAGACAGGTGCCATTGCGCACCATCGTAAAATTCCCGCACTCAGTACAAGCCTCTCCCTCATAGCCCTTCATACGGGCAATGGCGCGCTGCTTGTCCGCCGGCTCCGGCGCCGCATCGGCCCGCAAGGGTACATCCGTTTCAGAATCCTCTGCGGTATCGCCGTCAACAAGCATGCCGGCATCGCCAACAGGCTGATCCGCCTTCACCACCGCAGCCGTACCGGCAAGGGTGGTGCGGGCGCGCGCCTGCAAAAGATGCGCCGGATTCGCTTCCCGCGATGCACCGCCGACCACCATCAGATTTTTCTCCCCGACGCGCCCGCGAGTCAGCCCCTTTGAAACAAGCCGCTCGGTCGGCACCCCCTTGGTGCGCGGCTTGTCCTGCGCCACGCCAGCACCTATTGTCATGGAACCAATATCGCCCGGATCGACATGGGCAAGATCATGGCGGCTGAGATAGGAAATAGCCAGTTCGCGGAAAATATAGTCAAGAATCGACGTCGCATTCTTGATCGTTTCATTGCCCTGTACAAGACCCGCAGGCTCAAACCGGGTAAATGTAAAGGCATCGACATATTCCTCAAGAGGTACACCATATTGCAGTCCCAAAGAGACGGCAATGGCGAAGTTGTTCATCAGGGAGCGAAACGCCGCCCCCTCCTTGTGCATATCGATGAAAATCTCGCCGATGCGCCCGTCCTCGTATTCGCCGGTGTGCAAATAGACCTTGTGGCCACCGACAATGGCCTTTTGCGTATATCCCTTGCGCCGATGGGGCATGCGTTCGCGTTCGCGGGCGCGCTCCACAACCCGTTCCACAAACCGCTCCGCAGCCACCGCGGCGCGCTGCTGGGCCGGTTGCAAGGGGGCCAGTTCCTCAATGATGTCCTCGCGTTCATCCTCATCATCGGCGAAAACCTGGGCGTTAAGCGGCTGCGAGAGTTTTGAGCCGTCACGGTACAGCGCCGTCGCCTTCAGCCCCGACTTCCATGACAGCATATACGCATCGGCGCAATCCTCAACACTCGCGGTCGCCGGCATGTTGATCGTCTTGGAGATCGCGCCGCTGATGAACGGCTGTGCGGCCGCCATCATACGAATATGGCTGTCCACCGACAAGGCGCGCGTGCCAAGACGGCCACACGGTGAGGCGCAATCGAATACCGCCAGATGCTCCTGCGCCAGATGCGGAGCGCCCTCCAGGGTCATGGCGCCGGCACAATATATGTTCGCCGCCTCAATAGCCTCCCTGGAAAAACCCAGATGGCGCAGAATACTGAACGAGGGATCAGCAAGATCATCGCCGTCGATACCCAGCACCCGGGTGCAGAAGGTCTCACCCAGTGTCCATTTGTTGAAAACAAACGCAATATCGAACGCATCGGCAAGGGCGGCCTCAACGGCCTTCAGCTGGGTATCGGTAAAGCCCTTTTCCCTCAACAGGGCATGATTGATCCCGGGGGCTTCTTTCAAGGTTCCGTGGCCGGTTGCGTATCGCACGATTGCGGCGATCTGTTCGCCGTCATAGCCCAGCGCGCGCAAGGCGCGCGGCACCGCCCGATTGATGATCTTGAAATAACCGCCTCCCGCCAGGCTCTTGAATTTGACCAGGGCAAAATCGGGTTCAATTCCCGTCGTATCGCAATCCATGACGAGGCCGATCGTGCCGGTTGGCGCGATCACGCTCGTCTGGGCATTGCGAAAGCCGTGGGCGCTACCCAGATCAAGGGCATCGTCCCAGGCCTTGCGCGCCCGCTCGATCAGTTGCGCATCGGGACAGGCCCCGGCGTCAAGGGGCACAGGAGGGGTGCGAAGCCGTTCGTACCCGTTGGCCTTGCTGTAAGCGGCGCGGCGGTGATTGCGCATGACCCGCAACATCGCCTTGGCGTTCTTCCTGTAGCCGGGAAAAGCGCCCAGCTCGCGCGCCATCTGCGCCGATGTGGCGTATGCCCGACCGGTCATAAGCGCTGAGATAGCGCCGCATACGGCGCGCCCCGCATCGGAATCGTATGCCAGGCCCGATGCCATCAACAGGCCGCCGATATTGGCAAACCCCAGACCGAGGGTGCGAAAGCGATAGGAGCGGCGGGCGATTTCCCTGGATGGAAATTGCGCCATCAATACCGAAATCTCAAGAACGATCGTCCACAGACGGACCGCGTGTTCGAACCCCCGAGAATCGAAGACGCCATTTTCGCTGGCAAACGGCAGCAGATTAATGGAGGCCAGGTTACACGCCGTATCGTCCAGAAACATGTACTCCGAGCACGGATTGGAGCCGTTGATCGGCCCCGATTTCGGGCACGTGTGCCAGTCGTTGATTGTGGTGTGATACTGAACGCCGGGATCGGCGGAATTCCATGCCGCCTGGGCGATCATTTCCCACAGCCGGCGTGCTTTTACCGAACTCATCGGCTTGCCGGTGGTGCGCGCCTTAAGATGCCAGTCGCTGTTGGTCTCGACTGCGGCAAGAAATTCATCCGTGATACGAACAGAATTATTGGAATTCTGCCCCGAAACGGTCCGATACGCCTCCTGATCCCAATCCGTGTTATAGACGGGAAAATCGACGTCCGTATACCCCTGTCTGGCGAACTGGATGATGCGCTGGATGGCGTTTTCAGGTATACAGGCGCGCCGCGCGGCGCGCACCTCGCGGCGCAGGGCGGTATTTTTCCGGGCATCGAAACAATCATCGCCGGAGCCCTGGCAATTGACGCAGGCCTTCATGATTGCCTTTAGATGACGCGCGCAGATTCTCGATCCGGCAACGAGCGCCGCCACCTTTTGCTCTTCGCGTTCTTTCCAGGTAATGAACGATTCGATGTCCGGGTGATCGATATCGACGATAACCATCTTCGCCGCCCGACGCGTTGTGCCGCCCGATTTGATGGCGCCCGCGGCGCGATCGCCGATTTTCAGGAACGACATCAGGCCCGACGACTTGCCACCGCTTGAGAGCGCTTCGCCCTCGCCGCGCAGGCTGGAAAAATTGGTGCCCGTACCGGAGCCGAATTTAAACAGCCGCGCCTCGCGCACCCATTGATCCATAATGCCACCCTCATTGACCAGGTCATCGGCAATGGACTGGATAAAACACGCATGTGGCTGCGGGTATTTGTATGAACTGTTGGAGCGCTTGACGGTGCCGGTCGTAAAATCCGTATAGTAGTGGCCCTGGCCAGCACCATCGATGCCATACGCCCAGTATAATCCTGTATTGAACCATTGCGGGCTGTTGGGAGCGGCCTTTTGCGTGGCCAGCATATGACACAATTCGTCATAAAAGGCGCGCGCGTCTTCCTCGCGGTCGAAATAGCCTCCCTTCCAGCCCCAATAGGTCCAGGTGCCGGCCAGACGGTTGAACACCTGGCGGGCGTCTGTCTCCGATCCATAACGCTTGCGCGATGGCAATTTGGCGAGGGCCTTCCTGTCAGGCTCGCAGCGCCATAGCCATGACGGGGTATCGTCTTCCTCAACCTGCTTGAGCAAGGCGGGAACGCCGGCTTTGCGAAAATACTTTTGCGCAATGATATCGCTGGCGATCTGCGACCAGTCATTGGGGACCTTAAAGTTCTCCAGGTGAAATACGATTGAGCCGTCCGGATTCCTGATCTCGCTTGTCGTGGTACGAAATGCGATGCCATCGTAGGGCGAGTGGTTGGCTTTGGTAAAACGACGCTCAATGCGCATGGTTTGTCCTCTTTTAAGTCTTGCAAGTCTCGTTTGTTAAGTCTCGTTTGTTGGCTCACATACGGGCGCCAACACAGTGTCAGGCGCCAGCACAGGCCCAGGTGGATTCCCAGGCGATCAATCGCCACAAACCGGTTTTACTAACCCCCAAACCCCCGTCGCAACGGCAAACATCTGGTGACTCGAACAACCCGCGATGCCTGGCAATGCAATGTCCACTTTGCGACGCGCGCCGATTGCGGTCAGCCACGTATCTGCAAGCGCCATACATCCCGACAGCCCATCACGACGATACGCCCGTCGCCACCGTTGACAACCATGTACCAAAGCACATAATCAACATATGGCGGAGCAAAGATTAACATATACTAAATATAGTAGGTTTGCCACCGGATTCGGTGTCAGATTCGATGACTAATGCACTTGTGGCGGATGCGTGTGTTAAAATCTTATGCATCACGCCCATCGCACATCACCGACCCTGGAGCGTGTCAGGTCTTGATAGAGCCATTCTGACGGAGCGATTTTGCGACAAGATGAACCTTAAGTCTCGCAGGATATAGTGGGGCTGTTTCCAAGAGACTTAAGGTTCATATTGGATCAGCCTGGCGTTAGCTGTACCCGTTTTGCCAAGGGTAATGCTAACGCCATAAAGCTGATCGCCCTGAAATCCATAGCAAAATCGCCCGTCCCTTCGGGTTTGCCGATTGGCGGACGCCCGCACCCAGGCCGCTCTCGAGAGATGGGTCGCCATCGCTCTTCGATCGCCTTGAGCGTGGATATCGCCTCGCCAATTGAGAAACGAAAATTGCTTCTATCAAGACCTGACACGCTCTAACGTGGCTGATTCGTCGCCGCTGGAAAAGTGCCTTTCGCCATTCCGGCAGCGCTATCAATCTCCTTGCTGTGGCAAGGACGATGAAACCCGCGTAAAATTGGGATGCAGGACAGGGCAAAAAACTTGCCGGGGCTCCAGGCTCTTGTGGATATCAATAACGTTAAAATCGGGAATCGGCTGTTGTGCTAAATATCTGCCATGATTCCATCAGTGATTGCTCTTGTGTGGTTTTACCCGCTCTCGTGTGATTGAGGCCGGATGTTGTTTGCACCGGTCCGTGCAGAGGATCTCGCCTTTGCATCGCCCCCTGAACGTAATAATACCAGCGGTATCGGCTTTTGGTACACGCTGACTTGTGTATCGTGCTGATAGGACAACGGTTTTAATCTGCGTCAGGAGTCAAACGCAAAGCCCCCTGGTATAAGAGGACTGCAACTACCCTGACTTCAGACCTGCCACCTTGAGAGCAACCTGTTGAAAGATTAAACTGGTATAATTTAAACAGGCTGTCCCTGGTAAATTCATCGGGTGCTGCCGGCCATCTGCGGCAAGGGCCGCACCAGAGCGTGTCAGGTCTTAATAGAATCAATTCTGTTAAGACCTGACACGCTCTGGTCTTTCTCTTATCCGGAACCGGGGTTATTGTTGCAACTTATACCAGGGGGCTTTGCGTTTGACTCCTGATGCAGATTAAAACCGTTGTCCTATCAGCACGATACACACGTCAGCGCGTACAAAACGCCAATACCGCTGGTATTAATCGCCCGACGCTCTAAAATGCAATATCGACACGCGCACGCGCCCCATAGCTCGATGAGCCCGAGCCGATGCCATCGTAGGAGCCCGACAGCGAGAACACCGCCCCCGTCGCCGTGCGCCAGTCAAGACCCGCCTCGACACTCCCCGATAACCCGTGAATATCGAACGCATAACCACCCGTGCTGAACTTGTCCTTGCTGCCAAACGTGTAGACCCCCTCGAACTCCGCCCAGGGAATAATCGCACCCCCATCGCCAAGGCCATAGGTGTATGCAACGCGCGGACCCACGCGAATATCGCCCTGCGATATCGTCCGCGCCGCTATGGAATTGCCCAGACTGTCCGTATACCCCTTTTGTTTCTCGGCCAGATATTGCGCTGATACGCCCGGACGGATTGTCCAGTCGCCGTAATCGAAGTCGCCGTTTAACCTGCCGCTGACGTACCAGCGCGTCGTCTTGAACCTGTCCGTATAAGTGCCGATGGGCGTGATATCGTTGCTTGAGCGGCCGCCCCGCACCTGTACCTCCAGAAACAGTCTCTCGTCGAGACGAGCCGCCGCGTAGGGCCCGACCATCCAGCCCTGCCCCTTGATGCGGCCGTTGGTGTCGTAATCTTTCTTCAGCCAGTCGTACTGGGTCATCAGGCCGATGAGCATGCTCGGCGTGATCAGATAGTCCGCCCCAAGATAGACAACACCGAGTGTGCCGTCGTTGCTGCTGCTGTCAAAGCGCGAAATACGCCCTTCAATCCAGACATCCCAACGCGGCCCCGAGCTAACGGCCCCGCGGTCGTCGCCTCCCTCGAGCACAGACTCCCCCACATCACGATCATCTGAATCGGCGCCGAAGGCCCCCGAACGCATCAGGCGTATCGTGCTGGCGGCGAATGTGATGGTATCGCCGGTAATACTAACATCGCCAGGCAGGAAGGTACGCAAATCCATGGAAAACGCCGACGCCGTCGCATCTTCAGACCGGCCCAGATTAACGCTGATATTGCCCCCCATCTGTCCGCCTCTGCCTTTGCTCAGACGGTTCAGGCGGTTGTTCATATTCACCCCGTTGGCAAGCAATATGGCGTTCCGATCCCCCAGATAATCCACCACCATCTGCGTGGTCAGCCTGGCGACATTGCGTATAACCGTAACCCTGAGCGAAACAGTGGTTTGGGCAAACGTATAACGCGGATCGGCCAGGTTCAGCACCTGCAAATTCAGTTCACCCGGCGACGTCGGGGTAAATGTGCAGGTAAATGTCCCGCCTTGTGGAGGAATGATATTGCCGGTTCTCTTGCAGTCCGTGGCGCCGATTGCGGCGGCTGGCGAGCCGGTTCCCGCAAGGGAGATATCGAAGGTTCCTGAAAACGGCACACCCGCAGGACGCGAAAACGTTATGCGCATGGTAACCTGCCGATCAACCTCAGGCTCGCTTGGATCCAGGCCGATAGTTGTCACCACTCGCACAGCCGCCCTGTTGACGGTAAGGCTCTGGCCGGTGATACTGTCGTCATTATAGTTCGTGCTGCTTGCGGTGAACGCCGCGCCGATGGTGGTGTAGACCCCCGCCTGGCTCGGGGTGAAGGTGCAACTGGCGATAAATTCATCGGCCGTAGCCGTTGGCGTCAGCGCAATGGAACCAGGACAGTTGGCCCCGGGGGGAAGGCCGGAAAACGTCACGCTCCCGGGTACCGTGTTGCCCGCACCCGGCGCCGTCACCTTCGCCGTTATCGTCGTGGGCGTGCCAACCGTCGCCGAACTCAGGGCAGGTTCGAACACAATGCTCGCATCCGCCCCATCGACGCTAAGGCTCTGGCCGGTGATACTGTCGTCATTATAGTTCGTGCTGCTTGCGGTGAACGCCGCGCCGATGGTGGTGTAGACCCCCGCCTGGCTCGGGGTGAAGGTGCAACTGGCGATAAATTCATCGGCCGTAGCCGTTGGCGTCAGCGCAATGGAACCAGGACAGTTGGCCCCGGGGGGAAGGCCGGAAAACGTCACGCTCCCGGGTACCGTGTTGCCCGCACCCGGCGCCGTCACCTTCGCCGTTATCGTCGTGGGCGTGCCAACCGTCGCCGAACTCAGGGCAGGTTCGAACACAATGCTCGCATCCGCCGCGTCGACGCTAAGGCTCTGGCCGGTGATACTGTCGTCATTATAGTTCGTGCTGCTTGCGGTGAACGCCGCGCCGATGGTGGTGTAGACCCCCGCCTGGCTCGGGGTGAAGGTGCAACTGGCGATAAATTCATCGGCCGTAGCCGTTGGCGTCAGCGCAATGGAACCAGGACAGTTGGCCCCGGGGGGAAGGCCGGAAAACGTCACGCTCCCGGGTACCGTGTTGCCCGCACCCGGCGCCGTCACCTTCGCCGTTATCGTCGTGGGCGTGCCAACCGTCGCCGAACTCAGGGCAGGTTCGAACACAATGCTCGCATCCGCCGCGTCGACGCTAAGGCTCTGGCCGGTGATACTGTCGTCATTATAGTTCGTGCTGCTTGCGGTGAACGCCGCGCCGATGGTGGTGTAGACCCCCGCCTGGCTCGGGGTGAAGGTGCAACTGGCGATAAATTCATCGGCCGTAGCCGTTGGCGTCAGCGCAATGGAACCAGGACAGTTGGCCCCGGGGGGAAGGCCGGAAAACGTCACGCTCCCGGGTACCGTGTTGCCCGCACCCGGCGCCGTCACCTTCGCCGTTATCGTCGTGGGCGTGCCAACCGTCGCCGAACTCAGGGCAGGTTCGAACACAATGCTCGCATCCGCCGCGTCGACGCTGAACCTCTCGCTGCCTGATCCCTGATAGTTGGGATCGGATAAGCTGTTCAATGTAACGGTGATATTATCGCGTCCTGCCGCCCCTATGTTAAATGTACATATGAAAGTATAGTCGGACGGGGAACTCGAACTCGCCGCCCTCGGGCAGTTAACGGGCCCGTTCTCCACACCGGTTCCGGAGATCGTAATATCCGCCGTACCCGAAAGTGACGGTGTAAGAGGGCCGCTAAACTTGATAACCGCTCTGACACCGGTCTCCCCTGCTTTGGGCCGTTGTGGCTCCAACTCAATGCTTGCCGGCGTCAGGGTCCTTTTTCCTCCCTGAATGACAAAGGTATAAGGATTTTTATTGGGGTCATTGCTGAGAATTGTGACAGTCGCCGTTTTGGTACCCGCGCTACGCGGTGTGAACGTTATCCTGAACGGCAGGGTGATATTGCCGCGCCCTGCGGGTTGCAAATCCCGGCTGACGGTAAAATTCGTACTGTCGCTGATTTGAACGCGCGTCGAGCCGCTGCCAGGATCAATAGGCAAAATCAGCATGCCGTTGGTATTTTTATTGGATACCTCAAAGGTGTGTTCCTTTGTGGCGCCCACTGCAACCCAGCCGAAATCCGTGTTATCCGCTACCTGCGGCGTGGAATCGCCGTTGCTGATCTCCACGCCAGCACCGGAAACGACCATATCCGGATCCGGAACGATCAACCGGATAACCGTGAGTGAATATCCATCGCGCACACGTCGCAGTTTGCCTGTAAAGACACTCCCATGGACGCCTGTAATGGTGAGATCGCATCTGCTGTTTGTCGGCAGGTTAATCGCCACCACACTATCCTGTCGCCCGTGAGCAGGGAAATAGTCCAGGGTGCCGCTACTGCACGATGACCCGGCCCTCTGGATCGGCTGACCATCGCCCGGCATACTCGGTGCAAACGAGAAGTAAATGTTCTCGTCACTGGAACCAACTTGAGGAATAACCATGAGCACGCCGCTGTGTGCCAAAGTCTGCGTTCTCGGATCAACAGATCCATGCGCCACCTCAGAGGTTTCACACTCATAGTAATCGCCGTTGGGTTTGTAAGTAGTGGTGTTTGCAAAAATAATGAAGACAATATCATTTTGCCTTGGGCTGGCAACGCTCGCCCCACCGCAGCTCACATTCGCAGCTACGGCGGGAGCCGCGTTCATAAACAATGCACCGGGCACCAAAGCCATCACTATAAGAAGATACAGTCTGCCAACAAAGGAATACATTACGCCTGAAATCCAAAATACCCCCCACACAAATTCCGATCGGGGCAGAGCTGTGCTTTTTCCGCCCGATCCTCAAACAGTTTTGTCCGACTGCGATCCTGTTTTGAGGATTGCCAGCCGTAAACACGGACTCCCTGTGACGAATCACCAGGAATCTCCCTTAACAGGTTGGGCTGGACTGGATTGTGATGGAATAAATATTCTATTAAAAATTGTGCATATATGTTAATATAGCGCAATTAATAGGCCAATAATATTGTAATACATCTTACAATTATTTCTCAATCGATAACTAATACTAACGGTCATAAAGAATGACCGTTATCGTTCAAACGCCACTAAGGCTTACGCGCCATAAGGCGCGGCGGCCAGTCGGCCTTGCCAACGGCTTTATGAGTCAACCATAAGAGCCGTTGGTATAAGCCAATAATATTGCTGCGTTCAACGGCGCTTTTTGCGCCCGGTTCTTGCGGCGGCGCGGCGAATTTCAGTTATCACCTCTTGGTGTGTAATTTCAGCACGTTGTCCCTGATAAACCCATCGGGTACAGGGAGCCATTTACCTGATCATCTGCGGCAACGGCCGCACCAGGTATCGCTTCAGATCTGCCTGTCCCGGGAACAACCCGTTGAAAGATCACATCCGGGATTTTGTACGCCCGTCACGATTTTCCTTTTTTTCTTTGCCCGCCGTCTTTTTACCCGCCATCGCCGGTCTGGCCTCAATGGCCGGTGGGCGACTTTTGCCGGCGCGCGAAGACAACAGAGGCTTGTCAGCAACCACGCGCAGATGAAGAAGGCTCTTGCCGCCCTTTTTCCTGACACTGACAAAAACCGTGCCACCCTTTTTCAGATCGCCAAACAAAACCTCATCGGCAAGCGGCTTTTTGATATGCTCCTGAATAACCCGCGCCAGGGGCCGCGCGCCCATTTTTTCGTCATACCCCTTTTTCGCCAGCCAATCACAGGCCGCTTCGCTTAACTCAAACGTTACGCCGCGATCCCCCAATTGCGCCTCAAGCTGCATGACGAATTTGGTCACCACCTTGCGCACGATCTCGGGCGGCAAGCCGGAAAAACCGATAATCGCATCGAGGCGATTGCGAAACTCCGGCGAGAACATGCGCGTGATCGCTTCCTCGTCATCCCCCTCGCGGCGCGCACGATTAAAGCCGATGGGCGCCCTGGCCAGGTCTTCGGCACCGGCGTTGGTTGTCATGATCAAAATGACGTTGCGAAAATCAATCCGCTTGCCATTGTGATCCGTCAACTTGCCGTGATCCATCACCTGCAGCAAAATATTGAACAGATCCGGATGTGCCTTTTCGATTTCATCGAGCAGGACGACACAATGGGGATGCTGGTCAACCCCATCCGTTAGCAACCCGCCCTGATCGAAACCAACATAGCCCGGTGGCGCACCGATCAACCGCGAGACCGTATGCCGTTCCATGTATTCAGACATATCAAAGCGCAGCAGTTCCACGCCGAGATGGCTCGCAAGCTGGCGCGCGACCTCCGTCTTGCCGACGCCCGTGGGGCCGGAAAAAAGATAGGCACCGATGGGCTTCTCCGGCTCGCGCAAGCCCGCACGCGCCAGCTTGATGGCCGCCACTACAGCCTCAAGAGCGGTGTCCTGGCCGTAGATAACGCGCTTTAGATTGGCCGCAAGACCGCTCAGTACTTCACTGTCGCTGCGCGAGATCGACTTTTGCGGAATACGCGCCATCGTCGCCACCGTCGTCTCCACATCGCGAACGCCGATGGTTCTCTTGCGCCGCGAGGGCGGCAGCAGATGCAGCGATGCTCCGGTCTCATCTATGACATCGATGGCCTTGTCGGGAAGTTTTCGATCATGAATATGCTTCGCCGAAAGCTCGACAGCGGATTTGATCGCCCCGCCCGTATAGCGAACGCCGTGGTGCTCTTCATAATAGGGCTTCAGACCGCGCAGAATTTCGATCGCCTCCTGCAGGCTCGGCTCGGCGATATCGATCTTCTGAAAGCGGCGCAACAAGGCCCGGTCCTTCTCAAAGAACTGCCGATACTCCTTGTATGTCGTCGAGCCGATGCAGCGAATCGTGCCGGCCGCCAGCGCCGGCTTGAGCAGATTGGAGGCATCCATCGCCCCGCCCGAGGTCGCGCCGGCACCAATTACCGTATGAATTTCATCGATAAACATGATGGCATTGGCGTGATTCTCGATCTCGCGCACGACTGCCTTCAAGCGCTCCTCGAAATCCCCGCGATAGCGCGTGCCCGCCAGCAAGGCGCCCATATCAAGGGCAAACACCGTGGCATCGGCGAGCACCGGCGGGACCTCCTTGTGCACAATACGATGGGCCAGCCCTTCCGCGATAGCCGTTTTGCCCACGCCGGGGTCCCCAACATAAAGCGGATTGTTCTTTTGCCGGCGGCAAAGGACCTGTATTGTTCTGTTCAATTCCTGCAGGCGACCGATGAGCGGGTCGATTTTGCCAGCGGCCGCTTTTTCGTTCAGATCAACACAGAACTCTTTCAGCGCCCTGCCCTTTTCGCGATCCGCTGCCTCTCCCTCCAGGGTCGCATCGTCATCAACGCCGCGGATGGCGCGCGCCTGCGACGCACCGGCGCGCTTGCTGATGCCGTGGCTGATATAATTCACCGCATCAAAACGGGTCATTTCCTGCTGTTGCAGGAAATAGGCCGCATGACTCTCCCGCTCGGCAAAGATCGCCACGAGGACACTCGCCCCCGTTACCTCCTCGCGGCCCGATGACTGCACATGGATGACGGCGCGCTGGATAACCCGCTGAAAGGCCGCCGTCGGCTTCGATTCCTCAAAATCATCAACAACCAGCGAACTGAGCTCGTCATCGATATAGTCCACAAGGCCCTGGCGAAGATCATCAAGATTGACATTGCAGGCGCGCATTACCGCCGCCGCATCCTTGTCATCGATGAGCGCCAACAACAAATGTTCCAACGTGGCGAATTCCTGCAAACGCTCATTGGCATGGGCCAGCGCCTGGTGCAAAGCGTGTTCGAGATTGCGTGAAAATGTCGGCATTTAAAACACCACCTTTCGTTTATCCCGGCTCCTTACGCCTTCTCCATGATACACTGCAATGGTTGCTCGTAGTGGCGCGAAAACGCCAGCACCTGCTCAACCTTTGTCTCGGCAATTTCCAGCGTATAAACGCCGCACACGCCGATACCGTGATGGTGAACCTGGTACATGATTCTGGTCGCCGTGGCGTGATCCTTGTTAAAAAAACGCTGCAAAACCAGAACAACAAACTCCATTTGCGTATAGTCATCATTCAACAGCAGGACACGATAAAGACTCGGGCGCTTCTTCTTTACACGCGTTCTGGTGGCGGTTCGGGTTCCCGAATCGCCTTCGCGGTCATCGGCGCGACGGTGCCTGTCATCGTTCATAGCAATGTTCATAGCAATGTTCATAGCAATGTTCATAGCGATGGTATTCATGATGGCAGTTCGCAATATCATTGTAACAACGTCTATGAAACAACCCATAAATCAAGGTTCAGAAAACGCAATTATCAGGCCGCGCCACGTCCATATCCGATTACACCGGGGCACAGGCGCAAATCACTGTGCATAGCAAAGGCTCATCGATTTTATCCCCTCGTCCCTTACGCGGCAACATTAAACTAGAGCGTGTCAGGTCTTAATAGAAGCAATTCTGTTTCTCGATTGGCGAGGCGAACCACGCTCAAGGCGCTCGAAGAGCGATGGCGACCCATCTCTCAAGAGCGGCTTGGGTGTGGGCGTCCGCCAATCGACAAACCCGAAGGGACGGGCGCTTTTGCGACAAGATGAACCTTAAGTCTCTTGAAAATAGCCCCACTATATCCTGCGAGACTTAAGGTTCATCTTGTCGCAAAATCGCTCCGTCAGAATGGTTCTATTAAGACCTGACACACTCTAGCTGTGATCTTTCAGCAGTTTGTTCCCGGGACAGGCAAACCGGAAAGTGATACCTCTTAACACCCTTGCCCCCAGGGAGCCCCCCGTACCCGATAGATTTACCAGGGACAACCTGTTGAAATTACACAACTAACAGCACTAGCAGCGCCGCGCCTTTCACGAGCCCGCCCCGTCATGGCCACGTGCCGTTGATACGATATCGATACTATATATAGCGATCCCTGCTGCCAATGGAAGGGCTGCACACCCATCCGCAGGCACGAAAAAAGCCCGGCATGGCTGCCGGGCTCTCTACGCGGCCAAGTCAGGGAGGAAACCTGGCGCAACAAACACGTGAACTATTTTGTTGTACGTGTGCTCGCTTTTGCGGCCTTTGTGGCACTGTTAACAACAGCTTCGTAGGGCTTGTAGGCGTCGCGGCTGGCGCGCAGGGCCAACTCGTTAAAGCGGGCGAACTGGGCAACGCAATCCTCATAGGCCGAACGGGCGTAGTCATTTTGCAGGGCGACCGCCTTGTCGAGGGTTTTGGCGGCAAGCATGTCCTCAAACACGGCCGAGGCGTTCTCAACGGACTTCTTGACATAGTCGGCCGTCTCAACGGCGATTGTCTGGGTGTTTTTGCTGATGGCGCCGAAGCTGGCCAAGCCACGCTCGACGTTGTCTTTGCTGACTTTCTGAATTTCGTCAAAGTTCGTAAACATCTCTTGGGTTTCCTTCTCTTCGGCGCCGGAGCGCCGGTCATGTGATGGTGATTTCCTGATTACAACTTGCCGGGCAATGGGCTGCGGATGGTGCGATGCGCTGGTTGACCTCATGACCTCTTGACCTCTATTGCACTGCAACATGAGCAATATATGTGCGCCGCACCATTCTGTCAAGCATTTTTTTGCACTGCACAAAAAAATTTCTTTTACCCTTTGGAAACCCCGTTTCACTACACTCAATCTGATGACGGATCGCCGCAAACGGGAAGCTCTCACCAGATATTGTCCTTGTCGTACAAAGACATCCCCCATCGCATTGACTTGCGGTCGCTGTTGATCTTTGCCGCAGCGTCACTCGTTTGTGTGCATAAACGCGAAATTTACACGTGCCGAGAGCATCGGACGTGCTTGATTGCTGGTCGAAACTTGTGCCATTACGAACAAAATCGCTTAAAACCGGTTAACCTGATGGAGCCGATACGTATCTGCCAGCGCGGAGTAATTATGGGTTTTATGTTCTGTATGCGTAAATCAAGCAAGGTTACCAACACGATCAGGGGTGCAACGGCACACGCGAGGGCACTTGTTCGTGCCTTCACTCTTGCGCTGGTGCTGGGACTTGGTTTTGGCGTCCATGGGGCGCAGGCGGAGAAATACGCCGCCATCGTGGTCGATGCGAAGACCGGCAAAACGCTTTTTTCACGCCATGCGGATGCGCCGCGCTATCCGGCGTCGCTGACAAAGATCATGACCCTGTATATGTTGTTCGAAGCGCTTGAGCAGGGCCGCGTGAATATGAACACACGCCTGCGCATCTCGCCCAAGGCTGCGGCACAACCCCCTTCCAGACTGGGGCTGCGCGCCGGAAACCGAATCAGCGTGAAAAACGCCATTCTGGCGTTGATTACCAAATCGGCGAATGACGTCGCCTGCGCCGTGGCAGAGCACCTGGGGCGCACCGAGGCCAAATTCGCCCGCCGCATGACAGCCAAGGCGCGCGCGTTGGGTATGCGTAATACGCGATTCCGCAACGCCTCCGGCCTTCCCCACCGGGGCCAGAGAACGACGGCGCGCGATATGGCGCGATTAGGCCGCGCTATCCAGAAACGCTTTCCCCACTACTATCGCCTGTTCAAAACGCGCAGCTTCACCTATCAGGGGCGCCGATATCGCAATCACAACCGCCTGTTGGGCCGCGTTGCCGGTGTCAATGGCATAAAGACGGGATACATACGCGCCTCCGGCTTCAATCTCGTTACCAATACACAACGCAATCGACGTCATATCGTCTCGGTCGTCATGGGCGGGCGTTCCGCGCGCAGCCGCGATGCCCATATGCGAAAACTCATTACCCGTTATCTTCCCAGGGCCAGCCGCGGGCGTTATCGCGCGGCGGCATTCCCTCGCCTGCGCGCAAGTCTGAGCGAAGCGATTGCGGTACGCGTGCCGAGACCGGACCCGCGCAAACGCGCCGCAGCAGCGCGCCGCCATGCGCAGATGAAAGCCCCCCCGGGAACCGAACAGACCGCCGACAACGTAGCAGGCGCTGCCCTGTCGATACACGCGCAACCGTCCGTCACTTCTGTATTGCCGGTGCCGCGCCCGCTCAGTCCCGCGCCGGTGCCGCGCCCGCTTGATCCGGTGTCCGTACACCCGGCGCCGACGCCAGCGTTAAGCGGCGCCGCGATCCCCTTGCCGCCGGAGACAATTCCGCAAGGTGACATGACGCCATCGATCGACGCCTCGGCACAGCCCTACGTGCTCAAGGAGCGGGGAAGCGATCAGGACTCGATAGTCACTGAGTCTCTTGGCCCTGGCGCTCGGCTTGGTGGGGACAGCAAGCGCACGGGCTGGGCGATACAGATCGGAGCTCTGGATACACCGGAGCGGGCCAATGCGATGCTGGAGAAGGCGCGCTCGCGTGCCGGACGTTTACTGCGAAAAGGCGAGCCATTTGTTGAAAAGGGTATTATTGGTGCGCGCATCTACTACCGCGCCCGCTTTGCCGGCTTTACCCGATCACGGGCCAGGAAAGTATGTAAGGCCTTGAAAAGAAAGCGCTTTTCTTGTTATGCCGTAGCCCTGTAGCGGTGCGGTATTGGCGTTTGACGCCGCTTTGTTGCGTAAATGGAGTATCGTGTTGTGTGGAGTCCCGATCAGGCAAAGATCAAAAAAACCGCGCGTTCGTCGCTTTCACGATCGTTGTTTCGCGCGCCACGCCGCCCTGGGCGCGAAACCTATACGCCGAGCTACCGCCTGGCCGGAAATTTCAGTCAACCACGGGACTTTTTTGAGTTTCTGTTTATCTACACCGCCCGCCTGCGGCGCCAGACAGCGCCGCGCTGCCGTATCCGCCTGCATGTGATCGGCCCCGGCGGAACCCGCTCCATTCGCTTTATGAAAAGCGCCAGACGCTGTCTGGGGCGCACAGGACTGCGTGTTGTTGCCAACGAGGACCAGATACAGGACCACAAACCCCTGATCTGATGCGCTCTAGAGCGCCACTCTTCAGTCGGTATTCTCATCAAGATCGAAATCGAGAATAGCCATCTGGAAGTTATAACAAAGATCATCATCATCGTCGTCGCGAAAGATGATGCCGATGAACTCCTCTCCCACATAGACTTCCGCTGAATCGTCTTTTTGCGGTCGCGCCCGCACGCCAAGGGCATTGCACTGAAAGACCTTGCGCAAATATTTCTCCAGCTTGTCGATTTCTGTTTTTTTCACGCTATGCCCATTCTTTTGCGATGCCGTCTTTTGCCATGCCGCAATCCGCCTGAGTGCGATCTTTCAGCCGGATTTTCAAGGCGGCAGATCTGACGTTATACCTGCGGCATTGGCTTTATATGCACGCCGGCTGGTGTGCTGCCCTGATAACACACCTCTTGCGGCCATGTGCATGCGGTGGCTTTCTTTGAAAACAGCCTGTCGAAGGTACTCACTTAAGCATTCTGCACATGGGCGATAATATGGTTCATGGTGCGCGAGGGCTCCGCGCAACCCGCCTCACCGATTACTTTTGCCGGCACCCCTGCGACGGTCGTCTTTGGCGGCACCGGCTTGAGCACCACCGATCCGGCGGCGATACGCGAACACGGCCCCACATCGATATTGCCCAGCACTTTCGCGCCGGCGCCGATCAACACGCCAGGCCCGATTTTGGGATGTCTGTCGCCCTCTTCCTTACCTGTGCCCCCCAATGTTACGCCCTGTAAAACGGAGACATTGTCGGCAATCACCGCCGTCTCACCCACCACCACGCCGGTGGCGTGATCAAGAAAGAATCCCCGGCCGATGGGCACTGCCGGGTGAATATCGACCTGATATTCCTGGGAAATGCGGCTTTGCAGATAATAGGCCAGATCAATACGGCCGGCCTTGTACAGCGCATGGGCGAACCGATGGGTCTGCACCGCCTGATATCCCTTAAAGTACAAGAACGGTTCAATAAAGCGGTTGCAAGCGGGATCGCGATCAAAAACGGCACCGATATCGACACGGGCGTGTGCACCGATCTGCGAAACCTGCGAGACCTGCGAGGTCTGCGAGGTCTGCGCGACTTGCAAGGCCTCCTCAAACGCCTGCAATAACATGCGATAGCCGATACTCTCGTTCTCAAGGCGGGCGCACAGGCGATGCATCAGGGCGTCTTCAAAGGACGAATGCCCCAGGATCATCGTCATCATAAAACCGCCGATGGCCGGATCGCGCGTCGCCGCGGCCTGTGCCTCGGTACGCAGGCGATCCCATACCGGATCGCAACTGGCGATCAGATCGGAATGAACGTGCTGTTTATCATGGGCCATGGGTCTGTACCTTGGGTTATATGAACAGGCTGGTTGCGCAATTTCAATAGGGCGTTCTCGAAAAAGCTTATCGGGTGCTGCTGGTCGCCCATCCCGCCACGGCCGTAAAAACCCTGACTTCAGACCCGTCGCCTTGAGAACAACCAACTGAAATGAGACAACTGGTAAGCCTGTGCATCTTAAGGCGGATCGTGTTCATAATATGCTGTTTTGTCGTCATCGCCAATAACCTTAAGGGCGGCGGCGGGCAAATAGTCCTTTGCCTCACGCAACTTTGCCCGCGCCTCTTCCGCCTCGCGCTGGCGATCCCACATGCCGGCATAGAGACCGCCCTGCTCCAGCAGCGCCTGGTGGGTGCCCTGTTCGATGATTGCTCCATCCGAAAGGACCAGAATTTTGTCCGCCGCGATAACCGTCGAGAGGCGATGGGCGATGACCAGGGTGGTGCGATCGCGCGAGACGTGATCGAGAGCCTGCTGAATTTCCTGCTCGGTAAAACTGTCAAGAGCGGACGTAGCCTCGTCCAGAACGAGAATGGGCGGCGCCTTCAAGATGGTCCGGGCGATGGCGACGCGCTGCTTTTCGCCCCCCGAGAGCTTCAGACCGCGCTCGCCTACCATCGTGTCATAGCCCTTCGGCAAGCCCTCAATAAACGTATCGATCTGCGCCAGGCGCGCCGCTTCGGCAATCTCCCGCGGGTCGGCATCGGGACGGCCATAACGTATATTATAGGCGATGGTATCGTTAAACAGCACCGTATCCTGGGGCACCATGCCAATGGCGGCGCGCAGACTGTCCTGCGCCACGCGGGATATGTCCTGTCCATCGATGGTCACAACGCCGCCGGTGATGTCGTAGAAGCGAAACAGAATACGCGAGATGGTCGATTTACCCGCGCCCGAAGGGCCGACAATCGCCACTGTGTGCCCGGCGGGCACATCGAAACTCACCCCTTTAAGGATTTCCCGATCCGCATCGTAGGAAAAGTGCACCCCGTCAAAGCAAATGGCGCCGCGATCGACACGCAGCGCCTTCGCCCCGGGCACATCGCGAATCTCCGGCGGCTCGTCAAGCAAGGCAAACATGGTCTCAATGTCCGTCAGCCCCTGTTTGATCTCGCGATAGACAAAACCAATGAAATTCAGCGGCTGATAGAGCTGCATCAGCAACGCGTTCAGCATTACGAAATCGCCCAGGGTCAACTCGCCAGCCAGAACATTGCGCGCAGCGAACATCATGCACAGGGCCATCGCCGTGGTAAAAATCACCGTCTGTCCCACGTTGAGCCACGCCAGCGACGTCCATGAACGGGTCGCGGCGCGCTCGTAGGCGGCCATGGAGGCATCGTAGCGGCGCGCTTCCATGGTGTCGTTGCCGAAATACTTCACCGTCTCGTAATTAAGCAGACTGTCGATGGCCTTCGAATTGGCATCTGAGTCCGATTCGTTCATGGCGCGTCGAATACCGATCCGCCAGTTGCTGGCAAGAACCGTGAACCACACATACAGAATCACCATCACAACCAGAACAAACAGATAAGGCCAACCGAAATACCAGGCGAAAATTATCGCCATCAGAGCAAATTCGATCATCGTCGGAATGGAATTGAGAATCGTAAAGCGCACAATCGTCTCAATACCCTTGATGCCACGTTCGATAATGCGCGACAAACCGCCGGTGCGCCGTGAAACATGAAAGCGCAGCGACAACCGATGAATATGAACGAATGTCTTGTACGCCAACTGGCGCACCGCGTGCTGTCCTACACTGGCGAACAGGGCATTGCGCAACTCGTTCAAGGCGATAACCGATATGCGGCCCACCCCGTAGGCGGCAATGACGATAATCGGCGTAAAGAGCGCCAGCGCCTGGGGCGAGGCGGTGAGCGCTGCCTGGGCGTCAAGGGTATCGACGGCCCATTTGTAGAAATACGGCACCAAAACCGTCAACACCTTTGCCGCTGCCATGGCGATCATGGCGATGAGCACACGGCGCTTCAGATCGCGGCGCGCCGCCGGCCAAATGTAAGGCCATAGATTGCGCAGCGTTGTCAGTGTCGATTGTTCGTCAGCGCTGATACCCAGCCGCTGATCGGATTCCTGGGTAGCCATGAAACCCCGTGGATAGCCGGTTGAAAAAAGAACGCCGCGGCGGGCCTGTCAGCGCGGCGGCGGTATGCGAAAAACCTGTCCCGGATAAATCAGGTCCGGATCGCGTATCTGACCACGATTTTCTTTATAAATAACAACATAACGTGCACCACGCCCATACGCCCGGCGCGAAATACGCCATAGACTGTCACCCTTGTGCACCGTCGTATGTTGTGGTTGCGATACATCGGGAGGCGGCGATGTCCGCGCCGCGGCGACCGCCTCGGCCGGCAATGGCACGCTGACTTGCGCCTCGGCCCGCGCCACAACACGCCCCGCCATATCCAGTTGATCGGCGCGCACCGTATGCTCTCCCGCCTTCAGCGCGCCAATGACGCTCAGTTTCCACGCCCCCGCCCGGTCCACCGGCACCTCGCCAAGAAAACCATTATCTATATAAACACGCACCCGCGCGCCGGCCACCCCGCGACCCTGCAAGTGCAACGTGCCGTCGCTCTCGATATCGATCAATGCGATCGTAACCGGTACAGGTGCAGGCGCATCCCCGGCCGGCTCGCCAACAAGCGGACCCGCATACAGCACGCGGCTGGCATCGCCCGGCGCATCAAGCACAATCAGTGCATCCTTTTGCGCATCGGGGGGAATATGGACCGTCACGGTCTGCGACGATAAAATCTGTTGACCGGTTTTATCGTCGCGGGCGCGAATTTTCACCTCACTGGTTCCCACGGCAAAGGGTCGCGCCAAATCCAGCGCCCACGCCCCCGATCCGTTGGCGGTGGTCTCACCGGCAACCACGCCGTCCACCATTATGGCGATTTTCGCCGTTGGCGCCGCCCGTCCGGCCATGACCGCCTCGCCCGTCGGCAGTAACCGGACGACGTCGAATGTGGGAAGAACGTGCGCCACCGCGGCCTTTTGCCCGTCCACAATCCGCTGCATGGCCTGCAGCGCCGCCCGCGCCTTATCCAGGGCACTCCTTGCCGCCTTTTCATTGGCAAGCAGGGCGGCGCGCGCCTTTCTGGCCTGATCAAAGACCGCCTCAGCCTTCGCCACATCCGAGGGCGTAACGTTTGTACGTTGGACCAGAGCGGCGCTGTCGGTCCGGCTCTCATCGCCTGTACGCAAAAGCGCCTGGCTTTTTTCAACGATGTTGCCGATTGTCTCGACAATCTTCTCGATTTGTGCGACGGCGCTTTCGATGGCGGGTGTATCAGCGGTATCGGTATCCGCATTCGCCGCCCGCGCCCGGGACAACAGATCCTTGCTGTTTGCGAAGATTGTCAGCAATCTGGCGTGGGCCGTCTTTACCTGGCGCGCCACTTCGTCTGTCTGACCAAAAAGCCGCTCCATTTTCAAACGAAGGCGGCTTTCGATGGAAAGAATGGCCTCTTCCGCCGCCTCGATAAACCGGTAGACGCGCCCAAGGCCGGCCTCGACGCGACCAAGGGCCTGGCGGATCGTATCGGCGCCGCGTACCACGTTTTGGTGAGCCCCTTGCGCCTGGCGGATGATCGCCGGGGTAAACACCCTGCCATCCAGGAGCGACGTGATCGCCCCGGTGTCCCTTGTCAGTTGCGCCGCAACCGGTTCCATCGCCTTTAGTTGCTGCTGCAAATCATCCATCGCGTTAGCGGCTTGTGAAAGTGATGTTGCCACGTCATCGGGCGGCGCTACGGAAACGCGCTCGGATAGTGCCTCCAACGCCTGTTGCGCATCCGCACCCATCCACGCCATCCTGCTCATATCAGCAAGCGCCCCGTCGTGCAGTTGACGGGCGGCCACTTCGGTCTCGGCCACGGTCTGCCGCGCCACCTGGCTCAGTTCGCGCAATTGCGCGTAAACCGGCTCCGCTGCGCGTTGCATCTGCGCAATTTGCCGTTTACCGTCTTCGACCGCGCTGTTCAGGCGCCTCAGAAAGCCCGCCGCATCTTCGGCCAGGGTCCGCGCGCGCTCACCAAACAGAGGATCTGGCGGCGTATCGGCGTCAAAATCCGGCGAAGGTGCCGCCTGGCGCGCCCTGTCATAAGCGTTGCGCAATTCAGCATGGCGCGCGTGCAGCGCCCGGGATACAGCCGCTAACCGCTGTGGCGTTCTGGCGATCTCCTGCATGGCCTCCAGGGGGCCGATGTTCTCGTGCGTTTTCGCATCAGAAATATAACGGCGCGCCAGTGCGTCGCCGCGAGACACTTGCGCCTTCAAAGCCTGCAGGGGCGCACCGGCGTGGCCGATCGCCGCCTGCGCCGCGTCGAGAGCCTTCTGCCCTTGCCCATGCGCCTGGGCCGCCTGTTGTACGGTCCGGGCGATATTATCGCCTGCGGGCAAGTCCGGTTCCGGTTGCGATTCCGGTTCCGGTACAGGCTCCGCCTCGAGCGGTGCCACCTCAATCGCATTATCTCGGGCATCTTGCGCGGGAGTGGCTGCAGCGATCGGCGCCGGATCGGCGCGCGGCGCTTGTACCCCCTGTGGCGCGGGCTCCGAGACCGCCACTTCCATCGGCGCCGGCTGCGGGGTCTGAAACAGCGCCAGCAGGCGTTCGCGCCACGGATCGTTGATCGAAATGACGAAAAGTGCAATCACCACCAGAATGATGATCGACCAGACAGTTGTGCGGCGCGCGTTTTTCATCGCATCCTCTCGGTTTTACCCATGCACAGCCCTTGCCTTTCAGGTGCGCTGGCGGATGTGGTAGAGCATCCTTTGTTATTTGTTATATTAGTCTTTGCCGCAAATCTACCGGTCTTGACGAGGTTGGCTCGATCGGGTCGGCCGGATGCACAATCTCAATAGATTGTTTTAGAGCCTTTCATCTGATTGTGGCCCGAACTCCCCCCGATATAACAAGAAATTAAACGCTTTCCTCGCGCCGATGCCCCGGACACGCCTGTTTGCCTATTGACTTATGATCCGATCCCTTCGATTTTATCGCCGATTCGATCAAAGGTCCACCGGCCCGATGAAAAAACACCGCAGTTGCCCGGCTGAAGCCGGCATCCGGCGCAACGGACGCGACTACTTATGGTGCTCATATTATGTTGAAATCGGTTTGTGTTTATTGCGGCTCGGGCGAGGGACGTGACGAGGCATTTGGCAAGGCGGCAGATATTCTCGGTCACGCCCTGGCGGCGGCGGATATCCGTCTGGTTTACGGCGGCGGCTCCGTCGGGCTGATGGGCCGCGTGGCGCGTAGCGTTCTCGACCATGACGGTCAGGTCATTGGCATTATACCGAAGTTTCTCAAAGAGCGCGAGCGTATGCTGGACGCGGGTGGCGAGTTGATCGTCACCGAGGACATGCATGAGCGCAAGATGATGATGTTTGAAAAGGCGGATGCGTTTGTCGCCCTGCCCGGCGGCGCCGGAACGCTGGAGGAACTTGTGGAGAACCTCACCTGGTCGCAACTGGGCTGGCACGACAAGCCGATCCTGATTGCCGACATCGCCCGTTACTGGTCGCCGCTGATCGCGCTGTTCGAGCACATGCGCGCGCAGCATTTCATTCATCGCGAGATGGATGTGGACTATCTGCTTGCCACAAATGCCGAAGACATTGTGCCGTTGTTGCAGCAGGCCTGCAAGACGCGCCATGGACCGCGACGCATTCGCGGCGCCTGACGCGACGCGCGTATCGGGTTGAATGTGAGAAGTCCCCCGGCTTCGCCTCGGTCTGATTTTCCCGGTGACCATAAGGACAAATCAGTCCCTGGGGCAGCCCGGCGCTCTAGAGCGTGTCAGTTTTCAACTGAAAGGCTCTGATACCAGCGGTATAACCCCTATGCAGCCTGCCCGGCCGCCTTGTCCAAATCCGTCCTGACAAGTTTAAAGACGATCGCATCAAGCAACGCCTCAAAGGACGCATCGACAATATTGGGCGAGACGCCAACGGTAAACCAGCGCCCCCCCGTTGCGTCGCGGGTTTCGACCAGAACCCGCGTGATTGCTGTCGTGCCGCCATCGAGAATGCGCACCTTGAAATCGACCAGTTCGATGTCCCGGATGATGCGCGAATATTTGCCCAGGTCCTTGCGCAGCGCAATATCAAGGGCATTCACCGGGCCGTTGCCCTCGGCCACCGACATATGCGATTCGCCGTCCACACTGGCCTTGACCACCGCTTCCGATGTTGTCGTCAACTCGCCACGGGCATTAAAACGGCGTTGCACGTTGACGCTGAAACCATCGATGCGAAAGTAATCGGGCACCCGATCGAGCCGGCGGCGGGCAAGCAGTTCCAGCGAGGCATCCGCGCCCTCATAGGCATAGCCGAGGGCCTCACGCGATTTTATCTCGGCCAGCAGATCCCCCAAGCGCGAATCGTTCGCCGCCACCTCAATGCCAAAACGCTCCAACTCGGCGATCAGATTGGATTTCCCCGCCTGGGCGGATACCAGCAGCCGCCTGCGATTGCCAACGCGCTGCGGCTCGACATGCTCATACGTGCCCGGGTCCTTCAGAATAGCCGAGGCGTGTATGCCCGCCTTGGTGGCAAACGCGCTCTCGCCCACATACGGCGCGTGACGGTTCGGGGCGCGATTGAGCATCTCGTCAAAGGTGCGCGACACATGGGTCAGACTTTGCAGGCCAGCCGCGTCGACGCCGATGGTAAAACGATCCATATAGGGCGCTTTCAGTTTCAGCGTCGGTATGATAGACACCAGATTGGCATTACCGCAGCGCTCGCCCACCCCATTCAGCGTTCCCTGTATCTGGCGCACCCCCGCCTTTACCGCCACAAGCGAATTCGCCACCGCATGGCCTGTATCGTCATGGGCGTGAATACCCAGTCGCCCGCCGGGAATATGCGCCACAACCTGCTCGACAATGGCCTGCACCTCATGCGGCAACGTGCCCCCGTTGGTATCGCATAGCACAATCCAGCGCGCCCCCGCGTCAAAGGCAGCGCGTGCGCATTGCATGGCGTAGTCGGGATTGGCCTTAAAGCCGTCAAAGAAGTGCTCGCAGTCGACCATCGCTTCCTTGCCGACGGCGACGGCCGCCTCTACCGATTGGGCGATGCCCGCGAGGTTTTCCGCGTTGCTGATGCCAAGCGCGATGTCCACATGATAGTCCCACGCCTTGGCGACATAACAAATGGCGTTCGCACTGGCGCGCAACAGGGCCTGTAACCCGCCATCATTGGCAACAGAGCGGCCGGCCCGCTTGGTCATGCCGAAGGCGGTAAATATGGCCCGTTCGGTACGCGGCCTGGCAAAGAACTCCGTATCGACCGGATTGGCGCCCGGATACCCGCCCTCAACATAGTCGATACCCAGCGTATCGAGCATGCGCGCGATGGTCCGTTTGTCTTCCAGGGAAAAATCGATACCGTTTGTCTGGGCGCCGTCGCGCAGGGTGGTATCGAACAGATAAAGCCGCTCTTTGGTCATGACTTGACGTCCCATGTTGTGCCCTCGGCGCTGTCCTTGAGAATAACTCCCAGGGCCATCAGATCATCGCGAATGCGATCGGCGCGGGCAAAATCCTTGGCCTGGCGCGCCTTAAGCCGACGGGCAATCTGCGCTTCGATCTCCGCCTCGCTGATGGCCAGAGCGCGCCGCCTTGCCTGCGCGTGATCGCCGCCGCCCATGGGCAGAAAGCCGAACAAGACGGCAGATGTCTTCAACGCCGGTGCATTATCGCGCAGCCCATGCAACGCCGCAATCGCCCTGGGCGTATTCAGATCATCGCACAGGGCGTCCAGCACCGGCACGGCAATTGCGCCATGGCCATCGACATCACCGACTGCGCCGTACCAGTCATCGATGGTGCGGCGCGCATCGCGCAGGTTGCGCAATTTCCAGTTGATGGGCTGACGGTAATGGCTGCCCAGCATCGCCAGACGCACCACCTCGCCGGGCCAGTCGCGCAGTACCTGGCGGATGGTGACAAAGTTACCCGCCGACTTTGACATCTTGTCCCCTTCCACCTGAAGCATACCGTTATGCATCCATACATTCGCCATGACCGGTGTATCAAGGGCACAGCACGATTGTGCCAGTTCGTTTTCGTGGTGGGGAAAGACAAGGTCCAGCCCCCCGCCGTGAATGTCAAAGCGCTCGCCCAAATGTTTCCAGCTCATGGCGGAACATTCGATATGCCAGCCCGGCCGCCCCGGCCCCCATGGGCTCTCCCATGACGGCTCGCCAGCACGCGCCGGTTTCCACAAGACGAAATCCATCGGATCGCGCTTGTAAGGCGCCACCTCCACCCTGGCGCCGGCGCGCATATCTTCAAGGGAGCGGCGCGAAAGCGCCCCATAGGAGGCCAGCGCGGGAACATGAAACAGCACATGGTCCTGCGCCACATAGGCGTGCTCTGATCGCACCAGCCGGGCGATCAGGGCGATCATATCGTCGATGTGATGGGTGGCGCGCGGCTCGATTGTCGGCTCCAGCACTCCCAGCGCTTTCATATCGCCATGAAAACCCGCAATCGTCTTTTGCGTCAGCGTATCAATGCCGATACCCTGCTCTGCGGCCGCGGCATTGATCTTGTCGTCGACGTCGGTGATATTGCGCACATACACCACTTGCCCTGCCCCATAGACATGGCGCAGGAGGCGAAACAGCAGATCGAAGACGATGATGGGGCGCGCATTGCCTATATGAGCCTCGTCATAGACCGTCGGACCGCACACATACAGCCCGACGCGCGCTGCGTCCATGGGCGCAAACGGCCGCTTTTGGCGCGAAAACGTATCGTATAGTGTCAGTGTGACATTCTGCGGGCTCACTGTGCAAGTCTCCATAACCCCTGGCGGGCTCGTTGTAGAATTTCAACAGGTTGTTCTCAAGACGACGGGCTGAAATTGGGGTTGTTGCCGTCATGGTCGCTTGCGGAAGGGGCCGCCGTTTTACCCAACAGATGCACAACGCGTTGAGCAGCCCGGTCGTCTCATCACGACACCCGGGGCCGGCCCTGGTACGGTTTCATCGACTGTTGAAAGGTAAAGTCAAGAGACGCCACGGCCAGCAACGGGATGCTAACCAATAATAATTCCTTTTTCGTGTATACAGCTTGCGTGTATACAGCGCGCCACAGCCGCGCGCGGGGCGTCCTGAATATGTTGCATTTGCGCACTATGCCTCAACCTGCCCAGGGCGTCAAGAGGCGGGGAGCGGGAACGCGGGCCCTGAATGGCATGGTTTGTGCATCGTCCAATGGGCCGGCCCGGCGTCCCGCTCGCGCGTGCCCCTGACACGCAACGGCCGTTGCGTCGGACCAGGCCTGGATACGTGATATGGCGAATCCATAAATTTTATCTCGCGTTTAAGTTTAATTTATTTTGTTGAATTATTTTAAAAAGAAAAGGCTGCGTAAAATGATTACCAGTAAAATTAATGTAGATATGATGGCGCGTCTGATCGTGGAAAAGACGGGATCGGCCGACGCCAAAACCATCGGAAATCCATCCCTTCCAAAAGCAACGATCGATCGCATTTGCCGAGACAAGGTCCGTCGCGGCGTTTGCGCTATCGACAGTTCAAGCGGGTCCGCCGGTGACGGACGCGCCACTGGCGATGCGCGTTACGCCAAATAAGCGCCTTTGGGCCTACTCTTTATTGTATTGATTTTGTTGCGTGAGTTAGCTGATGGCGCCCGTGGAACAAATGGTACAGGCGTGCGTTGGCCGTAACGTCGGACTGGTGGCCATGGGCATCGGCCTGATGCTGCTCCTCTTTTGCACCGAGCCCCTGTTTGCGGCACGTGCCGCCGGTGCCTTGAGCCTGTTGTTGGCCTGGGTGCTGGCATTACGGGCGCGGCACGCCTGGCGGCGCAACTTCAGGACAACCCAGGCCTGGCAAATCATGAAACGCGATCAACGACCGCACCACTCCTTTGCCCAGCCGCTTTTTGCGCGTGCCTATTATCAGGCCTATCTCTATTACGCTACCTGCGCCGCTCAGACGGCGGTGATATTTTTGAGCTGGGCGCTGGTTGTGTAGTCATAAGACAAGCGTGTCACGCCGTTCTATTCATCAAGCCAGTCGGCGCAGCGCGGCGCTTCGATGGTGCCCCAGGGCATGATGGGTACGCTCGATGTGGAATTTTTCGGCGACCCCTCAATGAGCTTGTCCGTATAGGAAAGATAGACGAGAACGTTGCGGGTCTGATCGCAACCGCGCACGATGCGCATTTTCTTAAACAGAATCGAGCGACGCTTGCGAAAGACCTCGCTACCCTGGCCAAACTTTTCAAAAAACCGCACAGGCCCAACCTGACGGCAGGCCAAAGACGCATCGGAGAGTTCTTCCGCCACACCAAGCAGCCCCGACAGCCCCCCCTTCTCCGGCACCGTAAAATGGCACGATACCCCGTCAATGATCGGATCATCAATGGCATACGTAGCCAGCTTGTGATCCGGGGTCAGGAACTTCCATACCGTTGATCGCTTGAAAATCAGTTCCGGCTCGCCACGGCGCTCTCTGGCTGCAGGCGACGTCGCGGCGCTCTCGCCGGCCTGCACGCCCGCTTCGACGGCATGGTCCTTGCCTGACGCCGGGACAGACATCAGCAAAACAACCGCCAAAACCGCCACCTTACCCGCCGCGTCGCGTGTATCGGCAAATATACCGTGTCCCATGGCCTGGCAATTATCCCTGCTCGCCGGTCCTGCACGCTCGCGATAGCCGTGCATGCGCCCTCGTATACCCGATTAACGGCAACAGGGCCGCCAGATCCGGCCCCTGCGCGCGCGCCGTTAAAGCCAGACGCAAGGGTAAGAACAACGCCCTGCCCCTCTTTTGGCTGATTTGCCGCAACGCCGCCGTCCACGTCTTCCACACCGTATCATCCCAGGGCTCCGGCGGCAATAATTCCATCGCTTGCCGGAAAAACTCCGCACTCCCGCCACCCCCATCGCTGGCGATATCCCCATAGACCACCTCAAACCACATACGCGCATCCTCCAGATGCATCAAATTGCCGCGGACCGCCAGCCAGAACGCCTCGCTCACATCCAGATCAATGGACTTAAGCCGCTCAAGCGCTATGGCAAAGGGCATCTCATGCAGGGTGCGCGCGCTTAAAGCGGCGAGCGTGGCCGGATCAAATTGCGCCGGCGCGCGCGATAACTTGCCCAGATCCATCACTTCGGCCAGGGCATCTAGGGTCTGATAGGGCGCCAGCGCCTGCCCGGAGCCAAGCAGGCTCGCCATACTCGCCACCGCCGCCGGTTCCATCTGCGCCTGGCGCAAGGCGCGCAACGATTGCGCCCCCTGTCGCTTGGAGAGACCTTCACCGCCAGGACTCGTCAGCAGATTGTTGTGGGCAAATCGGGGCGGGGCGCCGTCCAGCGCGGCAAAAATCTCGATCTGCACCGCCGAGTTCGTCACATGATCCTCGCCGCGGATAATATGGGTAATACGCAAATCCATATCGTCGACGACCGAGGGCAGCGTATACAAATAGGTGCCATCGGCGCGAATGAGAATCGGATCGGACAGGGAGGCCCCGTCGATGGTCTGCTCGCCGCGCACCAGATCCGTCCAGCGAACGCTCTCGCCCGACAACCTGAAACGCCAGTGGGGCTGCCGTCCCTGCGCTTCAAAACGGCGCTTCTCGGCGGCGCTTAACGCCAGAGCCGCCCGGTCATAGACCGGCGGCAGACCGCGCGCCAGGCGCCGCTTGCGGCGGCGCTGCAATTCATCCGGCGTCTCGTAGCACGCATACAGCAGACCTTTGTCGCGCAAGGTTTGCGCCGCCTGATCGTACAGGGCGATACGGTCCGACTGGCGCACGCAACTGTCCGGGCTGACGCCAAGCCAGGCCAGATCGGCGACAATCGCATCGGCGAAATGCGCCGTCGAGCGCCGGGTATCGGTATCATCAAGACGCAACACAAACGTGCCGCCGCGCCTCTTGGCATAGAGCCAGTTAAGCAGCGCCGAACGGGCGTTACCCATATGCAAATAGCCCGTTGGCGAGGGCGCAAAGCGAACGACTGGTTTCATGGCAGACCCTATTGTGATCCCTACTGTGATCTTTCAGCCGGTTATTTCGGGGCGACAACCCTGAAGCGATACCCTTGCAGCCCTTGCCACATCAGCCAACCGCCACCTCGGCCTTGTTGCGGATTGCCTCCAAAGTGCCTGGCAGAATGGCTCCGGCCAGATGCAACGGGTCGCGTCAGCCGGTGCGATCGCGCCATCGATTGGTGATAGGATACCGCCGGTCACGGCCGAAATTGCGGTGCGAGACGCGCACACCGGGAGCGGCCTGGCTGCGCTTGTATTCCGCCAGATAGACCAGGTGCTCGATACGCTCCACCAACGCGCGTTCATGGCCGCGCGCCGCGATCTCGTCAATACCCAGTTCCTCCTCGATCAGGCCGTACAGGATATCGTCGAGTTCGCCATAAGCGGGCAGACTGTCCTGGTCCGTCTGTCCGGCACGCAACTCCGCGCTCGGCGCCTTGGTCAGAATGTTCTGCCCGATCACCTCACCGCCAGGTCCCAGCGCACCCACAGGCTGCGTCGTGTTTCGAAAACGCGCCAGAGCATAGACCTGCATCTTGTATATGTCCTTGATGGGATTGTAGCCGCCGTTCATATCCCCATAAAGGGTGGCATAGCCCACCGAGAGTTCCGACTTGTTGCCCGTCGTGATCAGCATGGCGCCAAACTTGTTCGACAGCGCCATCAGGATCACGCCGCGCACGCGCGCCTGGATATTCTCCTCGCTGACACCAGGCTCGGTTTCGGCAAAACAGGGCTCCAGGGCCTGGGTGAAACCGGCCACGGGCGCCTCGACAGGAATGACGTCATAGCGCACGCCAAGGGCATCGGCGCACGCCTTTGCATCGGCAATGCTCTCGCTCGATGTGTAGCGATACGGCATCATCACGCAGTGAACCCGCTGCGGTCCCAGAGCATCAACGGCCATGGCAGCGCAGACAGCCGAATCGATCCCCCCCGACAGCCCCAGCACGACGGTCTCGAAGCGGTTTTTCTCGACGTAATCGCGCAGGCCCAGAACACAGGCACGCCACAGCGCCTCCTCGCCCTGGGGCGATGGCGTCACTTCCTCATGCGCCGTTGGCGCCACCCAGCCGGTCTCGTGCCTGCGCCAGTGGGAGGTATTGAGCGCCTCCTCAAAGGCCGGCAACTGGAAGATCAGGCTGCGATCGGCGTTCAGGGCCAAAGAGGCGCCGTCAAACAACAACTGGTCCTGGCCGCCGATCTGATTGCAGTAGATCATCGGCAGGGCCGTCTCGGTGACACGCGCGACAATAACATTGAGACGAATATCGGCCTTGTTGATGCGCCAGGGCGAGCCGTTAATGACAATCAAAAGCTCGGCACCGGTCTCCATCAGGCATTCGCACACATCGCCCGTCCAGATGTCTTCGCAAACCGGCAACCCGATCCGCACGCCACCGATATCCACCGGCCCCGGCATCGCGCCCGCCGTAAACAGGCGCTTTTCATCGAATACCGCATAATTGGGCAACACCACCTTGTGGCGCACCGCTGCCACTTCGCCGCCACTCAGAACACATGCGGAGTTATACAACCTGTCCTCTTCCACCCAGGGTGTGCCGATAATCACCGTGGGCCCGCCATCTCTCGTCTCGCGGGCCAGGGTCAGGACAGCCTCACGGCAGGCGCGTTGAAAGGCCGGCTTGAGAACCAGATCCTCGGGCGGATAACCGGACACGTAAAGTTCGGGAAAAACCACAATACGGGCGCCCGCCTTGGCCGCTTCGCGCCGCGCCTTGCGTGCCTTGTCCAGATTGCCGGCGATATCGCCGACAACGGGGTTTAGTTGCGCTGTGGTTATCGCAAGGGTATCGGGGGTATCATCTGTCATGGAACCTACTCGGGCCCTTACACGGGCGACATGGCATTGCCTGCGCGCAAAGCGCATTGCAGCAGAACGCTCTATAGCGCGCGCGCGCCAGCGGTGCAATATATCCGTTGATGATATGAGATCCGGCGCCTTGTTGGACCCGCTCAGGCGACGGCGTGGCGCGCCTCTACCCCTTGCAACGCCGTCAGTTGAACTGTTGGCCCGCGCCGGTCAAAGGTCTCCAGCCTGCCAATCAGGGTATCGACACGCGTCTCGTCATCGCGTCCGGCGGCGATGATCGTGGCATCGGTCAGCGCGATCAGGTTCTGATAGTAGGGGTGTTCGCATTCATTGCCCAGATTGAGTATCAACACATCATAGGTGTTGGAAAGGGCCGCCAGAATGAGTTCAAAACGCCGCCGTATGTCCGGATATCGAATGTCAGCCGATTGGCGCCCGAACGCGATAACATGCACAAAGGAAGTGCCGTCGCGTTGAATAACGTCGGCAAACGTAACATCGCCGGCGAGCAGGTCCGATAATCCGTCGTGCCCGTGCGGACTGCATAAGGTATCCATGTGCGGTTGCGTCGCGTTGGCGTCAACGAGAATGACACGCCGCTGCGCGCTCGCGCAATAGCGCGCAAACGCCGCGGCATTGGCGGCAATATCCAGAGCCGAAAGCGTGCCGGTAACCGCCAGGCATTTGCCGTTCAGACGCCGCCGCACATTCCCCTCGACGAAATCCCACAGATCCGCATGATTGTCCGTCGAATAAATGATGTTTGCCTCCTGCGCATCGGCATCCTGCGTCTCGACCTCCTGCGCCTTGGCCTCCCGTGCCTTGGCCTCCCGTGCCTTTACATCGTCGACGCGATTTGCCGCGCCAGCCGGCAATGCGCGCGCCTGATGCGCCACCGGCGCCACCTCGACATCGGCGAGGTCGGCTTTCATCCTGTCCGCAAAGCTTTGCGCCGACATTTGCGGCGCAGGCGTCGATACAGGCGTATCCAGGATATCATCGCCGGCGGCGTTACCCTTCACATTGCCAGCGGCAGGCGCATCGCCTGCGTGGGCGCGCGGCGCGGCGCAAGGCAATAGCGGATCGGGAGTGGCGCCCGGACCGGCCGCCATCGACGTGGCAATCGTGGCGCGATAGGTCGCGATGGCGCGCTGTTCGACCCGCTGGCGATAGTGAAAAGCAGACGCGCGCAGGATAATCCAGCACGTCGCCAGCAACAGCGCGGTGAGAACAAAGGCGGTGCTGATCAGTTGTCGATCGGGAAATATCGGAAAACCCGCCGCAACGGCCCGCCGGTTAAGGCGCACCAGCGCCGGTGTTGCGTCGCTGGCGCGCCGGGCGACATCCAATCGCTTTTGAGTCTTGTTCAACAAATCGCGCTGCACCTTAGCTTCGCGCTTGAGCAGTTGCAATGCCGAAGCATGATTGCGCCGATTCGTCACCACACCGGTCGTACCGGCATAATAGCTACCGGTCTGATCTGTATGTCCGGCAATGATCTTGTCCATGGCGCCGATGCGTTTCAGCAGGGCGTTTTGTTCCGCGCTTAGTGCCTTGATAGTTTCGTCGTGCTCCGCGCGCTGCTGCGCAATGTATTCATCGGCAATCATATTGGCGATCTTGGCCGAAAGAACCGGGTTCTGCGACCAGAATCCCACGTGAATGATACCCGTATCCGCCTCGGCGCGCACACTCAGGCGTTCGTAGTAATTTTCCAGCAAGCGGTGTTCCAGAGGCATCATCGCCGTATCCGCGCGCACGCCAATGGCAACCAGCATGCGCTCCATATAGCTTCGGCTCTCGCTATTTTCGTTGAACTCATGCAAATCGCCCAAACCAAGACGCCTGATCACCCGCATGGTGATCTGTAACGCCCGCACCCCGGCGACATGATCGGCGGCAAAAGCCGTATTTGCCGTGACAGGCGGTGTTACGCCAGCGGCCGGCCGGGACAAGCCGATACTGGCTGTATCGTGCACGTAATCACGCGACCGTGGCCCCGGTTTACCGGGGGTATCGGTTTCAACGGCGATCTCGGCAACCGCCATATAGCGCGATTTGATGGAAAGGGACGTCATCAGCCCGAGCGCGAGGGCAATCAGGCCGAAAAACACGATACCACCCTTGCGGCGCCACACATCGCCCAAAACGCCTGCAAGGTCCGCGGCTAGTGCGAATTTCGCCGGTTGTGTATCAGGATGCGGTTTTGTTATGCTCATAATTTTGCCAGTGCCAGCAATACGTCGATAGGTTTTTATTCGATTTATGGTAAATAGATCTTTAATCTGTTATGGTAACCAGATCATTAACTTGTCGAAGACATTCTGCAATCGCTTCAGCAGGCCGGCGCAACGCTTGTCGCCGATCTCCCGTTACAGGTCTCTGATTACAGGCGATTTTGCCGTGACATCAATCATATGAAAGCTGAGGCGGAGGGCGGATCGGGGCGGATTAATGGTCGGAGCGAGAGGATTCGAACCTCCGACCCCTTGCACCCCATGCAAGTGCGCTACCAGGCTGCGCTACGCTCCGATGATAAGTAATATATTGTTTTAATTGAATAATTTTAGAGCACCCCGTGTCGCTTAAGGCGACACAACTCCCGCGAATACTTCATATCAGCTATTCGCCCCGGTTTCAAACAAAAAGTCCGCCAGAGCGTGTCATGTCTTCACAGAACCAGCTGAGTGATTGCAACTGCAACCGGTACTGCGGGGGCAGCGCCAACAAATGACAGGCGGCAAAATACGACCCGGCAACGACAGTTCGCTACCGGGCCGATGTTTGAATGCAAAAGCACAAAATACTACTCTAATTAGCATTCAAACAGTTGAAACAATTAATTGCACAGTTATTATTCTAATGCTGTTTTATTGTTCTATGCATAAATTATATAAAATTCCCTGTAACACTATTACATTTTCCGCCCGGACCCTGAGCGCGATATCCACTCGCGCGCCGCGCGCAACGCTGCGGCGATATCGTCCTGGCTCATCGACGCGGCGATCTCGCGGCGATAGTCGGCGGCGCGCTCGTTACCGCTCATGGCAGCAAGGTTAAACCACTTGTGCGCCGCTATATAATCGATTGAGCCAGCCTCGCCGGCGCTTGTGCCGGTTGCCTTGCCACACGCGCAGGCCATGCCGCGGCGAAAGCACATTTGCGCCATTTCCCGCATTGTAACTGCTTCGGTTTGCTCGTTCACTACCGGTTCGATCATCGCTTCGATCCTTGGCCCTGTTGCCGACACACCCCTGATCCTGTGCAGAGAATGCACGCACCGCTTAAACGGGTGGTGAACGAGCATGTTTAAGAAAGATCCCCTTGAATAGACAGGATTTATTGCCAGTACTGTCTTGTTTACCATGGGGCTACGGAAACTGGCGCGTTCCTTTTCAATTAGCGCAAAAGTCCATTGAATCGGAGTCAGGTTGCGTTAAGCATAAGCGTGAATGGCTTTGTTCAAAATCGAAATGTGGTGTTTAGAGACTCTTCGTACCCGAAAACCATACGCCCTGTCTGAGGGCCCCTGGCGGTGTCTGGCGGCGCATTGTCCCTGCATCGGCGGCGGTTATGCCTGGAGGCAACACAGACATACCCTCAAGAGTTGCTACAATGCAGCGCTACACCAAAATGCCATCTTTGTCGTGTAATCTCGCGTGGGCGCATTTAGAGCCTTTCAGTTCTTAAGTGAATCATTCTGACGGAGCGATTTTGTGACAAGGCCAAGCAAAGTTTCGCAGGGTATAGTGGGGCTATTTTCAAGAGATTTAAGGTTCATATTAGATCAGCTTGGCGTTAGCTGTACCCGCTTTACCAAGGGTAATGCGAAACGCATAAAGCTGATTGCCCTGAAATCTATAGCAAAAGCGCCCGTCCCTTCGGGTTTGTCGATTGGCGGGCGCCCACGCTCAAACCGATCTCATGAGATGCGCCCACATCGCATGTCGATCGGCTCAAGCGTGGGTCACCTCGCCAATCGAGAAACGAAAATTGCTTCACTTAAAAACTGAAAGGCTCTAGGAGGAACGCACCATGAAGCCCTTATCTGTACATGTGTTAACGCTCCTTTGCGCCGTTTGCTTCCTGGCTCCAGGGGCGGTGCGCGCTCAAACCTCTGATGCAAGCGGCATGTGGCGCACACCCGCCGGTGCGCTCATGCACCTGTATCGATGTGGTGGCGGCTATTGCGGCAAGGTGGCAAGAATATCGCCGGGCGGCGCCAGGATCGATGTGCAAAACAAGGACCCCAAGCTACGCAAACGAGAAATCAAGGGGTTGCAGGTTCTTGTTGTCGATAAGCAGGTTGCAACAGGAAAATTCAGTGGCACGGCGTATAATCCGGAAAACGGCAAGACCTACACCGGACACCTGGTGCTCGTTGATGACCAGACCATCAAGGTGGGGGGGTGCGTGCTGGGATTTTTGTGTCAGAGCCAGGTCTGGAAGCGCGTCAAGTAGCGCATCGAGCAGAGACCGGGGCAGAGAAAAGCATTCCCTTAGAGCGTGTCGGATTTGTTAGTTAAGTCATTGATTTTATTGAATTCCTTATTTTTCCAACAGACATATTTCATAGTAAAATCAATGACTTAGGCAGTTGACGCCCGTCAAACCCGACGCTCTGGTGTATCAGCGCCTGCATGATCGATGCATCAGGAAAACCAGGAACGGCGCTTTTTTTTCCCTTCCGACTCCACTGGCGGCTCTGCTGACGGCTCCGGCCCCGGATCATCAGGTGCGGTTACGGCAACGCCGCCATTAGTATCGGTCTTGGTATCCATGGTGTCGCGGGCATCCCCGACCAGCACCACAGGGACGGCATCATCCGCGGCACGCGCCGAAACGTCGCCCGCCGCATCACTATCCGTGCTGCTGGTTCCGTTAGCACCGTTAGCTGCCTTTTTATCGATGGGAGCGCTTGGCCCGCGCACACGCATATCAACTGCTGCCTGGTCTCTTGTACCAACCGGCGGAGCGTCGGCAGGCGCACTCTCTTCATCCTCAGGCTGTTCCGCCCCACGATGTTCAATTGTGCCGGCAAGTGTCGCGTCCTGCGTCTGCTCCACTTTTTCCTCCAGGGCGCGCGCCTCACGCGCCTGTTGCAACTCGAGAATAATCGTCTGCGCCGCCTCGTCCTCACCCGCCGGCGCCTTCCACTCAAAGGCGTCCAGCGCACCGGTCTCAGGCGAAATCGGTGCCCATGCATCGGATACGAAATTACCTGCGACCCACGCCGCATCCTTGGGCGCCCGCATGGCCCGCGCCAGCCATTCGCGCGCCGCGCCGATATCATCGTGCTGGGCCTGTTCCAACTCGGCCATCATCGCCAGCGAGCGTTGCGTCGGCGCCTCCGCCAGCACGGTCCCAAGTGCCTGGCGCGCCTCATCCCACGCCTGCGCATCAATCGCCGCCGCGGCAAGTGCAAGATAGCTTTCGCGATGGGTGCGGTTCAGGGCCACAAGCGTCTTGACGCGCTTAAAGCGATCCTGAATCGAATCGCCCGAGCGTACCTGCGCATAAGCGGTCGCCAGATGCGGATGCGGCGCAACTTTCCATACCGTCTCGATGATATGGGACGCCTTGCGCGTATTGCCGCGCTCAGACAGCAGTTGCGCGGCGATGATCGCCGCCGGCACCAGATCCGGCGCCAGACGATGCGCCTCCAGTGCCCAGCCCCGCGCCTTGTCCGGATGCGGGTCCGCCTCACGCTGGGCCAGACCTGTCAGCAGAACGGCCCGCAACCGCTTCGCCCTGTTCTTGTCGATCAATCGGTTGGAAAGATTTTGCTGCAACACATTGAGCGCTTCCTCCCATTCGCCTGAAGCGCACAGGTTTTCGAATTTCGCCGTGCCGGCCCATTCAAGATTTGGCGCAACCCTGGCCGCCTCATTGACATAGTGACGCACCGCCTCCCTCTCGTTTTCGCGCCTGGCCTCAATGTAGAGCCCGCGCAAGCCAAGAAGATGGGTCTGCGGCTTATCAAGCATTTCCTTAAAGGTCTTGCGCGCCGCGGCTTTATCGCCAGCCAGTTGCGCCGACTGCGCCGTCAGCAGATCAACGAGCGGTTCGTCCTGCAGGTGTCTTTTCGACTTACGCGCATAGCGCCGCGCCGTGGCCGCATCGCCTGCGCCCACCGCCAACATGCCGCGCGACAACGCCTCGTAGCCCTTTTGCCGCCGCCGGGCGCGTTGCGATTTCATAACCGCTTTGGGCGCGCGCCACAGGGCGGCAACGACAGACCACAGCAACACGGTGATGACGATCAGCGCTACAAGTGCTACGGTGACTTCCACCAGCGAAAAGGGGCGGGTCTCGAAACCAAACAGATTGTCTATCTTGACGGTGCCTTCCTGCTGGCTGAGCCAGTCAAGACCCATCACCGCCAGCGCAATAAATGCAATCAACAATATTATGCGAATCATGCCTAAAAACCTTGTGTCATGGGTTGCATCGGCGGTTACTGCGGTGCGCGTACCAATCGCCGCCCGATAGGGCGCGACGGCCGCCCCGCCACATTATCCGCTCATTCCGTGGCGTGCGTCGCAGATTGGGCACGTCCCAGCGCCGCCACAGCGGAGTGCAGCAGGCCATCGAGCGCCTCTCGCGCCGCTTCGCTGGCATTAAGACGATCAAACCATGCTTTCGCCATGGCTTGCGCCGTTGCATCAAGGCGACCATATTCGGCCATCGCCGCCGCAAGGTCTCCTGCGATCAGGCGCGCCCGCAAGCGCGCCAGGACCGCCTGCGGATCATTGCCCCGCGCCGCGCCGGTGGGCTGAATGCCCAGGTATGACCTGGCGCCGGAAAGGACCTGCCCTGTCCAATTGTCCGCCTCAGGCGGCGCTGGTATCGCAGCGCGGATTCTGACAGCCGCTGCATCGAATTCATCCATCAGCATCCGGCGCGTCGGCACGCCGCTTGCAGCAAATACGCGCAAACGCTCCAGCGCCGGTTCGGCACCGATAATCCTCTCCACCGTGTCCAACTCGCTCCCATAAGCGCTGCCGCTCTTTACCGCACGTTCCAGGGACGTCAGCGCCAGTGTAAGTGCCGCGGCGCGGCCCGAGGCTTGCGCCGCGGAACTGCGCGTCTCCAACTGCGTGACCCGTGCCACCAGCGCCGCCGTGCCCGCCTGTGCCGCTTCAAGATCCCCGGCAATACCCTTTAAAGATGCCTCAATGCCCTGCAAACGCCGCATCGCCGCCTGTCTGGCATCTGCGCCGGGCACCTCGGCCATCGCCCTTTGCAGCGCCGCGATCTCCGCGCGCGCGCCAACAAGACCGCCATCAAGATCATCAATGCGCGCTCCAGCGCCCGCCACCGCACCCTGCATGATTTGCAGGGTGTCGCGTACCGCACCCAGCTCGCCGTTGATTGCGGCGACCCTCGTTGCCCTTTCAGTGCCGGTGGACTGCACCATATCCATGGATTTCTCCATGGCAGACAGGCGTGCGTCATAGGCCTGTTGCAGCGCTTGTGTGCCGTCTGTGTCGCCTGGCTGAAGCGCCCAGGAACCCAGCAGGGCGACAACACCGCCACCAAAAGCCGCCAGCCCAAGCCCGAGCATTCCCTGCATATCCCGCATCGACGAGGTTTGCCGCGCGGGTTGCGCCTGAACACCTGTTGCGGTCGGCGGCGGTTTTTTTGCCGGCGCCGCTCCTGACGTCTTATCGGTGGGGGGTGTGGTGGTCGCTGTGTCTTTTTCGTCTGTCTTTTTCACTTCCGTTTTAGCGGATAGCGAATCGGAAGGGGTGGACGCCGTTGCTGATTTTTTTGCCGATTTTTTACCCGCAGCCGGCGTTGACGCGGCCGGTGTCTTCGCCTTTGCAGCGCTGCCGCGACTCGCACCTTGTGCCTTCAGATCGATGGTTGGCGGCCGTTTCGCCGCAGCCTGGGACGTTGCTGTCTTACGCGCTGCCTTGTTTTTTGCAGTTTGCCCATTGCCAGGCCTGGCGCGATCTCGCTTGGTAGTCATCTAAACCTCTCCCAATAACGATCCCCCTCAAGTCACGTCCCGGCAAAACGAATGACTGCGCCCGGAATTGTCGGTTGTTATTGTCGGTTGTTATTGTCGGTTGTTATTGTCCTCTATCGTAGTCATTATACCACTTGAAACGAAAAAAGCGACCGAATTGGTGCGACAACGCAACTGCCGCGACAATCACACGAAACGATATCATCAAAAATGCGCCGTCAGGGCGCGCAGCAAATCGGCCTCGGTTGGTCTGGAGGCGACGACGATAGCCTGCCTGCACCCTTCAAACTCGTGGGCGATGCGTTCAGATAAGCAGAAAAGCGTTGTTCTTTCAAGACCGGGCAACGCGTTTGCATTGATCACCAGGCTTTTAAAAATCACTGCCGCTCGACGTGAGTAAAGCAGAACCGCATCGAATTTGCCGTTCGCCAAATCCGCAGCAACCGCGTCCGCCAGCCGCGTCGCGGGGACTGCGTGATAGCCGGTTGCGACAATCAGACGGTAGCCGTGCGCCGACAGCCCCTCCTCAACAAGGGGTGTGCGTTCACATGCGCAGACGTAAAGCAGCGGCGCACGGCGCGCCGATGGATCGCGTCGTATCAACGCCACAAGATCGTGCCCGTTACCCCCGGCCGAGCGTATGTCCGAAAACCCGCGGTCACGCGCCAACGCCGCTGTTTCGTCCCCGATACAGTAAAGCGGCAGATGCGCCAGACGCTCGCACTGATGGTTGTGATCGAGGGCCCGTATGCCGTTGCGGCTGGTGGCAATAACTCCCCCGGGGCGCTGGTTTGCAATCGCCAGATCATCGTGCAGAACAATTGTTGTCAGTGGCGCAAGGGTGCAGGAAATACCGCGCCCACGCAACGCCCGCGCGGTTCTCCGGGCATCCGGCAAGGGACGGGTGATCAGAACCCGCAGAGACCGCGCCATCATACCCCCCCGCGCAGGCGCTGCAGAAATGCATCGCCCGCGCGCGCCTTTAAGGTCCTGGCGAGGGCGCTACCGATCTGCGCCGCATCATCCGCGCACCCTCTCTCGCGCCCTTCGTACATGGTATCGCCATTCGGGGAGAGAAGCATACCGTGCAATGCCAGCCGATCGGCTTGCAAGTACGCATGAGCGGCAATGGGGGTGCGGCAGGAGCCATCGAGTTCGGCGAGGAACGCGCGCTCCGCGTCAAGAGCCGCCGCCGCCTGCGCATCATGTAAAGGGGCCACAAGCGCCTTCATCGGCGCATCGCCGGCGCGTATCTGCAACGCCAGGGCGCCCTGCCCCGGGGCCGGAACAAACAGATGCAATGGCAACAACGCCGTTACCGCCTGCGCGCGGCCAAGACGCAGCAGGCCGGCATAGGCGAGAATGGTTGCATCGAAATGCCCCGTGGCGATGCGTTCCAGACGCGTTCCCACATTGCCGCGCAGGATGTCAACCTGCACGTCCGGGCGCAACCGTCGCACCAGGGCCTGACGGCGCAACGATGCGGTTCCAACACGCGCCCCTGGCGCCAGTGTGTTCAGCGAGCCTGCTGTGGGACAAACAAAGGCATCGCGCGCATCGATCCGCGGCGGAATACACGCAATCTGCAATCCGGCGGGCAGTTGCGTGGCCATATCCTTGGCGGAATGAACGGCAACATCGATAGCGCCATCCAGCAGAGCCCGCTCGATTTCCCTGGTGAACAGCCCCTTGCCACCCACCTGCGACAACGGCCGGTCGGTGATCCGGTCACCCGTGGTCGTTATCGCCACCACGTCAACGCGATCCTCGTCAAACCCGTGCGCTCGCAACAGCGCCTGCCTTATCTGCCGCGCCTGAGTCATCGCCAGGGGCGAGCCGCGGGTACCGATTGTAATGACCGCCGATGTCATTGGCGCTCCTGTGCCAGACACGTACCCGCCAGGCGTTGGCAGAATACGCAAATGCGATGCAGGATAGAGCTGCGCACCGTCACCTGCAAGCCTTGCTGGGGAAAGCTGCACAACAATGCATTGTCAACCGCCAGGGCCCATGGCACAACACTACCGGTGAGAACATCCCGTAACAGCGAAGGATACGGCAATGAAATACTGGTTGTTTAAATCCGAGCCCGGCGCATGGGGATGGCACGACCAGGTCAAGTCCGGCAAAGCGGAAGAATGGGACGGCGTGCGCAACCATCAGGCGAAAAATCACATGGGCGATATGAAAAAGGGCGATCTGGGTTTTTTCTATCACTCGGTGGACGAAAAACGCATCGTTGGTATTGTTGAGATCGCTCGCGAGGCGCATCCCGATTCCACCGACAAGACAGGCAAATGGCGCTGCGTGGACGTCATTGCCAAAGAGCCCCTGCCCCATCCGGTAACCCTGGCGCAGATCAAGGCCGACCCGAAACTCGCCGATATGGTGCTGGTGAAAAACATGCGCCTTTCCGTTCAGCCGGTGCGTGCCGCGGAATGGAAACATATCTGCAAACTGGGTGGCCTGAAAGCCTGAGCAGGCGGCTGCGCGATGGACACCGGTTCAATCAACTATCTGGCTGTGGGGCTGGCGGGGATTGCCTCGTTTATATTCGGCGCCGGCTGGTATGGTGCGTTTGGCCGTCTGTGGATGCGCGCCGCGAAAATCACCAAAGCGGATATCAGCGGCAATAAAGGTATTCCGCCGCCGGTGCAATTCGTTCTCGCCATCATCTGTCAGCTCGTTATGGCGTATATGCTGGCTGTTTTTATTGCCGGTCTTGGGGGCGATCCGCCGCAGGTCATGAAGAGCATCACGGTGGGGGCATTTGTCTGGCTTGGTTTCGTTGCTACGGCGATTGTGGTGAACTATTCCTTTCAGTCGAAGCCGTTCATGCTTAGTCTCATTGATGGCGGCCACTGGCTGGGTGTGCTGATTATTCAGGCCGCGATCATTGGCTGGATCGGCGCTGCGGGACTATAGAGTTGATCGTGAAGAAAGGTGCTTCGCACCGCCCCGGGGACTGATTTGTCCTTATTTTATTGGAAAAAAGTGGACCGAGGCGAAGCCGAGGGAATTTTTCACATTCAACAAATCAATCCTGCACAACCAACCCGCCATCGGCGAACCGGTAAAGCCTGCCGCTCTCGCCCAGGTCTGGCGCCAACAGGGGCATGATGGCGGTCGCAATCTGCTCGGGCGTGGTCAGGGTTTGCGGGTCTTCGCCAGGCATGAATTGAGCGCGCATTTGCGTGCGTACGTGCCCGGGATTGAGGAGATTGATCTTGACATTGGTATGACGCATTTCAGCAGCATAGACGCGCACCAAAGCCTCAAGCGCTGCCTTGCTGGCAGCGTAAGGGCCGGTATAGGGGGCGCAGGCATGGGCGGCACCCGATGAGACAAACACCGCGCGCGCACCCGTTGACTCTCGCAGGAGCGCATCGAATGTGCGTATCAACCGCCAGTTGGCGCTTAAATTGACCGTCATCACATTGTCCCAGTCGCGCGGCGCGACGTGACCAAGAGGGGACAGGGGGCCGAGAACCGCCGCATTGCCGATCAGAATATCAAGGCGCCCCCAACGCTCGAACACCGCCGCGCCCAGACGGTCAATGCCCGCATGATCACCCAGATCAAGAGGCACCAGTGTCGCCGTCTGGCCGTTGGCGCGGATGCTGTCGTCGATTTCCTCCAGCGCCCCTTGCGTGCGGCCCAGGCAAATGACATGCGCCCCGGCCGCACCCAGCGCCAGGGCGATGGCCCGGCCGATACCCCGCGTGGCGCCGCTTACCAGAGCCAGGCGATCGGACAAATCGCACCCCGCCGCGATCATGCCGGCTCCGATAGCAACGACATCTGCCGGGGCTGCTCATCACCGTCGCGATCGGTAAGGGGGGTCGGATAATCGCCGCTGAAACAATGATCGGTATATTGCGGCGCGTGCGCGTTGCGCCCCTTATGGCCCATGGCGCGATAAAGGCCGTCGATACTCAAAAACGCCAGAGAATCGGCACCCATCCAGTCGCACATCGCGCCAACATCATAGCGATGGGCCAACAAACGGTCGCGATGGGGCGTGTCGATACCGTAGTAATCGGGGTGGGTGATCGGCGGGCTGGCGATACGCATATGCACTTTTATGGCGCCGGCATCGCGTACCATCTGGACGATTTTGCGCGCCGTCGTGCCGCGCACGATACTGTCATCGATCAGGATGACCCGTTTGCCCTGCAGGCAATGGCGGTTGGCGCTGTGCTTTAGGCGCACGCCAAAATCGCGAATGTGCTGGGTAGGCTCAATGAAGGTGCGACCGACATAGTGGTTGCGGATAAGACCGAGTTCGAAGGCCTGGCCGGCCTGGACGGCATAACCGAGGGCGGACGGAACGCCGGAATCGGGTACCGGCACGACGACATCGGCGGCGACGGCGGATTCCTTCGCCAGTTCCTCGCCAAGGCGTTTGCGCACCGCATAGATGCTTTTACCGCCGAGCACCGAATCGGGTCGCGAGAAATAGATAAACTCGAAAATACAGGGCCGTTCAGGGGTCCTGGGAAAAGGACGCAGGCTTGTCGCACCCTCGCGGGAGCAGACGATCACTTCACCGGCGGCGATCTCGCGCACAAAGCTGGCGCCGATGATATCGAGCGCACAGGTCTCGGACGCCAGGACAGGCGCACCGTTGTGCTCGCCCAGAACGAGCGGCCGAATGCCGAAGGGATCGCGCGCGCCGATCAGTTTTTTCGGCGTTAAAGCCACGAGCGAATAGGCTCCCTGCATCTGCCGGATGGCCTCAATGAAGCGCTCCGTCAGCGAGCGTTTCTGGCTCAGGGCGATCAGGTGCAGAACGATCTCCGAATCCGAGGTCGACTGACAGATCGCGCCCTGGCCGATCAACGCCTTGCGCAGGGTCAGGGCGTTGGTGAAATTGCCGTTGTGGCAAAGGGCGATGCCGCCAACATTGAGTTCGGCGAACAGGGGCTGGACATTGCGCAGAATGGTCTCGCCGGTGGTGGAATAGCGGTTATGGCCAATGGCAGCGCGCCCGGGAAGGCGATCCATTACGCTTTGCCGGGTAAAGCGATCGCCTACCAGACCCATATGCCGCTCGGAATAAAACCGTTGGCCTGAAAAGCTCACAATACCGGCGCTCTCCTGGCCGCGATGCTGCAAGGCATGCAGGCCAAGGGCGGTAATCCGCGCCGCCTCCTCGTGGTCAAACACGCCGAAGACGCCGCACTCGTCATACAGTTTGTCGGTTTGCGGATCGTATTTGGGAAGCACCAGCGGGCGCGGCGGCGGCGATGACGGGGCGGTTGTTTTCATGGCAACGTGGTTGCGGCTATCCGTTGTTATTCTCAAGCAGGTCTTCGATGGTTTGCGGCGCCGCCTCAGAGGGCGAGGGGGTACCGGCGTCCGTACCGGGTTGTGGCGCAGCGCCGGGGGGATCGCTTGCGAATGTATCGCGATAGCGCTCGATGGCGCTGCGTTCGAAGTCTTTGGGAAACAGGCCGATGATACCATAGGCGATTTTATCGCGCACGGTGCGCAACATGGGGACGGTTTTCGCCTGTTTGACCATATCGGGATGGGCGCGCGGGTTTTGCAGCGCCGCATCGAACAGGAAAATTCCCACCGCGCCGATCAGCAGCGCCCGTCCGATACCAAAGACCAGCCCCAACGCGCGATCGAGCCCACCCACCTGGCTGTCGAGGATTTTGTCGGAGATATGGGATGTGACAAGCGACAAAAGCAGAAGACTGACGAGAAACAGACCGACAATCAGGATGGCATCGGATACGTAACGGATCTGCACGTAGCCATAGAACGGCTCGCGCAAAAGAAAATAGCCGTAGAACGTCACCGCCGCCGCCGCCGCCCACGAGAGCAGCGAGAACACTTCGCGGGTAAAGCCCCGCGTCATGGCGAAAAGCGCCGAGAGGATAACAAGCAAAGCGACAGCAATATCAACAATGGTCACTGGCATGGTATAATTTGAGCCTTTCGCATGGATCGAATGACGCCACCCGGCGCGACTTCGCCTGGCACCTGGACGCACCACGCCGGTGGCGCGGCAAATGGCAGTCGATCCGGCCCACCCTTGAAATCCACCTCGTGGTAAACAAATTTCGCTCATTACGCAACCACTTGTCCGGGGTTTTCAGGGGAATCGCCAGGGCTGGCGCATGAAACTCGGGTGCTGAGGATATAATACCAACGGCTCTTATGGTTGACTCATAAAGCCGTTGGCAAGGCCGACTGGCCGCCGCGCCTTATGGCGCGTAAGCCTTAGTGGCGTTTGAACGATAACGGTCATTCTTTATGACCGTTAGTATAAGGCAATAAAGACTGATTTGTCCTTATTTTACTGGGAAAAAGTGGACCAGGGCGAAGCCGAGGGACTTTTTCACATTCAACAAGTCAGCGTGTACAAAAAGCCAATGCCGCTGGTATCAGTCCCCGGGGCGGCCCATCATTGCAACCCGCAAATATCGCAGATGGTCATCAGATAGATCCGTATCATATCCAGATAATCGGGAATATCAACGCGTTCGTCGGGCATGGTGTTGTAGCGGCCTCCGGGGCCGCAGACGACACCCTCCATGGCGCCTGCCACATACAAATGGCCCGCATCGGTTCCGTAAAATCCGGGGGGCGTAATCGCACCAGTGGGCTGTTTCTCGCCACGAATGGCCTCGTAGGCAGCATTTACGGCGGTGACGATGCGGGCGTCTTCGGGCACCTCGAAGGCGGGCATTGAGGGATTACCGTCACGTGTTTCGCTCCAGAGCGTCGCGCGCAGCCCGGGCCGTTCGGTCTGCAGGGCGTTCAGAACGGCGCGAATGTCTGCCAGCGCTTGCGCCTCGGTCTGGCCGGGGCCGTAGCGGCCGGAGCCGGACAAGTGAACGAAATCGGCGACCTGGGGCGCCCGCCACGTGTGAAACGCGCGCCCCAGCGCCCCACGGATCGTGCCCACATGTAGCCGATTGATGGAGCGGTGCACCGGCGTGGGAGCATCGGAGAACGTCATTTCGCTCAGGCGTGGCACCAGCGCGCAGGCAGCGGCGATCGCATCGACCGCCTCCTCGCGCTTCGATAGGTGACGGGTGATACCTTCAAGCTCGATATGAAAGACGAACGCGGCGGCGTGCATGGTGATCGCCTGCAAATCGCTGGGTTCGGAATTGATGAAATAGTCGGCGCGCGTGCCCTGTTTTATCGCCGCCAGCGTGCCGATACCGCCCTGCAATTCTCCCACGACATAGTTCAGAATGACATCGCCCTGAAGCCGCCGGGCGTTCTCGATCAGCGTTCTTACGGCGCATAGGGAGGCGGAATCGCCCGCCTTCATGTTCGAGACACCGATCCCATAGATAAAATTCTCATCGATGTGCCCGCCCCAGGGATCGACGGTCCAGCCCTCTGTCACCGGATTGGTGTCGAGATGGCCGTTGAATAGCAGGCTCTTGCCCCCGCCGGTGCCGCGCCAGACGCCAATGGCATTCACCCGGTCTCCCACAACGGGTTGCAACCTTGCTTCCAGTCCCATATGCGTCATGATCTCGACCATGCGCTCGGCCAGCCGCCGTTCTCCCTCGGTCTCCGAATAGCTTTTGTGGCGGATCATGTCGGCAAGCGTGTCAAGACAGGCGGCCTCGTCAATATTGCGCGCCAGCATCAAGGCATCAGACATGGGGACCTCTCGTTCAACGCGCTTCGGCGGCCGGAGGCGGTACGGCATCAAGAAGCGCTTGCGTATAGGGGTGGCGGTTGTCGGCGCGCGCCTCATCGCGATCGAAACTGTCCACCAGTTGGCCGTGCTGCATCACGACGATCCGGTGCGCCAGTTGCCGCACCAGGTTCAAATCGTGGGTAATGAACACGCAGGCTGTACCGGTCTGGCGTTGCAGATCGACCAAAAGCCGCGCCACCGACGCCTGCACCGACACATCGAGGGCGGCGGTGATTTCATCGCAGATCACCAGTTGCGGCTCGGCGGCAAAGGCGCGGGCAATGGCCACGCGCTGCTTTTCGCCGCCCGAGAGCTGATGGGGAAACCGCTCGGCAAATTCCGGCGGTAACAGCACCTGTTTGAGCAGTTCGGCGATGCGCTCGGCGCGCCCTCCGGACGGAACAATATCATAGAGTTTCAGCGGCCGGCCGAGAATCTGACGCACGCGCTGGCGCGGATTGAGGGATGCATCGGGATGTTGAAAAATGATCTGCACCGCCCGGCGATAGCTGCGGTCGATCTCACCACGGCGACGAAAGTTGCGATCTGCGAAGCGCACGGTACCGTCGAAATCCTGCAGGCCGGAAAAAACCCTTGCCATTGTCGATTTGCCGGAACCGGACTCGCCCACAAGCCCCAGGAGTTCCCCCTGACGCACCGACAGGCCAATCCCATGGGCGCCGAGAAATGTCGGCCTTGGCGCCAACAGCCGCCCAAGCCGCGATTGCTTGCCGTATTCGACCGTAATATCCCTGGCACCCAGCAGTTCGGGTGCATGGGGGGCCGGCTTTTGCGTGCCCAGCCACTGCTCGGGGCGCGGAACCGCATCGAGAAGCGCCCGGGTATAGGGGTGTTCGGGCGTCCTGAAAACGCGGCGGCATGGCCCGCTTTCAACGATGTTACCGGAGCGGAGCACCGCCACGGCATCGGCCACACGCGAGACAAGCCCCAGATCATGGGAAATATAAAGTGCCGAAACGCGCGTCTCTTCCTGAAGCCGATTGAACAGATCCAGAATCTGCTGCGCGGTGATAATATCAAGCGCCGTCGTCGGCTCGTCGAAAATGATAAGATCGGGATTGCACGCAAATGCGGTGGCGATCACCACCCGCTGCTTCTCGCCACCAGAGGCCTCGTGGGGAAACCGGCGCATCATCTCGGCAGGGCGCGTGATGCCGGTGCGCGCCAGCGCCGCCTGCCCTTCCTCCTGCGCCTCTTTCCGGCTACACCCGCGGTGCCGCATCAGCACCTCCGACAATTGCTCTCCCAGGCGCATGGCCGGGTTGAGCGAAGTCGAGGGGTCCTGAAACACCATGCTGATCCGTCGTCCGCGAATCTCCAGCATCTGCGCGATTGTGCACGCGCGCAGATCCGTGCCCGAGAGTAGAATATCGCCATCATTCTCGACAGCATTATCCGGCAGATAGCGCAACACCGACCACGCAAGCGAGGACTTTCCCGAACCCGATTCCCCCACCAGACCCAGCGTGCGGCCGCGCGCAATGGTCAGATTAATATCCGTCAACGCCCGCAGCGGTCCGGCATCCGTCCGATAGCTCAGGCTGTAGTCCTTCATGCGAAGAACCGGCAGCGGCTCGGTGGGCGTTGTTGAATCTGCCATCGCTCAGTAACTCTTGCGCGGATCAAGGCTGTCACGCAGCGCATCGCCAAACAGGTTAAATCCCATGGCCGCCAGCGCGATCGCCACCCCCGGCACTGCCACACACCAGGCGCTGCGAAACATAAACTGCCGCGCCTCGGCGACCATCAGGCCCCATTCCGTCGATGGCGGCTGTGCCCCAAGGCCCAAAAAGCCCAGCGTCGCACCGATCATGATCGCAAACGCGACGCGAATGGAGGATTCCACTATGATCGGCCCCAACGCATTGGGCAATACTTCGCGCAGCACCACATAGCTGCGCGCTTCGCCCCGCGCGATGGCCGCCAGTACGTATTCGCGGGTGCGGATGGACAGGACCGAACTACGCGCAATACGGGCCATGCCCGGGGTAAAGGCCAACGATACCGCCAGCATCGCCTGCCCCGTACCGCCTCCCAGAACGGTGACGATCAGCAGGGTGAACAGCAATTCCGGCACCGCCAGCAGGCCGTCCAGAACCCGCATGATGATACTGTCTATCCATCCGCCTGCCGTTCCGGCGATTACGCCAATGACGCTGCCGGCGGCAACCCCCATCAGGGTCGCGCCAAGGCCGAACGATATTGTCGCGGGCGCGCCGTCCAGCAGCCGTGACAATAGATCGCGCCCGAACTGGTCGGTCCCCAGCCAGTGCGCCGCCGACGGGCCCTGCAAACGCGCCCCCGGATGAAACATCTGCGGATCATAGGGAGCGACAAACGGCCCCAGCAGGGTTGCCGCCAGCACCAACGTCAAAAGGACAACACCGGTGACCCCCGCCGCTGTCCTGAATGCTCTAGGCATAGCGCACCCTCGGATCAAGAAGGGCAATCACAATGTCCGACAACAGATTGGACAACGCATAAACGGTGGCCAGCAGCAAGGTAATTGCCTGGATCACCGGCAGATCACGGTTCTCCAGGGCGTAGATCAAAAGCCGTCCCAACCCGGGCCAGGCAAAGATTTCCTCCACCACGATGATGCCGCCCAGCAGATAACCGATATCAAGGGAGATAACGGCCACCGCCGGGGCCAGCGAATTGGGCAACGCATGGCGACGGATCACACGACGCTCGCTCAGACCCTTCAGACGCGCCGCACGGATGAAGTCGCTGGACAGCACCTCGGACATTTCCGAGCGGACCTGACGCGATATATGCGCCATCAGGACCAACCCCAGGGTTGTCGCAGGCAGGATCACGTGCGCCATGAAACCGTTCAGGCTCTCGGTCGGCGCCACGAAACCGCCTGCCGGAAACAGACCGGTCCCCGGTCCGGCAAGAAACACAAGCAGCAGTGTTGCGGTTACGAATTCCGGCATCGAGGCGCCGATATAGGAGAAAAAGCCTATGAGCAGATCGCTTTTGGTACCGCGCCTTATCGCCGCGAACACGCCCAGGGGAATGGCGATAACCGTGACCGCGACAAGCGCCGTCACGGCAAGCGACGCCGAATTCCAAAAGGCGTCGCCAACCACCTCGGAGACCGGCAGGGACAGCCGCAGTGATTGCCCGAAGTCTCCCTGCAAAATGCCGGCAATCCAGTCAAAATACTGGATATACCAGGGCTGATTGATGCCGAGTTGCTTTTCCAGCGCCGCGACCGCCTCGGGCGTGCCGTATTCGCCGAGGATCATAATGGCGGCGTTGCCCGGCAGGATCATCGTCACCGCAAAGACCGCGAATGTGACAATAAACAATACCAGCACCACCGCCAGAAGGCGCCTGACGAGATAACCGAATGTCATCCGGTCAGTCTCGGTTCAGCCAGACGTTTTCCGTATAGAAGTAGCGGTTGATCGGGTTGATGGTCCAATCGACGACGCCTTTCCCGCTGGCGGTCAACGCATCCTCGTAGAACGGAATGATATAGGGAATATCGCGCAGCATGAGTTCCTGCGCTCTGGCATACGCATCGGCCCTTTCCGATTCGACCGTCGTGCAGCGACCGCGGGCCACCAGCGCATCAAACGCCGCATTGTTCCAGCCACTGTCCTCATAGGCGGCGTTGGAGGTGAGCAGCAGATTGAACGTCGCGTCCTCGGTAGGCTGCATGCCCCAATAGGCCATGTAGAACTTGCCCTTGCGCCAGACATTGGCCAGATAGGTGTCATGGGGCATGGTTTCGACGTTGATGTCAAAGCCCGCCGGCAGCGCCATCTGCTTGATCGCGATCGCCACCTGCGCGCGGATCGCCGGCCGGTTTGAAGCGACAAGATCGATCTTGATTCCATCCCCGTAGCCCGCCTGCGCCAGTAATGCCCTGGCCGCCGCCGGATCGTAGGGCACTTCGGGGGTATCGATGCGGTATTTGAATTCCGGTGACAGGATGTTGTCGTGGGCGGGGCGTCCCAGGCCTTCCAGTACGATATCAACCAGTAGTTGCCGGTCTATGGACATGGCCAGGGCCTTTCTGACGCGCACATCGTTAAAGGGCGGTTGATCGAATCGCATCACGACGTTCACGTAACGCCCCGATGGAACCCGCAGCGCATTCACACCGGCTGCGGCGGCAATCCGCGCAAAATCCGCCTGCTGAACCGTCAGCATGACATCGACATCGCCGGACAGGAAGTTGGTTGTCTCGGCTGCCAGGTCGGGGAACAGGTGCATTTCCACCGCGTCCAGATAGGGCCTGTCGGGGATAAAATAGTTGTCGTTGCGCACAAGCCGGGTGATCCGCGCACTGTCATAGGTTTCCAGCTTAAAGGGCCCGGTGCCATTGACCCTGGTTTCAAGATCCCTCAGATCCCCGGAAAGCGCCGCCGCCGAGAGGATACGTGCATTGGCATGGGCGGTAGAGGTGGGCAGGTCCGCATAGGGGGTTTTCAGGATAAAGCGCACGGTTGTATCATCCGGCGCCTCGACCCTGTCCACCATATCGAGCACCGAATTGGCCGAGGCGGGAATATCCGGGTTCAGAATCGCCTCGTATGTGGCGACAACGTCCCTGGATGTGAATGGTGTTCCGTCGTGAAAGCGCACCCCTTCGCGCAGATTGAACGTAAAGACCGTGGCCTCGGCGTTGCCTTGCCAGGACGAGGCCAGGTCCGGAATCGGCGTATTGTTCAAGCCGATACGGGTCAGACCGGAATAGACCATATCCATCACCGGGTATTCGCCGGGACCGGAGTTGGTCAAAACGTTAAGGGTTGCAATGCGGGTGGAATGACTGATCTTCAACGTGCCGCCACGCCTGGGCGCTGTCTGCGCAAGACCGATCCCGGGAAGCGCCAGAGCGGCGGCCGTCCCCATCATCACATCCCGGCGTGATATCATGAAATTCGTCATTTACTTCCTCCTTGTTGTTGTCCGGCTCATGCCGGCGTATCGTTCTGCTGATATGTCGCCGCGTCATTTCACCACTGTAAGTTCGTCCGGCAGGCGGGTCAGAACCTCCGGCGCGCCGTCGGTTATCTGCAGCGTGTGACCGACGCCCATGGCCAGTCCCGTATCGCTGTCGCCGATCATGACGTGGTAAAACAGGGTCATGCCCGCCACACAGCGCGTGGCATTGCCCGCATAGATCATCGGTGGAACGTCCATACTCGTGGGGGCGAATGTACAACCGACCGCATAACCCGTCGCGCCGTAGCGATGGGCGCGATACCCGCCATTGTCCAGCCCTTGCGCATGGGCGTCGAATATCTCGCCCAGGGTTGTGCCCGCGCGGGCGATCTCGGTCATGCGATGCAGCGTTTCGCGCGCGACATCATACATTTTGCGCTGCGCTGCGGGAACGCTGCCGAAAACGATGGTCCATTCGGTCTTGACGTTGTAGCGGCGATAGGCAACCGGGTATTCGATCAGTATCTGGTCCTGCGCCTCGATCCTTCGCGGCGTCGATACGCTTCGCCCGTAGATCGCGCGCTCTCCGGAATTGAAAAGCGGCGCATTGGGCGGCATATCCGCGCCATCAGCCAGTATCGTACTCAGATAGACCGCCTTCAGGGCACTATCCAGCATCCCCGGTCGGGCGGCTGCAATAACCGCATCCAGCGACCGGTCGAGTATTCTGGCTGCCTTGCGGGTATATGCGATCTCGCGCGCCGATTTGATCAGCCGAAGCCTTCTGATCAGGTGATTGTCATCTTCGAGCTTACACCACCCCTTTAGCGTTTTCTGGATCCGCCACAGATTCCAGCCGGTCAGACCATGGGTGTTCAATTCGATCGCAATGCGTGAACCCTTCAGCCCGAGTTCCTTCAGTATCGCCTTCAGATCCACTGCCGGATTGGCATCATCGGCGTCCCACCAGATGCGAATATCCTCTATCGTGCTCGTCTGCTGCGCCTGTAGCAGATCGGGGCGGCGTGTCAGCAATACGATCGGGCGATCATCCGCCGTCACCACCGCGCATTGGAAAAAAACATAACCGCCCGTATCATAGCCGCTCAGCCAGTAATGACTTTCCTGGGCGAACACCAGTATAGCGTCGACGGCGCGCCGCTTCAGTTCGGCGCGCAACGCCGCCTGGCGGGCGAGGTGCTCTTCGCGCGGAAAAGGCAGAAAAGCGCCGGGAACAACTGTCATACCGTGTACTTCCCCCTTGTCATCGAACAGATCAGGCACTGCCGCTTCAGTTCGGCGCGCAACGCCGCCTGGCGGCCGAGGTGTTCTTTGCGAGGAAAGGGCAGAAAAGCGCCGGGAACAACTGTCATACCGTGTTCTTTCCCCTTGTCATCGAACAGATCAGGCACTGCCGCTTCAGTTCTGCGCAACGCCGCCTGGCCGCGCGGGAACAATTGTCATGCCGTGTGTCGCGCCGCGTTCTGCCCCTCCCCCTTGAGCAAATGAAGCGTTGAATTAACTTTATGCGGCTGGTATACCATTCGTCAACCGTAAAAATACCAAAACCGGCAGCAGGAAACATGCTAAACGCGAGGGCACAGCGGCGCGTAAGGTGGCAGTACCGATGCCACCCGCAACGCGCAAAACGTTGAAAAGACGAGGCAAATCATGTTGAATGGCTCTGATCAGCGACTCGCCATGCAGGCCTATGAAATGATTCTTGATCTGATCCTGTCGCGTAAGATTCGCCCCGGCGATCTGTTGAACGAACGGCGCATGGCGCAGATGCTCGACATGTCACGCACCCCGGTGCGCGATGGGCTGTTGATGCTGGAGGCGGAAGGTCTGCTGGTGCGCCACGGACGGCGCGGGCTGCAGGTCAGGCAGATGCAACTCGACGATTTCATGGACGCCCTGCAAATCCGCCTGTTGCTTGAACCGGCTGTGGCGCGCATGGCCACCGGCCGTATCGATGACAGTCAACTGGACGAAATCGAGGCGGCGTTGCAGGCGATCCTCGCCGATTCCGGTCCATCGGGGACGAAAATCGATCGCGAGGAGACCCGCCGGATCGACGAGCGCCTGCATGGCGTGATATCCGACGCGGCGGCAAACCCGCAGCTTTCGTCCATCATCCTGATGCTGCGCCGCCAGACCCAGTTCTTTGACCTCAAAAGACTGCCGGAGCGGGTCAATGACACGTGCCGGGAACATCTCGATATCATTGCGGCGCTTCGCTCGGGCAACGGCGAGGACGCCGCACAGGCCATGACCCGCCACCTTGACCAGGTGCGGGCCAGTATTATCGCATGTCTGTCGCGGATATGACCGTCTCCTGCGCTGCGCACCGCAACCGTCCGGCGCGGCCCGATATCGCACTGGCGGAGCGGCTGTTTGCGGAATTGCGCGATCGAACGTCAGACGGGCGCGGCGTGACCCGCGCCTCTTACGGCCCGGGGGAAGACCTGGCACATGACATCGTTCGCCGCGAAGCCCGCGCACTGGGGCTCGATATCGAAACGGACGCGGCATGCAATCTTTACCTGACACTGGCCGGGGAAACGGATCTGCCGCGTATTATTATCGGCTCGCACCTGGACTCGGTTCCCAGGGGCGGTAATTTTGACGGCGCCGCTGGCGTGCTTATGGGACTGGCGGTGGTTTCGGGCCTTGTCAGCGCGGCGCGCGTACCGCCGCGCAATATCACGGTAATGGCTATACGCGCCGAAGAAAGCGCCTGGTTCAACAGTTCCTATATCGGCAGCCGCGCCGCTTTCGGGCGCTTGCGCGCGCAGGAGTTGGAGACCGTTGTGCGCGCCAGCGACGGCACAAGCCTGGGCGAGGCCATTGATGCGGCTTGCGGCCGGTCCGCCGCGCTGCGTCGCGGCGAGCGGTATCTGGATCCGAACAGGATCGCACTGTTTATCGAACCCCATATCGAACAGGGGCCGGTTCTTGTCTCCAAAGCCAGGCCGATCGGCATTGTAAGCGGCATTCGCGGCAGCTTTCGATATCGGCACGCCAGTTGTCATGGCAGCTACGGGCACTCCGGCGCCACACCGCGTGCCGCCCGCCAGGACGCGGTGCGCGCCCTCGCAACGCTGATCGTGCAACTGGACTCCCTGTGGTCAAGAATCGATGCGGCGGGCGAAGACCTGACCATCACGGTCGGTCAGGTGGCAACCGACAGTAACGAGGCGTCGTTCTCGAAAGTCGCCGGTTTCGTGTCGTTTTCGCTGGATGTACGCAGCAGTTCGCGCGACCTTCTCACCCGCATATCGGATAAACTGGATACGTATATCGCGCGCATTTCGCACCAGCAGAATGTCACCTTTGATCTGGGGCAGCGAACCGGATCGGAACCCGCGGTAATGCATCCGGGCGTTATTGCCTCGCTGCAGGACGCGGCGCGGGCGTTGCATATTCCGGCGCTGCGAATGCCCGGTGGGGCGGGTCATGACGCAGCAACCTTCGCCGCCCTCGACGTGCCCACCGGTATGTTGTTTCTGCGTAATGAAAACGGCAGTCACAACCCCGATGAGCATATGGACATGGCAGATTTCGCCCTGGGCGCGGATATTGTGCTGCGGCTCTGTCTTGAGCCGCCGGAGTTGGGCAAATGAGCGATTGCGTCATCGTCCAGCCCATCGCACCGGTGGGTGTTGCGCTTCTTGAGCGCGCCGGGCTGAGCGTTCACCAGGCCGCCTCGGCGGCGCTCGATGACTTCCTGCCGCACCTGCGCTGCGCCCGCGCGGTGATCACGCGGGATCAGGGTTTTTCGCGTGAGGCCATCGCCCAGGCGCCGTTATTGCAGGTGATCGCCAGCCACGGCACCGGCACCGAGCGCATCGACAAGGCCGCCGCTGCGGCGCGTGGTATCGTGGTTGTCAACACGCCGGGAACGAACGCGTTGTCGGTCGCGGAACACGCGCTGGGATTGATTTTTGCCTGCGCGCGCCGGATCTGCGCCGCGGACCTGGCGGTGCGCCGCGCCGATTGGGCCTTTCGAGACCGTTCGCATCCCGTCGAACTGGCCGGTCGCTGCCTTGGCCTTGTGGGCTTTGGACGTATCGCGCAGCATCTGGCGCGTCTGGCGCAAGGGATCGGCATGACGGTAACGGCCCATACGGTTCATGCCGGCGATGCGCTTCAACGCGCCGGTGTTCATCGCGCCCCCGATCTCGATGCGCTCATAACAGGGGCCGATGTAATTTCACTACACGGCCTGCCCACCGACACACCTTTGATCAACACCGCGCGACTTGCCCGCCTGCGCGCCGGCGCAATCCTTGTGAACACCGCGCGCGGGGCCTTGATCGATGAAATTGCCTTAAGCCGCGCCTTGCTGGAGGGACGGCTCGCCGCCGCCGCTCTTGACGTGTTTTCCACCGAACCCCTGCCGGTCGACAGCCCCCTTTTTGCCTGTCCCAATCTGATCCTGACACCGCACATCGGTGGTTCGTCCCGCCAGGCCCTTGAGCGTACCGCCAGGCAGGTCGCGCGCCGGGTCATTGAGGCGCTGGAACTGCCTGTCCCGCAATAAGGGCTGACACTGCAATTGGAGGCGCTCATGCCAAAGGCCAATCTTTTATATCTTGTCAACGGCCGCGCAATGCGCTCAGTGGCCAAACTCGACGATCGTTTCGAAAGTCTGGGTCTTCACGTCGAGCGGTACTGGGCCTACAACGGCGAGTTTCCTGAAAGTCCGGACAATTATGACGGCATCTTTTTATCCGGCAGTTCCCATGGCGCCTATGAAGATATCCCCTTTATTCATCGCGAGCACACGTTGATTCAACACGCCGCCGCACGTGAAATTCCGATGCTCGGCATTTGTTTCGGCAGCCAGATCCTCGCCTCGGCCCTGTGCGGGCGCGACCAGGTGTTCCGTCGGACATCCTGCGAGATCGGCTACAAGGACCTGCCCTTTACCGAAGCTGCGCGCGACGACGCCATCACCGGCGGGCTGGGGGATCATGTGCATATGTTCGTCTGGCACAACGACGAGGTGCGCGCCGGCCATCCCGACATGACCATTCTGGCCCGTTCCGATATATGCCCGAACCAGATCTGGCGATGGCATGACGCGCCGGTCTGGGGCATTCAGGGACATCCCGAAATCACGCTTGAGCAGGCGCCAGTCTGGTTCAGGGAAAATCGCGCCCGAATGGAGCGCGATGGCGCGGATGTGGACGCATTGATCGCTTCGGCGCGCGAGGCGGCAAAAGCAAAGAAAATGCTGTTGCGGTTCGCCGATATCGTAAAGGCACGAGCATGAACACGCCCAGGATTTATGAACCCTGGTTTGCGCACGAGGAATATGAGGCGCGTCTGGTTGGCGTGCAAAAGCGTTTGCGCCGCAAGGGGCTGGATGCGCTGCTGGCGTTTCAACCGGAAACCGTGACCTGGTTGACCGGTTTTTTCACCCGCGGGTACGGTAGTTTTCAACTCGCCATTATTCCCGCCGATGGCATGCCGACGCTGATCTGCCGCGATGTCGAGGAATATTATCTCGACGCCACCTGCATTTTTAACGATCGTGCCCTGTGGCGCGACAGTGACGATCCGGTCGCAACCGCGGCGGCAGCAATTCGATCGCGGCTCGGCACTTCGGCATCGGTGGGGATTGAGGCAGAAGCCTGGCCGCTGTCGGTTGCCCGCTACGAGGCTTTGCGCACCGCCCTGCCCGGATACCGGTTTTTGGATGAAAGCGCCCTGGTTGCGCGGGCGCGTTTGATCAAGTCGCCTGCCGAAATTGCCCTGCAACGCCACGCCGCCAGGGCTGCCGAGGCGGGCATGCAGGCGGCCATCGATACGGCCGCCGCGGGTGTTAGCGAACGTGAAATGGCGGCCGGGATTTGCGCCGCCATGATTCGCGCCGGCAGTGATTTGCCCGGTCCCGGGGTGTTGTCGTCCGGGGCGCGGGCGTTTCACCTGCATGGCGGTTATTCCGATCGCATATTGGCGCGCGGCGATATTGTGCAGGTTGAGACAACGCCGAACCACCGCCACTATCATGCCCGTTTCATGCGCCCGATTCGGGTGGCCGAGGCGAGCGACGCAGATTATCGTGTTGTTGAGCGTTTGATTGCAATTCAGGACGCGGCACTGGCGGCGGTTCGTCCGAATGTTGCCGCCGCCGTTGCGGATGCGATCTACCGCGAGGGTGTTTTGTCGGCGGGCCTGCGCGAGACGTATTCCAACAAGACATTTTATTCGATTGGTCTGATGCTGCAACCGGCGGGCGGAGAAGACCTGCAGGCGACGCCGGGTTGCACCTGGCGTTTTCGCCAGGGGATGACGTTTCACACCTATGTGCTGGCGCGCGGTTTTGGCATGTCGGAGACGATTGTCGTCACGGCCGATGGCTGCGAACGGCTGACAAACTTTCCCCGCCGGCTTTTTGTTAGCTGACTAAAGCGTGTCAGGCGCGGGCGCGGTCAAGAAGCCGCTTGCATTCCAGCAACTTCACCAGCGCCTCGTTCAGCGTCTCAATGTCGCTCGCCGATAACGGCTCAGACGCTCCCAGGGCCGGCGTCGCGGAAACCGCACTCGCGCGCTTACCGTCCGGGTTGGCCGGCTCGCCAGCATCGCTATCGCCGTTTCGCTTTGCAGTGCCGACGGATTGATGCGGCACCCTGGACGACAACACGGGCGCCTCCCCGTCCCCTTCGACGTCGCGCCAGCAGCGGGCGACAAACCCGATACCCCGATCCCGCAAGACCCGCTGCGCGCCGCGGATCGTATAGCCTTTTTCATAGAGTAAAAACTGAATACCGCGCAACAGATCGATATCGTCAGGTCTGTAGTAGCGCCGGCCGCCACCGCGTTTAAGCGGCTTGATCTGGGTAAAGCGCGTTTCCCAAAACCGCAGGACGTGCTGGGGCAAATCGAGGCTTCTGGCCACTTCGCTGATCGTTCGAAAGGCATCGGGGCTTTTTTGGGTCATTTGCGGCACTCGCTTTAACGGTATACACCAGGAAGGCGCACTGTCCTGACAGGACTGCCCGTTGGCGCTCGTTGTGATCTTTCAACAGGTTGTTCTCAAGGCGGCAGGTCTGAAATCAGGATACCTGCGGTCATGGCCGCCAGGCAAGCCGGTTCGGGCCATACATCCCAGACAGGTTCACGCTGTTCTCGTGCATCCGCCCCATATGCGCCCCCACGCGGGTTAAGTGTCCCCTGCAACACCCCTCTTGCGCGCCGCGAACATCCACCTGGACGGGCGTTATTTCCGTTTGCCGGATAACGCGGCACTGATTTTGCTCTTTAACACGTTGCTGGGCTTGAACACCAGCACGCGGCGAGGCAAAATCGGCACCTCTTCACCGGTCTTTGGATTGCGACCAATGCGCTCGCCCTTTTCGCGAACCACAAAGGATCCAAATGACGACAGCTTTACGGTCTCGCCGGCCGCCAGACAATCGGAAATCTCCTTGACGACGAATTCGACAAGGTCCGACGATTCAGATCGCGAAAGCCCCACTTTTCTGTAGACTGCATCACACAGATCGGCGCGGGTTACGGTTTTTTCCCCCGATTTCACGCTATCACCCTCATATTATTCCACCGGTATCAGCTAAAGGCACACACCGACGGGTGTGCCGCCCGGATTAGGTTAAGAATACACTTTAGATGCCAAGCTATAAATCATTGGTGTTTAAGTGCTTTTAGTTAAACATGGCAATTGGTGTCATCAGAGAATATGCCGCGTCTTTCCCGCCGGGTCAAGGGAAATGCCAGAAAGAACAAGATATTGCGGCCTTGCATAAATCAGTTGTATTATCGGTGCGCTACCAGCGTACCAGGTTGGCGCCCCAGGTAAAACCACCGCCCATGGCTTCCAGCAAAACCAGGTCGCCGCGCTTGATGCGGCCGTCACCAATGGCGACATCAAGCGCCAGGGGAATAGAGGCGGCGGAGGTGTTGCCATGGGCCTGAACGCAACGCACGACTTTATCGAAAGGAATCCCCAGTTTACGCGCTGAAGCGTCAATAATGCGAATGTTGGCCTGGTGGGGAACGAACCAGTCGATATCGGCCGGCGTGACGCCGTTGGCCTCGCAAACTTCGATAACAACATCGGTAATCATACCGACCGCATGACGAAAAACCTCCCGCCCCTGCATGCGCAAATGGCCGGCGGTCTGGGTCGTCGAGGGGCCGCCGTCAACATAGAGCTTGCGCTTGTGGGCACCATCGGAACGCAGGCAGGATGACAAAATGCCGCGCCCGTCCGCTGCGCCGTCCTCGGCCTGAAGGACCAGCGCACCGGCGCCATCGCCAAACAGGACGCAGGTCGTACGGTCCTGCCAGTCGAGGATGCGTGAAAAGGTCTCAGCCCCAATCACCAGCGCCCGATCCGCCAGCGCGCAACGCAGATAGCTGTCGGCACTCGCCAGGGCAAACACAAAGCCCGAACACACCGCCTGAAGATCGAAAGCGGCACCACGACGCATCCCCAGACGGTGTTGCACATCCACCGCCGTTGCCGGGAACGTATGATCGGGCGTCGCTGTCGCCAGTATGATCAGATCAAGATCATCGGCACTCATACGGGCATCGGCGAGGGCGCGGCGGGCGGCCGCGAGAGCCAGGTCCGACGTGTATTCGCCGTCCGCAGCCACGTGCCGGCATTCGATACCGGTACGCTGGACGATCCATTCATCCGATGTATCAATCGTTTGCGCCAACTCGCCGTTGCGCACCATTCTGGCGGGTAAATACGATCCGCATCCACAAACAACCGATCGGCGATCCTTCATACGCGTCACTTTCGCTTCACATTCCGGCGCATCCCTGGCGCGTGTTATTTCAACAGGTTGTTCTCGAAAAACCCATCGGGTGCTGCTGGTAACTCATCTGATCACTAGAGATGATCAGATGCATGGCCCGGTATGGCCTCCCTGGTAGCAGGGGCGCAAGAGGTGTCCCTTGCGGCTTGCCCGTCCCGGGAACAACCTTTTGAAAGTTCATATCCAGCGCGCCTGCGCACGCACCGCCCAACGCCCCCGATACGAAGTACGGGGTTTTATCGGGATTGACAAGTACCTGGCACATCTTGTCATTGTTACTGCCCGATTGAGACGAATTTACCACGCGGCACGCCACCCTCAAGGGTTTTCCAGGGCGATGGCGTTGCGATGATAAAGCCGCAGGTCATCGCCGATTTTCTTTAGCAGATCATTGCGCACCATCTCGTATGCCAGTTCGATGGCACTGGCAAAGCCCTGTGCATCGGTGCCGCCGTGACTTTTGATGACGATGCCGTTCAGGCCCAGGAACACGCCGCCGTTCCGTGTTCGTGGATCAAGGCGTTCGCGCAGGCTGGCAAAAGCCGAACGCGCCAGCCATGCACCGATACGCGAGCGCAGTGAACGGCGCAGAGCATCATTGAGATAATAACTCATCAACCGCGCCGTTCCTTCCGCCGTCTTTAGCGCGATATTGCCGGAAAACCCTTCCGTCACAACCACATCCACCGTACCCTCGCCCAGATCGTCTCCCTCGACAAAGCCGCAGTAGTTGATGGTCGACAGGTTGATTTCGCGCAGCAGTTTGCCCGCCGTGCGCACGTCTTCAAGCCCCTTGACTTCCTCGACACCAATATTCAGCAATCCGATACGCGGGCAGGGCAAATCAAACAAAACGCGCCCCATGGCGCCGCCCATCATGGCGAAATCGATCAGTTGCTGGGCATCGGCGCCAATGGTCGCCCCCATGTCCAGAACGATACTCTCGCCACGCTTTGTCGGCCAGATCGCGGCAATGGCGGGACGTTCGATGTTTGCCATCGTTCGCAGGCAGAACTTGGCCATCGCCATCAGTGCCCCGGTGTTGCCCGCCGACACACACGCATGCGCCTCGCCATGTTTGACCGCCTCAATGGATTTCCACATACTCGAATGCCAGCGCCCCTGACGTAACGCCTGGCTGGGGCGATCATCCATGCGCACCGCAACCGTTGTATGAACAACCTGCGAAGCAGCCGCCAGGGCCTGGTGCCGATCGAGCTCGGGCGCCAACCTGCTCTCATCACCAAAGAGGATAAAGCGCAACTGCGGACGGCGCGTCAACGCCAGCGCGGCGCCGCCAAGAACAACTTCAGGTCCATGATCTCCGCCCATGGCGTCCAGGGATATAGTAGCGGGTTGCGCCATAGGGGGACCATCCGGTCGTTGGTCTGTGATTGCGCCGGCGGGAGCGGTCATATGGCATTCATCATGGCAGCCCGGCTCCCCCGCGGGTGGTGTGAAAGGACGACAGCGATATAGATCGCACGGACGACACGCCGATACCAAGTACCGCGCCGACAGGATTGCGCTTTGCCGCCACGCTACTCGTCATTGTCAACAGCCGTTGGCCCGACGCTTTCATGGCCGGCGCCGCCATATGCGCCCGCATCGAAGACAGCGCCCGGCTTGCGGGGATAGGGATCAAGCGCCATGACAAAATACTCGAACGCCAGCGCGCCCACATCACAGCCCCGCGCCGTCAGGACCTCGGGCAGATCGAATGCGATGCTGTCGATCGTACGCTGATCGGCATCAGCACCCATAGCGGCGATGCGCTCGGCGCGCAAGTCGTTTACGCCGCGCGCGGTCAAAAACCGCTCGGCAAATCTCTCGTGGATGGTCTGCGTCACATCCTCAAGGGTGATGACGCATGTGTGCACCACGTCAGCCTCAATTGTGCCGTTTACGCGCAAGCCCCGGGCGATGCGCGCTACATCAACATGGGCACGGAAATTGTTCACCCGGACGAGATCGCAAATCCGCGCCATAGCCTTGCGCTGCTGGTCGTCGGCGGTAATGGCGAGGCGAAGCCCGTCCGCCGGAACCGCGCTGGCAGCAATCAACCGGCTTACGGGAGCTATCTGATTCTCGCCCTGTGCGCCCGATATTCGATCGTTCATTGTGCCCCGATTATCCGTTCTGACACCATTTGGGCTTGTCGGCTGAGCGGCGCCGGCAAGCGAAAACAGGCGTGCTTTAGTGTAGAGCGTGCCAGGTCTTAATAGAATCATTCTGACGGAGCGATTTTGCGACAAGATGAACTTTAAGTCTCGCAGGATATAGTGGGGCTATTTTCAAGAGACTTAAGGTTCATATTGGTGCAAAATCGCCCGTCCCTTCGGGTTTCCGATTGGCGGACGCCCACGCCCAAGCCGCTCTCGAGAAATGGGTAAGCATCGCTCTTCGATCGCCTTGGGCGTGGGCGTCCGCCAATCGAGAAACAGAATTGCTTCTATTAAGACCTGACACGCTCTAAAGCGTGTAGGGGTGGGAAATGCAGCCGCCCCTTCGATAAATCACTTAATGATTGCGCTGTCAACGATAAGACCAGTTGTAGGGCATAATGGGCGAGCCGGTTCGCCTGGGGCGATGAATCCGGCACCCCCTGATAGATATTTTTTTGCAGTGCGGCCTGTAGGGTGGCATGGTTTTGCAAGGCGAAAGCGGCATCGTATTGCGCCGCGCGCCCGTAAAAGGCCCGCGCCATCACCTTGATGCGTTTTGGCACGCCGAGATCCCCCACCCCCATTTCGCGCAATTCGCTATCCATATCCGCCATAAACACATCGAACAGGGCCTGTTGCAGAGCTTGCTCCGCTCCGGTGCGGCGCAGGCCATATAATACGGCGGCGATATGCAGGACGATCATATCAAAGCGCCCATCGAGGGTATCGGGAACGCGCAGATCGGAAAAAAATCTCGGCCGTCTCGCCTGTGCCACGATTTCCCTGTATAGGCTCTCGGCGATCACGCGATTTGGGGATTTACGAAATTTTAGCATCACCGTGCTCCAAACCAAACAGGCATCAGTTTATGCTGCGGCTCTCGCCAGGTCCAGAAACGAATCGGCGGATTTGGAGGTTTTGCGGGTTTTGGGGAATATGCAGATCGTACAAAAACCACATACGGGCCCCTCAAGGGGCTGGAACCGTGGATGGCGTGACGGGCAGACAGACACAGTACATCGGGCAGGATTCAGGGTATGAAGCAACTTGTAATCGCCACGGTTTTGGCGTCGGCGCTGGCGGTAAATCTGGGTGGCTGCGCAACGTCCAGCCATCACGGCCATCTCATCAGCGATACGACGATCGAGGATATTCCCGTTGGTTCCTCGAAAGAGCATGTGGAACTGGCTATTGGGACCCCGTCGACGCTCGCCACGTTCGAAGAGCGCGACGTGTATTATTATATTTCGCAAACCGTTTATCAGCGCAGCTTTTTTGCGCCGCGGATCATCGATCAGCGCGTATTGGCAGTTTATTTCGATGAGAATGAGCAGGTCGCGCGCCACGCCAGTTACGGCTTGAAGGACGGTAAGGTGTTTGACTTTATCTCCCGCAAAACGCCGTCCGGCGGAAAGGACCGGTCATTGATCGGGCAAATCCTGAGCGGCATCGGGCGTCCGCAAACGCAATAGGCTGGTTATTAAAACAAGCTGGTCATTAAACAGCAGGGATATCGTCCGCGGTATGCGCCGCAGAGCAGGACTTTTATGACCAACCGCAACGGCTGCCATGGACGACAGATCGCCAGCGCGCACCACTGAAACCCGCGCCATTGAAACCCTCGCCTTTGTTGCCGCGCCCCATGAGCGCTCCGGGGAGGCACGCCGGCGCCTGATTGCGCGCTATGGCGACACGCCCCCTGAAAACGCCGACGCCATCGTGGCCCTGGGGGGCGATGGGTTCATGCTGCGTACCCTGCACCGGTTTATGGACAAGGGGGTGCCCATCTACGGCATGAACCGCGGCTCGGTGGGGTTTTTGATGAACGCCTTTAGCGAAGACAATTTGCTTGGGCGCCTGAACCGCGCCGAAGTCACGGCGCTGCATCCTCTGCAGGTGAGCGCCAGAACCGTCGATGGCGATACCCGCCGGGCGCCGGCGCTGAACGAGTTATCGCTGTTGCGACAAACCCATGCGGCGGCAAAATTGCGCGTCTCGGTCGATGGTAAGATCCGCCTTGACGAACTTATCAGCGACGGCATCCTGCTGGCGACGCCGGCGGGCAGTACCGCCTATAACCTTTCGGCCCATGGACCCATCGTTCCCATTGACGCGCCTTTGATGGCATTGACACCCATCAGCCCGTTCCGCCCGCGACGCTGGCGGGGGGCGCTACTGCCCAACTCGGCGCAGGTGGTTATCGATGTCATTGATGCGCCGGCGCGCAGCGTCGGTGCGGCGGCGGATTTTCATGACCTGGGATCGGTCGTGCAGGTGCGCGCCGAAACCCGGACCGCATCGGTGGCGCTTTTGATGTTCGATACGGATCACAATCTGCGCGAGCGCATTCTCAACGAGCAGTTCCTGTATTAGAGCGTGTCACTCCTGGCCCGGGTTCAAAACCGTTGCCTTGTCAGCACGATACACACGTCAGCGTGTACAAAAACCGATACCGCTGGTATTGGATCCTTGGCGAATTCGAGCGAGACGGCGGAATCAATGGTGGCGTCGGGCACCAGACCGCGACTTTGACGCTCACTGTGACTTTATAGCAACATATCGCAACAAATTCAACGCACAAGGCGCATTTCTCGCTCGTCTGTATTGACAGGCTGGGTGCTTCAAGTCATAGTATTTTCAATTTTAAGTTGATTTTATTTTTGTAAACAATCTGACTTGACTTCCGGTAAGGATCTGGCGAGACAGGTTTGAAAACAAAGAGATACGCATCGAATCGGAATATCAGCAGCCGCATCGTTATCAAACTATGCTGTCTATCGCCATGTATCGAATCGCATTCCTGATCAAACGTTTCAAGGGCACCATTTGCGGGTGGCTCCTGATACTGCAACAGGCGGTTAGAGCGTGTCAGGTCTTAATAGAAGCAATTTTCGTTTCTCGATTGGCGAGGCGATGCCCACACTCAAGGCGATCATGGTCTGTTGGACAGGATCGTTCGACAATGCTTGCAATAAAAGGAGCCCGGACAATGACACGCACGTCTATGGATACGTTGAAGACGGCATTGCCACAGCGCCGCAATCCATTGCCAGTTGCGATGACTGGTATAATGCGATCTGCAGCGCTCCTGCTGGCAATTGCCGCCGCTGGTATCCTGTTCTTTTCTGCTCCTGGTGCGATAACTTCCGCCCGTGCACAAGCAGCGTGCCCAACCATCAGCGGCCCGATTACGACAACACAAAACCTCGGCGCCGACGAAACGTGCACCGTCGAGGAAGGTGGCGAGATCACAACAGCAGGAGACGCTGTTAACGGTACAGGCGGAGGACACACGGTCACTATAAATGGTGGAATTACAACAACTAGCGACAACGCTGAGGGCGTTAGAGTCGATGGTAATGGCAGCACCGTTGTTGTTGGCTCCACCGGAACGATCAAGACGAACGGAGATTCCGCCTTTGGCCTCCACGCCCTCGGCAACAACAATACCTTGATCAACCGCGGCACCATCAAAGTGGAGGGCAGCAATGCCGACGGCATCCAGATTGACGGGGACAACAATACGATTATCAACAGCGGCTTGATACAGGCCAGCGGGCCGAGCAGTTATTCCATCGATATCGATACAAACAATACGAATCAAAAGAATACCCTGACCCTGCTCCCCGGCTCGCGCCTGATTGGCGTGGTGGAGCTTAGCACGGGCATAGATGCCGGCGAGGAGACCGTGAATTTTCATAACCGCGTCGGCACCGCGATAACGTTTGATGCCACAGGCGATCTACCGGAGGTGATTGATACCATCGGCTGGGCTTATCTCACGATCACGCCCAATACCGGCAATCCGTATGTTGTGGTTATCGATCCCACGGTATTGGCCCAGGCCGGCGTGCAACTTCATGATTTAACAGCAGGTATCTCCAATTCCGTTCATACCCGACTGGATGCTGCCCGTATCGCAAGATCGCGCGCCGCAGCCGGCTTGCGCGCAACGGCCCATGCGGCGCAAATCGCAGCCGATATCGGCGATAGTTTCGGCAATGCAACGGATCCTGTTCCTGCTGCCCCGGCGGCGCAGGAACGTTTCCGTATCTGGGCACAAGGATTTGGCGCGCATCGTAAAGTGGACGCACAAGGAAGACAGAATGATGCCAAACACAAGTTTGTTGGCGGCATCGTCGGCTTTGACATGGCTCTCGATATGGCTTCCCTTTCGGGCACGCGCGTCGGCGCCTTTGCCGGCTATTCCCGCGGCGATCTGGAGACGGGCCGTAGTATGCAAAAAATCGGCCACAACAGTCAGAATGTTGAAACCGATACGTTTTTTGGCGGGGTCTATGCGGATTATACGCAACCGGCATGGTACGCGCGGCTGATCCTGAGCCTTGGCACCCTCGATAACGACAGCACCCGGCTGGTGATGGACAATACCGCGCCAAACGGTTTTTGGCTGGCGAAGGGTTCCTATGACGGCATGTATTTCTCACCCGAGGTGGCGGCGGGCGCGGATTTTACCCTTGCCGGCATGATGCTCATGCCCAGTGCGCGCCTGCGCTATGCCCATCTCTCCCTCGATGGCTATACGGAGACGGGGCGCCCGACCGGCGCCTCAGCGAGTGAATTGCGTGTAGCAGACCGCGATGTCAATCTGTTTGCCGGCCGTGCCCAACTGGCGGTGGCGAAGTCCTGGGGAGCGTTTTCGGTGGTGCCCCGCTTCGGTATCGAGGCCTACAGCAGCGATGCGGATGACGTCTCGGTAACGATTGCCGGGAGCTCTGTCAGCGTTACGCTCGGCAATGACGATGCAGTCACCGGGTTTGTCGGCGCCAGACTGTCGACGAATATGGGCGGTGCAGCATCGCTTTTTGCCGATGGCGAGATTCACTTCGGCGATGGCACGACCCGCTACGAGGGCCGCATTGGCGCCGCCCTGAGTTTTTAGAGCGTTACAGGCATTCGGGCTTGAGTGTGTCATGTCCGCTGCGCTGCCTGCCAGGCGCGATAATCATCAATCGTATCAATATCACGCTTTTCGTCAACCATCGCCACACGGCGCTGTGACAGATTGGACAGCGTGTCCGCCAGTGCAAAGGCGCTCGAAAAGCGCACATTGTCAAACGCCTTCGCGGCCATCGCGCCGCGGGCAAACCCCACCAGCCAATACCCCCCATCGGGAGCCGGCCCGAAGACACTGTCGTGATCGTCCAGCAAACGCAGCGCCGTGCGGATATCGCCCTGCCCGATGTCCGGAATATCGCTGCCGATCAGTACAGCAGGCGCATCAAAACGCGCAAACTGCCGCGCCATACGTTGTCCCAGGTCTCCCCCGCCCTGCCCGAACCGATGGACGCCGCACGGCCAGATTGCCCGGTCGGCAGCCGCATCAGGCGTGACCGCAAGGATCGTTTGCCATTCGCTGGTGCCACTTAAACGCTCAATGGTAGCGCGCATCAGCTCGCCATAGAACGCCGCCGCCGCCGCCGCGCCCAGGGCATGCGCCAGGCGGGTCTTGACCCGTCCCGGCACCGGCTCTTTGACCATCACAATCAACGCCGCACGCTGCGTATCAACACCGGTCAGTCCGGCCACGTCACGTTGCATTGTAATAGTCCCGGATGCGCGCCGGACGGACGCCGGCAAAATACAGCATCAGACACGAAATATTGCGCACTATGCGGCGCACATAACCGGTACGCCGATAGCGGCTCGCATCGGTGGTTGCATATGCTTTAAGCATATGCAACCGGCGCCGGCCGATACGGCGAATCATATCGACATCCTCCATCAATGGCATAGGACGAAAGCCACCGATCTCATCGTAAAGGCGGCGCGAGATCAATAGCCCCTGGTCCCCGTAGGGAAGCGCGAAAAGCCGGCATCGCAGCGCCACGCCCCACTCCAGAAAACGTGCCGCACGCGCCGTATCCGCCAGACGAAAGCGAAAGGCGCCCGCACAACAGGGATCGCCGGCACCCGCGATCTGCAATGCGGCAATACGCCAGTCGTGATCAAGGATGGTATCGGCATGAAGAAACAAAAGCCACGGGGCGGTAGCGATCTTCGCGCCGCGCGCCAGTTGGGCGCCGCGCCCGGGCGGTCCCGTAACGAGCCGCGCGCCGGCTGCACGCGCCAGTTCGCCGGTCGTATCCGTGGAGCCGCCGTCACTGACAATCAATTCCAGGGTTAGCGGGGTGAGCGGGGTGCGCTGTTCCCCCTGTTGCCGCCTGCATCCGCCGATGAGTGACGTCAGCATCGCCGGCAACGTGCCCGCCGCGTTCAATGTCGGGATGATTACGCTGATACGCAAGGGCGATTCATGCATCACTACCCATCGCCATTATATGCGCGAATGCCCGGTGCATCCTCTCACAGGCGTCAGTCTTTGCCCACCGAACACGAACCGCCGCCGAGGATGCAGAATTGGGCGCAAAAGGGATGGTTGAGCTTGACCTCACCATCTGCCATGGCGCCGCCATTGGCGGTCATGGCACTCTTTAAGGTCGCGCCCATTTCGAAATTCCTGTCATACGGCAGCAATGTGCAGGACACGACAACAGGCGTTTTGGCGCCTTTTCGCTTGACGATCATGCGACTGGTGGCGCACATGATGTCGTCCGGCGATACACCGAGTATATCCCAGCACCGGGTGGTGATTTCCGGCACATCAATCGCCGGGTCCATTTCCGGAAACAACACCAATTGCGCCGGATCATGCAAATCGATGCGGATCCCCAGTTCAGCGAATAACGCCTCATATCCGGCGCGCGCCTCATCGGCCGGTTCGTTCCAGCAGGTGCGCCCGGCGACGTTGATCCTGAAGCCGTTTTGCGCCAGCCAGCGCATTCCCGCGATTGTCCGCTTATACGTCCCCGCTCCCCGCTCGCTATCGTGCAGGTCTTCACGATAGTGATCGAGGCTAACGCGGATGGTGAGCTTGTCAGGATAACTCCCATGCAACGCCAAAAGGCGCGCCTTGACACGTCGGCGCTGCATCGGCTGCATGGCGTTGATCAATACCAGCACATCGAAGCCGCGCTCAAGGCACATCTGGAGCATATCACCCATATGCGGGTTCATGAACGGCTCGCCGCCGGTAAAACCGATCTCGCGCGTTCCCAGGCCCAGCGCGGCAATTTCGTCAAGATACGCGCGCACCTCCTGTGTGGTGATATACGCCAGCCGATCATTGCGCGGCGAGGAGAATATATAGCAATTGGCGCATTCGATATTGCACAGGGTTCCCGTATTAATCCACAGGGTCTCCAACGCTTTCAAGCGCACCCCGGCGCGAGGCTCGCCATTGGCGGTACGCGTCGCACAGGAGAATTTGCCGCTCTCACGAGAACGCGCCGCAGTATCATCAAGCGATGTATGATTATGCAAAAGTTGTTCCACCATAGATTCCTGCCAGGATACCGCCAGTCTGACCACCTTGCGTTGTGGCCAGCGCATCGAACCGCTACATCAACGCGCTCATACGATACGCGCCCTGAACGTTATCAGATACCATGGTGCGTTATGACACAAAACAGCAATCTCTCCACATCGTTCACTTTTTCGTGTACACCTTGCGGACCGTACAACGAAAGAGGCCCGCCGAACACCTCGGCGGGCCCTGTTTGGCGATTGCAAGTTCCATACGCCTGGTTAACCGGAGAGGTAGAAGCTCTGAATATCGGCGGCGATTGATTCGAATGCATCGATGAGCGCCTGTTTTGATTTTGCGTCGATATGCTTGCCCGGAGAAGCGCATTTTTTCATGACCTTTTCTGCGGCCGGCGGCGCCTTAAAGGCAATCGTATAGACGATGACACCCTGCTTTTTGGCAAACGTACACAATTTGTCGAACGTGCCGTTGACATCGGAGGTTCCGGGGCCGGGGCCTGTCCTTCTTCCAGGCGAATGATTGAACTCGCCATCCGTCATCATGACGATGAACTTTTTCTTCGCACTCGGCCCTGTATACGGAGACGTTCCCGAAGGTGCGTTCCAGACGTGGCTCCATTTCGGCGACACCATATTCAGTCCCCATTGAAAGCCCATATGTCCGGCCGTTCCGCCACCGGTTTGAATACTGTTGATGGTATTGACAAGAGGCGCTTTTTGGTCTGTCGGTCCGAGTATCTTCATATACGGCGCTTCTTTATACTGTGTATTGCGATCGTCCGCCAACTGGTATTTGTTGCTGGTCGTTGGCGCAGCGTCCGTTGTTGCCGCCGCGCCGCTGCGCTCCACCACATTCTGCCGTCTGCCGATCGGGTCGGCGACGTAATCAGCATTGTCGGTTGGCAAAATCCGGCCATCCTGGGTCATATAGTTGGAGGAGGCCTTTTTGACATACCTGCCAAGGTTGACAGATTGCGAATAGGGAACGATGCCGATCCAGCTCTTGTCCAGTTTTGTTTTACTCTCGAACAGAATGTCAATGAAGCTCTTGGCGGCTTCCTTGAGAGGCTCGACGTTGCGGTAAAAGCTCATTGAGCCGGTGATATCGATAACGAGGGAAATTTCAAACCTGACCGGAGGCGAAATCCTGGTCTCGCTGGTGACCTTGGCGTCCCAACTCTTGATATTGACCAGGCCGAGAAAGAACGTTGGAACGGCGATATCCGCTTCGCCACCTACCGTTTGACTGCCATCGGTTCCGAACTTGCGGGAAAAATCCAGTGCTTTCAGCGTGGCTGGATCGGAAGGCAGAAAATCGGCCTTGAAAAACTCCGTGCCGTCTTTCTTATACTGCGTGTTGCCTTGCGGCGTGGTTCTTGCCGTTTGCGCGGCGGCCAGGACTGCACTGTCAAGGGAGTGCTGTGCGTCCGTTTTCATGCGCGAAACCATGGCAAAATCAACGGCGCCGCCTATTGCGGCAAGGACGGGAATAATTGCCAGGGCGAACATCTGGCTGACGTTTCCGTGCGTGTCCCGGGCGAAGGATCGCCTCAACAATGTGAACATTATTTTCTCCAGATTGTAAAATACAAACTGCGTATAGGGGCAAGGAAACAGGCTTCCTCATCCTATGGTTTATTTGAAAAGTATAATAAAAAACTTTAAATTGTAGGAACAAAATGAATTAACATTGAATAAACTTATAAAGTTTAAAACTATCGAATAACTAAACCAAAAGTATGTATATTTGGTAGGAAATCGTTAGGCCTAACTGTGTCATTGCAACAGGTTGTTCCTGGTAAACCCATGGGATGCTGCTGGCCTCCCTGGGGGCAAGGGCGCAAGAGATGTACCTTCAGGTCTGCCTGTCCCGGGAACAGCCTGCTGAAAGATCACACCTGGAGCACAATCACCAGAGCGTGTCAGGTCTAAACGCCCGACAAACCCGCCCGCATCACCGGCCGCGCCACACAGGCGGGCGCTTTTGCGCAAAGGCGCGCGCGCCCTCAAGATTGTCCTCCGAACCGTACAGAACATCGACCGATACGAGTTGACGCTTCGTGATCCGGTTCATCACGTCCTGGAACTTGCTGTCTTCGGCATCGCGAACGATTTCCTTGATCGCTGCGTAAACCAGTGGCGGGCCTGCGGCCAGAAGCCTTGCCGCCTTCCACACCTCGTCCATCAACCTGTCAGCGGCGTAAACCTGATTGATCAGGCCCCAACGATGCGCCTCCGCACTGTCGAGCCAGCGTCCGGTAAAGAGCATCTCCATGGCGATATGATAGGGAATGCGCTTGGGCAGTTTGATCGATGCCGCATCGGCGACTGTGCCGGATGTGATCTCGGGAAGGGCGAAGGTGGCGTGCCGGGCGGCAAATATCATATCGGCAGACAGCGCCAGTTCGAGTCCTCCACCGCAACAAATCCCGTTGATAGCGGCAATAACCGGCTTGTTCAGATCGCGCAGTTCCTGGAGACCGCCGAAGCCGCCAACACCGTAATCGCCATCCACGGCATCACCCTCGGCCGCCGCCTTTAAATCCCAGCCGGGGCAGAAGAACTTCTCGCCGGCGCCGGTTATAATCGCCACGCGCAAGTCGGGATTGTCACGAAAGCCGGCAAACACATCACCCATGATCCGGCTCGTTGCAAGATCAATCGCATTGGCTTTGGGCCGGTCCAGGGTAACTTCCAATATGCCGTCTTCACGACGCGTTTTAACAGGATTGGTCATCATCCACCTTTCACCACAAGAGCATCAGCAACAACCGCCCGATCTGTTGTACACATAAGCGGGTTGATTTCAATCTCGGCAATCTGCGCACCATGGGCGATCACAAATGCCTGAAGCCTCATGATCGCGTCAATGATTGCGTTTACATCCGCCCGCGCCTGGCCGCGATAACCCGAGAGTACAGCATATATTCTCAGCTTCTCCAGCGCCGTTCTGATGTCGTCCTCACCCGATGGCACCAGCAACGACTGGCGATCAGCCACAAGTTCCGTCAATATACCGCCAGCGGCAAGAGTCAACACCAGGCCGTGGGCCGGATCCCGCACGATGCCCACAAGCAGTTCAGCAACAGCACCGGTAATCATCTCCTCAAGCAAAAAGCGATCCGCATTCATATTCGCAGCCGCAGCGTGCAGTTCCTTTACAGAATTCAGATTCAGCGCCACCCCGTGAGCCTGGGTTTTATGGGCGATGCCCTGCGCCTTCAGCACGACTGGAAAGCCGATAGCCGGCGCCCTTTCGCCAAGCTCATGGGCCAATAGACCGGACACCGCCCTGGGCACCTTCATGCCGACACCGGCCAACAGATGTTTTGCTTGCGATTCTGTCAGTGTTGCCGGGTTTTCGCAAGGCGGCGGCAACAGCACAGGCGGAGCCAGGGCGCCCGATAACGGCTGCGAGGCCGCTGCTATCGCCTGACAGGCGCTCTCGAAGCCGCAAAGCGCCACGATATTCCCCTCCATCAGCCGCCGCGCAATATCTTCGGGCATATTCTCCGGCAAAGACGCCAGCACACCGTAGGGGCGCCTTCTTACTCTCGACGCCGTTTCGATCGCCTCGATGGTGGTGATCCAGTCTGTCGCGTCGCATAAATCAGGATGCGGAAAGTCCAGAATGACCAGCGTAAGATCGATACCGCCGCCGCCAAGCGCCGAGAAAACAGCCGTTTGCGCCGCCTTGTTGCGCCAGATATCGGTGTGATAGTCAAGCGGATTGGCCAGGCTGACCTGGCCGCCCAAAATACCGCCAAGGGTGCTTTCCTGTTCATCGCTCAACGGTGGAAAGCTGAGGCCGGCGCGCGTGGCGCTATCGGCCATCACGCTTGCCTCGCCGCCGGAACAACTCAGCGAAGCTATGCGCGATCCGGCCAGGCGGCCATGACAGTGAAAGATTTTCAGGGTCTCTATCAGCGTTGTCAGCGAGGAGACGCTTGCCAGCCCCAATCTTCGCATGAACGCCTCGGCGCCCGCGCTGCTGCCCGCCACCGAGGCGGTATGGGAGAGCGTGGCGTGCTGAGACAAGGCCGAGCCGCCGGCCTTTAGGACGGCAACCGGTTTGCCAAGCGTCCGTGATCGCGCGCCAAGGGCTTCAAAGGCGCGCACATCGCCAAAGCTTTCCACATACAGACCGAGCGCCGTTATGCGCGCGTCCTCGATCAGTTCCAGCGCGATATCGGCCAGCCCGAGCCTGGATTGATTGCCCGCCGTGACCATAAGCGCAATCGGCAGTCCGCGGCGTTGCATGGTCAGGTTAATGGCGATGTTTGACGACTGGGCAAGAATTGCCACACCGCGCCCGATCGGCGACAGACCGTGTTGATCGGGCCACAGCGCGACCCGCTCCAGCGCATTGATGACGCCATAACAATTCGGCCCCAGGAACGGCATATCCCCTGAGGCGCGCAGTAGCGCCTCGTTCAGTCGCGCGCCATCTGTCGCTTCCTGAAACCCGCTTGCAAAGCAAACCGCCCCGCCGGCTCCCATGGCGCTCAATCGGGCCATCACATCGATGGTTGCGTGCCGATTGACGCCAATGAATGCCGCATCGGGCGCTGCCGGTATTTCGTCCAATGAGGCGTAAGCGCGGCGCGCGGCCAGTGTCGCTTTCTTTGGGTGCACCGGCCAGATTTCACCGTCAAAGCCGATCCTCTCGTTCTGTTCGATAACGGCCCGACACCATTCGCCGCCGCCGATCACGGCGATGGATTTCGGTCTCAGCAGCCGCTCAAGGAAAGCCAATTACGCCCCCAGTGGCCGCAGCAGATCGCGGCTGATGATGTGACGTTGTATCTCCGAAGTGCCGTCCCAGATACGCTCGACACGCGCATCGCGCCAAAACCGCTCGATGGGAAGATCGTCCATCAGCCCCATGCCGCCAAAAATCTGCAATGTGGCGTCGGTAACCCTGGCGAGCATCTCGGACGCATAGACTTTTGCGCTGGCGATCTCGCGGTTTGCCGGCAGGTCCTGATCGAGCCGCCAGGCGCTTGCCAGGGTCAGGTAATCCGCCGCATCGATTTCGGTGATCATATCGGCAATCTGAAAACTCACGCCCTGGAACCTGCCGATCTGCTGACCGAATTGCCGGCGCTCGGCGGCGTATTCAAGCGCATAGTCAAAACATCTGCGCGCCCGGCCAACGCACATTGTGGCAACCGTGATACGTGTTGCATACAGCCATTCATTCATAATCGCGAACCCGCCGTCGACGGCGCCGAGAACCTGGCTGTCGGGCAGACGGCAATCATCGAAATTGAGGACCACATTCTTGTATCCGCGATGGGAGACCGATGCGTATCCCTTACTCACGCTAAAGCCCGGCGTTCCCCGGTCCACAAGAAACGTCGTGATACGTTTTTTCGGGCCTCGCGGCGTCTCGTCAACGCCGGTTGCCACAAAAACAATGAAAAAATCCGCATGATCGCCGCCCGAGATAAAGTGTTTGGTGCCATTGACGATCCAGTCACCGCCGCTACGTCGGGCGGTGCATTTCATACCACGGATATCGGACCCGGCCTGGGGTTCGGTCATGGCCAGGGCGTCCATCTTCTCGCCGGCAACAGCCGGGACAAGGTATCGCGCAATCTGCTCGTCCTGGCAGGCCATGAGAATATTCTGCGGCCGGCCGAAAAAATGTGTGAGCGCCATGGAGCCGCGTCCGAGTTCACGCTCGACAAGGGCAAAATCCAGATGCGACAGTCCCGCTCCGCCAACGCTTACGGGAAAATTACACCCATAGAAGCCAAGCTCAATGGTTTTGGCTTTTATGGCTTCGGCGACGTCACGCGGCACTTCGCCCGTTCGCTCCACTTCGGCTTCGTGGGGGTAGATCTCATTCTCGACAAAGCTGCGAACCGTGGAGACAATCATCTCCTGTTCTTTCGATAATCCGAAATGCATCAGGTATCCCCTGACTCAACGACCGATTTCAGACGCGCGTCGTGTTCATTGAGCAACGCCCCCGCAGCCCAGTTGTTTTGTTTCAGGGCGCGCATCATGGCGACCAGATTTTTGTCGCGTATGCGTTCCAACTCGCCAATCGTGTACTGTCCCGACTGGGCGTCGGACTGGCTGGCAATCTTTTCGATCAGCTCATCGGTAAGTTCGGGCACATCCATCAGCTTCGTCCACGGCCATTTAAGGCAGGGGCCGAATTGCTCGATAAAATGCGCCATCCCCGCCTCGCCACCGGCAATGCGATAGGTCTCGAACAGGCCCATCTGCGCCCATCGCAAGCCGAACCCGTAACGTATCACATCGTCGATTTCCCCGGTCGTGGCGATATTGTCGCGAACAAGCCACAGAGCCTCACGCCAGAGAGCCTCCAACAGGCGATCACCAATATGGGCATCGATTTCCTTGCGCACGATCATCGGCTTCATGCCGATGCGACGCAGAACCCCGGCGGCACGTCCGATGGTCTCGCTGGCGCCGACAAGCTCAACCACCGGTAGAAGATACACCGGATTAAAGGGATGGGCGACGAAAATCTGATCGCCTCGGCCGGATCCCCTCGAGAGCGCCGATGGCTTGAACCCCGACGTCGATGAGCCGATCAGCGCCTCGGGCGATACATGCGATTGAATATCGGCAAAGACCCGGTGCTTGATCTCAAGACGTTCGGGAACACTCTCCTGAACCCACGCGGCGCCGGAGACGGCTTCACCAATTTCATCGTGAAAGCTCAGCGTACCCTCGCCGGGAAGTGGCGCATCGATGAGGGCAGCCATCGCACGACGGGCATTTTCAAGCACCTGCCCGATCTTGCGCGCACTTTGCGGCGCCGGATCATAAACCGCGACATCCCAGCCCGAGAGCAAAAACCGCGCCGCCCATCCGCCGCCGATAACGCCACCGCCGATCGCCGCCATTTTGCGCATACTGCCCATAGCCGGTTGTCCCCCCTTCAGCTTACCGTGCAGGCGCGCGCCGGGTCAGCTTCAGTTTCTCACGCACCTGTTGCGGCCCAAGTATAGAGGCGCCCATCGCTTCAATAATGGTGCGGGCGCGCGTAACCAGCGCTTCGTTTGTCGCCAACTCCCCTTTAGCGAGCCAGAGATTGTCCTCCAGGCCAACGCGCACATTACCGCCGGCCAGAACCGCGGCGGCAACATAGGGCATTTCGTTGCGACCAATCGAGAACGCCGACCAGTTCCAGTCATCGGGCACGTTGTTGACCATCGCCATAAAGGTATTGAGGTCATCCGGCGCTCCCCATGGAATCCCCATGCAAAGCTGAACGAGGGCCGGCGCCTTCAGGACCCCCTCGTCGACCAGCTTTTTTGCGAACCAAAGGTGCCCCGTATCGAACGCCTCAATCTCCGGTACAACCTCCAGTGCCGTCATCATCTCGCCCATGGCGCGCAGCATACCCGGCGTATTGGTCATGATGTAATCGGCTTCGGCAAAATTCATTGTGCCGCAATCGAGCGTGCAAATCTCCGGCAGGCACTCGGCAATATGCGCCACGCGTTCCTCGGCGCTGGCCATATCCGTGCCCGCCGCCAGCGGTAGCGGCGCCTGCGGCGATCCAACGATCAGGTCCCCGCCCATGCCTGCGGTAAGGTTCAGGATTACATCGACATCGGCGTCTCGGATGCGGCGGGTTAGCTCACGATAGAGGTTCACATCGCGCGACGGAGCGCCGGTCTCGGGATCGCGCACGTGGCAATGTACGATCGCCGCGCCCGCCCTGGCGGCGGCAAGGGCGCTGTCGGCGATTTGGGCGGGGCTGCGCGGCACATTGGGGTTGCGGTGCTGGGTCGCGCCCGAGCCGGTCACGGCGCAGGTAATGAACACCTCGTTCGACATGGAAAGTGGCATCTTGTCCTCCTGAATAACAAAAAGCTACGCCGCCTGAAAACCCTTGATAGTTTGCGACAGAAAGCATTATGACGCAATCGACAAAAGTCAACCGCACCCTGTCAAATCGATGTTCTCCTGTTCCATGATTTCTCCGATGACGGCCCGGCCCCTGGCGTTGAGCCGCTTTGCGGCAAACACCATAGCGGCAAAGCGCTTTAGAGCGTGTCGGATTTGTTAGCTAAGTCATTGATTTTACTATGAAATATGTTTTCTGGAAAAATAAGGAATTCAATAAAATCAATGACTTAGCTAGCAAATCCGACACGCTGCTAGGTATAAGCTTTCGGCAGGTTGTTCCCAAAACGGGCAAATCTGAAGCGATACCTGGTGTGGCCCTTGCCGCAGATGGCCAGCAGCAGCAGACGGATTTACCAGGAACACCCTGTTGCGATTGCACATCTGAAATTGTTGGGGGTTGATTTTCGGCGGCGGCTATTCAACCTTTGCGCCGTTGCCGGTTTATCATTGACCGAGCGGCGTCTGCCGCATCATACCAAGGGATTTTGCGTTTGACTCCTGGTTCAGCGTGTACAAAACACCAGTACCGCTGGTATCATCTCAAGCTCCATGGAGATGTTATGAAATCGAGACCCGTCGCTATTGTCGGTGCCCCGGTTGAGTCCGGCGCTAAACGCCGAGGGTGTCAGATGGGCCCCGATGCGCTGCGCACCGCCGGCTTGCAGACCGCCCTGGAGGCGATGGGCTATCGTGTCAATGATATGGGAAACGTTGCGCAGGGCGAGGTATTGCCGCTGGATGCAAACGTTGACGTCAACTGCTTAAGCGAGACGATCGCCTGGACAAAGGCCCTGGAAGCCGTTTCCTACGACACCCTGCAAGGGGGAGCCTTTCCCATATTTGCCGGTGGCGATCACAGCCTTTCGCTGGGCACGATTGCGGGCGCCGCGCGCTATGCTGCGGACGCGGCGAAGCCCTTTTTTCTTCTTTGGCTGGACGCGCATCCGGACTTTCATCGCCTGCACACCACGGACAGCGGCAACCTTCACGGCACGCCCGTGGCTTACGTTACCGCCCAGACAGGCTTTGCGGACTTCTTTCCGGCACTTGCGAGCCCGGTCAGGCTGGGAAACATCTGCATGATGGGTATTCGCTCGGTCGATAGCGCCGAGCGCCGCTTGCTGCTCGGCGAAGGCGTAGAAGTCAACGACATGCGTCTTCTGGACGAAAAGGGTGTCATAAAGCCGCTACAGACCTTTCTTGAGCGGGTGGCGGCGCAGGACGGCTTTCTTCATGTCTCTCTGGATGTTGACTTTCTGGAGCCGTCCATTGCGCCGGCTGTTGGCACCACGGTCCCCGGGGGCGCGACATTCAGGGAAGCGCATCTGATTTTGGAAATTGTTCATGAAACCGGTCTGGCGCGCGCCCTTGATATCGCCGAATTGAACCCGTTTCTCGATCATTGCGGCATGACCGCAACGCTAATGGTTGACTTGTGTACGAGTCTTCTGGGCAAGACCATCATGGACCGCCCGACGCGAAACTACTGATATCAGCGAGACTTCAAACGCCCATAGGCATCGTATAATTCAGGCCCATCCTGCCCCCATCGGCGTAAATGGTCTGACCGGTGATATAGCTTGAGGCGCCGGTGGCCAAAAACGCCGCGATCCGCGCGATTTCCTGCGGTGTTCCCTTTCGCCCAAGGGGCGTACGCGCCAAAATCGCCGCCTTTGCCGCCGGGTTTTGTTCGAGTACCTCTTCAAGCATCTGCGTCGCAACGGCCCCCGGACCAATGGCATTGACGCGAATACCATGGGGAGCAAGCGCCAGGGCCATAACCCTGGTTAACTGGCCCAGGCCCCCTTTTGATACACAGTAAGGCGTCTGGTTATCGATTGCAAAGACGGCATTGACCGACGACATATTGATGATGGCGCCGGGCGCGTCACCGGCCTCGACTTGCGTTACCATCTGCCGGGCGACGCATTGCCCCATTAAAAAGGCGCCCTTGACATTGACGCCAAGAACGCGATCGAAATCGGCCTCTTCCACATCGAGAAACGCTGCAGCATGAACAATGCCGGCGTTATTGATCAAAACATCAATTCGCTCAAAGGCATCCAGCGTGGCGGCGACAACATTCCTGACGTCCAGACGCAAACTGACATCGCAGTGAATGTAAAGACACCGATGCCCTTGCGCATTCAGATTGTCGGCGGCCGCTTCGCCGGCCTTCTCATCAATATCGGCGATCACGACGGCGGCGCCTGCGGCGCAAAAATGTTCCGCGCACGCCAGGCCGATACCCGAGGCGGCGCCGGTAATAATGACGACCTTGTCATTAAGCAACATGACAGGTTAACTCCGCGTGGGGTGATTACATGGCTATAGCAAAATGCGTTTAATTGGATTCATGGGCATTCAGCATTTTTCTCGCATTTTGCTATAGATTTCAGCGCGATCAGCTTTATGGCGTTAGCTTTACCCCTGGCAAAATGGGTACAGCAAACGCCAAGCTGATCTAGCCGATGGTCCGTGGGCGGCCTTCAGGCGCCGGCCTTCGATGTATCGTCGTTGGCCGTCTCGTCATTGTTTTCGCCATCGCTCTCAGGATCAGCCAGTTTGGCGAAGACCGCATCGGCATCAATATCATCGGTACCGGTATCGACAGGATCAGCCTGCGCATCCGGCCCGGCAGACGGCGGACCGGCTGTATCGAACAGCGCTTCAGCCTGTTCCATTGCGGTCGGCTCGGGAACGTCGGCCGCCGTGGTCGCGCCCTGGGCCGCAGCAATGCCACCTGTCTCATCCACCGCACCAGGCCCCCCGGTTGTTTCCTGTGCCGGCAGCAGCCGCGAGGAGACCGGTTGCGATGGCGGAACGATCTTTTCCCCGGCCTTGCGCGCCGCACTGTTTGCCGCCTTGCGTATTTCCCCATCCAGTTCCATCTGCGTGCAAAGGCCCAGGGTCACCGGATCAAGGGGTTGCAGATTGGAGATATTCCAGTGGGAGCGGTCGCGAATGGCCTGGATGGTATTCTTGGTCGTCCCCACCAGACGGATAATCTGGGCGTCTTTTAAATCCTCGTGATTGCGCACCAGCCAGAGAATCGCGTTGGGCCTGTCGTGACGCTTTGACAGGGGCGTATAGCGTGGCCCGCGTCGTTTCGTTTTCGGGACAACCACTTTGGTTTGCACAACGCTCAGGTGCTTGTTCGGGTCCTGCTCGGCCTGGCGGATCATTTCGCGGCTCAACTGGCCCGAATCGATCGGGCTCATCCCCTTGATGCCGGAGGCCACATCGCCATCGGCGATTCCCTGCACCTCCAGTAAATGAAGCTGACAAAACCGGGCAATCTGCTCGAAGGTCAATGTCGTATTGTCGATCAGCCACACCGCGGTGGCTTTTGGCATAAGTGGCATCTCGGCCATAACGGGTTCTCCGGCGTAACGCTCAAGAAGGATTGGCGGCACTGGGCATCGGGCGGCACGCTCGCGATACCTCAATCGCGCCGGCCTTACCATTCGATCGCTGCGCTTTTGCCCCTCCGGGGTATCGCCGGTGGCTGCCAGCAGCACAGCAGGCGATCATAAAGCCGCATCCCTATACGATGCTTTTATCACCATGGCAATCGAATTGAACGCTACGAATGCTCAAGGGTCAAGACAATTTTACCCATATGCTGACGGCTTTCCATGCGCGTGTGCGCGGCGGCGGCCTGTTCCAGCGTGTAGGTGCTATCGATAATGGGGCGCATTGCTCCACGTTCCAGCGCCGGCCAGACATGCTCGTGAACGGCCCTGGCCAGAGCGGCCTTAAAGGCGATGCTGCGGGCGCGAAGGGTCGAACCGGTGTGGGTGAGGCGTTTCAGCATCAGCCTGGAGAAATCCACTTTGACGCGGGCGCCGGCCAAAAATGCAATCTGCACAATGCGTCCATCCACGCTCGCCGCCTTATAATTGCGCTCAATCGTGTCGCCCCCCACCATGTCGAGGATAACGTCGGCACCTTTGCCGTTCGTATGCCCCTTTACCACATCGACAAAGTCGTGGGTATTGTAGTTCACGGCGCATTCGGCGCCGAGGGCGCGGCAAAGGGTGCATTTCTCATCACTTCCCGCTGTGGCGATTACACGGGCGCCGCGCAGCGCCGCCAGTTGAATGGCGGTCGTGCCGATCCCCGACGTGCCGCCATGCACGAGAAACGTCTCGCCTGTCATCAGTCGGCCGCGCTCAAAAACATTGTGCCAGACGGTAAAAGTGGTCTCGGGCAGGGCCGCCGCCTCAATCACGGACAATCCCTGCGGCAGCGGCAATGCCTGGGCGGCGGGAGCTACGCAATATTCGCCATAGCCACCACCGGGCACGAGGGCGCAGATCTGATCGCCGGGCGCAAGGTGATGTACATTGCGCCCACATGCCGCCACGGTTCCGGCCAGTTCGAGGCCGAGAATATCCGGGGCGCCCCTGGGCGGCGGATAGAGCCCCAGGCGCTGCAAGACATCGGGTCGATTGACACCGGCGGCTGCGACTCTGATCAGGATCTCGTCATCCCCGGCCACGGGAACCGGCTGCTCGCGCACCTTCAGAACGTCTGGCGGGCCGGCGCTTTGCACTACAATGGCGCGCATTTTGTCGGGGATTTCACCCATGGCGCGCCCTGCGCAGGTACACGACGGTATAAGGCGGTATCGCAAGGCCCGAAAAACGGCAAGACTTCCATCGCTGCTTCGTGCCATCAACAGTATTTTTCTTCATCAGGCGCATAACACTCTCCAAGCCGGTTCATTTCCTATTGCGACGCATTTTACTTGTTGCCGTCAACGCGGTACATTTATCATACGGAGCCCATAGAGCAAGGGCGCGGATGCAACCAGCTGTATCAATGTTAAATGCAACGTTCCACCAGGATGTTATTGTTGCTCGTTGTGATCTTTCAGCAGGTTGTTCCTGAGGCAGGCAAACCGGAAGTGATCCCTCTTGGCACCCCTGCCGCCAGAAAGGCCATACCGGGCCATCCATCTGCACCCGACGGGTTTACCAGGGACACCCTGGCGGACAATCACAACGAGCAGAAAACCGGTGAAAGTGCGGAATGGAAAATGAATCCCCCCTCGCGTCACAGGCGCCACATCGCATCGGCCAGGATCTGGCTGATTTGTCCATTGAGGAGTTGAACGCGCGTATTCGCCTGCTGGAAGATGAAATCGAACGTCTGCGCCGGGCCATCGAGACGAAACAGCAAAGCCTGGCGGCGGCCAGCGCTGTATTCGAGCGTTAAGGGTGCGTGCCGGCGGATTTGCGTGTTACCGCGCATGGTGAACAGGCGCTTTAGACAATGCACTTTTTTTGCCTGCGATTAACCCTTGGTTAATCATTAACGATTACAGTTGTCAGCAGTCCACAAAACTGGACATCAAGAGTGGATTTATCCACTCTGTTTGACGCCTCCCTGTTACTCCTTAAGAGCCGCGCAAGCGGCTCTCTTTTTTTGTTGCGAGGCGAGTCCTTTTCGGTATTTCACGATAAGCGGCATTTTGTCTGGAGCACTCTATTGCACGGGTGGATTTCCTATGCTATCGCAAGCGCGGCAAACAGAAGATGGCGGTCTGAAGGTTCTTTGACGGGTTTTCAACCCGCCCCGTGTTTGCCTTTTGAATGCGCGTGACGCTTTTGCCACACTGCCGCGCCGGTGTTCGGGTTGCACATCGGACCGCAAAAGCGGCTGCGTATTCCCTCGCAACAAACAATTCTGTTTCCCGATTGTCGTTAAGGGGCGTTGGTAAACTAGCGAAAGGCGTATCATTGGCCCAGTCGTCTTCCCGATCGAACCCGGTAGTGTCTGGCGTGGCGCAGCGCTACGCCTCGGCGTTGTTCGAACTTGCCCGGGAGGCGGGAACGATGGCGGCAACAGAAGACGATCTGACGCGCATCGATCGCCTGATTGATGGCGATGATGCACTAAAACACGTGGTGAGAAGCCCTGTTTTCACGCGCCACGAACAACAGGGCACAATTTTGGCGATTGTCGATAGGATTGGTGTTACGGACTTAACGCGCAAGTTCATCGGGCTTGTGGCGAAGAACCGCCGCTTGTTTGCCTTGCAGGACATCGCCAGCGCGTATCGGCATCTGCACGCGCAGGCGCGCGGCGAGGTGTCGGCGCATGTAACGTCGGCGCAACCGCTCTCGGAGCAGCACGTAAAGGACCTTAGGGCGACATTGAAAAAGCAGATCGGCAAGGATGTCGATCTTGTTACCCGCGTCGATCCTTCCCTGTTGGGCGGCCTTGTCGTACAACTGGGCTCGCGTATGATTGACACATCGTTGAAAGCCAAACTGGCAGCACTGCGTATCGCCATGAAAGGGGCTCGGTAATGGATCTGAAACCGGCAGAAATCTCTGCCATTCTCAAGGAGCAGATCAGCAACTTCGGTCAGGAGGCCGAGGTCTCGGAGGTTGGTCAGGTTTTGTCTGTCGGCGATGGTATCGCGCGCGTCTATGGCCTTGACAGCGTGCAGGCAGGCGAAATGGTGGAATTTCCCGGCGGCATTCGCGGCATGGCCTTAAACCTTGAGGCGGACAATGTCGGGGTGGTTATTTTTGGCTCCGACCGCGCCATCGGCGAGGGCGATACGGTCAAGCGCACCGGCGCCATTGTCGATGCGCCGGTGGGCAAGGCGCTGCTCGGACGCGTTGTCGACGCCCTTGGCAACCCGATTGACGGCAAGGGACCGATTGAAAATGCCGAACGGGCACGGGTGGATGTCAAGGCGCCGGGAATTTTGCCGCGCAAGTCGGTGCACGAGCCGATGTCGACGGGGCTAAAGGCCATCGATGCGCTCATTCCCATCGGCCGCGGCCAGCGCGAATTGATCATTGGCGACCGCCAGACGGGAAAGACGGCGGTTATTCTGGATACGATTCTCAATCAGAAGTCGATCAATGAAGGCGATGACGAACAGCAAAAACTGTATTGTATCTATGTCGCTGTGGGGCAGAAACGGTCAACGGTGGCGCAGTTTGTCAAGGTGCTGGAGGAGAATGGCGCGCTGGGGTATTCCATTGTTGTCGCCGCTACCGCTTCCGATCCGGCGCCGATGCAGTTTCTCGCGCCCTTTACCGCAACCGCCATGGGCGAGTATTTTCGCGACAACGGCATGCACGCGGTCATCGCCTATGACGATCTGTCCAAACAGGCAGTGGCCTATCGGCAGATGTCGTTGCTGTTGCGCCGGCCGCCGGGCCGCGAGGCGTATCCGGGGGACGTATTCTATCTGCACTCGCGCCTGTTGGAGCGATCGGCGAAACTGAATGAAAACAACGGGTCCGGCTCCCTTACCGCCCTGCCGGTGGTCGAGACCCAGGCCAACGACGTCTCCGCCTATATTCCGACAAACGTGATTTCCATTACCGATGGCCAGATTTTCCTCGAGACGGATCTGTTTTATCAGGGAATTCGTCCGGCGGTGAATGTCGGCCTGTCGGTATCGCGGGTGGGATCGTCGGCGCAAGTCAAGGCGATGAAACAGGTCGCGGGCACCATCAAGGGCGAGTTGGCGCAATATCGCGAAATGGCGGCCTTCGCCCAGTTCGGCTCCGATCTTGACGCCGCCACGCAGCGGCTTCTGAACCGCGGCGCGCGGCTGACCGAATTGCTCAAACAGCCGCAGTTCGCGCCCTTGAAGACCCAGGAGCAGGTCGCCGTTATTTTCGCTGGCGTGAACGGCTATCTCGATAAACTCGATGTGGGTGATGTGGGGCGCTTCGAGGAAGGTCTGCTGGCCCATTTACGCGATAAACACGGCGATCTTCTGGCCACAATCAGTGCGGAAAAGGAAATCAGCGATACAACGCGCCAGAGCCTTACCGGGGCCGTTGACGCTTTTGCCAGGAATTTTGCCTGAAGTCTCGCCTGAGCCGTTGTCCGGATCAACCCTATTGCCGATCATAATCGGCGGAGAACGTCATTCATGCCCAGCCTGAAGGACTTACGCAACAGGATAGCCAGCGTCAAGGCGACCCAGAAGATCACCAAGGCGATGCAGATGGTGGCGGCGGCAAAGCTGCGCCGGGCGCAGGAAGCGGCAGAGGCGGCGCGGCCTTACTCGCAGCGCATGGGGCTGGTTCTGGCCAATCTGGCGGCAAGCGTTGGCGAGCGCGAAGGGGCGCCGGCGCTGCTCGCTGGAAGCGGCGGCGATGAAACTCATTTACTGCTTGTGTGTACCGCCGAACGCGGCCTTTGTGGCGGCTTTAACTCATCGATTGCCAAACAGGCGCGCGAGCACGCCGACCGGCTGATCCAGGAGGGTAAAGACGTCAAAATCCTGTGCGTCGGCAAGAAGGGCCGTGATGCTCTGAACCGGTTTCATAGGCCGCGCATTATCGACCTGATCGATTTGCGGGCGGTTAAAAATGTCGGCTTTGGCGAGGCCAATGCAATCGGTGATCGGGTCATTTCCATGTTCGAGGAAGGTGCATTCGATGTTTGCACGCTGTTTTTCTCCCGTTTCAGGAATGTTGTCACGCAAATCCCGACGACACAGCAACTGATCCCGGCGCGGTTTTCACAGGCGAATGGCGAAGACGACAGCAATAACGCTGACGGCGAGGTCCCGGATGCAGCGGCGGGCGGTATGTACGAATACGAGCCGGACGAGGAAGCGATTCTGGCGGATTTGCTGCCGCGCAACATCAAGGTGCAGATATTTCGCGCTCTTTTGGAGAACGCGGCTTCCGAACAGGGGGCGCGTATGTCGGCGATGGACAACGCAACGCGCAATGCCGGCGAGATGATCGACAAGCTTACGCTGAGTTACAATCGCCAGCGCCAGGCGCAGATCACCAAGGAACTTATCGAGATTATCTCGGGCGCCGAGGCGGTTTAGAGCGTGTCAGGTTTTAATAGATGCAATTCTGTTTCTATTAAAACCTGACACGCTTTAGGGCAACGCCTCCAGGCGCCGTTCAGGAAACATCACGCTTTAGTTAGAGGACGAGACAACAATGGCTGACAAGACACAAGGACGCATCACCCAGGTCATCGGCGCGGTGGTCGATGTGAGTTTTGACGATCACCTGCCGGCTATCCTGAATGCTCTGGAGACCGACAATCTTGGCAATCGCCTGGTGCTCGAAGTGGCCCAGCATCTTGGCGAGAATACGGTACGCTGTATCGCCATGGATTCATCGGAAGGTCTGGTGCGCGGCGCGCCCGTGATCGATACCGGTGAGCCCATTGCTGTGCCCGTTGGCGATGAGACCCTGGGACGCATTATGAATGTGGTGGGCGAGCCGGTCGATGAGGCGGGCAAGATCGCCACCAAAAGCCGCCGCGCCATTCATCAGCCGGCGCCAGATTATGTGGACCAGTCCACGGAGACGGAAATTCTCGTTACCGGCATCAAGGTCGTTGATCTGCTGGCGCCTTACGCCAAGGGGGGCAAGATCGGCCTGTTTGGCGGCGCCGGGGTGGGCAAGACGGTCCTTATCATGGAACTGATCAACAATGTCGCCAAGGCCCATGGCGGCTATTCGGTGTTTGCCGGGGTGGGCGAGCGCACCCGCGAGGGCAACGATCTGTATTGGGAGATGATCGAATCCGGGGTGAACAAGGAGGGCGGCGGCGAGGGCTCCAAATGCTCTCTTGTTTATGGCCAGATGAACGAGCCGCCCGGGGCGCGGGCGCGTGTCGGCCTGTCCGGTCTGACGGTTGCCGAGCATTTTCGCGATCAGGGCCAGGACGTCCTGTTCTTTGTCGACAACATTTTCCGCTTTACTCAGGCAGGCTCGGAAGTGTCGGCGCTTTTGGGCCGCATTCCCTCGGCGGTGGGCTATCAGCCAACCCTTGCCACCGATATGGGCGATCTGCAGGAACGTATTACGACCACGACAAAGGGATCGATTACCTCGGTGCAGGCGATTTACGTGCCCGCCGACGATCTTACCGATCCGGCGCCGGCGACTTCCTTTGCACATCTGGACGCAACGACGGTTCTTGATCGGGCAATTTCCGAGAAGGGCATTTACCCCGCCGTCGATCCCCTCGATTCGACATCGCGTATTCTCGATCCGCGCATTGTCGGCGAGGAACACTATAGTGTCGCCCGCCGTGTTCAGGAAATTCTGCAGCGCTACAAGGCATTGCAGGATATTATCGCCATTCTCGGCATGGACGAGTTATCGGAAGAAGACAAGCTGATCGTGGCGCGGGCGCGCAAGATCGAGCGGTTTTTGTCGCAGCCGTTTCACGTCGCCGAGGTCTTTACCGGCTCACCCGGCGAGTTTGTCGACCTTGCCGATACCATCAAGGCGTTTGCGGATTTGTGCGCCGGCGAATACGACCACCTGCCCGAGGCCTCATTCTATATGTGTGGCAAGATCGAGGATGCCGTCGAGAAGGCGCAGAAAATGGCAGCCGAAGCTGCTTAAAGCGAGAGCCCGTAAATTATGGCCGATACATTCAAACTGGAAATCGTCTCGCCGGAGCGGTTGCTGCTGTCGCAGGACATCGTGTCGGTACTTGTACCCGGTACCGAGGGCTATATGACGGCGCTGGTCGATCATATGCCGGTGATGACCACGTTAAAGGCAGGCCTTGTCGAGGTGCGGCTGGCTGATGATGCCCGGCGCAGTTTTTTTGTACGCGGCGGCTTTGCCGATATTACCCCCCATATGGTCACGATACTGGCGCAGGAAGCGACTGCCGTTGAAGATATCGATCGCGACGAACTCGTCCAGGCGATCACCAATGCCGAGGAGGATGTCGGCGATGCCGAAGATGGTCCGGCGCGGGACCTGGCGGCACAGCGTTTGGGCGAATTGCGCGAGGTCGCTGATAGTCTCGCCCAGGGCTGACCCGCGAGGACGAATGGTGGAGAGGAGAGGCGGAGCAAGGCGAGGCAGGAACAACAAGGGGCCAGGGAAGGTCTGTCAACTTGCCCCGCAGGACCTTGAGCAGGCATTTGCGCACTTGCAAGTGCAAACCGCTCTGGACGTATAATTTCAACAGGATGTTCCTGAAAAATCCATCGGGTGCTGCTGGCCATTCATCTGATAATCGCTTTTTTTGATTTTTCCAGCGCTGTCTGGAGCGTGTCAGGTCTTAATAGAATCAATGACTTGGCTAACAAATCCGACACGCTCTAAACGGGCATTTCATGCCTCAAGTGCCTGCCGAGCGTGTCGATCAACTCGGCAGCCGCCTCGGCAATCACCGTGCCCGGTGGATAGATGGCGCTCGCACCAGCAGCCAAAAGGGCCTCGTAGTCCCGCGGCGGCACCACGCCGCCGACAACGATCAGAATATCCTCGCGCCCCTGCTCGCGCAACGCATCTCTAAGAGCGGGCACCAAAGTCAGATGCCCGGCCGCCAGACTGGACACGCCGATCACATGCACATCGTTTTCCACCGCCATACGCGCCACCTCCCCGGGCGTCTGAAAGAGCGGCCCGATGTCCACATCAAAGCCAAGGTCGGCAAAGGCAGTGGCAATGACCTTCTGGCCGCGATCGTGTCCGTCCTGGCCCATTTTGGCGACCAGAATACGCGGCCGGCGGCCATCGCGCCTGGCAAACGCTGCACTCAATGTCCGCACGTGCTCGATTTTGTCCTTCATGGATTGCGCCTCTCGCTTGTATACGCCGGAAATCGCCTGTACCGGGGCGTGGTGACGCCCAAAGGCTTTCTCCAGGGCAGCCGACATCTCGCCGACGCTGGCGCCGGCGCGCGCTGCCGTAACGCTCAGGGCGAGCAAATTGCCCTCCCCGCTCTCGCCTGCGCGGGTGAGATCATGCAGCGCGGCCCTTAGCGCATTCTCATCGCGTTCACGGCGCAAACGTTCCAGCTTTTCGATCTGCAAGGCGCGAACGGCGTGATTGTCCACTTTAAGGACATCGACTTGCGGCTCCGGCGGAGCGCGGTATTTGTTCACCCCGACAACAATCTGGTCGGCGGCGTCAATACGCGCCTGGGTGCGCGCTGCCGCTTCCTCGATTTTCAGCTTCGGCAGTCCCGTTTCGATGGCCCTCGCCATACCCCCAAGCCTGGCGACCTCCTCCATATGAACGCGCGCCCGCTGCGCCAGATCGTGAGTCAGGCGTTCCACAAAATATCCCCCGCCCCAGGGGTCAATGGTCCGGCAGGTGCCGCTTTCGGCCTGCAGAAATATCTGCGTGTTGCGTGCAATACGCGCCGAGAGATCGGTGGGCAGGGCGAGCGCCTCATCGAGGGCGTTGGTGTGCAGGCTTTGCGTGTGTCCCTGCGTGGCGGCCATCGCTTCGATACAGGTCCGCACCACGTTGTTATAAACGTCCTGCGCGGTAAGGGACCAACCGGATGTCTGGCAATGGGCGCGTAATGAAAGCGATTTACCTGATTTCGGCGCAAAGTTGTCGTCCATCATCTGCGCCCATAGCAGGCGCGCGGCGCGTAATTTGGCGACTTCCATGAAGAAATTCATGCCGATCGCCCAGAAAAACGACAACCGCGGCGCAAAGTCATCCACCGCCATGCCCGCATCGCATCCGCAGCGTACATACTCCAGGCCATCGGCCAGGGTGTAGGCGAGTTCCAAATCCAGGCTCGCGCCGGCCTCCTGCATGTGATAGCCGGAAATGGAAATGGAGTTGAATTTCGGCATATTCCCGGCTGTGTAGCGGAAAATATCGGCAATGATACGCATCGAGGGTTTGGGCGGGTAAATATAGGTGTTGCGTACCATGAATTCCTTGAGAATATCGTTTTGGATGGTGCCGGTGAGTTGCTGCGGCTTTACCCCCTGCTCCTGGGCCGCGACAATATAGAGCGCCATTGTGGGCAGAACCGCGCCGTTCATGGTCATGGAAACCGACATGCGATCGAGGGGAATACCGGCAAAGAGGGTACGCATATCGTAGATCGAATCGATGGCCACTCCCGCCATTCCCACATCACCGGCGACACGCGGATGGTCCGAATCGTAACCGCGGTGGGTGGCAAGATCGAAGGCGATGGAAAGCCCTTTCTGCCCGGCCGCCAGGTTGCGCCGGTAGAAGGCGTTGGAGTCTTCGGCGGTGGAGAAACCGGCGTATTGGCGAATGGTCCAGGGCCGCTGTACATACATGGTTGGGTAGGGGCCGCGCACAAACGGTGGCAAACCGGGAAAGGTGTGGAGAAACGCCAACCCCTTCGTATCCGCCGGGCCGTAGCAGTGCCTGATGGCAATGCCTTCCGGTGTCATCCATGGCGCGCCGTCTTCCTTGCGGGCGGCCGCCCGGGGCATGGAAAACGCCATCGCCGTGAAATCGGGAAACCGGGGTGTGGAGGTCATTGTAATAGTGGCTTTCGTTGTTCCGGGCTCTTACGGGTTAAGGGCGTGCGCCTCGTAAAAATCGCCTAACACTTGTATCATGTCACAACCGGCAAAGAGAAATGTGTCGACGTCCGCCATTCGCGCCATGGCATCGCCGTTTTGCGGCTTTTGCACCATATAGAGCCGTTTCGCGCCGGCGTCTTTCAACTGCCGCGCCACATTGGCCGCCTCGGCGTCGTAATGAGCCCTGGAGCCACAAATACAGGCGCAAGACGCGAGCGTGTCCTTATAGGTGCCGATGAGGGCATCCTGATTGGTGGCGCCGGTCACATTGGCGAATCCGTCGTTGGCGATAACGTCGATCCCTCCGGCGGCAAAGAATTCCCGCGCCAGGCCCGCCGCCGCCCCATGGGCTTCGGGGGGGCCGAGACTGGCGAGAAAAACGGTCGGACGATGCCCCGTTTTTGCCGCTATCTCGCGCGCCCTGTGGCGCAGGCGCTCAAAGGCTTGCGCATCGCGCCATTGCACCAGCGCGGCGCTGCGCCGGTTGCCATCGTCGGCGCGCCGCCTCGGGGTACGAACGAACATCTCGCGCGCCGCGCCGTCGCAGATCGCATCCACCGCCGCATCGAACCACATATCGCCCGCAGCGTATATATCGATGCTTTGCGGCACCGGCGGCGCCGGCGGCGGCATATCAAGTGTTTCGGCCGCCACCCCATCCAGTTTAGGATACAGCGAGACACCCACGATGGCGCGCTGCCCGGTGGCGATTTCGGCGCGCCGCTTTTGAGCCTGTGCGGCGATACGGGTTTGCACCATGCCCTCGCGCAAGGCGCGCGCCAGGCCGCCCTGGCGTTCGATTTCCTGAAAAAACGCCCAGCCCCGATGGCACAACCTATCGGTCAACGACTCAATGACTCCGGTGCCGGCGGCCGGATCGGCGACACGGGCCAGACCCGATTCTTCTTGCAAAATCAATTGTATATTGCGCGCCAGACGCCGCGCCGCAGGTGCCGCCAGGCCGCACGCCGCCGTATGGGGCAGGACGGTAACATGATCAGCGCCGCCAAGCCCGGCAGAAAACGCCGCCATTGTTGTGCGCAACAGGTTTGTCTGCACATCGCACGTACTCATCATGCGCCAGGCGGTCTCGGCATGGATGCCCGGTCGCGACGGCGAAAGCCCCATGGCCTCGGCAAGGCGCGCCCACAACAGGCGCGCCGCACGCATCTTCGCCATGACAAGGAACTGGTCCGCATCGGCGGCAAAAACAAGCCCCGGCTCCTGCCCGATACGCGCGATATCAAGGCCGGCATCATCGCACCAGCGCATATATTGTACCAACGTCGCCAGGGCGATCCCCAGTTCCTGCGCTTCGCTGGCGCCCGCGCCATGGGCAATACGCAAATCCGCGCATAAAAGCGCGCGGCTTATGCCGCGCGCCTGCATGGCGGCAACAATCTGCGGATAACGATGGGCAACGATCTCGAACGCCGCGTCGGGCACACCGCGCCGGGCAAAGCGCGCCATGGGCTCAATACACGGCTCGATTGTCAGATCAAAAGAGTTCTTCCCGGTCTGCAAAAAGGCGGCAATCAGCGGATTGACGAACCGGCCGCCATCGATTCGCAGGCGGATTTTCCGCAAATCGACATCCGCCAGCAACGCCTGCAATTCGCCCAGGCGCTGGATGCGCATGCCGCGCTCACCATCCGCGCCCGTGCCCAGGGCGCCGGAAAACACCAAAACCAGTCCCGTCGCGCCGTTATCGAGATCGGTTTTGATCTGCTCCCGGGCGCGCGCTGCATCGGGATCATCGATGCGCTGCATGATGGTCCAGGGCACCGCCTGCGCGCGCGCGCATACGCCGTCCGGCGCCGGCGGCGTATCGCCGTAATACAGGGGCGCAATCGTAAGGCCATCGGCGGTATGGGAGACCAACCGCTCGAAAGCCGCTGCATCTGCCGGCGTACCCTCGATCAGGGCCCGCCAGGCCTTTTCGTCAGGGGCGGTGAAATCCGCCTTCCGGGCCCGTTTGTCGGCCATTCTTTCATCGCCCGTTGCTGTTTGTGGACGCTCACTTCATCGCGCCCCGAAAAACCGGTTATGCTGAACTGAAGCCACCTTACGATATTCCAAGTATGCACCCGGCGCAACAGCTGCCCGCCCGCGGGATTGCGACAATCGAAGGAAATTCCTTGCCCTTTTTTTAATCGAATACGGGTAGCCTTGAAAACCTGCACCCGCCTGATTGGAAAGATCAAACCGGCTGTTCCCGGTCAACCCATCGGGCGCAGGCGGCCACGGTCGCAACAACCCGAACTTCAGACCTGCCGCCTTGAGAACAACCCGCTGAAATTACACAACGGGACTGCCCCCGATCCAGCCAGTGTATTAACCGCACCCGCATCCAATGAAATCCAGCCACGACCAACACCCTGCGGCGAAGGCCACACCCCGTAAAATGCGCGACATCCCGCTTGCGGCCAGCGAGCGGCATCTGCGCAAATCACTGGAGGCGTCCATCGACGGGATCATTATCGTCGATGAGGTGGGCACGGTACTGGAATACAATCAGGCGGCGCAGCATATCTTTGGCTATGAGCGCGATCAGGTCATCGGCAAATCCATGGCATCGCTGTTTGTGCCGGAACGCCATCGCGCCGCCCATGTTGCCGGTATGGCGCGATTCGTGCGTTCGCGCGAAAAAAGGATTATCGGCAAGCCCATCGAGATCGAGGCCATGCGCGCCGACGGCAGCGAGTTTCTGGCCGTGTTGTCAATCAAGGAAAGCGACAGCCGCGATGGTATGGTGTTTATCGGCTATATTCGCGATATCACGGAGAAGCGCCGCGCCGAGAGCGCACTAATCGCGGCCAAGGAGAAGGCGGAACACGCCAATCGCGCCCAGGCCGAATTTCTCGCCATGATGAGCCACGAAATCCGTACCCCCCTCAACGGATTGCTGGGGATTCTCAGTCTGCTCATGGACAGTGATCTAAGCGAGGAGCAACACGAATACGTGCGTATTGGCGAACGCTCGGGGCAGGGCTTGCTGCGTATTATCAATGATATTCTCGACTATTCGAAAATCGAATCGGGTGAGTTCAGCTTTGAGGCCAATGATTTCGATCTGTATGGGCTGGTCGCCGGCGTAATCGACATTGTCTCGCCCAAGGCGCAGGAAAAGTCCCTGGCGTTGAACTTTGACGTTGCAACATCAGGACACACGCACTTAAAAGGCGATGAGGAGCGCTTGCGGCAGATCCTCGTCAATCTGGCCGATAACGCGGTCAAGTTTACCGACGAGGGCTCCATTACCATCACCGTCACCTCGGAGCCCGCAGAGAACGACAGAAGGCACCTGCTCTTTGAGGTCGTCGACACCGGTATCGGCATTGCCGACGATCACGTGGAGGACCTGTTTAAAAAATTCACCACCGCCTCACCCTCCTATCAACGACAACAGGGAGGCACCGGACTTGGGCTGGCGATTTGCAAGACTCTCATTGGCGCCATGGGGGGCGAGATCGGCATGCGTTCCAATGATACCGGCGGAAGCACCTTCTGGTTTCGCGTCACCCTCGATGAATCGAGCCCGGAGGAAGCGGAAGCCGGAAAAGTCACCATTTCCGATCGCTCGCAGATCCTGTCCGCCACGAACGGCGAACAACTGCGTATTCTGATCGCCGAGGACAATTCAACCAACGCCATGATCACCCGCGTCATGCTGGCGGAGGCCGGATACGAACTGGACGTCGTCACCGACGGCGCCCAGGCGCTGAAGGCCGTCGCCGAAAAGGACTACGATCTCGTATTGATGGATATCGGTATGCCGGTTATGGACGGGGTGGAGGCGGCTGCCCGCATCCGCCAACTGCCGGGCCGTAAGGCCAATGTCCCCATCATCGCGCTGACCGCGCATGTACTGAAAGACCATCGCATGCCGGCGATGATGCGCGATATGGATGATTATATCGCCAAGCCGGTACGGCGCGACACGATGTTGAAGACGGTGGCCAGTTGGGCTTTAGGGCTGCGAACCCGTATCGCATATATTCACAGGACGGACGATATACGGGACCCTTCGTCGGCGGGCGCAAACGAGACAAACACGCGTCCTCGCGATCGCGAGGATGGTGAAGGTGATAGTGTGCCGATGCTCGATACGGCGGCGCTGGATCAGTTACGCAATGACACCTCGCCACAAATCCTGCTTGAACTGATTGAAGACTTTTTGCTCAGCACCGATGGGCGCATCGAGGCATTGAAAGAGGCCACGTGCCGGCAAAATCCGGAGGATTTGTGTCTTCATGCCCATGCTCTCGGTTCCAGCGCGGCGACTTTTGGCGCCCGGCGATTGTACGCCCTGGTAGGCGATATTGAAGCGGCGTGTAAAAACCAGGATTATCAACGCGCCTATGCCCTGGCGGCGCAAATTGACAGAATTGGCGGTCTGTCCTTGCGCGCCCTGGCACGACATCTGAAGCAACTGGGCGAGGAACAGGGCGATGTTTTTACGGCGCAAGCATCCTGATCGAAGCGCCTTACGGTGCGTTTTTTCTTGCGTGTCGAGGGCGCTATGGGATATAAAGCTGAATCGGCAATTCGTGAAAAAACGTTTGCATAACAATGACATAAGGATCGTTGCATTACCGTGTGCGATGTTTGCGCCATGACGCGAACCGTGCTAGACTTCAAAAACTGAAGCCTTCAGTCCTGGTATGCGGTCAGGCAGGCGGGTACACACAGGTACCCCGTTTCACACGTATATTGCCCCATGATTGGGAAAACAGGGCTCAATCGGATGCGCGTTCGATGGTAGTCGGGCGCGCCTTTGGTATTGTATTTGACGATACAGATGGACCGCGGCCATTGTGCGCTGTGCGTTGCTGGAGAACCTGTCATGGCTGGATGTAAGTTGCGCGGATTCTTGCCGGTAACGGCCCTGTTTGCGATTGTACTCAGTGCTCCGGCGTCCGCCGAAACGCTAACCTCGGCCCTTGTGTCGAGCTATCTGCAAAATCCCGGCATCAACGATTCCCGCGCCGAATTGAGGGCCCTTGACGAGGGGGTCGCGCGCGCCAAATCCGGCTGGCGGCCGCGCCTTTCGGCGACGGCCGATGTGTCATCGCAATATTCCTCATCGGAGCCCGGCGCCAGGACGGAAAACACGTCAATGGGCGTCGGCTTGAATGTCACCCAGCCCATCTTTCGCGGCTTCCGCACGATAAACTCAACGCGCCAGGCCAAGGCGATTGTACGTGCCGGGCGGCAGAATTTACGCATTGCGGAACAGAATGTTTTTCTTCACGCGGTACAGGCGTTCTTTGACGTCTTGCGCGATCAACGAATTGTCCATCTGCGGCGGGAAAATGTTCGCTTTCTTGATGAGCAGATTGAGGCGGCCCGGGCCCGTCTGCGGGTCGGCGAGGGAACGGTCACCGAAGTGGCCGAGGCGCGGGCGCGCCAAAGCGCCGGCTCATCCCAGATCAGCGCCGCCGAGGCGCAACTTGCCGCCAGTCGCGCCAGCTATCGCGAAGTCATCGGCCACGAACCCGCGAACCTCTCGTATCGGGATGCAAGGCGCTTTGCCCGATTGCTGCCGACATCCCTGCAGCAGGCCCTGAAAATCGGTCTGCACGATCATCCGTCCATCATCAGCGCCATTCATGTCGAACGCGCCCAGGCCTACAAGATCAAGACGATCGATGGCGAGTTTATGCCGAGTATCAACATTCAGGGTACTCTCAGCGCGCGACGCGATCCGAGCCCGCTTGTGGACAGGAACCGCCAGGCCAGCATTGTCGGCAAGATCGATATTCCCCTCTATCAGGCCGGTGAAGTCTCGGCGCGGGCGCGCCAGGAAAGACAGATCCTTACCCGCCGGCAATTGCAGATCGACGCCGCTCGTGCCCAGGTACGCACTGCCATCGTATCCCGATGGAGCGCCCTTAACGCCAGCCGCGCCCAGATCAGGGCAACGCGATCCCAGATCGAGGCGGCCGAGCGGGTTCTTTTTGGCGTCACCGAGGAGAATAAGGTGGGACAGCGCACCAATCTGGATGTGCTCAACGCCCAGCGCGACTTTAACGATGCGCGCATCGCCGCCGTTCAAGCGCAGCGTGAGTACAATGTTGCCGGGTTTTCGCTGCTCGCAGCGCTCGGGCGCCTTGATGTCACGCACCTTGAATTGCCTGTGGAGCGATACGCCCCCGCCAGACACTACAAGCAGGTCAAGGACAAATGGATTGGCCTGCGCACGGTCGATAAGCCCGAAGGCCGGCGCGCCAGGGACAAGTGGCTTGGACTGCGCGACGTCGACAAGCGGTGATCCCTTTCCGATCCTGTGCCGGATCATGGAAGTTTCCCTGGAAGATTGGTTTTGTCTGTTTGTGTACGTATGTAAATCGCCGTGCGCTGTTGATATGTCCCGTAAAATACAACATAAGTGTTTGGTGGAAGTAATTTTTGATGTAGACTGCCGGGGAAAATACCCGGGTGGTTGAAATTGGCGTGAGGCGCTTCGACATCCCGGTTCCCAGGGCCCAGTTCCGAGGCGTTGCAATTCCACGGCATGGCAGTTCCACGGTATTAAGTGAATTAGAGACGCAATAGAGAATGGTAATGGCACAAGCTACTGATCGCATTCACGAACCGACAATGGAAGAAATTCTGACGTCCATCCGAAAGATAATCGCCGAGGAAGACACGGTGACGGAATCGCCGCCCCGGGAGAATGAAGCCGCACAGGAACAGCAAGCGGCAGCGGAGAACGAAGCGGATGAAGTGGCTGATCGCAATGAGCAGGTATTGGCGATCCATGAGGATATTCCCATTCCCGAGAGCAACGATGCTGCTGAGGAAGACCCGTCGGCCAACGATAATCGCCTGCTTGATCAGGAGACCGATAGTGCGGTGGCCGCATCGTTTCAGCAGTTGACCGAGTCGTTGATGGGGCAGGACGCGCGCACCCTTGAGGAGATCGTCTCGGAGATGATGCGTCCCATGTTACAGGGGTGGTTGAACGACAATCTGCCTTCGCTTGTTGAGCGTCTGGTGCGCGAGGAAATCGAACGGGTCTCGCGCGCGCGCAGCTAGAGCGTATCAGGTCTTAATAGAAGCAATTCTGTTTCTCGATTGGCGAGGCGAACCACGCCCAAGGCGATCGAAGAGCGATGGCGACCCATCTCTCGAGAGCGGCTTGGGCGTGGGCGTCCGCCAATCGGAAACCCGAAGGGACGGGCGCTTTTGCACCAATATGAACCTTAAGTCTCTTGAAAATAGCCCCACTATATCCTGCGAGACTTAATACCAAGGGCCTTTGCGTTTGACTCTTTGCTTGGTTAAAAACCGTTGTCTTATCAACACGATACACAAGTCAGCGTGTACAACAAGCCAATACCGCTGGTATAAGGTTCATCTTGTCGCAAAATCGCTCCGTCAGAATTGCTTCTATTAAGACCTGACACGCTCCAGAGCGTGTCAGGTCTTAATAGAAGCAATTCTGTTTCTCGATTGGCGAGGCAACCCCCTACCCTCTGGCGAGAGCAATGGTTGCCGCCAGCCGTTGCGCCATCACCGGCGCCAGTTCGCTTTGCTGGCGTATCGCCAAAATCACCTTTTGGATATGCGCGCACATCTGTTCAAGACGCGGCGTCGTCCACCGATGCAACTGGCGCGTAATGCCGTCGCGCCGCTTGAAAAATACCGGCGGTCTGGCGCCCGCCACAACCTGCGCCGCATGGCTCCCCCCATCCATATCCGCCCGCAAACGCAGCAAAAACTGAAAATGGCGCAATAAAGCGCTCGCCAGGGCATTCTCGTTCGTACCGCTCGCCAATAGCCTGCGGCACAAGGCATCCGCCCTTGCCGCGTCACCGCCGGCCGCGGCATCAACAAAATCGGTGATCGCCAGAATGGCGGTAAAGGCCGTCGCGGTGCGCACGTCATCCGGCGTAATGCCATTGCCCTGTCCGGCATAAAGACACAGTTTTTCGATCTCGGCCCGCGAGACAAGACGATCCGCACCAAGGGTGGTCAGCAGCAAAGCCCTGGCGTCCTGATCAATTGTGCATTTGTGTACACCCAGGACATCGTCAATGAGGCGGTTAATACTGGTGCGATCGTCATTATAGCACGGCAGTGCGGCCGCATGGGCGCAGGCCTCAAAACGCTTGCGCACAGCCGATGTCCTGTTCAGATCGCCTGCCTCGACAATAATCACCGCATCCTCTGTGGGATGTTCCAGCAACGCCTCGAAAGGGCGTATCGAAAGACGCGCATTCTGCGCCCCGACCCATATTACCCGCCGACCGCCAAAGAGCGAAATCGTTTGCGCCTCGCCCATCAGACGGGCAGGATCGGCGTTCAAATCGGCGGCGTCGATCCTGACCTGCGAAAACGTATCGGTATGTTCGGCGCTCAATTTCTGGTACAGCGCCCTGGCGCGCTCGTTGACCAGCCCCCTGTCAGGCCCGTAAACAAGCACCAGGCTCTTGGCGGTATCGGGTTTTCTGACAAAATCATCGACCGCACCAGCGCGAATGGCAACCATCGTCACTTTCCCTTATTGCGTCTCTCCCTTACAGGGGACGCCGTTTACGGGCAAATTGGGCGGCGATACGCGTGCGCAGGTCCTCGGCGATCACCTTGGCGGCACGGGTTTCGGCATCGCGTTCGGCGCGTTCGTTGGCGAAACGTTGTCCCGACCAGTTCCATGACGCCTGAGCGAAACTGTTGCCCTTGTGCACAACGACGCCGCTTTTTGTCTCTGTCAGCCGATAGGCAACGCGCATTTGCAGGGCTTGCGATTGCGGCGCCCCCCGGTGCTGCACGACAATCAGTTCGCTGGATGAGCGATTCAGGGAAATCGCCAGTTCGTACACGTGTAGCGGTCCCGGCAGGCTATCGGCGGCGAAGGCAAAGAGCAGTTCGTTGCGCAGCACCTGGCCGGCCCGGGTCTTGAGGGGGGGGATGTAAATCGTCCGCAGTTCGTTTATTTCGGCTTGTGTCCCGGCTGGCGACGTTCCGTAAAGGGGGCGTATGTTACACGCCCCAAGCGCCAGAGCGCACAGCCCCGCCACGGTGCAGCCGAAAAGCGCCTTCATGCGCTTGCGAATGTGTCTTTGGGCACGGTTGTGCGTCATGGATGCCCTTTCACTGCGAGCGCCCGGAGGCTTCAGGCAACAATGTTAACGATTCGGTTCGGCACAACAATAATTTTCTTCGGCGCCGCGCCGGCAAGAATGCGTTGCACCGCATCCAGTTCAAGCGCCGCTTTCTCCACTTCCGCCGTACTGCTTTGGATCGCGACGACAATCTCGCCGCGGCGCTTGCCATTGATCTGAACCGGCAGGGTGATGGTGTTCTCAACCAGCAGCGCCTCATCGTATTCCGGCCACGGCGCCCGGGATACAATACCCGAACATCCAAGCCTCTGCCAGCACTCTTCGGCCAGGTGGGGCATCATCGGCGCAAAACACTGCACAAGAACCTCCAGCGCCTCACGCAGCGCAAACGCCATATCCGGCGCCACCGCGCCGTTCTCGCTCATCCTGTCCAGATCCTTAACGGCTCGGGCGATGGTGTTGGCCATCTCGTGCACATGGGCCACAGCGACGTTAAAGCGCAGGCGCTCCAGGCTCTCGCCAACCGATTGCAGGGTTTTGTGAGTTGCCTTGCGAAGGTCTTGCGCCGCCCCTGAAAAATGCGCCGGCGGCTTTGTCCCCACAGGGGCGCACCGACGGGTATTGCTGGCAATGAGGCGCCACAGGCGCTGTACGAACCGCCAGGCGCCAGCGATGCCGGCCTGGGTCCATTGTACGTCGTGATCGGGCGGCGAATCGGAGAGCATGAACCAGCGCGCTGTATCGGCGCCATAGGTCTCCAGAATATCCTCCGGATCGATGGTATTGCGCTTCGACTTCGACATTTTTTCAATGCCGCCGATCCTGACCGGCGTATCGGTGCCGCGCAGAACCGCCACACGCGAGGCGCCCTCGCCCCGCACGCTGACCTCTGCCGGCGCGAGCCAGTCGCCGCCGGCGTTGCGATACGTCTCGTGGGTGACCATACCCTGGGTGAACAGCCCGGCAAACGGCTCGCTGATCGCGGCATGACCGGTCCGACGCATGGCGCGCATGAAAAAGCGCGAGTAGAGCAGATGCAGAATCGCATGTTCGATACCGCCGATATACTGATCGACGGGAAGCCAGTCGTTTACCGCCTTCAAATCGGTGGGTGCCGGCGCGTGCGGTGCGGTAAAGCGGGCGAAATACCACGATGAATCGACAAATGTATCCATCGTATCCGTCTCACGCAGCGCCGCTTTGCCGCAGCGCGGGCAAGCGACGTGTTTCCATTCCCCATGGCGCTCCAGCGGATTGCCCGGGGCATCAAAGCGCACGTCATCGGGCAAACGCACCGGCAGCTGGTCGTCCGGTACCGGAACAACACCGCAGTCCTTGCAATGCACAACGGGAATCGGGCATCCCCAGTAGCGCTGCCGCGAAATGCCCCAGTCGCGTAGCCGATAATTTATCCGGCGCTCCCCTTGAGGGGCACCGTTCAACTGCATGTTTTCCAGGGTTTGCGCCATTTTCTCCTTGGCATCGGCAATCTCAAGGCCATCGAGAAAGTCTGAGTTATAAACAAGACCATCGCCGGTATAGGCTTCATCGGTAATGGCATGGGTTGCCGCATCGGCGCCGGGGGGCAGAATGACCGGCGTTACATCAAGGCCGTATTTGTTGGCGAAATCCAGATCGCGCTGGTCCTGCGCCGGGCAGCCGAAAATTGCTCCCGTACCATAGTCCATCAATACGAAATTGGCGACAAACACAGGAAACCGCCTGCCGCTTAACGGATGAACCGCCTCAATGCCGGTTTTCAGGCCGCGTTTTTCCGCTCTTTCGATGGCTTCTTCCGAGGTTCCCAGGCGCTGGCATTGGCGAATAAACGCCTCCACCTGCGTATGATGTTCCGCCAGCGCCGTGGCCAGGGGATGATCCGGCGCTATTGCCAGAAAGCTCATACCGAACAGGGTATCATGACGCGTGGTGAAAACCCTGATCGCATCAAAGCCGTATTCGTGACCACCGGCCAGTTCAAAGCGGATTTCCATACCCTCGGAACGGCCGATCCAGTTGCTTTGCATCAGGCGCACTTTTTCCGGCCAACGCTCCAGGGTGGCGAGCGCTTCCAGCAATTCATCGCTATAATCGGTGATTTTGAAGAACCACTGGGTCAATTCGCGCCGCTCAATGACAGCGTCGGAGCGCCAGCCGCGCCCGTCGATCACCTGTTCGTTGGCCAGCACCGTTTGCTCGACCGGGTCCCAGTTGACCCTGGAGATCCGGCGCTCCACTATCCCGGCATGTAAAAAATCGAGAAACAACCGTTGCTGTTGCTGATAATACGTCGGATCGCAGGTGGCAAACTCGCGGCTCCAGTCGAGGGACAATCCCATAGACTTCAACTGCGCCCTCATGGCGGCGATATTGTCATAGGTCCATTTCGCCGGATGGATGTTTTTGTCCATGGCGGCGTTTTCCGCCGGCATGCCAAAGGCGTCCCAGCCCATGGGATGCAGAACATTATAGCCTTTGGCGCGCCTGAAACGCGCCACCGCATCGCCCATGGCATAGTTGCGTACATGACCTACGTGAATACGCCCGGATGGATAGGGAAACATCTCCAGGACATAGTATTTCGGCCGCGGGTCGCCGTCATCGGTGGTAAAGACCCCGGCATCTTCCCAATACTGACGCCAGCGCCCTTCGACCTCGCCGACATTGTAGCGCTCCAGGGCCTGTTCCGGCGCTATGGTTTCGGACATCTTCTGTTGTTTCCCGTCGTTTGATCAATGAGGCGCATCAGCCTGACAGATGGCGCAGATTGCCGCGCAAGGCAACAGAGAGCCACGCCATATTGTGTGAGAAGTGAAGCACGGCGTTTTGCACTTTACTCTGAAGAATCATGCTTTAACATGGTATTATTGGCACGTCCCGGGGAAAATGTCCGATCGCCTGGATGTGATCTTTCAGCAGGTTGTTTTCAGGACCGCAGGTCTGAAGCGATCCCTCTTGCGGCCATGGCCACGGATTATCGCAGCAAAGCCATACCGGGCCATTCGTCTGTACCCGATGGGTCTTGTAAGAACAACCCGTTGAAATGACACAACCAGGCGCGGCGCATTTTTCGCACCGCGGATATTAACAGTTCATGTGGAGGAAGTAATGGCGACAAATGATACCTGTTGTACAATCGTTCCCTATTGGAAAATCCAGCCCGGGAAGCTGGAAGAATTCAAGGCCGGCTGCGAAAAGTTCGTCGAGCGCACCAGCACCGAGGAAAAATGCCTCTATTACGGCTTTTCCTTCAATGGCGACGAGGCGTTCACGCGCGAGGGCTATGAGGACGCCGGGGGCGTCCTGGCGCATCTTGAGAATGTTGGCGATCTGATCGAGGAGGCGCTGAAGATTTCCTCCCTTTCACGCCTTGAAGTGCATGGACCGGCGCAAGAACTGGAAAAACTTCACGATCCCCTAAAGGCCCTGAATCCGACCTACTTCACCCTCGAATACGGCTTTCGGCGTTAACAGCTTGCGCGGCGCCCGCAACGCTTGTTGCCGCGATCGGACAAGACATCGGGACGACAGGTACTAAAATGATGGCCACGGAAAACACGGCGCAAGCGCGCCTTGCCGGCGTTCAGGAGCGTATCGCGCGCGCCTGTTCAGACGCCGATCGGGCGCCCTTGAGCGTATCGCTGGTTGCCGTCTCGAAAACCTGGGGCGCTGACGACATTGCGCCTGTGATCGCCGCCGGACAGCGGGTATTCGGCGAGAACCGCGTGCAGGAGGCGCAGCGTAAATGGCCGCCGCTGCGCCAACAGACCCCCGATCTGGAGTTGCATCTTGTCGGCCCGTTGCAATCCAACAAGGCGCGTGAGGCGGTCGCGCTGTTCGATGTTGTTCAGACGGTGGATCGCGAGAAAATCGCCCGCGCCATCGCCGCCGAAATAAAAAGGCAGGGACGGGCGCCACAATTGTTCGTACAGGTCAATACGGGGGAGGAGCCACAAAAAGCCGGTGTGGCGCCCGCGCAAGCGCTCGATTTCGTACAGCGCTGCCGCAATGAACACGAATTGTCCATTTCCGGCCTGATGTGCATTCCCCCCGTTGATCAGCCGGTTTCACCCCATTTTGCCCTGCTGCAAAAGCTCGCCGGTGACTGTGATGTGCCGCATCTTTCCATGGGTATGAGCGCAGATTATGAAATGGCGATTATGCTCGGCGCCACTCATGTGCGTGTGGGGACGGCGATTTTTGGTGCGCGGCGGTGATCGGCCCGCATGTGCCTGGATACAGCCCCGGCCGGGCGATTAATCCGCATACGCCAGGTGAGAGAAGGTGCCACCGCCGGCGCGAGCGGTTGGGTTGATATTGCAGTCAGGAACAACCATGGTATGGTACAGGGAATCATCGCACCAGACCGCTCGGCGCTTGCCGCAAGGGAGAGGGTGACAAAACGGTTGTAATCGCGATGATCCAGTTGTGTCATGGCTGCAGGTTGCTCTCTGGAAAACCTTATACCGTTGATCGTGAAGAAAGGTGCTTCTCTCCGCTTAGCGCACTTTTCTTCATTTAAAACAATGAGAAAACTGAGACCGGGAAGGCGCGGCGCTTTGTTTTCGCCTGGGCTTATCGCAGGGTTTTGGTGCATTTGTGCATAATACCAAGGGGCTTTGCGTTTGACTCCTGGCCCGGTTTACAACCGTTGTCTTATCAGCACGACACACAAGTCAGCGTGTACAAAACGCCAATACCGCTGGTATACAAGGGACTTGCGTTTGACTCCTGACCCGGTTTACAACCGTTGTCTTATCAGCACGACACACAAGTCAGCGTGTACAGATAGCCAATACCACTGGTACCAGGTGTGTAATTTCAGCACGTTGTCCCTGATAAACCCATCGGGTACAGGGGACCTTGCGGCTGGCCATCTGCGGCAAGGGCCGCAAGAGAGATAACGCCAGATTTTCCCGTCCCGGGAACAACCTGCTGAAATTACACAATTAGGCAGCTTGTGGTTCTTTTCCGATACGAGAGCGGGGGCGATTTTTCATGGGCAACGAACCCGAAGCCCAACCAGGAGCCCGACCAACGGCATTTGATGTGTCATCATACAAACGCGATACCACGTTATTTGTCTTGATAAAGATGCTTCGCCTTATGTACATGACGAACATTCCGGTGTAACCCTGAAAAACCATTGAGCCTTGGCGTCACGCCGCGATCTTGTCATTCGGGAGGGGTCATATGAGCACCCAACGGGTCATACTTGTTGTCGATGATGACGATGATTTGCGATCCATGCTCATCGAGCAATTTTCGTTTTACGATGAATTTGAAACCCACGAGGCAATTTCAGTCAAAACGGGTCTTGAAACGGTCAGGCAAATCAAGGCCAACCTGATCGTCATGGATGTGGGCCTGCCCGACATGGATGGCCGCGAGGGGGTAAAAATCCTGCGCCAGAACGGCTATGGCGGCCCGATCATCATGCTTACCGGCCACGATAGCGATTCCGATGAAATCCTCGGCCTCGAAGCCGGCGCCAATGACTATGTCAGAAAACCTTTCCGGTTCGCTGTATTGCTGGCGCGGGTACGCGCCCTGTTGCGCCAGCATGACGCCAGCGAGGATGCGGAGTTCAATATCGGTCCCTACCGGTTTCGTCCGGCGATGAAACTGCTCACCGATGGCGACGGCAAGAAGGTACGCCTGACGGAAAAGGAGACGTCGATCCTGAAATATCTTTATCGCGCCGGGGATAAATCGGTGCCGCGGGAGGAATTGCTCTCAAAAGTATGGCTGTATAACACAGACGTCTCTACCCACACACTGGAAACGCATATTTACAGGCTGCGGCAGAAAATCGAGCACGACCCCTCCAATGCGCAGCTGCTGGTCACCGATAGCGGCGGATACCGGCTGAACGCCTGAGCCTGTAATTCGGATAGTGGCGCCATGAAGCTCGATGCAATCATTGCCTTGATGAAAAACCTGCCACTGTTTACCGGTTTTTCCGATGATGAGTTGAAACTGATCGCTTTTGGCGCCCAGGAGCTTATTGTGCAACGGGCGGAGGTTTTGTTTCATGCCGGCGATCGCGCCGACGGGGCGTACCTGGTGGCAACGGGAATATTGGCGCTTCATCGGCCGGACGTTGAAAATATCGGCGCCTCTGGCAATGCGAAGGACATTATTTCGCGATGCGGTCCGGGTATGCTCATCAACGAGATGGCGCTGCTGATCAGGACCGAGCGATCGTTCAGTTGTACAGCGTTACATTCCGCGACTGTATTTGAGTTCAAACGGTTTCAGTTCGCGCGCGTTTTGCAGGAATATCCGCTACATGCCGAACGCTTGCGGCGTTTGTACATGCATCGTATGAGAAAAACCGGCCGGCATCTGGACATGATGCTCGACGCCGTAAAAGAAAGGAAACAATCACCCCAATGAATACCCGTGAAGGAAAACACCATACCGGTCATTGTCTGTGCGGCGCCGTCGCATTTAGCATAAACGGCGATATACGGCCGGCGGTGTACTGCCATTGCGAGCAGTGCCGGCGCTGGACAGGGCATTATTTAGCCGCGATCGAGGCGCGCTGTGACGATTTTATCCTTGAGCGCGGCAGCGACCGGATCGGCTGGTATCGCGCCTCCGACTTTGCCCGCCGCGGCTTTTGCAAGACTTGTGGATCGACCCTGTTCTGGCAGGCCGACAGGCATGAGGCGTGGAAGGATACGATCAGTATCGCGGCGGGTGTCATGGATGCCCCCACGGGGATTGTTGAGCAAAAGCACATTTTTGTGGCCTTTCCGGGCGATTACTACACGCTTCAGGACGGCCTGCCGCAAGAGTCCATGGAGCAGGTAACCGATGCGTGACAGGGCGCTTTTCACTTTTTGAACGAGTACGATGAAGGCGTTTCCCGCGAGCGCCGAGCGACCCCCTGGAGCGTGTCAGGTCTTAATAGAACCATTCTGACGGAGCGATTTTGCGACAAGATGGGCCTTAAGTCTCGCAGGATATAGTGGGGCTGTTTGCAAGAAACTTAAGCTTCATATTAGATCAGCCTGGCGTTAGCTGTACCCATTTTGCCAGGGGTAATGCTAACGCCATAAAGCTGATCGCCCTGAAATCTGTAGCAAAAGCGCCCGTCAGAATGATTCTGTTAAGACCTGACACGCTCTAGGGGCTATTCAGACGCAGTAAAACGGGGGCGTGATCGGAGGCCTTCTGCCAGTCCCGTGCGCCCTTGAACACCGCCGCATGATCGATACCGCCGCGCAGATCAGGGCTTACCCAGATGTGGTCGAGCCGGCGGCCCTTGTCAGCCGCTTTCCAGTTCGGCGAGCGATAACTCCACCACGAATAAAGCGTCTGTTGCGGATCGATCACATGCCGCACCCCGTCGACCCAGCAGGCCGCGTCCTGTACCTTTTGCAGCGCCTCAACCTCAACAGGCGTGTGGCTGACCACCTTCAGCAACGCCTTGTGAGACCACACATCCGTCTCCAGGGGCGCAACATTGAGATCCCCTGCCAGGATTGCGCGCCCGCCCGCCGCCCTTTTCTTCATAACCGTGCGCATCTCATCGAGAAATCGCAGTTTGTGATCAAATTTCTCGTTCTCGTCGCGATCGGGAATATTACCCCCCGAAGGGACATAGAAATTATCGATGCGTACCGGCGCGCCGTCACCTGCCCGAACGCGAATGGCCATGTGGCGTGAATCCCCCTTGCCGCAAAACCCGATCACTTCGCTGTCCAGAACCGGCAGGCGCGACAGGGTAGCTACCCCGTGATACCCCTTTTGCCCGTTGACGGCGATATGTTCGTAGCCGAGCTGTCGAAACGCGCTGGCGGGAAACTGATCGGTGGGGCATTTGATCTCTTGCAGGCAAAGAACATCAGGGGTGAACCTGCGCAGCACGCGCGCCACCAGATTCTTGCGCAAACGCACCGAATTGATATTCCAGGTCATGATGGTCAGGGGCATGGGGGAGTGGCTACTGGTATTGGTCTTGTTCCGGTTGGCTCTGGTTGTGATCCTTCAGCAGGCTGCAACAGGGACAGGCAACCCTGACAAGACACGCTCTAGTCCGAGCGGGTGCTTTCACGCGGGTCGAACCAGTAGTCACTTTTTCTGACCTTGATACCGAGCTCAATGCTGCGAATGGCAACCACGGTACGCCGGCCGCGCGAATCGCGCACCGACCATTGCCTGAGCAGTTTGGATTTCTTATCGAATACCATGGTTAAGGTGCCGGAACCAAAAGGTGTTTTTTCAAAAATGGTAACGGCGACGTTTTTGGCGTTTTCGGCAAAGCCGGTGATCCGGCCGCTTTTTTCCATATCGATTTTTTCCGACAACAAAAACCGTAACGGCGTCTTTGACAAGGGGTACAAGTCCCTGGTGCGCAAGCGACGGTCCCAGACGATGACCCCGTATTTGCCGTTGGCGCGGATTTCAACGCGCGAGGGTTTGTCGTATTTGAACAGCATCCGGCCCGGACGCAGAATCTTGAAACTGCCGCCAATACTTCTGCCATTATGGGCCGTCTGTATAAAGCGCCCGCCCATCGACTTGATGCCGTTATAATGGGCGCTGATGGAGCGCAACGTCTGTCGCTGATCGGGCGACAGGATATAGCGGTTTTTTGCCGATACCAACCCGTTCGGCAATACAACAAGGGCAACGAACAGCGAAACGCCGACAACACGGACAAAAAGGCGCTTATTCACAATGATCTCCTCAACAGACTTGAATCCGCAATACAGGTCCAACCCACCGCAGCGCCAAAGGCCTTCCACTCCACCCCTTGCGCCACGATCACTGTTTTACCAGACAGTGCTTAGAGAGTGATTAACCCTAAAGGGTGTATGTGGCCAAGTTTGGGTGGGGCGGCACAGGTGAGCCTGATCAGGCAAACGCCTCTTCGCTTTCAGGCACCAGGATTTCCCGTTTGCCGGCGTGATTGGCCGCACCGATAACCCCCTCGTCCTCCATACGTTCAATCAGCGTGGCGGCACGATTATAGCCGATGGACAGACGCCGCTGTATGTAGCTGGTGGATACCTTGCGGTCCTTCAGCACAATGTTGACGGCCTTGTCGTACAGTTCGTCGCCGGAACTACCCACCGTACCGCCGCCGGTTTCCTGCGCCGCCTCCACCTCATCCTCGCTGGTGACGGCCTCAAGATATTCGGGCGCGCCCTGGCTCTTCAGATGGGCAACGATCTGCTCGACTTCCTCATCGGATACAAACGGCCCGTGCAGGCGCGAAATCCGCCCGCCTCCCATCATATAGAGCATATCTCCCATGCCCAGCAGTTGCTCGGCGCCCATTTCCCCCAGGATCGTGCGACTGTCGATCTTCGAGGTCACCTGAAACGAAACCCGCGTCGGGAAATTGGCCTTGATCGTGCCGGTAATGACATCGACACTGGGGCGCTGGGTGGCCATGATCAGATGAATGCCGGCGGCGCGCGCCATTTGCGCCAGGCGCTGGATGGTTCCCTCGATATCCTTGCCGGCAACCATCATCAGATCGGCCATTTCATCCACAATGACGACGATAAACGGCATCGGCTCAAAGGAGAGTTCCTGCTGCTCGTAGATCGCCTCGCCGGTTTCGGCGTCAAACCCGGTCTGCACGGTGCGCACCAGGTTCTCCCCCTTCGCCTGCGCATCCTTGACGCGCGCGTTAAAGCCCTCGATATTGCGCACCCCAAGACGGGACATGTTCTTGTAGCGCTCTTCCATTTCGCGCACGGTCCATTTGAGCGCGACCACCGCCTTCTTCGGGTCCGTTACCACCGGCGTCAGCAAATGCGGGATGCCGTCGTAAACGGAGAGTTCCAGCATTTTCGGATCGATCATGATCAGCCGGCATTGCTGTGGCGAAAGGCGGTACAACAGGGACAGGATCATGGTATTGATGGCCACCGACTTGCCCGATCCGGTGGTCCCGGCGATCAGCAAATGCGGCATCCGCGCCAGATCGGACACCACCGAATTGCCGGCGATCGTCTTGCCAAGGCAAAGCGGCAGGCGTGCCTTGGCCCGCCTGAAATCACGCGAACGCAGAATCGTGCGCAAGTAAACGGTCTCGCGCGCCGCATTGGGCAACTCGATACCGATCACATTGCGTCCCGGTACAACCGCAACACGCGCCGAAATTGCGCACATGGACCGCGCGATGTCGTCCGCCAGACCGATCACCCGCGAGGACTTGATGCCCGGCGCCGGCTCCAGTTCATAGAGCGTGACGACCGGGCCCGGATTCGCCGCGATAATCTCCCCCTTGACGCCAAAATCCTGTAACACACCTTCCAGCGCGCGGGCGTTTTCCTCCAGCGCCTCGTCGCTCATGCCATCGGCCAACTCACCTTCGGGCGGCTCGGTGAGAAGATCAAGCGCCGGTAGTTTGAACGTTTTAACCCGCCTGGCCTTCTGCGCCTTGCGAACCAGACGACTCGGGCCATGGCTCGCCCGCGCGCCGCTGGCAATCCGGCTGGCGCCCTCGGGCAGTCCCGCCACCATCGCCGCTTCATCGATGTCATCCCCCGGCTCAGGCCCCTCGTTTTCCTCATAAGGCGCCAGCGCCGGTTCATCGTCAGGCGCTTGCCAGGCCGCCTCGGGTTCGGCCTGCGCGTCAAGCCGGGCAAGCCGGGCGGTAAACTGGCGCAGGTCCGGTTCGCGCCGCGGCCGCGCGGGCGCTTGATGCCAAAGCCGCAAGCGGCGCAGTCGGGCCCGCAGACTATAGCCCCAATGGGTCACAAGCCCCAACACAATGGATGCGTATCGGCGATCGGGCGCACCAGGTTCGTACAGCTCATCGGTATCATCGCCAAAATCTTCGCTATCGCTGTGCAGTTCCGCATCCTCGTCGTAGGTGCTGCCGGTCTCTTCAGGGGGGAGCGCCTCAACCGCGGCAGGCTCGGACATGGCACGGCAGGTCTGGACGAAACAGTAAATCCCCCCCAGACCAAACAGGGTGCCAATGAAAAAATCCGCGTAACCGGGGAGCATAACCGCCATCAGCCTGCGCGGCAGCATCGCGGCGAAGTCGCCGACAATCCCCCCCAGACCGGTATAAAGGGGCCACCGGTCCGGCGCCGGCAACGTGGCCAGAGCGCCGGCGACGGCAATACCGCCGATGAACCAATAGGTGATCTGCCAGCGCCATCTGCCGGCTTTTGCGCCGTACATGACGCGCAAGCCCCAGACCGCCAGCGGTACGATGATGAGGCCGGCCGCCATCCCGAAGGACTGGGTGAGAAGATCGGAAACAATTGCCCCGGGATAGCCGATAATATTGCGAATGCGCGTATTGGTGACATGGGAAAGGCTTGGGTCTTCCACCGACCAGGTGAGAAGGCTGGCAGCAATCAGCGATGCCGCGATGAGCAGCAGAACCCCGATCAGGCCCCAGGCGTTACGCCAAATGCTCCCCGATGGCGCCTCGCGATACGCCGGGGTGTGCGGTACTGTATTGATCCTGCGCATGGTTCCTCCGATTTTTCGGCAGCGTTATAAAACGCCTGCGATGCGCTCAAGGGCTGCACGCGTTGCCGCCCTGTCGTCTACGAGAGCGATACGCACAAAGTTCGCGCCGGGATTGTGCGCTGTATCGCCGCTCGCCATATAGGCGCCCGGCATGATGCGAACGCCGGTCTCCTTCCATACCAGGCGGGCGAAATTCTCTCCGCCGCCGTGCCGTTCGCTATCCAGCCAGAGAAAAAAACCGCCTTCGGGGATCGTGCAGGCGTCTTTCAGGATACGCGCCGCGTCCGAATATTTTTCGTTATACAGATGGCGGTTGTGCCGTACATGTTGCTCATCGGCGTAGGCGGCAATGGCAACGTCCTGGACAATCAGCGGCACTTGCGGTGCAACAAGATTGCGATAGGCGGTGAGGCGTTGCAGAAATGCCGCATCGCCGGCGATAAAACCGCACCGCAAACCGGCAAGATTGCTTCTTTTGGAGAGCGAGTTAAAGGTGCATACCCGATCGAGGGAGCCTGTTTGCGCGGCCGCCTCCAGCACGCCCGCGGGCGGTGTGCGGCGGTAGATTTCCGAATAGCATTCATCGGCGAACAGATAAAAGCGGTGGTTTTGTGCCAGTTCCACCATCCGCTGCCACTGATCCATCGATGCCACCGATCCTTGCGGATTTGCCGGCGAGGCGTAGTAGAACGCAATACAGCGCTCAAAAAGGCCCTTGTCGATCGCTTCAACGTCCGGCAGATGGCCGCTTGCCGCGGTTGCGTCAAGAAAGACCGGCTCCACGCGCGCCGCCCTGATCGCCGCCGCATAGGTGTGGTAATAGGGATTGGGCAGAAAGATCAGCGGATGTTGTTTACTGCTTTCAAGGGCGACGAACAAGGCGGCGTGAAACAGGCCCTCGCGCGAGCCGTTAAGCGGCAAAATGCCGTGATCGCCATCGATAAACGCGCCGGTTCCATAGCGCCGGTGCAGCCAGCCGGCGATCGCCTGGCGAAACTCCGATGTTCCCGAAATTGACGGATAGCGGTTCAGCAGATCGACGCGCCTGCCCAGCGCCGGCGCAACGAAATCCGGCACCGGATGCCGTGGCTCGCCGATGGTAAGGTCAATGGGCGACTGGCCGGGCGCGATCGGCGCCAGCAATTGGCGCAGGCGAAAAAACGGCGTTGCCGAAGGCGGACACTGAACACAGGTTGTTGACACGAAAGAACTCGCGAACGCAAATTAACGCAAATTGAGAGTTACCGGTAAATTTACGTTAACCTATGATGGTAAACCGCAGCTTAATATGCGTTATCGTTTGGCGTTTACGGATACGGCTTGAGAAAGGGCGTCGAATCTGCGATTTTCGGGCTTTTCAGCTCTGGGTGTGATCTGCTCCAGGACGGGCAAATCTGAAGTGAGACCTCTTGCGCCCTTGCCGCCAGCAACACCATACCGGGCCATTTACCCGATAGGTTTATCAGGGACAATCTGTTGAAATTACACATCTAGGATTCCGAATACAGGACGTGCCCCGTGGCACGGCGCGGCGCCAGAGGAGAACATATGAAGCACACAGCCGCACAGGTGCTTGTCAGGACGTTGATCGCCCACGGTGTGCAGCGCGCCTTTTGCGTGCCGGGAGAGAGCTATCTGGCGGTTCTCGATGCGCTCTATGACGAACGCGACACCCTTGAGTTGATAACCTGTCGTCAGGAAGGCGGCGCGGCTTTAATGGCGGAGGCAAGCGGCAAACTGACCGGCAAACCCGGCATTTGCTTTGTTACCCGTGGCCCCGGCGCCATGAACGCCAGCATCGGGGTGCATGTGGCGATGCAGGATTCAACGCCCATGGTGTTGTTTGTCGGACAGGTGGCCCGCGCCCACAAAGGACGGGAGGCCTTTCAGGAGTTCGATACCAGGGACGTGTTTTCCGGACTGGCAAAATGGGCCACCGATATCGATGCCGCCGAGCGAACTTTCGAGATCGTCTCGCGCGCCCTGCACACCGCCCAAAGCGGCCGGCCGGGACCGGTGGTGATCGGCTTGCCGGAAGACATGTTGCGCGATACGGTTGACGTGAGCGCCCCCATACGCAAAGTGGCGCAGACGCCCGCCGTGGTATCAGCGAACGCGATCCGGGAATTTTATGCCCGGCTTTCGGAGCGCCGACGGCCCCTGGTGATCGCCGGCGGAGGCGGCTGGGACGCGGCAACGAGCCAGGCCTGCCAAACGTTTGTCGAGACGCTCGATCTGCCCGTAGCCGCCGCCTTTCGCCGCCAGGACATCATTGACAACCGCCACCCGAACTATATCGGCCATGTGGGCCTGGGTATCGATCCGGCCCTGGCGTCGACGATCGAGGAGGCCGATATGCTGATCGTCCTGGGGGCCCGTCTGGGCGAGGCAACCACCTCCGGTTATACCCGCATTCGCCCCGGCGATACGAAACATACCCTGGTTCACGTTCACCCCTCCGGCGATGAGTTGAACAGCGTCTACCCGGCCGATCAGGCCATCGCCTGTCCGGTTCATGGCTTTCTCGATACGGCGATCCGGCTGGCCCCCGAATTGTCCCCGTCCTGGACAACGTGGCGGCGCGAAGCGCGGCGGAATTACGAGGCCTTTATCAAACCGCAACCGATGCCCGGTGACGTTCAACTGGGTGAAATCATCGCCTGGCTGAATACGCATCTGCCCGCGGATGCCATCGTCACCAACGGCGCGGGCAATTATTGTATCTGGGTAAACAGGCACTTTCAGTATCGCCGCTTCACCACCCAACTGGGGCCCACAAACGGTTCCATGGGCTATGGCCTGCCGGCGGCCATCGCCGCCGCCCTGGAACATCGAACACGATGCGTCGTCGCCTTTGCCGGTGACGGCTGCTTTTTGATGAACGCGCAGGAACTGGCCACCGCCATGCAGTATGGTATCAGTCTGATCGTGGTGGTCGTCAATAACGGCGTTTACGGCACGATCCGCATGCACCAGCAACGCGATTATCCCCATCGGCCCCATGGCACGCAGCTTGCCAATCCCGATTTTGCCACCTTTGCCCGGGCGTTCGGCGCCCATGGCACGCGTATCGACAAGACGGCGGCATTCTTTACCGCCTTTGAGGCGGCACGGCAGCGTGGCGGGGTGTCCCTATTGGAGATTGTCATTCCCGAAGCTGCCATCGCGCCGGGCAAGACCCTTGATGATCTTGCGGCCGGCTAGAGCGTGGTCGTGTCAACAGGTTGTTCTCGAAAAGGCTGTTCCTGATAAACCCATCGGGTGCTGCTGGCCATTCACCTGATCATTAGAGGTGTTCGATTTATCCAGCGTTGTCAAGGGCGCTTCGCGCCGCCCCTGGCGGTTCTTAAACCCTTGACAACGCTGGATAAATCGAAAAAAGCAATGATCAGATGAATAGCCCGGTATGGCCTTGCGGCTCGCCATCTGCGGCAAGGACCGCACCAGGTATCGCTTCAGATTTGCCTGCCTTGGGAACACCCTGTTGCCATTACACAATTAGACGGAAACAAATGCCCGACGCTCCTCGACACGAACAACGACGCGCCTTTATCGCCGCAAACGGCCTGGCCGCCGCGCAAGCCATCCCCCTGACCGCCGATGGATCGGCGCGCCGCTATTATCGCCTGCAGCATAAGGCGGGCACTGTCATCCTGATGGATGCACCCGCGGTGCCCCTGGAGACGCCCCCTTATCGGCTCGACGTGGGACCTTTTATCCGTATCGCCGATCACTTGCGCGCCCTGGGGCTTTCAGCGCCGCAAATTATTGCGGCCGATGCGCAAAACGGCTTCATGCTTGTGGAGGATTTCGGCGATACGACATTCAATGCGCTCCTGACGGCCGGTCATGACGCCGTAGCGCTTTACAGAAGCGCCACCGACAGCATTATCGCCCTGCAAAGCCATCCCCATGCCACCCGCGTGGAGGTACCGGATTACGATACGGCGATCATTCATACCGAACTGAAGCGCTTTACGCGCTGGTTCTGGCAATCGGTCCATGGCGCGGCGGCTGATGCCGATGTGGTCGATGGCTTTTTGGCCGTCTGGGACGAGGCGTTCTGCGCCGTGCCTTCGATGCGCCGCACTCTGGTTCTTCTCGATTATACCGTCGATAATCTTGTCCTGCTTGGCGATCGCCCGCCGCCGCGCGATTGCGGCCTGCTGGACTTTCAGGACGCGCGGCTGGGATCACCGGTTTACGATCTGATGTCGCTTCTGGAAGACGCCCGGCGCGATATTGCGCCGCCCTTGCGCCATGCCATGATACAGCGCTATCTGGCGGCCATGGAGGATACGGACCTGGAGGCATTTTTCGCCGCCTGGTCGGTGTTCGCCGCCCAGCGCCACACGAAAGTGCTTGGCTTTTTCGCCGGTCATTCTATACAACACAATGAGCCCCGTTATCAGGCGCATATTACACGCGTAAAGCGGCTGTTGCGCATGCATTTGGGAAACCCGATTCTCGCACCCGTCACCCGCTGGTTCAGGCAACATATGCCCGATCTGGTGGAAAGCACTTGACATTTGAGTTTCGCTCGCCGCCGGGCGCATTCTCAAATGTCAAATTCGTTCCACCAGCCAAATCGAACATCGCTGGAGCGTGTCATTGCAACAGATTGTTCCCGGAAAGATCCATCGGGTACTGCTGGCGGCAAGGACGCAAGGGATGTGCCTTCAGGTTTGCCTGTCCCGGGAACAATACCACGGGGCTTTGCGTTTGACTCCTGACCTGGTTTAAAACCGTTGTAAGGAAAGCCGGAAACATGACGTACCAGAACTATACCCATGAGCAGTTGCGCCGCATCGATGCCGCCCATCACCTGCATCCCTTTACCGACCACCAGGCGCTGCGCAAAGCCGGCAGCCGTATTATCGCACGTGGCGAGGGGGCATATATCTACGATGTGGATAACCGGCAAATCCTCGACGCAATGGCCGGCCTGTGGTGCGTCAATGTCGGCTACGGGCGCCGCGAGCTCATCGACGCGGCAGGGGCGCAGCTCGATCGGCTGGCCTATTACAACACGTTTTTCAATACCGCCACACCGACGCCGGTCCTGTTGGCGCAACGCCTGGCGGAACTTGCGCCGGCGGCGATCGGCAACGTCTTTTACGGCTGCTCCGGTTCCGAGACCAACGATACCGTCATTCGCATGATCCGGCACTATTGGGCCCTTCGGGGCCAGCCGAAAAGGCAGATCATCATCGCCCGTGAACTTGGCTATCACGGTTCGACCATTGCCGCCGCCTCCCTGGGGGGGATGGAGCCCATGCACAAGCAATTGCACCCCCCCCTGCCCGGTATGAGGCATGTAATGCCGCCCTACAGGTTCAAACACGGACACCCGGGCGAGAGCGAGCAGGAATTCGCCACACGCGCCGCGCAGGCCATCGAGGAGGCGATTCTAGCGGCAGGTCCGGAAAACGTTGCGGCGATCGTCGGCGAACCCGTCCAGGGCGCCGGGGGCGTCATTATTCCGCCGCCAGGCTATTGGCCAATGGTGCAGGAGATCGCCGCAAAATACGATGTGCTACTGGGTATCGACGAGGTAATCACCGGCTTTGGGCGCACCGGCCACTGGTTCGCATCCGAGTACTTCGGGTTGACACCACATATCATAACCACCGCCAAGGGGATAACATCCGGTTATATTCCGCTGTCGGCGGCGCTTGTGGGCGAGCGCATCGTGGATACGTTCGTGGAAAAGGGCGGCGAATTCGCCCATGGCTATACGTATTCCGGCCATCCGGTGGCATGTGCGGTGGCGCTGGCCAATCTGGATGCGATTGCCGCCGATCATCTTATCGCGCGGGTTCGCGATGACACGGGGCCGTATCTGCTGGCACAACTGCGCAAGGCGATTGCCGATCATCCGATTGTGGGCGAAGTGCGGGCCCTGGGCTTTGTCGGCGCGATCGAACTGGTTGCCGATCCCCATACGAAAAAGCGTTTCGCCAGGGAGAAAAATGCCGGCATCGTTTGCCGCGAGGCGTGCATCCGACACAACTTTATCATGCGCGCGGTAGGCGATACGATGGTCTTTTCACCGCCGCTAATCTGGACCCGCGCCATCATTGACGCGTTCGTCGAAAAGCTCGTCGTGGCGCTGAACGATACCGCGGCGGAACTCGCTGCCTGATGGCCGCCAGCCAGGGACCAGAGCGTGTCAGGTCTTGATAGAAGTAATTCTGTTTGTCGATTGGCGGGCGCCCACGCTCAAGGCGATCTCATGAGATGCGCCCACATCGCATGTCGATCGGCTCAAACGTGGGTCACCTCGCCAATCGGGAAACGAAAATTGCTTCAGTTAAAAACTGAAAGGCTCCAAATCCGATGATACAGGAAACAGTCGCCCCAAAACGCCAAAAAACCGTGGCTGTAACCGTCGGGAACGTTGTCATTGGCGATAACGCGCCCATCGCCGTGCAGTCCATGACCAATACGGATACCGCCGATATTGCCCGCACCTGCACGCAGATCGAGGCGTTGGTGCGCGCCGGATCGGAGCTGGTGCGTCTTACCGTCGATCGGGCTGAAGCGGCCGCCGCCGTGCCCCGTATACGCGAGCAGCTGCATGCGCGCGGCATCGATGTCCCTCTGATCGGTGATTTTCATTTTATCGGCCACACCCTGCTAAGGGACTATCCCGCGTGCGCGGAGGCGCTGGACAAATACCGCATAAACCCGGGTAACGTAGGCTTTGGCGAAAAGCGCGACCGGCAATTCGCCGCCATGATCGAAACGGCGCTGGCGCATGACAAGCCGGTGCGTATCGGGGTGAACTGGGGATCGCTCGATCAGTCGCTGCTGACGCGTCTGATGGACGACAATGCGCGCGCTGAAAAGCCCGTATCGGCGCAGGCCGTCATCCGTGAGGCCATTGTCCAATCGGCACTGCTGTCGGCGGCATTCGCCGAAAAAACGGGCCTGGCGCGCAATCGCATCGTCCTGTCCGCGAAGGTCAGCGGCGTGCAGGACCTGATCGCCGTCTATGGTGCGCTGGCGGCACGCACCGATCACGCCCTGCACCTGGGATTGACCGAAGCGGGAATGGGCTCAAGGGGCATTGTCGCCTCGGCAACCGCCATGGGGGTGATTTTGCAGCGCGGCATCGGCGATACGATCCGCGTATCCCTGACGCCTCAGCCCCGGGGCGATCGCACACGCGAGGTGACGGTGGCGCAGGAAATCCTGCAGACCATGGGCCTGCGCGCCTTTGCCCCCAGTGTTGCCGCTTGTCCTGGATGCGGGCGCACCACATCCCATGTGTTTCAGGAACTGGCGCGCGATATCACCGAACACCTGCGCACCAAAATGCCGCATTGGCGAAAGATGTATCCTGGCGTCGAGGACCTCAAGGTTGCGGTTATGGGATGTATTGTCAACGGTCCGGGGGAATCGAAACACGCCGATATTGGCATTTCCCTTCCCGGAACCGGCGAACAGCCGGTGGCGCCGGTGTTTATCGACGGCAAAAAGGCCGCCACGCTACGCGGTCCCGCTCTGGCCGATGAGTTCAAGAACATGGTCGAGGCTTATATCGTGAAGCGCTTCGGCGGCGCCTGACGGAGTAATACCAGCGGTATTGGCTTTTTGTACACGCTGACGTGTGTATCGTACGGACAAGACAATGGCTCCAAACCGGGCCAGGGGTCACACGCAAAGCCCCTGGTATGATTTATCCTTATGTTTATTGGGAAAAAATAGACCGAGGCGAAGCCGAGGGATTTTTTCACATTCAACTACAGAGTCATGGTTATTCGACATGAAGGAATCTTCATATACCCATAGAAACCTGGTCGTGGTGCGCGCCGGCGACTCATCGCTCCATGAAGATTGGACCGATAGCAGGGTGGCGCCGAACCGGGATCTGATTACAAGCTACTTTGGAGATGATCCGGACAATTTCAGAAATGGGCTCGGGAGGCGTATCGATCAAAAAGGCGGCAAATGGGACAGCTTGTACCGCCTTTTTAGTGCTCACCCCGAACTGCTGGATCGTTACGACTGTTTCTGGCTACCTGATGATGACATTGATTGCTGTTGCGAGGATATCAATCGGATATTTGCAGCCATGAAATTGTACAGGGTCGAGCTCTTGCAACCTTCATTAACTCCGAATAGTTTTTTCACCTGGTTTGAGACAATACAGAATAGAAACTTCCGCCTGCGATATAGCAACTTTATTGAGATAATGGTGCCGTGTCTGTCGGCAGACATTTTGCGCAAGGCGCTGCCCCTGCTGCGGCACACCATGACCGGAAATGGCCTGGATTTCGTGTGGGCCCGACTGTTTGACGATCCCAACTGTAAAGCGGCGATTCTTGATGAAGTCCCGGTTCATCACACACGCCCGGTAGGTCAGGTTCTTGCGGCGAAAGTTCTTGCCTCAGGGAATTCTTTAGATGACGAAATGTTGGCACTTCTTGGTAGAGTTTGACCGGGGTTGGGTAAAAGATTCAAGCGGCGGTTACACACATACAGAGGAATCAATCATAAGGGAAGGGTTGTTTAATCACGATCTTTACTTGCATATTACACATTTACCGGGTTGACCAAACAAGATATGATGCAATCACCTGACAACAAAAAACTAGTCGTTTCCCGCAAGACGGTAACTCGTCGAATTGCGTTCTATTACGCCGACTTATACCAGCGGTATTGGCGTTTTGTACACGCTGACTTGTGTATAGTGTTGATAAAACAACGGTTTTAAGCTAGGCTAGGAGTCAAACGCGAAGCCCCTTGGTATTAAGCCCGATGCAAATCATTTAACGGGATCGAATATGCCCAAGCATATCCTTATCGTGGGTGCTGGATTTTCCGGGGCTACGCTTGCGCGCACCTTGGCTGATGCTGATTTTGAAGTAACAGTTGTCGACGAACGGCCACATGTCGCCGGAAATTGTCATACCGAACGTGATCAAGCCACAAATATCATGTCCCATGTGTATGGCCCTCATATTTTTCACACGGATGACAGTGAAGTGTGGGAGTACGTTAACGGTTTTGACGCATTCATGCCGTTTGTGAACCGCGTGAAAGCCACCGCGCGAGGCCAAGTCTATTCATTGCCGATCAACCTTCACACGATCAATCAGTTTTACGGAAAACAACTAAATCCTGACGAAGCGATAGCTTTTATCCGAACGGTTGCCGATACGAGTATTACCAATCCGAATACGTTCGAAGAGCAGGCGCTTCGTTTTGTTGGTGCTGATTTGTATGACGCTTTTTTCAAAGGTTATACGGTCAAACAGTGGGGGAGAAATCCGAAAGACTTACCAGCCAGTATTTTAAAGCGCCTGCCGGTTCGCTTCTCCTACGATGACAATTACTACTCTCATACTCACCAGGGGATCCCCAAAAGCGGTTATACAGCGATTGTTCAAAACATGCTGGATCATGATAAAATTACGATCAATCTTGGACGCTGCTTTCAAGCAGATGAAGTCCGTAACTATCACCATGTTTTCTATTCCGGTCCGCTTGATGCGTTTTTCGATTATAAACTCGGCAGGCTCGGGTATCGTAGCTTGCGGTTTGAGCGCTTCGAGTACGAAGGCGACTTTCAGGGATGCGCAGTGATGAATTATTGCGATCCGCAAGTTCCATTCACCCGCATAACAGAACACAAACATTTTGCGCCATGGGAGCAGCATGAACAATCGGTCTGCTATCGCGAATACCCCCATGAATGTGCGCCTGATGATGTACCATATTATCCAATTCGTTTGGTGAAAGAAAAGAACTTGCTCGCACGATATCAGTCCTTGGCGCGAAACATCGAAGGTGTAACATTTGTTGGCAGGCTCGGAACATATCGCTATATCGACATGGACGTCACCATCCGAGAAGCCCTGGACATGGCGAAGGAATTCATCGAACGTGAGCAGGAGAGAGTGCCCATGCCTGCCATTGTGTAGTGAGTTGAATGTGAAAAAGTCCCTCGGCTTCGCCCCGGTCCACTTTTCCCAATAAAGTAAGGACAAATCAGTCCCCGGGGCGGCAAGGGCGTAAGAGGTATGACTTCGGACTCGTCCCGGACACGACCTGTTGAAATTGCACACCGACGCCTTTCTCAGAATGTCAGACGATAGCGGGTGAACCCTTCTTCGCTTTCATCAACGGGCGTGATTTTCACACTTTTGACGTCCGCGGCGTATTTCTTGGCACCCGGTCCGGTATCGAACAGGGCGCTCGCGCCATCGATCGGCTTGAACGTCCAATTGGCATCCGCCGATGGATTGATCGTGCCCTGCTCGACGATATAGCGGACAATCACATCGCGATTGGTATCGGGGGCAGCAAAGACAATTACCTCATCATCGATATCGGGGAAATTTCCGCCGCCACCGGCGCGATAGTTGTTCGTCGCCACAATAAACGTGCGCATCGGATCGACGGGCACACCCTCAAAGCGCAAGTCGACAATGCGATTGGCGTCCTTGTGAACCAGATTACCCTGCGGATCGTATCTGGCCGGTTGGGTAAGGTCGATCCGATAGGTAACACCGTCAATAACATCGAAATTATAGGAGGGAAACGACGCGTTAATGAGGTTTTGATCGGCTTTTCCCGGCTCAATCCGATTGAAGATACCCGCCGACATCTCCAGCCACTCCCTAAGCTGCGCCCCGCTGACGGCAACGACGCGCACGGTATTCGGATACAGGTACAGATCGGCGACGTTCTTGATGGCGATACTGCCTGGCGCAACTTCCGTATAGTAATAGGGACCGCTACGCCCGCCCGCCTTAAAGGGTGCCGCCGCCGACAGCATCGGCAGGCCCGCCCACGCCGTACCCTGAAGCATTTGTCCCACATACCACTTTTGCGCCTGGTTGACGATCTGCACCGACGGATCGTCGGCAACGAGGGAGAAATAGGAATGCAGCGGCGCCGTCGTGTTGCCGACGGGACGGCGAATATAGGCCAGTGTGGCCTCGTGTTCCGCGGCAATCGAATCGAGTACCGCGCGCTGGCTTTCCACAAGAGGAACGCGCTTGCGCCCGTCGCGCTTGTAAATGGGCCGCGCCTGGGAGGCCGCATCCACAAGCCGCCATGTATTGGCATCGCGCTGCAAAAGCAGATCAACAAGGCCAAGATGCGATCCCCAGAACCCGCCCATGGTCGCCGGTTTACCATGGATTGTCCCCGCCGAAACATCGACGCCTGCGTGGTTCCTGTATATATCGCTCGGAAAAACCAGATGGCTGTGTCCGGTCATCAGGGCGTCGATCCCCTCAACCTGCGCCAACGGCACCGAGGCGTTCTCCATCAGATCGCTATGGATCGCCGGGCCGATCCCCGAGTGGGAAAGGGCAATAATGATGTCCGCGCCTTCCTCCTTCATTTGCGGCACCCAGGCCCGTGCCGTTTCCACGATGTCGCGGGTATTCGCCTTGCCCTGCAGATGGCGGCGATCCCAGACCATGATCTGCGGCGGTACAAAGCCGATAAAGCCTATTCTGATCGGGGCGCTGTTACCGGCGCCATCGGTGAGCATTTTGGTCACGATCACATAGGGTTTGTAAAACAGCGAATCCCTTGTCGGTGTGCCCGCCGGATCGCCCTTGATGACATTCGCCGAAACGATCGGGAAATTGGCGCTGGCGGTGGATCGCAACAGAAAATCAAGGCCGTAGTTGAACTCGTGATTGCCCAGGGTCGATGCATCAAAGCCAAGCGTATTCATCGCCGTGATCACAGGATGCGTGTCGCCATCCTTCATGCCCCGCTCGTAGGCGATATAGTCGCCCATGGGGTTGCCCTGCAAAAAGTCGCCGTTATCCACCAGGATCGCATTGGTTGCCTCGGCGCGAACGCCCTTGATGAGCGAGGCCGTGCGTGCCAACCCCACCGTATCGACGGGCCTGTCGGAATAATAGTCATAGGGATAAACGTGAACATGCAAATCCGTCGTTTCCATCACGCGCAGATGGGCGATATTGCCTGAGGCTCGCGCTGAAAACGGATGCATGGCGACAAGGGCGCCAACAGCAGTGGCACCCATCAGAACATGCCGCCTGCTAATCCGCTTGCCAGATTGTGAGATAGATTGCGAACACATGGTGCCATCCTTGGATCCGTTCCGATGTTGAGAGTTGATTGCATTCCCATAAGCCATCACCTGAACACGGCAGTGGATATGAAACTGTGATTTGTTGCTGTACATTGCAACAGGATCATCGCTCTGTCAAAAGATATAGAAAAACGATGCAAGGCTCTGTATCATGAATGCACGATGTAGCGTTATCGAAAGTCTGTGCGGAACGCTTCGCGGTCTGACAGGCAATCATTGATTCCCCTTAAACATCTATTCGGCAAATGCGTCCTGTTTTTAATCGCATAGAGACATTATGGCGCCACCCATCCTACTGCTTCAGGACATTTATCTGACGTTCGGAGGCACGCCGTTGCTAAGCGGCGCGAACCTGTCGGTAAGCGCTCGGGACCGGCTGTGTCTTGTGGGGCGCAACGGGTGCGGCAAATCAACGTTGATGAAGCTGGCGACTCATCGCATCGAGGCCGATCGGGGGCGGCGATTCGTGCAGCCGGGGGTGACCATGCGATATCTGCCCCAGGAGCCGGACCTCTCGGGGTATGAATCGAGCCTTTCGTATGTAATGCAGGGGCTTTGCGATGGTGACGATCCGGCCCTGGCGAAAATACTGGTGGAACAACTGGGGCTGCGCGGTACCGAGGAACCGGCACAGATGTCGGGGGGCGCGTTGCGGCGGGCGGCATTGGCACGGGTCCTGGCGCCGCAGCCGGATATTCTGTTTCTTGACGAGCCCACCAATCATCTCGATCTGGCGGCTATCGAATGGCTGGAAAAAGAACTGGCGCAGTCACGCGCCGCCATTGTTCTGATCAGCCATGACCGGCGCTTTCTCGAGACCCTTTCCCGCAAAACCCTTTGGCTGGATCGCGGAAAAACGCGTCAGTTAAACAAGGGGTTCAGCCATTTCGAAAACTGGCGCGATACGATCTACGAACAGCACGAGCGCGATGCGCGCAAGCTGAAGCACCGCATCGCACGCGAGGAACACTGGATGCGCTACGGCGTCACGGCGCGCCGCAAGCGCAACCACCGGCGCGTTCTTGAACTCAATGAGTTGCGCCGCAAACAGGCGGAACAACGCCGCGCCATCGGACGTGTTAACTTCGCCACGGGCGTACGCAGCGATATAAAGAGCAAGCTCGTTCTTGAGGCCCGAGCGCTTGGCAAGGCGTTCGACGGGACGGCGATTGTCAAGGATTTCTCCTTGCGCGTTCTGCGCGGCGACCGGATCGGCGTGGCCGGCCCCAATGGCACAGGCAAGACAACCCTGTTGCGCCTGCTCAGCGGTACATTGAAACCTGACAGCGGTCAGTTGCGACTGGCCAGAAACATCGAAATGGTGAGTCTCGATCAGCAACGCGCCCGACTCAACCCGAAATGGACGGTGGCGCGCGCCCTGACCGGCAACGATAGCGACCGGATTGTCGTCAACGGCGTGGAACGCCATGTGATTTCCTATATGAAGGATTTTCTGTTCACGCCGGAGCAGGTGCGCACACCGCTGATGGCGCTCTCGGGGGGTGAACGCGGACGCATGATGCTGGCGCGCGCCCTCACCCGCCCTTCCAGTTTTCTTGTTCTTGATGAGCCAACCAACGATCTTGATCTGGAGACGCTTGATCTGCTTCAGGAAATGCTGAGCGATTATACCGGCACGGTACTTCTGGTCAGCCATGACCGTGATTTTCTTGATCGTGTGGTGACCAGCATCATCGCCTCCGACGGGCACGGCACCTGGACGGAATATGCAGGCGGGTATTCGGATATGATGGCCCGTCTGCGTGGTCACGGGGACGTTTCAACTCCGCCTGAAAAGCGCAAGCGCCGCGCCCCATCGCACAAGAAACCCGCCGCACCGGCCGTCGCCAGAAAACTGACATTCAAGGACCAGTACGCTCTAAAAACCCTGCCCGACGAGATTGAGACGCTTGGCAGGACGATTGCTGAACTTGAAGCGGTACTCGGCAATCCCGATCTTTATGTCGATGATCGGCAGACCTATGAACGTGCCGCGGCGCGCCTGCAACGTGCGCGGGAGAATTTGCTTCAGGCCGAGGAAAAATGGCTCGAACTGGAACTTCGCCGCGAAGCCATAGAGAAACACAGGCTGTAGCACCAACGGATCGCACCTTTAGAGCCTTTCAGGTCTTAGTAGAAGCAATTCTGTTTCTATTGAGACCTGACACGCTCCAAGTAATTGATATATAATACCAGGGGGGCTTTGCGCTTGACTCCTGATCCGGTGTAAAACCGTTGTCTTATCAGCACGATACACTTGTCAGCGTGTACAAAACGCCAATGCCGCTGGTATTACACAACCAGAGCCATGCGCGTGTTGCATAACTGTCATGCGGCAGCCCCCCTTGCCGGCAGGGCGTTTGTGGCCCATATAGACGCTATCGGATAGTCCTGCAAACAAGGTTCCTCCCTGCTTGTTGCGGATTGTCCAGTAAGAAGATTGGATCTTTAATCTTCCGAAATTCAGGGTCGGGTCTTATGATCCGGCCCTTTTCGTGTTCGCCCAAACCCACCCCGCCAGATGACAACCTCTGGATGTGTCATTTCAGCAGGTTGTTGTTACAAAGCCAGCCGGATGCTGCTGGCCATCCACGGCGATGGCCGCAAGCGGTGTCACTTCAGACCGGCCACCTTGTAAACTGCCCGCTGAAATCATACAACCGGCCAGGTGCAAAACGCTTGATACAGTCTTGTTTAAAAGGGGAGTTAAATGGCACAGAGCAGCAGGATTTCCAATGCGAAGGGCCTTTATCTGGAAGGTATTCGCGACGGTAACATGCGCCAGGCGCTGGATAAGTATACCGGCGAGCGCTACATCCAACATTCCACCGGCGTGGGCGACGGCAAGGAGGGGTTTATCGCTTTTTTTGAGCCTTTTCTGGCGCGCAATCCGGTACGCGACATTCAGGTGATACGCGCCATCGAGGACGGTCGTTACGTTTTTTGCCATGTTTATCAAAATCTTAACAATGGTGAGGCGAAATGGGTCACGGCGGATTTATTCGACACCGACGAAGCGGGGCGCATGATCGAACATTGGGATGTAATCGCCCCGTATGTGTGGCCCACCGCCTCGGGCCGCACCATGGTGGACGGCCCTGCACAGGTGGAGGATCTGCATAAAACCGGGGAGAACAAGGCCATCGTGCGCGCCTTTGCGGATGATGTTCTGATGACGGGTAACGAAGCCAGAATCGGCGACTACATCTCCGCCGAGCAATACGATCAGCACAATCCATACATCGAAGACGGTCTTGAAGGCTTTGCCAAACACCTGGAGCAGATGGCGGCCACAGGAAACACAGCCCGTTATATCAAGGTGCATCACCTCATAGGTCAAGGCAATTTCGTTGTCATCTATTCGCACGTCAAGACAGGAGATGATGACTGGGCCTTCTTTGACATTTTTCGCCTGAAAGCAGGAAAGATCGTCGAGCACTGGGATACGCGGGAACAAATCGGCCCCGTGGAAACGTGGAACAACAGCGGCAAGTTCTGATCGCGATCCCGTTTTGCCTGACATCTTCATGGCCCTCGCATCGCGCAAGCGGGGATATTGTCCGCGCCAAATGTCAGAGCGCGTCGAATGTCGCAATCTTGAAAGCGAGAGACGATTTTAGCATTTCCCCGCGGCATCGATTATGGCATAGGCTATACTGATTTGATCGCGCGTGGCCTTGCGGCCGGCAACAGTGCCGTCGGGTATCCCTTCAAGCGATGGTAACAGAATGCGCTACAACTTTACCGCACTTGCACGAAATGCCCTGTCCTGGCATCGCGGATGGCCTCGCCAGTGGCGCCGCGCGGCACCGAAAAGACACTACGATGTGCTCATCATCGGCGGTGGCGGCCATGGCCTGGCAAGCGCCTACTATCTTGCCAGGGAACACGGTATTACGGATGTCGCAGTACTCGAAAAAGGTTGGATCGGCGGCGGCAATACAGGACGCAACACCACCATCGTGCGCTCCAACTATCTATGGGACGAAAGCGCCCATCTATATGAGAAGTCCCTCAAACTATGGGAAGGGCTGAGCCGCGATCTCAATTACAATGTCATGTTTTCCCAGCGCGGCGTCCTGAACCTGGCGCACAATCTTGGCGATGTGCGCGCCACAAAGCGCCGTATCAACGCCAATCGCCTCAACGGCATCGATTCTGAATGGCTTGAGGCGGACGACGTCAGGAAATTCTGCCCCATCATCAATATCGATCAATCGGCGCGATATCCGGTTCTGGGCGCCTCGTTGCAGCGGCGCGCCGGGGTGGCGCGCCACGACGCCGTCGCCTGGGGGTTCGCCAGGGCCGCCGATGCCCAGGGAGTCGATATCATCGAGAACACCGCCGTCAGCGCCATTACCCGCAAGGACGGCAGGGTAAGCGGCGTCGAGACAACCCGCGGGCCGATCTCGGCCAACAAGGTGGCTATCGTTGTCGCCGGCCATTCCAGTGTACTGGCGCAAATGGCCGGCTTTCGATTGCCCATCGAGAGCCATCCCCTGCAGGCGCTGGTGTCCGAACCCGTCAAGCCGGTCCTGCATACGGTGGTCATGTCCGGCGCGGTGCATGTTTATGTGAGCCAATCGGACAAGGGGGAATTGGTCATCGGCGCCGGCATCGATGCCTATACGTCATACGCCCAGCGCGGCTCGTTTCACATCCTTGAGGGCCAGACGGGAGCGCTGAAGGCGTTATTCCCCCTCTTTTCGCGCCTGCGCATGATGCGTACCTGGGGTGGTATCGTCGACACATGCCCTGATGCCTCGCCCATCATCGGCAAAACGCCGGTGGAAAATCTGTTTATAAACTGCGGCTGGGGAACGGGTGGTTTCAAGGCCACGCCCGGCTCGGGCTGGTGTTTTGCCCATACGATTGCCACCGGAGAACCCCATGCCCTTAACGCGCCATTTTCTCTTGAGCGCTTTACCACCGGCGCGCTCATTGACGAACACGGGGCAGCGGCGGTGGCCCACTAGAGCGTCGGGCGTTTAGCTTTACCCGTTTTGCCAGGGGTAAAGCGAAACGCATAAAGCTTATCGCCCTGAAATTTATAGAAAATGCGAGGAAAATACTGAATACCTGTGTAATTTCAACACGTTGTTCCCGAAAAACCCATTGGATGCCGCTGGCCATCCATCTGACCATCGCCTTTTTCGAGAGCAACCTGTTGAAGGATCACAATCAGAAAACCCCGGCAACATTACGCTTTTGGTGTAAGAGCCCGTTACGAAACCGGATGGAGGAACACCTGTATGCTGTTGATCCCCTGCCCCTATTGCGCCGAAAAACGCCCCGAAGTGGAATTTCATTACGGTGGCGAGGCCCATATCGCGCGCCCGCAACAGCCCCAGGCGCGTGACGACGATTCCTGGGCAGACTACGTTTTCATGCGCACCAATACCAAAGGCTGGCACGCCGAGCGCTGGGTTCATACCGCGGGCTGCCGACGATGGTTCAATGTTGTGCGCAACACGATCACCCACGAAATCCTCGCCAGCTACCGCGTCGGCGAGGAAAAACCCCCGATAGACGAAACACGCGCGCAAAACCCATGAGCACACTCTATCGCACCATAAGCGGCGGCCTGGTGGACCGCGCCAGGCCGTTATCGTTTACCTTCAACGGCAAGACGTATTCGGGCTGCGAAGGCGATACCCTGGCATCGGCGCTGCTGGCCAATGGCGTGCACCTGATTGGCCGCTCATTCAAGTATCACCGCCCGCGCGGCATCATGGCGGCCGGCGCCGATGAGCCCAACGCCATGGTGCAACTGGGTACGGGGGCGCGTAGCGAGCCGAATGTCAAGGCAACGCAGATTTCTCTTTATGACGGTCTGGTTGCGGCAAGCGTTAACGCCTGGCCTGATGTCCGATTCGATGTACAGGCCGGGTTTGGAGCGTTCTCAAGCCTGTTTCCGGCCGGTTTTTACTACAAGACCATGCAGTCGCGTTTGTTGTGGAATCATGTGTACGAGCCCCTTGTGCGCCGCGCCGCCGGATGGGGAAAGGCCCCTTCCGGGCCGGATGCGGACATATACGATCACAAACACGTTCATTGCGATGTGCTGGTGGTGGGAGCCGGACCGGCCGGATTGACGGCGGCGAATGTGGCGGCGTCCTCGGGAGCGCGGGTCATTCTCGCCGATGAACAAAGGCAGCCGGGTGGTGCTCTTTTGGGTCTGGACCACCGCATTGACGGCGTATCGGCGATCCAGTGGATCGAGGCGCAGCGCAAATCCCTGCAACGCCACGATTGTGCGCGCATTCTCACCCACACCTGTGTGTTGGGCGCTTACGATCACAATTATTTGACGGCGATCGAATACCGTACCGACCGCACCGGCCGCGCCTCATCACGGGGGGATCCGCGCGCCCGGCTTTGGCATATACGCGCCAAAAGCGTTATCATGGCAACCGGCGCCCATGAGCGGCCCCTGGTGTTCGCCGATAACGACCGGCCGGGGATCATGCTGGCGGGCGCGGCGCAGTGTTACGCCAACCGGTATGGCGTGCTTGTGGGCCGGCGGGCGGTCGTCTTTACCAACAACGACAGCGCCGGGGAGGCAGCCCGGGACTTTCAGCGCGCCGGTGGCGAAATCGTTGCCATTGTGGACACCCGCGCGCCGACGAGCGATCGCGGGAACGCCGGAACAACACGCCCTGGGGGCACGGAAGACATCGCCACCTTCCCGGGCTATGGTATCGCTGCGGTGCAGGGCAGACGCCGTGTCAAAGGGGTGCGTATCAGGAAAATAACGTCCGATGGGACGGCATTTGGCGGTCCGGCCCACGAACTGGCGTGCGATTGCGTGTTGACTTCGGGGGGGTGGAGCCCGGCGGTTCACTTGTTTTCCCAGGCGGGAGGAACATTGTTATACGATTCCACCGCGTGCTGTTTTGTTCCCGATACCTGCCCGAAAGCCATAACCTGTGCGGGGGCTTGCAATGGCGTCTTTTCCAGCGCCGAAGCGATTGCCCAGGGGCGCGCGACCGGCGTGCAGGCGGCCTCGTATGCCGGCTTTGAGGCGAGGGCGGGGGCGCTGGCGATGGTCGATAAGCCTGAGCCCTGCGCCATCGCGCCGGCGTGGCTTGTGCCCGCCGATGGATCGCGCGGACAGGGGCCGACAAAGCATTTCGTCGATTTTCAGAACGATACGACAGCGGCGGATATTCAGCTTGCGGTGCGTGAGGGCTTTGAGAGCGTCGAACACATGAAGCGCTACACCCTGGCCGGCTTTGGCACCGATCAGGGCAAGACGGGAAACATTAATGCCCTGGCCATTCTGGCGCAGACACTGGGGCAACCCATCCCGCAAACGGGCACAACCACCTTTCGCCCGCCCTATACGCCGGTTCCGTTCGGCGCCCTTGCCGGACGTGAGGTGGAACAAATGAACGATCCCGTGCGGGTGACGTCCATACACGATCTGCACGTGGCGCGGGGCGCCGTCTTTGAGGACGTGGGCCAGTGGAAACGGCCCTGGTATTTCCCCGGGAGCGGGGAGGACATGCAACAGGCCGTTAATCGCGAGTGTCTGGCGGTGCGCCATGGGGTCGGCATGCTCGATGCCTCGACACTGGGCAAGATCGACATCAGGGGCGCCGATGCGGCACGCTTTCTCGATCGCGTCTACACCAACGCCTGGGCAAAACTGCCCATCGGCGCGGTGCGTTATGGTCTGATGTGCCACGAAGACGGCATGGTGTTCGACGACGGCACCACGGCGCGTCTGGGGGGCAATCACTATCTGATGACCACAACGACGGGCGGTGCGGCGGGGGTTTTTGAGTGGCTTGAGGAATATCTGCAAACCGAATGGCCGGATTTGCGCGTTTTTCTCACGTCGGTGACCGAGCAATGGGCGACGGTCACGGTGAGCGGCCCGAAGGCACGGGCGGTGATGGAAAAACTCTGCACCGATATTGACTTTTCACCTGCGGCATTTCCTTTTATGACAGTCGAAAACGCCGCCGTCGCGGCGATACCGGCGCGCATCTTTCGCATTTCGTTTACCGGGGAACTGACCTACGAGATCAATGTACCCTGGAACAGGGGTGCTAGCCTGTGGCAAGCCATCGCCGCCGCCGGTCGCGAATTCGACATCACCCCCTATGGTACCGAGGCGATGCACGTGTTGCGCGCTGAAAAGGGCTTTATCATCGTCGGTCAGGAAACCGACGGGACGGTTACACCTGCGGATCTGGGCATGGACTGGATCGTATCGAAGAAAAAGGACGATTTTATCGGCAAGCGCTCCTTCAGCCGTACCGATACGGCGCGCGCGGGACGCAAGCAGCTTGTGGGCCTGCGTACGCTGGAGCCGCGCCGGGTATTGCCCGAGGGGGCGCAACTGGTGGTAACCGAAAAGCCCGGCGTGCCGGCGGCAATGCACGGGCATGTCACGTCGAGCTATTTCAGTGCCACGCTGGGACACTCCATTGCGCTGGCGCTGGTGAACAATGGGCGGGCGCGTGTGGGTGAGACCCTGTATGCGCCCTTGCCGGACGAGACCATCGCTTGCCGTATTACCGATCCGGTGTTCTACGATCCCAGGGGAGAGCGGCGCGATGGGTGAGGTGCACAAACAGATTACCAGTGATGGGACGCGGGATGAAGCCGCACCGGCTTCGCCTGGCGAGGGGATTTTCGAAACGGTTCACGAAACGGTAGCGGCGCGCGAATTTTGCGCAGGCGCAATGGTGGCCCTGCGTTGCGACCCGGCCGATGACGCGCTGATGGAAACGCTGGAGTCTGTTCTTGGCCTGCCCGTGGCGCTCTCGCCCTGCACCTTTACCACGAGCGACGAGGGGACGCGGCAAATATTGTGGCTGGGGCCCGATGAATGGCTGATCGTCGATGCCGCCGGCGATAGCGCCACCATCATCGATGCCGTGTATCAGGCGGCGCCGTCGGCGCATGTGGCGTGTGTCGATGTCAGCGCCAATCGCGTGATCATCGAGCTTGAGGGCGCCGATGCGCGCGACGTGCTCGAAAAGGGATGCCTTGCGGATTTACACCCCGGCGCTTTTGCGCCGGGACGGGTGATCGGCACGGTTATAGCCCGTTGCCAGGTTTTCTTGCAGCAATGGGATGACGCGCCGGTCACCTATCGGCTTTATGTGCGCCCGTCGTTTGCGCCGCATCTGGCGGCGTGGCTTGAGGACGCGATGATGGAGTTTGCAACGTGAATGTCAGCCTGTTTGAGTTGTTCAAGATCGGCATCGGGCCATCGAGTTCGCACACGATCGGCCCCATGTGGGCGGCCAACCGGTTTTTGCTGCGCTTGCAGACCGAGCGCCTTCTTGAGCAAACGCGGCGTATTCGTGTGACCCTCTATGGCTCCCTGGCGCTTACCGGCATCGGTCATGGCACGGACAAGGCGGTGGTGCTGGGCCTGTGCGGCGAGGTCCCCGACAAAATCGATCCCGATGCGATCGCGCCCTTGCTGGAACGGGTGCGGGAAACGGGCACGGTGTGCGGCTTTGGTGATCAGTCCATTGCGTTCGCACCCCGCAGCGATCTTATATTTGCCGGCGAGACGGTATTGGATGCGCATCCCAACGGCATGACCTTTCAGGCTCTCGCCGAGGATGGAAGGGTATCTATCACGCGCACGTATTTTTCCGTCGGGGGTGGTTTTGTAGTCAACAGCGACGATATGCAGGCGCGCCAGCACCGCCTTGCCGCCATCGATAATATCCGCCTGCCCTACCCCTTCGGCAGCGCCAGGGAGTTACTGGAAACCGGCGCCCGTGAAGATCTGTCCATTGCCGAAATCATGCGTGCCAATGAAGGCGCACGTTTTGCGCAAGAGGAGATAAGCGAAGGCATCCACGCCATTGCCGCCGCCATGGAGAGTTCTATCGATCGCGGCTGCCGGACCACCGGCGAGTTGCCCGGCGGCTTGAGAATCAGACGCCGGGCGCCGCAGTTGTACGACGAATTGTCGGGCGCGCCGGAAGCCTCCTTGCGCGATCATTTGTGTATCCTCGATTGGGTGAACCTGTATGCCCTGGCGGTCAACGAGGAAAATGCCGCCGGCGGGCGCGTTGTCACGGCGCCGACCAATGGCGCGGCGGGGGTTATTCCGGCGGTGCTGCGCTATTATCGCCGCTTTTGTCCGCAAAGTACCGACGCGGGTATCGAGACATTTTTGCTTACCGCCGCCGCTATCGGCTCGTTGTACAAGGAAAACGCCTCCATTTCGGCGGCTGAAGTGGGGTGCCAGGGCGAGGTGGGTGTTGCCTGTTCCATGGCCGCCGGCGCGCTTGCGGCGGTAATGGGTGGTTCCAACGAACAGATCGAAAACGCCGCCGAAATCGGTATGGAGCACAACCTCGGCCTGACCTGTGATCCTATCGGCGGTCTGGTGCAGATCCCGTGCATCGAACGCAATACCATGGGGGCCGTCAAGGCCATCAACGCCGCCCGCCTGGCGCTGCGCGGCGATGGAAAACACTTCGTCTCCCTGGATCAGGTCATCGAGACCATGCGGCAGACGGGTCGGGACATGACTGCTAAATACAAGGAGACCAGCCAGGGGGGGCTGGCGGTTAATGTGGTGGAATGTTGACTTTAAAATCCATCAGCCCCAACCTTGTGGCTCGATTCCAACATTTGCATGCAAGCCTGCGATCGAAAAGTGCAATGTTGGAATTAAAGAACCCGTCGGGTGCTGCTGGCCATTCATCTGATCATCGCTTTTTTTGATTTCTCATACGCTGTCAAGGGCGCTTCGCGCCGCTTTCAGCGGCTCTTAAACCCTTGACAGCCCTGGAGAAATCGAAAAAAGGCGATGATCAGATGGATGGCCCGGTATGGCCTTACTGGCGGCAAGGGCGCAAGAGATGCACCTTCAGTTTGCCTGTCCCGGGAACAACCTGCTGAAAGATCACATCCAAAGCGCCTGGCGCGACGACGTTCACAAACAATCAGCGAGTACTCACCATGCTAACAAAATCGGATATTTTTAAAACCAAAGGCTATATCAACGGCGACTGGGTGGATGCCGACAGCGGCGCCGTATACGCGGTGACCAACCCGGCAACCGGCGAGACGATCGCCGAGGCGCCGGATATGGGTGCGGCGCAGACCCGCCACGCCATTGAGGCCGCCGCCGCCGCCTGGCCCGCCTGGCGCGATAAAACCGCCAGGGAACGCGGCGCCATCCTTGGCAAATGGAACGCGCTGATTCTGCAACACGCCGATGAACTGGCGCATATTATGACGAGTGAATGCGGCAAGCCCCTGGCGGAGGCGCGCGGTGAGGTCGTTTACGGGGCCGGTTTTGTCGCCTGGTTCGCCGAGGAGGCCAAGCGCGTTTATGGGGACGTAATTCCCACCGTCAACGGCGATCGCCGCCTGTTGACGATCAAGCAACCCATCGGCGTATGCGCCGCCATTACGCCGTGGAACTTTCCCCTGGGGATGATTACACGCAAATGCGCGCCGGCGCTGGCGGTCGGCTGCCCGGTGGTGGTCAAACCGGCGGAGGACACCCCCTTTACCGCCCTTGCCCTGGCCGAACTGGGGGCACGCGCCGGTATACCGGCGGGGGTGTTCAATATCGTTACCGCGGCACACGGCGCCGAGGTGGGCGGCGAGATGTGCGCCAATCCCCTGGTGCGCAAGATGTCCTTCACGGGATCCACCGCAGTCGGCAAGCTGCTCATGCGGCAAAGCGCCGACACGGTCAAGAAAGTATCCATGGAGTTGGGAGGCAACGCGCCTTTTATCGTGTTCGATGATGCAGACCTCAAGGCAGCCGTTGCCGGCGCCATGGCGTCGAAATACCGCAATACCGGACAAACATGCGTTTGCGCCAACCGCTTTATCGTCCAGGAGGGGATTTACGATGCCTTTACAAAGGAACTGGCGCAGGCAGTCGACGGTCTTGTCGTTGGAAACGGCATGGACCCGGGCGTTACCCAGGGGCCGCTTATCAATCGCCAGGGTCTGGAGAAGGCCCGCGCCCATGTATCCGACGCGCTCGATAAGGGGGCCACGTTGATCGCCGGAGGCAAACCCCACGCCCTGGGCGGCACGTATTTTGAGCCGACCATTCTGGCCGATGTGACGACCGAAATGGTGGTGGCACGCGAGGAGACGTTCGGCCCGGTGGCGCCATTGTTTCGCTTTCTTGAGGAAGCGGAAGCGGTGGCGATGGCCAACGATACCGAGTTCGGCCTTGCCGCCTATTGCTATACGCGCGATGTAGGCCGCGCCTGGCGCATGGGCGAGGCGCTTGAATACGGCATGGTGGGTCTGAACGAGGGACTGATCTCCACCGAGGTCGCGCCCTTTGGCGGCATTAAGGAATCGGGTCTTGGCCGGGAGGGCGCGCATCAGGGAATTGAGGAATATGTCGAGACGAAATACCTGTGCTTCGGCGGTGTGTAGCGGTGATCTTTCCGCAGGCTTTTTTCAGTCGGCAGGCCTGGAGTCAGGGTTCTGGCGGTTTGCCTGTCCCGGGAACAGCCCGGGTGGCTTGCGCGAACGGGATTTGACTTGACGGGCGCAGGAAACATAAGATGGCGCCATAAACAATACTTAAATATACCGCTGGAGGGCACCGATGAACGAGGAGATCACCGTCGATGATCGCTCCTTGTTGATTGCCGAAGACGATGCGCCTTTTTTAAACCGCCTGGGACGCGCCATGACGGCACGCGGCTTCAATGTCGCCTTGGCGAACAGTTTTCAGGAGGCGGCTACGCGTATCCGCTCGATGCCACCCGCCTTTGCCGTATTCGATATGCGCCTTGGGGATGGCAACGGTCTGGATCTTGTCGAAATGCTGCACGTTGCCCGCCCCGGCGCGCGCGTCATCATCCTTACCGGATACGGCAATCTGGCAACGGCCGTATCGGCGGTCAAATCGGGGGCGATCGACTATCTCGCCAAGCCGGCGGACGCCGACGATGTATATAACGCGCTGATGGCGAACCCGCACGACAAGGCGGACCCGCCGGAGAACCCCATGTCGGCAGACCGGGTTCGCTGGGAGCACATTCAACGGGTGTATGAATTGTGCGATCACAACGTCTCGGAAACCGCCCGGCGCCTTAATATGCACCGGCGCACCTTGCAACGCATTCTCGCCAAACGGGCGCCGAAGTGAACTCCTCTTTGCACAACCCTCCCCGTTGAGAAATAATCAGGCTTGACGCGCAGCAAGATCCTTGCATTGCTCCGCAGGATCGTTATGTTATGTTGTATGTATACAGGTTTCGTATCGCCGCTGACCCCGGTTGATACGGCCCGATTGAAACAGCTTCGTTGAAACAGCAAGGAGACTATTGCCATTCGTCGACCACAAAGAGCGGCGCCGGTAAAGACCGGCCCCCGCGTAAACAGCGACATCGAAGTGGAACATGTCCAACTCGTCAGCGCTGATGGCACCAATGAAGGTGTCGTACCCCTGGATGAAGCCCTCCGCCACGCGCGCGAAGCCGGGCTTGATCTCGTTGAAATAGCACCCAATTCAGACCCGCCCGTCTGCAAGATCCTTGACTACGGAAAGTTTCGCTTTCGCTCGCAAAAAAAGGCGACCGCCGCGCGCAAAAAGCAAAAAACCTTCGATGTCAAGGAAATCAAGATGCGTCCGATGATCGATACCCACGATTACGACGTCAAAATGCGCGCCGTAACGCGCTTTCTCAAACATGGGGATAAGGTAAAGGTAACGCTTCAGTTTCGCGGCCGGGAGATGGCGCACCAGGAACTCGGTGTGGAACTGCTCCAGCGTGTACGCGATGATACGCAGGCGCTGGCCAAAATCGAGGCGGAACCAAAACTTGAAGGCCGTCGCATGATCATGATGCTCGCACCCGACAAATAGCCGAAACGGATGCGCCTGTAAGCGCCAGCTTCACGAACGCCCGTCAAGGCAGGTGCGCAAAAACCGGCCACCAATCTCAAGACCATCCGGCGCGATGCCGTGCCCGATGCCGCGCGAGACATGAAATTCCACCCCCACATCGGCTGCTGACAACCCCTGGGCGGCAGCAAAAAGCGCCTGCGGCGGAATAACATCGTCCCGATCCCCATGGACAAGCATTACCGGCGGGCGCGAGACAATCTGCATCGACAGATGTTCGGCGCCCGCAAGAAGTCCCGAATACCCCAGTACGCCGGCAACAGCGCCGGCGCGGCGCAACGCCACATGCAACGCCATCATCGTGCCCTGGGAAAAGCCCACCAGCGCCAGGCGGCTGTCATCCAAGTCATGGCGGCGCAGTTCTTCATCAAGAAACGCATTCAGCGCGGGAGCCGCCTCGTTGACCCCGCGCCAGCACGTATCCGGATCGCGCATGGTCAGATCGAACCATTGTCTGCCCACGGGCGCCATGGCGCAGGGCTGCGGCGCGTGGGGCGAGACAAACGCCGCATCGGGCACAAGAGATGCCCATTGACGCCCCAGATCCATCAGATCATTGCCATCGGCGCCAAAGCCGTGCAGCAGAACGACCAGCCGGCGCGCGGTATCACCCGATGCGGGCGCCAGACGGGGCCCGTCCAGAAGCGCCGCCTGCATGTTTGCTGCCTCGCTCATACGTCGATCCCCCTGCCGCGCCCGATAGCGCCATAATAGGCCCAGAACACCGTTGCCGCGGTCGTGCGCCAGGGCGACCAGGCGGCGGCAATGGCGTCGAGTTCATCCACGGCCGGGCGGCTTTCCAGCGCCAGGGCATGGGCGACCGCGCCTTGCAGGGCAACATCGCGGGATGGAAAAATATCCCCATGGCCGATGCAAAACATCAGATAGATATCCGCTGTCCAGGGGCCGATTCCTTTAATGGCGGTGAGCGTATTGTGCGCCTCCTGCGGCTCCATATGGCGCAGGGCGCGTATCTTTAACTGGCCGTTCCCGATGGCTTCGGCGATGGCGCGCAGGGTTCTTATTTTAGGCCGTGAAACCCCGGCGGCCTGAAGTTGCGCATCGCTCGCAGCGGCCAGTGACGCCGCCGTCATCGGTTTGACCGTAGCGCTCAGGCGCGTCCAGATACTCTGTGCGGCAGCGGTGGATATCTGCTGGCTGTTGATAATCCGCGCCAGGCCGGCAAAGCTGGCGCGCCCCTTGCGCAGGCGAACAGGCGGTGCCACCCTGGCCACTTTTACCAGGCGCCGATCAAGGCGCAGCAGCGATCCCAGGCACTCATCCAAATCCTCCTGACAGCTCAGAACGCGGGGCTTGTCCGATGGGTTGCGCATTAGAGCCTTTCAGTTCTTAAGTGAATCATTCTGACCTGACACGCTCTAGTCGGGGCCCTGAGAACAGACCGCCAGCAAGGCATTCAGGGTAGGCGGATTGCACCCGGCGCCGGCACAGTTCAGCCCGGCGGCGACACTTGCCAGATTGAGAATTTCCGCCAGATCGGAAGCCGCAAGGGAGGCCAGCGCGGCGCGGCTGGCGATCCGGTGCCGCCCAAGACCGTATAACAGGCCACCCAGGAACGTATCGCCGGCGCCAATCGTATCCACTACCGCAGCGGGCGTATAAGCGGCGACAGCAATCGAAGTCTGATCGGTATAGGCAAGGGCGCCATCGGCACCGGCGGTAATGACGACAAGCGCCGCGCCGGATTGTTGTTGCAAATGGGTGGCGGCGTGCTCCGGAGCGATGTCGGGATAGAGCACCGCCAGATCGTCGCTGCTGGCCTTGATAATGTCAGCCCTGGCGCAAATGCGTTTCACGTTGTCAAGATAGGGCGTCTTGCTCTCATAGGCTTTGGGACGCAGGTTGGGATCGACGCAGATGAGCGCGTCGCGCGCCCTGGCGGCCGCGATGACATCACTTAAAACGGATACATCGGGTTCTTCGGCGATGGCAAGGGTGCCGGTGACAAAAAAATCCACCACCGGCGGTAAGGCCGCCACAAGGGCCGCAGCGGTGATATCGCGATCCGCTGTTCCCTGGCGATAAAACCGGTAGCTTGCCTGTCCGCGCTCATCAAGTTGCACCAGCGCCAGAGGCGTGCCAAGACGCGACGGCTGCGGTATCAGATGATGAACACCCGCCTCTTGCAACTGCCGGGCAAGTTCGCGGCCAAAGCGGTCATGAGAGATGGGATACACATAGCCGACATCCTGCTGCAAACGGCCCAGAGCAATGGCGGTATTAAAGGGGCCACCGCCATGATGGGCGAAAAACAGCGCCGGCGTGGCCCCTGACCGCTCCCCCTCACCCTGCGCCGATGGCAGGACGGTTTGCGGCCGTTCGATGAGATCGATCAACGCCTCGCCGGCAATAACGATCATAGGGCTGTCTTGTCCATGCAGGTTCAGCGCGTGGGCACGGGGGTATCGCCGCGATAATCGTAAAAGCCGCGCCCCGCCTTGCGCCCCAGCCAACCCGCTTCCACGTATTTTACCAACAGCGGACAGGGGCGGTATTTTGTATCCGCCAGCCCCTCATTCAGAACCTGCATGACTGAAAGACAGGTATCCAGACCGATAAAATCCGCCAGTTGCAACGGCCCCATGGGGTGTTTGGCGCCCAGACGCATCGCCGTATCGATAGCCTCGACCGTACCGACGCCCTCGTACAGCGTATAGACCGCCTCGTTGATCATGGGCAGCAGAATGCGGTTGACCATAAAGGCCGGAAAGTCCTCCGCCACGGCAATCGTCTTGCCCAGCGAGGTGACAAATTTCCTGACGATCTCGAACGTTTCATCGCCGGTGGCAATGCCGCGCACAAGCTCCACCAGTTGCATCACCGGTACCGGATTCATAAAATGAATCCCCATAAAATGCTCCGGTCGATCCGTCTTCGCGGCAAGTCGCGTAATGGAAATAGAGGACGTGTTGGAGGCCAGCAGCGTCTGCGGCTTTAAATGCGGGCACAGTGCGGTAAATATCTCACTCTTGACGGTCTCGTTTTCGCTCGCCGCCTCGATAACGAGATCCATCGGCCCAAGATCGGTAAGCGTCAGCACCGGTGCAATACGCGCCAGTCCGTTCTCACGATCGGCCTGCGTGATAACATCACGCCCGATCTGGCGCGTCATATTATCGCCGATCGTCTCCAGCGCCGCATTGATCTGATCGGCGGAAATATCATATAGCGATACATCATACCCGGCCAGGGCGCACACATGGGCAATACCATTTCCCATCTGCCCCGCGCCAATGATACCAACAGACTTTATCCCGGCCATATCCTCCATCACTTTTTACGTTATCCCCTGTACACGCTTTAGAGCGTTTGTGCCGCGCACCCTTTTCTCACGTAACTCGCGCAAAAAACAGGCGGCCCCCGGGACCGCCTGTTTATGAAATACTATAATCCGATTTTTGCCAACTCCGCTTCCAGTTCCGGCACCGCCTTGAAGAGGTCCGCCACAAGGCCGTAATCGGCCACCTGAAAAATCGGCGCTTCCTCGTCCTTGTTGATCGCCACGATGGTCTTGGAATCCTTCATTCCGGCCAAATGCTGTATGGCGCCCGATATGCCGACGGCGATATAGAGTTCAGGCGCAACAACCTTGCCCGTCTGCCCCACCTGTCGATCATTGGGCGCATAGCCGGCGTCGACGGCGGCGCGGCTGGCGCCGATGGCGGCGCCGAGTTTATCGGCCACCCGCTCGATAATCCCGAAATTCTCCGCCGATCCCATGCCGCGCCCGCCGGATACGACAATACGCGCCGAGGTCAACTCCGGCCGATCCGATTGGGAGAGCGCCTCGCCCATATACGACGAAAGACCCGGGTCCGGCGGAGCCTCCACATCCTCGATCTCAACGGGCGTATCCCGGGTCTGCGCCGCCTCAAAGCTGGCGGTGCGAACCGTGATCACCCGTATCCCGTCACCGCTCTCGATCGTCTGGATGGCGTTGCCCGCATAGATGGGACGCTGAAATGTCGTCGCATTCTCAACCGCGATAATGTCGGATATCTGCATCACATCAAGCAAGGCTGCAACGCGCGGCAGGATATTCTTGCCATTCGTTGTCGCCGGCGCCACGATGGCATCGTAGCCCTTCGCCAGATCGACAAGCAATGCGGCCATGGGTTCAGCGCGCTGATGCTCCAGATGCGCCGCATCGGCGCGCAACACCCTGCCAACACGATCAAGACAGGCCGCTTCCTGCGCCGCCGCCTGACAGTCCGCACCGGCGATCAGAACATGCACGTCCGCACCCAGTTGATGGGCCGCGGTCAATGCCTTGTGGGTCGTATCGCCTAGCGTCCCATTGTCGTGCTCGGCAACAAGAAGTGTCGTCATCGGCTTTCTCCTGAAATCATCCGCGCCGGGCGCTATATGACACCCGCTTCGTTCTTTAGTTTGTCGACGAGTTCGGCTGCCGAGGAGACCATCACACCGGCCTTGCGCCCGGGCGGCTCAACGGTGGTGATGACGCGCAAACGCGGCGCTGTGTCGATGCCGTAATCGGCCGGGGTTTTTTCGTCAAGGGGTTTTTTCTTGGCCTTCATGATATTCGGCAATGAGGCATAGCGGGGCTCATTGAGGCGCAGATCAGTCGTCAGCACCACCGGCAAGGCCAGACTGAGCGTCTGCAAGCCGCCATCGACCTCGCGCGTGATCACCGCCGTATCCCCATCGATCTCGACCCTGGAAACAAAGGTCCCCTGCCCCCATCCAAGCAGCGCGGCGAGCATTTGTCCCGTCTGGTTGCAATCGTCATCGATCGCCTGCTTGCCCAGGATAATCACCTGCGGTTTTTCTGTTTGCGCTATTTCCTTGAGAATCCTGGCGACCGCCAACGGCTCCACCAGATCATCCGTCTTGACCAGAATGCCGCGATCGGCGCCCATGGCGAGCGCGGTGCGTATGGTTTCCTGCGCCTGCTGCGGGCCGATGGAGACGGCGACGATCTCTTCCGCCTTGCCCGCCTCGCGCAGACGCAGCGCTTCCTCAATGGCAATTTCGTCGAAGGGGTTCATGGACATTTTAACGTTGTTCAGATCAATGCCCGAGCCATCCGATTTAACGCGCGCCTTGACGTTGTAATCGAGCACACGCTTAACTGGTACAAGAATTTTCATTCTACCTTCTCATGTCCGTTATCTTCTGTAGCCCTTGCCGGTTTAGCGTAACGCCCCCCGATGCGCAATAACCGATCGATACTCGTGGTTCGATTCCAACATTGGCACCCCCTCACTTCAGGCTTGCGCGCAGGTGCTGGAATCAGGAAACCCCTGGCTGTGTCATTGCAACAGGCTCTTCCCGGTAAACCCGTCGGGTGCTGCTGGCCAATCATCCAGAGCGTGTCATGACAGCATTCTCGTGGAGCTTTGAATGTGACATTTAAGAACGCACCCGGCGGCAAACGGGAGGCAAATGTCAAATGCGCTCCACCGGCAGCCATGATACCGGGGGGCGTTGCGCTTGACTCCTGGCCCGGGTTCAAAACCGCCGTCTTATCAGCACGATACACACGCCAGCGCGTACAAAAGCCAATACCGCCGGTATTACTTCTACGGCACGCCACCGCGCTCCGGCTCGCGAGCCTATCGGCGCCGTTTACCGAAGTCAACAATTTTACCCGTCTTGCAGGGATGAAATAAAGGAGAATACGCTCTACGTAGATAACGCTTTGCGGTGCGCCTGCGCCAGATCGGCCATGGAGTTAAATCGAAAATCCACCGCCGGCAACTCCTTGGGCGCCATGGTCGCACCGAAACCCTTCTGGTCATGGCGGCGATAAATCCAGCAGCACGCCAGGCCGTGCCGCCTGGCGGGTACGTGATCATGGAACAGACTCTCCGCGGTATGTAATATTTCTTGTTTTTCAATGCCCTGCGCCTTCAGCTTGTCAAGCATGTACAAAAAGTTGCGGTCCGCGGGCTTGTAAGAGCCGATGTCCTGGGCAGTATAGATGGCATCGAAGCGCACTTGCAGGCGCTCATGGCTCCGGGCGAAGCCGGCGTTGTCAACGTTGGAGAGAATAACCAGTTTGAAATGCTTTTCGAGATACGCAAGCGCGTTGATCGAGTCGGCAAAGGCGGGCCAATCGCCCACCGAGCGGCCATACGCGATGCATTCGCGCCGGGTATGGGAAACGCCCCATTCTTCCGCTAGGCGTTTGTAGACGATACCCAGCAAATCGCAATAGGGCATCGTCGGCGTCCATTCCTGCTGCGCCGATTCGTGGCGCGCGTGGGCGGCAAGAATTTCATCGCGATCAGGCCGGTGGCGCATGCGGGAGATAAGCGGCTCCAGCGCAGCGATCATACCGGATTCCCAATCGATAAGGGTGCCATAGCAATCGAAGGTCAACGCTTTGAAATCGCTCAGTCGCATGGAATCCCACCATACCACACAGTAATATCGCTCACAATATCTGGCTGAGAAACTCCCTGGTGCGCGGGTCCCTGGCGCTGTCGAAAAAGACGTCCGGGGCCCCGTGCTCGACGATCACGCCGCGATCGGTAAAGTAAATATGATCCGCCACCTCACGTGCAAAGCCCATCTCATGGGTGACCAGAATACACGTCATCCCCTCCTGCGCCAGTTCCTTGATCGTGACCAGAACTTCCTTGACCGTCTCCGGGTCCAGCGCCGCGGTCACCTCGTCAAACAGCATCACATCCGGCTGCATCGCCAGGGAGCGGGCAATCGCCACACGCTGCTGCTGGCCGCCGGAAAGCTCGCCCGGATAACCGCCCTCCTTGCCCTCAAGACGCACTTTGCGGATCAGGGCGCGCGCCCGTTCCTCCACCGAAGCCTTGTCCTCCTTCAGCACCAGTACCGGCGCCATCATGACATTCTCGAGAACCGTCTTATGGGGAAACAGATTGTATTGCTGAAACACCATGCCAACCTTCTTGCGCAACGCCAGTTTGTCCAATTGCGCATCGTGAACCTCCTGGCCCTCGACGGTAATCGAGCCCTTGTCGATGGTGTTCAGGGCATTTACGCAGCGGATCAACGTCGACTTGCCCGAGCCTGACGGGCCGATCACGCAAATCACCTCTCCCTTGCGCACATCCAGGGAGACCCCGTTCAGCACCTTCAGCGAGCCAAACGACTTATGCACGTCACGGATGGATACGATCGGTTGATCCGGCGTCCAGGATGCATCACTCAATGCCGCCATGTGTCCATTCCTCTCTATTATGCCAGTAGCGCTCTTTATTCCGGTGGCGTTCCTGTGCCGGTGGCGCCGACTTTACTCCCCTGCGCCCTTCAATATCCGCGCATTGGGGTAACAGTTTGAACGTTTTACGTCCCTATCAAAGATATGCGCTGATACCAAAAGACCGTCAATACTACAGCTTTAAAGCGAACCTCTTCTCAAGGGCGATTGTCCAGCGCGCGATCGGGTAACAATAGGCAAAGAAAATGACCAGACAAAACCCGTAAAACGGCAATAACAATTCCGGATGATTGTCCTCCGCTTCCATCCCCTGGCGCGCCAGGGTGACGATTTCCTCAACCCCCAGCAAGGATACCAGCGGCGTCGCCATGGTCAGAATAGCATACCAGTTCATCCACGGCGGGATCATGCGCTTGAAACACTGGGGCAGAATAATCCGCCATAACGTCTGCCGGCGTGAATACGCCAGGGATTCCGCCGCTTCCCATTGCCCCGTCGGAACCGATTGCACCGCGCCGCGCACAATCTCCGAAATGTTCGCCATGATCGGCAAGGCAAGGCCCAGCACCGCTTTTATCCAATCCGGTACCGGGATGGTCGCAAAACCGAGATTGATCTCAAACGGAAACGCCAGCATTACGATAAACAGCAGAACCAGCCATGGCGAATTACGAAACAGCTGGGTAGTCCAGCGGGCCAGGAACTGTATCAGACCATTCGGCGATATCTGCCCAAGACCAAGAACAACCCCCAATGCGGTACCAATCGCCATCGTCAAAAAGCTGATCAGCACATTGAGAAGAAAGCCGTCGAAGACCAGCAATGGCAACCAGTGCCACAGCGCGCCAAAGGCCTCCGCGATCGTATACTGGCTTTGCGCATAGGCGCTTAAGGGCCAAAGCGCTATCGCAACGAGCAGGATTACGGCGAAATGCGGTGCATGAACGGCCAGCCAGCGGCTGAACAGCAGATCCGTTGCACCGCCGGGCGATGCCACCCTGAGCGGGTATAAAACCGGCAAATCGGTTTGCGCCGGCGCGCTGATACCGGGAATAGCCCGGCTTTTACGGCGCATTCTGTCTGCTCGCGCGCTCATGTTCCGTATCCGGGGATACGCATGGCCCGCTCCCAACGATTCATGGCCAGCACCAGAACGCCCACGAGCAAAATATAGAAGACAAACATAAAGGTCATGGCGGCGTTTTGCGCCGTCGAGTAATCGTTATAAATGCTGACCATTTGATAGAGCAACTCGGGGACGGCGATGGCGATCGCCTGGGTGGTTGTTTTGACCAGATTGACCAGGTTGTTGTTGAGCGCTGGCAGACTGACGCGAAAGGCCAGGGGCATGACGATATAAAAGAATACCTGAAAGCGGCTCATGCCAAGGGCATCGGCGGCCTCCTGGGTGGACTCGGGCACCGCCTCAATACCGGCGCGGAAAATCTCGACGTTAAACGCACCGGCAAAAAACGACAGCGAAATGATCGCCCAGCCGACATTGGAAATGATCGGCACTTCCAGCCAGCCGTCCGGGGAGTAAGTGGGGGTGAACTGGCCCAGGGCGAAATAGAAGAAAAGCAGCTGGACCAGCGGCGGCGTATTGCGAAAAAACTGGATATAACCCTGCACAACAGCGCGCACAACCGGCGAGCGGGCGCCCTGCAGCCAGGCCCCCAACAGACCGATGACAATACTGAGAACAACACAAACGACCGATAAAAACAGCGTCATCCAGATACCGGAGACGACCCGTTCCCATTGCGACGGCTCATAGAAGAATATGAAATTCCACTTCGGGTACGTTTGCGCCAATTCGCGAAAAAACGTCTGGATAAATTCCGGCATGGCCTCCCTTCAGCGACGCCCGGAGGTACGCACAACCCTCCGGCTCCGCTATCCCCGTTTACAATACTCCCAATATCCGCAATCGCGGCGCGCATGTGACACAGGGTCAGCTACGCAGACGGCACCAGATGATCCTGCAGGGAAATCTGTGCCGCCCGCACCGCCTTACATCGACACTCCCTGCCAATGATAGACACGCCCCGGATCAAGTGCACGAGCACTATCACCGCTTCACGCCGGCCGGTGAGTGCCAAAAGCACATATCGCTGGTATCAGTTCTTGTCGGCGAGCCAATCGCTGAAACGTTTGTTTTCCCTGGCCAGAAACGCCGTGGGTTGAATACCCCATTTCTTTTCAAGCTCAATCAGGCGGCCGGAGCGGTGCCAGTTGTACTGCATACCGGACATAAACTGGCCAAAGACGCAATCGCGCTCGGCCAGCGGCACGGCAAGCCCCCACGGATTATCGTCCTCGGAGGCAAACGGCATTTCATAGTCGTTGTAGTTGCCCGATGAGAGATCCGACATGATGGATGAATCGTCATACACCCAGGCGATACATTTTTTATCGCGCAAGGCCTGCTTTGCCTCGGCGTTGCCGGTGAACGCAATGACGTTGGCGCCGTGGCGGTCAGCGACGATCTTGTTGTAGAACGCGCCCTGTTTTCCGCAGACCGGTTTTCCCTTCAGTTCCGACCAGTTTTTCAACCCGATGGCTTTTGGTGCCAGTACATTGGTGCCCGACGTGTAGTAATTGGGGCCGGGAATACCAACGATCTTGCGGCGATCCTCGCGATCCGACATGGTGGCGATCATCATATCGATCTTGCCCTGCTCAAGAAACTGCATGCGGTTCGAGGATTGCACCGCCACCAGTTCGAGTCCCACGCCCATCGCATCGGCAACGTCCTGGGCCATATCGGCCTCCATGCCGATAATGCCGCCGGACTGGTCGCGATAGCCCCACGGTTTATAGTCCGCCTTGACGCCGACAATCAACGTGCCGCGCTGCATGACTTTTTTCCACGTATCGTTGGTACATTGTGCCGCATTTGCCGCGCCGCCGGCCAGACCGGCCAGCATGACCAAGGCAATCGTCGATCGCAGATTCCGTATATGCATAGGATTCTCCCTGTTGGTTACGACAGAGCGCATCACCGTGCCGGCGATACGCTCATATTCCCTGTTTTCCCAGTTTTCCCTGTTCACTTCCGGCGATTGCCGGTTTAGGGTCGGCAAGCGGCGGGGCGATTGCCGCATAAATGAACCATAGTCTTATTGCCATGGTCTCGCAAGATGCTTTTAGACCATAAGCACGATATCCGTCAAACGGAGCCTTCAGGCTGTTGATGAACGAAGCCTTGCGCCGGCGCTTTCGGCGGTTTTAATCCTGGTCAGGAATCAAATGCAAAGCCCTTTGGTATGATTATGGCTGGCAGCACCCGAAGGATTTTTTACAACGATCTATCGAGGTTACACAACGCATATCCTCCCCCGGGAGGATCGTATATACGAACACAGCAAAAAACCCGGCAACGCCTCATGGGATCGCGCCAGGCTCCATGAAGAACCCTGGAGGACCAACAATGCACACGAGTTTTCCAATCGCGCAAGTCCGCGCCCGGTTTCCGTCCCTGTCGCGGACCGACAATACGATCGGCAGAACCTATCTGGACAATCCGGCCGGCACCCAGGTGCCAGCCCCGGTTGTCGAGGCGATCAGCCATTACCTGTTGCACCATTGCAGCAATGGCGGCGGAAAATTCAGCACCAGTGTCGAAACGGACCGCGTGGCCCGCAAGGCCCATGAGGACATGGCGTTGCTTCTGGGAGCCGATTCGCCACAGGAAATCATCATCGGTCAAAGTATGACCTCCCTGACGTTTCATCTTTCGCGCAGCATCTGCCATGACTTTCAGCCCGGCGATCAGATCGTGATCAGCCGCATGGAGCATGAAGGCAACGTCGCGCCCTGGCTGGAGATCGCCAGGGACAGGAATCTCGAAATCCGCTGGGTCGACTTCAATCGCGAAAGCTGGCAGGTCGAGCCTGACGATCTGGCCGCCTGTTTGAGCGAGCGCACACGACTCGTCGCGCTAAACCACGCGAGCAACATGACCGGCTCCATCAACGATGTGGAAACCCTCGCCAGAATCGCCCGCGATGCGGGCGCCTGTGTGTTTGTCGATGCGGTCCAGCAGGTCCCCCATTGTCTGGTGGACGTTTCCACACTGGGCTGCGATTTTCTTGCCTGCTCGTCCTACAAGTTTTTTGGCCCGCATATGGGAATTGTCTGGGGCAGGGCAGACCTTTTAACATCGCTCTATCCCTACAAGGGGCGCTGTGTATCGAACCGGAGCCCCGATCGCTTCGAACTGGGCACGCCACAATTCGAGTTGCTCGCGGGGCTATCCGCCACGGTGGCCTATTTCGAGGAACTCGGACAACTCTGCAACGGCGCCACTGAACGGCGCGATCAGATCATAAGCGCCTATGAGGCCGCGCGCGCCCATGAGGGGCCCCTGACAAATACGCTTATCGCCGGACTGCAAGCGATCCCGGGGATTACCATCTACGGCATCACCAATCCGAACCGTATGGCGCATCGGGTACCGACGGTGTCGTTTCGCCACGATACCCTGCCACCCGTGGCCATCGCGACGGCGCTCGGGCGGGCGGGTATCCATGTCTGGCATGGCCACAACTATGCCTATGAGCCGGCGCGCGCCCTCGGTCTGCCGCTGGATGAAGGCGTTGTCCGCATCGGACTGGCCCATTACAATACCCGGGCCGAAGTCGAGCGCACGCTGCACGAGATAGAGAAAACGGTTACCGCAGGGCACACCGAATACCGCGCGTGCGATGGGGACGGCTCATAGAGCGCGGGGCGGTTGTTCATGGCTCTAGAGCGTCAGGCGATCAACAGGAATCTCTTTGGATTTCCCTTTGGTGTGATTTATGATTCACTGTGTCAAGAGGTGGAGCATACGCAAACCTTTATCAGCGGATTTACGCGAACCTGTTGTTGCAATTTAAACGCCCGGCGCTCTAACCGCGCCAATATATTCAGATGAAGGGAGAACGCAAAAGGCCAGGAAAGACGGAAAAGATTGTCTGTCGCGCCGCGTGCCGGCAGTATTCAGCCGCGATAGTGCTGGATACGGGTTGTGCGCAGACCGGCAAGACCGTGTTTGTCGATGGATGCCTGCCAGCCGAGAAATTCTTCCACGGTCAGCGTGTAGCGTTGACAGGCTTCTTCAAGACTAAGCAGACCGCCGCGCACCGCCGCAACGACCTCCGCCTTGCGCCGGATTACCCAGCGCTTGGTCGAGGTTGGCGGCAGATCGGCGATCGTCAACGGGCTGCCGTCGGGACCGATGACATACTTTACTCGTGGACGCAATGAATCGGTCATCTAACTCTCAACTACGCAATACAGTGACCTTTACAAGCGCGTACTATAGCCTGTATTCCCTTAAATTTTGACTAATACCGGCGGTGTTTGCTTTAGAGCGTGTCAGGTCTTAAGTGAATCATTCTGACGGAGCGATTTTGCTATAGATTTCAGGGCGATCAGCTTTATGCGTTTCGCATTGCCCTTGGCAAAATGGGTACAGCGAACGCCAAGCTGATCTAATATGGCCCTTAAGTCTCTTGCAAATAGCCCCACTATATCCTGCGAGACTTAAGGTTCATCTTGTCGCAAAATCGCTCCGTCAGAATGATTCACTTAAGACCTGACACGCTCTAGGCCGCCAGATCAGCCACCACCGCGTCCAGAACCAGAAAACCCGCCGCAGTGACCGCAACACGGTTGTCACCCATACGCCGAACAAGATCGTGTTCCTCAAGCGCAGCGCACCGGCGCGGATCAAGGCGGCGGCCGCTGATCGCCTCATAGCGGCGCAGATCAATCCCCTCTCGAAGGCGCAGGCCCATAAGCAGATATTCATCCCCCTGCTCCTCCGCGCTTAGCGGATCGTCGATCACCAGCCCGTTGCCGTATTGATGCACGCGCCGCATCCATATCTGCGGCTGGCGCTCGGTGGCCGTGGCCGTGCGGCGATGCCCTCCGGCCTGCAGGCGTCCGTGAGCCCCGGGGCCGATACCTGCATATTCACCATAGCGCCAGTAGACCAGATTGTGGCGGCTCTCCATCGCGGCGGCGGCATGATTGGAAATCTCATAGGCGGGCAGGCCGCGGGCGGCACACATTTCCTGCGTCAGGCCGTAGAGATCGGCGGCGAGATTCTCGTCCGGCATGGAGAGCTTTCCCGCCGCGTGCAACGCGAAAAACGGCGTGCCCTGCTCGATCGTCAACTGATAAAGCGCCATATGGGTAAGCCCCAGATCCAGCGCCTCATCAAGCTCCGCCTGCCACGCCCCAAGGCTTTGATGCGGACGGCCATAAATCAGATCGACAGAGACGCGATCGAACGTGTTCCGGGCAATATCGAGGGCATGCAGCGCCTGCCCCCGATCATGCAGGCGGCCCAGGGTTTTCAAATCCCCATCGTTTAGCGCCTGCACGCCTAAAGACAAGCGGTTCACCCCGGCGGCCCGATAACGGGCAAAGCGGTTCGCCTCCACACTGGACGGGTTCGCTTCCAGGGTGACTTCCAGGTGCGCGTCCGCCCTCCAGTGATCCCGTGCGGCGGCGATAATCCTGCCGACAAGCGGTGCGGGCATCAGCGAGGGTGTGCCGCCGCCAAAAAATATGCTCACGAGGCGGCGCGCGCCTGTGCGCCGGGCAAAATGGTCCATCTCTCTCAGATAAGCATCGGCGAAGGCCTGGGCGTCCATACCGCCGCGATCCACATGGGAATTGAAATCGCAATAGGGACATTTCGATTCGCAAAATGGCCAGTGAACATAGAGGGCGAAAGGGGGCTCGGCGCTGCCTGGCCGCACTGTCATGGCGCTTGCGGATGTTGTCACAGGGCGGCCTCGGCGAATTTTGCAAACGCGGCCGCGCGGTGCGACAGCCGGTTGTGCGCCGCGCCTATGCCATGTTTTTCGTCAAAATCCATCTCGCCGAAGGTGCGCGTCTCGCCTTTGGGGAGAAAAACCGGATCGTAGCCAAAGCCCTCCTTGCCCCGCGGCGGCCAGACAAGGACACCCGTGACGGCCCCTTCAAAGAACGCGTGAACACCATCCGGCCACGCCAGGCAGAGAACGCACACAAAACGCGCGCCGCGGCGGTCCGGGCTGTTAGCGCCCCTGGCCTGAAGTTCATTCTCGATGCGTTGCATGGCGACGTCAAAGTCGCGTGCCGGGCCGGCCCAGCGCGCCGAGTATATGCCCGGTGCGCCGTCAAGGGCATCGACGGACAGGCCGGAATCATCGGCCAGCGCCGGCAAGCCGCTTTGTTGCGCGGCAGCTTGCGCTTTCAGCAACGCGTTCTTCTCATAGGTTGTTCCCGTCTCCTCGACCTCGCTCAGGCCAAGATCAGCCGCCGAGCGCAATGCAAGCGTATGGCCTTGCAGGAATATTTCTATCTCTTGCAACTTTCCCGTGTTGTGGCTGGCGATAACAAGCGTTTTTCCCTGCACGCGGCGGATTGCGTCTTTTGTCATATCCCTGCCCCCTGTATCGTTTAACGGGCTGCAACACGGGCTTATACCAGCGGTATTGGCGTTTTGTACGCGCTGACTTGTGTGTCGTGCTGATAAGGCAACGGTTTTAAACCAGGCCAGTAGTCAAACGCAAAGCCCCTTGTATACCAGCGGTATTGGCGTTTTGTACGCGCTGACTTGTGTGTCGTGCTGATAAGGCAACGGTTTTAAACCAGGCCAGGAGTCAAACGCAAAGCCTCTTGGCATTATAGAGCGTGTCATGTCTTAATTGAATGATTCTGCGCCAAAAAAGCAAAAAAGTGAAAGAGTATTAATGGGGCATAAACATCCCTTCGCTAAGCAGGAGGAGCAAACAGGACCGGCGCAGGATTTTACAGGGCTTTACAATACAGTTTATGGAAAAACTGCACGGGGTCTGCCCGTCCCTGGTATGGGGCGTTTTGATGCATTTGTCTGGGATTTGAGCGCGGAGAGCGATCATGGCAAGGAAGGCGGCGAAGCCTACGAGCCGCAAGGAAAACAGCGCGACAGCGCAGGCCCGCACGACGGCAGGGAAAAAGGCGACGCCGGAAGCGGCGCCGCAAGCCACCTCGCCCGACGCCAATGCAATAGACGCGGCGCTTCTCACCCCGACGGTGCAGGACATGATCGCGCGCGCCAGGGAGCGCGGCTTTGTGAGCTATGAGGACATTGATGCGGCGCTGCCCGCCGGGGGGGTCAATGCGGAGGGCATTGAGGCGCTGCTTGTGCATCTGGCGGATGCGGGACTTGCAGTTGGCAAGGGGGGCGCCGCACAGGCCCGGACGGACGGGGCGAACGGGGCGAACGGGGCGAACGGGACGGATGGAGCAGCGGACGGGGCGGCGGCCGGGACCGGGGCGCCTGAGCCTGGCGGGGCGGCGACGGTTGCCGCCGGCGATCTGGTGGAGGCCAGGGCCCGGGCGTTAAGCAAGCAGGGCAAGGCGCGCGCTGTGGGCGAGCGCACGGATGATCCGGTGCGCATGTATTTGCGCGAGATGGGAAGCGTTGAGTTGCTCTCGCGCGAGGGCGAGATTGCCATCGCCAAGCGCATTGAGGCGGGGCGCGGGGCGATGATCCAGGGGCTTTGCGAGAGCCCTTTGACGTTTCAGGCGATTATCATCTGGCGCGACGAGTTGAATGAGGGCAAGATCCTTTTACGCGACATCATTGATCTTGAGGCGACCTATGCGGGCCCGGACGCGAAGCCGGCAGCCGACGGCGAGCCGCAGGCGTCGGCGGATACGGCGCCCGGGGAGGATGGCGAGACCGGGGCCGCCAGCGGTCGTAGCACGACAGGCGGTCGTAGCACGACGGGCAGCCGTAGCACGACGGGCAGTCGCAATACAGCAGCAGGCTCCGGCGCGGACGGGACCGGGGGCGCCAAAACCGATACGGGTGCCAATGCGGGTGGCGATACGGGTGCGGATAGGGGGGCTGACACTGGCGAGGATGAGGACGAGGACGATTTTGAGAACGCCCTGTCCCTGACGGCGATGGAGGCGGAGCTTAAGCCGCAGGTTGTGGCGACGTTTGATCTGATTGCGGGGGATTACAAGAAGCTTCGACGGCTGCAGGACCAGAGCGTTGCGCAGCAGCTTCAGAACAAGCGTCTGAGCCCCTCGCAGGTTCGCCGTCTGAACAGGCTCAAGAGCGACATTATCGAGCGGGTTCAGGGGTTATCCCTGAACCAGAGCCGTATTGATGCGCTTGTTGAGCAGTTGTACATGATCAACAAGGATTTGATCCGCCTTGAGGGTCGGCTTCTTCGTCTGGCGGAGTCTTATGGGGTGTCCCGGGAGGCGTTTCTGGAGCACTATCATGGCCAGGAGCTTGATCCGCACTGGGTTGCGTCGGTAGGTTCTCTTTCGTCTTCGTGGGGGGAGTTTGTGTCGCGCGAGGGGGTGATGATTGCGGCGCTACGCGAGGAGGTTCAGTCCCTGGCGCAGGCGGCGGGGCTTGATATCGGGGAGTTTCGCCGCATTGTGCATACGGTGCAAAAGGGCGAGCGGGAGGCGGCGGTTGCGAAGAAGGAGATGGTCGAGGCGAATTTGCGTCTTGTGATTTCGATTGCGAAGAAATACACCAATCGGGGTCTTCAGTTTCTGGACCTGATCCAGGAGGGCAATATTGGCTTGATGAAGGCGGTGGACAAGTTTGAGTATCGCCGCGGCTACAAGTTTTCGACCTATGCGACGTGGTGGATCCGCCAGGCGATCACCCGTTCGATTGCGGATCAGGCGCGCACGATCCGCATTCCTGTTCATATGATCGAGACGATCAACAAGATTGTACGCACATCGCGTCAGATTTTGCACGAGATCGGCCGCGAGCCCACTCCTGAGGAGTTATCGGAGAAGCTGGCGATGCCTCTTGAGAAGGTGCGCAAGGTGTTGAAGATCGCCAAGGAGCCGATCAGTCTTGAGACGCCCATTGGCGATGAGGAGGACAGTCATCTGGGGGATTTTATCGAGGACAAGAACGCGGTTTTACCGATCAACGCGGCGATCCAGACGAATTTACGGGAGACGACGACGCGGGTGCTGGCCTCGTTGACGCCGCGCGAGGAGCGTGTGTTACGCATGCGTTTTGGCATTGGGATGAACACCGATCACACGCTTGAGGAGGTTGGCCAGCAGTTTTCTGTCACGCGCGAGCGCATCCGGCAGATTGAGGCGAAGGCGTTACGCAAGCTCAAGCACCCGAGCCGTTCGCGCCGCCTGCGCAGTTTTCTCGACAGTTGACACGCTCTGGCCGGGCGATTTCAGCAGGGTGTCCCCGGAAAACCCATCGGGTGATGCTGGCCATTCATCTGATCATTAGAGGTGTTCGATTTATACCAGGGGGCGGTGCGCCTGACTCCTGGTCTGGTTTAAAACCGTTGTCTTATACCAAGGGACTTTGCGTTTGACTCCTGGCCCGGTTTGTAACCGTTGTCTTATCAGCACGATACACAAGTCAGCGTGTACAAAACGCCAATACCGCTGGTATTATCCAGTATTGTCAAGGGCGCTTCGCGCCGCTTTCAGCGATTTCCAAACCCTTGACAATACTGGATAAATCGAAAAAAAGCGATGATCAGATGAATGGCCCGGTATGGCCTTGCCGCAGATGGCCGCCCGCGCCCACCACGTAAATGCCGCAATAATACGCTTTGCTGGCGGCCGTCACTTGCCATCGGTTTGTCGACACCTGCACCCCGCCGGCAAGCCGGGCCCTGATGTGTAATTTCAACAGGTTGTCCCTGATAAACCTATCGGGTACAGGGGGCCATTCTGGCGGCAGGGGCGCCAAGAGGTAACACTTTCCGGTTTGCTTGTCCTGGGAACAACGTGCTGAAAGATCACACCTGGAGCGTGATGCAGACACTCAATATGGCTTACGACTTTAATTAACGCTTTACCGGACGACAACATGAAGTCGGAAACCACGAACCTGGATGCGATCACGGAAGGTGCGGGGAGCGCCGGAGATAGCACAGACGCCAACCGGCGCACACCTGCAGGCAAGCCAAATGCCAAAAGAAAGACGACCGGAAACCTCTCGCGAAAAAAAATCCCCCGGACCATCCCCCTCGCCCTGAACGGAAAAGCCATGCCGCATCGCACCACATCCAACGGCGATGGGAGCAGGCCCGTCTCACTGCCCAGACCGCGACAGATGCGCAAAAAACGCGATCTTCATAACAGTCTTGTCGTCTCCAGGCTGGAGAAGTCGTTTAAAGGCCGACAGGTCGTAGCCAATGCCTCCCTGGCGGTTTCAAAGGGCGAGGCGGTGGGACTGCTCGGCCCGAACGGCGCCGGAAAAACAACGATCTTCTACATGATCATGGGGCTCATCGCGCCCGACTCCGGCGCCATTCGACTGGACAACAACGATATTACGCGCCTGCCCATGTATCAGCGCGCCCGCCTCGGTATCGGCTATCTCCCCCAGGAGGCGTCAATTTTTCGCGGCCTGAATGTACAACAGAACATTCGCGCCGTGCTCGAAGTGACCGAGCCGGACAAAAAACTGCGTGAACAAAGCCTCAACAGCCTGTTACGCGAATTCTCCATCGAACACCTGCGCGATGCCCCCGCTATTGCCCTTTCCGGCGGCGAGCGGCGACGCGTCGAAATCGCCCGCGCCCTTGCCGGCAAGCCCGCCTATATGCTGCTTGACGAACCTTTCGCCGGCGTCGATCCCATCGCCATCGGCGATATTCAAAACCTTGTGCGCCATCTGACCCGGCGGGGTATCGGCGTGTTAATCACCGATCACAATGTTCGCGAAATTCTGGGCCTTGTGGATCGCGCCTCGATTATCCACTCCGGACAGGTGCTAATGAGCGGATCACCGACGGAAATCGTTAACAATGTTGACGTTCGCCGCCTCTATCTTGGTGATCGGTTTACCCTTTGAGGACTACTTTGCCTTATCGAAAATATGCGCTATTCTGCGCTGCACGGATATGTCTTTCGAAGCGAGCCTCATATGGCGATGTCGCCCAAGCTGGAGTTGCGTCAAAGCCAGACCCTGACATTGACGCCGCAATTGGTGCAGGCGATAAAACTCCTGCAATTGTCCAATCTTGAACTTTCCGAGTTTGTCGCACACGAAATCGAACGCAATCCGTTGCTGGAGCGCTCCGGCGATCTTGAGGGGGCCGATACGGCAAGGCCGCTTGACGCCGATGCATCGCCGGATGATCTCAACCCACCCGATTACACCTTTGACAACACATCGCCTGCGCGCGCCAACGACGCCGATTCAGCCGACATTGTCACCGCCGATTTAGCCGCCGATACCAGCCCCCTCACCGCAAGTCTCGACAGCGAGCGCGAAGACGCCTTCCCCGAAGACGACCACGGCCCGATACGCGCCGCACCCGCCTCCACCTACGATACCGGCGCGATGCGCGCGACCGCACCTGTATCCGATGGCGCCGCGGCGTCCAACCTGGAAAGCTATGTCAGCCAGGAAATAACCCTGCGAGAACACCTGGCCGGGCAACTCGGCGAAATCATCAGCGATCCAGCGGACCGGCTGATCGCCCTGCATCTGGTGGATTGCCTGGAAGACAGCGGCTATCTGCATGGCAATATGGACAATATCGCCTCGCGACTGGGGGCAACGCGCGAAAAAGTCGAGGCGGTCCTCAAACAGTTGCAGCAACTCGATCCGCCCGGCGTTTTCTCGCGCAGCGTAGCGGAATGTCTTGAGTTGCAACTGCGGGCGCGCGACCGCTACGACCCGCTCATCGCCAAACTGCTGCAAAACCTTGATTTGCTGGCCAAACACGATCTGGCCGCCCTAAAGCGCGTCTGTGGCGTCGACGGCGAGGACCTGGCCGATATGATCGAGGAGATCCGAACTCTCAATCCCAAGCCGGGAAACGCCATTGGAGGGGCGCCCGCGCAACTGGCCGTACCCGATGTGTTTGTGCGCAAAAGCCCGGACGGTGCCTGGCTGGTGGAGTTGAACAGCGATACATTGCCGCGCGTACTTGTCAATCACGGCTACTATCACGATGTTGTCAAGGTGGCGCGCGAAAAAACCGACAAAACCTATCTTGCCGCCTGTTTTGAAAACGCCAACTGGCTGGTGCGCAGCCTTGAGCAGCGCGCCCGCACGATCCTGCTTGTGGCCAGCGAAATTGTCCGCCAGCAGGACGCCTTCCTCGTTCACGGGGTGGCGCATCTCAAGCCGATGAATCTGGATGCCATCGCCCAGGCCATCGATATGCATCTGTCGACGATCAGCCGCGTAACCTCAAACAAATACATGGCAACGCCGCGCGGCATCTTCGAGATGAAATATTTCTTCACTTCCGCCATCGCCTCCGCCGATGCGCAGGACGCCCACTCGTCGGAAGCCGTCCGGCACCGGATAAAAATACTGGTGGACAACGAAAACCCCAAGGCCATATTATCCGACAACGATATCGTCGAGCGCCTGAAAGCAGACGGCATCGCTATCGCACGGCGCACGGTCGCAAAGTATCGTGAAACGCTCGGCCTGCCATCATCGGTCATTCGCCGGCGCGAGAAAAAATCGATCACTCACACGTCGATCCGATGCAAATAAGCGTTCATTGTATAGCAGCAATTGTTGCGCAAACGGTTCCGTTCACCGCCGCCGATGCGCTATAAGGGACAGACGTTATGACACTACGCATTTCCGGCAAAAATGTCGACATCGGGGATAGTTTACGTGTGCACGCCCAGGGCCGTATCGTCGACTTGATGCAGAAATACTTCGATGGGGGATATTCCGGCCATGCTGTTCTTGAAAAGGAGGGAAGCGGTTTTCGCGCCGACTGCACCTTTCATCTCGACTCCGGCGTGACCCTGCGCAGCCACGGCCAGGCAGAAGACGCCTATGCATCCTTTGATCAGGCAGCGCACCGTCTGGAAAAGCGCCTGCGCCGCTACAAGAGCAAACTAAAGGACCGTCACAACCAGAAAAAGCCGCCGAAATCGGCGCAAGTCGCCTCATTTGTCCTCGCCGCGCCGCAGGATCAGGATACGGAAATTGCCGACCTAAATCCGGTCATCATCGCAGAGCATCTGAAGGCGCTAAAGGTGATGAGCGTCGGTGAGGCGGTGATGGAGATGGATTTGCTTGAAGCGAATGTCGTGGTTTTCGTGAACGCCGCCCACGATAATCTGAACGTTGTTTACAAGCGGACAGATGGGCATATTGGCTGGATTGATCCGGGCCTGGACATCACGCCCGACAAAACTGCGGGCGGCGAGGCTGGTTGTGATCTTGCAGCAGGTCGTGTCCGGGACGGGCAAACCTGAAGGGACACCTCTTGCCCCCTTGCCGCCCTTGCCGCGCAAGGCCATGTCAGGTCGTTCATCTGATCATGGCCACCTGCACCCGATGGTTTTTTGAGAACGACCTGTAGAACGATCACAACTTAACCGCTCTAACGGTACGGAAGTGCATAAAATGGACGCCGAACAACACACAAACAGCGACAAACAGTGCAAGCATAGGCAGGAACAAAGGCGTTTGTGATACGTTCCCGGATGCGGTAAGGAATTTTATCCACAACTAACGATACAGTTGTAGGCGGACAAACGCATACCATGCCTGACAGAAGTGTAGGTAACAGGGGTAAGCCAATGAATCTGGAAAATATTCTTGAACCGGAAGCGATCGTATTGAATCTGCGTTCAACGAGTAAAAAGCAGGTATTGCAAGACCTCTCGGCGCAAATTGCAGCGATGGCCCACCTGAAAGAGCGGGAGGTCTTCGATACGCTGTTGCAACGCGAAAAGCTCGGCTCCACCGGTATTGGCCGCGGCGTCGCCATCCCCCACGGCAAATTCACCACCCTGGACCGGATCATTGGCCTGTTTGCACGTCTGATGACGCCAATCGATTTCGATGCGCCGGACGACCAGCCGGTCGATCTGGTTTTCGTGCTGCTGGCGCCGGAGACCGCCGGCGCCGATCATCTCAAGGCGCTCGCCAGCGTCGCCCGCGCCTTTCGCCAATCGGAGGCGATTACGGCCCTGCGCAGGGCGGATAACGCCAAGGAGGCCTATTCGATTTTGAAATCTCCGGCAGCCTCCAACGCCGCGTAACGCCGGAACCTGATGTCACAAGCGCAATCGTCTTTGTTATCCTTCAGCCTTGAGAGCGAAGCACCCGCCGATGCCGCCGCCGTTCATGCGGTCCATGAAGCCGCATTCGGGCCGGGGCGGTTCGTGCGCGCTGCCTACGCCATTCGCCATGGTATCGATCCGGTTGCGGCGTTGTCCGTAGTGGCGCGCGTTGACGGCGCATTGGTTGCCTCTTTGCGCTTTACCCATGTGCGGCTCGGGAAACACAGCGGCCTGTTGCTCGGACCGCTGGCGGTTTTGCCGCAATACCAGCGCCAGGGTATCGGCCGGGCCCTGTTGCGCGCCGGCCTTAAGCGCGCCGCGCCACTTCCCTATGCCTTTGTTCTGCTTGTGGGCGATGAACCCTACTACGGTGCTTTCGGGTTTGGGAAAGTTATACCCGGCCGTATCCTTTTGCCGGCACCGGTGGACCCGGACCGGTTGCTCGTCGCTGAACTGGGTTGTGCAATTGCGAACAAACTCTCGGGCGCCGTGATCGGCGCTCCGCCATTGTCGAGCATTTCAGTTTAGGGACAGCGAAATAGTTGACCGTGAAGAAAGGTGCTTCGCACCGCTCCATGTACTTTTCTTCATTTAAAACAATGAGAAAACTGACATCAAGAAGGCGCGGCGCTTTGTTTTCGCCTGGGCTTATTGCAAGGTTTTGGCGCATTTGTGCATAATGCCTTGCGATTTCTGATCATGACCAACGGTCATGATCGGTCAATATGAATGCCAAATCAGTTCGCCGGGCCGTCCCAAGGACTGATTTGTCCTTATTTTATTGGGAAAAAGTGGACCGAGGCGAAGCCGAGGGACTTTTTCACATTCAACGAAATACTCCTCGCCAAATCACGTTCGGGCGATGTCACACGCGCAATCCGCCCGGGCAGCAAATCCGGATCGTATCGACTTTTCCGTATTCATGCTGCCCGGTAGGCGCCTGGTTTATCGCGGCAACGCCTGCTATGTTTCCTGCAGTTCCTGCAGCAACAATGATTGCTCGTCCTTGACGCTTTTGGCGCGCAGGTCCTTGCTCACGTCTATCGCCTCCTGCACCGCCATGTCGAGAATATAACGCAAAATGTCGATGTTATACTTCGCCGCCAGGGATTGAAGCGGTCGCAACTGGAACAGTATGTGTTCTAAAAGCAACACATTGGCCGATTGATATTCATTGTCTGGTGCTCGCATGGGAACAGCCTCCTACTCTACTACCGACTGAGCAACCCGTAAAAGACGCACTGATTTGCGCTCAGTCGGGTGCTGACGCGCCCTCCCTTTTGGCAACAAGCCATCCGACAATCGCCAGCGATAGCGGATAGCCAAGGTTAATCCCCTGAAATACAATGAGAAGTGCAACCGTGGCGATCACGGTCGCGGCGAGAAACCGCTCAAGCGTCACATTCGATAACCTAAACAAGGCCACAGCGGTAACAGCGTAGAGGATAAGAAAATTCTGCCCGGCGATGGCGAGCATCTGGTCCAGTCGCAGCAGCCCGGTCTTGTCCAGCATGAGAACCAGCAACAAGGCAGCAGCGGTTGTTATCACGGCAATCATGGGAGAACCGTTGGTGGTCTGCTGAAAAACGGCGGGCAGTATGCGCTCCCTGCTTAGTGAGAACACCATTCTCGAGACCGCCCAGATCGCCCCGCCGAGATTGGCAAAAACAATCAGGCCGGCCAGCCCTGATACGAATACGCCGCCCCAACGGCCCATGGCCTGCGTGGCAAGCAGGACAAATGGCGCCTCATAATAGGCGTTGTTCGCCCCCAGATCGAGCCCCTGGGCAATCAGGGCCATGAACAGATACAATACGCAGGCGATCACGAATGACAGCCCCATAGCTCTTGGGAAGTCGCGCTGCGGGTTCTTGAACTCCTCGGCTGTGCCGGCGGCCACTTCCCAGCCGGTGAAGGCAAAGAAAATCATCATAAAGGGCACGAGCAATACGAAGAACCTGTCGGGCGGCGGCAAGGCAACCGCGTCGCCGATACGGTTCGTATCGATACCCATCAGGCCGATGACGATCAAAAACACCAGGGCGCCGAGAATGCCGGACGCAATAAAGGAAAGGATTTTCCCGGCCGATCCGGCGGATATCGCATTGGTCAATGTCGCCAGAACAATCAACAGGCCGGCGAAAAGCACCGGATCAAGACCGACAATAGCGCTCAGATAGTGACCGCCCGTCAAGGCGATCGCCGGCAGGCCAAACAGCACCGCCCCAAGAAACAGCAGGGACGCCACACCATAAGCGTGACGGCCCAGACTTTGTTCGGCGAAATGCGCAATACCCCCGGCATGGGGATAGCGCCTGCCAAGAAGGATAAACACCAGCAACAAGGGAATCGAAATGGCGGCGCACAACACCCACGCGGCGAACGCATAATCCCCGATCTGGCGAATAGCCAATCCGGGCAGGGTAAGAAGTCCGGCGCCAATGACAATATTCAGTATCAGCGCCGTACCTCTCCAGACCGAGAGCGTCTGTTGCAGTGTGTTCATGGCGCCCGAAAAACCCAAACAAATACGCCCTGGGCGGGTAGGAAACCGATCACGCCGGCAGGCCATACCAGGAAGATGCACAAAACGTGTGTAACAGCGTTCCGCCAGACGGCCTGGCGCTTGCACCTGTTCACCAGCATTCCGTCCGGCATATGACCTGCTTTCCTTACCGAATCCCAAATGGCTGCGCAGTTGTCTGTCGACAACTGCGCAGCATCGATTATCCAAACCAGGTCCTTGGACGATCACCATATTTTTCATTCAAATCAGGTTAGCGAACAAAGCGCATACGCACAAGATCACTATCAACCGTTCCGCTCACGACAGGCTCAACAGACGAAAAACGCCAACAATAACCCGCACACGTACATCGCTACCGTGCAGACGACGCTGTTCGACCGGTTTTAACCGGACTGTTTGTTTTGCAGTGATACGATTGCGGCGCTATCACTTCAGTCTTGTCGGCGAACAAGCAGCCCGCGCGAGGGCATTGAACTCAATTTGCCACACCCATGCGCTCGTCTTCCATGAAAAAAGCCGTTCATGCTCGTGCGCAAACATGCAACAAATGTTACAGGCTGAAAAACTGTGATCGCGTGCAAAACTCCTCGACAGGTTCTTCCGATAAGCCTTGCGCCCTCCATCTACTCCCCACATTGGCACATCAAATTGACTGTGTTAATATGATTTTTCGGGGAAAAGTTGCGTTTTGTCATAATCGCATTGGAGACGAGGATGAAGACGGATGTGGATTTCCAAAACACCGGCAAGAAAAGTGCCGGTGCCGGCCGCCAGGCGACCACAGGATTTGAGCGTCGTCTGTTGTCCCTGTTAAAACAGAATGCGCGCCGGTCCGTCACGGAACTGGCGGCAGTCCTGAACGTGTCCCGAACAACCGTCAAAGACAAGATGGACCTGCTGGAACAATCCGGCGTGATCAAGAGCTACACGATCGATGTAATGGGTTTCGAGAAAGAACTTAACACGTGCCAGGCGCTGCTCAACGTCAGCACTCGAACCGATCGATGCGAAAAGCTGTATACATTCATTTCCGGGTGGCCGGAAGTCAAGGCGTGCTGGTCGATTTCGTCGAATGAACTGGATATGGTGATTTTGATCGAGGCGCGTTCAAATGAACGCATTTATGAACTGCGAAACAGCATCAGCCGTCATCCCGATGTGAAAACACTATCGACGTCCGTGATACTGCACCAGTGGGCGCACAAGCTGTAGTCGTCTGTGAACGGCGGTGTCCGGGGTTGGTTCCGGGTGTAACCTTTCTGCCGGTTGTTCTCAAAAAAGCAATGATCAGATGAACCGCCCACTATGGCCTTGCTGGCGGAAAGAATCGCTAGAAGCGTGTCATACTAACGGTCATAAAGAATGACCGTTATCGTTCAAACGCCACTAAGGCTTACGCGCCATAAGGCGCGGCGGCCAGTCGGCCTTGCCAACGGCTTTATGAGTCAACCATAAGAGCCGTTGGTATCACTTCCGGTTTGTCTGTCCTGGACGCAACCTGCTGAAAGATCACGATTAGAGCGTCGGGCGTTTAAGTTGCAACAATAACCCCGGTTCCCGATAAGAGAAAGGCGAAAATGGGGCCCTGGACAGTGGTCTCGCTATCCTTTTTCAGCCTGCGAAACCATTTATACCAGCGGTATTGGCTTGTTGTACACGCTGACTTGTGTATCGTGTTGACAAGACAACGGTTTTTAACCAAGCAAAGAGTCAAACGCAAAGGCCCTTGGTATTATCTGATCATTGCTTTTTTCCGGCGGCTCCCGCGGTGTGTCAAGGGCGCTTCGCGCCGCCTTTGGCGGTTCTTAAACCCTTGACACACCGCGGGAGCCGGTTATGGCTTATGATCAGATAAATGGCTGGATCCGCCTTTGCACCGGAACGTCCGGCTCGATGAGAATGAACCGATAAAGTATGAGAAAAAGGTCCTTATCCATAACTGGGGTTATTGGTGCAATTTAAACGCCCGACGCTCTAGAGCGTGTCAGGTCGGATGAATCCTGCTCAAGCAAGGAAACATTGCCGCCGGAGGCCGTCGTATCGATGCATACGTGACGCTCGATAACACAGCGCGGCATCATATCCCGCTCGGTGATCAACGGGATTAACGGCCCGTCACGCCCGGCAAGAGCGCGGCGCGCCGCGCGCAGATCATCCTCATCGCTCCACAGCGCCACCGCATCGAAGCCACTCAGATGCGCCAATCGCGAACGCTCAAGAAACCCGGCTATCGCTCCCTCAACGTTTGCCTGCGGACAGACAGCAAGGGCCTCGCATCGTGCCTTTCGGGCCAGTTGCACCTGTGTACGGGCGTCTTGCGGCCGTGGCCCCAGACAGAGAATCACGCCGCGCGGATAAAGTGACAAACGATTCGATTCCCCCGTCGGCCCGGGCAGGTCAAGGGTGTCGAGCTTGATGCGTTGCGGCGCCGGCAGCGCCGCAAGCGCCTGCTGAACATCGTCGGCAGCAACACCATCCCGCACAACAACCTTCGATGACTGTCCGTCCATCGGCTGTGCAAACCGGCGCACATAGTAAGGCCCCCCCGCCTTGGGCCCCGTGCCGGAAAGTCCCTCGCCGCCAAACGGCTGGGAACCGACAACCGCGCCGATCTGGTTGCGATTGATATACATATTGCCCACATTGAGCCGCGATGTAATCGCTTCCACCCGATCATCGATGCGGGTATGCAGCCCGAACGTCAGGCCGTAGCCGCTGCCGTTTATTGCCGCGATGACCGCATCGATCTCGTGCGCCTCGAACGTCGCCACATGCAGGACGGGGCCGAATATTTCCTTTTGCAGATCGGCTATTCCCCCCACTTCGATAACCGCCGGTGCAACGAACGTGCCCGTCCCTGGCCGTTTGCATTCCCTGAGCAGTCGACCGTCCTTTCTTGCAGCGTCAATATGCGCGTCAATGCCGCCGCGCGCCGCCTCATTGATCACCGGGCCAACATCCGTTGCCGGATGCCACGGATCGCCAAGGGTGAGTTCATCCATGGCGCCGAACAGCATTTCCCTGATCACCGCCGCAACGTCGCTTTGCAGATACAACAACCGCAATGCCGAACAGCGTTGCCCGGCCGATTGAAATGACGAAGCGATAATGTCCTTCACCGCCTGTTCGGGCAACGCGGTGGAGTCGACGATCATGGCGTTCAGCCCGCCGGTCTCGGCGATAAGCGGTGCGTGCGGGCTCATACCCGCCGCCATGGCGCGATTAATGGTCTGCGCGGTGGCGGTGGAGCCGGTAAAACAGACGCCGTGAACACGCGCATCGGCGGTGATTTTGGCGCCGACCACCGATCCCGGCCCCGGTAGAAGCTGCAGGACGTCGCGCGGCACGCCGGCGTCGTGCAGCAGCCTGACCGCAAGGCTTGCGATGATCGGTGCGGGTTCCGCCGGCTTGGCCAATACGCCGTTACCTGCCGCCAGCGCCGCGGCAATCTGGCCGGTGAAAATCGCCAGGGGAAAATTCCACGGCGAGATACACGCGATCAGACCGCGCGCTTTATGCCCGTCAAGGGTTTTAACCTGCGTGGCGTAATAGCGCAGAAAATCGACCGCCTCGCGCAACTCGGCAACAGCGTCCATGGGTGTTTTGCCCGCCTCGCGCGCCAGGGCGGCAAACAGTTCACCAAAGTTTTCCTCATATCCGTCTGCCGCCCTGTTGAGAACCGACACCCGCTCCTCCGGCGTGCTGTCCTGCCAGTCCCGGGCGTTTTCAAGGGCCGCCTCAACATCCGCCGCCTGCGCATCGACGGCCTCGCCAATCACATCGGTTTCGTTCGCCGGATTGATCAGCACTCTCGGCGAAGTGCCCTTGTGAGCAACCGCCATCGCCGGCGCCGCCTTCCAGCGCGCCGTTCTGTAAGGCCGCCGCGCCGCCTCGATTCGCGCCCGGTCGTCTTCGCTGTGCAGGTCCCAGCCGCGCGAATTGGCGCGCTGGGGCGCATACAGATCCCCTGGCGCCGCAATAGCGAGGGAACGGCGCGCGGCATCGGTCTGCATGGCTTCAAACGGGTCCGCCGCTACCACTTCAGCAGGCACGGACGTATCGATGATCTGATTGACAAACGACGAGTTCGCACCGTTCTCCAACAGACGCCGCACCAGATAGGCCAGAAGATCACGATGCGCCCCGACCGGCGCATAGATGCGGCAGCGGATACCCTTAGATGCAACGATCTGGCGGTACATGGCCTCGCCCATGCCGTGCAGACGCTGAAATTCAAAAGCGTCGCGATCCTGTGCCAGCGTCAAAATGGCGGATAACGAATGGGCGTTGTGGGTGGCGAATTGCGCATAAATGCGGCTTGTCATACCCAGCAGCTTTTTCGCGCAGCAAATAAACGACACATCGGTCGCCGCCTTGCGGGTGAATACGGGATAATCCGCCAGCCCTTCCACCTGGGCGCGCTTGATCTCCGTGTCCCAATAGGCCCCCTTGACCAGCCGTACCATGATCCTGCGGTCATAATGTCGCGCCAGGGCGTACAGCCAGTCGATAACAGGCAAGGCGCGTTTGCCATAGGCCTGCACGACCACGCCAAAACCATCCCAGCCCTTCAGCCGCGTATCCCCCAGAACCGCCTCGATCACGTCCAGGGACAAATCGAGCCGCATCGCTTCCTCGGCATCGATATTAAGCCCCATATTGGCCCGCGCCGCCAGTTGCGCCAATTCCAGAACACGCGGCACCAACTCGTTCATAACGCGCGCCCGCTGGCTCCACTCGTAACGCGGGTGCAGGGCCGAGAGTTTAATGGATATACCGGGATTTTGACGAATGTCCGAAGAACGCGCGCGCGCGCCGAGAAACGCAATGGAGGCCCTGTAGGCCGCAAGAAAGCCCTGCGCATCATCGGCCGTGAGCGCCGCCTCGCCGAGCATGTCATAGGAATACGTAAAGCCCATCCGCTCCATTGCCGCACCGCGCGCGGACGCCGCCTCGATCGTCTCGCCGAGTACGAACTGGCTGCCCATTTCCTTCATGGCGCGCTTTACGGCGGCGCGGATGATCGGCTCGCCCAGGCGCTTTACCGCCCCGTGCAGAACGCTGGCGATGCCCGTGGAGCGCTCATCATCGAGCACCTTGCCGGTCAGCATCAGCGCCCAGGTAGAGGCATTTACAAGGGATGAGGAGGATTTGCCAAGATGCTCTCCCCAGCTTGAGGGGGCAATCTTGTCCTCGATCAATTCATCCATGGTTTGCGCATCCGGCACGCGCAACAACGCCTCCGCCAGGCACATCAGCGCCACGCCCTCATCGGTGGACAGACCGTATTCGGCGAGAAACACTTCCATCAGGCCCGGCTGATCATCGGCGCGAATATCGCGAACGAGTTGCGTGGCATGGGCAACCATGCACGCCCGTTCAGCGGCGGTGATCTGCGCCTTTTCGATCATTCGCGACAGGATGGCGCTTTCCGGCGCGATGTGATGGCTGCGAATTTCGCCACGGTATTGTTCAAGATCGGTCATGCGATGCCTTCCGTGCCACGGGCGCACAAACGGAGCAGATTACGCCTCGCGCGGTGCCAGATGCACGCCGGCGATGGTGCAGCGCACCGAGCCGCCCGCCAGTTCGATGGTGGGAATTTTCAGGGGCACCAGTTCGGCGCTTTCCTCGATTATTGCCTTTTGCGGCGCTTCGAGACTGTCATAGGCGGTTTTCGACAGCGCCAGAATGCGTCGCTCGCGCCCCTGCAATTCTATGGCATTTCCGGCGAACCGGGCGATTTGCCGAGGGGTCAGGGCGACGATGCGGCGCCCCGACATCCCAAGACGGGCGACAATCTCCGCCTTGCGCTCCCCATCGCGGACAAGATCCAGTCCGATCATGGCGAATGCGGTGGCAATACACATCAGAACGTTTGTATGATAGATCGGCCGGCCCGCATCGTCGGCGGCGTCGAACGCCATGGGTTCGAAATTAAAATGGGTGCAAAAGCGCTCAAGAGCGATCGGATTCGTGCGGTCCGATCTGGCCGCATAAGCAACCCGGTCAATATGATCAAGCACCATCGCCCCGGTCCCTTCGAGGAAGATATTGTCCTTTTCCAGCCCCGTGTAGTCGAGAATATCCTGGACGCGATATTTCGCCTTCAGCATCTCCAGTACGTCGCTGCGCCGTTCCAGACGCCGGTTTTCCGCCTTCATGGGATATACCGCAATATGCCCGCCTGCGTGGGTAGAAAACCAGTTGTTGGGAAATACCGCATCCGGCGTTGTTTTGCCTGTATCTTCAAACAGGTGTACGCTCACCCCGTGGCGGCGCAAGGTTCCGGCGGCGGCCGTGATCTCCTCATGCCCCAGGGCCGCGTGTTCGGCGCGCGGTTCCACCGCGGCCTGAAAGGCGTTATCGGCAGCCGTTTCGGTATTGACGGAAAAATGATGGGGCCGCACCATCACGACAGCGCCGGGGGCCTGAACAGAGTATTGCGCCCTTCGGGTCATACCGAACCCGCCCTGGCGCGCTGTACCATACCATAGAGATCGCGGGGCTCATCGGGGTCCGCCAGCATATCGAGCGGTTCATAGAAATCGGTGCCCTGGATCTTTTCGTGGATATAGCGCAAGGCGCTGAAATCCTCGATTGCAAAGCCGACACTGTCGAACAGGGTGATTTGATCGGCGCTGCGCCGTCCTTTGGCGCTTCCGCGCATGACCTGCCAGAGTTCGGTAACCGGATGATCGTCATCGAGTTGCTGGATTTCACCTTCGATGCGCGTTTGCGGCGGGTATTCGACGAATATATCGGAGCGCAGGAGAATATCGCGGGCGATTTCCGTCTTGCCCGGACAATCGCCGCCAATGGCGTTGATGTGCACGCCGGCACCGATCATATTGTCGGTCAGAATGGTGGCGTATTGCTTGTCGGCGGTGCAGGTGGTTATGATCTGCGCCCCTTCCATGGAAGCCTCGGCGGCGTTGCAGGAAACGACCTTCAGGCCGCTGTCCTTGAGATTTCGCGCCGCTTTTACGGTCGCCCCCTCATCGATATCGTAAAGCCGCACCGCGGTAATGCCGCAAATGGCCTTAAAGGCAAGCGCCTGGAACTCGCATTGCGCGCCGTTGCCGATCATCGCCATGGTGTGGGCGTTCTCCGGCGCCAGGTATTTCGCCACCAGTGCCGAAGTCGCGGCCGTGCGCAGCGCCGTCAGAACCGTCATTTCGCTTAGCAGAATGGGATAGCCGTTGGCAACACTGGACAATACGCCGAACGCGGTCACGGTCTGATAGCCCTCCTTCATGTTTTTCGGATGACCATTGACATATTTAAAGCCATAGTTCTCGGCATCGGCGGTGGGCATCAGTTCGATGACCCCGTCGCGCGAGTGGCTGGCGACGCGCGGTGTTTTATCGAATTCCGGCCAGCGCAGAAAATCCGCCTCGATGGCGCCCGCCAGTTCCACAAGAACCGCTTCGACGCCCTCTGCATTAATCAGCCGCATCATGTTTTCAACGCTTACAAAGGGCACCATGGCCAGTTTTGAGGGAAGGGGTGCTGCTACAGGATTCATGGGGTTTGCTTTAGCCTCGTTGTTGTATTGATCGGCATTTCGCCCGACCGGCCGTAAGAGCACTGTGTAGCGCAAAGAAGACGTCCGGTCACACAAAAACAGAGGGTTTGAAAAAATTACACCGGACGATGGCGCGTATTGACAATGCAGCCATTTCAATCAAACGTTCAAGTCCGTGTTTATCGCTCCCGGGATCGGCATCCGATGTACCGGATCGCCGGGGAAAGATCCGGGTGTGATCTTTCAGCCGGTTGTTCCCGGGACGGGCAAATCTGAAGCGATACCTGGTGCGGCCCTTGCCGCAGATGGCGAGCCGCAAGGCCATACCGGGTTATTCATCTGATCATCGCTTTTTTTGATTTATGCCGCGCTGTCACGGGCGCTTCGCGCCGCCCCTCGCGGTTCTTAAACCCTTGACAGCGCATGATAAATCGAACACCTCTAGAGCGTGTCAGGTCTTAATAGAACCATTCTGACGGAGCGATTTTGTGACAAGGCCAAGCAAAGTTTCGCAGGACATAGTGGACTATTTTCAAGAGACTTTGCGCCGGCATTGGTGCAAAAGCGCCCGTCCCTTCGGGTTTGTCGATTGGCGGGCGCCCACGCTCAAGCCGATCTCATGAGATGCGCCCGCATCGCATGTCGATCGGCTCAAACGTGGATCACCTCGCCAATCGAGAAACGAAAATTGCTTCTATTAAGACCTGACACGCTCTAGTATACGGTTCAAGTGAATGGCCAGCCGCACCCGATGGGCTTACCAGGGACAACCCGCTGAAAGGTCACGTCTGGCGGGCGCGCCTTAACTGTATGGGCCGGATTATGAACCTCGTGGTCATCGTTACGCCGAACTTCAACATGTTTGCAACAATGGCGTTTATCGATCCGTTTCGAGCGGCTAACTATCTCGATGGGATAACGCATTTTTCCTGGCGCGTCGCGTCCCTGCAAGGTGGCGCCTGTGTGGCCAGCAACGGTACCCGTCTATGGAGCGAACCCCTGACTGCCGTACAAGACGATGCCGCCGATATTGTAATCGTATCGGCGAGCTGGGCGCCGGAGACATACTGTTCGCGCGCCCTTAAGGCGGCGCTGCGGCGCTGGGCACGAAGGGGTTGCACAATCGGTGCGCTGGATACCGGCGCGTTTATCCTGGCCCAGGCGGGGTTATTGGCCGGCAGGCGCGCGTGCGTTCACTACGAACACATCGATGCCATGCGCGAACTCTACGGGGATGTGCAGACCTGTGAGGACCTGTTTGCTTTTGACGACAATCGCATAAGCTGTTGCGGCGGCGCGGCATGCGTTGATTTCGCCCTGCATATTATCAGAAGCACCCACAGCGATGCCCTGGCAAACCGGGCGGCGCGATATGTATTTCATCAACATCTCCGGCCGCCCGGCGCACCGCAGAACCCTGAACCTGTTGAGCCTCTGGGCAGCACGGTCCCACACATGGTCAAACAGGCCATCAAGGTAATGGAACAGCATCTGGAGGAGCCCGTTTCCATTCCGCAAATTTGCAGGCAGGTCAACATTTCCCAGCGGCAACTGAACAGGCTGTTCTCGGTTCATGTCATGAAAACGCCTGTTGAGTACTATCGCAATATCCGCCTGGACCGGGCGCGCGGATTGGTGACGCAGACCGATATGCCCCTGTCCGAGATCGCTGTTGCCTGCGGTTTCGCCAGCCATGTTCATTTCAGCCGGGCTTACCGGCAGCGATTTGGCTTGCCGCCGCGAAGCGATAGAATCGAGGGCCGCGTTCCGTTCGAGTACCGCGCCTGGCCCATGCATCGAAAATCGCCTGCGTGAATCGTGAATAGTACAGAATGTGTCACGAGAACAATCGCGGGAACAATCGGGGTTTGTTCTCGCAAAGTGGCGAATTTATTTAATAATATGGCTGTTTACGCATAATTTATGACCGGATAACCCGCCATACTAAGGTGTGTCATCGGGATGTGTTTTCGAAAACGTGCCATCTCTCGATAAAAAGCAAGACGAGGTATGGGGACTTGCCATGACGCAAATGCCATCAAGACAGGAAGTTCTGTCCATACAACAGGGCTATCATGAGGACGCGGCGCATTCGTTGTCACTGAACGCTGCAACCTATACGGACGCGCGCTGGCATACGCTTGATATGCGCGAAATCATGGCAAAAACCTGGCAATGGGTCTGTCACAGCGAAAAACTCCGCCAGCCCGGTGCCTATGTAACCGCCCGTATCGCCGGGCAACCGATCGCGCTCGTTCGCGACGAGAAGGGCCAGTTGCGCGCCTTTTACAACGTGTGCAAACACCGTGCCCACGCGTTGTTGTTCGACGCGGGAACGATACGGCGCATTATGTGCCCGTATCACGCCTGGACCTACCGACTTGACGGACAACTTGCGCGCGCGCCACACACAGAGAACCTTCATGACTTCGATGTCGGGAAAATTTGCCTTGATGAAGTTCAGGTGGAGGAGTTTTGCGGGTTTGTGTTTGTGAATCTGGACCCGGCGGCGCAACCCTTGCGGGATCAGTGCGGCGATCTCGAGGCGGAAATCCTGCACTGGGCACCGGACATTACTCAACTGACCTTCGCCCGTCGCTTAAGCTACGATATTCGCTCGAACTGGAAGAACGTCGTTGACAATTTCCTGGAATGCTACCACTGCCCGACGGCGCACAAGGACTTCTGTACACTGGTCGATATGGACACCTACAAGGTGACCACCCACGGGATATATTCCAGCCATATGGCGGACGCCGGCGCGGCGGCAAACACCGCCTACGATGTCTCCAACGCAACCGTTCGCACCCATGCGGTCTGGTGGTTGTGGCCGAATACGTGCCTGATGCGCTATCCGGGGCGCAGTTCGATGATTGTGTTGCATATTATCCCCGCCGGCCCGGACCGGACCCTGGAAACCTACGACTTTTTCCTCGAGACCCCCGACGCGAACGCCGCCGAAAGGGAAGCCATGCGTTATATCGACGAAGTCCTGCAAGCCGAAGATATCGCCCTGGTCGAGAGCGTGCAGCGCGGCATGAACACGCCCGCTTTTGTGCAGGGAAGAATCGTCCATGATCCCGCCGGCTCGGGCAAATCGGAACACGCCGTGCACCATTTTCACGGCCTCGTTCTTAACGCCTACGAGAGGGCCGGGGCCGTACAATCGGAAAACGCGTGATAAGGCAAATAACGATGATAGTCCCGAGCCAGAGTGTAACCGGATACAAGCCCGTCGGCGGGCGGGCGTGACAACGGGCCCATTGCATGAGAGGGTGGCGGTTGTGACCGGCGGCCGCGGCGGCATCGGCCGGGCCGTATGCGCAAGACTTCGCAAGGAGGGCGCCGATGTTATTGCTGCGGATGTGCAGGCGCACGGCTCCCTTGATGGCGATAGGTTACCCGATGACCGGTTTGCGCCACTGGATGTGACAAGCGAAGAGAGTATCCGGCAATTCATGGCGATGGTGCAGGAGACGTTCGGCAAGCTGGACATTCTCGTAAACGCCGCCGGCATCGAGATCGAAAAGACCATTGAGCAGACCAGTCTGAAAGACTGGAACCGCATTTTCGCCATCAACGTGACGGGAACATTCCTCAGCGCCAAATACGCCTTGCCCCTGCTGCGTAAAAGCGCCAACGCCAGTGTTATAAATTTCGGTTCTTATGACGGCTTCATTGCCGATCCCGGGTTGGCCGCCTATTGCGCCACCAAGGGCGCCGTTCATGCCCTGACCCGGGCAATGGCTTGCGATCATGGCCCTGAGGGGATCCGTGTCAATGCGGTCTGCCCCGGTTATATCGACACGCCGATGTTGCGCAGCTTCCTCACCAGTGCGGGCGCGGACGGCGCAGGCGGTACGGTGGAGACCCTGCAAAAAGCGGTCCGCGATATACACCCCATAAGGCGCTACGGAACGCCCGAAGATATCGCCGGTCTCGTCAATTGGCTGGCGGGCGACGAAGCGCGCTACGCCACCGGCCAGCTTTGGGTGCTGGATGGTGGCCTGTCGGCGCAGGTGCAGCAGATCAGACTGTAGCGCGCCATGGCCGGGCTTGAGAATGCGATGAATGAAAAGGTCGCGATTGTAACCGGCGGCGGGCGCGGCATCGGCCGGGCGATTGTCGACCGACTGCTGGGTGATGGCATGCGGGTCATGTCCTGCGGCCGCGGCACCCGGCCGGCAGACTTTCCCGCTACTGCCGCCTGGACACAAACCGATGTATCAAACCCGCAGGCCGTCGCCCAGCTTATTGCCAGGACCGGCAGGACACTCGGCAACCCCTCGCTTTTGGTCAACAACGCCGGGGTGCAGGTGGAAAAAAGCGTCGCGCAAAGTACCGACGATGACTGGCACCTTGTCGTTGGCGTCAACTGCCGCGGCGTCTTTAACATGTGCCGCGCCGTACTTCCCGCGATGAACGAACACGGCGGCTGTATCATCAACATCGGCTCGATTTCGGGCGTCGTGTCCGATCCTGCCATGGCCCTCTACAACGCCTCCAAGGCGTTCGTACACAGCCTCACACGGTCCATCGCCGTCGATCACGGGCCGAACGTGCGCTGCAACTGCATTCGCCCGGGCTGGATTATGACCGCAATGGCTAACGACGGGTTTGCGCTGGCAAGGGACCCCCGGGCGGCGATGGCCGATGCCCGCGCCCGTCATCCTGTGGGCCGTCTTGGCACACCGCAGGATATCGCCAATGCCGTCGCCTGGCTTGGCAGCGATGACGCCGCCTATGTCACCGGCCAGTGCTTTACCATCGATGGCGGTCTTACGGCCGCATCGCCACTCCAGCCAGGATTATTCTGAATGCAGGCGTTTTCCCATACCGCCGTCATTGGCGCCGGCGTGATCGGCGCCAGTTGGGCGGCATTGTTTCTTGCCTCGGGCCGCAGTGTTGCGGTCTTCGATCCCGCAGCGGATGCCAGGGACAGGACGCGCCGGGCCATCGATACGGCCTGGCCGCTTCTTGAGGAACTCGGTCTTGCTGCAAGCGGCAATCGCGATGCGATCACCTTTCATGGCACGGCCGCGGGTGCTGTTCACGGCGCGTCTTTTGTTCAAGAGAGTGTGCCCGAACAACTGCCGATGAAACATGCCCTGTACGCGCAGATAGAACCGGCAATCGCCGAGGATGCGATTGTTGCCACATCGGCTTCGGGCCTGACGCTAAGCGAGATGCAGCGCGGATGGAAAAATCCGGCGCGCTTTGTTCTGGGCCATCCGTTTAACCCGCCACATCTGATTCCCCTTGTCGAAGTGATGGGCAACGCTCATACAAGTGCGCAGGTTGTGCAGGATGCGGAGCGCTTCTACGCATCTGTCGGTAAAATCACGATTCGCCTTGAGCGCGAAGTACCGGGACATGTGGCGAACCGTTTGCAGGCCGCGGTCTGGCGCGAGGCTATTCACCTGGTGCAAGGCGGTGTTGCCAGCGTTGCCGATGTGGATAAGGCGATGTGGGCGGGGCCGGGCTTGCGCTGGGCAGCGATGGGACCAACCATGTTGTTCCACTTAGGGGCGGGCGATGGGGGGCTGGCGGATTTTTGCGACCGCTATACCGACAGTTTTAATCGCTGGTGGGACGATCTGGGCGTGCTGCATCTTGATGCGCAGGCAGCGCGGCAATTGGTCGATGGCGTTACGGATGCCACCGGCGGGAAAAGCCTTGCGGACCTGGCGAAAACCCGCGATACGATCATATCGGCGATATTAAAGGCAACGATCGCGTTGCGCGACCAGACATAAACCCGTTCGCATTGCAGCAAAGTAGCAGCGCTACAGGCTTTGCGCGATGCATACAGGTGCCGTTGGCCTTTCTGGCGGCAATGGCCGCAATAACGCTGACTTCAGACCTGCCACCTTGAGAACAACCTGTTGAAATGATACATCTAGATGTGATCTTTCAGCAGGTTGTCCCTGGTAAACCCATCGGGTGCAGGTGGCCATTCATCTGATCATCGCTTTTTTTCGATTTCTCCAGTGCTGTCAAGGGTTTAATAACCGCCAGAGGCGGCGCGAAGCGCCCTTGACAGCGATGGAGAAATCGAACACCTCTAATGATCAGATGAATGACCCGGTATGACCTTGCTGCTAGCCATCTGCGGCAAGGACCGCAATAGGTATCGCTTCCGGTTTGCCTGTCTTAGGGACAACCTGTTGAAATGACACATGCAGCAGTCTGTCAGGTCTTATACCAACGGCTCTTATGGTTGACTCATAAAGCCGTTGGCAAGGCCGACTGGCCGCCGCGCCTTATGGCGCGTAAGCCTTAGTGGCGTTTGAACGATAACGGTCATTCTTTATGACCGTTAGTATTAATAGAATCAATTCTGTTTCTCGATTGGCGGACGCCCACACCCAGGCCGCTCTCGAGAGATGGGTCGCCATCGCTCTTCGATCGCCTTGAGCCTGGGTATCGCCTCGCCAATCGGAAAACAGAATTGCTTCTATTGAGGCCTGACACGCTATAGCCATGAACGTAACAGACACCCCCCCTGACAAAGGCCAATCCGGGCACGGGGCTAGCACAGCAACGCGCTTTCTGCAAAAGCCCGTTCATCGCCTGTGGCTGCTGGACCAGGCGCGCCAGTTGGTCGATTTCTTCTTGCCCGCCTCGATAAATCCGGCAGGAGGCTTTTACGCACTGGATTGCCGCGGAAAGCCTCTTTCGGCAAACGGTTCCGACAGCACAGGCGCGCCACAGTACCTGTACGCTTCGGCCCGCATGGTGCATTGCGCGGTGATCGCCCATCAACTGGGTCTGCCGGGCGCCGGGCGGGCGATTGATCACGGCATGGCGTATCTGTGGGATCGGCATCGCGATCCCGTATCAGGCGGCTATTTCTGGGCCGTCGATAATGCCGGCCCGCTGGATGATAGCAAACAGGCCTACGGACACGGGTTTGTCATGTTGGCGGCGGCATCCGCCAAGGTCGTGGGCCACGGGGACGCGGATCGCCTCTTAACCGACGTAACCGAGATTATCGCGGCGAAATTCTGGGACCCGCGAGCGGGTGCATCCTGCGAGCGCTATCAGCGCGACTGGCGTGCGTTAAGCCCCTATCGCGGCCAGAATTCCAATATGCACCTTGTCGAGGCGTTGATGGCGGCCTTTGAGGCAAGCGGCGAGCGGGTCCATCTGGAGCGGGCGGTATCGATTGCGACCCTGATAATCGACCGTCATGCGCGCAATGCCGGCTGGTGTGTGCCGGAACACTACGACCGCCATTGGCAGGTGGACCGTGCCTTTGCCGGCGATCCCATGTTCCAGCCGGCCGGAACCACCCCGGGACATGCGCTGGAATGGGCGCGTTTGCTGGTGCAATTGTGGGAGTTGGGGGAGCGCCGCCACACGTGGATGCCGCTGGCCGCGCAAGCGCTTTTTCTTAAAGCCTGCGATACGGGCTGGGATATGGAAAAGGGCGGCTTCTATTACACCCTCGACTGGAACAATACGCCGGATCGCACTGATCGTCTCTGGTGGCCTTGCTGTGAAGGTGTGGCGGCGGCGGCGGTGTTGCAGAAGGTTTGCGACGATGAGCGGTTTGAAACATGGTATCGCCGCATATGGGGCTTTATCGGCGACTGTTTTGTAGATCGCCGGAACGGTGGCTGGTTCGCCGAACTCGATGCGCAAATGCGCCCTGTGGAACGGACATTTGCCGGCAAGCCCGATCTGTATCACGCCCTCCAGGCCTGCCTGATTCCGTTGCTGGATGCGAACGGCAGTATTACGCGCCAACTGGATCAAGCAGGGCCACAGGACATTCTAATCGGAAAGATCAATGGCGAAAGTGGCGCATGCCGGTAAAAATCATCGCCAGGCCGGCCTTGTCGGCCGCCGCGATGACCGCATCATCGCGTTTTGAACCGCCGGGCTGAATGATCGCCGTCGCCCCCGCCTCAGCTGCTGCAAGCACGCCATCGGCAAACGGAAAGAAGGCATCCGACGCCACCACCGCGCCGCTGGCCAGGGATTGTTCCAACCCGGCGTGCTTTGCCGCCTGCGCTGCCTTGCGCGCCGCCATATGCACGGCATCGACGCGGCTCGTCTGGCCGGCGCCGATGCCGACACTTGCGCCCCTTTTGGCGAATACAATAGCGTTCGACTTTACATGTTTGACAACCCGCCAGGCGAACAGCATGTCGCGGCGTTCCGCCTCGCCGGGGGCACGAGCACTGACCACTTTCAGATCGAGATCATTGGCAGTCCCATTGTCGCGCGATTGTACCAGCAAGCCACCGGCAACGCTACGCACACTTGTGCCTGGCGCGCGCCGGTCCGGCATAGCGCCCGTCAACAGCACCCGCAGGTTCTTTTTCTCCGCCAAAACCGCCAGCGCATCGACATCGGCACGGGGCGCGATGACCACTTCGGTGAATATTTCGCCGATGCGCTCCGCTGTTACCGCGTCGAGGGTGCGGTTAAGGGAGACGACACCGCCGAAGGCACTGACCGGATCACAGCGAAGGGCCATCTCGTAGGCCTGCGTCAGCGAGGGCGCCTCGGCCACACCACACGGATTGGCGTGTTTGACAATCGCTACCGCCGCCGTTCGATCGGCGTCGAACTCCGCCACCAGTTCAACGGCCGCGTCGGTATCGTTGATATTGTTGTAGGAGAGCGCCCTGCCCTGAACTTGCTGGGCCGTGGCGACCCCTGCACGGGTATCGGCAGATCGGTAAAACGCCGCGTGCTGGTGCGGGTTCTCCCCATACCTCAAGCGCTGCGCCAGCGTGCCGCAAAAGCCGCGCCATGGCGCGGCCGCGTCCGCACTCGAGGCCGCAAACCAATCGGCAATGGCCACGTCATAAGCGGCGATCAGGGCGAACGCCTTGGCCGCCAGTTGATGCCGCGTTGCCCCCTGGCATCCCCCGTGAGCGGATATTTCGTCGCCGACAAGCGCGTAATCCTCCGGATCGACGACAACCGTCATATGGTCGTGGTTCTTTGCCGCGGCGCGAATCATCGCCGGACCACCGATGTCAATAGCCTCGTTCAACGCTTCGTCATCGGCGCCGGCCGCCAGGGTCTGCTCGAACGGATAAAGATTACCAACCAGCAGATCGATGCCGGCAATACCCAGATCGGCAAGCGCTCTCAGGTGCGCCGGCTTGTCGCGCCGCGCCAACAGAGCGCCATGGATATTCGGGTGCAGGGTTTTTACCCGCCCATCAAGGATTTCGGCAAACCCCGTTATATCGGCAATATCGATACACGCCAGGCCCGCATCCAGCAATACCCGACGCGTGCCGCCTGTGGAGATGATGTCCACGCCGTTGTCGTGCAAGCGCCGGGCGAATGAAACAATCCCCGTCTTGTCGCTGACGGAAATCAGCGCGCGCCGTATGGGGGGGCGCTCGGATAATGGCATATTCATGATGCGTCGGTGTCCCTGTCCAGCTGCGGGCCGTTGCAAAGCGCTCGGGCGCGGCGAGATATAGAACGGCGGCATCTCCAATGCAACCGCAAAGCAAATGCAAACCGCGCCAGAGAATAAGCCCCTGGCGCGGTCCTTGTCGCGACATGCTGTTTACGTCCTGTCCGGCCTAACGATCGTCGCAGTCCGCCGGCCAAACAGGTCATGCAAGCCTAGAAGATGAAATCACTGTCATCAATGTGATAGGCGTTGGTGTTCATCAACGTGATTTGCTCGCCGCCTGATGCGTTAAAGTTGATCACTGTATGCGCCCCCGTCTGTGTAACGGTGATGCCGCCGGTATGAAGGGTGTTGCCCCACAGGCCCATGCCGGACAGATCGATCTTGTCCACGCCGTTCTCGAAGTCGACGATGGTATCGTGGCCGGAGCCGTGACGGAACGCGAATGTATCGGCACCGGCACCGCCGGCCAGCGTGTCGTTGCCGCCACGCCCGTCCAGGCGATCATTGCCTCCATTACCCTGGAGGAAGTTGTATTGGTGATCGCCCTGCAACACGTCAGCGAACTGCGAACCCTGAACCGCTTCGATGCCGCTCAGTCTGTCGCCCTGGGCATCGCCACCGACATTCCAGCCGCTCAGCAGATCAATCGTCACCGCAGCGGATGATTCGTGGTAGCTGACCGTGTCATGGCCCTGGCCACCCTTGATGATGTCGCTGCCACGGCCGCCGACAAGGATGTCGGCGCCATCGCCGCCATCGATGTAGTCGTTACCGTCTCCACCTTCCAGGGTGTTATTCCCGGCGGTGCCGAAGAGTCTGTCGCTGTGATTGCTTCCGCGCACATTTTCGATATTGCGGTAAATATCGGCCGAATAGGTACCGGAATAGGCCCCATTTGTCAGATCCGCGACAACGCCGCGATCTGCATTGGAATAGGAAACCATATCCGTACCGTTGCCACCGTCCATGACGTCCCGGCCGCGGGTATCGATGATAAAGTCGTTACCATCAAGACCGAAGATTTGGTCATCTCCCGCCGTCCCTGTGAGAACATTGTCGAAGTTGTCACCCGTGACGACGTGGCTGCCGGGCTGCGGCGCAGGCGGCACAGGCGCAGGTGGCACCGGTGCAGGAGGAACGGGCGCAGGCGGTACCGGTGCAGGCGTGGTCGGGCCGTTGGCGAAGATGAAATCGCCCTCATTCAGAAAACCCTGTGTGAAGTTCTGCAACGTGATCGTCGTGATGATATTGCCGGCGCTATCGAGGAAATGTACCGCCGTTGAACCGCCCGATTGGGTGAAGGTGATCTCGCGCGCCTTAAGGGCGTAGCTGGAGATGCCAAGACCGGATACGTCGATCTTGTCAACACCGGACTGGAAATCGGCGATAACGTCGGCACCGTCACGGTTGACGACAAAGACATCGTTGCCGTTGCCACCGGTCAGGTAGTCATTACCGCTACCGCCATTCAGAATGTCGTTGCCGCCATTGCCGAAGAGTCGATCGTTGCCGCCATTGCCGTCAATGGTGTTCGCCTCGTGGGAGCCAACGACAAGATCGGAAAACGCGCTGCCGCGAACGTTCTCTATACTCCTGTATGTATCGCCCATGGCGCCGCCATAGCCAAGGCCGCTATACAGACTCACCGTCACCCCTGTAGCCGAGTGGGCATAGGAGATCGTATCGCGCCCCGCGCCGCCATCGATGGTGTCCCCGCCCTGGCTACTGAAAATGACGTCATCGCCTCCGAACCCGTTAATGGTGTCGATGGCCGCTGTACCCCATAGAACGTTGTTACCTGCATCGCCATTGATGGCATTGTTGCCTGGCACAGGCGGTACAGGCGCAGGGGGAACCGGCGCAGGCGGTACAGGCGCAGGCGGTACAGGCGCAGGCGGTACAGGTGCCGGGGGCGTGGGCGTGGGCCGCGGTCCGCCGGAAAAGATAAAATCACTCTCACTCAGTTGATGAGGCGCAATATTCTCCAACCGGATTTCCTCGCCGGTTGAAAAGCGGACAATCGTTGCGTTGCCACTCTGAATCAAGGTGATTCCGGCAGACTGAAGCGTATGGCCGGCAAGGCCCATTTTCGAGACATCGATCTTGTCCACGTTGTCCTCGAAATCGACAACAACGTCGGAACTGCGACCGCGGGTGACGACGAATGTGTCGCTTCCCCGACCACCGGTCAGGGTATCGTTACCGGCACCGCCGGTAAGAACGTTGTTCAGATCGTTGCCGGTAATCGTGTCGTTACCGGTGCCGCCGACAGCGTTTTCGATGTCAACGCCACGCGCAATCGCCAGAACGTTATCGGTACCGCGCAGGGAGCTGAAATGTTCGGCCCGCAGATCGATCTTTTGTGCGTTGTAGTAGCCCTCACCGCTGATGGTATCGATGCCGCCGGTATCATAGATCGTGTACGCCGGTGGAACCTTGGCTCTTCCGCCGTATTCGGCATTCAGCATTTCGTTGTTGTAGACCGTATTACCGGCCTTGTTGCTGGTTTGCGCGCCATAGAGTTTCTGAATGGCAACGATATCGGCCATTTGCGGCGTGACGACCCATTCAACCCTGCCATATCCGGATTGTTCCTGGGAGAAATACGACATGATCGAGTATGACCAGGTATCATTGGCGTATTTGGCATTGCTGGCGTAATTGCCTTTGCCATTATAGTCGCCCGCATGGCCCAGTCCGAGGGCGTGGCCCACTTCATGAATATAGACCTGGAACGTCTGGCTGAATAACTCGGAGCCGAATCTGGCGATGGCGTTTTCCTCGACATTCACATGGGAACTCCGGATCGTACCGCCGGACACCTCGGTCTCGGCGAATGCTCCCGATTCATTGTCATCAAAGGTAAGCATGGCCGAGCCGAAACTCTCAACGAACGTAAGATTGGCTACATTGCTCCAGGCATCCATTGCCGCGCGTGCCAGTACCTGGCCCTCGTAGGTCAGATTGGATACATCATAGGTGATGGTATTGACGGCGAATTTGCGTGGCTCGGCGTTGCTCCAGCGCCAGTATCCGTCGGTGAGCTGATTGGCGATCTGATCCAGTGACCAGACGGGCTTGTTGAATGCGTTGAATACAGGCGTTGTAGTAGACCAGGCGCTCTGATCTGTTGGCATGTCTGTAAAAACGGGTGACTCGATGGTTGCCGCCGTATCGGCATCGTTGACGGTGATATCGGTGTTTATAGCATTACACAGGGTGCACATAACCTATTCCTATTGTTCTATTGTTTCGCGTGCCTTGTCCATGGGGCTTCACCGGAGGTGGTGAGCGGGGACGTGTATTTGTTGCGCGCACTTTACGTGATATCTATTGCTTAAAAATTAAAACAATGTGGAATAAAAATATAATAATACACTAACATGATCGAGTACATAATAATATTGATATATTATATTATCACAATTTTTACGCTGATATATTAAATAATCTACCGCATTCGCGCTTAAGTAGATTTTTTAGAAATAATAATTATCATATTCGCTAACAGAATTAAATTTCTACAAATATTCATTTGAAACAATTGAAGATGTACTACAGATATTTCAGAATTCTCTTGAATTTCTCGCCTGTAGTTGTCTTGAAGTCCGGCGATTGAAGCCCGCCCCGCTGCCGCTCACGCAAACGTGAATGATACCGCGATATCAACCTTGGAGCGTGTCAGCAGGTTGCTCCCAAAACAGGCAAACCTGAGGGTGCCCCTCCTGCGGCCATGGCCAGCGGCACCCGATGGGCTTGCCAGGAACAACCCGTTGAAAGATTACCACCAGCGCCTGCCCCCATACAAACCCTCACCCCCAAAAGCACCGCGCCGGGGGCACGCTCCCCGGCGCGGTCTATAGAACCTGCCAGACCCCTTTGCCCGACAGGCTTTAGTCGCGACGTTTGTTAGCGATTAAAAGATGAAATCACTGTCATCAATATGATAGGCGTTGGTGTTCGTCAACGTGATCTGCTCACCACCGGCGGTGTTGAAGTCGATGACCGTATGCCCCCCTGACTGGCTGATGGTAATGCCGGCAGAGGCCATCGAATGGCCCGAAAGACCCATTCCGGATACATCCAGCCTGTCCAACCCGTCTTCGAAATCACCGATAACGTCGTGATCGAACCCGGCCTTGAACACAAACGTATCGGCGCCCGTGCCACCACGCAGGTAGTCGTTGCCGCCACGTCCCTCAATGAGGTCGTTACCTTCATTGCCAAACAGGGTATTGCCGGCCGCATCGCCCATCAGTTGATCGTTGAACTGCGAACCGCTGACCTCCTCGATATCTATGAGCGTATCGCCCTCGGCGGTGCCGCCACGCGCCACGCCGTTCTGCAGATCCACCGTAACAGCAGCGTCGGAATTGAGATAGGTAGCCATATCGCGGCCCGCGCCGCCGTTGATGGTATCAGCGCCGGTATGCCCCTCAAGGATATCGGAGCCGGTACCGCCATTGAGCGTATCGTTGCCGGCACCGGCGGCAATATAGTCATTCCCCGCACCGCCATCGATGACATCGTTGCCGGCACTGCCGAACAGCGTATTGTCGCCGGTATCACCGGTAATCACATTGGTGCCTGGCTCAGAAGGAACGGGTACCGGAGATACCGGCTTCGGCGTGGCCGGAGTGTTGGCGAAAATGAAATCGCTCCCGCTCAAAAAGCCCTGCGTAAAGTTCTGTAACGTGATCGTCGTGATGATATTGCCAGTGCTGTCGAGGAAGTGTACCGTCGTTGAACTGCCCGATTGGGTGAAGGTGATCTCGCGCGCCTTAAGGGCGTGGCTGGAGATGCCAAGACCGGATACGTCGATCTTGTCAACACCGGACTGGAAATCGGCGATAACATCGGTACCATCACGGTTGACGACAAAGATATCGTTGCCGTTGCCACCTTTCAGGTAGTCATTGCCGCTGCCGCCGTCCAGGACGTCGTTGCCGCCATTGCCATGGAGTTGATCGTTACCGGCATCCCCGAAAATAACATTCGCCTCGTGAGAGCCGACCAGGACATCGGAAAACTTGCTACCGCGAATGTTCTCGATATTCTTGTATGTATCACCCATGGCGCCGCCATAGCCAAGGCCTCTATACAGACCCACCGTCACCCCTGTAGCCGAGTGGGTGTAGGAGATCGTATCGCGCCCCGCGCCGCCATCGATGGTGTCACCGCCCTGGCTGCCGAAAATGATGTCATCGCCTCCGAACCCGTTAATGGTGTCGCTGGCCGCTGTACCCCGTAGAACGTTGTTACCTTCATCGCCGTTGATGACATTGTTGCCTGGCGAAGGGGGGACTGGTACAGGCGGTACCGGTGTCGGCGTGGTCGGGCCGTTGGCGAAGATGAAATCGCCCTCATTCAGAAAACCCTGCGTGAAATTCTGCAACGTGATCGTCGTGATGATATTGCCGGCGCTGTCGAGGAAATGTACCGTCGTTGAACCGCCCGATTGGGTGAAGGTGATCTCGCGCGCCTTAAGGGCGTGGCTGGAGATGCCAAGACCGGATACGTCGATCTTGTCAACACCGGACTGGAAATCAGCGATAACGTCGGTACCGTCACGGTTGACGACAAAGACATCGTTGCCCTTGCCACCGTTCAGGTAGTCATTGCCGCTGCCGCCGTTCAGAACGTCATTGCCGCCATTGCCGTAGAGTCGATCATTGCCGCCGTTGCCGTCAAGGATGTTCGTCTCATGGGAGCCGATGATAAGATCGGAAAACGCGCTGCCGTGAGCACTCTCGATACTCCTGTACGTATCGCCCATGGCACCGCCATAGCCAAGACCGCGATAGAGATTCACCATCACCCCTGTAGCTGAGTGGGCATAGGAGATCATATCGTGGCCAGCGCCGCCATCGATGGTGTCGCCGCCCTGGCTACCGAAAATGATGTCATTGCCTCCGAACCCGTTAATGGTGTCGATGGCCGCTGTACCCCGTAGAACGTTGTTACCTGCATCGCCGTTAATAACATTGTTGCCTGGCGCAGGGGGAACCGGCGCAGGGGGTACAGGCGCAGGGGGCACTGGCGCAGGCGGTACCGGCTGGTTGGTCAGGATAAAGTCGTTGAGGGTAAGCTGGCTTACGTTCACGTTGAGCAGGGTGATCTGCTCGCCGTTTGGAAACCGCACGATTGTCGATGAACCGGACTGGCTTAGAGTAATGCCGGCCGCTGACAGGCTGCCGCCGGTCAAGCCGAGACCAAGGGCATCGATCTTGTCAACACCGACCTGGAAGTCCTGAATAATATCGGCTCCAGCGCCGCGGGTGACAACAAATGTATCAGCGCCACCGCCACCGCTTAAGGTGTCGTTTCCGGCGCCCCCGGTGAGTTTGTTGTCAGAGCTGTTACCGGTGATGACGTCATTACCGCCACCGCCGACGGCGTTTTCAATGACAACGCCACGCGCAATGGCGATATTGTTCTTGCTGTTGCCGATGGTTGAAAAGCTCTCGGCGTTGAGGTTGAGTTTTTGATCCCGGGCGTATCCTTCGCCGCTCATGGTGTCGATACCGCCGGTGTCATAGATTGTGTAGGCGGCGACACGCTCATTAGAGCTGTTGCTTGTATACTTGCTGCTCAACCAGCTGTAGCTATAGTTCGAGTCCCCTGCATTGGTGTTTTTCGCCGCGCCATACAGTTTCTGAACCGCAATGATGTCGGCCATCTGGGGTGTAACGACATAGGTTTTAGTTCCGTGGCCGGACTTTTCCTGATCGAAATACGACATGACCGTATAGGCCCAACTGTCCTGCATATATATGGCGTCCCGGCCATAATCGGGCCTGCCACCGTTGTAGTGGCCGCTATGACCAAGGCCGAGCGCATGGCCGATCTCGTGTAGAAACGTCTGGTAGGCGTGGTTGCTCAACTCGCCGGTTCTCACGTTGGACATCCAGCTTTGCGCTATGCTGATTTTTGCCAATCCCTGGACACCGTTACTGGCTTCGCTCCAGGTTACGGCGCCATAATCTTTATGGTCGAATGTCAACATGGTGTTCTGGGAGGACTGGACGAACCGGATGTCGGCGACGGCTTCCCAGGCATCCATGGCGGCGCGGGCGAGTTCCTGGCCGATACTCGACATCTGGGAGAAATCGTATGTGATGGTATTACTTGCGTATTTGCGCATACCGCCGGCACCCCAGAAGTCGTGGGTCAGGAACTTGGCGACCTGATCCATTGACCATACCGGCTTATTGTTGAACGCGGCACTGGAGGTCGAGAAGCCAAAGCCGGACTGCTCGCCAATGCCGACGTCAAACAGGGTCGTGTCGTTTGTCGGAACGCTGTGTGTGTTGTCCTCGTCAGAGATTTCCTGGGGGTTGATGGCATTACATAGGGTGCACATGATACGTTTCCTGAGCCTGGTGTGATGGTCGCGTTCTGGTGTCTGGTGTCCTTGCGACGCCCGCCCTCGATATAATTCTGAAAAGGCGATCGCGCAGGTGTGTCTGCCCGGAAAAGTAATATATGCGCATTACTTAAAACTTAAAACAAATCCGTATAAATTATTTCGATAAATTTAATGCGATTAAATAATATTGAAAGTTATTATATTTATTTTCCAATTTAGTAACAATATTATCTTCAACAAAATGTCAATATGAACAAATAAAATTGCTCTTCCTGATTATGCAGCGCTATATGGATAAATATAAATTACAGGAATACAAAAAATATCATTAAAGTTCGTTTATCGACTTCGCCGGTTCAAAAACAACCAACCCGCGCGTGCAGCAGGATGCAAAAAAGACGCAATCGCCGCGCCTTTCTCTCACGCCGTTGTGATCGATATATGAAAAGTCGTTATCGCCAGCCGCGCAAGGATCAGATAGCCGTACCGGCGCGCCATGTCGGGACCGCGTCCGGGATCACATGAGCGGAAAAGGCCAGGATAGGGACCATGGCTTTCTTGTCGGGCAGAGCGCGGATCTCTTCCGCTGCCTCCAGCCCACCCTTCTCCGGCATGACGATATCCATCAACACAAGATCAAAGTCATGGGTCTGAACGGCGGCGACAGCGGCGTTGCCATTGCTCACCACATCCACATGACAACCGAAGTTCTGCAAAATCAGCTGCGTGATCTGCGCGATTGCCTTGTCGTCTTCGGCAAGCAAAACGCGCGGCTCGGTAATCCCCGCCACCCACGTATCGAGCACACCCGAAAGGGCCTGGGCGTTGGAGGGTTTGGCAACAAAGCCGTCCATACCCGTGCGCTGCGCCGGCGGCAGGGCCTGCAGACCATCGAACGTGCGCGCCAGATCGATAACCACCTGGTCAGGCCGCCGGCTACGGGCGATCTCGCGCAGTACCGGATCATTATGGGTCACAACGATCGCCTCGCAACTGTCGCGCAATGCTTGCGGCGTATTGCAAAGACATTGCGGTAACGCGTCAATCAGCGCGTCCATTTCCGCACTTTTACCCTGCGACACCATCAATTGGTCCTGCAACCGGGCGCGCATTCGATAGTTACGGTCGTAAAGTCTGATCTTGTACCCCCTGGCAAACAACGCCGCCATCACCCCGAGCACCGGACTGGCATAGATATTTTCCCCATCGGGGCGCACGGCAATTCCCAGGAACCCGATGGTCTGCGCCCCGCTCGCCTCAATCCGGTCGACGCTTTCGGCGACGCGCGCCTGTGTGCTGCCTGCGATGGCCCGCAGGATGGGTGTATGGGGTTTCAGGGCCTCGTTGGTGTATCGGACATTGCGCAGTTTGGCGGCAAATGCGTCGAACCCTGTTACCGGATACGCTGTCCGCGGCGCCGGCCCGCGCGGCGGTAGAGGCCGTTCAGCGAGAAACTGGGTAACAAGGCCGCAATCGGCACCGATGATCTGGCCGAGACGTTCAATTTCGGCGGCAAATCCGTGTTCAAGCACGGATCGGGCATCATCGGTATATTTGATCATTTCGGCGGCTTCAATGCTGGTATAGACGTAAGGTTGCCCGAGTCCGTCGTAAATCTGCTCCAGCGGCCGCGCGCTGCTGCGATCGAAATGGCCAATGATTACATGGGCTGGATCGAAGAAATCGTCGACGGCGCATCCCCGGCGCAGAAACTCCGGATGAAAGCACAAGCCGAAACGCGCCCCGCAGCGCTGACCGCTCGCCTGCTCAATACATGGCAACAGATGATGCCTTATGGTTCCCGGTGGAACGGCGCTGCGAAAGACAACAACATGATACGTGCTCTTGTCGCGCAAGGCCGTGCCGATTTCCTGCGAGACGGCACGCATCGCCTCCAGACCGGCGCCGTCATCGGCGGTACCCGCCATGTCGATACATACAAAGGAGATATCGGAACGCGCCAGCGCGTGCGCGATACTGTCGCCGACATGGACAAGGCCGGCTTCATGAGCCGTGGTTAGAAGCTCATCAAGCCCCGCTTCATTGTTTGCGCCGTACTTGTTGTTGCGTGCCTGCGGGTCATCGAACAGGGCGCGTTTTGCCGCATCCGTATCCACGCCTGTGACGGTGTGTCCGGCCCGTGCCAGGCACGCCCCCGTGATCCGCCCGAGCGTTCCCAGGCCGATGATACTCACCGCGGGCGCGCGGGCCGATGGTGTTTGTGCCGGCGGATACGAGCCGGGCGCGTTGGTAGAACTGGCGGACATCCAATCTCTCCGTAACAGGGTGCACGGGCCACCGCGCGTTATTATTGTTCCGCACGGGCCTGCGACGACCGTGCTTTTTCAGAAATTGGATGCAGATCCCGTGCCAACCCGGAGCTGAAGGCGCGCAGGCGCGAATATAAAGCGATGCGGCTGTTAACCGCATTTAAAGGTTTACATTTACTTAACGATTAGCATATTGTTAATTTATCGCTGAATTGCACGCTATGATCGAATAGACGTGCACAACAATACCGATATCTTATGCATGCAAAACGATTCCAATAACTTACGCATGAACTCAAATCGATTGTACTTTGGCGTATTCCCACGGCGTTAATTTTGAGAGCGTGGGGCAAATGCGCTGCTCGTCAGAAAAATTGCGGCAACCTACGGAGGCATCTGAACAGTAGTTGAGTTTATTGTGGAGTAGTAGAAAATGTATTGTCGTTCTACAGAGTGCCGCCGCGTTGTTGCTGATTGTGCATCGGGATTCGTTACAGGATTAACCCGCGCTTTCTGTGTGAGACGCGTTGGCCGCGGCTGTTGCCGTGGGGTTATGTCGGGGCTGCTAAGTGTTGCCGGGGTGATGTTATTCCTTGCAACGATCGGTACCGGCGAGGCACTGGCGTTGGTGTGTCCGGATTCGGTTAATCCGGCTTCTGCGAATAGAATATTTCGTCTACAAATTTCCGATCCCAGTGCATCGGGACAGCTTGGTTCGTGCATAGCCTCTCCGAGAAATGGTGCTATCAAGCGTATGTATGATCAAACTTTTACCAACTCTGATATGATACGCATATTCGTACCGTTCGGAAACAGCTTCACTTCGGCAGATTTTGGTAACAGGATAAAAATTGTTCATCACAACAGCGGCGGTCGCCATTTTAACGTAAGTTGTACCGGCAGCACGGTAACTAACTCAGGTAACTACATTACTTATGTAAGCTTACCCAACGTAGGCGATACATGTAACCTCGTGATCAGGACAGACCGTCAAACCCCGCCGCTTATGTACGAGGGTACTTTAACTCGTGAGGCAAACGGGTACCAACTTACACGCGGTAGCACCGAGGGTGGATTCAAGCAAGTCGCTTCCAGCTACAAAACCCAAACGCTGTTTGATCCGCAACCGATTATAATTCATAATGCCTTCGCCGGCCAACCAGTCACGGTCACCGCCACGGTCACCAATATTACAGATGCGACCACCCCCACAGGCACGGTGACGTTCAAAGATGGTAACGGGAATATTGCCTGTACCAACGCAGGCGACGGCACTTTACGTGAAAGACGTGCGGGCGTCGCCTTCGCCACATGCACCTTTACAACGCCGGGCACACCAGGACCGATTGTCCTTGATGTGGAATACGCGAAGACAGGTGATTTCCAGGCAAGCAAGGCAAGTGAGAAAAGCGGCGCAAATCCAGCGCAAACACGCGCTGAGAGAACGCTAAAAGTCCAGGCGACCGCCACGGCGACCTTCGTTACCGATGATACCGGAGCCACGGAAGATCCCGGCGTGATTAGGGCCAGTCTCAACCAGGAAATTACGCTCTATGTCAAGGTTGTGTCCGATGTCAAGCCTCCGCTGTCGCTGAACGGTAAGGTTGAACTGCAGGATCACACCGGGGCGAAAATCCCCAACTCCAGTTGTGGCTCCCTCAACAATGGCGTCGCTACATGCACCATACCGGGCGCTTTCGTCACAAGGAAGCTTCCGGACTTCATATACGCCGGCTATAAGGGTGATACCATACATAATGACATCACAGCCTCTCGCCCCTGGCGTGCTATCCGCGTTAGCAGCAGTAAAACCGGCCTGGCCAAGCCGACCATCGTGTTAACGCCTTCCAACCCTCAGGCCGGCGACAAAATCACCGCAACGATCACATTTACAAAGCCGCAAGGTCAAAGCGCGAATTTCAATGGCGTGCCAAAAATCACAATTAGCGGCATCAGAATTGACAATGATATGTGTGCGAGTGTCACGGCTGTTCCTGCCAATGGCGTTATCACCTGCACGTTTGATGTACCTGTCGCAGGCAACGGCGAGGTTGGGGTTGCCTATTCGGGAGATCCCACCTATGCGGACACCCAGGCAGGCCCGGCGCCCTTCACTGTCATCTCCAGGACCGGGAAATTACCGGCTCCGGCGCCCGTGATCAGCCTGGACAAGACCAACCCGGATATAAACGGGGAAGTCACGGTGACGGTGACCTTCGCGTCGCCGCCGAAACCGGGCACCGGTTATTCGGGCACGGTAAAAGTCACGGTAACGGGGACAGGCAATCCTTCCGCGGCAATCGGCAAAAACACGTGCGGCAGGGATATCACTATTCCGACAACGGGCGGTCCTGTGACGTGCAGGTTCACACCAACATCAATCGGCGAATTCGAGGTAAGTATCGCCCCGGCGGACCTCAATGACAAGGCTTACAATTTCGGTGCGGTAAAGCCGGTAAAGGGCCGGGCAGGTCCAAAAGTCGCCGATCTGACCGCTCAGATGATCCGCGATTTTCTCGGCGATCGCAACGCCATGTTGCTCGCTTCCACACCGGATATCCATATGCGCCTGCGCGATCGTGAGCAAAGCGGCGCCGGTGGCCATATCAGCGTCAATCTGGGCAAGTCCGAAGACGGAACCGCCTCGGCCCTCTCCATGGAGTTGCGCACCCCCTTGCCGGGAGATGTAAGCATTACCGACGATACCATCACATTCGCCGCCAGTGCCAGGCGTCTGATGGGCTCCGGGCTTCTTGGCGCCGATGTCAGCGATGATGTGGCGGATCCCATCATCTATACAGACGTCAGCAAGAGCGCCGATCCCGTACAGCGCTGGGATGTCTGGGTGGAAGGGCGCATCGCGCGCTTCGACAGCGACAACGGCAAGGACGGCAAGTTCGGCGTCGTCTATCTGGGTGCGGACTATCTGATCACACCGAACGTGCTCATCGGCCTGATGACCCAATACGACTGGCTTAGCAAGGACTATCGTGCCGCCAATGGTCAGATCACCGGTCATGTGAAAGGCAAGGGCTGGATGGTGGGTCCCTATGCGGCGGTTCGTTTTGGCGAGAAGTTGTATCTGGACGTACAGGCCAGAGGCGGGCAATCATCCAACGACATCACGCCCATCGGCACCTACACGGATACGTTCAAGACGACGCGCTGGTTTGTCAGGGGCAAGCTGATCGGCGACTTTGATTACGGCGACTGGACGATCCGCCCCGGTGTTGCGGTGCAATATATCAGCGAAAAGCAAAAGGCGTATACGGACAGTCTGGGCAACGCCATCGCTGCTCAGACCGTATCCCAGGGGGATGTTCGTGTGGGCCCGCGCATTGCATACACCTATAACCTTGCAGGTGGAAGCGCGTTGATCCCCTGGGCGGAGTTTGCCGGTGTTTATACGTTTGGCAGCAAGGGCAAGTTCTCCAACGGGACATATGCATCCGACATTCACGGGTTTTCCGGCAGTGTCAAGGCGGGCGTTGACTGGTGGACGCCGGGGGGCGCGCGATTCTCACTGGCGGGCAGTTACGACGGGATTGGCTCTGGTTCCGCAAGCTACGGGGTCCAGGCGCGCGTCGAAATTACATTCTAGAAACCATGCGTGGGCGGGACGTTCTTGTTTGTTTTCAATGAGAACGTCCCGTCGTGTTAGTTGAATGGGAAAAGTGGACCGAGGCGAAGCCTCGGTTTACTTTTTCATATTCAACTCAATAGGTTGTTCTCGAAAAACCCATCGGGTGCAAGTGGCCATTCATCTGATCACTAGAGCGTGTCAGGTCTTAATAGAAGCAATTTTCGTTTCTCAATTGACTTTTTGCAGACGCCGCAATAGCGCCGGGCTCGCCTTGCCGTCAGGCTCTATGCCGACACGCATCTGAAAGGCGCGAATGGCCGCCTGGCTGTTGGGCCCGATAATCCCATCGATTTTCTCGATTGCATAGCCCTGTTGGCGCAATAGCAACTGCATTTGCTCTTTTTGCGAATGGGAAACCCAGTTCGCCGGACGCGGCCAATCGCGCACAAATGCAGCCCCGCCAGCCAGCCGGTCCGCCAGATGCCCCACGCCCAGAGCATAAGCGTTGGCGTTGTTATAGCGCTTTAGAACGCGAAAATTGTGCGTTAGCAAAAACGCCGGCCCGTTGGCCCCCGAGGGCCGCCACAAACGCACCTTCAGGCCCCGGTTACGAAATTTCCGTCCGGCGACACGGCGAACACCGCGCTTGTACCAATAGGCGATTGTGCGATAGCGGCGGTCCGAACGCAGGCCCTTGGGAACACGCACCTCATACCCCCATGTGAGGCCGCTTTTCCAGCCGGCGCGGCGCAAATAGCTTGCCGTGGAGGCGAGCGCATCGGGTATGGACGTCCAGATATTGCGCCGGCCATCCCCGTCGAAATCAACCGCATAGGCATTATAGGTGGTCGGAATGAACTGCGTATGTCCCATGGCGCCAGCCCAGGAACCGCTTAAAGCGCGCTGCGAAACATCCCCGCGCTGCAAGATCTTCAAGGCGGCGATGAGTTGCTGGCGCGCATAACGCGCCCGCCGTCCCCCCTTATAGGCAAGGGTCGCGAGCGAACGGATCACATTGCGCATGATTTTCGGGTTTTGCAGCACTTCGCCATAATCGGACTCCATTCCCCAGATGGCCGCCACAACCCGCCGGTCGACCCCGTAGCGGCGCTCGATGGCGGAAAATATACGCTGATAGTCGGCCAGCATCTGTTTACCCACGCGCACCCGTTTGGCGGACGCCGCACGATCTACATAATCGCGAATGTGCTGGGTGAATTCCGGCTGCTGGCGCGCCTTTTGCAGCACTTCCCCATCGATGCGCACGCCGGCAAACGCTTTTCTGTATATTTGCCTTGAGACCCCTGCCTTGCGCGCCGTGGGCCAGAAATCGCGCACCCAGGTTTCAAAGCCGCCGGCCGTTGCCGGCGCGCTGGCAACGAGCGCACCCATCAGCAAAACGCTTGCAAGAGTAACGGCGAACAGGGTCATATTTTGCCACACCGACCATCTTGAAATGATGCGGGGCGGGATCGAATGCAGGCAGGTTCTGAACATAATCGGTTACGTGCCTCAACAATATGGCGATTTATCGAAATATCGGCGATCGCGTATCGCCCGGCGTTACGACGGACACCGCAAAAAGACGAACAAATCATACCTGAGCTATAGCGTTTGCGTTAATATAGCGTTAATAATTGAACGTCATCGCCCCTGATACGGGCCGGACGCGCATACTATGCGATCGGCACGATCATCTGCGTTGCCGCACCGGACCGCCGCGGGATTTGCACGTGTTCAGGCATAATGGAGTACACCGCCATGAGCCAGCAACTATGGACGCCGACGCAGGACGCCGCGCAGAGTACGCGCATGGCGTCCTTTATGCGCTGGCTTGGCAGCCAGGCAAACGCGCCCCTTGACACCTATGACGCCCTGCACCGTTTCTCCATTGATGAGCCGCAGGCGTTCTGGAACGCCGTATGGCTTTATTGCGATGTCATTGGCGATCGCGGTTCGGGGCGTATCGTTGATGGCGATAAAATGCCGGGGGCGCGTTTCTTTGCCGATGCGCGTCTGAATTTTGCCGAGAATCTGCTGCGCCGCAACGATGGCCGCGATGCGATCGTCTTCTGGGGCGAGGATCGGGTCAGGCAGAGCCTAAGCTGGGGCGAGTTGCAGGCCCTTGTTTCGCGTCTGCAACAGGCGTTTGTGGCGTCAGGCGTATCGGCCGGCGACCGGGTGGCGGCAATGCTGCCGAATATGCCGCAAACCATCGCGGCGATGCTGGCGGCCTCGTCCCTGGGTGCGGTGTGGTCGTCGTGTTCGCCGGACTTCGGTCCGCAAGGGGTGCTTGACCGCTTCGGCCAGATCACCCCGACCCTCTTTATCGCCTGCGATGGCTATTGGTACAACGGCAAGGCACATGCCATCGGCGACAAGCTCGCAGCTATCACGGAGCAACTGCCCGGGTTGCAAAAATCGATTGTCGTACCGTATCTCGGGGATGCCGAGGCGATCGCCAGTTCCTTGCCAAATGGCGTATCGCTGGATCACTTCATAGGGGACTTCTCGCCTGCCCCGGTGTCATACACGCGCCTGGCGTTCGATCATCCGCTCTACATTCTGTTTTCATCGGGCACCACGGGCGCACCCAAATGCATCGTACATTCGGCCGGCGGCATTTTGCTCCAACACCTGAAGGAGCATCAACTGCATTGCAATATCGGCGCCGGGGACCCGGTGTTTTACTTCACCACCTGCGGCTGGATGATGTGGAACTGGCTCGTCACAGCCCTCGCCAGCGAGGCGACGCTGCTGCTCTATGACGGCTCGCCGTTTTATCCCAGCGGCAATATTCTGTTCGACTACGCCGATGCCCGGAACATGCGTTTCTTCGGCACATCGGCAAAGTATATCGACGCCTTGCGCAAGGCCGGGCTGGCGCCTGGCGAAAGCCACAAGCTGGCCGCTCTGCGCACCATCGCCTCGACCGGCTCGCCGTTGGCGCCGGAGAGCTTCGACTATGTCTATAGCGCCATCAAAAGCGATGTGCATCTTGCATCGGTCTCGGGGGGCACCGATATTTGCGGCTGTTTTGTCGGCGGCAATCCCATGGCGCCGGTGCGGCGCGGCGAAATTCAGGCGCCCTTGCTGGGCATGGATATCCAGGTCCGGGACGAGACCGGCAAGCCATTGGGTCCGGGCGCGGGTAAGGGCGAATTGGTCTGCAAGCGCCCCTTTCCCTCCATGCCCATTGGCTTTTGGGACGATGCGGACGGGGCGAAATATCACGCGGCCTATTTCGCCAAATATGACAACATCTGGTGTCACGGGGATTTCGCCGAATGGACGGCTGCGGGCGGCATGATCATTCACGGCCGCTCCGATGCGACCTTGAACCCCGGCGGCGTGCGTATAGGCACAGCGGAAATCTATGCCCAGGTCGAGACCATCCCCGAAATCCTTGAGAGCATCGCCATCGGTCAGGAATGGGATGACGATACGCGCATTGTACTGTTTGTCCGTCTGGCGTCCGGCGCAGTGCTCAATGAAACGCTGCGGGATGCCATAAGGGCGCAGGTGCGAAAGGGTGCATCACCGCGCCATGTGCCGGCGAAGATCATCGCCGTTGACGATATTCCGCGCACAAAATCGGGTAAAATCACCGAACTTGCTGTACGGGAAGTGGTGCACGGCCGTCCGGTCATGAACAAGGAGGCCCTGGCCAATCCACAAACCCTGGCGCTGTTTGCCGATTTACCGCAGTTGCGCGAATAGGACTGGAGCATTTTGCGCCTGGACGGAGGCAATTTTTGTTTCACGATTGGCAAGACGATCTTTGAGTTCGAGCCTCTTCCACAGGCGATGAGGCCTCCCGAGACAACGGTTGTTAACCAAGCAAAGAGTCAAACGCAAAGGCCCTTGGTATAAGCCCAAGCGAAAACAAAGCGCCGCGCCTTCTTGAGGTTTGTTTTCTTATTGTTTTAAATGAAGAAAAGTCCATGGAGCGGAGCGAAGCACCTTTTTTCACGATCAACGATATAACGTCAGACCTGCCGCCCGGGAAACAGCCTGCCGAAAAATCGCTGCCAGCGGTTGTCTCCTCCCGGGGACAACCGCCGCCATGTGACCGGTCCGCGACTATTCGGTAGCGGTAGTCGGGCTACCGGGTGTTTCTACGCTCTCGACCACGGGTGTGGCGGATGCGGCTTCGTCGGCTTCCGTTGGCCTGATAAGCCTTGCAACGCGCTCCTCAAAGGCGCTGGCGCTCTCGGTGCTGCCGAAAGGAATAAGGAAACACTTGCCTGTGCCGGCAGCGCGTGCAATCGGTCGGGCAATTTCGCGGCCGGCCAGACCAATCTGCACCAGGCTGCCGCCCGTTTGATACGTCAGAGCGCTCAAGCGGTTGGCGTGGGCACGATTCAAACACATCACAACGCGGTGTTTGCCCTTTTCATCGATATGAATATCGTCGATTTCCTTGGTGTCCATATTGACGATGATCGTTTGGCTGCGAAACGTCATTAACTTGGCCAGCGCCTCTTGCGGGGCGAAAAATGTCGCTCCCAGGCCAAATGTTACTGCCGTTAAAATACCTGTTGTCCACTTCATTCTATGAGCTCCGTTCGTTAAATTCGGGTGCCACATCACACAAGCCGCCGCGGTTTGCGACACGGCCATTGGCGCCTGCTGCTATTATTGTTATTGAGGATTCGCCAACCGGGTGTATATTCAACCACACGCATAGATAAAATCTGGTAAATTCTCAACCAGAAATATATATTAAATCTCCGAAAATGCCCATGACTACCCCATCGTAAGGATAATATTTAGGCTTAATCCAGCCTTAATACCAGCGGTATTGGCGTTTTGTACACGCTGACGTGTGTATCGTGTTGATAGGACAACGGTCGTAAACCGGATCAGGAGTCAAACGCAAAGCCCCTTGTATACCAGGGGTATTGGCTTTTTGAACACGCTGACGTGTGTATCGTGCTGATAAGACAACGGTTGTAAACCGGATCAGCATGCGTTTCGCTTTACCCGTTTTGCCAGGGGTAAAGCGAAACGCACGCTGATCGCCCTGAAATCCATAGCAAAATGCGAGGAAAATACTGAATACCCATGATCCCAGTTAAACGCATTTTGCTATAGGCCAGGAGTCAAACGCAAAGTCCCTTGGTGTAATAGCTTCAACATCCGGCTGCCTGCCGAAAAATTGCCTGCCGACAAAATACAAGCCCTGCCACGCTTGCGCCTGGCCGCGCGATTTGAATGGATGCGCATCGCGCTCCTGGCGCTTGTGGGATGCAAACGCCTGAGCGTACATTTTTATTGACTGGTGCGATAAAGCCGTCCACAAGTCGCGCTCAGAGGCGACTGTACACGATTTTCCCGGTGATGTGGTGAGCGCCCGTTTGTTTTCGCGTCAAGGCAGAGACGCGACATGGTTAACGGGTCGTATCGGATGTAATTCATGTCTTGCATGCGATAGAAAAATCTACCCCGTTTGCTATCAGTAAAGACTTGGTGGAAAACAGGAAAGACCAAGAGCGTGGCTGAAGAAGAACTCGAGGAAGATATTGATCTGGCATCCCTTGATGACGCCGATCTGGTGGCGCAGATGCACGACGATCTCTACGATGGCCTGGCCGACGAGATTGCCGAGGGCACACAGATATTGCTGGAGCGCGGCTGGGATGCGCCCAGGACCCTGAACGAGGCGCTTGTTGAAGGCATGCGGATCGTCGGCATTGATTTTCGTGACGGCATTTTGTTCGTGCCCGAGGTTCTGATGGCGGCCAACGCCATGAAGGCGGGTATGGCCGTGCTCGAACCCCTGCTGGCCGAAAGTGATGCACCACGTATGGGCAAGATGGTTATCGGCACCGTCAAGGGCGACATTCACGACATCGGCAAGAACCTTGTGGGCATGATGATGGAGGGCGCCGGCTTTGAGGTGATCGATATCGGCATTGACAGTTCCGTCGATGACTATCTGGCGGCCATAGAGGAACACAAGCCGGAAATACTCGGCATGTCGGCGCTCCTGACAACCACCATGCCCTATATGAAAGTCGTCATCGATACCCTCATCGAAAAGGGGATGCGCGATGATCACATTGTGCTTGTGGGCGGGGCGCCGCTCAATGAGGAATTCGCCGCATCCATCGGCGCTGACGCCTATTGCCGCGACGCCGCCATGGCGGTTGAGACAGCCAAGGAGTTGATGAAGCGCAAACACAATCTTATGGGAGCGGGACTCACGTGATGCGGCTCGGTGCGGTACTGGTGGAAGTTGAATTTGACATGTGAGAGCGCGCCCGGCGGTAACCGGGGCTCAAATGCCACATTCGCTCCGCTAGAGCCTATCAGTTTGCAACTGAAGCAATTCTGTTTCTATTAAGACCTGACACGCTCCAGAGCGTGTAATTTCAACAGGTTGTCCCTGGTAAACTCATCGGGTGCAGGTAGATGGCCCGGTATGGCCTCTCTTGCGACAAAGGCCGCAGGAGATGTCTCTTCAGATTTGCCCGTCCTGGGAACTACCTGCTGAAAGATCACAACTCGTGCCCGTGGGCATGTTTAAAAGCGATTGCGGTCGCGCCTGCGGCCCCTGATTGTTGCGGATAGCACCTATGCGAACGCGACCCGTCCGATCGACCGCTCCGGCGACGAACTATGTCAAGCGCGGCAAGGCACGCCGGGCGCCACGGTTTTGGTCGGTGAGATGGGCGCGCGGTTTTGAGGCGCTGTATGACAGGTTTTCCCGCGTTCTCGTCACATTGCACCCGCTGTTTAACGCGATCGGCTACGGGCGCCTTGAGCGTCCGGTTGCGTTGGTAGAACGGGGGATAAAATATACCCTGTTCGATTGCCGTATGTGCGGCCAGTGTATCCTCGGCGCGACCGGTATGGCATGTCCGATGAATTGCCCGAAGAACCTGCGCAACGGTCCCTGCGGAGGCGTGCGCGTCGATGGAATGTGCGAGGTCGAGCCGGACATGCCCTGCGTGTGGGTTGAGGCCTGGACGGGAAGCCGGTCCATGCGCGACGGCGATGCCATTCTTGATGTCCAGCCCCCCCTTGATCATGGCCTGCGCGATACATCGTCGTGGCTGCATGTGGTGCGCGAGGCGGCGCATAAGGAGAGCGCAGCAAAAAACCCTGAAAGTCCTGAAAGTCCTGAAAGTCCTGAAAATCCGGAAAGTCCATGAACACGGATGCTGTTTTTAGCCCCTATGATCCTGGCGCCCCTCTTGAACCTCTTGCCGGTCATACATCGCGCGGCCGCCTTGAGCGGGTTTTGCGGCGCGGCGATTTTGCCGTCACAGCCGAGTTGAACCCGCCCGATTCCGCCGATCCGTTCGAGGTCTATGGACGTGCCGCCGTCTTTGATGGTGCCGTCGACGCCATCAACGCTACCGACGGGTCCGGAGCCAATTGTCATATGTCGAGTGTCGGCATTTGCGCCCTGCTCTCGCGCCGTGGCTATTCGATGGTAATGCAGATATCATGCCGCGATCACAACCGTATCGCCATTCAGGGTAACGTTCTCGGCGCCGCCGCCATGGGAGTGGCGAACATGCTGTGCCTTACCGGCGATGGCGTTCAGGCGGGGGACCAGCCCGACGCCAGGCCGGTCTTCGATCTCGACTGTATGTCCCTGCTGCAGACGATCAAAACAATGCGTGATGAGGAACGTTTTCTGTCCGGAAGAAAGCTGACCTCGCCGCCCCATGTGTTTATCGGCGGTGCCATTAATCCGTTTTCGCCGCCTTACGATTTCCGCCCCCTGCGCCTGGCCAAGAAAATCGCCGCCGGAGCGCAATTCGTCCAGTCGCAATATTGCTTTGATCTGCCCATGCTAAAGCGCTATATGACACGCATTGTCGCCATGGGACTGCACGAAAAATGCTTTATTCTGATCGGCGTTGGACCGCTGGCCTCGGCGCGCGCGGCGCGCTGGATGCGCAGCAATGTGCCCGGCGTTCATATTCCCGATACAATCATCGAACGCCTCGCCGGCGCCAGGGACCAAAAACGTGAGGGACAGAAAATCTGCGTCGAACTGATCCAGCAGATACGTCAGATCGAGGGTGTTGCGGGGATTCATATAATGGCCTATCGCCAGGAGGAGGTGGTGGCGCATATCATTCGCGACTCCGGTGTGCTTGGCGATCGCAAACCCTGGACACCGGAACAGATCGCCGCCGTCGCACCCATTTAGGGTAGCTTGTTTTACCAGCAGGAAAGTAAAACCATGACGCAAACCCGCATCAGTTCGGCGACCAAAGAGGTCGTTATCGGCTTTGAGCGGCCCTTTGTTATTATCGGCGAGCGGATCAACCCGACGGGGCGCAAACTGTTGGCGGCCGAGATGAAAGCGGGCGATTACTCCCGTGTCAGTCGCGATGCCCTGGCGCAGGTCGAGGCGGGGGCGCATATGCTTGATGTGAACGCCGGCATTCCCCTGGCCGATGAACCGCGTATTCTGGCCGAGACAGTTCAACTGGTGCAGTCAATTACCGACGTGCCCCTGTCCATCGATTCGTCCATTGTCGCCGCCCTGGAGGCGGGGCTCTCGGTTTATCGGGGCAAGGCTTTGGTGAATTCGGTCACCGGCGAGGAGGAGCGCCTGGAGGCGGTATTGCCGCTTGTGAAAAAGCATGGCGCGGCGGTGGTGGCGATTTCCAATGATGAGGCGGGTATTTCGGAAAATCCTGACGATCGGTTTGCGGTCGCCAGGCGCATCGTCGAGCGCGCCGCCGATCACGGTATTGCACGCGAGGATGTTGTCGTCGATCCATTGATCATGCCGGTGGGCGCAGTTGCCTCGGCGGGCACCCAGGCGCTGTATCTGTTACGCCGCCTGCGTGAGGAGCTGAAGGTGAATACCACCTGCGGCGCATCGAATTTCAGTTTCGGTCTTCCCAACCGTCATGGTCTGAATCAGACGTTTATTCCCATGGCGATCGGCGCCGGGTTGACGTCTGCGATCGCCAATCCGTTACACGCCGAGGAAATGAGCGGCATTATGGGCGCCAATGTAGTGATGGGCAACGATCCCAACTGCATGCGCTGGATCGGCAGGTACCGCGAGCCGGCCGGCGATGGCGTAGGTGAGGGAGCGGGACGCGAGCGCCGTCGGGGCAGCCGCCGCAGGCGGCGCAACCACACATAGTCCCATGTACGGTATTCGGCCGGATGTGTAATTTCAACAGGTTGTCCCTGATGAACCCATCGGGTGCAGGTGGTCATTCATCTGATCACTAGAGATGTACCTGCATGTTTGCCTGTATTGGAAACAACCTGTTGAAATTACACATCCGGCGGGGTCGGAAACAGAGGCCGGATCGAAACATGACACTTCAGAACCATCCAATGTGGCGCAAGCCGCAGCATCATCTGGATTTGGAAAACGCCAGTGACCACGTCCACTGGGTTGAGCTCTTCTATGACCTGATCCATGTCGTTACCATATTTATGCTGGGCAATTATCTGTCCCATCACCTGGGCTGGGAAGGTTTTCTGGTTTTCGCTGGACTGTTCACGGCGCTGTGGTTCGCCTGGGGCGATTTAAGCGCGTTCAACTCGCTTTATGTCAGCACGGACATGGGGCATCGGGTCATCATGGCGGTGCTTATCTGCACGATCATGTTTATGGCGGCATCGATCCCGACGATAACGGACAAGGGATGGCCATTCTTCATGCTGGCCTATGGAGCAAATCGGGCACTCCTTGCGCTCCTCTATCTCAGGGCGCGCAGGGCCGGCGCCGAAATGAGTTCGCTCTGCGATGAAATGGTTCGAAACTTTGGTATTCTGGCTGTGGTTTTTGCGATCTCGGCGTTCCTGCCAAGCCCGATCCGATACTGGGTTTTCGCCGCCGGCGTGGCGACAATCCAGCTGCTTTATATGCTGCCGGGGATTGGTGTTCTTCGTCTGGAGCGTTTTATTCCGCGTCTGGGTCACATGTCAGAGAGGTTCGCACTGCTGACCCTTATCGTATTGGGCGAGGGGTTTTTCAAGCTCGTGCTGACCCTGTCGGAGAAAGGTGTTTACAAGGTTTCACCGGATGTATTCATCAACTTTATCTTTGGCGGGCTGTCTATCTTCGTACTCTGCTGGATCTATTTCGATTTCGTCGGCAACGCCAGGCCAAGGAATCGCAACACGGTTACGCTTGTGGGGCTCTGGCTGGCACATCTTTTGTTGATGATGTGCGGCGTGATGATCGGCGTTGCGCTCACAGGTGAGGTCAAGGTGGGCTTCTTTGAGCCGTTTCCGATAGAATACGCCGCCATCGGCTGTTTCGGACTGGCGGGCTATATTCTGGCAATTTGGATCCTTCAGTTGATGTCCGAAGCGAGAGAAGCGCATCTCTTTACAAGTACCTGGCTGAGGGTTTCGGGGATCGGCCTGGCAATTTTGACGTATCTGACCGTGCCTTATGTCCCGACGCTGGCGGGAAACCTGATATGGGGCGCGGCGCTGTTCAGCCAGATTGTCGTTCCCTTGATGTTGGCACGAAAGCACTATATCCAGGCCAATTCAGGCAACTGATTTCGTTGAATGGAAAAAATAGACCTGACACGCTCCAGGCGAAGCCGAGGGACTTTTTCACGTTCAACTACAACGGCTTCAGGCGATCCGCTGCTGGCTTGATGGATCGAAAAATACGGCCTTGTCGAGGTTGAAAGTCAACTGCGCTTCCCTGCCCGCCTCAATGCGGGCATCAGCCCGCAACCGCGCAATCACTTCCCTGCCGCCAAGCTGGATGACAGCAAATGTATCCGAACCCGCAGGTTCGAGAACTTCAACAACGCATCTCGCTTCCTCGATCTGCTCGCCTGTGCGATCGGCACCTTCGGGATCGGTCAGCGCTTCGGGCCGAATGCCGAAGATCACGTCGTCTCCAACATGCGCTTTAAGGCCCTCAGCCTTCGCGGGTGCTTTCAGGCGCACAACTCCATGGGAAGACTGCATGACAATCTTAAGGCCCTCGCCATTGGCCTCTATGCGCGCGGGGACCAAATTCATGGATGGGGATCCCATGAAATCGGCAACGAACATGTTCGCCGGATTGTTGTAGATTTCAGCCGGCGTTCCAAACTGCTGGAGTACGCCTTCTTTCAATACGGCAATCTTCGAAGCGAGCGTCATCGCCTCAATCTGGTCATGGGTGACATAGGCAATCGTGGCACCCATACGCTGATGGAGCCGCTTGATCTCGGTTCGCATATCAACGCGTAGCTTTGCGTCGAGGTTGGACAGGGGCTCGTCAAAAAGAAAAACCTGCGGCTCCCGCACCAGCGCCCTGCCCATGGCGACACGCTGGCGCTGACCGCCCGACAACTGGCTGGGCTTGCGATCCAGCAGATGCGAAATCTGGAGCATATCGGAAACCGAAGCGATGGCCCTGTCGCGGTCAGCCTTCGGGATGCGCCTTATCTCCATTCCAAAGCCGATATTTTCGGCAACAGTCATGTTTGGATAGAGCGCATAGGACTGAAACACCATGGCGATGTCACGTTTGGACGGATGTTCCCCTGCTACATTGCGGCCATTGATATGGATCTCTCCGCTGGTGATCGGCTCGAGTCCCGCGATTGCATTGAGCAGGGTCGACTTGCCGCAGCCGGACGGCCCCACCAGCACCAGAAACCCACCCTTGTCTATCTCCAGGCTGATCCCCTTGAGCACCTCGACATTGCCGAACGACTTGCGCAGATTGCGGATTTCCAGAAAACCCATTGGCTTATCCTTTTACGGCGCCGGCCATCAGACCGCGCACGAAATAGCGACCGGAAACGATGTAGACGATCAGTGTCGGCAAGGCAGCCAGGATTGCTCCGGCGAAATGCACGTTGTATTCCTTCACGCCCGTGGAGGAACTGACCAGATTGTTCAGCGCCACGGTCATCGGAATGGAGTCGAAATCGGCAAAGGAGACGCCGAACAGGAAATCATTCCAGATATTGGTGAACTGCCAGATCACGGTCACAACGATGATCGGACCGGATGACGGCAGCAGAATGCGCCTGAAAATCTGAAAAAAGGATGCCCCGTCGATTTGCGCTGCCCGCACCAGTTCAGTCGGGAACGCCTCATAATAGTTGCGAAAGAACAAGGTGGTAAAACCCAGACCGTAGATTACATGAACCAGCACCAGTCCCCAGGTTGTACCCGCAAGTCCCAGAATGCCGAGAACACGGGCCATGGGAATGAGAACGATCTGGAACGGGATGAAACAGGCCAGCAACAAAAGGCCAAACACAATCGTATCCCCGGGAAAGCGCCATTTGGTCAGTACGTAGCCATTCAGTGCACCGAGCAGGGTTGAAATAGCAACAGCGGGAACCACCATCAGGATCGAATTCAGGAGATATGGCCGCAAACCGGTTGCCTCGACACCGATCTGCGCGGTCGACCACGCCGATTGCCAGGGTACAATTGTCCAGGTTTGCGGCAGGGACAGCATTCCCCCGCCGCGGATCTCTTCCAGCGGCTTAAGCGAGTTGACGATCATCACATAAAGCGGCAGCAGATAATAGAGCGCAAACGTGATGAGCGCCGCATAGATCAGTACACGGGTAAGGATGCTGTGCTGAACGGCGACATCGGCGGAAGGACGACTCATGTGCGCTTTCCTCCCGACAATTCGGAATAAAGATAGGGCACGATGATGGAAAAGATCATGATCAGCATGATGATCGCGGATGACGCGCCAATGCCCATCAGGTTCCGGGTAAACGTATAGGAATACATGAAAGTTGCAGGCAGTTCGGTCGCCTGCCCCGGCCCGCCGCCTGTAAGAGCCACGACCAGGTCATAGGACTTGATGGCAAGGTGCGCAAGCACAACAAAGGCTGACAGAAACACCGGCCGCATCAGCGGGATGATGATCCGCCTATAAATGGTGGCAATCGACGCGCCGTCGATTTGTGCCGCCTTGATGATTTCGTTGTCAACGCCCCGCAGCCCGGCGAGAAACATCGCCATGACAAAGCCCGAGGACTGCCAGACAGCCGCTATGACCACCGTGTAGATCGCCATCGTGCGATCCTTGATCCAGCCGAACTGGAAACTCTCCCAACCCCACTGGTGCATCACGTTTTCAAGGCCAATTCCGGGGTCGAGAAACCATTTCCAGGCCGTGCCTGTTACGATGAAGGACAACGCCATGGGATAGAGATAGATCGGGCGCAGAAGCCCCTCTGCGCGTATTTTCTGATCGAGCAGGATTGCAAGAAACAGGCCGATGATCGAGCATAGAATGATGTAGAGCGTTCCAAAGATCGTCAGATTCGTCAGTGCTGTCCACCAATGCGGCAGCTTCCAAAGCCGGGAATAATTGTCGAGGCCGACAAAGTCGTAGTTCGGCAGCATCCTCGATGCGGATACGGAAAGATATCCCGTGTAGAGAATGAAACCGTAGACGAAAAACAGGATCAGCAGGAAGCTTGGCGCCAGAACCAATCGTGGCAACCATTCACGTAGCTTGTCTTGCATCTGCTTTCCTTCCCAAAAGCCCGGGACGGAGAGTTATCTCCGTCCCGCCAGTCAAGGCAGGAATTTGCCTCGTTCCGGAAGGTTATTTGACCGCCTCGATTGCGGCAGCCAGTTCAGCAGCTGCGTCGGCAGTCGCGATCTCGCCGTTGAAATGGCGGGTCACGACGTCATAGAGCGCGTTCTTGACGGCTGCCGGAGCGGCATGCCCGTGAGCCATGGAGCCGAACAGGGAACCGTTGGAATTGGCTTCGGCGAGGTCCTTCATCCCTTTCTTGCCACAATCATCAAAATCGCTATCCGGCACATCGGTACGAGCGGGAACCGATCCCTTGACTACGTTGAAGGCAGACTGAAAGACAGGATTCTCGATCGCCGAAGCCATCATCAATTGGGCCTTCTGGCGGTCTTCACCCACCTTGAACATGGCGAACTGGTCAGAGTTGAAGGTTACCGAACCCTGCGTACCCGGAAAACGGATACAGACAAAATCGGTCCCTGGCTTCTGGCCGGCTTTCAGAAATTCGCCCTTCGCCCAGTCGCCCATCATCTGCATGCCGGCCGTGCCCCCGATCACCATGGCGGAAGCCAGGTTCCAGTCGCGACCGGAGAAGTTGTCATCCACATAGGAGCGCAGCTTTTCCATGCGGGCAAAGGCTTCGGTCATCCTGTCACCGCCAAGAGCTGCCGGATCCAGATCAATCATAGAAGCCTTGTAAAAGTCGTTGCCAAGGGACAAGACAACCGCGTCAAAAATGGTTGCATCCTGCCAGGCCTGGCCGCCATGAGCGAGCGGAGTGATGCCATTGGCCTTCATTCTGTCCAGAACGCTCACCAGTTCATCCCAGCTTTCAGGCGCTTTGCCCCCTGCGGCATCGAGAGCGGCCTTGCTGATCCACACCCAGTTGGTCGAATGCACGTTGACCGGCGCGGCGATCCAGTGACCGTCATATTTGGAAAACTGCTGCAGCGCGGCGGGCACCACATTGTCCCAACCTTCGGCATTCGCGATTTCGTCGAGATTGCCGAGCGCGCCCTCCTTTGCCCAGTCGAGAATGTCAAAGCCAAGCATTTGCACGGCCGTCGGTGCGTTCCCGGCCGTCACGCGCGCCCGAAGCGCTGTCATTGCGGCTTCACCGCCACCGCCGGCGACAGGCATGTCCGCCCAGGAGACGCCCTTTGATTCAAGATCCTGTTTCAGCACATCGAGTGCTGCCGCCTCCCCTCCCGAAGTCCACCAGTGGAGCACCTCGACACTATCGGCCGCCATGGCAATGCCACCTGCGAAAGGCACTGACGCCACTACAACTCCGAACAACAATCTGCGCATTTTCATGTTTACCTCCTTGATCGCCTTTATGGCCTGATCATTCAGACTTCCGACGCTAATTTATATCCTCATGGAATGCAAGCAGTTAAAAACCCGGGCAGCGCATTGTAAAAAATGAGTTTATCTAATTGATTTTATTATAATTTCATAAGTGATACTCCTTGCGTTGAACTCCATAACACGCCTTGCGTAGCTGTAACTCCGCGCTCCGCCAGCGCGACCGTATCGCCTATCCCTATCTTGCCGGGCACCATCTGGAGTTCGGATTGAGATTTGTTGGCGGCGGGAGCAACTGATACCCGGGTAAATGCCCTTGGGAGTCAATGCCCGCAGGGCATCGGCCCGTCACCGAAAAAACAACAAGGACCTGGCAGAGCCGGTTCAATCCCGAGCGACACCAGAGCGTGCCATTTCCTAATATAACACGACGCGGCTATTAACTGTATCTAAAGGTTTAGGTTTACTTAACCATTAATATATTGTTAATCTATCGCTGGATTGCACGCTGCTATCAGGTTAGCGTGCAAAGCGAAACCAGTGACTTATGTTTGAATTCACCCACAGATTGTATTTTGGCGAATTCCCACGGCGTTAACCTTGAGTGCGTGGTACAGATGCGCTGCTCGTCAGAAAAATTGCGGCAACCTACGGAGGCAACTGAACAGTAGTTGAGTTTGTTGTGGAGTAGTAAAAAAATGTACTGTAGTTCTACAGGGTACGGCTGCGTTGTTGCTGATTATGCATCAGGGTTTGTTAAAGGATTAACCGGCGCTTTATGTTTAGGGCGCGTTGGCCGCGGCTATCGTCGGGGGGTTATGGCGGGACTGCTAAGCGTTGCCGGAGCGGTGGTGCTTCCGGGCGCATTCGGTGTGGAAACGTCACAGGCGCAAACGCGGCAGATTAACTGGCAAAGCACAGACCCGGCGCGTGGCACTGTCTGCAAACGCTACGGCAGTGCAGATCGTTCGGGCGGCATAAACAACTCTCCGGTGTATACGTTCTCCGATAGCAATCAGAATATCGAAAAATGCGGGATTTATGCAAACTCTCCGTCCAGGAATTACGATGGAGACGGGGCTGATGTATCCGGTGCGTTCCCGCGGATAGCGGTTATATACGGCAAGAGGGCTGCGGATAGTCGAACACAGCAGCCTGGTCTGCCAATCAAGGTTCGAATTTATCGGGCAAACAGTAATCGCCCTTCGACGAGTGGCGTGACGGTAACGTGTATCGTCAATGGTGCCGAAAGGGCTACAATTACTGGTGCAGGCCCAAACACCTGGAAGATCGCGTTATCCGACGGTGAGAGTTGCAATCTAAAGGTTCGCATTGATCCCCGGACAAATCCGGACTGGCCTGCCCTGGAACTGACCGCCACACTAAAGCGTGAAACAACCGGCAACCATGTCACGATGAGCGACACCCGGTTCCGGGGTGGCAGAAACGTTGGCGGCACTATTGCCGTTACCGCCAAAACGACGACGCGGTTCGAGCCTTTGCCTAAAGACATCGGCAATGCCGTCGTTGGCCGACCGGTCACGGTCACCGCCACGGTCACCAATGATACAGGCGCGACCACCCCCACAGGCACGGTGACGTTCAAAAATGGTAACAGGAATATTGCCTGTACCAACACAGGCGACGGCACTTTACGTGAAAGACGTACGGGCGTCGCCGTCGCCACATGCACCTTTACGCCGGGCACATCAGGACCGATTGTCCTTGATGTGGAATACGCGAAGACAAGTAATTTTGAGGCAAGCAAGGCAAGTGAGGCAAGCGGCGCAAATCCAGCGCAAACACCAGATGAGAGAACCCTTACTGTTGCCAAGGCGACCGCCAGGGCCGCATTTGTCACCGGTCCCCAGGGGCAAACGACCACGACAGATGCTATTACACCCACGGCCGGTAATGACATTCCGCTCTATGTCAAGGTCGAGTCCACCGCCCAACCTGCACAATCGCTGGACGGTGAAGTTGAACTGCAGGATGACAGCGGCGCGAAAATCCCCAACTCCAGTTGTGGCTCCCTCAACAATGGTGTCGCTACATGCACCATACCGGGCGCTTCCGTCACGCCTGCTTTGACAGAAGTACATGCCGGCTATAAGGGCGATACCAGACATAATGACATCACGAGCAATCAGCGCCCCCGGCGTTCTATCCGCGTTAGCAGCAGTAAAACCGGCCTGGCCAAGCCGACCATCGTGTTAACGCCTTCCAACCCTCAGGCCGGCGACAAAATCACCGCAACGATCACATTTACAAAGCCGCAAGGTCAAAGCGCGAATTTCAATGGCGTGCCAAAAATCACAATTAGCGGCATCAGAATTGACAATGATATGTGTGCGAGTGTCACGGCTGTTCCTGCCAATGGCGTTATCACCTGCACGTTTGATGTACCTGTCGCAGGCAACGGCGAGGTTAGGGTTGCCTATTCGGGAGATCCCACCTATGCGGACACCCAGGCAGGCCCGGCGCCCTTCACTGTCATCTCCAGGACCGGGAAATTACCGGCTCCGGCGCCCGTGATCAGCCTGGACAAGACCAACCCGGACATAAACGGGGAAGTCACGGTGACGGTGACCTTCGCGTCACCGCCGAAACAGGGCACCGGTTATTCGGGCACGGTAAAAGTCACGGTAACGGGGACAGGCAATCCTTCCGCGGCAATCGGCAAAAACACGTGCGGCAGGGATATCACTATTCCGACAACGGGCGGTCCTGTGACGTGCAGGTTCACACCAACATCAATCGGCGAATTCGAGGTAAGTATCGCCCCGGCGGACCTCAATGACAAGGCTTACAATTTCGGTGCGGCAAAGCCGGTAAAGGGCCGGGCAGGTCCAAAAGTCGCCGATCTGACCGCTCAGATGATCCGCGATTTTCTCGGCGATCGCAACGCCATGTTGCTCGCTTCCACACCGGATATCCATATGCGCCTGCGCGATCGTGAGCAAAGCGGCGCCGGTGGCCATATCAGCGTCAATCTGGGCAAGTCCGAAGACGGAACCGCCTCCGCTCTCTCCATGGAGTTGCGCACCCCCTTGCCGGGAGATGTAAGCATTACCGACGATACCATCACATTCGCCGCCAGTGCCAGGCGTCTGATGGGCTCCGGGCTTTTTGGCGCCGATGTCAGCGATGATGTGGCGGATCCCATCATCTATACAGACGTCAGCAAGAGCGCCGATCCCGTACAGCGCTGGGATGTCTGGGTGGAAGGGCGCATCGCGCGCTTCGACAGCGACAACGGCAAGGACGGCAAGTTCGGCGTCGTCTATCTGGGTGCGGACTATCTGATCACACCGAACATACTCATCGGCCTGATGACCCAATACGACTGGCTTAGCAAGGACTATCGTGCCGCCAATGGTCAGATCACCGGTCATGTGAAAGGCAAGGGCTGGATGGTGGGTCCCTATGCGGCGGTTCGTTTTGGCGAGAAGTTGTATCTGGACGTACAGGCCAGAGGCGGGCAATCATCCAACGACATCACGCCCATCGGCACCTACACGGATACGTTCAAGACGACGCGCTGGTTTGTCAGGGGCAAGCTGATCGGCGACTTTGATTACGGCGACTGGACGATCCGCCCCGGTGTTGCGGTGCAATATATCAGCGAAAAGCAAAAGGCGTATACGGACAGTCTGGGCAACGCCATCGCTGCTCAGACCGTATCCCAGGGGGATGTTCGTGTGGGCCCGCGCATTGCATACACCTATAACCTTGCAGGTGGAAGCGCGTTGATCCCCTGGGCGGAGTTTGCCGGTGTTTATACGTTTGGCAGCAAGGGCAAGTTCTCCAACGGGACATATGCATCCGACATTCACGGGTTTTCCGGCAGTGTCAAGGCGGGCGTTGACTGGTGGACGCCGGGGGGCGCGCGATTCTCACTGGCGGGCAGTTACGACGGGATTGGCTCTGGTTCCGCAAGCTACGGGGTCCAGGCGCGCGTCGAAATTACATTCTAGAAACCATGCGTGGGCGGGACGTTCTTGTTTGTTTTCAATGAGAACGTCCCGTCGTGTTAGTTGAATGGGAAAAGTGGACCGAGGCGAAGCCTCGGTTTACTTTTTCACATTCAACTAACTCAGTCCGTGTTCTCTTTCCGCCAGACTTCGTATCGGCGAACCGACCCGGGATCGGTCGGAGGATACAGACCGATGATGGGAACGCCCCGTAATACCTCTTGCAAAACGAAGGCCTCAAAGCGCTCCATGCCGATCGCCTCCTGCGCGACCTCGTCGGCAAGATGGCGAGGGATGACCATAACGCCGTCGCCATCGCCATGGATAATATCGCCTGGATAGACCGCAACACCGCCGCAACCGATGGGCACGTCTATATCGACCGCATGATGTTTGGTAAGATTGGTCGGCGCCGAGGGCCTGGCTGCGAACACAGGCATATCAAGCGCCGCCGCACCCTGCGCGTCCCGAATGCCGCCATCGGTCACAACTCCGGCCCCGCCACGAATTTGAAGGCGTGTCAGTAAAATCGATCCGGCAGAGGCGGCGGAGGCGTCCTGGCGGCAATCCATGACAAGCACCGCGCCTTCGGGGCACTGCTCAATAGCCACCCGTTGGGGATGATCGGGCTCACGAAAGGCTTCAATCGGGTCCGTATCGGGTCGGGCCGGAATGTATCGAAGCGTAAACGCCGGACCAACCATGCGCGAGCCTGCCGGGCCAAGCGGTGCGACCCCCTGGACATAGGCATTGGTGAAGCCGCGCTTATAGAGAAGCGTTGCGACCGAAGCCGTGCTTGCACTGCGAAGCCGAGACAGTGTTTGGGGGTGCAGGGCAATCTCATTGGCGGCGGCAGGATTTGGCATTGGGATACTCTACCTTTAGAGCCTTTCAGTTTTTAAGTGAAACAATTTTCGTTTCTCGATTGGCGAGGTGACCCACGTTTGAGCCGATCGACATGCGATGTGGGCGCATCTCATGAGATCGGTTTGAGGGTGGGCGCCCGCCAATCGGCAAACCCGAAGGGACGGGCGCTTTTGCTATGGATTTCAGGGCGATCAGCTTTATGGCGTTAGCTTTACCCCTGGCAAAACGGGTACAGCTAACGCCAAGCTGATCTAATATGAACCTTAAGTCTCTTGAAAGTAGCCCCACTATATCCTGCGAGACTTAAGATTCATCTTGTCGCAAAATCGCTCCGTCAGAATGATTCACTTAAGACCTGATACGCTCTAGAGGAAATCGTCGCGGCGCGGCGTGAAGCAATCCACCAGCGTACCTGGCTCAAGACAAACGCAGCCATGCGTGACGCCGGACGGAATGACAAAACAATCGCCGGGGCCCACCTCGCGTTCTTCGCCATCCAGTGTGAAACGAAAGCGGCCGCTCTCAACATAGGTGGACTGGACATGAGGATGAGCGTGCAAGGCCCCGATCGCGCCCTGCGCGCTGAAACGAAAAGCGACTATCATCAGATCGGGATGATCGGAGAGAACCTGCCGCGTAACACCTTCCGCGGCACAAACAACAGGAAAATCGGCCATGGTGTGATCTCCGGTTTCAAGGTGCACTAACTGAACAACATGCCGCCGTTGATGTCGATATTCGCGCCGGTGACGAAGGCAGAGTCATCGCAGGCGAGATACAACACCAGATTTGCCACGTCTTCGGACTGGCCCTGGCGCCTGACGGGCGCGGCGGCCTCATAGCTGCGGCGGACCGCGTCGGCGGTAAAAATATTGTGGAAATCGGTGTCGATCATACCAGGACACAAGGCGTTCACACGGATGTTTGGCCCAAGTTCCTTGGCCAGTCCACGGGTCATAGTCATCACCGCCCCCTTGGCCGTGGCATAGGCAACGGCCCCCGGACCACCGCCATCACGGCCGGCCTGGCTTGCAATGTTCACAATCGCCCCCGACGGCATATGGACAAGACACGCCTTGATCATCAGGAACGTGCTGGTCAGGTTCAAATCCATCACTGCCTGCCAGTGCTCCAGCGACATCTCGGGGATCTTCTTGCGGGCAATCAGACCGCCGGTATTGTTGACCAGCACGTTGATCTCGCCGAATTCCTCAACCGCACTCGCAACAAGGGCGGTGGCGTCATCAGGCCTGTTTAGATCGCCCTGTCTGGCGAAAGCCCTTCCGCCAGCGGCGCGAATCCGGTCTACAGCATTGTTGGCGCCGTCGCTGCTGGCGAAGTAATTGATCGCGACACTGGCGCCCTCGGATGCCAGTTTAAGTGCAACGGCCTGGCCAATATCACGCCCGCCGCCGGTGATGATTGCGGTCTTTCCTGCGAGTTTCATGTTCGTTCCTTCCTGCAGCATTATTCAGGTGTTTGCCCTGCGGCATCGAATGTCTTGGGGATGGCGATTTTAAAGCTACGCTCGTCGGCATCCGTGAAATAGAGATCGTAATCATATCCCTGGTCGTCGAGAAAGCAGAACACGCGCCGTGGCGCAGCCAGCGGATACGGGACGAGCAGCGTCGCAATCCGGTGCTGCGTGGCCCCGGGAAAAGCCGCCGTCAGGCAGGTACTTGACGGCAGACCCGCAATCTCGGACGGCTCCACGCCGGGAAAGCCCTCGTTCTGAGACAGTGCCGGGGTTCCCGCCTCGGACCAGAGGAACTGGCCGTAGAACCCGGCACGCGCACCGCGATAGCGGAACGTGGTGTCACCAAGTGTCATTGGCCCGTTGGCGTGCAGCAACCATTCGATGGAGACGGGCTTACCGGCGGCAATCCTGTCGATGATGACAAAATACGTTCCGTGGACGAAATAAACGTCACGCTGGATGCAGTTGAGGTGCGGTGACAGGCTCCGGTAGGCGGCCGTTGCGTCGCCGCGAATAAAGATGTGATCGCCCCGATCCTGCGCCACCGTGATGCGACCGGCGGCTCTCATGGCCCGCGCCTTGTCCGTACCCGCATACTGTCCCGTGCCATCGATCAGGATGGCATTCTTGGATCGGGTCTGGCGCCGCCAGTTTTGGTGCATGGTGCTGTTGAAAGCGATGTAGTGGCCTGACTGGATTGCCAGGTCCTCGCCGAACCCGGCCAGACAGAACGCATTCTGATCTCCATGGCTGTGGCTGATCGAGCCAAACGGAGACGATTTCATAACGAACTGGATATGGTTCTTCGGGTCCGCCATCGCCTGCTGCACCGCAACCCAGCCGATGCCCTTGAACCAGCGCATTCCGTCCTCGGGCGCGGTTGCCTTGACGATGGAAAAATCCGTGCGGTAGGTCAACTCGTCAAAATGGAAATCCCACCAGCCCCAGTTATAGAAGGCCTTTTCCGTGCCCGGGTTGGTTCGGCAGATTTCGTCGTAATACCATTGATAGACGCCGTTACCAGTAACGCCTGCAAACTGACGCAGGTTATAACCGAGTTTCACCGCCGGCAACGCGCCCATGGTTGAATCATCGCCGAACGTGGCACGGCGCGTATTTGGAGCTTTGGTGTAGAGCGGGAAATCACCGGTTTTCTGGAAGAATGGCCGCTGGTACAGATCAATGCCGGTATAGGACTTCAACAGATTGGCCGCATCGATCAAATAGGCCATTCCCGTCATCCAGTAATGGGGGCCTTCAGCCCAGCCGCCGTCATCGTCGCCCCATGGCGAATAGACCGTGAACAGGAATTCGATACCATAATGCAGCCAGTTCTCGGCTTCCTCGGTATCATCCAGCAGGGCGATGCTGGCGGGGATCAGAACAGCAGACACGGCCCGCACAGCATGGCTGTCGAAGGGAAAAATCTGGATCCTGGCGTTGCGAATGATATGATGGGCGGTTTCGCGGGTGCGGGCCACAAGTGCATCGCGCACGTTTGCGCGTTCATCCTCACTCAGGCGGTCGTGCAACCAATCGTAGCCCCATGCCAACGCGAGATTGACGCGAAACGCCCATTCGTCGGTATAGGCGCGAGACGTCGTGCCTGCCGGATCCCACGCCGCTGCGGCCAAAAGCCACTCTTTTGCCCGTTCCAGCATCGCCGCATCGCCAGTGACGGTGCCGCCGATGGCGAGATGACGGATCGCATAAAGCAGTTCCTGGCATTCTACATAAGTCTTGCGCCAGATTGACGCGACGCGTTTGTGATCAGGATAGCCCGCGGGCTCGGCCATCACCGGACGATCCATCCAGGGCAGGACGGAATGCGCGAAGAACGAGTCCCATGCGCAGTATTGGGGATCGGCGTGAACCTTCTTGTGGAACGCGGCCAGCCGGGACGCCGTCAGCCAAAGCCGCGGATATTCGCGTGGCGCACGGGCAAGGCGGGTATCGCGGGCGGGCAACGGCGTCTCGGGCAGGCCCGCGCCCAGATGGAAGGTCCGCGTACGGCTCCAGCCGGTCGCGGGCTTTCCGGTCGCAGGGTTTTGAACGGCGTAGGACCAATAATAGTCCCCCGGGGAGAACGTCCGGTCGGGGGTGAAGAAATTCAGCCCGAGGTCGGAGAAGACCGTCGTTTTCCCGGCGGCAAAGTCCGCATCGCTGGATACGCGCAAGATATAGCGGGCCTCGTCCTCGATCACCGGCAGCCAGGTGAACCGCGGCGGGTTCTCGACAATTTCGCCTGTACCATCGGGCGCGTATTGAATTGTCAGGCGGCCCGCCTTCGGTTCTTCGAGCGCAGGGAGTGATTTGCCGGGCATCTGGAGAACATTTCCGTCTTTTGGGTTGTTTCTGGCGGGCACGGCCGCATTCGACCGCGCCCGGTAGCGGGGGGAAGAATCAGCCGCCATATTGCCGCTGATAGGCCGAGTTCAGGACTTCGACGACTTTTTGATAGCCCATGTTGTCGAGGGTCTTCACGTAGTCGTTCCAGTCTTTCCTGACGTCGCCGGAACCCAATACCCACGCCTGCTGACGCTCCAGCATATAGGTGCGCAGCGACGGCCAATAGCGATCGAAGACGGCCTGTTCGTCCCGGTTGAAGGCCACGCCCAGGAACTGCTCGACCAGCAGATCGTGCTGGTCGTACAACTCGATGCCCCGACGCGCGGCAGGGGAAGTCCACTGCCATTCATAGCGATAGTCCTGCCAGTACCCGCGCTGGATCTGCGCGCCAACGGCCCACATCTGGGCATTGACCGGCCGGTCGCTCTTTAGGACCGCGTCCTTGTAGACGGGCTCGCCGTCGATCATGTCCCAGGTTTCGCCCTCAACGCCGAAATTTGCAAGAAGGCGGCCCTGCGTGGAAAACCAGAAGTCAAAATACCTGATCGTCTCGACGGGATGTTTGTTGGTATGGCTGATCGCCCAGCCATCGGGTTTTACGGGGATACGCCGGTGCTCTTCCATCCGCACCCCGGCCGCCGAGGCGGGCGGCAGGAACGGTACGAAGTTGAAACCTTTCACCTTGTCGGCAAGCGCGGCGTTGTAGCCCGACGTCGAGGCAAACCAGTCATGGGTGAAGCCGCCCAGGTTTTCGCTGAGCAGATATTCGCGGGCGGACGAGCCACGGGTGAAAACCTCGGGATCGATCAGGCCTTCCTCGTACCATTTGGCCACCATGGCCAGGCCGTCACGATAGGCTTCCCGGGCGTAGGGGTGCACGACCTTGTTCGCATCGTTGACGTAGAAATCATGATAGGTATCGGAACCGGAGGAGCGGGCATCCCAAAGGGTCACCAGACGAATGGTCTCCTCCCAGTTGCGCGCAAAGAACGGTACCTCATCCTTCAGGCCGTTGCCATTGGGGTCGCGATCGCGAAAGGCCTTGAGAACTTCGTAAAGCTCGCCGACGTTCTGCGGCTGTTCCAGCCCCAGCTTGTCGAGCCAGTCCTGCCGGATGAAATAGGCCCGGCCGTATTTGCCGTCCGGCAGGTAGGGAATGTAGTAGTAATTCCCATCGAACGCGGTGATCGACTGCCTGATGTGCGGATAGGTCTCAAAGAACGCCCTGATGTTTGGCGCATGTTTTTCGACGAGATCGTTGAGAGGAACAAAGGCCCCTTCCGGACCGTACTGATTGACCGGTTGCTTGATAAGGTGACCGCCAACGATATCGGGCATATTGCCACTCGCCAATAACAGGTTCATGGCCTCGCCGGAGTCCTTGGTGTTGCGGCCGACCGTGGCTTCCTTCAGATGGATACCGGTCATCTCCCGCGCGGCTTTTTCAACGGGATATTCCTCGTTGTAGCCCTGCGAACGCGGCCAGTGCATGTGAATTGTCAGTTCCAGCGGCTCATCGACAATGCGCAGATGTTCATCGGCCGACGCGGACGATACGAGCGTCAGGGCGCCGAGGGCGGCGAGTGTTCGTTTCAGGTTTCGCATATTTTCCTCCTGTTGCGATTTTCGGTTACTCCTTACTCCTTCACCCCGCCCAGCAGGATGCCCTTGCTGAAGTACTTCTGAAGGAACGGGTAGATGAGCAGAACCGGGATAATTGAGCACACGATGATCGCAGCGCTCACGGTCTCGACCGAATACGGCGCGTTGATCAGGGTGGCGGCGAAGGCTTCGTCGTCGGTCAGTTCAACGATGACGTGGCGCAAATACACCTGAAGCGGGATCTTGTCCTCGTCCTGCAAGAGTACCATGGCCCAGAAGAACCCGTTCCAGCGCGAAACAATACAAAAGAGGGCGACGGTCGCGATGGCCGGTTTCGAGAGCGGCACATAGACCTGCCAGAGCACCTGGAATTCGTTTGCGCCATCCATCCGCGCAGCCTCCTCGAAGGACCGCGGAATGCCTTCAAAGAAATTGCGTAGAAGAATGATGTTGAAGCCGTTGACGGCAAAGCCGACGATGATGCCGAAATAGCTGTCGAGCAGTCCCAGATCGCGCATGTTGAGAAAGAACGGGATCAGCCCGGCGTTAAACCACATGGTGAAGGCCACCATCAGGTTCCAGAACCGCCGCCCGTACAGTTGCGGGCGCGACAGGGCATAGGCGCCGGGAATAATGAACGCCAGGCTCATCAGCGTGCCGCCGATGGTATAAATGAACGTGTTGCGGTAGCTGATCCAGAACTGCGGTTCTGACAGGACCTGTTTGTATGCCGCCAACGTGAAATCCACCGGCGTCAGGATGACGTTACCGGCGCGTGCCTCGAAGCCGGTACTCATCGACAACGAGGCGATGTAGATGAACGGATATAGTGTGGAGATCGTGAAAAGCGCGATCAGAACCATATTGAGGATCACGAACAGCCTGTCGCCGCGCGAGTAGAGAGTCATATTGGCCATCTCAGCGCTCCTCTCACCAAAGCGACGTGCGCGAATAGCGCTTGGAGATCGTATTTGCGGCCATCACCAGGATGAAGGCGACAAAGGCATTGAAGAGACCGGCGGCGGCGGCCAGATCGTATTGCCCGCCCTGTATGCCCTGCCGGTAGATGAAGGTATTGACCACATCCGCCGTCTCGTAGGTCGCGGGCTGATAAAGCAGGATGATCATTTCAAAGCTGACCTCGAGAATATTGCCGATACGAATGATCAGCATAATGATGATCGTCGGCAGGATCGACGGGAGGGTGATCTTCCACATCATCTGCCAGCGCGAGGCGCCGTCCACGACGGCGCTCTCATACAGCGTCGGCGATACGCCGGCGATGGCCGCAAGGTAGACGATCGACTGGAACCCGGCCTCCTGCCAGATGCCGGTGCCCACAAAGATCGGACGGAACCATTCAGGCTTGGTCAGAAAGTAGATCGGCTCGCCGCCGAACCAGCCGAGAAATGTATTCACAATGCCTGCCGAAGGCGAGAACGCCGTAATGACGATACCCGCGATGATGACAGAGGAAATAAAGTGCGGCAGATAGACGATCGTTTGCGCGGTTTTCTTGAATGTCCGATGCAGGATTTCATTGAACATTAACGCCAGAAGGATCGGCATCGGAAAGCCGAAGATCAACCCGTAGAAACTGATGATAATGGTGTTTTTCAGCGCCCGCAGAAACTGATCGTTGTTGAACAGTGTCTGGAAATGCTCAAGTCCGATCCACGGACTGCCGGCGACGCCGCGAAAGATCGAGTAGTCCTTAAAGGCAATTTGCAACCCGTACATCGGCTTGTAAAGAAAGATCAGCAGCCACACGATCGTCGGAACCAGCATGACGTAGAGCTGCCATTCCCGTTTCAGGTGATCCCCAATGCGAACGAGGCGGCCTGGCTTGCGGCGGCTCCGCGCGCGGGGCGCCTCACCTCGGATCTCCCCGGTTGAACCCATGGCTGGATCGGTCTTGGTCGTCATCGGGCGATGTCCTGTCCGGGCAGGGCCGCGCTTGTTTCGGCGTCAAAGACGCGAATCAGATGCGCTTCTATGGTAAAGGCGGAGATACCGTCGAGCACACCCATCTGCCCGACCGTGTTGGTGCGGATGACAAAGGGAGCGCCCTGAAGGCTGGCGTGGATCAATACTTCGGAGCCCAGGGTTTCCACCAGATCGACATCAACGGCGATACGGTTCGGTACGCTTTCATCCGCAACCGCAACGAATTCCGGACGAATACCCAGCGTGACCTGCCTGCCGACGGCGTTCTGCAAGGACGGCAGTTGCTGCAGGGCAAGGCGCTGCCCCTCAAACATGGCCACAGGCCCCTGTTCGCCCGCTACAATCTTCGCCCTGACCATATTCATGGGCGGCGAGCCCAGGAAACCGGCCACGAATATATTGGCAGGGTTAAGAAACAGCTCCATCGGAGAGCCGATCTGCTCGATGCGGCCGTCATGCATCACGACGATGCGGTCGGCGAGGGTCATCGCCTCGACCTGATCGTGGGTAACGTAGATCGAGGTCACGCCGAGCTTCTTGTGAAGGCGCTTGATCTCGGCCCGCATCTGCGTGCGCAGCTTGGCATCGAGGTTGGACAGTGGCTCATCGAAGAGGAATACCCTGGGCCGGCGCACGATGGCGCGGCCCATGGCAACCCGCTGGCGCTGCCCGCCCGACAAGTCGGCGGGACGGCGGTCCAGATAAGGCGTCAGACCGAGAATGGCGCCCACCTCATCCACACTGGAGACGATTTTCTCTTTGCTTTCCTTTCGGATCCGCAAGCCAAAGGCAATATTGTCGGCGACGTTCAGATGGGGATAAAGCGCATAGTTCTGGAACACCATCGCCACGTCACGGTCCTTGGGCGCGACGCGGTTCATAAGCCGGCCGTCGATCGTCAAATCGCCGTCACTGATCTCTTCGAGACCGGCGATCATACGCAGCGTCGTCGACTTGCCGCAGCCCGAGGGACCAACGAGCACGACGAATTCCTTTTCCCGGACTTCCAGATCGATCCCGTGGACAACCTGAACCGAACCATAAACCTTCACGATGCCTTCAAGACGGACCCCGGGCATGGCTTTTCCCCCTTTGGGCGCCGGCATTATCGCGCAACGCCGGTGACGCTGATAATGTGATCCGATGCGTCGATTCGCTCCGAATGCATAGTAGTATACTAGTAATATTTCTGGTATACAAGCTCAAAATTGTGTAAGCAGGATCGTGTTCCACCAAACGCGGAAAAAAGAAGGCAAATGAGAATCGAAGAGATTACCGTAACCCCGATCGCGGTTCCAGACGTTCCGCTGGCCAATACCAAGGGGGTCCATCCTTGTGTTTTCCTGCGCGCGGTGATCGAGGCTCGGACCGACACCGGATTGGTCGGTCTTGCGGAAACCTATGGCGCCAGGCGAACGCTGGAAGGTTTGCGCACATCCGTGCCGGCGCTCGAAGGGCTGGATCCGTATGACCTGCGGGATTTGCGCCGGCGGCTTGAGACGGCGCTGCCGGATGCGGGCGGGGTCAACGCGCCGACCGCCCTGGCTGATCACAAGGTGATCGATGTTGTCTACAGCGCCCTTGAGATCGCCTGTCTTGATATCCGCGGCAAGGAAGTTGGCCGCCCGCTGTACGATCTCCTGGGGGGTGCGGTTCGAAAGGAGATCCCCTTTGGCGGATACCTGTTCTTCAAGTTTGCGAAACAGGACCTGCGGTTTGGCCCCGACATTATGGGTGAGGTCATGACCCCCGATGCTCTGGTGGAGCAGGCCAGAGTGTTTGTCGATGCATACGGGTTCCGCTCATTGAAGCTCAAGGGCGGCGTGCTTCATCCCGATCTTGAGGTCGAGACGATTCTGAAGCTGCGGGAGGTGTTTCCCCACCACGGCTTGCGCATTGATCCCATGGGGGCCTGGAGCGTTCCGACGGCGAAGAAAGTCGTTGACCAACTCCACGGTGTTCTCGAATACCTGGAAGACCCCTGCCGCGGTATGGACGCAATGGCAGAGTTGTCGGCGCAGATTGATATGCCACTGGCGACGAATCTCGTAGTGGTTGAATTTGAAGAAATTTTCGCGGCAGTAAAGAAGAACGCCGTACAAATAATCCTGTCCGATCCCCATTACTGGCGCGGCGCCAGCGGTGCGATCCATCTGGGCGAGATGTGCCGTGCGGCCCATCTGGGCGTAGCCATGCACTCGAATTCGCATCTGGGAATTTCGCTCGCCGCCATGTGTCATGTAGCCGCCGCTACGCCGAATCTGACCTACGATTGCGACACACACTATCCGTGGTCGACGCGCGAGATCGTTCGCGGCGGCCGTCCGAAGTTCGTGGAAGGCAGGATCACGGTGCCCGATGGGCCGGGCCTCGGGGTTGATCTGGATCGCGAGACCTTGGCCGAGCTCCACAATCTCTATAACACAGCCATGATCGACGATCGCGACGACACCGATGAAATGTTGAAGTATATCCCTGATTATGTGCGCAAGGTACCGCGGTGGTAAGTCAGATTATCATCCAGGGTGGCAGCATTGCCGCGCCAACGCACGGGCCAACACAAGTACAGACGGAGGATAGGATGCCTAACCTGAACCAGGTACCGGATCGCCGGACAAGCGTGGACGACATTTTTGACCATCTTCACGAGAAGATTTCGTCATTGCAGCTAAGGCCTGGTGACAAAATGTCCGAAGCCGAGATTGCCGCCGCATTCGGCGTTTCGCGTCAACCGGTGCGGGACGCGTTCAGCCGCCTGGCTAATCTCAATCTGATCCTGATCCGCCCGCAACGGGCGACGGTGGTGCGCGGCTTTTCGCTGCACGAGATCGAGAAGTCACGGTTTGTTCGCGCCGCGGTCGAGGCCGAGGTCCTGCGTCGGGCGGCGCGAGCCTGTGATCGGCAAGGTACCGCCATGCTGGACCGATGCCTTGAGCAGCAGCGGGAAGCGATCCGGGATGGCGATTTTCAAAAGTTCAGCGTGCTGGATTACGAATTTCATGGAGCGATCTGTGAGATTGCCCATGTTGGTTTTGCCTTTGAGGTGATTTCCGTGGAGAAAGCGAAAGTTGATCGGCTGTGCATTCTAAGCCTTACCAATGAAGACCGGATGCCACAACTGTTTGAAGATCACGAGAAAATAGCCACCGCTATAGGCGCCGGAGATGTCGAAGGTGCGGTCGAAACCGGCATGCTTCATTTATCCAGACTCGATAGTACGATCGAGTCCATCGCAGCTTCAAACGCCAGTTATTTCGAACCGGAATAAACCGGTTGCCAGCGTTCAGGGAACAGCGGGGGTGACCGCAATACGTGGCCCGGAGGAGCAGTTCATTTGTTGGATGTGAAAAAGTCCCTCGGCTTCGCCTCGGTCTAGAGCGTGTCAGGTCTTAATAGAACCATTCTGACGGAGCGATTTTGTGACAAGGCCAAGCAAAGTTTCGCAGGACATAGTGGACTATTTTCAAGAGACTTTGCGCCGGCATTGGTGCAAAATCGCCCGTCCCTTCGGGTTTCCGATTGGCGGGCGCCCACGCTCAAGCCGATCTCATGAGATGCGCCCGCATCGCATGTCGATCGGCTCAAACGTGGATCACCTCGCCAATCGAGAAACAGAATTGATTCTATTAAGACCTGACACGCTCTAGAGCGTGTCAGGTCTTAATAAAAAGGACAAATCATATCAGGGGGCTTTGCGTTTGACCCCTGGCGCGCCAGCGCCGCCAGCGCCGTCCTGCCCTTAAGGTCACAACGCGGCGAAAGCGGCGCACCATCGGCAAATCATGGGAGAGAATATAAAACCCCAAGGGTATCATCCAGTAGCCCAGGACAGGCAGGAAGCCAAACAGGCCCGCCAGTACCAGCGTGGCGCCCAGCGCCAACCGCCCATAGCGACTATGGGGCAGATGAATAGTGCCGAAGCGGGATCGAATAGCGGCGCGCCTGCGATCCGTGCCCTTCTCGGAGTGCTCAACGCTCATGGATACATTCATCGCGGCGGCGCAGATAGACCGTTTGCCGGCCCGTGGGAACAAAGCCGAATTTCTGATAAAGCGGCAGCGCCGCGCGATGATCGAGGGTATTGGTGTTAACGCTGATCTTTTTCGGCTTTTCTCCCCAGGCGCGTTTCAGGGCGCAGGAGAGCAGATAGGTTCCCAGGCCACGGCCGGTCATGCCTTCGAGCAAGCCGAAATAGGCCAGATAAACCCGCTCGGGATCGGCGAAATCCAGTTCATAAAATCCGGCCGGCGCCCCGGCATTGTACAGCACCCAAATCTCCACATCATCGCGTTTGATCTGCGCCGCCAGGGCTTCATCATCCATATCGCTGCGCTCGACCCAGTTGTACCGCCGCCCCGTTGTCTCGTAAAGATAGCGATAAAAATGGATCGGAATGTCACCCACGTGCATCAGCGCCAGGCAGAAGTCAACCGGCTCCGGCACCGATAAAACCGGCGGGCGGGTCATCTCAAGATGCGTCACCGTCGCTGCGATACGATCCGGCTCCGGCGGTGTCGCCCGATTCTCATGCTCAGGGAACGCCATAACTCACCCGTGGGTAACAATTTCCACATCCGCCCGCGCCGCCCATTCCGTCCACGAACCGTCATACAGCGCCGCATCGTGATGCCCCAGAATCGCAAGCGCCAGATTGAGCACCGCCGCCGTAATACCGGAGCCGCACGTGGTGACGACGGCGCGATCCAGATCGACCCCCGCCCCATCGAAGGCTGCCCGCAACGCCTCATCGGAGCGCAGGCAACCGTGTTCATCAATCAATGCATCAAAGGGCACATTGCTGGCGCCCCGCATATGGCCCGAGGGAAGGCCCGCGCGCGGTTCCGGATCGCGCCCGGCAAAGCGGCCCGGCGCGCGTGCATCAATAATCTGGCGGTTGCCCTGGCGTATAATACGCCGCATGGCCTCAAGATCGCGCACCGCGCCGCGATCGAGCCTGGCACTGAAATTGTGCGGCGCCCGCCAGGCGCAGTTCTCTTCCAGCATGCGCCCTTCGGCGCACCATTTCTTCAGCCCCCCATCGAGCACCATCACCTCATCGGCCCCCATGGTTCGTAACGTCCACCACACCCGCGGCGCCGAAAATATGCCATAGGAATCATAGACCACAATACGGTTGCCATCGCCGATCCCGAGGCGGCGCATCTGGGCGGAAAACGTCACCTGGGAAGCAAGCATATGCGGCAGATCCGACGATGTATCGGCGATCTCGTCGATATCGAAAAACACCGCACCGGGAATGTGCCGCTCCTCGTATTCGGCGCGCGCATTGCGGCCTGTCGCCGGCATATGCCATGTGGCATCGACCACGACCAGATCGACAGCGTCGAGGTTTTCCGCCAGCCAGGACGTGGTAACCAGATGGCGCGATCGGATGTTGGTCATGAATCTGTGCTCCCTGCCTGTGTGTGGTCACATTAGGCCATTAAGTTTAACGAAATTTTTTCGCCGGCGCCACAAGTTCCAAATCGCTTAACGGATTACACGGATAATATAGTGCAGGTGCGGCACATCACAAGGACGCCGCATAAAAAGCGCCGACCACACCCCGGGCCCGCCTGTAGCGATAAAACATGTCAGCAGTACACACGGATACGCATGGCCATGCCATCTGAAAATGCCCCCGTCGTGCCGCAACGCAAAAACAAGGTCCGTCCGCTCCCCCGCAGAGGGTTGCGCCGATTGCGCTGGGGGTTCCGGATTTTCGTCTGCTGTGTGCTTTTGCCCATCGGTGCCAGCGGCGGCTGGCATTTCGCTCATGGCTGGCCCCCGAACTGGCGCGTGGCCGATTGGTCCTCGGCGGCGATAGCGCCCGATCCGCAGGCAAACCCACAGGCCATGATTATCGTCTATGCGGCGCGGGCAGGCAACTGGAAGGGAATTTTCGCCGTTCACAGCTGGATCGCCATCAAGGCGGCAAACGAGACGCGGTTTACCCGTTACGAAGTCGTCGGCTGGGGGCAACCGGTACGCCGCAACGCCTATCCGGCGGACGGCCGCTGGTATTCCAACAGGCCCTATGCGGTGCACACCCTGCAAGGGGCCAAAGCGGCTCGCCTGATCCCGCGTATCGAGGCGGCGATCGCCCGCTATCCGGCGCGCCGGCGCGGCAGTTACCGGGTCTGGCCGGGGCCGAACTCGAACACATTCATCGCGTGGCTGGCGCGGCAGGTTCCCGACTGGGGACCGGAATTGCCCGCTGTTGCCGTCGGCAAGGACTATCTTGGCGATGGGCTTCACATCGCCCGCACACCATCGGGAACCGGGTGGCAGATCGCCTGGTCGGGATACGCCGGCCTGGCGCTCGGCCTTCGCGAAGGCCTCGAAATTCACATCGCCGGCTCCACCATCGGTATCGATCCGGACGATCTCGCCGTTAAACTGCCCGCGCTGGGGAAAATCAGCGCCATGCAATGGATGGGCTATGGCAATGCGTAAAACGTGTAAGACGCGCTCCAAACGCTTCGCTGTGCCCTACCGGGCGCCCGTGTGGCGGTGCGTGCGCGCCTGTCTGGCGTGTATGGCGGCGATGCTGATCCACGCCGATGCCGTATCGGGGCAATCGTCAACGGCAGACGGCGCGCGTCGCGACTTCGATTTCTATGTCCTCTCGCTCTCGTGGAGTCCGAGCTATTGCGAGACGGCTGAGCCCGAAACCAGTCGCGAGCAATGCGCATCCGCGCGCCCTTTTTCCTTTGTCGTGCATGGGCTTTGGCCGCAGTTTGAGCGCGGCTGGCCCAGCAACTGCCGGACCAGAACACGCCAGTCATTGCGCAAAATTGCCAGGGCCATGAGCGATATTATGCCCGGTGCCGCCCTGGTGCGTCATCAATGGCGCAAGCATGGAACCTGTTCCGGTCTTGAGCCGGCCGACTATTTTGCCCTGACACGCAAGGCCTTCGAGCGGATCACCATACCACCGTTTTATATGCGTCTAACGCGCCATACGCGCCTGACGCCCCAGGGTATCGAACGCGATTTCATCGCCGCAAACCCGGGACTGACACCGGCGATGCTGGCGATCTCGTGCAAGGGACGGCGGTTGCGCGAGGTGCGTATTTGCCTTGACAAATCGCTTGCGTTTCGCGATTGCCGGCAGGTTGATCGCCGCGGTTGCAGAGCCAGTTACGTCATCCTGCCACCGGCGCGCTAGATGTGATCTATCAACGGGTTGTCCCTAAGACAGGCGAGCCGGAAGCGATCCCTGTTGCGGTCCTTGCCGCAGATGGCCAGCAGCACCCGATGGGTTTACCGGGACAACCTGCTGAAAGACCACAACTAGAGCGTGTAGAATTTGTTAGCTAAGTCATTGATTTTATTGAATTCCTTATTTTTCCAAAAATATATTTCATAGTAAAATCAATGACTTAGGCAGTTAGCGCCCGTCAAACCCGACAGACTGCTAGAGCGTGTCAAAGGTTTAAGAACGGCTGAAAGTAGCTAAAGCGCCCCAATGGGATGGACCTCCTTGACAGCGCCGAACAAATAGAACATCTCTAGTGATCGGATGAATGGCCAGCAGCACCCGAATGGGTTTTCGAGAACAACCTGTTGAAATTACACCACTAGTGCGCCGGCACCCTCACATGTGAGCCTTTCATGGATTTTATTCAACTGGTCGCCGGCGTTGCCCTGTTGTTTGTAGCCGGCGATATGTTGGTGCGCGGCGCTGTGGGTATCGCCCAGCGCTTTGGGTTGTCACCCCTCGTTATCGGTCTGACCCTGGTTGCCTTTGGCACATCACTACCGGAACTGGTGGTTTCCCTGAACGCCGCCCTAAAGGGGATCGCGGGGGTGGCGCTGGGCAATATCGTTGGCAGCAATGTGGCAAATGTACTGCTCGTTCTCGGCGTCCCGGCCCTGATCCTGCCCTTTACCTGTGACGTGCGGGGCCTGCGCCGCGCCGCCGTCTTCATGATCACCATAAGCCTCGTCTTCGTCGTATTGTGCGCCGACGACACCCTCAGCCGCCTTGACGGCGTGTTGCTGGTTTCTCTACTCGCCTACTTCCTGTTCGATATGATCCGTGGCGCCGCACAACAGCGCAAGGCGACCGCGACGCAGACCCATACGGGGGTTCTCGACTCCCTCGTCGACGACACCCCGCAAGCGCCACAATCGGTGCCCCTATCGGCTTTCCTGGTCGTCGTGGGCAGCGTCGGCCTGCCGATCGCGGCGCATTTGACCGTCGCCGGCGCCATCGGTATCGCGCGTATCTTTCACGTCTCCGAGAGCGCCATCGGCCTGACCATCGTCGCCCTTGGCACGTCCCTGCCCGAACTCGCCACCGCCATCATGGCCGCCATACGCCGCGAAAATGCCGTCGCGATGGGCAATGTAATCGGGTCCAACGTCTTCAATATCCTCGCCATTATGGGACTGGTGGCGCTGATATCGCCGTTCTCCTTCACGTTCACAGCCGAAACGTGGAGCTTTGCGGCGATGCTCGCTTGCGCTTTGCTGGTTAGTATCTTTATCTTTCGTCACCAGGCGATCACACGCACCTATGGCGCGATCATGGCTGCTCTGTATATCGTGTTTGTCGTGATCGCCTTTCAATACGGCGCCTCGGCTTTTTGAGGCGCAGGCCCTAACGCCTGTCGAGGGACGGATTAGGAGCACGGTATGACGCAAACGCGCCCCGCCTCAACCGGTGTCAAACGGATCGGACGCTACGTGCGCACCCTCGATGACCGGCCCGGGGTTTATCGCATGATGAACAAGGACGGCGATGTCCTGTATGTGGGAAAGGCAAAGCACCTAAAACGCCGCGTTTCGAGCTATGCGCGTCTGCGCGGCCATAGCAATCGCATCGCCCGCATGATCTCCGAGACGGCGCAGATGGAGTTTGTCGTCACCAAATCGGAGACCGAAGCGCTATTGCTTGAGGCGAACCTGATCAAGCAGTTAAAGCCGCGCTACAACGTATTGATGCGCGATGACAAGTCATTTGCGTATATCCTCATCAACCGCGAACACCCGACACCACGGCTAATGAAACATCGCGGCGCGCGCAATAAAAAGGGCGCTTATTTCGGTCCCTTCGCCTCGGCCGGCGCAGTCAATCGCACGCTGAGCGTGATCGAGCGGGCGTTTTTGCTGCGCACATGTTCCGATAGCGAGTTCGAAGGACGCAGCCGGCCCTGCCTGAAATATCAAATCAAGCGTTGCAGCGCACCGTGCACGGCAGAGATTTCGCCGCGCGATTACGAGAAGCTGATCGACGAAGCGGCGGGCTTCCTTGGCGGCAAGAGCCATGCGGTGCGCGCAACATTGCAGGAACAAATGCAGGCGGCGGCGGCGGCGCAGGACTTTGAACGCGCCGCCATTCTGCGTGATCGTCTGGGCGCTTTGGCCCATGTACAGGCGCACCAGGGGGTGAACACAAATGCCCTTGAGGAGGCGGACGTGATCGCCTGTCACAGCGCCGGCGGCGGGGCCTGCGTGCAGGTGTTTTTCTTTCGCAACGGGCAGAACTGGGGAAATCGGGCGTATTTTCCGCGTATTGACCCCTCGCTGTCGCAAGCGCAAGTTCTGGAGGCGTTTTTACCCCAGTTCTACGAAAACAAAATCCCGCCAAAGATGCTTGTGGTCAGCGACGACTTTGGCGAGCGCGATTTGTTGGCTCAGGCGCTGAGTGTACGTTCGGGGCGCAAGGTGTCGGTGGTTGTGCCGCAGCGCGGCGCGCGGCGCGCATTGGTCGATCGTGCCCGCCTGAATGCCCGCGAGGCTCTGGCACGCCGCCTGGCAGATCACACCTCGCGGCGCAAACTGATGGCGGCTCTGGCCGAGACTTTTTCTCTCAAGGCACCACCGCGCCGTATTGAAGTCTATGATAATTCTCACATTTCGGGCACCGATGCCATTGGCGCCATGATCGTTGCCGGCGCCCGGGGGTTTGTCAAAAACCAGTACCGGCGCTTTAACATCAAGTCGCAAACCCTCGTCGCAGGAGATGACTACGCCATGATGCGCGAAGTGTTCTCACGGCGTTTCACGCGCCTTCTCAAGGAGCACGATACGCAGGAGCGCTCGGAAATGGCGCCGCAAGCCGATGCGGATACAGACACCGATGTTGTTGTGGACGATGACGACACCCTGCCCGCCTGGCCCGATCTGATCCTTATCGACGGCGGCGCGGGCCATCTTCGTGCCGTGTGCGACGTTCTTGCCGAATTGGAAGTGACGGATCTTGCACTTGTGGCCATCGCCAAGGGTGTCGAGCGCGACGCCGGGCGCGAGACGTTTCATCTGCCGGGGCGGCCGGATTTTCGTTTAAGCGCGCGGGATCCGGTGCTCTATTATGTGCAGCAATTGCGCGATGAGGCCCATCGTTTCGCCATCGGTTCCCACCGCTTAAAGCGTCGCCAGGGGATGTCGCGTTCGCGCCTTGATACGATCAGCAATATTGGCGCCAAGCGCAAACGCATGTTACTCAATCATTTCGGCTCCCCCAAGGCGATATCGCAGGCAAGTGTCGAGGATATTGCCGCGGTACGGGGGATCTCCCTGAAACTGGCGCAGAGCATTCACGATCATTTTCGCGCCTGACTCATACATTGGCAAAACTTTTGTGCTAAATCCCGTATGAATCGAGGGTGAGGGCCCACGAGTTGTGACCTTTGAAAACGCGCCCGGTAGCAAATGGCACGCAAATGTCAAGTTCGTTCCACCAGGGCGCTTTGCAACTAAAACAGTATCGGTTCAATAAGTTGCGCCGGTGTCCGTAGTGCTATACCAAGGGGCTTTGTGTTTGACTCCTGGCGCAGATTAAAACCGCTGTCTTATCAGCACGATACACAAGTCAGCGTGTACAAAAACCGGTACCGCTGGTATTACAGCGAATTCCGCCAGTATCAGCGAGCTATCCATGAGATTGCGCACGCCTATGAGATCGCCACGAGGCCCAATCAGCAAGCACGTGTTATCGTTGCCCAATGTCCTGACCTATGCGCGTATTGCCGCGGTGCCGTTCGTTGTCAGCTGTTTCTTTTGGAAAAACTCCGAAATCGCCCGCTGGCTTGCCCTGGCGATTTTCATTCTCGCCGCCCTTACCGACTGGCTTGACGGGTATCTGGCCCGCGTGTGGTCGCAGCAATCGTCCCTGGGGCGTATGCTCGATCCGATTGCCGACAAACTGCTCGTTTCCGCCTGTTTGTTGATGCTCGCCAGCGACGGCACCGTCGCCGGCTGGTCGTTATGGGCGGCGATTATTATCCTAAGTCGCGAAATCCTGCTCTCGGGCTTGCGCGAGTTTCTTGCCGAGTTGCAGGTTAGTGTGCCGGTGACCTGGCTGGCGAAGTGGAAGACCGCTGTACAAATGCTCAGTCTTGGCTTTCTTCTGGCCGGTCCGGCGGGCGAGCAGGTATTGCCGGGAACGATCTGGATTGGTACCATATTGTTGTGGGTGGCGGCGATCCTGACCCTTTATACAGGTTACGATTACTTTTATGCCGCTGCCAGCCATATCCTTGAAGGCGAGGACTAGAGCCTTTCAACAGATTGTTCCCAAAACAGGTAAATTTGTTGAAATTACACAACTATAATGTGTTATGAACGGACAAGCTCCATGAAAATCCTCTATTTTGCCGCCCTGCGCGAACATATCGGCTGCGCCCAGGAAGATGTGAACGTGCCCGATCACATCCACACGATCGATGATCTTGTCGGCTGGTTGCGCGGGCGCAATGAGACGTTTGCGGCGGCATTCGCCGACCCGGCCCTGATTCGCGCCGCCGTGGACCAGACCCTGGCGGCACCGCAAACGCCTCTGCGCGGCGCGACGGAAATCGCTTTCTTTCCGCCCATGACCGGCGGTTGAGGCAATGAGAATACGGCTGCAACGGGAGGATTTCGATGTCGGCGCCGAACTTAACCTCCTCATGGCGGGGCGGCGCAATACCGGAGCGGCGGTCACCTTTACCGGCTTTGTTCGCGATAGTCGAGACGGCGAAAACGCCGATGAAAACGGTGAGGCACCGATTGGTGCGCTGATCATCGAACATTACCCGGCGCTGGCGCAAAAGACCCTGACCGAGATCGCCGCACAGGCGCAAACGCGCTGGCATCTTGACGACATACTGATCGTTCATCGCTACGGCGCGTTGCACCCATCGGAACGGATCGTGCTGGTGATCGCCCTGGCGCGCCATCGTCATGAAGCGTTTTTCGGCGCGCAGTTTGTCATGGATTATCTGAAAACCGAGGCGCCGTTTTGGAAAAAGGAATGCAGTGCCGAAGGCGCGCACTGGGTTGCCGCCCGCGCCGAGGACGATCGCGCCTACGCCAAATGGACTATTGAACCGCCTGACACGTCCAGTAAAGGGGAAAGCCCGGATCAAACACCGTGACGGGTCCCGCCTGGGTCGGCAATTGTGCGGGAAAGCGCACGGCGGTATCGTTCTTTTTCAGGGTGAGTTTATCCCTATTGACGTCGAGACCGTAAAAGCGCGCGCCGTGGATGGCGGTGAAACCCTCAAGCCTATGGAGCGCATTTTCTTCTTCAAATACATGTGCAAGAAGGCTTATGGCGTTGACGGCAGTGAAGATTCCGGCGCAGCCACATGCCGCTTCCTTGGCCGCATTCACATGCGGAGCGGAATCGCTGCCGAAAAAGAACCGCCCATCGCCCCCCACCGCCGCCTGGCGCAGGGCCTGCCTGTGAGCCTCGCGTTTCGCCACTGGCAGACAGTAGTAGTGGGGCCGGATACCGCCGGCAAACATGGCATTGCGATTAATGATCAGATGATGGGCGGTGATCGTCGCGGCCAAATTCGCGCCGGCGCTGCGCACATAGTCCGCCCCCTCTTTCGTCGTGATATGTTCAAGAACAATCCGCAATTCGGGGATACGGCGGCGCAGCGGCTCCAGCACCGTATCGATGAACACCGCTTCACGATCAAAAATATCAATTGCCGCATCCGTCACCTCACCGTGAACGCACAACGGCATGCCAATAGCCGCCATGCGTTCCAGCACCGGGTATACCCGTTCCATGCACCTTACACCACTTTGGGAATTGGTTGTCGCGCCGGCCGGATAGAGCTTCACCACACCGATGATACCCGCGGCAAACCCGTGCGCCAGATCCGCTGCATCGGTATCTTCGGTCAAATAGGCGCTCATCACCGGCCGAAAACGATGGCCGCGCGGCAGCGCCGCCAGAATACGCTCGCGATAGGCGTGCACCGCCTGACTGCTAACGACGGGTGGCAGGAGATTAGGCATGATCAGGGCGCGCGCGAAATGCGCCGCTGTCGCCGGCAAAACCCCCTGTAACAGCGCCCCGTCGCGCAGATGCAGATGCCAGTCATCCGGTTTGGTTATTTGCATCAATATCTTATACCAGCGGTATTGTTGGGAAAAAGCAGACCGAGGCGAAGTCTAGAGCGTGTCAGGAGTCAAACGCAAGGCCCCTTGATATAATACCAAGGGGCTTTGCGTTTGACTCCTGGCCCGGTTTAAAACCGTTGTCTTATCAGCACGATACACAAGTCAACGCGTACAAAACGCCAATACCGCTGGTATAAAGCCAGGCGAAAACAAAGCGGCGCGCCTTTTGGTTATTGTTTTCTCATTGTTTCAAATGAAGAAAAGTACACACAAGCACAACGAAGCACTTTTCTTCACGATCAGCTGCCTATCCTGAAGACAATTCATCAAGGATCCTGTTGCCCCGGCGCAAACCAGGGCCGCCAGCCGCGCGGGCGCGCCGTTCGCACTGACCAACGCCCGGGCGTCCCCCGCCAGTAAAGGCTGACCGCACCGGTTCGGCGCAGGCGCGGGCCATCGAAGACCATCGACGCCGCACACGAAGAAGGTGCCCGATAGGAGGTAACGAGAATATGGGCAAATGTACAGGCCGTCTTTACCGCGCGCTGCTGCCTGGCCAGGACAATCATTTCGCCGCCTGGCAGTTTTGCCTTGCACAAGGCGCGGGTGCAATCGATGCCACGGCGAATGCTTGTATCGTCAAGAGTGCGCCGGTCACCATCGGCACGCAGCCAGATCGATGCCGCAAACCGGTTTTGCCGCCCGCTGAAATGCAGCAGACCGTCCGCCAGACGGGCGGCAAACACACGGCCATTATCGGCGATCAGAACCGCGGGTCCGGGGCTGAACGGCCCGATCAGCAAGGCGGCGGCGAAAAACCCAAGCCCGAGCCATCGCCATCTTGCCTGCCACAACGCCAGCCACAACCCGCCACACACCAGTAGTCCCAGCGCCAGGGGCCTGATGGCAGCGATCGGCGGTGCCGCCCGCTCGAAACCCGCCACCCATACAGCAATAGCAACGACCCGATCCAGCCCCCACGCCATAATTTGCAAACCCGGCTGTTCCAGACCAAAAGGCATCGCCAGCATCGCGATCAGGCCCGCCGGCATGACAATAAAGCTGACAATCGGCATGGCCAGCACGTTGGCCAGCAGTCCAAGACTGGCAATGCGGTGAAAGTGAAACGCGGCGAACGGCATGGTGGCAATACCGGCAAACAGGGCCGTAAGGATCAGACCAACACCAAAGCGGCGCGCGCCATGCAGCGAAATCCCTATCCAGCTGTCAAGGTCGGCGACAGGACGGGTTTGACGGGCGCGCCATTCGTAAACGGCGATCAGGGAAATGACCGCAGCGAACGACATCTGAAAGCCGGGTTGTTTTACCGCCTCCGGGCTCAGGGCGATAATCACGATGGCGGCAATGGCGACATTGCGCATGGTGATGGCACGTCGGTCGGCCAGCACGGCCACGAGGGCGACGGCAAACATGATAAAGGCGCGCACGGTGGCCACCGAAGCGCCGGACAGCACAAGATAGGCGCCCGCGGCGCACAGGGCCAGAGCGGCGGCCCATTTCTTTATTGGATAGTTGACCGCAAGACCGGTGAACAGCCCCAGTATGGCGCGCACCAGCAGGAAGGCGGTTCCCGCGGCCAGCGCCATATGCAGCCCGGAGATCGCCAGTACATGGGCCAGACCGGAATTGCGTAACGCCTCCACCGTGGCCGGCGACAAACCCGATCGGTTGCCGACGATCAACGCGACGGCAAACGCACCCGCTTCTCCGGACAGGGCGGCGCGAATGCGCGTCTCGATAGCCCCCCGCCAGCGCGCAAGGGCTATGGACACCCGCGCACCCAACGGCAGGTCGGCAGCCGTTCCCGTTCCCGGCAGCACGTGGACCGGGCCGCGCCCATAACCGTTAAAGAGCGTCTGCCGAAAGAACCCGTCAAAGGCGAAATCATAGCCGCCCGGCATTACGGGGCCGCGCGCGCGCAGCAATGTGGCGCGCATCGCAACCCTATCGCCAACGGCCAGAGACGCCGCGCTGGTGCGCGCATTCACACGCACGCGCAACGGCAGGTTCTGGCGTTCCATACCGGCGAGCGCTGTCACGCGAAGGCTTAATCGGACGCCCCGGCCCCGCTTCTCAATACGCTCAATGATGCCGCGCAATTCACCGTTGATGACGGACTGCGTAATCCGGTCCGGGGCGATCATATGGGTGCGCACCTTGGCAATGGTCCCGCCCAGCACGAACGCCGCCACAAGGCACGCAACACGAAAACCCGCCAAATGCCCCGCCTGCCCGGTCTTTACCGCCAACGCACTCGCTGCCGCACTTGAGAGCACCAGCGCACTAAGGGCCGGCTCCGCGGGAAGGCTGAAATACGCCAGCGCGCCGCCCGCAAAAAGTACCGCAAGCCACAAGAATCCGCGCCGCGCCTCAAGGTCCTCGGCGGCACAGGCAATAAGGAACCGCCGAACTGACTCCCGCCAGACGCCCAGGCGCACCCGCCACGGCAAGGATCGCCGTCTGGTCCGCGCCACCGGCGCCGGGCGATCGTCGCGACGATACGGCGCACGAACCCCGCCGGCGACGTCATCCGTTGCAGCGGATCGTCGCGGCGATTGTACGCGTTCGCCCCCCGCATCGCGCCCTTGATGCTCTGGCACCCTTTGACCCTCCCCAGCCTTATGCTACATGCAGACGCGGCACTTTGGCAACGGCACGAGCACACGAGAGCATCGTCTATGGATCACCCGATCATTACCCGGTTTGCCCCCTCCCCTACGGGCTTTTTACATATCGGCGGGGCACGTACGGCCCTGTTTAACTGGCTCTATGCGCAACGTATGGGCGGCAGGATGCTGCTGCGTATCGAAGATACCGATCGCCAGCGCTCCAGCGCGGCGGCCATCGACGCGATCTATGACGGTCTTGCCTGGCTGGGACTGGACTGGCAGGGTGAGGCGGTATCCCAGTATTCGCGCCGCACCCGCCATCGCGAAATCGCCGACCGGCTGCTCGGCCTGGGAGCCGCCTACAAGTGCTATGCCAGCGCCGCCGAACTGGCGGAGATGCGCGCCAAGGCACATGCCGCGGGCCTGCCGCCGCGCTACGATGGACGCTGGCGCGAGCGCGATCCGGGCAGCGCGCCGACGGGTATTGATCCGGTCATTCGCTTTAAGGCGCCGCGCCACGGCAAGACGGAGATCGACGACCACGTTCAGGGCCGCATCGCGTTTGCCAACAAGGACCTTGATGACCTGATCCTGCTGCGCTCCGATGGCACACCGACCTATATGCTTGCCGTCGTTGTCGATGACCACGACATGCAAGTCTCCCATATTATTCGCGGCGACGATCATCTGACCAACGCGGCGCGCCAGGTACAGATCTACAAAACCCTCGACTGGCCCGTCCCGCAGATGGCCCATGTGCCGCTGATCCACGGGCCCGACGGTGCCAAATTGTCCAAACGCCATGGCGCCCTTGCCGTGCAGGCCTATCGCGAAATGGGCTACCTGCCCGATGCCATGCGCAACTATCTTGTGCGTCTGGGCTGGTCCCACGGCGACGACGAGATCTTTTCCACCGCGCAGCTCATCGAATGGTTTGATTTGAAGGGGATCGGCAAATCGCCGGCGCGCTTCGATCTGGCCAAACTTGATCATATCAGCGGCGTGAAAATTCGCGCCCTGGGCGATGCCGATCTTATGGCTGCCATTGAGGCGCTGCTGCCGCATGTACAGGGTGGGGGCGAGACCCTGGCCGCCCTGGATGCGGGCAAGCGAACGCGTGTCATGGCGGCATTGCCGGGATTAAAAGCGCGTGCGAAGACACTTCGAGAACTTATTGATGGATTTGGCTTTATTCTTGCGATACGGCCCCTTGTTATCGATCCGGCGGCGCAGCGCCATCTTCAGGAGGAAGGAAAAGCTGTCCTTCGTGCCCTGCGCCCTGTTCTGGCCTCGCTCGCGCCGTGGACGGCAAGCGCCATAGAGGGCGCCCTTCGCGACCATGCGGCACGGGCATCCCTCAAACTCGGGCAGGTCGCCCAGCCGCTGCGGGCCGCCCTCACCGGTCGCACCACATCACCGGGCATATTCGATGTGCTAGCCGTTCTTGGGCGTGATGCCTGCCTGGCACGTCTTGACGATGTGCTGTGAGCGGATGCCGCACTTGCGTACAAACGCAAAATGAGATATGAATACATAAGGAAATAGCGGCCCTGCCGGCGCGTTATCGCGCAATTTCACAGTTTTTTTCGCAAACGCGAAGCGAATGTTTTGAAGACATTCTTTTGACCGTCATCGACCCTCTCCCCTTTGCAGGCGGCCTTTATTGAGATGGGCGATAGGCGTTGCGCGGCGCATCCTGGGCGAGCACCGGGGTGGGTCCTGGGTAAGCGCTCGCGATGGGCGTTTGGCGTTACGTGTTCACAGCCACACGGGGCACGCGAAACACGCCGGGCGCGGCTGCTTTGCCACTGCAACGCCCTTCACGTACTGGTATCCGCCAAGTGGATCCGGCAATCCTGAACCTGGTTGCGGCGCGGGTTGGCCGCGCTGCGGCAATCGCCTGCATTGCCTGGTGAATGCATGGTTGTGGAAAAGCCGGGGATAAACTGTGCGCAGGCTGTGCGTAAACGGTGCAAAACCGATGATGCTCTGACCGCATGAACGCTTCCCGGGCCCTGCATCCCGGACCGCGTGTTGACCAGACCCTGGACATTCCGCCAGGCAATCGGCGCCGAAAAGCTTCCGCACCCGGGGCGCTAGAGCGTGTCAGGTCTTCAGTGAATCATTCTGACGGAGCGATTTTGTGACAAGGCCAGGCAAAGTTTCGCAGGACATAGTGGACTGTTTTCAAGAGACTTTGCGCCGGCATTGGTGCAAAAGCGCCCGTCCCTTCGGGTTTTCCGATTGGCGGACGCCCACGCCCAAGCCGCTCTCGAGAGATGAGTCGCCATCGCTCTTCGATCGCCTTGAGCCTGGGTATCGCCTCGCCAATCAAGAAACGAAAATTGCTTCTATTAAGACCTGACGCGATCTAACCCTCAATCCGGCGACGAAAATCGATAAATCGACAGTAAGGAGATGTCATGAACGATAAAACCGCAACTGTAACCCTCGGCGATGCACAATGGCACGTGCCCGTTGTCGAGGGCTCTGTCGGCCCGCAGGCCATCGATATCGGTAAATTCTACCGCGATACGGGGATGTTCACCTACGACCCGGGCTACACATCGACGGCATCATGCTCATCGGACATCACCTATATCGATGGCCGCCAGGGCATCCTGTTGTATCGCGGCTATCCCATCGAGCAACTTGCCGAACAGGGCGACTTTATCGAAACATGCTACCTGTTGCTGTATGGCGAGTTGCCGGACAGGGCGCAACTGGAAAAGTTTCGCCACGATATTACCTACCACACCATGGTGCATGAGCAAATGAACCGCTTTTACACCGGCTTTCGCCGCGATGCGCATCCGATGGCGGTAATGGTCGGCGTGGTCGGCGCCCTGTCGGCGTTCTATCACGACTCGACCGATATTCACGACCCGCACCAGCGTCTGGTCGCCAGCTACCGGATGATCGCCAAAATGCCGACGATCGCCGCCATGGCCTACAAATACCACGTCGGGCAGCCGTTCGTTTATCCCGACAACACCCTCTCCTATGCCGCCAATTTCTTGCGCATGTGTTTTGCGGTTCCCTGCGAGGACTATCATGTCAATCCGGTTCTTGCCGATGCCATGGACAAGATCTTCATCCTGCACGCCGATCACGAGCAGAACGCCTCCACATCGACCGTTCGCCTGGCCGGCTCGTCGGGCGCCAATCCGTTTGCCTGTATTGCCGCCGGTATTGCCAGCCTGTGGGGGCCGGCCCATGGCGGCGCCAACGAGGCAGCCCTGAACATGCTGGCCGAGATAGGCAGCAGGGACCGTATTCCCGAATATATCAAACGCGCCAAGGACAAGAGCGATCCGTTTCGCCTGATGGGTTTTGGCCATCGGGTATACAAGAGCTACGATCCGCGCGCGCGCATCATGCGCCAGGCGACTCATCAGGTTCTGGGCGAGTTGGGTGTGAGCGACGACCCCCTCCTCGATATCGCCATGGAACTGGAACGTATTGCCCTTGAAGACGACTACTTTAAGGAAAAAAATCTCTACCCGAATATCGATTTCTACTCGGGCATTACCCTGCGCGCCCTGGGTTTTCCGACGACGATGTTCACCGTTCTGTTTGCTCTTGCGCGCACGGTTGGCTGGGTTGCCCAGTGGAAGGAAATGGTCGAGGATCCGAGCCAGCGCATCGGCCGACCGCGGCAGATATATACCGGCCATCCCAAACGGGACTATCTGCCTATGGATAGCCGCTAGCTGAGCACGTCTATTAATACCAGGGGGCTTTGTGTTTGACTCCTGACCCGGGTTTCAAACCGTTGTCTTATCAGCGCGATACACACGTCAGCGCGTCGGGCGTTTAACTTGCAACAACACGTTCACGTAAATCCGCTGATAAGGTTTGCGTAGGCTCCATCTCCTGACACAGTGAATCATAAATTACACCGAAGGGAAATCCAAAAAGATTCCTATTAATCGCCCGTCCCTTCGGGTTTGTCGATTAGCGGGCCGCCCCGGGGACTGATTTGTCCTTATATTCATTGGGAAAAAGTACACCGGGGCGAAGCCGAGGGACTTTTTCCCATTCAACTTTTTCGCCATATGCAGGAGGTTCGCCACAACGAATAGCAAGATTTTCAATGTAGCAGCGATATTAGTCCTTTCCTTTTTGACGAACACTTGATAGAAGGGTTGATAACAACGTGGCTCTGAGCCAAAATTTTGTCGCGGGGTGGAGCAGTCCGGTAGCTCATCAGGCTCATAACCTGAAGGTCGCAGGTTCAAATCCTGCCCCCGCAACCAACGATATCATTGAAATAATACACAAAACAGCTTGTCTCACTGGCGGCTTTTTGCGTTTTGGCCGTCCGTTAGGAAGTTGATCGTGAAGAAAAGTACATAGAGCGGAGCGAAGGATTTTTCTTCACGATCAACAGGATATCGCCTTTGCGCGAGAAGTGGATCAGATCACCCTTCCAATGGCCTCCTTCGCGGCGTTTGTCGGCGCTTTGCGTTCTGTTTTCAATGACTTGCCCGTCGGGGATGGGGATTTTACGTTCCCCTTTACGTCTTCGATATTCGCGTTTTGAATGATGATAGGGCAGATAGAGCCTTTCAGCTTGCGTCCGGCAGGTGAATAGATGAAGCGGTAGATTGACGCATGGCTGATAACTGCTTCACCCTGTTGACGTTGCGGTCGGCCGTTGATCTGCCCGGGCGTCCACCCCATGGCAAGAGCGGACGTCATGCTCTCATGCAGTCGACTGCAACGCGCAATGCGTGAGCCGCGCAGGCGCCATACCCATGCCCGGCGATCAGCACTATCAGGCTTGTAACGGCCATTGGCATTGGCATTGGAATTTCGTGGCAACTCCCGCTGGATCGTACGCCGATCGCGACCGGGAGATCGTGCAATGTGCGTGTGCGAAAGTCTCTGTTCCTTCATCGCCTTAATCCGGCAACGTTCTTCAAGATCAATCTGTGTGTAGTGTGTTTCCATAGCACCTGCTCATATAGCAGGTGCGGCACTTCGTTTGTGAGTCCAGCATAAAGCCAACGTCGAGCACAACGTTGGCTTCCGATGATTTCTATCTTAAGTTTATGCTTATAGATTTCAGTTCATTTTAGATAAAATTTATCCTGTGCGGAATGATATTCGCGTAATAATAGAAAATAATTGAAAATGCCGCAACGGCATGCTATAGGTGTACCGTATATTCAACGATTATCCCCTGGAGAAAATGATGAGCAATCCGCGTTATCAATCTTCACCGATTATAAATTTCGTTCGCTCGATCAGAGCAAACACCCACGATGCCACGAGTGTCTGGCACACGATTTATCGAATCGTGACGGGTGTTACCCAAGCGGATGAAGGACCGTTTGCCGGTCAGGTTGCCTACACAGAAACGGATACCGGTGATGGCACAATATACGAATACACGGATAGTACAACGGCTGGCAAGAGACGCATTTACCGCCATACCGGCGATGGAGCGCTTGATCTGGATTTATTGAAGGCAGGCTATACAGGCGTTATCGGCAGCAACGGGCACGATATTCTGAAAGTAGGAGACCATATTCTAGTAGTAGGAGTAACTGATCCCGTACTGCTTTATGGCGGCGGCGGCAACGACATATTGCAAGGCAGTGACGGTAATGACTGGCTGTTTGGCGGCGCGGACAATGATCTGCTCTTAGGCAGAGCTGGTGCAGACAGGATGGACGGCGGTACCGGCCTGGATACCGCCACTTACTGGAACTCCCCGTCTGGTGTAACGGTTAATCTCGCAAGCGGTATCGGTTCGGGCGGTGATGCCGAAGGGGACCACCTGAGCAACATCGAGAACATCTGGGGTTCCTCACGTAACGATACGCTCATCGGCAATGATGAGGCCAACTCTATTTTCGCAGGCTCGGGCCACGACACACTGAATGGCAACGCCGGCGACGACACGCTCATGGGCGGTGGCGACAACGACACCCTCAATGGCGGTGCGGGCGATGACACATTGTACGGACTCAGTTACTTCGTCTCCTACGTCGGTCCTGGTTTTCAGGCCGCTAGAGTGCCGGGCGTTCAAACCAAAGACGATACGCTGAATGGCGGTGCCGGCGACGACACATGGTACGATATCCGGTACTGGTACTCCTACCCCGGCTTTGGTATGCAATTCAGTATGCATTTCAAAGAATTGAGGAGCAATTACTTCGACAACGATACGCTGAATGGCGGTGCGGGCAATGACACGCTCGATGGTGGTTTTGGTGCGGACAGTTTGGACGGTGGCGCAGGTGAAGACTGGGCCAGTTATGCAAACTCGTGGGTAGGCGTGACGGTCAATCTTGCGCAGGGCGCCGGTTGGGGCGGTGAGGCCGAAGGGGACCGCCTGAGCAACATCGAGAACATCAAGGGCTCGGCACACAACGATACGCTCATCGGGAATGGCGACAACAATATTCTTCGTGGCGGTGCCGGTGCGGACAGTTTGGACGGTGGCGCAGGTGAAGACTGGGCCGATTATACAGATTCGCAGGCAGGCGTGAGGGTCAATCTTGCGCAGGGCACCGGTTCGGGTGGCGATGCCCAAGGGGACCGTTTGAGCAACATCGAGAACATTGAGGGTTCGGCACACAATGATACGCTCATCGGGAATGGCGATGACAATATTCTTCGTGGCGGTGCTGGTGCGGACACGTTGGACGGTGGTGCAGGTGAAGATTGGGCCGATTACGCAAATTCGCGAGCGGGCGTGAGGGTCAACCTTGCGCAGGGCATCGGTTCGGGTGGCGATGCCCAGGGGGACCGCCTGAGCAACATCGAGAACATCGAGGGTTCGGCACACAATGATACGCTCATCGGAAATGGCGATGACAATATTCTTCGTGGCGGTGCTGGTGCGGACACGTTGGACGGTGGTGCAGGTGAAGATTGGGTCGACTATGCAAATTCACAAGCGGGCGTGAGGGTCAACCTTGCGCAGGGCATCGGTTCGGGTGGCGATGCCCAGGGGGACCGCCTGAGCAACATCGAGAACATCGAGGGTTCCTCACATAACGACACGCTCACCGGTGATGATGGGGATAACAGGCTTGCCGGGAACGAGGGCAACGATACGCTCGACGGCGGTGCGGGCAATGATGTGCTGAACGGCAATGCCGGCGAAGACACGCTCAATGGCGGTGCGGGCAACGATTGGCTCTACGGCAATGCCGGTGAAGACACGCTCAATGGCGGTGCGGGCAACGATACGTTTTTCGGCGGTGCGGACAACGATCGACTCTACGGCGGTGCGGGCAACGACCGACTCTACGGCGGTGCGGGCAACGACCGACTCTACGGCGGTGCGGGCAACGATACGTTCTTCGGTGATGCCGGCAACGATATTCTCAATGGCGATGCGGGCAACGATGCGCTCCACGGCGATAACGGCAATGATACGCTCTACGGCGGTAACGGCAACGATACGCTGATCGGCGGTTGGGGCGCGGATACGCTAAATGGCGGTGCGGACAGTGATATGCTCAGCGGCGGTGCGGGCAAAGATAAGCTCTACGGCGGTAGCGGCAACGATACGCTCTACGGCGGTAACGGCAACGACACACTGAACGGCGGTACGGGCAACGATGACCTGCACGGCGGTGCGGGCAATGATGAACTGTCCGGCGGTGCGGGTAATGACAGCCTGTACGGCGGTGCGGACCGTGACAACATGTACGGCGGTGGGGGCAATGACAGGCTGTACGGCGGTGCTGGCAATGATGACCTGTACGGCGATACGGGCAACGACTTTCTGTACGGCAATAGGGGCAATGACACGCTTGATGGCGGTGCAGGCAATGACTGGCTTCGAGGCGGTGCGGGTAATGACACGCTCAACGGTGGTGCGGGGAACGATGATCTGTTTGGCGATGAGGGCAATGACACGCTGATTGCCAGTGCGGGTGAGGACATCTATCACTTTGCCAGGGGCAGTGGTCAGGATACGTTCCAGGGTAGTGATGCGGCAGGCATCAGGGGAACCGACAAATATATCCTTGATGGTGATCATTTCGACAAGGAGCACGTCTGGTTCCAAAGATCGGGAAACAATCTGGTGGTGCGCCTTCTCGGCTCGAAGGATCAGATCACCTTTACCGACTGGTATGATGCCCAGGGCAATATGAACAAACACATTCGCAGGTTTGAGGTGGACAATAAGTTACTCAACGCCAGCGATGTTCAACGTCTGGTGAACGCCATGGCTTCGTTCAGCCCCAATGACGGCACTACGGCAACGGGTATTTCTCACACCCAATTGCCTAAAGCGGTGCAAGCGGCGGTTAACGCCGCCTGGAAGGACTATGCAACAGCCGCCTGAACACGCATAAGCACCCGCCGTGGGTGCTGGCACGGCGGTGAAGGTACGTCTGCTGTTATTCGGTGGCCAGGGCTATTCCATAGCCTCCTGCCGTCATCTCAATGGTCGTCGCCGGACAGAACGTGGGAGGCGATGTTGATATATTTCCGCCCCGCCTCCCGGGCCGCCTCCACCGCCTCGGTCAACGTGCATTCGGCGCGCACACGCGAGAGTTTGACCAGCATCGGCAGGTTGACGCCGGCAAGCACCTCGACATTGGCGTTCTCCATCACCGAAATGGCCAGGTTGGAAGGCGTGCCGCCGAACATATCGGTCAGCAGAACCACCCCCTCGCCCGTATCAACACTCTGCACCGTGGAAAGGATGTCCTGGCGTCGTTGTTCCATATCATCGTCAGGGCCGATAGAGATCACAGCGAACTGCGATTGAACGCCAACCACGTGCTCCAGTGCCGCGTGAAACTCGTGGGCGAGCTTTCCATGGGTAACAACAACAACGCCAATCATAAGCATGCACCGTTCACAAGACAGGATTGCGTTTCAGCCAACCATGGCTTTGCAGGCGTGTCAATGCGCTCATCCACAAAGCGGTTGACGAGATCGGCGCTATCGTGGCGCAGCGCGGTCGTCAAACGGGGCAGCGTGACGCCCTGCATCGCACACGATTGCGCGTCCCCGGGCGGCAGGCGTTCGACTTCCTGCGTTGTCAACGCGATCAGTCCGTGTATCCGCGCCACCGGTTCATAGGCGCAAGAGACGATACCCAGCCCAAACACTTCCATACGCCCGGCGATTGTCCGGGGAGCGTGCGCGAGGAGGCGATTATGACAAACCTGCAGCAGAACCTGATCGTCCGCGACAAGACGCGCAAACCATGACCGCCGTTCAGCGTAATCAAGCAATTGGCGCATCAGACACGTCTTGCCGCTGCCGCTCGGTCCTGTGATCAAAAGACCGAAACGGCGATACAACAGGGCGTTGCCATGGATGTTCTTCATGTTACCGGCAGGCGAACCACAAATCGCGCACCGATAATGCGCGCCGGAGAGACGGACGTATCCATCCTGTTCTCGGCCCAGATGCGTCCCCCATGGGCCTCGATGATCTGCCGCGAGATGGACAGCCCCAACCCCGAATTCTGGCCAAACGCCTCACTGCCCGGGCGATCGGTGTAAAAGCGTGCAAATATCTGCTCCAGACTATCGGGGCGCACCCCCGGTCCCCGATCCTCGATGCGAATCTCCATGGCGTCCGCCAGACGTTCAAGGGTTACGCACACATCGCCCGCGCGCGAGAAGGAACAGGCGTTATCCAGCAGATTGTGCACAACCTGTCCGAGCCGGCTGTCGTTGGCGGACAGGACAAAGGGCGATGGTCCGGCATTTGCACGCTTTTCCGCCGAGGGCTCAGGGGGTTTGGCGGGTTTGGCCGCGGCAGCTTTCGCCTGCACCTGGCGCACCGCAAGGCGGACCGCCGATGCGGGACCGCCGTGGATTTCATTGGCAATGGCGATGACGTTCTCAAGCAGAACCTTTACATCGACGGGCTGCATATCGGCGCGCGCCAGTTCGGCATCGAGGCGGGAGGCGTCCGATATATCGTTAATCAGCCTTTCAAGGCGACGGATGTCGTGCTGCATGATGCCGATGAGACGGGCATGGTCGGCCTTGCTGCGCACGACGGGAAGCGTTTCCATGGCGCTGCGCAGCGATGTCAGGGGGTTTTTGAGTTCGTGGGCGACGTCGGCGGCAAAGGATTCGATCGCCTCGATGCGGTTGTACAGGGCGTTTGTCATATCGCGCAGGGAACCCGACAGATGGCCTATCTCATCGCGGCGCGCCGAGAAATCGGGGATCTGCTCGCGAAACTTCACCCCGTTGACGCCGCGCCGGACGCGATCTGCCGCCGATGCGAGGCGATGCATGGGACCGGCGATCGTGCCTGCCAGCAGTATCGACAAAATACTCGTCACAACCGCCGCAATGACAAATACGCGCAGGACCGTAGCGCGCTGGCGCCGCAGGATCGCATCGATCCGGCCCGGTTCTGTCGTCAGCATCAACGCGCCATGCACCTGGCGGGCGCGCTGCACAGGCACCGCCACGGAGACGATCAGTTCACCCGCCTGGGTTATCCGCGCCTGCGAGCCGGTCGATCCCTTTAGGGCGCTCTCGATTTCCGCATACACCTTGCCGTTGGTTCCGGCCATCTCGTGATAGAGTTCCTCGTCCCCCTTCCACAACCAGATGACAAGGCGATGCCAAAGGGAACGCCAGTATCCGCTCGGCGGTGAGGTGACCGGATCAAAGCGCAGCACGTCGCCGCGGGAATAGAGGTTATCCGTATCAATGATCAGAATTCCCTCTTGATCGAAAATGCGGGCGCGATTGCCCGTGGGCGTGACCAGGCGCCGCAGGATTGGCGTAACCCGTTCCGGATTGATAGAAAAATCCTGCTGAAAAAGCGTATTTTCAAAGGCCGATCCGGCTTCACCGGCGTTGAGATCGAACAGGCGCTCCGGCTCGATCATCAAAGTGCCCGTATCCACGTTCGCCGCCGAGGCGATGGCACCGGCGATAATCTCTCCCTGAACCTTCAATGATTGCGTGCGCGTCGCGATAATATCGCGGCGTGACTGATCAAGGTACAAAATGCCGGCGGCCAGTACCAGCAACGCCGCGATATTGAGAAAAACAATGCGCTGTGTCAGGGACGAAAACGCGGAAATGCGCACATGTTTAAGAAAGCGTCGCCAGGGATGTTCGTAATACGCGCTATCGGCCCCGGGCTGCGCCGGGTCGATACCGGGAGCCCGGGTGCGATCATCCACGTCTTGCGCATCGGGCGGCACATTGGTGGTCTCGTTGGCGAAGGCGTCCGCCGGCGCCGTATCCGCAAGGCCAGCCGCTGCAGCCGCGTGCGGGCCGTGGCGCAAAACCACGACATTATTCCCGTCCGCATCGTCACTTGCGCGTTGCGAGGGGTCTTTGCGGGCAGTATCCGATACGGGCTTCACGTGCGCTCACGTCTCACAATTCGAATCAGATCGTTATCCGATCCCCATGGTGCGTCGCAACACGCCCGGGCGAACCAGGTGCCATCCGCGAGCTTTACAGTTCGCGAAACCGGTAGCCGACGCCATAGAGGGTTTCTATCATATCAAATTTCTTGTCAACTGCCTTAAATTTCTTGCGCAGACGCTTAATATGGCTGTCGATCGTGCGATCATCGACATAAACCTGGTCGTCATAGGCGACATCCATGAGCGCGTTGCGGCTTTTTACCACACCGGGACGCTGGGCAAGGGAAAACAGGATGAGAAACTCTGTCACCGTCAGTGTCAGGGTAATGCCCTTCCACGAGCAGATGTGACGTTCGTGGTCCATGACCAGATCCCCCCGCTCCAGGTTGTCACCACTTGGGCTCGCCTCGGCGGCGGTTTCGCTGGCGCTGGCGCGGCGTAATACCGCCTTGACGCGCTCCACCAGCAGGCGCTGGGAAAACGGCTTTTTAATAAAATCGTCGGCACCCATCTTGAAGCCGAACAATTCGTCGATTTCCTCGTCCTTGGAAGTCAGGAAAATGACCGGCACCGCCGAGGTTCGCCGCAGCCGGCGCAGCAGTTCCATGCCGTCCATACGCGGCATTTTAATGTCGAGAACCGCAAGATCGGGCATGGCGGCGCTCATTCCCTCGAAGGCGGAAGCGCCGTCGGTATAGGTATCGACCGTGTAGCCTTCCGATTCGAGCGCAATCGAGACCGATGCGAGGATATTGCGATCATCATCGACGAGGGCAATGGTGGGCATGGCAGATATCTCTTCGTTGGTTGCGGCGACAGGTGCGGCGATACGTGGCGCGGCCTGAAAGCAGAAGCTCCGGCGAATCCCGTCACGCCACAGTTTAAGCGTAAACCCGATCAGATTATGGCCACGCCCGGCGCGTTTTAACCTTGAACCGGCAGAGCCGATGGCCTAGGATCCAGACAGATCAGACTTGCGGTCAGCGGCGCGCAGCGCCGGCGATGTTATGGCATCCTACCATCGGCACGCGTGTTTTTTAAGGCTTTTATCCTCGGACCGAGCGAACACGGAGAGTTGACCCGATATGGAACAGGCAAACCGCAACAGGACCCTTAAGATCAATGATGCCGATGAGTTTGAGGCTGTTGGCCTCGCTGATGCGGCGACGATCCGGTGGAATTTGACGGCGCCTGAGCTTGTGGAACAGGCGATCATGCGTCGTGAGGGGCATTTGAGCGCCGCTGGCGCGCTTTGTGTGAGCACGGGCCGTCACACGGGCCGCTCGGCGCGCGACAAGGTGATCGTCAACAATGCCGCCAGTGTCGACCAGGTCTGGTGGGAGGCGAATGGCCAGATTACCCAGGCGCATTTCGATACATTGCTGGAAGATTTCCGTGCCCATGTAGCGGGACGCGATCTGTTTGTGCAGGACTTGTACGCCGCTGCCGATCCGGCGTATCGCCTCAGCACGCGCGTGATCTGCGAGACGGCCTGGCACAATCTGTTTATCCGCCATCTTATGATCCGTCCCGATGTTGCGGCTCTGGAGACGTTCGCGCCGCAGATGACGATTCTCAATCTGCCGTCTTTTCGCGCCGATCCGCAACGCCACGGCTGCCGCAGCGGGACGGTTATCGCGATGGATTGTGCCCGCCGCCTGGTCCTCATTGGCGGCACGTCCTATGCGGGCGAGATGAAAAAATCCGTCTTTTCAATGTTGAACTTCCTGCTGCCGCAGCAACAGGTGATGCCCATGCATTGTTCGGCAAATGCCGGCCGAGCGGGAGATACGGCGCTTTTCTTTGGCCTGTCGGGCACGGGAAAGACGACCCTGTCGGCGGACCCTGATCGCGTTCTCATTGGCGATGACGAACACGGCTGGGGCAGAGACGGGATTTTCAATTTCGAGGGCGGCTGCTATGCCAAGACCATCCGCCTCTCGGCCACCGCCGAGCCCGCCATTTTTGCCGCAACCCAGCGCTTTGCCACCGTGCTTGAAAACGTAACGCTGAACGGACAAACCCGCCAGCCGGATTTCGATGATGCGAGCCTGACCGAAAACGGCCGCTGCGCCTATCCCCTGCACTATATCGCCAACGCCAGTCCCACCAGTCGCGCGGCACATCCGACGACGATCATCTTTTTGACCGCAGACGCCTTTGCCGTCATGCCGCCCATTGCCCGCCTTGATCCGGCGCAGGCCATGTATCATTTTCTAAGCGGCTATACGGCGAAAGTCGCCGGCACGGAAAAAGGCGTCAAGGAACCCCAGGCAACGTTCTCCAGTTGCTTTGGCGCGCCGTTCATGCCGCTTCACCCGGGCGTATACGGCAATCTGCTGCGCGACAAGATCGCCACCCACGACGTCACGTGCTGGCTGGTCAACACCGGATGGACGGGCGGCCCCTATGGTATCGGCACGCGCATGCCGATTGCGGCGACGCGCCGTCTTTTGTCGTGCGCGCTTGATGGCTCCCTGGCCAGGCAGGCGACGCGCCGCGATCCGATTTTTGGCTTCGAGGTGCCCCTTGCCTGCCCCGGCATGGACAGCACCCTGCTGACGCCGCGCCAGACCTGGGACGATGCGCTTGCCTATGACGCCCAGGCCGCGAAACTCTCGCGGATGTTTGCGCAGAATTTCAGAACCTTTGCTGCGGATGTCGATGCGGATGTACGTGCCGCCGGGCCGGTTATTGAGCCGTATGAAGCGGATCAGGCGTCATGATCGATACGGTCAATCTTGCGCACATTCTTGCCATCGCCTGTATTGCCGCGATCAGCCCCGGACCGGCGACCCTGGCGATTGCCGGTACGTCCATGAGCGCCGGGCGCCGATACGGTCTGGCACTGGCCAGCGGTGTCGTTGCGGCCGGCATGATCTGGTCGGCCGTAGCGGCGATCGGCCTGGGGGCGGTTATGCACGCCAATGTCTGGCTTTTTGAACTTATCCGCTATTTCGGCGCTTTTTATCTTCTCTTTCTTGCCGTGAAATCGGCGCGCTCGGCGCTGCACACCCGGAACGCCACCGCCACCATTCAACGCCTGGCGTCACCGCGTGCGGCTTTCGCCAGGGGCTTTGCTGTCCATGTTATGAACCCCAAGGCGGTACTGTTTTTCGGCGCCCTGTATTCCATCGGCGTTCCCCCTGATACCGGACCCCTGGCCCTGCTTTTAGTGTTTTGCGCCGTCGCCCTGCAAGGGGCTGTGTTGTTTCATGGCTACGCCATTATATTTTCAAGTAAAATGATGGTAAATGCCTATATGCGTCTACGTCGCTGGTTCGAGGCCGTGTTTGCGATCGCCTTTGCCGGCGCAGCGTACAGGATGCTCACCGCTCGTGTGCACAATGCCTGATTTGTCGTGACTTTTACGGGGTCAGTTGTACGGTGAGTTCAAACAGCGCAACAGGAGCGGTCGCAGCGGGACATGGCGAGACGGCAAATGCTGCCATCGAGATATTGAGCGATGGCGGCAATGCCTTCGATGCCGCCATCGCGGCGGTGTGGGCGGCCTGTGTGTGCGAGCCGGTTCTGGCGTCCCCCGGCGGCGGCGGCTTTTTAATGGCGCTTGTGGAGGGCCGGGCGCGTCTTTTCGATTTTTTCGCGGATACGCCGCGCCGTAAAAGCCCGGCCGACGCAATTGAGTTCGCACCGGTGCTTGCCGACTTTGGCCCGGCAACGCAGCCCTTTCACATCGGTGCGGGCGCTGTTGCGACGCCTGGCCTGGTGCCCGGGTTGTTTTGCGTGCATGAACACCTTGGCCGTCTTCCCATGAGGCGGCTGTGCGCTCCGGCCTGTGCCCTGGCGCGCCAGGGCGTGCGTATGAGCGTCTTTCAGGCTTATCTGTTTGCCGTCGTCGAAACCATTGTGTGTCATACGGACGCCGCGCGCGCCCTGTTTGCGCCAAACGGCAGGCTGCCCGGCGAGGGTGATACCTTTCGCAATGCCGATCTTGCCGATGCTCTTGAGGCCATCGCCCGCGAGGGACCCCGGCTGGTAACCGAAGGCGAGATCGCCGCAGCTATTACGGCGGAGATGAAAGATCATGGCGGCCATCTGACCGCGACGGATTTACGCGATTATACGGCCCACATCCGCCAACCCCTTCCCTGCGTATATAACGGCTACACGATCCGTCTTAATCCGCCGCCGGCCGCAGGCGGCGCCTTGATAGCGGCGATGCTGGAACACTATCAAACATTGCGAAGGCACGACAAGGATGGCGCCGGTCTGGCGTCCATGGCGCGGGCGATGGCGCATGTGGATACACTATGGCGCCGCGATCCGGCCCGGATTGCCGGCCTGGGCGATAGTGTGCGCCAACACGCAGACGTCGCCAGCCGCGGGACCACCCATATCAGTATTATCGACAAGGACGGCAACGCCGCCGCCGTGACCGTCTCCAACGGCGAGGGAAACGGCCACATCGTCGCCGGCTGCGGCTTTATGCTCAACAACATGCTGGGCGAGGAAGACCTGCACCCAAACGGTCTGAACACCTGGACGCCCGGCGTGCGCCTGTCCTCCATGATGGCGCCGAGCCTGGCGCAACACCGCGATGGCACCCTGCTGGCACTTGGCTCGGGCGGCTCGAACCGCATTCGAACCGCCATCACCCAGGTATTGCGCAATCTGTGCGAGGCGCAATTACCCGTGGCGCAAGCCGTCGATGCACCGCGGTTGCATGTGGAGGCGGGCAAGATGGATTATGAAGACCTTATGGACGTGGACGTGGACGTGGATACAGATGCAGGCGGTGGCGGCGGACGTCGCCTGATGGCCGCCCTTGATGCTATCCGTGGGGAGAACAGCACCATTGCCGCACGGCAGGCATGGCCGGCGCGTAACATGTTCTTTGGCGGCGCGCATGTTGTGAAGCGCGACAGGCGCGGCCGCTTTGAGGGGGCCGGTGACGGGCGCCGGGGCGGGGTGTTCCGCGTTATATAGTTGAATGGGAAAAAGCAGACCTGACACGCTCCAGGCGAAGCCGAGGGATTTTTTCATGTTCAACTGTTTTGCCCTGCGATACAGCCGGGAGGACGGGAGATGTTGCATGCAAAGCCGGAAATAACCTCCGACACCCTGACGAAGTGGCAACGCATCGTCGATCTGATCGCCGAACTCGCCGACGTGCCCGCGACACTGATCATGCGCACCAGGCGTCGCGATCACGCGGTGGCGGTCTCGAGCGAGAGTCCGGGAAATCCGTATAAACCCGCGCACCGCTTTACCCTGAACGAGAAGCTCTATTGCTTTGGCGTATTTCAAAATGACGGGGAGCTGATCGTCGAAGACGCCACTTGCGATCCGCGATGGCTTGACAACGACGATCTCGAATACGGTATGACATTCTATATGGGCTATCCGCTCAAGTGGCCCGATGGCGAGGTCTTCGGCACGATCTGTGTATTGGACCGGCGCCGCAACCGGCGTGCATTGATGTTCAAAAAGGGGCTGCGGGAGTTCTGCGCGGTCGTCGAGGACGATCTGGCGATGCTTTTGGAAGTGGAGCGACGAAAACAGGCCCAGGCAACCCTTCGCCAGGCGCTGCGGGACCGGGAAACGCTTGTCAGGGAACGAACCCGGGACCTGGAAGACGCCAATACCGCTTTACGTGTATTGCTGGAAAATATCGAGAGGTCGAAGAACGAACTGGAAATGCAAATTCTACGGCAAATAAAGGGATTGATCCTGCCCCATATCAGCAAGCTGAAACACTTAAGTGCCGATCAGGACCTGCAGCGGTCCTATATCGAGATCGTTGAGCAGAACCTGAAAAACATAACCTCCACCCTTTCGGCGCAGATGACGGAAATACTCGATCTTCTTACGCCGACCGAGGCGCAGATCATGCAGATGATCGTACACGGCCGCACAACGAAGGAAATCGCCGTTATTCTGTCACGGGGCACCAGTACGGTGAATTTTCATCGCAACAATATCCGGCAAAAACTTGGCTTGCGCAATTCCCGCACGAGCCTGCGGCAGCACCTGCTGTCCCTCGTGTGAGTTGCGTATCCATTGCGATCAGGCTGTTTTTCCGGGTCTGGATGCGATCTTTCGGTAGGTTGTTCTCGAAAAACCCATCAGATGTATGGCCTGGTATGGCCATCCCGGGCGGCAAGGGTGCTGGAGCGTGTCAGGTCTTAATAGAAGCAATTCTGTTTCTCGATTGGCGAGGTGACCCACGTTTGAGCCGATCGACATGCGATGTGGGCGCATCTCATGAGATCGGCTTGAGCGTGGGCGCCCGCCAATCGACAAACCCGAAGGGACGGGCGATTTTGCACCAATGCCGGCGCAAAGTTTCTTGAAAATAGTCCACTATGTCCTGCGAAACTTTGCTTGGCCTTGTCACAAAATCGCTCCGTCAGAATGATTCTATTAATACCACGGGCCTTTGCGTTTAACCCCTGGCCTGGTTTAAAACCGTTGTCTTCTCAGCACGATACACAAGTCAGCGTGTACAGAAAGCCAGTACCGCTGGTATAAGACCTGACACGCTCTAGCAGTGTGTCGGATTTATGCTGTGGTTATTCGTTAAGTTTGCATACAGGAGTTTTTGGATTTGTGCTACGGATTTGTATGAACAATTTTCGCAATTATGACCGCTCTCAGCGGCTGCTTTTGCCTCCTGATCTCAAAGACTGGGTGGCAGATGACGACTTGGCCCATTTTATCGTGGAAGCCGTCGAACGCATAGATATGAACGCCTTTCACGTCAGCCGCACCGGCTCAGGAAAAGCACAATATCATCCGCGCATGATGGTGGCCCTGTTGATTTATAGTTACGCCATTGGTGTTTTTTCCTCGCGCAAGATAGAGCAGGCAACGTATCGCAATGTTTCTGTCCGCTTTATCGCCGCCAACAGCCATCCGGACCATGACACGATCGCCAGGTTCCGGCGTGACAACGGTCCTGCCTTTGAGGCGGCGTTTACGCATATCCTGTTGCTGGCCAAACAGATGGGTCTTTTAAGGGTGGGCACGGTCGCCCTCGACGGTACGCAGATTGATGCGAATGCTTCAAAGATCAAGTCGGTACGTTATGATCGTATCCAGGCGTTACGGGCGAAGCTTGCAGAGGACATTGCGGCGTTGATGGACAGGGCCGAGGCGGCAGATGAACAGGATACGGATGATGGTTTGTCTCTCCCCGACGAGATAGCGCGGCGGCAAACGTTAAAGGCGAAGTTGGACGTGGCGGCCGCACAACTTGAGGCGGCGGCGCGTTGTGATGGGCAAGATCAGGATGATGGGGGCAATCCGCCACGGCCTTGTCCTGAGAATCAGATTAATCTGAGCGATCCGGACAGTTCTATCATGCGCCGGTCGTCACGCCACGAATACCGTCAGGCTTATAATGCGCAAGCTTTTGTGGATGCGGATGGCAGCCAATTGGTTTTGGGTACGCAAGTTCTTACCACGACGAATGATCGTCAGGATTTGGATATCTTTGTTGATGACTTGTGCGCGCGTGTTGGCAAGCCCGAGACGCTTATAGCGGATACGGGTTATGCTGGTAAGACTGTTGTTGAGGCGCTTGATGAGCGTGACATTGAACCTTTGATAGCGTTAGAGCGTGAACAGGCACGGCGCCCTTATGATTTCCGGCCGCCGAAGGCGCGCAGCAAGCCGCCGCCTCGTGTTAGAGAGCCGTGGCGCTTACAGATGCTGGAGAGATTTCGATCCCGGTCGGCAAAAGACAAATACAAAAGACGAAAGAGCAGCGTTGAGCCTGTTTTTGGCATAATCAAATCGGTACTTGGTTTCAGGCATTTTCATCTTCGCGGTCTTGAGAAGGTTTCACGGGAATGGTGTCTTGTAGCGCTGGCGTACAACTGCAAACGTCTGAGCAACATGCTGAGCGGCTAAGGCAGGTTCAGCAAAGCCCTCGCCAACACATATCCATGACCGATACACTGACAAACAACTCCTTAAACCCGACACGCTCCTAGAGCGTGTCAGGTCTTAATAGAATCATTCTGACGGAGCGATTTTGCGACAATATGAACCTTAAGTCTCGCAGGATATAGTGGGGCTATTTTCAAGAGACTTAGGGTTCATATTGGTGCAAAAGCGCCCGTCCCTTCGGGTTTCCGATTGGCGGACGCCCACGCCCAAGCCGCTCTCGAGAGATGGGTCGCCATCGCTCTTCGATCGCCTTGAGCCTGGGTATCGCCTCGCCAATCGGGAAACAGAATTGCTTCTATTAAGACCTGACACGCTCATGAGCACAAGCCGCCAGCCCCCGCCGAAAGCGCCCTTGGAATGGGCACAATTATGCCGCCGGGCGGCACCGGTCGTGCAGCGTTATCGTGCACACGGCTGGACCCTCAGTTGTGCGGAGAGTTGTACCGGCGGTCTTGTCTGCGCCGCGCTCACCAGCGTCGCGGATGCCTCGCAAGTGTTCGCCCAGGGCTTTGTGACCTACTCCAACGAGGCCAAACGGGGGCTTCTCGGTGTCGATCCCGACATCCTTTGCACCCACGGGGCGGTGAGTGCCCCGGTTGCCATCGCCATGGCGCAAGGGGCGCGGCGGCGTGCCGGCGCCCATGCGAGCATCGCCGTCACCGGCATTGCCGGGCCAACGGGCGCTACCGCAGATAAACCGGTCGGTCTGGTGCACCTTTGCGCCGCTACGCAGGCGCGCACCCTGCACAGGGAAATGCGCTTTGGCGCACTTGGGCGCGAGCAGGTTCGTTTTCGATCCGTGCAGACGGCGCTGGCGCTTCTGGCGGTCATCTGATACCGGTTCAGGCTGCGGCTTTGGAGTATCCGTATCGCTCGGACAGAAACGAAAACAGCGCCCGTAGCCCTTGCGCCTCACCACCCCGGGGGCGCCCGGGCCGATCGCGCAGGTTAAACGCCGATATATCAAAATGCATCCAGGCGCCGGCGTGTTCGACAAAACGGCGCAGAAAAAGCGCTGCGATAATCGACCCGCCAAAGGGACTGGTGGATATGTGATGAATGTCGGCAATCTTCGATTGCAGCAGCGCCGCGTAACCATCCCACAAGGGCAACTGCCAGAGCGGATCGGCGGTCTTGCGGGCCGCCGCCATTAAGGGCTCAACCAGGCAGGCATCGTCACAGTAAAACGGTGCGATCTCGTAACCGACCGCAACCCGTGCCGCGCCGGTCAGAGTTGCCATGTCGATCAGCAATTCAGGCTTTTCCTCATCGGCAAGGGCAAGCGCGTCGGCAAGGATAAGACGCCCCTCGGCATCCGTATTGCCGATCTCCACATGCAGTCCCTTGCGGCTGGGCAGAATATCGCCGGGTCGATAGGCATTGCCGGCGATACTGTTCTCTACCGCCGGAATGATTACCCGCAGGCGAACCTTCAAACCCGCTCCCATGATCAACTGCGCCAGCCCCAGAACATGGGCGCCGCCACCCATATCCTTTTTCATCGTCAACATGCTATTGCCAGGCTTGATGTTAAGCCCGCCGGTATCGAAACACACGCCTTTGCCGACAAGAGTAAGCCGTGGCGCGCCCTCCGGCCCCCAGCACAGATCGATCAGGCGCGGCGAACGGCTGCTGGCCATGCCCACAGCGTGTACCAGGGGAAACCGCCGTTGCAGGGATTTCCCCCTGGTTACCGTGATCGCCGCTCCGTGTCCGGATGCGAGCGCACGCGCCGCCTGCTCCAGTTGCTCCGGTCCGAAATCAATCGCCGGCGTGTTGATCATATCGCGCACCTGGCTGGTCGCCTCGATGATCGGCATGAGTTGCCTGATCTCGCCCGCCGCCAGGCATAGTTGCGGCACCTTTGATGCCTTCGGCGACGCCAGATAGGGATCAAAGCGATAGGCATCCAGTGCAAACGCCAGCGGCGTATGAGGGGAGAAGTCTTCCGCATTGGCCAGGCGGTAGCGCTCCGGGGGGAGCAATCGCGCCAGTTTACCGCCAATAAACGCATCACCGCTCTCCTGCTCATCGCCAAGGCCAAAGAGCACCGCGGCCAGATGCCCGTCGGCGTGGGGCAGCAGGGCACAGCTTCCAGGCGAGGCATCAAAATTGCACGCCTGGAGCCATCGGCTGATCCATGCCGCCTTAAGCCCCGTATGGGTCGCGGCAAGCGTGCCCATGGTGCGCCGCCCGGTCGGCCGAACAGCCACAATGGGCACCGGGTTTTGTCCCTTGCGAAGGGATATGAGAGCCTTTTTCACGGGATTCTCCTGATCATTGTTCCCCCCGAGAACGAGGATACACGCAAAGCCCGGTATTGTTCCTCGCCCGCCGGAGTTCCGATCCGCTCCGGGCGAAATAAACAGGCGTATTAACCGGATGTTAGGGTTAACAGAATATTGCTGAAATGGCGTTTCCCTGACAAACCGTTATCTATTTTGGAGTGTCTTATGCTTTCGTGCAAGCATGGTGTTATGGTTTCCCCGCTGTGGCGGGTTTCGGCTAATCTGGTTTTCATAGGTGCGATCGTTGCCCTTTCCGGCTGTGGTCCGCTTCCCTTTGGCAGCCGTGACACGCACCCGGCGACACCATCGGCTGCACACAGCCAGGCCGATCTGGCGCGATCGGCGCAGTATTGGCATCGGCAATACCAGAAAAACCCTAAATCCAGGAACGTTGCTCTCAATTATGCCAAGAGTCTGCGTGCCGCCGGTCAAACCACGCAGGCTGTTGCGGTAATGCAGCAGATCTCCATTGCTCATCCGCATGATGGACAGGTTCTTTCGGCGTTTGCCAAGACCCTTGCCGCCAATGGCGATTACAGACGCGCACTGAAAGTCATCGAGAATACCACCAAACGCGATAATCCCGACTGGAGCCTGCTGTCGACGGAGGCGGCAATCTACGATCAGATGGGCAATCATGAACGGGCACGCGAGATTTATCAGCAGGCGCTGGTTCTGGCTCCGGGTGAGCCATCCGTACTCAACAATCTCGGCATGTCGTATATTCTCACCGGCCAACTCACCGACGCCGAGGACGTGTTGCGTCAGGCCGCAAAGAGCGCCGGTTCCGATACCCAGGTGCGTCAGAATCTGGCCCTCGCCCTGGGCCTGCAGGGCAAATTCGAGGAAGCCGAGACCATCCTGAAGCGTGAACTGCCCGCCGATCAGGCCAATCGCAATATCGCCTATTTGCGTGATATGCTCTCCCAGCCCAACAGTTGGAAGAAGCTGAGCGAGATTGATGGCAAGGAACAGATCGGTCTTCGTATCGGTCCGCGTTGGAGCGTTTTGGCACCCTGACGCACCGGCCGCGAACACTAGAGCCTTTCAGTTCTTAAGTGAATCATTCTGTTTCCCGATTGGCGAACGCCCACCCCCAAGCCGCTCTCGAGAGATGGGTCGCCATCGCTCTTCGACCGCCTTGAGCCTGGGTATCGCCTCGCCAATCGGGAAACAGAATTGCTTCACTTAAAAACTGAAAGGCTCTATTTTTATAATTTCTGCAGGTTGTCTCTGACTATCCACTTCACGAAATTCCTTGCAAGCGGGCGCGTTTAAACACATAACTCCGGCTGAGTGAGTATGCCCCGGGCAAGGAAACTGGAGCGGACCGCGTTGAACCCGGTTATCATCATCCCCGCACGTATGCAGGCGCAACGCCTGCCCGGTAAGCCGCTGCTGGATATCGCCGGTACGCCGTTAATCCAGCACGTGGTGAATCGTGGCCGGCAGGCGGCGCTGGGGAAGGTCTTTGTCGCCACCGATGCCCCCGGGATCGCGCGCGCGGTATCCGGCGCGCAGGTGGTAATGACGCGCAAAAGCCATGCCAGCGGCTCGGATCGGGCCTTTGAGGCCATCGAGAAGATCGATCCGGCCGGGACCTGCGAGACGATCCTGCTCCTGCAAGGCGACCTGCCAACCATCGATGCGCCGACATTGCAGGCGTGCTGCGCGCTGATGGACGATGCGCGCCTTGATATCGGTACCGTGGCGGCGCCAATCGTGGAGGCGCGCGAGCGCGATGATCCGGACGTGGTCAAGGTCGTCGGCACCCCCGACGATCGGGGGCGAATGCGGGCGTATTACTTTACCCGGGCAACGGCGCCCTGGGGCGAGGGGCCGCTGTATCATCACATCGGCGTATACGCGTGGCGGCGGCAGGCTTTGGCGCGGTTTGTGGCGCTGCCGCGCTCGGTGCTTGAGCGGCGGGAGCGTCTGGAGCAATTGCGGGCGCTGGAGGCGGGGATGCGCATCGGTGTGGCACTGGTTGACAGGGTGCCGGCGAGCGTCGATACGCCCGCCGATCTGGCGCGGGTGCGGGCGCTCCTTTCAAAGCAGGCACGGGACACGGGCGATGCAGACAGGCACCGCGGCTCACTGTCCGGCAAGGGCTGTACACAGGGCTCTTGAGCGATAACGACACAGGGGAATTCGTCATGAGCGATGCCAACAATACGATCGCCTTTCAGGGAGAACCGGGGGCATTTTCCAACGTGGCGTGCGGGGACGTGTATCCGCATATGCAGCCCTTGCCGTGTCCGACCTTTGAGGACACCCTGCTGGCGGTGCAGAGCGGTGCGGCAAAACTTGCCATGATCCCGGTGGAAAACTCGCTGTACGGGCGCATCACTGACATTCATCATCTGTTGCCGCAGTCCAATCTTTACATCATTGCGGAGTATTTTCTGCCCATTCGCATGCAGTTACTGGGCCTGCCCGGGGCGGCGCTGGAGGATATCAGGGACGTTTACAGTCTGAGCGTGGCGCTCGGGCAGTGCCGGCGGTTTATTCGGGATCACAACCTGCGCACCCATGCGACGGCCGATACCGCCGGCTCGGCGCGTTTGATCAAGGAAAGCCGGGATACGTCGCGCGCCGCGATCGGCTCTCGGCTGGCGGGCGACATTTACGGCCTTGAAGTGCTCACCGAGGACATTGAGGATGCGGCCCACAACACGACGCGCTTTCTGGTCATGTCGCGCCAGCGCATCGAGGCCGATCCCTCGCACGGGCAGGCGATAACCACGTTTGTCTTTCAGGTACGCAACGTACCGGCGGCCCTGTACAAGGCGATGGGCGGGTTTGCCACCAACGGCGTTAATATGATCAAGCTGGAGAGCTATATGATCGACGGCTCGTTTACGGCGACGCAGTTTTATGCCGACATTGAGGGCCATCCTCACGATCGGCCGGTGGAACTGGCCCTTGAGGAGTTAATGTTCTTCACCACCCATGTGAAGATTCTGGGCACTTATCCGATGGCTGACTTTCGTCTGAAGCAGGCGAAGGCTTAGAGCGTGTCAGGTCTTAAGTGAATCATTCTGACGGAGCGATTTTGCGACAAGGCCAGACAAAGTTTCGCAGGACATAGTGGACTATTTTCAAGAGACTTTGCGCCGGCATTGGTGCAAAATCGCCCGTCCCTTCGGGTTTGCCGATTGGCGGGCGCCCACGCTCAAACCGATCTCATGAGATGCGCCCACATCGCATGTCGATCGGCTCAAACGTGGGTCACCTCGCCAATCGGGAAACGAAAATTGATTCTTTTAAGACCTGACACGCTCTAGCCGCGTATAAGACGCAACGCATAAATCAGTTGCGCGCGCCTTTTTGAGCGTCGTTTTCTCATTGTTTCAAATGAAGAAAAGTATCCTGAGCGTAGCGAAGCACGTTTCTTTACGATCAACGAAGGCCATACCGGGCCATTCATCTGATCATCGCCTTTTTTTTGATTTCTCCTGCGCTGTCAAGGGTTTATGAACCGCTGGAAGCGGCGCGAAGCGCCCTTGACAGCGCTGGAGAAATCGAACACCTCTAATGATCAGATGAATGGCCACCTGCACCCGAGGGGTTTACGAGGGACAACCTGTTGAAATTATACAACTAGAGCGTGTCAGGTCTTAATAGAAGTAATTCTGTTTCCCGATTGGCGGACGCCCACGCCCAAGGCGATCGAAGAGCGATGGCGACCCATCTCTCGAGAGCGGCTTGGGCGTGGGCGTCCGCCAATCGACAAACCCGAGGGGACGGGCGCTTTTGCTATAGATTTCAGGGCGATCAGCTTTATGGCATTAGCTTTACCCCCGGCAAAATGGGTACAGCTAACGCCAAGCTGATCTAATATAAACCTTAAGTCTCTTGAAAATAGCCCCGCTATATCCTGCGAGACTTAAGGTTCATCTTGTCGCAAAATCGCTCCGTCAGAATGATTCACTTAAGACCTGACACGCTCTAAAGCGATCGATGGCCTGTGTGGTTTGAGCATGTCTATGGTGATCGGATGGATGGCACGGTATGGCCTTCCTGGCGGCCATGGGGACAAGTACCCTGACGTCAGATCTGCCACCTCTGGAACAACCGGCTGAAAGATCACACCCAGGCTGCACTGCCCGATCACACTGCCCATTCGCACTGCCCGATCACCATGGTTGCACCACCCCGGGCCGCGCCCCCTAAATGGCCCTGTGATGCGCACGTCTCCGACGATGGCACAAACCTACACGATCACCGGTCGGGTGTCAAGGATTTTTTACCTAAAAATGATTATTTTCCTATTTTCCAGCCATCCCTGCCGGAACGCCGGGCGCTGGAGCGTGACACGCTCTAGTCGATGAGATCACGCGGGGGCAGCCCGATACGGAGCCCGCTCCGCCATCGCCGCGCGAATGTGCTCGGCCAGCACATGTCCGGCGCGCGGCATATTACCCGTTGTGCGCAGCAGGCCCACTTCATAGGAACCGAGGACGGGAAATCCATCGTCGCCTGTAAGAACGCGCAGGCCGGGTTGCAAATACCACATCGGTGCGGCCCCCACCGCCAGCCCCGCCCTGATCGCCGCCACCACCGCCTGACCGCTATGACTGACAAAGACCACCCGATGTGGCCGCGCCGCCTCTTCCAGAGCGCAAAGCGCCATATCACGGCGTGCGCACCCATGCTGCGCCAGCGCCAGAGGCAGGGGTGAGACCTCATGGATACAATGACGATCCGATGTCAGCCATACGAGGTTTTCCCGGGACAGGAGCTCGGCGTTAACAAGACTTTCGCTGCGCGTAATAATGGCGAGGTGCAGATCATCCCGTGAAATTTTCTGCTGCAACTCCAGACTGCAACCGGTTTCCACGTCCAACTGGACCAGCGGATGGGTGCGTGAAAAACGCGCCAGGACGTCAGGCAGATACCGCTCCGCATATTCATCAACGACACCCAGTTTGAGTTTGCATCGAAAGGTCGATTCGCTGAACGCCGCCACGGCCTCATCGTTGAGTTTTGCAATGCGGCGCGCATAGCCAAGCATCTGCTCGCCATCCCGGGTCAGATGGTTCGTGCGCCCCACCTTGACGAACATCGCCTTGCCGAGCACCGTCTCAAGGCGCTTTATCTGCATACTCACCGCCGATTGTGTGCGCCCCACTTCCTGTGCGGCACGCGCATACGAACCAGTGTCGGCAATGGAGATAAAAGTCTTCAGGACGTCGATATCCAGTCCGGTTATCATGTTCCGCTGGCCTCAATTTATCAAATTTATTGATATAATATAGTAGAATAATTCATTTGATAAATCAATAGAAATCGACCATCCTACAGCTTGCCAAGCAAACCTGACACGCTCTAAACGCCGCAAACCATGGCCGGCTTGCGAACAGGAAAGAAGTGCCATGATCTCCCCGATCGCTCAACCTGCTAATATTTCACACGACTCAATGGCTTTCCACAAGGGCGGTGGTGCCGCCGGAGGCGGATGGCCTGGTGGGCGCCTTTACCGGCTTTTTCGCCATTGGAAGGCGCGCCGCAGGGGCCTCCGTTCGCGTAATGCGGAGCCATATATACTCGATGATACCGGCGTGACATCGGTGCCGGTCGAGTGGGACCGAATCGTGCCGCCGACGGTCGATTCAGGGACTATGCCGGAGGAGCGCGGTTTTGAGCGCCGGCGCAGGGCGTTCATGAAACAAAATCGCCACCCGGGCTTTCTGTATTTGTGACTGGTTGAATGTGAAAAAGTCCCTCGGCTTCGCCTCGGTCAACACAAGGTTTTGTGCACAAATGCGCCAAAACCTCGCAATAATACCAAGGGGCTTTGCGTTTGACTCCTGACCCGGTTTAAAACCGTTGTCTTATCAGCACGATACACAAGTCAGCGCGTACAAAACGCCAATACCGCTGGTATAAACCCAAGCGAAAACAAAACGCCGCGCCTTCCTGATTGTTGTTTTCTCATTGTTTCAAATGAAGAAAAGTGCACGGAGCATAGCGAAGCACTTTTCTTCACGATCAACTGGTACAATTACTCTTGGAGAATCAACGGTGATTTGGGACACACCTACCCGGAAATGAGACACGCTTTTACAAATTATTGAAAAATAAGAGGAATTTCTATTGTTCTGTGAATGTGGCGACCCCGGCAGGACTCGAACCTGCGACCTACAGATTAGGAATCTGCCGCTCTATCCGGCTGAGCTACGGGGCCACAATCAAAGCGCACTAGAGCCTTTCACCTAAAAACTGACACGCTCTAGACGGTGCCTTCGATACCGATCCAATAACATTGCTCCAAACGCCATCAGACCCGCGTATCGTCCGCGGCGGGCGGGGTATCCGTTTCAGGGGTATCGGCATTCACGGGAGCAGACGCCTCTTCATCCGTATCATCGACCGGCTCATCGCCAGCCTCCTGCGTCTCCAATGCCGCCGTCTGCGCATCCCGAACGTCCTCCTGGCGCTCGAAAATGTCCGCGGCAGCGATTGCACCTTCCTCATCGGCGTCCGCCACGTCATCGGCATCCACATCCGCATCCGCATCAAGTACATTCTCCCCGCGCGCCTGGCGTGTTGCCTCGTCCTCGCTGCGCGCCACGTTCATGATAATATTGCAATTGACCTCCGGGTGCAGCGCCAGCGTCACACTGTGCAGGCCAATCGACTTGATGGGCGTGGCAAGCTGCACCTGATAACGCTCAATGACGACATCGTTCTCGCCCAGGGTTGTGACAATATCACGGGTCGTGACGGAGCCGTAAAGCTGGCCGTTTACCCCGGCCTGGCGAATGGCAACGTATTGCGTATCTGACAAACGCCCTGCAACGGCCTCGGCTTCGGTTTTTTGCGCCAGATTGCGCGCTTCCAGTTCGCTGCGCTGCTGCTCAAAAACTTTCAGGTTCTCCGGTGTGGCGCGCATGGCTTTTTTCTTTGGCAACAGGAAGTTGCGCGCATAACCATCACGCACCCGCACGACATCGCCGATTTGGCCCAGTTTTGCGATACGTTCCAACAATACAATTTCCATGGTTCTCTCCAGGTTCAAGAAAAATCCGGCTGCTGCCGATAACATTCAGCGTTGCCCGCCCCGGGAACAACCTGCTGAAAGATAACATTCAGGTGCTGGCCTCCATCTGCGATGCTCGTGAAATTGTCTGATCGGATGCGACGGGGGCGCCTTCGGCGCCGTGAACGCCGTACACCGCGGTGCGCACCAGCCCCGTAACAAACACGATCACGAGCGGTATCAGGCCCAGACACAAAAGATAGCCGATTGCCAAAACAAACCGTGCCCCATCAAGTGGGCGTACAATGCGATGCATCACCGCAAATCCCTGCAAAACAAAGGAAAGTGCCAACGCCGCGGCCAGTACCAGACCAAAACGGGCAAGATCGCCCGTTGACAGAACAGCGCAAACAACGCTCCCGGCAAACAGCAAAATAGTAAAACGGGGCAGCCGGATCATCGCCATATCCGGCCAGGGGCGTTCCAGCACCTGGGTGGCCCGCGCCAGCGTCGCCGCCGCCCAAAAATTAAACAGCAGCGTGCAAAACCAGATCACAACCGCAAAAAGCGGCAAAACGATCGGCACAATGGCACTCAGGTAAGCCGTCAAAAGGGCGGAATCGGCACGTGGCACAGGAAAATCCAGAGCGAGCCAGTGCCAGGGCAGCTGCGCGATCACATGTCCCAGCGCCTTTAGCAGTATCTGCAATACGGTGGCATCGAATTTTCGCAACTGGACGTCGAACAGGATAACGCCGAAATACGTCACAACGGCAGACAAAATGGCCGTATGAACAATCAACCGGCCATGGGGATACCAGGCGCGTTTAGCGCGCCCCTGTGCGGCGGTGACGGGGCGCCAATAGCCGGCAAGGAAGGATAGCCAGATCACCGGCGCCAGGCCGAGAGCCGCATAGACGGCAGGCCAGAATGCCTGCTTAAGCGCTCCAAGGGCAACGACGGCGCTGACAACCGCCGACACCGATGCCACCACGCCCCAGCCAAGACCCACGTAAAAGGCTGCCAGCGGTGCCAGAAATATAAGGAAATAAGAGGCCAGCGAAGGCACCAGCGTCGCCAGACTGAACATGGCGCAGATCAGACCGGCAACGGCGCCGATGGCTATTCTTGTCATCATGGATCAAGCTGTCCCGCATATAGCAGTTAGAAGTCCGCCCTTGCGGACCTCAACCGATCACGCTGCCGGCGTATCGTATCTGATCGCCGGCAACCGGCATTTGCGCCCTATTCGGTCAAAGACGGCGCTGAAATGACACGTTCTATTTCACCACATAGGGCAGAAGGCCAAGAAAGCGCGCACGCTTTATGGCGCGCGCCAGCTCACGCTGCTTTCTGGCCGATACGGCGGTAATGCGGCTGGGTACGATTTTACCCCGTTCAGAGACGTAACGCTGCAGGAGACGGACATCCTTGTAGTCGATCCTGGGGGCATTACTGCCGGAAAACGGGCATGTTTTGCGGCGGCGAAAAAACGGTCGGCGCGTGGGAAGCTGGGCAATATCGATCATGACGTGGCGCTTTCTGAAGATTTGGCGTCTTCCGATGTATTCGCAACTGGCGGGCCTTTACGCGAAGGCGTGGTATTGCCACGCTTGTCGCCGCGCGGGCCGCCACGCGATCCGCCGCGGCGCTCATCGCGATCGCGCTTTTGCATCATCGCCGAGGGTCCCTCTTCCAGGGCATCGACGCGAATGGTCAAATAGCGCAACACATTGGCATTCAGACGCATTTGCCGTTCCATCTCGTGCAATGCCGCATGGGGTGCATCGATATTCATGAAAATGTAATGGGCCTTGCGGTTCTTGTTGATGTTATAGGCCAGCGGGCGGATACCCCAGTATTCGGTTTTACCGACCGAACCGCCGTTGTCCTTGAGAATATCCTTAAAGGTTTGCGCCAGGCCCTCTGCGGCCTGCGCGGAAATCTCCTGGCGCGCCAGGAACGTGTGTTCATAAAGTGGCATCGGCTGCCCTTTCCTCGAATGCAAACCCCGCGCCAAGCCTCAAAGGAACGCGCCCGAAAGAGCGAAAAATTCGGCGGTTCCCGAGCCGAAGCGCCGGCGGATCGCGTTCCTCCCGAACGCTGCCCTCATCCCGCCACGGGCAATACGCCGCGCATTATTGCGCCACAGATGCTGCAGACAGTGATTTGGGGGTTCCACCATAGCCCCAAGCGGGGTTCGGATCGTTGCTCCGGGGCTGTTATACGCCAATTTGTGTAAATAACAAGAATATTTTGCTTTGCCGAACGCTTTTCGTATCGGATATTCGTGGCATGACATGGGCATTTATTTTTCCCGGCCAGGGTAGCCAGCGCGCGGGCATGGGACGCGATCTGGCTGACGCTTTTGTGCAGGCGCGTGACGTCTTCGAGGAAGTCGATACGGTACTGGGCGAGCCGCTAAGCACCCTCATGTGGGAGGGCCCCCAGGAGGAGCTAACGCGAACGCGCAACGCGCAACCGGCACTTCTGGCGCATTCCATGGCGGTGGTACGGGTGTTGCAGGCACACGGCATCGATATTGCGCACCAGGGTCCGGTTTCCTGTGTGGCGGGACATTCTCTTGGCGAATATTCCGCGCTTGCGGCGGCGGGCACTTTCAGCCTGGCGCAGGCGGCACGTTTACTGCGCACCCGTGGCGAGGCCATGCAGGCGGCAGTGGCGCCAGGGGATGGCGCCATGGCGGCAATTCTCGGCCTTGACGGAAAGACGCTGGCGGCCGCCATTGACGGTGTGGCGGCCGGGGCGGACGATATGTGCGAGATCGCCAATGATAATGCTCCCGGCCAAATCGTCATATCCGGCCATGCGCATGCGGTGGAACGCGCTATCGGCGCGGCGAAGGAGGCCGGCGCAAAACGCGCTGTGCTACTGCCGGTAAGCGCGCCGTTTCACTGTCGTTTGATGGCGCCGGCGGCGGATATTATGCGCCAGGCCCTGGCGGAAATTCCGTTGCAGGCGCCATCGGTTCCGGTGATCTGCAATGTTAGTGCGCGCCCTACCCGTGATGTGGGCGAGATTGAGCGCAATCTCGTCGATCAGATCGTCGGGACGGTGCGCTGGCGCGAGAGCATGGCGTATCTGGTTGATCGGAATATCGATGGGGTCGCGGAACCGGGTACCGGTTCCGTGCTGAGTGGTCTGATGCGCCGCATCGCCCGCGATGTCCGGGCGTTTTCCGTGGCTGGCGTCGAGGATATTGAGACATGTGTGAAAATCATGAGTTAAGCAAAGGAAGCCAACCCATCCCGTTTGATCTGGGTGGGAAAAGGGCTCTTGTGACCGGCGCCAGCGGTGGCATCGGCGGGGCTATCGCCCGGGGGTTGCATGCCGCCGGGGCGACCATCGGATTGTCGGGAACGCGCCAGGATGCGCTTGATGCGATGGCGGACGAATTGAGCGAACGACGCCATGTTTTGCCGTGTGACCTGTCCGATCGTGGTGCCGTGGAGCGCCTGGTGCCGTGCGCAGCGCAGGCGATGGGGGGTGTCGATATTCTCGTTAATAACGCCGGTATCACGCGCGATGGCCTGTTTATGCGCATGAAGGATACCGATTGGGATGCCGTACTGGCGATCAATCTGTCTGCCGGTTTTATTCTGGCGCGTGCGGTCTTAAAGCCGATGATGAAACAGCGCTACGGACGGATTGTCGGCATTACCTCGGTGGTTGGCGTGACCGGCAATGCGGGGCAGGCGAATTATGCGGCAGCCAAGGCGGGGATGATCGGCATGACCAAGGCGCTGGCGCAGGAGGTGGCGGCGCGCAATATCACGGTCAACTGCGTGGCTCCCGGCTTTATCGAATCGAACATGACGCAAGGCCTGAACGACAAACAGCGTCAGGCGATTGAGGCGAATATCCCGGCCAAACGCCTTGGAAGTGGCGCGGATGTCGCCTCGGCGGTGGTTTTTCTGGCGAGCGCCGAAAGCGCCTATATCACGGGCCAGACCCTGCACGTGAACGGTGGCATGGCGATGATTTAAACACCGGATAAGTCGAACATCTCTAATGATCAGATGAATGGCCCGGTATGGCCTTTCTGGCGGCAAGAGTGTTAAGAGGTGTCACGTCCGGTTTTCCTGTACCGGGAACAACCTGCTGAAAGATTACAACCAGGGGACTTTGCGTGTGACTTCTGACGCAGATTAAAACCGTTGTCTTATCAGCACGATACACAAGTCAGCGCGTACAAAACGCCAATACCGCTGGTATACAAGGGGCGTTGCGTTTGACTCCTGAACTGGTTTACAACCGTTGTCTTCTCAGCACGATGCACAAGTCAGCGCGTACAAAACGCCAATACCGCTGGTATACAAGGGGCGTTGCGTTTGACTCCTGAACTGGTTTACAACCGTTGTCTTCTCAGCACGATGCACAAGTCAGCGCGTACAAAACGCCAATACCGCTGGTATACAAGGGGCGTTGCGTTTGACTCCTGAACTGGTTTACAACCGTTGTCTTCTCAGCACGATGCACAAGTCAGCGCGTACAAAACGCCAATACCGCTGGTATACAAGGGGCGTTGCGTTTGACTCCTGAACTGGTTTACAACCGTTGTCTTCTCAGCACGATGCACAAGTCAGCGCGTACAAAACGCCAATACCGCTGGTATACAAGGGGCGTTGCGTTTGACTCCTGAACTGGTTTACAACCGTTGTCTTCTCAGCACGATGCACAAGTCAGCGCGTACAAAACGCCAATACCGCTGGTATACAAGGGGCGTTGCGTTTGACTCCTGAACTGGTTTACAACCGTTGTCTTCTCAGCACGATACACAAGTCAGCGCGTACAAAACGCCAATACCGCTGGTATTATTGGGAAAATAAGACCGAGGCGCAGCCGGGAGACTTTTTCACATTCAACCAACTTCAGATCTGCCGCCCTGGAAACGATCTGCTGAAATCACAACGCGTCGCCCGCGCGCACCTGCCGTCGCCGCAATCCGGGATTGTTCAGCGCAAGAGAGTGTAAACCAAAAGGGCTGCCGTGCGCCAATAACGTGCTTTTTCACTTGACGCGGCAGCAGCTTTGGCTAAATACCAAAGGAACACGATTGACAAATCGGGCGCTGTTCGCCTCATATACGCGAACTCAGGTTGCGTATATATGTATATATCTGGAATCGGTACATCCGGCCCGACAACATTTGTTGTTTCATTGGTGATGAGATGTCCCTTGTGTTGGGCTGCGTAAAGTGGCTAGTAGCAAAAGATTGCCGGTACTGATACACATATGCCAGTCGAAACAGCAGTTCTGACGGACTGAAGCTGGCAGGTTGAAACGGGTTCGTAAAAGGTGGAGAGACGATAAATGAGCGATATTGCGGAACGGGTAAAAAAAATCGTTGTTGAGCACTTGGGCGTCGATGCCGACAAGGTCAGCGATGAGGCCAGCTTTATTGACGATCTTGGCGCTGACAGTCTGGATACGGTGGAACTGGTGATGGCGTTCGAGGATGAATTCGGCTGCGAAATTCCCGACGATGCGGCCGAATCGATCCTAACGGTCGGCGATGCGGTCAAATTCCTGGAAAAGGAAGCGGCGTAGCGGTTGCCGGCGTGTTCATCCGTTGATAGAGGATTCATGTTGTGGCGAGGGCGCCTTGGTGCAGGTGCGATCTTTCACCTGGTGTTTGCGGCCATCTTGCGGAGCAAGAGCGCCCCGCTGTCGCAACCGGACCCTGGTTGTGTAACGTCAACAGTTTGTTCCCGAAAAACCCGTCGGGCGCTGCTGGCCATTCATCTGATCACTAGAGCGTGTCAGGTCTTAATAGAATCAATTTTCGTTTCTCGATTGGCGAGGCGGACCATGTCCAAGGCGCTCTCGAGAGATGGGTCGCCATCGCTCTTCGATCGCCTTGAGCCTGGGTATCGTCTTGCCAATCGGGAAACGAAAATTGCTTCTATTAGGACCTGAAACGCTCTAGCCATTATAACGTTCTGGTGGAACGTTGTATTTAACATTTGAGAACGGGCCTGGGGGCAACCGGGACTCAAATGTCACATGCGTTCCACTTGTACCGGCCGGCCACGGGGCCAACGTGGATTATACTTATGCGACGTGTTGTTATTACAGGCCTGGGAATGGTCAGTCCGCTGGCCTGTGGGGTTGAGGCGACGTGGTCCCGGCTGATCGCCGGGGAAAATGCCGCCCGGCGCGTTGCGGCGTTCGATGTATCCGATATTTCCTGCCAGATCGCCTGCTCCATTCCACGCGGCGATGGTCGCGAGGGCACTTACAATCCCGACGACTGGATGACACCCAGGGACCAGCGTCGCGTCGATGAGTTCATTGTATTCGCCTGCGCAGCCGCGGCCCAGGCCCTGGACGATGCCGGCTGGCACCCTGAAAGCGCGCAGGATCAGGCGCGTTCCGGCGTATTGATCGGCTCCGGCATCGGCGGTGTTGAAGGGATATACAAGGCATCCCTTGATCTGGTGGCGAAGGGACCGCGACGGGTCAGTCCGTTTTTTATCCCCGGCCGGCTGGTGAACCTGGCATCCGGTTATGTCTCCATCGCGCACCGGTTAAAGGGCCCCAATCATGCGGTCGTCACCGCCTGTTCCACGGGCGCCCATGCCATCGGCGATGCCGCGCGCCTGATCGCCCTGGACGATGCCGATGTGATGGTGGCGGGGGGAACCGAATCCCCCATCAACCGGATTTCAATTGCCGGTTTTGCTGCCTGCCGCGCCCTCTCCACCGGCTTTAACGATGCGCCGCAGAAGGCTTCGCGCCCCTACGATCGCGACCGCGACGGCTTTGTCATGGGCGAGGGCGCGGGCATTGTGGTTGTCGAGGCGCTTGATCATGCGCTGGCGCGCGGGGCGCATATTTATGCGGAAATCATCGGTTACGGGCTGTCCGGCGATGCGTTCCACATCACCGCGCCGGCCGAAGATGGTGATGGTGCATTTCGCTGTATGCAGGCGGCGCTGGCGCGCGCCGGAATCGCGGCGCAGGAAATCGACTACGTCAACGCCCATGGCACATCGACGCCGCTGGGCGATGAAATCGAACTTGATGCGGTCAGCCGGCTTCTGGGGCCGGCAAGCCGCGATCTTACCATGTCATCGACAAAATCGGCCGTTGGCCATTTGCTTGGCGCCGCCGGAGCGGTTGAGGCGATCTTTACGATTCTGGCGATGCGCGACTCGATCGCCCCACCCACCCTCAATCTTGACAATCCGTCCGTCGATACCACGATCGATCTGGTGCCGCATGTGGCGAAAAGCAAGGAAATCAACGTCGCCCTGTCCAATTCGTTTGGTTTTGGCGGCACCAATGCGTCGCTTGTTTTCAGAAAATATGCTTCCTGAGCCCTGGAACGGTTACGATCCGTTAACCTTTTGCGCGCCAGTGTACCAGTCTGTGCAGACATACAATCAGGCAGCGTTTTCATGCCATGTCTTGCCCTAACGATAGTGTGTGGTCCGCCATATGGTTGACGATTTCTTTATTCAAATTTGTCACACTGAGGGAAACTGCCGGCTGGAGGGATGTGAACCAGGCGCTGGTTGGTATCGCGCCGACCGCAAGTCCTGAATTACGCGGCAAACGCGGACAACCTTGAGACCTGTCTTAAAGGTTGTGTATGGTCGCGGCAGTTCCTGTGATCGCATCCACAGGCAAAGCGAGGTATCGGCGATTGGCGCGTGACGACGATCTGTACACTCCTCTTAAGGTGAATCGCGAAAAAAAAGCGGCGGTAAAACCTGCGCGGCGTAAGCAAAGCGCACGCGTGATGTCGACGTTTTTTATCGCGATTACCTTTTTTGCTCTTACTCTTGGCGCCGCTTTTCTTTATCTGAACAGTCTGGTCATGGCGCCTGGCCCCCTGACGGCTGAACGCATGTTTGTGGTCGAACGGGGCGCCCGCCTTACCGAAATCGCCGCCAGCCTGGAAGAACAGAACATCATTATCAACCGCTATGCGTTCATGGCCAGGGCGGCGATGGAAAACAAGCAGGCGCGCTTGAAAGCGGGTGAATTTCGCATGCGGGCAGGCGTTTCCATGCGCCAGGTGCTCGATATGCTGAGCAAGGGCGCAGCGGTGCAATATGCGTTGACGGTGCCGGAGGGCCTGACGAGCCGGCAAATCGTCGCCCGCATCATGAACAACGAATATCTCACCGGCAACATCACCCATGTGCCCGCGGAAGGCGCGTTGATGCCGGATACCTACAAGTTTACCCGCGGTACCAAACGCAGCGACCTGATCCGGCGCATGGAGAACGCCCAGGGCAGGTTGCTCGCCAGCATATGGCAGCAGCGCGCCGAGCGGTTGCCGCTGGCGTCGGCACACGAGATGCTGATACTGGCTTCCATTGTCGAGCGGGAAACGGCCAAACCGGAAGAGCGCGCCCGCATCGCCGGGGTTTTCCTGAACCGGCTGCGTAAGGGTATGCGCCTGCAATCGGATCCGACCATTATCTATGGACTGGTCGGCGGTCAGGGGGGGCTGGGGCGGCCGATCCGCAAATCCGAAATCGATAAGCCGACGCCTTACAATACCTACGTCATTAACGGCCTGCCGCCGGGGCCCATCGGCAATCCGGGACGCGCTTCGCTGCAGGCAACGGCCCGGCCGGCGATTACAGACGATCTGTACTTTGTTGCGGATGGAACCGGCGGCCATGCGTTTGCGCGCACCTTGCGAGAGCATCAGGCGAATGTTCGCAAGTGGCGCCGTATTGAGCGCAAGCGCCGTCTGGAAATCAGACAATTGCCGCGCCGGCGGCCGAAAAACGCAACCGTATCCGCCGACACGCGTCGTCTGGAGACCGGCGCGAACGGCCAATCAATCGGTTCGGTGATTGAGCCGGCCGCATCGAACTGACGAGGCTCCGGCACCGTCGCGTTGATGGCTTTCAGAGCGCTTTGCACCTGGCTGGAGGTATGTTCGCCCAAGCCCTTTTGGGGTACGTTCCACCGGGTGTGTAGTATTATACCAACGGCTCTTATGGTTGACTCATAAAGCCGTTGGCAAGGCCGACCGGCCGCCGCGCCTTATGGCGCGTAAGCCTTAGTGGCGTTTGAACGATAACGGTCATTCTTTATGACCGTTAGTATTAGAGCCTTTCAGTTAAAAACTGAAAGGCTCTAAGTACGAAGCGCTTTGCGTCCACCGGACTGCCGTGGCGCCAAATCAAAAACCGAACAGGGAAAAGAGAAAGGAAAATACAAGTGGCGCCCGCTAGTATGACAGGATTTGCCCGTGCGCAAGGAACGTGCGGCATCTGGCAATGGACATGGGAAATCAAAAGTCTTAACGGGCGCGGCCTGGACATCCGCCTTCGTCTGCCACAGGGGTGGGACGACATCGAACTCCCCACAAGAGCGTGTGTTGCCCAACGTCTTAAGCGCGGCTCGTGTCAGATCAACCTTCAGATACAGACCGAACAGGGCGCCGATACGTTACGGTTGAATCATGATGTGCTGGAAAAGGTGCTTGCGGCGGCGCAGGAAATCAATACGCGGATTGGCGGCGATCCTCCCAGCGTCGATGCGCTGCTGGGTATTCGCGGCCTGCTCGACAACCAGAGCGAAGTGGACACGCAGGAGAAACAGTCGTTGCAGGCGCAAATCATGGACACCCTTGAGACGGCGCTGGATGAACTGGTTGCCATGCGCCTGCGCGAAGGTGCCAGCCTGGCCACCGTTTTGCTGCAACAACTGGATGATATTGCGGCGTTGGTCGATGCCATTGCCGCTTCGCCGGCTTGCAGCATCGAGGCGATCAGGGAGCGTATCGGCGCGCTGATCGAGCGTCTTGTGACGCACGACCATCCCCTTGATCCGGATCGTTTGCATCAGGAAGCCGTGCTATACGCCGCCAAGGCCGATATTCGCGAGGAACTGGACCGCCTGGGCGCTCATATTGCGGCGGCACGCGAACTGATCCGCAGCGATGCGGCGATCGGACGGCGCCTTGACTTTCTCGCCCAGGAGTTTAACCGCGAGGTCAATACTATCAGTTCGAAATCCGGCGATATCGCCATTACCAGACACGCTTTGGCACTCAAATCAGCGATCGAGCAAATGCGCGAGCAGATCCAGAATATCGAATAACGCCATTGAGATGAATGCAGCAAAGCCCATGGATGATTTACTATCGCGACGCGGCCTGATTTTTATCCTCTCCTCTCCCTCGGGCGCGGGCAAATCGACCCTGGCGCGGCATTTGCGAAAGGAAGTGGATAATATCTTTCTATCGGTCTCGGCCACGACGCGCGCCCGCCGTCCGAGCGAAATCGAGGGCGTTCACTATATTTTCAAGACACCGGCGCAATTTCAGGCGATGGTCGATGCCGGCCGGTTGCTGGAATGGGCCCACGTCCATGGAAACGATTACGGCACGCCCATTGAGCCGGTGGAAGCGGCTCTGACGGCCGGGCGCGATGTGCTGTTCGATATCGACTGGCAGGGAACCCGGCAGGTCTATCAGACCCATGGGGATGATACGGTCAGCGTTTTCGTTCTGCCTCCCGATCTTTCCGAGTTGCGCCGCCGTCTGGAACGGCGCGCCGAGGATGCCCCCGAGACTATCGCCCAAAGACTGGAGAACGCGCGCAGCGAAATGCAGCACTGGAACGAATACGACTATGTTCTGATCAACGATGATCTCGATCGCACGTTCAATGACGTGGTGACCATTCTGCGTGCCGAGCGCCTGGCGAGAAAGCGCTTTGTGCGCATGGGGGAATTCATCGAGGGCCTGCGCCGGGAGGAAATCTGATCAGGTGAATGTGAAAAAGTCCCTCGGCTTCGCCTTGGTCTGCTTTTTTCCATTCAACTACCGACCGCCGCCGCCAGTGCCGGCAAAGCGAATACCGCTCAGATCGGCCATGTCCCGCTTCCAGGTGGTAATGTCCGAGCGCTGCAAATCGGCAAGCCTGGCGCGCCCGCAGGCGCGCGCCAGAACCTGCATCAGTTCCACGCTTGCACCGAAAAACCGGGCCAGTTTTTCCGCCCCCACCTGCACATCCAGGCGTTTGCGCAGCTCAGGTTTCTGCGTGGCTATGCCCACCGGGCAGTTGTTGGTATTGCACATACGCGCCGCGATACAACCCACGGCCTGCATGGCGGAATTGGAGAGTGCAATCGCATCGGCCCCCAGGGCCATCGCTTTGGTAAAGTCTTCCGCAACCCGCAGCCCACCGGTAATGATCAGTGTTACTTCGCGTCCGCTTGTGGCGTCCAGATGCCGGCGGGCGCGCGCCAGAGCGGGGATGGTGGGCACCGAAATATGATCGCGGAAGATCAGCGGGGCCGCCCCCGTGCCGCCGCCGCGTCCGTCCAGGATGATGTAGTCCGCGCCGGCTTTCAGTGCGAAGTCGATATCGTCCTCGATATGGTTGGCCGACAGTTTAAAACCGATGGGAATACCGCCTGAACGTTCACGCACCTCATCGGCCAGTTTGCGAAAATCGGCCGGGGTGTGCAGATCGGCAAAGGTTGCCGGCGAGATGGCACTTTGCCCCGGCTCCAGCCCTCTCACCTGGGCGATCCTGCCCCGCACTTTATCGCCAGGGAGATGTCCGCCGGTACCGGTCTTCGCCCCCTGACCCCCCTTGAAATGAAACGCCTGAACGCGCTCCACCAATGCAGGCCGCCAGCCGAATCGCGCCGAAGCGAGTTCGTAGAAGTAGCGCGAGTTCTCGGCCTGCTCCTCAGCCAGCATTCCGCCCTCGCCCGAGCAGATACCCGTGCCTGCCATTTCCGCCCCGCGGGCCAGCGCCGTTTTGGCTTCTTCCGACAGGGCGCCAAAGCTCATGTCCGATACAAACAGGGGGATGTCCAATTGCAACGGTCTGGCGGCGCGCGGCCCGATTATCACTGATGTCTCCACCGCAACGTCATCAAGCAGTGGCTTGCGGGCCATCTGGGCGGGCAGAATCTGAATGTCATCCCAGTGGGGAAGGTCCTTGCGCGGCACTCCCATGGCGCCCATTTCGCCGTGATGGCCGAGTTTCGACAGCCCGTCCCGCGCCAGTTCGTGGATACGTGCGACGGTCGGCTCTTCCGGTGTTGGTACTGCGGTGGGCGCATCCGATTGCGGTGCCGGCGCAGGATCGCCGATTGCCGCACTTCCCAGGCGCGTGTGAGCGCCGTCGCAAAACGGTGCGCTGGCGGTGGATTTGCACCGGCACAGCGCCGCCGCGCCGGATTTCTCGGCCGTGAATTTCAGTGGTGTGATGGCGGTACCCCCATGGGAGCCATCGCAGAATGGCTGGTTTTTTGATCTGCCGCACCGGCACCAGAAATAGTCTTTGCGTTCCTCCAGTTCGACCCTGGCAGGCGATTTTGCGGCGATGATAGGCGTGTTCTGATCCGTCACTTGATTCTACTCCTGTTTCAGGTATATGCGTTCGACGCAGTTGCCCTGGATGTTGGCAAAATCATCGCCAACGCAGTCCGGAGCTATTCCGGTGATCTGGCGCTCCTGATAAGCGAAGCCGGCGCCTGTCTTCCGAGCAAGCGAGATCGCCTGCGCACTCCAGTTGTGACCTTTCAGCCGGTTGCTCTTGCAAAACCCGTCGGGTGCAAGGGGCCATTCATCTTGTCGCAAAATCGCTCCGTCAGAATGATTCTATTGAAACCTGACACGCTCTAGGGATGTTCCATTTATCCAGCGCTGTCAAGGGCGCTTCGCATCGCTTTCAATGGTTCCTAAATCCTTGAAGATGCTGGATAAATCAAAAAAAGCGATGATCAGGTGAATGGCCCCCTGTACCCGATGGGTTTATCAGGGACAACCTGCTGAAAGATCACATCTAGAGTATCCGTTTTTGTCAATTTGTTTTTTGTTGCCATGTACGATTGTCCCTGATGAGGGTGTTAGCGAGTTCGATCAGCTTTCTCATGATTGCTGTGATTGCGACTTTTGCAGGTTTTCCGGCTTCGATCATTCGTTTGTAAATCCGTTTCATGTCAGGATTGAAGCGGATGGAAACAAGCGCTGGCATATAGAGGGCATCACGCAAGGTTTTGCGGCCGCCGGCAATGAAGGCCTTGCCTTTCCACTGGCCTGACTGACGCGTTATCGGAGCCAGGCTGGCCAGGCTGGCGGCTTGCTTGCGACCGAGCGTGCCGATCTCGGGACACTCTATCAGGATCGCAGCAGCGGTAACCGGACCAATGGCTGGAATGGAATTGAGGATATCAAGCTCTCTGGCTTTATCTTTGCACAGACGCTTTTCAATCTCGCCATCGATGGCTGTGAGTTGGCGCCCAATTTGTTCAAGCCGTGCTTTTGTATGCTTTCTTGTCAGGCAAAGGGTTTGCGTCTGCAGTCTGTTTTTCAGGCGTACACGATCCTTGATCAGGGCCATGCGCGCGATCTTTAATACTAACGGTCATAAAGAATGACCGTTATCGTTCAAACGCCACTAAGGCTTACGCGCCATAAGGCGCGGCGGCCAGTCGGCCTTGCCAACGGCTTTATGAGTCAACCATAAGAGCCGTTGGTATAACTCTTTGAGTTCATGATCATTCTTGTCGACAGGCTTGTCTGCAACCCGCGCAAATGTCGCTCCCATTATCGCAAGCATCCGCGCATCAACAGCATCGCTTTTGGCGCGTGTCCCATAGGCCTGGGCGAAGCGTCGCGCCTGCAAGGGATTGACCTTTGCCAGGGGGAGGACCTTTGCAAACGCCCTCTCAAAAGCAGCGTGGTAAGGGCCGGTCGGTTCATAGACCACAATCTGCGGCCTCTCACACCCAATCCAACGCTTGAGCGCCCGAAAGCCTGTTGGGTTGTTGTCGAAGCGGGCGTGCTGGTCCGTGCTTGAGCGATATACATCCAAATGTGCTTTGGAAATATCAAGTCCGATGCTATCCTTCATTGTCTTCTCATGTCCTATGCTTGTCGTAGAGGGTTATGAACCGCTCTGTATCCGTTCAGGCCTCATGTGAAGACAGTGGTCGATCCTACTCTAACACGGTCCTAAACGACCAAGCGTATCTCGATCCGACCACCGCCACTGACCGGCTGTTGAAGGCCGGTCAGTGGAAACAATCTTTGCACAAAAACCGGAAAAATCATAAGACAAGCGTATCAGGTCTTAATAGAAGCAATTTTCGTTTCTCGATTGGCGAGGCGATACCCAAGCTCAAGGCGATCGAAGAGCGATGGCGACCCATCTCTCGAGAGTGGCTTGGGTGTGGGCGTCCGCCAATCGGGAAACAGAATTGCTTCACTGAAAAACTGAAAGGCTCTATGGCAGCAAGAGGGTGGCAAAATTACCCGCAAAATGCTGTTTTCTCTATTCAAGGGCGGCAATTTGATGTAATCAGGGCCCTGAACCTGTTAACCAACCGTCTGTCAGCCGTTTGCGCCATCTGCCAGATGCCTTTGAAACGCAAGCCCGCTTAAGATCGCACTGCTCTCAAGTGTCTGCGGATCTTCAAGCCGGCCCGGCGGATCGCGAAATGGCGGGTTGTTAAGAGAACAACACGACGATACGGGACGATGAAGGAGCTTTCATGTTTGTAACACCGGCATTTGCGCAAGCGAGTAGCGGCGGCGGTCTGGACATATTCAGCAGCCTGCTTCCGATTGTCGCCATGATCGTCATTTTCTATTTTTTGCTTATCCGGCCACAGCAGCAAAAGGTCAAGAAGCACAAGGAAATGGTAGAAGCGGTGCGGCGCGGCGATTCGATCGTCACCAATGGCGGTATTCTCGGTAAAGTCGTAAAGGTGGTTGATGAAACCGAGGTGCTGATCGAGGTCGCCGAGGGGGTGCGCATCCGCGCTTTAAAGCACATGATCGCCGATGTTCGCGTCAAAGGCGAGCCGGTTACCGAAGAACGCCCGCAAAAAACATCCAAGAAATGACGCCGTGCCACGCCTTTTCATACAAGCGCCTTCCTCTTGCGCCATAGAGCGAGCGCACTGGCAACAGGGCGCAACCCCGCAAAACATCTCCAGGGCACCAAAACATACGTTTAATATTCATGCTTCAATTTGATCGCTGGAAAATGATCGCTGTCGCTCTTGTGGCGCTGATCGGAATCTTGTTTACACTACCCAATTTCGTCTCCCGCGAGACGCTGTCGGCCTTGCCCGATTGGCTGCCCAAGCAACAAATCGCCCTGGGACTGGATCTGCAAGGGGGATTGCACCTTATGGTGCAGGTCGACCGCGACGATATTCGCAACGAGCGGGTTGAGGATATCATCGATCGCGTGCGCCAGATCCGGCGCACGGGAAAGTTTCGCTGGAAGCAACAGCGACTGCCCGGCAAGGGCATTACCCTGACGTTACGCGAAGGAGACGATACCGCCGCCATTGTGCGCGCCCTGCGCGAGGCGGAAACCAGCGTGCAGACGTCCTCCCTTGTCGGGAATGAAATCGCCGAGGTGGTGGTGACGCAAACGGCGCCGAATACGGTCTCGGTGACGCTGAATGATGAGGGCCTGGAGCAGCGTGTGCGCAATGTGGTCACCCAGGCGATCGAGGTCATCCGGCGGCGTATCGACCAGTCGGGCACGACGGAGCCGTCCATTCAGCGCTACGGCGACGACCGGATTATCGTCCAGTGGCCCGGTTGCGAAAACACCACCGATTGCAAGGAACGCATCGTCAAAGGCGGAAAACTGACGTTCCATCTGTTCGACAACACCATGAGCGCCGAGGAGGCGCAATCGCGCGGTGTGCCATCCGATGCCATGCTCCTGCCGATTGAGGGCAGCGGCGGCCAGATGGGATTGATCAAGCGCTTTTCGCCGGTCGGCGGCGCGCAACTGGTGGACGCGCGCGCAGGAATCGACCAAAGATCGGGAGAGCCGATTGTAACGTTTCGCTTCAATTCCACCGGAGCGCGGATTTTCGGCCAGGTTACGACGCAGAACGTCAACCGTCCGTTCGCCATTGTGCTGGATGACAAGATCGTCAGCGCACCGAATATCCAGGAGCCTATTCTTGGTGGCTCGGGGCAGATCGAGGGACGGTTCACGCTCGAGGAAACGCAAAACCTGGCGATCATTCTGCGCGCCGGGGCGCTACCGGCCGATCTGGAATTTATCGAGGAGCGCAACGTCGGGCCCAGTCTGGGGGCGGATTCGATCCGCGCGGGCAAACTGGCCGGGATCTTTGGCGGTATCGCCGTGATCGTCTTTATGATCGCCGCCTACGGCCTGTTCGGCATTTTTGCCACCGTTGCGCTGAGCGCCAATATGTTCCTGATTTTTGGCATCATGTCCTATCTGGGCGCGACGCTTACGCTGCCGGGCATTGCCGGTATTGTGCTGACCATGGGCATGGCAGTCGATGCGAATGTGCTGATTTACGAGCGCATTCGCGAGGAAGCGCACGCCGGCCGCTCGGTTTTGAACGCCCTGGATTCCGGCTTTTCGCGCGCCCTTTCCACCATCCTCGATGCCAATATTACGACGCTCATCGCAGCGTTGATACTCATTTGGCTGGGTACCGGCCCCATTCGCGGCTTTGCCGTCACCCTGTCCATCGGCATTGTCACGACGGTATTCACCGCCTTTACCTTCACCCGCCTGCTGATCGTACTATGGGTACAGACGCGCCGTCCCAAGGCGGTCCCCATCTAGCGTATCGCCAGCGCCACGCGCTGACCCACGAAAGAGATCAAATACCATGTTCGGCTTTATTCGTTATATCGCGCGCGACACCAAAATCGCCTTCATGAACCAACGGCGCTGGACGTTTCCCTTGTCGATTGTTGCGATGCTGACGTCGGTGGGGCTGTTTTTCCTGATCGGCCTCAATCTTGGCATCGACTTTAAGGGAGGGACGATCGTGCAGGTGCGTCCGCTGGACGCGCAGACGTTTTCCATCGCCGATATTCGCGGTACCGTCGAAGGGCTTGGCCTTGGGGATGTGGAGATACAGGAGTCGATCTCGTTACTGGAGGGGAATGCGGGATCCATCTCCGATTACCTGCTGCGCGTCGAATTGCAGGACGGCGGCGAACGGGCCCAGCAGGAGGCGCTGGAGCGTATTCGCCAGGCGCTTTCCGACAAGGTGGAGTTTCGTCGCGAGGAAGCGGTCGGCCCGCGGGTAAGCGGCGAGTTGGCGCTCTCGGGCACGATTGCCGTGCTGGTAGCGCTGGTTGCGGTGCTGATCTATATCTGGTTTCGCTTTGAGTGGCAGTTTGCGCTCGGTGCGATCGCCGCCCTGGTGCACGACGTGCTGCTGACGATCGGCATGTTCGGCATCACCCGCTACGAGTTCGACCTGGCCTCCATTGCGGCAATCCTGACCATTGTCGGCTATTCCCTCAACGATACGGTGGTCGTGTATGACCGGGTGCGCGAAAACCTGCGCCGCTACAAGAAAATGCCGTTGTCTGAACTGATCGATCTGTCGGTCAATCAGATGCTGAGCCGCACGATTATTACGTCTGTAACCACCTTTTTGGCGCTTCTGGCGCTTTATCTGTTTGGCGGCACGCAAATACGCGGCTTTACATTCGCCATGATGTGGGGGGTATTGGTGGGCACCTATTCATCGATTTTTATCGCCGCACCGCTGTTGATCTATTTCGGCCTGCGCCCGGCCGATTTCGAAAAACGCATTTCGGCGGAGGAAAAATTCGCTGACAAGGCCTGATCGCTGCTAATAATCCCGCACAATTTCGCCCCCGCACAGCGGATCGTTTCCTCATTGGCGGCGGCAAAGCCCAGATGCAATCCGTTATACTTCAACGCCGTCCGCGGTGACAGCGCCAGGCGCGATAGCGGGGAGACCATGATGCCGCGGGCCCTCGCTTGCCGTGCCACATGCTCCGCCGAAACATCCGGCGCCAAAAGGGCGGCGCATTGCAATCCCGTACCCGTGGGCGCGATGGTAATCCGATCCGCAGCGCCGCCGCACAACGTATCAATCAGCAGCGCGCGCCGCTCCCCGTACAATCGACGCATGCGCCGAATATGGGCACGGTAATGCCCCTCTTTCTTAAACTCGGCCAGCGCCGCCTGTAACAGCACTGGGGCATTCAGCCCCGTATTCGACAACGCCCGGCCTATTGGTTCCACCAGGCCCTCGGGCAGAACCATAAACGCCAGCCGCATGGCGGCAAACATGGTCTTGGAAAACGTGCCCAGGTAGATGACCCGTTCATGAGTATCGATACCGTGCAGGGCGGCGATGGGCGAGCCGGTGTGACGAAACTCCGAATCATAGTCGTCCTCCAGAATCCAGGCGCCGTGCCGGCGTGCACGCGCCAAAAGATCAAGGCGGCGGCGCAGACTCAATACACCCCCCAGGGGATACTGGTGCGACGGGGTCACATAGATCAGCTTCGGCGCCGGCAGGGCGTCGTGAGCGCACATTCCGGCCGCATCGACGCAAACCGGAACAATTTCCGCCTGCGCCTCAAGAAACGCCGCCCGCGCACCAAGGTAGCCGGGGTCCTCCATCCAGACACAATCGCCGGGATCAAGCAGCAAACCGCACAGCAGATGAAGGGCACCCTGCATGCCGTTGACGATCACGGTGTTCTGCACCCTCGCGCGTACCGCGCGCGCCTGGCAAACATGCGCTGCAATGTGCTCGCGCAAGCGTTCGTAGCCGAGAGTATCCACATAGCCATGAGGCAAATGCCGCCCTCGCCGCGCCATACGCGATATACAGCGCGCCCAGATATCGTGTGGAAAGGCCCGAATATCGCTCTGTCCGGTAACAAAGGCGCCGTCCGCCATGGCGATGGCTTCGGCAAACGGGTATCGCTGAATGGCCGTCAGGGCCTGACCACGCCGCGACAATCGTACCTTTGCCTTGTCGCGCGATACCTTCGGCGCCGCAAGGTGAAGGCCCTGTAGCGCTTGCGCCGCGAGAGCCGCCACCCGCGTGCCTCGCCGCCCGCCGGTCTCCACATACCCTTCCGCCAGAAGATGGTCATAGGCGCTCAACACCGTGGTACGGCTCAAATTCAGATGTTTCGCCAACCCGCGCGTCGGCGGCAGGCGGGTGCCGGACGCGATCTGGTTGGTCAAAATCAGTGTCTTCAGCTGATCAATCAACTGGCGCGTCAAGGGCTGTGGCCCATTGCGATCCAGAATCAGCCGGCTTGTCAGGAGATCGTTATCCATGGAGCAGGACTTCGCAGTTCGGTATGTTTGATTGGCTTTATGACTATATGTATTTTGGCTATTTATAAAGGGCCAAAATTATGAACAGGGTAAAGCCACCAGATGTGTAATTTCAACAGGTTGTCCCTGGTAAACCCATCGGGTGCAGGTGGATGGCCCGGTATGACCTCCCTGGCGGCAAGCGTGCTGGAGCGTGTCAGGTCTGAATAGAATCAGCTGTTTACCTGAAAACCCGATGCAGAAACGGAGAACAGGATCATGGACAAACAAGGCGGCTACACCGTAAGGCCCCACACACGGGTGCGGCAAAAAGGGGTGCGCGGCGCCTACGATAAGGACACCATACACGCCATTCTGGATGAGGCGTGGGTAGCCCATGTGGGGTTCGTCCACGACGATCGACCGGTGGTTATCCCCGTTTATTGCGTGCGCGATGGCGAGAGTATTCTGATCCATGGCTCGCGCAAGGCGCGTATTTTCAAAACCCTCGGCACCGGCGTGCCCCTGTCGTTCTGCGTGACCCTGGTGGATGGCCTGGTATGCGCGCGCTCGCATTTCCATCACTCCATGAATTACCGTTCAGTCGTTGGCTTTGGCGCCGCGCAGGTGCTGAAGGGCGCGCAGAAGGCCCGTGCACTTGATATCATCATCGAGCGTTACCAGAAGGGCCGGGCGCGCCGGGCGCGGGCGGGAAACGCGCAGGAAATGAAGGCGACCATGATCCTGCGTATTCCCCTTGACGAGGTTTCGGCGAAGGTTCGCGCCGGCGGCGTTGTCGATGATGCGCAAGATATGAACCGGGCGGTCTGGGCGGGGGTGATTCCGATGCACACCATATACGGCGCACCGCAGCCGGACGGGGAGATGGCAGACGGTCTTGTGGCACCCGCCCCGCGCTGAACCGACGCTTTACAAACGCCATCACCGGTTGGTATACGCTGAAAGAACCATGGACAGGGGTCCGTCGATTTCCTGTCAGGAAAGCGCAACGCAAAATAACGGAGAACCGTCATGTCCTTTCTTGCGGATGCCTTGGCGCGGGTGCAGCCCTCGGCAACGATCGCCGTCTCGACCAAGGCGCGTGAGTTGAAGGCGGCCGGTCACGATGTGATCGGCCTTGGGGCGGGCGAGCCGGATTTCGATACCCCCGATAACATCAAGGCGGCGGCCATTGAGGCGATCCGGCGTGGTGAGACCAAGTATACCGCCGTCGACGGCATTGCCGAGCTCAAGAGCGCCATCAGCGAGAAGTTTTTGCGCGAGAACCAGCTGGCGTACGCGCCGCAGGCGTGTTTTGTGGCACCGGGCGGCAAGCCGATTATATACAATGCCATGATGGCGACCCTGAACGCCGGCGATGAGGTGATCATCCCTGCGCCTTACTGGGTATCGTATCCGGATATTGTATTGCTGGCGGGTGGAACGCCGGTGATCGTCGATGGGACGATCGATCACGATTTCAAGCTGCAACCCGAGCAGTTGGAGGCGGCGATCACCCCGAGGACCAAATGGTTTATTTTCAACTCGCCCTCGAACCCCACCGGCGCCGCCTACACCCGTGACGAACTCAGGGCACTTACCGATGTTCTGGTGCGCCATGAGCACGTGTGGGTGCTCACCGACGATATGTATGAACATCTGACCTACGACAATTTCGTCTTTACCACGCCGGCGCAAGTGGAACCGGCGCTGAAATCGCGCACCCTGACCATGAACGGTGTCTCCAAGGCCTATGCCATGACCGGCTGGCGCATCGGCTATTGCGGCGCCCCGCCTGAACTGATCGCGGCGATGCGCAAGGTGCAATCGCAATCCACTTCCAACCCCACCTCTATTTCGCAATGGGCGGCGGTGGAGGCGTTGAACGGTCCGCAGGATTTTATCGCCGAACGGGCGGCGGTATTCAGGGAGCGCCGCGATCTCGTCGTTTCCATGTTGAATGCCGCTCAAGGGCTCGACTGTCCGACACCGCAAGGGGCGTTTTATGTCTATCCCGCCTGCGCCGGCTGTATGGGCAAGACCACACCCGGGGGGCGCGTTCTGGAGACGGATGAGGACGTAGTCACGGCGTTGCTTGAGGAGGCCGGCGTGGGCGTGGTGCACGGGGCGGCGTTTGGTTTATCGCCCTATTTTCGTGTTTCCTACGCCACTTCCACCGAGGCGCTTACCGAGGCATGTGGGCGTATCCAAGCGTTCTGCGCTGCCTTGCGCTAGAGCGTCGGGCGTTTAAAGTGTGACATTCCGGCAGGTTGTTCCCGGGTTGAGTGTGAAAAAGTCCCTCGGCGTCGCCCCGGTCTACTTTTCCCGGTAAGATAAGGACAAATCAGTTCTTGGGGCGGCCCGGCGGACTGATACCGGCAGTATTGGCGTTTTGTACACGCTGACTTGTATATCGCGCTGAGAAGACAACGGTTTTAAACTGGCCTAGGTGTGTAATTTCAACAGGTTGCTCTCAAAAAGCCATCGGGTGCTGCTGTCCATTCATCTGATCATTAGAGATGTTCGATTTCTCCTGCGCTGTCAAGGGCGCTTCGCGCCGCCTTTGGCGGTTCTTAAACCCTTGAAAGCGCAGGAGAAATCGAAAAAAAGCGATGATCAGATCAATGGCCCGATATGGCCTTGCTGGCGGCAAGGGCGGAGGAAATGTACCTTCCGGTTTGCCTGTCTTAGAGCGTGTTGAAATTACACACCCAGGTTCAAACGCAAAGCCCCTTGGTATTACGCGCAAATGCGCCCAAACCTTGCAATAAAGCCCAAGCGAAAACAAAGCGCCGCGCCTTCTTGATGTCAGTTTTCTCATTGTTTTAAAATGAAGAAAAGTACACGCAAGTGGAGCGAAGCACCTTCCTTCACGATCAACTCAAAACCGTTGTCCTGTCAGCGCGATACACACCTCAGCGTGTACAAAAGGCCAATACCGCCGGTGTCAGTTCTTCGATGGCGCTTGCGCCCCGATGAACTTCTCATGTACCTGCTCACCGCGTAAAAGACGCAACGCATAAATCAGTTGCGCGTCATCCTTTGGGTCCTGCGGCACATAATCGGCATAAACCGCCTCGTCATCCCCATTTTCACTATCCGTGCCATCCCCGGATGCGCCGGCGTCCCCGCTTCCGGCGCCATCCGGTTGCACCTCATCGGCGGTATCATCAGCGGCATTGATCTCGGCCGCATTGGGCAGATGGCCGCGCAGGGACTGTTCACCACCGTTGCCGGCGCGCCGTTGAAACAGCTCAGGCACCTTTTTCTGCCGCACGATAATATCCGGCTCAATTCCCCTGGCCTGTATCGTTCTCCCCGATGGCGTGTAATAAAGCGCGGTCGTAAGGCGCAAGCCCCCGTTGCCGGCACTTAAGGGAATAATCGTCTGCACCGAGCCCTTGCCGAACGATTGTGTGCCGACGATCGTGGCGCGCTTGTGATCCTGCAGCGCGCCGGCGACGATCTCGGATGCGGATGCGGAGCCGGCGTTGATCAGTACGACAATCGGCAGTCCTTTGGAAAGATCGCCGCTTTTGGCGTTCCAGCGGCGTGTTTCGGCCTCCTTGCGCCCGCGCGTGGAGACGATCTCGCCGCGATCCAGGAACGCATCCGATACATTCACCGCCTGGTTCAAAAGCCCCCCCGGATTATTACGCAGATCGACGATAATCCCCTTGATCCTGCTTTCATTCTCACCGCCAATAAGCTCAAGCACGGCCGCCTCAAGATTGGCGAAAGTCTGTTCGGTAAAACTCTTGACGCGGATATACCCGATATCGTCCTCAAGCCGATGCTTTGTCGCCTTTAGCCGAATAATGGCGCGAACCACGCGAATCTCAAGGGGCGCCTTTTCTCCCTTGCGAAGAACCGTGAGCATGATGGGCGAGCCGGGCGTGCCGCGCATCTTGTCGATCGCCTCCTCATGGGTCAGCCCCTTGATAGGCTCACCGTCAAGATGGGTGATCAGATCGCCGGCGATAATACCGGCGCGCGCCGCAGGCGTATCGTCGATGGGAGAAATAACCCGCACAACACCGTTCTCCATGACAAGCTCAATCCCCAGACCGCCAAAATTACCCCGCATATCGGTCTGCATTTCGTCCAGTTCCCGTTGCGTCAGATAGTCCGAGTGCGGATCAAGGCTCGTAACCATGCCCTTGATGGCCTTCTCGATCAGTTCGCGGTCCTCGGGTTCTTCGACATATTCGGCGCGGACCTGTTCGAACACATCGCCAAACAGATTGAGAAACTGGTAGGTCTTGGCGTCTGCGGTCGCCGCCCGGGCGGTCTGGGCGAGCGTCCATGCGCCGCTAAACTGCCCGAGCCCGAAAATAATGCTGATAATCAATAAGGATATGCGCTTCATCCGTCTGCCTTTAAGGTTAGTGTCTTCGCCCACCACGGCGAAGGATCGATGGATACGTCGTCTTTTCTGAATTCAATATACAGGACCGGCTGTGATAATTCCATGTCCGCCGCGTTACTGGCGTAGCGTTCACTGCCCATTTGTCCCACCGGCTCGCCGGCGTGAACGAACTGGCCAGGAGAAACATCGATTCGCTCCATACCCGCAAGTAGCACATGATAACCGCCGCCGACATTGAGAATAAGCAACTTTCCGTAGCTGCGAAACCGCGCCGCATAAAGAACCCATCCGTCGCTCGGTGCGGTGATCGTTGCATTGCGCCGGGTCGCCAGGGCATCGCCTTTTGCCTTTTCGCCAAACTGATCCATATCCCCGAACCGGCGCACAAACGCACCATTTACAGGAAGCGCCAACCGACCAAGGGTGCGCGCAAACGCAACGCGCGGCGCTTGCCGCTGCGGCCCGGGAGGCGGCGAGACGTTCCTGTTCTTCCCGGCCGGTCTATCAGCCGGCGCCGTAGTCCTGGCAAGCAATTGTTCCTGGCGCACCTTTTGTCGTTGTGCCGCGCTGGCCGCGGCATTGAACTTTTCCTCCATACGGCTAATCAGATCGCGCAGATCGGCGGCCCGTGAAGCCAATTCCTGAGCGCGCCGCTGCTGCTCCTCAAACACCGACTCTGTCAACGCCAGCGAGCGGCGTTTTTGCGCAAGCAACGCGTCAATACGCGACTGTTGTACCTCATAGCGGCTTAAGTCCGCCTGCATCTGCTGATGCTGCCGGGCGATCGCGCGGCGCACGCGTGCAAGCGTGCGAAGATCATCGCCCATACGCGCGACATCGGCGCGCAAATGCGGCAAAATATTGCCGAACAACATGGCGCTGCGTACCGAATTCAGAGCATCCTGCGGCGAAATCAGGACAGCCGGCGGAGGCCTGTGGCCGATGCGCTGCAAGACGGCCATCACTTCAATCATCACCTTGTGCTGTGATTTAAGCGATTGTCGCAGCAGGCCTTCCTGAATGTTCAGATCGTCCAGACGCTGCTCGCTCTGCCAAAGGCGGCCCTCGATCGCCTGAATACCGCGCGCCGTCTCTATCAGGTTTTCGTTGAGCGTCTGCTGATCCTCGACGAGCGCTTCGATTTGCACGCGCGCCTTGTCGCGATCCGCATGGGTCATCTCCAGGGTTCGCCGGATTTCGTCGAGTTCGCGCGCCCGCTCAAGCTTCTTGCGATGCAACGCCTGGGCCGCAGCCCCGTGGGAATTGTCCGGCAGCGCCGCCGCCGCGCCATTCACCGCTTCTTGCGCATAAACGCCGCCGATCGTCCCAACCATCAGCCACAACGCCGCGCCACAGAACATCCACCGCACCTGACGGGAGGTGAAAATACCGGCATTGCTGTGCGATCTGCTCAACATCAAAGACGGATCGGTTATTCCATGTTGACCCGCCCTGGTGCGGGACATTCAAAAGTCTGCCGACGACACGCCACGGCCAAAAGGGCGGGCTGCATCCATGCAGGACGATAGACGATAACAGATCAAGACCATAGTGTCACTGTGTTAACGCATTATCAACCGCCCTGGCGGCGAACGCTCTCAACGGTGATAGGGGTGCCCCTGCCAAATCGTTAGCGCCCGATACATCTGTTCCAGCAGCATCGCCTGTACGAGTTGATGCGGCCATGTCTGCCGGCCAAACGACAAAAGGTGCGCGGCGCGGCGCAGAACACGCTCATGCAGTCCATCCGCGCCGCCGATGATAAATACCAGATCGTGACATCCCCGATCGCGCTCGGCGCCCAGAAAGTCGGCAAAAGCATCGCTCGCCAGCGAGCGGCCCCTTTCATCAAGTGCCACTATCGTCGCGCCGGCCGGCAACGCATCCAGCAGCCGGTCCGACTCATCGGTTTTTCTGGCGGACGCATCGGGTGCGCGGCTCTCGCGCAGTGCCCGCACATTGATACCGCGCAGGCCGCAGGGGCGTGCCAGCCGATTACTGCGTTCGCGATAGCGCCGGACCAGTTCCGCCTCGCCTCCGCTCTTTAAACGGCCGATTGCGTAAATGTGAACGAACATGATTGTCCGGCGGAAACGAATTGACCAAACGCGAAAACAGGACTTGTGCAAACGATACTGGCTGTGATCTTTCAGCAGGTTGTTCCTGGAGCGGGCAAATCTGAAGGTACATCTCTTGCGCCCTTGCCACCAGCAAGGCCATACCGGGCCATTCATCTGATCATTGGAGATGTTCGATTTCTCCTGCGCTGTCAAGGGTTTAAGAACCGCTGAAAGCGGCGCGAAGCGCCTTTGACAGCGCAGGAGAAATCGAAAAAAAGCGATGATCAGATGAATGGCCAGCAGCACCCGATGGGTTTTTCGAGAACAACCTGTTGAAATTACACATCTAGAGCATCGGGTAGAGCATCGGGCGACTGCCAGGAACAATCGAATGACACGCTTATTGAGAACCGATCATCTGCACCGAACGCACCGCAGGACCGGCAAAACGGCTCGCCGCCTTCAACTTGCGCCGGTCCGCAATACTGGAGCCGGTGAACTCAATCCTCATAAGCGTTTGCGGGGGTGTGATCAGGGTGGCGATGTTCCCCTGATCCGGCTGCAACAGACCGCTGGACGGCGATCCATCGGCGTTAAACGCCAGCATCGAGATGATCCGGTTATCGATCTGCGAGCGGATTAGACGCGACTGGTCCTTGCCTGCCGATGGGTGCGTGGGCCTGCCGGTAAGAACAATTTTGCGTGGCGCCGCAAAGACCTGCGACGCGCCGGACCCGGTTGCCCGGGCGGCCGGTATCGCAATCGAGCCGGTACTACGCACATCCTTGTGAATACGGCCCTGCAGCTTCTCCCTGGCCAGAGCGGCGTAGCGCCTGTGCTCGGCGGTGATTTCCGTCTGCGTGTCCGGCACATCCGCACCCTTGCCGGAGAGGAAACGCTCCAGGAACTGTGGGCGGTCCATCCTCTTTTTAACAACGCGGGGCGACGGCGTCAGTCTGGCGGTGTTGCGCAACGGTCCTTCCGGGTCCGCCTGCACGCTAATGGCCGCCAACCCGTCATGGTTTTGGCGATCCCGCGCTATCAGGGCGGAAATCGGTGACGACCAGAGCGAATCGGCGCGTGAAGCAGCCGGAAGATCGCTCTCCAGCAGGGAACCGCGCCGCAGTCCTGACGATGCAAGTTGCGACGACGCAACACTGGAAGCACCCGGCGCGTGAATACCAGCCGGCGGGATTGATGTGTAATCACGACCGCCGGCTTGTCGATCAACCGGCCACGGGGAGGGTTGATAGGGCCCAAAGGCACGCGCCGAATGCCTCGCACCAATGGCAACCGGTGGCAATGGCGTTGGCCGCGAGCGCCGCGCCAGTGTCATACGCCGGCTCTGTTCATTTTCCTGGCGCAAATCATAGGGAGCGTTCGACGCACCGGCAGACCGGTCGACGGCCCGATTGCCACCCGGCCGGGCCGCATCCGCCGCAAGCAACCGACGGCGCTCGTTACGCCGCTGTATAGCCAATAACACGGCATGTGCCTGGCGCTCTTCCTCGGCGCGTTGCGCGGCCGCACGTCGCTCCGCCTCGCGTTCGAATTCCTGCCGGCGCTTCAGACGAAGGCCGGCCGCCGCCTCGTCCGGCTGCACGTCTTGCGGGCGTTCTCCGGCACCCGGGGCATTTGTCGCAGCGGATGTTTGCAAGAAAGCGCTTACGATCTCGTCATTTTCGTTTTCCTCGCGCAGCATCTGCACAATTCTCGCCTTGTCAGCACGTCGCCGCTCCTGCTGTTCGGCAACCAATATCCTTTGCTGTTCGTGACGTTTCCTGCGCAGGGCCTCTTCCTGGCGTTTGGCGAGAACCATCTTGCGCCGACTCTTTTCAATTGCCGTGGCTTTGCGCCGGGCAACAGCAATGCGCTGTTGACGCAGCTCTTCTTGCTGCCGCTTCGCCTTGCGCTGTTTTGCTTCACGCGCCAGACGCTCCTGCCGCGCCAGGGCGCGCTGCTTGTTCTTCTTTAACGTCTCGTTGCTTTTCTTCAGCGCTTGCCTAGTGGCCTTTTTGCGCTGGGCGAGTTGTGCTTGCCTGGCCTTGCGGGCGGCCAGTGCCCGGGCGGCGTTTGCCTGGGGGGACTGATCTCGCCGCGAAACAACAATTTTTCGCGCCTTGCGGCCTTTATTGCGCTTTTTCGCCGCTGCATAACCGCGCAACGGCTTGCCCTTGCTGGGCAGGTGCAATGTGTTGCCCTTTGGAAACAGAGCCAGCAACTGCCGACGCGTCATCCGCGGCCAGGCGCGCACCTGCCCGGTATCGACATGGATAAAGTTGGAGCGGTAGTAGCCGACGCCACCGCGCTGCATTTTCATGGCGATGTGGCGCAGCTTTTTTCCTGAAACACCGGGGATCTTGATATCCAGCGCGCGCCCTGCCATATGCAGGCTGTTGCGCGCCACATAGCCGCCGCGCCGGCGAAGGCGCCGGTTGGTTTTGGGCGAGCGATACCCCGATACCACGTGAATGCGGTGCTTTGCCCCGGTCTTGCGCCAGATCTCATAGACAATATCCAGCAGCCGCATATCGATCTTGTGCGTCGTGCCGGTGCGGTGATCGCGCAAAAAGCGGGCCGCTTTCTTCCGGTTGACGTAGCGCCCGTTACGCTTGAAAACAAGCGTGATGTTCTCTTTGGTGTGGGTATTGTACATCTTCAACGTGCGCGTCTGGGCGTGCGCCGGATCAGCCGGAATCATAACGCCCGCTGCAGCAATACACGCTGCAAACGCAACAAAACGCAACCATATCAGACGTGGCCGAGCAGCCGCAGACTTCGGTGCTAAAATTGTCCCTATCCCCACGATGCGATAGTTTACTTTTTGTAACATTAACACGCCGCCGTTAACAAGCGATTAGCATTGATAAATTGTGTCGGCAGAGTTATGGCGCAAATTGTGCCCATTTGACGACTTTGGGGCAACATTCGGGGGAATTATTCCGATTAGCGTTAATATCGCAACCCTGGATTAACCATAAGCAACAGTTACGAATTTGGTTGAGCAGGGTTGAGCCACTCGATCCTGAACCGTTCAACGGCTCATTTCGCTCATGACTTCGCGAGCCACGCCCGGGTCTGGTCGTGATCTTTCAACAGCTCGTTCCTGAAAAAACCATCGGGCGCAGGTGGATGGCCGAATATGGCCCCGATACACACCCATGGCGTATGGAAAAGGCTCAAGCCTGGAGATCGTCTCGCCAATCGGAAACAGAATGATTCTATTCAGACCTGACACGCTTTAGAGCGTGTCAGGTCTGAATAGAATCATTCTGACGGAGCGATTTTGTGACAAGGCCAAGCAAAGTTTCGCAGGACATAGTGGACTATTTTCAAGAAACTTTGCGCCGGCATTGGTGCAAAATCGTCCGTCCCTTCGGGTTTCCGATTGGCGGGCGCCCACGCTCAAGCCGATCTCATGAGATGCGCCCACATCGCATGTCGATCGGCTCAAACGTGGGTCACCTCGCCAATCGGAAACAGAATTGATTCTATTCAGACCTGACACGCTCTAAAGGCCAAGAGCCCTCTTCAGCTTTGCGTGGTGCCCATAGATGTCGGGGAACTTTTGCAGCTTACCGCTATCGGAAACCCGCACCGTGAAATAGCCCAGGTGAACCGGAATTTTCTCGCTCAAATACAGGTTCTTTTCGTTCTTGCCGATGGACTGCCGGATTTTCTCCGGGCTGACCTTGCGATCGTAAGCCAGCAACGCGCCGGCGAAGTCCATAGGGTTCTGCACCCGCACACAGCCATGGCTGTAAGCCCGCGAATTGCGCCCGAACAGGTTCTTTGCCGGCGTATCGTGAAGATAAACCGCGTGTTTATTGGGAAACATGAACTTGATCTTGCCAAGGGCGTTACGCTCATTGGGCGGCTCACGCAGACGAAAGTTGATATTATCCTCGGTCACGTCGCTCCACACGATCTCGGCCGGATCGACGCGGACGGTGTTGGAGCCATAGCCGCGCACCACCTCCAGACGCGAGCGTTTCAGATAGCTGGCGTCTTTAAGCAGTTCCGGAATAATCTCGTTGAGCGTGATCGACTTGGGCACGTTCCAGGTGGGATTGACCGCAACATACTCCATCGCATCGGAAAACACGGGCGTCTTGTGCGATTTCTTGCCTACTACAACCCTGGTGGAATAGCGCGTGCTCCCCTGGTCCATGACGCGCACACGAAATTCCGGCACGTTGACGGCAACATGGAACGACCCAAGCTCCCTGGGCATCCAGCGCCAGGCTTCCATATTGGCAATAATATCGGCGATACTGGCGCGCGGTTTCCTGCCCGTCTTGCCGTTAAGGCGGCGAAGGGTACCGCGGCCGACAATACCATCAATGGTCAACTGGTTGTCCTCCTGATAGCGCAATACGGCATCGTGCACGTCCTCTCCGAAATAGGACGGATTGGCAACGTTGCTACGCAACCCCAGACGCTGGCGCAATTGCGCTACCCGCGGATCAACAACCCCCAGGCGCATCGCCTTGCCGGGCCTGATGACTGGCGCAACCGAGGCAACTTGAGCGGCGCCTGTCGAAAGCCGCCTGTTCAACTGCTCGCGCAGCGCCAGATAACCGCGATGGGTCGGGTGATAGCCCGCCAGCACACCCGCCGGATCGGGCGAGCGGGCCACCGCGTTGAGTACTCTTGCAGCATTCGGGAAAACCGGTTTGAGTGAAATACTCGCACTGATCTCGCTCGGATGAACGCGCCCGCCGGAGGCATCGCGGGCATATTGTACAATCGTCCGGCTCAGCACCACATCGGCGCGCGCGATAATCGCCACCGATGTGAACGACATGCGCGGATCGGGCACCAGATAGGCATCCGGATCAAGGCCATCGCGCATCGAGCGGCTCAAATGGCGAATAATGTCGATGGCGCCGCGGCTCAACCGGCTGCCGGAAATCCACACCGGTTGATAATTGCGCGCCTCATAGAACGCCGTCAGCGTTTTTTGCGCCCCGGGCCATCCCTTCACCCGGTTGATCTCGTGCCGGATCTGCGCCGCAATACTGCCATTCGGCACCCGCCCGGTACCATCGTACCAGCGCGACGTGCCCGAGGGCTCGCGCCGGTTGACATTTTGCTGGTGCGTGTTGCGCCGTTGCTGCCAGTTGTTGTCCTCGAACCAATCCTGGCCGGACCGGCCTCCGCGCTGCTGCAACTGCCTGGCGCGCTGCTCAAGCTGCTCCTTGATGACCTTGAAGGCATCACGACCGGCCTGCGCCGGCGTGCCGCTCTGGAAAGTAAAAAAGACAGCCGATAAAACAACGGCAATACCCAAGGCAGAATTTTTGCTCAGTCTCACGAATTTATTCCCGGAAAGTTCTGTTTTGTTTAAGCCAGAGTGTTAACGTGCAAAAGTGTTTGAGTCGATGTTCGGATCCATTGCCACAGCCGCCGATCGGAAGGCGGGTTTCGGCATCCCGTTTTGCCAACCGATTGCAAATTCTACATATTCCCGATCTTGCATTTCCCGCCTGTTGCCATTCGTGCTTTCGGCGCCTGCTTCCTTCCGTCTTGCGCGGGTTGGAATGGCGCTATAGAGTTTATTCCCTGTTATTCTTTTTTTATCTTTACGTGTTGCCATGAACGTCAGCCATTACATGAATGTGCAGAAACAAATCTGAACCAGCCGTGAACAGTTCTGGTAGTTCCTTGAATATGACATTCAAAAACGCACCGGCGGCAAACGGCACGCAAATGTCCCATGCGTTCCATGGACTTTCGGCCGCCACGCCGCGATAACACTGCGCTTTACTCAGCCGCCGTGCGCACACCGGTATCAGTTTCGGGCTCAATTCCGAATTGCTTGAGTTTACGGTAAAGGGTCGAGCGCCCGATCCCCAGACGACGGGCAATCTCCGACATTCTGCCGTTGTAGTGCTCCATGGCAAAACGGATTGTCTCCTCCTCGATATCGCGCATACGCCGCACCTGTCCGGTGGTGTTCACCAGACACGTTTCTCCGTATGTGAGAGACTGCGGCGTTTTATGCAAGTCTTTTGTGAGGGCCGGCGAGCGCTCCGGGGGCGCAATTTCCGCAAATGTTGCAATATTATCACAATCGGCAAGAAATCTGTCATAAGGATGCACGGTGGGATGCACGGTCGCATCTACATCATTCACAGCGCCCGCCCCCTGCCGGCCCGTGAACGATTCGCCTAATCGCGCCGCCACCTGGGGAAAATGATCCATATCCAACTCGTTCCCATCCGCCAGAACAACGGCCCGGAATACGGCGTTCTCCAGTTGGCGAACATTGCCCGGCCAGGAATTGCGCGTCAGAAGATCCAGCGCCGCAGCCGTCAGGCCGGAGATTTTTTTGCCCTCCTCGGCGGCAAACCGCACGGCAAATCGCCGCGCCAGTTCGGCAATATCCTCGCGGCGCTGGCGCAAGGGAGGGATATAAATGGGAAAGACGTTCAGGCGATAATACAGATCCTCTCGAAACCTGCCACGTTTAACCTGCTCCAGCAGGCTTTTGTTGGTTGCCGAAATAAGGCGGATATCCACCTTGACAGGGCGCCGCGCCCCGAGGGGCTCGACTTCCCCCTGTTGCACTGCACGCAACAGTTTTACCTGTATGGGCGCCGGCAACTCGCCAACCTCGTCAAGAAAAAGCGTTCCCCGATGCGCCTCCTGAAATTTGCCGACACGCTTTGTGCTGGCGCCGGTAAAGGCGCCCTTTTCGTGACCGAACAGAATGCTCTCGACCAGGTTTTCCGGAATAGCGCCGCAATTGACGGTCACAAAGGGACGCGCGCGGCGCTCGCTCAAGCCCTGAATGGCGCGCGCCACAACCTCCTTGCCGACACCGCTCTCGCCCTCAAGCAGAATGGGAATACTCGAACCCGCCGCGCGCCGGCCAAGGCGAATAACCCGCTCCATTGCCTCGCTGTTGGAGGTCAGATCATCAAAGGTCAATGTGCCGCTGGTACTCTTTTTCATGCGCTTCACTTCTTCCTCAAGAAGTGAAACCCGGCGCGCGTTGTCTATGCAAACGCGCAACCGCTCGATACTGACCGGCTTGACGACAAAATCGCACGCCCCCGCGCGGATGGCGCTGACAATCGTATCGACGCTGCTGTGCGCTGTCTGGGCGATAACGGGAACATTAATGTTGCGCTTGCGCATCGCCTCCAGGACGCCCATGCCATCGAGATCCGGCATAACCAGATCGAGAATCATGACCGCGACAGGATCCCCGGGCTGCGCCAGACGGGCGAGCGCCGCCTCACCCGATTCCACGCATTCCGCAATAAAGCCGAAGCGCCGCAGCGCTTGCGCCAACACCCGACACTGTGCCGGATCGTCATCGACAACAAGAATGTGCTCAGTCATGCGCGAAGCCAAGATACCCGTTCAACGGGTCCTTCATTCAGTCTGCACCATTTGCGTGCCCGCAAACCCGCTAAAGCAGGAAAGGGCGAGAACAGGCTATGTAGCCGTTCCCTGATTCCAGCATTTGCATGCAAGATCGCGGGTGGGGGTGCAAATGTCGGAATCGAACCACCAGTGTGCCAATTCGAAGCACAGAGTCGCGCCGATAGGTAAATTGTTGTTTAATTTTTTCCAGAACGGGCCTAGAATGTTCTTTTTTCTCTTGCTGGATGTGTAATTTCAACAGGTTGTTCTCGAAAAACCCATCGGGTGTTGCTGGCGGCAAGGGCGTAAGAGATGTACCTTCCGGTTTGCCTGTCCCGGGAACAACCTGCTGAAAGACCACAGCCAGGTACTTTATTTCCCCGGATGATCGCGATACAGGCGATGTGATTCCATCCAAATGGATGTATCTGTTATAATTAAACCAGGGCAACACAGAAGGCAGGCGCAAATGGCCAAACGCAGCACAGCAAGTGTTTCCGCACGGGCAAGAAAAAAGGCGGCCGAACTACCTGAGTGGGACCTGAGCGATCTTTATTCCGGCATGGACTCGCCCGAACTGGCGGCGGACCTGGCCAGTTTCGAAAAACGCGTCAAGGCCTTTGAAAAAAAATACAAGGGACGTCTGGCGCACCTGGCAAAATCCGATGTGCCCCGGCTGGCGCGCTCGGTAAAAACCTTCGAAGCCCTGAGCGCCCAATGCGGTCGCATTTCCGCGTTCGCCGATCTGGTTTACGCCGGCGATACCTCGGCGCCGCACCATATCAAATTCTACGGCGATATTGGAGCCGCCCTGACGCAGGCGACGTCCCATATCCTGTTTTACAGCCTTGAGTTAAACCGCATCAGCGATCGGCAGATGGCAAAGGCGTTAAAGAACAGGGCCCTGGCCCATTACGCCCCGTGGCTTAAGGACCTGCGCAAGGAAAAACCCTATGAACTCGAAGAGCGTGTTGAGAAGCTGTTCCACGAAAAATCCCTTACCGGCTATTCGGCCTGGAACCGTCTGTTTGACGAAACCATCGCCGCGATGCGTTTCAAGGTGTCAGGCAAGACGCTCACCATTGAGCCAACGCTTACGCTTTTACAGGATCCATCGGCGGTAAAACGCGCCGCCGCCGCCAAGGCCCTAAGCCGCACCTTTAAAGAAAACCTCTCCAGCCTTACCCTGATCACCAACACCCTCGCCAAGGACAAGGAAATCTCCGATCGCTGGCGCGGCTTTGCCGATAGCGCCGATTCGCGCCATTTGAGCAACCGTGTGGAAGGCGAAGTGGTGGAGGCGCTGGTAAGCGCCGTAAGCGCGGCATACCCGCGGCTGTCTCATCGCTACTACAAAATGAAAGCGCGCTGGTTCTCAAAGCGCAAACTCAATTACTGGGACCGCAATGCCCCCCTGCCCCAGGCACGGCAAACCCGTATTCCCTGGGAACAGGCGCGCCAGATCGTCATCGACGCCTATGACGCGTTCTCACCTGAAATGGCACGCATCGCACGCGATTTCTTCGACAGAAACTGGATCGATGCGCGCCCTCGCACCGGTAAGGCCCCCGGCGCCTTTGCCCATCCCACTGTGCCCGGTGTGCACCCGTATGTTCTGCTCAACTATATGGGAAAGACGCGCGATGTCATGACCCTGGCCCACGAACTCGGCCATGGGGTGCACCAGGTTCTGGCGGCGCGCCAGGGGGCGCTGATGGCGCCCACGCCCCTTACCCTTGCAGAGACCGCCAGCGTGTTCGGTGAAATGCTGACGTTTCGCTCCCTGCTCGCCAACGCGCCCTCGGCGCAGGTACGCAAAACCCTGTTGGCGGGCAAGGTTGAGGACATGATCAATACGGTCGTGCGCCAGATCGCCTTTTACCAGTTCGAGCGCAAGGTACATGCGGCACGGCGTGAGGGCGAGTTGACCGCCGATCGTCTGGGAGAATTCTGGCTGCAGGTGCAATCGGAAAGTCTCGGGCCGGCGATCAAACTGAACCCGGGCTACGAAACCTACTGGGTCTACATTCCCCATTTCATCCATTCGCCGTTTTACGTCTACGCTTACGCATTCGGCGATTGCCTGGTGAACTCGTTGTATGCACTCTACGAAAATGCCGAGCCGGACTTTGTGGAACGTTATTTCGCCATGCTGCGGGCGGGTGGCACAAAACATCATTCGCAATTGCTGGCACCCTTCGGTCTGGATGCACGCGATACCGGGTTCTGGCGCAAGGGATTGACGATGCTGGAAGGGCTGATCGATGCCCTTGAGGCAACATAAGGCGTTGTGTTTCGATCGCCTCAGGGTACAAAAAGGCGTTGCGGCGTTGCGATGCAATCATTATAATCCGCCGAATCCGGATTGAGCATTTGACCCCCGCGATCAAGGGGCAACGAGGGAACCAGTAGCGATGGCGCAGGAGGCAACGCAACCCGTAAAGCATGATGTTCCGGCAATGGATTATCGTGAGCACGAGGCGACGTATTTCAATTTTCTGAAACTGGCGCTGGCGTCGATTCTGGCGACGGCGATCATCCTCGTCGTGTTGATCATGATGACCTATGCGGGGGGTATCTGGCCGAAGATTTTTGGCACACTGGGACTGATTTTTGGCGCCCTGGCATTTGTTGTCACCCTGATCAGCGATCGATTGAACTGGGTGCCCGGCCTTGTTGTCCTCGGGTTTACCACCGTTATTACGCTGGTGCTGATCCTTTAGGTTTTGCTGTTTGCCGTCGGGCGCGTTCTTCGACATCAAATTCGAAGGTCCACTGGAATGTTATCATGGCTCGTGGTTTCTTGCGTGGTTTCCTGATTGCAGCATGTACATGCAGGGCTGCGGTTAAGGGGGGGAACACGCTCTAGGGGACCACGAGCTGCCGTGACCGGTTCAACTGGCACCATATTGATTGCAAGCTGGACCTATATGGACCGCCGTATACATGGAATCGCTATCGGTTAAACATTGTCCGGCAGAGATAACGTGGCTGATTTGTCGCAAAACACCGGCCATGGGCGATTATCGGGGTTGCGGATTCCACTTGCTGGATAGGTGTTTTCGCATCCCTTGAGGCCAATAACATAACACACCCGTCGGCATCGGCACACCTTCACGCCTGTAACTGTAACAGAGAGGAATGTATGACAAACACCTTTTTACTTGCCGTAGATGGCAGCCCCGGCAGCGAGCGTGCGCGCGACTACGCCAAGACGCAAGCGCTCGCCGGAAACGCCATGATCAAACTCGCCTATGTGATCGAATGGTCCCCCTACACGTTCAATACGCCCGAGGAGAACGCCGAGCGGCACAAGCGGCGTGAGGAGGAAGTCGATCGCGCCCAGACCAGCGTGGTTGAGCCGTTTGCGCAAGCCTTACGCGATGCAGGCGTGTCGGTGGAGACAATCGTGCGCCATGGCAATCCATCGGAGACGATCATAGAACTGGCAAGGGATCATAACGCCGATCAGATCATTATCGGCCGGCGCGGCGAGACTCCGTTGAAATCGCTGATCTTTGGCAGTGTCGCCGCCAATCTGGTGCAGGCGTCGACCATCCCCGTCACCGTTGTTCCGTAAGACTATCCGTTACACCCGAATCCGGTGGGATTGAATCCGTTTTGATTGTGCCATCCCACAGTGGCACTTTAGACAGGGAGGGCTATATGAAGCCTATTCACAAACTTGTTTCATCGATTACGCTGTTGATTTTACTCTTCGGCGCCGGCACGGCGCAGGCGCAGGACGGCGGTATGGGCGTCGATGCCGCCATCAACGCCTTTACCGCACCGATTGCGGAGTTTGTCAGCAGCATTGTCTTCTATAAAATTACGATTTTCGGGGCTGGCCTGCCTCTCGTTGTGCTGTGGCTGGTGGCCGGTGCGGTATTTTTCACCTTCTATATGGGTTTTATCAACCTGCGCGGCTTCAAACATGCCATCGAGTTGGTGCGCGGCGATTACGCCAATCCCAACGATGCCGGTGAGGTATCCCACTTTCAGGCCCTCGCCACGGCTGTATCGGGCACGGTGGGTATTGGTAACATCGGCGGCGTTGCGGTGGCAGTTACCGTGGGCGGCGCGGGTGCTACCTTTTGGATGATCATGGCCGGCTTTCTGGGCATGTCGACCAAATTCGTCGAATGTACCCTGGGCGTTAAATACCGTAACGAAAACCCCGATGGTTCGGTATCGGGCGGTCCCATGTACTATCTGAAGAAGGGCTTCGGCGAGCGTGGCATGGCCGGCTTTGGCAAGTTCATGGGTGTCTTTTACGCCATCGGTATTTTTGTCGGCGCCCTGGGTATCGGGAACATGTTCCAGTCCAATCAGGCTTATGTTCAGGTCAACACCGTCGTTGGCGGCGCCCTGCAAGGGTATGGCTGGCTGTTCGGGCTCGTGATGGCGGCGGTTGTTTTCGCCGTGATCATCGGCGGTATTAAATCAATCGCCGCGGTGACGGAAAAGATCGTACCCTTTATGGCGGTTCTGTACTGCACCTTCGCCATCGTCGTCATTGCCATGAACGGCATCTATATTCCCCAGGCGATCGCCAATATTTTCATTGGCGCCTTTAGCGCCGAAGGGGTTGTCGGCGGTGCTCTCGGGGCGATGATTATCGGCTTTCAGCGGGCAGTCTTTTCCAACGAGGCGGGTATCGGCTCGGCCTCTATTGCCCACTCGGCGGTGCGGACCAACGAGCCGGTTACCGAAGGCTATGTTTCCCTGCTGGAGCCGTTCATTGACACGATTGTCATTTGTACGATTACCGCGCTTGTTATCGGCACAACGAAGGTGGCCTATCCCGGCTTTGCCGGCGATGCGACAGGTGTTGCCATGACTTCGGCGGCATTTGAGTATCAGATCAGCTGGTTCCCCTATCCGCTGGCGCTGGCGGCGGTTCTGTTTGCCTTTTCGACGATGATTTCATGGTCGTATTATGGTTTGAAGGGCTGGACCTATCTCTTTGGCGAGAGCGCCTCGGGGCAGACGGTTTACAAGCTGATTTTCTGCTTCTTTGTCTTTCTCGGCTGCGTTGTCCAGTTGGGGCCGATCCTGGATATCTCCGATGCGCTGGTCTTTGTGATCTGTGTTCCCAACATTCTCGGGCTGTACTTCCTGGCACCCATCGTCAAGCGTGAAGTGGAGACGTATATGGCCAAGATCCGCAGCGGCGAGATCAAAAAATACAAACATGCCTGAACGACCTCCAGTGGAACGAATTTGACATTTGCGTCCCGTTTGCCGCCAGGCTCTCGTTCTCAAATGTCAAATTCAACGTTCCACTGGAATGTTATCTTTTCAGGTTCTGTGCCATAAAAGGGGACACCCGTGACAGGGTGCCCCCTTTTGTCGTGGCCGCCGGGTATCGAGCTTTAGAGCGTGCCCGGAAACTGTTATCGTTGCCGCGAACACATCTCGAGGCAAAAACGATGATAGCGAAATCAAAGATTGCAAGACGGTTGATGTCCCTTCTGGTTTTGGCTGCGGGCGTTTATCTGGCGCTGATGCTGGCGTTGTACGGAATGCAGAACAGCATGATTTACCGCCCGTCGCTGGAGCGTATGGAACCATCGGCGGCCGGCTTTGATGGCCAGGAAATCGTTCTCCCGACACCCGACGGCGAACGACTCATCGCCTGGTGGCGACCGGCGCTGGGGGACAAGCCGGTTGTTCTGTATTTTCATGGCAACGGCGGCGGCCTGCGCAATCGGGCAAAACGCTATACTTTACTCAGTGCACAAGGCATGGGGATCCTGGCGCTGAGCTATCGAGGCTACAGCGGATCGACAGGCACGCCTTCCCAAACACATAACTTTCTTGATGCGGAACGCGCCTATTCCTGGCTCGTGCGCCAGGGCGTACCACCGGAGCGCATTGCGCTGTACGGTGAATCCCTGGGCACCGGGGTGGCCATTCATCTGGCAACGAAGCAGGATATACGGGCGCTGGTTCTGGAGGCGCCCTATACGTCGTTTGCGGCGATCATTCGCCGCAGGTTTCCCTATTACCTGTTTCCGATCGAGCTGCTTTTGCGCGATCCGTACCGCTCCGATCAGCGCATCGGCGCGGTGCGCGCACCCGTTCTGATCATGCATGGTGTGAACGACCGGGTTGTACCGTATCGTTTGGGCGAGCGGTTGTACGATCAGATCAGACCCGATGTGCATAAGGTGCTGAAGACGTTCCGGGACGGGAATCACCAGAATCTCTACAGCCTGGGAGCCGGCGAGGTCGCGCGTGCCTTCATGGCCGATCCGACGCCATAAACGCTATCCTGTTGCACCCCTGGTGCGAAGCATGCTAAACCCGCCCGATTGAGTTTGGATCAGCGTTTGGAGAGCGATACAATATGAAGGATACGTGGCATCCGGCGAGTTGGCGCGCCAAAGCGGGCATTCAAATGCCTGCATACCCCGATACGGACTGCCTGGAGCGGGTTGAGGCACGCATTGCCAGCTATCCGCCGCTGGTGTTTGCCGGCGAGGCGCGGCGGCTAAAGCGTGCGCTTGGCGAAATCGCCCATGGCAACGGATTTTTGCTTCAGGGAGGCGATTGCGCCGAGAGTTTTGCCGAGCACCGGGCGGACAATATTCGCGATTTCTTTCGCGTGATGTTGCAGATGGCGGCGGTCCTGACCTTTGCCGCCGGCTCTCCGGTGGTCAAGGTGGGCCGTATTGCCGGGCAGTTCGCCAAGCCGCGCTCATCGGATACCGAAGTGCAGGAGAATGTGGAACTGCCCAGCTATCGCGGCGATATCATCAACGATATTCGCTTCGATGCGCAGGCGCGGGTTGCCGATCCGAACCGCATGGAAATGGCCTATCGCCAGTCGGCGGCGACGCTTAATCTGCTGCGCGCCTTCGCCCAGGGAGGCTATGCCAATCTGGATCATGTCCATGAGTGGATGCTCGGCTTTGTCAGCGACAGCCCCCAGGGCCATCGTTATAAAATCCTTGCCGACCAGATAGCCGATGCGCTTTCGTTCATGCGCGCCTGCGGCGTTCACCCGAGCAGCACGCCGCAGTTGCGTCAGACGGAGGTTTTCACCTCGCATGAGGCACTGCTGCTTGGCTATGAACAGGCCCTGACGCGTATCGATTCCATTACCGGCGATTGGTATGCAACATCCGGCCATTTCGTCTGGATCGGTGATCGCACCCGCGATCCGGAACAGGCCCATGTGGAGTTCTGCCGCGGGATCCGCAATCCGCTGGGGATCAAATGCGGCCCGACGACCGATCCGCAAACGCTTCTTCGCCTGATCGATATCCTTAATCCGCAAAACGAGCCGGGCCGCCTGACACTTATCGCGCGCTTTGGCGTCGACAAGGTGGCCGATCATTTGCCGCAACTCATTCGCACGATAACGCGTGAAGGACGCAGCGTTATCTGGTCATGCGATCCCATGCATGGCAATACGATCAAGGCGTCTTCCGGTTACAAGACGCGGCCCTTCGATCGTGTGCTGGGCGAGGTCAAGCGGTTCTTTTCCATCTGCCGGGGAGAACAGGTTCACGCCGGCGGCGTGCATGTGGAAATGACCGGCCAGAACGTGACGGAATGCACAGGCGGCGCGCGCGCCCTGAGCGATGCCGATTTGCAGGATCGTTATCATACCCATTGCGATCCGCGTTTGAACGCCGATCAGTCGATCGAACTGGCGTTTCTTATCGCTGAGGAATTAAAGCGCGAGCGTGGGGAGAAAGTTGCCCGCTCGTCCGCCAGCGCCTGATACCGGCGGTACCCGCCCCTAGAGCGTGTCAGGTTTTAATAGAACCATTCTGACGGAGCGATTTTGCGACAAGATGGGCCTTAGGTCTCGCAGGATATAGTGGGGCTATTTGCAAGAGACTTAAGGTTCATATTGGTGCAAAAGCGCCCGTCCCTTCGGGTTTCCGATTGGCGGACGCCCACGCCCAAGCCGCTCTCGAGAGATGGATAAACATCGCTCTTCGATCGCCTTGGGCGTGGTCCGCCTCGCCAATCGAGAAACAGAATTGATTCTATTAAGACCTGACACGCTCTAGTCAAATGAAGGGCAACGACGGGTTCTTCAGTTAAGTGCTGCGGGCTTAACGACGGGTATAATGGTGCGAAATCCCGCCACCGACCAAAAACACGCCAGCAGCGGCTTGCTGGTGTGAACATCGATGGCAATCTCGCAGATATAGCGGCGCGCCGTTTTCGTATAGACGGGCGTTGCGCCATGGCAAACCATGCGGTTCTCACAAGCGGCGTAAATTGCGCGAACACTGTCAAAGCGATCGCCAAGGGGAGCGTTTGCCGCCCAGGTGCCAAAGCCGGAGAAAAGAAACATTGGGATCGTAACGAAAAGAATACGCAAAAAACTGCAATACATAGCTATCCTGCCAGGTGTCTGGTGCACTTGTACCTTCCGAACTCCGTGCCGCCCGGCAAGATTAGCTTAATTTTGTGTTAACGAAAAGGTTAGCCTTTTATTAAGATTAATACCAGCGGTACTGGCTTTTTGTACACGCTGCTGAAATTACGCCCCTGGTCACATGGATGAGCAGGGCTTGTTGCGCCGCACAATCCCACCGTTCTTCGCTCATTATACCAAGGGGCTTCGCGTTTGACTCCTGACCCGGTTTAAAACCGTTGTCTTATCAGCACGATACACAAGTCAGCGTGTACAAAACGCCAATACCGCTGGTATTACTTCAGAATGCAGCCCGGGTTCATGATGCCGCGCGGATCGACAGTCCTTTTAATGGCGCGCATGAGCGCAATCTCCGTCTCACTGCGCACACGCGGCAGCAGCCCCGCCTTAACGCGCCCGATACCGTGCTCGGCAGCAATCGAGCCCCCCATATCCAGCACGAGCGCATAAACAATCTCGTTGATCGCCTGACGCCCCTGCAAAAAGGCCGCCGCGCTGGCACCCCTCGGCTGGGATACATTGAGATGGACATTACCGTCTCCCATATGGCCGAAAATCACCGGTCGCGCGCCCGGTTCCGCCGCCAGTATCGCTTCCTCGGCGCGTTCTATCAACGCGGCCATGCGATCGACGGGAACCGATACATCGTGCTTGATCGAGGCGCCCTCATAGCGCTGTACCTCCGAGAGATTCTCACGCAACGCCCAAAACGCCAAACGCTGGGCGCGCGATTGCGCCACGACGGCATCGGTAATATCGCCGGCCTTGAGCGCCCTGCCCAGGACCATCTGCAAGCGCGCATCGAGCTTTGCACCGGGCTCGCCCCCGTTGTCGACGTCATTGCCGCTTTCATTGTCGCCTTCGGGGGCCGATATTTCGCACAGCACATACCACGGATGCCTGTCCCGCAGAGGATCGCGACTTCCGGGCACGTGTTCAACGACAAACGTGACGCCGATGCGCGGCATCAGTTCAAAGGCTGTCAACCGGTTTGCGAACGCCCCGCTCATGCGCTGAAACAACCGCGCCGCATGGGCGGGACTTTGCACGCCGGTAATGGCTGTGCCATACGCCCCTGGCGCGCGAAACAATCGCAAACAGGCGGCGGTGATGATCCCGAGAGTTCCCTCGCTGCCGATAAAATACTGGTTCAGATCATAGCCGGTATTGTCTTTCAGAATACAGCGTAACCCGTCAAGACAGCGGCCGTCGGGCAGCACGACTTCAAGACCGAGCACCAGGGCGCGCATATTGCCATAGGCGAGAACCCCGCTGCCGCCGGCGTTTGTGGCGATATTACCGCCGATGCGGCAACTGCCCTGGGAGGCCAGCTTTAGGGGAAATAACCGGTTATTCTCGCGCGCGATGGCGCGCGCCGCGCGCAACGTCATGCCCGCCTCGACAACCATCGAATTGTTGTCTGTGTTGATATTGCGCAAGGCCTGCATTCGCTCCAGGGACACGATAATCGCCGGGCGCGCATCGACAAAGGTCTGGCCACCCACCAGTCCCGTGTTACCGCCCTGGGGCACGATGGCGAGGCGCCCGTTATAGGCGAATTGAAGGATTTGCACTACTTCGTCGCGCGTTCCCGGACGAACCACGCACAATCCCTGCCCCTGCATTTGCCCCCGCGGCTCGCACAAATACGGCAAGGCATCGTCCCGGGTGAAGACGTTGCCTTCCCCCACGATTCCTTGCATGGAACCGATCAACCGCGTCGCATCGGCGCTTGAGAGTGACATCTCCGCCTTTCATTTCCGCCTGTTTGCCTGATAACGCCCTACTTATAGGATTCCCTTGGCATCTTGACAAATTCCCGTCGTATTCGCCATACCGTGAGAGAAAATCCCGTGATTTCCAACCCTCGCCATACGCCAGCCAGAGCGCTGCTCCTGCGCAACAAAACGTAACAAAGAGTTACGATACGCGCACCGGGTTCTCCTTGCAGGCGGCGGATGCGGCGCGTATCAAGGAAACCAGCAAAAGGCGGAAAATGACACAGACAAACGGACTTTTACGAGGAAAACGCGGCCTGATCATGGGGGTGGCGAATAATCGCTCCATTGCCTGGGGCATTTCCCAGGCCTGTATCGCCGCAGGTGCCGAGTTGGCGTTCACCTATCAGGGCGAAGCGCAGAAAAAGCGTCTTGCGCCCCTTGCCGCACAAGCCGGCTCCGGGATGACCCTCCCGTGCGATGTCACCGACGAGGTGGCGCTTGACGCCACGTTCGATCAACTGGCAAAGGCGTGGCCGCAACTCGATTTTCTTGTCCACGCCATTGCGTTTTCCGACAAGGACCAGCTTTCCGGGCGCTATGTGGACACGACGGCGGACAACTTCAGCCAGACCATGCTGGTGTCGTGCTACTCGTTGACGGCGATTGTCCAGCGGGCGGAAAAGCTCATGACAAACGGCGGCTCGGTCCTGACCCTGACCTATTACGGCGCAGAGAAAGTCATGCCCCATTATAACGTCATGGGGGTCGCCAAGGCCGGCCTTGAGGCGAGCGTGCGCTATCTCGCCGTCGATCTGGGCGGCGAGGGCATTCGCGTCAACGCCATCTCGGCGGGACCGGTCAAAACACTGGCCGCATCGGGCATCGGCGACTTTCGCTATATCCTGAAATGGAACGCCTATAACGCCCCTTTAAAGCGCACCGTATCGCCCACGCAAATCGGCGATGCCAGTGTGTATCTGCTGAGCGATCTCTCGCGCGGCGTCACCGGCGAAATCCACCACGTCGACAGCGGCTATCATGTCGTTGGCATGAAGGCCGTCGATGCGCCGGATATCTCCGTCGTCAGGGAAAATGAGTAGCGGTGATCTTTCAGCCGGTTGTTTCAAGGCGGCCGCCCCGAAATTAACCAACTAGAGCGTGTCAGGTCTTAGAGCGTGTCAGGTTTTAATAGAACCATTCTGACGGAGCGATTTTGCGACAAGATGAACTTTAAGTCTCGCAGGATATAGTGGGGCTATTTTCAAGAGACTTAAGGTTCATCTTGGTGCAAAAGCGCCCGTCCCTTCGGGTTTGCCGATTGGCGGACGCCCACGCCCAAGCCGCTCTCGAGAGATGGATAAACATCGCTCTTCGATCGCCTTGGGCGTGGTCCGCCTCGCCAATCGAGAAACAGAATTGATTCTATTAAGACCTGACACGCTCTAATAGAGCCAGTTCCGTTTCTGGTAAGGCATGACACGCTCTAATATTCTTTCCACTCCAGGCAAAGGGAGAACTGCCCCCGTGACCGCCGCCCGCTCGCACCTGCTCTATATCGTCCGCCACGGTGAAACCGACTGGAATGCCCGCGGGCGTTTTCAGGGACAAACAGATATTCCCCTTAACGCCAAAGGCAAACGCCAGGCGCGACATAACGCTGATATTCTTCGGCACGCTATTGCCGAGCCGCGCGATTGGGCGTTCTACGCAAGCCCTTTGACGCGCACCATGGAAACGATGCAGGCCGTAACCGAGGCACTTGATGTGCCCATGGACACGGTGCATCTCGACAAGCGATTGATGGAAGTCTCATTTGGCCAAATGGAAGGGCAGACGTGGATCGAAATGCAATCGGGCAGTTCGCCACTGCCGCGCGATGGCGCGGAAAAGTGGCACTTCGCACCGCCCGGCGGAGAAAGCTACGAGATGTTGCGCATGCGGGTGGCGAAATGGCTAAAAGGGCTCACCGGCCCATCGGTTGTTGTCACCCACGGCGGCGTTATGCGGGCGCTGTTGGTTTTGTTGAGCGATATGGATATAGCGAACGCGGTCACGTTTGATACACGCCAGGATGCTGTATTACAGGTATGCGACGGGCGTGTCATGTGGATTGAGGCGTCGCAGACGAATGCCCATTGACCCATACGCGATGAGCGCGTAGGAGTGCAAGGCTCCAAGCTGTTTGACTGGCCATGTAAACCGGATCTTTTGCCATATGTCATACAATACCTTCGGGCATTTGCTCCGCTTGACGACGTGGGGCGAGTCGCACGGTGTTGCCATCGGTGGCGTGCTGGACGGTTGCCCGCCGAATATTCGCTTTTCCCGTAACGATATCCAGCACGCCCTCGACAAACGCCGCCCTGGTACATCAAAATACGTCACCCAGCGAAGCGAGCGTGATCGCGTTAAAGTCCTTTCGGGGGTGCTGCCTGATGCCGACAATACGCAACAAGACGCAAGGGGCGACGATGCCGCCTATGTCAGCACTGGCACACCGATTTCACTGTTGATTGAGAACGAGGACCAGCGCGCCAAAGACTATAGCCAAATTCGCCACAGCTATCGCCCGGGCCATGCGGATTATACCTATGACGCCAAATACGGTCTGCGCGATTATCGCGGTGGCGGGCGCTCTTCGGCGCGGGAGACGGCGATGCGCGTCGCCGCGGCGGCCATTGCGGTTCGTATCGTGCCTGATTTGCGCGTTCGGGGGGCGCTGGTACAGATGGGAGAAATGACCATCGATCGCGACAACTGGGATTGGGAGGTGATCGGTGACAACCCGTTTTTTTGTCCCGACGCCCAGGCCGCAGGTGAGTGGGAGGTTTATCTGGACGGCATTCGCAAGGACGGTTCTTCGATTGGCGCGGTTGTCGAAGTCGTGGCTGATGGCGTGCCGGCAGGTCTTGGGGCACCGGTCTATGGCAAACTCGATCAGGATATCGGCGCGGCGATGCTGTCGATCAACGCGGTCAAGGGAGTTGAGATCGGCGCCGGATTTGCCGCCGCCGCCCAGCGCGGCGAGGAACACGGGGACGAAATCCGCCGCGGCGAAGATGGACGGGCGGTTTTTCTGAGCAATCATGCGGGTGGTATTCTTGGCGGCATTTCGTCGGGCCAGCCGATTGTCGCGCGTTTTGTTGTCAAGCCGACGTCGTCGATTTTGACGCCGCGCCGCTCCATTACCGACACCGGTGAGAATATCGATATTACCACGCGCGGGCGGCACGATCCGTGTGTGGGCATCCGCGCGGTTCCCGTCGGCGAGGCGATGATGGCTTTGGTATTGGCGGATCATTATCTGCGTCACAGGGGGCAAACGGGCGCGAAGGTGGATGGGCAATTATGATTGAGATGGATCGCGTCAATGCGGTGGTACGCGCCTTTGCCGCCGGAGAGATGGTTATTGTCACCGACGATGACGATCGCGAGAATGAGGGGGATTTGATCCTGGCCGCCGAGATGGCCCGTCCGGAGCAGATGGCGTTTATTATTCGCCATACGACGGGGATTCTGTGTGTGCCGATGCCGCGCGAGGAAGCGCGCCGTCTGCGCCTGAACCCCATGGTGGCGGACAATGACGCGCCCCTGGGGACAGCCTTTACGGTATCGGTCGACTATAAATACGATCTTACAACGGGCATTTCCGCCGAGGAGCGCTGCACGACGGTGCGGGCGCTGGCCAATCCGAACGCTGGCGCCGATGATTTTGTACGCCCGGGGCATATCTTTCCGCTGATTGCCAGAGACGGCGGCGTTTTGATGCGCTCCGGCCATACGGAGGCGGCGGTGGATATCGCCCGTTTGGCGGACAAGCGCCCGGTCTGCGTGATTGGCGAGCTTGTCAATGACGATGGCACGGTCAAGCGCGGTGAGCAGGTACGCGAATTTGCCAGGGAACACGGTCTGAAGCTCCTTTGCGTCGCCGATCTGATCGCCTATCGCCAGGCGCGCGAGCGGCTGGTGGAACGGGTAGGCGATTTTCATATCGATACGCCCCTTGGGCGGGGGCGTTGTTTTTCCTATGTGACGCCATTTGATCCGGTACAGCATGTGGCGGTGATTATCGGCGATATTTCGGGTGGTGAGGCGGTGCCGGTGCGCTTGCACCGCGAGGCGATCATGACGGATGTGTTTGGCGATCGCGCCTGGCTTAGCCAGAGTTATGAGATTTTCAAGCGCCATGGCTGCGGCGTGCTGGTGTATTTGCGCGAAGGCACCGCCGGGGTGCCTCAATCGAATATTGTCGGATCGCGTGTATCGGAGATCGAATCGGGGGGGGCGCCACGGGCCGCTTCCGGCGGAGGCGCGCCGGGCGTCGGGGGGGGCGGTCATACGAGCGCCCAGCGGCGCGATGCGTATTGGCGCGAGATCGGTCTTGGGGCGCAGATATTGCGGGATTTGGATGTGAAGTCCATTCGCCTGCTGGCGTCACGGGAGATGCATTACGTGGGCCTTTCCGGCTTTGGCATCGAGATCGCAGCGACGGATATTCTTGATTTGTAGGGTCCGCCTGAAGGTTATCGTGCCGTGCCGCCGGGCCACGGGAATAGTTTCAGCACGGGGTCTGGTCAGTGAATATTGGGGCGTATCTTTCGCAAGTTGTGGACGTTTACGGGACTGGCGAGGCGACGGAACATTCCTATCGTGCCACGCTGGAAAAGTTATTTTCCTCGATCTCCGATGACATAAGAGCGTCAGGCGATTAATAGGAATCTTTTTGGATTTCCCTTTGGAGTGATTTATGATTCACTGTGTTAAGAAGTGGAGCATACGCAAACCTTTGTCAGCGGATTTACGCGAACGTATTGTTGCAATTTAAACGCCCGACGCTCTAGGCTCCAAATTCGGCGGCTTCGCGAATACGCCGCGCCAGTTGATTAATCTGCTCGCGGATAAACGTATAATTACCGGCACTGGTCGATTTCTCTTTCGGCGTGTTCGGATCGGCGACAATAAACGCGCTAAACAGCACCTTTGTCGGCCGATCGCCAACCAAAGCTACCCGATATCGCGTGCGCGGCGCTTTAAAATCGTCAGACGTGTGCCATAAGCTCATCAGTCCACTGACCACCGCGCCCTCAAAAACCAGAATATGCTCGGATTCGCTCAATATATCGTAGTTGGCATCGGCAAAGGCAACGATGGTCGCATCCTTGACCCGATCAACATCGGCGTTGATGATGAATTGCCGCGCTCTCGGATCAATACGGGTCGTACACCCCACGGCAAAAAGACTCACCACGAGCACAATCAGTAAACGGCGCGCCATAATCGAATTCCTTTCATTCTATCGGATTATTGGTTGCTGGAGCCGTGCAAGGCTTCAGGGCAGGAACCCACCCGCGCTCGGAACACGGGTGGAGATGCCCATTGACAGCGCTCAGGCGGCCGCCTGGCCTTGCGGAATGCGCAGCACCTGCCCCGGATAGATCTTGTCCGGATCCGACAGCATTGGCTTGTTGGCCTCGAAAATCTGCATGTATTTGGAGCCGTCACCATACTGCGCCTGCGCGATCTTCCATAAGTTGTCACCGCCTTCAACAGTATGAAAGACAGCCTCCGGCTCCGCCGAAGCCGCCGTAATTGTCTCTTCCACGGCCGCGACACCTTCCACATTGCCGGCGGCAAGAATGATCTTTTCCTTGATTTCCTGGCTCGGCGCCGCGCCGGCAAGTACAACTTTGTCGCCTACGACATTGACATCGACCTCGCCGGCAAGCCCCAGACCGGCAACTTCGGCCTTGATCGCCTCGGCCGCGTTGGCCGCATCATCGTCACCGCCAAAGAGCTTCTTGCCCGCATTTTTGACAAAACTGAACAGTCCCATGATAATCGTCCTTCTGTTGCGGCGGCGATCGCGCCGCTGCTGGTGATCCCGCCCCCAAAAACTAGCACTATAGCCTGCCGCTAAAAGCAGCAGGGTTTTATGCCCATAGCAAGGCAGAAGATGCCCTCTGTGGATTGATTTTTATCGCTATTTAAGAGACAACATTACAAATTGACAAGTATTGAATTGAGGCAAGCACAGGTGGCAAAAACAAACAACGGCAACTTCTTTGAGGACTTCAGCGTGGGCCAGCATATACGCCACGGCACGCCGCGCACCATCACATCGGGCGACGCCGCCCTGTATACGGCGCTTTATCCGAGCCGGTTTGCGGTGCAGTCGTCGCGCGCTTTCGCCGAAGCAATCGGCTATGCCGGCGCGCCCATCGATGATTTACTGGTATTTCATATCGTGTTCGGCAAGACCGTTAGTGATATATCGCTCAACGCCGTTGCCAATCTGGGGTACGCGCAGGGGCGCTTTTTAAAGACCGTCTATGCCGACGCAAGCCTGCATGCGGAATCGCAGATCATCGGTCTGAAAGAGAACTCCAGTGGCAAGACGGGAACCGTTTATGTGCGCTCAAGGGGCATTGATGCGCATGGCGATACGGTTCTCAGCTACATCCGCTGGGTCATGGTGCGCAAGCGCGATGAGGCCAGCCCGCCTCCTCCAGTCGTTATTCCCGATCTGGAGCAAATAGTGTCGCCGCAACAACTCGGCAGCGCCTGTCCGGCGCTGGAGCGCGGCCACTACGACACCGATCTCGCCGGCGCGCCATACCGCTGGGGCGATTACGAAATCGGTGAGAGAATCGATCACGTGGACGGCGCTACCGTGGAAGAGGCCGAGCATCAACTGGCGACACGCAGCTATCAGAATACCGCCAGAGTGCATTTCGATGCTCTTTCTCAGAGCAAGGGACGTTTCGGCAAGCGGCTTGTCTATGGGGGCTATGTGATTTCTCTTGCGCGCGCGCTGTCCTTTAACGGCCTGGCGAACGCGTTTCATATCGCGGCGATCAATGGCGGCCGCCATGTTGCGCCGCTTTTCGCTGGCGATACCGTATTTGCCTGGAGCGAGGTACTCGACGTACAGCCGCTGCCCGGGCGCGACGACGTGGGCGCCTTACGCTTGCGACTGGTTGCGACAAGGGATTTGACGTGTGCGAGTTTTCCCCATAAGACCAACGAGGGAAAATACGTTGACGGGGTTGTTCTCGATTTCGACTATTGGGCCCTGATGATACGCTGATGTACGTTTTCAGCAGGTATGTCCAGGACGGACACACCTGCCGAAACATCACAACTAGAGCGTGTCAGGTCTTAATGGAATCATTCTGACGGGCGATTTTGCGACAAGATGAACTTTAAGTCTCGCAGGATATAGTGGGGCTATTTTCAAGAGACTTAAGGTTCATATTAGATCAGCCTGGCGTTAGCTGTACCCGTTTTGCCAAGGGTAATGGGAAACGCATAAAGCTGATCGCCCTGAAATCTATAGCAAAAGCGCCCGTCCCTTCGGGTTTGCCGATTGGCGGACGCCCAAGCCCAGGCCGCTCTCGAGAGATGGGTCGCCATCGCTCTTCGATCGCCTTGAGCCTGGGTATCGCCTCGCCAATCGGGAAACGAAAATTGCTTCTATTAAGACCTGACACACTGCTAGAGCGTCAGGCGATTAATAGGAATCTCTTTGGAGTGATTTATGATTCACTGTGTTAAGAGGTGGAGCATACGCAAACCTTTATCAGCGGATTTACGCGAACGTATTGGTGCAATTTAAACGCCCGACGCTTTAGAACGGGATGTCGATGCGGGCCCGGGCGCCGTAGCTCTTCGAGCCGGAGCCGATGCCGTCGTAGCTGCCGGACAGCGAGAACATCGCACCCGCCGGCATACGCCAGTCAAAACCCGCCTCAACACTCCCCGATAGCCCGTGGATGTCCGACGCATACGTCCCCTTGCTGAACTTGCCCTTGCTGCCAAACGTATATACCCCCTCAAACTCCGCCCAGGGGACAAGCGCACCCCCATCGCCAAGACCATAGGTGTACGCAAGGCGCGGGCCAACACGTACATCCCCCTCCGATACCGTCTGGCCGGCAATGGCATTGCCCTGACTGTCCGTATACGCCTTTTGCTTCTCGCTCAGGTACTGCACCGAAATACCGGGGCGGATCGTCCAGTCCCCGTAGGAAAAGTCGCCGCTCAGCTTGCCGCTGACGTACCAGCGCGTCGTCTTGAACGTGTCCGTATAGGTGCCAAGGGGCGTGATGTCGTTGCTTGAACGCCCCCATCTGGCCTGTACGTCCAGATACAGGGCCTCCCCAAAGCGAGCCGCCGCATAGGGACCCACCATCCAGCCATGACCCTTGACGCGGCCATTGGTGTCGTAGTCCTTGCCAAGCCAGTCGTACTGGGTCATCAGGCCGATGAGCATGTTCGGCGTGATTAGATAGTCGGCGCCCAGATAGACAACACCGAGCGTGCCGTCCTTGTTGTTGCCGCTATCAAAGCGCGAAAGACGCCCCTCGATCCAGACATCCCAGCGCATCTGCGGCCCGACAGCACCATCGCCCACATCACCAGTATCGCCCGATACGACATCGTCGTCATCGTAGATATCGGCACCGAAAAGCCCGGAGCGCGCCAGGCGCGTGGCACTGACGGCGAAGGTGATGGTATCATCGGTAATGCTCACATCCCCCGGCAGGGAGGTACGCAGGTTCATGGAAAAGGCGGACGCGGTGGCGTCCTCGGACTGGCCCAGATTGACACTGAGCGTACCGCCCACCTGGCCGCTTCGGCCATTGCCACCCGGGCGCAGACGGCTTAGGCGGCTGTCCATATTCACGCCATTGGCGAGCAGCATGGCGTTGCGATCCCCCAGATAGTCCGCCACCATCTGCCGTGTCTTCTCTGCCGTCGCAACCGAAGCCTTCGGCGCGTAAGCCGCGGAGAACACACACGTTACTATATCGTCCGCATTCAGTACCACCTCTACCTTTTGATCGGAGGCTGTCGGGGTTGTTGTACTACCGCCTGCGCCATTAACGATACAGCCAACATCCGACAGACTATAGTCCGTGCCGGCAAAGTCTGCTGCGGTGATGGTGTAAGTGTTCGGGTCCAAATCGCCTGAGTCCTTGGTATCACTTGTCCGGGTTTTCGTGGTTGTCAGCGTAAAGCCTGTCCCAAGGCTGCCCAAACCCGGTGTTGCCGTAAAGGCGTGGGCCTGCAGCCCATCGCCGCCGCCATTGGTATCCAGTTGAACAACGATCTTTCCCTTGCCCGCAGTTGGAGCCGGCACGGTCGCACCCGCTGGTGCTACGATTTGTAGCGTAAAGTCCTGCGTAAATTGCTGCTGTGGTGCAGGCGCTGGTGCAGGCGCTCTTCCCTGCTGGCCCGTCTGTCCTCCTGGCGCAGATTGCGTAATTTTCATGGTGACAAGATAAACACCGCGCCGCAGTAACGCCTTGGCGGCCTGTGGCGTATCATTGTAAGGAATGTCGCTCCAGCCGTTGTTGGGTCCTGGCCCTTTGCCTTGCGGCGGCTTGCCAGTATTTTTATCCACCACATCGAAGGTTATCTTCCCCAGTTGGCCTCCCGCGCCGGCCTGGGGGGCACCGAAGGTTTTATCATCGAAGGTGATCTCCCTTTGTGGCGGGTTTTTGCCTTGTGGCGGGTCTGCCCTGAGGACGAGCCTGTTATTCTGCGGGGCTTTACTAACTGTCGGCTGGCCGGCATTGAGCACAACGTCAACGGTATCGTCGGCAGAATTGAATTTCGTAGAGACTGCCGGAACAAATTCGGCCGTCACTTTATAAGTGCCGGCGCTGCCCGGCGCGCTGGACGGCGTGAAGACGCAGCTGGCGGTAAATTCATTGGGTTTCCCTGGGGTTGCGACAAGTGCCACCTTATCGCAGCTCCCAGTACCAGAAATATTAGCGTTCGTTGGCAGGCCGGTAAACGTCACGGTGCCATCGGTTTGTAGCATCGGCACGGCACTGGTGCCGCTGACGGTGGCGATCACAGCGATCCGTTTGTTTGTATTCGATAACGTCGGCGGCGAGCCATCGGGGACTGTCGTGCTCAAATCATAATCGACGGCGACGGCGATGGAGGGATCAGCCAACTGCGGGTCCTGACCGGGTTTTGTTGCTCCGGTACCTGCGGGGGTGACGGTGAGGATTGCGGTTTGTGTTCCCGTGGCCGGGTTGCCAGCCCGATCCAATGCACCATTTGCATTGACCGTGAATGTGTAATCTTGATCGTTAATACCTTGCGGCACGGCGAAATCATTCGTTTCGAATTGTGTAGCAACTCCCGACACCACCGGCGCCAAAGTAACCTGCGGAAAACCATTTGGTGGCGTGACGGTTGGCACCGGCGTGTCCCGCATGTCTTCGCTGAAGGTCACGACCATCCTGATATTATGGCCCGGTTCGGCGGTGTTCGTTGCTGGGCCTGTGACTGTGCTGCCTTGGACACGGAAAAACTCAACCGAGGCAATGGTCGGGGCTTTTCTGTCCACCGTATATTTTTCGTTGTCGGCACCGGTTGGCATTGTGGCGACGAGCTTGATGTTCGTGTCGCTCGCCAGCGAGATTTTTGTTGGATCGACCGTCAGGCCCACCTCGCCCTCCCGGTTATTGATCGTGGTAGCCTTAACATCGAGGGTATACGGCGGGCTGTTTGTGGAGGCGTTCCTATAAGTCAGTCCTGTATTGTTCGCCACCGTATTATTGTCCACACCGAACGCGCGAACGCCAATTGTTACGGCCTTGTCGAACGTGACACGCCACGTGACAGAAGCGGCGTTGGTTAAGGGATTGGTCACCGCTTGATCATTCGTCGTATTCCAGCGCTCGATTTTGGTAATCCTCGGCGCATCGACAACGTTAAGAATGAGTGGAGAAGATCGAGGAGAGTCGGAATAGGCACCGCCGCCGCCTGTGAACTGCGCGATCAGGGACAATTGCGCGCCGCGCGTTATGCGGTCTTGCGGAACTTCACACTCAAAAACACCATTTTTGGGGCTGCTGTCGTTGCAGGTTATTCCCTGACCGGCGCCGGTGAGTGTTACCGTACCGGTTGTAACCGCGCTATTGCCGGGGTTGGTGGCCACCTTGACATAGGCCCGGTAATCAACATTCGCGGGCACTTCATCTTGCGGACTTGTTAACGGCGATGCACCAAAATTATCGCTCTCTACAAACGTCGCCACCGTTCCTACGACCCCGGACGCTTGCCTAGCGGGGGCAACTTTAAGGGTTGCGGTTGGTGTTCCCGTGGCCGGGTTGCCAGCCCGATCCAATGCTCCATTTGCATCGACCGTGAATGTGTAATCGTCAGAGGTGATACCTGACGGCACGGAGATATCCGCGGAGAATTTTGTATTATCTCCCGACACCGGCGCTAAAGTAACCGCCGTAAAACCATTTGGTGTCCCCGGATTATTAGTTGGCAGGGTGACCGTTGGCACCGGCGTGTCCCGCATGGGTTCACTGAAGGTCACAACCATCCTGATATTATGGCCCGGTTCGGCGGTGTTCGTTGCTGGGCCTGTGACTGTGCCGCCTTGCTGGACACGGAAAAACTCAACGGTGCGAATGGTCGGGGCCGTGCCATCAATGGTGTATATTTGATAATTGTCGTTGCCTGCACCGGGGGCGAGGAGATTCGTAATACTCTGTTGGGTGAGTGTCTTGTTGCGGTCAGACACGGCGGTAATCTTCTTCGGATCGATGATATCCAGATGCAAATCGCCGTCTGTTGCTACTTGATTTATATTAAACCCGACCGTTGCAACGTGATTACCATTACGAAGCCCCGAGTTAGTAGCAATAAAAATTCCGCCGTTTGAGACGGTTACCCTGTTGCTATCGCTGGCCGCGTAGGCTGCTGCCTCTACCTCGACAGCCTGGTTGAATGTTAACTCAAACGTTACTCGCCCGGACTTAACCACATACTGGCCGGTCGGGGTTTTCCGTTTGATGGACACAATCTCCACGTCCGGCGTCGCCACGGCGGGTTTTATTGTAATGGTCAGACGCACGTTTGGTGGCCTATTTAAACCGGGACCAGGGGTGTAGCTGGCGATCTGGCTGAGGGTACCTCCGGCCTGCGTGATGAGCCTCCCTGGAACCGGACAGGTAAATGCGACCTCGTTGCCGCTGGGAGCATTGCAAGGTCTCCTTCCAAGGGTCATGGTGCCGGCGCGCGCTTCGGCCTGTGTCGCATTCTCAACATAGACAAAGACATCGTAATCAACACCCACCGTGGGTTGACGGGTAGTATCTCCCGTATCCAGGTCGGTTGTGCTCGTGGCGGACCTGACAAACTTCAGCGCAACGTCCTTCTTCGGCGCGGGGTTGAGGTTAAGGGTTAATGACGGACCACTACCGCTGGTAGCAGTTGCCGAATCCTGGTAGTCCTTAGTTGTGTCCCTACCAACTTTGCCGGTGAATGTGGCGTTAAGCGTCACAGGGCCCGTCGTCGGGGCGGTCGCGTCGCATTTGTATATTCCAGCCCTTTCATACGTACAGCCTTGTCCTTGTTTATTTGTTGTAATCCCGGTGCCTCTGAGTGTCACGTCTCCGGCCCCAGATGGTACATCTAAACTGAGGACCCTCCCGACGCGGTTGGTCGTGTCTGCCTGCACCCCAACGCGGACAGTGAATGGAGCCCCTGCTGTTGCTGTTGCGCTGTTAGTCGTCTGCCCCGAGCCATCCACAAATGCGATAAACGTGGTGAGGGCCCTGACCGGAAGGCTCAGGTCTTCGGTTTCGGGGTTGAACGCGGCCGTCCCAGGATTGTAAGCGGCCTTGAGGACGAGGGTTCCGGCTTCGGTAATCTGCGACTTGGGAATGCCGCAGAAGGCGATACCATCATCGACACCTGTTACACGCGTAAGAGCGTCGCAGTCTATAGCCGGACTTAAAGCAGTGCCTCCTATGTGTGTAATGGATACAGAGCCCTCGGTAACGGCCGCGTTACCCGCCGTTGTTTGCTGAACGCGCACGTAGGCCTCGTAGTTCAAACCCACCGCGGCTTTAAGGTTATCCGACGAACCTGTTGTCAGTTCTTTCGCGCTCGTGCCAGACTCAACAAGCTTCAGCTCCACGTCCGTCTTCGGCGCGGGGTTGAGGTTAAGGGTTAATGACGGACCACTACCGCTGGTAGCAGTTGCCGAATCCTGGTAGTCCTTAGTTGTGTCCCTACCAACTTTGCCGGTGAATGTGGCGTTAAGCGTCACAGGGCCCGTCGTCGGGGCGGTCGCGTCGCATTTGTATATTCCAGCCCTTTCATACGTACAGGCTACATCAATCTTTCCCTGTTTCTTTCCCGGTTCTGTGAGTCGCACGTCTCCGGCCCCAGACGGTACACTTACAGAGCTGCTCCTCCCGTTGCGGCCGGTCGTTCGTGCGCTTACCTGAACGTGGACAGTGAAATCGGCCCCTGCTGTTGCTGTTGCGGTGGTAATCCGCCCCTGGCCTATTTGCCAAAATTCGATAAACGTGGTGGGGGCCCTGACAGGAAGGCTCAGGTCTGTAGGTCCAGCCGCGTTGAAGTTCGATCCTCCCGTGGGAGTGTAGGTGGCCTTCAGGGTGAGGGTTCCGGCTTCGGTAATCTTGTCCTCGGGAATGGTGCATTCGGCGATACCGTCATCGACACCTGTTACACCCGTAAGAGCGTCGCAGGTTATAGCCGGACTTAAAACAGTGCCTCCTATCTGTGTAATGGATACAGAGCCGCTGGTAACGGCCGCGTTACCTGCGGCTGCTTCCTGAACGCGCACGTAGGCCGAGTAGGCAAAACCCACCGTGGCTTTAAGGTTATTATTCGAACCTGTTTTCAGTTCTGTTGAGCTCGTGCCGGACTCAACAAGCTTCAGCTCCACGTCCTGTTTCGGCGCCGGGGGGGCGGCAACAGTGCCGCCAAAGTTATTGCCGCCCTTAAGTGAAATATTGCTCATCTTCACATGATTGCCCGTTGTGAGGCGCTCCAGGGTGGCGGTCATTTCCATGGCGGGGCGGCCTGTCGAAGCGCCGACCCCAACGTAGAGGTCGCAGCTTTGCCCGGCGGCTAAGGCAATTGTGTGTGTGCCCGTGCCGCCAACATTATTAAAAACAGCAACAGTCGCACCGCCAGGAGGCGAGCACGTCACCATAACGCCAGTCCTCGCAGGTGGACCGCCGCTAGGACCATAGGCCCGAACCTTGATTGGCAGATTGGGCTTCATTTCTCCCTGTTTCGTTTCCCACTTACCGAAAAGGACCCATATCACCTTATTACTTGTGCCTGAGTTATTGTCATAAACTCTCGTGGCTAAGGTCGTTCTTAAATCACACCGATTCGCAAGCTGGTCGTCATCATCAAAGCTGTATCCCACAGCAGCAAAATTACTCCAACTTAGAGTGCTAGTATCTTGGTCGGCGCATGTGGTCTGTGCCTGTGCCTGGGCGCTGTCCACCCCCAAGCCGCCGAGGGTCAATACGGCCGCCGCCGTCAGGGCCAGAGCCAGTCCCGCCGCGGCGCGGCGCAAACCGCCCCGCCACCGCCCCCTATCCATCAGGTGCGCAAGGCCCATCACGCCCCCAAGGCTCGCGAGACCCTGGCGCAAGCCGGGCGTATGGTTGTGGCAGGCCCTGTGGCCATGACGGTCGTAAGACGTCTGCCGGGTATTCATGGTGTCCTCGCTCATGCTGATATTCTCGCTCCTCGTCGGCCACGCCGACGCAAAAACGCGCCGTCCGCCCGGGTTGTTCGCTCTGTTCGTAACCGCCCTGTGCCCTGTCACGTGTCTGGCTTTGTGTCCCGTGTATTCGTCATGCCCGTGCAGGCCCGGCGCGCCCCGCAGGCGCTCAAACAGGCCGCCAGAAAACCCCATGGGGGCAGGCCCCATGGTCCGCGAGCCTCGTAGTGGATTGACGCTGAAAGAAAAGCCGCAAAGCGCGAAGCCGCAAAGACATCGCGCTATAAAAGCGGGAAATAAGGGAAAGGCTGTGCTCCTGCCAGGCGCTTGGGCGCTCTTCGTTTTTGTTAGGTTCGGGGGAACCGATTTATAGGGTTGTACCCCCCCCCCCCGCAGGCATCGGTTGCAGGGGATGTTGTCAAACCTGTTCATGGCCGGCCTCCAATGACTGCCCGCGGCGATCCCGTGTGATTCGAAATCCCCATACACCTGCCTGTATCCATCTCTCATACCAAGCGCTTTGCGTGTGACTCCTGGCCTGGTTTAAAACCGTTGTCCTGTCAGCACGACACAAGAAGTCACCGTGCACAAAAAGCCAATGCCGCTGGTATAAATCGGGCCTTGCACATGATACGCTCCAGCCCTCGCTATCCTCTTTCAGCCTCGCGAAGCCATTTATCTGATCATCAGCCATAACCGGCGGCGGCGGTGTGTCAAGGGCTGCTCAAGCGCCGCTTCCAGCGGTTAGGGCTGATGATCAGATAAATGGCTGGATCCGCCTTTCTACAGGCATGAACCCATAAAGCATAGAAAAGGCCCTCATCCATAACCGGGGTTATACTAACGAATCGATTTGGTAAAATACCCCGATTGCAACCTCCTACCCGCCTTTTGTCCGGTCTCGTCACGGCCCGTGATAACAAACAGCAGCATCCTGAGCGTTATCGGAAGCGTTATCCTGCATGGTATGCTGTGTTATCGCGTGCGTTATGCCGCGCCCTCAATTCCTTGCAACCGGCCGAAAGTGCCCCGCGAAAACAATAGCACACTAACGATAATTCGTTACATTTCTGTATTCCCTTTTAACGGGTGAGAAACCCCTGTCAAGGCATCGGTGCCCTGTTGGCGATCTGTGGGGTGGAAAAATGCGCAGCGTTGCAAATATACAACAACCTCCCGCAACAATCCGCGCGCATCCCTAACAAAGGGTTAACCGACAATGCCGCCGATATGCCTGCCAAAGACTCGCGCTTCGCCCAATAACCGGCGAGGCAAGGACGTAAGGTTGTATAAATAGCCGCCTCAATAAAACATTTGACACACGCAAAAAGTTTAACTACATCTGTGTTAAATTAAATAATTCAGTATCAGCGCGCCAAAAAAAATCCGTTAACAATAATCCTTGGACGCTCAGTCTTACGTATTACGCGTAAAGGTGGCGGGGGTATGAGTCCTGGTGTCTCTGGCAATGGAATCGTACAGGCGTACGTTGCCGGGAGCCGAACCGGTTTGTTCCACTAGATCAAACTCCAGAAAGGGTTATTCATGGGTAAGGACGCTTCGGTCGCGCCAAAAGAGCGCATCAATATAAGATATGTACCGGCAACAGGCGATCAGGCGGAAGAGGTCGAACTTCCTCTGCGACTGCTTGTTATGGGCGACTACAGAGGGGTTGAAGACAACACCCCCGTCGAAGAGCGCGAAACACTTTCAATCGATAAAAACTCGTTCGCCTCTGTTCTGCGGGAAGCAGGCCTTGAACGCGCGCTGACGGTGAAAAATACCCTCGTCGATGACGAGGATGCCGAACTGCGCGTCGATCTCGAAATCAAATCGCTAAAGGATTTCGAACCCGACTCCATCGCCCAACAGGTGCCGGAGTTGAAAACCCTGATCGATTTACGCGAGGCCCTGGTGGCTCTGAAAGGCCCGCTCGGCAACCTGCCGGCTTTTCGCGCGCGCCTGCAGAAATTGCTCACCGACGAGGAAAGCCGCCAAAAGCTCCTGGCGGAACTCGACCACGCCATCGTTGCCGATGGCAACAGCCACTCAAACAGCGATAGCGACAGCAAATAAGATGTCTGAAAATAAGCATCCAGCTGTCGCACGTTTCGCCCGGCCGAGACATGCCCGGGCGGGGTGTCGTCTGTAGCCTCGCCGAATGGCATTTTTCGCCGTATTCTTTTTCTTCAAATTCCAGAACCAGGTCTCTGCGTACCCTGTATTGAGATATGAAAGGGCACTCCATGGAAACGGTTATGACTCCCGAGCAGGAAAGTTCTGCACAAGCTGACACCGGTACACTTCTCGATCAGATCATGAATGAAACGCGCCTTCATCCAGGTGAAGAGAGCTACGATATTGCGCGCAAGGGCGTCGAAGCCTTTATCGCCGATCTGATAAGATCGGATCAGGCCGATCAGAAAATCAATCGCGTTCTGGTGGATCGGATGATCACCGAACTCGATCAGAAAATCAGCACCCAGGTCGATCAAATCCTGCATCATGCCGATTTTCAGGAACTGGAATCGTCCTGGCGCTCGCTGAAGTTACTGATCGATCGCACCGATTTCCGCGAGAACATCAAGATCGAAATTCTCAACGTAACAAAAGACGAACTGCTCGATGATTTTGAAACAAGCGCGGAAGTCGTGCAGTCGGGCCTCTACAAGCATGTGTACAATACCGATTACGGTCAGTTCGGCGGAGAACCCGTCGGGGCCATGGTGGCCAACTATTATTTCGGCCCGTCCTCGCCGGATATCAAGCTGCTGCAACTGGTGGCATCGGTTGGGGCCATGGCGCATGCGCCGTTTATCGCCGCCGCTGCGCCGCAGATGTTCGACGTGGACAACTATCGCGAACTGCCCGAGGTGAAGGATATTGCCTCGATTTACGAGGGACCGCGGTTTCGAAAATGGATGGGACTGCGCGAAAGCGAGGATTCCCGCTATCTGGGTTTGACCGCGCCCCGGTTTCTGCTGCGCAATCCGTATGACCCGGTGGACAATCCGACCCGATCCTTTCTCTACAGTGAGGATGTGGTGGACGATCATGAACATTATCTGTGGGGGAACACCGCCTTTTTGTTGGCGACGCGCATTACCGAAAGTTTTGCCAAGTATCGCTGGTGCCCCAATATCATCGGCCCCAAGAGCGGCGGCTCGGTGTACGATCTTCCCGTTCATGTCTATGAAGCCTTTGGCCAGCTTGAGGCGAAAATCCCGACGGAAATCCTTATCACGGATCGCCGCGAATACGAACTCGCCGAGCAGGGCTTCATTGCCCTCACCATGCGCAAGGGCTCTGACAACGCCGCCTTTTTCTCCGCCAATTCGATTCAGAAGCCAAAACGGTTTCAGGACACCCGGGAAGGAAAACAGGCGGAAACAAATTACAAGCTGGGCACGCAGCTTCCCTATATGTTCATCATCAATCGCCTCGCCCATTACGTCAAGGTTCTCCAGCGCGAGGAAATCGGCAGTTGGAAGGAACAGGAAGACCTTGAGCGCGAGTTGAATGTATGGATCAAGCAATACGTTGCCGATCAGGAAAATCCGCCTGCCGAGGTGCGCAGCCGTCGCCCCTTGCGCGCCGCGAGTATCGAGGTCTCGGACGTCGAGGGCGATCCGGGCTGGTACGCGGTGACGATGAAGGTTCGACCGCATTTCAAGTATATGGGCGCCAATTTCGAATTGTCTCTGGTTGGCAAGCTGGACAAGCCGCAAGAGAAGTAGGCGCTTTGGACGAGGCTTCGATACCGGTCGGTGGCGCCGTACAGGGGCCGGCAGCGGCCGGTATCGGGGCGACACTGCCGTAATCGGATTTGATGGCGTAAGGGTTCATGGTGACAAAAGACTCGATCTGGGACAGCCGCTCCAGGCTCGCCTCGGGTACGCTCTTTGAACGTCTGGTGGCCGATGAAGAAGAAACCGATCTGCCGCAATCTGTCGACGCCATCGATGCGCGCGTTCATTCCATTAAAAACCATCTGCAAAATCTGCTGAACGCACGCAAGGGCAATTCGGCGTCGAACGATGAGCTTGGACTTGACGATTTCAATGATTGCACAGCCAGGCCTGGAGATTTGGTCAAGCATATCGCGCTGTCGATACGTGCGTGTATTGACCGCCACGAGCCTCGCGCTGAAATCATATCGGTGCAGCACGCATTCGATCCTGATCGGCCCCTTGTCCTCAACTTCAAGGTTGAGTTGTCCATTCCTGTAGCCAATGACCGGGAAGTCGTCCGCATCAATGTACTTATGCAGGGCGGCGCGCGTTGCCGGGTGATGTAGGGCGCATTGGGGAAGTAGCGATGGTGGCCATGGCCGCCGGAAAAGCCATATCGGGTCATTCATCTGATCGTGAGAGATCAATGGCCAACGGCACCCGATAGAGTTTTTGAGAACACCGTGCTGAAATCACACAGCCAGGCATCACTCTCTGATCGACCCGGGCGTGGTTCGCCTCGCCGATCGAAAAACGAAAACTGGTTCTGTTAAGACATGACACGCTCTGGACAATGAGTCACCTGTTTCACGACGAACTGGCTTACCTGCGCGAGAGCGGCAAGGCGTTCGCGCGACTTAATCCGCGTCTGGCGAAGTACTTGTCGGAGCGCAGCACCGATCCGGACGTCGAGCGGATCCTTGAGGGGTTCGCTTTTCTGACCAGCCGCCTGCGCGAAAAACTCGAAGACGAGCATCCGGAGTTCACCCATTCGATCATTCAGTTGCTGTGGCCGAATTTCCTGCGGCCCTTCCCGTCAGCAGCCATGCTGGCGATGACGCCGATCGATCGCTCCATTACCGAAAGACACGTTATCGGCAAGGGTACAAAACTTCGTTCAAAGGCTGTTCAGGGGATCGAATGCCAGTTTCAGACGACGGCCGATTGCGCGGTGTATCCGCTGGATATTTCGTCTGCGCGCCTTGAGCGCACCCGCGGCAGCACGAGTTTTCATATCGATTTTCATACATTGAGCGGCATTGCGCTTCGCAAAATCGATCTGGAGAACCTGCGCCTGTGGTTTACGGACGACGAATCGGTCGCGCAGACGATGTATCTGTGGATGCGGCGGTATTTAACGGCGGTGCGCGTCAGTTTACCGCACAACGACAAGCTGGTCATCGATCTGCCGGTCAGCAGCATAACGCCGGGGGGCTTTGCGAGCGATGAGGCGATCCTGCCGCAGGTATCGACCGCCTTCGAGGGCTACAGGTTGCTGCAGGAATACTTCTTTTTCCCCAGGAAATTCTATTGCCTGGACATTAATGATCTCGGGCGCGCGTTCGCCGGGCTTGAGGATACGGAGTTTTCAATCGAGTTCGTATTTGAGCGCCCGGTACCCGCCGACATCAAGCTCAGACCGCATAATGTCAGATTGTATTGCGTTCCCATCGTCAATCTTTTCGCCCACGATTCAGAGCCTCTGATTATCAACAACATGCGCATGCGCTACCGCCTTGTCCCTTCCGGCGGATACCCCGAGGGCTACGAGATCTTTTCCGTCGAGGACGTTCAAAGCTGGTACCCCGATCAGGACGAGTTAAAGACCGCACGCGGACGCAGCTACAAGAGTTTTGAGTCGTTCGAACACGAAATCGAGGCGCGCGACAATCGCGAGCAGATCTATTACCGGCACCGGCTGGTGGAAGCGCCCGCGAGTCGGCAGATCATGCACTTTATCTCCTTTATGCTGCACAACAGGCGGCAGGCGATTCCGGACGAGGAATCCCTGTCCGTTCAAATGCTCTGCTTCAATGGCGCCCTGGCGGCGGAACTCGGCATTGGCGATATCGATATTGAGACCGAGGAGGCACCCACATTCGCCAGCTTTACCAACATCACGCGCCCGACGCCGCCGGTCTATCCGCCCCTTGACGGCGATTTGAACTGGAATCTGATTTCAAATCTGGCCCTGAACTACCTGTCGCTGCTCGATACCCGCGCCCTGGCCCAGATCATCGCCGTATACGATTACAAGGCCTTGGCCGACCGCCAGTCAGAGCGCACATCGAAGCTGCGCGCCGACGGCATTGTCGCGATTGACACGCGGCCGATTGACAAACTCTTTAAGGGGATGCCCGTTCGCGGTATGCGCTCGACGATCAGGATGCGCGAAAGCGCATTCCAGAACGAAGGTGATATGTACTTGTTTGCCAGTGTATTGGCCGAGTTTTTCTCACTGTATTCCAGCATCAACTCGTTTCACGAACTGGTGGTCAATGGCACGGAGCACGGGGAAGTATACGAATGGATCGCAAAGATCGGCCGGCAACCTCTGATCTAGTCTCGCATCTGAGCAAATCGGCGCGCCGCTATTCGTTTTTTCAGGCGGTTGACCTGATCCAGAAAACACTCGACGATGGCCGGGAAGTCGGCACGCACCTCATGCCCGAGGACGAGCGCGTTATCTTCGAGGTCAGCAATGATCTGGGCTTTCCAACCTCCGATATCAAGGCCATTCGCGGCATCGGCAGACCATCGAACGGCGCCGGGACGCAGGCCGGGCGGGCGCCGCCAGGCCGCAATAGTGCGGATGGCGGGGCGCAGCTTGAGGGACACGCCAACGGCGTCGACAGGATCCTGATGACGGTCAATTTTCTCGGGCTGCACGGATCAAGCTCGCCCCTGCCGACGTATTATACGGAAACGATCGCCAAATATTCCACCCGGGACTCGCTGCTGAAAGGCTTCTTTGATTTCTTTCACAACCGTCTGGTGGGTTTGCTGTATCGGGTTATTCGCAAATACCGCTACTATCTGCTGTACAAGCCCAACGCGCGCGATAATTTTTCCCGGCATATTTTCTCCCTTTTCGGCCTGAGCGATGCGGCGCTGCGCGATGAATCGCAAATCAACTGGGCGCAGTTGTTGTGTTTTGCCGGCCTTATGGCGACGCGCAATCGGGCGCCCGGCGTTGTCGCCAGCGTGTTCGAGCGCGCATTCCTGCTGGACAAGGTCACGATCGACGAGTGGATTTATCGCAAGGTCGATATCGATGCGAAGCAGAAATGGAGTCTGGGACGCATGAATTCGATCCTGGGACAGGACAGTATCGCCGGCGATCGCGCTCCCGATATGTCCAGCAAGTTCCGCATCAACCTGCACAATCTTGATTACGCCCGCTTTGCCGATTTTCTGCCGAACGGAAAAGATCATTTTCCGTTTCGCAAGCTGGTCGAGTTCATGCTGCGCGACCAGTTTTCATACGATCTGAAGTTATGCCTTTTTGCCGGAGAGGCGAGACCGATTGTCCTCGATCCGCACGACGAGGGCCGTCTTGGGTGGTCTTCATTTCTTGGTTCGATAAAACAGGATCAGCCCCAGGACGTGGTGCTGACGATTCGCTACTAGATGTGTAGTTTCAACAGATTGTCCCTTTTCAACAGGTTGTCCCTGATAAACCTGTCGGGTACAGGAGGCCATTCACCTGATCATTAGAGGTGTCACGTCCGGTTTGCCTGTCCTGGGAACAACCTGCTGAAAGATCGCATCCAGATATGCCGTGTCAACGGGGTGCCTTTTATCAAACAGCGGGAGCGGCGGGCCGTATCGGGACAGTGCAACAATGTGGCCCCGTGATCTGTCGCCGGAACAGACGTTGCACGTATCGCGGTCCCGGCGCCGGTCGCCAATCGATTGTCGAGGGTAAGGAATGATGATGCAGGACAACCCTGAAAAGATCTGCTTTGTTGTCGCCAATCCGGCTCAACTGACACCGGGCAGCCCGGCGGTCTGCTCCCTTGGCCGCGATGGCGGGATCATCGGCAGCACACCGCGTTGCAACTGGCTGGTTGAACGCCCCGACGAGGGGGACGAGCCATACGAATTGCGCGTTTTCTGGCACGATGGACATTTCTGCCTGAGCGCGCTCACGGACTCCGGTATCAGCGTCAATGGATCGCGACCGGATATTGCGTCCGGGAGCGTCTTTCGCCTCAGCGATGGTGACGTTATCCGCCTGCGCAATATCGCCATCAATGCTTTCATTGTACACAGGCGGCGGGATGGATCGGACACCGGCGAGCCTTCATCCCTGGACTGGCGTATCGAGCAGCCCTCGGTCGAGCAACTGGTGGACAATACGCACAAATGGCGATCCGGAAATCCCAAGGGGGATGATCTGGAGGCGTTGTTGCAACACCAGGGCAGGAATTCGGATAACCTGTACTGGAACCTGATAGACAGTGAAGCCGAAAGCGATACGGACCCGCTGGAGATGATCGCGCAGACTAGCGAGTATGACGTCACGGACGCGACCAATCCGCTGCTGTTGCTGGAGAAGCGTTTTCAGATCCTGGCGCGCGAACGCGGCGCCGACAACAAGGAGCACGAAGACACCCTCGGCCTGTATGACGTCATCAATCTGAAGCCGGTGGACTATGGTGTCGATCATCTGGTGAACGATCCCGTCGTGGAAAAGCATAATTTCAGCGCGCCGGGCGTGATGGATATCGTGGCTTCGCAACCGGCACACGGGCGCGAGGCTCCCCGTGACCATGGCAACATCGATGATCGCGGCAACGCCGGGGAAAATGGCGACACCCGAAGCGATCGCAACCACGAGGATCTCATAGCCGATATTCTGGCCGCAGCGCAGCGCAATGCGGATGACGAAAATACTGCCCCAGGACCGGGGCGGATGCCGATGACCGACCGCCATGGCAACGGCGCGGGCTCAAAGGCGGCTTCGATGGAAGAGCCGCCTTATGAAACGGATGATGCGCTTAACGCCTGGTTGAATCGGGAGCACGAGTAATAATGGCGTTACAGCGCATGGAAATGGAGTTTCCGTCATGTATGTTTATTGAAGTAAATCAGAAACGTCAGGAATTTTCCTGTTTTATTCTATCCCGGAGCAATAAAGTCTTAGCGCGTGTGCTTCACGACGCATTGTATTTAAAGTGGAAACCCGTTTATCGAAGGTTGCCAATTGCTCGTTATCATACTAACGTTGATTCAACAAATATGGCGCTGATTCGTTAAATCCAGGCCGCTCCGTGACTCGCTGATTCCGTGTTTTTCCGTGCGTTTGCTGGTTCGGAATGGCCTCCTCGGGGCAAGGACCGCAGGAGGCGCACCTCAAAGGTTTGTCCGATGCGTTTGGATTGTACCAGCAGTATTGGCGTTTTGTACACGTTGACGTGCGTATCGAACTGATAACACAACGGTTTTAAGCCGGGTCAGGAGTCAACCGCAAAGCCCCCTGGTATTATTTATCGCCGTTGTGACTTATCGTCAGCAAATCGGCATTCAGCAAGAGTAATTGACGTGGTGTTGGTTAAATCGCCCAGATCAATACTTTTCCGTGCAGTTATTCTACTGATTGGCGGGCTTGTGGCGGCGCTGACGGTTTCTGCTTGTGAGGTGCCAAAGGCGACCAAGAAAATTGTCCAGATACTCTCTAATCCGGACATTCCGATTGGCGATCAAAAGGATCAGCCATCGATCGCGACGCTGACGGTGTACGCGGAAAGTGGCAGCAACAGAAATCAGCTTGGTGAATCTGTTCCCATTGATATCTGGATCTATCAGCTTCGGGATGATTCGACCTTTAAGACACTTGATTACTTTGGTGCGATTGAACAACCAAAGGAGTATTTGAGTACATCCTATGTCGATCATGTGCAGTTGCGGATCGAGGACGGCGATTCGAGGATTGTCGATCGTTTGGAGATTAATAAAAATACCAGGTATATCGGCGTTATCGGGGGCTATAGCGACGCGGAAACACAGGTTTGGCGTCAGGCTGAGAAGATTAACTTCAGGGGAGAGGAGTATAAAATACTTATCACACTGAGCCGCACGGGTGTGAAGATCCACCCCCATCGATAGGCGTAACGGGTGTTTTCGGTATCGGGTAACACGCAGGCAAACGGGTTCGATGGCAATGCGGCAGAAGTGTCGATCGGCGTTTGTACTCCGCCTATTCCGCCCGGTTGGTTATGCGCGTGTCCATGGCGATAACCCGGCTGATAACCCACAGGTAATGTACGTCTATGTCCGTAAGAAATCAGGTAATCTGGCGCGATGGCCTGTTTATCAAGCCGCATCATTTTCAGCAGCAGCATCGGCACAGCGAGTTTCTTGCCCGTTATCGCTCCGAGAGCCTTAGCATCTTTCTGTACGGCTTGAGAGATGTGGCGATCAACCAGGAGAATCTGGTTCATGGCCGCTTTACCGTCGTGTCGGCAAACGGGATTTTCCCCGACGGCAGCATCTTTAACATCCCCGATGAAACCAGACCGCCCGAAAGCCTTGATCTTGGTGATGTCAATGCGGTGAACGAAATTGTTTATCTGGCGTTACCCTTACATGCCGATGGCATTCCGGAAATGAGCGAGAGCGGCATGGCGCCAAGCCAGGGGGCGCGCTATGCAACCCATAAACAGGAAGTACGCGATATCGCCAGCCATGAGCAGGAAGCGTATTTCGTTGATGTCGCCCAGCTCAAGCTCCGGCTCATGCTGGAAAGCGAGGACCGCAGTTCGTATTCATGCGTTCCCATTGCGCGCGTCCAGGAAAAACGCGGCGATGGTTCGTTGATAATCGATCCGTCTTATCTTCCCACATCCTATTCTCTTGAGGCGTTGCCGGAACTGGCCCGCACGCTTGACGATTTTTCCGGCCTGTTGCAGCAGCGCGCCAAGCAGATTGCCAGCCGCCTGGGCAGCCCGGGCCAGGGAGGCGTCGCCGAAGTCGCCGACTTTTTGTTGCTTCAGACGATCAACCGGCTGGGTTCCCAATTCAAACATCTGACGACGATCAGACGTATTCATCCGTGTTATCTTTACGAGATATTCGTGCAGGCGGCCGGTGAACTCGCGACGTTCACCCATGAGGGACGTTTACCGCAACTGTGGCCTGCCTATAACCATGACAATCTGAGCCTGTGTTTCCGGCCGGTTATCGACTCCCTGCGCCGCTCTCTAAGCGTTATGCTGGAGCCAAATGCGATTGCCCTGCCGCTTGCCAGGCACAAATATGGTGTCGTCACATCGGAGCTGACGGACACAACGCTGATTGCGTCGTGTGTTTTTGTGCTTGCGGTCAAGGCGAGTGTGCGGCTTGAAAAGCTCACCCACGATTTCCCGGCGCAGACAAAGGTATCGTCGATTGAGAAAATCCGCGATCTTATCAATTTGCATCTTCCCGGCGTGACACTCCAGCCAATGCCGGCGGCGCCGCGGCAATTGCCGTATCACGCCGGATTTACCTATTTTATGCTCGATTCCAATTCCCAGGGCTGGCGGGATCTTGTCGGTTCAAGCGGCTTTGCATTTCATATTGCGGGCGAGTTTCCCGATCTCGAAATGCAGTTTTGGGCGATCAGGCAAACTTAGAGCCTTTCGGTTCTCAAGTGAAAGGCTCCAGGGTTCAACACAGGTTTCAGGGACCAGGGTATGCATCCAACATCAGAAAAATCCTATATCTTTCTTGACGATGGCTCCGGCGACGAGCCGCAACAGGACGATGAAGGGGCCGTTATCCCGCCTCCTGACGAATCGGACGTTCTGGTAAAGATCGAGCAGACGGGCGCCAGGCCGGTCAGTTTTCCCTTGCGCGGAGACAGTGTCAATCGCGTTGTCGATGCCTGCGCGCCGCTCATGGCTCTTGTGCTGCGCATCTCTCAACTGGATCAATACGAACATCTCGTGGAGTTGCACAAGAAGACCTCAAATGAAGTGGAGGCGATCGAACTGGAGTTACAAAAGCTGGGCTATGGCCGCGTGCACATCATGGCGCTGCGCTATTGTCTTTGCTCGTTTATCGATGAGGCGATCATGAACAGCCGCTGGGGCAGCGAGTCCAGCTGGTCGGAGCGTAGCCTGCTGTCGCTTTATCACAACGAGACATGGGGCGGGGAGAAGGTTTTCATTATTCTTGACCGGCTGATTTCCGAGCCCGAACGCTATATCGAGTTGATCGAGTTTATTTACATGTGTCTCTGCCTCGGCTTTGAGGGCAAGTACAAGATCATGCATAACGGCCGCGTGCACCTTGAGAGGGTAATTCGCCAGGTACACGATATTATCCGCAAACACCGCGGGGAAGCCGCTCAGGTTTTCAGTTCAAAGTACAGGAATATCTACAATGTGCGTCATTCATACAAGCGCATGACAAGTCTGGCGACGGTAGCCATATCGGGACTTGTTGCGATTGCTGCGATATACGCCTTTTACTACTTGCGACTCGATAATTATACGGACGATATCGTTCTGACCCTGCGGGATTTACTTGGCTAGAACATAAGTCCGGTGGGAAACGTGGGATCGGTGATGTTGGCGGGCATGGCGCCCGGCGCGGATACCGTTGTCAGGCAATCGTATTCCCCCGGATACGGTTCGCAAGACGGAAAACAACGGGAGAGGATCATGGCAAACCTCAACTATCGCTCGCTGATTGATCTTTTGAGCACGTCCGCCCGTCTTGCATTTGACGATGCCATGAGCCTGTGTGTTTCGCTCGGCCATCGCGAGGTGGCGATCGAGCACTTTCTTGTCGCGCTGCTTGACCAGCCGGACAATGATTTCCGTATTGCTCTCAAAGTCTTCGACGTCAATCTGCAGGAAGCCAGGGCGCGGATTAAAGCGGCGTATCCGCAACCCCGAAGCCAGTCCGGCCGCCTGCCTGTATTCGCGCCCCTGTTGCTTGATCTACTAAAGGATGCATGGCTGGTTTCCTCGGTGGAACTCGGACACCGCTCCATCCGAAGCGGCGCGATACTGATTGCCTTTAAGGAGGATATTGCCCGCTTTGCCCGCTTCGACTACCTGCGGCTGTTCGACAAGGTCTCCGGGGCGCAACTCAAGGCGCGGTTCGGGGAACTCGTTGACGGCTCCATCGAAACAATCCGTGAGCGCCCCCCTCAGCCCCCCATTGGCGGCAGCGATGGCGGTGGCGCAGACGCCCGGAAAGACGGCGCCGGAGGCGGCGCCGAAAGCGCCCTCGGAAAATTCGCCATTTGTTTTACCCATGAGGCGCGCCAGGGCCGCATTGATCCGATTTTCTGTCGCGACGACGAGATCCGGCAGATTATCGATATTCTCTCGCGCCGCCGCAAGAACAATCCGATTTGCGTCGGCGAGGCCGGGGTCGGCAAGACCGCCCTCGCGGAAGGACTGGCGTTGCGTATCGCCAATGGCACCGTACCGCAGAATATGCGCGATATCGAATTGTGGGGGCTCGATATCGGCGCCTTGCAGGCCGGCGCATCCATGCGCGGCGAGTTTGAAAAACGCCTGAAAGGCGTCCTTGACGACGTAAAGGCCAGCGACAAGCCGGTGGTACTTTTCATCGACGAGGCGCATACGCTCATCGGCGCCGGGGCGCAGGCCGGCGGCAGCGATGCGGCCAATCTGCTCAAGCCGGCGCTCGCGCGCGGCGAAATCAAGGCGATCGCCGCAACCACGTGGTCGGAGTACAAGAAATACTTTGAAAAAGACCCGGCCCTCTCGCGCCGGTTTCAACTCGTCAAACTGGATGAACCGACCATCGAACAGGCGAAGATCATCCTGCGCGGCCTGAAGTCCGCATTCGAAAACGCCCACGATGTTTATATTAATGAAAGCGCCATCGATTCGGCCGCGCGCCTGTCCGAGCGCTACATAACGGGGCGCCAGTTGCCGGACAAGGCCATCGATGTTCTCGATACCGCGTGCGCCCGCGCCAGGGCGAGTCTGGTCAATACCCCGCAACTGCTGAATCGGCTGGAGACGGAGCAACTGGCCCTCCGGCACGAATACGAGTCGATCCGCCGCGATCAGGACGTGTCCGTGCATTCGGATGGGCACCAGGAGCGCCTGCACGAGATCTCCCAACGTCTTGACGTGGTTGCCGGCGAGATCGCGCCGTTGCGGGCGGTGTATGACGAACTGAAACGCCTGGCGGATGCGTATCTCGCCAGCCGCCAGGCCGTCCTCGGCGATCAGGAGGCGCAGGCCGATGAGGAAGGCGCAGACCACGTTCCCGGCGATGAAATGCCCCGCGTCGGCGCGCCGAACGCCGGCGATAGCAAACACGATATCGACGTCAGTGCGCCGCCGGATGCGCCGCCGGATCAACCGGACCAACCCGATCCCGCGGAGCAATCGCTTGAGCGCACCAGCCCCCTGGCGCCGGTTCGACGCGGCGAGGGGGATACGGTGGAAATCGGCACCCTGCGCCGCCGCTTCGAGGCGTTGCGCCAAAAAAGTCCGCTTGTCAGTGTCGATGTGGGGGAGATGGAGATCTCCCAGGTCATATCCGACTGGACCGGCATTCCGTTAAACACTCTGGCAGCGGACGAGATCAGCCGTGTTGTCGATCTGGCGCGCAATCTTGGGAAAAAGATCAAGGGACAGGATCATGCGCTGGGCGCCATCGAGGAACGCCTGCAAGCCTCAAGGCTGGGCTTTCAGAAGGCCGGGCAGCCCCTGGGAGTCTTCCTGCTGATCGGCCCGTCCGGTGTCGGCAAGACGGAGACCGGCATGGAGATCGCACGGCAGTTGTTCGGCTCCGAGCAATTCGTGACCACGATCAACATGACCGAATACCAGGAACGGCATACGGTATCGCGGCTTATTGGTTCCCCGCCCGGCTATGTGGGCTATGGCGAGGGAGGGATCCTGACCGAGGCCCTGAGAAAAAAACCGTATTCGGTCGTTCTGCTCGATGAAGTCGAGAAGGCCGATGCGAACGTTCTCAATCTGTTTTATCAGGTGTTTGACAAGGGCACCCTGGCCGATGGCGAGGGGCGGCTGGTGGATTGCAAGAACGCCGTGTTTGTTCTGACGACAAACCTTGGTGCCGAGCAGATAGTCAACTGGTATGCCCAGGGCGAGAACGACACGCGGCCCGGCCCGATGCGAATGCTGCGCTCCCTGGAGCCGGTTCTGGCGCAGCATTTCAAACCGGCCCTTCTGGCCAGGATGGCATCCCTTGTCTATCTGCCGCTGAATGACGAGGTGATGGCGCAGATCGTTGCCGCGAAGATCGACGAACTGGCCGCAACCCTGTGGCAGGCGCAGCGCATCGCACTCTCGGTCAGCGAAGCGGCACGGACACACATTCAAACCATGTGCAGCCAGGGATCGAGCGGCGCAAGGCTGATCGATCAGGTCCTCGCAAAACAGTTTCTTCCAACCATTTCACTCGAAGTGCTTGAGCGCGGCGCCGAAGACATCAGGGTGAAATCGGCCGCCGTCGATTTTGAGCCGGAGAAGGGCGTGTCAATTGCCTTCTCCCACGAAAGCAGCGGTGATGGCAACGAGGTGGCGGCATAATCATGACAACCCCGCACGCGATCATTGCCGATGCCCTGCGCCCCTTGACGCATGTGGCGGCGGCGCCCTCCCTTGAGGCCTTTCGCAAAACGGCGCTGGCGGCGTTGATGGAGATGTGCGGCGCCCGCACCGCCGCCCTGTATGGCTTCGATGAGACGGGGGAACATCTTGTGCCACTGGCCTGTTCCGATGACGTCCACGATGCACCGACAGTACCATTGAGCGCGGAGAACGGCATGGCGCAGGCGCTGCTGTATCCCTTGCGCAGCCGCCGGATTGAAACCGCCCATCGCGGCGGCGCGGGCGGCTTGCGCCGGTTTGTGGAAAATCTGTTTGCCCGCCCTGCGCCGGGGTTTGTCGCCCTGCCCTGCTGGACGCAGGAACAAACGGGGCAAATGCTGTTTTTCGCGCTGGTTGAAAACCGTGCCGAAGTGGATCTTGCACAGCGTAACGGCGGGCTTTTGGGCGGGGAAATCATTGCCAGCCTGCTGCGCCTGCATCTGCGTCTTTCCGTGTACGAATATCAAAACCGGCAACTCGATCGCTCCAATACGGTGTTGAACAAGGCAAACAGCGAACTGAACCTGGCACTGCCCGGCGCGCTGGCAAACACGATCATCGGCAAGTCGGCACAGATGAAGCGTATACGGCAACGCCTTGTCAGGGCCGCCGCAACGGCGATGAATGTCCTGATACTGGGAGAAACGGGAACGGGTAAGGAACTGGCGGCGCGGGCGATTCATACGCTTTCGGCAAGGCGCGAGGCGCCGCTTGTCGTTGAAAACGTATCGGCGCTTCCCGAAACACTGCTTGAGAGCGAATTATTTGGTCACGAAAAGGGCGCCTTCACCGGCGCCGACAGAAAGCGCCAGGGACTGTTTGTCCGCGCTCACGGCGGAACGCTGTTTCTCGACGAAATTGGCGATATGCCCCTTGCCTCGCAGTCGAGCCTGCTGCGTGTCATTGAAGATGGCGTCGTTCGACCGCTTGGCGGCCGCGCCGCCAGGGCAACGGATTTCCGCCTTGTCACGGCAACCCACAAGGACCTGGCGCAGGCGGTTCGCGCCGGTGATTTCAGATCCGATCTTTTCTATCGGTTGAATCAGGTCGTCATCGCACTGCCGCCCCTGCGTGAGCGGCGCGATGATATTGTCGTGCTGGCGGAGCACTTCGCCCGGGAAATCGCCGAGCGCGAGGAAAAGGCGATACGGCAATTCTCCCGTCCGGCGGTGCGATATCTGTTGCAGTATCATTTCCCGGGAAATGTTCGCGAACTGCGCTCTGTCATCGAACGTGTGCATATGATCGCCGCCGACACCGGTGTCATCGAGGCTGATGCGGTCCGTGATGCCATCGAATCGGATACAGCGAACCTGCACCCGCCCGCCCATGCCATCGTGTCTGACATCCGGTTGTCCGACGGTGTCGGGTTGAAGGAGGCGCGCGAGATGTTCGAGCGCGAATATATACGCCAATGCCATCAGCGCAATCGCGGCGACCGCCTTGCCATGGCGACAGAACTGCAAATTCCGAAAAGAACCCTCGCCGACAAAATCAGAAAATACGAAATCAGCGACGTCATTCAATGAGAATATTGCGATGAATGGATGGATTGAGAAGATACGATGGACCGCGTTCCTCGGTCTGGCATTGACCTGTGCCGCCGCGGTGCGCGCAGGGCACGCACAGAACGCCCCGGCGAACGAAGCGACGGCGAACGAAGTGCATGTATCAGGCGAAGCGGCGCTTGAAAGGCTGGACGCTTGCCGCCATGAAACCGATCCGCACAAGCGGTTGCAATGTTTCGATACCTTGTTTGCCACCCCTGACAGGGTCGCCATTTCCGTCCCACGCGATCCTTCCGGCCCCTCACCGGCGCGCCCGTGGGGAAAGATCGAGCGCCTGGCGCATTATCTGGAAAACAAGCGCACCGTGGGGCATGGAGGATGGCTGCGTTTTCTCAAAATGTGGAACAGCGAGGCCGTCACGCGTTTGACGGCCGACGGAGTGCTCGATCGGCTCCCCGGTGGCACCAACAATCCGCCGCCTGTCGAGGAAGTCGATTATTTCATCACCCGGCCGTCCATGAAGGGCAGCGGCGGGCGCACAATTCTTATGCTTTCGTGTGAGAACAATATCACCACACTGCATCTGATTACCTCGACAACCTATCGGGAAAAGCGCATTCCTGCGCGCTTTCGCTTTCCTGACTCCCGTGCACCGCAAGTGATATTGCAGGACATCGAGAACGGCCGCGTGCTGATCACCGGGCGCGGTCTGGAGAGTATCGGGTTCCTGCGGCAAATGATGCAGTATCCCCATGTCGACATCATCATCGATGAACACGCGCCGGTACGTTTTGACACGACAAACCTGGCGGATACCCTCAAGCCCCTGCGCGCCGCCTGCCACTGGTAGGACCGCGTTTTGGGCAAGGCAGGTCCCGGCGATAGCGGATGCGCCGGGCCGGATGGGATTAACCAAGTGAGAGAGCTATGATCAGATCCATTTTGCAACGGGTGATTTTTCGTTTTCTGTCGGCGGCGCGGTCGTACTTTTTTGTCAGCGCCGGCATCATGGCGGTACTGGCGGGTATTATCTGGTTTTACGGCCCAAGACTATCGCTCTTTGGCTATGCCCCGTTCAAGGAGGTCAGCTATCGGCTTATCGCCATAATGGTGATCGTGTTTTTGTGGGGCGTCAACAATCTTTGGCTGGCGTACTCCAGGCGCAGGAAGAAGACCGAGCCGGAAAAATCGCAGGAAGTGAGAATTATCGATCCGCTGGAGGACGACATCAAGGCCCTGAGGCTCGGCTTTGCCACGGCGATGCGCAAGCTGATGCAAAACTGGGCCGGTCCGGAGAAGGGCAAACACGCCATCTATGCGCTGCCGTGGTATCTTGTGATCGGCGATCAGGGAAGCGGCAAGACATCGCTGATTACCGCTTCCGATATGAAGTTTCCCATCGCACATGTGTTCGGTCAGGACAGTCTGCATACGGGCAAGGCAACGCAGGAGATCGAATACCGGATCACCGATCACGGCGTATTGTTCGATCTGCCGGGCTTTTTCACCAATCAGAGCCTGCTGCCGATCCGCAGCGAACGCAATGACAACGACGATGAGAATCGGCGCGTTGCCTATAGCAGGAACGCCGCGTCCAGACTGTGGAAAGTATTTCTCGAACTGATCGTCGAGCAGCGCCCGCGCCGGCCGATCAACGGCGTCATCATCTGTGTGGATGTCAACGAGCTTGTCGAATCCGATGAGACCAGGCGGAACAATCAGGCGGCTATTATCCGCAGCCGCATGCTTGAGGTAACAGAAACACTGGGCACGCAGGTAACCGCCTATGTGATTGTCACCAAGCTCGATCTGCTTGACGGCTTTTCCGAGTATTTTGCCGGTCTGCCGAAGGAAGCGCGCAGTCAGCCGTTCGGATTTTCGTTCCCCCTTAAGGATGGTGTCGATCAACTGGAGGACTGGATCGATTGCCTGGACGAATATTATCAGGACCTGGCGGCGCGTATGAACGACAACATGATCGATCGCGTCCAGGTGTCCAACCTGACGTCGGAGCGCGGTAAGATTTATGGCTTCCTGCGCCAGCTGGCCGGATTGCGACCGGTTCTCGTGAAATTTCTGGACGATGCCCTGCATACGAACAGGTTTTCAACGCCACCGCTGGTACGGGGCGTTTATTTCACGTCAGCACGCCAGGAGGGCATTCCATTCAACCCGATTCTCGCACGCGTCTCGCACGACTACGACATGGCAAGGCACGTTTTGCCGGCCCATGTGGGCACCACACGCCCCTATTTCATGGAGGGTCTTTTTGACAAGGTTATATTCAATGAAGCCGGTCTTGCCGGCGATAACCACCGCGTCGAGCGCAAGAAGCGTTATCTTCTGGGCGGTTCGGTCCTGGCGACGTCAATGGCGGTTGTGACGATCGGATTTTTTCTCAATCTGGCCTACACCGACAACTGGTCGCGGGCGGCGCAGGTCCTGGACAGCATTCGCCGCCATGTTGGCCAGACGCACAGCAGCAGCAACACGAATGAAGCAGGAGCGGAGCACTTGCAGGCGCTTAACGAATTGCGCGGTGCAATGGATATCTTTGCCGGATACCAGAATACACTCCCCTGGCAGCCGGCCGTGACATTGTACCAGGGCAGAAAGATCGGCCCGGAAGTGGACAAATCCTATGTAAGGATACTTGCCGACAAGTTCCTGCCCAGTGTGGGAGAATCCCTGCGCCGGGAAATTGTCAATCTGGGTAAGGACCCGGCAACGGCCGATGGCAAGCGCCGACTGAATATGCTGCGAACGTATCTCATGCTCGGCGATTTCGACGTTCGCGACAATGACTGGGTGCTCGACTGGATGAAACCGGAATGGCAACGGCGTTTTACCGGCGACAAAAAGCGCCAGGCGGCCCTTGTATCGCACCTCGACTATGCGCTGAACGTCGCCAGGATTTCCATCGATCTTGATGAACCGACGATCTATGCCGCGCAACAGGACCTGCGCAGAATACCGTTCGATATGCGCCTGTATTTAAGCTTGAAGCAGGAAGCCGCCCAGACACTCGGAGCGCCGATCAGTTTCAAGGCGGAAATCGGCCCCTCGTATGATCTCATATTCGATACCGGCCCGAGCGGGAACGCCGTGGGCCAGCGCGATATCGTTATTCCGCAATTCTTCACCCAGGCCCATTTTCATGATTTCTTTGTTCCGAAGATCAACGCCCTCTCCGAGGCCGTGGTGCGGGACGCGTGGATTTCAGGTGAACGGGAAACGGTCTCGTATTCCGAGGAGGACGTTAAGGTATTTCAGCGAAAGGTTCGGGATCGCTATACGGCGGAATATATCGACACCTGGGAAGAGGCGCTGCGCGAGTTGCGGATTGTCCGCTTTAACAGCGTCAATCATGCCGTCGATGTGCTGGAGGAACTGACCGGTGCCGCGAACCCGCTCGGCCGGCTGTTGCTGCTGACGGAACGCCAGACAGAAATATATGTGCGCCCCAGGCCCAAAACACAGGACAGGGAGGCGTCCGCCACCGCCACCGCCGCCGCCGTGGCCAATACAGCCATTACCGATACGCTGCCGCTGTCCGATCCCAATCTGACCAGCGGTCTGCGCATCACCCGCGCCTTTGATCGTCTGCGGCGGATTGTGGTGGCGGAAAAGGAGGGCGACAAGGTCTATCTTGATGATCTGCTTTTGGCGCTGAACGCGCTTTATGAGTATATGAAGGAAGTCAAAACAGCCGCCGATCCGCGCGCGGTCGCTCTGGAGAAGGCAAAGGCGCGCACCAGTTTCAAGGGCAATGACCCGATCTATGTGATACGCCGGCTGTCCACCAATCTGCCGCCGCCGCTGGGCCTGTTCTTCGACGAAATCGCAACGCAAAGCTGGCAGGTATTGCTGCTGGAGGCGCGGGCGCGGCTGGGGGATGCATGGGATGAGGAAATCTATCAGCCGTTTCGTCTGGACTTTGCCAATCTGTACCCGTTCAATCCGCGCTCCCAAAAGGATGTTCCGCTTGCCGAGTTCGAGCGGTTCTTTGGCCCCAGCGGCAAGCTGGCGCGCTTTTACAAGGACAATCTTATCGTCTTCGTGGATCCGGTCGATCGGACGCCCCGTGAAATCGACGGACAGAAGATGGACATCGATCCGGAATTTATCACCCGCGTCGAACAGGCCCTGCGGGTAAAGGACGTTTATTTCGACACCAAGGGGGTTTTGTCGTTGAGTTATACGCTACAGCCAAAAATCCTGACAAGCCGGTACGCCCGCTCGACACTAAATATAGAGGGCCAACTGGTACCCTATAGTCACGGCCCCACACGTCCGATCAAGATTATCTGGCCGAACGCCCTGTCGACGGAACCGATCAGCGCCATTTCGGCGTTTCAGCGCAACGGTCGGGTTGACTCGCGCAGATACGAGGGTTCCTGGTCCAGCTTCCGACTGTTGAGGGCGGCGCGCCGGTCGCGGCGCCACGCTGATGAGATCGATTTGACCTTTCCTTTCGGCAAGTCGAATTTCGCGACCTATACAATGCGTTTTACTGCCAGGAAGAACCCGTTTGTCGAAAATCCCCTGTCCGAGCTTCGCTTGCCGGAAAAGCTCTAGAGCGTGTCAGGTTGTTCCCGGGACAGGCAAACCGGAAAGTGTTCCCTCTTGGCGCCCTTGCCGCCAGAAAGGCCATACCGGGCCATTCACCTGTACCCGATAGGTTTATCAGGGACAACCTGTTGAAAGATCACAGCCAGCGATCAACGAGCGGCGGTACTTATGGTCAAAAAGAAGAAGCCTCTTGTGTATCGAACGGGGGATGCGCATTTCGATGCGCATCCGTATCGCCTCGCCATCGCCGCGCCGGTTCGCGTCGGAAGGGCCAGGGCAGGTGTATCAGCCGATACGCTCGATCTCTACGACAATGTCGATTCCGAGTTTCTAAAACGCGGCACACTCTCCCATTCCTCAGTAAAATGGGACTGGATCGAAGAGCAATCCGTTACCCTGTTGCGCGAAAATACAAAGGACCTGCGCGTTCTGATATTCCTTGTCACGGCGCTCCTTAACGCAAGAAATGCGCACGGATTAACCTTGAGCCTTTGCATGGCAATCGATTTCACCGAGAATTATTTCACCAGTTGCTTTCCCAGGCGCGTGTCCATGCGCAAGGCACTGTTGCAGAAGATCGTACACATTATTTGTCACGAAACGGATGCCATCGCCGGCATCATAGCCGGTGAAGGCAGCACAAGCCGCGCCATCATTCTCTCGGCGCTTGAGAGGCTTCAAAAAATCTCCGCGGCGCGAAACCTCGATATTGCCGCCATCAAGGCGCTTGTCGAGCGAATCGAGGCAAAAAGCAGCGATGACATCAGGGACACTGTCCCGGCAAACAGCAACGATGCCGCCGGGGCAAACGCATCAGTGACGGTTCATGGCGGCGATGGCTCCGGCACGCCGCAGGATCACGCAACAGCATCGCCCAATGCCCTGCTGGACGCCGTAGCCAGGCAACTGCCGTTCGATATCCATGATGGCCGCGCCGTCAGGAAGGCGGTATCTTCGGTGGCGGATTTCATGTTTGCGCAGGACCCCTCGAACCCGGTCAGCTACGAGCTACGCCGTCACGCGACATGGATAGACATCACCGTCCCACCACCCATCAAGGACGGGGAGCGAACAATATTGCAGGCGCCGGCACCTGATTCGACCATTCTGTATCGCGCCGGCGTGGAGGCGGGAAACGTCGACAATACGGTACTTTTGAAACTGGAGCGGTTCTGCCTCAACCAGCCGTTCTGGCTCGAAGGGCAGTATTTGGTATATTGTACGCTTGTTCATCGCGGCTGGGCGCAAAGTGCGGCCTGTGTTCAGAGCAGTACCAGGCGATTTTTGGAACGTCTGCCTGCTATCAGACCGCTGTTGTTTTCCAATGGAGATCACTTTGTCACAGCCGATGTCCGTGACTGGCTGGCACAATCAGCTGTCGCGACTGAAGCCAATGGGGGACCTGTGGCGTCCCTTCAGTCCGATCTTGTGCTGGAAGCGTTGATCGAGAACGCCGGTCGCATGCTCTCGGCGGGCCAGTTGTCCGAAGCGCTAAACCTGATTGAAGCCAACATGCAATCGGTGCAGAGCCTGCGTCAGCAAACCTATTGGGAAATTGCCTTTCTGTCGCTGCTGCGCGATCATGGCCTGCATTCCTACGCAAACAGGCAAAGCGAGCTTTTGGACAAGCGCATTTGCGACGTCTCTCTATCCGAATGGGAGCCGCAGATTTTTTCCGCAATTGCCGCTTTACGGCAAAAGCCGCACGGCAATGCGAAGCCGTCATCCGGGAAAAACGCCGCGCGCAAAAAGAGCCACCCCCGGCGTGCGGCGTCCGCAACGTCATCCCCGGACGGTCATCCCCCACAAACTTGAAGTATTTCTCGATTGAACCGCAATATGCGCGGGGCTCTCTTCAAAGACGCAAACCGGAGGACCTGGCGCCGGGCGCTCTAGATGTGTAATACCAGCGGTATTGGCGTTTTGTACACGCTGACTTGTGTATCGTGCTGATAAGACAACGGTTTTAAACCGGGTCAGGAGTCAAACGCGAAGCCCCTTGGTATAATCTTTCAACAGGGTGTTCCCGGGACGGGCAAATCTGACGTTATACCAAGGGCCTTTGCGTTTGACTCTTTGCTTGGTTAAAAACCGTTGTCTTATCAACACGATACACAAGTCAGCGTGTACAAAACGCCAATACCGCTGGTATTACCCGTCTTGCGGCCCGTGCCGCAGATTACGAGCCGCAAGGCCATACCGGGCCATTCATCTGATCATCGCTTTTTTTCGATTTCTCCAGCGTTGTCAAGGGTTTAAAAACCGCCAGGGGCGGCGCGAAGCGCCCTTGACAACGCTGGAGAAATCGAACACCTTCAATGATCAGATGAATGACCAGCAGCACCCGATGGGTTTATCAGGGACAAGCTGTTGAAATTACACATCTAGTCAAAGTCCGGTGCATGCGGAACAACCGCCTTGTTCACAATGCGATAGTCCTGCCGGGTCATCCGGTCAATTCTCGCCATGTCAATATTCGACAGGGTGAAATCCATCACATCGAAATTCGCTTCGATATTTGCCCGTTTTGTCGACATCGTATTGATCGAAACACCCTTTTGCAGGATCCAGCGCAAGACCACCTGGGCCGCGGACTTTTCATAGGCCTCGCCGATTTGCGAAAACACCGCATGTTTGAAGACTTCGCCACGCGCAACCGAACAATACGACGAGAGCGCAATCCCGGTCTCGATGGCTGCTAAAAGGAGCTTGTCCTGGTTCAGCAGCGGATGGAACTCAACCTGATTGGTCACCAGCGGCGCATCGATCATCGCTCTTGCATCCCGCATCATCTGCACCGTATAGTTTGAGACGCCGATGTTCCTTGCCAGACCGCGTTTGTATGCGCCTTCCAATTGCATCAGTGAGGGCTTGATGTTGCCGTCCGCTGGTGGCCAGTGCAAAAGCAGCACGTCCACATAGTCCAGTTGGAGGTCTTTCAGACTTTGCTCGACGGAAGGCATGAACCGGTCCTCACCAAAGTTGGAAACATCCACCTTTGTAGTAACGAGCAGTTCCTGGCGCGCAAGGCCCGATGCCTTCAATACCTCACCGGTTGTTTTTTCGTTGCCGTACATCTGCGCGGTATCGAACGCGCGATACCCCACCGCCAGCGCCGCCCCCATGGCGTTGTGCAACGCCTCGCCATTGAGTGGAAAGGTTCCAAAGCTGCGCTGGAACGTCTTTTTGAAATACACCGTCATTACACCCCGGACTCCCGTGTATACTCTTATGTGTACTCTTGTGTGTACCAGTTGCGACCGACCGCATGTTCCCTCTTGAACAACATCAACAAGCCTGCCATAAAATAACTGATTAGTTACTTTATGACGCTTGAGGTGATCATGTCAAAACTGAAATCAGCGCAGGAAGCGGCGCACGCCATTAAAGACAATGCGGTTCTGGCTGTCAATTCCTCGAGTGGATTGTGTTGCCCGGATGCGATTCTTGCGGCCATCGGCGAGCGTTTCGCCCGTGAGGGGGCGCCCGGGGGCCTGACATCCATTCACCCCATAGCCGCCGGAGATATGTTCGGCACGCCGGGTATCGACCATATCGCGCAACCGGGTCTTCTTGCGCGGGTTATCGGCGGCTCCTATCCGTCGGGTCCGAGCAATGCCGCGCCGCCGAAAATATGGCAGATGATCGCCGCCAATCAGCTCAAGGCCTATAATGTTCCCTCCGGGATTGTGTTCGATATCCTGCGCGAGGCGGCCGCAAGGCGCCCGGGAGTGCTGACAAAGGTCGGCCTTGACACCTTTGTCGATCCCGATCACGAAGCGTGCGCGATGAATGATGCCGCCAGGGCAGCGCCGATCGTGCGGCACATGGACTTTGAGGGCGAGGACTGGCTTTATTTCCCGGCTATCGCCCCCGATGTGGCGATCATAAGAGCAACGACGGCCGATGAAAACGGCAATTTGAGTTTCGAACACGAGGGCGCGTATCTGGGCGCCATGGAAATGGCGCTTTCCGCTTACAATAATGACGGCGTGGTGATTGCCCAGGTCAAGCGGGTGGCCGCCAACGGATCGATCCGCCCCCATGATGTGCACGTTCCGGGAATATTTGTCGATATGATCGTTGAGGTGCCCGACCAGCTTCAGACAACCGCCACGGCTTTTGATCCGGCGATCTGCGGCGAACTGATCCGCCCGTTGTCTTCCTTTAAGACAACCGATTTCGATGTCGGCAAGGTTATTGCCCGCCGGGTCGCGCAGGAGTTGCAGGACGGTTCCACCGTCAACATCGGCTTTGGTGTTTCGGCCAAAGTGCCCCGAATTCTCCTTGAAGAAGGATTACATGGCGCCGTTACCTGGGTCATCGAACAGGGTGCTGTCGGCGGAATTCCACTGCTTGCCTTTAAATTCGGTTGCGCGGCAAACGCCCAGGCCTTTGTCACTTCCCCCCACCAGTTCTGCTATTTTCAGGCCGGCGGATTCGATGCGTCATTGCTGTCTTTTCTCGAAGTCGGAAAAGACGGCTCGGTGAATGTTTCCCGCCTTGCAACTGTCCCGCACCGAACGGCCGGCGCGGGCGGCTTTGTCGACATTACCGCGCGGGCACGAAAGATCGTCTTTTCCGGCAATTTCAATGCGGGCGCAAAATTGTCAATCGAAAACGGTGAATTGAAGATAGAAAAAGAAGGCAAAACCGCGAAATTTGTCGAGGCGGTTGATCAGATTTCGTTTTCCGGCAAACGTGCTGCCGTCCAGGGACAGGACGTCACCTATGTTACGGAGCGGTGCGTAATTCGCCTTGTCGAGGGCCGGCTGGTTGTCACGGAGATCGCACCGGGGATAGATTTACAACGCGATATTCTCGATCAGGCGGCAAGCGGACTGAAGGCGGCTTCGACTTTGAAAACGATGGATAGCGCCTTGTTTGCCGAGCAGCCAATGGGCCTGAAACTGAAGGCGGCGCATGACTGAGTTCTTCCGCCTTGCCATTGAAGAGCGTATCGGCACGCTGATAATCAACCGGCCCGATCGCCGTAACGCATTGAGCGCGGAGATGATGCGCGCGCTTGGCCGGATGTGCCGCACTATTGAGGACAATGACGATATCCGGCTCGTGATCCTTTCAGGCGAAGAAAAGGCTTTCTGTGCCGGCGGCGACATCGATGCATGGAGCGCGCTATCGCCGCGCGCCTTCGCCCTGGATTGGGTGCGCAATGGCCATCGCATATTCGATCGGCTGGCCCGCCTTCGCCAGCCCGTCATTGCGGTATTGAACGGACATGCACTGGGCGGCGGCCTGGAACTGGCCACCTGCGCCGATTATCGCATCGCGGAGAGCCATATCACAATCGGCCAGCCGGAGGCCCGCCTCGGCATCATTCCCGGATGGTCAGGCACCCAGCGCGCGGTACGCCGGTTTGGATCGCAAAACGTGCGCCGTATGGCGCTTTTCGGCGAGACCTTCAATGCCCGGCAGGCTTTACATGCGGGTATCATTGACGAAGTGGCAGAAACCGGCGCTGGAATGGATGCGGCGCGGGCAAGGGCGCAAGCGCTTCTCAATCGTGGCATGGAAGCCACCGAACTGACGAAAATGCTGATTAACGCATGTGAGGGCGAGGAGACAGAGCGCGTGCTGGAGACGCTGGCGGGGCGCATCGCCGCCGGCTCAGACGAATTGTCCGAGGGACTTGCCGCGTTTCGGCAAAGGCGCAAACCCGACTTCAAATAGCACGGCGTGGGTGAAATAGCACGGCGTGGGTGCGGTAACGACATGTTCTGGCCTGACTTTAAAAACACGACCCTTCGCGATACACATCCCGCCAACGAACGGCATCCGAGGCCGGTGCCTGTATCGTCTTCCGGGTTTGAAGATGGTATTGCAGCGCCATGATTGATCCGGCCAGGCGGGATTTTCTTGCCCGTTTATTTCATGCGGCGATCCTGCGGGCCGATGCGAAACTGGTGCTAAAGGATGCGCTGCCGGAAAAACCGCAGGGGCGCGTTGTCGTTGTTGGCGCCGGCAAGGGCGCGGCACCACTTGCCGCGGCATTCGAGGAACTCTGGGATGGTACCCTTGAAGGGGTCGTTGTTACACGTTACGGCTATGGGCGCCCCTGCCGGTTCATCAATGTTCTGGAGGCAAGCCATCCGATACCGGACAAGGCTGGCCTGCGCGCGTCGAGGGCGCTGTTCGATGCAGTTTCCGATCTGGGCGCGGACGATCTTGTCGTCGCCCTGATCAGCGGCGGCGGCTCGGCGCTGCTGCCGGCACCACCAAACGGCCTGACGCTGTACGACGAGCAGGCATTGAACAAAACGCTCCTTGCCTCCGGCGCCCCCATTGGGGTGATGAACGCCATTCGCAAACACACAAGCGGTATCAAGGGCGGCCGCCTTGCCGCGGCTGCCTATCCGGCGCAGGTTGTCTCCCTGATCGTCTCCGATGTGCCCGGCGATGATCCGGCCCAGGTCGCCTCCGGGCCGACCGTGCCCGATCCGGTGAGCCTCGCCGAGACAAGGGCAATGATCCAGGCGAGGAATCTGCTGTTGCCGCCACGCATATTGTCTCATTTGAACACGGACAACGCCGCCGCGCCTCACCCGGCTGATCCCGTCTTCAGGCGTAACGAGGTCAGGATCGTGGCATCGGCCGGTCTATCGTTGCGGGCGGCCGCGCAGGCCGCACGGGCGGCCGGTATGCAAGCGGTGGTCCTGTCCGATGCCATTGAGGGAGAGGCCCGCGATGCCGGTCTGTTTCATGCGGCGATTGCCCGCCAGGTGCTGCTACGGGACCAGCCTTTTCAAAAGCCTGTTGTCATCCTCTCGGGCGGCGAGACCACGGTGACGCTTGGCGCCGGGGGCAAAGCCAACGGCAGGGGTGGGCGCAACAGCGAATTTCTTTTGTCGTTTGCCACCGCCATTGACGGCAACCCGGCGATCACCGCGCTGGCTGCCGACACCGACGGTATCGACGGCTCCGAAGACAACGCCGGCGCGTTTGCCGACACATCGACAATAACGCGCCTGAACGATCTGGGAATCGACGGGTTTGCGATGTTATCGGAGCACAACGCATGGGTGGCGTTCGATGCCCTGGACGATCTGTTTGTCACAGGCCCTACGGGCACCAACGTCAATGATTTCAGGGCCATTCTCGTGGGAGAACTGCCTGATCAGGCATAGACCATAAGGCGATTCAGACCCCGTTGCACGGTAACACCGTGCAGGTTTGTAACATCGAAAAACAATGTTACGACGGCCCGTCCACCGTTTGCGACCGGGCGAATTTTTGTAACCGTAATATCAGCCGACAATCTGTCGTCGATGAGCACGGGGGCGGAAAAATACCACTCCCAGCCAAGAGAAGCCTGTGCTCTCAATATAGCCGAAGCCTCATTTTTAAGGCCATCGACCAATGAGAGCACGAGCAGCCCGTGCGCCACGCGCCCGGCAAATCCGTGCCGGCGCGCAGCCGCGTCGCTTGTGTGTATTTCAAAGCGATCGCCGGTCAGCGCGGCAAATGCGTCGATCATTTCCGCGGTTACAATGCACGAACCGGTGGCGATTTTATCGCCGCATAGAATATCGCGATAGCCATATCGGCCCGCGTTCAGTCTGCGCCCCTTGCTCATCGGCCCTGCGGCGTTGGCGCATCATCGCGCAACAAGCCCTTCTCTTGCAGGCGTGACCACAATTCAACGGGTATATCCGCGCTAAACCAGCGCAAATTCTCCTCAATCTGGGCGATCGTGCGGGTGCCCGCCATAAACGTCGCTATGGCCGGATGAGCGACAACGAACTGCAAGGCCGCAGCAGGCAGGGGAACGTTGTAATCGGCGCATACGGCTTCCATCTGTTTGACTTTATCCATGACATCCGCCGGCGCCGGGGCATAGTTGTATTTTGCCCCCTCAACGGCGCCTGTTGCAAGAATACCCGAATTAAAGCCGCCCCCCACAACAACCGCCACCCCCCTCGCCTCGCACATGGGCAGGAAGGTATCGAGCGCGGATTGCTCAAGCAGCGTATAGCGGCCTGCCAGCAGGAAACAATCGAAGTCGCGCTGTTCCAGCGCCGCCTGACAGACCTGCCATTCGTTGACACCCACCCCTATTGCCTTGACGGCGCCTTCATCACGCAATCTCGAAAGAGCCCTCCATGAGCCGTCCATTGCCTGTCTGAAGACTTCCGGCTGCTCATCTCCGCGCGTGAATACATCGATATCGTGAATAAAACAGATATCCATTCGTTCCAGGTTCAGCCGCTGAAGCGAATCCTCGAACGCACGCATTGTGCCATCATACGAGTAGTCGAAATGCATGGTGAACCGTCCGCCATTGGTCCAGGGCGCGTAGTCGATATCCGCCCTGGCCGCCGGTTTCAGAATACGTCCCACCTTCGATGACAGAACGAAATCATCGCGGTTTTTCCAGCGCAGGGAATACCCCGTGCGAAGCTCGGACAGGCCATGGCCATACATCGGCGCCGTATCGTAAAATCGCACCCCTGCATCCCAGGCGCGCTGGATCATGGCGTGCGATGTTTCCTCATCGATTTCGCGAAAGATATTGCCAATGGGCGCCGTACCAAAGCCGAAAGGGGTAACTTTCAGATCCACCCTGCCAAAGTTTATCGTCTCATTTGGCTGCATGACCCGCTCCCCGACAAGTAACTAAATGGTTATATAACCTCATGAAGCGCCCCGAGGCAAGCATTTTTTGCAATGGCTTCTTCTTGACGGTGTTCGCCCTGAACCCTATAAGTAACCATATGGTTACTGGAGAAGCCCATGTTCACCAATGAAATGCACGCCCAGGCGCGGGCAACGACCCGTAACTTTGCCAATAACGTCATCCGCCCCATGGCCGGGGAGCTTGACCGGGAAGAACGCTTCCCCCATGAAATTTACGAACAGATGGCCGGTCTGGGGCTGTTCGGTATCTGCGCGCCGCAGGAAATGGGCGGCGCCGGTTTCGATACGATCGCCTATGCTATTGTCATGGAAGAGTTGTCGCGGGGCTATGCCTCTATCGCCGACCAATGCGGTCTGGTCGAACTGGTGTCCACGCTGCTGGTGGAGCATGGCACACCGGCTCAGCGCGAGCGATGGCTGAGGGGGATTTTGGCGGCCAGAAAGCGCGTCGCGTACTGTATAACCGAACCGGAAGCGGGAACCGACGTGTCAGGCATCCGCACAACGGCGGAGCGCAACAACGATGGCTGGATCCTGAATGGTGAAAAAATATGGATCCATAATGCGCCGGTGGCTGACGTGGGATTTGTGCTGGCGAGAACCGATAAAGACGCCGGGCATCGCGGCATGTCGATCTTCATTGTGGATCTCAATCGTGACGGCGTTGAACGCGGCCCGAAGGAGCACAAGATGGGCCAGCGGGCCAGCCCGGTGGGGGCCCTGTCGTTTGCCGATGTCAGGCTGTCCGCTGACAGCCTTCTGGGCACACCGGGCCGCGGGTTTCACATGATGATGCGCGCTCTGGACAAGGGCCGGGTCGGCATCGGAGCGCTCGCTGTAGGTATCGGCCAGGCGGGTCTGGAAGCAGCCCTGGACTATGCCGCACAGCGCCGACAGTTCAACAGGCCGATCGCCGAGTTCCAGGGCGTGCAATGGCTGCTTGCGGACATCGCCAGGGACGTGGAGGCGGCGCGGCTGCTGGTTTACAGTGCCGCCAGCAAACTCGACGCCGGAGCCGACGCCACCAGGGCGTGTTCGATGGCAAAGTGCTTTGCTGCGGATATGGCCGTTACGCGTAGCGCCGATGCGCTTCAGATTTTTGGCGGCGCGGGATACATTCGCGGCTTCGAAGTGGAACGGTTGTATCGCGATGCAAAAATCACCCAGATTTATGAGGGCACCAACCAGATCCAGAGAACGATCATCGCCCGTGAGTTACTCGCCAAGGGAGCGGCGGTATGAGCGTGCAAGTCGCCCTGGTAACCGGCTCGAGCCGGGGTATCGGTCTTGCCGCCGCCAGGGCGCTGGCCCGCAGCGGATTTGCCGTGGCGCTTAACGGCCCCAAACACAATGACGAACTGCGCGCGGCAAGAGAAAAGGTAGAGGCCATCGGGAATAAGGTGGCAGCGGTTGCATTTGATGTGAGCGATGTTTCCCGCCATGATGAAATTCTCGACAGGATCGAGGCGGAACTGGGCGAGATTACCACATTGGTCAACAATGCGGGCGTGGGGGTTCTCAACCGCGGCGATCTGCTCGACGTCACGCCCGAAAGCTATGACCGGTGTCTGGCGGTGAATACCAGAGCGATGTTCTTTCTCAGCCAGGCCGTCTCGAAGAGATTTGTTGCGCGTCAACGACCGCCCGGCGTCTTTCGCTCGATCATAAATGTCACGTCTGCAAACGCGGAGGCTGTTGCGGTTGAAAGAGGTGAATATGGCGCTTCAAAAGCGGCGGCGGCGATGATCTCGAGAACATTCGCGGTTCGCCTGGGCGCTCACGAAGTCGCGGTTTACGATGTTCGGCCCGGCGTGATCGCGACCGAATTGACGGCGCCGGTTATAGCGCAATACGAACAACGGACGAAAGACGGACTGACCCTTTTGCCGCGTATCGGGCAACCGCAGGAAGTGGGGAAGATTATCGCGCTGCTTGCATCCGGCGCGCTTGCCTATACGACCGGACAAACGATTCATGTGGATGGCGGCCTGCTGGTCTCGCGCTTTTAGAGCCGTTCAGTTTTTAAGTGAAGCAATTCTGTTAACACCTGACACGCTCGAGGAGAACACCCGTGGAACTATCCCTGCCAGACGAGCGAGGCAGACTGTCCGCCTATACGCTATCCGGCACAGTGCTTGCCGGCGAGCCACTTAAACACAACGCCGTGCGTGTTGTACTGGCGGCCGCGCATGTGGTCGCCGACCCGTTTGCCGCCAGCGATCCGGCAGGCCGGGCAGCGATCGACTGGGATGCCACACTGCACTTCAGACAGTATCTTGGCGATCTGGGGCTGGGTATTGCCGAGGCCATGGATACCGCCCAGCGCGGCACGGGGCTTGACTGGCCCGGCGCGCTCGAACTGATCACGCGCACCAGGGACGCGCTTCCCCATGCATTGATCTTTAACGGCGCGGGCACGGACCATCTCGATCCCCTGAACGCCAGAACACCAGATGACGTAAAAAGGGCGTATCTGGAGCAGATCGAGGCGATTCAGAAGGTGGGCGGTCGGATTATCCTCATGGCAAGCCGCGCCCTTGCCCGCGTGGCATCATCCGCCGATGACTATATGCGGGTCTATTCAGACGTCTTGAACGCCTGCAATGAACCGGTGATCCTGCACTGGCTGGGCGCGATGTTCGATCCGGCGCTGAAGGGTTATTGGGGGAGCGATGATTTCCACCCTGCCATGGAAACAGCCCTTGCGATCATTGGCTCGAATGAAGCGAAAATCGATGGCATCAAGATTTCCCTGCTCGACAGGAATAAGGAAATCGTCATGCGCCGCCGCCTGCCCCATGGGGTGGCGATGTACACCGGCGATGACTTCCACTATCCCGAACTGATCGAAGGCGATGATCTGGGCTTTTCCCACGCGCTTCTGGGCATCTTCGATCCGTTGGCGCCGGCGGCGGCAACGGCGGTCAACCGGCTTTCGTCAGGGGATGTCAGGGGGTTTCGCCACGCCCTCGATCCGACTGTCCCTTTGGCCCGGCGCATCTTCAGGGCGCCGACACAATACTACAAGAGCGGCGTGGTTTTTCTTGCCTGGCTGAACGGGTTTCAGAACCACTTCATTATGCTGAACGGGGCGCAGGCAAACAGACCGCTGCCTGACTTCGTTGAAATCTTCAAACTGGCTGACGCCTGCGGGCTGCTGCGTGATCCCGATCTGGCGGTCGCGCGTATGCGCAAGTTGCTGGCTATTTATGGTGTGTAGCGCCGGGGATACGCCCCGTACTATCCGTTGGCCACGGAGTCGCAAAGGCGCGCCGTCGAAAGCCAGACGTCGTCATAGATCGCGATTGCTGTCTCATCCGGTGCGCGCGCGCTGCAAAGATGCGCCGAGCGAACGCGCCACAACGCGGTAGGCTCAAGAGGGGCGTGGCTCTTTGGAAACGATATCCCCGCACACGGAATAAATCTCGCCGCCATAACCGGAACCGCTTCAAATCCCGTCTCATGGCGCGTCATTAACAATGCAACACCGAACCCCCTCGCCGATACGGGCTGCCACGGCAGAATCATGCGCCCTGACGTGCCAAGCGCCTTCATCCACTGTATCGGCGGCGCGGCCACATGGGCATTAACATAGATAATATCGGAGCGCTCAAGGGCGGCAGCGTTCGCATCGCCTGCATTGAGATGCACGTTGTCGAAAGGCTCAAGATTAACGCGCGCCCGGGCGCTGAGTTCAGGCTCTATCTCAAAGGCATGAACGCAACCGCCCGGTCTGACCAGCATCGATAGAATCGCTGTATAGTAGCCGGTCCCCGCACCGATATGGGTGATGGTCTCGCCGGCTTGCGGGGCCACGGCGCCGATCCATCGCGCGTGCAGAAAAGGACCGCCGTTGTTGATTCCCTTATCCGCATCCAGCGCGATGACCGTGTCCTGATAGACGTAGCGCAAATCGGCGTTCGGGGTCTCGATATACTCTCCGAAAGCGTGAATTTTCCACGGTCCCCTGTCAAGAAACGCCTCGCGGGGAACAAGCTCGAAAATCCGCTCCAGCCGCGGATCGGTGGAGCCGCTCGCACGGGCCATCATCCTGGCGAAAAACTGCCGCTGCTCGTCGATACCTGTCAGTGAACCCTCCTCAATACCATGCCCCACGGCGCCCATGAACTACTGTCTCGCGCCCGACAATCGGAACGGTTCATCGAATCATACGCGAAATTCAATGACAGGCAACTTTTTCAAAATATAGCAAAATTATCCGTTTATAGCGAAATCTTGCTAAATTTGCCTAATTTTGCTAGATTTCGCCTATGGACCCTGAACTCAACCCCTATGCTCCCGGCGCTAGAGCGTGTCAGATCTTAATAGAATCATTCTGACGTTACCCCTCTTGCGGCCCTTGCCGCAGATGGCGAGCCGCAAGGCCATACCGGGCCATGTACCCGATAGGTTTATCAGGGACAACGTGCTGAAATTACACATCCAGAGCGTGTCAGGTCTTAATAGAATCAATTTTCGTTTCCCGATTGGCGAGGTGACCCACGTTTGAGCCGATCGACATGCGATGTGGGCGCATCTCATGAGATCGGTTTGAGCGTGGGCGCCCGCCAATCGGCAAACCCGAAGGGACGGGCGATTAAGTTGCACCAATAACCCCGGTTCCGGATAAGAGAAAGGCGATGATCATATGAACGGCCCGGCATGGCATTGCTCAGGCAACGGCCACAAGAAGTGCACCTTCAGGTATGACCGTCTTCACATTCAACGACACAACCTGCTGAAAGATTGCACCTGGACAGAAATACGCCGGCTATTCTATCCCGCCCGCTCAAGGGCAAGTTTTGCCATCACTTTCACCAGATGGGCGCGGTATTCGGCGCTGGCGTGAATGTCCGACAGCTTGCCCGCCGCACTATCCGTCACCCCGTCCACCGCCGCCGCGCTCCAGTCCTGCGCCAGCGCCTGCTCAAGGCCCGCATCGCGATAAACCCCGTCATCGCCAACCCCGGTGATAGCAACGCGCACGCCGCCATCTCTCATACGCGCCACGAACACGCCGCACATGGCGTAGCGCGAGGCCGGATTGGGAAACTTCCCATAACCTGCACGCGCCGGCACTTCAAACACCACCCTGGTAATGATTTCATCCTCGCGCAGCGCCGTCTCGAACAGACCGGTAAAGAAACTGTCCGCATCGATCTGCCGGTCCGTAGTGTGGATGGTGGCGTTCAAACCCAGCACAGCCGCCGGATAATCGGCGGCCGGATCGTTATTGGCCAGCGAGCCGCCCAGCGTTCCCATATGACGCACATGGGCATCGCCGATTTCACCGGCCAGCGCGGCCAGGGCCGGAATGGCCGTCGCCACTTCATCGTTGCCCGCCACCTGCGCATGAGTCTCGCCGGCACCAATAGTCACCGCATCGCTCATGACCGCAATGCCCTTTAGCGCCTCAAGCCTGCCGATGTCGATGAGACGGTCCGGCGCCGCCAGACGCTGCTTCATGGTCGGAATAAGTGTCTGGCCGCCGGCCAGTAATTTGGCCTCACCGGTGAGCGCCGCTTTCGCCTCTTCCAGCGATCCGGCCCGTTGATAATTCGTCTGATACATGGTTCTCTCCCGATAATCCGAACAATTCGTGCATTAAGCGTCGACCGGTCAGGCGTCGCGCATGGCGCGCCAGACTTTCTCCGGTGTGGCCGGCATCGACAAATCATTATTGCCAATCGCGTCGGTAATCGCATTGATGATCGCCGGCGGCGAGCCGATCGCACCGGCCTCGCCACAGCCCTTCATGCCCAACGGATTGTTGGGGCACAGGGTTTCGTGATGGGAGACCTGAAAACTGGGCACGTCGGCGGCGCGCGGCATGCAATAGTCCATATACGTGCCGCTGAGCAGTTGACCGTTGTCGTCGTAAACGGCCGCCTCCAGCAGCGCCTGGCCGATCCCCTGGGCGATGCCCCCGTGAACCTGCCCCTCGACGATCATCGGATTGATGATGCGGCCAAAGTCATCGGCGGCGACGAAGTTCTCAATACGCACATGGCCGGTTTGCTTGCAGACTTCCACTTCGCATACATAGGTGCCGGCGGGGAACGTGAAGTTCACCGGATCGTAAAACGCGCCTTCCTTCAGACCCGGCTCCAGACCCTGCGGCAGATTATGACCGGTATAGGCGGCAAGGCACACTTCGTGCCAGGCCAGGCTCTTGTCGGTCCCGGAGACCTTTACCGCGCCGTCCTCAATGACGATGTCGTCCTCGGACGCCTCCAGTTGATGGGCGGCGATGCGCTTTACCTTGGCCTCGACCTTGTCGAGAGCCCTGGCGATTGCCGACATGCCGACGGCGCCCGAGCGCGAGCCGTATGTACCCATGCCGAACTGCACCTTGTCGGTATCGCCGTGAACGATCGCGACGGTATCAATACCAACCCCCAGACGCTCGCTGACGAGTTGGGCGAAGGTGGTCTCGTGCCCCTGTCCATGACTGTGGCTGCCGGTGAGAACCTCGATGGTGCCAACGGGATTGACCCGCACTTCCGCCGATTCCCACAGCCCGACGCCGGCGCCCAGAGAGCCGACGGCCGCCGAGGGGGCGATACCGCACGCCTCAATGTAACAGGATATGCCGATGCCGCGCAAGAACCCGCGCGCCTGGGATTGCGCCTTTCGGGCAGCGAAACCGTCGTAATCGATGGCCTTTAGCGCCGCATCAAGGGTGGCATTATAATCGCCCGCGTCATAGGCCATGATGACCGGCGTCTGGTGGGGAAATTCGGTGATGAAGTTGTCGCGCCGCAACTGCGCCGGATCGACCCCCAATTCACGCGCCGCCGTCTCCATGAGCCGCTCGACAACATAGGTCGCCTCCGGGCGTCCCGCGCCACGATACGCATCCACCGGCGTGGTATTCGTATAGACCGCATCGACCTCCACATAGATATTGCTGATATTGTATTGACCCGACAACAGCGTACCATACAGATACGTTGGTACGCAGGAGGAGAACAACGACATATAGGCGCCGAAATTGGCCGTGGTTTTCACCCGCAAAGCGGTGATTTTATTGTCTTTATCGAACGCCAGTTCGGCCTTTGTAACATGATCGCGTCCATGGGCATCGGTAAGGAAGCTCTCGGTTCTGTCGGCAACCCATTTAACGGGCCGGCCAACACGCCTGGCCGCCCACAAACAGGCGATCTCCTCGGGATAAATGTATATCTTGGAGCCGAAACCACCGCCTACATCGGGCGCTATGACGCGCAGTTTGTGCTCAGGCGCCACCTGATAAAACGCCGATAACACCAGACGCGCCACATGAGGGTTCTGCGACGTGGTATACAGCGTCAAATGATCCTCGGCCTGATCGTACTCCGCCAAAGCGGCGCGCGGCTCAATGGCGTTGGGCACCAGCCGGTTATTGGTGATAGGCATCGTCGTCACATGGGCTGCCGCTGCAATGGCGACATCGACGGCGTCCTCCTCGCCGAGTCCCCAGTTGTAGATCAGGTTTCCCGGTGCTTCCTCGTGCAATTGCGGTGCGCCCTCCTTACGCGCCGCCTCCACATCGACCACCACCGGTAACGGCTCATAGGAGACCTCCACGGCTTCCGCCGCATCCCTGGCCTGATCCGCCGTATCGGCGATTACCATGGCCACAGCCTGGCCCACATGGCGCACAGTCTCAGGCTCCAGGGCCCGCCAGGCACCCATTTTCATGGGATCGCCATTTTTGGAATGAATCATCCAGCCGCAGATCAGATTGCCGATCCCATCGGCGACCAGTTGCTCGCCGGTCAAAACGGCTGCAACGCCGGGCATCGCCTGCGCGGCCGCCGTGTCAAGACCGTTTACGCGGGCATGCGCATGGGGGCTGCGCACGAATGCCGCATGGGCCATACCGGGGCGGGAGAAATCGTCCGTATACCGTCCGTGGCCTGTGATCAGACGTTTGTCCTCCTTGCGCTTGACGCGCGCGCCAATACCCTCATGTCCCATAATCTTACCTCCCGTTTTGCCGTCCTTACCTGCCTTGTTGAATGTGAAAAAGTCCCTCGGCTTCGCCTCGGTCCACTTTTTCCCAATAAAATAAGGACAAATCAGTCCCTGGGGCAGCCCGGCGGACTGATTTGGCATTCATATTGACCGATCATGACCAATAGCCATGATCGGAAATTGCAAGGTTTTATGCACAAATGCGCCAAAATCCTGCAATAAAGCCCAAGCGAAAGCAAAGCGCCGCGCCTTCCTGATGTCAGTTTTCTCGTTGTTTTAAATGAAGAAAAGTGCGCTGAGCGAAGCGAAGCACCTTTCTTCACGATCAACTGCCTTACCTGCCGTACCTGCCGTCTGCACTGCTACATTGGGTTCAAGCGTGCCGCGACGCCCTGATCGCAGCTCCTAATCGCCAGCGTCGTTTAATCATCCCCCCTCACAATCCGCTCCGGAACAGGAACGCCACCGCGCCATAACCTTAGCGGGATACGGCGACAGACTGGATCGCCTTGACGATATTGTGATACCCCGTGCAGCGGCAAATATTGCCTTCGAGTTCCTCGCGAATGGTTTTCTCATCGGGGTTGGGAATGCGGTTCAACATATCGATGGCGGCCATGATCATTCCCGGTGTGCAAAAGCCGCATTGCAAGCCGTGGTGTTCCTTGAACGCCGCCTGCATGGGATGCAGAGTGCCGTTCGTCGCCAGGCCCTCGATGGTCGTGACCTGGGCCCCCTGCGCCTGAACGGCCAGCATGGAGCACGATTTCACCGCCTTGCCATCCACATGTACGACGCACGCACCGCACTGGCTGGAGTCGCATCCCACATGGGTGCCGGTCAGGCCAAGCGTATCGCGAATAAAATCGACCAGCAGGGTCCGGTCCTCAACATCAGCAGAGACCTCCCTGGCGTTTACTGTCATGGACACGTTTGTCATCGTGGCCCTCCCCTGTTTTCCGTATTTTCCGTTTCGCCTGCGATACCAATGGTATTAGCGCATGACAACGAACAAGGCAATGATAACGATTACCAGAACACCGGCGGCAATCCACAGCGTGTTGCCGCCTGACATTCCCCGGCCTGCTGGTTCCGCGGTGGCGGGTGCGGCCGCCGGCGCGCTCTCGGCAATGGTCTCGCCCATGGTGTCGGCGGCGCTGAAGTGATCGACGAGATTTGTAAAAAACCTGTCGGCGAGTTTTCGCGCGGTCGAATCGATGAGGCGCGAACCGAGCTGCGCCAGTTTACCCCCTACCTGGGCATGGGCCTGATAGGAGAGAATCGTCCCGTCCGCGTCTTCAACAAGCGTGACATCGGCGCCCCCCTTGCCGAAGCCGGCAACACCGCCCTGGCCCTCGCCATTGACGGAATATTTGTCCGGCGCGTGGGTGTCGTCGAGAATCACCTTGCCCTTAAAGCGCGCCTTTACCGGACCGACGGCCATCGCCACTGTCGCCCGCATTTCATGTGTACCGGTTTTTTCGAGGGTCTCGCATCCGGGGATGCATTTTCGCATGATTTCCGGGGAGTTCAACGCCTCCCATACTTTATCGCGCGTAGCCGGGATACGGTGTTCGCCCTGCATTTCCATCTGCTTTACTCCCTTCAGCTTGCGGGATCGCGAACGTTTTCACACTATAACAGTTCCGACAGGTATTTTCTATGCCACCAAAGTGTTAAATGCGCAACGCCAGCGATATCCGGCGTTGCCGGATTCGATACGCCCGACGCCATGCCGAACAGATGCGTGATACGGGGAAAATTCAATGGACTTGCACAACCGGAAGCAATAAAGTCGACGCCTTGGCAAATACTGCAACGATTTTATAATACGCCATGCCATCACTCAAGAGCTACCTGAACATGGTATTGGCGCCCACTGGCTATGCCTTCTCGCGGGCGTACAGGGTTGACACGAGGCGGCTATTGGTGCAGCGCCAGCGGCTGTCACGTCTGATCGCGCAATCGCTGGACTTTGAGACAAAATACGGCCCGTTCAAAGGATTACGCCTGATCGAAAATTCCGTTTGGAGCCCCGGCGATCTGGCGGTCAAACTTCTGGGCGTTTATGAACAGGAACTTTTTTCCGCCATTGGCGATCAAGTTGCCCGGGCGCCGGATTGTATTCTGAATATCGGTGCCGCAGACGGGTATTACGCTGTCGCCTTGAAACGACTTCTTTCAGGCGCCAGAGTTGTCGCCTATGACATGGATCCACGCGCCGCATCAGCCTGTCATCAAACAGCGCAACTTAATGGCGTCTCGATTGAGATGGAAGCAGCTTTTTCATTACCGGATTTGTTCGCCGCAAGCCAGCAACACAACCGCGTTTTTGTTTTGATGGATTGTGAGGGCTGCGAAGACATGTTGCTGAGAATCGAACAGTTCAGCGCGCTAGGGAATATATCGTTTCTGATTGAGTGCCATGATCAGGTCGCGCCAGGCGTCACGGACGGATTGAAAGCCGCCATGGAAACATCCCACACGGTTGAAATCATCTACGAAGGCAGCCGTAATCCGAATGCCCTTGCCGAGTTGAACCAGATGACGAGTATCGAGAAATACCTTCTTTGTTGCGAGTTTCGCGGAACGACCATGAACTGGCTTTACGCGGTTCCAAAAGAAAGCGGTTCCAAAAAAGACATCGCATCATCCGCGCAGAATCGTGTTATGTGACGCAATTGCCGGGAGTGCCAGAGCCCGGTCTGATGGCACATTTGTTGTGACATCCTGTGCGGCTCCATATGCCGCGGTATCCTTGCCGCGCGGTGCGCCGGGACCCCGACAAGGGCGAAGTGACAATCATTTCCGCATTCCCCTTTGATCCTGGCAGGATTTGCGCTACAAACAATCAAGGAGACAAGCATCCATGAGCCGTGCCACAAGCGACAATTCCCGCCCGCCGCGTCCCACAGCGCCGCACTTGCAGGTATACAAACTCACCTGGACCATGGCGATGTCCATCGCGCACCGTATCAGCGGGGCGGGACTTTATGCCGCATCACTGTTTTTCGCCTGGTGGCTGCTGGCGCTATCGAGCGGGCCCGACGCCTATTACGCGGTTCAGGATTTTTTTGCCTTGCCGATCGGGCGAATCATTCTGTTTTTCTGCACTTGGGCGCTGATGCACCATATGCTCGGCGGTCTGCGGCATTTTTTCTGGGATTTCGGCTATGGTTTCGAAGAGCGCGAACGGTTTTTTCTTGCCAAGGCGACTCTTTTCGGCGGCGTGGCTGCAACGGTTCTTGTCTGGGCCATCGGCTACGCCCTGCGCTGATCGGCACATGGAGGGAAATATGCGCTTACGCACACCTTTGGGACGGGTTCGCGGTCTCGGATCGGCGCGCGCCGGCACCGGACACTTCCTGCGCCAGCGCCTGAGCGCCCTTGCCAATCTTGTGCTCGGCGTTATCGTTATCGGCGTTATGCTCGCACTTGTCGGCGCCGGTTACACGGAAACGCTGGAAACGCTCGGATCGCCGTTCGTTGCGAGCCCAATGATTTTGTTTGTCCTGAGCGCCACCTATCACATGATGCTTGGCATGCAGGTTATTATCGAAGACTATATCCATCACGAAGGTCTTAAAATCGCCGCCCTGGCCGCCAATATCGGTGTTGCAGCCCTTGTTGGCGCGTCCTGTGTGGTGGCGCTTATCGGCATTGTTACCGCGTCGGCGGGGTTATACAGCTAGGGCCTTTCTGGCGGCAAGGGCTGCAATAGCCCCAAGCCCTGACTTCAGACCTGCCGCCTTGAGAACAACCCGTTAAGGATTGCGGAACAGAAAACCTGGCACACAGCATGGCAAAATCCATAAAGAATACCGCCGACACCGCGCCTGACAACAGCACTGGAGGCGCAAAGGGTGCCAAAGGTCGTAAAAGTGCCCCGGGCGCCGCAGGCGCTATTGGCCATCGCGCCTATGAGGTGATTGAGCATCGCTTCGATGTGGTGGTCGTCGGCTCCGGCGGGGCGGGTTTGCGCGCCACCCTGGGCTGCTCCCAGGCGGGGCTGAAGACGGCGAATATCTCCAAGGTCTTTCCCACCCGCTCCCATACGGTTGCGGCGCAAGGAGGGATCGCCGCCTCCCTTGGCAATATGGGTCCCGACAACTGGCGCTGGCATATGTATGATACCGTCAAGGGATCCGACTGGCTGGGCGATCAGGACGCCATCGAGTATATGTGCCGCCAGGCGCCGCAAGCGGTGTATGAACTCGAACACTATGGCGTGCCCTTTTCGCGCACCGGGGACGGGCGCATCTACCAGCGCCCCTTCGGCGGCCATATGATGAATATGGGCGAGGGGCCGCCCGTTCAGCGCACCTGCGCGGCGGCCGATCGCACCGGCCATGCCATGCTGCACACCCTGTACGGCCAGTCGTTGCGCCACGATGCGCGCTTCTTTATCGAATATTTTGCCATCGATCTGATCATGGATGACGACGGCGGGTGTGTCGGCGTCATGGCCCTGTGCCTTGACGATGGCACCGTGCACCGGTTTCGCGCCCACAAGGTGATTTTGGCGACCGGCGGCTATGGCCGCGCCTATTTCTCCTGCACCTCCGCCCATACCTGCACCGGCGATGGCAACGCCATGGTATTGCGCGCCGGTATTGCGTTGCAGGACATGGAATTCGTGCAATTTCATCCAACGGGTATTTACGGCGCGGGCGTTTTGATCACCGAGGGGGTGCGCGGCGAGGGCGGCTATCTGACCAATTCCGAGGGCGAGCGATTTATGGAACGTTACGCGCCCTCGGCCAAGGACCTGGCGAGCCGTGATGTGGTCTCGCGCTCGATGACAGTGGAAATCCGCGAGGGGCGCGGCGTCGGCGCGGAAAAGGATCACATCCGCCTGCATCTGGACCATCTCGATCCGCAGGTAATCGCCGAGCGTTTACCGGGGATTTCGGAATCGGCAAAAATATTCGCCGGCGTCGACGTGACCCGCGAGCCGATCCCCGTATTGCCTACCGTTCACTACAATATGGGCGGTATTCCGACCAATTATCACGGCGAGGTGATCGCGCCGCGCGGCAAGGATGACGACGCCATTGTTCCCGGTCTGATGGCAGTCGGCGAGGCGGCATGCGCTTCGGTGCACGGCGCGAACCGGCTGGGTTCCAACTCGCTTATTGATCTGGTCGTGTTCGGCCGGGCGGCGGCCCTGCGCTGCGCCGGGACGCTGCAATCGGGTACCCCCCACAGGCCGATCGCCAACGGCTCGGACGACAACGCCCTTGCGCGTCTCGATGCGGCGCGGCACGCCAATGGCGCCACGCCCACGGCAACGTTACGGCTTTCGATGCAAAAGATCATGCAGTCGAACTGCGCCGTTTTTCGTGACGGCGATATTCTGAATGAGGGGCGCGAATTGATCAACGCCGCCTGGGCCGCCGGGGAGGATATTCGCGTGACCGATCGCTCGCTCGTCTGGAATTCCGATCTGGTGGAGACCCTGGAATATCAAAATCTTATCCTGCAGGCGGTAGCAACGATGGAATCGGCGGCGGCGCGCAAGGAATCGCGCGGCGCCCATGCGCGCGAGGACTATCCGGATCGCGACGATAAGAAATGGATGAAACACACGCTTGCCGCTGTCGATACGGTCAAAAGGAAGACCCGTATCTTCTATCGCGGCGTGCATAACCACACCTTGTCCGATGACATCGCCTATATCGAGCCGAAGGCGCGGGTGTATTGAACGGCTTCCCCTGGGCCGCCCGGCGGTTGCGGCAAGGACAACTCCTGACGTTGAGAAAATTCCATGGTCGAACTGACGCTTCCGAAAAACTCCAGAATTACAGAAGGCAAGGTGTGGGACAAGCCGCCTGGCGGCTCGGGCAATGATCGCATTTTCCGCATCTACCGCTGGAACCCCGATGACGACGCCAATCCCAGTATCGACACGTATACGGTGGATCTGGACGGGTGCGGGCCGATGGTCCTCGATGCGCTGCTGTGGATCAAGGACACGGTGGACCCGGGGCTGACCCTGCGGCGCTCGTGCCGCGAGGGCATCTGCGGCTCCTGCGCCATGAACATCGATGGCGCCAATACCCTCGCGTGCACCAGGGCCATAGACGAAATCGACGGGCCGGTGGCGATCTATCCGCTGCCGCACCTGGCGGTGATCAAGGACCTGGTACCGGATTTGAGCAACTTCTATGCCCAGCACCGCGCCATTGAGCCGTGGCTGCAGACCGCCTCACCGCCACCTGAAAAAGAGTGGCTGCAATCCCACGAGGATCGCGAGAAACTCGATGGGTTGTACGAATGCATTCTGTGCGCGTGCTGCTCCACGTCCTGTCCGAGCTATTGGTGGAATGAAGCGCGCTATCTGGGGCCGGCGGCGTTGCTGCAATCCTACCGCTGGCTCATTGACAGCCGCGATGAAGCAACCGGGGAGCGCCTTGATGAACTGGAAGACCCGTTTCGGCTCTATCGTTGTCATACGATCATGAATTGCGCCAACGCCTGTCCCAAGGGACTTAATCCGGCCAGGGCCATCGCCGCCGTCAAGGGCATGATGGTGGAGCGCAAAATATGACCATGATTGACCATATCGGCTTTGCCGTATCGGACTTTGAGCGGGCGAAAGCCTTTTATGCGGCCGCCCTGGAACCCCTGGGCTATGGAATAATCGTCGAGGTTGGCAAAGACGTAACGGGGGGAGAAGCGTATGCCGGTTTCGGCGCCGATGGCCGACCGCAGTTCTGGATCGGATCCGGCACGGCGCTCGCCAACACGCTACATGTGGCATTTGTCGCCCCGGACCGGGCGGCTGTCGACGCCTTTTACGCCGCAGCCCTCAAGGCCGGCGGCAGGGACAATGGCGCGCCGGGTGTTCGCCCCATTTACCATCCCAATTACTATGGCGCGTTTATTGTCGATGCCGATGGCCATAACATCGAGGCCGTTTGCCATCGCGAGGTATGAAGGCGTGAAGAAGACGATGGCGCGGTTTAACGGTTTTGACAAAAAATTCTTCGACTTCTTTGTGGAACTGAAGGAAAACAACAACCGCGACTGGTTCACCGCCAACAAGACCCGATATCGGGAGCAGGTTGTGACGCCCATGAGCCACTTTATCGAGGCCATGGCGCCGCGCCTGGGCAAGCTCTCGAAACATTTCAACGCAGACCCGCGCCCTCATGGCGGTTCCATGTTTCGCATCTACCGCGACATTCGCTTCTCGAAGGACAAGCGGCCCTACAAGGAACACGCGGCGGTGCATTTTCGCCATCATCAGGCGCGCGATGCCCATGCGCCCGGCTTTTATCTCCATCTGGCGCCCGATGAAGTGATTATCGCCGGCGGCGTATGGCTGCCACCCAAAGAGGCGCTTTTGGCGATTCGCACCCGCATTGCCGAACAGCCGGGCGCGTGGACGCGGGTTATCCATGACCAGGCCCTGGTCAGGACCTTCGGCGGCATTTCCGGTGATGGCTTAAAACGCCCGCCCAAGTCCTTCGATGCCAACCACAAACACATTGAGGACATCAAACGCAAGACGTTTTTTGTCGTTCATCACGGCAAGCGTGCCCAGGCGCGCCGCGCCGGTTTTGTTGATACGGTGGCGGATATTTTTGCCGATGCGGCGCCCTTGATGCGTTTTCTGTGCCGTGCCGTCGGGGCCAGATATTAGAGCGTCAGGCGTTTAAATTGCGACAATACGTTCGTGTAAAGCAGCAAGGTCATACCGGGTCATTCATCTGATCATCGCTTTTTTTTGATTTATCGTGCGCTGTCAAGGGTTTAAGAACCGCTGGAAGCAGCGCGAAGCGCCCTTGACAGCGCACGACAAATCGAACACTTCTAATGATCAGATGAATGGCCAACAACGCCCGATGTTTTTTTTCGAGAACAACCTGCTGAAATTATACCAGCGGTATTGGCGTTTTGTACCCTCTGACTTGTGTATCGTGCTGATAAGACAACGGTTTTAAACCGGGTCAGGAGTCAAACGCGAAGCCCCTTGGTATTACACATCCAGTTCGTATTGATTTGTGCGCGAATCGATTGCATTGTCCCCCCGGGGGATATGATATTTTGGCAACACTTGCCGACAAAATGACAAAAATTGATGTTGTGAAAGGCTCCTTAACCTTTCCGTCAAACTATGACCACGAAACTTTTGCTCAATTGCAATCGGCTTTGACTGTGCAAGTTGTAAAGAAGGGTTCCGGTGTTTTGAGTGTATTTCATCAGGCACTTTTTTACACACTTTCCCAACTTGCTGGAATTGTGCCGGCGGCGCGAACCAATGTCTCCGTCTGGTGTCTACGAGGGGCTTAATCAGGACGGTATTGCGGATAACGCTGATCGATCCTGAAAATCAGCATATGCAATGAGCAAATACCGCTGGTACTATTGAAATTTTCTGACTGGCATCGGCAAGGGCAGATGGCAGCAACTCTGGAGAGCGAACATGCGCCGCCAATTCATCTTCCCGCTTACGGGACTTACATGTCTATTCGTCCTTGCGGGCTGTATCGGGGGCGGGTTTAGCAACAGCGGATACGCGCCGCGGAGCGCCGAGGCCTCGCACCGGCGGGTTATCGTGCGCCCGCCGCTGGATTCTCAAGCCAGGCCGATCCCTGGCGAGCAGCGCTCATACGGCACGACCGTGCCATATCCGGAAGACGAAATCCGGCGCGGGCGCCTTGACGGGCAAACCGCAGGGGATGTCCGCCAGCAAACGCTGGAAGAACGTTACATCGCACCGGCGCGGGATGCGGCAGGCCGAATCACCGATAGCGCCAACGACATCTACGCGGATACAGCCTCGCAGGCGTCCGACGCCGAACAACGCGCGCGCCAGGACGTTGCATCCATTCAGCGCAATGCCCGGGAGCCGCTGCTCGGAGCCGGCAACACCCTGGCGAAAGACGACCTGCTCGGCAACTGGCAACTCGCCTATGGTGGCGCAAGCTGCCTGATCGGATTCAGCCTGACCCAGTGGCAGGGGGGCAACCGCGCTTTCACGCGCAATTGCAAGTCATCCACGTTGAAGTCGGTCTCTTCCTGGCGCTTGCAGGGGAATGGCCTGGTGTTGCGTAACAACAAGGGAGAGACGATTGCAACGCTTCAGCGATCCGGCGATACACGTTTTTCCGGTAGTACCGGCAGCGGCCGCGCGATTCGTTTCTGGCGGTAGTGCCACCACAACCGGTATCGCTGTTGTATTGTGGAGCGATTGCTTGAGCATTACCAGGACCTTGTGGATACGGGTGTGCTGCGCCCCGATGAGGCGCAATGCGCCGTGGTCAGCCATTTGGCGGCGATCGGTGTACAACTGACCGGCTACACCCCGCCTTCCATGTCATCGTATGGATCGTTTTGGCCGTTCAGTTGGCGGCGCAAGCCGCCTGCAATCCCGCGCGGCGCCTATATCTGGGGCGATGTGGGGCGCGGTAAATCCATGCTCATGGATTTGTTTTACGAGCACGCGCCGGCACGAAAACGCCGGGTTCACTTTCACGCCTTTATGGAGGAAGTCCACCAGGCGGTTCATGCACATCGCCAGCGCGGCGTGGCAAAGGGGGATGCCGATCCCATACCGCCCCTTGTGGCAAACATTGTCGCGCAGGCGGGTCTGCTGTGCGTCGATGAATTTCAGGTAAGCGATATCGCCGATGCGATGATCCTGTCGCGCCTCTTCACCGGGTTGTTCTCCGCCGGGCTGGTTCTGGTGGCGACGTCCAACACCGCGCCTTGCGATCTCTATCGCGATGGTCTGAACCGGGCGTTATTTCTGCCCTTTGTCGCGGTGCTTGAGCGCCATACGGATGTTTTGCATCTTGATGGTCCGATGGACTATCGGCTGGACAAGCTGGCGGGGCAACAGATGTATCTCACCCCCCACGACGATGCCGCCGTGACGGTTCTTGATGCCATCTGGCAACGCTTGAGCGGTGGCATTGCCAGCGCCCAGGCGATTGTTCACAAAAAGCGTACCATCGAGGTGCCCTGGGCGGCGTTCGGGGCGGCGCGTTTTACCTTCGCCGATTTATGCGAGAAACCTCTGGGGGCGGCGGATTACATTAAAATCGCCCAGAGTTTTCACACCCTGCTTGTCACCGATATTCCCATAATTACGCGCCACAGGCGTGATGCGGGGCGGCGTTTTGTTCATCTTGTTGATGCCCTTTACGAGGCGCGCGTCAAGCTGATCGCCTCGGCCGCCGCACCGCCCGAGGCGCTGTGCCGCGACGATGTTCTGATGTCGGTGTTTGCGCGCGCGCGCTCCCGCCTTGTGGAAATGCGCAGCCAGGCGTATCTGGCTTTGGCGCACAGCGGCGCCGGCGCCCACGGCAGCGATGCCGCACAGGCAAATACATCCCGTTCTCGACAATAGGACGAAACCGACTTGAAGTTGCGGGCATATCGGGTTAGAGGTGCGAGGGATGATTGGAAATATTTTTCGAGCGAGAGTTAAATGTCATGGCGCGTAAAAAGATAGCCCTTATCGGTTCCGGCATGATCGGCGGAACCCTGGCACACCTGATCGGTCTTAAAGAACTCGGCGATGTGGTGCTCTTCGATATCGCCGATGGCCTGCCCCAGGGCAAGGCGCTTGATCTGGCGGAGTCGTCACCGATTGAGGGCTTTGATGCAAAGTTCTCCGGCACCACAGGCTACGCACCCATTAGGGGCGCCGATGTGATTATTGTAACGGCCGGGGTGCCGCGCCGCCCCGGCATGAGCCGCGATGATCTGCTTGACATCAATTTGAAGGTCATGGGGCAGGTCGGCGCCGGCATCCGGAAATACGCGCCAAAAGCGTTTGTTATCTGCATCACCAACCCGCTGGACGCGATGGTATGGGCCTTGCAGCGGGCGTGCGGCATTCCCCATCGCAAGGTGGTGGGCATGGCCGGGGTACTCGATTCGGCGCGCTTTCGCTATTTTCTGGCGCAGGAGTTCAACGTCTCCGTGGAAGACGTCAGCGCGTTCGTGCTCGGCGGTCACGGTGACACCATGGTTCCTCTTGTCCGTTATTCGACAGTGGCCGGTATTCCGTTGCCCGATCTGGTAAAAATGGGCTGGACGACCAGGGATCGTTTGAACGAAATCGTCCAGCGCACCCGCGACGGCGGGGGGGAAATCGTCGGCCTGATGAAGACCGGCTCAGCCTATTATGCGCCCGCCTCTTCCGCCATTGCCATGGCGGAATCCTATCTGCGCGACAAGCGGCGTGTTCTGCCATGCGCGGCTTATTTGAGCGGCGAATATGGCGTCAAGGGCCTGTATCTGGGCGTGCCGGCGGTCATCGGCGAAAAGGGCGTGGAGCGCATTGTCGAGATCGCTTTGAATAAAACGGAGACAAGGAATCTCAACCGGTCCGCCGATGCAGTACGCGGGCTGGTCGCTGCCTGCAAGAAGCTCGCAAAGAAATCGGGCTGACGGCAGATACACAACTCTGCTGCGGGATCGGCGGTAAGGGTACGGGCGATTTTTCGATGTAAACGCTGATGGATTTGCGATACAGTGCATCGGACCGCGCTCGGGGTCGGGGCGCAGCGCTGGAACAGCAGGCATCAACAGCCGGGCATGAACAGGGAGCTTTTTCATGGTGAATGAACAGCATCGATGCAGCCGGGCGGTTCGGCCATGAATATTCACGAACATCAGGCGAAAGCGCTGCTGAAGGCGTTCGACGTGCCGGTTGCACACGGGCTGGCGGCGTTTTCCGTCGACGAGGCGGTGCAGGCGGCCGAGCAGCTTGGCGGCCCGGTCTGGGTGGTCAAGGCGCAAATCCACGCCGGCGGCCGCGGCAAGGCGGGGGGCGTGCGTGTTGTCAAATCCATCGATGATGTACGCGCCGCCGCGCAGGACATTCTCGGTAAGACGCTCGTCACCCACCAGACCGGCGCGGCCGGCAAGGAAGTCAAACGCCTCTATATCGAAGAGGGTTCGACAATTGCCGACGAGTTCTACCTTTCGGCTCTGGTCGATCGGGCGACATCGCGCATTGCCTTTGTCGCCTCCACTGAGGGGGGCATGGATATCGAGAAAGTGGCCGCCGAAACGCCGCAGAAAATCGTCACATTTTCGGTCGATCCTGCGACCGGCCTGATGCCCCATCACGGCCGTATGCTGGCGTATGCCCTGAAGTTGCAGGGGGATCAGGCCAAGGCAGCGGCCAGGCTGCTGGGCGGGCTGTATCGCGCCTTTACCGATACCGATATGAGTTTGCTGGAGATCAATCCGCTTGTCGTCACCGCCGAGGGACAGTTACTATGTCTTGACGCCAAGGTGGGGTTCGATTCCAATGCGCTTTACCGACACAAGGACATTCTCGAATTACGCGATCTCTCCGAAGAGGACGAGAAGGAAATCGAGGCTTCCAGATACGATCTTTCCTATATTGCGCTGGACGGCTCCATCGGCTGTATGGTCAATGGCGCCGGTCTGGCCATGGCGACGATGGATATCATCAAACTTTATGGCGCGGAGCCGGCGAATTTCCTGGATGTGGGCGGCGGCGCCGACAAGGAAAAGGTCACGGCGGCGTTCAAGATCATCACCGCGGACCCGAATGTCAAAGGCATTCTGGTCAACATATTCGGCGGCATCATGCGCTGCGATGTGATCGCCGAGGGTGTTGTGGCGGCGGTACGGGAAGTGGGTCTGGAGGATCCGCTTGTGGTGCGCCTGGAAGGAACGAATGTGGAGCAGGGAAAGCAGATACTGTCCTCATCGGGATTGAATATTATCCCGGCCGGGGATTTGGATGAAGCCGCCCGGAAAATCGTCGCCGCGGTGGGCTAGAGCGTGGTTCGCCTCGCCAATCGAGAAACAGAATTGCTTCTATTAAGACCTGACACGCTCTAGAGCGTGTCATGACACGCTTTAACCGGCGGGCCAGCGTCGCACTGGCGATTTCAGGAAAAATACATGGCAATACTTATCGACAGGACAACCAGGGTCATATGCCAGGGGCTGACCGGCAGCCAGGGCACGTTTCACAGCGAACAGGCGCTCGCTTACGGAACCCGTTTGGTCGCCGGCGTGACCCCGGGCAAGGGCGGTCAGACCCATATCGGTCTGCCTATCTTCGATACTGTGCACGAGGCACGGGAACATACCGGTGCCGATGCCAGTGTTATCTATGTGCCGCCCGCCTTTGCCGCCGACGCCATCGCCGAGGCAATCGATGCCGAAATCGAGCTGATTGTCTGTATTACCGAAGGCGTGCCGGTTCTCGATATGGTGCGCATCAAGCGCGCCCTGGACGGTTCGAAGTCACGCCTTGTGGGGCCGAACTGCCCCGGCGTTATCACCCCTGAAGCGTGCAAGATCGGCATTATGCCGGGCCATATTCACAAGCGCGGCTCGGTTGGTATTGTGTCGCGCTCGGGCACGCTGACCTACGAGGCGGTCGGCCAGACGAGCGCCGAGGGACTGGGGCAATCCACCTGTATCGGTATCGGCGGCGATCCGGTCAAGGGTACCGAATTCATCGAGGTGCTCGATATGTTCCTGCACGATGACGAGACGGAGTCGATTGTCATGATCGGCGAGATCGGCGGCTCGGCGGAAGAAGAGGCGGCGGCGTTTCTTAACCGCCACAGGATCAAAAAGCCGACGGTGGCCTTTATCGCCGGACGTACCGCGCCGCCGGGAAGGCGCATGGGACATGCGGGGGCGATCATCTCCGGCGGCAAGGGCGGTGCCGACGATAAAATCGCCGCTCTGGAGGATGCCGGTATTACGGTATCACCATCGCCGGCGAAGATCGGCAAGACGCTGGTGGCGTTGCTTTCCGGAAATTAAAAGACATCGTGTGCATTGGGTTCGGGATATTAATTCTAAAGTATTATTCATCGGTAATTGTTGACAGCAGGCGTCTTTCGGACGCAATCGTAATGGGTATTTGAGCCCCCGGGGGAAAACCCGATAGTGGACGCGCCGTTGGCGCGAGAGTGATCATGACCCGACAAGCAGAGAATGAACGCTTCGCATTGACCTCCTTTCTGTATGGCGCCAATGCGGGCTATATCGAAGATCTTTACGCGGATTACGCCAGGAACCCCGCCCTCGTCAGCGACGGATGGCGGGATTTTTTCAGGCAGTTGAAGGAAGATGGCGCGCCGACATCGCGTGCCGAGGCATCATGGCAAAAACCCGATTGGCCACCGGTTGCCAACGGCGAGATGATCGCCGCCTTCGATGGGAACTGGAGTGAGACCGAACATCATATAAACACGCGCTTGCAGGCGCAGGCGCATCTGGCCGGTGTTACGCTTTCCTCGCAGGAGACCCTGGCCGCGACGCGCGATTCGATCCGCGCCATCATGATGATCCGCGCCTTTCGCATGCGCGGCCACTACCATGCCGATCTCGATCCGTTGGGGCTGGAGAAAAAGCCCTCGGCGGCGGAACTCGATCCCATGTCCTACGGCTTTAGCCCGACGGACTACCACCGGCGCATTTTTATCGATTATTATCTGGGGCTGGAATTCGCCACGATTCCGGAAATGCTCGCCATTTTGCAGCGCACCTACTGTTCGACCCTTGGGGTTGAGTTTATGCATATTTCCAACGCCGAGGAAAAGGGCTGGCTGCAGGAGCGCATCGAGGGACCGGATAAATCCATCAGCTTTACCACCGAGGGCAAGAAGGCCATCCTCAACAAACTTATCGAAGCACAGGGTTTTGAAGCATTCCTTGACGTGAAATATACGGGCACGAAGCGATTTGGCCTTGATGGCGGTGAGTCCCTTATCCCGGCCCTGGAGCAGATCATCAAGCGTGGCGGCGCCACGGGCGTGCGCGAGGTCGTCCTCGGTATGGCCCACCGGGGGCGGTTGAATGTTCTCGCCCAGGTCATGGCCAAGCCCCATCGCGCCATTTTCAACGAATTCAAGGGCGGCGCCTCCACCCCCGATGAGGTTGAAGGATCGGGGGACGTAAAATATCATCTGGGGGTCTCGTCTGACCGCGCATTCGATGGCAACAATGTGCATCTGTCGCTTACCGCCAACCCCTCGCATCTGGAGATCGTCGATCCGGTCGTACTCGGCAAGGTGCGCGCCAAACAGGACCAGCTCAACGATGTCAGTCGCAACAAGGTGCTCGGACTTCTGATCCATGGCGATGCGGCCTTTGCCGGCCAGGGCGTGGTGGCGGAATGTTTCGGCCTGTCGGGTCTGAGCGGCCATCGCACGGGCGGTTCCATCCACTTTATTGTCAATAACCAGATCGGCTTTACCACCTCCCCGCACTACTCGCGGTCCTCACCCTATCCCACCGATGTGGCGAAGATGATTGAGGCGCCGGTGTTTCACGTCAATGGCGATGATCCGGAAGCGGTGGTTTATGCCGCCAAGGTCGCCATAGAATTTCGCCAGCGCTTTCACAAGCCGGTCGTGGTCGATATGTTCTGCTATCGCCGCTATGGCCATAACGAGGGCGATGAACCCTCGTTTACCCAGCCGCTGATGTACAACGCAATCCGCTCGCATCCGACAACTTTGAAGATCTATGCCGACAAGCTTATTGATGAGGGGCTTGTCAGCGCCGGGGAAGTCGAGGAGAACATCGCCGCCTGGCGCAAGCATCTTGATAATGAATTCGAGATCAGCGCCAGCTACAAACCGAACAAGGCCGACTGGCTCGACGGGCGCTGGACAAAGTTGAAAATCGCCGACGAAGCCGAAGAAGCGCGGCGCGGCAAAACCGGTATCGCCATGAAGACTTTGAGCGACATCGGCGATAAAATCACCCGGGTGCCCGAGGCGTTCAATGTTCACAAAACCATCCGGCGGTTTATGGACACGCGGCGCAAGATGATCGAAAGCGGTGACGGTATCGACTGGGCGACCGGCGAGGCGCTGGCGTTCGGCTCCCTTTTGCTTGAGGGGCATCCGGTTCGTCTTTCCGGCCAGGACTGCGAGCGCGGCACGTTTTCGCAGCGCCATTCGGTTCTCAACGATCAGCTTGATGAGACGACCTATACACCGCTCAACAATCTCAGCCCCGATCAGGCGCGCTATGAGGTCATCAACTCGATGCTCTCCGAGGAGGCCGTGCTCGGCTTTGAATACGGCTATTCCCTTGCCGAGCCTAATGCGTTGACCCTGTGGGAGGCGCAGTTCGGCGATTTTGCCAATGGCGCTCAGGTTGTTATCGATCAGTTCATTTCGTCGGGGGAACGCAAATGGTTGCGCATGTGTGGCCTGGTGATGTTATTGCCGCACGGCTATGAGGGGATGGGACCCGAGCACTCTTCGGCCCGTCCGGAGCGGTTCCTGCAATTGTGCGCCGAGGACAATATGCAGGTCGCCAATTGCACCACCCCGTCGAACTACTATCATATTCTGCGCCGCCAGGTCCGGCGGAACTTTCGCAAGCCGCTCGTTCTGTTTACGCCCAAGTCCCTGTTGCGACACAAACGCGCGACTTCGCGGCTTTCGGAGTTCGGCCCCGATTCGTCCTTCCACCGGCTGCTGTGGGACGATGCGGACCACGGCAATGATGCGGCGTTGAAACTGGTACCCGATGAGCGCATCCGTCGCGTCGTTCTGTGCACCGGCAAGGTTTATTACGATCTCTATCAGGAACGGGCCGAACGGGCGATTGACGATATCTATCTGCTGCGCCTTGAGCAGATATATCCGTTTCCGGCGCGCGCTTTGATAACCGAGTTATCACGCTTTAAACAGGCGGAGATCGTCTGGTGCCAGGAAGAACCACGCAATATGGGCGCCTGGTTCTTTATCGAGCCGTATGTGGAATGGGTGCTTGCCCAGATCGAGGCGGTGGCGACACGGCCGCGCTATGCGGGTCGCGCCGCAGCCGCGTCACCGGCAACCGGCCTGATGAGCAAGCATTTGGAGCAGTTACAGGCGTTTTTGGACCAGGCCCTATCGCCCTGATATGTGGCCTTTGGTGAAGAAGACCGGGACCGCAAGTCTGGAGCGTGTCATGTCTTAGGGCGTGTCAGGTCTGAATAGAACCACGAGAACAACGGGGCTGTCAGGATTACACAAGTTCAAAGGCAGGTGGAGAGCATTTATGAGCAAGGAAATCAGGGTACCGGCGTTGGGCGAATCGGTAACGGAGGCAACAATAGGCCAGTGGTTCAAACGGGCCGGCGATGCGGTTGCGATCGATGAACCCCTGGTGGAGTTGGAAACCGATAAAGTCGCGATTGAGGTTCCGGCGCCGGGCAACGGGACCCTTTCGGATATCGTCGCCCAGGAGGGCGCAACCGTTGAAGTTGGCGCGCTGCTGGGATCCATTACCGAAGGGGCCGCGCCGAACGTTTCGGTCGCGCCGAACGTTTCGGTCGCGCCGGACGTTCCGGTCGCGCCTGAGTCGCCTGCGCCTGAACCGCTTGTGGCGCCAACCGCTTCTGAGCCGTCCGCGCCCGCGGGACCGGGTGTTTTGACCGCGCCGGACGTTCCGGTCGCGCCGGACGTTCCGGCCGCGCCGGCAGCGGCAAAAATGATACGTGAGCACGCTATGACCGCGGCCGATATTTCCGGCTCCGGCAAACGCGGCCAGGTCCTCAAGGAGGACGTGATTGCCGCCATAGAGACCAGCGCAGCGCAAAATCCTGCCGCGGTTGCGTCGATGCCCCAGGCGCGGCGCGCACCGGCTGCAGATGCGGATGCGGCACGCGAGGAACGGGTGCCCATGTCGCGGCTGCGGCAAACCATCGCCCGGCGCCTGAAAGACGCCCAGAACACCGCCGCCATGCTGACGACATTTAATGACGTCGATATGGGCGCCATTATGGACTTGCGCAAACAGTACAAGGAGTTGTTTGAGCGGCGCCATGGCACGAAGCTCGGCTTTATGGGCTTTTTCGCCAAAGCCTGTATCCAGGCCCTAAAGGACGTTCCCGCGGTAAACGGCGAGATCGGCGGAACCGATATTGTCTACAAGAACTATTATCACATCGGCGTTGCGGTGGGCACGCGAAAGGGCCTCGTTGTTCCGGTGGTGCGCGATGCGGATACGCTGACGATCGCCCGCATCGAGGAGACAATCGCCGACTTCGGCGCGCGGGCGCGCGATGGCAAACTGGGCATCGAGGAGATGATGGGCGGTACGTTCACGATTTCCAATGGCGGTGTTTACGGCTCGCTGCTGTCGACACCGATTTTGAATGCGCCGCAGTCGGGCATTCTCGGCATGCACCGCATCGAACAGCGCGCTGTGGTGCGTGACGGGCAGGTGGTTGTCCGGCCGATGATGTATCTGGCCCTTTCCTACGATCACCGCATTGTCGATGGCAAGGAGGCGGTCACCTTTTTGGTGCGTGTCAAGGAGGCCATTGAGGACCCGCAGCGGCTTATTCTTGATCTTTAGCGCCTTGCACCTGGCTAAAGCCGATCATCTGATACCAGCGGTATTGGCTTTTGTACACGCTGAGCTGTGTATTGTGCTGACAAGACAACGGCTTTTAAAGTGGACCAGGAGTCACACGCAAAGTCCCCTGGTACGATTATTGCTTTTTCCCGGCAGATGGCTGATGATCAGATGAACGGCCAGCAGCACCCGATGGTTTTTTTCGAGAACAACCTGTTGAAATTACACAGCTGGTGGGGCGCAACGGCTAAAATCGAACCACTGGTACAAACCTGCAACACCAGCAAACGGGGTAGTTGGAAACAATTATGGCTGACTATGATGTGGTGATTATCGGCTCGGGTCCGGGGGGCTATGTGTGCGCCATTCGCGCCGCCCAGTTGGGACTGAAGGTGGCGGTGGTGGAAAAGCGCCAGACCCATGGCGGGACGTGCCTGAATGTGGGCTGCATCCCTTCCAAGGCGCTCCTTCATACCAGCCATTTGTTCCATGACGCGGCCCATGAATTCAATCATTTCGGCATCGAAGTGAAAGCGCCAAAACTGAACCTGGCGAAAATGATGGCGCACAAACAGGAAACGATCGATGCCAATGTGCAGGGCATCGCGTTTTTGTTCAAAAAGAACAAGATCGATGCGTATCACGGCACCGGCGTTATCAGGGGGGCTGAGCGTGTTGATGTTATCGGCCCGGCGGATGGGGAAAAAACCCTGCACACGCGCCATATCGTCATTGCCACCGGCTCCGATGTCGCGCCGCTGCCGGGTATCGAAATCGATGAAAAGAAGATCGTCTCATCCACCGGGGCGCTTGAAATGACCAGGGTGCCCGGACATTTGCTTGTTGTCGGCGCTGGCGTGATCGGGCTGGAACTCGGCTCGGTCTGGGCACGGCTGGGAGCCAAAGTAACGGTCGTGGAATTTCTCGATCGTATCCTGCCGGGTATGGACAACGACGTGGCGCGCCAGTTCACCCGGCTTTTACAAAAACAGGGCTTTACCTTCAAGCTGGGTCATAAGGTCACCGGCATTAAAAAGACGCGCAAGGGCCTTGATGTCGCCATTGAGCCGGCGCAAGGAGGCGATGAGAGCACGATTGCCGCAGACGTGGCGTTGATCGCCATCGGCCGCATTCCCTATACCGGGGGTCTTGGCCTTGAAGAGGCGGGGGTAGCGCTTGATGATCGCGGGCGGATCAGGACGGATGGGCGTTTTGCCACGAATATCGCCGGCATTTATGCTATCGGCGACGTGATCGCAGGCCCGATGCTGGCCCATAAGGCGGAAGATGAAGGAATTGCGGTGGCGGAAATTCTCGCCGGCCAGGCCGGGCATGTGAATTACGATGTGATCCCCGGCGTGGTTTATACCCATCCGGAAGTCGCCGCGGTAGGCAAAACGGAGGAAGAGTTAAAGGAGGCCGGCATTGCCTACAACGTGGGCCGGTTTGCTTTTATGGCCAACGGGAGGGCGAAGTCCATGCGTCAGGCGGAAGGGTTTGTGAAGGTGCTCGCCGACAAGGCAACGGATCGGGTGCTTGGGACCCACATTGTCGGACCGAACGCGGGCGAGTTGATCCACGAGGCGGCGGTACTGATGGAATTCTCGGGATCGGCCGAGGATCTGGCGCGCACCTGCCATGCGCATCCGACCCTGTCAGAAGCGGTGCGTGAGGCAGCGCTGGCCTGCGACAAGCGTGCCATTCATATGTGACAGGCGCCCCACCCACGATCCACATCCTGACCGAAAGCCGCTATGAGCGCTCCCGAGCCGCAGCCAGAGTTTTTCAACGAAATGTTCGATGCCGACGGCGCGGTGCGCGAACCCTACCGCGAACTCAGCGACTGGATCACCGCCCAGCCGCCCGGTGTTCTGAAGGAAAAAGCCAGCGAGGCCGCCGCCATCTTTCGCCGCCTCGGTATCACCTTTGCCGTCTACAGCTCCAGCAAGGGGGCGGAACGGCTTATTCCCTTCGATATCATTCCGCGCATTCTCTCGGCGGCCGAATGGCGGCGTATGCGCAAAGGACTGTCCCAGCGCGTGCGGGCGCTAAATGCCTTTCTGCACGATATCTATCACCGTCAGGAAATCATCCGGGCCGGGCGCGTGCCCGCCGATCTGATTGTCCAGAACCGGGCCTTTTTGCCCGAAATGGTCGGTTTCAGTCCGCCATGCGGGGTTTATGCCCACGTGGTCGGGATCGATATTGTGCGCGTTGGCCCCGACGATTTCTACGCCCTTGAGGATAATCTGCGCACCCCGTCCGGCGTTTCCTACATGCTGGAGAACCGGGAGGCGATGATGCATCTGCTGCCCCGCCTTTTCGCCCGCCACCGCATCGCCCCCGTTGAGCATTACCCTGAATTATTACGCCAGACACTGGCGAGTATTGCCCCGCCCGCCTGCACCGGCGAACCGGCCATTGTTCTGCTCACGCCGGGGCTTCACAATTCGGCGTTTTTCGAACATACCCTCATAGCCGATCAAATGGGGGTGGAAATGGTCGAGGGTAACGATCTGTTCGTCGACGGCGGATTTGTCTATATGCGCACCACGCAAGGCGCGGCGCGTGTCGATGTGATCTACAAGCGCATTGATGACGATTTCATCGATCCCCTGACTTTTAACGCCGATTCGTTGCTCGGCGTCGCCGGGTTGTTCGATGCCTATCGCGCCGGCCATGTCACCCTGGCGAATGCCCCCGGCACCGGTATTGCCGACGACAAGGCGGTCTATTCCTATGTACCGGAAATCATCGAGTTTTACACCGGCGAGCGCCCCATTCTAAAGAATGTGCCCACCTACCGCTGCAGCGAGGCGCAGGATCTCGCCTATGTGCTTGATCATCTTGATACGCTGGTTGTCAAACACGTACACGGGTCCGGCGGATACGGCATGTTGGTTGGCCCCGCCGCAACGAAAAAGCAGCGCAGTGAATTTGCCCGCAAGCTGCGCGCGCGGCCTAACGCCTATATCGCCCAGCCGACACTGGCGCTTTCCGCTTCGCCGACATATACCGCCAGGGGCCTTATGCCCCGTCATGTGGATTTTCGCCCGTTTGTGCTGGCGGGCGATACCCTGCGCTTTACCCCCGGGGGATTGACGCGGGTGGCGATGAAAAGCGGCTCACTCGTCGTTAATTCGTCGCAGGGCGGCGGAACCAAGGATACCTGGGTGCTGGAGGACTGACAAATACCATGCTGGGCCGCACTGCCGCAAATCTCTTTTGGTTATCGCGCTATGTGGAGCGGGCGGAGAATATCGCCCGCCTTCTTGAGGTGGGTTATCGCATCTCCCTTATCCCGGGCTCGTCCGGCGGCTTTCGCGAACAGTGGGATTCGACCTTGAAAAGTGCTGCAATCGATCACAGTTTCAAGCAAAAATATGACGTGCCCAGCCTGGCCAATATCGTCTCGTTCATGCTGTTTGAGCCCGACAATGCATCGTCGGTCTATTCCTGCCTGCAGACGGCGCGCAACAACGCCCGCACCGTACGAACCGCCATCACCGCCGATATGTGGGAAAGTCTCAACACAACATGGCTTGAGTTTGCGGCTGTCAAGCCGAACGATATCGCCAGTAACCGCTTGCCGACGTTTCTCGACTGGATCAAGCGCCGCTCGAACGAATTTCGCGGCGCCTTTCTGGGAACCGCCTTGCGCAGCGAGGGGTTCGTGTTTTCCCAACTTGGTGCCTTTCTTGAACGCGCCGACAATACGGCGCGCATTCTCAACGTGAAGTATTATATTCTGCTGCCCCGTCACGAAATGATCGGCGGCGAGATCGACCGCATGCAATGGGCGATGATCCTGCGCGCCGTCTCCGGCCACAAGTCATACCGTCACGTCTACCACGACCGCTACAAGGCGTGGAACGTGGCGGAGTTTCTTATACTCCGGCGCGAGATGCCGCGCTCGCTCATATACTCCTATCAGTGGATTACACAAATGTTTGGCGAGTTGGAACGTCTGCACAGCGAAACTGGGGAGCCTCACACCCTGGCCCGGGAGACATTTGCGTTGCTGGAGGCTGGTAACATGGATGAGATTTTTCAGGATGGATTGCACGAATTTCTACTGGATATTATCGGGCGCAACTTCGCCTTGACCCGATCCATTTCGCATACTTACAATTTTTATTGAGTCGACTTTTATTGAGTCGACGCGCCATGGGATTTCTATCCTCGAACATTCTGATTTTATGTCGGGGCGCATCCTGCGCGTTTATACCAGAGCGTGTCAGGTCTTATACCAGCGGTATTGGCTTTTGGTACACGCTGACTTGTGTATCGTGCTGATAGGACAACGGTTTTAATCTGCGTCAGGAGTCAAACGCAAAGCCCCCTGGTATTAATAGAATCTTTCAGCAGGTTGTTCCCGGGACAGGCAAACCGGAAGGGACATCTCTTGCGCCCTTGCCCCCAGGGAGGCCATATCGGGCCATTCATCTGATCATTAGATACTTTTACGAATAATTCTACTTAAATTAGAATTTTTTTCCCTGGTTTTATGATATTTATAAGAAAAGTTGGAAGAAATTTTCTTGTTTCATAGTATACACTTTCGCGAAAATTGCCCATCCCGAACCTCCGCGGAACTAGAGCGCCGGGCGTTTAAGTTGCAACAATAACCCCAGTTATGGATAAGGACCTTTTTCTCATGCTTTATCGGTTCCTTCTCATCTAAAGGCGGATCCAGCCATTTATCTGATCATAAGCCATAACCGGCGGCTGCGGTGTGTCAAGGGTTTAACAACCGCCAAAGGCGGCGCGAAGCGCCCTTGACACACCGCGGGAGCCGCCGGAAAAAAGCAATGATCAGATAAATGGCTTCACAGGCTGAAAAAGAATAGCGAGACCACTGTCCAGGGCCCCATTTTCGCCCTTCTCTTATCCGGAACCGAGGTTATTGTTGCAGCTTAAACGCCCGACGCTCTATCGCCATGCACATCATCAAAAGACTGTTTATCGATCATCCGGCAAGCGTCGGACAAACCTACTGGCAGCATATGGGGTTTGCTGTGCGCGTCGCTGCTCTTCTTGTAGCGGCCGGTTGCGCGGCACTTGTCCATGGATTCCTGCCGTTCCTGTTCAAGCGTACGGCGAGTAATCGCATCGTTGCCCTCTATGATACCCTGGCCCAAGGCAACGGGACACCCCCGCCGCCGGACGTCAAGGCAACCGGCTCGCCCCGGGTTTAAGGCAAGCCCGCTATGTGCCGCTGGCTCGCCTATCGTGGCCCCTCGATTTATCTGGAAGAACTGGTTCGCACACCGCGCAATTCGCTGATACAGCAAAGCCGCAATGCCTGCAAGGCGAAGGCGGAGGTCAACGCCGACGGATTTGGCATCGGCTGGTACGGCGAGCGCGCCGAGCCGGGGCTCTTTCGCGACGTTTATCCGGCATGGAGCGATGAAAATCTGGCAAGCCTGATCACCAACGTCAGGGCGCCGCTCTTTCTGGCACATGTGCGTGCCTCCACCGGCGCCAAAACGAGCCGCGCTAACTGCCATCCCTTTCGTTACCGGAACTGGCTGTTCATGCATAACGGCCAGATCGGCGGCTTTGAGAGCGTCCGGCGGGCGCTGGAACAGGGTATCGACGATACATTCTACAGGCTGCGCAGCGGCACGACCGACAGCGAATTGATATTTCAATTGTTGCTCGACAACGGCTTGCAGGACGCCCCATACACCGCCTTTCGCCAAACGGTGCGCATCATAGAGGATGTCTGCCAATCAAATAATGTCAACGCACCTTTGCGCCTTACCGCAAGCGCTACCAATGGGAAGGAAATCTATGCGGTGCGGTATGCCAGCGATGCGCGCGCACCGACGCTGTTCGCCCATCTGGGTGGCGGCGCCGATCAGACAGTTCTTGTCTCGGAGCCCCTTGATCAGAAATTCGGTGAATGGCAAGAGATTGAGCAAAACACATTCGTTGAGACCGTACCGGATGGCATCCGCACCAAAACCCTGATGGATCGACCGTAAAGTACATCCCCGGGCCGCCCCCAGCCGCCCCGCGGCTTTTTCAGGTTTTGTCGGTCCAGAAATTGTTGGCTCTGGCAACGGTTTGAAAATTGATCGCGACGACCTGCGACGCCATGGTCAGACTGTCCGCGTTGTTCGCATAATTATCGCGCAGGCGGGCCCGTACCGCGTCATCCGGTTGCGTCAACTTTACCGCCATGCGGCTCAGCTTTATGGCCAGTTCAAAGCCCTCTTGCGGCGTGTCAGTAATCAGTCCCGGTAACCAGCTCATATAGCGCTCCATTCTCAATATTCGTTATCTTGAAATAGTGAAGTAAATCAGACACCAACACCTCCCGCGGTGATCGCGCCGCCGTCAAAATCCGGTTTTTTCCTCCTGCCGGACATCAAAGGCGATTGCCCTGGGTTTACAGCCGCACACCACGCGCAGGCGCGTCCTTACATCAATCACTCACAAACGCTGCCTGCAGACGATCAAGATCGGCGCGCACGGGATTGATCGCCGCCGGTTTGCTCTGCGGTCGAAACAAAAGCTCGTCGAGGTAGCGGATACGCTCGTGCAGACGAATGGAGCGCTCGATCAGATCGCGCAAGGTATCGGGCAGATCGTCAAGTTCGGACTCGATGCGGGAAAGGGGTGTCGGATCAAGGCGCATTTTCGATTTTTCGCGCGTTGCCCGGTCGGTGTTCATTTCCCCGTCCCTGATGGCACGCAGCAGCAGCAGCCAGGACGCTGCCTGCATCAGTCGCGTCGTCAGGCGCATGCTCTCGGTTGTAAAAAGAAGCGACGCAGCACGATTAAGTTGCCGCGCATCATGGCGTCCCGGCCCGTCAAGGTAGCAGGCGGTTTCCTCGACAAGCGCCATGCCATCGGCGTAAAAATCGCCAAAGGCGGCCGAGCTGACAAGGTGCTGCGCGAACTGAACAGGCATTTGCGCCGGTTCCCGCCGGCCACGGGCAACAGATAGGTCGTTCTTCAATGGTTTGCCCTGCCCTGCTACACTCTACCTTATACGCCGGTGATCCCGGCTTTACTGCCACCTTTTATAGGAAACACGGGCGATACCCACCCCGCATCACAGAATAAGTCTACAACAGCGCGTATCGCGTTTCAATCCATTGCAATCGGCAAAATATACTTATCCTAAACCGTGTTTGCGTTGTTGATTTTTTATGGACAAGCGCCATATTTGGGCATACCATGGCTGAAATACCGTGTTTGGGAAAGCGTGAAAGGCGAAGATCGCACCTGTTGATTATGGCAGTAGAACGCGCGGGAGGAACATTGCGCCCTCCCATTGCCGCGGCGGGCGAGAAAAGCCTGTCTTCGGCTCAAACCTGTGCTGTTATCCTTGGCGCTCTTGAAGATTCGAAGGCGCAGGAAACCATTTCCATTGATATCAGCAAGAAATCGTCTCTGGGTGATACGATGATCATCACGTCGGGGCGCTCGCACCGGCATGTTGCGTCAATTGCCGAGTTTATCGTCAGTAGCCTGAAGAAAGCAAAGGTGGATAACATCCGCATGGAAGGCCACCCCCATTGCGATTGGGTGCTGGTGGATATCGGCGATGTTATCGTCCATATTTTCCGCCCCGAGGTGCGGGCGTTTTATAACCTTGAGAAGATGTGGTCGACGCAGGCGCCGGCGCAGCAGCCGGCATCACGGCCGGTTGTGTAACGTCAACAGGTTGTTCTCGAAAAACGCCATGATCTGATGAATGACGCGAACCGGTTGATCGTGAAGAAAAGTCGTTCGCTCCGCTTGCGTGTACTGTCCTTCGTTGAATTAGTTTAATGTGAAAAAGTCCCTCGGCTTCGCCTCGGTGTGCTTTTTCCCATTCAACGAACCGGCCCTGCTGCAGCCACGGCCGTCAATGCAGATCGCTCCGGTTTACGCCAATACCTGACGCTCCTGGGTGGGGGTGCAAAGAAACTGCTCGCGATAGCATTTGGTAAAATGCGACGCCGAAACAAACCCGCATGTGATGGCAACCTGCAAAACAGGCTGGCTGGTCTGGCGTAACAGTAACCGCGCCTGATCAAGACGCAGCCGCAGATAGTACCGTGTCGGCGTGCAGCGCAGATACTTCTGAAACAGCCGCTCCAGTTGACGTGGCGAAAGTTTTACCTGTCGCGCCAGTTCGGTGCAGCTAAAGGGGTGCTCAAGGTTCGCTTCCATTAACCTGATCACGTCGATGAGCTTGCCATGGGTAATGCCAAGGCGCGCACACAGATTGGTGCGCTGCGCCTGATTGCCAAGACGAATGGCGTGGTGGATGGTCATTTCGGCGATCGCCGCCGCCAGCCGATACCCGTGTTGCTCGGAAATAAAATGCAGCACCATATCCAGCGCCGCCGTCCCGCCGGCGCAGGTAAAGCGGTTGCGATCGACCTCGAACAATGCCGTACGCACGTCAACATCGGGGAACTCTTCCTGAAACGATTTCACGTTCTCCCAGTGTATGGTGCAACGATAACCATCCAGCAGTCCCATACGCGCCAGCAAATGGGACGCCGTACACACCGCGCCCACGGGGATGCCATGGGACGCCAGATAGCGCAGGCGGCGTGGCAGCGTATTGCCCGGTTGCTCCGCCCGCACCCGTACTCCCGAGACAACACACACCATTGATGCGTCCTGCAGCGCCTCGATGGCGCCGTCAACGGCGGTCTGAATACCATTGCTGGCGCGCACCGGCCGGCCGTCGAGGGAATAGCACGTCCACGTGTAAAGTTTTTTCGCCGACAACCGATTGGCCAGACGCAACGGCTCAATAGCCGACGAAAACGCGATCATCGAATAGTTATTGATGAGAACAAAAGCAATGTGATGGCGATTGTTAATGTGGGGGATTTGATCCATTGCACGTCACCCTCCCTGAAATGACGTATATCAGACATTTTATATCGTTATTGCGTCACTATTTGCTTCTGTTGTCAAGAGAATTCCGGCGCGGTTTCCATGGCGGGACTTTGAATCCCCTATGGCATTCCCATCGCAATCAGCCAGCGGCGATACCAGAGCGTGTCAGGTCTTAATAGAAGCAATTTTCGTTTCCCGACTGGCGAGGCGATACCCAGGCTCAAGGCGATCGAAGAGCGATGGCGACCCATCTCTGAAACGCATGCTGATCCAATATGAACCTTAAGTCTCTTGAAAATAGCCCCACTATATCCTGCGAGACCTAAGGCCCATCTTGTCGCAAAATCGCTCCGTCAGAATGATTCACTTAAGACCTGACACGCTCCAGGGCAATTGCATCTGCGGCACGATGGATGTACGACTATTCTTCGCGCAACGCCACGGGCCATGCCGGATGCGCCCTGCATGAACGCGCAGAAAACGGCAGCAAAAGAAAGCTCTATCATGCTTGAGCAGGCAAAATTCTTACAAGGCGATCCCCTTCACCACATCGTTGTCATGTCGGCGAGTGCCAGTGTGGGGATGATCGCGATTTTCATCGTCGACTTTGCCGATTTGTACTTTATCTCCCTGCTCGGCGAGGCGGCCATGGCGGCGGCGGTAGGCTACGCCGGAACCCTGCTGTTCTTTACCACATCGATTTCCCTGGGGCTGATGATCGCCATGGGATCGCTGGCGGCGCAGCGTATCGGCAGCGGCGAGCCGGAGAAGGCGCAGCGCATGGCAACAAGCGTCATCGCTTTGGGGTTGATCGTCGGCATTGTGATCTCTGTTATTGTCTGGCTTTTTACGCCGGCCCTTCTCGATCTGATGGGCGCGCGGGGACAAACCAGGGACTTTGCCGTTCGCTATGTACGCATTATTGTGCCGACAATGGTGGTCATGGTCGGCGCGATGAGCTGTGCGGGCCTGTTGCGGGCCCATGGCGATGCACGGCGGCCCATGAACGCAACCCTCATCGCTGGTGGCGTGAATGCTGTGCTTGATCCGCTTCTGATTTTCGGTCTTGGCCTTGGGCTGGACGGAGCCGCCATTGCCTCGGTATGCGCGCGTCTGGCCATGGCCGTATTTACCGTAGTGCCGGTGATCCGGCACTACGGCGGCTTTGCGCCGTTCAGGATATCCGCCTTCATAGCCGACCTGCGCCCCATCGCGGCGATTACCGTTCCGGCCATTCTGACCAATATCGCCACCCCGGTGGGTAATTTTATCGTCACCCGCGCCGTGGCCGATTTTGGCGATGGCGCCGTTGCCGGTTATTCTGTTGTCGGGCGGTTAACGCCGCTTGCCTTTAGTCTGATCTTTGCATTGTCAGGCGCCGTGGGGCCTATCATCGGGCAGAATTACGGCGCCGGCAATTATGCGCGCGTCAGCGAGACGATCTGGAAGTCTTTAGGCTTTGCCGCCGCCTATACGCTTGTCGCCTGGCTGGCGCTGTTTGTTTTCCGGGAGGCGATCGCGGCACAATTCAACGTGCAGGGCGACGGGCGGGCGGTGATTTTCGCCTTTTGCGCCATCGTGGCGCCGTTGATATTTTTCAATGGCGCGCTGTTTGTCGCCAATGCGGCATTCAACAATCTCAGCCGCCCGGTATGGTCGACGCTGCTCAACTGGGCGCGCAATACGCTGGGGGTTATCCCGTTCGTCTGGCTGGGCGCCACCTGGGGGGATGCTCCCGGGGTACTTGTGGGACAGGCGGCGGGCGGTGTGATATTCGCTGTCATAGCAGTATTTGCGACCCTGTATCTGGTACGCGCCTACGCCGATGGCACCATGGACCCGGGCAAGCACTGGCGGCCGCATCTGATCCATATTCGTACCCATGCGCCGTTCAGTTCACCGCGGTGCTAGAGCGTGTCAGGTCTTGATAGAATCATTCTGACGGAGCGATTTTGTGACAAGATGAATCTTAAGTCTCGCAGGATATAGTGGGGCTGTTTGCAAGAGACTTAAGGTTCATATTAGATCAGCCTGGCGTTAGCCGTACCCCTTTTGCCAGGGGTAATGCTAACGCCATAAAGCTGATCGCCCTGAAATCTATAGCAAAAGCGCCCGTCCCTTCGGGTTTGTCGATTGGCGGATGCCCATCCTCAAACCGATCTCATGAGATGGGTAAACATCAATCTTCGATCGCCTTGAGCGTGGGTATCACCTCGCCAATCGGGAAACGAAAATTGCTTCTATTAAGACCTGACACGCTCTGATCCGATGAAGATTTACACGCGAATTCACACCAGCCACTTTTCGTCCTGGGCGCTTCGCCTGGGTATCGTGGCGTTACTGCTCTTTGTGATTGCCCTGTGGGCGCATCGCAACGATTACCTTGTCACGCCGCGGTTTATCCAGGCAATGGGGGCGGCGTTTGTTCTGGCGGCACTGGCGGTACTATCGGCGATCGCCGCGTTTATACGTATCTGGCGTCGCGATTATACGGGTTTTCATCGTGCGGTTTTCGGCCTGTTCCTGGGGCTGATGACGCTGTCCGTTCCTGCCTGGGGTCTGTACCAGGCGCGCCAGTACCCGCCCATTAACGATATTTCGACCGATCTGGTGGATCGCCCGCAATACCAGACATTGAGACGCGCGCGCATGCCCCAACCGGACACCCGCGCTCTGTTGGCCGCCCAGCGTTTGCAGCGCAGGGCTTACGGACATGTGAGTCCTCGCCGTTACCCCCTCGATCCGGGCGAGACCTTCGATCTGCTCGTTGAGGCAGCACATGGAGAAGGTTGGCGGATTGTGCGCACCCGGAAGCCCGGGCGCGGCGTTCCCGGAATGTTGGAGGCAACGGCACGTACGGGCCTTTTCGCCTTTGTCGACGATATTGTCCTGCGCGTTGTCGCGCTTGATGAGGAAAGCCTTGTGGATATGCGCTCGCGTTCGCGCTACGGGGTCTCCGATCTTGGCGTTAACGCCCGCCGGATCGCGGCGTTTCTCGATCGCCTTGATGCCGTCATTGGCGAACGGACCGCTGTGCGCCAGGAGTCTGCGATTACGGATCAGACCTCAAGCCTTGAGCGCTTTTCAGGGGATACCGGCTCTGATCCCGGCAGCGTATACGTATTCGTCAGCCCGCCAGAGCCGTCGGCAATAGCGACGCCGCGCGCCACCATGTCCTCCAGATGGGCAAGAACCGACAACCGCGCCCCGTCCAGCAAGCGCCCGTCCAGCCCCGCATAAACGCGCGCGACGATTTCAGGGATCGTCGAACAACCAGTATCGAGAGCCCTTGAAACAGCCTCCTCGCGCTGCGCCCGATGCGCCAGCAGGCCACGCAGGAATTCGCGGGGTTTGGCAATCGGTCCGCCGTGCGCCGGTAAATAGAGGCTTTCGTTGCGCGCCTGCAACTTTCGTATCGACGCCAGATAGTCGGCCATGGCGCCATCGGGCGGCGCGATGACAGACGTCGACCAGCCCATGACATGATCGCCACAAAACAGCATCCCTTCCTCCATCAGGGCGAAACACAGATGATTGGCCGTATGTCCCGGCGTAGCCACGGCTTTCAGGGAGAAGCCGTCTACCAGAACGCTTTCGCCGTCGGCCAGCACGCCATCGATTACAAGATCGTAGTCGGCCGCCGCCGCCATGGGGTTGACCTCGCCGGCGAGCAGGGCCCGCGCCGGACGGTGCGGCCCTTGCGCGCGGATGCGCGCGCCGGTCCTGCGGCGCAGGGCGGGCGCTGCTCCGGTATGATCCCTGTGGGTATGGGTGATCAGAATATGGTGTACCGGGCGCGCATCGATTGCGGCAATGAGCCGGGCCACATGGGCAGGATCGTCGGGGCCGGGATCGATGATACACAGCCGCTCGTTGCCGATCAGATAGGTATTGGTGCCGGTAAAGGTATAGGGACCGGGATTGGCGGCTGTAACACGCACCACACCGGGAGCGATTTGTACGGCGCGGCCATAGGCGGGATCGAAGTCCTTGTCGAAGCGAAGGCTCATAACTCGGACAGGGGCTTGGTAAGCCTGTGCGCCGAGCCGTCTGCCCGGCCGATGACGATGGAGGTCGCCTCACTCACGAACAGTCCGTTTTCGATGACGCCGGGAATGGTGTTCAGGGCTGAGGTCAGAAGCGCGGCATGATCGATACGGCCCAGATGGCAATCGAGAATATAGTTGTGGTTATCGGTAATGAACGGAGTTCTCTTGCTGCCGCGGCGCATGATCGTGATGTTTTCCAGGCCGTATTCCCCGAGCGTGTTGCGAATATGCGCTTGCGTTGCACGCCACCCGAACGGGATCACCTCGATGGGCAGGGCAAACGCGCCAATGGTGGCGACCAGCTTGCTTTCGTCGATCAGCACGATCATTTCCCGCGACGCCTGGGCGACGATTTTCTCGCGTGTCAGACAACCGCCTCCCCCCTTGATCATGCAAAACTCGGCATCGACCTCGTCAGCGCCGTCGATCGTCAGATCAAGACCGATGACGTCATCAAAATCAACGAGAGGGATACTGCACTGGCGTGCCAGTTCTTCGGTTGTGCGGGAGGTGGGAACGCCGCTAATGTGCAAGCCTGCCCGGATGCGCTCGCCGAGCGCGCGCAGGAATGCTTCGGCGGTGGAGCCGGAACCCAATCCGAGAGTCATGCCATCGACAATGAAATTATCGACCACATGCATTGCGGCGGCCTGCTTTGCCCGATCACGCGGGTTTAGTGCCCGGTTCATACCGTGCTCCCAGTATCCCCGTACCTCCCTATCCCGTACCCCAACATGTCGCGTATGTCACGCGCTTTGGAGCGTGTAATTTCAACAGGTTGTTCTCGAAAAAACCATCGGGTACTGCTGGCCATCCCTGGCGGCAAGGGCGCAAGAGGCCTCACTTCAGATTTGCCCGTCCTGAAACAACCTGTTGAAAGATCACGCCTGGGTGCGATCCGCCGGCCGGCCCTGTCGGTGCAACAAATAGGACCGATTAACGACCTCGCGCAAGGCAAAACTCGAGTTAATCCGGCTAACCCCCGGTAGCCGTGACAGGTGCTGCGCGTGTACGCGCTCAAAATCGGCCAGGTCCCGCGCCACCACCCGCAGCAGATAATCGGCGGTGCCGGACATCAGATAACACACAACGACGTTGGGAACAGATTTTACTGCCGTTTCAAAGGCATACAGGTCTGATTCGCTTTGTCCCCGGAGCGATATGGAGACCAGTACCGTGACCTGGCCCCCGAGTTTGGTGCTGTCAAGGCGCGCCTGAAAGCCGCGGATAACGCCGCTTGCCTGCAGATTGGCGATGCGCCGCGAGCAGGCCGATGCTGACAAGCCGATCCGCTCGGCCAACTCGACGTTGCTCAGACGGGCGTTGTCGACAAGCCGGGAGAGAATGGCATAATCTATCGCATCGAGCGCCATTTTCGATGAATCCGTTAAAATTTACAGATTTCCTGCATGATCTGACGAAATATTACGCTCTTTCACATCAATTTTGCAAGGACATGCGAGGCGTATTCACCATATTTTCCAGCATCGGTAATTCAGCAAACTGCAACACCAGCGAGGGGATAAAGTCATGCGTATTGGCGTGCCAAGGGAAATCAAGCCACAGGAATTTCGTGTCGGTCTTACGCCGGGCGCGGTGCGCGAATATGTCGCACGCGGCCATACAGTGCTCGTGGAGGGCGGCGCCGGCGCCGGAATGAGCGCCGAAGACGCCGATTATGTGAATGCCGGCGCGGCGATCGTATCCTCCGCCGACGAGGTGTTCGCCAACTCGGACATGATCGTCAAGGTCAAGGAACCCCAGCCCGATGAATGGGTGCGCCTGAAAGAGGGGCAGATTCTCTACACCTATTTACATCTGGCGGCGGAACGGGACCTGACCAACGGCCTGATCGAATCCGGCTGTACCGCTGTCGCCTACGAGACGGTCACCGATGATCGCGGCACCCTGCCGCTTCTGGCTCCCATGAGCGAAGTCGCCGGACGCCTCTCTATCGAGGCGGCGGCGCATTCGCTGCGCCGCACCGCAAGCGGCCGCGGCGTGCTCATGGGCGGCGTTCCCGGGGTAACGCCGGCGAAGGTGGTCGTGATCGGCGGCGGCGTCGTTGGCACGAATGCCGCCCGTATGGCGGCCGGCCTGGGCGCCGATGTGACCATCCTGGACCGCTCCCTGCCCCGCCTGCGCCAGCTCGACGAGTTGTTCGGCGGGCGCGCCAAAACCCGGTATTCGCGTATTGAAGCGCTGGAGGAGGAAGTCGCGGCGGCGGATGCGGTCGTCGGCGCCGTTCTGGTGCCCGGCGCGGCGGCGCCGAAACTGGTCAGCCGCGAAATGCTGAAAACCATGAACCCGGGGGCGGTACTTGTCGATGTTGCCATCGATCAGGGCGGCTGTTTTGCCACATCGCGCCCCACGACCCACGAAGACCCCACGTATATTGTCGATGGCATCGTTCACTATTGCGTTGCCAATATGCCGGGGGCGGTGCCGCGCACCTCAAGTTTTGCGCTCAATAACGCCACCCTGCCCTTTGGTCTGCGCCTGGCCGACAGGGGCATCGAGGCGATTCGCGAGGATGTCCATCTGCGCCACGGTCTTAATGTTCACGCCGGCGCGGTAACCAATCATGCGGTCGCGGAAAGCCTCGGGTTAACCCCTGTCGATTTCACCTGACACAACCCGTATTCAGATCTGCGGACAGGGCGCGACAGAATCGCGCAAATCCAGGCGTACCGGCCAGACCTCACCGACAGGATCGACAGGGTCGCGCCGGGCGACGTCCCGTTCAAGGGCGCCCAGGGCGATCTGTGCCACCCGCCGGCCGTGATCGGCAATGGGCGAGGTGGTGGTGGACAGGGACGGGATCAGCGCTTGCGGCCGGATGAGCGGCAGGCCATCGTCATGGGCGATGATCGAGATATCCTTGCCGACCCGCAGCCCGCGCTCGGCAAGAGCGCGGTAGACCCCATAGGCGGACAGCGTATCGGTGCACAACAGGGCGCTCGGAGGCGGATTCGCCTCAAGCAACATACATGCGGCGTGATAGCCGTTCTTTTCCGTCATGGCAATGGATACGCACAGGCGATCGTCAACGGCTATGCCGCTCTCCTTTTGCGCCGCCTGCCAGCCCGCCTTGCGATCACGGGCAAACGAGAACCTGGCCTCGCCGTTAATCAGACCAATGCGCCGGTGCCCGCGTTCGATGAGCGCCCGGGTGGCGGCAAAAAAAGCCCCCTCGTTGTCGATATCCATATAGGCGTAGGGCTGTTGTGAAACGCTGCGCCCGTGAACCACAAAGGGGATGCCGATTTCACCCAGCAAGGCGATGCGCCAGTCCTCCACATAGGGGCTGCTGACGATAAAGGTATCGACGCGGCGCGTCTCGGCCAGTCTGCGATAGACGCTGCTTTGTTCGTGTTTTGGTGCAACGCGCACCAGAATATCCATGTCGTGGGGCGCCAGCGCCTGCGACAGCCCGGCCAGAAAGAGCGTGTAGTGGGGCTCGATGAGCATGTTCTTTTCCATGGTCAGAACGATTCCCACGGCGCCGGCGCGCCCGGTTGCCAGGCGCCGCGCATTGCTGTTGGGACGATAGCCGTATTTGGCGGCTGCCTGGCGCACGCGCTGGCGTGTTTTGCGGGCGACTTCCGGATAGCCGTCGAGGGCGCGCGAAACGGTCGTTTGCGAAAGGCCAAGGTGTTGCGATAACTCTTTCAGGTTCATAGAGCGTGTCGGATTTGTTAGCTAAGTCATTGATTTTATTGAATTCCCTATTTTTCCGAAAAAGCATATTTCATAATAAAATCAATGACTTAGGCAGTTGGCGCCCGTCAAACCCGACAGACTGCTAGAGCGTGTCGGTGCTTGACAGCAGGTGGGATTCATTGTTTATTAACCCTACATTCAAAGCGCTTTGGGCGCAAGTTCGGCGCCAGCGGATCCGATATGTCCTCGCTATACCCTCGCAATGTTGTCAAAATGTCAATGAGCGCAACGATGGATGTTCGGCGCGGCGACAGACAGGATTGCCGGCGTGTCCGGGTGTTGCCATTTCGATGGCACGCTCGAGGTTCGCCAAAGCAGATGCACAGCAGTTTGCGCCCCTCCTGTGCGGATTTCGCAAATTGCCGGGCAAGGATATTCTCTTCCATTGCCAGGCGCACGCGGAACGCGTGCAACACGCGTGCAACATATGAACGGCAAAGTCAGGGAGGACGTGACGGTATGAAAAATTCCATTCTTGGGGCGCTTGGCGCCCTGGTGCTTGGTACGGCGTCGGTGAGCGCACCTGTTGGTGCCAGCGCGGCAACGTTGTCGATTTCGTGCGGCGCAGTGGGTATCGAACTCGAATTGTGTCAGGAAGGCACCGCGGCCTGGTCCGCCAGGAGCGGCCATGAGGTCACTATCGTATCGACGCCAAATTCCACCACCGAGCGGCTGGCCCTGTATCAGCAGCTTCTTGCCTCCGGCTCGGACGAAATCGACATTTTTCAGATCGATGTTATTTGGCCCGGCATTCTCGGCAGCCACTTTATCGACTTGAAGCCCTATTCAAAGGGCGCCGAAAACCAGCATTTCCGCCCTATCATCGAAAACAACACCATCAATAACGCCCTGGTGGCGATGCCCTGGTTTACCGATGCGGGGGTTCTTTATTATCGCAAGGACCTTTTGCAGAAATACGGTATCGAACCGCCCACAACCTGGGAAGAACTGACCGCCGCGGCCACCAGGATACAGGCCGGCGAACGTTCTGCCGGCAACGACAAGTTCTGGGGCTTTGTCTTTCAGGGCAAGGCGTATGAGGGGCTGACCTGCGATGCGCTCGAATGGCTCGATTCATACGGCGCCGGCGAGATCGTCAACGCCGCAGGGGATATTGTCGTTAACAACGACAAGGCGAAGGCGGCACTCACGCTGGCCTCAAGCTGGATTGACACCATCGCCCCGCCGGGGGTTCTCAATTACGCCGAGGAGGAAGCGCGCGGCGTATTTCAATCGGGCAATGCCGCCTTTATGCGCAACTGGCCCTACGCCTGGTCCCTTGGAAACAGCGACGATTCTCCCATCAAGGGCAGGATCGGCGTATCCGCCCTGCCCAAGGGCGGCGCCGATGGCAAACACACCGGCACCCTTGGCGGTTGGCAGCTGGCGGTCTCGAAATATTCCAAAAACGCCGAGGCGGCCGCCGATCTGGTGATGTTCCTCACCAACGAGGCGGAGCAAAAGCGCCGCGCCATCAAGGGCTCCTACAATCCGACCCTGGGTTCGTTGTACAAGGATGCCGATGTTTTGGCGGCCAGCCCGTTCTTTGGCGATCTGCTCGACACCTTCACCAGCGCCGTGGCCCGCCCATCGCGCGTGACGGGGGCGAAATACAACAAGGTCTCCAGCGCCTTCTGGAACGCCACCCATGCCGTTTTGTCAAAGAGCAAGACAGCGGATCAGGCCTTGAGCGATCTTGAGGCGGAGTTGAAGAGCATCAAGCGCCGCGGCTGGAACCGATAACGTCATCGGTAACGCTTATTGACGGCGACGCCCTGGGTGGCAGGCGCAGTGCACGGATAGTGTGCAGATGTGCGTTTGAGGGGTTCCTCAAGGCCTCTCAAGACGCCGTAAGGGCATTACATGCCGCTGACCGTTTTGGAGCCGCTGGCGGATGGGAGGGCCAATGGCGCAATATTCTCAACTGACCCGCGCACGGGTGCGCTCGGCCTGGATATTTCTCGCCCCGATGCTGATCATGCTGGTGCTCGTGGCCGGCTGGCCATTGCTGCGTACCATCTGGTTCGGCTTTACCGACGCCCGCCTGGATAATATCGGCACCTACAGTTTTGTCGGCTTCGAGAACTATTACAACAGCGAATGGGGCGGCCTGCTGGCCGATCCGAAATGGTGGAACGCGGTCTGGAATACGGTCTGGTTCGCCGTGATCTCGGTGAGCCTGGAGACGGTCCTTGGCCTGATCGTCGCGTTAACGCTCAATCGTGAATTTGCCGGCCGCGGCCTGCTACGCGCCGCCATTCTCATTCCCTGGGCCATTCCCACCATCGTCTCGGCAAAGATGTGGGGCTGGATGCTCCACGATCAGTTCGGCGTCCTCAACGATATGCTGATGACAATCGGCGCCATCTCGGCGCCCATCGCCTGGACAGCCAACGCCGATACCGCCATGTGGGCCGTGATCATGGTGGATGTGTGGAAGACAACCCCCTTTATGGCGCTGCTGATCCTGGCCGGCTTGCAGATGATGCCCTCCGATTGCTACGAAGCGGCGCGGGTGGATGGCATTCATCCGATCAAGGTGTTCTTCAGGGTCACACTGCCGCTTATTCGTCCGGCGATCATGGTGGCGGTGATCTTTCGCGCCCTCGATGCCTTACGCATTTTTGATCTTATCTATGTGCTGACGTCGAACTCCGAAAGCACCCAGTCCATGTCGGTTTATGTGCGCCAGCAACTGGTCGACTTTACCGATGTCGGCTATGGCTCGGCCGCGGCCACCCTGTTGTTCCTGATCATCGCCTTTTTGACCATCGCTTATATCATGATCGGCAAGGTCCGGCTGGGCGGGGAGTAAGCGCCATGAAAATCAACTTGAGCGAAATCGGCTTCTGGCTGCTTATTGTTGTCATCGTGTTGTTTTCGGTGTTTCCCTTTTATTACGCCATCCTGTCGTCGTTCGAATCCGGCTCAGAGTTATTCGAGGTCAACTATCTGCCCAGGGCGTTCGATTTTGCCAATTATGCGTCCGTATTTTCCGGCCAGCCCTTTGGTCGCAATATCCTCAATTCCATCATTGTCGCCGTCGTCGTCGTCACCCTGTCGCTGTTTCTCGGTGTGACGGCAGCGTATGCGTTGGGGCGCATACAATTTCGCGGCCGCACCGCGCTTTTGCTGACCATTCTGGCGGTTTCAATGTTTCCTCAGGTGGCGGTCCTGTCTGGCCTGTTTGAGCTTATCCGCTGGCTTGGCCTCTACAACAGCCTGCCCGGCCTGATGCTCTCCAACATGATCCTGACGTTGCCGTTTACGGTCTGGGTGCTGACGACATTCATGCGCGAATTGCCCAGGGAACTGGAAGAGGCGGCGATCGTCGATGGCGCTTCCTCCTGGGTGATCGTGCGCCGTGTCTTCATGCCATTGATGTGGCCGGCGCTGGTCACCACGGGACTACTCGCCTTCATCGCCGCCTGGAACGAATTTCTGTTCGCCATCACGTTTACATTGTCAAACGAGCAACGCACCGTTCCGGTGGCGATTGCGCTGATGTCGGGGGCCAGCCAGCACGAGTTGCCATGGGGAAATATCATGGCGGCATCGGTGATTGTCACGGTGCCGCTGATTGTGCTGGTGCTGATATTCCAGCGCAAGATCGTGTCCGGCCTGACGGCTGGCGCGGTCAAGGGATAGGGAGGCACGCGACAGGACCGGACCGCGCTGACACAATCGGACGCCGGTGTGGCGGGTGAGGCCCGTAACGCCATCACCGCCCGTCGATGCCCATGTGCTGGTGTTAACGCGCAATACCAGCGGTATTGGCGTTTTGTACACGCTGACGTGTGTATCGTGCTGACAAGACAACGGTTTTAAACCGGGCCAGGAGTCAAACGCAAAGCCCCTTGGTATAATACCAGCGGTATTGGCGTTTTGTACACGCTGACTTGTGTGTCGTGCTGACAAGACAACGGTTTTAAACCGGGCCAGGAGTCAAACGCAAAGCCCCTTGGTATAATACCAGCGGTATTGGCGTTTTGTACACGCTGACTTGTGTGTCGTGCTGACAAGACAACGGCTTTAAACCGGGTCAGGAGTCAAACGCAAAGCCCCTTGGTATAATACCAGCGGTATCGGCGCTTTGTACACGCTGACTTGTGTGTCGTGCTGACAAGACAACGGTTTTAAACCGGGCCAGGAGTCAAACGCAAAGCCCCTTGGTATAATATCAGGGCGGGACACCCGTCCGCGCGTATCTATTATGAATATCGCTGGTATAGGGAGACCCTATGGCGGAACTTATCCTGAAAAACGTCAACAAGACCTTTGGCACGGTTGAAGTTATTCCCGGTGCCGATTTGCACATCGACGACAAGGAATTTGTCGTTTTTGTCGGCCCTTCGGGTTGCGGCAAATCCACTTTGCTGCGGCTTATCGCCGGCCTGGAGGATATCACCTCGGGCGAGCTTTACATCGACGGAGAACTGGTCAACGACAAACCGCCCAGGGAACGCGGTATCTCCATGGTCTTTCAGTCCTACGCCCTGTATCCCCATATGACCGTGTTGCAGAACATGTCGTTCGGCCTGGAACTGGCCGGCGCCAGCAAGGCGGAGCAGGAGCAGCGGGTCCGCGAGGCCGCGCAGGTTCTGGAACTGGAACCCCTGCTTGAGCGCTTGCCCAAACAGCTCTCCGGCGGACAGCGCCAGCGGGTCGCCATCGGCCGCGCCATCGTGCGCAATCCGCGGGTCTTCCTGTTCGATGAGCCGTTGTCCAATCTCGATGCGGCGCTGCGTGTGCAGATGCGTATCGAGATCGCCAGGCTGCACGAGCGTATGGGGGTGACGATGATCTATGTCACCCACGACCAGGTCGAGGCCATGACCCTGGCCGACAAGATCGTCGTCCTGCGCGCCGGGCATGTGGAGCAGGTGGGGCCGCCCCTGGCGCTGTATCACCATCCGCAGAACCGGTTTGTGGCAGGCTTTATCGGCTCGCCGCAGATGAATTTCATCGATGCTGAAGTTGAGAGCGTCGATGCCCTGGGCGTGAAGGTGGTTCTGCCCGGCGGCTCCCAGGTGGTTGCGAAGACCAAAGGCGACGGTCTGGCGGCGGGAGACAGGGTGGTGCTTGGGGTTCGGCCGGAGCACCTGCTCGAGACGGCCGGAGATGCCACCATTTCAGGCATTGTGGAGGTGGTGGAGCAATTGGGCGAATCGCACTTTGTCTATTTGCGCATGGCGGACGGCGCGTTACTCACTACCCGCGCCGCAGGGGATGCTTCCTTGCGCGAAGGGGCCCACGTCGATATCGGCATCCCCTTCGATCAATGCCATCTGTTCCGCTCCGATGGAAGCGCCCTGGAGCGTGTCAGGTCTTCAGTGAATCATTCTGACGGAGCGATTTTGTGACAAGGCCAGGCAAAGTTTCGCAGGACATAGTGGACTGTTTTCAAGAGACTTTGCGCCGGCATTGGTGCAAAATCGCCCGTCCCTTCGGGTTTCCCGATTGGCGGGCGCCCACGCTCAAACCGATCTCATGAGATGCGCCCGCATCGCATGTCGATCGGCTCAAACGTGGGTCACCTCGCCAATCGGGAAACGAAAATTGCTTCTATTAAGACCTGACACGCTCTAGCGCGTCCGTAGGGGGTTACGGGGCCGTTTCCCGGGGGGCTTGCAAAGGGACTTGCGGCGGTGTTGCGGGGACGTCTTGCGCTGCCGCCTGCTCTTCCTTTTCTGCCTCCTGCCATCGCGCAGCCAGGGCGGCGATGCCGTCTTCCAGGCCGATTCTTGCATCCGCCGCCGATTGCGCCACGGAGACCAGCCGATAAAGCCGGTTATCCCGGGTGCTCACCCAGATATAGGCGTGTTCGGGCTCTTCCTGTTCGCCTTGTGGCGTCTCGCCAGCCGATGGCTTTGCGCGCGCTTCGCCCCCGGGGCGAGGACGCGGCACGGGCGTATCGGTCGCGGCGATGGAAGCCACAGGGGGCGCTTGATCCCCATTGTCGCCTGATGGCACTTTTGTAATCGTTGCCGTCTCAATGGGCGCCGTTGGTTCTTCAGGCGCAGGCGGCGCTTCGCTCACCGTCACGCGGGCGAGATAGCCGATGGTTTCACCGTATTCGTAGGGGGCAAATTCTTCCTCGATCCGCAGCACGCCAGACAGGCCGGCACTTTTTGTGATCTGCGCGGCGCGGGCATTCAGCGCCGTGACAAGATTTTCCTGTTCACTTGCCTCCTGACTGACTTCTTCACGCCCCTCCTCACTGACTTCTTCATTGATCGCTTCACGGGCCTCCTCGCTGGCTGCTGTCAAATCCGCGTCCATGACGGTGGCGCTCGCAATGAGGCGCACCGGCGTATGGCAGTCATCGGTGATACAGATATAGAGCATACGATCATCGTAGCGGCGCGATACCCAGCGGGGCAACCCAAGATGGAGCGCCAAAGGACTGGCCGTTGGCTTTGCAGGCGGCTTGATGCTTTTGCCGCAACCCTGCAAAAGGATACCGAGGAGGAGGAGAGCAATAAAATTCTTCATATAAGTTTCTCGTTTTACGGGTATATGCATAATGCATAAATCAATACGTGTATCAAGGCTAATTCGCCCCCATGTCCGCAACGCACTCGCCGTATCAGCCGATGCCCGCGCAACTGTGCGCAGAAGCGCAATTCTGCTTGCCTTGATGGCATGCTCCCATCACACTGCCCCTATGGTTCTGCATCTGATTAAACTCTGCGTTGGCGTTGAAAGCGTCGATGAAATGGCCGCCTATGTCGATCGCCGCCGTGCGCAATGCCGCGCCCGGGGGCAGACCGAAGAATATACCCACGTTACGCGTATGCGGCCAAAACGTGCGGCGCAGTTGTGTCGCGGAGGATCGCTCTACTGGGTGATCCGCGGAGTCATCCAGGCGCGCCAGGACATAATTGATCTGCGCGATGTTATCACCAACGAGGGTGTGCGAAAATGTGCCATCGTTCTCGCCCCGCGACTGGTGCGCACCGAACCGCGGGCGCACCGTCCGTTTCAGGGATGGCGCTATCTTGAGGCGGTGCAGGCGCCCGCCGATCTCGAAACGGCCGACGACGATACGTTGCCGCCCCGTCTGGTTCGGGACCTGGCGAATCTGGGGGTGCGCTGAACGGCGAGCCCCTCGTGCGTTGAATGGGAAAAAGTAGACCGAGGCGAAGCCGAGGGCTTTTTCACATTCAACTAGAGCGTCGGGCGCAAGAAAGTGCCGCGTGAATAGCACCGACTATGCGGGCCAGAACGAGCGCAACACTAACAGCAGAACGCCAAAGCCGATGCCGGAGACCAGCCATTTGACCATGGCAAGTTCGGCTTTCACCACGGCTGTATCGGACCTGGTGGCGGTGCGCAGGGCCTCCAGATCGGATTTGGTGGCGATGCGCAAGGCTTCCAGATCGGCTTTCAAGCGCGCCTCAAGCTCCCTAAGACGTAAGTCAAAATGGTCCTTGCCGACGAGAGTCTCGTTAACGGTTCGGTTTTGTTCCCTTACGATGCGCGCCTGTTCATGCGCCAGCGTTTCCGCTTGAGGCTCGGTAAACCCCGCACCTTCAAGGCGTTTGGCGTATTTCAGCGTATCGAAGGTAATCGCGTTCATCGGGCGCAATATAGGCCATTAGAGCGTCGGGCGATTAATTTGCAACGCAACCTGTCGCTTTGAAATAGTTCCAACATTCCTGCGGCGTGAAAAGATCGCAAACCTGCCCAACAGCTTTCCATAAATCATCATAGGTTCTGGCCTTGGCCTTCCTCAGCAAGGTTTTCAGTTTCGAAAAGGCCTTCTCAATCGGGTTCAGATCAGGTGAGTAGCGCGGCAGGAACAACACCCAAGCGCCACAGGCTTTGATGGCTTGCGCCGCACGGGGGCTTTTGTGGATATTTAGGTTGTCCCAAACCACAACGTCGCCCGGCTTGAGAAGAGGCGCAAGCTGTGTTGTTACATAAGTATCAAAGGCTTCGCCATTCATCGCCCCGTCAATGACCCAGGGCGCCGCCAACTCACTACAACGCAGGGCAGCAATAAAGGTCTGGGTATGCCATTTGCCGAAGGGCGCATCGGCGATGAGCCTTTCCCCTTTGCGGCTGCGCCCCCTGAGCGGCGTCATATTGGTCTTTACGCTGGTCTCGTCGATGAAAAGCAGCCGTGCAGGGGCGGCTTGAATGGCCGGCAGGCGATGTTTGCGCCATTCATCGCGCTCAGCCCTGACATCTGCACGCTTGCGTTCTGCCGCCAGCAGCGTTTTTTTTATAGCTGAAGCCGGCCCTGCACAGCAGTTTCGACAGGTTTGAGGGATCAACCTGCACACCCTCAGTCTCAAGAAGCCAGGCCGCCAGAGCAGGCATGGTGATGTCTGGTTGCGCTTCTACCTTGGCGATGATCCTGTCGTGATAAGGTCCCAGCTTGCCACTGCCTCTGGGGCGCCCCCGGCGATCCGGTTCAAGCGAGCCTGTTTCTTCAAAACGTTTTTGCAGACGAACCGCACTTGCGACTGAAATCGCAAACTGTTCAGCAGCGGCTCGGCGTGACTTTCCTTGCGATATCGCAGCAACAATACGACGGCGAAGATCAAGGGATAAAGATTGGGTCATAGAATCACCTCCATGCCCAAACGAATCACATTATCCCTAAAAAGGGAAATCCAAAAAAGATTCCTATTAATCGCCTGACGCTCTAGCCCTCAAAAAACAATGAAATCGTACGCGAGCAACCCATTTCGGCGTGGCTCAAACGCGATCATGGGCGCTTCGCACCGCCTTGAGAACACGCGGCTGAAGGATCACACTATGTGCTCAACGTGGTGGGTTTTGAGCGAGGGCGCAAGAAAGTGCTGTGTGAATAGCGCTGACTATGCAGGCCAGAACGAGCGCAACACCAGCAGCAGAACGCCAAAGCCGATGCCGGAGACCAGCCATTTGACCATGGCAAGTTCGGCTTTTACCACGGCTGTATCGGACCTGGTGGCGGTGCGCAAGGCTTCCAGATCGGCTTTGGTGGCGGTGCGCAGGGCCTCCAAATCGGCTTTCAAGCGCGCCTCAAGCTCCCTAAGACGTAAGTCAAAATGGTCCTTGCCGACGAGAGTCTCGTTAACGGTTCGGTTTTGTTCCCTTACGATGCGCGCCTGTTCATGCGCCAGCGTTTCCGCTTGAGGCTCGGTAAACCCCGCACCTTCAAGGCGTTTGGCGTATTTCAGCGTATCGAAGGTAATCGCGTTCATCGGGCGCAATATAGGCCATTAGCCCTCAAAAAACAATGAAATCGTACGCGAGCAACCCATTTCGGCGTGGCTCAAACGCGATCATGGGCGCTTCGCACCGCCTTGAGAACACGCGGCTGAAGGATCACACCATGTGCTCAACGTGGTGGGTTTTGAGCGAGGGCGCAAGAAAGTGCTGTGTGAATAGCGCTGACTATGCGGGCCAGAACGAGCGCAACACCAGCAGCAGAACGCCAAAGCCGATGCCGGAGACCAGCCATTTGACCATGGCAAGTTCGGCTTTCACCACGGCTGTATCCGACCTGGTGGCGATGCGCAGGGCCTCCAGATCAGCTTTCAGGCGCGCCTCAAGCTCCCTAAGACGTAAGTCAAAATGGTCCTTGCCGACGAGAGTCTCGTTAACGGTGCGGTTTTGTTCCCTTACGATGCGCGCCTGTTCATGCGCCAGCGTTTCCGCTTGAGGCTCGGTAAACCCCGCACCTTCAAGGCGTTTGGCGTATTTCAGCGTATCGAAGGTAATCGCGTTCATCGGGCGCAATATAGGCCATTGGCCCTCAAAAAACAATGAAATCGTACGCGAGCGGCGCCTTTCAGCCTTGAGAACAGCCTGTTGAGATTACATATAAAAGCGGCGCGCTTTACGAGTCCATTGAATATTGCGCCTGTATCATTGCGCCTGTATGACATATGTATGGTTAATCGATGGCATCCATGATGCCCCCTGAACAGGACCGATCCGCTTGCTTTGATGCGCAGGCCCCGTTCAGGACGTTCCTGCCCGGTATGGAGAGAGAAATGTCCCTTAGACCCGTCCTTTCGGCAACAAGCGCGGTGCCTACCCTGGAAGGCGCCGGCGTTAAACTGCATCGCGCTTTTGGCTTTCATGATCCGCAAATATGCGATCCTTATCTGCTGTTCGATGACTTTCGCAACGAACGGCCAGAGGACTATGTCGCCGGATTTCCCTGGCACCCCCATCGTGGTATCGAGACGATCACCTATGTATTGAGCGGCAGCGTCGAACACGGTGACAGCCTTGGCAATCACGGCACCCTCGGCGCCGGAGACGTACAATGGATGACGGCAGGTTCGGGCATTATGCATCAGGAAATGCCGAAGGGTAATGCGCAAGGGCAGATGCATGGTTTTCAACTCTGGGCGAACCTGCCGTCAAGCCTGAAGATGACAGCGCCGCGTTATCAGGATGTTCAGAGCAAGGAAATCCCTGAAATTATCGACGATGACGGCACCCGGGTGAGGATTATCATCGGCACGTTCTGGGGCAAACGCGGCCCCGTGGACGGTATTGCGGCGGATCCCCAATATCTTGATATTTCGGTTCCTTGCGGCGTGCGCAAGGTGTTTCGCGTGGATACCTACCGCCGCGCATTTGCCTATATTTTTGAGGGCGCGGGCAAGTTCGATGCAGCATCCGAGCCGCAAGGTGTGCTTTTGGAAAAGGAAATCGACGGCAGGGAATTCAACATTCGCGATTTTTCCGGCGATCGTACCCTCGTGCGGTTTGATACCGGTGATGAAGTTTGCGTTCAGGCCGGGCCTCAGGGCGTGCGCTTTTTGCTGATCTCCGGGGCACCCCTGCGCGAGCCTGTTGCCTGGCACGGACCGATCGTTATGAATACCAGGGACGAAATCCGTGAGGCGATCAATGACTTGCGCAACAACACGTTTATCAGAACGCCAACGCCCTGAGGCGAGAACATCAGGGCGATATTTGGAGGCACGTTATGGGGCTTTTGCAAAACGGGCAATGGGTGGACCAATGGTATGACACCAGTGCAAGCGGCGGTCGCTTTGTGCGCAAGGCGCCGCAGTTTCGCAACTGGATCACCGTCGACGGAACGCCAGGGCCGAGCGGTAGCGGCGGCTTTAAAGCGCAAGCGGACCGTTACCATCTGTATGTGTCCTATGCCTGTCCATGGGCCCACCGCACGCTGATTTTTCGTGCCCTCAAGGGACTGGAGTCGATGATTTCGGTATCGGTTGTGCACTGGTACATGGCGCAAGACGGCTGGACCTTTAACGCGGGAGACGGGGTGGTGGCCGATTCTGTAAATGGCGCGCGCTTTCTTCATCAGATTTATACCCGCGCGCGCGCCGACTATTCGGGTCGCGTAACGGTGCCCGTCTTGTGGGACAAGAAGGAAGGCACCATTGTCTCCAACGAGTCGCCCGAGATAATCCGTATGATGAACAGTGCATTCGATCGTATCGGCGCGACACCGGGTGACTATTACCCGCCGGATTTGCGCGCCGAGATTGACGCCCTGAACGCCCGCATCTACGACACGCTCAACAACGGCGTCTACAAGGCCGGTTTTGCGACAAGCCAGGCGGCCTATGAGGAAGCCGTCGTGCCGCTTTTCGATACCCTCGACTGGCTGGAGGATATGCTGGGCGCGCGGCGCTATCTGACCGGAGCAACCATCACCGAGGCGGATTGGCGGCTGTTTACCACTCTGATCCGCTTTGATTCGGTCTATGTGGGTCATTTCAAATGCGCGCTGCGGCGCATTGTCGACTATCCGAACCTGTGGGGCTATGTACGCGATCTGTATCAGCAGCCAAAAATAGCGCAGACGGTACGCATGGATCATATCAAGAGCCACTATTACGCCAGCCACGCAACGATCAATCCGACGGGCGTGGTGCCGCTGGGCCCTGATCTCGACTTTTCTGCCCCGCACGCCCGCGCTGCTATCGACAGCGTGCCCGCGCCATGAACCCTGTTACTGGCGTTAATCGAAGGGGAAAGGCGCCCGGCGCTCAAATCGTTGATCGTGAAGAAAGGTGTTTCGCCCCGTTCCATGTATTGTTCTTCATTTAAAACAATGAGAAAACAAGGCTCAAGAGTTGAATGGGAAAAAGTAGGCCGAGACGAAGCCGAGGTACTTTTTCACATTCAACTCCGCAGGTTGTTCCCGGGAAAGGCAAACCGGACGTAATACCAAGGGGCTTTGCGTTTGACTCCTGGCCCGGTTTAAAACCGTTGTCTTATCAGCACGACACACAAGTCAGCGTGTACAAAACGCCAATACCGCTGGTATTAACACCCTTGCCGCCACAAAGGCCATACCGGACCATCCATCTGCACCCGATAGGTTTACCAGGAACACCCTGCTGAAATCACACCTTTATATTCCCGCGCAACGACATCCTGCGCCGCTGGGAAATACCCGTGCGACAGACCGGTAGTACTCAAAACGCGATGTCAATACGCGCCCGCGCGCCATAGCTCCTGGAGCCGGAGCCGATGCCATCGTACATCGCCGATAGGGAGAACATGGAACCCGTCGCCATGCGCCAGTCTACGCCAACCTCGACGCCGCCAGAAAGCCCGTGAATATCCGACGCATACGTCCCCTTGCTGAACTTGTCCTTGCTGCCGAACGTATACACTCCCTCAAACTCCGCCCAGGGGATAATCGCGCCCCCATCTCCAAGGCCATGAGTGTATGCAATGCGCGGGCCTATACGGATATCCCCCTCCGATATCGTCTGGCCGGCAATGGCATTGCCCGGGGTATCCGTATACGCCTTTTGCTTCTCGATCAGATACTGCACCGAAACACCCGGGCGGATCGCCCAGTCGCCGTAATCGAAATCACCGGTCAGCTTGCCCTTGAAAAACCAGCGCGTCGTCTTGAACGTATCCGTATAGGTGCCGATGGGCGTGATGTCGTTGCTTGAGCGACCACCACGGGCCTGTATGTCCAGATACAAGTTCTCCCCAAAGCGAACCGCCGCATAGGGACCCACCATCCAGCCCTGACCCTTGACGCGACCATTGATCCGGCCGTTGACAGCACTATAGTCCTTGTTCAGCCAGTCGTACTGGGTCATCAGGCCGATGAGCAGGTTCGGCATGAGCAGATAGTCCGCACCCAGATAGACGACGCCGAACGTGCCATCCTTGCTGTTGTTGCTGTCGAAGCGCGATATACGACCCTCGATCCAGACATCCCAGCGCATCTGCGCCCGGGCGGAGGCATCATCCTTGTCGCCAACATCTATATCTATATCAATATCCACATCGTCATCACTGATATCGGCGCCAAAGAGCCCGGAGCCCATCAGGCGCCTGGCGCTGGCGGCAAAGGCGATGGTATCATCGCTCACGCGCACATCTCCCGGCAACGAGGTACGCAGATCCAGGGAAAGAGCCGAGGCGCTGCCGTCTTCCGACTTGCCCAGATTAACGCTGATACGGCCACCCGCGCCGCCTTGCCCACGATCGCGCAGATGCATCAGGCGAATATGAACATCCGGTGTGGAGGAGAGCAACAGGGCGTTGCGATCCCCCAGGTAGTCGCGCGTCATCCGGGCGGTCAGATCGGTGATCTTCGGACCCACCCGGCCCCTCACCGGCGTTACCGCACCGAAGACGTAGGTGGCGTCACTCAGATCCCCGGGGGCGATACTTACCTCGAATTCGCCGATTGATGTTGGCGTGAACTTGCACGTCACGGTACCGCCCATTGTCGGAATAGTTAAATTGGTGCCGCAATTGTTCGCGCCGATTGCCGCGGAAGGATTGCCTGTCCCCGTTACCGTGACTTTTACCGTACCCGCATAATCGTTGCCTGGTGAGTTCGGCGGCGGCTCGAAGGTCACCGTCACCGTGACTTCCCCGTTTATGTCCGGGTTGGTCTTGTCCAGGCTGATCACGGGCGCCGGAGCGGCCGGAGGCGCTGCCCCTCCCGTTGTCCCTCCCGAGGGGGGGCCCGACCTTGCCGCTGGCCCCGTCGCTGACCCTCCCGCTGACGCTGACCTACTGCCGGATGGTTGAACGGCACGCTCGGGGCGCTGAGCGCCCGAGATGTCATTGTGTTTGGTATCGTCCTTATAGCCGGCGTATATGGCGTTCGGAAGCGTTGTGACGGAAGCGCCCGGTATGGTGCATGTAGCGACACCATTGTTGAGGGAGCCACAACTGGAGTTGGGGATTTTCGCGCCGCTGTCATCCTGCAGTTCAACTTCACCGTCCAGCGATTGTGCAGGTTGGGCGGTGGACTCGACCTTGACATAGAGCGGAATGTCATTACCGGCCGTGGGTGTAATAGCATCTGTCGTGGTCGTTTGCCCCTGGGGACCGGTGACAAATGCGGCCCTGGCGGTCGCCTTGGCAACAGTAAGGGTTCTCTCATCTGGTGTTTGCGCTGGATTTGCGCCGCTTGCCTCACTTGCCTTGCTTGCCTCGAAATTACTTGTCTTCTCGTATTCCACATCAAGGACAATCGGTCCTGGTGTGCCCGGCGTAAAGGTGCAACTAGAGCTGGCTTTGTTTCCCGTTCCCTTCAGCGTGTCCTCGTCCGTTTTGGTGCAGTTGATTTTACTACCGCCACGTTTAAACGTCACCTTACCTGTGGGGGTGGTCGCGCCTGTATCATTGGTGACCGTGGCGGTGACCGTGACCGGTCGGCCAACGACGGCATTGCCGATGTCTTTAGGCAAAGGCTCGAACCGCGTCGTCGTTTTGGCGGTAACGGCAATAGTGCCGCCAACGTTTCTGCCACCCCGGAACCGGGTGTCGCTCATCGTGACATGGTTGCCGGTTGTTTCACGCTTTAGTGTGGCGGTCAGTTCCAGGGCAGGCCAGTCCGGATTTGTCCGGGGATCAATGCGAACCTTTAGATTGCAACTCTCACCGTCGGATAACGCGATCTTCCAGGTGTTTGGGCCTGCACCAGTAATTGTAGCCCTTTCGGCACCATTGACGATACACGTTACCGTCACGCCACTCGTCGAAGGGCGATTACTGTTTGCCCGATAAATTCGAACCTTGATTGGCAGACCAGGCTGCTGTGTTCGACTATCCGCAGCCCTCTTGCCGTATATAACCGCTATCCGCGGGAACGCACCGGATACATCAGCCCCGTCTCCGTCGTAATTCCTGGACGGAGAGTTTGCATAAATCCCGCATTTTTCGATATTCTGATTGCTATCGGAGAACGTATACACCGGAGAGTTGTTTATGCCGCCCGAACGATCTGCACTGCCGTAGCGTTTGCAGACAGTGCCACGCGCCGGGTCTGTGCTTTGCCAGTTCGTCTGCCGCGTTTGCGCCTGTGACGTTTCCACACCGAATGCGCCCGGAAGCACCACCGCTCCGGCAACGCTTAGCAGCCCCGCCATAACCCCCCGACGATAGCTGCCAGAGGCCAAAAGCCTTGCGGCATATCCGGAACCTGCCGTCCTGCGGACTATTGCTGTGAAGATATTACCTAAAAATCCGATCATCGCTTTCGTTCCCGGGCACGTGCTTGCGATTTGTTTTGTTCAGCTTGCTCAGCGCACGTGGTTGTAATGCAGCTGTTCTAACAATTTACGTGAGGCAATCCTACAGCAAATTAACAAAATATTAGCACTGTATGCGCGCACAAATGCACCCTGCACCCGGGTGAGCTGAATTCCTTGTAGCGCTTTCAGAAAAGGTCCCCCAAATTGCACAAACGCAGCACTCCTTTTTTGCCTGAGCTCCGCAAAACGCGCGAATCACAACACAAAACCATAAGCCTTTATACGAACATGCTTAACACAAGCCCTGTATCAAGGCAATCCTACCAGGGGGGTGTGCGTTTGACTCCTGACCCGGTTTACAACCGTTGTCTTATCAGCACGACACACAAGTCAGCGCGTACAAAAAGCCAGTGCCGCTGGTATTAGGAACACCCTGCTGAAATCACACCTCTATATCCCGCGCAACGACATCCTGCGCCGCTGGGAAATACCCGTGCGACAGACCGGTAGTACTCAAAACGCGATGTCAATACGCGCCCGCGCGCCATAGCTCCTGGAGCCGGAGCCGATGCCATCGTACATCGCCGATAGGGAGAACATGGAACCCGTCGCCATGCGCCAGTCTACGCCAACCTCGACGCCGCCAGAAAGCCCGTGAATATCCGACGCATACGTCCCCTTGCTGAACTTGTCCTTGCTGCCGAACGTATACACTCCCTCAAACTCCGCCCAGGGGATAATCGCGCCCCCATCTCCAAGGCCATGAGTGTATGCAATGCGCGGGCCTATACGGATATCCCCCTCCGATATCGTCTGGCCGGCAATGGCATTGCCCGGGGTATCCGTATACGCCTTTTGCTTCTCGATCAGATACTGCACCGAAACACCCGGGCGGATCGCCCAGTCGCCGTAATCGAAATCACCGGTCAGCTTGCCCTTGAAAAACCAGCGCGTCGTCTTGAACGTATCCGTATAGGTGCCGATGGGCGTGATGTCGTTGCTTGAGCGACCACCACGGGCCTGTATGTCCAGATACAAGTTCTCCCCAAAGCGAACCGCCGCATAGGGACCCACCATCCAGCCCTGACCCTTGACGCGACCATTGATCCGGCCGTTGACAGCACTATAGTCCTTGTTCAGCCAGTCGTACTGGGTCATCAGGCCGATGAGCAGGTTCGGCATGAGCAGATAGTCCGCACCCAGATAGACGACGCCGAACGTGCCATCCTTGCTGTTGTTGCTGTCGAAGCGCGATATACGACCCTCGATCCAGACATCCCAGCGCATCTGCGCCCGGGCGGAGGCATCATCCTTGTCGCCAACATCTATATCTATATCAATATCCACATCGTCATCACTGATATCGGCGCCAAAGAGCCCGGAGCCCATCAGGCGCCTGGCGCTGGCGGCAAAGGCGATGGTATCATCGCTCACGCGCACATCTCCCGGCAACGAGGTACGCAGATCCAGGGAAAGAGCCGAGGCGCTGCCGTCTTCCGACTTGCCCAGATTAACGCTGATACGGCCACCCGCCCCGCCTTGCCCACGATCGCGCAGATGCATCAGGCGAATATGAACATCCGGTGTGGAGGAGAGCAACAGGGCGTTGCGATCCCCCAGGTAGTCGCGCGTCATCCGGGCGGTCAGATCGGTGATCTTCGGACCTACCCGGCCCCTCACCGGCGTTACCGCACCGAAGACGTAGGTGGCGTCACTCAGATCCCCGGGGGCGATACTTACCTCGAATTCGCCGATTGATGTTGGCGTGAACTTGCACGTCACGGTACCGCCCATTGTCGGAATAGTTAAATTGGTGCCGCAATTGTTCGCGCCGATTGCCGCGGAAGGATTGCCTGTCCCCGTTACCGTGACTTTCACCGTGCCCGCATAATTGCCGCCTGGTGGGTTCGGCGGCGGTGCGAAGGTCACCGTCACCGTGACTTCCCCGTTTATGTCCGGGTTGGTCTTGTCCAGGCTGATCACGGGCGCCGGAGCGGCCGGAGGCGCTGGCCCTCCCGTTGTCGAGGCCCCTGCTGCCCCTCCCGCTGACGCTGACCTACTGCCGGATGATTGAGACTGTTGACCGAATATGACTTTAAGCACGGGGCGTTGCTGATTGTTCTTTCCAAGATCGACATGATGGGAATCACCTGTATAGCCGGCACGTATTTCTGTCAAAGCAGGCGTGGCGGAAGTACCCGATATCGTGCACTTGGCAACACCACTAACTTTATCCCTGCGAATCTTGAGAGGGTCGCATTTAAAGCCGGCGATTTCATTGTCGTCCTGATCGTAAAGGATGACGTTACCCCTTACAGGAAATCTTTCATTGGATACAACCTTGACGTAAACCGGAATGCCAACACCAACCCGGGCCTGAATATCAGCCGGCGCGGGCGTGTTGCCCGTGTCATCCGTCACGAAACTTAACGCGATCTCCCTTTTGATGTGGAGCATTCTATCTGACTGTTTTTGATGAGAACGGGCTGTACTTGGCTCGAAATCACTTCCCGGCTCCGGGGTATATTCCGCATCAAGAACGCTTCTCGTAACAATGTTTCGCCCATGCCCTGACCCGGGGGTGAAGGTGCATGTGGCCGTGGCGATGCCTGACGACTTTTCAACCACAGGAATCTTTTCACATCCCGGTATTTGTTTGTTACCGTTTTCCAGGAAATCCACCGTTCCTTTGGGGGTGCTTGAATCACCAATGCTGGTGATCTCGACAATGACGGTGGTCTTCTGATTGGTGGCGGCAGGGATGTCTTTCGGCAAGGGGTTGAACTTTGTTGCGGTTGTGCGTTTTGCCCCGGACTTCAAAGCCGATTGAGGGAAGGTGATCTGACGCCTGGGACGTTGATCGCCTGTAAGAGCACCATGATGGGTATCGCCCGTGTAGCCGGCAAATACTTCCGTCAAAGCAGTCGTGACGGAAGTACCCGGTATGGTGCACTTGGCAACACCACTAACTTTATCCCTGCGAATCTTGAGAGGGTCGCATTTAAAGCCGGCGATTTCATTGTCGTCCTGATCGTAAAGGATGACGTTACCCCTTACAGGAAATCTTTCATTGGATACAGCCTTGACGTAAACCGTAATGCCAACACCAACCCGGGCCTGAATATCAGCCGGCGCGGGTGTGTTGCCCGTGTCATCCGTCACGAAACTTAACGCGATCTCCCTTTTGATGTGGAGCATTCTATCTGACTGTTTTTGATGAGAACGGGCTGTACTTGGTTTGAAATCACTTCCCGGCTCCGGGGTATATTCCGCATCAAGAACGCTTCTCGTAACAATGTTTCGCCCATGCCCTGACCCGGGGGTGAAGGTGCATGTGGCCTGGCCGACGCCTGACGACTTTTCAACCACAGGAATCTTTTCACATCCCGGTATTTGTTTGTTACCGTTTTCCAGAAAATTTACCGTTCCTTTGGGGGTGCTTGAATCACCAATGCTGGTGATCTCGACAACGACGGTGGTCTCCTGATTGATGGCGGCAGGGATGTCTTTCGGCAACGGATTGAACCTGGTTGCGGTTGTGCGTTTTGCCCCGGGCCTCAAAGCGGACTGAGAGAAGGTGCCGCCAACGTTTTTGCCGCCCCGGAACCGGATATCGTCCATCGTGACATGGTTGCCGGTTGTTTCACGCTTTAGTGAGGCGGTCAGTTCCAGGGCAGGCCAGTCCGGATTTGTCCGGGGATCAATGCTAACCTTTAGATTGCAACTCTCACCGTCGGATAACGCGATCTTCCAGGTGTTTGGGCCTGCACCAGTAGTTGTAGCCCTTTCGACACCATTGACGATACACGTTACCGTCACGCCACTCGTCGAAGGGTGATCACTGTTTGCCCGATAAATTCGAACCTTGATTGGCAGACCAGGCTGCTGTGTTCGACCATCCGCAGCCCTCTTGCCGTATATAACCGCTATCCGCGGGAACGCACCGGATACATCAGCCCCGTCTCCGTCGTAATTCCTGGACGGAGAGTTTGCATAAACCCCGCATTTTTCGATATTCTGATTGCTATCGGAGAACGTATACACCGGGGAGCTGTTTATGCCGCCCGAACGATCTGCACTGCCGTAGTGTTTGCAGACAGTGCCACGCGCCTTGTCTGTGCTTTGCCAGTTAATCTGCCGCGTTTGCGCCTGTGACGTTTCCACACCGAATGCGCCCGGAAGCACCACCGCTCCGGCAACGCTTAGCAGTCCCGCCATAACCCCCCGACGATAGCTGCCAGAGGCCAAAAACCTTGCGGCATGTCCGGAACCTGCCGTCGCGCGGACTATTGCTGTGAAGATATTACCTAAAAATCCGATCATCGCTTTCGTTCCCGGGCACGTGTCCACGATTCATTTTGCCCACCGCAAATAGCTTTAATGCAGCTATTTCAATAACTTAAAAGAAACACACTTATAGAGGGTTAAATAAGTGTTAACACTTTATGCGTGTATTGTTGTATCGTATCACCCGGGTGAGTCAAGCACTTTATGGTGCGTTTCAGCACAAATCGGCTTAATAGTTGCATAAATGAGACACTTCCTCATTTGCCTGTGCTCCGCAAAACACGCCAATCGAGAAACAGAGTTGCTTGTATTAAGAAATGCACGCTATAGCTGCAATCTTTCAACAGGCTGTTCCCGGGACGGGCAAATCTGACGTTACCCCTCTTGCAGCCCTTGCCGCGGATGGCCAGCCGCAAGGCCATACCGGGTCATGTACCCGATGGGTTTATCAGGGAAAACCTGTTGAGTTAATCGTGAAGAAAGGTGCTTCGCCGCCGCATCAGGCGTTCACATCCACCACCACACGGCCCCGCACGCGCCCTTTAAGAATCTGCGATCCCAGTGCGGGGAGATCGCCAAGGGTGGCCGGAACGATCATGCTTTCCAGGTGCTCAATGGGCAAATCCCGCGCAATGCGTTGCCAGGCGCAAAGACGGTTTTCATAGGGCTGCATGACCGAATCAATGCCCAGCAGACTAACGCCGCGCAATAAAAAGGGAATGAGCGATCCTGGGAATGCCGCCCCGCCGGCCAGGCCGACAGCAGCAACGCAGGCGCCGTGCTTCATCTGCCCCAAAACCCGCGCCAGCATCTCTCCCCCCACAGCATCCACGCAACCGGCCCAGGTCTCGCCCTCCAGGGGGCGCTTGATCGCCTCGTTGATCTCCTGGCGCGGCACAATCCGGGCAGCACCCAGAGCGCGCAGATAATCCGCCGCCTCCGGCCGTCCGGTTACGCCCGCCACCTCATAGCCAAGCTTTGCAAGGATGGCAGTCGCCACAGAGCCGACACCGCCCGCCGCCCCGGTCACCAGCACCGGCCCCCCGGCCGGGGTCAGGCCGTGCGCCGCAAGCGCCATGATCGCCACCATGGCCGTAAACCCGGCGGTGCCGATCGCCATGGCCTGGCGCGTCGTCAGTCCGCGCACCAGGGGCACGAGCCAGTCGGCTTTAACGCGCGCCTTTTGCGCATAGCCGCCCCAGTGCACCTCGCCGACGCGCCAGCCGGTCAACACGACCTTGTCGCCGGGCTTGTAGCGCGGATCGTCGCTGGCCTCGACGGTGCCGGCAAAATCGATGCCGGGAACGTGCGGATAATTGCGCACCAGACCGCCGCCCGGACCCATGCACAATCCGTCCTTGTAGTTAAGGGTGGAGTATTCGATGGCGACGATCACGTCGCCGGGCGGCAGTTCCGTTTCGCTTATCTTTCTTACAGCAGCTGATGTCTTGCCGGTGTCGGCATCTTTTTCAACAACAAGCGCGTTAAAGGGCATCGGAAATTTCTCCATGGCACGGGGCGTCGACAGGGACTACCGCGGATTGGCGGGCAGGCGAATGCAACGTGTTTGGCAGAATGGCTCTGGCTGCGCAATTTCAACAGGTTGTTACTGGAGCCTTTCAGTTAAAAACTGAAAGGCTCCAGAGCGTGTCAGGTCTTAACAGAACCAATTTACGCGATTGCAACCGCGCCTTCAACCGGCGAGAATAATTCCCCAAACCGCAAAGGCGTTGACAAACGCCATGAATACCAGGGCACTGCCCATATCCTTTGCCCGCTTGGATAACGGATGCTGTTGCGACGAAATGCGATCAATGGCGGCCTCAATGGCGCTGTTGGCCAACTCGGCGATGAGAATCAGAAACAGGCTGGCAATCATGAGCGCCCGCTCCGTCGCCACCTCTGATACGAAAAAGGCAACCGGCGCCAGACACACCACAATTGCGAGTTCCTGACGAAACGCTGCCTCGCCAGCGATGGCCGCCTTTAACCCATCCCACGAATAAAACGCTGCATTGATGATGCGGCGAAGACCCTTTGACTGATGCTTTGTCATGATACGTTGCGCTGCTTTTGGCCAAACGGTAGGGCGTCCGTACTGGCGGCGTGCGCTCCGGAACCCTCAACGCCCGGTGTTGTGGCCGGTTTTAACATCCCTTGCGGCGCGCCGGGCGAAAACGCGAACCGGAAGACGCGAAAAGCGTTCGGCAAAATATTGCCGGTTAGCCTGATAAAAGGCAGAAAGACCGGCAAATTTCGATGCACCCGGGGACCGGGGCGGGAAAACCAAAGCCGCCCGTTCGGGCCGCTCCTGCCGGCGCCGCGCCCGCATTGCCTTACTACAAATATGCGCGCGCATATCGGGCGGCGGCGGTGGCGCCACGGCTTTCATGTTATCCACATGTGTTGTCGTGCCGCGCGAGCGGCGAAATCCCAGATCCATCAACTTCTCGGCATTGCGGGCGCGCTCGCGTGCATCGTCGGCGCCAAGTACCACCGCCACAATATGGGTGTTACCGCGCCGTGCACTGGCGACAATATTAAAGCCGGAAGCGCAGATAAAGCCGGTTTTCATGCCCGTCGCGCCGGGATAACGGTCGAGCAGCAGGTTAAACGATTCCAGCACCCTGTCCTCAAACCGGATCGCCCTGATGGCGAACAGCTCAAGATGGTCCGGAAAATCGCGTATAACCGCACGGGCCAGAACCGCCAAATCCCTGGCCGTCGTATACTGGCCCGTGCCCGGCAAACCATGAGGATTGATAAAACGTGTATCGTTCATCCCAAGCCGCGTCGCGGTGCGGTTCATTTGTGCAACAAAGGCCGCCTCGCTGCCCGCCACCGCCTCCGCCAGCGCCACAGCGATATCGTTTGCCGATTTTACAATCAGCATCTTGAGCGCATCATTCACTGTCACGGTGGCGCCGGCACCAAAACCCATCTTGCTGGGCGGGCGGGAATTGGCGTATTCCGATATGCGCAAGCGTTGATTGAGGCGCAACGTGCCGCGCCGCAAGGCTTCGAACACCACATAGGCGGTCATGATTTTTGTTGTCGATGCCGGGTACCAGCGGTTCGTCGCGGCGCGAGATGCGATCACCGCGCCGCTTTGAGCATTCACGACAAGCATCGGGCGCGAGACATCCGCCAATGAAGGCGGCGCCGCCGCTCCCTGGCCCATCGACAGACCCGCGCCGGCACAGAGCATTGTCAGAAAAAACAATCTATACATATCTATACACAGGGTACCGGATATACACGGGCTTCAACAGATCGGTAAAGGGAGCGCGCCTATTCATTCATGCTGCGTTTTGCAACCGGATCCGGATGTGATCTTTCAGCAGGATGTATCCGGGACAGACAAACCTGAAATTGCATCTTTTACGGCCGTTGCCGCCAGGGAGGCCCTGCCGGGCCATCTATCTGATGGTTTTTCGAGAACAACCTGTTGCCATGATACATCCAGTGGAACGTCGAATTTGACATCCGGGGACGAACCCGGCGGCAACCGGGACGCAAATGTCAAAGGCGTTCCACTGGAAAGTGCGCCTTGCTAGAGCGTGTCCGCGGCTATTTCAGCGTGGCGACCTGAACGTATTTGCCGTCGCGCACGACCAGTACCGCGTAAGTACCGCCGACGTCCCCGTTGGGATCAAAGTCGTGAAAGCCGGTGGCGCCGGAATAATCGATCGCCTTGCCCTGTTTGATAAGCTCCAGCCCCTTGGCTATTTCGCCCGGATAGATGATCTCGCCCGGCTCCGTTGCCACATCGCGAATGGCTCTGGCAACCGCGGCGCGATCGTTACCCGCCGTGGCGATCGCCAGGGCAAGGATCATACCCGCGTCGTAGCCCTGACCAACGAACGTTCCCCCCGGATCGCCCCCATAGGCGGTAAAAGCCTTCTCGAACGTCTCCCAGGCGTTTTCACCCTTGTCGGTAAAGGGCGCGGTGACCGTAAAGGCCTTCAGGTTCTCGCCGCCAAGCTCGCCGATCAGCTTGTCGCTCTTCATACCGTCGCCGCCGACAAATGTCGTAAAGAAGCCGTTCTCCAGGGATTCGCGCAGGATCGTCAGGCCCGAGCCCTCGCCATAGGCGAAGATCACCAGCGTATCGGCGCCACCCCTGGCCAATGTTGACAGATCGGAGCGATAGGTCTGCTTTTTATCCTCATGGGCGCTGCTGCCGGTGACGGTCCCGCCAAGCGCCTTGAAACGCGCCACAAAGGCGTTATTCAGGCCCTTGCCATAGTCGTTGTTGACATAGGTGGTGGCGACCTTCTTTTTGCCAAGGGTTTTGTAGACATACTCGGCGGAAATGCGTCCCTGGTAATCGTCGGAAGGCGCGGTGCGAAACACCAGGTCCTTGTCATCAAGACCGCTGACTTCCGGCGAGGTGGCGGATGCGGATATGATGGCAACGCCATTGGGGATAGCAACCGAATTGGCCGCCGCGATGGTGGCGCCGGAGCACATGGGACCGAACACCGCCGCCACCTGATCAATATTCACCATCTTGGTTAGCGTATCGACGGCCGCCTGCGGATTGCACTGGCTGTCACCGGTGACGGTAACAATCTTGCTGCCTTCACTGCCAATGGCGGCGTTATATTCATCGATGGCCATTTGCGCGCCCTGCAAAATCGGCGGCGCCAGGGATGCGATAGGACCGGTGATCCCGCCGGCAAAGCCGAGCTTGATGTCCTCGGCCACAGCGGCACCGGCAGCGAGCGTGAGCGTGCCGGCGAGCACCGCAATCTGAATGGGTTTCATTGTATTTCTCCTCCAACGTTGGTGGGCAAAGAACGCGAGTATAGTGAATGTTCGTGCCGATTGCGAATCCGATTTATACGCGATGCCGCTCACATTGGAGCGTGTCAACCCTCGCTCTGGTCGGCTCTGGTCGGCTCTGGCAGGATCCCTTCCGGGCGCAGGATCAGGATCAGCTGTAACATCAGACCGATAAGGAACATACGAAAATAGGCCGCGGTAATGGCGTATTCGCGCGGCAGGAGGTTCTGGGTGACGAATTCGGTCGCCGACCAGACCGCCCAGACGATGATCGCCCCGAGAACGGCGCCGCGATTGTTGCCGCTGCCGCCAAGAATGAGCATGACCCACACAAGAAATGTGGCAATCATCGGATCGCTCGATTCGGGGGCAAAAAACTTGAAATAGTGCGCCTGCATGGCGCCCCCCAGCCCCATGATCATGGCGCCGAGAACAAACGCCTCCAGCCGGCGCGCCTCGATGTCCTTGCCCATGGCCGCCGCCGCCGCCTCGCGATCGCGAATGGCGCGCATCATCCGCCCCCAGGGAGCGCGCACCTGCGCCTCAATGGCAATATATACAAGGCCGACAACGGCCACGACAAGCACCAGATACAAGGACTGTGTGAGGAGCGGCGCGAAGTTGTCGAACGGATTGGGAATTTTGTCAATGCCGTTGGTACCGTTGGTGAGCCAGTCTTCGTTTTTCATGACAAGGCGCAGGATTTCGGCGATTCCGATCGTACCGATAGCGAGGTAATCGGAACGCAGACGCAGGCACACCTTGCCGATCAAAAAGGCGATGACGCCGGACGCCGCCATGGCGCTTAGCCAGCCGACGCCAAAGGGCAGGGCAAAGCCGCCCAGGTGATTGTCGTTTGCAGCTGTTGTCAGGATGGCGCTGGTATAGGCGCCAACGGCAAAGAACCCGGCGATACCCACATTAAAGAGGCCGGTAAAGCCCCATTGGATATTCAGCCCCAGGGTCAGGACGGCGAATATCCCGGCGGAGGTGAAAAAGCTGACAAGATAGAGATAGTAGCCGGTCACGGGGTGGCTTTCGCTGGTATCTGCTGAGCGTGATCATGTGCTGCCAGGCGGCGCCGGTGAGCTTTCGCCGCCAGAACGCGCAAACGAATGGACATTGGCGGAATTGCCGGATTATTGCCAGATTAATGGCCTTGCGTCGAGCGAAAACAGCCCCCGACACAATAAATCGGACGATTACAAAGGCGGCGCCGTTGCATTGCCCCCCCAATTCGGTTATAAGAATTGCTTTGATTAAACCGGCACAATAGCTGATCGTATCAAGGCGCGATGCCTGCAGACGCGAAAAGGACCGGCAAATGCCCAAGCTAAAGACCAAATCGGGGGCCAAGAAGCGATTCAAGCTGACCTCGGGCGGCAAGGTCAAAGTCGCCCAGGCCGGCAAGCGTCACGGCATGATCAAGCGCACCAGCAAGTTTGTTCGCCAGGCGCGCGGTACAACCGTTCTAAGCGAGCAGGATGCGCGTATTGTGAAGAAATTCATGCCGTACGGTTAACAGCTGGCGCGCAGATCGGCTCGATCTTGAAATCGGCGTGGATATACAGGCACATATCGCCGGTATCTTTCGTTGAAGTGAACGTGCTTTCGCCGCGCCGGTTTAGCTGATATCGCTCATATCGTCGCTCATATCAATGAGTATCAATTTGGAAATGATGAACACATGGCACGGGTAAAACGCGGCGTCACCAGTCACGCCAAACATAAAAAGGTGTTAAGGCGCGCCAAGGGCTACTATGGCCGGCGCAAGAACACGATCAAGGTCGCCCGCCAGGCGGTGGAGAAGGCCGGACAATACGCGTATCGGGATCGCCGCGTCAGAAAGCGCAATTTTCGCGCTCTGTGGATCCAGCGCATTAATGCGGCAGCGCGAACCCACGGCCTGACCTATGCCCGATTTATCAACGGCCTTGGAAAGGCCGGGATCGAGATCGATCGCAAGGTGCTGGCCGATCTGGCGGTGCGCGAGCCTGACGCCTTTAAAGTGCTTGTCGACAAGGCGCAGGCGGCACTGTAGACTGGTCGGGTCCCTGGGTTGTTGCTCCGGGAACTCGTCGTATGTGCCGGCGCTGCTGCGTTATCCCGCTTCTTTTCAAGGTCCTGTTCAGCCGGCACCTCTTGCGTTGCCGGCTTTTGTTTGCCACATGCTCCAAGCACATATCGCCGATTTGAGGGAAAAGTGTAAATGCAGGACCTGGACACACACGCGGCCGATCTTCTGACGCGGATCGAAAACGCCTCCGACATGGCAGCGCTTGAGACGGTGCGCGTCGCCGCCCTGGGCAAGCGCGGCATTATCTCCGCGCAACTAAAGACACTCGGCAAGCTCGCAGCCCATGAACGCAAGGAGCGCGGCGCGGCGCTCAATCGCCTGAAACAGCAGATCGGCGAGGCGATCGCGGCCCGGGCGCAAAGCCTGCGCGATGCCGCTCTTGAGGCGCGCCTTGAGCAGGAAACCCAGGATATCACCCTCGGGGTGCGCCCCGGCGCGCTGTCGGAGGGCCGCATTCACCCGGTAACGCAGGTGATCGACGAGATCACGGCGATTTTCGCCGATATGGGCTTTTCCATCGCGCAGGGCCCGGATATCGAGACGGACTACTATAATTTCACCGCCCTGAACTTTCCCGTCGGCCATCCGGCGCGCGAGGAACACGATACGTTCTTTTTCAACGAAAAGGAGAACGGCGAACGCCTTGTCCTGCGCACCCATACCAGCCCGGTACAAATCCGCACCATGGAGGCGCAGCGCCCGCCTATTCGCGTCGTCATCCCCGGACGCACCTACCGGTGCGATTCGGATCAGACCCACACGCCGATGTTTCACCAGCTTGAGGGTCTGGTCGTCGACACATCATCTCATCTGGGTCATTTGAAGTGGATCCTGGCGGAATTCTGCAAGGCGTTTTTTGAAATTGATGATATTCGCATGCGCTTTCGCCCCTCATTTTTTCCGTTCACGGAGCCGTCCATGGAGGTCGACATCAACTGCACCCACTCCGCCAGCGAGATTCGTATCGGCGAGGGCGACGACTGGCTGGAAATTCTCGGCAGTGGCATGGTGCATCCCAACGTCCTGCGCGGCAGCGGCCTTGATCCCGACGTCTATCAGGGATTCGCCTGGGGAATGGGACTTGATCGCCTCGCCATGCTTAAATACGGCATGCCCGATCTGCGCGCCTTTTTCGATGCCGATGTGCGCTGGATCCGGCACTACGGCTTCCGCCCCCTCGATATCCCCAGCCTTTTCGGGGGATTGAGCCGATGAAATTCACCCTGTCGTGGCTAAAAGACCACCTGCAAACCGATGCATCCCTTGAGGTCATCACCGACAGGCTGACAATGATCGGGCTTGAGGTGGACCGGATTACCGATCCGGCCCGTGTATACGCGCCCTTTACCGTCGGCCATGTTCTCTCGGCCAGCGCCCATCCCAACGCCGATACCCTGCGCGTCTGTGTGGTCGATACGGGCGCCGGGACGGTTCAGGTCGTCTGCGGCGCCCCCAACGCGCGCCCTGGGATGCGCGGCGTGTTCGCCCCCGCAGGCACCACCATTCCCGGCACCGGCCTCGATCTGAAGCCGGTGAAAATCCGCGGCGTCGCCTCCAGCGGCATGCTCTGCTCGGAGCGCGAAATGCTTCTCTCCGATGACCATGAGGGGATCATCGAATTGCCGGCCGATGCGCCCATCGGCGCGCCGTTTGCGACGGTCATGGGACTGGATGATCCGGTCATCGAAATCGAAATCACCCCCAACCGTCCTGATTGCCTGGGGGTGCGCGGTATTGCGCGCGATCTGGCGGCGGCCGGTCTGGGAACTCTAAAACCCTTTACGCCAAAGACCCTCGCCGGCGATTACGACAGTCCTATTGCCATCGATCTGCTCTTTGCCGACGACGAAAAACACATCTGTCCGATCTTTGCCGGCTGCTACGTGCGTGGCGTGCGTAATGGCCCCTCCGCCGACTGGATGCAACGGCGCCTGCGCGCTATCGGTCTGCGTCCCATCAGCGCCCTGGTGGATATTACCAACTACGTCTCTTACGATCTCGGGCGGCCCCTGCATGTCTATGACGCGGATCGCCTGGAGGGAAATATCGGCGCGCGCATGGGCCGGCAGGGAGAGCATTTCACCGCCCTTGACGGCAAGGACTATGCTGTCGATGCGCATATGTGCGTGATCGCCGACGCACGGCGTGTCCTTGGCCTTGGCGGCATCATGGGCGGCGAATATTCCGGCGCACAGGACGATACCACCAGTGTTTTCATCGAATGCGCCTATTTCGATCCGCTGCGAACCGCGCAAACGGGGCGGCGCACGGGTATTCTGTCCGATGCCCGGTATCGTTTCGAGCGCGGCGTCGATCCGGCGTTCGTGATCCCGGGGCTGGATGCGGCGATTGGATTGCTTGTGGATTTGTGCGGCGGCACGCCGTCGCGGCCGGTGATTGCCGGGGCGCCCCCCCTGGTTGATCGTCGCATTGATTTTCCCTTTGGCGAGGTAAAACGCCTGACCGGACTCGATACGGACGACAAGACGATTGCGCGCACCCTCCAGCATCTTGGGTTCACGCTATCGGATACCGCCGGCGAGGTTGAAGTCAGGGTGCCGGAATGGCGCCCCGATGTGGAAGGCAAAGCCGATCTGGTCGAGGAAATCACCCGCATTACAGGCATTGACGCGGTCAGCCCTGTTGCGTTGCCGCGCGCCGATACCGTGCTCAAGCCGGTGCTGACAACGGCGCAAAAGCGCAGCCACGACGCCAAGCGCGTTCTGGCGGCGCGGGGCATGCTGGAGGCGATGACCTATTCGTTTATCGCCCATGACGATGCGAAACGCTTTGGCGGCGGCGCGCGGATCTTGCGCCTTGCCAATCCGATTGCGGCGCAGATGTCGGATATGCGGCCGTCGTTGCTGCCCGGGCTTATGCGCGCCGCCGGGCGCAATCATGATCGGGGCATTGCCGATCTGGCCCTCTTTGAAGTGGGGCAGGTGTTTTGCGACGACACGATTGCCGGGCAGAGCACTTGCGCATCGGGGGTTCGGTGCGGCACCCAGCGATTGAACGGCGGCGGCCGCCACTGGCGCGGCGGCACGCGCCCGGTGGATGCCTTCGATGCCAAGGCGGACGCCCTCGGCGTTATCGAGGCGATGGGCCTTGATGCCACGAAAGTCCAACTGGCGCGAGGGGCGCCGTCATGGTTTCATCCGGGGCGCTCCGGCGTCATTCAGTTGGGTCCCAAATGCGTTCTGGGGGCCTTTGGCGAGGTGCATCCTGGTCTGGCGCAATCCTTTGGCATGGACGGGCCTCTGGTGGCGTTTGAGGTCATGCTCGACGCCATACCCGCAGCGCGCAGGAAGGCGCGCCGTTCCAGGGCGATTTACGATGTGCCGGACTTGCAGCCGGTGCGGCGCGACTTCGCCTTTGTTGTCGATGAGACGATCGAGGCGCAAGCCCTTGTACGCGCCGCTGCGGGGGTCGACAGGGTGCTTATCGAGCACGTGCGCGTTTTCGACGTCTTTACCGGCGCCTCAATCGGTGGGGGGAAAAAATCGATTGCCATTGAGGTGACCCTGCAACCGCGCCAGGCAACCATGACCGATGCGGCTATTGAGGCGATCTGCGCGAAAATTATCACCGCTGTCGAGAAGGCGACCGGCGGCGCCTTGCGCGGTTAGAGCGTGTCAGGTCGCATGGGTAAAGAAGTAGGGAATTGAATAGGTGGGGCTATTTTTTGGTGAGAAGGACCGGGCACATCGCAATTGTTGCTCCCGCTATGTTGCGATGTTGTCCGGGAAATTAATCTTAGATCAACTTAAAACTTCCATTTTTCTGATTCCATAAAGCCCTCAAGATCGATACAGGAAATTCCAAAGTGAGCACAAATATTCGGTATTTTCGCAGCTTTATACCAACGGCTCTTGTGGTTGACTCATAAAGCCGTTGGCAAGGCCGACTGGCCGCCGCGCCTTATGGCGCGTAAGCCTTAGTGGCGTTTGAACGATAACGGTCATTCTTTATGACCGTTAGTATTAGGTCTTGACTTTTCAATAGTCACAACTGTTCCGCCAATTGCCCAAGCTTTGACCACTACGAACGGGTCGGCGACATCCCCACCTTTGAGAAATTTCTGCCGCTCGATATTTTGCCGGAAGTGGGATACATCAAAAATATTGCTGACATACTTGCCTTCCTCTGCCGTAGGTGTTGAGAATACTTCTTTGTTGTTCTCCACCCAGTCCCGCAATCTCTCGACAGGTCCATTCAAAATTTCGCGTTTGACCTCTCGTGTTGAGGTGATAGAGCCGTCATTGATTAGCTTATCGAAATATTTCCAGAGTGTAGGAAATCGTGCGACATAAAAATTCCGAAACAAGGCGCTAAACGGTGATGTATCAAAGACGTATGTCATGCCCCACCTTTAGCGTAATACTCCTCAAGTTTTTCGACATGGCGCGGCTTTATATCAAGATAGTCCGCTAACTGAGTCTGATTGATGCGATTTTGTTGATATTGTTGTAAGGCAAGACGGATATAGCCGCGCCCTAAATAGGCGATTTTAGTCCAATAGGAGTTGCCCCCTTCCCTGTCTTTTTTTTGCGCAATCCATTTCTGCGCAGCGGCTTTGTATTCATTTTGGCTGATTTTTCCTTGATCCAAAAATCGTCGAAATACCAACTCGCGACTGACATGATATCGTTTGGCTAAAGACTGTGCTACCTGTTCGGGCGCTTGCTGGTCATCAACCACCTTGGTGAAAACAACTTCTGGCAGCAGAAATTCAGCGGCGAATTTATTACACAGTATCTCGATTTTCTGAGCTTCGTTTGTGAGGTTTGGGATGAAGACACCCTCAGGCGCGTCAACCCCGCTTGTACGGAATAAAAGATGTGCGAGTTCATGGAAGAGAGTAAAAATCTGGCGCGTTTTGACGTTACTATTGTTAACATAGATAATGGGGAAGGTATCGTCGTACAAGCAGAACCCCGAATAGCTATCCTCGCGGAAAGCCTCTTTGAATACAAAAATACCGACGGACAAAAGTGCGTTTCGCCATGCTTTCAGGGCATCATCAGCACTGGGCCACGATGTTTGCTCTTCGAGTGAAATCCCAATGAACTTACGAGCTTTTTGCGCTAACTCGACGGCGGAATTCTCAGGCGAAAATGGCAAAGTACCAACAATGGTCTTGGCGGCTGGGTTCCGACCGGTACACAGTTCGTGTAAGTTGAGTTGTAAGGCTTTCCCCTTGTTTAGAAGCTGCCGTATCCTTTGAGGAATCTGCGCCAATTCACTTTCTGGTAGTGTGCGGAAGGTTTCATCTATTGGCGGCAATTCTGGTGGAGTAGAAAAGAAGAAAACGGCAACGGGAATTTTGAATGCCTCGGCCAATTTCTCCAGTTGTGGGTATGTCGGAGAAGATTTTCCAGCTTCCCAATCCCTGATTCTCTTAAACTTTTGCGCAGCCTCGTCTTCGGAAAACCCGGCTTTTTCGCGTGCCCACGCAATGACTTTTGGAGTTACGGGCATTAGCTCTCGTGTCATACTCGGTCGGTCCTAAGTCTCACATGCGATTATGGGTAAAATTGTTGCTGTTGCAAGCAACTTTAATCAACTAAAATAGCCCGATTTAGAGCGTCGGGCGTTCAAGTTGTAACAACAGGTTCGCGTAAATCCGCTGATAAGGGACTTTTTCTCATGCTTTGTCGGTTCCTTCTCATCGAGCCGGACGTTCCGATGCAAAGGCGGATCCAGCCATTTATCTGATCATTGCTTTTTTCCGGCGGCTCCCGCGGTGTGTCAAGGGTTTAGAGCGTGTCAGGTCTTAATAGAACCATTCTGACGGAGCGATTTTGCGACAAGATGAACCTTAAGTCTCGCAGGATATAGTAGGGCTATTTGCTAGAGACTTAAGGTCCATATTAGATCAGCTTGGCGTTAGCTGTATCCATTTTGCCAAGGGTAAAGCTAACGCCATAAAGCTGATCGCCCTGAAATCTATAGCAAAAGCGCCCGTCCCTTCGGGTTTGCCGATTGGCGGACGCCCACGCCCAAGCCGCTCTCGAGAGATGGGTCGCCATCGCTCTTCGATCGCCTTGAGCCTGGGTATCGCCTCGCCAATCGAGAAACGAAAATTGCTTCTATTAAGACCTGACACGCTCTAGCGCCCGTCAAACCCGACGCTCTAGGACACGACACGCTCTATGGGAAATCGATGCCGAGCAGCGCCCCCAAATCTTGCTGGCCAGGGGGAGTGATGGTGACGGTACGATCTCCCGATCGCCGCCGGATCCACTTGTTGGTTACGGCGCAATCATAAAATGCGGCACCAAGCGCACCTCCCATATGGTAGCGGCGCTCGCTCCAATCCAGACACTGGCGGGCGAAAACACGCTTTTGCGCCCGGATTGCATCCAGGTCTATGGCCAGATCGGCGAAGAATGACGCACCCGCCTTCGTGACCGAGTAGTCTCTTTCTTTTTCGGTGATAAATCCGCGACCGATCAGCCGGTCGCAAATCCGCACGCCCAGTTCCCCGGCAAGATGATCATAACAGGTGCGGGCACGTCGCATAGCGGTATCGCGCGGGCCCGTGGCCCTGCGCGGCGGTTTGCCAACCTGCGAGAGAAGCCCCAGCGCCTCAATCGCCGATCCCACATGCGCGCTCGCCAGGCGATAGAAGCGATGCCGCCCATGCTTTTCCAGAGCAACGAGATTGCCTTCATGCAGTTTTTTGAGATGGCTGCTGGCGGTCTGCGGCGTAACGCCTGCGGTATCGCTCAGTTCGCGCGCCGTAAGGGCGCGGCCGTCCATAAGAGCCATCAAAATCATGGCGCGGGCCGGATCGCCAATGAGGGCGGCCAGCCGGGCTATATTGGGTGAATATTCCATAATTCAATTATAGTCGAATTATGAAAGGAATGCAAGTCAAATAAATTCAACGCTTCGATACATATCGAATCATAAACATGGCGCATCCTGTAACGTTCATAGCCGCATAAGGAACCAAGTTGGCGACGCGCATTCAGGCGCTGCAGTTCATCGCTCAGAAAAGAAGGGAAAAAACAATGACTTCACACGCAAAACCCGAAATCGGAACACCCGCCATCACGCCCGCGGATATACCGTATGGGCATGGCATCCCGGCACTGTCGGCACGGCGCACTGTCCGCAAATCAGCTATCGCGATGGTTTGCGGATGGCTCAAAATCATACCGCTGGCATACGACGTGCACCGGGAACGCGTCGCCCTGTCGAACCTCTCCGACGCGCATCTTCGCGATATTGGCGTGGCGCCCGCAGACGCCCGTCATGAAATCCGAAAAGGTCCATGGAACCTGCCAAGGGAGCGCATTCACCAACAGCTTCTTTGAATTATCAGCCTCCCGGTACAACCCGAAAGAACGCATACGGGATTCGGATCAAGTGCACGACTGACAGACCCCATGAGCGCCGCCGCATTGTCCTGTTCTGTCTCTAGAGCGTGTCAGGTTGTAACAACAGGTTCGCGTAAATCCGCTGATAAGGGACTTTTTCTCATGCTTTATCGGTTCATTCTCATCGAGCCGGACGTTCCGGTGCAAAGGCGGTTCCAGCCATTTATCTGATTATTGCTTTTTTCCGGCGGCTCCCGCGGTGTATCAAGGGTTTAAGAACCGCTGAAAGCGGCGCGAAGCGCCCTTGACACACCGCAGCCGCCGGTTATGGCTTATGATCAGATAAATGGCTTCACAGGCTGAAAAAGGATAGAGAGGCCACTGTCCAGGGCCCCATTTTCGCCTTTCTCTTATCCGAAACCGGGGTTATTATTGCAACTTAATCGCCCGACGCTATAGGTCTCTAAAGGAAAAAAGGATGAAGTTTGCTTTTCAAGTTATGTGCGCAAGTGTTCTGATGCTGTCTCTTGCCGCCTGCAATGGAGTTCCGCTGGAAGAACCTACAATTTTATCCTATACCAAGCCGGAACTGTCCGGGTTATCGCCCATTCGCCCGTTTCCCAAGCCCGACAGCATTTGCCAGTTGTTGGGTAAGAGCGAAAATACCTCCCTGCTCAGAATAAAAGGGCGGGCATTGATCGCCTGCCCCAAACATGAAAAAGGCGCAATCGCAGACCGGTTGTATGAAAGGGCGCGTGTCGTGGGAAATGCAAAACACTGGGCGATCCTAAGCGTACCGTCGTATCAGGTGAAATAAATTTCCCGGTCCGTGCAGAACGCGATTCAGTTGAATGTGAAAAATTTCCTTATCAGCGGATTTACGCGAACATATTATTGCAACTTAAACGCCCGGCGCTCTAGACGTGTGATTTCAACAGGTTGTTCTCCAAAACCAACCGGGTAATGCTGGTATAACGGGGCTCTACCAGTACAATCCGAGAGAACGCACACGCACCCGCGGGCGTCCGGTGGGCGGCACGATCGATCGGGCAATGCGCGGCCGCTCCACATGGACCGCTTCAATCGGTGTCAGGGTTGCCGCATCGGGCAGAGCAGCAGCGCGCTCGCCGTGCAGCGCCATCAGCGCGGCAACGCGGTCTCTCGTTTTCGGATGGGAACGCAGCAAGGACGGATCGGGCATCCGGCCGCCGGGCAACATCAGCCCCTCCCACATGGCGCCCTGGCGCCGTTCCAGGGTCTGCAACGCGGATGCCAGACCGGCCGGATCACCCGTCAGCATGGCCGCACCCAGATCGGCATCGTATTCGCGGGTGCGCGACAGCGCCAGTTGCAGCAGGCCGATCACCGTCGGGGCCGCCATCAGCAGGAGAATGCCGAGCCAGGGAGCGGGACCGGAAAACAGCACAAACGGCATATGCAGGAACAGTGCGAAAAAGCCGAGCATGGACAACAGCGAGGCGATGCGGTTCATGACATCGGCCATGGCCATGACTTTCAGGTCTTCGTTCATGATATGGGCCGTCTCGTGAGCCAGGACGCCGGTTAACTGGCGCATGTTCAGGCCGCGCAACAGCCCGTCGGTGACGGCAATGGCCGAATCGTCCGGCGTTCCCACCGCAAACGCGTTCATCATCTTCGATTGCACGTAGCAGAGCCTGGGCACGCTGGGCAGGCCGGCGCGGTGCGCCAATTCGCGCACCACCGCCAGACCTTCGGCAAATTCCGCATCGCTGAGAACGCGCGCCTTGTAGAGCCGCAGGACCATCTGCGGCGAAATTTTACCGATCCGCCAAAGCCCGATTGCGCCCGCGAGAACGGCCCAGAAGACGCCGCTTAAACCAAACAACGCCCATACGGTCACCGCCAGCAAAAGAACCGCGCCCGCCGCGATCGCCCAGGTTTGCACGGTATTATTGCGCTTGTGCGCCGCTAAACGTCTTGAATCCAGTGGAAATGATGCCATACTCCCAATATAAGAACTGGCGATAGGTTATACCAGCGGTATTGGCATTTTGTACACGCTGACTTGTGTGTCGTGCTGATAGGACAACGGTTGTAAACCAGGTCAGGAGTCAAACGCAAAGCCCCTGTATACCAGCGGTATCGGCTGTTGTACGCGCTGACTTGTGTATCGTGCTGATAAGACAACGGTTGTAAACCGGCCCAGGAGTCACACGCAAAGCCCCTGTATACGAGCGGTATTGGCGTTTTGTACGCGCTGACTTGTGTGTCGTGCTGATAAGACAACGGTTGTAAACCGGGTCAGGAGTCAAACGCAAAGCCCTTGTATACCAGCGGTATTGGCGTTTTGTACGCGCTGACTTGTGTGTCGTGCGGATAAGACAACGGTTTTAAAATCAGAAATCGTCTCGTCAATCGAGAAAGAAAAATTGACCCTATCCAGATGCAAGGTGCTCTCCAAGTATCATACACTTGCCTGTACGATTTCCGCCCTCGCATGATACAAATCAGGTGAATCATGACAATGCACACCACCCTTCTCGTTAAACCCGGCCCTCCCGATCCAAATGGACGTGTACTCCATATTACCCCGCAATCGGCAAACTGGAACTATGTGGGATTTTCGCTCCACCAGCTCTCGGCAGGGCAGAACCTGCAGGAGGAAACGGCAGACGAAGAAGTCTGTATCGTGGTGTTATCGGGTACCCTGTCGGCGCGCGCCGGCGACAGGACATTCGCCTCCATCGGCGCCCGCATGGACATCTTTTCCGGCGCCAGGCCGTATGCCCTTTACGTTCCCAATGACGCGGCATGGTCCCTTACCGCGCTCAGTGAGGCGCAAGTCGCGATCTGTCGGGCGCCGGGACGGGGCGGACACAGCGTGCACCTTATCGCCCCCGATGACATTCAGCCCCAGGTGCGCGGCAGCGGCAGCAACACGCGCCACATTCATCCGATCCTCATGGAGGACCGCGACGGCGCCGATCACCTGCTGGTGACGGAAGTGTATACCCCGGCGGGCAACTGGTCGTCCTATCCTCCCCACAAACACGACCGCGACGCCTTTCCCGACGAAACCTGTCTGGAGGAGATTTACTATCACCGCCTCAACCCGCCGCAAGGGTTTGCCTATCAGCGCGTGTATACCGACGATCGCTCTTTGGACGAGAATATGGCCGTCGCCGACGGCGAGGTGGTTCTCGTACCCAAAGGCTATCACCCGTGCGCGGCGCCTCATGGCTATGATCTGTATTATCTCAACGTCATGGCGGGCCCCAGGCGCGCCTGGCGCTTTCAGAACGATCCCGATCACGACTGGATCGTAAATGCGCCGACGGCACGTCCAGACCCATAGGCGGGAACCCGGCGAGGTTGCATCGCGCACTTGTCAGCGCTTGTCCGCGTAATAGGAAACACGCCGCTCCAGATACGCCAGAAACTCCGAGATCGTAAAGGCAAGGGCAAAGAGCACGATCAGCACCGCCCAGAAATGCGCCATCAGGAAGTTTGCGGAATAGAGTTCGAACAAAGCTCCAAAGCCGACGATCGAGATCAGGAGCTGGCCGATGATTACCCCCTTGACGGCGCGAATGATGCCGATGCGGACACCTCCGAGGATTTCGGGAAGGGCCGCCCAAAAGTAGATCCTGGAGAACGCCTCCCATGACGAGGCGCCGAAGCTGTTGGCCATCTCGATCAGGGACCGGTTGATCTGCTTCACCCCAGCGCGCGCGTTCAGGATGATGATCCAGATCGCAAAGAGCGTGGTCGTTATGATTATCGCCTTCATGCCAAACCCGAAAAGTACCATCAGCACGGGAACGAGGGCTGTAAGGGGGGCGCTTAGAAAAACATTGACCCACGGGAGAAAAAGTTCATCCAGCAGGCGGTTCTTGCCCATGAGAATGCCCACGGGAATGCCGATCGCAATGGCAAAAAAGACGCCGGCAAGAAAGGCATAGGCCGTCTCATAAAGCGCTTTTCGGAAGGCGGCGGTCTGCAGGACCTCAAACAGCGTCGCGATGACCTCGGACAAGGGTGGAACGAAGAACGTCAGACCGGCCTGTCCGACGATCTCCCAGAGGGCCCCCCACAGGATCAGCGACGCCATGCCGGGCAGGCGGTATCCGAACACTATCATCGCCTACTCCACATACGAACGCAGCGAGGCCCAAATCGTATCGACGATATCGAGATATTCGGGATCGCGGCGAATGTTGCCCGCGTCCTTGTTGCGAAATCCGGTGGGCCTGATAATCCCGGATACGCGACCGGGGCGCGGTAACAGGATGGCGATCTGGTCCGAGACATAGACAGCCTCTTCAATGGAATGGGTTACGAAGATGAATGTCTTGTTCTCGTTGCGAACGAGTTTCAACAGATCTTCCTGGAACTTGCGCCGTGTTTGTTCGTCGACCGCCGAGAATGGCTCGTCCATCAGCAGGACCTCGGAGTCGACCGACAGGGCGCGAGCGAGTCCGACGCGCTGTCGCATGCCGCCCGACAACTCGTGCGGATAGGCGTTCTCGAACCCGGCCAGACCGACTTCCCCGATATAGTGCGCCGCCTTGTGCTCACGCTCGGCGCGCCCGATGCCGCGCATCTCGAGCCCGAAGGCCACATTGCGCATGACAGTCGCCCATGGTAGCAGCGCGAAATCCTGAAAGACAAACGCGCGGTCCGGGCCCGGACCGGTTACGGTCCTGCCGTTGACTTCCACCTCGCCCGATGTCGATTCCAGCAGGCCTGCGATAATCTTGAGCAGGGTGGTCTTGCCACACCCGGAGGGGCCTAGCAGTGACGTGAGCTGGCCGCGCGGAAACTCAAGTGACAGATCGCGCAGCGCTTCGATCTCCCCGTAGAATTTCGAGACGCTGCGGGTCGAGACGGCGCTTTCGGGCGCGGCTTCAACCGCATCGGCGAGCGCATCAGTCGGAGACATATCCCTGTTGATTTCCTTTAAAGAGCGCCGCCTCGATCGCTTCGAGCAGGTTCAGAAACAATACCGCGAGAAGAATGATCGAAAAGATGGCCGCGTACATGCTGGGGTAGTCGGCTATGGAGCGACTATAGGTAATGATGTCGCCGACGCCGGTCGGTGTGATTTTCAACTCCGCCAGGATGGCGCCGATAAACCCTGCCGAAACGCCGAGCCGAAGACCGGCAAAGATAACGGGCGAAGCGGCGGGAATGATAATTTTCACGATAATATCAAGATCGCTGGCCAGGTAGGCGCGCGCCATTTCCTTCATTGATCGGGGGGTGTTGCGTACCGCGCCGGACGTGTTCAGCACAATGACGGGCATTGCCATGATGCAGACCACAAGCACCTTGGAAGTCAACCCGATGCCATAGGCAAGAACCAGAAGCGGAATCAGCGCCGCAAGCGGGGCGGACTGCATCACGATGAATATGGGCGAGAACAGCCAGTCGAACGTGCGGCTAAGGCCGATCCACAGCCCGATTCCCATGCCGAGAAAGGCGGAGATCAGGACTCCCACAGCAAGAGGCTGCAACGTCTCGGCGTAGGCCGCAATGAGCGTCCCGTCTTTAGCCATGCGCAGGAGCGCCGCCATCGATTCAAGGAATGTCGGAAAGGCGAAGCTGACGGGAATGCGCCCCGCGATCTCCCACGCGCCAAAAAGAATAAAGGCGGAAAGGAACTTCAGAAGCAACGCGCGCGACGGTTTAACCGGGCGCCAAAGGGTGCCGGAGGCGCCAGGTGGCGCCCCCGTGATCGGCGTCGGTTCGACCTTTGTCATTGGACGGCCTTGTCGAGTGGCGCGAGGTACCAGAAGTCCTCGATATTCAGGGTGTCGGGGTCGCCCTCCAGCTGACCGGCGGCCGAGTACCATTCCATGTCGGCGCGCGCCGCGGCACGGCCGCCACCGTTCGGGTCGTAAAGGCCGGCTTCCACCGCGTCGGTGTAGAACCCGTCAAGCTCGGCAAGAATTTCTTCCGGAAGCTGGCCGATGGGACCATCGGGATTGGTTTCGCGGCGAATGATTGTCGGGTCTTTGTGCATGTCCCTGTACACGCTGACGAGCGCGCTGACGAAGGTGTCGACCGCCTCTTCATTTTCCCTGATCCAGTCGAAGTTTGCGAACAACGCCTCGTCGCTGGATTCGACGTCGAACATCTCAAGGACGTTGAAATTCCTGCCAGCCTCGCTGCGCATCAGTTTATTCTTGTTCGACAAATCGATGATCGTCGCATTGGCGCGCCCACCGAGAAGGGCGGCAACCCGGTTCGCAGACCCGGGAACGTAGGACCGTTTGCCAAACTTCATGTTGAGCCGGCTTTCGATCACATTGGCGATCGAGTCGGTGCCGCCGCCGCGCGAGTGCAGCAGGATCGGCTCGCCGTCAAGGTCTTCGAGTTTGCTATAGGCCTTCGTGGTGACGGGGAAGAACTTGAGCCTGGAGAGTTGGAACACAATTCGAAGCGGCGCCCTGGAGCGCTGCATGGCGGCATAGGGTGTGCCAAAGCCGATGTCCATCTGGCCGCTGAGAACCGCCTGAATGGCCAACTCTTCGTCGGAGAAGGCGGTCCATTCGTAGTCCAGGCCTTTGGCCCTGGCACGATCGAGCGCAACGAAGAACGCTGCCAGTTCATCGGACGGCGTCTCCGCCAGCGCGATACGGATTTTGTCGGCGCTGGCGACCCCCGCGGAAAGGCTCATCGCCAGGGGCAACGCCAACGCGAGTCCCGCGATTTTTTTCAATAGGTGTTTCATCCTTCTCCTCCCTTGATGACGGTTCCTGGTTTGCATTCCATGAGTCAGGCCTTTGAGCATCTTTTGTCCTTTTCTCCTGCTGTTAGAGCGTGACAGGTCTTGATAGAAGCAATTCTGTTTCTATTAGAGCGTGTCAGGTCTTAATAGAATCAATTCTGTTTCTCGATTGGCGAGGCGGACCACGCCCAAGGCGATCGAAGAGCGATGTTTATCCATCTCTCGAGAGCGGCTTGGGCGTGGACGTCCGCCAATCGGAAACCCGAAGGGACGGGCGCTTTTGCACCAATATGGACCTTAAGTCTCTTGTAAATAGCCCCACTATATCCTGCGAGACTTAAGGCCCATCTTGTCGCAAAATCGCTCCGTCAGAATGGTTCTATTAAAACCTGACACGCTCTAAGACCTGACACGCTCTAGTTCTCCCCGAAAAGACGCGCTGAAACGGACCCGAGATGCATTCGCATCGCCGTTCGCGCCGGCCCCGGATCACGCGCCTTGATTGCCGTAAAGATTTCGTCGTGTTCAAAGAAACTGGAATGATCCCGCGACGGGCGTTCCGAATGCCGCACAACGGTGTTCCACGCCACCGCGCGCCGCACCTGGTTCAGCTGGTCGAACAGCGACAGCAACAACGGATTGCCTGTCGCCTCGGCGACCGCGCGGTGAAACAGGTCATCCTGCGCCTCATAGGCATCCCAGCTCGTGGCATCGACGGCGCGCTGCATGAAATCGTTCAGCCGCATGACCGCCTCGTCCGAGGCATTGATCGCCGCTTCCCGCGCCAATGCGGGCTCAAGCGCCAGACGGGCGCGCATCAGTTGCACGGGTGTCACCTGCTGGCTGAGGCTCGCGAGGGTGCCAGGCCCGATGCCGCTTCTTTGAGCGGAGACGAATGTTCCCTTGCCGACGTGACGCCAGATTGCCCCATCACGCTCCAGCGCCTCCAGAGCGCGGCGAAGACTGTTTCGACTCATGCCAAGACTGACGATCAGCTCGCGTTCCGGTGGCAGCCTGTCGCCGGGGCTGTACTGGCCATCGCGGATAAAGGCGATCAGGGCTGCGATCGCGTTGTCGCGGTCAAATCTTTCGAGCTTGGTCAAGTTGACTCCAGTGAATTGGTCGATCAATTTTCCGTATTGATTGCTCTTTAACGCAAAAATCCGGATCAATCAATGGATATTACCTCTCGCTATTCCTGTTATCCCTGCTTTTCCCGCTTTTTCTGGCCGATAAATTGATTTAGATTGATCCGGGCGCGCGGCTGCGCTATCTGGATGTGATCTTTCAGCACGTTGTTCCCAGGACACACTCCAGGCTGGCGACAGATAATTGTGAAGGACCCGTGATGACCAGATACGCCATTGAAACGCCGCCCGTTGTGGGGCTCCCCATTGCAGAATCCGATGCCATGTTCCCCGTGCGGCGGGTCTATTGCATCGGTCGCAATTATGCCGCACATGCCATTGAAATGGGCCACGATCCCGACCGCGAACCGCCGTTCTTCTTTCAGAAAAACCCGAATAATCTCGACCCGTCGGGCCGTTTTCCGTATCCGCCGCATTCGCGTGATGTGCATCACGAGGCCGAGGTCGCGGTCATGCTGAAGTCGGGCGGCGCCAATATCGCGGTTGAAGATGCCGAAGCCCACATCTTCGGCTATGCCCTGTCGCTGGACATGACCCGGCGCGATCTTCAGGGCATACAAAAGAAGATGGGGCGCCCGTGGGAAATCGGAAAGGCGTTTGAGCGCTCCGCGCCGGTGGGACCGATCCACATGGTGTCGAAAACGGGATTGATAAACGAAGGCGCCATCACGCTCAAGGTCAACGGTGCGGTGCGGCAGGAAGGCAATCTGAACCAGATGATCTGGAAGGTGCCGGAGATGATCGCCTATCTGTCTGAGTACTTCGAACTGGCGGCGGGGGATGTCATTCTGTCAGGCACGCCATCCGGCGTTGGTCCGGTGGAGCGGGGGGACGTGATTGAACTGGCCGCTGACGGCCTGGGATCGATCACGGTGAAGGTCACGTAATACCAGCGGTATTGGCTTGTTGTACACGCTGACTTGTGTATCGTGTTGATAAGACAACGGTTTTTAACCAAGCAAAGAGTCAAACGCAAAGGCCCTTGGTATAGTACCAGCGGTATCGGCGTTTGTACACGCTGACGTGTGTATCGTGCTGACAAGTTGAATGTGAAAAAGCCCCTGGAGCCTTTCAGTTTTTAAGTGAAAGGCTCTGGTAAACCCATCGGGTTCTGCTGGCCATCTGCGGCAAGGACCGCAAGGGCCGCACCAGGTATCGCTTCAGATTTGCAGTGGCGCGCGGGCCTCAAGCCGCCTGTGCGCCCTGCGCATCATCGCGCCCGTTGCCGGCGCTCAGAACAAGCGCGTCATCCTTTACCGATATGACGATCCGGTCGCCGTCACGGATATCGCCCGACAGGATGCGCTCCGACAAGAGATCCTGAACGTTCTTCTGTATAGCCCGCTTTAAGGGCCGCGCACCATAGGCCGGATCATAGCCCTTGTCCGCCAGCCAGTCGCGCCCGTCATCGTCAAGAGCAATGGTGATCTGACGCTCGTCCAGCAATCCCTGAAGCCGCCCGATCTGAATATCCACAATGGCGTTCATATGCTCGCGCCTTAGGCGGTGGAACAGAATAATCTCATCAAGCCGGTTGATGAACTCGGGGCGGAAATGCCCCTTCACCATTGCCATGACCTGATCCGAAACCGCTTCCGTATCCTCCCCCGGCGCCTGGTTGACAAGGATCTCGGCGCCAATATTCGATGTCATCACGATCAGCACATTGCGAAAGTCAACCGTGCGTCCCTGCCCGTCGGTAAGCCGGCCGTCATCAAGAACCTGCAAGAGAACATTGAACACATCCCCATGGGCCTTTTCGACTTCGTCAAAAAGCACCACCTGATAGGGACGCCGGCGTACCGCTTCGGTCAGTACACCGCCCTCGTCGTACCCCACATAGCCTGGCGGCGCGCCAATCAGCCGCGAGACCGAATGCTTTTCCATAAACTCGGACATATCAATACGGACCATGGCGTGTTCGTCGTCAAAGAGAAAGCGCGCCAGAGCCTTCGTCAACTCGGTCTTGCCGACGCCGGTGGGCCCCAGGAACATAAACGAGCCGATAGGCCGGTTCGGATCCTGCAATCCGGCGCGCGCCCGCCGCACCGCCGTCGAGACCGCCGCCAGCGCCTCCCTCTGGCCGATCACCCGTTTGGCCAGGTCATGCTCCATATGTAACAGTTTTTCGCGCTCGCCCTGAAGCATCCGGTCCACCGGAATACCCGTCCAGCGGGCAACCACATGGGCAATATGATCCGGCGTGACCGCTTCATCGATCAGGATCGAGCGTTCGTTCTCCTGCGCCTCCAGCGCCTGCACCCGCCGCTCCAGATCAGGGATAATACCGTAAGACAACTCGCCCGCCCGCGCCAGGTCACCCTCACGCTGCGCCCGCTCCAATGCGCTGCGGGCCTGATCCAGTTCTTCCTTTATGTGCTGTGCCTGTGCGAGTTTTTCCTTGTCCGCCTGCCAGCGCTCGGTCAGCGCCCGGGACTTCTCCTGCAAATCGGCAAGATCGCGCTCCAGCTTCTCAAGGCGATCCCTGGAGGCATCGTCGGCCTCCTTTTTCAACGCTTCGCGCTCGATCTTGAGCTGGATGATACGGCGATCGTATTCATCGAGCTCCTCCGGCTTGGAGTCCACCTGCATGCGCAGCCGCGAACTCGCCTCATCCATCAGATCGATCGCCTTGTCCGGCAAAAAGCGATCGGCAATATAGCGATTGGAAAGGGTCGCCGCCGCAACAAGCGCCTGATCGGCGATTCGCACCCCATGGTGTAACTCATATTTCTCCTTGATACCGCGCAGGATCGAGATCGTATCCTCGACGGTCGGCTCGGCGACGTAAATGGGCTGAAAGCGCCGCGCCAAAGCCGCATCCTTTTCCACGTGCTTGCGATACTCATCCAGGGTGGTCGCGCCCACACAATGCAATTCGCCGCGCGCCAGGGCCGGCTTGAGCAGGTTCGAGGCATCCATGGCCCCTTCCGCCTTGCCCGCTCCGACCAGCGTGTGCATCTCATCGATGAACAGGACAATTTCGCCGCTCGCCGCCGTGATCTCCTGCAATACAGCCTTCAGGCGTTCCTCGAATTCGCCGCGAAATTTCGCCCCGGCAATGAGCGCGCCCATGTCCAAAAGCATGAGCCGTTTGTTTCGCAGGCTCTCGGGGACGTCGCCATTGACAATGCGCAGCGCCAACCCTTCCGCAATAGCCGTCTTGCCGACCCCCGGTTCGCCGATCAGCACGGGATTGTTTTTCGTGCGCCGCGACAAAACCTGAACCGTGCGGCGAATTTCCTCATCACGCCCGATAACCGGATCCAGCCGGCCGCTGCGCGCGTCTTCGGTCAGGTCGCGGCAGTATTTTTTCAGCGCCTCATAGGCGTTCTCCGCCGACGCCGTGTCCGCCGTGCGCCCCTTGCGCAATTCCTCGATGGCATGATTGAGGTTCTGCGCGCTGACCTTTGCCTCTTTCAGCGCGTGCGCCGCGGCACCGTCCGTTTGCAGCGCAAGTGCAAGCAGCAAGCGCTCAATGGTGACGAAACTGTCGCCGGCCTTTTTGGCAAGTTCGTCGGCGCGCGCCAGGACCTTGGCCGTAGCGCGCGATATTTGCGGCTGCGACGCGCCGCTACCCTCCACCTGCGGCAGTTTGGCCAACGCCTGCTGCGCCAGTTGCAGCGCCACGTGCGGATCGCCCCCGGCGCGATGGATCAACCCGGTTGCAAGCCCCTCGCGGTCATCCAGCAACTCGGCCAACAGATGCTCCGGGGTGATCTGCGGATGTCCCCGGGACAACGCCCGCCCCAACGCGTTCTGGATAACCGTTTGGGCGCGTTCGGTATAGTGATCGAAGTTCATCTCGTTTTCCTGCACATAGGCGGACTGGACCTGCCCAGATTCCCACCGGCTTTCCATAACCGGCGTAATGCGGCCTTGCACATCCTTGCGGCGGCGCCAGCGGGATCCTGAAAACAGTGGGTTCGGAAAATATATAAGCGATCGTGCAGGAAATTGAAGGGGGGATGTGAAATGGCGCGGGCGCCGCGATGGATTACGGTTAAAAAAGCCGCGCCTGCAGGAACAGGTTCATGTGAAAAGGCTCCTTGCCCGTACAGGAACGATTTCACACGCATCTGTTCAGAGCAGCGAAGTTCTCTCCTTGAGCATCGCTGCATATTAGAGCGTGTCACATGAATAGAATGACCGGACGGGTCTATTTGCGTTTTTTTCTTCCTTTGCGCTTTTTGCCCAGGCCCACTTTCTTTGCCAGTGCGGAGCGCGCCCTGGAATAGCTCGGCGCGACCATGGGATAGTCTATTGGCAGGCGCCATTTTTCACGATATTCTTCCGGAGAAAGATTGTAGTGGGTTCGCAGGTGACGTTTTAGGGATTTGAACTTCTGCCCGTCTTCCAGACAGATCAGATAGTCCTTTTGAACAGATCTATTGATGGGCACGGCCGGTTTGGCTGGCTCTTCAATACTTGGCTTCCCGGCTTTTTCGACATCGCGCAGTGTTTCGTGAATATGTGTGATCAATCCGGGCAGATCGGAGACGGCAACAGCGTTGTTACTCACATAAGCCGACACGATATCCGCCGTTAATTCAATCATTGATTCATCATTGCTTTCGTTTACTTCAGGCATCATCATCCTCGTTAATTTCTGTCACACGAAAAAATACTGACAGCAAAGTTATCTATATAATATTTTCACTTGTTGCAAGCGCTTTTCTTGTATAAAATTTTCCCGACGATGTTTCTTGTTTTCGGTGCGTCGGCAGAAATCAAACAATAAATTGATAAATTTCATAATCGGCGGCCACGCTATATATGCAAAAAACTGCTAGAGCGTGTCAGGCGTATAATTACTTTACCCGCGAGGGTAAGTGCTTGCCATCATGAAATGTCAGCCACGAACAACTTCCCCAACGTCAATCATTCACGCCTGGCGCGTGAAAGACAAATAGACCGGCCGGCGTCCTGCCGCGATCGCCTTGCATTCATAGCGCGTACCCGACCACGACGGCCACGGCGATAACCAGTCCTGTGCGGTTCTGCCGGTCCAGAAAAAATCCCCGTGATCGCGGCAATGACGCAGTATCCACGCCGCATTGGCATCAATGTCGGTGGCGATACGCAAATCAGCGCCGGGCTTCATGACACGCGCCAGTTGATCGAGCGTTTCGGTGTTGATAAAGCGGCGCTTCCAGTGCCGCCGTTTGGGCCAGGGATCGGGGTACAGCAGAAAGACGCGATCAATCGTCGCCGGCGCCAGCCGTTCCATCAGCACCATCGCGTTACCGCCATAAAGACGGATATTCGCCAGATTATACGCAGCCGTGGCAGCCGCCGTGCTGGCAATGCCGTTGACGAACGGCTCACAGCCGATAAACCCGATGGCGGGATGATCGCGCGCCTGCGCGATCAGATGCTCGCCGGCGCCAAAGCCGATTTCCAGCCAGACTTTCCGCGGTGCCCGATCAAACAGCCCCGCCGGTTGCACCCTGTCCTGCGCCCCGAGCACGATGCGCAGGCCGGGAAACACCTCCGCCATGGCGCGCGCCTGACGTTTGTTCAGGGCACGCGCCTTGTGGCGGCCATGGAGACGATGGGGGTGTTCGGACAACATGCGCAGCTCTCATGGTTCCCTCGACCGGCGGAGAGGCCAGGCGTCAGCAGCCTGTCACGTAAGAGCGGCCTTGATGGCGTCCACCAGATCAAGGCGCTCCCAGGAGAAGCCGCCATCGTCCTCGGGCGTGCGGCCGAAATGCCCATAGGCCGCCGTGCGCTCGAAAATCGGTCGGCTCAGGCCAAGATGTTCGCGAATACCCCGTGGCGACAGGTCCATTGTCTCCCCCAGGGCGCCGGCCAGCCTTGTCTCGGTGATGCCGCTGGCGTGGGTGTCATGCATGTTCACATAAAGAGACAACGGTCTGGAGATACCGATCGCATAGGATAGCTGAATGGTACAGCGTTCGGCGAGTTCGGCGGCAACGACATTCTTGGCCAGATAGCGCGCCGCATAGGCGGCCGAGCGATCGACCTTGGTGGGGTCCTTGCCCGAAAAGGCGCCACCGCCATGAGGGGCGGCGCCGCCATAGGTATCGACGATAATCTTGCGCCCGGTCAGTCCGGCATCACCGTCGGGGCCGCCGATGACGAATTTGCCCGTTGGATTGACATAGAACTGATCCTCCGGGCACATCCAGCCCTCGGGCAGCGCGTCCTCGACAAAGGGCCGCACGAGCGCGCGTACCTGCGCCTGCTCAAGGCCCTCGCGATGCTGCGTCGAGACGACGATCGAAGCGGCGCGAACCGGCTTTTCGTTTTCGTATTCCAGGCTCACCTGGCTTTTCGAATCGGGGCCGAGTTCGCTTAGCCTGCCGTCATGGCGCGCCCGCGCCATCTCGCGCAATATGGTGTGGGCGAACTGAATGGGAGCCGGCATCAGCACCGGTGTCTCGCGGCACGCATAGCCGAACATGATGCCCTGATCGCCGGCGCCTTCATCCTTGTTACCGGAGGCATCGACCCCCTGGGCAATATCCGAGGACTGCGCGTGGATGTGTATGGACACCTGGGCATTGCGCCAGTGAAAGCCTTCCTGTTCGTAGCCGATGCTCCTTACCGCCGCGCGCGCCACTTCCTCAAGCCGGGCGTGATCGATCTGCGGCGCGCCACGGACTTCACCGGCCAGGATAATGCGGTTGGTCGTCGTCAGCGTTTCAACCGCGACGCGTGCCTGCCTGTCGGCGGCAAGATAGGCATCGACGATCGCATCGGAGATGCGATCGCACACCTTGTCGGGATGCCCTTCCGATACCGATTCGCTGGTGAAAAGAAACCTGTCCTCAGACATTATCACGCCGGCACCCCACAAGCTTCAATTATTGTTGATGAAAAGCCACTTGAACCAAACAGCGCCATACCAAGGGGCTTTGCGTTTGACTCCTGACGCAGATTAAAACCGTTGTCTTGTCAGCACGAGACACAAGTCAGCGCGTACAAAACGCCAATACTGCTGGTATTAGAGTGTGTCAGCGGTGAGCGTCAAGGTAAAACTCTGGCCTTTGCGGTTTTATACCAGGGGGCTTTGCGTTTGACTCCTGATGCAGATTAAAACCCTTGTATTCTCAGCGCGAGACACACGTCAGCGTGTACAAAACGCCAATACCGCTGGTATACAAGGGGCGTTGCGTTTAACTCCTGACGCAGATTAAAACCGTTGCCTTATCAGCACGACACACACGTCAGCGCGTACAAAACGCCAATACCGCTGGTATACAAGGGGTGTTGCGTTTAACTCCTGACGCAGATTAAAACCGTTGCCTTATCAGCACGACACACAAGTCAGCGCGTACAAAACGCCAATACCGCTGGTATACAAGGGGCGTTGCGTTTAACTCCTGACGCAGATTAAACCGTTGCCTTATCAGCACGACACACAAGTCAGCGCGTACAAAACGCCTATACCGCTGGTATTATTGGGAAAAAGTGGACCGGAGCGAAGCCGGGGGACTTTTTCACATTCAACTATGGCCTCCCTGGCAGCGAGGGTGCAAGAGATGTGCCGTCAGGTTTACCTGTCCCGGGAACAACCTGCTGAAATTACACACCTGGCCGATCGATCAATAAGACAATTTCGGAAACCAGTCCGCGCCGCGTCCCTCGCGGGTGAGATCAAATAGCGCCCATACCGGCCAAAGCGCGTCCGCGTGACGCGGGTGCTGTCCACTCTCAGGAGGGGCGAAAAAACTTTCCGTCCCATAAACATGGTAAATGCCCGTCTCCGTCGTCTCAAATATGTTCAACATCGGGATCTGGCGTCCATCGCGTTCGCCATGATAATCCACATTGTAGGTGTTATTCTGCGATGAGAGCAGCCGCAGATTGCTCCAGCCGCGCCCGTCACCCCAATCGCGCAACCGATCGGCAGGCGCCCTGGCAACCACCGCCAGACTGACGCGATCCATGATATGCGGCGCACTGCCATTGAGGCCATCGAGCAGGGATACGCACATGGGACAGGGCGCCTGGTCCGATTGCGGCGCATACATGAAACTGTAGATCGCCAGAGCGCGCCTGTTTTCATCGAACAGTTCTGACAGGCGCACCGGCCGGGCGTCATGGCCTTCGCTGAAAGTGTAATCCTGCGCCAGCGCACCGCCCTGCGGCAGCGCCCGGCGCATGGCGGCGACGTCTTCTGTCTGCCGGCGCAGGGCGATTTCGGCGCTCAGGAGTTCATCGCGAGCGGCGCGATAGGTATCGCTCTCATTGGGGAATACGACCCCCTTTTCGTTTGTCATCGGTTCTTGCCTTTCCTTTCGTCGTGCCGCGCATTTACAGCACCGGAGCGTGCCACGCTCTGGAGCGTGTCAGGTCTTAATAGAAGCAATTCTGTTTCCCGATTGGCGAGGCGAACCACGCTCAAGGCGATCGAAGAGCGATGGCGACCCATCTCTCAAGAGCGGCTTGGGTGTGGGCGTCCGCCAATCGACAAACCCGAAGGGACGGGCGCTTTTGCGACAATATGAACCTTAAGTCTCTTGAAAATAGCCCCACTATATCCTGCGAGACTTAAGGCCCATCTTGTCGCAAAATCGCTCCGTCAGAATGGTTCTATTAAGACCTGACACGCTCTAAGCCGCCTGCTCCAGTTGCCGGCTCCACGCGCCGGTTGCGGCCAGGCCGTTCATACGAGCGCGATGGGAAAAGGCGGCACGCGTCGCCCCGGCATTATCCGCCCGGCCGCCCCACGCCGCCAGAGCGGCAGCCTGCAACGCCCGGCCATAGGAAAACGTCAGATTCCACGGATGAGGCCCGGCAGCATTCATTAAATTCAGGTGCTCAGTCGCCTCAACATCCGATTGCCCCCCCGACAAAAACGCAATGCCCGGAACCGCCCGCGGCACGCCCGAGTGCAGGCAGCGCAGTGTCTTCTCCGCCACCTCCCGGGGCGTTGCCCGGGTGGGACAATTCCTGCCGGGCGTCACCATGTTCGGCTTTAGCACCGTTCCTTCCAGAACGACACCGGCCTCGGCCAGTTCGCTGTACAGCGCCTTCAGCACCTGTTCCGTTACCACGTAACAGCGATCGATATCGTGCATGCTGTTCTCACCATCCATCTGCACCTCCGGCTCGACAATGGGCACGATGCCGGCCTCCTGGCAAAGCGCCGCATAGCGCGCCAGGGCGTGTACATTGGCCATGACGCCGTGGCGGCTCGGCAGGCCCTCGCCGATACCAATGACGGCACGCCATTTGGCAAAGCGGGCGCCAAGGTCGTAATATTCGCGCAAGCGCTGGCGCAACGTATCGAGCCCGTGGGTGACTTTCTCGCCCGGTCGCCCGGCCAGCGCATGGGCGCCTTCATCGACCTTGATGCCCGGCACGGCGCCTGCGGACCTTATGATCTCGATCAGGGGCGTGCCATCGGCGGCCTCCTGCCGCAGCGTCTCGTCAAACAGGATAACGCCGGAAATATAATCGCGCATCGCCGCCTCGGAGCGAAACAGCAACTCGCGGTAATCGCGCCGGTTTTGCGGCGTCGATTCGACCTTAATTCCGGCAAAGCGCTTTTCTATGGTCGCGCTGCTTTCATCGGCGGCAAGGATGCCCTTGCCGTGTGCCACCATCGCATTGGCGATGTCCGTCAATTGCTCACCCATTGTAACCTCGCTTGATAGGTTGCCGGCAACACCGGCCTTTTTCGTCAGAGCCTGTACTACAGGAATTGCGCCATCGCCAGGGCCGTATCGGCCATGCGGTTGGAAAAGCCCCATTCGTTGTCGTACCAGCTGAAGACGCGCACCAGACGGCCGTTCATGACCTTTGTCTGATCGAGCGCAACGATACTCGATGCGGGATGGTGGTTGAAATCAGCAGACACCAGGGGCTGATCCGTCGTCTCGAGAACGCCGTTGAGCGCCCCTTGCGCGGCGGCGATCAGGGCCTCGTTGACCGCGTCAACCGAGGTGGGTTGCGCGGCGATGAATTTCAAATCAACGGCGGATACGTTCGGCGTGGGCACGCGCACCGATACGCCATCGAGCCGACCGTCCAGTTCAGGCAGAACCTTGCCGACCGCCCTGGCGGCGCCTGTCGAGGTGGGAATCATGGACATCGCCGCGGCGCGGGCGCGATACAAATCCTTGTGCATCGTATCCAGCGTCGGCTGATCGCCGGTATAGGAGTGGATGGTGGTCATAAAGCCGGTATCGATCCCGATGCGCTCGTTCAAAACCCTGGCGACCGGCGCCAGGCAATTGGTCGTGCACGAGGCGTTGGAGACAACGTGATGTTCCCCTAGCAGCCTGTCGTGGTTAACGCCGTAGACGACCATCATATCGGCGTCCGCGCTGGGCGCCGAGATCAGCACCCGTTTGGCCCCTGCCTGAAGATGCAGGGCGGCTTTTTCCCGGGCCGTGAAAATCCCCGTGCACTCAAGGGCGATATCAACATCGAGCGCACCCCATGGGAGGTCCCCGGGATCGCGAATGGCGCTTACCGCGATGGGCCCCTGGCCGGCATCAATGGTATCGCCATCGACACTAACCGGGGTGGGGAGCCGCCCGTGAACCGAATCATAACGCAGCAGATGGGCGTTGGTCTGTACCGGCCCCAGATCATTGATGGCGACGACGCGCATATCGGTGCGCTTCGACTCCAGAATACCGCGCAGGACCAGCCGGCCGATACGCCCAAAGCCGTTAATGGCAACTTTTACTGTCATGTTCGGATCTCCTGAATTCCTGTTTCGCATCCATGGCGCCGGCACCTGTTATACCAGCGGTATCAGCGTTTTGTACGCGCTGACTTGTGTGTCGTGCTGATAAGACAACGGTTTTAAACCGGGCCAGGTTCAAACGCAAAGCCCCTTGTATACCAGCGGTATTGGCGCTTTGCACACGCTGACTTGTGTGTCGTGCTGACAAGACAACGGTTTTAATCTGCGCCGGGAGTCAAACGCAAGTCCCTGTATACCAGCGGTATTGGCGTTTTGTACGCGCTGACTTGTGTGTCGTGCTGACAAGACAACGGTTTTAAACCGGGCCAGGTTCAAACGCAAAGCCCCCGGTATGGCCTCGCTGGCGGCAAGGGCGCAAGAGATATCACTTCCGCCTTGCCTGTCCCGGGAACAACCGGCGAATGGATCACATCCCGTGTTAACCGGCATTTTTCTTCTTCTTCCTGTTTTTCGAATCCGGCACCTCATCGTGCGCGGACAAGGCGATCAGCCGCGCATTGACAGCCTCGAGGGCGGCCTCGGCAGTGATGTTGAAACGGGCGAACAATTCCGCCCCGGGGGCCGAAGCGCCAAAGCCCTCCATGCCGATGAACAGGCCGTCGGTTCCAATAAACGACTCCCACCCCTGGCCGATGGCCGCCTCGATCGCCACTTTTACGCGGGCGCTGCCGACAATGCCGTGACGGTACTCGGGAGACTGCGCCGCAAAGCGCTCAAAGCAGGGAACCGACACCACACGCGTCCCATGACCGGCACTCTCCAGGCGCGTGCGCACATCAAGGGCAATGGCCACTTCGGAGCCGGAGGCAAAAAGGGTCACCATCTCCGGCGCTTGCGCGCGCACCAGAGTATAGGCGCCGCGGGCGCACATATTCGCCTCTTCGAATTCGTCCCGCACCGCGGGCACGCTCTGGCGTGTCAGCGCCAGAACGCTTGGCCCGTGGCGCGTTTCCAGCGCCAACTGCCAGCATTCCATGGTCTCGGTCACATCGGCGGGACGGTAGACGTTCAAATTCGGGATGGCGCGCAAGGCGGCCAGATGCTCGACCGGCTGGTGCGTCGGACCGTCTTCGCCAAGACCGATCGAATCATGGGTAAGCACGTATATGGCGCGTAATCCCATCAGCGCCGCCAGGCGGATCGCCGGGCGGGCATAATCGGAAAACACCAAAAACGTGCCCCCGTAGGGGATCAGGCCGCCATGCAGCGCCAGACCGTTCATGATCGCCGCCATGGCGTGTTCACGCACCCCGTAATAAATGTAGCGGCCGGTAAAATCATCTGCCGTGAGAGGCTGCATATCCGCCGAGCGGGTGTTGTTCGAGCCGGTCAGATCGGCCGAGCCGCCTATGGTGCCGGGCACCAGCGGATTAAGCATATCGAGAACCGTTTGCGAGGCTTTTCGCGTTGCCATGGCCGGGGCGTCTTCCGCCGCCTGCGCCTTGAAAGCGGCGATCGCATCGCCCAGCCCGGCCGGCAGATCCCCGCGCAGAGCGCTCTCGAAGGCGCTGCGCATTTCCCCATCCAGATCGCCCAGGCGCTTGTCCCAGGCCTTGCGCGCCGCGCTGCCGCGCAAGCCCGCAAGCCGCCAGGCATCGATCACATCGCTCGGCACTTCAAACGGCGCATGCGGCCAGTCCAGCGCCTTGCGCGTCGCAGCGATTTCGTCCTCGCCCAAGGGCGCCCCATGGGCGGCGGCGGTTCCCTGTTTTTCGGGCGCACCGTAACCGATGATTGTTTTGCAGGCGATCAGGGAGGGCCGATCCGAGGCCGCCGCCCGCGTCAGGGCTGCATCGATGGCATCGAAGTCATGGCCGTCGATGGCCTGCACATGCCAGCCGGCCGCCGCAAAGCGGGCCTGCTGATCGAGCGAGGTGGAAAGGGCGGTCGCGCCGTCGATGGTGATGGCGTTGTCATCCCACAATACGGTCAGCCTGGACAATCCCAGGTGTCCGGCCAGATCGATCGCCTCGTGGCTGATACCCTCCATCAGGCACCCGTCGCTGGCGATAACGGTGGTGCGGTGATCGACAAGCAGGTCACCAAAGCGGGCATTCAGAATGCGCTCCGCCAGCGCCATCCCGACGCCATTGGCCAGTCCCTGGCCGAGAGGACCGGTGGTTGTCTCAATGCCGCCGCCGTGGCCGTATTCCGGATGTCCGGCCGTCGGCGATCCCCACTGGCGGAAATTCTTCAAGGCATCGGCGCTCATGTCTTCGTAGCCGAGAAGGTACAACAGGGCGTAAAGCAGCATCGAGCCGTGGCCGGCCGAGAGTACGAAACGGTCCCGATCCGGCCAGCCGGGGCAGCCGGGATCGAAGCGCAAATGTTTGCTAAACAGCACCGTTGCCACATCGGCCATGCCCATCGGCATGCCCGGATGGCCCGAATTGGCCGCCTGCACGGCATCCATGGCGAGAAAACGCACCGCATTTGCCATGGCGCTGCGTTTGTTATTGTCTGCCGGTTTGTCTTTGGATTTTTTCATTGATCGCATTTCGAAACATTCTGGTGGGGTTTTGCTGGTGGGGTCTTGAATTGACTTTTGAGAATGGGTCCAGCTGAGAATGGGCCCGGCGGCAAACGGGGATCACATGTCAAATACGTTCCACCGGCTGTGTCATGTCAGCAGGTTGTTCTCAAAAATCATGGGGTGCAGGTGGCCTTGCTGCGGCAATCTGCGGCAATCTGCGGCCATGGCCGCGGGAGGCGTCACGTGCAAATTGCCTGTCCCGGGAACAACCTGCTGAAAGATCACAACGAGCGTTTCGGTTTCCCCTCATTGCCTGTAAAAGTTTGTACCATGGTGTGCTGTGGGATCAGGGCCTGTCTGACAAGACGGCTTGCGCGTCGCCTGCCATGAATTTCGCTGTGTGACGATCCCCTGATCCACGTTCGACGATACTACGCACAAATAGATTCCCGGGGCAAGGACATCCCGATCCGTTCGCGACGCGCTTGCCGTTCGATGCACGGATACGGCAAGTTTGTCAAAGCCGCAAGGGGCAAAACGTATTGCGGCTTCGTGACACATCCACGTGATCCTGTGATACCACCTCCTGTGATATTACCGCCAAGCCGCTGCGGCAGCAGGATAAAATGCTCATAATTTTACATCAATGACTTGACCGCGTTTTTATCGGGTGCTTAAAATGTGCCACTCCAGACACGTCGTCTGCACGAATAATACGCGTTGGGTAAAAAAGATACTGATCGGTCACGGTCTATTCCGGTGGGACGCATTTGGCATTTGAGACCTGTTTGCCGCTTGGGCCGTTCTCAAATGCCACATTGAGGGTTCAACCGGTCTGCGGCGAACCGGATGTCCGGACCATACGTTCTGAGGCAACCAATTCCTGAAGACAGCCAGTAAAGGGCATCATACGCGATGACATCTTCAAGCGCTCAACGGACATCGCCCGCCGACCGCAATGCCGATACACGAGTTGGAAAAGAACCGGCGGCGGTATCGCCAAACACGGCGCACAAACACAGTGACGACACGCTTGAGTTGATCGCGCAAATGGATGCCGCACTCGATCACCTTGATGGCCACGTGCGCGAAGGGGCCCAGGTCCTCACCGCTCTGGGCGAGGCCAAGCGCGAGGGAGCGGCAATGACGCGCGAGCGGCAGGCGGCGCTGCAAAAACTCGATGCCGCCGATCAGCGTCTCGCCCGCCTGAGCGAGGCGAACGAACAGGTCGCCAGGACCCTCATTGACGTCATGGCGCGCATTCAGCGCGTTATCGACGTGCGCGGCACAAAGGCCGGTGCCACGGCTCAAGGGAGCAAAGGCCAGTGAGCGTGATGCAGGATGGTCGCGACGACACGCCGGACAACCAGCTGGCGGAAGTCAATGTCGCAATCAACAATCGTCAGTATCGCATCGCATGCCGCCCTGGAGAGGAAGACCATCTATGCGCGCTTGCCGAGCGGTTTAACCGCACGATTGAAACGTTACGCGAGCAGGTGGGCGAGGTGGGTGATATGCGTCTTCTCGTCATGGCCGGCATCGTCATGGCCGATCGCCTCACGGATCAGGAAAGAAATTCCGTCGAACGCGATCGACAGGAGGCGCTTTTGCGCGCCGATCACGCGCAACAACTGGGGCACTATCAGCGCGAGCGTGAGGCGCTGCGCGGCGCCATTGAAAAGACCACCAGGCGTATGGAAACGCTGGGGGCGATGTTATCGCAGGTCATCCGGCCGGGCGCACCGCATCAGACGGAACAGGCCAAATAGTTGAATGTGAAAAAGTCCCTCGGCTTCGCCTCGGTCCACTTTTTCCCAATAAAATAAGGACAAATCAGTCCTTGGGGCGGCCCGGCGGACTGATTTGGCATTCAAATTGGCCGATCATGACCGTTGGTCATGATCGGAAATCGCAAGGTATATACCAGCGGTATTAAATGAAGAAAAGTGCGCTGAGCGGAGCGAAGCACCTTTCTTCACGATCAACCAAATAGGCCCGCCTCGCACCTTGCCGATATGTGACAGGCAACCATGGATGTGATCTTTCAGCACGTTGTTCTCGAAAAACCCATCGGGTGCTGCTGGCCATTCATCTGATCATCACGCCCAGAGCATAATCATTAAGACAAGCGTGTCAGGAAGCGATATCCTGCCTGATTTCGTGAATCAGCCCGTTCTTTAAGTGATTTTTACGCGCATACATTTGCTTGTCCGCCTGCGCCAGTACGGCCGCCATGGACGTCTCGCCGGTACTGAGCGCGGTACCGGCTGCAACACCGACACGTAAATACTTTCCATCAACGAAAAACGGTTCCGCCAGGCTGCGCTCAAGGGCGCGCGCCACACCATCAAGCTGGCCGGAGCGGGTCATTTTTGGCAGGACAACAGCGAACTCGTCACCGCCCAGCCGGGCGATCGTATCGTTCGCCCGAATGACCGACTGGAAGCGTTTCGTTGCCGCGACAATCACCTGATCGCCAGCCAGATGGCCATAGGTGTCATTGACCGCCTTAAAGCCATTGAGATCGAGCAGAACAATGGCGTATGGGATGTTTTGGCGCGTCAACCCGTTTATGGCGACCTCCAGACCACTGCGATTGGCTATGCCGGTAAGGCGATCCGTTTGCGCCAGGGTGCGCAGGATCGCCTCGCGCTCGCGCTGGTCGGTTATTTCGTTGAACAGGATGATCGGCACGCCGCGCACCGGGCGGACAAGTTTGAAATGGCGCGTCCGGCCATCGATCTCAAGAAGAATCGTGGGTTGTTCGTCGCCTTTTAACGCGCACTCAAAGGCGGCCTCAACGTCGCCTGAGCGCACGCGTTGTTCATCGGCATCCACCAGGCCCAGTTGGCGCGCCGCGTCGTTGGCGCGTTTCAAGGTGCCGATACCGGCGAGAACAGCCGCTTCGTTATGGTGCTGATAGGCCCGCCAGGTCCAGATTTCCTCCGGGCTGAGATCGCCGGACAAGAATTCCGACAGGACTTCGGCGATACCGAACCGGTAAATCATGAACACAATGGCGCTCGCGGAGATCGCCGGCAGCAGGCGAAAACCGGCCAGCGGAATGTCGAAGACCATCAGCGCCAGAAACGAACCGCCGGCCACCAGCACAAGAATCCCCACCAGGCACAGGCTGAGATAGCGCTTTGAGCGGGCGCGCATAACACTGACCGCGGTAACAACAATTATCCCCAGGGCGATGGCAACATGCACCAGCGGATGGCTGTCCCGTGGCTCCACGTCGCCAAGCAGTGTCTGTGTGCCCAGGGCAATCAGCCGGCCGCGATCGAGTTCGCCATAAAACGGATAATTTGCATCACCGCCCGGCGCCTGTTCCGGCGTCGCAATGATCACAAGATGATCAGACAGATCCTCTGGCGGGGCCTTTATGTAATCGCCGATGGCGATGCGATTGACGCTCTGCGGCGCGATACGCCGATTGATCCGCACCGCGCGCGCCAGATCACCGGCTTCGCCGGGCTTGTCGGCCTTCTCCTCGTTTGCCCCGGCATACGCCTGCACCAGCCAGCGGGCCGGATTAGGCAGCCAGGGCGCCTGGGTGGTGCGTCCGTCAATGGCGCGCATCCAGCCGTCGCGATCGGGAAACAGACTCATTTCCACGACCGTGGCGTGATCGGAAAACCGCTTCAGGGGATACCGTTGGGAAAAGCCGGTTTTTTTCGCAATGGCGCCGATGGCGATACGCTGGCGATCAAAGCGCCGTAGCGCGGCCTCCAACGCCCTGTCGCTGGCACTACTGCGGGGGGTATCAAGAAGAACATCAATGTACACGCGCGCCGCTCTGTCCGCCTGAAGCCTTTGCAGCGCGTCGGCCAGTAGCGGGCGCGGAACAAAATGACCCCCATGGCTGGAAATCGCCGCGCGATCGACGTCGATAACAATGATGTTGCCGCTTGCGGCAAGGGGGCGTTTGGACTGGATTAAATCCGAGAAGATGCGATCAAGCGCGGAGAATTGCGACGATTGCCACCCAAAAAGCGCAATCGCACAGGCGATGAGAAAATTCTTCGCCAAACGAGGGGACCATAAAGCATCCACGGCGCATCCTGCCCCTTGATCCGCGTCTTACGGTCCGGCGTTTCGCGGCGAGCGTGTCGGCGGCGGGCCTTGCAGTGCGACGCTGATCATCCCGAACCGATCGCCAAGTTTCGTTCCGACTGCGCCCACACTGCCTACAATCATGGCACTGAGCAAGGCTACGATCAGAGAGTATTCGATGGCTGTGGCACCGCTGTCATTGCGGCGCAGTCGCCCGGTAAGGGCGGATATTCTTTTTATTATTATTTTCATGGCATTTTTATTCCTGGTACACCACTTATAGTAGATCTCTCTTTAGAACCTCTTAAAAAAGTTGTTCAAATTGCCTGATTCAATTAAGCATGTGTTTGCGTTGACGCCCTGGCGTCTCGACTGAAAACCGCGCCGCTGCGCCCGAAGTCCCGTAGTGGCGCCCCTGGAGCGTGTCAGGTCTGAAGGTACATCTCTTGCGCTCTTAGCACCCCTGCCCCCAGGGAGGCCGTACCCGATGGGTTTTTCGAGAACAACCTGTTGAAATTACACACCTGGCAGCGTGTCGGTGATATTCTCGCCGCGCGAGGGCGCCACAAGCTCACCGCGGTCACCGCGCCCCATCCCGTCTCATTGTCAATGTCTTATACCAGGGGGCTTTGCGTTTGACTCCTGGCCCGGTTTGCAACCGTTGTCCTATCAGCACGATACACAAGTCAGCGCGTACAAAACGCCGATACCGCTGGTATACAAGGGACTTGCGTTTGACTCCTGACGCAGATTAAAACCGTTGTCCTATCAGCACGACACACAAGTCAGCGCGTACAAAACGCCGATACCGCTGGTATACAAGGGACTTGCGTTTGACTCCTGACGCAGATTAAAACCGTTGTCCTATTAGCACGACACACAAGTCAGCGCGTACAAAACGCCGATACCGCTGGTATTACGGTGCGGTTAATCTGGGTGGCGGCGGCGGCGGTGGACCGTCCAACGCGGCGCTGATCGTTTCGAATCGCGCCCCAAGACCGGATCCAAGCGCCTGCACGCCTCCCACAACCATGGCGCTGACGAGAGCGACGATCAGGGAGTATTCGATGGCTGTTGCGCCACTATCGCTGCGGCGCAGCCGAGCGATCAGGGCAGGTATTGCTTTCGCTTTCATGGCATTATTATTTCTTTTTCCTACTATTTATAATTGAATTTATTTTGGCTCACGTTAAAAAAATTGCTAAAATTGACTAACCGGATTAAGCATTTGCTCGCGCTGATCAGATGGATAACCCGGTATGGCCTCCCTGGCGGCAAGGGCGCAAGAGGTATCCCTTCCGGTTTGCCTGTCCCGGGAACAACCGGCTGAGAGACCACAACCAGGCGGCTCACAAGATATACTGACAAAAGGGGCAAAACACGGTATGGTCGGGTACGGCGTGACTGCGTGGTGCGACGCCAGCACATTCCCAGGGGCCTTAACGATCCACACGGGAGCTGTCCCTGATCGGGCTCGTGGGCCTTTTCATACGGCGCCCCCCTAAACAGATAGGGAACCCGGGATCATCCGCTGCGACGGCCATGCGGTCCGCCGAGTACACATAACAATGATAAAGTGGAAATAGAACGCACATAAGGGAAAAGGGGGGAAAAGGAGCGCACCATGCGCAGCCGCCTGACGGGGGGTCGGCTGGATAACATTTGTGAGCACAATAAGATGCATGTGCCTCCAATACGTGGCGATGGGGCGTGCCTGCGCGCCAAACGCATGATGCGCACCGCCATGCTGAAACGTCGCGATGCCGTACCCCTTGCAGACCGGGCGCGCGCGGCGCGGCGGTGTCATGACAATCTGCTACCGCTGCTGGAACACATCCATCCATCCAGGGCAGCCGTGATCTCGGGCTATCTGCCCATTCGTTCGGAAATCGATATTGTCCCGGCGCTGCGCATTTGTGCGCAAGGCGGCCATCGGCTCGTTCTGCCTGTAACGCAAGGGGAGGACGGGGGGCTGTTGTTTCGTCTTTGGGACTTGTCGGACAATCTGTGCGATGCAGGCTTTGGCACCCGCGGCCCCCCTGCCGATGCGCCCGTTTGCGATCCGGATATCATCATAGCACCCCTGTGCGCGTTCGATCGCAACGGCGGGCGCATGGGATACGGCAAGGGCCATTACGATAACGCCATCGCGGCACTGGCGGCCCGCAGGATTGTCCATACGATCGGTGTGGCATATGGGATGCAGCAGGTCGCAGCGGTGCCGCGCCAGGCACACGATCAGTTGCTGCACTGGATGGTGACTGACGAACAGGTGATCGACTGCCGGCGCGCGTCGGCAGAACAGGAGCGATGATGCGGATACTCTTTCTCGGCGATATCGTTGGCCGCGCCGGGCGCAAAATCGTCTACAAGCGACTGCCCGAGTTGATTGCGCGTCATGGCATCGATTGCACGATCATCAACGGCGAAAACAGCGCCGGCGGTTTTGGAATCACGGAAAAGATCTATCTGCAACTGATCGATGCGGGCGCCGATGCGATAACCCTGGGCAATCATGCCTTTGCCCAGCGCGAGGCGCTGGTGTTTATCGAGCGCTATGATACGTTGTTGCGCCCGATCAACTATCCGGCGGGCACGCCGGGGCCGGGGGCGTGTCTTATAGAGACACGCAACGACCATCGGGTGCTGGCGATCAACGCGATGGGACGTATCTTCATGAATCCCCTCGATGATCCCTTCGATGCCATTGAGGAAGCCATCGACCGGTGCCGTCTGAAAGACCAGGCCGATGCGATAATCGTCGATATACACGCCGAGGCGACCAGCGAGAAACAGGCACTGGCGTATAGTATCGACGGCCGGGTGAGCCTGGTGGCGGGCACCCATACCCATGTACCAACCGCCGACGCGCGTATTCTGAAAGGGGGCACGGCGTTTATCAGCGACGTGGGAATGTGCGGCGATTACACCTCCGTGATCGGCATGCAACAGGACGAGCCGATACAACGTTTTCAAACGGCGGTGGCGCGCGACAGGCTGGTGCCGGCGCGCGGCCCGGCGATGATCTGCGGCGTGGCCGTGGATACCGACGATGCAACCGGTCTGGCGCGTCACGTGGCACCGCTGCGTCTGGGAGACGGATTGCGCGAGACGGTACCCGACTTCTGGGAAAATGCGGAAAAAGAACCCATAAAGGCGTGACGGCGCCATATATTTTCGATAGACAGGGGCCACGTGTTTACCTGACGACAGGAAATCCACTCAATCGCTATGGCCGGACACTCAAAATTCAAGAACATCATGCACCGCAAGGGCGCCCAGGACAAGAAGCGCTCCCGCATGTTTTCCAAACTCTCCAAGGAGATTACCGTTGCCGCCAAACTGGGCGGCCCCGATCCGGAGGCCAATCCGCGACTGCGCCTGGCCATTCAGAACGCCCGCGCGCAATCGATGCCCAAGGACAACATCCAGCGGGCGGTGCGCAAGGCGGATGCCAATGATTTGAGCAATTTCGAGGAAATCCGCTACGAGGGATACGGACCGGGCGGCGTGGCGGTGATCGTCGAGACGCTGACCGATAACCGCAACCGGACCGCCGGATCGGTGCGCGCCACATTTGCCAAGAACGGCGGTTCACTGGCGGAGACCGGCGCCGTCTCGTTTATGTTCGAGCGCATCGGCGAGATTGCCTATGCGCCCGGGGCAGGCGATGCGGACACCGTGCTTGAGGCGGCGATCGATGCCGGCGCCGACGATGTCCAGTCCGATGAATCCGGCCATGTGATATCCTGCGCATTTGAGGCGCTGGGCGAGGTGGCGAGAGCGCTGGAGGCGCGTCTGGGCGCGCCGCTGGGGGTCAATCCCGTTTGGCGGGCGCAGACCGAGACCGCCGTCGATGCGCAAAAAGCGCCCACACTGTTAAAACTCATTAATGCCCTTGATGATGATGAGGACGTTCAGAACGTCTATGCCAATTTCGACATTGCGGAAGAGGTTCTCGCGAACCTGGCAGATGCATAATGCACATAATTATCACCGCAGGGTGGAGCACGTATAGCCACACGGCCATCGCCCGGAGGCGGCGCAGCGAAAGCGCGGCGGGCGGCTCATGACCGGCACGGCTACACGCATTATCGGTATTGATCCGGGCTTGCGCTTTACCGGCTGGGGGGTTATCGCTTCAGATGGTTCGGCGTTGCGCTATATAGCCGCCGGCGTCGTCGCATCCCGGACGGAAGATGATCTGGCGCAACGCCTGGTGACCCTTTACAATGGCCTGCGCGAGGTGGTCGCGACCCATTGTCCCGCAGAGGCGGCGATCGAACAGACTTTCGTCTCGCGCGATGCCGGGGCGACCCTGAAACTGGGGCAGGCACGCGGTATTGCCTTACTGGTTCCGGCGCTACAGGGTATCGGTATTGCGGAATACGCGCCGAATACGATAAAAAAAACAGTGGTCGGCGTCGGCCATTGCGACAAGAGGCAAATCCGCACCATGATCGACGTCTTGCTGCCCAGGGCGAAGCCGAAAAGCGACGACGCGGCGGATGCGCTGGCAATCGCCATTACCCATGCCCAGCACCGGCGCCGTTCCCTGTCCCTGCCGCCCCCATCGCCTGGCAAGGTGGCGTGATGATCGGCAAACTCACCGGAACCGTCGATACCCTTGATGACGATCTGGTTATCCTTGATGTGGCCGGCGTGGGTTATGTGGTCCATTGCTCGCGGTTCACTTTACAGGCTCTGCCGCCGCGCGGCGATATGGCAAGCCTGCTGATCGAGACCTATGTGCGCGAGGATCAAATTCGCCTGTTCGGCTTTCTCGGCCAGGCGGAGTTGATCTGGTTCCGCCTGCTGATCACCGTTCAGGGGGTTGGCGTGAAGGTGGCGCTGGCGCTTCTCGGCACGCTCACCCCGGACGAGATCGGCGAGGCCATCGCCCGTGGCGACAAGACGGCCATCGCGCGCGCGCCGGGTATCGGGGCAAAGGTGGCCGGCCGGGTGATCGCCGAGTTAAAGGACAAGGCACCGGCCGCACCGGTATCGCCGGCAGCTTCCGTGGAGCGCCTGCCGCAAGGCACGCGTGATGCGATATCGGCGCTGGTCAATCTTGGCTATCGTCCGGCCCGGGCGCGCGCGGCGGTGGCGGGGGCGCTGGAGCAGGCGGGCGACGGCGCCTCCACGCAGGCGCTTATTCGCCTTGGATTGCGGGAGCTATCGCAATGAGGGCGGGCGCGGCGCCGTGGTTCGGGCCTTTCTCCAGGGACAGGGGACGGGAGAGATGACTATGCGCAAGCCGCGTCTTGTGGACGGCGCACAGCAGGACGAGGCGCAGGCTGCGCAGGATGTGAGCCTGCGCCCGCAGGTGCTGGACGCATTTATTGGCCAGGAACAGGCGCGCGCCAATCTGAAGGTTTTCATTGCATCGGCCAGGGCCCGTAACGAGGCCCTTGATCATGTTCTGTTCGTCGGTCCGCCGGGTCTTGGCAAGACGACCCTGGCGCAGATTGTGGCGCGCGAGATGGGGGTGGGTTTTCGTTCCACATCGGGGCCGGTGATCGCCCGGGCGGGGGATCTGGCGGCGCTGTTGACCAATCTGGAAGAGCGCGATGTGTTGTTTATCGACGAGATTCACCGCCTTAACCCGGCCGTCGAGGAAATCCTCTACCCGGCGATGGAGGACTACCAACTCGATCTGATTATCGGTGAGGGGCCGGCGGCGCGTTCGGTCAAGATCGATCTGCCGCGTTTTACCCTGATTGGCGCGACCACGCGGCTGGGCCTGCTGACGACACCGTTGCGCGATCGTTTCGGCATTCCCGTTCGCCTGAACTTTTACTCCACCGAAGAACTTGAGGAGATCGTCGCGCGCGGTGCGCGGCTGATGGAGATCGCCATGCCCGAGGATGGCGCTCGCGAGATCGCCAGGCGCTCGCGCGGCACGCCGCGTATTGCCGGCCGGCTTTTGCGGCGTGTGCGCGATTTTGCCATTGTTGCCGGCGAGGCGGCGATTACAGCGCCGATTGCGGATCGGGCGCTTATCAGGCTGGAGGTCGACGGACGCGGCTTCGATGCCCTTGACCGGCGTTATCTGAATGCGATTGCGGTGCATTTCGGCGGTGGTCCGGTGGGCGTGGAGACCCTGGCCGCAACCCTTTCCGAGCCGCGCGATGCCATTGAGGACATCATTGAGCCTTATATGATACAGCAAGGTTTTTTGCAGCGCACGCCGCGTGGCCGGCTGTTGACGCCAGCGGCGTTTGCGCATCTGGGGCTGGCAGTGCCCCCGGCTGAACCGGCCGGGCAGATGGGCCTTGATTTGCCGGATGATCCGGAATAGTTGAATGGGAAAAAGTCCCCCGGCTTCGCCTCGGTCCACTTTTTCCCAATAATACCAGCGGTATTGGCATTTTGTACACGCTGACTTGTGTGTCGTGCTGACAAGACAACGGTTTTAATCTGCGCCGGGAGTCAAACGCAAGTCCCTTGTATACCAGCGGTATTGGCGTTTTGTACGCGCCGACTTGTGTGTCGTGCTGACAAGACAACGGTTTTAATCTGCGCCGGGAGTCAAACGCAAGTCCCTTGTATACCAGCGGTATTGGCGTTTTGTACGCGCCGACTTGTGTGTCGTGCTGACAAGACAACGGTTTTAATCTCGATGTGATCTTTCAGCAGGTTGTTCCTGAGGCAGGCAAAAACCGGAAGTGATTCCTCTTGGCACCCCTGCCCCCAGGGAGGCCATACCGGGCCATTCATCTGATCATTGGAGGTGTTCGATTTATCCAGCGCTGTCAAGGGCGCTTCGCGCCGCCTTTGGCGGTTCTTAAACCCTTGACAGCGCTGGATAAATCGAACACCTCCAATGATCAGATGAATGGCCAGCAGCACCCGATGGGTTTACCAGGGACAAGCTTTTGAAATTACGCAACTATAGCAAAATGCGTTTAATTGGAATCGCGGGTATTCGGTATCTTCCTCGCATTCTGCTATAGATTTCAGGGCGATCAGCTTTATGCGTTTCGCTTTACCCCTGACAAAACGGGTAAAGCGAAACCCATGCTGATCTGGAGCGTCGGGCGCTTAAGTTGCAACAATATGCTCGCGTAAATCCGCTGATATGGCTTGCGTAGGCTCCACCTCTTAACACAGTGAATCAAAAATCACACCAAAGGGAAATCCAACGAGATTCCTGTTAAACCCCCGACGATCTGGAGCGTGTCAGGTCTTAATAGAAGCAATTTTCGTTTCCCGATTGGCGAGGCGATACCCAGGCTCAAGGCGATCGAAGAGCGATGGCGACCCATCTCTCGAGAGCGGCGTGGGCGTCCGCCAATCGACAAACCCGAAGGGACGGGCGCTTTTGCACCAATATGAACCTTAAGTCTCTTGAAAATAGCCCCACTATATCCTGCGAGACTTAAGGTTCATCTTGTCGCAAAATCGCTCCGTCAGAATGGTTCTATTAAGACCTGACACGCTCCAGTATTTTCTTCACATCTTCCCATTTCTGACCGTGCTCCTCTGGTTACGTCGAAATTGACGCGCTCAACAGTTCAGCGTACAGTGTAACCGGTAAAATCGTCACGGGGACAGGATGTGTCGTAAAAGTATGATGTGCTGGCCCGGCGCTGTTCCACGTCTTGCGGCTGCCGTGGTAATATTGTTTTCGTCCACAGCAATGGCGCAGGACGATTTGTCCGGCTGGTCGTTTGCCGATCATCCCCACCCGCAAATTGTCAACTTGACCCAATCCGAATTATCGGCGCTCCGTAAAATCCGCGACAAACGTCTTGATCGCGCGGAAAATTGCCGGGCATCCATTGCCGCCAACTACGACATTTATCAGAATCGCTATCCCGCGTTCAGGCATATTGCCAATGGGGCCGCACGGGCGCGCCATTGGCGCAGACATGTGGTTGCCACCGCGGCGCCGCCGTATATATGCGTTATTAAAGAACTTGGCGAAACACGGATCGCAGCTGTTGAAGCGCAACTCCTGCGTTCTCCCGATTTTTATTTTTGCGGCCGTTACTCGCGCCCTCCATCCAGCGATGCCGAACGGCGCCTCGTCGAACTTGTCGATGAACTTCTCGCCTACGCAGCAACGGGAAATCTCCTGGCCCTACATGCTTTTCCGATCTATCACGATGAGGACAAACGCATCACGCTTAATCCGGATGTCCTGTATTATACTAACGGTCATAAAGAATGACCGTTATCGTTCAAACGCCACTAAGGCTTACGCGCCATAAGGCGCGGCGGCCGGTCGGCCTTGCCAACGGCTTTATGAGTCAACCATAAGAGCCGTTGGTATTACTTATTCAAGATCGCCTGGCTGCCGGATGACGTCTCCGGAGAGGAGTGGGGTGCGAGCAAAAAGTTCAATATTGACTATCAGGCGCAGTATGTCGATGCGCCGCGAATAGTATTTCTCGATGCGGCGGCAAAACGGCGAGACTTCGCCGCGGTGCTGGCAACAACCGGACCATGCAGACCGTTTGATGCGAACAGGAAAGACAAAACCGCTGCACGGCCTTTCTCTCCATCCGCGACGATAGCGCGAGCGCAGATGCCTGGCTGGTCATTTGCCGATCATCCCCAGCCGCCATATAAAGAACTGACAAAGGCCGAGCAAAAAGCGCTTGATGATTCAGGCAGGGACCATCGCGACTTTGAAATACTCTGCCGCGGACCTATGGCCGTCGCCTATGACATCTACCAGGACCGGTATCCGGCGTTTTTGCGTATTGCCGATGCTGCTACCCGGGAGCGCCATTGGCGCACCCATCTGGTTGCCATCGGGCGCGCGCCACACTTGTGCTTTATATGGGACCTTGCACGGATAAGGATCCCTGCGGCGCAAAAGCGCCTGGGGGCTTTTTCCAGGTTTCGTTTTTGCGGCCGTTATGCGCAGGCTCCGGCGAATGATGCGGAGCGGCATCTCGCCGGACTTGTCGATGAACTTTTTGCCTATGCTGCAACAGGAAACTACAGTGCCATACGCGCTTTTCCCGGACATGCGAATGACGATAATCGCCTCGCCCTCGGTCCCGATATTTTGTATTACCTGTACGCCATTGCCTGGCCCACAAGCCCGGCCTTCGAGAAACGCTGGAACGAACATCAACAACGAAAGCTGGTGTATTTGACCCGCTATTTCAGTTCCGGGCGAAGGGCGTTTGTCGATGCGGCGGTGCGGCGGCGCGACCTGGCCGCGGTTGTCGCGACAACCGGGCCATGCAAGGCTCCCGGCACATATACCTTCCACAGGTAGAAGCGAAGCCGGGGGACTTTTTCACATTCAACCAATCAGGCGCCCCGTCCGGAACCCCAGGTGTCGCTCAAGCGATATCCGCCAGGCCACGGATCGTCCGGGTCCAGCATATGCTGGTGAACGCCGGTAATCCACGCCCGCCCGCTGATCTGCGGAATAATGGCGCTGCATTGCGCAACGTTCGTCTCGCCAACGATTTTGCCGACAAACGTGGAACCGATAATGGACTGCGCCCTGAATTCCTGCCCCGTCTTCAACTGTCCGCGGCGGGCCATCAGCGCCATGCGCGCCGATACCGCCGTGCCGGTTGGCGACCGATCCACCTTGCCGGGGCGTATGGCAACCCCCGAGCGGCCCGCAAACCCGGTGGCCGTGGGCGATAGGGGACCGCAAAACGCGCAAAACGAAATATGGTCCCAATCGCGGTTTTCCGGGTGCGAAAAGCCCAGTTGCTCATTGGCCGCGGCGGTGATTCTCATCCCCAGCCGGGCGATATCCGCCGCCTCATCGGCCCGTATTTCAAACCCCACCGCCCGGGCGTCCACCACAACAAAACTGTCGCCGCCATAGGCGGTATCGACGTTCAATGTGCCAAGACCCTCGATCTCCAGTGTCGCGTCCAGCTTATCGGCAAAGCTGGCCACATTGCGCAATGTAATCCGCTCCGCCTTGCCATTGCGGCAATCCGCGCTCACCCGCAGCAGCCCTCCCGGCGCCTCCAGCACCATTTCCGTCACCGGCTCGCGCATGGGGATAATTCCGGTGTCCAGGAGCACGGTGGATACGCAGATGGCGTTCGAGCCCGACATCGGCGGCGTGTCTTCAGGCTCCATGACGATGAAAGCCGCATCGGCTGCCGGGTGTTTGGGCGGCACGAGGAGGTTCACGTGGCGAAACACGCCGCCGCGCGGCTCGTTAAGGACAAAATGGCGCAACGTCCGGTCCCGGGCGATAAACGAGCGCTGCTGCCACAGGGTATCCCCCGGCGGCGGTGCCACCCCGCCGACGATCACGTCCCCGACCTCCCCTTCGGCATGGGCGGAAACGACATGGATGGTTTTGCTGCTGCGCATGGCGCCCTCAGGAATACGTTGCGACAGGTTCCCCCAGCGTATCGAAAATCGGCGTAATCCCGAGGCCCGGACGATCGGCGGCGGTCATGCGGCCGTTAACACGGCGCGGCGCCCCATGGGCGATGTCACGGGTTCCATAGCTGTTGAAATCGGTTGCCGAGAAGGTAAATGCCGCCGGCGTCGAGCGGGCAAGATGGGCGATGGTCGCCGTTGTGATGTCGCCGCCCCAGGTGTCCTCGATGGTCATCGGGATACCATGCTGCACACACAGATCGCGCATCAGCCTTGCCCTTGTCAGACCGCCAACCCTGGATATCTTCAGATTGAGAACATCCATCGCGTCCTCGTAAATGCCGCGCACAAGCATACCCGGGCCATCGATTACCTCATCGAGCACAAACGGCAAGGCGGTACGCCGGCGGATGGAACGGCATTCCTCGTATGTATCGCAGGGCTGCTCCACATAGATATCAAGCGATGAGACGGCGCTGACGACACGTGCGGCTTCGTGGCGCGTCCAGCCGGTATTGGCATCCGCGACCAGTACATGAGAGGGCTCCAACACCGCACGGGTGGCGCGAATTCGCTCAATGTCCTCATTCCCGTCGCCGCCCACTTTAAGCTGAAATTTCGTATAGCCCTCGGCGGCGTAGTTCTCGATGCGCCTTGCCATGACCTCCGGGGCGTCCTGGCTGATGGCGCGATACAGTACCACGTCATCCTGTGCGGCGCCGCCCAGCAGCGCATAAAGAGGCTGACCCGCCGCCTGGCCGAGCAGGTCCCAGCAAGCGATATCGACGGGCGCCTTGGCATAGGGGTGGCCGCGCAGCCTGGCGTCCATGGCGCGGTTGATCGCCATGATGTTCCGCGCGTCCCGGCCGATCAGATGGGGCGCCATCTCCGAGAGCCCGGCACGAACGCCCAGGGCGAACGCAGGAAGATAGGCCGATCCCAGCGGGCAGCACTCCCCGTAACCCTTAAGCCCTGTATCGGTGATAATCTCGACGACGGTACTGTCAAACACTTCGACAAAGTTGCCGCCGGACCAGTTGTACCGGCCTTCCTTCAGGGGCAGATTGACCTGATAGACGTTGATGGCGGCGATTTTCATGTGTCGGTCCTTTCACTAAAGCGTGTCATGTCAACAGGTTGTCCCTGATAGAGCGTGTCATTTCGACAGGGTGTTCCCGGGACAGGCAGGTCTGAAGGCACATCTCTTGCGCCCTCGCCGCCAGCAAGGCCATACCGGGCCATTCATCTGATCATCGCTTTTTTTCGATTTATCCAGCGCTGTCAAGGGCGCTTCGCGCCGCCCCTGGCGGTTCTTAAACCCTTGACAGCGCTGGATAAATCGAACACCTCCAATGATCAGATGAATGGACAGCAGCATCCGATGGTTTTTTCAAAAACACCCTGTTGAAATGACACACCTGGAGAGTGTGTCACGGCAGCGTATAGGCGGTTTTTACCGTTGTGTAGAATTCCACCGCATAGGTGCCCTGCTCGCGAGGACCAAAGCTGGAAAGCCTCGTGCCGCCGAATGGTACATGATAATCCAGCCCCGCCGTGGCCAGATTGACCATCACCATCCCGGCCTGCGCATTGGCCTTGAAATGGCTGGCGTGTTTAAGCGAGGTCGTACAGATGCCCGAGCTCAGGCCGAATTCCGTATCGTTGGCCGTATAAAGGGCCTCGTCGTAGTCCTTCACGCGGATCACAGAAGCGACAGGACCAAACACCTCCTCACGGTTGATACGCATATCGTTGCCGGTTTCCGTTACCAGGGCGGGGGCCATATAGAAGCCTTGCGTTTCACGCGTAACCCGCGCACCACCGTGTATCCTGCCGCCTTCACGCTCGGCGATACCAATATAGGACAGATTCTGCTCCAGTTGGCTCTCATCCACCACGGGGCCGATCTGCGTGTCCTCGTGCAGCGCGTGCCCCACCCGCAGCGCCGCCATGGCGCCCTCGAGCGCAGCGACAAAGCGATCGTGAATGCCCTCGGTCACAATCAGGCGCGAACTCGCCGTGCAGCGCTGCCCGGTGGAAAAGAATGCGCCGTTCAGCGCCGCATCCACAGCGATATCCAGATCCGCATCATCAAGAACCACCAGCGGGTTCTTGCCGCCCATCTCGAGTTGTACTTTCTTTAGTTTCACACCGCAGGCGGCGGCGATACCGCGGCCCGTCGACACCGAGCCGGTAAAGGAAATGGCATTGACCCTGTCACTGTCGATCATGGAGGGGCCGATGCGCGCCCCCGGCCCGATTACCAGGTTCATGGCGCCTTCGGGCAGACCGGAACGGAAGATGATTTCGGCCAGGGCGTGGGCGCAACCGGGCACCAGTTCGGCCGGTTTCAGTATGACCGTATTGCCGAAACAAAGGGCGGCGGCGGCCTTCCAGGCGGGGATGGCGATGGGAAAGTTCCACGGCGTGATCAGGCCGACAACGCCAACCGGCGAGCGGCTCACATCGATGTGAATGCCAGGGCGGAGCGATGCCAGATGATCACCTGTCTGCCGTAGCGCCTCGCCGGCGAAAAACTTGAAGATCTGCCCGGCGCGCGCCGCCTCGCCAATACCTTCGGGCAGGGTCTTGCCCTCCTCGCGGGACAGCAGGCGCCCCAGTTCCGCCTTGCGGGCGAGCAATTCGGTGCCGATGAAATCCAGCACGTCAAAGCGCTGTTGCGGCGTCGATGCCGCCCATACCGGCGCCGCATCATGGGCGGCATCAATAGCGCGATGCAGATCGGCCTCGCCGCCTGAAGCGGCATATCCCAGGGTGTCGCTGACGTCCGATGGATTGATGTTGGCGGTACTATCGCCGGTTTTTTCCCAGTTGCCGCCAATCAGGTTCCTGTACTCCATGATGTTTCTCCATCTACGAAATCTACGAATGAAAACCCGTGCGATAAGGATCGTTCGGGTTGAATATCAGATCCGTCTCAGCCGTTACGAAGGCCTGTCCGGTAATGGTCGGGATCACGCCGCCGCTGGCACCGGGCGCGTATTTCAATCGATAGGTGCTGCCGATAATACTCTCCTGCACCCATTCGGTATCGGCAGCAAGCTCCCCATCCGCTGCAAGACAGGCCAGTTTCGCCGAACACCCGGTGCCGCAGGGAGAGCGGTCATAGGCGCCACCGGGGCACAGAACAAAACTCCGGCCATGAGCACCCTTGTTGGCCGGTGGCCCGAACAACGCGATATGGTCAATCCAGGCGCCGTTTTCCCCCGTCACGCCGGCGCGCTCCAGGCCCCTGCGAATCGCCAGCGACAACGCCGCAAGCGGGTCGATATTGGCCATCTTCAGCGCAATCGGACTCTCCCTTACCAGAAAGAACCAGTTGCCGCCAAAGGCCACATCTCCCGTTATCGCGCCATGACCGGCGATGTCCAGCGAGACACCCTTGCGCAGACGATAGCTCTCGACATTCACCACCGAGGCGGAGTTGGCGTCGTGCAACGTCACTGCCACAACCCCGACCGGCGTTTCCAGCAGGTGCCGCCCGGGTGTGATGCGGCCCATATGCGCCAGCGTGGCCGCCAGCCCGATCGTCGCGTGGCCGCACATCCCGAGATTTTGCAGTGTGTTAAAATAGATCGCGCCGGCCATACAACGCTCATCATCGGGCTTGGTGAGCAGGGCGCCGACAATCGCCTTGTGGCCGCGCGGTTCCAGCAGAACGGCGTTGCAGAAATCGCGATGCCGGGCTTGCAGCCGCGCCGCCCGCGCTGCAAGCGATCCGCCTCCCACATCCGGCCCCCCCTGTACGATCACACGTGTGGGTTCACCGGCCGTATGGCTGTCGATTACACGCATTTGAATCCCGTCCTCGCATGTTTGCATGCCGGTCTTGCGCCGGGGCAGCGTCTGATCCACACCGTCTTCGAAATATATCAGCGGTATTGTCGGGAAAAAGTGGACCGAGGCGAAGCCAAGGGACTTTTTCCCATTCAACTACTGAGGGGTATTATCGCATATTTGCAAGAAATTTGCGCGTGTGTTCCGAGCGGGCATCGCCGAAAATCCGCGCCGGCGGACCGATTTCCTCCACAACACCTTCATGGAAATAGGCGACCCGGTCGGAGACATCGCGGGCGAACCCCATCTCGTGGGTTACGCACATCATCGTCATTCCCTCCTCGGCCAACAGTCGCATGGTATCGAGTACTTCACCCACCAGTTCGGGATCAAGGGCCGATGTCGCTTCATCAAAGAGCATGTACTCCGGCTCCATCGCCAGGGCGCGGGCAATGGCCAGACGCTGCTGCTGGCCGCCGGACAACGCGCCGGGATAGACATCCAGCTTGTCCCCCAGGCCGACGCGCTGAAGTTGTCCGGAGGCGATCTCGCGGGCATCCGCCCTGGATTTTCCCTTTACGATACGCGGCGCCAGCGCCACATTTTCCAGTGCCGTCAGATGCGGAAAGCTGTTCCATTGCTGAAAAACCATCCCCAGTTTCTGCCGCAGCCTGTTGATATCCGTGGTCCTGGCATGGACATCCGCATCGTCCACGGTGATGGTGCCCTGCTGGATGGCCTCCAGCCCGTTGATGCAGTACAACAGCGTTGACTTGCCCGAGCCGGAAGCGCCGATCACCGACAGGACCTCCCCCTTTTGGACGTCGAGATCGATGCCCTTGAGCACATGAAGCGTGCCGAAATATTTGTGAAGGTCGCGAATTCTGATCATAGAGCCCACCGTTTTTCGAGCTTTGCGGCGTAGCGCGAAACCGGAAACGACAGCGCAAAGTAAAACGCGCCCGCAAGGGAGAGGATCAGGAAGGGTTCCTGGGTGCGGGTGATGAGAATCTGGCTTGCCTTCAAAAGCTCCACATATCCAAGAACCGACACCAGGGCGCTGTCCTTCATGACGCCGAGTGCGACGCCCACCCAGGCCGGAAACACGGCCCGTCCGCCGATCGGCAGCACCACATGGCGCAAGTCCTGCCAGTAGGTCATGCCGAGGGAGCGGGCGGCGCGGCGCATGGGCGTTCCGACCGCTTCTATGGCGCCGCGCGCCACATTGGCGACCAGGGCGGCGGTGTAAATGGTCAGGATCACGACGCCGGATGCGAACGGATCGAGGTTCAGGCCGATGATCGGCGCAAAGTTGTAGAACAGGACCAACTGGATGATCAACGGCACGGAGCGGAACACGTCCAGCACCATGCCAAGGGACAGAACCGCCGCCAGCCTGCCCTCGTACAACAGCCAGCCGAATGCCGCCCCCAATGCGGTTCCGATGGAGATCGCCAGCATCGAAATCCACAGGGTGCGCAAGGCCGCCTCGGCGAGAAACCACAGATCGTTTGCTGTAAAGCCGCTGAAAAAACTGATCGGTTCCTGCATTAGAGCCGCTCCGGATGTGTCATTTCAACAGGGTGTCCCTGGTAAACCCATCGGGTGCAGGGGGCCATTCATCTGATCATTAGAGGTGTCAGGTCTTAATAGAAGCAATGCTGTTTCTATTCAGACCTGACACGCTCTAGTATCTGAACAGGCGCATCGCCAGCAAGCGGGACACCCCAAGGATAATCTTGACGATCACGTAGTAGATGACCGCGGTGACGGCAAAATATTCGAATATGCGGAATGTGCGGCTGGCAAAGAACTGCGTTTCACCGCTGAGTTCGCGAAACCCGACCAGCATACCGAGCGACGACATCAGCACCGCCCAGACCATCTGGTTGGTGATCGGGTGATAGACGATGCGCATGAGCTGTGGAATGACGATGCGCGTATAGGCCTGCCATGCATTCATCCCCAGGCTGCGGGCGGCGCGGATTTGGGTATCGGGTATGGCCTGAAAGCCGCCCCGGAAGTTTTCCGCCAGATAGCCGGCGCAGTTAAACGTCAGGCCGGCCAGAACGATGAAATAGGGCGTCAGGTGTATGCCAAAGGCCCCCAGGCCAAAGCCGAAAAAGAAAAGCTGAAACAGCGCCGGCGTATTGCGCGCCAGTTCAATCCAGGCCGATGCGAACCAGTAGAGAGGCCCGCGCATATGCAGCCGGATGAGCGCCAGGCACAATCCGATGACAATCCCCGCAATCATGGACAACGCGGCAACCTGCAATGTGAGCAGACTGGCGCCGACCAGATCCGGCAGGCTGTTCATCACCGGCCGCCAGTGAAAGTTGTAGTCGAACATCGAACGCCTTCTCCGCCCTGCGACGGGCGGAGGTGTGCCCGGGCGCGATCAGTACATCACGCCGGGAATACGCAGTTCCGGCGCCTGGCCGCCGACGTATTTGCCCCACAGTTCCTGATAACGACCGGAACGCACCTGATGGGTAACGAACAGGTTCAGATAGTTCAGCCAGGTCACGTCCTCGCGTTTGCCAACGACCGATGTGTAGTCGGTTGTCCACGGCATGCGCGGGCCGGGAAGCACGGTTTCGTATTTCTGCGTGATCGGCAGCACCGCCGTGTTGGTGGTGATGCCGATATCGGCTTTGCCCTGGGATACGGCGAGAAACACTTCGTTTTCCGACTGGTAGCCCTGGTAAAGGTTTTCCTCGCCCCATTCGGCGGCGATTTTCAGCCACTCCTGCTCGGGGACGGTGCCCACCGCAGCGGCGACGCGCTTGCCGCGGATATCCTCGAACGACGTAATGCCGCTGTCCACATGCACGACCCCTTGAGCGTAATAGATGGCGTAGGGAATGGAGAAGCCCACGGTACGCGCGCGCGCCAGACTGTCCGAGGTTGCGCCAAACACCACATCCGCCCGTCCGGTCACGATAACCGGCAGGCGCTCCGCCCATGTCAGGGGCAAAATCTCCGTATCGACTTCAAGCGCCTTGGCCAGATCGTTACAATATTCCACATCGAAGCCGGCCGGTTCGTTATTGGCGTCGCGGTAGCCGATGGGCGGAAAATCCAGAACAACGCCGCAGCGCAACGTGCCCCGGTCCACGACATCATCCAGTGTATCGGCCATCGCCGGCACCGCCATGATCGCGCAAAGTGCTCCTGCGGTAGCGAGTTTTCTGAACATGTTCCTCTCCCTGTTCATGTTGGTTAAAATGTTTAGAGAGCGTGTCATGTCTTAATAGAACCAATTCTGTTGAGACATGACATGCTCCAGAGGCATCTATAGGGTGTTTTGGCTCCAAAACGCAATGCCTAATTCCGACGGCATAGTAGCGGCGTTGCCGGGTGTTGTCGCCCATTGACCGGCCTTGCCCTGGCGCTGGAGCGTGTCAGGTCTTGCGGCTGTGACCACGAAGAGGGCATACCGGGCCATCCATCTGATCATCGCTTTTTTTCTATTTCTCCAGTGCTGTCAAGGGTTTAAGAACCGCTGAAAGCGGCGCGAAGCGCCCTTGACAGCACTGGAGAAATAGAACATCTCTAGTGATCAGATGAATGGCCACCTGCACCCGATGCAGGTGCATCAGGCGTCATCGGCCACTCTTCCGATCATAGCCGCAAGAGACGTCACTTTCGGTTTGCCTGTCTCGGGAACAACGTGCTGAAAGATCACCGCTAACCAGGCGCACGGCGCTCTGCGGGCCGCCGCCGTGGGCTTCACTTCCCCGTGGCGCGGCGCCTGCGTCTGCGCCGGCGTCCGGTCGACACCGCCGCCCGCGCCTCGGGCAAATGAACAACATCGGCAAGATGAACACTCGCCTCACTCTTGTGGGGAAACGCCATCGCGGCAATGAAATGTTCCTGAAAGCGCGGCTCCACCGCGGTCTCGATTTTTTCCACCCGCTGCACAAGCGCGGCGATATCGCGGCGCGCCGCACCACTGACAAGAGCCGCCCGCGCCCCCGCGCCAGCGGCATTACCGACGGCAAATACGCGATCCAGACGGCAATCGGGAATAAGCCCCAGGGTCATCGCATATTTCGGGTCTATATGGCTGCCAAAAGCGCCCGCCAGAACAATCCGATCGACCGTATCGACACCGAATTTATCCATTAGCAAGCGGGCCCCGGCGCGCGCCGCCGCCTTGGCAAGCTGGATATTGCGCACGTCGATCTGAATGATCCGTATGGGACGCGCGCCACCGGCAATCTCATAGGCAAATGTATCCCCATCGGCGACAATACGCGGCGATTTCTCCTGTAACGCGCCGTCGATCAGCCCATCGGGGGTGATGATCCCCCTGAGATACATTTGCGCGATGGCCTCGATGATGCCGGAACCGCAGATGCCGGTAATCCCGGTTTGCGCGCTCTGTTCGTCAAAGCCGTCCTCATCGGACCACAGATCGCATCCGATGATCCTGTAGCTGGCCTCCAGGGTTGCCGGATCAATCCGCAGTCGCTCAATGGCGCCCGGCGCGGCGCGCTGTCCGGCGCTGATCTGACCGCCCTCGAACGCCGGTCCCGTCGGGCTGGAACAGGCCAGCAAACGCGTTGAATTGCCCAGCATGATCTCGGCGTTCGTGCCCACGTCCATGATAAGGGTCACATCATCGCGCGTATCGGGACGTTCGGAAAGCAGCACGCCAGCGGCGTCGGCGCCCACATGACCGGCAATACACGGCAGCATATGAAGGCGCGCCGCCGGTGCCAGACGCAGATCAATCCGGTGCGCGTCCACCGACAGGGCCTCGTTGATGGCCAGGGCAAACGGCGAGACCCCAAGCGGTGTCGGATCGAGACCAAGAAGCAGGTGCTGCATGACAGGATTGCCCACCGCCACCATCTCAAGCACCCGATCGGCCGCAATGGCACACTCATCCATGGCCTCCTGCGCCAGCGCCTGTAGCGCCCGCCGTACCGCCTGAACCAGAACGCCAAGGCTGTCCGGGTTCATCTGCACATAGGAGACGCGGCTCATCAGATCCTCGCCATAGCGGATCTGCGGGTTCATGGCGCCGGTTGTCGCCAACACCGCGCCGGAGAACAGATCGCACAAATGAACGGCGATCGTCGTCGTGCCGATATCGACGGCAAGCCCATAGAGGGTATCGATTTCCCCGCGCCACAGACCGACAATGGTATGGTCGTCGCGCAGCGCCACACTTGCGCCGCCACCGCTCTCGCCAATGCAGGCGCCGAGTTGCGAAAGAACATTGAAATGAAGGGGCAGCGGCCCGTCATACCCTTGCGCGCGCAGGGCGCTCACGAGGCGATCCGCCATGGAGGTCTGGGCGTGCAACTGCGCCGGCGCCACATCCACGCGCACAAGGCTATAGACCGGATCGGGCGCAATGGGAAGGCGCGCCGGCGGTTTACGCACGATCTGCTTGTGAATCTGGCTCTCCGGCGGCACGTCAATGACGACATCGCCGGTGATCTCCATCTGACAGCTCAAACGCCGTCCCCGGGGCAGACCGATACGCGCCGCATAGCGCCGTTCGCTCTCGCCGGGCGGGCTGACATGGCTTTCATGGGAATCGATGCCGAGTTTGGCGAACGCCCCTTGCGCAACATCGACCTGGCAGCGGCCGCAGCGCGCCCGGCCACCACAGATCGAATCCACATCGGCCCCCAGGGTTCTGGCTGCATCGAGCACGCGGGTTCCGTGTGCCACGGTGCCGCGCCTTCCCGAGGGCATAAAAACGACGCGATGTTCCTTACCCATCGGCACTCACACTGTTTGGGGGGGTGGGATCACGTCGCCGCTTGCACCGGCGATGGCGTCCCGGGCGCACCAGCGGCGCGTTCAAGAAATTGCGGATATTCTCCATAACCGGCATAACGATAAACATATTCAAGGTCCAGAGCGGTGGCGATGGCGCGCGCTTTCTCCGCCAGCGCCGGTTCCTCGCTCTGGGCAAGGTAGACCACCCGCCGGGCCGATCCATCCGGCCCGGTCCTGGCGCGGCGGTTATCCGGGGCTGCGGGAGTATCGGGTGCGCGGTTCACAACATGGACAATCGTTCAAAATGCAAGACAGGCGAACGGCGAGACAACGCCGTTGCGGCCCCTTATGCCTGATCCGGCGGCGGCTGTCATTATCGAATTGCGCCAGCCGCATCAAACGTGCTGGCCGCCATTGACATGCACCTCGGCGCCGGTAACGTAGGAACTTTCATGGGAGCACAGATAATAGATCGTATCGGCGACTTCATCGGTGCGCCCCAAACGGCGAAGGGGAAGCGTCTCGACGATCCGTTCGGTGCCCGGCGAGATGATCGCCGTATCGATCTCGCCCGGCGCGATGGCATTGACCCGCACTCCATGGGGGCCGAAATCCGCCGCCATCTCGCGCGTCAGCGAGGCGAGCGCCGCCTTCGAACTGGCATAGGCGGTGCCGGCAAAGGGATGCACCCGCATACCGGCAATGGACGTGATATTGACCACCGCTCCCCTGGCGGCGCGCAATTCGTCGATCAGGCCGCGCGCCAGCATAATGGGGGCGAAAAAGTTCACCTGAAAGACCTCGCGCCACAAGGGCATCGGCGTTGTCAGCGAATCCAGCCGCTCTCCCGCCGTATCCTTGGGGGAAATCGCCGCGTTATTGACAAGCGCATGCAGGCACGCGCCCTCCCTGTCCAGCCGGCGCTTGATCTCCCCGACCGCCAGGCCAAGGTTGTCCGGGTCCGACAAATCCACCTGAATATGGTCCTCAGGCCCGGCATCCCACGGGCATTTATCGGAAAATGCGTGGCGCGAGCAGGTAAAGACCCGCCAGCCCGCCAGGGAAAAACGCTTCACCGTCGCATGGCCGATGCCGCGGCTGGCACCGGTCAGTACCAGGGTCTTGCGTGTGTTCGCCATAGTCATTCACCGTCATATTGCCCTGTTGGCCAGCGCTCGATGAGTAAAAACACGCCGGCAGGCCACCTTGGAGCGTGTCAGGTCTTAATGGAAGCAATTCTGTTTCTGTTAAGACCTGACACGCTCTAGCGACTTGAAAAATGCGCCCCGGCGCAGTATCGCTATTCAGCAGCGGCACCGCAAGCAGTATAACAGCGGCGGCGGGTATCGATAAAGCGGTTTTGCCGGAAATCGCCGCGATGATGAAATCACCATGAAGGACTGTCCTTATGACAGAGGAAATGCCCCGGGCCGTTGCCAGCGTGCAGATCGATAACGACCGGGTTCGCGTCACCGAATGGCGCTTCGCTCCCGGCGCACAAACCGGCTGGCATGTTCATGCCATGGACTATATCGTCGTGCCTGGAACAACGGGGCCGTTGACCATCGTCGATGAAAACGGCAAGAGCGCGCGCGCACCGCTCGAAAAAGGCGTATCCTATTTCCGCCGGGCAGGCGTGCGCCACAATGTAATCAATGGCAACGATACGCCGTTCTCGTTTGTTGAAATCGAGCTCAAGGGCGCAACCGCAAGCGATCGGGGTTGACGGCTGCAACGCGTTTGCAACGGCACCAGGCAGTAACCGGGCAGGATATGATGAACAGGAAACCGGCTGACAGGAAAACCGCACGGAACCATGGGGCAAACGTGACCGTGGTCGATCATCCGCTGATACAGCACAAGCTCAGCCTGATGCGGGACAAGTCGGCGTCCACAGCGGTTTTTCGTCAATTGCTCGGCGAGATCTCCCACTTGCTCTGCTATGAAGTCACACGCGATCTGCCGCTCACGACAAGGAAAATCGAGACCCCCATGGCGGCAATGGATGCCCCGGTGCTGGATGGCAAGAAACTCGTCTTTGCATCCATTCTGCGCGCCGGAAACGGCTTGCTGGACGGTATGCTGGATCTTGTTCCTTCGGCGCGTGTGTCTCACGTCGGCCTTTATCGCGATCACAAGACCCTGGAGGCCGTGCAATACTATTTCAAGGCGCCGGAGGATATTGGCGAGCGTCTGGTGATTGTTGTCGATCCCATGCTGGCGACCGCCAACTCCGTTATAGCGGCCATCGATCTGCTCAAGCGGCGCGGCGCCAGACGCATTCGCTTTTTGTGTCTTCTGGCGGCGCCGGAGGGCATTGCGGCGCTGGGCCGGGCCCACGCCGATGTGCCCGTGTTTACCGCTGCGATCGATGAGCGCCTGGATCAAAACGGCTATATTGTCCCCGGTCTGGGCGATGCGGGAGACCGCATGTATGGAACGGTATAGGGTGTTCCCGAAAAACCTGTCGGGTGCAGGTGGCCATTCACCTGATCATTAGAGGTGTTCGATTTATCATACGTTGTCAAGGGCGCTTCGCGCCGCCTTTGGCGGTTTTTAAACCCTTGACAACGCTGGATAATACCAGCGGTATTGGCGTTTTGTACACGCTGACTTGTGTGTCGTGCTGACAAGACAACGGTTGTAAACCGGGTCAGGAGTCAAACGCAAAGCCCCTGTATACCAGCGGTATTGGCGTTTTGTACACGCTGACTTGTGTGTCGTGCTGACAAGACAACGGTTGTAAACCGGGTCAGGAGTCAAACGCAAAGCCCCTGTATACCAGCGGTATTGGCGTTTTGTACACGCTGACTTGTGTGTCGTGCTGATAAGACAACGGTTGTAAACCGGGTCAGGAGTCAAACGCGAAGCCCCTTGGTATAAATCGAAAAAAAGCGATGATCAGGTAAATGGCCCGGTATGGCCTTGCGGCTCGCCATCTGCGGCAAGGGCCGCAAAATCGCTCCGTCAGAATGGTTCTATTAAGACCTGACACGCTCTGGTCCTGTTTGAAAAACTGTAGCCTGAACACCGCCGATACATCAGAAATTCTCACATCATTCAGGTCCTGTTGACCACCCCATGGCATAGTTGAATGTGAAAAAGGCTCCAGGTCTGCTTTTTCCCATTCAACTATCACAGCGTGTCATGTATAAATTTGCCTTCGCAGCCATCGCCGTCGTATTCGGCATCGTTCAGGGCGTCAAATATCTCGATCATTCGCTCACCCACGCCGAACAGACCAGGACCGACAACGCCCGCGCAGACCTGTCCCGGGCACGCCCATCCCAAACAGCGGTCGCCGCTTCCTATGGCGAAGTCATCCTGCGCGCCGACAGCCGCGGCCACTTCATCACAAAGGCGCAGATCAACCACGCCACCATCAATGTCATGGTGGATACCGGCGCCACAAGCGTGGCCATTCCCTACAAGGACGCCCGGCGCGCCGGCATCAACCTGCCCCCATCGGCCTTTAAATACCGCGTCAATACCGCCAATGGTGTCGCCTATGTGGCGCAAGCCACGCTCAATCAGGTACGCATCGGCACGATAACGGTCTATAATGTGCCCGCCGTTGTCGCCCAGCGCGGCATGTTGTCGGAAACCCTGCTCGGCATGACGTTCCTTAACCGCCTGAACAGCTTCAAGGTCAGCCGCGGCCGGCTGATCATGCAGCGATAGGGCGCCCGCAAGCGCTTGCATGGGCGCCGCTGTTGCTTTATACCGGTGGCACGTTGCAATGGCCAGGTGTGTAATTTCAGCAGGTTATCCCTGATAAACCCATCGGGTGCCGTTGGCCATTCATCCGACGGGTTTTTCACGAACAACCTGTTGACACTACACACCCGGACGCCATGGCGTTCACATAGACCGTTCCCCGCCGCCGATGCCCTACCCCTTGCCCGTACCAGAACTGGCGCCCGATACGTTCGCCTTCGAGACAGTGCCCCTCATCAAGCCGACCGGGTTTCGCGAATACGATGCGCGCTGGCTGTTCGGCAAGGAAATCAATCTCATGGGCGTGCATGCCCTCGGCCACGGCCTTGGCAGGTTGCTGGCCGAACGCAATATTGACGATATCATCACCGGACACGACTATCGCAGCTACTCAAGCGCCATAAAACATGCCCTCATTACCGGTCTGATGGGCGCCGGCCGCAACGTGCACGATATCGGCCTTTGTCTGACGCCGATGGCCTATTATGCCCAGTTCGCGCTCGATGTCGCGGCCGTTGCCATGGTGACCGCGTCGCACAACGAAAACGGCTGGACGGGCGTTAAAATGGGAGCCCAGGCGCCGCTGACCTTCGGTCCCGACGATATGACCCGCCTGCGCGATCTCGTTTTGCACCCCACAAGCGTATCAGACCAGGAACCAGGGCGCGCGCGCACCCCGGGCACCTATAGCTACCACGACAACTTCTTTGCCCGCCACTACCAGCCCGATCTGCTCGATCGCCCCGCGTTCACACGCCCCATCAAGGTTGTGGCGGCATGCGGCAACGGCACGGCGGGCGCCTTTGTGCCACAGATACTGGCGGCACTCGGGGCGGAGGTGGTGCCGATGGATTGCGAACCCGATGCCACTTTTGCGCGCTATAATCCCAATCCGGAAGACATGGTCATGCTCAAGGCGCTGCGCGCGCAGGTGCGGCATCACCAGGCCGATATCGGCCTGGCTTTCGATGGCGATGGGGACCGCTGTGGTGTCGTTGACAATGAGGGCGTGGAAATATTCGCGGACAAGGTGGGCGTTCTGCTGGCGCGCGATCTCTCCAGGCAGCACAATACGGCGCGCTTTGTTGTCGACGTCAAATCCACCGGCCTGTTCGCAACAGACCCGGTGCTGAGGCAAAACGGCGCGCGCACCGGGTACTGGAAAACCGGCCATAGCTATATCAAGCGCCGCGTTCAACAACAGCAGGCGCTCGCCGGGTTCGAGAAATCCGGGCATTACTTTTTCAATGCCCCCATCGGCCGCGGATACGATGACGGCCTTGTCGCCGCCATCGCCATCCTCGACATGCTGGATCGCGCCGCCCCCCATACCATGGCCGATCTGCGCCGCACCCTGCCGCAAACCTGGGGCACGCCCACCATGTCGCCGGGATGCCCTGATGAGCGCAAATATGACGTTGTCGCGCGTATCAGGGCGCGCCTTGAAAAAATGCGCGCCGATGGCCAGCCGTTGGGAGGCCATCCCATTGCCGATCTTGTCGACGTCAACGGGGTGCGGGTGATGAGCGAGGATGGAACCTGGGGGCTGGTACGCGCATCATCGAATGCGCCGCAACTGGTGGTGGTGGCTGAAAGCCCCGTCTCGGCGGAGCGCCTGCGGCAGATGTTCGACGCGCTCGATGGCATCATCCGCGAACACGATGAAGTCGCCGAATACAATCAGACATTCTGATACAGCGGCGCCCCTGTCATCACACCTCACCGCACCGCCGCAAAGAAAGCACCTTCACCTATTTGCAGTTGTTAACGCATTTAACGGCCGCCCCGGTACGCGGGCTAAAGTAATACAGTTTCGACATCTGAAAGGTGCCGCTCAAGCCATACGCGCCGCCGATGATCGGGGTGTATTTATATTGCGCCTGAACAACGATCAGGCTGGTGTTTGCGCGGTGGACTCTGGTTGATGGTGTAGGAATGGTTTTTGGTGTCTGACCTTTGCTCCATGTCCAGTTTTTCTTTGATTTACTGTTTTGGTCAAACGTATAAGACTCTACCGTTATGCCGAATGCGCTTAGGTTGAACGGTTGCATGACCGTATCGCCGATCTTGTACAAACTGTCCAGATCTGACTTGGAAACAGAACTGACCTGGGCCACCATGTCACCGAAATAGCCGGCCACTGTCGCCATTTTTCGATTGGCCGTGATAAGCTGCACCGTCTCGACGCCGCTGACGAACAGGATCAGCATGACCGGTAACACCAGGGCAAATTCGACCAGGGCGACACCCTTGCGGTCGCGACGCCAGGCGATCAGTTTTTCGTGTGTCAGCCCAATGATTTTTTTGATATTGGTTCTCATTTCTGTACTCATATTGCTTATTTGTCGGGATACGGCTCGTTGCGGAATACCACCGTAGACGTCAGGATCCGTGTATGGTTGCCCTGATTGGCCAGGTTGAAACCGGGAAATCTGCCGTAGATCGTCCACGGATAGGCGACGCGCATCACGACAACTTCCAGCGGCTTGCCGAAGTCATTGGCCGCGTCCGGCTTTAACTGACCGTTCGGCCCGACGATATTCGGCAGTTTCTGGATGGCGTCAAAATCCTTAAAGATGTTAATATGCAAGGTAACGGACGGGCACGCGAACATCGGGGTGAGCAGCTTGCCGCATAATGCCGTTTTAAACTGCTGCGGCGTCATGCCCGTTGTTTTCGCCTCACCGGTTCGCAGCATGCGGCTGGTATCCTCGGCCGCATTCTCCAGTACCTCGTTGGCAAACATCACGATACCGATTTCGACCAGCCCTATAAGCAAGGCAAAAAACATCGGCGCAACGAGGCCGAATTCAACCGCGGCGGAGCCGTCCCTGTTTTTGCCGTAGCGCCTGATGCGCTTGAATCTTGCGAATGATCGTAGCCTGTTGGTTTTTTTCATCGTTCATCACTCTGTTTGACCTGTCACGTTGGCTGTCCGGCCGGCCATTCCCATGGTGCCAGCAGAATCGGGACACTTCTGATCGTCATACGTATAAATAACGATTTTCAATTTTTAATTGGTGTAAAACTACATGAAAAATAGCGGGATTAAAATTTATTTCAAACCGCAATGTAAATTTGATATGAATCGCAACAAGGATTGAGTTGATTTATTTAAGAAAATTAATAAAATAAGTGATTTTATTAATATATAGAAGATGTTAGTATTTATTTTTGGTAAATTGTAATGCCAGAGCCTGCCCAAAACGCGAGCGTCGGCAACCAGCGCACGCCGGCGGCGGCGCCGTTGCAGGCCCCTGTCGTCTACAGGCGGGTATCAGCAGGCGGATATCAGTTGCGCCGCATGGACGGATCGGACGAAATCACCTGGTTACGATCCTCGATCTGCTGCTTCACCGCGCCAAAGGAAGAACCGTCGCCAATCATGATTGTCGGCCCACAGGTGGGCGTACAGCTCAACGACTGGCGATTGAGACCGCGATACAGATAGATGGTATCGTCCTTCGGCTCGGAGACATTGAGTATTGTCTCGGCGATAATCTCCCCTTCCGCGTCCAGCACGATCATGTTCGTGGACCCGAACGCCTTGCCCGTGACAATAATCGTTTTGTCGTTCTGGATCGCCGCATCGGTAAAGAGGGGATTGCCGACGATAATTGCCGCCGCAGGGCGATTGACCTTCACGATCCTGGCGCGATCAATGCCAACGGTAAGCGTGCCCTCCGCCAGAACAGGTGTGGCACCGCTGCCGACGATGGCAAGGGCAAGGACAAATGCCGCGGCGGCGCCGCGCTTGCAGGATGCTTTCAGAGTCATAACGTTATCCAGATCTTGTACGAGTCAGATATCGAGGTACTACGCGCTAGCAGTACCGCACGGTATTGCAACTGCATTCATTAAAACGATAGAATGGTGAATAATTTGCAAACGTTTTTTGCTTCAGTTTTACTGGATAAAATTTTAATAAAAACAACGTGATAGAGATGCCTTGATCCTTTACCAACACGCAATGAATGAGGCGTTGAAGAAACAGCCTGCCGCGAAAACGGAACTTCGCGCGATTTTAAGATTTCCATAAGAATTGCGATCTAGCGTTGGTTGTGCCCGGAAGTAAATTTAGCCGGGCAAATAATAGTTCCAAAGGAGTTGGGAGTCACGTTATGAAAACCCTGTTCAAAAACTATGTTAAAGACGAATCCGGAGCAACACTAATCGAGTATGGCCTTATTGCGGCACTGGTAGCCGTGGCAGCGATCACCGGAATGGAAAAACTTGGTACGAAATTGTCAACGCAGTTCGAAAATATCAGTAAGAAGTTGACCGCGTAATCCTCAAATACCAACATAATAACAACGAAAGAAGGGCGCTTGCGCCCTTTTTTTTCCACCGGTGCATGTCGATAGTGACAAGCCTCACAGGCACAGCCGTATCGGATGTCGCCATAGAGCGTGTCAGGGTGCATAATACCAGGAGGCTTTGCGTCTAGAGCGTGTCAGGTCTTAATAGAAGAAATTCTGTTTCCCGATTGGCGAGGCGATACCCAGGCTCAAGGGTGTGTGGGATTTACTGGAAATGAAAATCCCCAATCGCATCGCATTGATCCTGACCGGCGGATTTTTAGCGATGTCCCCCTTTATGGGTCTTTCCGCCACGCAAATCGGCTGGCACCTGGCCATCGCCGGAACCCTGCTGGTATTCGGCTTCGTGCTTTTTGCATTCAATCTGCTCGGCGGCGGCGACGCCAAACTGTTGCCGGCCATTGGCCTTTGGCTGGGGCCCACGTTAATTCTCCCGTATTTATTATGGACCACGTTGTTTGGCGGCGGGTTTGCTCTGCTACTTCCGAACTTTCGCGCGTCGCCGTTGCCGGCGATTGCCACCAGACAGGATTGGCTTTGCCGGCTGCATGAGGATGAAAAATATATGCCCTATGGCGCTCCCCTGGCCGCGGCGGCGCCGCGCTTGCAGGATGCTTTCAGAGTCATAACGTTATCCAGATCTTGTACGAGTCAGATATCGAGGCACTAGCGCTAGCGGTACCGCACGGTATTGCAACTGCATTCATTAAAACGATAGAATGGTGAATAGTTTGCAAATGTTTTTCGCTTCAGTTTTACTGGATAAAAGTTTAATAAAAACAACGTGATAGAGATGCCTTGATCTTTTACCGACAACGCAATGAATGAGGCGTTGAAGAAACAACCTGCCGCGAAAACGGAACTTCGCGCGATTTTAAGATTTCCATAAGAATTGCGATTTAGCGTTGGTTGTGCCCGGAAGTAAAATTAGCCGGGCAAATAATAGTTCCAAAGGAGTTGGGAGTCACGTTATGAAAACCCTGTTGAAAAACTATGTTAAAGACGAATCCGGAGCAACACTAATCGAGTATGGCCTTATCGCAGCACTGGTAGCCGTGGCAGCGATCACCGCAATGCAAACACTTGGTACGAAATTGTCAACGCAGTTCGAAAATATCAGTAAGAAGTTGACCGCGTAATCCTCAAGTACCAACATAATAACAACGAAAGAAGGGCGCTTGCGCCCTTCTTTTTTCCGCCGGTGTCAGCACGATACACACGTCAGCGTGTACAGAAAGCCGGTACCGCCGGTATTGCTGGCAGAACCTGAAAGTTGAGCAATTCATGCTGGAGGCGCTTTATTTGACGTTTTTTCCGCTATGTCTGGTGACGGCGGGTGTGTGGGATTTACTGGAAATGAAAATCCCCAATCGCATCGCATTGATCCTGACCGGCGGATTTTTAGCGATGTCCCCCTTTATGGGTCTTTCCGCCACGCAAATCGGCTGGCACCTGGCCATCGCCGGAACCCTGCTGGTATTCGGCTTCGTGCTTTTTGCATTCAATCTGCTCGGCGGCGGCGATGCCAAACTGTTGCCGGCCATTGGCCTTTGGCTGGGGCCCACGTTAATTCTCCCGTATTTATTATGGGCCACGTTGTTTGGCGGCGGGTTTGCTCTGCTACTTCTGAACTTTCGCGCGTCGCCGTTGCCGGCGATTGCCACCAGACAGGATTGGCTTTGCCGGCTGCATGAGGATGAAAAATATATGCCCTATGGCGTTCCCCTGGCCGCGGCGGCGCTGATCGTGTATGTGGATGTACCTTTGGCGACGATTATACTTTGACGATTATACTTTAGAGCGTGTCATCGTTCAGCAGGTTGTATCCGGGACGGGCAAATCTGAAGCGGCACCTTTTGCGGTCCTTGCCACGAGGGAGCCGTACCGGGCCATTTATACCAAGGGCCTTTGCGTTTGACTCTTTGCTTGGTTAAAAACCGTTTTCTTGTCAACACGATACACAAGTCAGCGTGTACAACAAGCCAATACCGCTGGTATTATCTGATATCTGATCATCGCTTTTTTTCAAGAACACCCTATTGAAAGATCACACCCGGGCGCTTGATTGATCGGATGTTGCCGCGGTATCCTTGCGATGGGGCAGCTTTATCCGTTTGGCGCGTGACCATGAAACTTCTGCTTATCGAAGACGATGCCGAGGCGGCGGGCTATCTTGTCAAGGCGCTTTTGGAGGCGGGCCATGTGGTCGATCACGCGCTTAAGGGCGACGACGGCCAGAACCTTGCCGAGACGGGCACCTATGATGTGCTGATTGTCGATCGCATGTTACCCGGTCGCAATGGCCTGGAGATTATCGAGGCCCTGCGCCGCGGCGGCGATAAAACCCCGGCACTCGTCCTGAGTGCGCTCGGCGAGGTGGACGACAAGGTGGCGGGCCTGCGCGCCGGCGGCGACGATTATCTGGCCAAACCCTATGCCTTTACCGAATTGCTGGCGCGCATCGAGGCGCTGGGACGGCGCTTTGGCGGCGATGACAGCCAGGCGCGGCTGTGCGTTGCCGATCTGTGCGTTGACCGGCTGGCCCGCCGGGTCATGCGCGCCGGAGAGGAGATCGCCCTGCAACCGCGCGAGTTTCGCCTGCTTGAGTATTTGATGAAACACGCCGGCCAGGTGGTTACCCGCACCATGTTGCTGGAAAACGTGTGGGACTATCATTTCGATCCCCAGACCAATGTCATTGATGTTCATATTTCGCGTCTGCGCGCCAAGATTGACAAGGATTTCGATCGCCCGCTTCTGCATACTGTGCGCGGCGCCGGCTATATGATTCGTTCCGCTGGTGGTGGTTGAATGTTAAAAAGCCGACCGGGGCGAAGCCGAGGGACTTCTCACATTCAACTCATTGGAGGTGTAATTTCAGCAGGTAGTTCTCAAAAACCCCATCGGGTGCCGGCGGCAGGAGCCGCAAGAACCCTGATTTCAGACCTGCCACGTTGAAAGCAACCCGCAGAAAGATCACACCCGGGCCGATGATCATGCGCCTCTTTCGCAGCACCGCCTTCCGTCTGACCGCCATGCTTGTTGTTCTGTTCACGCTCTGCGCCGGGCTGATCTTCGCCTATATCGCCAACAGTACCGACGGTCTGATGCGCCGCCAGGTGGAGCAGGCCCTTAACGATCAGGTGGGGGATCTGGCGCTGCGCTATCACGATGCGGGCGTGCGCGGCCTCGTCCGGCTCATCGAGGCGCGAAGCCGGCAGCCGGGCGCCAATGTCTACCTGCTGGCCGATACGCGCGGCCGGCGGATCGCCGGCAATATCGCCGAAGTGGCCCCCGACGTTCTCGAGCGTCCCGGATTTCAGGACGTCCGCTATCGCTATGTGGATGTCGACAATCCGGCGCCCGGTCAGGCGACCGCCCAGGTCTATGGCCTTGAGGGGAACCTGCGGCTTCTCGTTGGCCGCGACAACAGCGAGCAGCGCCGGTTCTTTTCCCTGCTGTTCTGGACCCTGCTGGTTTCCCTGGCGCTGTTCCTGCTGCTGGCGCTGGCGGGGGGATTTCTTGTCAACCGGCTGATCCTGCGCCGCCTGGACGGGATCACCCGGTCGAGCCGCCGCATCATGGCGGGCAATATCGCCGAACGCATGCCCCTGAACGGCTCGGGCGATGCGTTTGACCGGCTGTCGGAAAACCTCAATCTGATGCTCGAGCGCAACGAACATCTGCTCGCCGGCCTGCGCGATGTCTCCCACAATATCGCCCATGATCTGAAATCACCCTTGACGCGGATGCGCAACCGGGCGCAGGCGGTACTGGCGGCGGCGGACGATAAAATCGATCGCGATGTGCTGGAGGCGATCATGGCCGAGGCGGATCGCTTGCTGGCGATCTTCAATGCCTTGCTCAACATCGCCCGCATCGAGGCGGGAGCGCCGCAAAGGGAAATGACGCGCCTTGATTCGCAAGCCGTCCTGAACGATATACGCGAACTCTATGAGCCTTTGGCAGAGGACCACAATCTGGACCTCGTCATCGCTCCCGACAGCGCGATCTCCTTCCATGGCCAGCGCGAACTGATCGCCCAGGCACTTGTCAATCTGATCGACAACGCGATCAAATACGCCCACGACAGAAGCGAGCGCCGCCGCATCCACCTGGGCGCCGAACAGCATGGCGATGAGATCGTCCTGTGGGTCGCCGATCGCGGCCCCGGCATCGAGGATGCGCAAAAGGAACGGGTGCTGGAGCGCTTTACCCGCCTTGAGGCGAGCCGCTCGCAACCGGGCGCGGGCCTCGGCCTCAGTCTGGCCGCGGCGGTGGCCCGCTTCCACGCAGGTGAACTGGTCTTGCAGGACAATAATCCGGGCCTGCGCGCCTGCCTGAGACTTCCCCGCCTGAATACCGCAAGTGCGGCGGGGCTTGATACCACCGCGGGCGAGGAGCAGAGCCATCGCCGATAACACCCCATCGCCGCCCCCGGCTTCTCCCGCGGGACCGCTGGAGCGCTATCTGAAAGCGCCCGTCGATCCGGCGCACCTGCGCCATCGCGGCGATGAATTTGCGCCATTGATTGATACGATCGCAAGGATGCGAACGCCGGACGATGGCAATAATACCCGCCTTTGCCACGCCCTGACATATGCCTTTCGTCTTTCGCCATTTCTGCTGGCGCTGGCGGGCGATGATGCGGCGAGGCTTGATCGCATCCTCCGGCACGACGTTGTGGCCCATGTGGGAACGTGTATCGGCGAACTGGAACGCGCGCTTGCCGATTGTTCGCGCGATGACGACGCCATGGGTGTCTTGCGCCTTTTTCGCGCCGAGATCGCCTTGACAATGGGCCTGGCGGAATTGTGCGGCGACTGGGACGTGCTTGCGCTTGCCCGCCAGCTCAGCCGGGCGGCGGACGCGGCGGTGCGTTTGGGGGTGCGTTATCTGCTGAACGATGCGCAGCGGACGGGCAGGCTTGCGGCGGAGAGCCCCGATGTCGAGGAGAAAAGCGGTTATATTGTGCTTGCCATGGGCAAGCACGGGGCACGGGAGTTGAATTTCTCCAGCGATATCGATCTGATCGTGTTCTTTGATCCGGAGCGCGCCTGCGTGGCGTCTGGCGTGGCGCCTGTGGATCTCTATGTGCGATTAACGAAGCGCCTTGTGAATCTTCTGCAAAAACGCACCGGGGACGGGTATGTGTATCGCACGGATTTGCGTCTGCGCCCGGACCCGGCGTCCACGGCGGTGGCCATTTCGGTGCCCGCGGCGCTGCAATATTACGAAAGCATGGGACAGAACTGGGAACGCGCGGCCCTGATCAAGGCGCGCCCCATTGCCGGCGACAGGACCGCGGGCACGCAGTTTCTGAAAGAGATCGCCCCCTTTATCTGGCGCAAGTATTTTGATTACGCCGCCCTTGCCGATGTGCATCGTATGAAACGGCGTATTCACGAGCACAAGGGGTTCGGCGATATCTCCCTTGCCGGGCACAATATCAAACTCGGACGCGGCGGCATTCGCGAGATCGAGTTCTATGTTCAGGCGCAACAACTGATTGTCGGCGGTCGCAACCCGGAATTGCGCGTGAATGAGACGCTGGCAGCGCTCGATGCGCTGCGCGACGGCTCCTGGATTGCGCCTCAGGCGCGCGATGATCTGGCACGCGCCTATGTCTACCTGCGCCGCCTGGAACACCGTTTGCAGATCATCGCCGACGAGCAGACCCATACCCTGCCCCGGGACGACGACGCCTTAAGGGACATCGCGGCGCTTATGGGCATGAAATCGCTGGCGCGGTTTCGTCAGCAAACCCTCGATATTCTGAATACGGTCGAGCGCCATTACGACGCGTTGTTCGAGGACGCCCCGCGCGATGAGAACGCCGATACCGCCGAGCGTGACAGCGCATTGTCGTTCGCCGGCGAGGAAACTCCGGCGCATACCTACGCTTATCTGAAAAATCTCGGCTTCCGGCGCGATGCCTCGGCGGTAAGGGTAATCGATGCATGGATCTGTGGCCGCTATGCGGCAACGCGCAGCACGCGCGCGCAACAAGACATCGCGGCACTGCTGCCGGTTCTCCTGCCGGCAATCGCCAGGGCGCGGGATGCGGATGCGGCGCTGTTTGCGTTCGATCAATTTCTCAAGGGTTTGCCGGCGGGGGTTCAACTCTTTTCCCTGTTGCGTTCCAATCCGCAGCTTTTGTCCCTTGTCGCCGATGCGATCAGCGCGGCGCCACGGCTGCGCGCCCTGATTGCCCAGCGCCCGCATGTGCTGGATGGGCTGCTCGATCCGTCGCTTTTTACCGCGCCGCTGGAGACCGTCCTGGCCGAGCGGTTTGACGCCTGGATGTCCCGGGCCCATGGCTACGAGGACAGCCTTGACCGGGCGCGCATATTTGCCCAGGAGCAGGCCTTTCTGATCGGCGCGCGCCTGCTCTCGGGCGGCGCAAGCCCGCGCCAGGCAGCGCGCAACTACTCCCTGCTGGCGCAGACGATCGTGGGCGCCATGCATCGTATCGCCGCCGGTGCGATCCGTAACGCCCACGGCGTCATGGCAAACGGCGCCTCGGCGGTGCTCGCCATGGGAAAGCTCGGTAGCGGCGAAATGACCGCGACGTCCGATCTGGACCTGATCGTCCTGTATGATCATGACGAACAGGCCGTGCAGTCCGATGGTTCGCGGCCCATCGCCGGAACGCAGTATTACACCCGTTTGACCCAGCGTCTGGTATCGGCCCTCTCCGCACCGACCAGCGAGGGAACCCTGTATGCTGTCGATATGCGCCTGCGCCCGTCCGGCAACGCCGGTCCGCTGGCGAGCCGGTTGTCGGCCTTCTCCTCCTATCAGAACAGCGAGGCCTGGACGTGGGAGCATATGGCTCTTAGCCGCGCGCGCGTGCTCGGCGGCGATGAGACCTTCAATCGCCGCATCGACGCCGTTATCCGCGCCGTCCTGTGCCGCCGCCGCGATGATGCGGAACTGCGCCAGGACATCGCCCGCATGCGCGCGCGCATCGCCCGCGACAAGCCGGATGGCGGCGTCTGGGACTTGAAAATCGTGCCCGGTGGTATTATCGATGTGGAATTCATCGCCCAGTATTTGCAACTGCGCCACGCCCACAAGGTGCCGGAGATTTTGCGGCGCAACACCCGCGATGTCCTGGATGGGGCACGCGCGCGGGCTTTGATCACGCCAGCCGCCGGCGAGGCGCTTGTGGCGGCGGGTTCGCTTTACGAGATGCTTTCCCAGTATTTGCGCCTTTGCCGGGACGATGACAGCGACCCGAAGGACTGGGCCGAGGATTTGCGTGCGCGTCTGGCCGGCGCGGCCGGCGTTGCGACGTTCGAGCAACTCACGGCGACATTGCAAGAGAGCCAGGCGCGGGTCCGGTCGATTTTTGCGGAAACGATCCGAACGCCCCCATAACGCTCTCATAACGTTATCATAACGCAACCATAACGCAACCATAACGCTCTCATAGAGACGTTTGATCCCCGGAAGTGATCCCTCTTAACACCCTTAACCAGAAAGGCCATACCGGGCCATCCATCTGATCATCGCTTTTTTTCGATTTATCCAGCGCTGTCAAGGGTTTAAGAACCGCCAGAGGCGGCGCGAAGCGCCCTTGACAGCGCTGGATAAATCGAACACCTCTAATGATCAGATGAATGGCCACCTGCACCCGATGGGTTTATCAGGGACAGCCTGTTGAAATTACACAACCAGACTGATTTGTCCTTGTTTTATTGGGAAAATTAGACCGAGGCGAAGCCTAGAGTATCCGTTTTTGTCAATTTGTTTTTTGTTGCCATGTACGATTGTCCCTGATGAGGGTGTTAGCGAGTTCGATCAGCTTTCTCATGATTGCTGTGATTGCGACTTTTGCAGGTTTTCCTGCTTCGATCATTCGTTTGTAAATCCGTTTCATGTCAGGATTGAAGCGGATGGAAACAAGCGCTGGCATATAGAGGGCATCACGCAAGGTTTTGCGGCCGCCGGCAATGAAGGCCTTGCCTTTCCACTGGCCTGACTGACGCGTTATCGGAGCCAGGCTGGCCAGGCTGGCGGCTTGCTTGCGACCGAGCGTGCCGATCTCGGGACACTCTATCAGGATCGCAGCAGCGGTAACCGGACCAATGGCTGGAATGGAATTGAGGATATCAAGCTCTCTGGCTTTATCTTTGCACAGACGCTTTTCAATCTCGCCATCGATGGCTTTGAGTTGGCGCCCAATTTGTTCAAGCCGTGCTTTTGTATGCTTTCTTGTCAGGCAAAGGGTTTGCGTCTGCAGTCTGTTTTTCAGGCGTACACGATCCTTGATCAGGGCCATGCGCGCGATCTTTAATACTAACGGTCATAAAGAATGACCGTTATCGTTCAAACGCCACTAAGGCTTACGCGCCATAAGGCGCGGCGGCCAGTCGGCCTTGCCAACGGCTTTATGAGTCAACCATAAGAGCCGTTGGTATAACTCTTTGAGTTCATGATCATTCTTGTCGACAGGCTTGTCTGCAACCCGCGCAAATGTCGCTCCCATTATCGCAAGCATCCGCGCATCAACAGCATCGCTTTTGGCGCGTGTCCCATAGGCCTGGGCGAAGCGTCGCGCCTGCAAGGGATTGACCTTTGCCAGGGGGAGGACCTTTGCAAACGCCCTCTCAAAAGCAGCGTGGTAAGGGCCGGTCGGTTCATAGACCACAATCTGCGGCCTCTCACACCCAATCCAACGCCTGAGCGCCCGAAAGCCTGTTGGGTTGTTGTCGAAGCGGGCGTGCTGGTCCGTGCTTGAGCGATATACATCCAAATGTGCTTTGGAAATATCAAGTCCGATGCTATGCTTCATTGTCTTCTCATGTCCTATGCTTGTCGTAGAGGGTTATGAACCGCTCTGTATCCGTTCAGGCCTCATGTGAAGACAGTGGTCGATCCTACTCTAACACGGTCCTAAACGACCAAGCGTATCTCGATCCGACCACCGCCACTGACCGGCTGTTGAAGGCCGGTCAGTGGAAACAATCTTTGCACAAAAACCGGAAAAATCATAAGACAAGCGTGTCAGGTCTTAATAGAATCATTCTGACGGAGCGATTCTGCGACAAGATGGACCTTAAGTCTCGCAGGATATAGTGGGGCTATTTTCAAGAGACTTAAGGTTCATATTGGTGCAAAATCGCTCCGTCAGAATGGTTCTATTAAAACCTGATACGCTCTAGGGGCTTTTTCACATTCAACGATATCAGGCGTTTCGCAACATGCCGGCGGGCTTGAAACGCAGTACCCGAAAAGTGCCGAACAGCCCCAGTACCAGCGTCGCGGCGGCGGCGAAAACCGCCGTAGCCATCGCCAGGGACAGGGAAAAATCAAACGCAACGTCAAAGATCTGCGTAACGATCAAATAAGCCGCCAGAGAACCGGCGCCAATGGCAAACAGGGCGCTGACCAGGCCAAGCAGAAGATATTCAATCGCATAGGCGCTCAGCAGCCAGTTGCGGGTAGCGCCCAGGGTGCGCAGAATTACCGAATCGGCGATACGATTGGCATGGCTGGCGGCAAGCGCCCCGCCAAGAACAAGAAATCCGGCAACAAGGGCAATCGCGCCGGCGGCGCGAATGGCGGTGATCAATTGGCCAAGAACCCGGTCGATGGTCTTTAATGCGTCCCGCACGCGAATGGACGTGACCGTGGGAAACGTCCTGTTGATGCTGCGCAGAATGGCCGATTCGGTTGCATCAATGGTCTGCGCGCCAAAAGCGGCGTCGGCGTCAGCATCGGCATCGGCGCTGGCCAGCTTAAGGGTGGCGATATGGGCGTGCGGGGCGCCGCGAAAGGTGTTGGGGGAATAAACAAGAACGAAATTGATCGACAGGGATTGCCATTCGAGTTTGCGCAGATTGGCGATCCGGGCCGTTATTTCGCGACCGAATATGTTGGTCGTAACGGTATCGCCAATTTCAAGGCCGAGCAGGCCGGCAAGTTCCGCCTCAAAGGAGACGAGCGGTTCACCATCGTAATCCGCTGGCCACCAGTCACCTTTTTCGAGGGTGGAATTCTGCGGCAGGGTTCGCGCGTAGGTCAACCCGCGATCGCCGCGCAATACCCAACGGGCCTCCTGCGGCGGATCGATCCTGGCGGTATCGACGCCGTTGAGTTTCGTAATGCGGCCGCGCAACATGGGCACGGTCTGGACTTCCGCACCGGGCGCAAGCGTCTCCAAATGGGCCAGTACATCCGCCCGGTCGGTGTTCTGAATATCGACAAAATAAAAATTGGGAGCAACACGCGGCAGCGCGCCAACCAGCAGATTGCGCAGCGAATTCTCCACCATCGTAAGCGCAACCAGCAGGGTAAGACCAAGGCCGAGGGAAATCACCACACTGACCGTCAGGGCACCCGGGCGATGCAGATTGGCCAGGGCCATACGCACGCTCGGGCGGCGCACACGGGGCAGGCGCCGCGCGATCGCCATAATGGCCGCGGCCGCCAGACGCAGAACCACAAACGTGCCGCAAGCCCCGATAATGTAGTAGCCGGCAATACGCCAGTCATAGGCGGTAACGACGGTGAATATCGCCAGCACAACAAGCGCGGCGCCGGCGATCGCCATATAGCCTGGGCGTATCGGGCGCCGGTCGCTGCCCACATCGCCGCGAAACAGGGCGCTGACGGGCACGTCCCGGGCACGTCCCAGGGGCGCCAGGGAGAACGCGAAGGCCGTCAGCAGGCCATACAGGGCCGCCAGTCCCCACGAAGCAGGAGAAAGGCCGGCGCTCGTTTGCAGGGGTATCAGCCCGGCCAGAAACCAGGCGGCGACAAAGGGAACAAACGCGCCGACAACCAGGCCGATCGCCACGGCAAAACCGGCGATCAGCATCACCTGTATGAGATAGAGGGAAACCACCATATGGCCATCGGCGCCGACACATTTCAGGGTGGCAATGGCGGGGCGTTTGCGGCTGATGAGGGCGCGCACGCCGTTGGCGACACCAACGCCTCCCACAAGCAACGCCGTCAGGCCAACGAGGGTGAGAAACTGGGCAAACCGCTCAATGTTCTCCGCCAGGCCCGGAGAGGCGTTGGCGCGCGAGCGAATACGCCAGCCCGATGCGGGAAACCGCTCCTTGATCTGCGCGATCGACGCCTTAAGCGCGTCATCGCCGGGGGGCACGGCGGCGGCAACGCGATAGTGCCAGCGCACCAGACTGCCCGGCTGCACCAGGCCCGAGGCGGCCAGCGCCGCATCGGAGATCAACAGGCGCGGACCGATGCCGATGCCTCCCGCCAGCCGGTCCGGCTCATTGTCGATGACGCCGCTTATGCGCAATTGCGTCTTGCCGAGCACAAGTGTGTCGCCGGTCGTCACCCCCAACTGGGCGAGTAGCGCCGGCTCCGCCGCTGCACCGAACAGCTCCGCGCCATCGTCGCCCTGGCGCTGCAGGTTGCGCCACAGGGCGGCCTTTCCCGTCTCTTGCCGGTCATCCTGTGTGCGCAGTCGAAACGTTCCCACCAGCGGATAACTTGCGGCCACGGATTTCAATTCCACCAATACACCGGAGAGATCATCGGGGGTGCGCACCATGGCGCGCAAGGTGCCGATACGCGATACATCGCCCAGGCCCTCAAGGTAGGAGCGTTCGGCAACCGTCAGTTCGCGGTGCACAACGGAGAGCGACAGATCGCCGCCGAGAATCGCCCGGCCCTCTCCGGCAAGCCCCAGACTGAGACCGCGCGTTATACCGCCGACGGCGGATATTGCCGCAACCCCCAGCGCAAGACAGATGATGAATACCGCAAAGCCGCGCAATCCGCCGCGCAATTCACGCAGGGCAAAGCGCAAGGCCAGACGCAGGCGCGCAAGGCTCATGGCGCCACCTCCACCCGTCCATCATGCATCAGATAGCGCACATCGCACGCGCTCGCCAGGGCGGTATCATGGGTAACCAGCAAAAGGGTTGAGCCGCGGTCGCGCTGCAGGGCGAACAGCAATTGCGCGATGGCATCGCCGGTCGCCTCGTCGAGATTGCCGGTCGGCTCATCGGCGATCAATACCGCCGGCCGTGGCGCCAGGGCGCGTGCGATGGCCACCCGCTGCTGCTCCCCGCCCGACAACTGCGCCGGATAATGGGCAAGCCGCGCGCCAAGGCCGACGGCGTGCAATTCCTGCGCGGCGCGTGCAAAAGCATCGTTTGCCCCCTGCAATTCGAGCGGCACGGCGACATTTTCCAGCGCCGTCATGGTCGGCAGCAGGTGAAATGACTGAAACACGACACCGATATTGGCGCCACGAAATTTCGCCAGTTCGTCCTCGTTCATGGCCGTCAAATCGACATTGTCGATGATCACCTGACCCCGATCGGCGTTTTCCAGCCCGCCGATAGCCATCAGCAGGGTGGACTTTCCCGAGCCGGAAGGTCCCACCAGCCCGACCGAACGCCCCCGATGCACGCACAAATCGACCCCTTTTAGAATATCGACCCGCGAGGCGCCCTCACCAAGGGACAAATGCACATCGACCAGATCGATCATGACGCGCCGGTCCTGATCGGATTCTGTGTTGGAGACGTTTGCGATCGGGTTCAAGAGGGGCATACCTTCGTAGGGTAACACAATATCTTTACATGGGGATTTACCGGTAATATGCAAGTACTACGTTTTTTTCACGTAAATGCCTTCAATATAGCGCTATACCTGGGATATAGAGCGTGTCACAACTTAAAAACCCGGGGGAAGGAAACCGGTCATGCGAAGACCATTCACGACCGTTATCACACTGGCGGCGCTCGCCGCGATGGCGCCGGCCCTGGCCCAGACAAGCCGGGCAAACCCGTCAACGGCGCCGAACCCCCCCGATCGTTCCATACATCTCGTCGTCCTCGGCGACAGCCTCAGCGCCGGCTACGGCCTGCCGGCGGGCAAGGCGTTTCCCGAGCAGTTGGGACGCGCCCTGAGAGCACGCAATTATACCGTGCGCGTCACCAACGCGGGCGTATCCGGTGATACGAGCGCCGGGGGGCTGGCGCGGGTCGACTGGTCGGTGCCCGCCGATACCGACGCGGTCATTGTGGAACTTGGCGCCAACGATGCCCTGCGCGGCATCGATCCGGCCCAAACGCGGGCCAATCTGGCGGCGCTTGTCGCACGGTTGCAGGCACGCAATATCGCCGTATTGATCGCCGGCATGCGCGCCCCTCCCAATATGGGAGGGACCTACACACAGGCCTTTGATAGAATCTACACGGACCTGGCGGACGAACTCGCGGTACCGTTATATCCGTTTTTTCTTGACGGGGTCGCGGCGCGCGGCGATCTGAACCTTGATGACGGGATGCATCCGAACGCCAGGGGAATTGCGGTGATCGTGGAGAACATCCTGCCCCATGTGGAGCGCCTGATTGCCGCCACGGGGGGCTAGAGCGTGGTTCGCCTCGCCAATCGGGAAACAGAATTGATTCTGTTAAGACCTGACACGCTCTAAACCCTTGACAACGCTGGATAAATCGAAAAAAGCGATGATCGGGTAAATGGCCCGGTATGGCCTTGCTGGCGGCAAGGGCGCAAGAGATGTACCTTCAGACCTGACACGCTCTACAAGGGCATTGTCGTGCCCGCCGGATCATCAGTGTTGCGAACACGGTACATGCTCGCCTCGCCGGTTACGGAAGGACGCAGTGATCGCTCCAGACCCGCAGGCAGCAGACACGTATCGCCGGGATTGAGAACCGTCGTGCCGTCCCGCCAGTCCAGACGCCAATGACCCCGCACAGGAATCAACACCTCCGGCTGATCGCAATCGTAGCGGTCCGCATCCAATGAACCGCGCCCGATGAAGTCAACCTCGAAGCCAGGCCGGTCGCGCAAGCGCCCGTCGATGCCAATCACGCGAGCAGGCCGGCGATCCGCCAACGCCATCAGGTCCCAGTAGCGGGCGACGTAATGGGGCACCACCTGCGCCGTCGACGGCTCGCCGAACGCCTTTAGTTCATCATCTGTCAATGGCGGCATGGGCGCCACGTCATCGGGCAGGCGCTCCCCCGCCTTTGTATCATAAAGGGTGCCGTTTTCGCCCAGGACCAGCCCGTGATGGCGGGCCTCCTCGAGCACCTGCGGCGCCCAGATTACCCCGCCTCCGGCGTCATCACCACCGAGAAAAGCGAAGATCATGCCATGACTGGCGCCGATATTCTCAAAGCCACGAAAAATACCTGTCGGGATATTGAAAATATCGCCCTCCTCCAACACCACCTCGCCGGCGGTGCCCCAGCGGCCCCAAAAAAAGCGCCACCGTCCGTGAAGAACGAAAAACACCTCCGCTGTGCGATGGACGTGCAACGAGTTGCGGCACCTTGGCGGCTGGCCCGCCGCGCCGATATTGAACCCGGGCGTGCGGCGAATATGAACGTGCTGCTCCGGCGATTCGGATACACCTCCGCCGATGATGGTGAAATTCTCCTTCTGATCCGAACCCGGCGTATGGGCATCGATAAAGGCGGTCCTGCAAGGTATCAACTCGCCATAGCGAACAATATTCTCTCTCATTTCGGCGGGCGTCATATGCTAGCTCCTCGGTGTTCCGTTTTTTGCGCATCGGCAGTTGCCGGCCAGTCCCTGGGAACGCGCGCGCTGCCGCGAACGATCAGCATACTGTCGATTTCAATTCTGCCAGGGGATGGCTCGCGGTCCTCAATCATGCCCAGCAGCATGGTCACGGTTGCCTCCACCATGCGATTGGCGGGCTGGCGCAGGGTGGTCAGATCGAACACCTTCCACGCCGCCATGGCCACATCGTCATAGCCGACGATCGATACGTCCTCGGGGATGCGCCGTCGCAAGGCGTAGCGCAGGGTCTCGATTACCGCAAAGGCCATGTGATCGTTGCCGACAAAAATCGCGTCGGGAAACGGCCTTGCGGCAAACAGATCGTGGGTCGCCTGCATGGCCATGGCCCGATCGTAGCGGCTGTCGATACAGCGAAACGGCTCAAGCCCCGCATCGCGCAGGCCGCAAAGAAAGCCCTCCTTGCGCTCGCGCCCGTTTAACGACTTCTGCCAGCCGGAAATATGGGCAATACGCTTGTGCCCGGCAGCGGCGAGAAAACGGGCGGCGGTGCGGCCGCCGGCAAAATTGGCCGCCGTCACCGATGCCAGCGTTCGATCTTCCTGGCCGCGGTTAAAGAGCACGAAGGGAATCCCCGTGTCCTGCAGGCGCGTGGTCAGACGGTTCGACATGCTGACAGATGCGAGGATAATGCCGTCCACCTGATGCGCCAGCAGGTCCTCGACAACCCCGTCCACTTCCTGGGCGAGATTGGCGGCAAAGAAAATCATTATGTGATAACCGCGGGCGCGAAAGGCACCAGAGAGTTGTTCCAGCGCCTCGGCGTAGAACGGATTGTGCAAATAAGCCAAAACAACCCCGATCGTGCGCGAGCGCCCCGTATTGAGAGATCGCGCCAGCGCGTTGGGACGATAACCCAGGCTGTGGGCGGCGCGCAAAACCCGCTCGCGCAAGGCGTGCGATACGGAAGCGCCGGGGGTAAACACGCGGCTTACGGTGGGCTGGCTGACGCCAGCCAGCCTGGCCACATCGGATGCTGTAATGCGCGGCTCCGCCACAACTATCCTGCCATTCCGCCCTTGTCCGCCGGCGGCGCGCCTTCACCATAGGGGATGTTCCGCCGGCCATAGCGGCGAACCCGCACGTTGCATTGCTCGGCATGGCCGACAAACCCTTCCAGCATACAAAGGCGCGAGCCGTATTCACCGATCATCGTTGCCGCTTCATCGGTGAGAATCCTTTGATAGCTGTGGGTTTTGAGGAATTTCCCCACCCAGAGACCGCCCGTATAGCGGCCTGCCTTTCTTGTGGGAAGCGTATGGTTGGTGCCGATCACCTTGTCGCCATTGGCGACATTGGTGCGCGGTCCCAGAAAAAGCGCGCCGTAACTGTGCATGTTCTGCAAAAACCAGTCATCGCGATCGGTCATCACCTGAACGTGTTCGCTGGCCATATCGTTCGCCAGATCAAGCATTTCCTCGTAACTGTCGCACACGATGACCTCGCCGTAATCTCTCCAGCTGATGCGGGCGGTATCGGCGGTGGGCAGAATGGCCAGGATGCGATCGATCTCGACCAGGGTCTCCCCGGCCAGGCGATCCGAATTGGTAATGAGCACCGCCGGCGAATTATAGCCGTGTTCCGCCTGGCCAAGAAGATCGGTGGCGCACAGATGCGCATCGACCGTCTCGTCTGCGATAACCATCGTCTCGGTCGGTCCGGCGAAAAGATCAATACCAACGCGCCCGTACAACTGCCGCTTGGCCTCGGCCACATAAGCATTGCCAGGGCCTACCAACATGTCTACCGGCTTGATCGTCTCGGTGCCAAGCGCCATGGCGCCGACGGCCTGTATGCCGCCCAGCACGTAGATCTCGTGGGCGCCACCCATATGCATGGCGGCAACGATGGCGGCATGGGGCGCGCCGTTTACCGGCGGCGCCGCGGCGGCAATGCGCGGCACCCCGGCAACGCTGGCCGTCAGCACCGACATATGGGCGCTGGCGACCATGGGAAACTTGCCGCCAGGCACATAGCAACCGACCGATTGCACGGGAATGTTACGATGGCCCAGAACGATCCCGGGCACGGTCTCGATTTCGATGTCGGTCATGCTGGCGCGCTGGGCCTGCGCAAAGGTGCGGATCTGCTTTTGCGCAAAGCGGATATCCGCCATATCCTGCGCCGACACCTGCTGTATGGCCGCCTCGATCTGGGACCCATCGAGGCGAAAGGCGGCAGGGTCGTATTGATCGAATTCGATCGAGAGTTCACGCACCGCCGCATCGCCACGGGTTTCGATGTCCTTTAGGGTGGCCTCGACCATGGCGTGCACTTTCGCATCGTCCTCAGCGCGCTCATCGGCCGGCTTGCCCCGTTTTATATACGCGATAGCCATTGTTCCCTGCTCCTGCTGCCTGGCAAACCGTTTGCGGCGCCAGATTCGGCGCTTGCCCGTCGCCATCATGGATTGCGCCGTTTGATATTGCGTACCGGCATGCGCTGACGTTTTGCTCCGGACGGTCCTGGCGTCTCGGCGGGACTATCCTATAGGGCCTTGAATGCGTATTCAAGAAAAAGCGTAGGCGACCCGGAAACAGGCGTTTCGAACAGCCATCCCGCGAAAGGCCGCGGGATTTGTGCTCCGCCGGTCAGGAATGGGCGAAAATATCCGTTTCCTGCCAGCCCGCCAGGTCCAGCCGGGCCCGGGTGGGTAAAAAGTCGAAACAGCCTTGCGCCAGATCGCCGCGGTTTTCTCTTGCCAGACGGCCATCAAGCGCCTCTTTCAACGCGTGCAAATGGAGCACATCCAAGGCGGCGTAGGTTTGCTGCTCCGCGCTAAGCGTCGCGGCCGCCCAATCGGAACTCTGTTGCTGCTTGTCCAGGGTGATGCCGAGCAATTCGCGGGTCAGATCGCGCAAAGAGTGCCGATCCGTATAGGTGCGCGTCAGGCGCGAGGCGATCTTGGTGCAATAGGCCGGCGCCGCCATAATGCCCAGTCCGCGATACAACACGGCCAGATCAAAACGGGCAAAATGAAACAATTTGGTTCGCGATGGATCGGACAGCAACCGGCTCAGGTTGGGTGCCGCGGCCTGTTCAGGCGCAATTTGCACCAGATCGGCGCTGCCGTCACCGGACGACAACTGAACCAGACACAGCCGGTCACGGTGCAATTCGAGCCCTTGCGTTTCGGTATCGACAGCGATGGTATCCCCGTAGGCGGCAATATCGTTCAAATCGCCCTGATGCAAGCGTATGGTCATGGTTGGTGTACCCCGGGTTTTGCGTTTAACTGCCGATGTCTGATGTGGCAGTCTATGCTATTCAGGTGTTGTGGTCTATCCCATGCGCCATGTTGTGTCATTTCATCAGGTTGTTCCCGGGACAGGCAAACCTGAAGGTACATCTCTTGCGCCCCTGCCACCAGGGAGGCCATACCGGGCCATCCATCTGCACCCGATGGGTTTACCAGGGACAACCTGTTGAAATGACACGCTCTAGAACACGTAACCGAGTAATACGCCTGCCTGGGTAAGGCCGTCGTTTTCGCTGGCCAGGCCGGCATTCGATGCGTGATCGACAAACGCCAGTGCCGATACCGAGGGCGTCAGGCGCAGGCCCAGCGCCAGCCGTTCATGAAACAGCAACCGGCTGCCCAGGGACCCATGCCCCACACGCGTGGCGCGTAGCGCGCCGTTGTGGATGGCACCGCCCAGAGACACTTCAAGGAAAAGCCGCGTATGGATGTCCCATGTCCAGCTAAGCCCGGCGTATATCTTGTCTGTGCCGCTGCCGGTGTCCGCCGCCAGCCCCAGATGAACGCGCGGCGTAAGGAGGAATTCGGCCAGGGCGTTGTCATATTCACCTGGAATATCGGGTGACAGGGCTTCTGCGTGAACAAACAGCTTGCCGTCGCGCCGGTCGTCGCGCGCCTCGGCGAACAGGCTGATGCCCAGTCTGAGTTCATTGATGAAATCGGGAAGGCCATCGCGTCTGAGCGCCACCGCAGGCTGCAAAAGCGCCAAACAACCCCCCAGAACCACGCCGCAAGAAAATAAACGCCACCTGCCGTGCATACACTATCCGGTTTTTAACTCTACCAACCCATGTACCAGTTCAGAGCCCTTCAACCGAAATCCCTTTGGTGGAACGTTGAATTTGACGTTTGAGAACGATCCCGGCAACAAACGGGGCTCAAATGTCAAATTCGTTCCACTAGCGCGTCGTAACGTAAAACGCTACCAGTATTACGATAATCGCCACCATCTGCGCCACTACCCGCGCACGCATAAACGATTGCGAGCGTCTCTGGCTATCGGCGCGCAGCATGTTGACCAGACCCAGGGCGAGAACCGCCACCACAATGGCGAGGACCAACCACAGCGCATAAGAGAAAGCTGGAGCCATCGTGGTGTCCGATTATCAGAACCCGTGGTGCGTCCAACGCGGCAACGGCACCCGGAGCCCTGTCCATGCGTTTAGCGTAGCCGTTTATATTTAACGGAATATGTACGTCATGCGTCGATATCGATACTCATACTCATATTCATGTCATACGGGACCGCGACGATGCGCTGGCATGTACCGACAAGGCGTGAATGCGGCTGACAAGCAAATCGGCCAGGGCAGTATTGACCATGCGGTGCCTTTCAAGGCGACTTTTGCCGGCAAAGCACGGCGCTACGATTTCTACCCGAAAGTGCGACTCGCCGCCTTCGGGCGCACTCGCATGTCCTGCGTGCAAATGCGACTCATCAATTACCGCAAGCGTGTCGGGGGCAAGTGCTGCGACCAGTTTTTCTGTAATCAATTCCTTTACCCCCATAGCCATAGACTCATTTTTCGCATATGATGCCCCACTTTCCCGCCGAGGGTTTTCGGTTTATGTCCGCGGACAACCCTCAATGGGCGGAACGCACAGGCGCCTTGACACGAATACGCCATGCGGACCGTGATCAGTTGCGCAACACCCGACAGACAAGCCCGAACACCGAACAATGAAACCCGCGTCCAAGATTTTTGACAGCATCCGCGTCAAGCCGAACAAGGATCGTCGCCGCAAAAAGCCCCAGGAGCCGCAGTGCCAGTGGCAGGGGTGTACCATGGCAGGTACCCACAAGGCCCCCATGGGACGGGATCATGAGGGCGGGTACCTGCTTTTCTGCGTCGATCATGTACGCCAGTACAACAAGAATTACAACTACTTTTCCGGTATGTCGGACGCTGCCATCGCTGCCTTTCAGCGGGACGCCATGACCGGTCACCGGCCGACCTGGCGGATGAACGCCGAGCACAGCGCGGCCGCCGAGTTCGCCGATCACACATTCGATGACCCCTACGGCTTTGCGCGCAACAGACGCCGCGGCGCAAAGGGCGGCGATAAAGTCGATCGCAAGGTATTGAAACTTGAAAGGAAATCCCTCGATACACTTGATCTGGATACAAGCGCCACCGCGCAGGATATAAAGGTACGCTACAAGGAACTGGTCAAGCGCCTGCATCCGGACGCCAATGGCGGCGATCGCGCCACGGAAGAGCGATTGCGTGAGATTATAAAGGCCTACAATCATTTGAAGGCGGCGGGGCTTTGCTAGAGCATGTAATTTCAACAGGTTGTCCCTGATAAAACCATCGGGTGCAGGGGGCCATTTACCTGATCATCGCTTCAGATTTGCCCGTCCCGGGAATAACCTGCCGAAAGATCGCAGCGCGATACGGAAAAGTTCTTGCCCGGCGGCAACGCCTCGGGCACAAAGGTGCTGTTTCTAGAGCGTGTTATGTCTTGATAGAACCATTCTGTTAGGACATAACACGCTCTGGTGGTTCAGGATCGAAGAGGATGCCCATGGCCAGTACGACCCCTATGCCGGATGGCAAAAATACAGAAGTTGCCGGCCTGCCCGATATGAAGATTTCCATTCCGCAAGTGTTCGGTATCGACAGCGATATGGAAATGCCGGCCTATTCGGAAAGCGCCGAGCATGTGCCGGAACTGGATCCCGACTACCAGTTCGATCGCGAAACGACGCTGGCCATTCTGGCCGGTTTTGCCAAAAACCGCCGGGTGATGATCCAGGGGTATCATGGCACGGGAAAATCGACGCATATCGAACAGGTCGCCGCGCGGCTGAACTGGCCGTGCGTGCGTATCAACCTGGACAGCCACGTCAGCCGTATCGATCTGATCGGCAAGGACGCGATCGTCATCCGGGAAGGCCGCCAGATCACCGAATTCCGCGACGGAATGCTGCCCTGGGCGTTGCAATCGAACACCGCGCTGGTCTTTGACGAGTACGATGCCGGGCGCCCCGACGTCATGTTCGTCATCCAGCGCGTCCTCGAAGTGCAGGGCCGCCTGACACTGCTCGATCAAAACCGGGTGATCAGGCCGCATCCGGCGTTCCGCCTGTTCTCGACCACCAATACCATCGGGCTGGGCGATACGTCCGGGCTTTATCACGGTACCCAGCAGATCAACCAGGGACAGATGGATCGCTGGTCCATTGTCGCCACGCTAAACTATCTGCCCCATGACAACGAGGTCGATATTGTTCTGGCCAAGGCGATCAGCTATCGAAGCGATGACGGGCGCAAGATCGTCGATCGCATGGTGCGCGTTGCCGATCTGACACGCAGCGCCTTTGTCAACGGCGATCTCTCAACGGTTATGAGCCCGCGCACGGTGATCACCTGGGCGGAGAATGCGGAGATTTTCGACGATGTCGGCTTTGCCTTCCGTTTGACGTTTCTCAACAAATGCGATGAACTGGAACGGCCGGTGGTGGCCGAGTTCTATCAGCGCTGCTTCGGCGAGGAACTGCCCGAATCGGCGGCCCATGTGGTCATCCAGTAAGCAACCTCCGGTACAAGGCACCCCCGGAATACCACCGGCATATACATGACATATATATGACATGGCACCGCACCATCGTGCAGACCGCCTCCCTGTAAAGGCCTGAAAAGCCGGAAGAATGCCGCGTGAATGGTAAAAAACCGCAAACAGTCGCCGCTTGAGCCCTTCAAACGCGTCGTCGTGGCCTCCACCCGCGCGATTGCCGGCGATCAGGATATGGAAGTGGCATTTGCCAACGAAACGGCGCAGCTTACGGAAAAGCGGGCCGTTATCCCGGAGCCGCCGCGCCGCGCCGGCGCGCGGGAAATCGCCGTTACGCGCGGCCATGGCGATGCGCTGGCGTTGCGCCACGCCTGCCACAATAGTTTGTTGCACCGCAAACATATGCCCGCCGGCGAGAATGCGCGGGCGCTCTTCGAAGCGCTCGAGCAGGCGCGGGTGGAGGCCATCGGAACGCGTGCAATGACGGGAGTGGCGCAAAATCTTACGGCGCGGCTGCACGAGAAATTCTCCGCCAGCCGGTTCGCTGAAATTACCGATCGCGCCGATGCGCCCCTGGCGGAGGCGGTCGCGCTGATGATGCGCGAGCGCATGACCGGATTGGCGCCGCCGAAACCGGCGCAGCGTATCGTCGATCTCTGGCGCCCGTGGATTGAGCGAAAGGCGGCGGAAAACCTTGACGAACTGAGCGCCTGCGTGGATAACCAGCGGGCGTTTTGCGATGAAATCCGCGCCCTGATCAAGGCCTTCGATATGGCCGATGAACTTGCCGGCGATGCCGACGACGATTCCCTTGAGAGCCGCAGCGATCCGCAAAACGCCGAAGCGGACAACGAACGCGGCGATGGCGATGAGGCGCGGGGCGATACCGACCAGGACGCAAGCCCATCGGACGTGGATGGGGACGAGGCGCAGGGCGATACCGCCGAAACGCCGGGCGAGACCGATAACGAGACGGACGAGCGCCTTGATGCGGATCAGGGGAGCGAGCCGTGGCGGCCCGAGTTCTCGCTTTCCAACGCGCCGCGCACGGACTATCGGGCGTTCACGACGCGCTTTGACGAGACCGTCTCTGCCGAAGACCTGTGCGCGCCGCAGGAGTTGGAGCGCCTGCGCGGCTTTCTTGACAAACACCTGGAGAATTTGCACGGCATCGTCGCCCGTCTGGCCAACCGCCTGCAGCGGCGCTTGATGGCGCAGCAAAACCGCACCTGGGACTTCGATCTTGATGAAGGTCTGCTGGATACCGCCCGCCTGACCCGCGTTGTCACCGATCCCATGCAGCCGCTGTCGTTCAAGATGGAGCGCGACATGCGCTTTCGCGATACGGTTGTCACGTTGCTGCTCGACAACTCCGGCTCCATGCGCGGCCGGCCCATTACCGTCGCGGCGGTGTGCGCCGATATTCTCGCCCGTACCCTGGAGCGCTGCGGCGTAAAGGTCGAAATCCTTGGCTTTACGACGCGCGCCTGGAAAGGGGGCCAGTCCCGGGAGGCATGGTTGCGGGCCGAAAAGCCGCCCGGTCCAGGGCGCATCAACGACTTGCGGCACATCATTTACAAATCGGCCGATGCACCATGGCGACGCGCCCGGCGCAACCTTGGCCTGATGATGCGCGAGGGCCTGCTTAAAGAGAATATCGATGGCGAAGCCCTCGCCTGGGCCCACAGCCGCTTGCTGGCGCGCCCGGAACAGCGGCGCATTCTGCTGATGATTTCCGATGGCGCGCCGGTGGACGATTCGACCCTGTCGGTTAATCCGGGCAACTATCTCGAGCAGCATTTGCGCCACGTCATCGAGATTATCGAGACCCAGTCGCCGGTGGAATTGTTGGCTATTGGCATCGGCCACGACGTGACGAGATATTACCGGCGCGCGGTCACGATTGTCGATGTGGAGGAGCTGGCCGGCGCCATGACCGACAATCTGGCCGCCCTGTTTGAGGACGATCACCAAAGCGGTGCTGTCGAACGTGTCAAACGAGGGCGCCGCGCATCAGCGGCAGCGCTTGCCGGGCAGAAACAGGTCTGAAACAGCGAAAGCCGGCGCGTGTTGCCGTGATCGTGCAGCCGGTTGTATCCGGGACGGACAGACCTGAAGGGGCATCAGCGGCCATGACCGCGGCAGGGCCGGTTCGGGCCATTCATCCGCACCCGATGAGTTTTTCGCGAGCAACCTGTTGGAATGACGCCGTTATCGGCGGTTTTGGCGATATCGGCGATCGCGGGCACCCACCTTCGTTCTTGCCAATGGTGCGCGTATTATACCAAGGGGCTTCGCGTTTGACTCCTGACCCGGTTTACAACCGTTGTCTTGTCAGCACGACACACACGTCAGCGTGTACAAAACGCCAATACCGCTGGTATACAAGGGGCTTGGCGTTTGACTCCTGACCCGGTTTACAACCGTTGTCTTGTCAGCACGACACACACGTCAGCGTGTACAAAACGCCAATACCGCTGGTATACAAGGGGCTTTGCGTTTGACTCCTGGCCCGGTTTACAACCGTTGTCTTGTCAGCACGACACACAAGTCAGCGTGTACAAAACGCCAATACCGCTGGTATACAAGGGGCTTTGCGTTTGACTCCTGGCCCGGTTTACAACCGTTGTCTTGTCAGCACGACACACAAGTCAGCGTGTACAAAACGCCAATACCGCTGGTATTATTGTTTAAACCCGTGCAATATTGGTGTATTATCCTCCCTGCCACTATTTGTTTCATTTGCACAGGAGGAGAAATGGCGAAAAATGTGCCCGTCCGTGAAAAGAGAACGCGGACACATAAAACCCTTAGAATCGAATGGCCAACGATCGCCCTGACGATTGCCTGTTATACCATCTGGGGCACCGTGATGGCATTCAACGCCAGCCTTCCCTGGCTGGTCTGGATCCCCATCGCCATCCTCTGTACCGCCTTACAAGCCTCCCTCATGCACGAAGTCTGCCACGGCCACCCCACCAACCGGGCGCGGTGGAACGAATGGTTTGTGGTTCTGCCCATCGGCATGTTCATCCCCTATCGCCGCTTTAAAGACCTTCACCTTAAACATCACAATAACGAATGGCTCACCGATCCGTATGAGGATCCGGAATCATTCTATCTGGCATCGGAAAAATGGGCCGGGATCACCCCCTGGCACAGATGGATACTGATCATCAACAACACCCTGCTTGGCCGCCTGATTGTCGGCCCCGGCATCAATATCACGCGCTTTGTGACGGGCGATATACGCCGCATCATGGCCGGCGACAAGGATGTGCAACGGGCCTGGATCGTTCACGCTGTGGCCGCGGTGCCCGTCGTGATCTGGATCGTCCTTGTTGGCCAGACCGGATTGATGTTTTATCTTCTCGCCATCGCCTATCCGGGTTATGCCCTGATCATGATCCGCACCTTCGCCGAACATCGCGCCGACGAGGATAAAAACCGCCGCAGCGTTCTCGTCGCGCAGCCCCGGCTCCTGTCTTGGCTGTTTCTCAACAACAACCTGCACTATCTGCACCACAAATATCCGAATATCGCCTGGTATCGGCTGCCGGCGCTGTTTCGCCGCCAGCGCGATACCCTGATCGAAGAAAACGGCGGCTATGTCTTTCACTCCTACAGAGATCAGTTTCTGCGCTATGGGGTGCGACCAAAGGAGCCGGTCCCGCACCCTCTCTGGAACCTGGCGAACCGTCGGGATCGATTAAAACCGCCACCGTGATTGCAAGCCTTCCCATGTACGACTGGCCGGAAATACGCCCGGCCACGGATCGCTTCTGGGCGCTCCTTCGCCAGGCCATCAAGGCGCGCGGGCTGAATGCGCCGCAAAGACTCGATCGTACCCGCACAGCGAAGGCGCAATGGCAAAGCGGGAACCTGTTGTTCAGCCAGACTTGCGGCGGCCCCTTGACGGGTGCGTTTCGCTCCTGCCTGAAGCTGATCGCCACCCCTCATTACGATTGCCAGGGATGCGAGGGGGCGAACTATGCCAGCGTTCTGATCGTACGCCGCGGCGCGCGCGCCAAAACGCTGGTACAGTTGCGCGGCAAACGGCTGGCCATCAACGGCACCGATTCCCATTCGGGGTATACGGCACTCTATGCGGCGCTGGCACCGCTTTCGCGCGACAGGACTTACTTCAGCGAGACAATCGAGACGGGCACACACCGGCAATCGATACGCTGCGTGGCGCGGGCGCAGGCCGATCTTGCGGCGATCGATCCCGTGGCCTGGGCCCTGGCCAGGCGCTACGATCGCGCTATCACGGACACGCTGGATGAAATCGGCTATACGCCGGCGGCGCCGGCGTTGCCGTTTGTCACCTCGGTTGCGCGCAGCACCGACGAGGTCGATGCCCTTCGCGGTGCCCTGTTGGAAGTAGTGGGCTCGAACGCATTCGCCCCCTTGCGCGATACGCTGCGCATCCACGATGTGGAAAACGTGCCGGTTTCGGCTTACGAGCGGATTTCCCAACTCCAGGCGCTGGCATTTGGTTGAATGTGAAAAAGTCCCTCGGTTTCGCCTCGGTGTACTTTTTCACATTCAACTATTGAGGTTACACACCTCGACGGCGCCCGTGCGATCGGCGCGCATGATTTTCGGCAACGCCCCCTGCGCCGGCTCCAGACCGGCGTGCATTACCAGACGCCGCAGCGCCGGAACCGCGCCGAGTGTCGCCAGACCCAGCGCCCGCAGCCCGTGCAGGGGCAGGAACCCGCCAAGCAGGGACCGGTTCAACATATCAACGCCAAAACCGCGCGTGTGTACATCCGCCCATCGCGCCTGCGCATAGTGCTGCAATACAGACGGCGCACCGATATCGTTCTTGCGCTGGCGCGCCGCCGCAACGATTTCGACAAGCGTCGCAACATCGCGCAGGCCCAGATTCAGCCCTTGCGCACCAATAGGCGCCAGCACATGCGCCGCCTCGCCCACAAGCGCTGTTCGTGCACCGATCATGCGCTGCGCCATACTGGCCCGCAAGGAAAACTGCGTCAGAGGGCTGCTATGGGTAATCGGCCCGAGGATCATGTGCGAACGGCGCTCCCATTCACGGATGACGCCGGCGGCATCGCGCCCGCGCAGGTGTTCGGCCTGCGCCTTTTTCGATACACACACCACGGCGCTCTTTCGCCTGGCGACCGGAACCAGCGTAAACGGCCCCGCTGATGTGTGGAACTCGCTGGCGGTATCTTCGTGAGAAAGCGTATGGGTGAGCGTCGCGACCAGGGCCGTTTGATCATAACCGCGCTCGCGCACTCCAATGCCGGCCGCTTTGCGGACCAGACTGTTCGCCCCATCGGCGCCGACGACAAGCTCCGCTCCGATCACAGCCTCTTTTGTTTTCAGCCTGCAGTGAGAGGCGGAAAAGTCGATCGCCTCGCACGGGGCGTCTATGCGCACGATCCCGGCCATATCGGGGAGCAGAGCGGCAAGCAGTTGTGTATTGGGCACGTTATAGCCAAAGGCATCAAGACCGATTTCGGCGCTGCGAAACAAAACCTCCGGCGCCCGCACGACCGACCCGGTGGCATCAATAAGGCGAATGGCGCGCAACGGCTGCGCCGCCGCGCCAATCCGCGCATCCAGCGAAAGCGCCTCGATAATACGCCAGCTTGATCGCAGCAACGCTGTCGTGCGATCATCGCTACGCGCCGGCACCGGCGCAACCAGCGCTACAGAAAACCCCGCCTCGGCAAACAACCGCGCCGCGATACATCCCGTCGGCCCGCCGCCAACAATCGCTACTTCAGAGAAGATTTTTCCCATGAGAATGACACACTTCTGTTGGTGGGACGCCTGTGACATTTGCGCGCCGCTTGCCGCCGGGCGCGTTCTCAAATGTCAAATTCAACGGTCCACCGGAATGTTATCATGGCTCGTCGTGGCCTTTCAGCCAGTTGTTTTTCAGGGCATCAGGTCTTTTGACGTCCAGAGAGGCCGGCCGGACAACACCCGATACCCCAGATACGAACCCGCCCCCATTGCCACAACAAAGGCAAGGATCTGCGTGGGTACCAAAGCCAAATTGGCCAAGGCCGGTCCCGGACAGATTCCCGACAGGCCCCAGCCGACGCCAAAAACAGCCGCGCCCCCCACCAGCGGCCCGTCGATCCTAACGCGGGCAGGATGATGAAACAAGGGCGCCCGGCGCGGCGCCGCACGCCCCTTTGACATCCACTGGCCGATCACGGATACAAACAGCCCGGCTCCCATGACAAAGGCAAGGGAGGGGTCCCATCCTCCGCTTTCGATGGCGGCGATGTCGAGAAAGTTCAGGACCTTGTTCGCATCGACCATGCCGGAGATGAACAGACCGGCACCGAAAATCATGCCGGCAACAGCGGCCACGACGATCGGTGCCGTTCCGGTGGTGCCGATGGCAGTGTCTTGAGCAGGTGTCATGGCAGCACGTGGCGCACGATAAACACGGTGAGTATGGCAACGCCAAAAAAGACCGCCACGGCCACCCGCGAGCGGTTGCCCCCGCGCGCCAGACCGCATATGCCATGACCGGAGGTGCAGCCGCCGCCTATACGGGTTCCCAGGCCGACAAGAAGTCCGGCAATTATGACCGGCAAGGCGCCGCCCGAGGGCCCCGGCGTGACATGTATCAGACCCGCGCCATCGGCCACCAGCGCAGCCATGAACGCACCCGCCGGTATGCCGGCAAGAAAGGCCAGACGCCACCGGGGGTCTCGCTCAGCCGCCGGCAAAAGTCCGCCGAAGATTCCCGAAACCCCCGCCACGCGGCCAAGCCACACCCACAGGATCAGCGCCGACAGGCCGATCAATGCGCCACCAGCGGACGCGGCGATGGGGGTAAAGTTTTCCATCTCGGGGCTCTTTGCCGGGGCCGTTTAGGGCACTAGAGCGTGTCAGGTCTTAATAGAATCAATTCTGTTTCTCGATTGGCGAGGCGAACCACGCCCAAGGTGATCGAAGAGCGATGTTTATCCATCTCTCGAGAGCGGCTTGGGCGTGGGCGTCCGCCAATCGGAAACCCGAAGGGACGGGCGCTTTTGCGCCAATATGGACCTTAAGTCTCTTGAAAATAGCCCCACTATATCCTGCGAGACTTAAGGCCCATCTTGTCGCAAAATCGCTCCGTCAGAATGGTTCTATTAAAACCTGATACGCTCAAACCCGCTCAAGCAGTGATGCCGGTCGATCAACCGCTGCCAAAGGTCTGCGAGACACGGATACCCGCCGGCCCGGCTATGACAATGAACAGCGCCGGCAGAAAAAACAGGACCATCGGTACGGTCAGTTTGGGCGGCAGCGAGGCAGCCTTTTTCTCCGCTGCCATCATGCGCAAGTCGCGGCTTTCCTTGGCCAGCACCCGCAGCGCCTGCCCGACCGGCGTACCGTATCGCTCCGCCTGGATCAGACTCGTTGTCAGCGCCCGCACCTGATCGACACCGGTTCGCTTTCCAAGATTCTCGTAGGCATCACGCCGCCGTTGCAGATACGACAACTCCGCCTTTGTCAGCGCCAGTTCTTCCGCAAGGGGAATGGAGTTGGCGCCCACCTCCTCCGAGACGCGCGCAAAGGCGTTCTCGACCGACATACCCGATTGCACACAGACAAGCATTAAATCGAGACCATCAGGCCAGGCGCGCGTGATTGACAGCTTGCGCTTGGAGATCATATTCTGCAGATACAAAACCGGCAAAAACGATGCCATAAGACCCGCCACGACAGCCATCAGAACCTTCATATACGGTGGCTGCTCAAGGTCCACCATCACAACAAAAAGGTAAAACAGGGCAAGAAAAAAAACCACCACAGGCGCAATCACCCGCGCTGCCAGAAATATATAGACCGGTCTCTGACCGCGAAAGCCCGCCATGCGCAAGCGCATTGTGGCGGAGGAGTCCAGAAATGCCTTCTCCAGATTAAACCAGTTGCTTATGGTCTCGTAGATGCCGGCTCCCGCCCCGCGCAATGTGGTCTTTTCGCCAAGTTTGCCGCGCTCGCGGGCACGAACGCGGTCACGCTCCAGGGCGACGTCACGCATGCGCTGATTCAGCACATTCTTTTCGAAATATGGCAGCAACAGCGTCACCAATGTCGCAAAGACGGCGACCACCAGGACAAGGGCCAACAGGGTTTTGGGATTTGAAAAAATTTCCACAAGTGAGGGCATCGTTTAAACCTCGCGGGTTCGCCATGAATACGGGCGGTTCCTAGAGCGTGTCATGCCTTAATAGAACCATTCTGACGGGCGCTTTTGCACTCCGCTAGTAGTCGAAATTTACCATCCACCGCATTACCAGAATGCCAACGACCATAAGGACAACGGTAATAACCAGCAACAGATTTCCGGTGCTGGTTTCAAACAACGGCGTCATATAGTCCGGTGACGTGTAGGAAACCATAACCACGACACCGGGTGGCAATGCACCGATGATCCCGGCGGAGGCTTTCGCTTCGGCGGCCATCGCCTTGATTTTCTCGGCCATCATCCTGCGGGCGCGTAACACGGTGGAAAGATTGGACAGGACTTCCGACAGATTACCGCCCGTTTGCTGCTGAATAGCAACGGAAATCGCAAAGAAGTTTGTCTCCGGCAGGGGAACGCTGTCACACAGCGCCCGCAGCGCCTGGGTGACCGACATGCCAATGGACTGATTTTCGACAACACGGCGAAACTCGCCGGCGACCGGCTCCTTCGATTCCTTAGCGATGATCTTGATACATTCCTGCAAGGGCAGACCGGCCTTGACGCCGCGCACGATTACGTCGATGGAATTGGGGAATTCGAGAATAAATGCCTTAAAACGGCGTTTGCGCTTTCGCAGCAAAAACCAGCGGGGCAAACCCAGCGCACCGATAATGAATGCCGCCGGCACCGTCAACATCGCATAGGGAACCTGCAAGGCGTATACGACAAACGCGGAAATCGCGCCAACCACGACGGAGATCATATAGAATTTGCTCTTCGATATGCTGGACCCGGACTGGCTTATCAACTGGCTTAGGGTGAGGCGCCCCTTTTTCTGCTTGGCGTTTCTTTCATCTATATCTTTCAGGGTGTCCTGAACGAGTTTGCGATTGGTTTTACCGGCGGCCTTTTTTGCCGCATCGGAACCAAGGGCGCCCCTCGACTGGATGCTCTCCAGGCGCTTGCGGTGACGTGCATTCCCCCCCAGATAAGGTTCGATGACAGCATAGATCAGGCCACCGATGGCCACCGCTGCCGTCATCGACACAATCGCTACCAAAACCATTTGGTTCATTTTCTCAACCTTTGCCTAGAGCGTGTCAGTCCTGAAATGCATGACCGTGCTCGCCGATATCCGCCGCATCGAGCGCCGCCGCCAACCGCGCCTCCTCGCCGAAATATCGCGCCCGATCCCAAAAGCGCGGCTTGCCGATGCCCGTCGAGCGGTGCCGGCCCTGGATAGTTCCGCTGGCGTCCTCACCCATCATGTCGAAGACGAACAGATCCTGTGTAATAACAATGTCCCCTTCCATGCCGATGACTTCCGTTACATGGGTGATGCGCCGCGAGCCGTCACGCAGGCGCGACGCCTGAATGATGACGTCGACCGAACCCACGATCATTTCGCGGATGGTACGCTGGGTTAAGCCGTAACCGCCCATTGTAATCATCGATTCAAGACGCGAAATCGCCTCGCGCGGCGAGTTGGCGTGCAGCGTTCCCATCGAGCCATCGTGGCCGGTATTCATGGCCTGAAGCAGATCGAACGCCTCGGGGCCGCGCACCTCGCCAACGATGATCCGCTCGGGACGCATACGCAAACAGTTCTTTACCAGATCCGTCATCGTGACCTCGCCTTCACCCTCAAGATTGGGCGGCCGCGTTTCCAGTCTGACCGTGTGCGGCTGTTGCAGTTGCAGTTCCGCGGTATCCTCGCAGGTAATGACCCGTTCCTCGTGATCGATAAATCCGGTCAGACAGTTCAGCAGGGTGGTCTTTCCCGAACCCGTGCCACCGGAAATGATGGTATTGCAGCGCACCCGGCCGATGATCGAAAGAACCTCGGCGCCCTCAACGGTGATGGAACCGAAGTTGACCAACTGCTGGAGGGTCAGTTTGTCTTTTTTGAACTTGCGGATCGTCAGGGCCGGCCCGTCGATGGCGAGCGGCGGGGCGATAACGTTGACGCGCGAGCCATCGGCCAGGCGAGCGTCGCAAATGGGGCTTGCCTCGTCCACCCGCCGGCCCACCTGGCTGACGATACGCTGGCAGACATTCAAAAGCTGCGCATTATCGCGAAAGTGAACATCCGTCGCCTGGATCTTGCCGTCGACCTCGATATACGTCGTATCGGAGCCATTGACCATAATATCGGCGATGTCATCGCGCGCCAAAAGCGGCTCCAGCGGGCCAAAGCCAAGGACGTCGTTGCAGATATCCTCAAGCAGTTCCTCCTGCTTGGCAATCGACATCACCAGACCCTTGGCCTGGATGATCTCGCTGACAATATCGCGAATTTCATCGCGCGCGTCAGCGGTTTCCATCTCCGATACCTGAGACAGATCGATGGTCTCGATCAGCGCGTTGAACACGGCCGTTTTGGTGTCGTAATACTCCTCCGATCGTCTGCGAACGGGTTTTGCAGGAGCTGTCGCCGCGGCGGCCTTGGCGGCGCCCTCAATGCCGGACGTGGCCTTGGAAATGGCCGGAACGTTTTTGGCGCCCTGATCCTGCGCGGCAAAGGTCGGCATTGGCGCTGCATCGCCGGGGCTTGCCGCAGGCGCTTTTGGCGGGGCGGTCTGTACCGGCGCCGGCGCTTCCTCGCTGACCGGAGCCTGCGGTTGCGGCGCCGGCTTTTCGGCAGCGGGCGCCGGCCGGGGCTGCGGAGTACTCGGAGGTGGCGTGCCGCCACCGCGTTTTCCAAACATACGCGATCTACCCTCTACGATGCTTCTTTCTTGCGAAGTTTACTAAACAGGGATCCTATCCCCGACTTGCTCTTGCTTTCCGCCTCGGTGCCCATGAGCCGGGCGGCAATCCGGTTGAACAACTCGACCGGCTTGGAGTTCGCCGCGGCTTCAGCGATCATCTGGCCGTTGTTCGCCGCCACGCCGAACACCTGGGGATCGAACGGAATGGAGCACAGGAGTTCCGCGTTCAGGGCGCCGACAAAATCCGCCTCCTTGATCTCGGGACGTTTAGCAACACCGACCTGATTGAGTACCAGGCGCGGCGGTGCGTCATTGCGGCGGCTCTCGGTCAGCAGATCGATAACATTCTTGGTATTGCGCAGATCCGCCAGACTTGGCGTTGCCGTAACGATCACCTCGTCGGCGCTCATCAGAACCCGCTTCGTCCAGCCAGACCAGATATTCGGCACATCGAGAACAACGATCGGAGTACTCGACTGGGCCAGTTCGATGATCTGATCGAAGGACTCTGCCGAAAAGTCGTAGGTCTGATCCAGAACAGCTGGTGCCGCCAGCAGGTTCAGCCTCTCCGAACATTTCGATAGCAATCGATCGAGAAACGTCTCATCAAGCCGTTCGGACGAGAATAGCGCATCGCTGATACCATGCCCCGGGTCCTGATTGAAATCGATGCCGGCCGTACCAAACGGCAAGTCCAGATCCAAAAGCAGGGTGCTCTTGTCGCTCACTTGCGAGAGCGTCCACGCCACATTGTGTGCGATCACACTGGAGCCGACACCGCCCTTGGCCCCGTAAAACGCAAATACCTGCCCCAGAGGTGTTCCCTGTTCCTTGCCGAACAATTCGGATATTGTCGCAATCACGCCGAGCGGCTCCACCGGCCTGACCATGTATTCGCTGACGCCCTGCTTGATCAGTTCGCGGTACAGAATGACATCGTTCGTCTGGCCGATGACGATCACCTGCGTACCGGCATCGCAAACGTTGGCCAGTTTACCAAGCTCGCTCAGCATTTCCTGGGCCGCCAGGACGCTCTCAAGGATAATCACATTGGGCGTCGGCGCGTTGGCGTAAACGCTCAAGGCGCCGGCAATCCCCCCCATCTGCACCTTCAGATTAGCCTTCGACATGCGCCTGTCGTTACCCGCTTCCTGGATAGCCGTGGCGACATCCTGGCTGTCACAAAATGCCTGTACCGAGACCCGCGGCACCGGTCTTATGGTGGCCAATGAGGGGTCCGTCATAGGGGCGGCTTGGCTCTGCTGACTCATAAGTTCCTCAACAAGTGGTAGATCATATCCTGGGCGACAGATACTGCCTGGCAGGCAGACCACGCATTTCGCCTAGTTGAAGGGCGGCGGCGAACTCGCGATCGTGACAGAATCATTGCCGCGATCGGACCCTGTGGCTTGTCCCTTACGGTATTTGTCGATGACATCCATGCGGCGGGCGACATCGACCGGCGTCTGGGCGCGTGGCCGGGCAAGGTCTTGCGGGTTGTCCACCATCGCGGCGATATTCTTCTGATAGGCGCAGCCAAAATTCCAGTGGTTTCGGTTCTTCAACTCGACACCCAACTGATCCGGCCACAGACCGCAATCGCCGGTAATGGCGCGCAGCCGATCGAACACCAGTTTTATGGGCGCGGCAGCGTTCGGATCGGTGGCGTCATAGACCGCCACACGGGTCAGCGGCCGCGGCACCCCAAGGTCCTCCAGCAGGACGAGAACGGTATTCCTGGCCTTGGCGATTGCCGTCGAATTCATTGCCCCGCGCGGCACCAGTACGGTGAGCATCCCATCGCCCAGACGATTGTAGCGATCAAGGAATTCCACAATGGCCTGCCGCTCGATATCCGTTACGCGACCGGCGTGCAAGCCGACCGACAGATCCATCGAGTCCGCCTCGCGCGACAGCACGATCGGATGGCGCTCGGCGTAGTGACGGGGAACCATCAACTGCTCAAGATGCCCATCGCGCCTGGCGCACCCGGCCACCGCGCCGCCGATCAGAACGATACTTAATCCCAGCAGGCCGAGACGACGAGCAGCACCACGCAAGCCACTACGCTTGCAGGCGTTAGGATTTTCCCAGCGATTGATCATATTCTTCTCCAACTCCCGCGGTTACGCGTTCACATTACCGGATTGACAGACTTTGCCGTATCATTTGTAGACATAGCCAACGTTGCCTGCGTAGCGGCCCTGGACCTGTCGGCGGCCGTATACGCGGTTGAGTCGTCCCATGAACACGGCTTCATTATCAGACGCTTCCACAAAGCCCTGGGTCGGATCGGTCAGTTCGGTACGCGCCACGGGCTTTACGGTATAGGGGGTGACGATGATCGCCAATTCGGTCTCGGAGCGCTTGTAATCCCTGCTGCGAAACAGCGCACCGATAATGGGTAGTTTGCGAAACATCGGCATTCCGGTCATCGCCTGCCGCACGTTCTCCTCGATAAGGCCGGCGATGGCCATTGATCCGCCCGAGGGCAGTTCAACCGTTGTCGATGCGCGGCGAACGCGAATTGTGGGCAACGTATAGTTCATATACCTTGTCTGACCGTTCAGGCCGTGTTTCTCCCAGGTTGACACGTCGCTGACTTCGGTATTGACCTTTAGATTGATGCGCCCCTGGCTCAAGACAACGGGGGTGAACGACAGGCTGACGCCGATCGGCTTGCTTTCCATTTCGATGGTCATTTCGCCTTCGTCGCGCGTAATGTCGACGGGAAACGGGATTTCACCGCCGGCAAGAAACTTCGCCGTCTCACCGGATACGGCCGTCAGGGTCGGCTCGGCCAGCAGCTTGACAAGGCCGGCCTGCTCAAGCGCCCGTATATTCACATAGAAATCGCTCCCGCCGGACTGTATCTGATTGCCGCTCATGAACATTTTGTTCACCGGATGCGTGGGAAAACTTCCCAGGGTGGTTGCCGCGCCAAACCGGCCGCTCAGATCGATCCCCAGTTGCTTGATGACCTCGCGATGCATCTCGGCGACCACCACCTTCAACATGACTTGATCGGAACCATTGACGGTCAGCAGATTAAGAACCTGGCTGTAATCGTTGGTTGCGTTGTCTGAATCGTCATCGTCAATGAAGAAAAAGGTGTTTCGCTGTTCACGCACCCGATCGCTTTTGGTGCCGATAAAGCGGCTGGCCAAATCCGCCGCGCGCTGGGATTCGATGGGGGTATTGACCGTTCCGGTCAGTACAACGTTATTGTTGAGGATTTCGACCTGGATATCGCTGCCCGGGATAAAGCGTTGCAGTTGCCGTTCCAGTTCGCCGATGTCGTTCTGCACGTACAGATCGATATTGGCGATTTGCCGGCCCTGATTATCAAAAAAGAAGATATTCGCCTGACCGATTTTGTTACCGATGATATAGGCGCGCCGGGAGGTGCGTAATATGGCATCCGCAATCGAGGGATCGGACACCAGTATATCACCGGCGACACGCGGCAAGTCGATCACAATCGCCTTGCTGATGCCGATTTTAACGGCCTGTGTTGTCTGGGTTTCAGCCAGTTTTACATATTTTGGGAAGGTATCGTTTGTTCCCTCGAGACGCGTGTCATCGGCCGCCGGGGCGGTACCGGCGCAGACCATGCCAGCCAGCAATCCAGCGAAAACCGCGTTCAGGAAATTTCTTACTACTGCATTGCGTAACATCGTGTTTCTCCGCGTCAACCTTCTTGCTACCCGTCCTGAACACCGCGTGATCAATTAAACCGAATACCGTATTTTACAACTTTAACACTGGCTCTTCCGGATCCCAGGGAGTAACGCTCGTCGGGCTTTTCGTTGAGATCCTGGACACTGCGAAGGGCGAGCGTCAAAACCCCTAACTGCTGCGATTTGGCGATCACTTCGACCTGATTGGGATCCAGTTCCATGGTCGCCGTTGCATTGCTGCTCAAGTCCAGCGCCTTCTGGTCTTCGCTTTCGCCATCTTTTTTTGTCGCGCCGTCGACGTTCTGGTTGATGGCCAGCACGCGAACACTGCGCAGGATCGTGTCCGTCAGATAACTGCTGCGCGAACTATCGGTGCCATCGATATTGACGGTCAGAACCACGTCCACGCGATCGTTGGGGAATATAAACCCGCTGACGCCGCTTGAATAATTGATCGGCACCGATACGGCGCGCTTGCCGCTTGGCAAAAGCACCGACATAAAGCCGCTATCGGAACGGATGAGCTTGCTTTCCTTGATCGGTTCGCGGCTGGCCAGGGAGCTCCGTACATACGTACCATCCAGCGCCTCCAGCGCATCGGGTCGCGAAGCCTCTGTGATCATCCATGGCTGCAGCAGTTCGGTGGGCCAGTCCTCCCAACTCGTATTGATCTGGTTGATCCGTTCGCCAACGCCGATATCGGTGTTTGCGACGAGAACCCGCTCACGCTCGACCTTGTCCTTGACAACAACTTCTGTCTGCGGCGTTCCGATCAGACTCATCGCCAGATATCCGGCGATCAACGCTGCGAACAACGCAATACCAACAGCAATTAAACGCGCTTTATTCATCGTACCATCCTTAATGTCAGACACTACCGGTCTGCGCTAACCACTGTGGGATAATTTCGTCAAATTATGGTTAACGGAGCCTGTGCGATTATCGTTAATGAAGCTCAAACAGCATCACGCCCGGCGGATTATGTCGTTATTCCGGTCTTTCGGCGCGATCGCCCTTGATCGCGTCGTGTCCTGCGCAGGTGCGAGCGCCGGCCGCACCGGTGGCGGTGGTGCGCAGGATGTGCAACGGACTCCCAATCTAGTTGCAGAAAATGTTTAGCCTGGCGTAAAGATTCCCGATAAAACCCGATCAAAATATGCTGATCGCACAATGCGCCATCTCTCGACGATCAGAGCAGGTCAGAGCAGGATCGCGGTAATCGGCGTGTTGATATAAACAACAAGCGCCGCCGCAGCGATGGCCACACCATAGGGCATGCCGGACGTTGCCTCGTGCAGGCGTACCGCCCAGGGGAACCTGCCTGCCAGACGCGGCAGGGGTGTCCAGCGAAATTTAATCAGCATAAGCGCCAGAAACCCGCCAATCGCGGTGATAAGCAACAAAAATACAGGAATATGCATGGGGCCGAGCCAGAGTCCGATGGCGGGCAGGAGTTTCGCATCGCCGCCGCCGATGTAGTTGAGCGCGAACAGGATAAAGCCGAGAAACAGCAATCCCAGGGCGCCGGCGATATGTAGGCCGATCTGCGTCAGGCCGAGGCCCGCCAGGGGCGCGACAATGAGAAAGCTGCCGCACAGAATAAGGGATACCCGATTGGGGATTCTCAATGTCAGCAGATCGGTTACGCCGCCGAACGCGACACACAGGGGAAAAACGGTCAACAGGAGTGCTTCGGTCATATTTGCCTGGGGCATCGCGGTGCGAACGCCGGCTATTCGGTCGTTGCGCGGTCTCGTGCTTTCGTTGTGTAATTTCAACAGGTTGTTCTAAAAAACTTCATCGGCTGCCGTTGGCCATTCATCTGATATGACATTTCTGGCGGCAGCGGCAATGGCCGCAATAGACCTGACACGCTCTAAGAACAGTCGATTGAAAGATTACAACTAGTGGCAGAAATAACCTGCTTTTCCGTAAAACTGATCGGGGGAATTTGCGTGGTCTTGTTAACCTTCGTGCGCCGCGGCAGGACCCGACCCGGGCGTAACCCGCAATGGCCGGGAGCGAAAAGAGCCGTTGCGTGAAATAAAACCGATTAATTAAAGCATGTCATGTCTCAGGAAGACAGTACGGCGAGCACCACCCAACCGGCTGTCTCGGACAGGCACTGGATCGCACCGAGAACATCTCCTGTTTGTCCGCCAATACGGCGAAAAGCGCAATACGCCACCATGGCCGCCGTAACAGCCGCGGCCACAACAACACCCACGCCACTCCAGCCCAGGGAGAGGGCCGCCATGACGCTCAGGACGGCGCCGAACGGCCAGGCGGCGCCCGGGCGGGCGGCAGCGCGGTGGCTTGCGCGGGCGCCAAGCCCGTCGGGGCGCGCGGCGGGCAACACATCAAGCGCAATCGCCATGGCGAACCGGCTGACAACACCGACGGCGATAAAGGCAGGGAGCGAGGCCGCACGGCCGATTTCGCTCAACGCCGCGACCCACAGCAGCGTAGCCAGCACCAGCGCCAGCACGCCATAGCTGCCGCTACGACTGTCGCGCATGATCTTGAGACAATGATCCTTGTCGCGGCCGCCGCCGATGCCATCGGCAAAATCGGCGAGACCATCGTGGTGCAGGGCGCCCGTTGTCGCGATCAGCGCTCCAAGCGTGAGGATGGCGGCAACAAGCGGCGAAACCCCGAGCGCCAACAGGGACGCGTGGCATGCCCAGCCGACAAGACCCACCGGCACCCCGACCAGGGCAAACGCCCAACGCGCCCGGGCAAGGCCAGGCGGTGGACCATCGAGGCGTCCCGCCGGCAAGCGGGTCAGAAGCATCATCGCCACGCGAAACTCATCGGTCCGCGCGCGCAAGCCCGTCATCCTGCCGACACTCCCGCCTCGGCGAAGGTTGCCATGTTATTGTGGCAGGCGAGCGCGCCACGCAAAATGCCAAGGGCAAGGGCCGCGCCCGTTCCCTCGCCGAGCGCCATGCCCAGAGAGAGGATCGGTTTCATATCCATCGCCGCCAGTAATCTCGCGTGCCCCGGCTCCGCGCTGGTATGGCCCACCAGACAATGGGCCAAAAGCTCCGGCGCCGCATCATGCAGGGGAACGACAGCCGATGTGCAGATATAGCCATCGAGAATCACGGGGATGGAAAGCGCCCTCGCCTGTAAAACCGCGCCACAGATGGCCGCCTGTTCGCGCCCGCCAAAAGCGGCGAGCATGCGCAGGCCGCGCGCATCGCCGTGGCGTTTAACACCCGCTGCCACAAGCCGCGCCTTCAGGGCCTGGCCGGCGGCGTCAGACCCCGTGCCGGGCCCCACCCAGTCACCGCCGGCGCCGCCAAAGCCCGCACAGGCCAGCGCGGCGGCGATGGTCGAATTGCCGATGCCCATCTCGCCCAGAATCAGGATATGGGCGCTGTCATCCACCGCCTGCGCGCCACGGCCCATGGCGGTAAGGGTTTCCTCTTCGCTCATGGCCGCCGTTTCGGAAAAGTCCCGCGTGGGATTATCCAGATCCAGTGCGACCACCGAAAGGACCGCACCGACGGTGTTGCAAAGATGATTGATGGCCGCGCCGCCGGCCCTGAAATTGGCCACCATCTGCGCCGTTACCTCCTGGGGAAACGGGTTCACCCCCTTGGCGCAAATCCCGTGATTTCCGGCAAACACCAGCGCCTGCGGGCATTCGATAACCGGCCTTTCGACGCGCTGCCAGCCAGCCATGAACACCGCCAGTTCCTCAAGCCGTCCAAGCGAACCCGGCGGTTTGGTCAGACATGCCTGACGCGCCCGCGCCGCCTGCATGGCGGCGGCGTCCGCGCGCGGCAGGGACGCCAACAGAGCGGATACATCGTCGAGCGTTTCAAAGTCGGATACTATGGTCATTTGGTTTTACCTTTACCGGATAACCCGCAACGCACAGCCAGACCGTATCAACGGCGCGGGCAACTATCTGATTCAGCCAGCCTGCCGCGTCTCTGAACTCGCGGGCAAGCCTGTTTTGCGGCACAATTCCGCCGCCGACCTCGTTCGTAACAAGGATAACCGGTGCGCGTTGCTCCGCCAGCGCGGCGATCAGCGCCAGTCCCTCCTGTTGCCACGCGCCGCCGCCCAGCATGATATTGCTCAACCACAATGTCAGGCAATCGACCAGACGGGGATCGTCGGCATCGCTATCGCGCAGCGCGCCGATCAGATCCCACGGCGCGTGTATATCGGTCCAGGCGGAGCCGCGACGCGCCCGATGGGCGGCAATGCGCGCCTGCATTTCGTCATCGTCCGCTTGTGCGGTAGCGATATAAATCGCCCTGCCCGAGGATTGCAACGCCAGCCTCTCCCCAAGAGCCGATTTTCCACAACGCGCACCGCCGGTGATAAGTATCGACTTTTTCATGGTTGTGTGAGAAAGCATGTTTCACAGTGAAAGAAAAGAGACAAAGGCTGGCGTTTGCCACTATCAAACACCTCCCGTGACCGGATGGACGGCCCGCCCGTACCCGATACGTTTTTGGGAACAAGCTGTTTGAAATATACCAGCGGTATTGGCTTTTATACACGTTGACTTGTATATCGTGCTGACAAGACAACGGTTTTAAACTGAGCCAGGTGTCAAACGCAAAGCCCCCTGGTATTCCACAGCCAGGTGCGATCTTTTGTTATCGAAACAAGCAGGACATGGCGGTGAACACGGCGCAAGTGCGAATCGCGGGGCATTTCGGTGAATGGCTTCAGGGACGCATATCGGCGCGCGGACCGGTCGTCCTGGTTACGCTTTGCTGTCCCGCCCTGTATGTGGATACGCGGAACGGTTCCGGCGCGGCCATGTGCCTGCCATTCGATCGCATCAGGCTGGAGCGCTTTCGCCGCGCGCTGCGATTGCCACCCGACCCCTGGCCGACGCTGTATGGCAATATGCGCCTGGGCTGCGGCACCGGCGCCTCAACGGCCATGCTGGTGGCATTGGCGCGCGCCGGCGGCTTCGATGGCACGCCCGGGAAACTCGCCCGTGCCTGTCTGGCGGTTGAAGGCGCGAGCGATCCGCTCATGATGCCAGCACCGGATGCGCTGCTGTGGGCGTCACGCCAGGCGCAAAGCCTGCGCGCTCTGACGCCGCCGCCCCGTTGCGTCATTGTCGGCGGATACTGGGGGGCGCCGCAACCGACAGATCCCCGCGACAACAACTTTGCCGATATTGGCGACCTGATCGAAGCCTGGGAAATCGCAACCGAAAACGGTAATCTGGCCGCCGCCGCCCGACTGGCTACGGTATCGGCCATGCGCTGCGCCGGATCGCACACCGCTGACGATCCCATGCCGGCCCTGGCGCGCGATCTCAACGCGCTCGGCCATATCAGGGCCCATACGGGATCGGCGCGCGGGCTGGTTTTTGCCCCGGACGCCGTTCCCGATAGCGCCGAGGCGGCACTTCTTGAGGCCGGTCTTGCTCATACCCTGCGCTTTGTCACGGGGGGACCATGAGTTTTGCCGCAATGATACTGACCGGGGTTCTGATCGACTTCCTGTTGGGCTGGCCAGCGTTGCTCTTTGCCCGTATCGGCCATCCGGTCACGTGGCTGGCCAGGCTGATCACCCTGTGCGATGCGCGATTGAACCGGGGAACACACAGACAACGTATTCTGCGGGGCGCCACTACGGTGGCAGTATGTATCGTGGCGTGTGCCGCGCCGGCGGCGGCCCTGGCGGCCAGTTTACCTGACGGGATCGCCGGCATCCTCATCGGCGGGGCGCTCGCCTGGCCGCTCATCGCCGCGCGCGCGCTGCATGATCACGTGGCGGCGGTGGCGCGCCCGCTTTCCAGCGGCGATCTTAACGCCGCGCGCCGCGCTGTCTCAAAGATCGCCGGGCGCGATGCGGCGCAACTCGATGATGCCGGCGTGGCGCGCGCGGGACTTGAAAGTCTGGCGGAAAACACATCCGATGGCGTACTGGCGCCGGTGTTCTGGGGTGTCGTCGCCGGATTGCCCGGCCTTGTCGCCTATAAGGCGATCAATACGATGGATTCGATGATCGGCCATCGATCCGAACCCTACGAGGCTTTCGGCAAGGTGGCGGCGCGTCTGGACGACATCGCGAACTGGATACCGGCGCGGCTGACCGGGCTTGTACTTGCGGCGGTGTCAGGAACCTGCCTGGCCGATGGCATAAGGGTAATGCGGCGCGACGCGCCCGCCCATCGCTCCGTAAACGCCGGCTGGCCGGAAGGGGCGATGGCCGGTGCCCTGGGCGTGCGATTGTCGGGACCGCGGGCCTATGAAAACCATGTGGTAAACGAGCCCTGGATAAACCCCGAAGCCCGGGACCCCAATGCAGAAGATCTTCAGCGCGGTCTGGGGCTTTTTCGGCGCGCAATGGCTGTGCTGGTACTTGCGCTGGTAGCGGCCGGGCTGGTTTAAAGCGTCAGAGCGTGTCATGTCCTATACCGGCGGTACTGGCGTTTTGACACGCTGACGTATGTATCGTGCTGACAAGGCAACGGTTTTAAACCGGGCCAAGGGTCAAACGCAACCCCGTAGTATAAGATATGACACGCTCCAGAGACAGCACAAGCCGACAGCCAGGGCGCGATCACGGCGGCAATCTGGATGCAGCGATCCGCCGCCATGGAGGCGTGCGAGCCGAATGGCTCGATCTCTCGACGGGGATAAATCCCTGCCCCTATCCCTTGCCACAGGTGCCTGACGACGCATGGCGGGCGCTGCCGCAACGCGGTGACATCGACCGATTGAACCGCGCCGCGGCACAGACGTACGGTTCACGTGCGGCGGTGGCGGCTTTTGCCGGGGCGCAAGGGGCTATTCAGGCCCTCCCCTGGCTGACAAAACCGGGCAAGGCGCAGATCCTTACGCCAACCTACAACGAGTATGCGGGCGCCCTGGGTGCGGCGCACTGGGAGATCGAAGACGTCTCCACGCTCAACGAACTGACAGGCAGTGATATCGCCATTGTCGTGAACCCGAACAATCCAGATGGCAAGCGCTATACAGTAAATGCGCTGGCGGCGGTCTCGGGAAGGGTTGGCCTGCTGGTGGTTGACGAGAGTTTTGCCGATCCCGAGCCCGGGCTTTCCATGGCACCGCGCGCAGGCAATACGCTGCACAACGTCATCGTACTGCGCTCCTTTGGCAAGTTCTATGGCCTGGCGGGTATCCGTCTCGGCTTTGCGATTGGCAGTACGCCGGTCATTGAGCGCCTGGCCGGGTGCGCCGGACCGTGGCCGGTCTCCGGCCCGGCGATTGAGATCGCCTCAAGGGCCCTGCGAGATATCGCCTGGCAAGAGGCGACGATCGCTCGTCTTGAGCGGGATGCTGCACGCCTTGACGCCCTGGCGGCAGGCGCAGGCTGGAGACTGGTTGGCGGCTGCGCGCTTTTTCGCACCTACTGGGTGGCCAATGCCGCGGGCGCGCAAAATGCGTTGGCGATGCATAGAATATGGAGCCGCATCTTTCCCTATTCGGCGCATTGGGTGCGATTGGGGCTGGCGGCGGGCGAGAGGCAATGGGAGCGCCTCGCGCGGGCTTTTTCGGCGTTTGCCGAACATTGATCGGGACCTGTGCGTCAAAGAGTACTACCAGCGGTATTGGCTTTTTGTACATGCTGACGTGTGTATCGTGCTGATAAGGCAACGGTTTTAAACCAGGCGAGGAGTCAAACGCAAAATCCCTTGGTATAACGATAACAAGACGGCAGGTCTGAAGTGCACACCTAGAGCGTGTCAGGTCTTAATAGAATCAATTCTGTTTCTCGATTGGCGAGGCGGACCACGCCCAAGGCGATCGAAGAACGATGTTTATCCATCTCTCGAGAGCGCCTTGGGCGTGGACGTCCGCCAATCGGAAACCCGAAGGGACGGGCGCTTTTGCACCAATATGGACCTTAAGTCTCTTGCAAATAGCCCCACTATATCCTGCGAGACCTAAGGCCCATCTTGTCGCAAAATCGCTCCGTCAGAATGGTTCTATTAAAACCTGACACGCTCTAACCCGCCAGGGCCAGAAGGCCGTCAACATCCACATGCGCCTCGAGATGCGCCGCCAGGGCATCCAGGGACTGCTCTACAGCAGCGCTATAAGCGTAGCGGGACGGGGCAGCTCCCAGGGACGCAAGCCAGGCGCGGCGAAAGGCATCGTCGGTAAAAATACCGTGTAAATAGCTGCCCGCCACGCGCCCGTCGGCCGAGACGGCACCCTCTGGTCTACCATCAACATGGGCAAAGGGGCGGGCACGGTCCGGACCGTCCGATTGTCCCATGTGAATTTCATAGCCGGAAAAATCAAGGCCCAGCGCCCCATGGACGGCCCGCACCTGGCTTAAATGCTTGTCGCCGCCCATCGTCGTGCTGATATCCAAAAGGCCAAGGCCCGGCGTTTCGCCGGAGGTGCCCTCAATCCCTGCGGGGTCCGATACAATGGTGCCGAGCATCTGATATCCGCCGCAAATGCCCAGCACATGCCCCCCTCGCCGGCGATGCGCCACAAGATCGATGTCCCAGCCCTGGGCGCGTAAATACGCCAGATCACCGCGCGTTGACTTTGAGCCGGGGATCACTATAACGTCAGCGTCCGCCGGAACGGGTTGACCCGCGCCGAGCATCGTAACGCGCACGCCAGGCTCAAGGCGCAACGGATCAAGATCATCAAAATTGGCAATGCGGGACAGGCGCAGGCAGACAACATGAAGCCCGCTTTTTTCATGACTGGAAACGATATCGAGGGCATCTTCCGCAGGCAGGTTGCCGGCCGGTGCAAACCAGGGCACAATACCGTATCCGCGCCAGCCGGTCCGCGCCTTGATCATGGCATAGCCATCGTCAAACAGCGAGGGATCGCCGCGAAACTTGTTGATCAGAAAGCCCTTTATACGTACCGCGTCCTCGTTCGGCATCACCGCCTGCGTACCGACAAGCTGGGCGATTACGCCGCCGCGCTCGATATCCGCGCATAGCACCACAGGCACATCAGCGGCCTCGGCAAAACCCATATTAGCAATATCGCCGGCACGCAGGTTTATCTCGGCCGGGCTGCCCGCCCCCTCGACGACAATCAGATCATGCGCCGCGCCAAGCCGCTCATAGCTGGCCAGAACCGCCGCCATAAGGGTTGGTTTAAGGGCGGCGTATTCGCGTGCCCGCGCGTGCCCGAAGCGCTTGCCCTGAACGATAACCTGCGCGCCGATATCCGTTTCGGGTTTTAGCAGAACGGGGTTCATATCGGTATGCGGGGCAATCCCGCAGGCTTTCGCCTGCAGCGCCTGGGCACGTCCGATCTCCCCGCCATCGCTTGTAACAGCGGCGTTATTGGACATGTTCTGCGGCTTAAACGGCGCAACACACAGGCCACGGCGCCTGGCGGCACGGCACAGGCCCGCCACCAGCATCGACTTGCCGACATGGGAGCCGGTACCCTGAAGCATCAGCGCGCCTGACACGCGATCAGAACTCCACGCCTTTTTGCGCCTTGACGCCATCACGAAACGGATGTTTGAGCAAGGCCATCTCCGTTACCAGGTCTGCCGCCTCGATGAGTTCCGGCCTGGCGTTGCGGCCGGTCAGGCAGACATGGGTCATGGGAGGCTTTTGCGTTTGCAAAAACGCAACCACCGCGTCGATGTCGAGATAGTCATAGCGCAGCGCGATGTTGATTTCATCGAGCAGAACAAACGCGATTTCAGGGTCACGGATTTGCTCTTTGGCGATCCGCCAGCCATTTTGCGCCGCTGCAATATCGCGGGCGCGGTCCTGTGTTTCCCAGGTAAAGCCTTCTCCGGAGACAAAAAACCGGCATTCATCGGCAAAGCGCTGGCGCAGGAATGTCTGCTCGCCCGTCTGCCAGTTGCCCTTGATAAACTGCACAACAGCGCAGGGCATTTTATGAGCGATACACCGCATGATCATACCGAAGCCGGCGGACGACTTGCCCTTGCCAGATCCGGTGTGAACAATAATCAGGCCCCTTTCGCGGGTTTTCGTTTCCATCATCCGGTCTCGCGCTTGTTTGATTTTGCGCATTTTCGCGGCGTGTCTGGCGTTGATTTCGTCTTCCATTGGCTCTCCTTGTTCTTGACAACCCTACACGATTCGGCGCATCTTCCGAAACGCTGGTTCCTGCGTATGCAGGTGAAAAGGGAATATGCAGGCGGGACTTCCCGCTCAAGCATCGCCGCCCCCGCGACCGTGAACAGATCAGGTGTTCGCTGCCACTGGCCAGAAGCCGGGAAGGCCGAACGAACCGCAAGCCCCAGGGGCAAAAGTCTGTGAGCCGGGAGACCTGCCAGCGCCAAGCGACGTTACCGGACGGGGTGTTGCCGGTGTCGGGGTGTTCTGCGTCAGCCTCGCCATCGGACCCTGCGTTCCTTAAAACAGGACCGACGAGCAATGACTGAAGAGGCAGCAACCCCAACCCTTCCAAAGACCGAACTTCTGGTCTGTATCACGTGCCGGCGCGGGCGCGACGTTGTGGGCGATGCCCCTCGCCCCGGGCGGGTTCTCTACGACGAACTGAGCGCCATGGAACTGCCGCAGGGCATTCGCGTCTCGCCGGTGGAATGCCTGCAAAACTGCGACCTCGGTTGCACTATCGCCCTGCGTGGCGGCGCGCGTTGGACCTATGTCTTTGCCAATGTGAATGAGGCGGCTCACGGGGAAATGATCCTTGATGGCGTCCGCCGCTATCATGCGACAAGAGACGGTCTGATCCCGTGGCGCGAGCGCCCTGAACATTTCAAGCGCAACTGTATTGCCCGTATCCCGCCCCCGCAAAAGGCCTAAATCGTGCGATGACTGATCTTGCAAAACTTCCCGTTACCATCATTACCGGCTTTCTTGGCGCCGGTAAAACGACCCTTATTCGCGAATTGATGCAAAACCCGGGTGGCAAGCGCCTTGCAGTGCTGGTGAACGAATTCGGCGATGTGGGCATCGATGGCGATATCCTTAAAGCCTGCGCGATCCCCGACTGCCCGGCTGAAAACATCGTCGAACTGGCCAATGGCTGTATCTGCTGCACGGTGGCCGATGACTTCATTCCGGCGATCGAGGCGTTGATGGCGCTCCAGCCGCGTCCCGATCACATCGTCATCGAGACATCGGGGCTGGCGCTGCCCAAGCCGCTCTTGCAGGCGTTTGACTGGCCCGATATTCGCTCCAGAATTACCGTCGACGGGGTCATTGCGCTGGCCGATGCGGAGGCCGTGGCGGCGGGCCGCTTTGCCCCCGATGTTGCCGCAATTGATGCGCAGCGACAGGCGGATGAGAATATCGATCACGAAACGCCGTTGTCCGAGGTGTTTGAGGATCAGATCGCCTGCGCCGATATTGTCTTGCTGACCAAGCCCGATCTGGCAAAAGAGGATGGCGTCGCCAGAGCGCGCGCCATCATTGCAGGGAGCGCGCCGCGCCCCCTGCCCGTCGTTGAGGTGGCCGAGGGTATTGTCGATCCGCGCGTTATTCTCGGCCTTGAGGCAGCCGCCGAGGATGATCTGGAGGCGCGCCCCTCCCATCATGACGAACCCCATGATCACGACCACGACGACTTCGACTCCATTGCCGTGGACATCCCCGAAATTGCCGATCCGGCCGATCTTGTCGGTGCCATCAAAGTGCTCGCCAACGAGTATAACATTTTGCGCATCAAGGGTTATGCCGCAGTCGTCGCAAAGCCGATGCGCCTTATGGTCCAGGCAGTCGGTGCGCGCGTGCGCCACCAGTTCGATCGTCCATGGGCGCCCGGTGAAGCGCGCACAGGCCGGCTCGTTATCATCGCCGAACACGACGATATCCGCCCACAGGCCATTCGCAATGTACTGAACGCGACCTGCAAACAGGCCGCCGGATAAACGCCAATGCATGTCGTCTTTCGCGAAAGTCACGGCCTGGAAGAAACCGAAACGCCTACCGATCTGGGCCAGGATGTCGCCGATCTGATCGTCCTCAGTTTTTCGGATTCAGACCTTGGCGCCTTCGCCAAAGCCTGGTACCGGGGCGGCGGCCCGGGCGGCAACCTGCCTACGCTGCGCCTTGCCAATCTCGCCGCCCTAAAACATCCGCTCTCCGTCGATACCTATATCGCGCAGACCCTTTGCGGGGCACGGGGCATTATGATCCGGCTGATCGGCGGCGTACCATACTGGTCCTATGGGCTGCGACGGATCGAGGCCCTGGCGCGCGCAAAAAACATCGCCCTGGCTGTGTTGTCCGCCGATGGCCGCCCCGACCCCCGGCTTGATGAGATTTCCACCCTGCCCGTCTCCACCCTTCGCCGCCTTCAGCACCTTTGCGATACCGGTGGGGTTGTCGCCGCGCAAGGGGCGCTGGCGCAAATGGTGCTGGCGGCCGGGCATTACGCGCCGCCGGTGCTTGGCGACAAGAGCCTGCCAACGGTCGGCGCGTGGAGGCCCCGGACAGATATCTGCTGCCCCGCTCTTGCATTTGAGGCAACGCCGAAGCCCCGCGCCGTGCCCCGTATTGTGATTGTATTTTATCGCTCCTATCTTGTCTCGGCGGACCTGGCGCCAATAACCGCCCTTTTTGAAGCCTTTCGGGCGCGCGGCTGTGATGTTCTGGCGCTTTTTGTCCCCTCGCTCAAGGCGCCGGAGGCGGCCGGCTGGTTGCGTCGCCAACTGGCCCATCTGCGGCCCAGCGCCATTGTCAACGCCACCGCGTTCTCGGCCAGGGGCGAAGACGGCGCCTCGCCCCTGGATGCCGCCGGGGTGCCGGTGTTTCAGGTAGCGCTGGCCACCTCGACGCGCGTTGCCTGGCTGGAGGCCGAGCGCGGTCTCTCCCCTGCCGATCTGGCCATGCACGTTGTCCTGCCCGAGGTGGACGGGCGCATCATGGGCGGCGTTGCCTCGTTCAAGGAACCGGGCAAGCGGGATCCGTATTTGCAATTTTCGCATTCCGCGCACCGGCCGGAGCCGGATCGGATCGCGGCGATCACCGATCGGGTGCTGGGATGGATAAAACTTGCGGCCACGCCCGTAACAAAACGCCGGGTGGCGCTGATACTGTCCACATACCCGGGCAAAAACTGGAACATGGGCCACGCCGTTGGCCTGGATGCACCGCAATCGGCGCGCGCCATCCTGCGCGATATGGCCGATGCCGGCTACGACATCACGCGATACGATGAAACCGTGCTCGCCGCATTGCAAACCCACCGGGAACAATGGAGCGTAAACGCCTACGGGGCAGCACTCGAAACGTTGCCGTTTCAGATGCGCCAGGCGCTGCGTCAGGCGTGGGGGACGCCCGAGGACGATCCCGATGCGGTAGATGGCGTGTTTTCCTTTGCCGCCGTCAAATGCGGCAAGGCGCTGGTGGCCCTGCAGCCGGAACGCGGCACGGAACGGACGCGTGCCGACACCTATCACGACCTGACCCGTATTCCACGCCACGCCTATGTCGCGTTTTATCTTTGGCTTCAGCAAAAGACGGATGCGCTGGTACATATTGGCGCCCATGGCACGCTTGAATGGCTGCCGGGCAAGTCGGTGGCGCTCTCGCGCAATTGCTGGCCCGAGGCGCTTGTCGGTACGCTGCCTGTCATCTATCCTTTTATTGTTAACGATCCGGGGGAGGCGGCGCAGGCCAAGCGGCGTATCGGAGCGCTCACACTGGGCCATATTCCACCCCCTTTACGCAACAGCGACACCCCTGAGCGTCTGGCCCGCCTTGAAGCGCTGCTGGATGAGTTCTCCAACGCGGACGGACTGGACCCGAAACGCCGGGACCGTCTTCAGGGCGATATCCGCGCCGAGGCCCGGGCGCAAGGCATAGAGCGGGACCTGGGGCTTGCCCACGCCGCGTGCACCGCCGAGGCCATCACCCGCATCGATCGTTTTGTCTGCGACATCAAGGAGAGCCAGTTCGGTGAGGGACTGCACGTCTGGGGCCGTAAACCCCGTGGAGAGGCACCTTTTGCGACGGCGCGGTCGAGCGCGTCCGAGCGTCAATCGCTCCTTGATGCGCTGGACGGAAAACGTATCGCGCCAGGGCCATCCGGTTCTCCGTATCGCGGGCGGCGCGATGTGCTGCCCACCGGGCGAAACCTCTATACCACCGATCCCCGCGCCGTGCCCACGCGCGCCGCGCACGCCCAGGGTGTTATTCTGGCCGATGAGCTTGTTCGCCGTCATTTGCAGGACGAAGGCGATTGGCCGCACAATCTGATGATCGATCTGTGGGGGTCCGCCACGATGCGCACTGCCGGGGAGGAATTCGCCATGGCGCTGCATCTGCTCGGCGTCCGCCCTGTCTGGGACGGGGGCTCCGAGCGGGTTGACGGCATCGAGGTACTGGCCCTGGCAGAGCTGGATCGTCCGCGCATTGATGTGACATTGCGCGTCTCGGGACTGTTCCGGGACGTGTTTCCAACCCTCTCCGCGCTTTTTTCCCAGGCCGTGCGGGCTCTGGCGGCCCGTAACGAGACGCCCGAACGCAACCCTTACACGGGACGGCACGATTTGGCGCGGGTCTACGGCCCCGCTCCCGGCCGGTTCGGCCTCGGCATGGGGGCAATGCTGGAGACCTACGATACACAGAACCGCAAGGCGGCGGGCCGCGCGTGGTTAAACGCCAGCAGTTGGGCCCTTGATGGTGAAAACGCGCACCACGATCCGGCCGGTATCGAGGCGCGGCTCGCCAGCGCCGATGCCTTTGTGCATCTGCAGGACCTGCCCGAGACCGATCTTCTGCTTGCCAGCGACTACGCCGCTCATGAAGGCGGGTTTGCCGCCGCTCAACACGTAGCGGGCGGCGAAGCGGTACTCTATCATCTGGACAGCACAGACCCGCAAGCCCCGCGCACCCGTACATTGCGCGAGGAGATCGCCCGCGTTGTGCATGCACGCGCCGCCCATCCCGGATGGATTTCGGGTATGAAAGCGCATGGCTTTCGCGGCGCCGCCGAGATCGCCGCAACCCTTGAACATATGGCCTGTTTTGCCCATCTGGCGGGCGCCGTATCGCCGCATCTGTTCGATCTCTATCACGCGGCGACCCTGGGCGATCCGGAGACCGACGGTTTTTTACAGGACGCCAACCCCCAGGCCCGCGCCGCCATGCAGGCGCGCTTTGCCGCATTGCTTGAAGCCGGGCTGTGGCAGACGCGGCGTAATTCGGCCCTGGCCAGCGGGAAGGACCGATAAATGAGCCACGCGCCCACCATCAAGGGCTGGTGCCCGGGGGCTTATGCGCCAATGATGGCCGCCGATGGGCTGCTCGTGCGGATTCGTCCGCCTCTGGCGCATCTTGACGTGGAGCGGGCCGTGGGTCTGTGCGAACTGGCGCTGCGTTTCGGCAGTGGCTTTCTCGATCTGACAAACCGCGCCAATGTGCAAATTCGCAGCGTTGCGGCGGGCAATCATGAGGCGCTTTTGCGCGCCCTTCACAGCCTGGGGCTGCTGGATGCAAACCCGGCGATTGAGCGTCGGCGTAATCTGCTCGTCAATCCCTTTTGGCAGCCAGGCGACCAGACAGATCGCCTGGCCCGGACGGTGCTTGCCCGTCTAATGCACCTACCGGAAATGCCAGCCAAGACCGGTTTTGCGGTGGATTGCGGGCCACGGCCCATGCTCTTGCGGGATCCGGCGGATTTTCGTATCGAGCGCGGCGAAAGAGGGTTGATTCTGCGCGCCGATGGCGCCGACAGCGGACAGGCAGTGCGCGAGGAAACCTTACCCGAAGCGCTGGACACCATGGCCGAATGGTTTGCCGGGCGTATCACCGCAGACCATCGCCGCATGGCATCGGTTGTGGCGCAGCACCCCCTGCCGCGAGAGTGGTGTACGGAGCGGCCCCTTCCCCCAGCTGAAAAACCGGCCATTGGCGCCCATGAAAGGGGCGCGTTTGTCGCTGCACCCTTCGGACAAATCGATGCGAATGCCCTGGCGCGGGTACTGGACCGGGGCAAGGTACGTGCACTCCGCATCACCCCCTGGCGCATGGTGCTGCTCGAAGGCGCCGCCCTTCTCCCTGACAGGCACTTTATCACGGACCCTCGCGATCCCCTTTTGCGCGTCGATGCCTGTCCTGGCGCTCCTTTTTGCTCCCTTGCCTCGGTTGAAACGCGCCCGCTGGCGCGCAAACTCGCAGCACGCGTATCCGGCACGTTGCATGTATCGGGCTGCGCCAAGGGCTGCGCCCGGGCCCGTGCGGCAAACATCACCCTTGTGGGGCGCGAGGGGGTTTTTGATCTTGTGAAAAACGGCCTTGCGCGCGACAAACCGGACAAAACCGGCCTGTTGCCCAAGGCGTTGCCAGCCCGGATATTGAGCGATGATGACCTACACATATGAAACGAACGGCGCTGCTATTTACCGGCAGTCCTTTGCGATCATTCGCGCCGAGGCCGATCTGGCGCGTTTTACGCCCGAAGAAGAACCCATCGTCGTGCGCATGATCCATGCTGCCGGGACAATCGGGCTGGAACGCCATGTGCGCCTGTCATCGGATTTTGCCGCGGCCGCACGCACCGCTCTTGCTGCCGGCGCGCCCATCCTGTGCGATACGCGCATGGTAAGCGAAGGCATCACGCGCACCCGTTTACCTGCCCGTAATGCGGTGATCTGCACCCTGCACGATGACAACGTGCCGGCGCTTGCCGCGAAGATGAACAACACCCGCTCAGCGGCAGCGCTGGAATTGTGGCGGCCGCATCTGAACGGCGCGCTGGTGGCCATCGGCAATGCACCGACGGCGCTGTTTCACCTGCTCAACATGTTGCGCGCGCCGCACGGTCCCAGACCCGGTGCGATCATTGGCTTTCCTGTCGGCTTTGTCGGCGCGGCGGAGAGCAAGGAGGCCCTGTGGGCCGACAGGCCCGCCCCTTGCGCCATCGTCGAGGGCCGGCGCGGCGGTAGTGCCATTACCGTCGCTGCCATCAACGCCATCGCGAGTCGCGCGGAATGAGTGCGCCGAAGTCGATGGGAACGATCCACGGCGTTGGTGTGGGCCCCGGCGCCCCCGATCTGATGAGCCTGCGCGCCCACAGGCTGTTGTCGAATGCGCGGCATGTGGCGTTTTTTCGCAAAAGCGGGCGGACAGGACACGCCCGCAGCATTGTCGAGGGCCTGCTGCGAGATGACGTCAGCGAATATGCGATGGAATATCCCCTGACAACAGAAATTCCCGTGCGCGATCCGCGTTACGGGGAAATTCTCGCCGCTTTTTATGCGGACTGCACGGCGTATTTGCGCAAGCGCGCTGAGGCGGGTGACGACGTGGCGGTTCTATGCGAGGGCGATCCGTTTTTCTACGGCTCGTTCATGCATCTTTACAGCCGTCTGAAGGATACCGTACCGGTGCGGGTTGTGCCGGCGATCACAGGCATGTCGGCGGCCTGGACCGCAACCGGCCAGCCCATAACCTGGGGCGACGATGTTTTGACAGTGCTCATGGGAACATTGCCGGAAGATGAACTGGCGGCGCGCATGGGCGCAGGCGATGCGCTGATCGTCATGAAGATCGGCCGCAACATCGATAAAGTGCGCCGCGCCCTGAAGGCTGCCGGCAAATACGATGCCGCCTGGCTGGTCGAATACGCCAGTATGATCGAACAGCGCGTGCAAAAACTCTGCGATACCGGGGACAGAACCCCGCCCTATTTTGCCATCATTGTGGTACACGGCCGGGGACGCAGACCATGACCGGCGCGCTCGTCATTGCCGGACTTGGCCCCGGTTCGGCGGATATGGTAACGCCACAGGTGCACGCCGCACTCAATCAGGCAAGCGATGTTGTCGGCTACACCCCCTACGTTGCCCGCGTGGCGCCAAGACCAGGACTTTGCCGGCACCCAAGCGATAACCGGCAAGAGCTTGAACGCGCCCGCCACGCCCTTGCGATGGCAGCCCGGGGCAGACGGGTTGTTATCGTGTCGTCCGGCGATCCGGGCGTCTTTGCCATGGCGGCGGCGGTCTTTGAAGCCGTTGAGGCCGGCCCGCAATCATGGCGAGAGCTCAAGATTACGGTGCTGCCCGGCATTACCGCGATGCTCGCCGCCGCCGCCGCCGCCGGTGCCCCACTGGGCCATGATTTCTGCGCCATCAATCTGAGCGACAATCTCAAGCCCTGGGCGCTGATAGAAAGACGCCTGCGGTTCGCGGCACAAGCCGATTTCGCCATGGCGCTGTACAATCCGCGCTCCAAATCGCGCCCTGAGGGATTCAGGCGCGCATTGGAGGTTCTCAGGGATGTTTGCGGCGCCGGGCGCCTCGTTGTTTTCGCCCGTGCCGTATCGACGGCCAATGAGGAAATCACCGTGGTTACGCTCTCGCAAGCCCGTGTGCATATGGCGGATATGCGTACCATCGTTATCGTCGGCGCATCGACAACGCGCGCTATCGGGCGCTGCGGCGCGCCCCTTGTCTACACCCCAAGATCGGCCCCGGGATGAGCAAGCCAGTCGAGAACCTGCTTTACAGAATGCGCCTCAAACCGCGTGGGCGGCGCCGGCCGCTCGATGAGGATAACCGCAAGCGACAGCGCCCGTGCCGCCGCCAGTTTGGCATACGCGCCGGTACCGCCGGAATTCCTGCACACGAGCAAATCGATGTTGTGGGCGCGCATCAGGGCAAGATCGCCCTTGCAGGTGAACGGGCCGCGATCGATAACCACCTCACAATCGGCAAAAGGCAACGGGCCCTGCAGCGGATCGAGAAGGCGCAGCAGGTAATAGTGCTGCCGATTGGATGCAAACGCGGCCAGATGGGTGCGTCCGATCGCCAGCATAATGCGTCTGCGCCGTATGCCCAGGGCGGCGACCGCGCCGGCGATGTCCGGCACACGGGTCCAGTTATCCCCCTTTTGTGCGCTCCAGGGTGCGCGCGTAAGCGCTATAAGGGGCACACCGGTCTGCGCCGCCGCGGCCACCGCGTTGGTGCTCATCCGAACCGCAAAGGGGTGCGTTGCATCCACCAGGTGGGTGATCTTTTGCGCCTGAAGGTAATCCGCCAGGCCCTCGATACCGCCAAATCCACCGATGCGCCGGGGCACAGGCTGGGGCGCCGGGCGGGCGGCGCGTCCGGCAAACGAGATGGTCGCGGCGATCCGTGCCGCACTCAGCGCCCGACACAGGGCGCTTGCTTCGGTTGTCCCGCCGAGTACAAGCAGGTTCGGTTTCATGGCTGACACCCCTGACATTTCCGGCGCTCCCGGCACGCCTTGGCTGACCATCGTCGGGCTGGGTGAAGATGCCCCGAAGGGCCTGCCCGTTGCAAGCCAAAGCGCGCTGGAAGCGGCCGAAATCATCATGGGCGCCTCGCGGCACCTTTCACTTTTGCCGCCACTCAATGGCGAACGGATCGCCTGGCCGGTGCCTTTCAGCGACGGCATCGATACACTTTTGCGCTTTCGCGGCCGCCCCGTGGCCGTTCTGGCGTCGGCGAACCCGTTCTGGTTTGGCGCCGGCACGACGATCGCAAAGCACCTTGAACGCCATGAATGGACCGCCCTGCCCGGTCCTTCGACCTTCTCCCTTGCCGCAAGCCAAATGGGCTGGCCCATGGAACGCACAGGCTGCTTCGGCCTTCATGCGGCGCCCATGTCGCGCCTGCGCCCATGTCTGGCCCCAGGCGCGCGTATGATCGTTTTGCTGCGCAACGGAAAAGCGGTGAGCACGCTGGCGGCGTATCTGACGCGGACCGGCTTTGGCGAATCGCGTCTTTGCGTGCTGGAGCGCCTCGGCGGACCCTATGCGCGGCGCACCGATTGCGTGGCGCGCTCCCTGCCGGACACGGCTTTTCAGCATCCCGTCTGCGTTGCCATCGATGTTGCGGGCTCCGGCGATGTCCTGCCCCTCGCCAGCGGGCGTCCCGATACATGGTTCGACAACGATGGCGCCATGACCAAGCGCCCGGTCAGGGCCCTGACGCTTTCTGCGCTCGCGCCGCACCCGTTTGAGCATTTGTGGGATATAGGCGGCGGGTCCGGCTCTGTCGGCATCGAGTGGCTCCTTTGTCATCCAAGCCTCTCGGCCACGACAATCGAGTCCTGTGAAGAGCGCGCCGCGCGGATCGTCTCCAACGCCACTACGCTGGGCATGGAGCACCTAAACGTTGTTATCGGCACCGCACCACAGGCCCTGCAAGACCTTCAGGCGCCCGATGTCGTCTTTGTCGGCGGCGGCCTTAGCGAGGCCCTTCTCGACTGGCTCACCGGAAATCTGCGCCCGGGCACCCGCATTGTCGCCAACGCCGTAACCCTGGAGAGCGAAACGCTGATCACAGGGGCGCAGGCCCGTCTGGGCGGCGAACTGCTGCGCTGTGAACTGGCACAAAACGCCTTTCTGGGCGACAAACGCGCATGGAAAGCACATTACCCCATCGTTCAATGGAGCGTGGTCCTGTGATCGCCGCCGGTTTTGGATTTCGCAGAAATGCCAGTGTTGAGAGCCTGCGCCGCGCACTGGCGCTGGCGGGCGGCGCGATGCAACCCACCTGCCTGGCGACCGTCACCGACAAGGCGCAAAGTGCGGTGCTTCAAACCCTTGCGGCCGAACTCCATCTGCCCGTCCTTGCCGTTTCCCCGGAGGTGCTTTGCGTGCAAATAACACAGACATTCTCGCAAGCCTCGAAAAAAGCCTATGGTACACCGAGCCTTGCCGAGGCGGCCGCGCTTGCGGCGGCCGGAAGCGGCGCGCGTTTACTGGCGGCAAGACGGATATCGCCGGACCGAATGGCAAGCTGCGCCATCGCCCTTGGAGACCTCCAATGACTGTTCACTTTATCGGCGCCGGCCCCGGCGCCCCCGATCTTCTCACATTACGCGGCCGCGATCTGATCGCCGCCTGCCCCGTTTGCCTCTACGCCGGCTCGCTGGTGCCCGAAGCAGTGCTGAACCATTGCCCCGATGACGCAACGATCATCAATACGGCTTCGATGGATCTGGACACCATCATTGCGCATATGCGCGCCGCTGACGACAAGGGACAGGACATCGCCCGGCTTCATTCGGGCGATCTTTCCATCTGGTCCGCCATGGGCGAGCAATTGCGCCGCCTGCGCGCCGAGGGGATCGCGGTGTCTGTAACCCCCGGAGTGCCCTCATTTGCGGCCGCCGCGGCGGCTCTGGAGACGGAACTGACCCTGCCGGGCCTTGTCCAGTCCGTCGTGCTAACGCGCACGCCAGGGCGCGCCTCGGCGATGCCCGAGCGTGAAACCCTGGCCAATTTTGCCGCAACCGGCGCCACACTGGCGATTCATCTGTCCGTTCAAAACCTGGATACCGTTGTGGAAACCATGCGCCCCGTCTATGGCGCTGACTGTCCAATAGCGGTTGTTTACCGCGCAAGCTGGCCCGACGAGCAGGTTATCCGCGGCACCCTTGCCGACATCTCCGCGCGGCTTGATAAGCGTATCAATCGCACCGCGCTGATCCTCATCGGTCCGGTTCTGGCCGCCGATGACTTTGACGAGAGTTGCCTGTATTCAGCCGCCTACGACCGGCGCTACCGGCCGCAAAGCGCCACAAGCCGCTGGGCGGACTGGAGGGATCACGATGACTGAGCGCACCGGGATCATGATATCCGCGCCCTCCTCGGGAACAGGCAAGACAACCGTCACGCTGGGTCTGCTGCGCGCGCTTTATGAAGACGGTTTGCAGGTGCAACCTTTCAAGTCGGGACCCGACTATATCGATCCGGCGTTCCATCGCGCCGCTTGCGCACGCGCCTCCTTCAATCTCGACACCTGGGCCATGGGCCCGGAACTGCTGGCGGCAATAGCGGCCCAGGCGCAAGGCGCCGATATCTGTGTCTGCGAGGGTTCCATGGGCCTCTACGACGGGGTCGCAACACGCGGTCAGAGCGGTTTTGGCTCCACCGCGGAGACCGCATTGCTGATGGGCTGGCCGGTTGTACTGGTGATCGATGCAAGCGGGCAGGCGCAGTCGGCGGCGGCGGCCGCTCTTGGCTTTCAGGCCTATAACCGGAAACTGCCCTTTGCCGGGGTAATCCTGAACCGTATCGCCTCGCCCCGTCACGAACGGCTTACCCGGCTGGGGATGGAAAGGGCCGGACTGACGGTCCTTGGCGCCCTGCCGCGCCGGGGCGATCTGACCCTGCCGGAGCGGCATCTGGGCCTGATACAGGCGGTGGAACATCCCGATCTTGAAACGGCCATCGCGGACTACGCCGCATTCTTGCGTGAACATATCGATCTGAACACAATCAGGAACGCCGCCCGCGGCAAGCGCGGCAAGGCAACTGCCGCAACGCTTCCCGCACCGCCGGCGCAACGCATCGCCCTGGCGCAGGACGCGGCGTTTTCCTTTGCGTACCCCCATCTGATCGACGGCTGGCGGGCGGGAGGTGCGCAGATCATGCCGTTTTCGCCCCTTGCCGACGAGGCGCCGCACCCCCAGGCGGAACTGGTCTGGTTATCCGGCGGATACCCCGAATTGCACGCCGGCACGCTGGCGGCGGCGCAAAACTTTCACAAAAGTTTGCGAAAACACGCCGGAACGCGCCCCGTACACGGCGAGTGCGGCGGCTACATGGTGCTCGGCCAGGCGCTGATCGACACGCACGGCAACCGCCACCAGATGACCGGATTGCTGGGCCTTGTGACCAGTTACGAGCAGCGCAGGTTTCATCTCGGCTATCGGCGCGCAACGTTGTTGTCGCCCCTTGCCGGTCACGATACGGGCGTGGCGTTGCGTGGGCACGAATTCCACTATTCCACCATTCTGGAACAGCCCGATGCGCCCCTGGCGCGGGTGCAGGACGCCGACGGTAATCCTGTGCCCGAGACCGGCTCGCACCGCGAAAATGTATCCGGAACATTCTTCCATCTTATCGCCGCACAGGAGCCGCAATGACGGGATTTGTCAGTTTTGTCGGCTCGGGGCCGGGCGATCCGGAACTGTTGACCCTCAAGGCAGTCGACCGCCTTAAGCGCGCCGATGCGGTCCTGTTCGATGATCTGTCTTCAGGACCGATTCTGGATTTCGCCCGGACCGGCGCCGATCTGGTTGGCGTCGGCAAGAGAGCCGGTCGTATCTCGCCCAGGCAACAGCATGTCAGCCGGTTGCTGGTGGATTATGCGCGCCAGAACCGGCGCATTGTCCGGCTGAAATCCGGCGATGGCGGCTTGTTCGGACGCCTTGAGGAAGAACTTGTGGCGCTGCGCAAGGCCGGCATTTCCTTTGAGATCATCCCCGGTATTCCTTCGGCTTGCGCCGCCGCCGCCGCCGCCGGCATACCGCTTACCAGGCGTCTTGCGGCGCGGCGGGTGCAGTTTGTTACCGGCCATGACGCAAGTGGCCAACTCCCCGGGGACATCGACCTCGACGCCCTGGCCGATCCGGGAGCGCTGAGCGTTGTTTTCATGGGAAAGCGCACGTTTTCAAGGCTTGTGGAGGCGCTTGTCGAACGCGGCCTTGGCGCGGACACGCCGGCCATCCTTGCCGAAGATGTCAGCCGTGCAGAGCAGAAAATCTCACGCATGACCATCGCTACTCTGGCAAAAAGGCTCGATAAGGAAATCGGCGATGCCCCCGCCCTTATCCTCTACGGGCCGCTTGCGGAAGGCTGGAGCGAGTGATCATTTAGAGCGCTTTTTTGCTTGTTCGCGGCGCACGACTAAATTACAGTCGCCTGACGGTGTCACGGTGTGACTGATACCAGCGGCATTGGCGTTTTGTACGCGCTGACTTGTGTATCGTGCTGATAAGGCAATGGTTTTAAACCAGGCCAGGAGTCAAACGCAAAGCCCTCGGTATGAAAAGGGAATCGGGTGAAATGCCCGGGCTGCCCCCGCAACTGTAAGCGAAGAGCGCGATGGAACAACCACTGGTTTAACCGACCGGGAAGGACCAAAGCGCAGCGATCCGCGAGCCAGGAGACCTGCCGTACAAACAAGACAGCCCGCCTGAGGGCAGGCGCACGCTGCCGGTGGGGCAGCAAACAGAAAGGACCATTCAATGCATATCGAACCAGGTGTTGTGGATGGCGCCAGGATGGCGCTTGCCTATACAAGTGCGGCCGGCGCCGCCGGTTACACAGCCAGATACGTTGCCAGGGATGTGGCGAGAAGCGATATTTTTTCGTTCGCTGCGCGCACAAGTCTCGCCACTGTCGGCGTTTTTGTGTTTTTTGAAGTACTGCCGCACTTTCCCGTCGGTATCTCCGAGGTTCACTTCATTTTAGGGACTACCCTGTTTCTGCTGCTCGGGGCGGCCGCCGCAGCGCTTGGTCTGGCGCTCGGCCTTTTGGCACAGGGAATATTCTTTGCGCCAGGCGATATGCCGATGTATTTTGTCAATGTTACAACCCTGCTCGTGCCGCTCTTTGCCGTCGATGCGCTGGCGCGGCGAATCATTCCCGCAAACAGGGCCTATGTCGATCTGGCCTATGGGGACGTACTCAAACTATCGGCCATGTATCAGGGCGGGGTTGTCGCCTGGGTCGCGTTCTGGGCGTTCTACGGCCAGGGCTTTGGCGCTGAAAATATCAATGCGATCTGGATGTTCGGCGCCGCTTATCTGCTTGTAATCCTGATCGAACCTGTGGCCGATCTGGCGGTTCTCGCCGCAGCCAAAGGCTTGCGCGATACATCCATGACCGGATTGTTTACCCGCCGGCTCTACAACGCAGCATAATCAGGGAACCTCAGGCCGGCCCCAAAAGCGGGGCCGGACCTTCCGGCGCGAGGCTGGCGCGTGATCGACAGACTATGGCTCATCGGCATAGGCACAGGCGCGCCCGCGCATGTCACCAGCGAGGGGATGCAGGCCCTTAACGACGCCGCCGTCATCCTGGTGCCGAACAAGGGCGCCGGCAAGGACGATCTGGCCGCCCTGCGCTATCGGATCATCGCGGCAAGCGGCTCTGGCGCGCAAGTTCTCGACTTCGCGTATCCAGCGCGCGATCCGGCATTGCCCTATCCGGAACGTGTCAACGCCTGGCACGACGAAATCGCCCGACGCTGGCAGGATACCTTGCAAGGTGTACGTGTAAGCGGCCCCGTGGCGCTGCTGGTGTGGGGCGATCCCTCGCTTTATGACAGTACCATCCGCATCGCCGATCGCTTGCGGCCGCGGCCAGGGATTCGTGTCGTGCCGGGAATCACGGCAATCCAGGCGCTGGCGGCGGCGCACGCTACTGCACTCAACAGCATCAACGGCGCTGTTCATATTACCACGGGGCGGCGCCTGCGCGATCAGGGCTGGCCGGCGGACGCCGATACGCTGGTGGTGATGCTGGACGGCAAGGCCGGTTTTCAGCATCTCGATCCCACAGATACGTGGATCTGGTGGGGGGCGTTTTTAGGCATGCCGGAACAAATTCTCGATCACGGCCCGCTTGGCGAGGTGGCGGCACGTATTGTTGCGACCCGCCAGCAGGCGCGCGAAAAACACGGCTGGCTCATGGACACCTACATGCTTCGCCGCGGTGCAGGAAGCACCTCTCCTGCCAGGCGCTCGCTGTGATCTCTCGGCAGGCTGTTCCTGGTAAACCCATCGGGTGCTACTGGCCTTTCTGGTGATTAAGGGTGTTAAGAGGTATCACTTCCGGTTTGCCTGTCTTGGGAACAACCTGCCGAAAGATCACACGCCCTAACTTCGGTAGTCGCCGTTGATGGAAACGTACCGCTGCGTCAAATCGCACGTCCAGATCGTGGCGTGACCGTCGCCCAACCCAAGATCAACACGAATGTCAATATTCGAATCACCCATGATTGCCGCCATACGGTCTTCGCTATATTCAGGATGACGCTCCCCATCGACAGCCGCCGGCGCATCGCCGAACCAGATCGCCAGCCTGTCGCGGTCGGCCGGCTCTCCCGCCTTGCCGATGGCCATCACAATACGCCCCCAATTGGCATCCTCACCGGCAATCGCCGTCTTGACCAATGGCGAATTGCCGATACTCAAACCAATCCGCCGCGCCGAACGATCATCGACAGCGCCATGCACATGGATGCTGATAAACTTGCGTGCCCCCTCGCCGTCCTTGACAATCGATTGCGCCAATTCGCACATTACACCGGCCAGGGCCGCCTCAAAGGCGGCCGGCACCGCCCCGCCTTCAGGCACCAGGGATGCGCCGCGACCGAGCGAAAACAACAATACCGTATCGCTCGTTGACGTGTCCCCATCAACGGTAATGGCGTTGAAACTGATGGGCACAAGCCGGTCGAGCATCCCCTGCATGGCGACGCCGGACAGAGGCGCATCGGTAAAAATGAATGCCAGCATGGTCGCCATATCCGGTGCGATCATCCCGGAGCCCTTGGCAATCCCGTTGATGACATAGGATTGCCCGTCGATGCGCACCTGACGTGTGGCCATCTTGGCGAACGTATCCGTCGTTGTAATCGCCATCGCCGCGTCAAGCCAGTCCGGCGGACCATTCGGCCTGGCAAGGTCCTGCAACAGCGCCGCAAATTGCGACGTATCCATCGGCTCGCCAATAACCCCCGTTGAGGCCAGCAGTATATCATCGACAGAACACTTCAGAGCGCCCGCGGCAGCCTGCGCCGTTTGCAGCGCGGCTGTCTCGCCGCGCGCCCCGGTAAAGGCATTGGCATTACCCGAGTTGACGACCAGGCCGCGCGCGTGCCCCCTCGACAGGCGCTGGCGGCACCAGTCGACCGCGGCCGATGGGCAACGGGATCGGGTAAATACGCCGGCAACCCGCGCCGGTTCATCAAACGCGATGAGCAACAAATCCTTGCGATCCGTGGACTTTATCCCCGCAGCACATGCGCGCGCGTGCAGCCCGGTAATCGCCGGCATGGGGGGATATTGTTGCGGCGCAAATGGCGATACGAACGCGCTATCGGACATCACGAAACAAACCCTGTGCAATTGAGGATGGATAAACCGTTACAGCCGACGCCGTTTCGCAAACAAAGCCCCCCTGCGGGAAACCCTATTGTGGCGACTGGCCGCTATCCTGGCTTGATGATTGCGGCATTTCGGCGCTCGGATCCAGAACTTCTATAGTCGCCCTGGCGCGTAATGCCGCCAAAGCCGCTTCGAGCTTTTCACCGTATACGGCCTGGCGCAGGCGATCGCTTACACTCTCAAATGAAGGCGGCTGGGTTTTTCGCTTGTCCTCCAGTTTGATGATATGCCAGCCAAAGCGGGTCTGCACCGGCTCCGATACATCCCCGACATCCATGGCAAACGCCGCATCGGCAAACGGCTTGACCATTTTCTCGCGCGTGAAATAGCCCAGGTCGCCGCCCTGGGCGCCGCTCGGACCGGTCGATTTGGTCTTCGCGATCTCAACAAAGTCTCCGCCCTTGTCAATTTCCTCCTTGATGCGCCTGGCCTCGTCCTCATCCTCGACAAGAATATGCCGGGCGCGCACTTCGTCCTCGGCGGTAAACGCTTTAACATCCTCATCGTATCGGGCGCGCGTGTCCGCATCCGTGATCGACTTCTCCACAACCTCGTTAAGATATTGCTCGCGCAATGCCTGTCGGCGAAGAAAGGTCATGCGCCGCTTGAAATCCGCCGAAGCCCCCAGCTTTTTCTCGTTCGCCGCGTTGGAAAACAACACCAGATCAATCAAGGACCCGACGAGATTTGGACGGCGCATCTCCACAGGCATGCGCTCCAACTGGTCGCGGTACAACTCCTCCACAACCATGACGTCGCCCTGGGTGATGTCAACGCCATTAACCCGCGCGACGACGTCCTCCGTATTGAAGTTGTCATCGCCTTCCTGGGCAACCGAGACCACGGGGGCAAACACAAGGACGGCAGCCATCACCGCCATCGCAAGGGCGCCCGATGATCGCGGCGGCCACGCAAAACGCCCACATCGGCGAAAAAAGAGCCGAAACCCCCGGCTAACACATGCCCGAATCGGCACAATCCTCATTATCTTTTTTAAGGACAGGATCTTTAAGGACAGGTTCGTCACGTCTTCCATACAGGTCGACATCTTCATTGTCTGTTTCACTTTCCAAGGCACTCGCAGGCGGGATTGGCGGATTTTCGGTTCGCCCCGCCATGCCAGCACCACAATATCAGACCATCCAAGGTCTGCATTTCGCAAATTTGACTGTTTATGCCGTAAAATATCCCCTCGGTACACTATTTATGACGAAAATACCGTCTTATGACGAAAATAACGTCATTGCAGACCATAGGCGCAATGATTTTACAACGCCGCACGTGTAACACATAATCATCCCGATACCAAAGACTTTGATTACGCAAGCTGGAGCGTGTCAGGTCTTAACAGAAGCAATTCTGTTTCTATTGAGACCTGACAGGCTCTAACATTGACAACGGGCCGATCGGCGCCTATCTCTCACAGATCACCCAGGCGTTGCGAAAACCGGCTGTATCGGCGAACGATGCCCGGCTGCGCCCTTGCCGGCCGGGTCAGTCGCAGCGATCGCGGCCGGCACGTAACCCGGACCGGCTCGTCCGCAAACTTTTACGCATCAGGCAAAGAGGTACGATTCCATGGCACTTGCCGTACTGGCGCGCAAAATGTTCGGAAGCGCCAACGATCGCAAGCTGAAGGCCTATCGCGGCCGCATTGAGGCGATCAATGCGCTTGAGCCTGAAATCGAGGCATTGACGGACGACCAGTTACGTTTGCGCACCGATGATTTTCGCCAGCAGATTGCCGGGGGTGCGACTCTCGATGATCTGCTGGTGCCGGCGTTCGCCACCGTACGCGAAGCGGCGAAGCGAACACTCAAACAGCGCCATTTTGATGTGCAGCTATGTGGCGGCCTGGTGCTTCACGACGGGCGTATCGCCGAGATGAAAACCGGTGAAGGCAAGACCCTTGTGGCCACCCTGCCGGTATATCTTAACGCCCTTGCCGGGCACGGCGTTCATGTGGTCACCGTCAACGACTATCTGGCTAAACGCGATGCCGAATGGATGGGACAGATTTACCGCTTTCTGGGTCTGTCGGTGGATACCATCGTGCATGGTCTTGACGATGATCAGCGCCGCGCCGCCTATGATGCCGACGTTACCTATGGCACCAACAACGAATTCGGTTTCGATTACTTGCGCGACAATATGAAGATGGAGCGTCGCGATATGGTCCAGCGCGGCCATTTCTACGCCATCGTCGATGAGGTCGATTCGATCCTGATCGACGAGGCGCGCACACCGCTCATCATCTCCGGCCCCCTGGAGGACAAGTCCGAGTTGTACAATACGATCGACAGGATCATTCCCGAACTCGTGGCCGAAGATTACGAACTCGATGAGAAACTTCGCAACGTTACCTTCACCGAAGCCGGTACCGAACACGCCGAGCGGCTGCTTGAGACGGCGGGGCTTTTGAACGGCGCATCCCTGTACGATACCGAAAACGTCACCATCGTTCATCACATCAACCAGGCGCTGCGCGCGCACACGCTCTTTGAACGCGACAGGGACTACATTGTGCGCAACGACGAGATCGTGATAATCGACGAGTTCACCGGACGCATGATGCCCGGCCGGCGCTATTCGGAAGGCCAGCATCAGGCCCTGGAGGCCAAGGAAGGCGTCACCGTCCAGCCGGAAAACCAGACCCTTGCATCGATTACCTTCCAGAATTACTTCCGCCTGTACGACAAACTCAGTGGCATGACCGGCACCGCTTCCACCGAAGCCGACGAACTGATGGATATTTACAAACTCGATGTGATCGAGGTTCCCACCAATGTCGCCGTGGCGCGTATTGACGAAGACGACGAGGTTTATCGCACCAGGGAAGAGAAATACAACGCCATTGTCTCATTGATCCGCGAGTGTCAGGACAGACGCCAACCGGTGCTGGTGGGTACGACGTCCATCGAAAAATCGGAACACCTGGCGAAGATTCTCACACACGAAAAAGTATCCCATCAGGTTCTCAATGCCCGCCATCACGAACGCGAGGCGAGCATTATCGCCCAGGCCGGCGTGCCGGGCGCAGTGACCATTGCCACCAATATGGCCGGGCGCGGTACCGATATTCAACTGGGTGGCAATGTGGATATGCGCCTCGCCGAGGAACTGGCCGGCATTGAAGACGAAAGTGCGCGGCAAAAGAAGGCGGCGCAAGTGCGTCAGCAGCACGACGAAATGCGCCAACAAGCGCTGAAGGCGGGGGGGCTCTTTGTTCTGGCTACCGAGCGTCACGAGGCGCGGCGCATTGACAATCAGTTGCGTGGCCGGTCCGGTCGCCAGGGGGATCCCGGTACATCGAAGTTTTTCCTCTCCCTGGAAGATGATCTGATGCGTATTTTCGGCTCCCAGCGCATGGATTCGGTGCTTGTCAAACTGGGCCTGGAAGAGGGTGAGGCGATCGTTCATCCGTGGATCAATAAGGCCATAGAGCGCGCCCAGGGCAAGGTCGAGGCGCGCAATTTCGATATTCGCAAAAACCTGTTGAAATTCGACGATGTGATGAACGATCAACGCAAGGTCATTTTCGAGCAGCGTCTGGAGTTGATGAGTGATGATAATCTCGCCGATACGGTAAAGGAAATGCGCCATTCGGTTATTGAAGATCTGGTGGCGAAATCCATCCCGGCGCGCGCCTATGCGGAGCAGTGGGACGCACAGACCCTGCAAACGGAAGTGGAACAGATTTTCGCCCTTGATCTGCCGGTAACGCAATGGGCGGCGGAAGAGGGAATGGCGGATGAGGAAATACGCGATCGGCTGATCCGCCGCACCGATGAGGCCGCGGCGGCGAAGGCGGCCCGCTTTGGCCCCGAATTAACGCGGCAGATCGAAAAGGCGGTTCTGTTGCAAACGCTTGATCACATGTGGCGCGAACATCTCGCCACCCTTGATCATCTGCGCCAGGTTATTGGCCTGCGCGCCCATGGCCAGCGCGATCCGCTGAACGAATACAAGACGGAAGGGTTCAATTTGTTTGAGGCGCTGCTGTCAAACCTGCGCCAGGTGGTTACGGGCCAGTTGTTTCATATAGAAGTCGCGCCCGATCAGGAGACACTGCGCAGCCAGGAAATGCCGGAAATGCACGAGGAGCGTCCCGGGCTTGCGCCAGGCGACCTGTATGAAGAAGACGATCATCTGGTTACGGCGGCGCCGGCGGATCGCTCCCTTGAGGCAACCGGTTACGGTCTGGCGCCGGTACGCAGCCGAAAGGCGGCCGATCATGTGGACCGCAACGATCCGTCCACATGGGGAAAAGTGGGGCGCAATGAGCCGTGCCCGTGCGGTTCGGGGAAAAAGTATAAACACTGCCACGGCCGGCTTCACTAGAGGGTGTCAGGTCTTAATAGAATCAATTCTGACGGAGCGATTTTGTGACAAGGCCAGGCAAAGTTTCGCAGGACATAGTGGACTATTTTCAAGAAACTTTGCGCCGGCATTGGTGCAAAATCGCCCGTCCCTTCGGGTTTGCCGATTGGCGGGCGCCCACGCTCAAGCCGATCTCATGAGATGCGCCCACATCGCATGTCGATCGGCTCAAACGTGGGTCGCCTCGCCAATCGGGAAACGAAAATTGCTTCTATTAAGACCTGACACGCTCTAGCTGTGTAATTTCAATAGTTGAATGTGAAAAAGTGGACCGAGGCGAAGCCGAGGGACTTTTTCACATTCAACCATCGATACTTCACAGCTCGAGCGCTGCCGTTATGGTCAGAACGGTTAACGATGCGCTCATCAAACATCGCTACCATGTACAGGCGGTGGTCTGTATCATCACACGGTTGTTCACGCGCTGGAGAATCTGTTCGTCCAAATTATACCAAGGGGCTTTGCGTTTGACTTCTGGCCTGGTTTAAACCCGTTGTCTTGTCAGCACGATGCACAAGTCAGCGTGTACAAAAGCCAATACCGCTGGTATTAAATCGCTGCGGGGGATTCCACTTAAGCGAATATTCGTGTAACAGTGATTAGAGCGTGTCAGGTCTTAATAAAAGCAATTCTGTTAAGACCTGACACGCTCTAGCCAAATTTAGTTGATTGGCCCAATGATCCATATCTTTAGAGTTCTCGCCTGGCCGGTGTTGATATTGTCGGCAAGTGCACTCTTTACCACAGCCCGGGCCGGGGACGTTCAAGCCGAAACCCTCGTCGCCGCCGCCTCGGAAGCCACATTAAAGCGAACACCGGCAAAGAAACTGTTTGGCAGCCAGCGCCGGCCCGCCGATTTGCGGCCGCGCGCCATCGGCACCTATACGCGCGGCTGCCTGGCCGGCGCCAGGGCTATGCCCATCAACGGCTCCGCCTGGCAAGTCATGCGTTTGTCGCGCAATCGCAATTGGGGACACCCGAAACTGATCTCCTATCTGGAAAAACTCGCCAAGGACGTCAAGGCAAAGGACAACTGGCCGGGATTGCTCATTGGCGATCTGGCGCAACCGCGGGGCGGGCCGATGCTCTCCGGCCATGCATCCCATCAATTGGGACTCGATGCCGATATCTGGCTCATGGCCATGCCAACGCGCACACTTGGCGCAAAAGAGCGGGAAAAAATGAGCGCCGTCTCCATGCTCAGCAAGGATAAAAAACGCATCAACCGCAAGGCCTGGAAGCCTGGTCACCTTAGGGTTATAAAACGCGCCGCTTCCGATCAGCGCGTGGCGCGCATATTCCTGCACCCGGTCATCAAACGCGAACTATGCCGCACGGCGGGAAAAGATCGCGCCTGGTTGCGCAAGGTGCGCCCATGGTGGGGGCATCATTATCACTTTCATGTGCGCCTAAGGTGCCAGCCGGGAAGCCCGCGCTGCAAGGATCAAAACGCGCCCCCCGAAGGCGATGGTTGCGGCAAGGAAGTCTCCGCCTGGTACAAGCGCATGTTCGCGCCGCGCCCCGAGCCCGCGAAAAAGCCCAAAACGAAAACGAAAAAGCCACGTATCGTGACGATCAACGATCTGCCGAAACAGTGCCGGACGGTGCTCTACGCCAAATAACAAGCGTGTCAGGTCTTAATAGAACCATTCTGTTTCCCGATTGGCGAGGCGATACCCAGGCTCAAGGCGATCGAAGAGTGATGGCGACCCATCTCTCGAGAGCGGCCTGGGTGTGGGCGCCCGCCAATCGACAAACCCGAAGGGACGGGCGCTTTTGCTATAGATCTCAGTGCGATCAGCTTTGTGGCGTTAGCATTACCCTTGGCAAAATGGGTACAGCTAACGCCAAGCTGATCTAATATGAACCTTAAGTCTCTTGAAAATAGCCCCACTATATCCTGCGAGACTCAAAGTTCATCTTGTCGCAAAATCGCTCCGTCAGAATGATTCTATTAAGACCTGACACGCTCAAACGACCGGATTATCACGTACCATGACCAAAGGCCATGGCCTGCCCAGAACTGAAAAAACAACCCGCGACGGCGTACCGGTCTGGATCAAGCGCCCGGAAAAGGCTTACAGTAACATCTATGTCGCCTTGCACGGCGGTATCGCGTATTTTTTGCCGAAAGTGCTGCGCCACACCGGAGCGGCAGGCGGTATGGACGCCCTTCGCACAGAAGCCAGGCGGCTTAACGCCTTTCGGGAGGCCGGGCTTCCCGTGCCGCGGGTTCTGGAGATCGGCGCCAATCACCTGATCCTGTCGGATACCGGCACGGCGCTTCATGAATGGCTGCAGGACTGTCGCGATCCCGTCAGCCGGCAAGGGCTGTTGCGACAGGCCGTTGAAACCCTTGCCCTGGTTCACAACGCGGGGCTGGTGCACGGGCGGCCCTTTTTGAAAGATATGACGCGAGCGCCCGATGGCCGGGTGTTCCTGATCGATCTGGAGGAAGACCCGGTAACGACCATGAGCGTGGAAAGCGCGCAGGCGCGCGATGTCTGGCTGCTACTGTCGTCGTGCCGCGAGTTTCTTGCCGAATCGCTGGAAGAACTCGCGGCACTTGTGGATCATTATCAAAAACAGACGGATAACGACATGTCGGTGCACTTGCGCGTTCTCGCCCGCACGCTTCGCCCGTATCGCCGCCTGATCGATCTGCTTTACGCGCGCAATCTCAGCCGTGACATTTCGCGCGCATACTGGGCGGCCCGCGCGCTGGAACAAATCTGATTGGCCGATCCAGTCGCACGGGCGCGGTGATGACCGGGGCAGTAGCGCAAACTTGGCCGCAGGAAGCATTTTCCATTGCCTTACCTTTGTTGTATCCGATACACTCGACGGATTTGAAGACCGGAACACGTCAATCGCCGTATGGGTCCGTACGGGCCCGCGGCCGCCATCGGCAACACACGAGCCGCCATGTCCAGGGAAGATATAAGCGTCGAACCCGAAAGCGCGCTTGCCGCCGCCCTGGCGTTTGCCCTGGACCGAAGCTCTGACCGTTTTCCGCAAAAGAGCCGGCGTATGGCGGCCTTGCTGCTTCTCGATACCCTCGGCGTCTGCGCCGCGGCGCAACCCATGCAACCCGCAAGGATCGCCCGGCAAACCGCGCTGCGCATTTACAACACACACGAGGAACGCGATAGCGCCCCGCTGTTGTTCGACGGCCGCAAGAGCAGCCGTGCCGGCGCCGCTTTTGCCGCCGCCACGCAGATCGATAATCTGGACGCCCATGACGGCTATAATCCCACCAGGGGGCATATCGGCGTGGCGGTTGTTCCGGCACTCTTTGTCATGGGGCACGACAGGCCCGATCTGTCTGGCGCTGAGGCCCTGGCGGCGTTGATCGTGGGTTACGAGATCGCCGGTCGCGCCGGTCTCGCGCTGCACGACAGCGCGTGTGATTATCACACCTCGGGCGCATGGAACGCTCTGGGTGTCGCCGCCCTGGCCGCCCGCCTTGATGGCGCCGGCAATCAGGCGTTGCGTCATGCCTGGGGCATCGCCGAGTATCACGGGCCGCGCAGCCAGATGATGCGCGAGATCGCCAATCCCAGTATGCTGCATGACGGCTCGGGCATGGGTGCGCTGGTGGGGCTGTCGGCGCTGATCATGGCCCGCATGGGCTTTACCGGTGCCCCGGCGCTGACCATCGAATCCGATGCAGCGGCTCCCCATTGGGCCGATCTTGGCGCCTTTTGGCAGATCGATCACCAATATATCAAGCCCTACCCCATTTGCCGTTGGGCCCATGGGGCGATCGACGCGGTGCGCGCCCTGCGGGTGGCCCATGATTTTACCGCCGATGACATCGCCGGGATCGAAATCCGCAGTTTTCACAACGCCGTGCGGCTTTTTTCCCAAATGCCCGAGACGACCTCGCAGGCGCAGTACTCGATGGCCTTTGCCGTAGCGGTTATGGCCACTTACGGACAGATCGCCCTTGAACACATCTCCGGGGACGGCCTTGCGGATCCGCTTGTGGCCGCTCTCGTGGCGCGCACCCGCGCAATCGAGGCGCCGGCGCACCAGGCGCGTTTTCCCGAGGGCCGCTGGGCGGATGTGGAAATCACACTGCATTCAGGCGCGGTCTTGTCCTCCGGCGATACCCATGCGCGCGGCGGACCGGAACACCCCATGGACGCCACCGAAATCGAGGAGAAATATTTCGCCTATGCGGCGCCCGTTCTGGGTTACGACCGCGCGGCACAAATCCGTGACGCAACACTTGCGCTGGCCGAAGGGGGGGACTTTGCGGCGCTCGCCCGCCTTTTGGTGGACGCGCCGTAGAAGCCGGGTGCGCTGCGGCTTTTTCTTTGACATGCCCGCATTCCGGCGCGATGGAAGGCGATTATGACCCATGTAATCCTGCATACCGATGAGCCCGCCGAGGCATTGGCGATGGCGCGCGCGCGCCATCCGGCGTTGCGTTTTAGCACCTGCGATAGCTATACGGGCCTGCCCGCGCTTTTGGAGGAGACGGGGGCTGAAGTGGTCTATTCCGTTCGTTTTGGCGGCACCCCGGGCTTTCCCAGGGAAGCATTGCTGGGCAGTGATACACTCAGATGGATATCCGTCGGCGGCTCGGGGACCGATCATCTGGCGGGCTGGGACCCGGCGCGGCTGACTGTGACCAATGCCGCCGGCGTCGCCGCCGACATGATGGCGGAGTACACCCTGGGCGCGCTTTTGTATTTCTCGCTGGATTTGCCGGGCTTTCGCCGCGCCCAATCGGCGCGGCAATGGATCGCGGGCAAGGTTGCGCCGATTGCCGGACAGACGATCCTGATCGTGGGCCTCGGCCAGACCGGACAGGCGATCGCGCGGCGCACCAGGGCCATGGGGCTGTATACCCTGGGCGTGCGCGCCCGGCCGGTTCCCACCGATTTCGTTGATGAAGTTCATTCCGCCGCCGCTCTTGCGGATCTTCTTCCACGGGCGGATGCGGTGGTGGTTTGCGTGCCGCTTCTCGATAGTACGCGGGGAATGCTGGGGGCGGCGGAAATTGCCACGATGAAGCCGGATGCGGTGTTTGTGGATGTATCGCGCGGCGGGGTTGTGGATCAAACGGCGCTGGCCGCGGCGCTGAAACAGGGACATTTAAAGGGCGCCGCGCTTGATGTTTTCACGTCCGAGCCACTGGCCGGGGACAGCCCGTTCTGGATGATGGAAAACGTTATTGTCACCCCGCATTGCTCGTCGGTTTACGACGGCTGGACGCGGAAGTCCGTGGCGATGTTCTGCGACAATCTCGATCGTTATGTGAACGGTATGCCCCTTACCAATGTTGTCGATCCAACACGCGGATACTAAAGCGTGTCAGGTCTTATACCAAGGGACTTTGCGTGTGACTCCTGACGCAGATTAAAACCGTTGTATTATCAGCACGATACACAAGTCAGCGTGTACAAAACGCCAATACCGCTGGTATTAGAGCGTGCATTTAGCTTTACCCGTTTTGCCAGGAGTAAAGCAAACGCATAAAGCTGACCGCACTGAAATCCATAGCAAAATGCGAGGAAAATACTGAATGCCTATGAATCCAATTATATCAAGGGGCTTTGCGTTTGACTCCTGGCCCGGTTTAAAACCGTTGTCTTATCAGCACGATACACAAGTCAACGCGTACAAAACGCCAATACCGCTGGTATTAAACGCACTTTGCTATAGTTGTTTAATTTCAACAGCTTGTCCCTGATAAACCCATCGGGTGCTGCTGGCCATTCATCTGATCATTGGAGATGTTCGATTTCTCCAGCGTTGTCAAGGGTTTAAAAACCGCCAAGGGCGGCGCGAAGCGCCCTTGACAACGCTGGAGAAATCGAAAAAAAGCGATGATCAGATGAATGACCCGGTATGGCCTTGCTGCTCGCCATCTGCGGCAAGGGCCGCAGTGGAGAATCGAACGATCAACAGGAATCTTTTTGGATTTCCCTTTGGTGTGATTTATGATTCACTGTGTTAAGGGTGGAGCATAGGCAAACCTTTATCAGCGGATTTACGCGAACGTATTGTTGCAATTTAAACGTCCGACGCTTTAATACCAAGGGCCTTTGCGTTTGACTCTTTGCTTGGTTAAAAACCGTTGTCTTATCAACACGATACACAAGTCAGCGTGTACAACAAGCCAATACCGCTGGTATAAGTCATTGATTCTATTGAATTCCCTATTTTTCCAAAAGATATTTTTCATAGTAAAATCAATGACTTAGGCAGTTAGCGCCCGTCCCTTCGGGTTTGTCGATTGGCGGACGCCCACGCCGCTCTCGAGAGATGGATAAACATCGCTCTTCAATCGCCTTGGGCGTGGTCCGCCTCGCCAATCGGGAAACAGAATTGATTCTATTAATACCAAGGGGCTTCGCGTTTGACTCCTGACCCGGTTTAAAACCGTTGTCTTATCAGCACGATACACAAGTCAGAGTGTACAAAACGCCAATACCGCTGGTATAAGACCTGACACGCTCCAAGCCGGAGGCGCGGGCCGGGAAAGTCATCAATAGACGTTTCCTGGCAAGTCCCAGCTACCTCTTTTGCGTTCAAACGATCGCCTCTTCGGGATCGACCGGCTGCAAATAGGCGTCGGCGATGTCGATAATGGTGTCATAAGTGGACCTGTCAATAACGCCATCTATCTTTTCGGTGCGAAACCGCCGCTGAAAGGCTTTGACAACATCAATCGTTTTTTTATCTTCGGCGTTGCCGTTGACATCTATGCCATAACCGATCGCCAGGAGGTGTTGCTGGGCGCTGTACACCCGGTCAGAGTCCGCGTGCAAGGACGACGCGGACTGCGTAACCGGCTGTGGCGGCCGCCATATGCCAAGACCGGATTCTGCCAACCGTTCCCAGGGAAATTTTGCTCCAGGGTCAATCTTGCGGTCGGGGGCGACGTCGGAATGTCCGACAATCCTTTGCGCCGGAATACAGTGACGCTGCACAATATCCCGCGACAGATTGATGACAGCTTCGATTTGCATGTCCGGATAAGGCGGCAAAGGCGGACCGAGTGAAGAGCCAAGGTTATCGATTTCTATGCCGATGGAGCGCGAGTTCACGTCTGTATCGCCTGCCCAAAAGGAAACGCCCGCATGCCAGGCCCGATCGGCCTCGCGAACAAGCTGCGTGATTACGCCGTCCTTTGCCACGAGGTAGTGGGCGGAAACGCCGGAGGTCGGATCGGTGAGTCTCGCGATCGCTTCTGCTGCCGTCTTTTCCGCCGTGTAATGCAAGACGAGAATGTCCGTCGGATGCGATATTCGCGGCCCGAAATTCGGCGATGGTACAACAGATTGTACATATCGGCTGTCGGGCGTAAACGAAGAGCCCGCCATGTGCTCAGCTTTTAGAGAATCCATAGAAAATACCTTTCCTGTCAACTAGAGCCTTTCACTTAAGACATGACACGTTCCTAGAGTTCAACCTGCGCTCCCAGACACCAGGCCAGAATGGCTTTTTGCACGTGCAAACGGTTTTCGGCTTCATCGAAGACCACCGATTGCGGCCCGTCCATTACCGCCGATGTCACTTCCTCACCGCGATGCGCGGGAAGGCAGTGCATAAAAAGTGCCTCCGCATTCGCCGCCGCCATCAGACGTTCATTGACCTGATAGGGCTGAAGCAGGTTCTGCCGGCGCTGTGTTTCGTCGTCGCCCATGGACACCCATGTATCGGTAACGACGCAATCGGCGCCCTCGACGGCGGCGAGCGCGTCGCTTGTGACATGCAGGGAAACGCCCTCGCGGCGCGCCAGTGCGCGCATCTGCGCGGATGGCGCACATTCTCGCGGCGCGCCCACCCGAATGGAAAAATCAAACCGGGCGGCGGCCTGAATCCACGACATCAGGACATTGTTGCAGTCGCCCACCCAGGCGACCGTCCTGCCGGCGATGGCGCCGCGATGTTCCTCGAAGGTCTGGACATCGGCCATCACCTGACACGGATGCGAGTGGCGCGTCAGACCGTTTATCACCGGAACCCCGGCATGTTCGGCGAGTTCCAGCAGGGCCTCATGGGACAGGATACGGATCATGATCGCATCCACATAGCGCGACAGAACGCGCGCCGTATCGGCAATCGACTCGCCGCGCGTGATCTGCGTGCCGCCGCTGCTCAGCAGGATCGTCTCGCCGCCAAGCTGGCGCATACCCACATCGAACGATACCCGCGTGCGCGTCGAAGGGCGCTCAAAGATCATCGCCAGGACCTTGCCGGCCAGCAGCGGGCTTTTTTCCCCCGCCCGTAGTCGGTTCTTGATCGTCGCGCTGTTATCGAGAATGGCGCGCACCGTCCTGGCGTCAAAATCAATGATATCGATAAAGTTCACAAGATTACCGGGCACGGGGATATCTCACACAGGTTGGATCAGGAGGTGTCCAGGACGGGCGAACCTGAAGGGACACCTTTGCGGCCACGACCGCGGACTGCGGCAACAAGACCAGGGATTCGATTCCAATATTTACACTCCCTGGAGCGTGTCAGGTCTTCATAGAAGCAATTCTGTTTCCATGAAGACATGACACGCTCCAACCGCAGGATTATACGCAAATGACAAATTCAAAGCTCCACCAGAGCGCCATGGAGCCGCTTGCATGCCAGATCAATGATCGTATCGTCAATGTTAAGGGGCGGCAGAAGACGGATAACGTTATCGGCGGCGGAAACACACAACAGTTTTTGCGCCAATAACGCCGCAATAACATCGTTTGCCGGCACGCGCGTTTTCAGTCCAATCATCAGTCCCAGCCCGCGTACCTCCTCGACCAGGGCACTATGGGTATCGGCGATTTCCGCCAGGCGCTGTTTAAACCGCAGTCCCGTCCGCGCCACGGTATCGAGAAACGCCGGTTCGCCGACAATGCCCAACACCGCATTACCCACCGCGCAGGCAAGGGGATTGCCGCCAAAGGTCGTGCCATGGGAGCCGATCGTCATGGCCGCGGCAACGCTTTCGGTGGCCAGACACGCGCCGAGGGGAAAGCCGCCGCCGACGCCTTTGGCGATCGCCATCAGATCCGGTGTAATGCCGGCGTGTTCGTGGGCAAACAGTTTGCCCGTTCGGCCGATGCCGCACTGCACTTCGTCGAGAATAAGAAGGCAACCGGTTTCGTCGCAAATGCGCCGCAGGGTTCGCAGAAAGGCCGGTTCAATCACCCGAATCCCGCCCTCTCCCTGCACTGGTTCAATCAGAATGCCTGCCGTGTGCGGTCCGACGGCGCGCTCGAGGGCATCGGTATCCCCCGCCGTGATTTGATCAAAACCGTCCAGGGGCGGGCCAAATCCTTGCAGATATTTATCATTTCCCGCCGCCGCGATCGCCGCCAGAGTGCGCCCATGAAATGCGCCGGCAAACGTGACGATCCTGTAGCGCTCAGGCGCCCCTTGCATATAGTGATAGCGCCGCGCCGACTTGATCGCGCATTCGATGCTTTCGGTGCCGGAATTGGTTACGAACACCTTGTCGGCAAAGCTCAGTTCGCACAGCCGCGCGGCGAATTCCTCCTGCTGGGCGATGCGAAACAGATTGGAGACATGCCACACATTCTGCGCCTGCCGGTTCAGGGCGGCGATCAGTTGCGGGTGCGCATGGCCGAGGCTGTTGACCGCTATGCCAGCGGCAAAATCCAGATAGCGATCGCCGTCCGCGGTGAAAAGCCAGGCACCTTCGCCTCTCTCAAAGATGAGGTCTTTTCTTCCATAGGTTTCATATAGAGCAGCTTGTTGGCTGGCGCCAGGCATGGGATTTCTCCTTGGCGGATTTCTCGTTGGAGGACGATCGATTTGCAAGCATTGCGGCGACGACGCACAATACGCGGGATTTTTTGGATTTGTCGCTCTGCGCCGGTCCGGACGCAACAGATACCGAAAACAAAAATGCCGCCATCACCGGGCGGCCCTGAAGCGTTGTCGCTTAAGCGGTGAAGGTTAAAACCGGTTATCGTCGTCGGCGTCGTAGTCGCCGCAAGCGTTGCCGTTTGACGGTCATGATCAATATTCCTCGTTGCAACGTTTCGCTCGCACGTCCAGGCTGATCGGCAGCTTAGCCGATTTGCCGGACAAATCAAACCAAAATCGCCCGGCCGCCTTTAGAAGAACCGATTGAAAGATCACAGCAGTACGCCTTTGGCGTATGTCCGGCCCCAAAATGTTGCATTTTGGCATCAGTGAAGCCCAAACACGATTTATGCACAGACCTTTGCTGGGGATAAGCGAAACTCACCAGGGGTGCGACTCTTGCCAGCGAGTCGCGGCCTATTGTAGCGTGTGGATCATGCAAAGTCGGCGTTCCTGCTCTGTTACATCTGCGCGGGACACGTCTTTGCCGGGCGAGAGCTGTCGCAAGGGCTCTTGCGGCGGCGGATCTGATTGTTCCATCCCCATGCTGTGCGCGTGTTTTGTCCGTATCGTCAGGCGGATTTGCGATGGACCAGATCGAAGAAACGCACGTGGATGCATCGGGAATATCATGGCCTGGACGGAAGATCGCGTCGAAATTTTGAGCCGCTTATGGGCCGAGGGCCTGAGTGCATCGCAGATCGCCGCAGAGCTCGGCGGGGTCACGCGCAACGCGGTTATCGGCAAGGTGCATCGCCTGGGCCTCGCCGGGCGGGCGAAAACCAAACCCGCGGCGCGCACCCAAAAGGCCCGCAAGCGCCCGGCAAGCACGCCACGCTATCGCAACAATTTCAGTTCCATCGGTGCCACTGCGTTAAAGCAGGAGGTTGTCTACCAGGCACAGGTTGCGGTCGAGGCCGATACCGATACCGTTCGCGACCTGGTCATTCCTGCCGAGCAGCGCCGCACCATTTTGACGGTGACCGACAAGACCTGCAAGTGGCCCATCGGCGATCCGGACGACGATGATTTCTATTTCTGTGGCGGCGAGGCGGAGGGTGATAAGGCCTACTGCAAATTTCATGCTAAGGTTGCTTTTCAGCCTCCCAACCACCGGCGCCGAAGCCGGCTCAAGCGGAATTGACTGCGAGCTGTCAGCACGTTGTTTTCAGGGCGGCGGCCTGAAACTAATTCTCCTGCAACCGATGGATCTACCAGAAACGGTCTATAGCAATTAAACACCTGGAGCGTGTCACTTCTTAATTGGCGAAACGCCATGCCCTATCGCACAAATATCCATCCGCTGGGGTCAAAAACACCGGTTTTCCCCGACGACGGTAATGTCTTGCTCGCTCCCGATGCGCAAGTCATCGGTGACGTGCACATCGGCAGCGGATGCTCAATCTGGTTCGGTGCGGTGCTTCGCGCCGATAACGCCCCCATACGGATCGGCGACGGCACGAACATCCAGGATCACTGCGTCCTGCATGTGGACCCGGGCCTGCCGCTTCGCATCGGCGCGAATTGCACGATCGGTCACCGCGCCATCGTCCATGGCTGCCATATCGGCGATGGCTCGCTGATCGGTATGGGCGCCATTGTTCTCAACGGCGCTTCGATTGGTCGCCGATGCCTGATCGGCGCCGGAGCACTCGTCACGGAAAGGGCCGAAATACCCGATGAGACCCTCGTGCTGGGATCGCCGGCGCGCATCAAACGCCAACTGGATGAAAAAGAAATCGCCGCCCTGGCGCTCTCCGCTGCCGCCTATCGCGAAAAGATCGAACCGTACCGGGCGCAATTCGCGGCTACTGCAGATCGCTAGGCTGTGGTGACAATTTAAGGAGTTTGGGTTTTCAATTGGCGACGAATCAGATTCATTGCTGACTTTTGAGAGGTTAGTTATGTCTGTTGATGAACTTCGTGATGATCAGTGGGAACGCTTGGAGCCTTTAATCCCTGGAGGTCGCAAAGGCCGGCGTGGTCCTCGCAGCAACAACCGCCGTTTTCTTAACGGCCTTCTTTGGATGGCCCGTTCAGGGGCACGCTGGCGAGACCTGCCGGAGCGATTTGGCCCCTGTCAAACAGTTAAGCGCAGGTACTATCGTTGGATAGAGAACGGTGTTATTGAGCGTATGTTTGAGGCCCTGTCGAAAGAGGCAGATTTTGAATGGTTGCAGATTGATACAACTATCATCCGGGCACACAAACATGCGGCAGGAGCCCCGCAAAAAAAGGGGGCGCTGCATCCCAAGGGTTGGGTCGCTGCAAGGGCGGGTTCTCCACCAAACTCCATGCGGTAGGCGATGGGTTGGGCCTTCCAGTGCGCTTTGGCGGAGGGCCAGGCCAGGAGAACGACATGAAGCAAGCGCTTGATTTGATTGCAGGCTTTGCATCAAAGTATGTTTTTGGTGACCGCGCCTATGATGCAGACAGTTTGGTGGAGGCAATTGTGAAGACCGGTGGTGAAGCGGTTATACCACCACGCCGGCATCGCACAGATCAGCGTGCATATGACAAAGAGCTGTACAAGGAGCGCAACAGGATCGAACGTCTATTTGGACGGCTCAAGGAATTCAGACGGGTTGCGACGCGCTATGACAAACTGCTGGCGAATTTTCTTGGCTTCGTTAAACTTGCGGCAATCCAGCTGTGGCTCAAATAGTTAAATTGTCACAACAGCCTAGAGCGTGTCATGCCGCCTCGAAGGCACTCAACCCATAGCCGGTAACAATCGCCATGCAGTTTACGCGTCCACTGATCAGAGGCCGATTGCTCAAACGCTACAAGCGTTTTCTGGCCGATGTCGTTCTCGAAGACGGAGAACAGATCACCGCCCATTGCGCCAATCCCGGCGCAATGCTGGGCCTGAAGGCGGAAGGCAGCACCGTATGGCTGTCGCGCTCGGACAATCCGAAACGCAAACTCGCGTATTCGTGGGAACTCGTTGATGTCGATGGCACCCTGGTCGGCATCAATACGGCGCACCCCAACGGGCTTGTGGAACAGGCCGTCAGGGACGGTACAATTGCCGAATTGCGCGACTACCAGAGCCTGCGCCGCGAAGTCAAATACGGCAGGAACAGTCGCATCGATCTGCTTCTTGAGGCAGATGGCCGCCGTGCGTGTTATGTCGAGGTGAAGAATGTCCACCTGTTGCGCCAGCCCGGGCGCGCCGAATTTCCCGATTCGGTTACCAAACGTGGCACCAAACATCTGGCGGAACTTGCCGATATGGTCGCCGCGGGTCATCGGGCGGTGATGGTATATGTGGTCCAGCGTGCCGATGCCCGCGAGTTCGCCCTGGCACGCGATATCGATCCCGCCTATGCCCAGGCCTTTGATACGGCGCAACGTCAGGGTGTCGAGTCCCTCGCCTATTGCTGCGCCGTAAGCCCGCAGGGCATTGAGGTGCGGGATCGGATCCCCTTCTTGTCTGAATAAGACCTGACACGCTCTAGGGCATCTTTTCGTTCCCGGGACCGTAATGTTAACGGGTGTCAAAAGTGCTTCGCTTGATATACACTGACACCCGTCACAGGCGTGCAACTTCGGGAGAACCAATGACAGTATCGACAAGCTACGTGGACGCTAAAACGGCCCCGTGCCGTAATACCGGTATCATAAAACTGCACGACGAAGAGGGCTTTGCCGCAATGCGCAAGGCCGGCCGCCTTGCCGCCCGGGCCCTTGATCTTCTCGAAGATCTGGCTGTACCGGGCCAGACCACGCAAAAACTCGACGACACCGTGTTTGAATTCGCCATGGACAACCATGCCATCCCGGCGACGCTGTTCTATCGCGGCTATACAAAAGCCATCTGCACCAGTATCAATCACGTTGTTTGCCATGGCATTCCCAACAGCAAACCGCTTCGCCAGGGCGATATCGTAAACATCGACGTTACCCTGATCGTCGACGGCTGGCACGGTGACACAAGCCGGATGTATGCTATTGGTGACGTTCCGCGCCGCGCCGAAAGGCTGATGGAAGTGACCTTCAACGCCTTGCAGCGTGGCATCGCGGCGGTATTGCCGGGAGCGACAACCGGCGATATCGGTCATGCCATCCAGAGCTATGCACAAGGCGAGCGCATGAGCGTTGTCCGCGATTTTTGCGGCCATGGCGTAGGCCGGCTGTTTCATGACGCGCCCAATATCCTGCACTACGGCGCGCCGGGTGAAGGGATTGTGTTAAAACCGGGGATGATCTTTACTATCGAGCCGATGATAAATCTGGGGCGCGCGCATGTGAAAGTGTTAAAGGACGGCTGGACGGCGGTAACGCGGGACCGCTCCCTGTCGGCGCAATACGAGCACACGGTCGGCGTGACGCAAAACGGTTGCGAAGTGTTTACCCTGGCCGCCTGAACAACATAAACAACCAAGAAAAACAACCCATGACGGATCCATCCGAACGGCGTGTTGAGCAACCACATTATTCCGGCCACCGGGATCGGTTGCGGGCGCGCTTTAGCGAAAACGGCGCTGAAAGTATCGCCGATTACGAGCTTCTTGAACTGATCCTGTTCCGCGCTTTGCCGCGCCGCGACACCAAACCGATCGCAAAGAACCTGATCGCCCGGTTCGGCAGCTTTTCGGAGGTTCTGTCGGCGCCGCAGAACCGCCTGATGGAAGTCCCCGGGATCGGCAGAACCGTGGCGATCGAGTTGAAGATCACCCTTGCCGCGGCGCAGCGTTTTGCCAAGGATCAGATACGCGAACGCCCTGTTTTATCGTCCTGGACGAATGTTATCGCATATTGCCAGGCGGCCATGGCTTATGGTGAGCGCGAGCAGTTTCGCATTCTGTTTCTGGACAAGCGCAACGCCCTGATCGCCGATGAGGTGCAGCAGGTTGGAACGGTCGATCATACGCCGGTATACCCGCGCGAGGTGGTAAAGCGGGCGCTGGAGCTATCGGCCACGGCGGTTATTCTGGTTCACAACCATCCAAGCGGCGACCCGACGCCCTCACGCGCCGATATTCAAATGACCAAAACCATTGCCGATGCGGCAAAGCCACTGGGCATTACGATCCACGATCATATTATCGTTGGAAAGGACGGCCATGCCAGTTTGCGCGGCCTGAAACTTCTTTAGACCGAGGTGAAGCGGAGGGACTTTTTCACATTCAACTAGCACTACTTTGGCAGATTTATTCGCGTTTTCTGAGGATTATGTTTTTGCAATGGGGACATCGCCTGAGCCATTTAGGATGCGCGAAGGCTTTGATGATGGCCCTTCGGACGGCGGGAAGTGTTGGCTGGGGCGGCCCTTTTCGGTCGTTTGCGTTGTTTTTTTTCCCCGGCCATTTCATTCAGACGCCGATGCTGCAGAAAGGCAAAGGCCATCATCACCATTAAGCCATGGCGGTGCAGTCCGTGCCACGAGCGGCCTTCGAAATGATCAAGACCAAGTTCCTCCTTCATCTGCTGGTGCGCCTGCTCACACGACCAGCGTGCCTTGACGGTTGCAGCCAGCGTTTTTAGGCTGGTGTTGGCTGGCAGCGTTGCAAGGTGGTATTTCTTCTCACCCGATGCCCGCTCTTCGCCGATGAGCCAGGCTTCTTCGCCCGGCATGTGCTGCTGGCCCTTGTCACCGATGCGTTGCGGTGGGCCATCGGCAATACGGATGCGCTTTGCTGCGAAGTTTGCCTTGAGCGGGCCCTTGGTGCCAAGCCGCCAGCTCAGTTCAGTCCACGTTGCATCGGCGAGCATGGTCTCAGCGGGCACAGACAATTGATCGGGAACAGGGTTCTTGCGGGGCCGGCCACGTTTGGCAACAGGAAAGATAAGACAAACATCCACCGGGTACACCTTCAAATGTTTCGGAATTCCCACGGCAAAACGAAGCCCTCGAGCACTCAAGCCCTGCCGGAACGGTGCCGACAGGCCATAACCGGCATCCGCCAAGATGGTGGCGAAGCGAACGTCTGCCGCCAGCAGTCGGTCGATCTCGGCAAGCGCAATCTCAGGCTTGGTGCGACTGGCCTGAAAGGCCTCCGGTATACCCGCAGCGGCCATCCGGTCGGGATCGCAAGTCCACGACTGTGGCAGGAACAAGCGCAAGCCAACTGTGACCGGAACGTCATCGTGACACATGGTCAAAGAGACCAAAGACTGGCAATTGGCGCGCTTGCCAAGAACGCCCGCATATTGCGGTGCTACGCCAACCGAGTGACGGCCCTTCTTCGGTAATGCTGTATCATCGACGATCAGCATCGTGTCATCGCCGCCGACAAGCCTATCCGCCGTTCTGGCCAATTCCGTCTCCAGCGCAGAGGCATCCCACACACCATCGCTGATGAAATGGTGCAGGCGATCATAACGCCCAGCTGCAACCCGCTCGGCAATCGGTTCCATGCTCTTGCGTTCACCAGGCCCAATCAGCCCCGAAATATACAACGGACACATCTTCCGTCGTGCCTTGTGACCCAATCGGGCCAAAAATGGCGAAAGCCATTCAGAAAATTCATCTGCCCAGTCCAAATCACCGCGCTCCAATCGATAAAGAGCACAAAGCTTCAACCGGATAGGGTGAACAAAACGTTAATCCGCCAAAGTAGTGCTAGATGTGATCTCTCAGCACGTTGTTCCCAGGACGGGCAAACCTGAAGCGATACCTGGTGCGGCCCTTGCCGCAGATGGCCAGCCGCAAGGCCATACCGGGCCATTTACCTGATCATCGCTTTTTTTCGATTGCTCCAGCGTTGTCAAGGGTTTAAGAACCGCCAGGGGCGGCGCGAAGCGCCCTTGACAACGCTGGAGCAATCGAACACCTCTAATGATCAGGTGAATGGCCAACAGCGCCCGACGCTCTAAACCGTTGTCTTGTCAGCACGACACACAAGTCAGCGCGTACAAAACGCCAATGCCGCTGGTATTACTGCAGCAGGAAAAATCCCTTGTTGGCGCGGTAGTCGCGCGGAATGTGCAACTTTTCATGAGCCACCTGAACCGATTGCAAGGGACCGACAAGGTCTTTCTTCCAGATATCGAGAAACCGGTTCAAGGCGGGGAACTCCGGCGCCACATCGTAGTCGCTCCAGACGTAGGTGACGACTTTTTCCGGGTCTTCCGGCAGGCGGTAGTGGATTTCTGCGGTGGTGAGGCCATAGCCTTCCAGGTTCTTGGAAACTTCGGTGCGCGAAACAGGACCAGACATGAATACACCCATAGATAAACGCATCACTTCAATACTTGTACCAGACATCTGACTGTAACTCATAACCTTGTGTGAGAGCGTTCCACCATCAAGGCAGTAAACCAGTCAATATAACATGCAGCAAATGCCGCTGGTACGACATCGGTATCCATTAGGCCTGATCATGGTTAAAACCATGTTAAATGTGTACACACGGTGAGGAAAAGTTTGCCCGCAGCGTTTATCGCGCTTTAACCTGATGGGCGAAAAGCGCCTGCAATGTGTCGATATCGCGGTGAACGGCGTCGCTGGATACAGCGACTTCGCAAACGTGATCGCCACAGGCCTCAATCAGGTGCCGCGCACCGACATCGCCCCTAAGGGCACCAAGCTCGGCGAAGAAGCGGCGCGGCCACAAAACCGGATTACCGCGCTTTCCGTTGTGAACGGGAACGACGATCGTATCGCTGCCGGCACGGCGGAACGCGGCAATCATGGCATCCATGATTGCCGGTTCGACACCGGGCATGTCCGCCAGCACGACAAATGTAGCGCCGATATCTGTACGCTGCGCCAACGCGTCGATGCCGCAGGCTATCGAGTGCGCCAGCCCATCGGCATAGGCATGGTTGTAAACGCGTGTAACATCAAGACCGTGCAGCGCACCGCCGACAGCATCCGCCTGGTGACCGGTGACAACGATGATCTCATCGACCTCGCTGTCAAGACAGGCTTGCACGCAGATGCGCACCAGGGGAACGGCATCAATCGTGGTGAGCAGCTTGTTCACGCGACCCATGCGTCGCGATTGGCCGGCGGCAAGCACAATGGCGGCAATTTTCGATGCCGCGCCAGCGGCTGCGGCGCGCCGGCTGCGCGGCTGCGGCCGTGTGGCGATTTCCTTTAGCAGTCCGCCCACGCCAAGGCCCATAATATCATCGGCGGCCACGTCAAGGCCGGCGAGCAGACGTTGCAGCACCCAGTCAAAACCGTTCAGCGCCGGACTGCGCGCGCAACCGGGCGCGCCGATCACGGGTATCGTATCGAGGGCGCCCAGCATCAGCAAATTGCCCGGATCGACGGGCATACCGAGATGACGCACAACGCCACCGGCGTGGCGCACAGCGGCCGGGACAATATCGCGCGTATCGCTGATCGCCGATGCGGCAAAGATAACGATCATGTCGCAGGGACGGCGGGCAGCGCGCGCGATGGCGGCGGCGAGTTCTTCCACATCATGCGATACCTGCTCTTCGGCCAGCAATTCGGCGTGTGCGGGCGCCAGGCGCTGCTTGAGAACCTGGCGCGTCTTATGGAGAACGCTGGCCCTGGTGTCAGGCAGCACGGTGCTGATATGGGCAACACGCAAAGGCAGATAGGGCGCGATGGCTAACATGTCCGAAGCAGACCGGATCACGGCCACTGCCTTGTTCAGGGCGTCGCCGGAGACGGCAAACGGAATGATCTTTACCGTTGCAACCAGTTGACCGGTTGCGACCGGCGCCCGGTCTGCCAGCGTTGCCAGGGTAATTGCCCCATCGACAAGATTGAGACGATCAACGGCTTCCCTGCCGGCGCGCAGCAGACCGGCCCTGGTGGCCCGCAAGTTCACCCGTCCCGTAAACGCAGCACCCGGTTGCAACGCCGCATCCGACGCGGCAATGGCCTCAGCCAGCGCCGTTGCCGCCGCGTCCTCGTGCACATCACCCGCATCCATTCTGGCGGCGACAAGACTGGCAATACCGGCGCGCTGCAATGCGGCGATATGATCGGCGGTGATGATCGTGCCTTTTTTCAGGATGCCGCCTCCATAGCGCACCGAATGCGCGGCTATGGCGCCTTTGGCTTGTGCGATGGGGAGAGAGCCGAATCGCATGGGAGCTATGCCGTCTGCGCGCGCAGGGCGCCGATGAGTTGCGCCAGAATCGCAACGGCGATTTCACCCGGTGTCTGCGCACCGATGTTCAGGCCGATTGGAGCGTGAATTCGTGCCAGTTGCGCCTCGCTGATACCGGCTGCCTGCAAACGCTCCAGACGCGCCCTGTGGGTCTTTCGACTGCCCAGCGCGCCAACATAAAAGCAGTCCGCCGCGAGAGCCGCACCAAGCGCCGGATCATCGATCTTGGGATCATGGGTCAAGGCGGCGACGGCCGTATAGGCATCGGGCGGCGACTGTTCAAACACGGCATCGGGCCATTCGGCGCGCCATTGCACATTGGGGAAACGCGCAGCCGTGGCGAAAGCCGTGCGCGGATCGATCACCAGCACATCAAAGCCGCTCATGATCGCCATGGGCGCCAGATTTTGCGATATATGCACAGCGCCGACAATCATCAGACGCGGCGGCGGCACATAGGTGCGCACGAACGCATTGCTTGCGGTATGTTCGATCGTGCCGCTTTTACCGCTTTTCAGGTGCGCGTTCAGAACATCGCCCAAAGAATCGCTAGCGATTTCCGCCTTGCGCACCAGGCGCTGCGTTCCATCGCGCAAATCGGTGATGACAAGGCAGGCCCGGCGCGCGGCGCGCTCGCGATTTAGTGTCTGAAGAAGTTCAAGGTCCATTCCGTGTTCCACATCCTGTGGCGGCAGCTCTGAAGTTACCTCTACGGCCGCCACCAGAGCGTGTCATCCGCAGACTTTTTCCACATAGACATGAATACGCCCGCCGCAACTCAAACCCACTTCCCAGGCGGTTGCATCGGCAACGCCAAATTCCAGGCTTGCCGGTTTGCCGGTCTCGATCACGTCAAGGGCCTCGGTAACAACGGCCCCCTCAACGCAACCGCCCGAGACCGAACCGGCAAAGTTTCCCTCGGCATCGACTACCAGATGCGCGCCTGCGGGTCGGGGCGATGATCCCCATGTTTTTGTGACTGTTGCCAGGGCGATCGCGCGCCCGGCCTCTATCCAGCGCTGCGCCAGCAACAATACATCGGTCTCGGCTGTATCGCGGAACGGGCGGGGGTCTTTATCGGTCATGGTCGCAATCTGCCTCGCGCAGCCAGAGCTTCGGGTCGGGCACCGCCCCGGACGCGGAAAGAGCCTGCACCAAACCGGCGATATTGTCGAGGGAATGAATGGGACGAAATTCATCCACATGGGCAAGCATGGCGCGAACGCCATGGGCACGCGCGGCAAACGCCTCATAACGCAGCAACGGATTGAGCCAGATCAGCCGGCGACACGAGCGGCGCAGGCGATCCGTTTCAAAGGCCAGACCCGGCTCCGGATCCCGTTCCAGACCATCGGTCATCAGCAACACGAGCGCGCCCTGGCCCAGCACGCGTCGCGACCAGTCGCGATTAAAATGCTTCAGGGACGTGCCGATCCGTGTACCGCCGGACCAGTCCTCAACCAGTGCGTTGCATTGCGTCAGTGCCTCATCCGGATCGCGATGGCGCAACGCGCGCGTAACGTTGGTTAGCCGGGTACCGAATACAAACGTATGGACCCGCCTGTTCCGGGTGCCGAGGGCGTGCAAAAAGTGCAAAAAGACGCGCGTATACTGCGTCATGGAGCCGGAGATGTCACACAGGGCAACGACGGGCGGGTGAACCGGTTTGGCGCGCAGCTTTTTAAGCCACAGGGGGTGGCCGCCGGTGCGCAGGGCGTGTCTTAGGGTGCGGCGCATATCGATGCGGGTGCCGCGCGCATGCGGCTGCAGGCGCCGCGAACGCAGACGCGTATCGGGCAGATGCAGCCGGGCAATGTGCTGCTTTATCAGGGCGAATTCATCGGCGGTTATTTGCTCGAAATCCTTTTTTCCCAACCGCTCGCGCGATGACATGGTCATACGCGCATCGATCTCGATCTTCGCCGCATCAGGACCGGGTGTTGCAGGTTGCTGTGCAAACAGCGCGTCCTGAACACGTGCCGCGCCAGGGTTTGGGGCGTCGGCGGGCGCAGGTCCGGGGGTGGAGGGCGACAGCAGCGCCAGAAGTTTCTCAATCAGGCCCTTTTTGCGAAAAAACAGGCGAAAACTCTCAGCGAAAACGGCGCGATGTTCGCTGCGCGAGACAAACACGCAATGCAAACTCCAGTACACGTCCTCACGATTGCGTACGCCGGCAACCTGCAGGGCGTGGGCGGCACGCACCGCCGCCCCTGGTCCGACCGGCAGGCCGGCATGGCGCAGCAGGCGGGCGAAATAGACAATATTATCGACGAGTTTGCGGTTTACGCCCGCCGCATCATTTATCGTGGCGGCGTCCGCGGCGGTGTCATTGCGGTGGCGATGGCTCATTGAGCGGGCGTTCCGGCGCGTATTTCGTCGATTATCCGGCGCGTCGTCGCGCCTTCGATACTGGCGATGTCGTCCTGATACTTGAGCAGCGCACCGAGGGTATCGGAGGCGACCGCCGGATCGAGGGCAACCTGATCGAGTTCCACAAGCGCCTGCGCCCAATCGAGGGTCTCGGCGATACCGGGCGCCTTGAAGAGGTCGCGCTGGCGCAACGCCTGTACAAAAGCGACGATCTCCGCCGACAGCGCCGCTGCCGCCGCCGGAACCCTGGTATGAACGATTTTCAGTTCGCGTTCGGCGGAAGGGTAATCGAGCCAGTGATACAGACAGCGGCGTTTCAGGGCATCGTGGATTTCGCGCGTGCGATTGCTGGTAATGATGACGATGGGGGGTTCCTTGGCGCGAACGGTTCCCAACTCCGGGACGGTCACCTGGTTGTCGGCCAGGACTTCCAGCAGATAGGCCTCGAACGCTTCATCGGTACGGTCGAGTTCATCAATGAGCAGGACCGGCGCACCGGTCTCGCAGGGTTGCAGCGCTTGCAACAGGGGCCGCCTGATCAGAAAACGATCGGAGAAAATATCGTCTTCGATAGCCTGCCGGTTGTCCTCTCCGGCGACTTCGGCGAGGCGGATTTCCACCATTTGCCGGGCGTAGTTCCACTCGTAGACGGCCGCCGATACATCCAGCCCCTCGTAGCATTGCAGGCGGATCAGGGAGCGGTTCAGGCCTTGCGCCAGCACCTTGGCAATTTCGGTCTTGCCGACGCCCGCCTCGCCTTCAAGGAACAGGGGCCGGCGCATGCGCAGGCCAAGATACAGAACCGTCGCCAGGGACCGATCGGCGATATAATCGGCCTCCGACAGCAGGTTGCGCGTCTCTTCGATGGATGCGGGCAGCGGCATAAGGGACAAGGATCGCTGTTGAAGTCTGGTGGTTTTTTGATTTCAACATTTGCATACAGGGCTATGGTTCGCGGGGTGCAAATATTGGAATGGCGCTTATACCAGCGATGGCAGAATATGTCATCCGCTTCATGGTACATTTCTTTGTTGGAAAGAAAGGAAGAGCGGCACCGATCGCAAAAGCATCAGTGATCGGACCCATTGCATGTGCCGGTTTCATAGCCTCAGGCAACAGACTCAAGGAGGCCCCGAATGCGCTCGTTCAGCACCTTGTTTCCAGGGCGGCAAATCTGAAGTCCCTGACCTTGCAGCCCTTGCCATCATTGCCGCGGAGAGCGATCTGCACCCGATGCACTTTATCGGGAGTACCCTGTTGACATGACACGCCCTGGCCGAATAATTGCAACAGGTTGTCCTCGAAAAAAAGCAATGATCAGATGAACGGCCACGAGCACCCGATGAGTTTACAGGGATAAGCTGTTGCAATTACACATCCAGCCGACAATGGCGCGTAGCCTTGCGTTGCGGCGGCGACCTCGCCCTGCTATCCTGCGCTGCGCGGCCAAAGCGTGTCAGGTCTTAATAGAATCATTCTGACGGAGCGATTTTGTGACAAGATGGGCCTTAAGTCTCGCAGGATATAGTGGGGTTATTTACAAGAGACTTAAGGCCCATATTGGTGCAAAAGCGCCCGTCCCTTCGGGTTTGCCGATTGGCGGACGCCCACGCCCAAGCCGCTCTCGAGAGATGGGTCGCCATCGCTCTTCGATCGCCTTGGGCGTGGTCCGCCTCGCCAATCGAGAAACGAAAATTGCTTCTATTAAGACCTGACACGCTCTAAGCCCGTCGAATACCGGTCGTGCAACACCCCCGTGGAGGCGCCTTTTGACAACGCAGTTCTACCATCACCCGGCCTGTCTTGCGCACCAGACATCAGCACATCACCCGGAGCGGGCGGATCGTTTGCGCGCGCTCCACGATGCGCTCGCCAGCGATGATCGATTTCACGCGCTGCATCGTATCGAGGCGCCCCTGGGGGATCTGTCAGCGGTGGCCGCCGCACATTCGCCGGAATATGTGGCGCAGTTGCGCCGCCTGAGGCCGCGTGAGGGGTTCGTTCAACTCGATGCCGATACGGGTATGTCGCCGGGTTCATGGGAGGCAGCGCGGCGCGGCGCCGGTGCCGCCATGGCCGCCGTCGATGCCGTGATGCAGGGCAGCGCCGACAACGCCTTTTGCGCCTGTCGGCCACCGGGCCACCATGCCGAGAGATCCCGCGCCATGGGCTTTTGCCTGTTCAATAACGCAGCCGTAGCGGCGCGGCACGCACAGGCCCGGCACGGCGCCGGGCGTATCGCTATCGTCGATTTCGACGTGCATCACGGCAATGGCACCCAGGACATCTTCTGGGACGCGCCGGACGTTCTTTACGCCTCAACCCATCAAATGCCCCTGTATCCCGGCTCGGGCGCACCGGGCGAAACCGGCGAGCACCAGAACATCGTCAATGCGCCCCTTGCCGCAGGCGACGGCAGCGCGCCGTTTCGTGCGGCGGTGACATCACGTATTTTGCCGGCCTTATCGCGTTTTGCCCCTGATTTGCTGATCGTCTCGGCCGGATTTGACGCCCATGAGCGCGACCCTCTGGCGCAGATCAATCTGCGCGCGGCGGACTTTGCCTGGATAACCCGCGAACTGATGCAAATTGCCGAAAAACACTGCAACGGACGTATTGTATCGGTCCTGGAAGGCGGCTATGACCTTGTCGGGCTAAGCCGATCCGCCTGCGCCCATATCGCCGCACTCATGGAATAATCGACGAATAATCGGCGCGATTTGCTTTTGTTTTCGATCCCGCGGCGTCCGGTTCGCGTTGCATGGGCGGACGAAGTGTGGAATAGTGCGCATTGGAAGGCCACCATGCGATACCGCCCGGGGTTTTCCTGTAGTATGGGATGATTTATGACAGAATCGGCGGCAAAAGACGCGACCGCAAAGCTCGCCGCACTCGGTTTTGAGGAGGCGCTGGCCGAGTTGGAAACCATTGTGCAAAAACTCGAAGGCGGCGACGTTAAACTGGAGGATTCCATCGCTATTTACGCGCGCGGCGAGGATCTGAAAAAACACTGCGAGGCGCTTTTGGCAAAGGCGGAGGCACGGATCGAGAAAATTCGCCTTGACGATGCCGGAAACATCGCCGGCGCCGAACCACTGGATGCGGACTGAACAACCGGACTCTGTTACGCCAGTGTGCAAAACCGGCCGGAATGAAAATTACCAGGTAGATAATATGTCCGAGCGTCCCGCAACGCCGCTTCTTGATCGGGTGCAAACGCCGCAGGATTTGCGCACCCTCGGTGCAACAGATTTAAAGCAGTTGGCCGACGAGCTACGCCGGGAAACCATCAGTGCGGTGTCGGTCACCGGCGGACACCTGGGGGCCGGCCTGGGAGTGGTCGAACTGACCCTGGCGCTGCACCATACCTTCAATACGCCCCACGATCGTCTGATCTGGGATGTGGGGCATCAATGCTATCCGCACAAGATCCTCACCGGCAGGCGTGATCGCATTCGCACACTGCGGCAAGGGAGGGGGCTTTCGGGTTTTACCAAACGCGCCGAATCGCCCTACGATCCCTTCGGTGCGGCGCATTCATCCACGTCCATTTCGGCAGGTCTTGGCATGGCGGCGGCGCGGGATCTGCACCACGAGGACAGAAACATCGTGTGTGTGATCGGCGATGGCGCCATGTCAGCAGGTATGGCCTACGAGGCCATGAATAACGCCGGCGCTCTCGACAAGAACCTGATTGTCATCCTCAATGACAACGATATGTCCATCGCGCCGCCTGTGGGCGCCATGAGCGCCTATCTGGCGCGACGCATTTCCGGCTCCACCTATCTTTCGTTTCGCGAAGCGGGCAAGCAGTTGGCGAGCCACCTGCCAAAGATCCTTCACGACAAGGCGGCACAGGCGGAGCACTATGCGCGCGGCTTTTGGACCGGCGGGACGCTTTTTGAGGAACTCGGCTTTTACTATGTCGGCCCCATTGACGGGCACAATCTTGATCACCTGCTGCCGGTCCTGAAAAATGTGCGCGATGCCAGGAAGGGGCCGATTTTCGTTCATGTCGTGACGCAAAAGGGCAAGGGCTACGCACCCGCCGAGCGCTCAGCGGACAAGTATCATGGCGTCTCCACGTTCAATGTGGTAACCGGGCAGCAAAAAAAGGGCGGCTCGAATGTACCCTCCTACACCAGCGTGTTTGCCCAGGGCCTGCTTGCCGAGGCTAGGGCCGATGACAGGATCGTCGCCATCACCGCGGCGATGCCGCAGGGAACCGGCCTTGATCGCTTCGCCGAGGCATTTCCTGACAGGATCTTCGATGTGGGTATCGCCGAACAGCACGCCGTTACATTTGCCGCCGGCCTGGCGTGCGAGGGCTTTAAACCGTTCGCGGCCATTTATTCGACGTTTTTGCAGCGCGCCTATGACCAGATCGTTCATGATGTAGCCATTCAGCGGCTGCCGGTCCGCTTTGCCATTGATCGCGCCGGCCTGGTCGGCGCCGACGGGCCAACCCATGCAGGTTCCTTCGATATCGCGTATCTGTCGTGTCTTCCCGGATTTGTCGTAATGGCCGCCGCCGATGAGGCGGAACTGGTGCATATGGTGGCAACGGCGGCACAGATCGATGATCGGCCCTGCGCGTTCCGGTATCCACGCGGCACCGGCACCGGCGTTGAATTGCCCGCTCGCGGCGCACCTCTTGCACTGGGCAAGGGCCGGATTATCCGCGAAGGCACGACCATCGCGCTGCTTAGCTTCGGCGCCCGTCTTGCCGCCTGCCGGCAGGCGGCGGAAGATCTGGCCGGACATGGCCTCTCGACCACGGTTGCCGATGCCCGTTTCGCCAAGCCTCTCGATGAAGAGCTCATTCGCCAACTGGCCACGAATCATGAAGTGTTGATTACCATCGAAGAAGGCGCGATTGGCGGGTTCGGCAGTCACGTCCTGCAATTTCTTGCCACAGACGGCCTGCTGGACAATGGCCTGAAGGTCCGTCCCATGATCCTGCCCGACACCTTTATCGATCACGATACACCGGACAAAATGTACCAGGCGGCCGGACTTGACGCTCAGGGTATCGTCACCCAGGTGTTTAACTGTCTGGGGCGCGCCTCGCCGGCGCAATCGGGCTTTCGCGCCTAGATGTGATCTTTCAGCAGGTTGTTCCCGGGACAGGCATATGGCGATCCCAAAAAAACCACAAGTATCGTACTATATGCGACGCAATTGCATGGGGAACAGCACAGCTTTAAGCTGTGATTCTTTACGCAAGACGACCGTTTGATAACCAATGGCTAACGCTTCTGGGGCAAATTGAAATTACGGTACAGTAGATGGGGTGGCGGCTTCGTCCAATGTCGGATATTCATGTTTAAGCAACCAGACAGGAGATTTTCATGGGAAAGTCGGGATTGCAAATCACCGCGCTCACACTGGCCCTGGGCCTCTTCGCAACACCGGCGCTCGCCGCTTCGTGCGGCAATTCGGCCTCCGGCTTCCGTGCCTGGCTGAGCGCCTTTAAAAAAGAGGCGGCCGCCATGGGGATTTCCCGGCGCGCCATCGACGCCTCCCTGAAGGACGTCACGTATGATCGCGGCGTGATCAAGGCGGACCGCAGCCAGAAGTCCTTCAAGCTCAGCTTTAAGCGCTTTTACAAACTGCGCGTCAACAACGCCATGATCAACAAGGGGCGCCGCCTGATAAAAAAGCACAACCGGCTCTTTTCCAGCATCGAAAAGCGCTACGGGGTGCCGCCGCAGATTATTGCGGCGATCTGGGGACTGGAGACCCATTACGGCACCTATAAGGGAAAACCGCGTCCGATCATGCGCTCCCTGGCAACCCTCGCCTATGATTGCCGCCGCTCGGCGTTCTTTACCAACGAACTCATCAGTGCGCTGCAAATCGTTGATCGCGGCTATATGGTGCCCCATCGTATGCGCGGCGCCTGGGCCGGAGAGATCGGTCAGACGCAATTCATGCCGTCGTCCTATGTGCGCTACGCCGTCGATTACGATGGCGATGGCCGCCGCGATCTGGTGAACAGTATTCCTGACGTGCTCGCTTCTACAGCCAATTTTCTGAAAAACAAGGGCTGGCAGCGCGGCGCCGGTTGGGGCCCGGGCACCAACAACTCCGCCGTATTGCGCGAGTGGAACCGTGCCGATGTGTATCGCAAGACCATCGGCGTCATGGCCGAGAAAATGCGCGGCTAGAGCGTGTCAGGTCTTAATAGAACCATTCTGACGGAGCGATTTTGTGACAAGGCCAGGCAAAGTTTCGCAGGACATAGTGGACTATTTTCAAGAGACTTTGCGCCGGCATTGGTGCAAAAGCGCCCGTCCCTTCGGGTTTGTCGATTGGCGGGCGCCCACGCTCAAACCGATCTCATGAGATGCGCCCACATCGCATGTCGATCGGCTCAAACGTGGATCACCTCGCCAATCGAGAAACAGAATTGCTTCTATTAAGGCATGACACGCTCTAGAGCGTGTCATGCCTTAAGGCTGCTCTCAAAAATCCCATAGGGTGCTGCCGTGAAGGACATTGTGGCAGGTATGTTTGAGCATCTGACGCCGGCGGTCCTGCAGGCAGGACGGCAAATTCTGGCGATGCGCAACACCTCGCTGTGCGTTGAGGAAAAACCGGATGGCTCGCCGGTTACACCAGCAGACAAATGCGCCAATGACGTCCTGCTCGATGCCTTGCATCGGTATTATCCCCATATCGCCGTCGTATCGGAAGAAGCCCTGGAGCAGGCGCCTGTTGAACTGCCGCGGCGGTATTTTCTGGTCGATCCCCTCGATGGGACGCGGACGTTCATCCGCGGCGGACGCGAGTTTACCGTCAATATCGGCCTGATCGCTGACACCGTTCCCGTCTTTGGTATTGTTTACGCCCCGGCGCTGGGACAGTTCTTTGCAGTCGACTGCTGTGGCCGGGCGGTTTTTGCCGAAATCGCCGCACCCGGGAGCCACACACCGGTGCTGCAGAACTTGCAGATCATGCGGGTCAGGGATGAACCCGTAAGCGGGCCGGTCATCGTCACCAGCCGCTCCCTGTCAGCGGCGCGGACAAAGGAGTATCTTCACCGCTTCAAGGCCGTGGATTTCGTTAAAAAAGGCTCGTCGCTGAAGTTCTGCCTTCTTGCCCGGGGAGAGGCGGATATTTATCCGCGCCTGTCCCCCACAATGGCGTGGGATACCGCCGCCGGCGATGCGATCCTGCGCGCCGCCGGTGGCACCATGTCGATTATCGAGGGTGCTCCCTTCATCTATGGAGCAAACCGGGCGATAAATGGCAATGTGTATATCAATCCATGGTTTGTGGCGCGCGGCGGTGCAGCAATGAGATTGTAAAGTTTAATGGGGAAAAAGTGGATCGAGGCGAAGCCGAAGGACTTTTTCACATTCAACGAGACATCATCGCGGCAGAACGTCGCAAACATGACACCATCACCCGTTGACGCCCCAGATCTTTTTTCTTAGCGCCGAATCCCTGTTCAGCGAATCGTCGAGCCGCTCATAGCCCAGGCGTTCAGCGAGCGTCTGTTCGTTCGACAGCAGTGAAACACCCAGCCCCGCCCGATGCCCCTGAATTTCGTAACCCAGTAACTCAAGTATGGTCGGATAAATATCGAGGACGGAGCCGTCGCGTTTTACCTGCCCCGGCAGAATATCCTTGTCCAGAAAGATCACCGTGTTCTGGCGATCAATTCCCCTCATTTGATTTGCCGTTTTGCCCATCATCAAATGATCGCTGGCAAAAACAACCAACGTATTTTCCAGCAAACCTTCGCGCTCCAGCGTATTGTAAAATCGCGTTACCAGAAAACCCATACATTTCACGGCATAGAGGAGATCTTTGTATCCCTCATTGGGAAGATTGTCATGGCAGTATTTCGTTGGCCATCCATGGGGAAAGTGAGACGTAATAGGAGAAAAGATATGAGCAAAGGGTTTACCACCCTTTACCGATTCGCGAATACGATTCAGGGTGATTTTGAAACCGAGGTCATCAGAAATATACCATTCTTTACCATACCATTCTTTACCCTCACCGACGGGATATTCACTTTCGTATCGCTCTTTATACGTCTCACTGCCTTCAATGACAGAAAAACCATGTAACTTGTAGAACTGATCAGACTGCATGAAATTTGACTTGACAGCATGCAGATAAGATAAATCATAGCCGCTGCGACTGAGTATATCACCCAAACAGACTTCATCAGGAAAAAACCTGTCGTATGTCTTGACTCTAAGAAACCGGTTAGCTCTCAAGCCGACCGTCAATACAGGTATACCGCACTGGCTGGCTGCCCTGCCTGCCACGGACCAACCGGTACCTGCAACCTGCCGCACACCGGTAATGGATAAACCCTTTTTTTCCAGCGCTGCGATGGGTGCGTAAATATCGCCAAACCGTGACGTGTCAGCAAACGAGCGCTCCAGACTCTCCAGATAGATATAGATGAGATTTTTATACTTTGCCGGCTCGCGGACTACCACCGGCCTGGCAAAATGATCCAGCAAATCGACCGACGCGACCCCATTCCATGCCTGAACCTGACGCACCGCCAATTCCTGCAGGAGCGGATTAAACAACGTCAGAAAAACGGCTGCGGTAACGTCCAGAAACCGAAAAATGCGGCTTCTCTTCATCAAATAATAGCCGGTGACAATAACGGCCAGAGTCGCCATCGCTAACTGGAAAGCGTATTCATACACTCCGGTTTGCAAGTCTTCGACAAGACCGATCGAAAAATGGAACTTTATGAGCTCAAAATTAAAGGCACCGACAAAGCGATCGAGGAAATGCCAGATGCTAAACAGAAATATGGGCAGTGCCGACCAGGGAAACACCCGCCTTGAGTGGTCCGACAGGCCGATCCGGTACCTTACACACAACGCAACAAGGATTACTCCCAATACAATCGCGATGTAGGAGTCGATCTTTCCCGGCAAGTTCAAAAACTCCAGCGATTTTCGCGCAATATGCAGGGAAAATGTAAAAAACAGCACGAGCGCAACAAACCAGATAATATTGCCTTTCCATGTTTGCCGACGCCCGATGGCTTGCTGCGATGCTTCGACCATTCTTTTTGACTTCAATCCTTGGTTTTATCTTGCCAAAAGTGGAGGAGAGCTGGGCAGGGCCCACTGACGCAATACCCGTAACGGCGCCACTAATCGCGTGCGCCAGGGACCAGTGGAACGCATTTGACATTTGCGGTCCCGTTTGATACCGAGCACGTTCTCAAATGTCAAATTCAACGTCCACTGGAATGTTGAGATTGCGCGTCTATGCGGCGGCCGGGATCAACACCTGCCAGATCACCCGCCGCACAAAGTAAATCGCCACCAGCAAAACCAGCGGAGAAACATCAACCGTGCCGAAGGGCGGCACGATGCGGCGAATAGGGCGCAGCGCCGGCTCGGTAATCTGATAGAGCGCATTGCCCACCATGGCGATAAACTGATTGCCCGGGTTAACGACATTGAATGCGTATAGCCAGGAAAACACCGCCGAAAGGATAATAATCCACCAATAGATGTCGAGGGCGAAGTCCAGGGTCTGAAGAAGGGCGACAAGCATCGGCGGGCTCCATGATATGGCCGGTAGAATCAACGTTATCCGGCCAAAGCCGGACACACTCTGATTTCACATTTGACGGAACGTGTCCACTATATAGAGCGTGTCAGACCAACAACTATAGCGTAAACGGCGCGCGTTTGCTCACGATGGCCTCCTCCAGCATATCAAGGCGATCCTGCCCCCAAAACGGCTCGCCATTGAGCACATATACCGGCGAGCCGATGGCTCCCGCTGCAATCGCCTGGCGCGTGTTACGCTCATAACGCGCCTGCATATCGTCATGCCCGGCGCGGGTGATAACTGCGTCGGCGTCAAAACCGTTGCGCGTCAAAAGACGGGCGAGTTCAGCGCCATCGGCCAGATCGCGCTCCCTGGCCCAAATGGCGCGGAAAACATCGCCCATGAAACCTGTGGGATCGGCGCCGCTATCGACAATGGCCACGACCACCCTGTCAGCCAGCGACGCATCAAAGGGAAAATACTTCGGCGTTACATTGAAATCCAGGTTCCGTTCCCGCGCCCAGCGTCGCAACTCCAGCAATCGATAGGCACGCCGCGCTTCATGGCGCTGCCCCAGGGGTAAACCGCCTGTACCGGCAAAGACCTCCAGTAGCTTTACCGGCATGAAGTTAACCGTGACCGCCCGCCGCCTGCACAGATCGTGAAACACCTCATGGCCGATCGCCGCGTAGGACGACATCATGGAAAAGAAATAATCGACTTTTACCTGTGCCATCGAGCGCACCCTCGTTCAGAAACCGGTGAAGATCATCTTATACCGGCGGCATCGGTTTTTGTACACGCTGACGTGTGTATCGTGCGGATAAAACAACGGTTTTAAACCAGATCCGCTTGGCGTTAGCTTTACCCGTTTTGCCAAGGGTAAAGCAAAATGCATAAAGCTGATCGCCCTGGAAATCTACAGCAAAATGCGAGGAAAATACTGAATACCCATGATTCCAGTTAAACGCATTTTGCTATAGGCCAGGGATCAAGCGCAAGGCCCCGTGGTATTACATGCCGCTGTCGGCTGCCCCCATACGGGCGGCGCGCCACAGTAGCACAGCACCGATAACACATAGCACAATCAGTGTTATATGGCGAAATGTATCCTGCGCCAAACGGCTCTGAACGCGAACGCCAAGGGCAATACCGAGGGCCGCGGGCGCGATCAGCGCCAAAGACAGCGCCAGGGTCTCACCGGTAAGCAGGCCGGAGTACCAGTGGCTGAAGAAAAAGGGAAGGGCGCCGATCATCCAGCACAGCCCGGCGGCGCGGATATGTTCGGCCTTGGGAAGGTTCAGGGCCAGAAGCACCATCAGGACAGGCGGGCCCCAGACCCCCGACAAGCCCCCGGTGATGCCGCCGAAAAGCCCGCCGAAAAACTGCGCCGGCCTCTCATATGCGGGGCGAATAACCGGCCGCCAGCCCACAAGCTGGATCGTGGAGAACGCGATCGTCAGACAACCCAGAAAAACGAGCAGCAGCCGTTTATCGATCACCGGCACAAGGCTGGCGACAAACCAGATCGTTATCATGATCGTGCCCAGCATGATAAAAAAGCGCTGCACCGTCACCCGTGCCTGCCCAATCCCGTCGCGAAATCCCTGCCAGGCATTGGTCGCCACTCCCGCGGACGCGATCAGCGCCACGGCAACGGGCGCCGGCAGAACAATCGCCGAAATGCTGACCGCAACGACGGGAAGCGCGGTTCCGATAGCGCCCTTGACAAAACCGCCGATAAAATACCCGAAGATGACGACAAGTATCGCCACACCCCCGTAGGTCTCAATGAGGCTATCGATGACAGACATGCTACGCGCCGCGCCTTCAAATGCACGCCCTGCACCCAACCGCAGCCGAATGGCTCCCGGGCCTGTTCTCGTGGAGTCTCAACAGGTTGTTATTACAAAACCCATCGGGTGCTGCCGACCATTCATTGGATCATCAGAGATGTTCGACTTATGCGGCACTGTCAAGGGCGCTTCGCGCCGCCTCTGTCGGTTTTTAGCCTGTGACAATGCACTCTACGCCGCACTGTCGCGCGCCATCACTTGTGGCGGGGGAAAGCGCGAATAAAATGTCTCGCCGTTTCCTGCCATCTGGTTGAGCAACTTGCAAGGCTTAAAGCGCGGGCCATGCTGGCGGGCAAACCGGCGGCACAGTCTGACAAAATTATCCACGCCCATGCCGTCGATATAGGAAAGGGCACCGCCCGTATACGGCGCAAATCCAAAGCCGAGAATGGAGCCCACATCCGCCTCGCGCACATCCGACAGCACACCCTCTTCAAAGCAGCGCGCCGTCTCCAGCGCCTGCCGCACCAGCAGGCGCAGCTTTACATCCTCCACATCGGCAATGTCCACATCGCGCCGCGCACCGACCCCCTCGAGTTGATGCAGACCGGGCCACAGGCGCTTTTTGCCCTTGTCCGGATAATCGTAAAAGCCCTTGCCGTTTTTGCGCCCCAGACGCCCACGCCGGGTCACCATCTCGGCAATGATCGCATCGCCCGCACCCGGCTGGTAGCGCGCGCCCAGGGCCGCCTTTGTGGCGTTCATGATTTTCAGTGTCAGATCGAGCGCCACCTCGTCGTTGAGAGATAACGGCCCGACCGGCATGCCGGCCATGCGCGCCGCGTTTTCGATAAAGGCGGGGGGAACCCCTTCGCAGAGCAATTCGTGCCCCTCGCCGATATACGTGCCGACAACGCGCGAGGTATAAAAGCCGCGGCTGTCGTTGACCACAATCGGCGTTTTTCTGATGGCGCGCACGTAGTCGAGCGCCATTGCCAGTGCCTTGTCGCCGGTCTTCCTGCCGCGAATTATCTCCACCAGCATCATCTTGTGCACCGGCGAAAAGAAGTGAATACCGACAAACTGGTCCGCACGCGCCGAATTCCTTGCCAGTTCCGTAATCGGCAGGGTCGATGTGTTGGAGGCAAAAATACACGCCTCGGGAATTACCGCCTCGACCTGCCCGATCACCTGTGCCTTGATCTGCGCGTCCTCAAAAACCGCCTCGATAACCAGATCACAGTCTTTCAGATCGGCGTAATCGGCGCTGGCATGAACGCGCGCCAGCAACGCCTCCCGGTCCGCCGCCCTGGCACGCCCCCTGGCCACGCGCTCCGATATGAGCTTGTCGCAAAGGGCCTTGCCTTTTTCGGCCGTCTCGGGATCTCGATCGAGCAGCACCACGTTCATATCCGCCGCCACCGTTACATAAGCGATGCCGGCGCCCATGAACCCGGCGCCCACAATGCCCACTCGCCTGATCGTATTTGGTGCCACCGCCTGCGGACGGCGAGCGCCCTTGCCCAGGTCCTGCATCGAAATAAACAGCGAGCGGATCATGGCGCTCGCCTCCCTGGTGGTCAGCACATGGGCGAAATAGCGCGATTCCACTTGCAGCCCCAAATCCATGGGAAGCTGAAGCCCCTCATAGACGGCCGACAGGATAGATCGCGCGCCCGGATAATTGTCGTAGGTGGTCTTGCGGTACAGCGCATTGGCGGCAGGAAAAACCATCATGCCGCCGGCCGAATAAACGCGCCCGCCAGGAAGACGAAAGCCGCGCCTGTCCCACGGCGCAACGGCTTTGGGGTTCTCCCTGACCCACTGCCTTGCCGTCGCAATGAGTGCGTCGGCGGGGACAACATCATTTAGCAATCCGGCCGCCCTGGCCTTTTGCGCGGGCAACCGCGTGCCCTGCAACAACATGCGCAGGGCTTCTTCGGGCTTGAGCATACGGGCGATGCGTTGCGTGCCGCCACCGCCGGGCATCAGGCCGACCTTTACCTCGGGCAGGCCAAACCCGGCCTTGTCGTTTTGCGCCGCAAAGCGCGCGTGACAGGCGAGCGCCAACTCCCAGCCGCCGCCCAACGCGGTGCCGGAAAGCGCCGCCGCGACCGGTTTGCCGCATGTTTCCAGACGGCGCAGGGATAAAGACAACGCGCGGCTTTTGGCAAACACCTGGTGTTTGGCGTCGCGCAAATCGCCCCCGGCCGCCACGGCGCTGTGATAGGCGCCGGTAAGTGCCTCCAGCATGGTCAGATCGGCGCCGGCACAGAACGTATCCTTGCCGGACGCCACTACCGCTCCCGTAATGTCGTCGCGGACGGTGATCGCATTGATGATCGCGTCCAGTTCCCGGATCGAGCTCTCGGAGAGAACATTCATGGACCGTCCGGGCATGTCCCAGGTGATAAGGGCAATGCCGTCGTCATCAATGGCAACGCTAAAGTTTTCATAGTCCGGGGCTTCGTGCGGCAGGCTCATGACGACACCCGTTCAATAAGGGTTGCGGTTCCCATTCCGGCGCCGATACACAAGGTAACAAGCGCGGTATTCAGATCACGGCGCTCCAGTTCGTCAAGAACGGTGCCGAAGATCATCGCGCCAGTGGCCCCCAGGGGGTGCCCCATGGCGATCGCCCCGCCGTTGACATTGATCTTTTCCGGATTGACATCAAACGCCTGTATAAAACGCAGAACAACGGAGGCAAATGCCTCGTTGAGTTCGATAAGATCAATGTCGCGCAGTTGCATGCGGGTACGCTTGAGGAGCTTTTCGGTGACATCGACGGGGCCGGTCAGCATGATGCCGGGCTCGGAGCCGATATTGGCGAACGCCGTAATGCGCGCCCGCGGTGTCAGTCCGGCGCGCTTTCCGGCACTGCGGCTGCCGAGCAGTACCGCCGCGGCGCCATCGACTATGCCGGAAGAATTCCCCGCATGGTGCACATGTTCGATGCGCTCCAGTTCCGGATAGCGCTGTATCGCCACCGCATCAAAGCCGGCAAACGATCCCATCTGTTCGAACGCCGGCTTCAGGGAGGCGAGCGACTGCATGTCCGTATCGGGACGCATATGCTCATCGCGATCGAGAAGCGTGATATCGTTGATATCCTTTACCGGTACGACGGAATTGTCAAAATAGCCGTTGTCCCAGGACCGGGCGGAGCGCTTCTGGCTTTCGACGGCATAAGCATCGACGTCATCGCGGGAAAAGCCGTATTTTGTCGCAATCAGATCCGCCGATACCCCTTGCGGCATGAAATACGACTCAATGGCGATCTGCGGGTCCATGGGCCAGGCGCCGCCGGAGGCGCCGATACCGACGCGGCTCATGGATTCGACGCCGCCACCGATCGTCATCTGGTGTTGTCCGGCCATCACCTGTGCAGCCGCGAAATTGATCGCATCAAGCCCCGAGGCGCAGAACCGGTTGATCTGTACGCCGGGAACCTCGTCCCCAAAACCGGCATTCAGCGCCGCCGCCCGGGCGATGTCACCGCCTGCCTCGCCAACCGGGTCCACACACCCCAGAACAACATCATCCACCCGTTTTGTATCGAGACCGTTGCGTTCCTTAATGGCGCGCAGTCCTGTGGTGGCCAGTGCCAGGCTGCTGACTTCGTGCAGCGCGCCGTCCGCCTTGCCGCGGCCGCGCGGCGTGCGCACATGATCGTAAACAAAGCAATGGGCCATGGGGAAGCTCCTTTTCGCTCAAGGCGTGCCCGCCGGCACGCTCTGGTGCCCTTGCCGCCAGAAAGGCCATGCCGGACCATTCACCTGATAGGTTTATCAGGGACAACCTGTTGAAATTACACAGCTAGAGCGTGTCAGGTCTTAATAGAAGCAATTTTCGTTTCCCGATTGGCGAGGCGAACCACGCCCAAGGCGATCGAAGAGCGATGTTTATCCATCTCTCGAGAGCGGCTTGGGCGTGGACGTCCGCCAATCGGAAACCCGAAGGGACGGGCGCTTTTGCTATAGATTTCAGGGCGATCAGCTTTATGCGTTTCGCATTACCCTTGGCAAAATGGGTACAGCAAAACGCATGCTGATCTAATATGGACCTTAAGTCTCTTGAAAATAGCCCCACTATATCCTGCGAGACTTAAGGCTCATCTTGTCGCAAAATCGCTCCGTCAGAATGGTTCTATTAAAACCTGATACGCTCTAGAATGCCTCGGCGTCAAGAGACATCATCGTGTCAGCCCCGGCGGAAATGCGCGTCAGGCGCAGCGCCGTCTCCGGCATCATACGCTCCATATAGAACCGCGCCAGGGTCAGTTTGGTATCAAAATACGCCGTGTCATCGCTGCGATCCCGCTTTTCCATCGCCACTTTCGCCATGCGCGCCCACATATATCCCAGCACCACCGTACCGAACAGATGCATGTAGTCGTTCGAGCCGGCGCCCGCATGATCGGGTGCGCTCATGGCGTTTTTCATAAACCACATGGTCGCCGCCTCAAGGTCCTTGCGCCCGCGCGCAAGGGGTTCGACAAACGGCTTCATGGCGTCGGTTTCGTTCCCGGCGATGAATGTATCCACTTTTTGAAAGAACGCCATCACCGGCTTGCCGCCCTTGCGCGCCAGTTTACGGCCCACCAGATCCAGCGCCTGAACCCCGTTGGCGCCCTCGTAGATCATGGGAATGCGCCCATCGCGCACGAACTGCTCCATTCCCCATTCGGCGATATAGCCATGACCGCCAAAGACCTGCTGGGCCATGACGGCGTTGTCAAAGCCGCGATCGGTCAGGACCCCCTTGATGACCGGCGTGAGCAGGGCAAGAAGATCACCGGCGGCCTGCCGTTCGGACTCCTCGCTGGCCAGACGGGAAAGATCATTCTGAATCCCCCCCCATACAACAAGGGCGCGCGCCGCCTCGTTAAAACTGCGAATGGACATCAACATGCGCCGCACATCCGGATGAACGATAATCGGATCGGCCGGTTTATCAGGCTCCTTCGGCCCCGTAAGGGCGCGTCCCTGCAGGCGCTCCCTGGCGTATGCGGCAGCGTTCTGATACGCCACTTCAGATACCGACAAGCCTTGCGCGCCCACTCCGAGGCGGGCCTCGTTCATCATGGTGAACATCGCCCGCAGGCCCCTGTTTTCCTCGCCGAGCAACCAGCCGGTGGCCCCATCGAAATTCATTACACAGGTGGCGCTGCCGTGCAGGCCCATTTTTTCCTCCAGGGCGCCGCATTCGAGCTTGTTGCGCTCCCCCGGGGTGTGGTCCTTGCCCACCAGAAATTTCGGTACGATAAACAGCGAAATGCCATCGGTTCCCTCGGGCGCCCCGTCGATACGGGCGAGGACGAGATGGATGATATTCTCCGCCAGATCGTGCTCCCCGGCCGAGATGAAAATCTTTGTCCCGGTAATGGCGTAGGACCCGTCGTCATTGGGCTGCGCTCTGGTGCGCAGCAGACCCAAATCCGTTCCGCAATGGGCCTCGGTCAGGTTCATGGTCCCCGTCCATTTGCCTGCGGCCATCATGGGCAGATAGCGCGCCCTGATTTCATCGCTACCGTGGGCGCGGATGGCGGCGTAGGCGCCAAACGTCAGGGTGGGATACAGGGACCAGGCCATACTGGCCGAGCCGAGCCATTCGTCCATGATGGTGGTCAGAACGTGGGGCAGCCCCTGGCCGCCGTATTCGGCCTCCGCCGACAGGCCCGCCCAACCGCCTTCGATAAAGAGCTGGTAAGCCTGCCGGTATCCATCGGGCGTCGTCACAACGCCGTCTTTCAGGGAACAGCCCTGCCTGTCGCCATTAAGATTAAGGGGCAGGATCTCTTCCCGGGCGAATTTGTCGATTTCGCGCAATATGGCCTCAAGCACATCCGGGGTGAGATCGGAAAACCCGGCCAGATTGCCGTATCGCTCGATGGCAAAAACGTCGTTTAGCAAAAACATCGTGTCTTGCACGGGCGCTTGATAATGAGGCATGGCTTGTCCCTTCATCATTGTTCACACGCTCTAGCGCGTTTGATAGCGGTCGTCGGAGCGATATGGATACACTGATACGCTTATACGGTGTATTCGTTGAAAAGACACCTCTTCGATATCAAACAAAGGGTCATTGGTAAATACCGCAGGCATGACACAGGCAAAACGTGCAGTCGGCGCCATGGACACGCCATGAATGCACGCGTTGTTGTCCTTGCCCGGTTACGCCGTCTTTTCGCACATCTCTTTGGTATTCGCTAACCCGTGACCGTTTTGTCCATCCTCGCGCTGGCGCAGCATATGGGTAATAATCTTACTGCTTCGTTTTAATTCGTCGATTGCGCGTTCAACATCGGATTTTTGCGCCTGCAAAACCTTGATCTGTTCCCCGAACTTTTCCAGCGCGACGCGCAACTGGATAACCTCTCCGTCGCGCACGTCGTACAGATCGAGTATTTCCTTGATCTGGCGAAGCGAAAATCCGACGCTCTTGCCCATCAGAATGAGTCTGAGACGGGCCCGGTCCCGCCGGCTATAGATGCGCGTAAGACCGTCGCGGCGAGGATTGAGCAACCCCTTGTCTTCATAAAAACGCAGGGTTCGCAACGTAACCCTGAATTCCCGCGCCAGATCGCCAATGGTAAAGACAGACGGCTTTTTCTCGCCCGCATCGCGGACCCGGTCCACCGCCTGGCCCAGGGTTTGTGAAAGTGTCGGCTCCAGTACTGGTGCTGGTGCTGGTGCTATGGGGTTCATGAAAACACCTGTGGGGTGATACGGATTGCAATGGGCGGCACTGTACATTACGTTAACGTAAACGTCAACTGTATTCTTCCCCTTTATCGTGTAGTTTCACCATCGTACAGAGCGATATAAAGGGTGGGTTGGCCTGTCAGTTGGCATTTGACGTGCTGCGCCATATTTGGTTCAATGCGATTGATGCTGGAGCGTGTACAAAAGCCGATGCCGCTGGTGTTAGCATCACGCTTCGATCCCCCTGGGTGTGGTTCGCCTCGCCAATCGGGAAACGAAAACTGGTTCTGTTAAGACATGACACGCTCTGGAGGTGTAATTTCAACAGGGTGTTCCCGGGACAGGCAAGCCGGAAAGTGATACCTCTTAACACCCTTGCCGCCAGCAAGGCCATACCGGGCCATCCATCTGATCATCGCTTTTTTTCGATTTCCCATACGCTGTCAAGGGCGCTTCGCGCCGCTTCCAGCGGTTCTTAAACCCTTGACAGCGTATGAGAAATCGAACATCTCTAATGATCAGATGAATGGCCGGCAGCACCCGATGGGTTTTTCGAGAAGAACCCGTTGAAATTGCACAGCTGGAGCCCTCGCATCGATAAAAACAATGGTATCAGCCTTATGGATGAGCAACAGATTGTCATCAAGAAATACGCCAACCGACGGCTCTACAACACCGACACCAGCGCCTATGTCACCCTTGAAGACCTGGCCGCTATGGTCAAGGAAGGTACCGATTTTGTCGTTCAGGACGCCAAGTCGGGGGCTGACATTACCCGCTCCGTTCTCACCCAGATTATTTTTGAGCAGGAAAGCAAGGGGCAGAACCTGCTTCCTGTAAACTTTCTGCGCCAGTTGATCCAGTATTACGACAACAGCATGCAGATGCTTGTTCCCGGTTATCTGGAAATGTCCATGGATTCCTTTGCACGCGATCACGATAAATGGAACGATGTATTGACCAGCGCCTTCGGCGGGCAGGGAACCGGGTTGCTGGAGGAGCAGATACGCAAGAATACGCGGATGTTCGAGCAGGCGTTGCGCCTGTTCGTTCCGGCGATGCCCGATCTGGGGGCGATGGCGGGAATGCCCGCTTCGGTATCCGATTTTAACACCTGGATGCAAAAGATGCAGGCAGCCATGACCCCCGGCATGTCTCAGGAAAAAGGACACCCCGAAAACAGCAGCGAGGCAGGACAGCAAACCCCTTCAGGCGCTGACGCCAACCGCGGCCAGATCGAGGCGCTGCAAGAGCAATTGGCGCAAATGCAACGCCAGTTGAACACCTTAAGTGGCAAAAAACAGAGATAGCGGGAAGCCGCTGGATGTATAACTTCAACAGCTTGTCCCTGGTAAACCCATCGGGTGCAGATGAATGGCCCGGTTTGGCCTTCCTGGCGGCGAGGGCGCAGGAGGTGCCCCTTCAGGCCTGTCCGTCCCGGACACATCCTGCTGAAGATCACACCTGGCGATCGCATTCGCATGTTTCACCGATGACGATTTCAAGAGCGTAACGTCCATGATCACCACCGAATTAAACGCGCTGGATTTCGACAAGGCACCGGCCAACACGCGGGTCGTTGTGGCCATGTCGGGGGGCGTCGATTCCTCCGTGGTTGCGGGCCTTCTTTGCCGGCAGGGGTTCGATGTGATCGGCATCACCTTGCAGTTGTACGATCACGGCGAGATCACCCATAAGGCGGGCGCGTGTTGCGCGGGCCAGGATATCCACGACGCCCGCGCCATTGCGGCACGCCTCAACATCCCCCACTATGTCCTGAATTATGAGAGCCGTTTTTATCAATCGGTCATGGCACCGTTTGCGCAAAGCTATCTGAAGGGCGAGACGCCGATCCCGTGCGTGGCGTGCAATCAGACCGTCAAGTTCACCGACATGCTGCAAACCGCCCGGGACCTGGGCGCCGATGCGGTGGCGACGGGCCATTATATCGTATCGCGCTGCGTGGACCGCAAAAGCGGACGGCGGGCATTGTATCGTCCCTTCGATCTATCGCGCGATCAAAGTTATTTTCTCTTTGCCACGACCCAGAAGCAGATCGATTTTCTGCGCTTTCCCCTGGGCGCCATGAGCAAGAGCGAAACCCGCGCTATCGCGCGTGACATGGGGTTGCAAATTGCAGAAAAACCCGACAGTCAGGATATCTGCTTTGTACCCAGTGGCCGCTATGCGGACATGATTGAGCGCCTCAAACCAGGGGCGGCGGAACCGGGCGATATCGTTCATGTGGATGGTCGCGTTTTGGGTCGGCACGGCGGCATTATGCATTTTACCGTCGGCCAGCGCCGCGGCATCGGCATTTCCACCAGCGAGCCGCTCTATGTGATCAGCATCGATGCCCCCGGCAATCGGATTGTTGTCGGGCCGCGCGGCGCCCTTGAGGTTGATTATCTGACGCTGCGCGACGTCAACTGGCTTGGCGACAATACCTTGCAGGAGGCGCTGGAGGCGCGAACACCGGTGTGGGTTCGGGTACGCTCGACGCGTCCGCCTGTACGGGCACGGTTGCGCGCCTTCGATGCGGCAGTGGGGGTTATCCTCGATGAGCCGGAGATGGGCGTGGCGCCGGGCCAGGCCGGCGTATTATACACAGCGGGAGGCGATCAGGCCCGCATTCTCGGTGGCGGCTGGATCGAGACGACCGGCAAATGGCGACAGCCGCCAAATGCGCAGGCGGCAGCGAGCGCGAACGATCCTGTGCGTATCAAAACATAGGCCGATCGGCTTTTTCATTTTGGCGGAACGAGGGGCTGATCGGGCCGGATATATAATACTACGGGGGCCTTGCGCTTGACTCCCGATCCGGTTTAAAACCGTTGTCTTGTCAGCACCATACACACGTCAGCGCGTACAAAAAGCCAATGCCGCTGGTATCAGTCCGCCGGGCCGCCCCAGGGACTGATTTGTCCTTATTTTATACCAAGGGCCTTTGCGTTTGACTCTTTGCTTGGTTAAAAACCGTTGTCTTATCAACACGATACACAAGTCAGCGTGTACAACAAGCCAATACCGCTGGTATTATCGGGAAAATTAGACCGAGGCGAAGCCGAGGGACTTTTTCCCGGTCAACACGTGAGGGCGTCGTCCCACTCGGCACGCACCTGCGGGTCTGTCTCGTGCGGCGCATACCGCTTATGATAGTCGCGTATCGCCGGCGCATCCAGCAAACGGCCTAAACTCCACACGGCGGCGGCGCGCACCAACGCCGAGGCATCGGCCAGCAGCGTGACAACATCGGGCACGTGTGTCCTGTCACCACCGTTGCCGATGGCGATCAGGACGTTGCGCACGAACCGCTCCCGCCCGGTACGCTTTACAGGGGTTCCGGCGAACATGCGGCGAAAGGCGTCATCATCGAGCCTGACAAGCGTTCCCAGTGCGGGCGCTCGCATGTGCTCATGGATCGCAAGACGTGCCTCGCGCGCCGTACCGGCAAAGCGGTTCCACGGGCATACCGCCAGGCAGTCATCGCAGCCGAAGATGCGATTGCCCATGGGAGCACGCAGGTGGCGCGGAATGTGGCCCTTGTGCTCAATGGTCAGATAGGAGATGCAAAGGCGCGCATCGAGCTTGTAGGGCGCCACAAAGGCGTTCGTCGGGCACACGTCCAGACAGCGCCGGCAGGAGCCGCAATGATCGGTTTCCCCGGGATCGGGAGGAATCGCCAGGGTGGTGAAGATGGAACCCAGAAACAACCACGAACCGTATTGGCGCGAAACCAGATTGGTATGTTTTCCCTGCCATCCCGTGCCGGCCTGTTGCGCCAGGGGCTTTTCCATCACCGGCGCGGTGTCGACGAACACCTTCACCTCGCCTCCCGCCCTTGCAATCAGCCGCCGCGCCAGGGATTTCAGTTTTTTCTTTATAATCGTATGATAATCCGCGCGCCGCGCATAAAGGGCGATACCGCCGGTTCCGGCATCGGCGAGATAGCTCAAGGGATCCTCGTTACGCGCGACACCGTAATTCATTCCCAGCACGATGGCGCTTTGCGCCTGTTTCCACAACCGGCGCGGCGCGGCGCGGGTTTCGGGGGAGCGCGCCAGCCAGTCCATATCACCGTGGCGGGCGTTATCGAGGAATTCGCGCAAGGCGGCAAGGTTATCGGGGGTGCGGTCGATGGCGGCGATGTGCATCGTATCGAAGCCCAGGGCGCTGGCCTCCTCGCGCAGGAACCGGCGCAGATGCCGCTGGTGTATTGCGGGGTCTTGCACGTGGATGGGTTTAATTTTCGTTTCTCGGCTGATGAGTTGAATGGACAGCAGCACCCGATGGTTTTTTCGAGAACAACCTGTTGAAATTACACATCAAGACCTGACACGCTCTAGAAATCAAGATCGGCGTACCACGGGGCAGGCGATATACCCTGCAAGCGCTCCGCCAGCATCGGACGCATGGAGGGCCGCGACTTCAGCCGGGCATACCAGAGTTTGGCGGACTCGTCCTCATCCCAGGGGATCTCGCCCAGATAATCCAGACACGATAAATGCGCCGCCGCCGCCAGATCGGCATAAGAGAGCTGGCGTCCCGCCATCCAGCGGCGATTGTCGGTAAGATGCCCGATGTAGCGCATGTGATAGCGGATATTGGTACGCGCGGCACGAATCGCGCCCGAATCCGGTGATGCGCTTTCGCCATCGGCGCGGTCGCGAAAACGCTTGTGCACCTTCTCGACAAGCAGATAGTCGGATACCTCTCTGGCGAATTTTGCGTTAAACCAGTCCATCAGGCGGCGCACCTCGGCGCGTTCAAACGGATCCTCGGGCAGCAGGCGCCAGTCTTTCATCGTGGCGCCCAATGTCTCATCAAGAAACTCGGCGATAGGACCGGCGCCGCAAACAGGCGTCGTATCGCGATCCCCATCAATCAGTACGGGCAGGGCGCCCGACGGGTTCAGCAGCAGAAAATCATCGTTACGCCGCCACGGATATTGCTCGATCAAGGCCGGCTCGTTGCCGTATTCGCCAAGCGCGATGCGCACAAAGCGTGAATAGGGGCAAAGCGTAAAATGAAACAACCGCAGCATGGGAATAATGCAACCCTTTCGCTTTATCACCGGGCATGAGTATGATTTAACGTGCCAACCGATGACAGCGGCTTTTCCGGGCCATCGGCGCTGGCGCCGGATATTTGACGCTACTTTCTTTTCACACTGGCGCGGCTTTGGCAATAGATATGCACAACGACAGTACTCTGATAGCGGCGCTTTTAGGTGTCATTGAGGGATTGACGGAGTTTATTCCTGTCTCATCGACGGGACATATTCTTCTTGCCGGTCACTTTCTTGGCTTTCAGAGCACCGGCAAAGTATTTGAAATCCTTATTCAACTGGGCGCGATCCTGGCGATCGTGCTGGTTTACTTCGCCAAATTCCTGGACATCGGCCGCCGCGCCCTGACCGGCGATGCCGCCGCCTGGCGCTTTATCATCGGTATTGTTATCGCCTTTTTGCCTGCCGCCATTATGGGCGTGCTGGCCCATGGGCTGATCAAGCGGGTTCTGTTTGAAACGCCGGCGCTGATCTGCATCATGCTGGTCGCCGGGGGACTGGTATTGCTGTGGGTGGACCGGCTGAATTTTACCCCCCGCTATTCCGACGCTACCGCCTATCCGGTTGCCACATGTCTAAAGATCGGCCTTTTTCAGGTGCTGGCAATGGTGCCGGGGGTATCGCGTTCGGGGGCAACCATCGTGGGGGCGCTGTTTATGGGCGCCAACAAACGCTCGGCGGCGGAGTTTTCCTTCTTTCTCGCCCTGCCGACGATGTTCGGCGCCTTCGTCTATGATCTGTATCAAAACCGCAACGCGCTCTCCGCCGACGATCTCGGTCTGATCGCCATCGGGTTTGCCGCCGCCTTTGTCGCCGGGCTGTTTGTCGTGCGGCGCCTGCTGGATTTTGTGTCCAGCCACGGCTTTACCCCGTTTGCCTGGTGGCGCATCGGTGTCGGCGGCGCCGGTCTGCTGGGCCTCTGGTGGCTGCCATAGCCGCCAACGCGACGGATCACAATACCCGCGCCGCGCCTACCACGAACGATCGGCAAGCCGAACGGTCCTGGTTATCGTGCGGCTGCCGCGCAACAGGGTGATTTTAACCGTCCTGCCCACGTTGGCGCGAATGATGCGCCCCATTCTGATGCCGGAATCGACAACCTCCTGGCCATCGATCGCCGTGATAACATCGCCACGCGCGATATTGGCCGTATCCGCCGCCGTGCCGCGATAAACGGCCCATACAAGAGCACCGGTCGTCCGTCCGTATCGTTGTCTTTCATTATCGGACAAGTCCCTGACATGAACCCCCAGAGCCGGGCGAAAATTCGTTGGCGCCCAGAACATCGCGTGGTTATCGTAGTCGTTGACGGTAACGGGAACCCTTGCAACCGAGAAATCGGCGAACTTGTAACCCACATCATAGTCCACATCGTAACCGGAACGGCATCCGAAGCCGGTTTTGCAATGAATGCCCCAGTGATGAACCGGACTGCCCCACACATCGGGATCCCAGGCCGGACTGATGGGAGAGATCGGATGGCGCGTCTGCACGGTCTCGTATTCGATACGCGAGCCGGCAAAGGCGGTGCTCAGCGTGACATACTCCGCCCCGACTTTACGCGCCAGGGCGCTGACCTCGCCGGGCGACAGCTTGTGCCCCACATAATCCGCCTGACCAAGTAATACATAGCCGTTCTCGATCAACGACACCACATCGTCATTGACGTTGGTCGATCGCAATATCTGCGGTTCCCGCGTGGGCTTGGCGACAACACCCGGCTGGGCCAGGTTAAGCCTGGCGTTCGGACGATAGGCGCTGCCCAGTTCCTCGCCGACGCAGCCGGAAAGTATGCCGGCAACAAGCATCGCGGTAATTGCGGACAGGATTTTCATGTATTCTCTCCATCATAATAGCACGTATTTGCATGAATCAGTATGTGAACACGCGATGTGTAGCACTAGATGTGATCTTTCAACAGGTTGTTCCTAAGACAGGCAAACCTGAAGGTACATCTCTTGCGCCCTTGCCGCCAGCAAGGCCATACCGGGTCATTCATCTGCACCCGATGGGTTTACCAAGGACAAGCTGTTGAAATTACACGCTCTAGCAGTGAAGCAGGTAAAGCGCGCAACCTGCCGGCGTGGATCGTACGGCGAAAACCATCAGCCGGTCGGCAGGATCATCAACTCGTGCACATCAACCCCGGGGGGCTGGCTGATGGCGTATATGACGCCGCGGGCGATATCATCGGCGCTCAGCGCATCGGGCTTTGGAGTATCGAAGAAGGGGGTATCCGTCATGCCCGGCTCCAGCAATGTCACCCGCACGCCGCTGCCTTGCAATTCGGCGCGCAGATTGTAGGCGATACCGGTCACGGCCCATTTCGAGGCGCCATAAACGGAGCCGGGGATAATATGCCGGCCGGCGCGCGAGCCGGTTACTATAACATGCCCCTTGCTCTCCTTGAGAGAGTTGAGCGTATAACGTAAGGTCGCTGCCACGCCCCAGACATTGGTAAGGATCATCTCCCGCCAGTGCTCCGGATCGGCGCCGGAAAATCCCCCCGGCGACGATCCGATACCGGCGTTGGCAAAGACAATATCAAGGCGGCCAAAATGCGCCAGTGCCGTCTCCACCATCGCCCGCTGCGATAGCGGAGACGTTACGTCGGTGACAATGGCAAGGGCGTTGTCCGGGCCGCCCAGAGCGGCGCTCAGCTTTCCCAGCTTTTGCGCCGAGCGCGCCGCCAACGCAAGCCTTATGCCCTGCTTGCGGGCTAATCGGGCGGTCGCCTCTCCGATACCGGTGGAGGCGCCGGTTATTAACATCACGCGATCATGCATTGGGTGCGGCCTTTCAATCTGTCCGGTGTTGCTTTTGACATGCGATCATAGCACCCGCCGGCGTAATTACAATGCGGCCAAACGCTTCACAAGGGTTCGTCATAGTCGCCATGGTCATCAAGGCGGACGACGCGACTTGTCAGCGGACCGGCGAACAGGCCCGCCAGGGCATCATTATCCTGCTCATCTGTCTGCAAACTGCCGCGCGCCAGATGCGCCAGGGCCCGCGGATAGACGTAATGTTCCATCCGCAACACCCGGGCGGCCAGAGTGGCGGCGGTATCGTCCGGCCGCACCGGCACTGCGCCTTGCATGACAATGGGGCCGGAATCGACGTCCGGCCGCACCAGGTGAACCGTGCAGCCATGAATCTTCACCCCGGCGGCGAGGGCACGCGCATGGGTATCGAGTCCCTTGAACGCCGGCAGGAGCGAGGGATGAATGTTCACCACCCGATCCCGCCAGCGCTGCACAAACCACGGGGACAAAATCCGCATGAACCCGGCCAGACAGATCAACTCGATACCGGCAGCCCCCAGGGCCCGATCGAGCGCTTCCTCGAACGCCCGTTTGTTCTCGAAAAGCCGATGATCGATAATTTTCGTATCGATATCCGCCCGCGCTGCCAGCGATACTCCGGCCGCCTCGGCACGATTGGCGATCACCAGATCGATACCCGCCGGATAACGGGGACGACGTGCAGCCCTTATCAACACCGCCATGTTCGAGCCGCGCCCCGAGATCAGGATGGCTGTTCTGGTCCTGCGCCGTTCCATGAGCTACCGCATCCGCCGCGTGACTGGCGCTATGCGCCCGCCTTCAGCTGCAAATGTCCCGTGAAAGTGACGGCTTCAGCGTTCCCTGTTCGTTCAACCAGTCGACCGAGAACCGTACAGGTTTCACCGCCCTGCCTGAACCGGTCCCGTACCGCGGGCGCCGATGCAGCTTCAACCACGGCGATCATACCGATGCCGCAATTGAAGGCCGTAAGCAAATCCTTCCGGCTCAGACCGGCCGACCGCGCCAGCCACGAGATAACCGGCGGCACGGCAACAGCCGCAAGATCAATCTGCGCCGCCAGGTGATCGGGCAGCACACGCGCCAGATTGTCCCCCATACCACCGCCGGTAATATGCGCCAGCGCCTTGATGCCACCGGTCTGCCTCAGGACATCAAGGACGGCGCGCACATAGATACGGGTGGGTGCCAGCAATGCCTGGCCCAGGGATTTCGGCGCGGCACCGCTATCGTTATCAAATGGTGCCGGATCGTCATAGGACAGCCCCGCATCCGCGACGTATTTTCGTACCAGGGAAAACCCGTTGGCGTGCAACCCCGAGGCGCCAAGGCCGATAAGGATGTCACCCGCTGCATGGGTCCGATACGGCAAGACCGCGCCGCGCTCCGCCGCGCCGACGGCAAATCCGGCCAGATCATAATCGGCGTTCCGGTAAAGACCGGGCATTTCTGCCGTCTCGCCGCCGATGAGCGCGCATCCGGCTACGCGGCATCCGTCTGCGATACCCCGCACAATCTCTTCGGCGACCGCCGGCACCAGCCTGCCGGTGGCAAGATAATCGAGAAAAAACAGCGGCTCCGCGCCCCGCACGACCAGATCGTTAACGCACATGGCGACGAGATCAATGCCGATGGTGGCATGTTCATCCACGGCGGCGGCGATTTTGACCTTGGTGCCGACGCCGTCGCTGGCGGCAAGCAGGATCGGATCGTCATAGCCCGTCGCGTCCAGATCGAAGGCTCCGGCAAAGCCGCCAAAGTCTTTCATAACGCCGGACCGGGCTGTCCTGGCGATGAGGGGCCGGATCGTCTCGACAAAGGCATTGCCGGCTGCGACATCGACGCCAGCGCCTGCATAGGAGGTTTTTGTCGTCATGGCGCTTGTTGCTTCGCCTCTGTCAGCTCAAATCAGCCATTGGGTACAATGATTCGCGACAATAGTCGATAGGGTGCCAGTGCGGTGATGGCGACAAGCATTTTTACCGCCAGATCCCCGAGCGCCCACGAGACCCAGCGCGGTACCTCCACACCGGCCACCCCGAGCAGCGGCGTTTGTTCTGTGGCAAACGCCACGCCGGGGCCAAGAACCTGAAAGGTGGCGGCAAAGGCCAGGGAGAAGAAAATGGCCGTATCAATCCCTGACGCCAGAACCGAGGAAACAAGCGGCGCCCGCCACCAGGCGCCGGAGCGCAGCCGGTTAAAGATTGCAATATCGAGAAGTTGCGCGAGAAAAAAGGCGGTACCGGAGGCGATGGCGATGCGCATGCCGGCCAGACCGGCGGACAGGACCACGGCAAGGGCAAATCCGATGAAAACGATACGCCGCGCCACAAGGGTTCCGCAGGTGCGATTGGCAAGATCGGTGACAAGAAACGCGATCGGATATGTGAGCGCCCCCCAGGTGAGGACGTCGCGAAAATCAAAGTTGCCAATACGCAGGGTGACAGGAAATTGTACGAGAATATTCGATGCGGTTACAATGGCGATCATCGCCAGCGCCAGGGCGGCGATCTGTTTGTGCATCGTTCTGTCCAGTGTATGGGGCGCGACGGCTCAGGAAGCGTTGGCGAGCTGGTCCTTAAGGCGCTTTTTTATGGCTCTGGCGCGCCTTGAGAGTTCCCTGTCGCGCGCCTTGAGCAAAAACCCGTCAAGACCGCCGCGATGTTCCACCGAGCGCAGGGCGCGCGCGCTGATCCGCAACCGTATCCTTTCGCCCAGTGCATCGCTGGCCAGGGTGACGTTGCACAGGTTCGGCAGGAACCGCCGCCGCGTCCTGTTTTTAGCATGGGAGACGTTATTGCCGCTTTGTACGGCTCTTCCTGTCAACTCGCAACGGCGTGCCATCGTCTGTTCCTTGAACCTTTATATTTGTATCCCTGCCGGCATCCCGGCCGGACTATGGCCATGCGCCCTGGACCGGCATGGCGTTCCCGGGACGCTCGTGTAGCGCCCGTCGTTTTGGCAAAAACAATGCGCGTACAGAACACCGGCGGACTATAGTTCCGCTGGCGCGCCATCGTCAAGTGCAAACCGCGTGGAGCCGGGCAATCGACTGAATTTTGAGATGAGATATGGCAGTTTTGTGAGTCAACGGCGCAGGATTGATTCCACGTTTCGGAAAGGTACCCCTGCCCTGGATGGCCCGGTATGGCCTCGCTGACGGCGGAGGGCGTAGAAAGTATCACCTCCGGTTTGCCTGTTCGGGAACAACCTGCTGAAAGATCACAACGACGTGCAGGCCATACGCGGGCGCCGCCGTACGGGATATTTATTGATTGACTGATCAATCAATAAATATCATACTCCAACATGCGATGGCCCGTTCTCCCTTCGGTGCCCGCAGAAACCTGTCAATCGACCAACAAAGCACCGGAGCAACCCATGACAGATCAGCATTTTCCAAAACCGGGTACGGGCAAGCGGCAAATGCGCGCCGTGCGCCAGCGTGATCTGATCAATGCGGCGATTGCCGAAATATCCCTGCGCGGCATCGGCGATGTGACGGTTCAGGACATCGCCGGCCGCGCCGGCGTCTCCAGCGGCCTGGCGCATCATTATTTCGGCTCCAAGGAGCGGTTGCTGTTCGAGACAATGCGTCATTTGCTTCGCCGGCTTGCGGCGGCGGTCGCCGACAGGCGGCAGCAGCAATCTCATCCGCGGGCGGCCATCTCGGCGATTATTTCGGCCAGTCTTTCGGCAGAGCAGTTTTCCCGCCCGGTCGTGGCAGCGTGGCTGGCGTTCTATGTCCATGCCACCCACCAGACTGATTGCGCCCGGTTGCTGCATATCTATCATCGGCGGACAATCAGCAACCTGACGTATTACCTGGTGCAGTTGATACCACGCGCCGCCGCCGTTGAGACGGCCCACGGGGTCGCCGCCCTGATTGATGGATTCTATATCCGTGGCGCATTGGCGCCAAGCCACACGGCGAATGAAATATCGCCCGATGCGGGTACGATTACCGAGCGCTACGTCGATGCGGCCCTTGCCGCGTCGTTGTCCCCGAGCCGGGGATGAGGGGTCCCAATGGATCAACGAGTGTCTGATGTCGTGGCGGATTTTATCATTGTCGGCGCCGGTTCGGCCGGTTGCGCCCTTGCCTATCGGTTGAGCGCCGATGGCCGCCACAAGGTATTGGTTGTCGAAGCGGGAGGCTCGGACAGATCGGTGTTTATTCAAATGCCGGCGGCGCTCGCCTATCCCATGAATATGCACCGGTTTGACTGGGGCTTTACAACGCAGGCCGAACCCAATCTTGGCCTGCGTCAATTCGGCGTTCCACGCGGCAAGGTCATCGGTGGCTCCTCATCGATCAACGGGATGGTCTTCGTGCGCGGCCATCGCGCGGATTTCGATACCTGGGCACGTATGGGCGCCCGCGGCTGGGGGTATCGCGACGTGCTGCCGTATTTCAAGCGCATGGAGGCGTGCGCCCATGGCGATGATTCCTATCGGGGCCGCGATGGACCGGTGCATGTCTCGCAGGGCGCGTTGAGCAACCCGCTCTATGGGGCCTTTATTCGCGCCGGTATCGAAGCGGGTTTCGGTTGCACCCATGATTACAACGGGGCGCACCAGGAGGGTTTTTGCGCTCTCGACATGACCGTATACGGCGGCCGGCGCTGGTCAGCGGCGAACGCTTATCTGCACCCTGCGCGCCGGCGCGCCAATGTAAAACTGATTACCGGCGCCCTGGCCGATCGCATCGTGTTCGATGGCAAAAAGGCAACGGCCATTGTTTATCGTCATGAAGGCAGGGAAAAGACCGCCACCGCCAGAGCGGCCATCATTGTTTGTGCATCCGCTGTGAACTCCCCGGCAATTCTGCAGCGATCCGGTATCGGCGATAGCGATCTGTTGCGCAACCGCGGCATTAAACCCGTTTGCAACCTGCCCGGCGTGGGTGCCAACCTGCAGGACCACCTTGAGGTCTACGTACAGTACGAGGCAAAACGCCCATTGACGCTGTACGGCCATTACAATCTGATCGGCAAGGCGCGCGTCGGCCTGCAATGGCTTTTGCTCAGGAGCGGATTGGGGGCGACCAATCACTTCGAAGCGGGCGGTTTTATCCGCTCCGGGGACGAGGCCGAATATCCGGATATCCAGTTTCATTTTCTGCCCCTTGCGGTGCGCTATGGAAGCGATACGAGCGTGCGCGGCCACGGGTTTCAGGCCCATGTGGGGCCGATGCGCTCCCCATCGCGCGGCTTTGTGCGGGTGCGCTCTGCGGACCCGGCACAGCAGCCGGAAATTGTCTTCAATTACATGTCCCATGAGAGCGACTGGAAGGCGTTCCGCCAGTGTATACGCCTGGCGCGGCGGGTGTTTGCCCAACCGGCTTTCGCGCCCTATGCCGGCGCTGAAATCGCGCCGGGCAAGGCGCGACAAAGCGATGCGCAACTTGATGAATTCATCACGTATCATGCCGAGAGTGCCTATCATCCGTGCGGCACATGTCGTATGGGCGACGCGGCGGATAGTGCCAGTGTGGTTGATCCGCAAACGCGCGTAATCGGGGTGGAAAACCTGCATGTGGCGGACAGTTCGATCTTTCCGCAGATCACCAATGGCAATTTGAACGCACCGAGTATTATGGTCGGCGAGAAGGCCGCCGATTGCGTTCTGAATCAGTATGTGCAGGGTTGAACCGGAGCGCGCTAATTGTGATCTTTCAGCCGGTTGTTCTCAAGGCGGCAGGTCTGAGTTGAATGGGAAAAAGTCCCTCGGCTTCGCCTCGGTCTACTTTTTCCCAATAAAATGAGGACAAATCGAACACCTCTAATGATCAGGTGAATGGCCCCCTGTACCCGATGGGTTTATCAGGGGCAACCTGTTGAAATTACACACCTGACACGCTCCAAGCCCAAGCGAAAACAAAGCGCCGCATCTTCTTGATGTCATTTTTCTCATCGTTTTATACCAAGGGGCTTTGCGTTTGACTCCTGGCCCGGTTTAAAACCGTTGTCTTATCAGCACGATACACAAGTCAACGCGTACAAAACGCCAATACCGCTGGTATTAAATGAAGAAAAGTGCGCTGAGTGGAGCGAAGCACCTTCTTCACGATCAACGTCTGAAGTTCGTGTTCTTGCGATCATGGCCGCGGCAGGGCCGGTTCGGGCCATTCATCCGGTCATTGCAGGTCGGTGGACGGGATTGCGGCGCGCGCCTGCGCCAGCAACGCCTCGCGCCCCAAAGAGAAATCACTGTCGATCCAGCGCTGCTCAAGCCGGCGCAAACAGCGCCCCAGCGCGTTGCCCTGGCGATAGCCCAGCGCCATCAAATCCTCGCCACGCAATGGAAAACGCGGCGGCACTTCATCTGCCAGAGCCAGCAGGGCGGCGCGATTCGTTTGCCGCGCCTCCCCCGCAGCCAGCGCCCAGGTGCTCAGCAGGAAAAACACATAACGCTCCGACCCCAGACGATACAGCGCCCGCCGCGCCTGTTGCCGCGTCTGTGGCGCCGCCATATCGCGTATTTGCAGGCCAAAATGCAGATAATGCTCATCGTCATTGGTGAGCGCCAGGCGGGTTTTCAATGCCGAGACGTCGCCTGCGCGGTGCACCGCCAGAGCGCCAAGACGTAACGCGAACGGATTGGGACACCGGCGTGTATTCGTTCGCTCCTGCCATCGAATCAGCCGTTGCAGGCGCTCCGGATCGAGGCGGGTGGGAAATATACGCGCGGCGATCCCTGATATCTGCATGGCCTGTAGTCCGGCAACCGCATTTTCCGCCATGACGGTTTTGCGTATCTCGCCGCCGATCCTCTCGGCGGAGAGGACATCGATCAGGCCGGCCTGGCGCTCACAGGCGCGCAAGCCCGCCTCATCAATATCGCCGCGCCCAAACTGGGCATAAAAACGAAAGAAGCGCAGGGCGCGCAGGGCGTCTTCGCGAATCCGCTGTTCGCCATCGCCGATAAAGCGTACCCGGCCGGCTCTGGCATCGGCTATCCCGCCGGTGGGGTCGAACAGGCTGGCATCGGCGGCGGCGTAGATGGCGTTCATGGTAAAATCGCGCCGGCGCGCATCCTGTTCCCAGTCGGCGCCAAAGCGGACCTGGGCGTGACGGCCATCGGTCTTGATATCCTGGCGCAAGGTGGTGACCTGATAGGTTTGGGTGGCTCCCTTGAGCGTTACCGTGCCGTGCTCGATGCCGGTGGCGACGGGCTTCAGACCATATTGCCGGGCGCGCGCCATGACCTCGTGCGGCTTGTACACGGTGGCCAGATCAACGTCCGTAACGGGTATGGCACGAAGACAATTGCGCACCGCACCGCCGACAACCCGCACCTTTTTCCCGTGTGTTCCCAGAGCCGCAAAAGTGCGGCGCAGATCGGCGTGACGAAACCACGGCTGATCGCCAATATTTATCGGCTCTGTACTCATGGAATCCAGGGGTGTTCTGCGCGTGCCAGACGGTTGCGCAATTGCAAGAGAATACGCGCGGTCACACCCCAGATATAGCGCGCGCCATGGGGAATGGCGATACTGGTACGGCGGCGGCCACGCCAGATGCCCGAAATCTTGCGGCAATTCGCCGGGTCCAGTAAAAATGCCAGCGGCACTTCGAACACCTCCTCCACTTCCGCCTCATTTGGCTTGATTCGATAGTCCGGGGGAACGGTGGCGATCACGGGAACGATGCAAAACGCCGTCGCCGTGATATACGGATCCAGATAGCCCAGGGGCGAGACCGTCTGCGCGTGCAGATTGATTTCCTCCATCGCCTCGCGCAGGGCGGCGTCGAGCGGGGTTGCATCGCCGGCGTCGATCTTGCCGCCGGGAAACGCGATCTGTCCGGCGTGATCATCAAGATGATCGGTGCGTTTGGTCAGCAACACCTGCACGCCAGGTTCGCGCATGACAATTGCCACGAGAACGGCCGCCGGGCGCAGCGGCTGGCCGGCAATGGCGTTTTCATCGACGATCGGATCGCGATCGAGCACCGTCGCGCCCAACGACAAAGGCAGAAGGGCCGCGGCCAGATCAGCGGAAAACGGATCACCGGCATGAGCGTTCATGACATCAGCCCCGCCAGCGCATCCATGGAGGCCATGGGGTAAAAGGCGCCATGGCTCCAGACCCCGAACCACGCTCCATCGGCGCGTTTGTGTTCACAACCCAAACCGGCCAATTCGTACAGGAGGGGTCTGGCGGCGCGCGCCTGCAGCCGGCCACGTACATGTACATAGGGTTTTAGTCCGCCGGTGTGCGGCTCATCGACGAAATGCATCGGATGATCGGGGCCGGCCTCAACGATGTCACCCACATTGGTGCGAAACGTCAGTATCTGTTCGCGCCCGCGCCCGCGGGCGTTGACTTCCACGGCCAGAAACGGTGCATCGTCTACCTGAATGCGAATTTTTTCCACAGGCGTGACAAGATAGGTTTCCCCATCCGCATCGCGGCGCAGCACACGCGCAAACAGCCGTACCAACCGCTGCCGCCCGATCGGGGTTCCCATATAGTACCACAGGCCGTCGCGGCCAATACGGATATCGACGTCATTGCGGCACAGATCGGGCTCCCAGCGCTCTACCGGCAGCGCCGCCCTGTTATCGGCGCCGGCGCGCGCAATTAGCGCCGCCAGGCCAGCCAGTTCGTTTCCCTTCTCGTCGTGGCTCACGATACGGCATTCTCCTTTTTCCAACGGGACGGGCAGTGTAACTTTGTTGGAAAATTAAGACAACCGGCGCACACTGCATGGCGGGTTCGAACCGCGATAGCACGCAGATCCTGTATTACCGGCGCTGTTTGGCGCCGGGCGCCGTGACCGCCGATGGTTATAAGGTTCTGGTAAAGTTTTGCATAATCTTATAAAAACCGTAACCTGGGTTCAGGATTGCCGTTTTTCACCTGATTCATGCCCTGTCAGGCGCCTGTCAGGCGAAGAACAACCCGAATACGAGCAGACAAAGGCAGTTTAAAATGAATGTATCCGACGCCCTTTCCGAGACCGGCGATAACTCCCGTTCCACGCCAGAGGGCAATGTTACCGATATCGCCGATGCGGTTATCGCCGAGGCGCAGGCGGCAACGGCCGTAATGGGCAAGGCACGGGCAGCACTTGAAGGGGTTATTTTCGGTCAGGACGATGTTGTCGAACTATCGCTTGTCACGGTTCTGTGCGGCGGTCATGGCCTGTTGATCGGCGTTCCCGGACTGGCCAAGACCAAACTGGTTGAAACCCTGGGCACTGTCCTTGGACTGGATGCCAAGCGCATTCAGTTCACACCCGATTTGATGCCCTCGGATATTCTTGGCGCCGAGGTTCTGGACCAGGGGGCGGACGGCTCGCGCCGTTTTCGCTTTATCAAGGGGCCGGCATTCGCCCAATTGCTGATGGCTGACGAGATCAACCGCGCCAGTCCGCGTACCCAGTCGGCGCTGTTGCAAAGCATGCAGGAGTATCACATTACCATCGCCGGCGAGCGCCACGATCTGCCCAGGCCGTTTCATGTATTTGCCACCCAGAATCCTATTGAGCAGGAAGGCACATATCCGCTACCCGAGGCGCAACTGGATCGCTTCCTGATGCAGATCGATGTTCATCATCCGGACATCGAGGCGGAACGGCGCATGTTGCTGGAGACGACGGGACTACAGGAGAGCACGCCTGTCGCCGTTCTCTCCGGCGATGAGATTCGACGCATTCAGCGCCTGGTGCGTACTCTGCCGGTGGGTGAGACAGTGCTTGAGGCGATCCTGCGTCTTGTCCGCGCCGCGCGCCCCGATGGCGGCGAGGCCGATATTGCCTCTCACGTGGCCTGGGGCCCGGGACCACGCGCCAGCCAGGCGTTGATGCTCTCGGTTCGCGCCCGCGCGTTGCTCGATGGCCGTCTGGCACCGTCTGTCGACGATGTGCTGGCGCTGGCGGCGCCGGTGCTGAAGCACCGCATGGCGCTTAATTTCGCGGCGCGCGCCGATGGGTTGAGTCTGGGCGCACTCATCGATCGTCTCAAGGCGCTGATCGAGACGTAATATCGGTGGTGCTGAACTGTCACATACGGTTACACCCGGTGGGTTGTTACGACGGCGCACGAGCGCGGCATCGAAAAGGTCGGCGGGCATCGTAAGCGAATAGCACCGATACAGGCGGCACGCATTCTATGGCATCGACACAAGCACAAGGGCCGGCATTGCGCAAAGACGAGCGCGCCCGCGCCCTCGATCTGACGGGCGAGGCCCTGGCGCTGTCCGAGCGCTTGCCCGAAATGGTGGCGCAGGCGCAGGCCATTGCCGCCACGCTGATCTTCGGCTGGCACGGGCGAAAGCGAGCGGGCACCGGCGAGACGTTCTGGCAGTTCCGCCCCTTTTCCAGCGGCGAACCGGCCATGCGCGTCGACTGGCGCCGCTCGGCACGCGATGACGATCTCTATGTGCGGGAAACCGAATGGGAGGCGGCGCAAACCATGTGGCTGTGGCCCGACTGTTCGGCGTCGATGAATTTCGCCTCGTCCCTGTCGCCGGCGCTGAAACGCGATCGCGCCATTGTTCTGTCCCTGGCGCTGAGCGATATTCTCGTGCGTGGCGGCGAGCGGGTGGGCCTGTTGGGCAATGGCAGGCCGCTCAATGTCAGCCATACGGCGGAGCGTCTGGCGATGCGCCTTTTGCGCGCCGGCGGCCTTTCGCGCAGCACCGGCGATCTGCCCCATATCGACGATATCAGGCAGAACAGCATTGTTATTCTGTGTTCCGATTTTCTTGATCCGCCGCAAACCCTGGAGCCGTGGCTGCGCCGGATCGCCGATGCCGGCGCGCGCGCGCATCTGATTCAGATCATCGACCCGGCGGAAGAGGCATTCCCCTATTCCGGCCGTACTGTCTTTGTCGATCCCGAGACGGGCGAGCGCATTGACTTTCAGCAGGCCAGCCGTATACGCGACGCCTATCGGGAGGGCCTGCACGCCCATCGCCGCCGCTTGCAAGGCACGTGCCGTAAACTCGGCTGGAGCTTTGTACTGCACCATACGGACCGCTCACCCACCGAGCCTCTGTTGCTGCTACTTGGTCGCCTGATGCCTGGCGCCATCGCCTGGGAGACGCAATGATGTTCGGATTGCCGCTTGGGTTTCTGTTCCCTGCCCTTTTGTCCGCCCTGGCGCTGTTGCCGGTTCTGTGGTGGCTGTTGCGCCTTATTCCGCCGCGCCCTGACGAGGTTGTCTTTCCGCCCACCCGTATTCTGCGCGATCTTCACGATCGGGAACACCAGGCGCGCGCCTGTCCGTGGTGGCTGATAGCGTTGCGCCTGTTGCTGGCGGCGCTTGTCATCGTGGGTCTGGCGCATCCCGTGTGGCGGCCCGACACGCTGCGGCTGGCCGATACACCGGGGGCGGTATATATTGTCATCGACAACACCTGGGGCGCCGCGCCCGCCTGGGAGAGAATGCGCGCCACCGCGGAACGGCTTATCGATCTGGCGCAGGATGGGGATCGCGCGCTCGCCGTTGTTACAACAACGGCAGGAGGACGGCAGAACTTTACCCCCTCGGACGCGGAACAGGCGCGCCAGGTTCTCGCCGCGCTTCGTCCCGAGCCCTACGCCCCCGATCGCGAGGAGATCATTGCGCCACTGACCGCGGTGCTGGAGAAAGACGCCGGCGCCAGTATCTATTGGCTGAGCGATGGCGTCGATCATGGCAACGGCGCCGCCTTTGCCAGAGCATTGTCGGCGCGGCTGCCCGACAAGGCGCTGCATGTTTTCAATACGCCCGCCACTCCGATACTCATTCGCGCCGTCAGCGGCACGTCCAAAGCCCTGCGCGTTGATCTGCTGCGCCTTGAGGATCAGGAAACGCAGACCGGTACGCTCGTTGCGCGCGATTTCAGGAACCGGCCAATCGCGCAGATCGACTGGGCTATGGCGCCCGGCGAGATGACAAAGGCCATAGCGCTGGAACTGCCGGATGCGCTGCGCAACGATATTGCCCGCCTGGAGTTGCCGCAGCACCGCTCGGCAGCGGGCGTCTGGTTGCTGGATGAGCGCTGGAAACGCCGACGCGTGGGCCTGATTGCCGATCGCGCCGCCGAGCGCGCCCAACCGCTGTTAGCGCCGCTTTACTATGTCAGGCGGGCCCTCTCGCCCTACGCCGATCTTTATGACGCTACATCGACGGGTTCGGCGGCAGCCATTACCGAATTGCTCAATACGGGTATCTCGGTGCTTGTATTGTCCGATGTGGGCGCCATCGGCCCGCAGATTGAGGAGCGTCTGAGCGCGTGGCTGGCGCGCGGCGGGGTGCTGGTGCGCTTTGCCGGACCGCGTCTGGCGAGTGCCGACGAAACCCTTTTGCCGGTTAGCCTGCGTCGTGGGGGACGGGTTCTCGGCGGGGCCCTTTCGTGGAACGCGCCGCAACCCCTGGCCGGTTTTGCCCCAGGCAGCCCGCTGGCGGGCCTGGCGCTTCCCGATGACGTGCTGATCAACCGCCAGGTATTGGCCGAGCCGGCGCCTGATCTTGAGGCCCGCACCTGGGCATATCTGGGCGATGGCACGCCGCTGATCACGGCTCAGGCGAGAGGGGCGGGATACATTGTCCTTTTTCATGTCTCCTCGGACAGTTCGTGGTCGAACCTGCCTTTATCGGGCGCGTTTGTCGAAATCCTTCGCCGCACGATCGCTCTTGCGGCAGGCAGCAGCGTGATCGTCGATGAACCGCGGCCTGTTGCCGACACCGGCGCGGCGGCGGGCGATCCTGCGGCGCGGCAGGCGCGCACCGATCAATCGCCGAGCCTGGTGCCGTTACGTATCCTGGATGGTTATGGGGTTCTCGGCCCGCCCCCTGTCGATGCGCATCCGATTTCCCCCGCAAGCGATAAAAAGATCACCCCGGGACGGACGACCCCCCCCGGTCTGTACGGCGCCGAGGGAGCGGTTCGCGCCCTCAATACGCTGGATAACACAGGGGATCCGGCGCGGCTTCGCATCGATATTGCGGATGTCACCATGCAAGGCTATCGCGCCCTGAATTCACGCGATCTGAAGCCGTGGCTGCTGGCGACGGCGCTGGTGCTGTTGCTTGCCGACACGCTCGCCGTGCTTTTTATCGGCGGGTTCCTGCGCCGCCGTGCGGGTGCGCGTCAGGCCGCAACGGCTGCCGCGCTGTTAATAACCGCATCGCTTGTTATCGCTCCGGTTCAGCCGGCGCACGCCCAGTCGGATAACTCTTATGCCCTGCGCGCCTCCCTCGATACCCGTCTGGCCTATGTTATCACCGGCGATGCGCAAGTGGATCGCATCAGCGAGCGCGGCCTGGCCGGGCTGAGCGCGTTTTTAACCCGCCATACGTCCTTTGAGCCGCGCGATCCCATGGGCATCGATCCGGAGCGCGACGAGTTGGCGTTTTTCCCGCTGCTCTACTGGCCCATATCGGCGTCGGCGCGCCGCCCGAGCGCGCTGGCGCTGGCCAATCTTGAGACCTTCATGAAACAGGGCGGCACGATCCTGATTGATACGCGGGATCAGTTCGAGTTTCACCCCGGCGGCTCTTTTGCCGGCGCGGGAAGCGGCGCCGTCGCCAATATGCGTAAAATTCTCGCCAGCCTCGATATTCCCGCTCTGGAGCCGGTGCCGTCGGATCACGTGCTGACGAAGGCATTTTACCTCTTGCAGGAATTTCCCGGACGCTGGAACGGCAGCGCGCTATGGGTCGAGGCCCTGCCGCGTCTGGATCCAAACCAGCAAACCCGACCCGCACGCGGTGGCGACGGGGTCTCGCCCATTCTCTTTACGGCCAACGATTTCGCCGGCGCCTGGGCGGTGGATGAGAATGGCCTTGCCCTCTTTACCACCGCCCCTGCTGATCCCTGGCAACGCGAGATGGCGTATCGCGCCGGTGTGAACATCGTTATGTATGCGCTGACCGGAAACTACAAGGCCGATCAGGTCCATGTCCCCGATCTGCTGCAACGGCTCGGGCAATAATGCGTACAAAGGCACTGCAATGTTGAACTGGACACTGACTTTCGCACCGCTCGTACCGGCTGCCATCCTTGTTGGCTTCGCCCTGATCGCCGTTGCGCTGCTCGTTGTCCTGGCGCTCGGGTGGCGAAAAGTCCCTCTCCTTCGCGCCCTGGCGCTGGGATGTCTGCTGCTTGCCCTGCTAAACCCGCAGGTGCTCCGGGAGGACCGCGAGCGCTTGACGAATATTGCCGTTGTTATCAGCGATGACAGTGACAGCCAGAAATTTGGCGATCGGGCCACCGCCACCGCCAATGCCACGCGCGAAGTCGTAAGGCGTATCGAGGCATTGGACAATATGGAGGTGCGCAGCATCACCGTCGGACGCGATACGACGGAGCGAAATGGCACCGCCCTGTTTAGCGCATTGAACGACACGATCGCCGACATCGCGCCGGAGCGCCTCGGCGGGGTTGTCATGATTACCGACGGACAGGTGCACGATGTACCGCAGCAAGCGGCACAAATGGGATTGTCGGCGCCGGTACACGCCTTGATTACCGGCCGCGAGGATGAAACCGACCGGCAGTTGCAATTGATCAAGGCGCCGCGCTTCGGGCTGGTCGGCGAGACCCAGACTGCGGTTATTCGCGTTAACGATCATGGAGTGTCTTCCGAAGCAAGCGCTGCGGTGGAGATCGTTCTGCGCCGTGACGGTGAGGCGTTAATGCGCCAAATGGTGTATCCCGGCCGCGATCACGAGGTGGATCTCGATGTTATCCATGGCGGCGAGACGATCTTTGAAATCGAGGTCGAGGCGCGTGACAACGAGTTAAGCGTGGTGAACAACACCGGAATTATCCGTCTGCAAGGGGTTCGGGAGAAATTGCGGGTACTGCTTGTCTCGGGTGTCCCCCATGCGGGCGAACGGGTCTGGCGGTCGCTGCTAAAGTCCGATCCGTCGGTTGATCTGGTGCATTTCACTATCCTGCGCCCCCCGGAAAAGCAGGACGGGACGCCGATCAATCAGCTCTCGCTGATCGCCTTTCCAACGCGCGAGTTGTTTTCCGTCAAGCTGCACGAGTTCGATCTGATTATATTCGATCGCTATCACCGGCGCGGCGTATTGCCCGTTCTCTACTACGATAATATCGCACGCTATGTGCGCGATGGCGGCGCACTATTGCTTGCCGCGGGTCCCGGCTATGCCGGCGAGAGCAGCCTGTTCGGCACTACCCTTTCATCGGTTTTACCGGCTGAGCCTACAGGCCGTATCATCGAAAAGCCCTATCGCGCCGAACTCACGCCCACGGGTCGGCGTCACCCGGTCACGCGCGATCTGAGTGGAAGCGAAACGTCCGCGTGGAGCCGGTGGTTTCGCCTGATCGCGGCGCGCGATCTTGGCGGCGCGGTGATTATGAAGGGCGTTGACGATCAACCGTTGCTGCTGGTCGATCGCGTCGATCGGGGCCGGGTTGCGGTTCTTTTATCGGATCACGTCTGGCTCTGGGCGCGCGGTTATGAAGGTGGCGGCCCCCATCAGCAATTGTTGCGCCGCACAGCCCATTGGCTGATGAAAGAGCCGGAACTCGAGGAAGAGGTTCTCACTGCGCGCATTGAGCGTGATACGATTGTGCTTGAGCGGCGAAGCATTCGCGATGACATTCCCTTAAACGTGGACATCACGGCTCCCGATGGCGCCCTCGCGACGGTGCCGTTGCGGCCCGTGGAGCCGGGTCTGTGGCGCGCCTCCATGGCGCTCTCCGGCTTCGGGCTGTATCGTGCCAGCGACGGCGAGCGAACGGCGCTCACCCACTACGGCAGCGCCAATCCGAGAGAATTCAATACGCTGACAAGTTCGCAGGAAATCCTGCGGCCTATCGCGCAACAAACGGGGGGCTTGATCAAGCGCATTCACGATGGGGATGCGGCGCGGCTGCCCAATATTATTCCTGTACGCGGTGGCAAGTTTAATTCCGGTGCCAACTGGATGGGATTGCGCAGCGGCAACGCGACTGTGCTGCGCGGTATCAGGCAATATTCCCTGTTGGCCGGGTTGCTCGGCCTGGCCGTTCTTTTGGTGGTGTTGTCAGTTACCTGGGTGCGCGAGGCCCGCTGACGGCAGGCCATGCGCCCGGTATTCGATGCCGCGTCGGCCCTTCAATCGTTGAATGTGAAAAAGTCCCTGGAGCGTGTCAGGTCTTATACCAAGGGGCTTCGCGTTTGACTCCTGACCCGGTTTAAAACCGTTGTCTTATCAGCACGATACACAAGTCAGAGTGTACAAAACGCCAATACCGCTGGTATTAATAGAAGCAATTCTGTTTCACGATCAACTCAATCGCCCGCCAGGGCGATATCCTGCGCCAAAATCCGCGCATCGACACGTAAATCCAGCGTCTCGTTTTTGCCCTCATAGGCCGTATGCGCCAGAACATGGCGAATGATGTTCAGCCGCGCGCGACGCTTGTCATTGGATCGGACGATCGTCCAGGGTGCGTGCGCTGTATGGGTTGCAGCGAGCATCGTATCACGCGCTGCGGTGTAATCATCCCACTTTTCGATGGCACGCAGGTCCACCGGCGAGATCTTCCAGTCTTTCAGGGGGTTGTGCCAACGATCATGAAAGCGCTTGAGCTGCATTTGCCGGCCGATGTTCAGCCAGAACTTGAAGAAATGAATGCCATCGTTACACAGCATCTGCTCAAAATGCGGTGCTTCCTGCAAAAACCGCCGGGTCTGCGCCGGCGTGCAAAAATCCATCACCGGCTCAACAACACCGCGATTGTACCAGGAGCGATCGAACAGAACGATCTCCCCCGCCCCCGGCAGGTGTTCCGCATAGCGCTGAAAATACCATTGTCCCTGCTCGCGCTCCGTCGGCCTGGGGAGCGCGACAATGCGCGCGTGACGCGGATTGAGATATTGACGGAACGCGGCGATCGAGCCGCCCTTGCCGGCCGCATCGCGCCCTTCAAACACCAGCACCATGCGCCCCCCCTTTTGGCGCAGGGACTTGAGCAGTTTCACCAATTCGATTTGCAGCGTTTGCAGTTCGGTCCGATAGCGCTTTTTGCTGTATGGCCTGGAATACGGATAGGCGCCGCTCGTCATGGCATGATCGGCGATATGAGGCGGCAGTTTCGGCTCTTTGATGGTGAACGGCTTCATTGTGACCTGGCCCGATCCGCATGATACTGACGTTATGACAGCGCCAATATGACGACGCCAGTATGACAACGAAAGAGCGGCCTCCGAAAAGGCCGCTCTCTCTGGTCAGGCAAATGAGCGGTAGCGCTCTGGGGGGAAAACGCTTTTCTCGCTCTGCCGACGCTACCCGACATAAGCGGGTATTCCTGAACGACGCCGTACTCGCCTATACGCTATATTCTTTATTTTACTAAACAAAAAGGCGACTTTGTGAATCGGGCACGGCGACCGGCGGTCAGCTTTTCCTGGCTCTTTTTTTACGTGATTTTGCGAATTTGTCAAATTCGTCGCGATCACGTGCCTTGCGCAGGTTATATAGAAATTCCTCGAACTCGGCGCGTTCTTCGTCGAGCTGACGGCGCTCTGCCTCAAGGCGCTCCAGTTCTGCCTCCCGATAGGCATCGAAGGCCGAATTGCCGGTACCCTGACGCCGTTTGCGCCAATCGTGTTCACGCTCCGCAATCCACTCGCGCGCCTTGCCTCCGAACAGTATATAACCCAATACCACAAATCCAAGGGGTTTCCAGAAAATAAATCCCAGCACCATCAGGCCGATCGTTGCCGGTGTCCATGCGGGGCGAAACATGGGATCTATCATGTGCTCGCGGCAAAACTTCATCGACATGCTATCGCTACGTGTTGTCATAATTGCTTTGTCCCTTTCCTATCTGTACACCATAGATATGGGAAGATTGTTGGAGGCTTTCAAGTGTACAGGTCGGAAACACAGAATTCATCTTTTATAACAACATCTTATTCAGATCGGTCGCCGCTGGAGCATCCCTGATTGACCGTTATGCTGGAGAGCATGTCACAACCGGTGGTGTAAAACAATAGAGACAAAACCCCCGGTATTCAGGCCTGTGTAGTCGGAGCGGCGCTCGTACCGTTTCGACGGCTGCGGGCACGCCGGCTAGAGCGTGTCAGGTCTTAATAGAAGCAATGATCAGATAAATGGCTTCACAGGCTGAAAAAGGATAGCGAGGCCACTGTCCAGGGCCCCATTTTAGTCTTTCTCTTATCCGGAACCGGGGTTATTGTTGCAACTTAATCGCCCGACGCTCTAATCTCGCCGACGCTCTGGTTGTGTAATTTCAACAGATTGTGCCTGATCAACCCATCGGGTACAGGTGAATGGCCCGGTATGGCCTTGCTGGCGGCGAGGGTGCAACAGATATACCCTCAGGTTTGCCCGTCCCGGGAACAACGTGCTGAAAGATCACAGCCAGCGCGCTTGACACAAACCATGCACTAAGACCATCATCTAGAGCGTGTCAGGTCTTAATAGAATCATTCTGACGGAGCGATTTTGTGACAAGGCCAAGCAAAGTTTCGCAGGACATAGTGGACTATTTTCAAGAAACCTTGCGCCGGCATTGGTGCAAAAGCGCCCGTCCCTTCGGGTTTGTCGATTGGCGGACGCCCACGCCCAAGCCGCTCTCGAGAGATGGATAAACATCGCTCTTCGATCGCCTTGGGCGTGGGTATCGCCTCGCCAATCGAGAAACAGAATTGATTCTATTAAGACCTGACACGCTCTAGCTATCAAGGGCTAAAACGGGGCAAGGAGGCGATCTGGAAATGAGCCGCTATCATGAAGTTTATCGGGCCTGGCAAACCGACCCGCAAGGGTTCTGGGCCGCCGCCGCCGGCGCTATCGACTGGATAACCCCCTGGAACCAGGTATTCGACGATACCGCCGGCGTCTATGGCCGCTGGTTCGTCGGCGCAACCTGCAATACCTGCTATAACTGCCTTGATCGCCACGTGGAGCGAGACCGCCCCGGCCAACCCGCCATCATCTACGATAGCCCCATTACCGGCGCCGCCCGAACCTACTCCTACGAAGCCGTTCTCGATGAAGTCGCAACCCTCGCCGCCGTCCTGCAGGAAAAAGGCATCGAAAAAGGCGATCGCGTCATCATCTATATGCCCATGATCCCGCAGGCGGTGTTTTCCATGCTCGCCTGCGCGCGTATCGGCGCGGTGCACTCGGTGGTCTTTGGCGGTTTCGCCGCCGCCGAACTGGCAACCCGTATCAACGATTGCCAACCCAAACTGGTGCTCGCCGCCTCCTGCGGCATTGAGCCGGGACGCGTTATCGCCTACAAGCCGCTGCTTGATGAAGCCATCGCCCTGTCAGCGCACAAGCCGCAAGCCACCATCATCTATCAACGCCGCCAGTGTACGGCCACCCTTGTCGCGGAACGCGATCACGACTACGAGACGCTCGTTAACGCGGCACATGCGGCCGGAAAACGCGCCGATTGTGTCGCCCTTAACGCCACCGATCCACTCTATATTCTCTATACTTCCGGCACCACCGGCATTCCCAAGGGGGTCGTGCGTGATAATGGCGGGCATATGGTCGCCCTGAAGTGGTCCATGCACAACATATATGGAATCGAGCCGGGGGAGGTGTTCTGGGCCGCATCGGATGTCGGCTGGGTCGTCGGCCACTCGTATATCGTCTACGCCCCGCTCCTGCACGGCGCCACCACTGTGCTCTTTGAGGGCAAACCCGTCGGCACTCCCGATGCCGGCGTGTTCTGGCGCGTCATCTCGGAGCATAATGTGAGCGCCCTGTTTACCGCGCCCACGGCATTTCGCGCCATCAAGAAAGAGGACCCCGAGGGCAGACTCATCGGCGAATACGACCTGCCCGGCTTTCGCACCCTGTTTCTGGCCGGCGAACGCGCCGATACCGATACCCTCTATTGGGCCGAAAAGCACCTTGATGTCCCCGTCATCGATCACTGGTGGCAGACCGAAACTGGCTGGACCATCGCCGGAAATCCGGTCGGCCTGGGAAAACTGCCCACCAAATACGGCTCCCCCGCCGTCGCCATGCCCGGATACCATATCGATGTTCTCAACACCGACGGCACACCGGCAAAAACCGGCGAGATGGGCACCATTGCCATAAAACTTCCCCTGCCGCCGTCCTGCCTGCCAACCCTGTGGCGCAAGGACGAACATTTCAAAAGCAGTTATCTTGAGGAGTTCCCCGGCTATTATTCCACCGGAGATGCGGGCTATCGCGACGAGGACGACTATCTCTTTATTATGGCGCGCACCGACGATATCATCAACGTCGCCGGCCATCGCTTGTCCACCGGCGCCATGGAGGACGTCGTCGCCAGCCACCCCGATGTCGCCGAATGCGCCGTCCTGGGGATTGCCGACGATCTCAAGGGACAAATCCCGGCCGGCTTTATTGTCCTCAAGGACGGCATCGAACGCGAGGACGGCACTGTTGAACGTGAAATCATTGCCCGTGTGCGCGAGACGATTGGCCCCGTCGCGGCGTTCAAGACCGTTGTGATCGTGCCGCGCCTGCCCAAGACGCGCTCGGGGAAAATCCTGCGCGCAACGATGCGAAAAATTGCCGACGGGGAGACGGTCACGCCTCCCGCGACCATCGACGATCCGGCCATCCTTGAGGAAATACGCGCCGCGCTTGGCGCGCGAACCGGCGCAATAGATGGTTAGAGCATGGTGTCGGGTTTGTTTACCGCGCTTGCGCCCTGTGTATCGCCTGCCAGACCGCCGATGGCGTCGCCGGCATGTCCATATGGGTGATGCCGTAGCCACGATTGAGCGCATCGATCACCGCGTTCATGATCGCCGGCGTGGCGCCGATGGTTCCCGCCTCGCCGGCGCCCTTGATGCCAAGGGGATTGCCTGACGTTGGAATATTACGGGTCGAGAAGCCAAACATGGGGAAATTATCCGCCCGCGGCATGGTGTAGTCCATAAACGATGCGGTCAATAACTGGCCATCCTCACCATACACCGTGTGCTCGTAAAGCGCCTGACCGATACCCTGCGCCACACCGCCATGAACCTGGCCCTCAAGCAGCATCGGATTGACGACAAAACCAAAATCATCAACGATATTATAGGCAAGGATCGCCACCTGACCGGTTTGTGGATCGATCTCGACCTCGCACACATGGGTGCCGTTGGGAAATGTCGGCGCCTTGGCCGTATACGTATCCGCCACCTGCAGCCGCGACTTGTCCGCCGTCGCATCCGCCAGCGCGGCAAAGTCCATGCCCCGATCGGTGCCCGCCACGACCACCTGGCCGTTGATAATTTCCAGGTCCGCCGCCGAAGCCTCAAGCGGGTCCGACGCCAACTCCTTTAGGCGCTCCGCCATGGCGCCGGCCGTCTTGTGCGCCGCCACACCGCCGATGGGAATGGACCGCGAGCCGCCCGTGCCCCCGCCCGTGGCAATCCGGTCCGTATCCCCCTGTACGACGTTTATCCTCTCAATGGGCAGATTGAGCACCTGGGCGATAAACTGCGCATAGACCGTCTGATGGCCCTGGCCGCCTGCCTGGGTGCCGATGGTAAACGTCAGCGTGCCGTCTCCGTTAAGGGTCAGGGCGGCATCCTCACTGCCGGCAAAGGCGCACGCCTCCACATAAGTAGCAAAGCCCAGCCCGCGCAACCTGTTCCGCGCGGCGCTTTGCGCGGCGCGATCGGCAAAACCGTCAATGCCTGCCTTTTTCAGCGCCGCTGCCAGCGTGCCGGCGAAATCGCCGGTGTCATATGTGCGGTCCATTTGCGTCGTATAGGGCATCTGATCGGGGCGGATGAAATTGTCGCGGCGCAGACTGACCCGGTCCACGCCCAGGGTATAGGCGGTGTAATCGACGAGGCGCTCCAGATGATACGTCGCCTCCGGCCGCCCGGCGCCGCGATAGGCGTCGACCATCAGGGTGTTGGTAAAAACCCCGATAGTGCGTGCAAAGGCAGCCGGTATATCATAAACACCGGTCAGCATCGAGAGCCCCAGCCAGGGAATGAACGGCGCAAAGGCGCTTAAATACGCTCCCATATTGGCGTAGAGGTCGGCGCGCAGGGCGAGAAACCTGTGGTTCTTGTCAAGGGCAAGTTCCAGCGTGGTGACATTGTCGCGCCCCTGGGCATCGGCGGTAAAGTGTTCCAGGCGATCGCTCACCCAGCGCACCGGCCGCTCAAGCCGCCGGGCGGCCATACAGACCAGGGGATATTCGCGATAAACGAATGCCTTGGTGCCGAACCCGCCCCCCACGTCAGGCGGCGTGATAATACGAATATCCGCCTTGTCGACGCCAAGACACGCGGCGATGATCGCGTGCAGGCCGTGAGGGCCCTGGCTGACGCTCGTGAGCGTATAGCGTCCGCTTGATGCATCGAATTCTGCCACCGCGGCGCGCGGCTCCATGTAATTTGTGACAACGCGGTTGTTGACGATTGTCAGGGAAATTGTCTTGTCGGCGCGCGCGAAGGCCGCATCGGTCTTGTCCTTGTCTCCCATGTGGTATTCGAAGGCAATATTCGAGTCGCGTTCGCTATAAACGAGGGGCGCCCCTGGCTCCCTAGCCGCTTGCATATCGATCGCCGCGGGCAGGCCTTCATAGTCGATGCCGAGCAGTTCCGCCGCATCGCGCGCCAGATTGCGTGTATCGGCCACGATGAAGGCCACCGCATCGCCCACATGGCGGACGGTATCCTTGCACAGCAGGGGAATATCGGCGCCCGGCGTAGGCGAGCCGTCGTGCTGCGGCAGCAGGGTCTGACACGGCACACCGGGGATATCGCCCAGATCATCGGCCGTGAGCACCAGATGCACCCCCGGTGCGCGACGCACCGCTTCGAGGTTTGAGAGTGAAAACCGCGCATGGGCCATATCGGAGCGCACCACAAGGGCCTCCAGCACACCCTCGGGCGTGTAGTCGGCGACGTATTCGCCTTTTCCCGTTATCAGTCGATTGTCTTCCGTGCGGCGGACGGGCGCGCCGAGGCCGAATTTCATTGTCGGTGCATTTGTCATAGTGGCAACCCTTGTTCCGGTTCGCTTGAATGTGGCAAAGTGCTGATCGGGCGATTTGGAGCGTGTCACAATACGCCCGCACGTGGCTCTGGCAAGATCGAAAACGTCGGCCGGGAGGGGATTACCCTGTAACGCCGCTTGCAAGCACAATGTAACAGTGTATCATCACTATCGGGTGACCGGATGGATAGCCCGATATGGCCTTTGGTGGCAAGGGCCGCAAGTCCCACTTTCACTGGTATTTAAGTCTTGATCGCAGGAAAATGCCTTCCGCCTCCTTTTCAGACCGTAAACTCGTTTCTGAACTGACCGCCAGAATGCTGTTGGAAATTGAGGCCGTGCACTTTCGCCCCGATACGCCCTTCATGTTGACGTCCGGTCTGGCCAGTCCTGTATATATCGATTGTCGCAAACTGATCTCCTATCCGCGCATTCGCAACACGTTGATGGATTTTGCCGCGGGCATCGTGTTGCGTGATGTGGGATTTGAGCGGGTCGACAGTGTCGCCGGCGGTGAGACGGCGGGCATTCCCTTTGCCGCCTGGCTGGCGGACAGGCTGGGCCTGCCGATGCATTATGTTCGCAAGAAGCCGAAAGGCTTTGGCCGCGATGCGCAGATCGAGGGCAATGGGATCGAAGGAAAGCGCGTTCTGCTGGTCGAGGACCTGACCACCGACGGTGGCAGCAAGATAAAATTCTGCCAGGCCATTCGCCAGGCCGGTGGCGAGATTAGCGACGCTATCGTGGTATTTTACTACGACATTTTTGCCCATGCGCGCAAAGGTCTTGATGGGATCGGCCTTCGTCTTCATCACCTTGCCACGTGGCGCGATGTGCTTGCGGTTTGCAGGCAGCAGGGCTATTTTGATGCTGCGACTCTCGGGCGGGTGGAGGGGTTTCTTGATGCGCCTCTTGAGTGGTCGCGCGCGAACGGTGGCGCGGGCGAAATATTATCCCCGGGCCAGCCCGACTAGAGCGTCGGGCGTATAAGTTGCAACAATAACCCCGGTTCCGGACAAGAGAAAGGCGAAAATGGGGCCCTGGACAGTGGTCTCGCTATTCTTTTTCAGCCTGCGAAGCCATTTATCTGATCATTAGTGGTGTTCAATTTAGTTGAATGTGAAAAAGTGGGTGGGCTGATGACGCCGGTATTCCACAGGCGCGCAGACGTTTCCGGGTTCACAGCCCGAGCGCCCTGACAGCAAGCACAATAAGCACCACAACCGCACCAAAAAGAACGTAGCGTAGTAATCGCCCTTTCGCCCTGTCACGGCTAACCAGAGCATCGACCGTCTCCTCGTCAAGACGCAGGCCCTGTACCGCCATTTGCGCCAAACGCTGGTTTGTCTTCTCCGCGCGTGCGATGAGTTCCGGTAAATCGCTAACCAGTCGGCCAATCGCCCTGGCGCTCTCGCCCGCCTGGCGCAGTTTTTCTGCCGGGCCCAGGTGATCCTCCATCCAGCGGCGTACCACCGGCTCGGCAGTCGTCCACATATTCAGTTCCGGATCCAGCATCCGTGCCACGCCCTCCACCACAACCATTGTTTTCTGCAACATGATCAGTTGTGGCTGGGTTTTCATATCGAACAACTCGGTGACTTCGAACAATTGCGTCAACAGGCGCGCCATGGAGATATCTTTCGCCGCGCGCCCCTGCAAAGGCTCGCCGATGGCCCGCAAGGCCTGGGCGAAATCGGCTACCGAATGGGTCCGGGGCACATAGTTCACCTCAAAATGAACCTGTGCGACGCGCGTGTAGTCGCGCCGGATAAAACCATACAGAATCTCCGCCAGCGCCCGCCGATCACTTAATCCCAAACGCCCCATAATGCCGAAATCCACAGCAACGATATCGCCCCCTGCATCAACAAAAAGATTGCCCTGATGCATATCGGCATGAAAAAAGCCATCGCGCAGGGCATGGCGCAGAAACGATTGCATGAGTATGCGTGCCAGCCCTTTCAAATCATGGTCCTGCGCTGCGAGCGCTTCGACATCATGAATGGGCGTTGCGTCAATCCAGGCAGTGGTCAGCACATTTTTTGCGGTCAATTCCCATTCGACGTCGGGTACGATAAAACCGTCATCGTCAGCAATGTTGTCGCGCATCTCCGAGAGTGCCGCCGCCTCAAGACGTAAATCCATCTCAAGAGCGACAGACTGCGCCAGGGTATCCACTACGGCGCGCGGACGAAGGCGTCTGGCGGCCGGCACAAACCGTTCCGCCAGCCCGGCCGCCAGATAAAAACACGCCAGATCGTTGCGAAAACGTGCTTCGATATGCGGCCGCAACACCTTAACCGCCACTTCTGTGTCCTGTGGTTCAGGCGCTCGCGGTTTCTGCGGCTCCTCGCTCGTGGTAATGCTGTCCGCCAGCGAGGCGTCTGTCGATGCCCGGTCGTGACGGATGGTCGCCTTATGTACCTGGGCAATGGAAGCCGCCGCCACAGCGGGGCCGAATGTCTCAAAGGTATTGTCGAGTTCTCGGCCAAGGGCGGCTTCGACGGCGGCCTCCGCCTGATCCTGGGCAAATGGCGCCATTCTGTCCTGCAACGACTCAAGATCGCGTGCCGCCGCGGCTCCGACCAGATCCGGTCGCGTCGCCAGAAACTGCCCGAACTTTACATAAGATGGCCCCAGCCTGGTAAGGGCGCCTGCCAGGGTGGCCTGACGCGAACGATCCCTTATGCTGCGGCGCGCAAACAAATTGACAAAAGCAATAACCGGGCGCACCGCAGCCGGCATGAGCGCCACGTCGAAGATGGTGAAAAAACCCTCACGCACCAGCACAAAGCCGGCCCGGCAAAGGCGTAGAAATGCTCTGACACGCACCATCGTTTTATACCAGCGGTATTCGCTTCCATGTACACGCTGACAATCGAATCGATCCGCTTTATTCGATCAACCCGATCGTTCGAACAATTTCATCCATTCACGCAGCAAGCAAGGGTGCTTGCCGTGTGAACGGGTATTGCTCTCGTGTACCACCTCGATAAGACACCTTTTGGGTGCAAGGCTGTTTGTTGTGATTAAGCGCCGTTGGTACGTCACGCCCTGTCCGATCAAATCGCCACATGACGCAAGGGCCCGCAGCGGTGCCGGAAAATGCCGGACAAACAGTTCCCTCTATCACTATGTAAACCGCCATGCTGAATGGATCGCCACAATACCGCCGCTGAGATTGCGATACCGAACGCGGGAAAAACCGGCACGCCTGATCATATCGGCAAACCGCGCCTGGTTGGGGAAGCGGCGAATACTTTCGACCAGATAGCGGTACGGTTCACCATCGCCGACAATCAGTTCACCCAACTTTGGGACGATGTCAAACGAATAACGCTCATAGAGTTTGTCAAGAACGGGAACGTTCACCGGCGGCAGTTCAAGACACAGAAAGCGCCCGCCAGGGACAAGCACCCGATAGGCCTCGTCGAGGGCTTTTTGCATGTCGGGGACGTTGCGAATGCCAAACGCAATCGTATAGGCATCGAACTGCCGATCCCTGAACGGCAACTTTTCGGCATTTGCCTTTACGAAGCAAAGATTCTTCTCGATATTGCTTTCATCATGCAGCGCCCGCCGCCGGCCTTCCTGCAGCATTGTTTCATTAATATCGACGAGTGTGATATCCATCGCGGGGCCGCCGGCGCGCGCGATGCGAAAGGCAATATCCCCGGTTCCGCCGGCCACATCCAGAACACGAAACGGGCGCTCCGTATGACGCGGTGGCTGCAACCACGCCACGAGTGCATCTTTCCACATGCGATGCATACCGCCAGAGATTACGTCGTTCATAATATCGTAGCGGTGCGCGACGGTATCAAACACCGCATCAACGCGCCCCTGCTTTTCGCTTTGCCGAATACGCGAGAAGCCGAACGATGTTTCGTCATCCATCATGTGTTGTGGTTTTCGAGCCATGCTGAAGTTCGCACCGGTTAGTGGAAACAAGCGATACCATGAGTCGTCTGCCATGATAGTGCATAGGATGTTCTCGCGCTACGCATATCTGGACGTCCGTTTGGCTTGACCTGTTTTGTTCCTAAAGAGTTTTTTGCTTTTGACACGCTCTATGAGAGGGATTGCACGATCCCGCCACCATTCGGCACCCGGATGCCGTCCCACCGGCTTGCGAAGGGAGGCGGGCTTCCCTTCAACGTACAACCAGCGATAATAATGGTATTATCCCCATATTCTCCCCATAATATTCCATCCTACAGACCGGTATCGGTTTCATCTATCCTGTATCGCGCGAACACGCCACATCCGGCGTTAAAACGATCAGGGAGCAGGAAATGAAAAAGGATCATTTACGACGCAACGCGCACCATACCATCTCACATCGCGAAACGCACCCGGTCTTGCCGGCGGCGCTGTCCCGGCGGGCATTGTTTGGTGCCGCTGGAGCCGCGGGCGCGCTTGGTATTGCAGGAACAACGTCCCTGCTCGCACCAGGGGCGGCCAGGGCGCAGTCAACCGACTGGACGCAACCGGGCAACAACAATCACGTCATTGAATTACAAGCGAAAACCGCGTTTCCCGATGGTGCGGTCGGCATTGATTATTATGGCCATTGCGCATTCAGGATAACATCGCCGGGTGGCGCGACGATCATGGTGGACCCCTGGCGTGACGATCCGTCCGGGGCATGGGGGTTGTGGTTCAAGCAAAAGTTCGCCGAGACGACCGTGGACATCACCATGTCAACCCATACCCACTTCGATCATGACGCCATTGACCGGCCCCATTCGACCATGGTGCTTGACCGTATGGTGGGGACGTTCGAATTTGCCGATCTGAAAATCACCGGCTTTGCCGACAAGCACGCCTGTGTGGCCCCGGGCTGGTATACGTGGACGGACGCCTTAAAGGAGTTTGGCGCCCAGGCGTGTCCGCCCAACAATGTGGGGCACATGGATATGGTTGTCTATGTCATTGAAACCGGCGGCATCCGAACGCTCATATGGGGGGATAACCGTCCCGATCCGGGGGACGCGTTCTGGAAGGCCATCGGGCGTATCGATGTGCTGACCCTGCCCGTGGACGGCTCCGAGCATATACTCTCCTATGCCCAGGGCAACGCTATTGTCGAGAGGCTCAAGCCAAAGGTTGTGATCCCGACGCACTATCTGAACGAGACCACCACCTATACCCTCTCAACGCTCCAGCCTGCCGACGAATGGGTCAAGGCGCAAAAGAGCTTCAGGATGCTGGATAGCGCGGCGTTGCAACTGAATGCCGCCGAAATCACCGCCATGGACCGTGAGTTCATGTATTTTGGTCACAATGCACTGACCGCCTGATCGATGTGGCCGATGGCCGCGAGAGTATAAAACCACTGCAGGCCGACCGCGTGTTGTCGGCCTGCGGACCGGGACGCCGATGGTGTGGGGCGCTCTAACTGTAATCTTTCAACAGGTTGTTCCAGATACAGGCAAACGTGAGGGTCCATCTTGTCGCAAAATCGCTCCGTCAGAATGGTTCTATTAAGACCTGACACGCTCTAGAGCGTGTCAGGTGAATGGCCACCTGCACCCGACGGGATTTGTAAGAGCAACCTGCTGAAAGCTTCCCGCTATCGTCCCTTCCGTCACCATTCACATTCTTGTGATACACATGTGATTTCACGATCCGGTGAATCGCCTTACACTTGCCTTCAATCAGCCGTTCCACCCGCCTCCAGGCCACCGTTCAGATGATCGGCCGGGAGGCAACCGGTTTCGTTCTCACCCCGACAACCGGGGTACTATAGAGGAGTTACACCCATGATCCTTGCATCGCTTCGCAGACGGTTGTTTGCCGTGGCTGTTGGCGTGATCGGCGCCGGCAGCCTCATTGCCGGCGGCGCTGTGGCGCAACAGCCTCCCTTCGGCCAGCCTGAAGACGTAGCCTATGCGGCGACCCTGTGGCAGGCACTCTCCGAGGCCAGACTCGTCGGACCGGACGCCATTCACACCACACCCTACGAGGGCACGGAACCGCACGGATTTGTTCTGGAGACCCTCGATTCGACGCTGAACGTTAACGGCCACACGGGGGTGATTGTAGTCAAGCGCAACTATGGCCCGGAAGGGGTTGAGGTTGACGCCGTTGCCAATAATCCGGACAAACATCTGGCTGCGGTGACAGTGATGTTCCGCCGCGAAACGGGCTATGATACCGAAAACAAGGACTGGTTCTGGGCTAAATATCTGCCCGATGGAACCCTCGACAAAAACCCCAAAGGCATCCAGCTTGGTGGCCGGGTGGCTAAAGGCAATGACGAGGCCGGTTGCATCGCCTGCCACCGGAGTGCCGATGGCGATGACTATCTGTTTATTCACAATCGCCTGGCCGAATAACCGCATCCGCCTGTAAGGGCTCAAACCGCTTGCAGGCGGCGCGTGAACTGCCGTCACTGAAATCCCTAATGGGGAAATCGCTGGTGAGCGGTTCCGGTTTTGGCCTTCTCCTTTGCCCCGGCGGCGGAAGTGACAGCAGTCTGTCCACAGTGTTCGCTCCGAACACGATACGCGCCGCAAAAGCCGTACCCGCAAGCCGGGTGCGGCTTTGCTCTTTGGTTTTCCTTTTCCCGCCGGCCCGATACAATCCTATAATACCAGGGGGACTTGCGTTTGACTCCCGGCCCGGTTTAAAACCGTTGTCTTGTCAGCACGATACACAAGCCAGCGCGTACAAAAAGCCAATACCGCCGGTACAATTGTAAAGCGCAGGCAGACGGATATGAAAGCATCATCCCAGGCCATTACATTCGATAATACGCGCGGCGAAGCCCTGGCGGCAAAGCTGGATCTGCCGCGCGGTGCGGTGCGCGCGTTTGCCATCTTTGCCCATTGCTTTACCTGCTCCAAGGACCTGTTCGCCGCGCGCGCCATTGCTGCTGCGCTAACGGCCCATGACATCGCCGTATTGCGCTTCGACTTTACCGGCCTTGGACGCAGCGAGGGCGAATTTGCACAAACCGGCTTTTCATCCAATGTTGACGATCTGTTGGCGGCTGCGGCGTATTTGCGCGATCACTACGAGGCGCCGGCGATTCTGATCGGCCATTCTCTGGGCGGCGCAGCAGTACTTGCCGCGGCCGGCGATATCGCCCAGGTGAAAGCCGTGGCGACCATCGGGGCGCCAGCCGATGTTGCGCATGTGCTGGGCAATTTCAGTACCTCGCTCGACGAAATCAGGCGTGCCGGCACCGCACCGGTTACGCTGGGTGGCCGCACCTTTACGATCGGGCAGCAGTTTGTTGAGGATGCACAGAGCCAGTCCCTGGCGCGACATATCGGCGCGCTTGACGCCGCCCTTTTGGTGCTGCACGCGCCCCTTGACGCCATTGTCGGGATCGACAACGCGGCGCAGATTTTCACCGCAGCCCGGCACCCCAAGAGCTTTATTTCCCTTGATACGGCCGATCACCTGATCAGCCGTCGTGAGGATGCGGCTTATGTTGCCGATGTCATCGCCTCCTGGGCGCGCCGCTATGTGCCGGCGCCGGCGCCAGCGGCTTTTTCTGAAGAGGCACAGGAGGGACAGGTTATCGTCGCCGAGAGCGGTGCGGGCCGCTTCCAGAATATCGTTCGCTCGGGCGGCCATACCCTGTTTGCCGACGAGCCGGCGGGCGTCGGCGGCGATAATACCGGGCCCTCTCCTTACGACTATCTTGCCATCGCCCTTGGCGCCTGCACCTCAATGACGTTACGCATGTATGCCAACAGAAAGAAGCTGCCCCTGGAGCGGATTTCGGTGCGGGTCGATCACGCCAGGGTGCACGCGCGCGACTGCGCCGCGTGCATTGCGGCAGGCAGGGTGGAGGGGCGGGTGGACCGCTTCGATGTGCATATTGATGTCGCAGGCGATCTTGACCATGAAACGCGTCAGCGATTGCTGGAGATTGCCGATAAATGTCCGGTGCACAATACTTTGGAGAAAAGCTCGGTCATCGTGAGCAAGTTGAAACCCCGCTGATCCCAGGCGGGCGCTTCCGCCCGCGGTCCGGACCTGGAAGTGTACTTATGGCTTCAGCCGGAGACTTTTCATGGCAATGACAGCGTAAGGGTTGTGCAAGGCCCTTGCGCCCCATCGGTAAATGCGCTTAATCTGATTATCTGCGAACAATACATACTGGGCGAATCGATGGGAGGACGAGATGAAAACACGCGCGGCTGTAGCATTCGAGGCGGGCAAGCCTCTTGAAATTGTCGAAGTCGATCTTGAGGGCCCGCGCGACGGCGAAGTTCTGGTGGAAATCAAGGCGACCGGCATTTGCCATACGGATGAATTCACCTTGTCGGGCGCCGATCCGGAAGGTATTTTCCCGGCAATTCTGGGTCATGAAGGCGCCGGTGTCGTTGTCGATACCGGTCCCGGCGTTACATCGGTGCAAAAGGGCGATCACGTGATTCCCCTCTATACGCCGGAGTGCCGCGAATGCGATTACTGCCTGCATCCAAAGACCAATCTTTGCCAGAAGATTCGCACCACCCAGGGCCAGGGCCTGATGCCCGATGGCACGTCGCGCTTTTCCATCGGCAAGGACACCCTGTATCACTATATGGGCACGTCGACATTTTCCAACTACTCGGTCATGCCGGAAATAGCGGTGGCGAAAATCCGCCCCGATGCCCCCTTCGACAAGGTTTGCTATATCGGCTGCGGCGTCACCACCGGCGTCGGAGCGGTGATCAATACGGCCAGGGTCGAGCCAGGCAGTAATTGCGTCATCTTTGGTCTTGGCGGCATCGGTTTGAATGTGGTGCAGGGGTGCCGTCTGGTGGGCGCCAACATGATCGTCGGCGTCGACCTCAATCCGGCGCGTCAGGCCATGGCCGAGAAGTTCGGCATGACTCATTTCGTCAACCCCGCGGATGTCGACGGCGATCTGGTTGCGCATCTCGTCGAACTCACCGACGGCGGCGCCGATTATTCATTTGAATGTATCGGCAATACGACAACCATGCGCCAGGCGTTGGAGTGCTGCCACAAGGGATGGGGCGAGAGCGTGATTATCGGCGTTGCGGGGGCGGGTCAGGAAATCGCAACGCGGCCCTTTCAGCTTGTTACGGGCCGGGTGTGGCGCGGCACCGCCTTTGGCGGCGCCAGGGGGCGCACCGATGTGCCCAGGATTGTTGACTGGTATATGGACGGCAAGATCGATATCGATCCGATGATCACCCATACCATGGCGCTGGACGATATTAATTCCGCCTTCGATCTGATGCACGCGGGCGAGAGCATCCGCAGCGTCGTGATCTATTGAGTTGAATGTGAAAAAGTCCCTCGGCTTCGCCTCGGTCGACTTTTTCCCGATAAATCAGGACAAATCAGTCCTTGGGGCGGCCCGGCGGACTGATACCAGCCGCATTGGCGTTTTGTACACGCTGACGTGTGTATCGTACTGACAAGACAACGGTTTTAAACTGAGCCAGGAGTCAAACGCAAAGCCCCTTTGTATAATACCAGCGGTATTGGCGTTTTGTACGCACTGACTTGTGTGTCGTGCTGACAAGACAACGGTTGTAAACCGGGTCAGGAGTCAAACGCAACGCCCCTTGGTATGATTTGGCATTCATATTGACCGATCATGACCGTTGGTCATGATCGGAAATCGCAAGGTATTATGCGCAAACGCGCCAAAACCTTGCGATAAGGCCAGGCGAAAACACGATGCCATACCTACTTGAGCCTTGTTTTCTCATTGTTTCAAATGAAGAAGAGTACACGCAAGCCTAGCGAAGCATTTTTCTTCACGATCAACTATTGAAGGCACGGCATCGCATAAAGAGTTGAAGCGCATAAGGAGTTGAAAGGATGACGCAGACAATCGACAGCGGCATTGACGAGCAGGATCGTATCGCCATTGCAAAGGGCCTTTCGCGGGTGCTGGCGGATACCTATCTGCTGTATTTAAAGACCCATAACTTTCACTGGAACGTTACCGGTCCCATGTTCAATACGCTGCATATGATGTTCGAGCAGCAATACACCGAACTGGCCGTGGCAGTCGACGAAATTGCCGAGCGCATTCGCGCTTTGGGCACGGTGGCGCCCGGCTCTTTCGCCCAATTCGTCGAACTCGCCTCCATCGAGGAGGAAACAGGCGTTCCGGCTGCCCAGGAGATGATTTCCATACTTGCGGCGGATCAGGATAAGGTGGTTCACTCGGCGCGCAGAATACTACCGCTCGCGGAAAAGGCAGGCGATGCCCCAAGCGCCGATCTTCTTACCCAGCGCATGCAAATTCATGAAAAGACCGCCTGGATGTTGCGCGCCATGATCGGTTGAGTACGATCTTTCAGCAGGTTGTGCCCCGGGGCCGGCAGGTCTGAAGTGACACCTCTTGCGGCCATGGCCGCCAGGATGGCCAGCAGCACCCGACGGGTTTTTCGGGACGAACCCATTGAGGCTATACCAGCGGTATTGGCGTTTTGTACACGCTGACTTGTGTCTCGTGCTGACAAGACAACGGTGTTAAACCAAGCCAGGTGTCAAAGGCAAAGCCCCCTGGTATTGCACAGCTGAATATAGCGGCGTGGGGTATTTGAAAAAAGGGAGCCATACTGGTATAGTACGGTATCGCCCGCGCACGGCGGCGGGTTAGGACAAGCATTAACGGATGACTAACGATCATGGCGCGAACGGCCATATTATCTGCCAGGGGGGCTGCGGGTTTAACCGGCGCGGGCGGCGCGCCGGGTTTCTACCTGCCTGATCCCTGTCTGATACGGGCGCCGCTGCGGCTACGCCTTATTCGCCCCTAGAGCACCGGCTCCAGGGGTCGGCGCTTTAGGGGCAGACGCACTGGCGACGTGCGGTGCATACACTTTTCACATCATTACAGTTTACGATGGATGCGTGCGGGCAAGATGTCTGTTCGGCGTATCCCTTCGATGGCATTGGTAAAGGACGAGAACAATGCGTAATACGGAACAGGACCGGATTATCATATTTGACACCACATTGCGCGATGGCGAGCAGTCGCCGGGCGCTTCCATGACCCTTGAGGAAAAGCTCCAGGTCGCCGACGTTCTTGACGAAATGGGCGTCGATATAATCGAGGCGGGTTTCCCGATTGCCTCCGATGGCGATTTCGAGGCGGTCTCGGAGATCGCCAAACGCGCCCGAAAGGCGACAATCGCCGGCCTGGCGCGCGCCATCGCCGCCGATATCGACCGCGCCGGCGAGGCAGTGCGTCACGCAAAACGCGGGCGCATTCATACTTTCGTTTCCACCTCCCCCATTCATCTTGAATATCAAATGGGCAAGACGCAGCAGGAAGTGCTCGAAATCATCACTCAAACGGTGACTCAGGCGCGCAATCTCGTTGCGGACGTGGAGTGGTCGGCGATGGATGCGACACGCACGCCTATTGACTATCTGTGCCGCTGTGTGGAGGCGGCCATCAAGGCGGGGGCAACCACGATAAACCTGCCCGATACCGTGGGCTATTGTGTGCCGGCGGAATACCGGGCCATGTTCGAGACCGTGCGCGAGAAGGTTCCTGGCGCCGACGGGGTCACGTTTTCCGTTCATTGCCATGACGATCTGGGCCTGGCGGTGGCCAATTCGCTGGCCGGTATGGAAGGCGGCGCCCGGCAGATCGAGTGTACCATCAATGGGCTTGGCGAGCGCGCCGGCAACGCTTCTCTGGAGGAGATTGTCATGGCGGTTCGCACCCGCAACGATGTGCTTTCGTATGCGTGCGGCGTCGATCCCACGCAACTGATGCGTATTTCACGTCTGGTCGCGGCGGTGTCCGGTTTTGCGGTACAGTACAACAAGGCCATTGTCGGCAAGAACGCCTTTGCGCACGAAAGCGGTATTCACCAGGACGGCATGCTGAAACACGCCGAGACCTACGAGATCATGCGCCCCGAGGATGTGGGGGTAAAGGCGACGTCTCTGGTGATGGGCAAGCATTCCGGCCGCCACGCGTTTCGCGAAAAGCTGACGGAATTGGGATACCGCCTGGGTGATAACGCCTTTCAGGATGCGTTTCGCCGCTTCAAGAACCTGGCTGATCGCAAAAAGCTTATTTACGACGAGGATATCGAAGCGCTCGTAGACGACGAAGTGGCCCATGCGGGCGATGCAATCCAGGTGGTTGCCCTGACGGTGATCGCCGGCACGGGAGGGCCGCAGCGGGCGACGCTGACCCTTGATCTGGAAGGCCGGCACGTCACCAGGGAGGCGACCGGCAACGGGCCGGTGGACGCCATTTTCAACGCCATCGGCGATATAGAGCCCCACGATGCCAAGCTGGCGCTTTATCAGGTTCACGCGGTGACCCAGGGCACGGACGCCCAGGCCGAAGTTTCGGTCAAGCTGGAGGACGAGGGCATTTCGGTATCCGCCAGAGGCGCCGATCCGGACACCCTTGTGGCCTCGGCGAAGGCTTATATTTCGGCTTTGAACAAGCTGAAGGTAAAGCGCGTGCGCATGGCCCAGGAACGCGAGCGTATGGCGTCCACGTAGTTGAATGTGAAAAGTCCCTCGGCTTCGCCCAGGTACTGATTTTCCCAATAAAATTAAGGCCAAATCAGTCCCTGGGGCGGCCCGGCGGACTGATACCAGCGGTATTGGCGTTTTGTACGCGTTGACTTGTGTCTCGTGCTGATAGAGCGTGTCAGGCTGAAAAAGGATAGCGAGAGCGTCAGGCGACTAATACCAAGGGGCTTTGCGTTTGACTCCTGGCCCGGTTTAAAACCGTTGTCTTATCAGCACGATACACAAGTCAACGCGTACAAAACGCCAATACCGCTGGTATACAAGGGACTTACGTTTGACTCCTGAACTGGTTTACAACCGTTGTCTTATCAGCACGACACACAAGTCAGCGCGTACAAAACGCCAATACCGCTGGTATAACAGGAATCTCTTTGGATTTCCCTTTGGTGTGATTTATGATTCACTGTGTTAAGAGGTGGAGCATACGCAAACCTTATCAATGGATTTATGCGAGCATATTGTTGCAACTTAAGCGCCCGACGCTCCAGATGCGTAATTTCAACAGCTTGTGCCTGGTAAACCCATCGGGTGCTGCTGGCCATTCATCTGATCATCGCTTTTTTTCGATTTATCCAGTGCTGTCAAGGGCGCTTCGCGCCGCCCCTGGCGGTTCTTAAACCCTTGACAGCACTGGATAAATCGAACACCTCTAATGATCAGATGAATGACCCGGTATGGCCTTGCTGCTCGCCATCTGCGGCAAGGGCCGCAGTGGAGAATCGAACGATTAACAGGAAACTCGTTGGATTTCCCTTTGGTGTGATTTATGATTCACTGTGTTAAGAGGTGGAGCATACGCAAACCTTTGTCAGCGGATTTACGCGAACATATTGCTGCAATTTAAACGCCCGATGCTCTAGCCCCCGACGGTTTTCGAGAACGGCCTGTTGAGGCTACACATCCGGCCTCAGGCGGCGCAGGCCCATCCAATACCGCGCCCGTCAATTGCAGGCGTCTTCGGTCCGGTTTTTCCATGAAGAGACCGTTGCATGCGCCGCCGCGGCCAGTCCGTTCATTTCCGCGCCATCGGCTCCTGTGCGCGCCGCAACCGCGTATCCCAGCAGAAAACCGAGCAGCATTTCCGTTCGTACATCAATCAGGTCAACCGACAGCCCATCGGAAAACGTCGCCCCGGATACCACTTTGTGAAGCGCCCGCCTTATTCGGTCGCGATACACCCGCGCGTTCGCGCTGACGATCGGATCGGATGTGCCCAGTTCCGTCGTCGTGTTGACCGCAAGGCAGCCGGCGCGGCCAAAGGCGAACACCGCATCGAGAAACGCGTGGAGGCTTTGCAGACCGTTTTCGCCGCTCTGGTCCACCATCTCGACAAATCCTTCCATGCGAATCCTGATGTAGCGATCGAGAATGCGTCGAAACAAATTCTTCTTGGAACCAAACGTGTTATAGAGGCTGGACCGGTTCAGGCCGGATACTTTGAGGATATCGTTCATCGACGTTGCCTCATAGCCCTTATCCCAAAAGAGATCGGTCAGAGCGTCCAATACGGCCTCTTCGTCAAATCTTCTGGGCCTGCCCCGGCTTCGTTCTTCCTTTGCCATATGGGTCTTCATGGACATGTTCTAGCATATTTCGGATAAATTTGGAACAAAAAGTACAAAAATGCTTGACATTATTGTACCTATTGGTCCAATATTTGACTGCCAATCCGAAAACACGCGTTCAAACCACAACATTCATGGAGAAAACAAATGGCTACGCATTCAAAACCACAACAGATTGTATCACCCTGGGCGAGCAGCCTTAAGACCGTCGTCGCATCGGTGGTTATTGCCGGCGGTATGGCGCTTGCCGGAATGACGAGTACCCAGGCGAGCGAGCCCTCAACATCCATTGATCTGGTATATGTCTGGACCGCGAAACCAGGCATGAGCGAACAACTCGTTGCAACTTATGACGCCGTTGGAGAGGTACTTAAAGCGAGTGAGCCCGGACTGCTGACTTACGACCTTTCCGTATCGGAGACAGGCGAACAAATCGTCATTCACGAGGTTTTCGAGAACGGTGAGGCATTGGCGTTTCATCTTTCCGGTACCGCCGCCAAATATTTCCCGCAGATTTCTCGGATCGCCACGCCGGGCCCGTTCATATTTCGCGGAAATGTGCCCGACGAACTCAGGAAGGCAGCCTATCAAATGAATATGGGCGCAATCTTTTTGACGGAACGGGACAGGTTCAAAAGGGAGAAATAGATACCGCGACCTTCCAGGCCGGGTGCATTTCCCTGGAGCGGCTTACAGGTTTCGCCGCTCCATTGGTTTTCTGTCCGGATTTCGCGAAATTCAAGGAGTTTCAAGCCGTCGCGGATACGGCAAACGACGGGATATGCGCTTGAGTTTTTGCCGCCCCGCGGCGATACGCCATTTGCCACCGATGCATTGCAAACTACAGGCTGGTAGCCTATATGTAGCTGAAGGTCACCTGAATTCGGCACGGTACAGGTGATGTGAACGTTATCGGCGTTATCGACGTTGTTTTGATACGGAAATTCGCGTTATACCAGCAATTTGCCGTATACAATTGCTGGTGTGAACAGATTTTTAAGGAGAACGGATGCCCTGGAGCGATAATTCGGGAAATGGTGGGCGAGACCCCACGGAAGGCCCCTGGGGCAGCGGGGGCGACGGGGGCGGCCCCAGACACTCCGGTAACAGCGAGCCGCCTGGACTTGACGATCTGTTCCGCTCCAGTCAGGATCGATTGAAAGATGTCCTGCCCAGCGGCGGCGGCTCGAATCTCGTTGTCGGCCTTGTGGTATTGATTGGCTTCTCGTTATTCTGGGCCTACAATTCCTTCTACACGATCAAGCCGGAAGAACTTGGCGTTGAGTTGCGTTTCGGCAAGCCCAAGGAGGAGCTTTCGCGTCCTGGCCTGCATTTTCTGCTTTGGCCCATCGAGCGGCTTGAAATCGTCAAGATCGTCGAGAACCAGATTAACGTGGGCGCCAAATCAGGCGGAGGAAGAGCGGATTCGGGTTTGATGCTTTCGGCGGATCAGAATATCGTCGATGTGGCATTCACCGTTTTGTGGCGGGTTGAGGATCCGATCGAATATCTGTTTAATGTGCGCGACCCGCAAGGCATGGTGCGTCAGGTGGCCGAGAGTGCCATGCGCGAGGTTGTTGGCCGGCGGCCGGCGCAATCGATATTTCGCGACGATCGCGCCGGAGTTGCCGAGGAGGTTTTGCAGATCGCCCGCCAGACGCTGCAAAGTTACGAGGCCGGGATTGCGATCAACGGGATACAGCTTGAGGACGTTGCGCCGCCGCCGAGCGTGGCCGAGGCGTTTGACGATGTACAGCGTGCCGAGCAGGATGAAAGCCGGTTTATCGAGGAGGCCAATCGGGACAAGGCCAAGGACCTTGGTGAGGCGCGCGGCAAGGCGGCGCAGATCCGCGAGGAGGCGGCCGGATACAAGGCGCGCGTTGTGCAGGAGGCACAGGGTGAGGCGCAGCGCTTTATTTCTGTTTATGATGAATACGCCAAGGCGCCGGAAGTAACCCGGCAACGGCTGTTTTTCGAGACCGTGGAGAAGGTTTTGAAATCATCGGACAAAGTCATCCTGGAAGGCAACCAGGGCAGCCCTGGCGTTGTGCCATATCTGCCGCTTCCTGAACTGAACAAAAGGCGCGGAGAGTCGCAATGAGGAAATTTTCATCTTTTTTCGGTCTCGGCGTATTGCTGGTGGGCGCTTATGTTGTGTTTTCTTCCATCTTTATTGTCACGGAGCGCGAACAGGCGCTGGTGGTGCGTTTTGGTGAAATCAAGCGGGTTATTGAGGAGCCGGGCATTTACTTCAAGATCCCGACGGATTTTATCGACACGGTTCAATATGTTGAGGATCGTTTGATCCGTTTTGATCTGGACGATATGCGTGTTCAGGTATCGGGCGGCAAGTTTTACGAGGTGGATGCATTTCTGGCTTATCGCATATTCGATCCACGTCGTTTCCGTGAAACGGTTTCGGGGGATCTGGTGCAGGCTGAACAGCGGTTGCGAACGCGTTTTGATGCGGCGTTGCGCGGCGTTTATGGTCTGCGGGGGTTCCAGGCGGCGTTATCGGCGGAGCGCGGCGAGATGATGCGCGAGGTGCGCGATCTGATTCGTCCGGAGGCGGAATCGCTTGGTCTGAATATCGTTGATGTGCGCATTCGCCGCACCGATTTGACGCGGGAGGTGTCTGCCCAGACCTACGAGCGTATGAAGTCCGAGCGGTTTGCCGAGGCCGCCATTCGCCGGGCGCGCGGACAGGAGGCGGCGGCCAGGATCCGCGCTGATGCGAAGCGGCAGGTTGTTGAGATTCTGGCCAAGGCGCGGCGTGAATCGGAAATCCTGCGCGGTGAGGGGGAGGGAGAGCGCAACAAGATCTTTGCCGATGCTTTTCAGCGCGATCCGGAGTTTTTTGCCTTTTACCGGTCGATGATCGCCTACGCGCAGGCGCTCCAGGACAGCGGAACCACTATGGTATTATCACCCAATTCCGATTTCTTTCGCTATTTCCGCGATCCGAACGGCGGCACGGCTGCGACGGAGCCTGGCGCTGCGGACTTGTCCAGAGTTGGAGATACGCAGGTTCAGTGAGCGATCTAGCCTATGGGGTCGGTCTGGTTTTGATTCTGGAGGGGCTGGTTTTTTCGCTTTTCCCTGCGCAGATGAAATCATATATGCGTCTGGTTCTTGAGGAATCGGATAATGTTTTGCGTTATGGTGGGCTGACGGTGTTTTTTAGTGGAATGTTCATCGTTTGGCTGATCAAGGGCTGACAGGACGACGCAGGCGATTGTTATCGCGGCGCGGCGGCTGAATGTGTAATTTCAACAGGTTGTCCCTGGTAAAGGTTGTCCCTGGTAAACCCGTCGGGCGCTGCTGGCCATTCATCTGATCATTAGAGGTGTTCGATTTCTCCAGCGCTGTCAAGGGTTTAAGAATCGCCAGGGGCGGCGCGAAGCGCCCTTGACAGCGCTGGAGAAATCGAAAAAAAGCGATGATCAGATGAATGGCCCGGTATGGCCTTGCTGGCAGCAAGGGCGCAAGAGATGTAGCTGAATGTGAAAAAGTCCCTCGGCTTCGCCTCGGTGTATTTTTCCCATTCAACCAGAGCGTGTCAGGTCTTAATAGAAACAGAATCGCTTCACTTAAAAACTGAAAGGCTCTGTTCCAACCCGGGGTATCACCATGCTTCTCCCTCACACTGCTTGCCGGCATTGCTTTTTCCTTATTGCTTTCGTGTTGATTGCCTGGCTGGCTGTTTTTGGCGGCGCGCCGACGGCTGTGGCCCGCGGTCCGCAATCGGTTGCCGATCTGGTGGAGAAGCTGCAGAACGCGGTGGTCAATATTTCCACCAGCCAGAAGCTGAAGGGACGGCGCGGACTGCGTGTTCCGCAAGCCCCCGATGGTTCGCCGTTTTCCGATTTTTTTGATGATTTTTTTGACAATCAGGCTCCTCCCGACAATACGCCGCCGCGTCAGCCGAACGCGCTGGGTTCGGGTTTTATTGTTGATGCCCGGGGCATAGTGATCACCAACTACCATGTTGTCGACAAGGCCGATGAGATCACGGTGGTTCTGACCGACGGCACCAAGATGCCGGCGGAGGTCATTGGCAAGGACAAGGAGACGGATCTTGCGGTTTTGAAAGTCACGCCGGCGAAGCCTTTACAGGCTGTTTCGTTTGGCGATTCGGAGCAATTGCGTGTTGGCGACTGGGTGATGGCGATTGGCAATCCGTTTGCGCTGGGCGGTTCGGTTACGGTCGGCGTTGTTTCGGCGCGCGGACGCAATCTGCGCGCCGGCGCCTTTGATGATTTCATCCAGACCGACGCGGCGATCAACCGGGGCAATTCCGGTGGTCCCCTGTTCAACATGGACGGCGAGGTTGTCGGCATTAATACGGCGATTATCTCGCCCACGGGGGTATCGATTGGTTTGGGGTTTGCGGTTCCGGCGTCTCTGGCTATTCCTGTTATTGGCCAGCTGCGCGAGTTTGGGGAGACCAGACGTGGCTGGCTTGGGGTAAATATTCAGCGTGTTTCCGATGATATTGCGGAGAACATGGGCCTTGAGCGGGCGCGCGGCGCCTTGATCGCTGATGTGGTGGCCGATGGTCCGGCGCAGAAGGCGGGCCTGTTGCCGGGCGATGTTATCCTGAACTTCGATGGCACCGTGATTGATGAAATGCACCAGTTGTCGCGGGTTGTGGCGCTGACGCCGGTGGGCAGGACTGTCGCCGTCGAGGTGTTGCGAAAGGGCGCGCGGCAGACGATCACGGTAACGCTGGGGCGCCTTGAGGACGGCGAGGCGAAACCTGCGTCATTGCGGGCTGGCGAGGGGACAAGCGGCGATACGGGCGATGCTGCGCCGGATGTGCTCGGGCTTGATTTGCGCGCCATTTCGCCGGATTTGCGCAAGCAGTTTTCCATCGACGGGGATGCGGACGGGATTGTCATCGTCGGTGTTGCCCCTGACAGCGATGCTGCGAGGAAGGGGTTAAAGGCCGGCGATGTCATTGTCGAGGTTGCCCAGGAGGCGGTTAAAACGCCGCAGGAGTTGCGGGCGCGGATCAGGTCCCTGCGGGAGGGCAAGCGCGGTACTGCCTTGTTGCTGATCGTGCGTGCGAACGGCCGGCGGGAGTTCATTGCGTTGCGCCTGGATACCGGGGACGCTGACGCCGGCAAGGAGTAGTCCCGGCGGGTGCCCGGTGCTCGGGGAGGGCGGATGGTCGGTAAATAGGAAGAAAATCATTTTTAGGAAAAAAGTCCTTGACAACCGATCGGTGATCGTGTAGGTTCCAGCTATTGTCGGAGCCGTGCGCGTCACGGGGCCATGTAGGTGAATATGAAAAAGTCCCTCGGCGTCGCCTCGGTCTAATTTTCTCATTCAGCCAGAGCGGCGGGCGTTTAATACCAAGGGCCTTTGCGTTTGACTCTTTGCTTGGTTAAAAACCGTTGTCTTATCAACACGATACACAAGTCAGCGTGTACAACAAGCCAATACCGCTGGTATAAGTTGCAACAACAGCCCCGGCTTCGGATAAGAGAAAGGCGAAAACGGGGCCCTGGACAGTGGTCTCGCTATCCTTTTTCAGCCCGTTGTCCCTGGTAACCCCATCGGGTACAGGGGGCCATTCACCTGATCATTAGAGGTGTTCGATTTATCCAGCGTTGTCAAGGGCGCTTCGCGCCGCCCCTGGCGGTTCTTAAACCCTTGACAACGCTGGATAAATCGAAAAAAAGCGATGATCAGGTGAATGGCCCGGTATGGCCTCCCTGGTGGCAAGGGCGCCAGAGCGTCGGACGTTTAAGTTGCAACAACAGCCCCGGTTCCGGATGAGAGAAAGGCGAAAACGGGGCCCTGGACAGTGGTCTCGCTATCCTTTTTCAGCCCGTTGTCCCTGATAAATCCATCGGGTACAGGGGGCCATCTGCGGCAAGGGCCGCAAGAGAGGTAATACCAGGGGGCCTCGCGTTTGACTCCTGACCCGGTTTAAAACCGTTGTCTTGTCAGCACGATACACAAGTCAGCGTGTACAAAACGCCAATACCACTGGTATAACGCCAGATTTTCCCGTCCCGGGAACAACCCGCTGGAAGGCCACAATTAGAACGTCAGGCGATTGACAGGAATCCTTTTGGATTTCCCTTCGGTGCGATTTATGATTCACTGTGTCAAGGGGTGGAGCCCGCGCAAACCCTCACTCAGCGGATTTACGCGAACGTATTGTTGCAGCCTAAACACCCGGCGCTCTGGAGGGAAAATCCGTGCCACAACAGCAAACAGCCGTCGATCCGGTCTGCGCCATGACGGTGGACCTTCGTGCCGGCAAACCTCATATGCCCTATCAGGGAGAGACATATCATTTTTGCAGCCCCCGCTGTCACGAGCGCTTCGCCGCCGATCCGTACTTCTATCTGAGCGGTAACAACAAGCGCATCGAGCGGACGGCGCCCGAAGGCAGCCGCTATACCTGCCCCATGGACCCGGAAATCATTCGCGACGCGCCAGGCGCATGTCCCATCTGCGGCATGGCGCTGGAGCCCATGGACGGCGTATCCGATGAGCCAAACCACGAACTGATCGATTTCAGCCGGCGCTTGTGGATCAGTATGGCGGGGGCGGTGCCGCTGCTGGTCCTCACCATGGGCCCCATGATCGGTCTGCCGGTGCGTCAATGGATCGGCGAGCAGGCGGCGATTTACCTGGAATTCGTGCTGGCAACACCGGTCGTTCTCTGGGCGGCGCAACCGTTTTTCGCGCGCGGCTGGACGTCGATTGCAACGTACCGTTTCAACATGTGGACGCTGATCATGCTCGGCGTCGCGGCAGCCTATGGCTACAGCACCATCGCAGCATTTATGCCCCACCTGTTTCCCCCCTCGTATCGATTGGACGGGGGCCATGTGCCGGTGTATTTCGAGGCGGCGGCGGTTATTATCGCGCTCGTTTTTGTCGGCCAGGTGATGGAACTGCGCAGCCGCGAACGCACCGGTGACGCCATTCGCGCCCTTATGGACCTGTCCCCCAGGACCGCCCGCCGCATTACGCCGGCTGGAGACGAATACGACGCGCCACTCGAAAATATTATCGCCACCGATCGCCTGCGCGTGCGCCCCGGCGAGATCGTTCCCGTCGACGGACGCGTTGTCGAGGGGCACTCCCATGTGGATGAAAGCATGCTCAGCGGCGAATCCATGCCCGTGGAAAAGACGCCCGGTGACAGGCTGACCGGCGGCACCCTCAATACCCGCGGCAGCCTGGTCATGGAGGCGATAAATGTCGGAGCCGAGACCGTCCTGGCGCATATCATCGCGATGGTCTCCTCGGCGCAGCGCTCGCGGGCGCCCATCCAGAGCCTTGCCGATCGTATCGCTGCATGGTTCGTGCCGGGCGTTATCGGCGTGGCGGCAATCGCCTTCGGCGCGTGGCTGACATTCGGGCCGGCACCTGCCTTCGTGTTCGCTGTCGTCTCGGCGGTATCGGTTCTGATCATCGCCTGCCCATGCGCGCTGGGGCTGGCCACGCCCATGTCCATTATGATCGCCACCGGGCGCGGCGCGCAAGCGGGCATTCTGGTGCGCGATGCGCAAAGCCTGGAACGCATGGCGCAGGTCGATACGTTGATCGTCGACAAAACCGGCACCCTGACCGAAGGCAAACCGGCAGTGAGCGATATCGTGCCCCTTGATGGCATGAACGCCGATACGCTCATCGGCCTTGCCGCAGCGCTGGAACGTGGCTCGGAGCACCCTGTCGCCGCGGCAGTGCTGGCCTGTGCCGCAGAGCATGGGATCGACTATGCCGAGGCGGCCGATTTCACCGCCGTGACCGGCAAGGGCGTGACAGGCACACTCGATGACCGGCGGGTTGCGCTCGGCAATGCGGCCATGATGGCGGCCGCCCATGTCGATCTGTCCGACCTGCAAGCGCCTGCCGATGCCCTTCAGTCGCAGGGCAGAACGGTTGTCTTCGTTGCCCTCGACGGGACCCCCGCCGGTCTCATCGCCATCGCCGATCCTGTGCGGCAATCGGCAGCCGCCATGATCGGCGCGCTGCGCGATGCGGGCCTGCACATCGTCATGGCGACCGGAGACAACGAACGCACCGCGCGCACGGTTGCCGCACAGCTGCGTATCAATACCGTCCACGCGCAGTGCCTGCCCCAGGATAAAAAGGCCCTGATCGATACTCTGCACGCCAGGGGGCAGCGGGTGGCCATGGCCGGGGACGGGGTTAATGATGCGCCGGCCCTGGCGGCGGCGGATGTGGGCATCGCCATGGGAACCGGTGCCGATGTCGCCCTTGAGAGCGCCGCGATTACGCTTCTCAAAGGCGATCTGCGAGGCATTGTGGCGGCGCGCCGGCTGGCGCAGGCAACGATGCGTAACATTCGCCAGAACCTGTTCTTTGCCTTTGCCTATAACGCCGCCGGCGTGCCGATCGCCGCCGGTGTTCTGTATCCGCTGCTGGGGCTGGTTTTGTCGCCGATGCTGGCGGCCGCCGCCATGAGCCTGTCATCGGTCTCGGTGATCGCCAACGCCCTGCGCCTGCGAACGGCGGACCTTTCAGCCGATCACAGGTCTTGGCGTTTGACTCCCGACACGCTCTAGTTGCAAGGGTCGCGCTTCATCAGCGATCTCTCCCAGTCAAGGGCGTGGGCGACAATCGTATCAAGACTGTCGTAGCGCGGTTGCCAGGACAGGGTGGCGCGGATACGATCGACGGCGGCGATCAACTCGCTGGCGTCGCCCGGGCGCCGGGCGGCGTGGCGGACAGGAAAATCGCACTGACCGATACGCTTGACCGTCTCGATCACTTCCAGCACCGAGGCGCCGCGGCCATAACCGCAGTTCAACACAAGATTATCCCCCCCCTGGCGCAAATGCGCCAGCGCCAGGCCATGGGCGTCCACCAGATCGCAAACATGGATGTAATCGCGTATGCCGGTGCCGTCGCGGGTCGGATAGTCGGTGCCATAGACATCGACACGGGCGCGCCGCCCGCATGCCGCCTGACAGGCGATCTTGATGAGATGGGTCGCCGCCCGGCTCGACTGGCCCGCCCGCCCGTGCGGGTCGGCGCCGGCAACATTGAAATAGCGCAATATGGCAAAACGCAGGTCATGCGCCGATGCAATGTCGTGCAGCATCATCTCCACCATCATCTTGGAGGTGCCGTAGGGGGATACAGGCGAAAGCGGTGCGGTCTCGCTTAACGGGCTGGCGGTGCTGTCCCCGTAGACCGCCGCCGTGGATGAAAATACAAAATGTTTGATCCCCGCCTTGACCGCCGTTGCGATGAGATTGTGCGCCTTGCAGGTATTGTTTGCATAATATTTCAGGGGGTGGGCGATCGATTCGGGCACGACGATCGAGCCGGCGAAGTGGAGTATCGCGTCGATTTCGTGTTCGTCAATGATCTGTGCAATCAGCGCGGTATCTCCGGCATCGCCGACGATGAGCGTGGCGGCCTCCGGTACAGCCCGGGAAAAGCCGTGGGAGAGATCGTCGACAACAACCACCGGCTCCCCCGCATCGGCAAGATAGAGCGCCATATGGGCGCCGATATAGCCGGCTCCGCCGGTAATCAGAACGGTCATGAGAGAACTCTGTTATTACGCCGGGCGCGAACGTCCGGTCTGGCGCTGGTGGTGTAATTTCAGCCGGTTGTTCCCGGGACAGGCAAATCTGAAGCGATCCCTCTTGCGCCCTTGCCGCCAGAATGGCCATACCGGGCCATTCATCTGATTAAATGACATATCTAGCGTTGAAGACGCACGCGCAACCCGATACGATGTTCGCCGCTGCTCTCCCTGTCGATTGAACTTGAGTGATAGGTATACGAATACTGCGGGCTGATCGCCACCGTGGGGCTGGGCATATAATGCAATCCCGCATGGGCACTAAACGTGCGCAGGGTACGCCTTTTCGGCACCGCACCACCGCCGGCGAAGATCGGCGATACAGACAGATAATCGAAGTCAACCCGATAGGCAAGACCGATTTCGATGGCGACGTCGCGATGCAAATCATGGCTAAGGGCGACATCGCCCCCATAGGTGAGGGTACCGAACACATTCGTCTGGGTGCTCGGCAGAAAGTGTGCGAATGCGTTTGTATCCACACGGGTGAGCGGCGATACGGTCCAGGTGAGATCGACGTCCGCCGCCCATGTATGCTTGCCCGGAATGCCATCGAAGCTGAAATTCATCCATTCATAGGCCAGTGCCACCTCGCCGCTCAGCCACTCCTTGATGTCGAGGGTTGCGCCGACGCGCGCGGTATGGAACGTCGTGTTACTGGATTTGTCGGGGCTGGAGCCGCGCAGGATATGCCGCGACAGTTCTGCCTCAATGAAGGGCGTCACACCGGTTTCATTCCCCATGGAAGCGCGCAGGGCGACCAGCGCCTCCAGGCTGTCCCGTGAAAACGCCACCGGCCGCGCGATGATTGCGCCACCGGGAGCGGGAATGGACGCGATCAGAATGTCTTCATCGCGATAGTCCACGGTTTTGACGGCGCCGCGCAGCGACAGGGTCGTTTGATCGAATTGCCGCGTTATGCGCGCATCAAGTGCGGTGTTATGAACCAGTGTGGGTTTGCGGACCTTTCTGTTCTGCAAATTGAACCGTGTCGCGCGCTCGCGCGCGAGGGAATAGTGCACATCCAGATCGATATGGGTGTCCTCCGAGACATCGATGCGGCCGTCCGCATCGAGGCGCACATGGGGCGTTGAAACTTCCCGCTGGGCGAAATAATGGGTATAGCCGGTCTCGGCGTCCACGTTCAGGGCATGGCGCGACCAGTGGGAACGCAGAAAGAAGCCAACGGCGGGACGCAGGAAAATACTCTTTTTCCCATCGGCGTTGCCTGCCGCATTGGTGCTATAGCCGAGGGTTGTCTCGGCGAACGGGCGAAACGTGTAGCCTTCGGACGGCGCAGGCGGGCCGGGGGGGCTGGTGTCATCGTCGTCGTCCCTGTCGATGTCTGTGTCGACGTCGTGCAGCGTCGTGTCGCCCTTGCGGATCGGTGTTTGCGGGCGCGCGGCGGCCGGTCCCCTTCCTGCATTCCTTCCTGCATCCGTGGCGGGCGGAACCGCAGACACTTCCCAGATATCGACCGGATCGAGAAATGACGAATTGTCGGATCGCGGATGGGATTGCCCGATCAGATCGGGACGTTGCGGGATCGGCTCCAGCAACACCGTTTGCTGTGTGTCGTTTTTGTCCTCCGGCGATCGGGTTTTGGACGCGCGCTGATTGTCCCGGGAACCCGGATCCAGTGCACGGAAATCGTCCGGCTGCGGACGCTCATCGGAGAGTTCGTCCAGGATGCGCTGAAGTCTCTTTAGCTCTTCCCCACGGGAGCGGCGTGGGGGTGCAGACGTATCGCCATCCATCGCCTCGATGTTTGTCTGGGCGCCGCGCAGGGCGTCCCCGGATGCATCATCGCTCGCCTGAACTTCTGGTGTAAGCAAAAGCGCCAAGGAAATTAAAGGGCAAAAGCGAAGGATCATGGTATGAGCCAATTATGCGCCCATGCAAAAAGCGTTTGTGCGAGCACGGATAAAGCGATCGGACAGGAAAAACGACGGGATCGGGAAATTACAGACCGGCGGTCCTGTTGCCGTAAAACGAGCTGATTTTAACGCTATGCCTGTGCCCGGCGGTTTACCGACCGGCAGGTGCAATTATGTTGACAATCCGTAAGAGAATAGAGTTAACAGACCGTTGTGATACGCTGTAAATATCGCTTATTGGCGCTGCTGGCGGGATTTTTGCGGGCGGGTTTGCGAAAAAGCAGGCCAGTAGAAGTTGTAGCTGGTTGCAATTTCAGGTAATCCGACCGATTGTTGATACGATGACAGAAGCAAAGGCGAGCACTTCTGGTCTGCGATCCGGTGACATGGCGGTTAATCGCGATGTGGCAATCGGCGCGGCGGTACGTGCCCTGGGTATCGAGACAAAAGGGCTGCAGGCGCTCCAGCGGGCCCTGGCGGGGGAACTGGCGCCGGCGTTTGTGCAAGCGGTGGAGACGCTTCTTTCGGCGCGCGGGCGGGTGATCACGACGGGCATGGGCAAGAGCGGCCATATCGGTGACAAGATCGCCGCGACCTTTGCCTCGACGGGAACGCCGGCCTTCTTTGTTCATCCTGGCGAGGCGAGTCACGGCGATCTCGGCATGATCTGCGCCGATGATGTGATTGTGGCGCTATCGTGGTCCGGCGAGACGCGCGAGTTGAAAAACACGATCAATTACGCCAGGCGGTTTCGCGTACCGCTGATCGGCATTACCGCGCATGGTGCGAGCGGCCTGGCGGTTAATGCCGATGTTGCCCTTGTATTGCCCGATGCGCCCGAGGCTTGTCCCCACGGTCTGGCGCCGACGACATCGGCGCTTTTGCAACTGGCGATCGGCGATGCGCTTGCGGTTGCGTTGCTGGAGGTGCGCGGGTTTTCGGCAAGGGATTTCGGCCTGTTTCATCCGGGCGGTCGTTTGGGGGCTCTCCTTGCCAGCGTCGGCGATATAATGCACCGCGGCGATGCGATGCCCCTGGTGCCTTTGGGCACGCCCATGACGCAGGCCATTCTGGTTATGTCGCAAAAGGGTTTTGGCTGCGTTGGCGTATACGATGAGAAGGGCGCGGGCAAGCGCCTGCGGGGCATTATCACCGACGGGGATCTGCGCCGTCACATTGACAACGATCTGCTGGCGAGGACTGTCGAGCAGGTGATGACGCCGGCGCCAAAGACGTTACCGCCGGGCACTCTGGTGAGCGAGGCGGTGGTGATCAGCAACGAATCGCGTATTACGGCGCTGTTTGTCGTTGAGGATGATGCGCCTGTGGGGATTGTTCATATGCACGATCTGTTGCGCATTGGCGCCGCCTGATACTGGAGCGTGTCGCCTCAACAGGTTGTTCCCAAGACAGGCAAACCGGAAGTGATCCCTCTTGTGCCCTTGCTGCCAGCCATCTGCGGCAAGGACCCTGACTTCAGACCTGCCGCCTTGAAAAACCCGATGAAAAAGTGCACCCTGGGATATCAGGCCTGAATACAGATCCCCCGGGAAAATCATGAGACCGTCGTTGCGCGTTTCAATGGTGCAGATGACCTCGCACAATACCCACGCGAAGAATGTCGAGAGCCTTGAACGCGCCGCCAGAATCGCCGCAAGCGATGGCGCGGACATGGTGTGCCTGCCGGAAGCGGCAGGTTTAATGGACAACGATATCCATCACGCCCGCGCGCAGATCACAACCGAAGCGGACGATCCCTATATCAACGCATGCCGCGAGGCGGCCGCGCGCCACAGGCTGTGGGTGCATTCGGGCTCGTCGCCGATCAGGGCCCCCGACGGGCGGTATCTGAACCACACCGTCCTTGTCGATCCGCGGGGCCGGATTGTCGCGCGCTATGACAAGATCCACCTGTTCGATGTCTGCCTCGACGGCGGCCGGCCCAGCGGCGAATCGGAGCGCTATGCGCCGGGCCGTGAAGGTGTCATCGCGGACAGCCCGTTTGGCCCGCTCGGTCTGTCGATCTGCTACGATTTGCGATTTCCGTCTCTGTACCGCGACTACGCGCTTGCGGGATCGACGGTTCTGTTCGTGCCGTCCGCCTTTACCGTTCCCACGGGCCGCGCCCATTGGGAGGTCCTGTTACGCGCCCGCGCCATCGAGAACGGCGCCTATGTGGTCGCCGCCGCGCAGGTCGGCAACCACGCCGACGGGCGTGTCAGCTGGGGCCATTCGCTGGTTGTCTCGCCATGGGGGGAGGTGCTGGCGGACCTGGGCGGCGAGGCGGCGGGGCAGCTTGGCATCGATCTGCCGCTCGATGCCGTGGAGGCGGCGCGCCGCCAGATCCCGAATTTGAAAAACGCGCGCGCGTATTCGCTGCGCCATCAAGGTGTGTAACCTCAACAGGTTGTTGCTGGTAAACGCATCGGGTGCCGGGTGGCCGTCCAACCGATCACCCTGCGCCATTGCCGCCGGCCAGCGCCGCCAGGCGCCTTTCAACCGTCGCGCCGGACGGTATCGAGTCCGCCGCACCCGCAACCTGCACCGCACATGCGGCCGCAACACTCGCCACCCGCATACTGTAGGCGATGTCTTTCGCCTTGATGCGGTTTGCCAGATAGAAGCCGAAGAACGTATCGCCGGCGCAGGTGGTGTCGACAACCTTTTCAACCCTTGCCGCCGGTTCGAACACCGGCGCCTGGGAAGTGCGCCAAACGGTTGCGCCCCGGGCGCCCTTCGTTACCAGTATTTCCGCCACTCCCGTCCCGGACAAATCAGCGCCGGTAAACGCCATTAACTGATCGGCCTCGACTTCATTGACCGCGAGAAAATCGATACAACCGAGAATATCGACGATCGCCGCCGCATCGAAAGGTGCTGCCGCATAGGCAACGTTAAGGCCGTGTTCCCTGGCCCGTCTGGCAGCGCTTCGAACATGGGCCGTCTCATTCTGAATAACGAGCCAGTCCCCGGGCCCGGCGATGGCAAATATCGGGTCCAGCACCGCCTCGGGCATGGCATGATTGGCGCCCGGTGCCACCGTGATGGCGTTCTCGCCATCATCAGCCAGCAGGATAATGGCGTGACCGGTATCGGTGTTCAGTTCCATGACAAGATCGCAGTCGACGCCGCGCGCGCCAAGCGCCCTCAGAACCCAGACATCCTCCGCTGCGATCGCACCCACATGACGAACCCTGGCGCCCCCTTGCGCCAGGGCAATGGACGTATTGGCTCCCTTGCCGCCCAGGCCTCTGCTGATACCCGAACTCAGGATGGTTTCTCCGGGGCCGGGAATATGCGCGACACGATAGACGATATCGATATTGATCGAGCCAAAGTTGAAAACAGTCATGGGCGTGTTCCGGGATCGTGTTTCCGGCCGGCTCGCCAGGGTACCCCGCGGCCCGCGGTCCCTGGCGCAGCGATTGCATTCATGCAAGTGCCTGCAGCCGCTCCAGTATGAGCGAGAGCAGACCATCGCGGTCGAGATGCGTGTGAACGCGGGCGTTGACGGGCCCGGGACAATCGCTTCGCTGCGGCGCCCAGCCGACGCTCTTGCCGAAATTGTATCCGGCGGATGTATCCAGCCGCACATGCATGCCGTGCGATTGGAACAGATGCGGCGCCATCAGCCAGGCGACCGGACACGGATCGTGCAGCATCGGATCGGTGCGCGCGTATCGTCCGATCATTTGCGCAAGCACTTTCGGAGCAGGCCCTGGCAGTTCTCCAAGCGCATCAAGCCATTGCGGTGTGCAAACGGCCTGGGTGGTGACATCAAGGCCGAACAGATCGATTTCGACGCCGCTTTGCAAAACCCGGTCCGCGGCGAGCGGGTCGGCCCAGAAGTTAAACTCGGCAACAGGCGTGACGTTGCCCGCCACATTTACCGCACCACCCATGATAGCCACGCCCCTGGCGCGGCAAAAAACATCCGGCGATATGGCAAGGGCGAGGGCGAGATTGGTCAACGGCCCGACCGCCACGATCGTCACACTGGCTTTCGGTTCACGCTCCAGAATATCGAGGATCGATAGGGCGGCGGGTTTTGCATGACGCGGTGCGCGGGATTTCTTCAGTCGCACTCCTCCCAGGCCATCCCGGCCGTGAACCAGGTTGCGCCGCGGCTCCGGGCGATCAAGGGGGGAAGCGGCGCCCCGATACACCGGCACATGCGAGCGGCCTGCAAGGGCGACGATATTGCGGGCGTTCTCGAAGGTTCGCTCAATGAGGGTATTGCCGGCGACGGTGGTGATGGCCAGGACGTTTATCTCCCGCGCGGCAAGGGCGAGGAGGATGGCCACCGCGTCATCGATACCGGGATCACTATCGAGGATAATTCCGGTCATGGGGTTTTCCTTGCGGGTGGCGTTCGAGCGGTACTGGCTTTTGTACACACATCAGCGTGTACAAAACGCAAAGCCCCGCAAAGCCCCCTAGTATAATATTTCAACAGGGTGTTCTCAAGGTGGCAGATCTGAAGTCAGGGCTATTGCGGCCATGGCCGCCAGAAAGGCCATATCGGGTCATTCATCTGATCATCGCTTTTTTTCGATTTATCCAGCCCTGTCAAGGGTTTAATAACCGCCAGGGGCGGCGCGAAGCGCCCTTGACAGGGCTGGATAAATCGAACATCTCTAATGATCAGATGAATGGCCAGCAGTACCCGAGGGATTTACCAGGGACACCCTGCTGAAACGACACCTTTATACCAGGGGGCTTTGCGTTTGACTCCTGGCCCGTGTTCAAAACGCTAGAGCGTGTCAGTTTTTAAGTGAAGCAATTCTGTTTCTATTAAGACCTGACACGCTCTAATACCGCTGGTACTACATCTAAACATCGCCGGGGATAGTATGACAAATCAGATACCCCAATGGGCCGACGTGGCCCCCCGCCTTGTGGCCGTTGCCGCCGGCCGCGAAGCGGCCGATCTCGTGGTGCGTGGCGGCCGGCTGGTCAATGTGCAAAGCCGGGAAATCCTGCGCTGGGACATTGCGGTGGCCGCGGCACGCATCGCCTTTATCGGCGCCGATGCCAGCCATTGCATCGGGCCGGACACGCGCCTGATCGAGGCAGGGCAGCGCTATGTTATTCCCGGTCTGTGCGATGGTCACATGCATATCGAGAGCGGTATGCTGACGCCGGCGGAATTTGCCGCCGCCGTTATCCCCCACGGCACGACGACGATGTTTACCGATCCTCACGAGATCGCCAATGTGCTGGGGCTCGCGGGCGTGCGCATGATGCACGACGAGGCGCTGATGCAACCCATTAACATCTTCACGCAGATGCCCTCCTGCGCGCCTTCCGCTCCGGGGCTGGAGACAACCGGCTTTGAGATTTCCGCTGAGGATGTTGCCGCGGCGATGGACTGGCCGGGCATTATCGGTCTGGGCGAGATGATGAACTTTCCCGGCGTTATCGATGGCGACAGGCAGATGCTGGCCGAGATGGCGGCGGCGATGAAACGGGGCAGGACGGTGGGCGGCCACTACGCATCGCCGGACAGGGGCGCGGCGTTTTCGGCGTATGTGGCGGGCGGCGCCGCCGATGATCATGAAGGTACCGGGGAGGCCGATAGTCTTGCGCGGGTGCGCAACGGCATGCGCTCGATGATGCGGCTTGGCTCCGCATGGTACGATGTTGAAAGTCAGATCACGGCGATCACGGAAAAGGGGCTGGACCCGCGCAATTTTATCCTGTGCACCGACGATTGCCATTCGGGCACGCTGGTGAACGAGGGCCACATGAACCGGGTCGTTCGCCATGCGATCGCGTGCGGTTGCGATCCGCTGGTGGCGTTGCAGATGGCGACGATCAACACGGCGACGCATTTCGGTCTGGAGCGCGAGTTGGGCAGCATCGCGCCGGGACGACGGGCGGACATGATCCTGACATCCGATATCCGCACGCTGCCCATCGAGCACGTTCTGGCGCGCGGGCGGACAGTGGCGAAAGACGGCGCGCTTGTCGTGCCCTGCCCCCACCTCGACTGGCCTGACAGTGCGCGCCGGACGATACGTATCGGCAGGACTCTCACGGCGCGGGACTTTGCCATTACCGCCCCCCAGGGGGCCAATGCCGTTACCGCCAGGGTGATCGGTGTCGTGGAAAACCAGGCGCCGACAAAAGCGCTGACGGCTGACTTGCCGGTGCGCAACGGTCTTGTGCAGGGCGCGGGCGATGTCTGTCAGATCGCCGTGGTTGAGCGGCACCACGCCACGGGCCGGATTGTGAATGGCTTTGTAAGCGGCTTTGGCTATCGGGGAGCCATGGCCATGGCCTCCAGCGTGGCCCACGACAGCCACAACATTATTGTTGTCGGAACCGACCGCGCCTGTATGGCGAAGGCCGTCAACCGGCTGGGCGAAGTGGGTGGCGGTGTCAGCGTCTGGAAGGAAGGCGAGGAACTGGCGCTGGTCGAACTGCCCATCGCCGGTCTTATGTCCGATCGGCCGGCGGCGCAGGTGGCGGCCAGGGCCGGGCAGATGATCGCCGCCATGCGCGCTTGCGGCTGCACCCTTAACAATGCCTATATGCAGCACTCCCTTTTGGCGCTTGCCGTGATTCCGCAGTTGCGGATCAGCAGTCTTGGCCTTGTGGATGTCACGAAATTCGAGTTGACCGAACTGCTGCAGGACCGGTAGGTGTGATCTTTCAACACATTGTTCCCGGGACAGGCAGGTCTGAAGGTACCTCTCGTGCGCCCTTGTCGCCAGGCAGGCCATACCGGGCCATCCATCTGATGGGTTTACCAGGGACACCCTGCTGAAATTACACAGGTAGGGCTCACATTCAACTTCTTCACATTCAACCACCTATCGGGAAGCAAAAGACCCTGCCGTCCGCGAAGAAGCAAACACCGCGCCACTGACAAACGCCGCACCCAGAACATTAACGGCAAGATTCGCGGGCCAGAAACACCCAATCCCCCCAATGACCAACAAAACGCCGGTAAGAATGGTAAGGGGGCCTTCCGCATAATTCTGGATGAGCGCGTTAAGGGCGTAAATCCCGAACAGGGCAAAAACACCCACCTGCAATACGGCAGGCCAACCGCCGGAGACAAGCGGGGTATAGGCAAACAGAAGCGGTACGATGTAAAGCCCCTTGGCGATTTTCCACGATTGAAAGCCGGTAGCCATGGGCCTGGAACCGGCAATCCCCGCTGCGGCAAAGGCGGCAAGGCATACCGGCGGCGTCACGTTGCTGTCCTGGCTCAACCAGAAAATAATCAAGTGAGCAATGAGCAGGAACGTCGTCTGCTGGGCCGGCTCGATCAGCAACGGGCGCACCACAACGCTCACCTCAAAGGGCATGGCAGCCATCAGGGCAAGGGCGTCGTCGCGGGCCATACCGGTGGCAACGCTTGCCGTGTGGGGACTGTCGACAAGAGCAAAAAGCGCCGAGACAGACGGATCCGAAATCCCGGAAACAAGCCGCTCGACAATAACCCCGTCGGCAAGAATACCGGCCAGGGCGGGAGCGGTGAGAATCGCCAGAATGATATAGGCGGCCGTAACCGGCAAACCCATCCCGAGTACCAAAGAGGCCAGGCCAATCAGAACAATTGCCAGAACCAGCGATCCCTGGGACCATTGGGCAATCATCAGGGAAAATCCGTTACCAATGCCGCTGGTTACAATGGCGTTGTTCATGATGCCGATGGCAACCAGCAGAATACCGGTCATGATCGCGGATTTAACGCCCAGCAGGAAGGCCTCGCCGATTTTTGCCGGCCCCATGGCGATCGGCTCCAGCGGCGATGCGGGCATCAGCCGGGTCGCAATCGAGGTTACCCACGACGCAAGCACCAGAGTCAGGATAGCCCAGCAGGCCGCATAACTCGGGGTCACGCCGCGCATCAAAAGCCAGATCATAACGCCCAGGGGAAGAACGAATGTCAGCCCGCCGGAAAGCAACTTGCCGGTATTGACCACCAGATCCAGCTCGCTGCCAACACGGTGCCTGATCGCCTCAATGCGCACGATAAACGCCACCGACAGAAAATAAAGAAGCGCCGGAACAATGGAAACCGTTACAATGGTGGCATAGGGAATGGAGGTATAGCTGGCCATCACGAACGCGCCCGCGCCCATAATCGGGGGCATCAGTTGGCCGCCGGTGGACGCGGCGGCTTCAACACCGGCGGCGAATTTTGCCCGAAAGCCATTGGACTTCATCAGCGGAATGGTGATCACGCCGGTCGAGGCGGTATTGGCGATTGCCGAACCGCTGATCGTGCCCGTAAGGGCCGAGGAAATCACGGCGACAAAGGCAGCGCCGCCACGAACGCGACCGGCGACGATTTTCGATAACTCAATCACAAAGTCACTCGCACCCGATACCACCAGAAAGCCGCCAAAAATCATAAACAGGGTAATATTGGTCGACGAAATACTGGCCAGAATGCCAAACATCCCCTCGTCGTTATAAAGGGTTCTGAAGAGAACATCATTGGCGGGAAGGCTCGCGGCGCGAAACACCCCGGGCAGATAGGCGCCAAGAAACAGGATATAAGATACGGCAAGAATAATAAGGATCGGAATTACCCAGCCGGAAACCCGGCGAGACAAATCAATGGCGGCAGCGATGAGAAGCAGCCCCGCCGCCCAGTCTGTCATACCGAACTGCCACGCCTGACCGGTGACCGCCAGGGAGCGCTGATAGATACCGTTCTCGGCCGCCGCAACCCACAACGCGGCGGCGGCAACGCTCATGCCGTAAACAAAATTGAAAAGTGTTACCGCGGATGTGCGGCGGCGGCGCGAAAGCGGCGGTATCGTTACCGCGGCAAGAAAGGCAAAGCCGGCAAAATGAATCGCATTCTGCCACCGCCCCGGTTCCACAAGAACCACATTTGTCAATACATGCCACAGGCCAAAACAAACGGCAAAGGCAAAAATGGCGAAATGCGCCGCCCCGCATCCCCGCCGTGGCGGGTCCAGCCAGTTGGCCGGTTCGTGGCAATGATGCGCTGGCGCTGTATTACGCGGCGCCTCATCATGCTTCATTGCGCCAGCAGGTGATCCGGTATTGCTATGCCGACTTCCTCATAGTAGCGCGCCGCGCCGGGATGCAGGGGGACCGGCAAGCCCGCCAGGGCCTTATCGAGGGCCATCGCCTTTGTCGCCGGATGAATGGCCGACAAAAACCCCAGGTTCTCGTACATGGATTTGGTGAGGAGATAAACGTGCTCCGCATCGACGCTGGCGTTTACAGCGAGAAAATTCGGCTGCGCAATGGTCTCGATGTCCTTTTCCTGCCCCGGATAGGTGCCTGCCGCAATTGTCGTTGGAACCCAAAGATTGCGGCCGCCATCCATTGCCCTGGCCTGATCCGGCGAAACGTTCAGAATGGTGAACTTCTGTGCATTGGCGGCCATGAGTTTGGTGATAGCGCCGGTCGGCGGCCCGGAGGGAATGCCGGCACCCGCGACCTGTCCGTTGGCCAGGGCGTCGGCGGACGGGCCGTAACCCGCATAAACGAGGGTATAATCCTTGTCGATATCAATGCCCAGCCCGGCGAGCAGGACCCGATTGGAGCCGATAGTTCCCGAGTTCTGACTGCCCATGGCCATGGACATGCCTTTTAGCGCTTTCAGATCATCGACAGTGCCGGATTTTACATGGGTGTTGGCGATGACAAATTGTTCGACATTCTGCCAGAGCATGGTCACCGAACGCAGGTTCTTTTGCGGTGCGCTTACCGGTCCCGTTCCGGTTGCCGCATAGGAGCCGAACAGGCCCTGCAGGATGGCAAAGTCAGCGGTGCCGGCGCCGAGCGCCTGAATATTCGCGCCGGAGCCCGCCGAGTTAACCGCTGTCAGGCTGAATTTTTCTTTTGGCAGGAGCTTGATCTTGGAGAGCGTCGATATGGCCGTTCCCACCGGATGATACGTGCCGCCTGTGGAGGCGGTATTAAGGACGTAGTCCGTGGACTGGGCGCCCGCCATACCGGTTGCGGCAGCAAGCATGATTCCGGCGGCAAATGCAGTCAGCTTTGTCATCCTGTTCTCCCTGATTTTGCTGTTTTGGAGCGTTCATGTCTTAATAAGAACGAAAACCGGTACTATTGGGACATGACACGCTCTTGCCATTTGCAAGCCGGGGTAGCATGGGATCCATACCGATACCAGTTAAATTTGTTGCGCGTTGTGATCTTTCAACAGCTGTGTCCAGGGCGGGCGAATTTGAAGGAGCTCTGCCGGCGGTTCTTAAACCCTTGACAGAACAGGATAAATGGAAATAAAGCGATGATCAGATGAATGGCCCGGTATGGCCTTTCCGGCGGCAAGGGTGTAAGAGATATCACTTCAGGGTTTCCTGTTTCGGGAACAACCTGCTGAAAGATCACAACCAGCTGTCATAACATTCCAGTGGAACCCATACGAGGAGATAGCTTCATGGCGGAAAAACCGATTGTTCAACTGCCGTATCGGGCGCTGGCGTTGATCGGCGCCGGTTTGCTGATAGCGGGTTGCGCGCAGAAAACCCCGGGCCAGGGAAATGCCCTGAACTCGCGCCTTGATCAAGACACCCTTGGCGCCACGATTGCGCCGGGAAGTGTTCAGGATTTCAGTGAGAATATTGGCAATCGGGTTTGGTTCGAGGTCGATAGCGCCGAGTTGTCGAGCCGCGCGCGCGCGACCCTCGACGCCCAGGTCACCTGGCTGAGCCGCTATCCGCAATACGCGCTCACCATCGAGGGCCACGCCGACGAACGGGGCACCCGCGAGTATAATATCGCCCTGGGCTCACGCCGTGCCATTGCGGTGCGCAATTATCTTGTCGCCCGCGGCTTCGAGCGTGGTCGCATTCGCACCCTTTCCTATGGCAAGGAGCGGCCTGTGGCGTTGTGCAACGACATATCCTGTTGGTCACAAAACCGTCGCGCTGTCAGTGTACTGAAGGGCGTTGGCAGCTAGCTGTGTTCTTTCAGCGGGGTGTTCTCGAAAAAAAGCGATGATCAGATGAATGGCCCGGTATGGCCTCCCTGACATAACCCCCGTGAGCGAAGGTGAAATGATGCGAAAATGTATCCCGGCGATGGCATTTGCCACGATTTTCACTGTTTTTACCGCTTTTGCCGTCGCACTGATCGCCGGCTTTTCGCCCCGCACTGCCAGAGCGGCGGCGGCGGCCGATCCGTCGACAGGCCGGCTTGCGCACCACCGGCTTGCGCACCGTATAAACCGCCTTGAGCACCGCATCTCGGGCATGATCGCGGCCATCGGCAGCATAACCGGCGATACGTTTGGCACCCCCGTTGCCGATACCCCGCGCCGACCGTCAGCGATGCGTCTGCGGGTGGCGCAGTCGGTGGCCGGACTGACGGTGCGGATGGATCGCATGGAGGCGCAAATGCGCATCCTCACCGGCCAAATGGAGGAGTTGACCTACCAGCTCGAGGCGCTCAGGGCGCAAAACAGGCGTATGCTGGAAGACAACGAAATGCGCTTTTTGGAACTCGAGGAAAACCGGGGCGGGCGCAAGAAAAAGTCCCAGGCGCCGCAGCGCAATGGCGATGAAGAACACGCCGCGGCCCCCCCGCCGCCCCCGAACGGCGGCAATAGCGCCGATAGCGTCGATAGCGCCGACAACGCCAGTGGTTCCGCCATGGCAGGCGACAATGTGCCCGTACTGGAGCCGTTCGATATGGCCGAATTGATCCAGCGCAACGGCGAAGGCGCGGCGCGGCTGGGAAACGCACAGCCAGGCTCGCAGAATATCCCGCCGCGCCAGGCCTATAATCGCGCCTATGACCTGGTGACGCAGGGGCGCCTGGACGAAGCCCGCCGGAGCCTGCGTGATTTTCTCGCCCGCTATCCCGACCATCGTCTCGCCAGCAACGCCTATTACTGGCTGGGCGAGACCTATTATGCGAACGGCGACTACGACCGCGCCGCGGACGTATTCGCCCGGGGGTACGATCTGCACCAGCGCTCCGACAAGGCACCCGATCTTTTGCTTAAATACGGCATGGCGCTGGCCAATACGGGCAAACGCGACCAGGCCTGCGATACGTTTGCTGCATTGAACGCGCACTTTCCGAATGTCTCACCGGTCATGAAGGATCATATGCGCGTGCAACGCGCCAATGCGCGCTGTCTGTAACGTCGCCCGAAGCCGCCCCAAGCCGGTTGCAAGGCCGGACAGCGCCCTGGATGTGTAATTTCGGCAGGTTGTTTCCGGGACGGGAAAATCTGGCGTTATCTCTCTTGCGGCCCTTGCCGCAGATGGCCAGCCGCAAGGCCATACCGGGCCATTCACCTGTACCCGATGGGCTTATCAGGGACAACCTGTTGAAATTGCACACCTGAAGCGCCCCGGGCGGAACGGATTTCTCCCCACGAGCGTCTATGAGTGGCACATGAGCGGCACATGAACGGCACTGGCGCCATCGAAACCCGCGAACTTGCCGGCCTGTTTGCCGGTCTTGAGCGCAGCCGCGGCATCGCCCTGGCGGTCTCCGGCGGCGGCGACAGTATGGCCTTGCTGCATCTGTTCCATCTCTGGCAACTGCATAACGGTCTCGACGCCCCCGTTCACGTGCTCACGGTGGACCACGGTTTGCGCCGTCAGGCGCAACTGGAGTGCGCGTTCGTCGTTGAGGCGGCGCACGCGCGCGGCCTGCCGGCGCATGTATTGCCGTGGGAGGGCCGCCGGGTGAAATCGGGTGTCCAGGCGGCGGCGCGCGCGGCGCGCTACCGGCTTATGACGGCCCATATGGTGGCCCATGGCCTGTCCGATCTGCTGAGCGCGCATCATCGCGAGGATCAGGCGGAAACAATGTTAATGCGATTGATGCGTGGCAGCAGCGCCGGAGGCCTGGCGGCCATGGAGGCCAGGCGCGCCCACGGTCCGATCACGGTGCGGCGGCCGTTTTTGTCCATCAGCAAGGAACGGCTGATGGCAACCCTGGCACGGGATCGCATCGACTGGGTCACGGACCCCTCCAACGATGACAGAACCTATGAGCGGGTGCGCGCCCGCCGGGTGTTTGCGGAACTCGACAAGGCGGCGCTGGGCGAAATGGGCGCCTGCGAGGCGTTTGCCAAAAGCGCGACCCGTCTGGCGCGCGCCGGGCAGGCGCTGGACGAGATCGCCGTCCGCCACCGGCAACGCACCGCGCCGGTGCGGCTGGGCGGCTTTGTGCGGGAACCGGCGGCGGCGTTCCTCGATACCAGCCCCGAGATCCTGATCCGTTGCCTGCAAGCGCTGTTGCACGCCATCGGCGGCAAGGCGCCGATGGCGCAACTTTCGCGCATTGAGGCGCTGGCGGCGGCGCTGGGCGATGCCCGCAAGGCGCGCTCATCCCTGGTGCGCACCCTGTCGGGTTGCCGCATTGCGTTGCGTGGCGATCATCTTACACTGACGCGTGAGGCGGGCCGCAAGGGCCTGGAGCGCGTCGTGCTGGCGCCGGGAACGCAGGCGATATGGGATCGGCGATTTCGTATTACCGCCGCGGCCGATCTTCCCCGCCCGGTCATCATTGCCGCTCTGGGGGCGCCGGCGCCCGCCGAAATCGCCGCCCGGCTGCCCGCCGGTATTCCGCGCGCGGCGCGCGAAACCCTGGCCGCGGCGTGGGATGGGGATGAACCGGTGGCCATCTTTCCCCAGAATGTGTGCACAGGTGCGATCGGGGCGCGGTTGAAGGGCGTTCAGATCATCGCCGATCCGACGTGCGCGTGACGTTTCCCGTCCGGATTCACCAAGATTGCCGTTTAACAGCCGTTTTGAGGGAAAAAACCTTGGCGATCGCCGCGAAAGTCCCTATGTAGGGGATAATACTACTGGTATAACCTTGCGATTTCCGATCATGACCAACGGCCATGATCGGTCAGCATGGATGCCAAATCAGTCCGCCGGGTTGCCCCAGGGACCGATTTGCCCTTGTTTATCGGGAAAATTGGACCGAGGCGAAGCCGGGAGACTTTTTCCCGTTCAACGAAAGCGCCCGGTGGCAAGGGACGCAAATGTCAGCCAATGTAAGCCAATGTAAGCCAATGTCAAATGCGCGCCACCAGGAGCAGGCCACGGAAAGATCACAGTTGGATGGCAGCTTTTCCAGGGATGCGCAGCCGGGGATGCGCAGCTTGTCATTCCTTAATCTCTTTATCGTATGACATTCCGTTACAGACGCGGCTTTGCAACACCAACAGGGCTTACGCCAGACGCTCGCATACCGGCAACCGACAACACTTGATTGGCTTATCATGAACCCTAATTTTCGCAATCTGGCTATCTGGGCCGCCATTATTCTGTCGCTGATTATTCTGGTCAATATGATCCAGAGCGCCAACCAGCAGTTCAATTCGACCGAAATCACCTATTCGCAATTTCTCGATGCGGTCGATGACGGCCGCGTCAAGGACGTGGTGATCACCGGCGAGCACATCAGCGGCCACTTCAATGACGAAACCCGCGGCACATTCACGACGGTGGCGCCGAAAGCGGCGGAATTCGTGCCGCTGCTGCGGGAAAAAAACGTCGATATCGTCGCCAAGCCGGTGTCCAACGAAATGTCGTTGAGCGGCTTTATTCTCAATGCCTTGCCGTTTGTCGTGATTATCGGCGTGTGGCTTTATATCATGCGCCAGATGCAGGGCTCCAGCGGCCGCGCCATGGGCTTTGGCAAGTCGCGCGCCAAACTGCTCACCGAAACCCAGGGGCGCGTTACCTTTGAAGACGTCGCCGGTGTCGATGAGGCCAAGGAGGATTTGGAGGAAATCGTCGAATTTCTGCGCGAGCCGCAGAAGTTTCAGCGCCTGGGGGGGCGCATTCCGCGCGGCGTGCTGCTTGTGGGACCGCCGGGAACCGGTAAAACCCTGCTGGCACGCGCCGTCGCCGGCGAGGCGAATGTACCCTTCTTTACCATTTCCGGCTCCGATTTCGTCGAGATGTTCGTCGGCGTTGGCGCCTCGCGGGTGCGCGACATGTTCGAGCAGGCGAAAAAGAACGCCCCGTGCATTATTTTCATCGACGAAATCGATGCCGTCGGCCGCCACCGCGGCGCCGGACTCGGCGGCGGTAACGATGAACGCGAACAGACCCTCAACCAGCTTCTGGTCGAAATGGATGGCTTTGAGGCCAACGAGGGAATTATCCTGATCGCCGCCACGAACCGTCCCGATGTGCTCGATCCGGCGCTGTTGCGGCCGGGGCGCTTCGACAGGCAGGTCGTCGTTCCCAACCCCGATATTATCGGGCGGGAGAAAATTCTCAAGGTACACATTCGCAACACACCCCTGGCGCCGGATGTGGACCTGAAAACGGTGGCGCGCGGAACGCCCGGGTTTTCCGGCGCGGATTTGATGAACCTGGTCAACGAGGCGGCCCTGCTCGCCGCCCGCCGCTCCAAGCGCTTTGTCACCATGCAGGAATTCGAGGACGCCAAGGACAAGGTCATGATGGGCGCCGAACGGCGTACCCTGGTGATGTCGGAGGAGGAAAAGAAACTCACCGCCTATCACGAGGCCGGACACGCCCTGGTGGCAATGCATATGCCGGCATCCGATCCCATCCACAAGGCGACGATCATTCCCCGCGGCCGCGCCCTCGGCATGGTGATGCGTCTGCCCGAGCGCGATCAGATTTCGTTAACGCGGGCGAAATGCTACGCGGATCTGGCCGTCGCAATGGGCGGCCGCGTCGCGGAAGAATTGATTTTCGGCGATGACAAGGTCACGTCCGGCGCCTCCGCCGACATTCAGATGGCAACAAGACTGGCGCGCGCCATGGCCACCCAGTTCGGCATGAGCGATGCCCTGGGGCCTCTTGCCTATGGGGAAAACGAGGAGGAGGTTTTTCTTGGCCATTCGGTTGCCCGTACGCAGAACGTGTCTGACGATACCCAGCAACTGGTCGACAGCGAGATCAAGCGATTTGTCGATCAGGGCTATAAAACCGCCGGGCGCATCCTCAACGATCATATCGATCAGTTGCACCAGATCGCCAACGGGCTGCTGGAATACGAAACCCTGAGCGGCGATGAAATCCGCGCCCTGCTCGATGGTACACCGCCCCGCCGCGAGGAAGTCGACGGCCCGCCGAGCGCCGGCTCGGCGGTTCCCGCAACCGGTGCGGGCGCGGCCGCCGGCACCGGCGAGACGGCCACCGGCTCCATGAAGCCGCAACCCTCGGCGTAGTTGTGTCATACCCGGCATTTGCATCCCCGCACCCGCGCAAGGAAGCCCGGGGCGATGCGCCGGGCATCGCGTCTGCCGGGTATGGCGGCCAGGGATGACGTGCGGGGGCGCACTAGAGCGTGTCAGGTCTTAATAGAAGCAATTCTGTTTCTATCAAGACCTGACACGCTCTAAGGTGAATTGAGGGCCTATGCGACGCTACTTCGGTACCGACGGTATTCGCGGCTATGCCAACAGGGAACCGATCACACCGGCGATCGCCCTGAAAGTGGGCATGGCGGCCGGTCTGGTGTTCAAACGCGGCGGCCACCGCCATCGCGTCGTGATCGGCAAGGACACGCGCCTGTCCGGGTATATGATCGAATCGGCGCTGGTGTGCGGATTTACCTCGGTCGGCATGGACGTTGTTCAGCTTGGCCCCATGCCGACCCCGGCCGTTGCCATGCTGACCCGCTCGTTGCGCGCCGATCTGGGGGTGATGATCTCCGCCTCCCACAATCTTTTCCACGACAATGGTATCAAGCTGTTCGGTCCCAGCGGCTTTAAACTCTCCGATGCGGTTGAGGCCGAAATCGAGGCCCTGATGGACAGCGATCTGTCTACCCGCCTGGCGCACGGCGGCGATATCGGCCGCGCCAAACGCGACGACGACAATCTGGCGCGCTATATCGAATTTGCCAAACGCACCCTGCCGCGGCATCTGGATCTGAACCGTATGCGCATCGTTGTGGATTGTTCCAACGGCGCTGCCTATAAAGTGGCGCCGGCGGCGCTCTGGGAACTGGGCGCCGAAGTGGTTTCCATCGGCGTATCGCCGGATGGCACGAACATCAACCAGGCCTGCGGTTCCACCGCGCCGCAGGGCCTGTGCGACAAGGTGCATGAGGTGCGCGCCGACATGGGCATCGCCCTCGATGGCGATGCGGACCGGGTTTTGATTGTCGATGAGAACGGCGTTATTGTCGATGGGGATCAGCTGATGGCGGTGATCGCCCGATCGTGGCAGGAAGCGGATCGCCTGTCGGGGGACGGGATTGTGGCGACGGTGATGTCCAATCTGGGGCTTGAGCGCTATTTGAACACAATCGGGTTGAATCTGGCGCGCACAAAGGTCGGCGACCGGTATGTGGCCGAGCATATGCGGGCGCACGGCTATAATGTGGGCGGGGAGCAATCCGGGCATATTATTCTTTCCGATTATACGACGACCGGCGATGGGCTTGTTGCGGCGCTACAGGTGCTTGCGGTGGTGCGCCGCGAGGAAAGACCGGTGAGCGAGGTCTGCCGCCGTTTTGCGCCGGTGCCGCAGGTGCTGAAAAATATCCGTTACAGCGGCGATCGGCCGCTGGGTCATGCGGGCGTGAAAAAGGCCATCAGCGCCGCCGAAAGCCGTCTGGGCGATCACGGGCGGTTGATTGTGCGCGCCTCGGGAACCGAGCCGGTTATTCGTATTATGGGCGAGGGGGATGATCTGTCCGCGGTGGAGCGCGTGGTCGACGATGTGATCAGCGCTTTTGAAGACGTTCGCACCCCGGGCGCGGAACCGGTTTCTTAGAGCGTGTCAGGTCTTAATAGAACCATTCTGACGGAGCGATTTTGTGACAAGGCCAAGCAAAGTTTCGCAGGACATAGTGGACTATTTTCAAGAGACTTTGCGCCGGCATTGGTGCAAAATAGCCCGTCCCTTCGGGTTTCCGATTGGCGGACGCCCACGCCCAAGCCGCTCTCGAGAGATGGATAAACATCGCTCTTCGATCGCCTTGGGCGTGGTCCGCCTCGCCAATCGAGAAACAGAATTGATTCTATTAAGACCTGACACGCTCTAGCTGTGGTCCTTCAACAGGCTGTTCTCAAAAACCCCATCGGGTACAGGGGGCCTTTCCGGCGGCCATGGCCGCAAGTACACTGACTGCAGATCTGCCACCCTGAGAACACCCTGCTGAAATAACACATTCAGGGCGCCGATATTACGACTCACATCGGAAAGCCGCGGGTCTGCCGCAGGGCCTCGCCGGCGATCATCGCCGTCGCCATGGCCACATTGAGCGCGCGCAGGTGCTTTTGCATGGGAATGGCGATGCGCAAATCGGCGGCATCGTGCACCGACTGTGGCGCTCCGGCGCTTTCGCGGCCGAAAAGAATCGTATCGGCGGCGTCGTAGGTCGCATCGAGATACGACAGGCAGGCCCTTGTTGTGGCCAGTATCAGCCGCCCCCGGCGGGCGTTGTGCCAGGCCAGAAAGGCTGCGAACGAGCCGTGGCGCCGGTATTGCACGTGATCGAGATAATCCATTCCGGCGCGGCGAAAGGCGCTGTCGGTTGCGGCAAAGCCGGCCGGTTCGATAATATCGACCGCCACTCCCAGGCACGCGCCCAAACGCAGGATTGTTCCGGTATTCTGCGCAATATCCGGTTGATAAAGTGCGATTCGCATGAGTATACCAGCGGTATTGGCATTTTGTACGCGCTGACTTGTGTGTCGTGCTGACAAGACAACGGTTTTAATCTGCGCCGGGAGTCAAACGCAAAGCCCTTGTATACCAGCGGTATTGGCGTTTTGTACGCGCTGACTTGTGTGTCGTGCTGACAAGACAACGGTTTTAATCTGCGCCGGGAGTCAAACGCAAGTCCGTTGTATACCAGCGTTGTCATTTCAACAGGGTGTTTTCAAGGCGGCCGGTCTGAAGTCGGGGTACTTGTGACCATCGCGGCAAGCGGGCCCATGCAGGCTTGTCCGTCCCGGACACGACCGGCTGAACAGACCAATTGTCGCGCCCACGCCCGGATCTCTTGAGAGAGTCTGGACATTGGCGCATAATCCGTGCAAAAGAAGGCGGTTTCGTAAATCCATCAGGTCATAAGGCGCAAGGTTAATGAGCGATCAGTTACACTCCACTCTCGATGACGAAGACGGCGTCACCAAACGCGATTTTCTCTATATCGCCACGGGCGCGGCCGGCGCGGTGGCCGCCGCCGGCTTTGCCTGGCCGCTTGTCGATCAGATGAACCCGGACGCTTCCGTTCTGGCGCTTTCGTCGCTGGAATTCGACATCGGACAAATCCCTGCGGGACAATCGATCACGGTAAAGTGGCGCGGCAAGCCGGTCTTTATCCGCCACCGCACCGCGCGCGAGATCGAAGAGGCGCGGGATACGCCCTTAGGCGATCTCATCGATCCGCAAACCGACGCCGAGCGGGTAAAGAAGGGACACGATCAATGGCTGGTCATGATCGGCGTGTGTACCCATCTGGGGTGCGTTCCCCTGGGCGATAGCGGCGAGTACAATGGCTGGTTCTGTCCGTGCCACGGCTCCCACTACGATACGTCCGGGCGCATCCGCAAGGGGCCGGCTCCCCTGAACCTGGAAATCCCGCCCTATGAATTCGTCTCCGAGAGCGTGATCAGGGTCGGCTAGACGGATCATGTGGCGCGGATGCAATATGCAAGCACAGAAAACAACATGCAAACCCGGAAAAATACAACGCGCGTTTGAGCTAAAGGCACAGCAATGAGCGGATCATCGAATTATCAGCCCGGCAACAGATTTACCGCATGGATCGAGGAGCGCCTGCCCATCTTCGGCATGATCGATGCGCAGTTGAACACGTTTCCCACGCCGCGAAACCTGAACTACTGGTGGACGTTCGGCGGTATTCTGAGCTTTTGCCTGATGGCCCAGATCCTCACCGGCATCGTTTTGAGTATGCATTACACCCCCCATGCCGATCTGGCCTTCGATTCGGTCGAACACGTGCGCCGCAACGTCAACTGGGGCTGGCTGCTGCGCAACCTGCACGCCGTGGGCGCCTCGATGTTCTTTATCGCGGTCTATGTTCATATGGCGCGCGGCCTGTACTATGGCTCGTACAGGAAGCCGCGCGAATTGTTATGGCTCATCGGTGTGGCGATCTTTCTCGCCATGATGGCGACCGCCTTTATGGGATACGTGCTGCCCTGGGGGCAGATGAGTTTCTGGGGAGCGACGGTGATCACCAATCTGTTCAGCGCCATTCCGCTTGTCGGCGATTCGATCGTGACATGGCTATGGGGCGGGTTTGCCGTTGAAAACCCGACCCTGAACCGGTTCTATTCCCTGCACTATCTGTTGCCGTTTGTGATCGCCGCCCTGGTGGTGCTGCATATCTGGGCGCTACATGTGAGCGGCAACAATAATCCCCTTGGCATTGACGTCAAATCGGACAAGGATACGTTGCCGTTTCATCCCTACTACACGATGAAGGACCTGTTCGCCGCGGTTCTGTTTTTTATCCTGTTCTCGTGGTTTGTCTTCTACAGCCCGAACAGCCTGGGGCATCCGGACAACTTCATTGAAGCCAATCCGCTGGTCACGCCGGCGCATATTGTGCCGGAGTGGTATTTCCTGCCCTTTTACGCCATTTTGCGCGCCGTCCCCGATGTGTTGTTTGTCCCCGCCAAGCTGGCCGGTGTGATCGCCATGTTCGGTGCGATTGCCATGCTGGCGCTTGTGCCCTGGCTCGATACATCGCCGGTGCGCTCGGCGCGTTTCCGGCCGGTTTACCGGATTTTCTTCTGGATTTTCGTCGTCGTTGTGGTGGTTCTCGGCTGGATCGGCTCCCAGAGCCCGAGCCGCGTGATTCTGGAGCAGTCGAGCGTGCAGCATTTCGCCAGCCAGGCGGAAGCCGAGGCCGCCGACGAAAAAATCAGGACCGCATACAGGGAACAGGGCGACGTCGCCGATACGGAAATCGCGTTTCACTTCTCCGATGATTTCAGGACAACCGACTGGGTTTTGAAAAATTACAGTTTCAAGTTCACGGTGACCGATCTGGGGCTTTTGCTGACGATCTACTACTTTGTTCACTTTCTCATCATTTTGCCGCTTCTGGGCCGCTTTGAGAAAACCCTGCCGGTTCCGGGAAGCATTTCGCGCGCTGTTCTTGAGGACCGCGAGGCGCTCGCGCAAACAGCGGCGACGGCGCCAGCTGAATAGGGGATCATCTGTGTTGAAAAAAAAACCTGAACACCTTGCCCGTATCGTGCGGCATATCGCCAAACCAGCCATGATCGCCGTGGCCGTCGCCATAATCGGCGTTGCCGGTCTTGTGGCCCCGGCGGGCGCGGCAGGCGAGGCGCCGGAAATCGACGCCCAGACGTGGTCGTTTTCCGGCTTTTTCGGCCATTACGATCGCAAGCAATTGCGCCGCGGCCATATCGTCTACACGGAAGTATGCGCCGCCTGCCACGGGCTGCGCCTGTTGAGCTACCGCAACCTGATGGAGCCGGGGGGGCCGCAATACAGCGAGGACGAAGTCAAGGCGCTCATCGCCGATGTGCTCGTCGCCGATGAGGAAGCGGCCGGGGGCGAGCGGCCGGCGCGCCCGTCGGACCGGTTCGTCAGCCCGTTTGCCAATGAGCGCGAGGCGCGTGAGGCCAACAACGGTGCCCTGCCGCCGGACCTTTCCGTTATCGCCAATGCCCGCTCCATTCATCGCGCCTTTCCTGTCTGGGTGCTGGATCTGTTTACCGGCTATCAGGAGGCCGGCGCCGATTACACCCACGCCCTGCTCACCGGTTATCTGGATACGCCGGCCGGTTTTGAGGTCGAGGAGGGCCTGTATTTCAACAGGGCCTTCAGCGGCTACAAGATCGCCATGGCGCCGCCTCTGACCGGCGATGGCCAGGTGAGCTATCCGGCGCAATTGCGCGATGTTCATACCCAGGAAAATGCCGATCAGTATTCCCGCGATGTTGCGGCGTTTTTGATGTGGGCGGCCGAGCCGGCGATGGAATATCGCAAGAGAACCGGCTTTATTGTCATGATCTTCCTGTCCCTGTTTGCCGTGTTGCTGTTTCTTGTCAAGCGCAAAATATGGCACGGGGCGGCGCACTAGAGCGTGCGTTTAGCTTTACCCGTTTTGCCAGGGGCAAAGCGAAACGCATAATGCTGACCGCCCTGAAATCCATGGCAAAATGCGAGGAAAATACTGAATACCCATGATTCCAGTTAAACGCATTTTGCTATAGTTGTGTAATTTCAACAGGTTGTTCCTGAGACAGGCAGGTCTGAAGGTACATCTCTTGCGCCCTTGCCGCCAGCAAGGCCATACCGGGCCATTCATCTGATCATCGCTTTTTTTCGATTTCTCCAGCGTTGTCAAGGGTTTAAGAACCGCCAGGGGCGGCGCGAAGCGCCCTTGACAACGCTGGAGAAATCGAACACTTCTAATGATCAGATGAATGGACAGCAGCACCCGATGGGTTTACCGGGACAACCTGCTGAAAGATCACAATTAGAGCGTGCGTTTAGCTTTACCCGTTTTGCCAGGGGCAAAGCGAAACGCATAATGCTGATCGCCCTGAAATCCATGGCAAAATGCGAGGAAAATACTGAATACCCATGATTCCAGTTAAACGCATTTTGCTATAGTTGTGTAATTTCAACAGGTTGTTCCTGAGACAGGCAGGTCTGAAGGTACATCTCTTGCGCCCTTGCCGCCAGCAAGGCCATACCGGGCCATTCATCTGATCATCGCTTTTTTTCGATTTCTCCAGCGTTGTCAAGGGTTTAAGAACTGCCAGGGGCGGCGCGAAGCGCCCTTGACAACGCTGGATAAATCGAACATCTCTAATGATCAGATGAATGGACAGCAGCACCCGATGAGTTTACCGGGACAACCTGCTGAAAGATCACAATTAGTGGAACGAATTTAGTGGAACGAGTTTGACATTTGAGCCCCGCCTGCCCCCTCACCAACCCGCGACACGAGAACCGCCATATGAAAGCCACCATGCCACCTCCAGTGACGGCGCCATGACCAACGCAGTACTCGGCATCATGGGCGGCTCCGGCCTCTACGAAATGCCCGGCCTGAACAACCCGCGCTGGCAAACCGTTGAGACGCCCTGGGGCAAGCCGTCAGACCAACTGCTGTTCGCCCGATACCAGGACCTGCCGGTTGTGTTTCTACCCCGCCACGGGCGCGGCCATCGCATCCCCCCGGGAGAAATCAACTATCGCGCCAATATCGACGCCCTGAAACGCGCCGGTGTAACCGATCTTGTCTCCATTTCCGCCGTCGGCTCGCTAAAACACGAACACAGCCCCGGGACGTTCGTGCTGATCGATCAGTTTATCGATCGCACACGCCAGCGGCCGGCCAGCTTTTTCGGCACCGGCTGCGTCGCCCATGTCTCCCTCGCCCACCCGGTCAGCCCGCGCCTTGTGGACCGCCTCGAGACGGCCGCACACAGCGCCGGCATTTCCGTCAACCGGGGCGGAACCTATCTGGCCATGGAGGGACCGCAATTCTCCTCCCTGGCCGAATCGAAACTCTTTCGCCAATGGGAATGCGATGTCATCGGCATGACCAATATGCCCGAGGCGCGTCTGGCGCGCGAGGCCGAAATCTGCTACGCCGCCGTGGCCATGGTGACCGATTACGATTCCTGGCATCCCGATCACGGTGAAGTGGATATCGCCGCCATACTGGCCGTCCTGAACGACAACAGGGAAAAGGCGCAGAATCTCGTAAGAGCCCTGGCAGGCGACTTTCCCCGCGAACACGAGCCATGTCCCATCGGTTCCGACCGGGCGCTCGAAATGGCCATCATCACACCGCCCGATGCTCGCGATGAGACGCTGGTCGGTAAACTCGATGCGGTGGCGGGGCGGGTTTTGCCATAATACCGCAACACAGGCGGCGTCGGCCGCCGGCCGGTACCGGAACAACGACAACCTGGGAGAGCGCTGTGCAGGAGCTTAAGGCGACCATCCGGTCGATCCGCGATTACCCGAAAAAAGGCATCACCTTTCGTGATATCACCACCCTGCTGGGCGATGCGCGCGCGTTTCGCAAGGCGGTCGATGCCCTCGTGCAACCATGGGCCGGAGAGAAAATCGACAAGGTCGTGGGCATCGAGGCGCGCGGCTTTATCCTTGGCGGCGCAGTCGCGCATCAGTTGTCGTCGGGCTTTGTGCCCGTGCGTAAAAAGGGCAAACTGCCCCACGAGACCGTGCGTATCGCCTATTCCCTGGAATACGGGCTGGACGAGATGGAAGTTCACCGCGATGCCATCGTCGCCGGAGAAAAAGTGCTGCTCGTCGACGATTTGCTCGCCACCGGCGGCACAGCGGAAGCGGCGGTCAAGCTGTTGCAGGAAATCGGCGCGGATGTTCTGGCCGCCTGTTTCATTATCGATTTGCCCGAACTGGATGGCGCGCAGAAAATCACGGCGCTGGACGTTCCCGTGCGCACCCTGATTGCCTTTAATGAAAGCGAATAGCGCGCCGAACGAGAGCGTGTCAGGTCTTGGAGCGTGTCAGCAGGTTGTTCCCGAAATCCCCATCGGGTGCAGGTGGATGGCCCGGTATGGCCTTTCTGGCGGCAAGAGTGTTAATACCAACGGCTCTTATGGTTGACTCATAAAGCCGTTGGCAAGGCCGACTGGCCGCCGCGCCTTATGGCGCGTAAGCCTTAGTGGCGTTTGAACGATAACGGTCATTCTTTATGACCGTTAGTATAAGAGGTGTCACGTCCGGTTTCCTGTACCGGGAACAACCTGCTGAAAGATCACAACCAGGGGGCTTTGCGTTTGACTCCCGGCCCGGTTTAAAACCGTTGTCTTGTCAGTACGATAACGCCAATACCGCTGGTATTATTGGGAAAATCAGACCAGGGCGAAGCCGGGGGACTTCTCACATTCAACTAAAAAAACCCGATGGGAAAATAACGCAAATACAAGTCGCTGATCACGCCCCTTTTGTACAGATGCTGCAAGGCGTAGTCGATCGCCTGCAGGGTGTTCCTGTCGCCCTTGCGCACCGCCGCCGCCATGCCCTCGCCGAAATACGCCGCATCCATATAGGGACCGCCGACAAATCGGCAGCATCCTTGCGACGTCTGCGCATAAAGCCAGAAGCCAAGCCGCATCCCGTCGCCGAACAGGAAATCTATGGCGCCGCCGCGCAACGCCGCGCGCGCCGCCTCCGCGTCCCTGAACGGCATGATCCTGGCATCGTGAAAGTAGGTTCCAAGATACGCCTCGTGGGCGGAGCGGGCAATCACACCGATCCTCGCCCCCTTCAGGTCCTCGGGCAGGGTGCCTTTGTCGGCGCCGTCGACGCGCATGACAAAACGCGCCGGAAATCGCATATACGAACGCGAAAAATCGAACTTCTCGCGACTCGTTTGCGTAATGGCGATGCCGGCAAGAATGACATCCCCCCGGTTGTCGTTCAACACAGCGGCCAGGTCCCTGAACGGATAAGACTGGATCGTACACGGCAGATTCAATGCGGCGCATATGGCGCGCGCCAGATCGACGTTGAAGCCGCTCAAATCGTCGTTCCGATCAAGGAAATTGAACGGCGGGTAGTCCGCCGACGTGATAAAGCGAATGGTGCGAAGGCTCCCCGGACGCGGCGCCTCCATCCGCTGACTGGGATCCCGGAAGTTGGGAATTTCCGTCGCCTCCCGGGCACGCCCGTCATCGGCCTGCCAGAGCGCCGCAACCATTGATGTCAACACCGCAATGCAGAACACCCACGCGCAAACACTGCCACGCGCGATAACACATGCGATAACACGCACGATAACACGCGCAAAACAGGGGGAACGTATTGTTCTTACCGTTTCACGGAGTGTCCGCAACGAGGTCTCCCGACAAGGCGCGCTCGATGAGCGCGGTCGTCTCCCTTATACCGTAAAGGGCCACAAAAGAGCCGAAACGCGGCCCCGATGTTTGCCCGAGAAGTGTCTCGTAAAGAGCGCTGAACCAAAGGCGTAGAGGCTCAAAGGCATGCGCCTTGCCAATGCCGTAGACCGCGCTCTGGATGTCTTCGGCGGCGGCGGTGTCGTCGAGGGCGGCCAGTGCATCGCACAAATCGCGCAGCGCTGCGGCTTCGCGCGCATCGGCGGCGCGGTAGCGCTTGGCCGGTTTGACGAAATCATGAAAATAGCGCACCGCATAGCCCGCCAGGCGGTCGAGATGCGGATGCGTGGCCGGCGATGTTTCGGGCGCATAGCGTATCAGATAATTCCACAGGCTGTCCTTGTTTTCGGCGTTTGCGGCCGAGGCCAGATTGAGCAACAGGGAAAACGATACCGGCATATCGCCCGCCGGCGGGTTCCCCGTGTGAATATGCCAGACCGGATTGTTGAGGCGTTCCTCATCGGCCTGCGCGGGATATTTGCCAAGAAAGGTGTAATAATCGTCCACCTGCCGCGGGATGATGTCGAAATAAAGCCGCTTGGCCGTCCGTGGCTTTGTATACATGAACAGGGACAAACTTTCAGGACCGGCATAGGCGAGCCAGTCATCGACGCTCAGGCCGGCGTTGCCTTTCGATTTGGAAATTTTCCTGCCGTCCTGATCGAGAAACAGCTCAAAGTTAAACCCTTCCGGCGGCACGCCTCCGAGCGCCTTGCAGATACGCGACGACTGGGTGACCGAATCGATCAGGTCCTTTCCCGACATCTCGTAGCTGATCCCGAGCGCCTTCCAGCGCAGCGCCCAATCGGCTTTCCATTGGCACTTCACCCGCCCGCCGGTAACAGGGATCTCGACCTTTTTCGCGGTATCGGGATCGGCATAGACAACAGTGCCCCGCTCCGGGTAGCGCTCCAGCATGGGAACCTGCAATACCCGCCCGCTTTCCGATATGGGCAGGAATGGCGCGTAGGTCTGGCGCCGTGCCTCTCCCAATGTGGGCAGCATGATCGCCATAACATCGTCATAGACCTCCAGCATACGTAGCAGCGTTGCATCGAAGGTGCCCGACCGATAGGCATCGGTCGCCGAGACAAAGGTGTAGTCGAAGCCGAACCGGTCCAGAAACGCCCGCAATCGTGCGTTGTTGTGATGGGCAAAACTCTCACTGTCGCCAAACGGATCGGGCACCTGCGAGAGGGGCTTGTCGAGATGGGCGTGCAGCATTTCGCGATTGGGGACGTTGTCGGGGACCTTGCGAAACCCGTCCATATCGTCGGAAAAACAGATCAGCCGGGTGGGAACCTTGTCGGCTGTTAACAACCGAAAAGCCGTGCGCACCATACTCGTGCGCACCACCTCGCCGAACGTGCCCATATGGGGAAGTCCCGAGGGGCCGTAACCGGTCTGAAACACAACGGGTTCATGCCCATCGCCGGCATTTTTTGTCTTCATGCGCCTGACAATCCTGCGCGCTTCCTCAAAGGGCCAGGCGCGCACCGTTTGCGCCGCATCGATGAGAGAAGCAGGCAGCGCATTTATGTCAAAATTATCGATCATTGTGTCATCCGGTACGAGAGCAGGGCGTTGCAGACCGGCGCACCGTAGGGCCATGGCGTCAGCGCGTCAATATCCCGTTTCTGCTTCACGCCCTGGTGGTTCTTACAAAACCGCCGGATGAATGGCCGATAACGCCTGATGCACGCATCGCGTATGGAAAAGGCCTGAACCCGAGAACAGTCTCGCCAATCGGGAGACGAAAATCGAATCTGCCCGGATGCAGAACACTCCAGAACGGGCCCACCCATGACCCTGATACGTATCAGTTGTTTTGTTGCAATTTTCCTGGCCATGGCGGCACTGGAGCTTTCCCGGCCGCGGCGCAAATCCAGTGACGAAAAACCCACCCGCTGGTTCACCAATCTCTCGCTGGTGCTTATCGATGCGGCGGCGGTGCGGTTGCTCATTCCCATCGCCGCGGTTGGCACGGCGAGTATGGCGCAAGCCCATGGCCTGGGTCTGTTTCATCTCCTCGACTGGCCCCTGTGGCTCGAAGGTGCGATCGCATTTTTCGTTCTCGACTTCGCCATTTATGTGCAGCATGTCGCCTCTCACAAGATCCCGCTTTTGTGGCGCATGCATCGGGTGCATCATAGCGATCGTGATATTGACGTGACAACAGCGCTGCGGTTTCATCCCCTGGAAATCCTGTTGTCGATGGTCTACAAAATGGTGCTGATCGTCCTGCTGGGCGCTCCGGCGACCGCCGTATTCGTTTTTGAAATTGCGCTCAATGGCAGTGCGATGTTCAATCACGCCAATATACGTTTGCCGGGCTGGCTGGATCGACTGCTGCGTCTGCTGATCGTTACGCCGGATATGCATCGGGTACACCATTCGGTGGAACACCGCGAGACCGATTCGAACTACGGCTTTAACCTGTCCGTGTGGGACCGGCTGTGCCGCACCTACATCGATCAACCGCGTCTTGGTCACCTGGGTATGAAGATCGGGCTGGGGCGCTATCGCGACGGGCGCCCGGACCGGTTGGGGCGTGCCCTGCTGATTCCCTTCGATGACGACAAGAATCCGAAAAAACAGGCGTTTCCCGAAAAATAGGCTTCGCCCGCCAGTGCAGGACAAGTGCAGGATAAGTGCAGGACAAGCGCAACACAAGCGCAACACAAGCGCAGCATACAAGGCAGTACCGGCCCCGCTCGCCAGCCCTCTTGCGCCGCCGCACAATGCGCGTTATAGAACAGCACGTGCGCACGGGCGTTCCCGAGCGGGCAACAGGATCGCGAATGCGCGTTGGGGCGTGGCCAAATGGTAAGGCAGCGGCTTTTGGTGCCGAAGACTGTAGGTTCGAGTCCTACCGCCCCAGCCATTACAGTTCCCATTATCGCGCCGCGCCTGTTTCGTCGGCGCCTTGCCCGATGGCTTCCACAGCTTCCACGGCTTCAAGGCGGCTTGGCGCGAAACCGTGTATCGCGTCTTCCACGCGAAAACGGCGAATACGCCGGGCCAGAACGCTCTGATAAAACAAACCCGCCGCCGCGCCGAGCGCAAGCCCGAGCACAAGCAAAAACACCGGATGTGTGACGAGCCGCTCCAGGCCCTGCGTGAACGCCACACCCAGGGCGGAAACAATCGTTACCAGGGAGGTGACACGGCCGACTTTTTCCTGTGTGTCGCCTGTGCGGATCGTGCGTGAGCCGTCCTGGCGCAACGCTTTTTCAATGGCTTGCGGGTCGGGGGTTTGCGGGTGCGGGTGCGGCTTTGGGGGCATTGCCGGGGCCTTTTGAACGGGCGAAATGCCTTGCGTCGCGGCGTTCAGGGCGGCCTCGAAGGCCTGTGCAGCGGCGGCGATTTTCTTCCAGCGATCGGTAAGGTTGACGGTGCGGCGGGCGTTTTTAAAGTCGCGCCGGTGGTTGTTCAGATAGGCTTTCAGGCCCTTGCCGGAGCGGTTCCAGCGCCCGTCCAGCATACCCCTCACCAGCACCCGCGCCGAAACAAGCGGATCCAGCATCCTGTCCGGATACCTCTCCAGATCAACGCCCGCGTCGGCGCTGGAGTCCACGTAGTTGGCATGCCAGGTCAATTGCACCTGGCCACGCCCGTAGTAGACATGTTTGTACGGGCCTGCCGGTTTGCCGTAGCGCCTGTGACGCACTATCCGGCGCGCCTGTGCATCCGATCGGGCAAAGCCTTCACGCACGGGCACCATACGCCCTCCCGTTTCGTGCCAGGCTGTGGCAAGCACATAGGCAAGGCGCAACAGACTGCCATCGCCGCACGTGTGCCAGGCGGCAAGGATAGCCTCAAGACCGCTTGCCTGGGCCTGGCTCAGGCGCCCGTCAAACGGGGCGCGGCGCACATGGGTAAAGAACGCTTTACGGGGAACCATCGGCTTTTGCCTGTCCATGCCAACTACCGCCAAAAAGGATGTTTGCGCGGAACCATCTGCACGATTACCGTCTCCACGCGGCCGGAACGAATGACACCTGAGGTGGGCGTTAGCAGGACAGGCGTTTCCCTTGCAAAGTATCGGGGCAATGCTGTGGAATAATGCAGCGTATGGCGCGCGGCCCTTATTCTGCTGCCGAAAAGTCTGCCATCCTGTTGTGTGCCAAGGTTAAAGTCATTGGTGTTTTTCAGTTCATCTCCCACGTATATCGCCAGGGAGAGCACCAGGCTGTTTGCGGCAATCACGGCGTTTGTATTCAGGCCGCTATTTGAGCGGAACGAACGGATGGTTTTCTTGTGGAACGTACTTTGCAGATCGAAGTAGTCGCTCCGGACCGGTGGCGGAACCCAGAACTCGCCATCGAAAACGAGATGGCTCTTTTCATCCCTGACATAGGCGGTCCAGCCGGTCTGCGGCGGGTAGAATATCCATTTGCCGTCCTGCCAGGCGGCGATCTGACCGAGTTTATTCCGCCATTCAGTGTTTAGGCTGTTGGAGGTGTAGTTGACGATGTGACGCTCGCCCTCCGCGGGTGATGCCGGCGGGCGGTTGCGGGTTTGCGATTCCACGGCGAGTTGGACCGTCGCGTCGAGTTTATTCAGCGCCGTATTGTGGGTAACATGTTTTTGCCCCTGAGCGGCAAGGATAAACGGAAGTTGCAGATTTGCGGTATTTTCGCTCATTCGTACCCCCTGATCTAAAGCGATACGATCATACCTGCTGGCAAATGATGGGGGATTAGTTGAATGGGAAAAAGTCCCCCGGCTTCGCCTCGGTCTGCTTTTTCCCGGTATTACCAGCGGTATTGGCGTTTTGTACGCGCTGACGTGTGTGTCGTGCTGACAAGACAACGGTTGTAAACCGGGTCAGGAGTCACACGCAAAGCCCCCTGATTGTGTCATTTCAACAGGGTGTCCCTGATATACCCATCGGGTGCAGGGGGCCATTCACCTGATCATCGCTTTTTTTCGATTTATCCAGCGTTGTCAGGGGCGCTTCGCGCCGCCCCTGGAGGTTCTTATACTAACGGTCATAAAGAATGACCGTTATCGTTCAAACGCCACTAAGGCTTACGCGCCATAAGGCGCGGCGGCCAGTCGGCCTTGCCAACGGCTTTATGAGTCAACCATAAGAGCCGTTGGTATTAAACCCTTGACAACGCTGGATAAATCGAACACCTCTAATGATCAGATGAATGGCCCGGCATGGCCTTGCGGCTGGCCATCCGCGGCAAGGGCCGCAAGAGGGGCAACGTCAGATTTGCCCGTCCCGGGAACAAGCTGTTGAAAGATTACATCCAGGCCCAGGCGAAAACGAAGCGCCGCGCCTTCTTGAGATTTGCTTTCTCATTGTTTTAAATGAAGAAAAGTGCGCTGAGCGGAGCGAAGCACCTTTCTTCACGATCAACTCACGTGATCGCGTCCGTCCCGGCAAAGCCGGCCACGCAGGCGATAAGCCGGTCGATATCCGCATCGCGCGATAATCGGTGATCGCCGCCATCAATCAGCGTGATACTTGCATCATCTGCGCTCAAGAATTCCAGCAGCGCCAGCGCATGGGCAACCGGCACAACAGTATCCTCGCGCCCTTGCAGGATGTGCACCGGACACCCCACGTCAAGGGGGCCGTCCATAACAAGATTGCGCCGCCCGTCCTCAATGATGGCGCGCGTGACAATATAGGGCTCGTAATCGTTGTCGGCCGGTATTTCCAGCTGCCCCGCCTGCATGATCGTCTCGCGCTCTTTTGCCGAGAAACTTTTCCACATAAGCCGTTCGGTAAAATCGGGCGCCGGCGCGATCAGCACCATCGCCCGCAGCCGCTCCGGCGCGCCTGCCGCCTTAAGCCGGCGCGCCAGCAATAGCGCAATCCAGGCGCCCATGGACGAGCCGACGACAATTTGCGCGCCTTGCGTATGACGATCAAAGATCGCGTGCGCCTCCTCCAGCCAGCGCGAAATCGTTCCATCCGCAAACGCGCCGTGCGATGCGCCATGGCCGGAATAATCAAAACGGGTCATGGCGTGTCCGCTCCGGCGTGCCCAGCGATCCAGGGCAAGGACTTTTGTACCCTGCATATCCGATACATAGCCGCCCAGCCAGAACACCCCCGGCGCATTGCCCTGTGTCCGTATATAGGCGATGTGACGTTTATCGGACGGCGCGCCGACCGTCTCGAACTGCACCTGATGGTCCATTTAACGGTATCTCCTCATCGTGCTATCGACGTTTGAGCGTGTCATTTCAACATATTGTTCCCGAAAAACCCATCGGGTGCTGCTGGCCATTCATCTGATCATTAAAGATGTACCTTCCGGTTTGCCTGTCCCGGGAACAGCCTGTTGAAATTAAACATCTAGCCAAACAACAGCCGCGGCACCCAGGTCGTCAGGCCCGGAAACACGCTCAACAGCAACAGGCCAAGCACCTGTATGAGAACAAACGGCACGACACCCCGATAAATATGCCGTGTTGTCACCGAGTGCGGCGCCACGCCGCGCAGATAAAAGAGCGCAAAGCCAAAGGGCGGCGTTAAAAACGACGTTTGCAGGTTAACGGCGATCATGATCGTCACCCAGCTTGGGTCCATGGACCCCCCGTAAATAACCGGGCCGACGATGGGAATGACGATATAGATGATTTCAAGAAAATCCAGCACAAAACCAAGAATGAACAATACCAGCATAACAAACAGAAACGCCGTCCATTCCTGTTCGAACGAGCGCAGAAACGACTGGATATAGTGCTCGCCGCCAAACGATATGACGACCAGATTAAGCATCTGAGAGCCGATCAGGATGGCGAATACCATGGAAGTGACCTTGGCCGTCTCGCGCACCACGGACGTCAGAACATTGTACCGCCAAAGCACCCAGCAGGCGTAGAGCAACCCGCCAAAGGCGATATGATAGGCGATCAGGGCAATAATCACGGCAATCCAGTTTTCCATGGCCACATCCGCAATCCCCGTTCGCAGATCAAAATTCACGCCAATGAGAAGAAAGATCACAATGGCAAAAGAAGCCATGACAATGACTTTTGCCCGCCCGCTGTCCTGTTCGTGCAGTTTGCGGTAGGCGGCCAGGAGAATGGCCCCCGCCGCGCCCAGAGCGGCGGCCGGGGTCGGATTGGTAATCCCGCCAAGAATGGACCCGAGAACGGCAACGATGAGAATCAGAGGCGGAAAGACGACTCGCAAAAGCGCCACGCCGCCCAATACCGGCACAACGCGCGTCAAACCGAAGACGATGAGTGCCATGGGAGCCGCCTGCAGCAAAAACGTTACTCCCGGGCTGGTAAACGGGCCCACGAGCAGCCCGTCAACCGCCAGCGCCGACACAATGCCCAGTGCCCCCATCGCAGCGGGTCTGGCGCTCACGGACGGATTAACGCCGTAGGCGGTCGTGAACACAAGCGCCAGCAACATGAGGCTGATCAGCAGTTGCGACGACAGTACCGGTACAAACGCCGCCGCCTGTTTCAGCAGATCGGCGCGTTGCGCCGCGTTCAGCGCCGGTGCCGACGCGGCTTCATCGGTGTCGCTGCTGGCGCGTTGCGCCGCGGCAGCGACAGAACGATCCCATTTCTCCTGGCCGTGCAGGGCGATCATGGCCTGTTTGCACGAATCGGAGACGCGAGTGCGCAATTCCGATGTGATCGGCGCTTCGGAAAGCACATTGATGTCCACCTGCTGGCCGCCGGCAAATCCAAACCCGTGCAGCGCCGATACAGCAAGAATCGCAGCGAGCGGCGCCGCTCCATACCAGATCAGCCCATGGCGTTTGCGCGCGCCGGGTCGCCTTTCCTTTGCCCCGACGGGCGGCGCGTTGTGTGGCCGCAGGAGCGCATAACCGAACGCATAGGCCGCATAAAGCCCCGCCAGCAGGATGCCCGGCAGCACCGCCGCCTTGAACAGGGTTCCAACCGAGAGCACCGCCGCTTCCCCCAGATAGGTAAGCGCGTCGGAACAGCCGACATCCTTGGCCCGGCTCTCCTGCGCCGTCGCATAAAGATCGCCGGCAAGCGTTCCCAGCAAAACGATCACAATCGAGGGCGGAATGATCTGACCAAGGGTGCCCGATGCAGCGATCACGCCAGTAGACAGTTCCGGTGAATAGCGATTGCGTAACATCGTCGGCAAGGACAAAAGCCCCATGGTCACGACCGTCGCGCCGACGATGCCCGTCGATGCCGCAAGCAGCGCACCCACCACCACGACCGATACCGCCAGACCGCCCGGCAGGGGGCCGAAAATCCGGGCCATGGTCGTGAGCAGATCGTTGGCAATGCGCGAGCGCTCCAGCGTAATCCCCATAAGAACGAACATGGCGACCGCAAGCAATGTCTCGATGGAGGGGCCGGCAAGTACGCGCTCGTTCATGCGATTGACAATAAACGACAGCGTGCGCGAAAATGCCCCCTGCCACCCCGATTCAAACAATGGCGCGATTTCAACGGGCAAATCGGGATATTTGAACAACGTGATATCGGCGCTTGGCACGCCCGCGGCGCGCATCGCCTTATAGGCGGCGCTGCCGGTATCCACGACTTGCTTGAGCAACAGGCCGTTCGCATCGAGAAGCGCCAGGATAGCAAACGAAATTACCGCCGCGCCGCCAATGGAAAACGCCACCGGGTAGCCCGACATAATGCCCGCAAAGAGGCAGAAAAAAACGATCAGCAAGCCGATTTCGACGCCGTCGAGTCCGAATATCATGAACTTTCCATCGTCTATGCCCCTTTCCTAAGCCTTTGACGCCGCGCTGCCGGCCGGGGTTGGCGGCGGCGCATGCACAGCAGGGTCTTCATTCAGCTGCTGATCCAGGTCGAGGTATTTTCCTTGCGCATCGGGGCCCTCGCGATATTCCAGATAGCTGCGGTAAAAGAACGCCACACCCTGTAAAAACATCATCGCCGCAAAGCAGACCAGCAACACCTTGAACAGGAAATAGCCGTTAAAGCCGTTTGGGGAAAACCCGATCGTCTCCACGTTCCAGCGCATGATTGTGCTTTTGCGTAAAAGCGCTTCGAACTTGTCTGTGGCAGATACTTTCGGTGTAATCAGATGCCGCCACAGGAAAAACCAGCCGAACATCCAGACAATTGTCGTAAAGGGCAACACGAAAAACAGCGAGCCGAACATGTCGATGCACTTCTTTGTCCGGTATTTCGCCGGCGCATAGAGCAGATCGACCCGCACATGACCGCCCTGGATAAACGTATAAGCGGCGCACAGCGCGACAATAAGCGCGTTGTAGAGCTTTAGCTCTTCGGCATACCAGCTAAGGTCCCTGGTAAAGGCGTAGCCAAAGGGGCCGACGGATATTTCCGAAAGGCGGAAAATACGCTGCAGGGCGATGATCATCACCTGCTGGATGACCATGATCAGGGCGGCCCAGGCGGCGGTCCGGCCGATGGCGTTATTGATGCCCTCAATAAGACGAACCGCCCGCCACAAAATATTTTGACGAAAAATACCGGCGATGAACACGATGGCGAAAAAATCGAAAACAGCAAAGAAAAACCGTGCCGAGCCGCCGTAGTAAATGAACCGGACGAGGGCTTGTTTGTCACTCCAGTCGAGCCATGACAGCGGCTGTGCGAGCGCTGTGAATATGTCCACAACGCCCCAGACGAGGCCGACGACAAGCCAGGAGATAAAATCGATCATAACGCTGCGATACCGGATCGGCAGACGGATGGATTGGGCCGCTTGACCTGGAGCGTGTCAGGTCTTGATAGAATCATTCTGACCTGACACGCTCCAGAACTTTAAAACCGCGACAAGAGGGCCCGGCAGAATTAAAGCCGATCGGGGAACCGCCACGCCGCTTGCGTTATGCGTTAGGCACGCCACCGGGTACGGGATGATCGCCGATCGGCCCGCACGTGGCTATCCAAGCGCCCGGTCGCGCTGGCTTCGATAGGCGCTGATGGATTTACTCAGCCAGCCCGACGATTTCTTCATCGAATCGCGCTGTGAATCGTAAATCTCCTTGAACAGGGGATCGCCCATGTTCTCATCATAGACCTTTTGCGAGGCCGCGCCGAAGGCGTCCCACACACTGTCGGGGAATTCCAGCACCTTGACGCCGGCCGCCTCAAGGCGCACCAGCGCCGCGCCGTTATTGGCGAGATACTGCGACAGGTTCCAGACATTGGCATGGCCGGCGGCGATTTCGATCATCGCCTGCTGTTGCCGGGTCAGGCTATTGAACTTGTCGCGGTTGACGGCGAGCGACAAGCCGGCGCTCGGTTCATGAAATCCGGCGGCATAGTAGAATTTGGTGATTTCCTGAAAACCGGCCTTTTCGTCTGCCCAGGGGCCGATCCATTCGGTACCGTCGATGGCGCCCGATGCCAGCGCCTGATACACTTCGGCGCCGGGAATATTCTGCACCGACGCCCCCAGATGGCCAAGCGCCTTGCCGCCAAGCCCGGGCATACGGAACTTCAGTCCATTGAAATCGTCGGGGCCGTTGATTTCCTTGCGAAACCAGCCTCCTGCCTGGGTTCCCGTGTTGCCGGCAAGGAACGACTTAAGACCGAAGATTTCCCCTATTTTGTCGTGCAGTTCGATACCGCCCATGTGGTAGTACCAGTTGTTATGCTCGGTCGCGGTCATGCCGAAAGGTACGCCGGTGAAAAATGCATAACCGGGGTGCTGATTGATAAAGTAATAATCGGCGCCGTGGTACATATCGGCCTGTCCGGAGGTTACCGCATCGAAGACTTCGAACGCCCCAACGAGTTCGCCGGCCGCCTTGACCTCGATTTCAAGGGAGCCGTCTGACATGGCGTTGACGTTATCGGCTACCTTTTGCGCCGCATCGAACACGCCGGCAAGGCCCCGCCCCCAGGTGGTAACCATCGTGAGTTTAACCTTGTTCTGGGCGATGGCCGGCGCTGCAAAAGCGGTTGCAACGGCGCCGCCGCCTGCCGCAAGGCCGGCTTTTTTGACAAATGATCGACGATCCATGTATTCCTCCCGGATTGATTTCCACGCATTTGAATGCCGCTGAACACCGTGAGCGCCCCAATGTCTCCCTGGGTCTCCCTGGGCCTTTATTCTTAAACTGCCCGGGCAAACGCCTGCCACACATGTGTTCGTGTCATTTTCCGGCAAAGCAATTGACTGTGAGGGTTTTAGAACAAACATCTATGGATGGCAACAGGTGGATTCCCCCTGACGGTGAGAAATTGGTTATTCGGGCGCGGGCGGAATTCCTGAAGAGCCGGATCACCCTGCCTGCCAGGACACCCGGGGTGCATATGGTGCGGAACTGCGTTTCCACCCGCTTGTCTGTGTGCACTAACGGCACATTGTCACGGCGGTGTGGATGACGCATGTTGGCAGCACTGGATAAATCGAAAAAAAGCGACGATCAGACGAATGGCCAACGGCACCCGATGGGGTTTTGAGAACGACCTGCCGAAATTGCATTGCAAGAGCGTGTTATTGCCGTTTGCGGAAATAATTATTGAAGGCAAGCTGACCTCTTCGAAATGGGCAAGGATCAAAAAATGCTCTCCCGATACAGCGCTGCGGGATGTCAACGAACTGACCGATCAGGGCGTTCTGCAAAAGGACCCGGGAGGCGGGCGCAGCACCAGCTACGCGCTGATTGAAATTGCCGACTGATCATCCTCCCTTCTGTTTGTGGTGCGGAGCGGGCGAAACCGCTTTTGACTTCTCCGGCAGGGATAGCGCCTGTTTTCCTGTGTGATATTCGCAGGTGGCTGCCGGGATGCTTTGGCAGACTGTGTTGCCCGGGGGCACGAGGGGGTGGAAAGAAACAACAATCGACCGCCGTTCGAATCATAACTTCACCAAAATTCATGCTTATCCCGACATGCCGCCGGTTATAAGACCTGACACGCTCCAGGCGATGTTGCCATGGCCATCACCTGCATTCACCGAATCCAGCGCCAACGGATTTTGCGATGGGATATGCCAATGAAATATCTTGCCACTCTTTTACTGTTAACAGCGCTCATCACTGGCGCTTTTGCACATTCCCGCGTGGATACCACCTCGCCGGAAAACGGCGCGACGATTGCCAAGGTTCCGTCCGAGATCAGCCTTGGCTTCGCCAGGGATATTCGGCTGACGCGGGTGGACATGGTCCATCAGGATCATCCCTCCGTAAGGCTTGATCTTCGGGACCAGACGGGCTTTGGCCGCGCGTTCACCCTTCCTCTCCAGGGTATGGGTGAAGGCAGTTATCGGATTAAATGGCGAGGCCTGGGCGCCGACGGGCACGTCATGCAGGGCGAATTTATGTTCACAGTGGACTGAGCATGCCGGATATCTGGGGAATAACTGCGATCCTCGCCAAGCTGATACTTTATATCGGTGTCACGGGATCGACCGGGCTTGTGATCATTCGCACCGCCTTTCCCGATCCGGTATTGCCTGTGAACAGCCGCATACGGATGCAAGCCGCGCTCCTGGCGGGGCTTGCACTCGCCGCTTCTTTCCTTGGTTTCATGCTGCGTGGAGCCGTCCTGACGGGCGGGTTCGATGGAATGATTGATGCCGAAATGCTCGGTCTGTTGTGGCAGACACCGGTCGGTGACGTTCTGATCTATCGTGTTGTCGGGATGACAATGATCATCGCCGGGCTGTTCATCCCCCACGTCGGCCAATGGATCGCGATAGCTGGCGGAACGCTGGCTCTGTGGTCCTTTGCCCGGATCGGGCATATATCCGATTTGGAGCAAACCGGCGTCCGCCCTCTGCTGCTCCTGCACCTTCTCGGCATTGCATTCTGGATCGGCGTTCTCGGCCCCCTGCGCCCCTGTCGCGACGGCCGGAACACTTGCACAACGCGGCAATGCTGGGCCATCGGTTCGGACAAGCCGCTTCGCTCATTGTTCCCTTGCTGATCCTTGCGGGCCTGCTGATGGCCTGGCTGTTGCTGGGGGATCCGCGGGCGCTGACGTCAACGGGTTACGGGCTGGCCCTGCTGACAAAGCTGATACTCGTCGGGATTGTTATGACGCTGGCAGCCGCAAACAAACTCCGGTTCGTTCCCGCCATGCAAGCCGGGGACAGCAGGGCCGCACGCCATCTGGTGCGGTCCATCGAAATTGAAACTGCGGTCATATTTATGGTGCTTGCCGCAACCGCAACGCTCACCAGCGTTTTGACCCTGCCGAATTGAGGTTTGCCATGAACAGACGAGAATTCCTGATCGCGACAGGAGCGGCAGTATTGGCCCCGCGCGTTGCGCTCGCCTCGCCACCTGGAGCGTTGATTGCGCAGCCTGTCAGCGCCCAAATCCTGCCCGAAGGCGAGCCGGCGACGCCTATGCTGGGGTTCAATGGTCGCACCCCCGGACCGGTACTGCGCGCCCGTCAGGGCGATTTCTTCGATATCCGGTTCCTGAACCGGATCGATGCGGGATCGGCGGTGCACTGGCACGGGGTGCGATCTGACAATGCCATGGACGGAGTGCCGGGATTGACCCAGGATATCGTCGGAGCGGATGGGGACTTTACCTACCGCTTTCGCGTGCCGGACGCAGGCACCTTCTGGTATCATTCGCACAACCGCTCCTGGGAGCAGGTCGCCAGGGGATTGTTTGGTCCGCTGATCGTGGAAGAGCCAACACCACCGGATGTGGATCACGATCTGATTGTCATGATCGATGACTGGCGCATCGCCGATACCGGCGCGCTCGCCGGGGACTTCGAAAACATGCACGATCAGGCGCATCAGGGGCGGCTTGGAAACTACGCCCGTGCGCTCATTGAACCCAACATGCCGGTGCGCCGCGGTGACCGCGTTCGGCTGCGACTGATCAACGTGGCGACCGACAGGATCTTCCCTGTGGAAGTGGAGGGGATTGCGGGCAGGGTCGTCGCCCTGGACGGTATGCCCCTGTCGGACACCCGCGAGACTTCCGGTCTTATACTGGCCCCGGCGCAACGTGCAGACATAATCGCCGACGTCAGTTCATCGGATCCGGTCACTTTCGTTTTTCCGAGGCGTGACGGCCCTTACCTGCTGGGCAGAATTCCGGTCGCGGGTGAGAATGCGGAACGACAACCGTCGGCAATCCCCGCATTGCCGCCAAACGACATCGCTCAGCCGGACATGGAAAATGCCGTTTCCCTGACCCTGACCATGGAAGGCGGAGCCATGAGCCGTCGCATGATGCAGGGAATGATGGGTGGTGACATGTGGGCGTTCAACGGCCGGTCCGGCATAACCGACACCCCGTTTCACCGGTTCGGGCGCGGCCAGACCGCACGCATCCGTCTGGTGAACGACACCCGCTTTGCGCATGGCATTCACCTGCACGGGCATCACTTCTTCGAAGTCGGGGCTGACGGCGGGCTGGGCGCATTACGGGACACGACACTGGTAAATGTGGATGAGACGCGCGATATTGCCTGTGTGTTCGATAACCCCGGCAAATGGCTGTTGCACTGTCACATGCTGGGGCATCAGGCGGCGGGTATGAAAACATGGGTGGAAGTCACGTAAATTGAAACCAGGAACAACAATCCTCGTGGCGCGGGGGTGGCGGGCCGGGCGAAGGACGATGCAACCCGGCAAGGCTTTTCTCGCCCTTCTGGCCGTCCAGCACGATACACACGTCAGCGTGCACAAAAAGCCAATACCGCTGGTACAACATGCTGAGCGGCTAGAGCGTGTCAGGTGTGGAACTTCAACAGGTTGTCCCCGTAAACCCATCGGGTGCAGGGGGCCATTCGTCTGATCATTAGAGGTGTTCGATTTATCCTGCGCTGTCAAGGGCGCAAGAGATGTACCCTCGTTTGCCTGTCCCGGGAACAACCTGTTGAAATTACACAACCGGAGCGCCCTGCGAACGCTCCAGGGGGGCCGTGGATTCGTGCACGGCGACGACGCAATTGGGTGTGCAGCGCAACATGGAACGCCACGATTCGGCCAGAACTGTTGCATTCTTGCATCACTTGCAAAAAACCCGACACGATCGCACCGGTTAGCCACCCCATTTGTCGCGGGTTTGCCACAAAGTCTCCCTATCGATAAAAACAAGAATAAAACGCGCTCTCGTTCAGGCGCGATTCGAAAACGGGTGTGGAGACGGGCGTTGAACCCTCAGGCCGCAAATTCCGGTGCGCATATCAAACCCTCGGGCCGTCGGTTCCGATGCGTGCCGCGTAACGGTGTGTTCGCGTGCTGGGCGCCTGATACGCTCTAGTGTAAACGCATCGCCTTCTGGCAGGCGCGCTCACAGAAACAAACAAGCCGATTGCACGCGCAGTGGGCAAAGGACGGCGCTACGGGGAACGAGTAACTTATGGACGCGAAATCAATAAACAAGAGCAATCTGCCGAGCCGGCACGTAACCAGTGGACCTGAGCGCGCGCCGCACCGCGCCTATTATTACGCCATGGGTCTGACCGGCGCCCAGATCAACCAGCCGTTCGTTGGCGTTGCCACATGCTGGAACGAGGCGGCGCCGTGCAATATCTCGTTGATGCGCCAGGCGCAGGCGGTGAAATTGGGAGTTTCGGCGGCCAATGGCACGCCGCGCGAGTTCTGCACGATTACCGTAACCGATGGCATCGCCATGGGGCATCAGGGCATGAAAGCCTCGCTTGTGTCGCGCGAGGTGATTGCCGATTCGGTGGAATTGACCATGCGCGGTCATTGCTATGACGCGCTTGTGGGTATGGCCGGCTGCGATAAATCCCTTCCCGGCATGATGATGGCGATGGTGCGGCTCAATGTGCCATCGATTTTCATCTATGGCGGTTCGATTTTACCGGGCCGGTTCAAGGGCCGGGAGGTGACGATCCAGGACGTGTTTGAGGCGGTCGGGCAACACTCGGTCGGCAAGCTGTCCGATGGGGATCTGCAGCATCTGGAAGAAGTGGCGTGCCCGTCGGCCGGCGCATGCGGGGCACAGTTTACCGCCAATACCATGGCCACCGTATCCGAGGCGATCGGTCTGGCGTTGCCGTATTCGGCCGGCGCGCCGGCGCCCTATGAGTTTCGCGACCAGTTCTGTATCGCATCCGGTGAGAAGGTCATGGAGCTGATCGCGCGCAATATCCGGCCGCGCGATATCGTAACCCGCAAGGCGCTGGAGAATGCCGCCAGCGTTGTCGCGGCCTCGGGCGGCTCGACAAATGCCGCGCTGCACCTGCCGGCCATCGCGCACGAATGCGGCATCAAGTTCGATTTGTTCGATGTCGCCGAGATATTCAAGCGCACCCCCTATATTGCCGATCTCAAGCCCGGCGGCCGCTATGTGGCCAAGGACATGTTCGAGGCGGGCGGCATTCCGCTGTTGATGAAAACGCTGTTGCAGCACGGCTATCTGCACGGCGACTGTATAACCGTTACCGGCCGCACCATCGCCGACAACCTGCGCCGGGTTAAGTGGAACAAGGATCAGGATGTCGTCTATCCGGCCAATAAGCCGATCGCGCCCACAGGCGGCGTTGTGGGCTTAAAGGGTAATCTTGCGCCGGATGGCGCGATCGTCAAGGTGGCGGGTATGGAGCGGCTGCAATTTACCGGCAAGGCGCGCTGTTTTGCCTCTGAGGAGGCGTGCTTTGCCGCCGTCAAGCAGGGCAAATACAAGGCCGGAGACGTTCTGGTCATTCGCTATGAGGGACCGGTTGGCGGGCCGGGTATGCGCGAAATGCTGGCGACCACCGCAGCGATTTACGGCCAGGGAATGGGCGACAAGGTGGCGCTCATTACCGATGGCCGTTTCTCCGGGGCGACGCGCGGCTTCTGCGTTGGCCATGTGGGGCCGGAAGCCGCCCTCGGCGGGCCGATTGGCCTGATTAAAAATGGTGATGTTATCGAAATCGACGCCGTTAAGGGAATCCTGCGTGTCAAACTGACGGCGGCGGAATTAAAGGCACGCAAAAAGCGCTGGAAGCCGCGTAAGACGGATTTTACCACCGGCGCGATCTGGAAATATGCACAGGGTGTCGGACCGGCCCGCTATGGCGCCGTTACCCACCCCGGAGGCCAAGCTGAGAAACAGTGTTATGCGGATATTTAAGTACAGGAATGGGCGCGTTCGGGTTATGCGCGCCGCGGGGTTTGTATTGGGCGTGGCGATATTGCCGTCGCTGCCCGTGGATACGCGTGCCGATGAGGTCCAGATCCAGTTCTATGGATCGGCCACGGCGGTAAAGTCATTTCGTATCGGTGTCGATCACTTGCGTTCAGGCAACAAGATCGAGGCGGTAGTCGCCTTCGAGCAGGCAGCTGAAAACGGTAACGCCATCGCCCAGTGGAAACTGGGACGCATGTATGCGCGCGGCGATGGCGTCGATATCAACCACGGCAAGGCCTTTACCTACTATAGCCATATTGCCGATAAATATGCCGACGCGTTTCCCGGCTCACGATATTCGTCGGTTGTTGCCGATGCGTTTGTTGCCCTGGGCCATTACTATCAAAGCGGTATCAAGGATGGTTCGGTGGAGATCAATGCCCGCCGGGCGCGGCGCCTGTATGCCCATGCGGCATCGTATTTCGGGCATCCGGAAGCGCAATATCGTTTGGGCAGCATGTTCAGCGACGGCATTGGCGGTCCCAAGGACGCCCGCCAGGCGGCGCGCTGGCTTAAGCTTGCCGCCGACAAGGGGCATATCCGGGCGCAATATTTGCTTGCCCGTATGTTGATGGGTGGCGATGAAATCGCCAGACAGCCTCTCAACGGGATTACCTGGCTGGTGATCGCCAATGCGTTGACGCGCGGCCAGAATGGGGAAATCCGTTCAGCCCATGATGGGGAAATCAGTGCTCTGGACACAACCCAGCAAAAGGCTGTGATGGCGCGCGCCGATGCGTGGTTGGCGATGCGGCCGAATTTGTATCGGCCGCGTTGAGGCATGGCATATAGCTTAAGTGCGAAGCGCTCGAGATATTGGTTGGCATTCAGTTGTTGATCGATGATGGTCTGGAGCCTTTCAGTTTTTAAGTGAGGCAATTTTCGTTTCCCGATTGGCGAGGCGAACCACGCTCAAGCCGATCGACATGCGATGCGGGCGCATCTCATGAGATCGGTTTGAGCGTGGGCGCCCGCCAATCGGCAAACCCGAAGGGACGGGCGCTTTTGCTATGGATTTCAGGGCGATCAGCTTTATGCGCTTCCCATTACCCCTGGCAAAATGGGTACAGCTAACGCCAGGCTGATCTGATATGAACCTTAAGTCTCTTGCAAACAGCCCCACTATATCCTGCGAGACTTAATGCCCATTTTGGTGCAAAATCGCTCCGTCAGAATGATTCACTTAATACCAGCGGTATTGGCGTTTTGTACACGCTGACTTGTGTATCGTGCTGATAAGACAACGGTTTTAAACCGGGTCAGGAGTCAAACGCGAAGCCCCTTGGTATAAGAACTGAAAGGCTCCAGGCGAAGTGTCCCGGGAGGCAAATGTATAGAGCGCAGAACGACTCCCGGAGCCGTATGAGGGAAGGTAGCAATGGCGGAGGAGCGAAAATACAAGCACCTGGAAATGATCCAGGGCGTTATCAATCGTCTTTCGACGAATTCGTTTCTTATAAAGGGTTGGAGTGTTGTTGTCGTTTCTGCGTTATTTGCACTTTCCGCTGCGGATAGCCGCCCGGCCTTTGTTTTTCTGGCCTATATTCCCGCAATTGTATTTTGGGGTTTAGATGGTTTTTTCTTATGGCAGGAACGACTTTTTCGAAGATTATACGATCATGTTAGAATGTTAAAAGACGAAGAAATAGATTTCTCGATGAATACCACGCCTTTTAAGTCAGATAACGCACCCACGTGGATCGGCGCAACAATGTCGAAAACGCTCGTGCCGTTTTACGGTGTTTTGATTCTCGCTATTGTTATCGTTATGGTTTTAACACGCATCGCACAGGGATAAATGAAGAAAAGTACACGCAAGCGGAGCGAAGTACCTTTCTTCACGATCAACACAATCTAGAGCGTCGGGGGCAAGTGGCTCTAAAATGGAATATCGAGGCGCGCCGACGCACCGATGCTTTTTGTATCACTGCCGATGCCGCCATAAGAACCCGATGCCATGAACTTCGCTCCCATCGCCGTGTACCAGCGCACACCCGCCTCCGCCTTTGCCGAGAAGTGCTGCCTGGACGGCGCATTTTCCACGTTCGGAAAATCGCCCTTGTTTGAATAGGCATACACCCCCTCCAGTCTCGCCCAGGGGACCAGTCGGCCCCCGCCTGCGAACCGGTAGGTATAGGCGATGCGTGGCCCCAAGCGTACATCCGCGGCAAAGACCTTCTGTGCCGATATGGCGCGGCCGGCGCTGTCCGTATAGGCACCCTGCCGCTCGCTCAGGTACTGGGCGGACAGATCGGGACGCAGGTTCCAGTTGCCGAAATCGAACGAGGCGCTTAACGACGCGCTTAAGTACAACCGGCTGGTCCTGAACCTGTCCGTATACGTGCCCAGCGGCGTGATGGCGTTTGTCGATAGCCCCCATCCCGCCTGTATATCGGCGTAGCCGTATCCGGCGAAACGGGTCGCGGTATAGGTACCGATCATCCAGCCATTGCCTTTGACACGGCGCTGTTCGTCGTATTTCCTGTTCAGCCAGTCGAACTGACTGAATACGCCTACCAGTATATGGGGCCTGAACAGAACATCGGCGCCGGCGTAGATAACGCCAAACGTTCCGCTGCTGTTGTTCTTGCCATCAAGGCGCGCAAGGCGGCCCTCAATCCAGACATCCCAGCGCATAAGACGCCGATTTTTGTCGGGGCGCCGGCGACGTGAATGATCGCCAATGATCACGTTCAGGGACGACGATAGGCGGCTGGCGCTCGTGGAAAATGCAATACCCTGGTTGCCGATAGCAAAATCAAAGGGCAAGGGCGTATGCAGATCCATGGAAAACGCCGCCCGCCGGGTATCGTCGGCCGCCCCGAGATGCGCTCTTATCCTGCCTCCCGAGCGCGGCCGGCGGCGTTCGAACAAACGCTCCAGCCGGTCCGTCAGGCGGGGCCGGTGAGAGAGCAGCAGCGTATTGCGCGTCCCAAGATAGTCGTTCGCCAGCCACTGGGTTTTTGTCATGGCGACCTCCGGCACCGGTACAGGAACGTGTCTGGCACGAAGATGCGCCTCGAAGGTACATACTATTGCCCGATTGGCCACAAGGTCGATCTCGACGGCGCGGCGGGGAACCGTTATCCTCAATCCATCCTGAACAGGGCTATTGCAGGCGATACGGGCCAGATCGTAAGCGGTTTTCGTAAAGGGATCGGCCGTGATCGTATAGGTGCGGGGGACCAGATTGTCGAACTGCCTTTCACCTGCCAGGCCGTCCGCGGCAGCTTTAAGAGAAAATCTTTCGGGGGTATTTGGGCCGGCCCCCGCCTTAAACTGAAATTGATGGCTCAGCCCCGCGCCACCGCCTGCTACTTTCAACTTGATGGTGATACGACCCGTTGTTTCTCCTGGCTCTTTTGTCGCCGGTTCCGAGGCCTGGCGAACGGATCCGCCCGTGTCCGGGGAAGCTCTTTTATGGATACCCTCATCTTCGCGCCTATCTTCAGAGGTGCCTTGTGTTCGCGTTTCGTCTTGCGCATATGGTTTTGTTTTTACGGTTGGCGAGACGGTCTTCGGCGCCTTGCCGGGCGGCACGGGGATGACAAGGGTCCTGGCCTGCACAGCGGTGTTGCTGCCGTTTACTTCACTGGCCTCAAACCTGCTGCCGTCGGAGGGCCTATAGCGTGCCGTCAGTACTCGCCTGGCCCCTACCATGGGCGTGAATTGGCACTCCGCCCCGGATTCGGAGCCGGACACCGGCTTGAGGGAAACGACATTCCGCGTCTCACCTGCCCTGGACGATCCGTCCCTGCAGCGCCATTCATCATGAAGATGGGTAAAGACCACTTCCCCCGTGGGCGCCCCGGCGCCCGGTTCGCCCGTCACCGTCGCGGTGATAACGACGGGCCGGTTGACAACACCATGGCGTGGCGGCGCCTGGATACCGGGTTGCGTTCCATCGATATCGATTACAAGACTCATGGTTGTTTTGATACGCGACGGTTCAACGGGTGTCGTTTCCTCGACAGGCGCTACCCGTCCCTCGTCGTTTGCGGTTTTTCCGTCAGGCGCGGCCAGGTTGCCGGTTTGCGGAGCGCTTGCACGAAAATCAATTGCTCTATCGCCCTGCGGCTGTTCAGTCCCGCCTTTTGCACCGTCCGCCGAACTGGCGGCGAAGCGCTTGTCGCCGGGATTATAAATTGCGTTTAAAACATACCGCTTGCCACATTGCGGGTTAAAGCCGCACACCGCCATTGATCCCGTTCTTCTCCATGGCGTAAGAGTAACATTTGTACACATGGGAATGTCTTCCCCATTTGCCGTAAAATTCGCGGAACCAGTCGGAGAACCATCAGAATCCTCAAGTTCGACAAACGCCTTGATATATAATAGGTCTTGCTCGTCGTTTCGCGGACAATAGTTTGCATGATCTCTGGGAAGAATCACTCGTGTGCCGGTAGGAGCACCGACGCCAGCCGTCTGCGCCGGCGCGGGGATGTTTGCAAGTAACAGGATACATACCAGCACCGGCAACCCTGAGCCCAGGCGGCGGCCTGTCAAGGACAGGCGCGAACCGACCGCGCGACCGGCCGGAGCCAGCGCAATGCCGGGCCATTTCGTGAAATTGTCTCTCTGCCGTGGTCCGATCGTTCCTGCCGGGGGAGCGCCGATATTCGCACGCCCTGCCGGGGTATTCTGACCACAAATCCTGTTTTCCTGAATAGCTCCGGTACGAGCAATTGCATATTCGGGATTATCGCGTACCGGAATTGTTTTTATTATATTATTTAAACTACTACGATGGTGTACTTTGCTGGCAATGAGCCTGTCATACTCACGCCACCTCCCATTTTTCTGGAACATACTGATACCATTTTTGTTACTTGAATTACGCCCCCTGGGTTTGTCGAACGAACGGTTCGAAAATCGGGGTTCAAGACGTCGCAACACCAAATGGTTCGAATAACAGTTGACGGTTCTAGATGTTGAATACCTCCTTGCCCTGGCTCATCCTGTTTATGTGTCCGCCAGCCATTCTGCAATTGGCAGGATGAAAATCACAATTGCAGATCATTCGATGGCTTAACGGTAACAGTCAAATAGCGAATGATATACGATGCCTGTAGCCGGTTTTCCTCGTCAGGGGACTCATCGACCGGCCTGGCAACCGGTTGCATGGGTTGCGACGCTACCCGCACGGAAAGTATAGCGCCATATTTTAGTTGATTGCAAATATTTCTTATACATCAATTACTTAAGGGTGTGCCCCTTTGTCGCTGCAACCTGTTTTCCTCAATGGCTTCGCGGCGAAGTTCCAGTTCGAGCCATTTTTTCTCGGCCTGAAGAAAATCTTCCCGCGCACGTTGCAGGCACGCCGCGGCACGTTCATAGTTGATCGTGAAGAAAGGTGTTTCGCTCCGCTTCATATACTTTTCTTCATTTGAAACAATAGAGCGTGTCAGGTCTTAATAGAAGCAATTTTCGTTTCCCGATTGGCGAGGCGATACCCAGGCTCAAGGCGATCGAAGAGCGACGGCGACCCATCTCTCGAGAGCGGCTTGGGTGTGGGCGTCCGCCAATCGGAAAACAGAATTGCTTCACTTAAAAACTGAAAGGCTCCAGGACCGGCAACCGAGATGCTTTTGCAGCGAAGCTCCAGGGGTGAATATGGGGTGGCTGGAAACCACCCCATCAACTTTAATTCATTGATTTTATTAAATAAATTATAAGATTATGGTGCCCAGGAGAAGACTCGAACTTCCACGACCATGCGGCCACTAGCACCTGAAGCTAGCGCGTCTACCAATTCCGCCACCTGGGCCATAATACATCTGGTCACACCCGGTTCATATTCCGCTATGTCTACAGGCGCGATCACGGCCAACGCCATAACGCCTGGCGGCGTACTTGTCAATTCGCCACGCCACAATTAGAACGTCCGGAACATCCGATCCGGCCCGGCTGGCGCAACCTGGCACCTGTTGAAATTACACACCTGGAGCGTGTCATGTCTTCAATCACGCCGCGCGCCGCATTAAACCACGATTCACCAGGCTTTCGGCGATCTGAACGGTATTCAGCGCCGCACCCTTGCGCAGATTATCGGACACAATCCATAAATTGAGACCATTCTCAACGGTGGCGTCCTCGCGGATGCGCGACACAAATGTGGCGTAATCACCAACGCAATCAACGGGTGTTACATATCCCCCGTCGCGGTGCTTGTCGATAACCATGCAGCCAGGCGCGTTGCGCAACAGATCACGCGCCGTGTCCACGTCAATGGGGCGCTCAAATGCAAGATTGACAGCCTCCGAATGACCGACAAAAACCGGAACTCGTGCCGCCGTTGATGTCACCTTGATGCGCGGATCAAGGATTTTCTTCGTCTCCGCCATCAGTTTCCACTCTTCACGGGTATAACCGTCCTCCATAAATGTATCGATATGGGGAATGACGTTAAAGGCAATCTGCTTGGTGAAAGCCTGTGGCGTCAGTTCTTGCCCCGGAACATAAACGCCCTTGGTTTGATTCCAAAGCTCGTCCATCGCCGCCTTGCCTGCGCCCGATACCGATTGATATGTGGCAATCACCGCACGCAAAACCCTGGCGTGTTCGTGCAACGGCTTAAGGACAACAACGAGTTGCGCCGTGGAGCAGTTCGGATTTGCGATGATATTACGGCGCGTATCGTTCGCCATGTAGTGTTCCAGCACATGGGCATTGACTTCCGGCACAACGAGCGGCACATCGGCGTGATAGCGAAAGGCGGAGGAGTTGTCGATGACGATGCACCCGGTGGCGCCAATCTTCGGTGAAAGTTCCTGCGAGACGCTGCCGCCGGCCGACATCAGGCAAAAATCGATGCCGGAGAAATCGAACTCATCGAGTACCTTGCATTTGAGTGTCTGATCGCCAAAAGAGACGGCCTTGCCAACCGAGCGGCGCGAGGCAAGGGGGATAACTTCGGCGACGGGAAATTCCCGCTCCGCCAGAATGTTCAGCATTTCACGACCGACATTTCCGGTCGCGCCGGCAACGGCAACCTTATAAGACATGATTTTGCGACACTAGCTGATGAAGGAAAATTCCACGTTAACCATAACGCACATTCGCGTGCACACCTGAAAGCGCCGCGTGCAGCGTAACAGCATCATCGCGTTATACCATAAAGCCGGCCCCCGCCGCAACGTTTCAAGATCAATCACCTCGCCATACGGGATCGCTGAATATGAAATATGTGCAGATCCCCCATCGTCTCGTGGCCCACAAGGCGATGCCCGGCTTCGTTGCAAAAGTGCGGCACATCGATCGCCGCCACCGGATCATCGCTCAGTAATTCAAGCAGTTCTCCGTGCCGCATATCCTTTAGCGCCTTGCGCGCCTTGAGAACCGGCAACGGGCAGCGCAAGCCACGCGCATCAAGGCGTGTGGTGCGCTGCCGAGCACGAGCCACCGGGTTTTCCGGTTTCATAAATGATCTCCAGTTTGCCATGGCCCGCCTCGCCTTATGGATCAAAGGATGCTACATGTCATCAGGCGGACCGGCACGTTGCGCTTGACAGGGGAACGAATACATCTTCCAATTGGTGTATTATGGGAATCATTCAACGGCTGAAGTCAGAATACATCTACGCCAAAGGGGTGTTGGGCGCCCTTCGACGGGTTACTGCGATTGCCAGGGATAAAACGCGCGTCTTTCCCGTCGAGCTGGAAAACCTGGCGCAGCGCTTTGGCCCGCGTACCGCCCTGATCAGCGATCACGAGACATACACATACACCGAACTGAACCATCGCGCCAACCAATATGCGCGCTGGGCGGCAAGTCGGCAAATCGGCAAAGGCGATACGGTCGCGCTGTTTATGCTCAATCGGGCGGAGTATATCGCCATCTGGGCCGGGATTACCCGTGCCGGGGCGGCGGTTGCCCTGATAAACACCAATCTGACAGGCGACAGTCTTACCCATTGCATCCGAATCGTTACCCCCAAAGCGGTGATTGTGGACGATAATTTACGCGAGCCGTTCGCTACCTGCCGCGACGATCTGGATCCTGACTGCGCTGTCTGGCGTTTTGGCGGCGGCGCTCGTGCGGACGATGGAGCCGAAGACGGCGGCGACGCGTGGCGTCTCGACAAGGTTGTCACGCACTATTCCGATCACAACCTTGATGCGGGGGAACGACCGGTTCTGACAACCAATGATCCGTGCCTGTACATCTATACCAGCGGGACGACGGGTTTGCCGAAGGCGGCCAATATTATTCACTACCGGGTGCAGGCGATCATGCACGGGTTTTCTTCGGTGCTTGAGGCGAGCCAGGACGAACGCATGTACGATTGTTTGCCCATGTATCATTCGGTCGGCGGGTTGATCGCGCCGGGGGCGTTTTTGACCGTCGGCGGCTCGGTGGTCCTTCGCGAGAAGTTTTCCGCCCACGTCTTCTGGTCGGAAATCAAACACTATAAGGCAACGCATTTTCAGTATGTGGGCGAATTGTGCCGGTATCTGGTCAATTCCCCGCCGATGCCCGATGAGCGCGATCACACAATCCGTCTTTGTTCCGGCAATGGTCTGCGTCCTGATATCTGGATGGCGTTCAAGGAACGTTTTGCCCTGCCGCGTATCGTTGAGTGGTACGCGGCGACCGAGGGCAATGTGGTGATGTTCAATTTTGATGAAAAGCCGGGGGCGGTCGGGCGTATTCCGCGCTGGCTGGCGCGCAAACTGGTCACCGAGATCGTCGTGTTTGACCATGAAACCGAATACCCGGTGCGCGGCGACGACGGCTATTGTATCAAATGCGGCGACGATGAGGTTGGCGAGGCGATCTCGAAAATCCTTGATGATCCGGACAAGCCGTCGCAGCGCTTCGAGGGGTATGCCGATGCCAGGGCGACCAGAGAGAAAATCCTCGAGGATGCCTTCGAGCCCGGCGATAAATGGTTCCGCTCCGGAGACTTGATGCGTCGTGACGCACTGGGTTACTTTTACTTCGTCGACCGGATCGGCGATACGTTCCGCTGGAAGGGCGAGAACGTTGCCACATCGGAAGTTTCCGAGGCCCTTACCGGCTATGACGGCATCCGCGAGGCGAATGTCTATGGCGTGCCGGTAAGCGGTCACGACGGGCGTGCAGGCATGGCGGCGTTGGTCACGGCGCCGGATTTCAGCTTTGACAATCTGAAGAATTTTCTAAGCGACAAACTGCCTTCCTATGCGCATCCGGTCTTTATTCGTATCCTTGCGCACATGGAACTGACGGGCACGTTCAAGGTGCGCAAGGTCGATCTGGTGCGGCAGAGCTACAATCCGGCGGAAACCGACGATCCTTTGTATTTCTATAACACGCTCACCCGCACCTTTGAGAGGATCGACAAAGAGCTTTATGTGAGGATTACACAGGGGGAATTTCGCCTCTAGAGCGTGTCAGGTTTTAATAGAACCATTCTGACGGAGCGATTTTGCGACAAGATGAATTTTAAGTCTCGCAGGATATAGTGGGGCTATTTTCAAGAGACTTAAGGTTCATATTGGTGCAAAAGCGCCCGTCCCTTCGGGTTTCCGATTGGCGGACGCCCACACCCAAGCCGCTCTCGAGAGATGGATAAACATCGCTCTTCGATCGCCTTGGGCGTGGTTCGCCTCGCCAATCGAGAAACAGAATTGCTTCTATTAAGACCTGACACGCTCTAGAGCGTGGTGACGCCATGCCCTGCATGGTCAAAAGCCATCATTCGGCGTCCGCCTGGACTTTCGGATGCGCCGATGCAAAGGCCTCTGTCGCTCCACAAACTTCCTCGATACGTGAAATTCTTGGGTAGGAACGCAAGTTCACATCAAAACGGCGGGCGTTAAAAACCTGAGGAATAAGGCACACATCCGCAAGTGTGGGCTTCCGACCAAAGCAGTAACCGGAGTCTCCAACCAATTTCTCGATCCCGTTAAACCCCTGTACAATCCAGTGGCGATACCATGCATCAACAACAGGCTGGCCCAGCCCGCAAATGCGCTTTAGATACTTGAGCACACGAAGATTGTTGATAGGATGGATATCGCACGCTATGGCCAGGCAGACGGCGCGAACTTTTGCCCGTTCGAGCCTGTTCGATGGCAGAAGCGATGGATGGGGGTAAGCCTCCTCAAGATACTCCAGAATGGCAAGAGACTGGGTCAGAACCGCACCCTTGCCGACCTCCAGGGCCGGCAGCAGGTTTTGCGGATTAACCGCGCTATAAGCCGGTTGAAGGTTTTCACCGCCATTGCGGGTCAAATGAACATATTCACGATCGACTTCCAGGCCCTTCAGGTTAATCGCAATGCGCACGCGATAAGCAGCCGAGGATCGAAAGTAGTCGTACAGTTTCATGGTTTGATTGCCTCATCGAATCTTCTAGAGCGTGTCAGGTTCTAATAGAACCATTCCGACGGAGCGCTTTTGCGACAAGATGAACCTTAAGTCTCGCAGGATATAGTGGGGCTATTTTCAAGAGACTTAAGGTTCATATTAGATCAGCTTGGCGTTAGCTGTACCCATTTTGCCAAGGGTAAAGCTAATACCAAGGGCCTTTGCGTTTGACTCTTTGCTTGGTTAAAAACCGTTGTCTTATCAACACGATACACAAGTCAGCGTGTACAACAAGCCAATACCGCTGGTATAACGCCATAAAGCTGATCGCCCTGAAATCTATAGCAAAAGCGCCCGTCCCTTCGGGTTTGCCGATTGGCGGACGCCCGCACCCAGGCCGATCTCATGAGATGCGCCCACATCGCATGTCGATCGGCTCAAACGTGGGTCACCTCGCCAATCGGGAAACGAAAATTGCTTCTATTAAGACCTGACACGCTCTAGCGGCTCGATATGCAGAGGCCATTCTGCAGGTCAGACGGATGCGGATTCCAGTTCGCACAGCCGGCTTTCGAGTTTGTTGATTATCCTGTTGAGAGAAGCCATTTCATCCTCATCCAGCGAACATGTAAATTGCCGCTGCCAGTTCATCGCCAGCGGAACAATTTTCCTGTACACGCGTGCACCCCTGGCAGTAAATGAAAGAAGTGTTTCTCGTCGATCGGCGGGGTTTCTGGTGCGTGTAACCAGACCGGCCGCGACCAGACTGCGCACGGCACGGCAAATCGCAGACTTGTCCTGGCGGGTCAGTTTACCCACGTTCTGGCAGGAAAGGTGGGGTTGATGGCCGATGGCCGCCAGTACCTGCCACTCGTGCACGGATATCCCGAACGTATCCTGATAAAGCCTGGCCAGCAATTGGCTGGCCTTCATGTTCAGAATCGAAATTTGATAGGGCAGAAACCTGTCCAGTCTCAACGTAATATTTGTGCTTGAACTCTTATCTGTCATGGCAAGGAGGTGATCCGGTTTGTGTGGCGTTGCCGATGTCAATCAATGCATCCAACCGATGCCCGATGAGAACCCGTGTTCATTCGTCGGAGCGGTGTAGCATGGCTGTCGTGTCTGTGACAAACTATTCCCTCGCCGACGATAAAACGTCCGGTACGGCGAACAGCATTACTGGCGCCTGTTCCGGCGCACTCCCGAAACTTTCACATGAACGGCTACATCAGGCTCACCAGCCACAACGACAATCCCGGGATCACGACAAGCAATACCAGACGCACAATATCGGCGAGCCAGAACGGCAAGACCCCCCGGAATATCGTTCCAAGGGAAATGTCGGGCAGGACATTGCGCAATACAAAAACATTGAGACCGACCGGCGGAGATATAAGGCTGATTTCAGTGACGACAACCACGACAACAGCAAACCAAACCAGAATCATTTCCGGGTCCGACAGAGCATCAACGCCAAAATCGAGTTGAATCACCAAAGGATAAAATACCGGTACCGTCAGCAGGATCATCGACAGGCTTTCAAGAACGCACCCGAGTACCAGATAGATAAGAACAATGCCGATTATTACCACATAGGCGTTTAGTTCCAGATTGATGATCCATTCGGCCAGACCGTCAGGCAGGCCGGCGAAATTGACAAAGTTGGAAAATATCTCCGCGCCAATTACAATTGCAAATATCATCGCCGTAGCCCTTGCGCTCTCAACGCAAGCCTCGAACAATTTCCTCGGTTGCAGGCCTGCCATAAACAAGGAAATTGCGAGCGATGCGGCTGCACCAACGCCTGCGGCTTCCGTCGGTGTAAAAAACCCGCCGTAGATTCCGATCATGATGATCAGAAACAGGGCAACGACCGCCATAACGCCGATACGCTCTCTTGTTCCAAACGGCTCGGTCCCTTGCGTCTTCGGCGCCAGTTCCGGCTTTAGCGCGGTTACCACGACAATCGCCAGGATATACCCCGCTACCCCCAAAAGGCCCGGAATTATTCCGGCAATAAACAGTTTGCTGATATCAGACTCTGTGATCAGTCCATAAATGATCATCACGACACTCGGCGGGATTAAAATGCCAAGCGTGCCGCCTGCGGCGATCGAACCGCTGGCCAGGCTGTCTGCATATCCATATTTTTGCATCGACGGCATGGCGACCTTGGACATCGTTGCGGCGGTAGCCAGGGAGGAACCGCAGACAGCGCTAAAGCCGCCACACGCGACGACTGACGCCATCGCCAGACCACCGCGAGCGCCGCCCAGGAGCCTGTTGGCGGCCGCATACAGGGCATGGCTGACGCCGGAAATCGTCAGGAAATTACCCATAAGGATAAACAGCGGCACAACCGACAACGAGTACGAAAGCCCGGTATCGAACGCTACATTGCCCACCATGGACCATGTGGCCCCCCAGCTTCTCAAAAGAGCAAATCCCACCGCACCAACGAGGGCCATCGCGAACGCGATCGGCACCCGCAGGAACAGTAACAGCAATAAAGCGGCAAAGCCGATGAATGACTCCGTCATGTTTCATCGTCCACCAACTGGACCATTTCATTGGCAAAACTGAAACGGGAAAGAAAAGCAAGCGCCAGCACCGCGCTCACAGCCGTGGTGCCGGCGCCGAACCATCCAATCGGCGCCAGAGGAATGGAGAGTGCATTGGTTACGGCACCATCCGCCGAAAGTTTCGCCGCATGATGCGCAAGCCGCCAGGCGATCACCAGGAGCACCGCTGCCGATACGCAAGCACCCAACACACGCATAAACACTTTAATGGTCCCCGGTACCATTTCATAGAAGATGTCGACTTCAACGTGCTCGCCAACATCCGTGGTCAATGGCAGCGCGGCAAATATAAGGGCGCCCAGCATGAGCTGAGTGAGTTCGAACGCCCCCGATACCGGTGCATTGAACCAATAACGTCCGATAACATCGATAACGGTAAGTCCCACCAGGCCTGCCAGCAAAGCGACACACGCGGCGCCAAGGATGACATGCATCAACCGCCGCAAGCGATGAAATTGCGGTTTGCCAACCGTATCCTCAATAGCCATCGCGAACTCCCTGCTTTAGAGCGTGTCAGGTCTTAATAGAAGCAGTTCTGTTTCTCGATTGGCGGACGCCCACGCCCAAGCCGCTCTTGAGAGATGGGTCGCCATCGCTCTTCGATCGCCTTGAGCCTGGGTATCGCCTCGCCAATCGGCAAACGAAAATTGCTTCTATTAAGACCTGACACGCTTAGTGCCTTATTGCGATACGCCGGCCTGCCGTCTTAATTCTTCAAGGGCAGCAGAACCATCCAGACCATCCTTCGCAACGGCTTCAATCCAGTCCGCCTCATGCTTGCTGGCCGAGGCTTTGATCGACTCCAGCATATCGGGAGAGGCATCGTGGATCTCGATACCGGCGGCCGCGATCTTTTTGAGCGCTTTTGCGTCGGCATCGTTCCAGGCCTTGCCCACACGTTCTGCAAATGCCTCTCCCGATATGGCCTCAATCGCCGCCTGGTCCTCCTTGGAGATGGCATCCCACTGCGCCCGATTAACCACAACGAACCAGGTTGTATTATAAATACCGCCTGGAACGCGCATGGAGTATTTCAGGTGGTTGGTCAGCTTGAACGCCGTCAGGGCCTCATAGGTAAATGTCACGCCATCGATCACACCACGTGAGAGTTTCTCGAACACCTCGCCGGATGACATGAATAATGTCGTGGCACCCAGATCGTTCATCAATTCAGCAATGTAGCCGCCCGGGGTGCGGATCTTCAGGCCGGACAAATCGGCGGCGGTCGCGACCCTGCGGGCCTTGGTGTGTAAAACGCCCGGACCGTGAACAAAAAGACCAAGCAGTTTCACACCCTTGTGCTCGCTCGTGGCATCAAGCATACCGGTGTAGACGTTCCAGAAAGCCTTCGATGCATTCACGGCATCATCGCCAATGAAGGAAAACTGCCCGATCCGCGATCGTTTAAACCGCTCGTCCGTGGTAAAGGAATGGAGCCCGTAGGTTATGTCTGCGATACCATCAACAGCCATATCAAAATGAGCCGGAGGCGCGCCGAGAGCCTTCGCCAGGACGCGAACGCTTACCCGACCTTGCGTTACCTTGCCGATCTGTCTGGCCCATGGCTTGAAGGCGTTGACTACAATCGGGTGCCGCGGCGGAAGCCATGATGACAGCACAAGTTTAACCTCCGCCGATGCGGAAGCCCCCATCAGTGTCAGAATGACCGCCCCCGATGCTACAAGCCTGGTAAAATGTTTTCGCAGGGTGCTTGGCATGTTTTTCTCCTTATCACGGGTATCTTCTATCGTTGTGTAATATCGGCGATGTGCGTTTTACGGACATGCCGATAGCGTGTACTTTCGTTATAGTGCTCCTGATTGCCGAGCGGCTCTTTTGCCAGGCCTGACCGGCAGGGGCGGATCATGGGCTGGAAAACTCGTCGGAGTGCAACCAGGCGGCGTGTTTGGGAGCCGTCTTGGTCTTTGACCAGTCTTCAAGCATTTGCCATTTCACGTCATCCAGCCGGGCGATAATTTCATCGGCGCGCGGATCGGGATAGGTGATTTCGACACGATGTCCGTTTGGATCAAAGCAATAGATCGAATGAAACATCGAATGATTTGTCGGTCCCAGCACATCTATCCCATTGGATTCCAGGTGGTTTTTGCAAGCCATGAGGGCGTCGCGATCTTTTACCTGAAAAGCGATGTGCTGAACCCATGGGGGGGTATTCAAATCGCGGCCCATCTCTTCCCTGGTTGGCAGTTCAAAGAATGCCAGGACGGATCCCATACCCGCATCAAGAAAAAGATGCATGTATGGATCCGGCTCTTTCGTCGAGGGGACCTGATCCTCCGCGATCGCAAGAATGAAATCCATCCCCAGGTTCTTCATGTACCATTCGACCGTCTCCTTTGCGTCCTTGCAACGATAGGCGACGTGGTGGATTTTGTCGATCTTCATGATGTTCCTCTCCTTTTCGACTCATCTGCCTTTTTGGCCTGCCTTGTTTGACCAGCGCGCGCGCCCTCGTCGGGCGGCTTTGCGACTGCAAGGGAAAACGCTTCCCGCAAAACCTCGCGATCGCCGATATGATTGGCTAGCAGGAGAATCAGTTTTGCGTTGATTTTGTCACTCTGCGCCTTGTCGTACCGCTCATGGACAGCGATCAACTCGGCGTAGAAGTCATCGGGATCGCGAATATTGGGAGATGTAACCAGCTTGTTCATCGTCGGTCCTTTCACATACGGCCGGTTGCAGTGCGAAGAGCCTGGCGCACCGCTTCAGAAGAAAAATGCTTCCAGCGCGCCGCTACATGCTGGTCCGGGCGCATCAGATAGACGGCGCTTTTCGCTGATCCCAAATAGCGTTCACGCAACGGATGTTTCGATTGACTCTGTGTGGTGAATTCGAGCAATCCGATATCAAACTCATCCAGCACGAGTGAATCCGGCAATTCAGCATCGATCCCGACAAGTTGAAAGCGGTTGCCGAGTTTGTCGATCAGCCACCCGTCGCCTACGGGTGCATCGACCGCTGGCGCGCCGGGACGGGTTCTGTCCGGCATGCCCTTTTCGTCATGACCGTTCAACGGAGAACCATCGTATACGCACGGGACCGACAGGCGGCCGGAGTTAACCAGCGATCTGGCGAACGCGGTTGTTTCGGAAAGATCAAGGACGGCATCGCGAAACACCCTGCTTGTCTCCGACTTGGGCGTAATAAAATCAGTGGCCCGTGAGGCATTCAGGATGTTTTCGTCCGCACCGTACAGGCGCTCGTGATCATAGCTGTCCAGCAGGCTTTCCGGCGCCCTGTTCCCGATTACCAGTTTTAGCTTCCAACACAGGTTATCGGTATCCTGAATGCCGCTGTTGGCGCCTCTTGCGCCGAAAGGCGAGACCTGGTGCGCGGCATCGCCGGCAAAGATAATCCGCCCGTGGCGAAACCGCTCCATGCGGCGACATTGAAACGTGTAAATCGAAATCCATTCGAGCTCGAACGTTATATCATCGCCAAGCATCGCCTTGAGACGCGGAATGACGTTTTCCGGCTTTTTTTCTTCATCCTTGTCAATATTCCAGCCAAGCTGTAGATCAATGCGCCAGACGTTATCCGGTTGCTTGTGCAACAACGCGGACTGACCGCGGTTAAACGGCGGGTCAAACCAGAACCATCGTTCAGTGGGGAATTCCGCATCCATTACAACATCCGCAATAAGAAAGTTGTCCTCAAACACCCGTCCGGTGAAATCGAGGTTCAGAGCACGGCGGATCGGTGAATTGGCTCCATCGCAAGCAATCAGCCACTCGGCCTGAAGTTGGTAGGTGCCATCCGGGGTTTCGATCAGGATGGTTGTAAAATCGTCCTGCGCCTGAACAGACAGGACCTTGTTCATGCCGCGAATTTCGATCCTCTTGCCGGCCGCCTGCAGGTCCCTGATACGGTTCACCAGATATTCTTCGAGATAATATTGTTGAAGGTTGATGAATGCGGGCCGCTTATGGCCCTCTTCGGACAGCAGATCGAATTGATAGACCTGACGTTCATCAAAAAACACCTTGCCCACATTCCAACTCACACCCTTGTCGACGAATTCGTCGCCGCAGCCAAGACGGTCAAGGATTTCCAATGGTCGTTTTGCGTAGCAAACAGCGCGCGAGCCCCAACTGACCTTATCGTTGTCATCGACGATAATAACGGGGATGTCCTGCATGCCAAGATCGATTGCCGCGGCAAGTCCAATGGGCCCGGCGCCGACGATGATGACGGGATGGCGAACAACCTCCTTTGCATCCTGATCGGGTGATTTCGTGTAGGGATAGAGCGGAACTTCAAATATCCTGTTCATCGGCTGTACCGGTTGATGGCATACAAATGAGATTAGAGCTAGAGCGTGTCAGGTCTTAACTGAAAGGCTCTAGTCATGCAGCGCGTTCCACATTTCCTGATCACGCTGGGCGGTCCAGATGCGTGGCGTATCCATGCCGTTTGCCTCGTCAAATGCGCGGGCGACATTGAATGGCAGGCAGTGTTCGTAAATCGCGTAGTCCTTGAATTTCGCATCGCAGGCGGCGCGGCACGCCTGCCAGGCGTCCTTAAGCGTTCCCCCGCGGGCAGCAACAGGAAGAACGGCGTTGAAGGTGCTCTCAACGAAGTCGCGCGTATGCGCCAGGGCCTGTCCAACCTGTTCATCGCCAACGAGGGCATTGCCGCGGCCAGGCGCAATGGCGACCGGCCGATAGCGGCCGATGGCGCTAAGGGTGCCGCCCCAGTCACGAAAATGCCCGTCACCGCAATAGCAGGCGGAATGAGACTCCACGATATCGCCGGTGAACATCACGCCCGCATCGGGCACCCAGGCGACAATATCGCCGGCGGTATGCGCCCGCCCCAGATGCATGAGTTCAACGCGCCGCTTGCCCAGATAGACAATCATATGCCGTTCGAACGTAAGCGTTGGCCAGGTTAGCCCTGGTATGGTATCGGCGGCGGCAAACAGTCTGGGAAAGCGGGCATATTCGGACTCCCAGTCTTCCTTGCCACGCTCGTGAATCATCGCCCGGCAGGTGTTGGACGCAATGATTTCCGATGCCTGATAGGCAGACGCGCCGAGAACCCGTACCGCATGATAATGGGAGAGTGTCACATATTTGACGGGCTTGTCGGTTATCGATCTGATTTTTTCAATGACCCCTTGCGCCATGGCCGGTGTTGCCTGTGCATCGAAAATCATAACACTCTCATCGCCGATGATGATCCCGGTGTTGGGATCGCCGTCAGCGGTGTATGCGTACAGGTCCCTGCCGATTTCAGTGAAAGAAATCACCTTTTCGGTCAGATCGCCAGTAGATGCGAATGTGTTGGTCATAGCGATATCCTATTTCACCGGTTTTTCTCATTTGGTGCAGGCAAGACCTTTCCGGTACATTCGCCAAACCCGATCCGGTACCCCTCGCCTTGTGCCCGGCCGCGCAGGGTTAATACATCTCCATCCTCAATGAAGCGACGCACGCCGGTCTCAAGAGTCAGAGGCTCCTTGCCACCCCATGTCAGTTCCAGGAGTGATCCGGACTGATTTCTTTGCGGTCCGGAAATCGTCCCCGAACCAAGCAGGTCGCCCGTTCTCATGCGGCAGCCACCGATGGCGTGATGCGCGAGTTGTTGGGCGGCGGAGTAATACATGGTGTTATAGTTCGTACGCGAGATTACGCTTGGCGCATCACTACCGTGTGGCTGCATCAATATCTCAAGGTCGATGTCATACAACATCGGCCGGGGCTCATTCAGATACGGCAGCAGGTCTTTTTCCCTTTGTGGCGTAGAGGTCCGGAACGGCTCCAGCGCCGTCTTCGTCACGATCCACGGACTGATGGTCGTGGCGAAAGCCTTGGCCTGAAACGGCCCCAGTGGCTGATATTCCCACGCCTGGATATCCCGCGCCGACCAATCGTTCAGGATCACATAGCCAAAAATCATCTCGTCCGCTTCGGCCACCGTAATCGGTTCGCCCATCGTACTCGACGTCCCGATGACGGCGCCCATTTCAAGTTCGATATCAAGGTGGCGGCACGGTCCGAACACAGGTACCGGCGCGTCTGCAGACTTCATCTGTCCCAACGGGCGACGAATATCCGTGCCGCTGACAACAACCGTCGAGGCCCGACCATTATAGCCAATAGGAATATGCAGCCAGTTCGGCGGTAGCGCGTTTTGCGGGTCCCGAAACATGCTGCCAACGTTTATCGCATGTTGTTTGTTGGCATAAAAATCCGTATATTCGCTCACTTCAAACGGCATGTGCAGGGAAATATCCCCTGCACCGGCAAATGCGCGCTCGCAAAGCGCCCGGTCATCTCTCAACCGTCTGTCGCCCGCCTCCATCAGAAATTCCGTCAGTTGGTCCCGCACGCGAGCCCAGGCCGTCGGTCCCAGCTTCATGAAAGCGTTGAGGGAGGCCTGATTGAAGACGCGTTCCCGCCCCCCGGCGCTGAGCAGTTCCGCCTCCTCCATCACCGCCAGATCCAGTATGCGATCGCCAATCGCTGTGGCACACCGCGGCACGTTGGTGCCGTCAGTGAAAACACCATAAGGCAAATTCTGTATCGGAAAGTCACATCCGCTGTCGTTGGCGCTTTCAATCCAACTCAGCATGTTGACCACCTGGCTTCGGAAATCTCCTGCACTGAGGCGGCTTTTGTGTAGAAGCGATTTACATCAATCGCACAACGGGCATTGATATCCTTTAAGCAATGACATTCTGTCGGCATTGGTTACTCCCTGTTTCTGCCAATATCCGCCAGCGCCTGGACGATTGCAGGGTGCCCTTCTGCAGGGTGCCCTTCAGGCCTGTTCGCCGGTGCGTCCTGATCAGATGGCGATCAACCTACTACAATTAAAAATTAATCTCAAGAGAGAATATTAACGATTTCGCAAGTGATCGCTGAACGTCCCCAACAGAAGTCGCCCAGCCCGCTCCTTTCGCCTGGATGTGATCTTTCAGCAGGTTGTTGCCAGAACAGGCAAGCCGGAAGGGATACCTCTTAACGCCCTTGCCGCCAGCAAGGCCATACCGGGCCATCCATCTGATCATCGCTTTTCCATTTCTCCAGTGCTATCAAAGATTTAATAACCGCCAGGGGCGGCGCGAAGTGCCCTTGACAGCGCATGAGAAATCGAACACCTCTAATGATCAGATGAATGGCCCCCTGCACCCGATGGATTTTCGAGAACAGCCTACAGCCTATTGAAATGACACGCTCTAAAGCAGGCTACATGCACAATGGCAGAGCGCTTTGGGTACCATGGCTTGCAAAACGGAAGACTGTGAGAAAAACTTCTCCCGTGGCCGACCTTATCGATTGCAATTGTGTGTATTGCCAAGGGATAAGGAACGCTGTATAAGCCATGCGATCAGAGTGCATAACAGGTAGAAAGCATGAAAGCTGCGACGTGTATCCTCATGCCCGGGGACAGGTTGTTGCCTGCGGATGCGCAAGCGGTGGCGTTGAAAGGCAACGCCCACGATAGCAATGCCTATCAAGGAGTGTGGAAACGGTCATGAGTACACAAAATGAACTAAAGGCCAAAGCGCGTGAGACGACCGGCACTGGTTCTGCAAGAGCGGCACGCCGGGCGGGGCAGATGCCGGCGATCATTTACGGCGCCGGCAAAGCGCCGCAAGCAATTTCATTGAACGCGCGCGATGTAAGCAAGCGCATCTCCGATGGCGGCTTTTTAACGACCGTTCTGCGCCTTAATATCGAGGGAAAATCCGAGCGCGTCATTCCGCGCGATATTCATTTTCATCCGGTGCGCGATTTCCCCATGCATGTGGACTTTTTGCGTGTAGCGAGGGACACGCGGATTGATGTTGAGGTGCCGGTGCAGTTTGCGAATGAGGACCTTTCACCGGGGATAAAACGTGGCGGTGTGTTGAATATTGTGCGCCACACGATTGAGTTGAACAGTCCCATTGACGCCATTCCTGACGCTCTAATAGCCGATGTGGGGGAACTCGACATCGGCGATTCCCTGCATGTTTCCGCCATTACACTCCCTGAAGATGTGGAACTGGCGATTACGGATCGCGACTTTACCATCGTTACGGTTGCCGCTTCGGCGGGTGCGAAGGAAGAACTGGCGCTTGAGCAGGCCGAGGCCGATGCGTTGGCGCGAGAGGATTTGGACGCCGAGGAAGGCGCCGCACCGGACGCTGGGGCCGAGGCGTCGCAACAGCAGGACGACGAGACCTGACCAGGTGCTTGCGCTGTATTAGTCAAAGGCACTCGTTGATAGCTGCTGCGGGTACCGGCTGCTACGCGGCTGCAATGACACGTTCCAGGGGTTGATTGCGGCGCGGGAGTTTTTCATGCACCTGGTTGTTGGTCTTGGCAATCCGGGCGAGAAATATGCCTGGCACCGGCACAATATCGGTTTTATGGCGATCGACGCGATTGCCAGGGCGTATCGGTTTACATCGACACAGAAGAAATTTCATGGTCTTGTCCTGTCAGGACATATTGGCACGGCGCGGGTATTATTGCTTAAGCCGCAGACTTTCATGAATAATTGCGGCCCTTCGGTTGCACAGGCGGCGCGGTTTTATCGTCTTGACGGGGCGCATGTCATTGTTTTTCATGACGAGCTGGATTTGGCACCAGGCAAGGTTCGGGTAAAGCGTGCGGGCGGTTCCGGCGGTCACAACGGCCTGCGCTCAATCGATCGGCATATGGGCAACGACTATGTGCGTGTGCGGCTGGGTATCGGCCATCCGGGTCATCGCGCCGGCGTGAACCGGCGCGTTTTGAGCGATTTCTCTGGAGACGAGCGGGTGTGGCTGTCGCCGCTGCTGCAATCGATCGGCGCGCACGCTGCATTGATGCTGCAAGGCGAGCATGGGCGTTTCATGAACGCGGTGACCCTTGATGTGCGTGCTGCGCTGCCGCGCGTGCCGGTTACAAAGGGGGGGCACGGACGCACCTGACACGCTCTATTGGCAAAAGACGACGCGGCCAAAGTCAAGAAACGCCGGCGCATTGCCTTTCAAACGCCGGAGTCCGAAAACCATCCGTGCGACCGTACTTTCGAGGATTCGTTCATACTGGCGAATCCGGAGATGTTTGACATCGAAGGTGCTACCTGCGAAGAACAGATCAATTGCGCATCGAACAAGCTCGGAAATATCAAAAAGTCCGAGTTCGCCCTCAAATACGCTATCGACATATCCGACTGGATTGCTCCCGGCGCCAGGCTTTCGGCGTGACGCCCTGAAATTTCTTGAAAATGCGAATGAGGTGGGGCTGATCGGAAAAGCCGCAGGCCAGCGCGATATCAATGACCGGGTCATTGGTTTTGACCAGTTTCTCGGCCGCACGTTCAACCCGATAACGCATCAGAAATTGATGGGGCGACTCACCGATTACCTTTTTGAACAGGCGGCCAAAATGGGACGATGAGAGCCCAGCTTCCCGCGCAATATCCCTGATCTGAATAGGCGCGCCATAATTTGCGGCAATAAAATCCAGAACGGCCTTGTGATGCCGCGCCGTAAAGCTTTCGGAATAGGTGAGAGGATCGCTGCGGTTTTCACCATATTTTTGTACTAGCTTGACTAGAAATACGCGCGCCAGGCTTTCAAACATCACGTCAGAACCGGCACCACCGAGGCGGAGCGCATCCAGCAACATCACCGCCGCCGTCGTCATGTCTTCGTCCTCAAATTGCGGCAGGTCGCGCAATTGCTGATCAGTCAGCAACAGGCCGAGTTCGCTTTGTGTGAAGTTTTTCAGGCGGGCTGGATCAAGCGTAATGACAATCACTTTGGAGCGTGCATGCCAGCGCCAGCCGCTTTCAAGTCCGGCAGGGGTGACGACAATCTCGTTTTTGCGAAAGATGAAATCCCGGTGCTCACCGCCGCGCCAGTTTTCCAACCGGTGCGGTTCATCTTTAAGATTGATCAGAATGTGGTGCTGATTAAAGTTACGGGTCGGCATGACATCAGGATCGGCCTCAAAATATTCCAGAGACAGCAGATCCCGGGCGCTTTGGCGCACCTGATCACCAGACCGCAGTAGCGGGGCGCAGGGGTATATTTCCTGATAGGTGGCCATCACCAGACCATACGCTCCATAGTCGGAATCTTCAAAAAAAAAGTGAGGTCCTGCAATACCCGCTGTCTGCGTTTCGCTAGAGCGTGTCCATGACCTATCTGATCGCAGCGAAATATTTGGCTAAAGTGCTCGCCTCTACGGCGGCGATTGGCATTCTCACCGCCTCCACTTCCGGCGGTGTCGCATCAAACCCCGAACTGACAACCCAATCACAGGAAACCCCCCATGACCGGTATCATTAATCTACAAAATACACCAAACCCGGCCAGCATTACCACGCAAGCCGTGAGCTTTGAAAGCAATGGTGTAACCCTGAAAGGCACGATCTACAAGCCGGCCAACCTGGAAGGCAAAGCGCCCGCTGTCATTGTCACCGGCGCATGGACAACTGTGAAAGAACAAATGCCTGGCACTTACGCCCGGGAACTGGCTGAACGCGGCATGGTCGCGCTGGCCTTTGACTTTACGGGCTGGGGCGAAAGCGGCGGCGATCGCCGTTATGTCGAAGACCCGGTCGTGAAAACCGCTGATATTCTGGCGGCAACGGATTATATGGCCGGCCGCGCCGATGTGGGCACACTGTCCGGCCTCGGCATCTGCGCCTCGTCCGGTTATATGGCCGAAGCGGTGGCGGACAGTCCGAAACTCTCGAAACTGGCATTGGTGGCACCCTGGCTGCACAATACGGAAATGGCCGAAGGCATTTATGGCGGTCATGACGCAGCGACTGGCCTGATCGCGGCAACGGATGCGGCAGAGAGTTCTGGCGATGTGACAATTCTGACAGCGGCCAGCACAACGGACAATACATCCCCCATGTTTCAGGCCCCTTATTATACGGAAGAGAATCGCGGCCTGATCCCGGCCTTCGACAACAAGTTCAGCGTCCTGACCTGGAAGCCCTGGTTGACCTATGATGCGCTGGACTCAGCGAAGCGTTTGTCCAAGCCGACCCTGATGGTGGGGTCCTCCGGCATGGCGCTGCCCGCTGGTGCGGCGAAATATGAGGAAATCCTCAACGCGCCGCTGTGCAAGCTCTGGTATGGGGATGATGTCTCTCAGTTTGACTTCTATGACCGCAAGAACATCGTCAATGAGGCGTCCGACGCTGTCGCCAAATTCCTCAAAGACGCCTGGAGCGTGTCAGGTCTTAAGTGAAGCAATTATACCAAGGGGCTTTGCGTTTGACTCCTGGCCCGGTCTACAACCGTTGTCTTATCAGCACGATACACAAGTCAACGCGTACAAAACGCCAATACCGCTGGTATTATGACCGCTCTCGGCGGCTGCGATCAGACCAAAGGGTTTGTGGTGTTGCCCAAACGATGGATCGTGGAGCGTACCTTCGCTTGGCTCGGCATAAACAGGAGGCTGACAAAGGATTTTGAGCGCTTCGCCAAAACAACTCTCGCTTTTATTTACATCGCCATGATCAAGCTCATGTCACGAAGGCTGGCTCGATATGTCCAATTTTAAAACAGACTCCCATTGAGTGAAATGAAGAAAAGTGCACGCAAGCATAGCGAGGCACTTTTCTTCACGATTAACTGGTTCAGGCTGTTGCAGGGCTCTTCCAGGCGGCGTTAACCGCCGCTTGCACCGCTGGAGGCAATTGGGCGTGAGAAATACCCGTTGCCGTAATGCCGTCGTTGGGGCGGAACGAAGCCATGGCGTTCACCAGACGTTGAATATCGCTGGCGTTGAGGAACTCGCCGTCCACCTCAAACCCGCGAATGTGCTTGTTCAAATTGCCCTGGGCATCATACCAGTCGGTAAAGGTGATCTGATCCGTCGAGCCGAGAAGGCGCACCACCAGATTGTTTCCCGATCTTTGGAACCAGACGTGCTCCTTGTCGAAATGATCACCATCAAGGATATATTTGTCGGTTCCCCTGATGCCCGCCGCATCACTACCCTGGAACGTATCCTGACCACTGCCTCTTGCAAAGTGATAGATATCCTCACCCGCACTGGCAATCAGCGTGTCATTGCCACCATCGCCGTACAGCGTATCGTTGCCCGCACCGCCGTTGAGCGTGTCATTGCCCCTATCGCCGTACAGATAATCATTTCCCGCATCACCGTTGAGAATGTCATTGCCCGCGTGACCATAAAGAAAATCATGGCCGGCGCCGCCCTGTAGCAAGTCATTGCCGGCGCGACCAAGGAGCGTATCGCTTTCATCATTGCCGATCAGAGCGTCGTTGCCCGCGGTGCCACGAAGTCTATCACGGCCATCGCTACCAAAAATTGTATTGTACCGGGAATAAACGACAAGTCTCGAGCCTTCAAGACGAGAACCATCAGAAAACTCAAGCCATTCAATGCCGTTTTGTATTGTTTGCCAGTTTTTAATACGGATGACATCTGCTACATCTTCTAATGACTGATCCGGATTCTCAGGGTCGCGAATGTAGATAAGAAGATCGTCTCCGTTGCGTTTAAAAACGAGATCTCTCTGAGAAATCCTCGCGCCAAAGCGGATTACGTCGCCACCCTGTACTGGCGTTGCGCCCGCAGCGCGACTGCCGGTGTCCGTGATCGTATCCTTGCCATCGCCGCGTTCAAACACGTAAACGTCATCGCCCGCACCGCCGTACAGATTGTCGTCGCCAGCACCACCGACGAGCCTGTCATTGCTCTCACCGCCGTACAGGTCATCATTGCCCGCATCGCCGTACATGTTGTCACGGTCCGCACCGCCGTACAACCTGTCATTACCCGCACCACCGTTGAGCGCGTCATAGCCTGCACCGCCGTACAGCGTGTCGTTCCCCGCACCACCGTTGAGCGTGTCATGACCCGCACCGCCGTACAGATAATCATTTCCTGCACCACCATAAAGCGTGTCATTGCCTCTTCCACCGTCCATCCAGTCGGCGGTGGCGGTGCCCGTCAAATTATCGTTCACGGGTCGATTCCCGCCATCAGGGGCCGACAAATCCGTACTGAGAATTGTGCTGTTTATATCCGAAATCTTTATGTAGGAGTCGTCAAAAAATTGTACCCACTCAATTCGGTGCGATGCAGTCGCCCAGTTTCTGATGCGAATGACATCGGTAAACTGCGATAACGGTTGATCTGGATTATCGGGATCGCGAATGTAGATAACAAGTTCATTGCCATCGCGCCTTAAAATAATATCTTCTATGGTAATACCCTCCCCCAGCCTGATCCGGTCACCGCCCGGGGTTGCTCGCGTGCCCGCAGCATTGCTGCCTGTATCGGTAATCGTATCCTTGCCATCGCCACGGCGAAACAGGTAAATGTCATCGCCGGCACCACCGTTGAGCATATCGTCGCCCCTACCGCCATTGATGATGTCTTCGCCCTCGCCGCCATTTAACGTATCGTTGCCATCATCGCCAGATAATCGGTCATTGCCTGCGCCGCCATTTAACGTGTCGTTGCCATCATCGCCAGACAATCGGTCATTGCCTGCGCCGCCATTCAGCACATCGTTACCGTCATCACCCTCCAGCCGGTCATCGCCTGCGCCGCCATTCAGCACATCGTTACCGTCATTACCTTCCAGCCGGTCATTGCCTGCGCCGCCACGCAGGTGGTCATCCTCCCGGGTACCAAAAAGCCTATCGTTTTCCTCGCTACCAAAAATTGAGAAACGCAGGGGATGAATGGTTTGTCGCGAAAGATTAAAATGTGACCCATCGGCAAACGTCAGCCACTCAATCCGGTTGTTCTCTGCTTGCCAGTTTTCAATGCGGATAATATCTGTTACTTCCGCCAAAAGTTGATCCGGATTCCCGGCATCGCGAATATAGATAATCAGATCGTCACCATCACGCCGGAACACAAGATTGATCAGAGAAATCTCCACGCCAAATTTGATTGCATCGCCACCCTGTGTTGGTGTGGCGCCCGCAGCGCGGCTGCCTTCATCATTGATCGTATCACTTCCATCGCCGCGGTTGAATACGTAAACGTCATCTCCCGTCCCGCCGGCGAGTGTATCATTGCCTGCACCGCCATTCAGCATGTCGTCGCCCGTCCCGCCGGCGAGTGTATCGTTGCCTGCACCGCCATTCAGCGTGTCGTTGCCCATTCCACCATTCAGCGTGTCGTTGCCGCCGTTCCCGACAAGTTCGTTATTCCCGTCATCACCGGTGAGCACGTCGTTATGCGCCGAACCCTCGATGTTCTCGATGTTGCTCAGGCGGTCCCCTTGGGCATCGCCGCCAATACCGGTGCCCTGCGAGAGATCAACCATCACGCCTCCCCGCGAGTCCGTATAATCGGCCCAGTCTTCACCTGCACCACCGTCCAACGTGTCCGCACCAGGACCGCCGCGGAGCGTGTCATTGCCCGTGCCACCGTTCAACGTGTCCGCACCAACACCGCCGCGGAGCGTGTCATTGCCCGCGCCACCGTCCAGCGTATCGTTACCCCTGCGCCCGTAAAGCCTGTTATTCTTATCATCGCCGGTGAGCGTGTCGTTATGTGAGGAACCCCCGATGTTCTCGATGTTCCTCAGGCTGTCCCCTTGGGCATCACCGCCCATACCTGTGCCCGACGCGAGATTGATCGTCACACCTGCCGGCGAACCCTCATATTCTGCCCAGTCGTCACCTTCACCACCGTCCAAAATATCCGCACCAGGACCGCCGTTCAGCGTGTCATTGCCTGCACCACCATTGAGTGTGTCATTCCATTCGGCACCAACCAATATGTCGTCGCCGTCACCACCCTGCAAATTCCTGCCAAGAACTGAAGCAGCCACATCCGAAAGCCTGGCATGCGTGCCATCGGCAAACGCCAACCACTCAATCCTGTTATTCTCCGTTTGCCAGTTTCGAATGCGGATGACATCTGTTACTTCCGCCAAAGGTTGATCCGGATTCCGGGAATCGCGGACGTAAACAAGCAGATCGCTGCCATCGCGCATTAAAATGAGATCTCTTCGGGAAATCCCACGGCCAAAGTGGATTACATCACCGCCCTGTGCTGGTGTGGCGCCCGCAGCGCGGCTGCCTTCATCATTGATCGTATCCCTTCCATAGCCGCGGTTAAACACGTAAATGTCGTCTCCCATACCGCCATCAAGCGTGTCATTACCCGTACCCCCGTCGAGTGTGTCATTGCCGCCACGGCCAATCAGTACATCGTTGCCCCCGTTCCCGACAAACTTGTTATTACTATCATCGCCGCTGAGCACGTCGTTATGCGCCGAACCCCGAATGTTCTCAATGTAGAACAGACGGTCCCCCTCGGCATCGCCGCCCAAACCTATGCCCCCCAGGTTTGGAAACAAGACCGGATTAAGATCAACGTTCACGCCTGCTGATGAATCTGAATAATCGGCCCAATCCTCACCCGCGCCACCGTCGAACATGTCCGCACCAGCACCGCCAATAAGCCAGTCATTGCCCGCACCGCCGTAGAGTTGATCGTTGCCTGCATCGCCGTAGAGCGTATCGTTGCCCTCTCCGCCACCAATGAAGTCATTGCCCGCGCCCCCGGCAAGCTTGTTATTCTTACCATCGCCGATGAGCGTGTCATTATGCTCCGAACCCTGGACGTTCTCGATATTCCTCAACACGTCCCCTTGGGCGTCGCCGCGATCACCGACGCCCTTCACGAGATCAACGTCCACGCCTGTTGATGCATCTGAATAATCAGCCCAGTCCTCACCCGCACCACCGTCGAGCATGTCCGCACCCGCCCCGCCGTGAAGCCTGTCTGCCCCGCCGCCGCCGATTAAACGGTCATTTCCCGCCCCGCCCAGAAGTATATCATCGCCGTCATTACCACGAAGAATGTCAGCATCCGCGCCGCCAACAAGCCAGTCGTCGCCATCACCACCGCGCAGAAAATCCCTGCCGGCTCCGCCTATAAGCCAGTCATTGCCACCGCCGCCATGGAACGCATCACGTCCTCCGCCGCCAATCATCAGATCAATGCCAGCCGTGCCGGTGATTCTACTACCTGCGTCCCCGCCGAAATGTAAACGTGCATTCGAAAGATCGAAACGAGAGCCGTCAGCAAATTGCAAAAATTCGATCTTGCCCTGATTAGAAATTCCATCGGAAATCTGAATTCTATCCTCAATGTCACCTACGGGCTGGCCCGGATTCCGCGGATCGCGGACATAAATTATCAGAGATCTGCCCATCTGGCGCAAAACAAGATCACCAAACGATATTCCTTCACCAAAGCGGATTGTATCAATATCCGAATTGTCTGCCGCCGCACCCGGGCTACCCGGGCTATATTCGGAAATTGTATCGCGCCCATCGCCACGGTTGAAAATATACGTATCGCTACCGGCACCACCAGCCAGTTCGTCGTTGCCGGCGCCGCCATGCAACTCGTCTTTGCCGGCACCGCCGAATAGCGTATCATTGCCCGCACCACCCTGCAGTTCATCATCATCCGCTCCGCCGTACAGCGTATCATTGCCGGCACCACCCTGCAGCTCATCTTCGCCGCTGCCGCCAAACAACCAGTCATTGCCGCCGCCGCCGCTAAGCTTGTCATCGCCCGCACCACCTTGTAACCAGTCGTGCATCGCCGCGCCGACCAATTCGTCGTTGTTCGGGGCATTGCCCGCCGACGCGGCAAAATCCCGCCCCAGAAGAACCTGACTCAACTGCGAAAGATCAAAGCGGAAGCCACCGGAAAATTGCAGCCACTCAATGCGACCCGCCTGCGTTCTCCAGTCCGAAATGCGGATCGAATCGGTTATCTGCGATAATTTCTGTGCCGGATTGCTCCGATCACGGATGTAAATAACCAAATCATTGCCATCGCGCCTCAGGACAAGGTCTTCCAGGGAGATGTCCGGGCCAAAGCAGATCCCGTCGCTCGCACTGCCGCCTTGGTCAGCTATCGTGTCATGGCCATCGCCACGGCCATAAAAATACTGATCATCTCCTTCACCCCCACTTAACTCATCCGCGCCTGCGCCGCCCGACAGAAAATCAATACCGGCCTGACCAAAAATAGAATCATTACCGTCACCACCAAACAGCCAATCGTTACCGTCACCGCCGAACAAATCGTCCTCGCCGCCGCCGCCATAAAGCAGTACGGGATTAGTTCCTCCTGCTTCCAGAATATCGTTCCCGCTGCTGCCGATAACGCCCGTATAGCCTTCCTCCGATAAATCCAGATTAAGCGGCCCAGCGCCGGTGTCGCGGTAAATGCGTCTTCTATCAGCCGTTGTGCCATCCGTGTCTTCGTATATTGTGCCATCCCTGGTATCCCTTGTTGTGAAGGTAACCTGACCGGCAAACGGTCCTTCATTTGCCTGGGTAGTACCGGTCACGGTCCGGTAAATCGTGTGCCAGACACTCGTGGCATCGGACGTGCCTGCTCTGATCGAGCGAACAAAATTTATAATCGGTGAAGACCGGTAGCGCGGACTGCTCATAATTTTCTCCAGGGGATAATCATCTTCTTCAGGGGATAATCGTTGAATATACGGTGCGCCTGTAGCATGCCATCACGGCACTTTCAACTATTTTCTATTATCGCGCGAATATTTTTCCACATACGATAGGATTTATCTGTATTACAATCCAATTTACAACCCCCGGAACCAGAGCAGAAGTCACCGGAAACCAACGTTGCGCTCGACGTTGGCTTGATTATCGGCCCTGATTTGCCGCCGGGACGATATTTTCAAACGCGTCGGCAACAAGGTGACTCATCTCAAGATAATCAGATGGATGGCCAGCAGCACCCGATGGGTTCATCAGGGACAACCTGTTGAAATTGCATAGCTGGTTCATCGGGTTTAACGCCATGTAAACTATATAAATCTAAGGTTCGGCGAGGCATTCCCGTATTGCGTAATCATGTGCAGGTGTCGGGCGGCACGTTTGCGATTGTTTTGTTTTGGGGTCAATGGCTGCGCATTTTTCCCACTCCTTAGGGTTACGACCGTCCGCAATGCGAGGGCGGCGGGTCCGAAAAACCTATGGCCTGGGTATTCGCCTGATACCGCAACATATCGAAACCGATGCGGACACGGTACCGGATAAGCGCCGCGGCGCGAAAAGGGCCCGCCCGGCGCCTACCAGAAATCCGGTGAAGCGTCTTATCGGCCGGCCGGCCTATTACTTTTTCTCCGTATGCTTTTGGATATTGGCAGCGATCTCCAGCGTTTTCGCTTTTTATGGCGCCCAGTTGCCCAGTTCGGACACCTGGTCGGTGCCGGACCGGCCACCAAATGTGCGCATCATCGATCAAGAGGGAAACCTGATCGCCAACCGCGGCAAAATGGGTGGCGAAGTGGTTCGTCTTGCGCAAATGCCGCCATTCCTGCCGCAAGCCGTGGTCGCCATCGAGGACCGGCGTTTCTTTAGCCATTTCGGTATCGATCCCATCAGTATTGTGCGCGCCGCGCACGTCAACTTTCGCAATCGCGGAATGCTCCAGGGCGGTTCGACGATCACCCAGCAACTGGCCAAGAACCTCTTTCTTACCCCCGATCGTACCCTGGGACGAAAAATCCAGGAGGTCATTCTGGCGCTCTGGCTGGAGGCCAACTACACCAAGGCGCAGATCCTGGAGATGTATATGAACCGGGTCTATTTCGGCGGCGGCGCTTACGGTGTGGAGGCAGCGGCGCGCGGCTATTTTCACAAATCGGCCCGCAATGTGACCCTGGGCGAATCCGCCGTTCTTGCCGGCTTGCTCAAGGCGCCGTCGCGCTATTCGCCCAAGTCCAGTATCAAACGCGCCGGCGAACGCGCCAAACTCGTCCTGCAGGCGATGGTCGGTGAAGGCTTTATCACCGCACAAGACGCCGCCCTGGCGTTTCGCCATCCGGTGCGCATTCGCAAGGCGCCCAGGGGAAACAGCACCCTGTACGCGGCCGACTGGGCCATGGAAAGACTGCCGCGCCTGGTCTCGAAGATGCCCGAGGACGTTATTGTCGAGACGACGCTGGATCGCCGCCTTCAGTTCATTGCCGAGACCGCACTCAAGGAAGCCATCGCCACCCACGGGCCCGAGTACAAGATCGAACAGGCCGCGTTTGTGCTGATGGACAGAACCGGCCAGGTGCGCGCCCTCGTCGGTGGCAAGTCGTATCGCGACAGCCAGTTCAATCGCGCCGTGCGCGCCAGGCGCCAGCCGGGCTCGGCATTCAAGCCGTTTGTCTATCTGACAGCGCTTGAGGCGGGCTACGAGCCGGAATCGATTATTGCCGATGCGCCGGTTCGCATCGGCCGCTGGACGCCATCCAACTATGGCGGCCGCTATGCCGGAAACGTCACCCTGCGAACCGCCTTGATGCGCTCGATCAATACCGTTCCCGTGCGTCTGACGCGCAAACTTGGCGCCATAAACATTGTCGATACAGCCAGCCGTCTTGGCATTCGCTCGCGCCTGAACGCCGAACCCTCCATCGCGCTGGGCACATCGGAGGTCTCCCTTGTGGAGTTGGTCGGCGCCTATGCGGCGCTCGCCAACGGCGGCTGGGGCGTGCGACCGCACGTTGTGTCGCGGGTTTTCACGCGCTCGGGGCGCCTTCTTTATGAGCACCAGACAAGGGTTCCCGGACGCCTGATCCGCGAGGAGCAGGTGGGTATGATGAACAGCATGTTGCGCGATGTCGTCGACCACGGAACCGGGCGGCGGGCGAAGATAGAAAACCATGAAATCGCCGGCAAAACGGGGACATCGCAACGACATCGCGATGCGTGGTTCATCGGCTATACGGGGCATTTTATCGCTGGTGTCTGGATGGGCAACGACAGAGGCGTAATGAGCAAGGTAACCGGCGGGCAGATGCCGGCCATGCTTTGGAAGACGATTATGAGCCAGGTGCTGGCAAACGTTCCCCCGGTGCCGTTGCCGGGCAAATATACGCCACCGCCCGAAGGCTCCCGGGCCGGTCCCGGAGACCCGCTGTTGCTGGTACCGAGCGCATCGGTGACCATCCATCTTGGCGAGACGGCCGATCCCGATGCAACCTTCACCGACACCGACACGCCGGAAACGCTGCCCGATACCTCACCCGGGGTCATGCCGGGCATGTTGCCTGATGCAGCGCCGCACGTAAGACCGAACGCCTTGTCCGGGCGGCGACAAGCCCCCGTTATCATTGGCTCTCCGCGCCCGCAACCCGCGAGCCCGCCGCCCGAGCATCCGCAATCCGCGCACCCTGGATAGCGGTTTATACCAACGGTATTGGCGTTTTGTACACGCTGACTTGTGTATCGTGCTGATAAGACAACGGTTTTAATCTGCGTTAGGAGTCACACGCAAAGTCCCTTGGTATAAGGACAAATCAGTGCCTGGGGCGGCCCGGCGGACTGATTTGGCATTCATATTGACCGATCATGACCGCTGGTCATGATCGGAAATTGCAAGGTATTACGCGCAAATACGCCAAACCTTGCAATAAGCCCAGACGAAGACAAGGCGCCGCGCCTTCCTAATCGTTGTTTTCTCATTGTTTTAAACGAAGAAAAGTGTGCTGAGCGGAGCACCTTTCTTCACGATCAATCAACTAGAGCGTCAGGCGATTAACAGGAATCTCTTTGGATTTCCATTTGGTGTGATTTATGATTCACTGTGTTAAGAGGTGGAGCCTACGCAAGCCATATCAGCGGATTTACACGAGCATATTGTTGCAACTTAAGCGCCCGACGCTCCAGATGCGTAATTTCAACAGCTTGTCCCTGATAAACCCATCGGGTGCTGCTGGCCATTCATCTGATCATTGAAAGTGTTCGATTTCTCCAGCGTTGTCAAGGGCGCTTCGCGCCGCCCCTGGCGGTTCTTAAACCCTTGACAACGCTGAAGAAATCGAAAAAAAGCGATGATCAGATGAATGGCCCGGTATGGCCTTGCGGCGGGCCAGCCGCGGCAAGGGCCGCAGTAGAGAATCGAACGATTAACAGGAATCTTTTGGATTTCCCTTTGGAGTGATTTATGATTCAATGTGTTAAGGGGTGGAGCATACGCAAACCTTTATCAGCGGATTTACGCGAACGTATTGTTGCAATTTAAACGCCCGACGCTCTAGCTGTGATCTTTCGGCAGGTTGTTCCCGGGACAGGCAGGTCTGAGGGTACATCTCTTGCGCCCTTGCTCCCAGGGAGGCCATACCGGGCCATCCATCTGATTGTCGCTTTTTTTCGATTTCACTAGAGGGTGTCAGGTTTGCCTGTCCTGGATATGACACGCTCTAATTGATTGGCTGCACTCCCATAAAATACGTCGGCAGAAACGTCGACAACCAGGGCACGTAAGTGACCAGAACCAAAAAGACGAACAGAATCGCCAAAAACGGCAACGCGGCGCGGACAACGCGCATCATCGACATATGCGCCACCCCCGACGTCACAAACAGGTTCAGACCCACCGGCGGCGTAATCATACCGATTTCCATATTCACCACCATAATGATCCCTAAATGAATGGGATCGATACCCAGCCGCATGGCGATGGGAAATACCAGCGGGGCGACGATAACGATCAGTCCCGAAGGCTCCATAAACTGCCCGCCAACAAGAAGGATGACGTTAACGATAACCAGAAACATGATCGGCCCGAAACCCGCCGACAGCATCGCAGAGGCGATCTGCTGCGGGATCTGCTGCTCCGTCAGCACGTGTTTCAAAATCAGCGCATTGGCGATAATGAACATGAGCATGATCGTCAGCTTGCCCGCCTCATACATGGCGGCGCGGGTATCGTGGGCAAGGAAACTGCGCGGCAGGTGAACGAGCGTTTGCCATAACGCCCGCGCGAGAACCGGCAGGCCGGCCATCAATGCACGCGGCGCGGCCGAGGCCTCGCGCAACAAAATATAGATCGCCGCCCCGCCCAGAGCGATCGGCACGCTGATATACCATGGCGCGGCACCTTCGCCCCCATTGGCAAAGAACGAAATGGCGACGACCAACAGCCACAGGGTAAAGCCGTAAACGATGGCGAAATAGCCGTTGCGGGCGGATCGGCTGTCACTATCGGTTATAAGCGATACGCCCCTTAGGGGCCCCATGTCGCGATAAACGAAATTCGCCACGATAAACGCATAGACGGCCGCCACGGCCGCTGCTTCTGTTGGCGTAAAGGCGCCGCCGTAAATGCCGCCCAGGATAACCAGAATCAACAGCAAGCCCCACATGGCGTCGCGGGCGGATGCGAGAATTTCCCCCCAGCCTACCCACGCCTGCGCCGGCAGATTGCGCAGCCTGGCGATAATGTAAATGCCGATCATCAGCATCAACCCGGCCACCAGACCGGGGATCACACCGGCCATGAACATGCGTCCCACCGATACATCCACAGAAGCCGCATAAACGACCATGACAATCGAGGGAGGAATGAGAATGCCAAGGGTGCCGGCGTTACAGATCACCCCGGCAGCGAAGTCGCGCGTATAACCGACCTGCCGCATGGCGGCGATAACGATGGTGCCGATGGCGACGACGGTCGCCGGCGAGGAGCCGGAGAGGGCGGCAAACAGCATACAGGCGAACACACCGGCGATGGCCAGGCCGCCCTGGAGATGTCCCACACAGGCGATGGCAAAGCGAATAATCCGCTTGGCCACACCGCCGGTCGACATGAACGACGAGGCGAGAATAAAAAACGGAATGGCAAGAAGTGTGAAATGTCCGGCGAAGGCGTTGAACAGGGTCTGGGCGATGGAGCCCAGGGAGCCATCGGAGTAAATCATGAGGAACACAACGCTGGAGAGGCCCAGCGCAACGGCAATCGGCACGCCGATCAAAAGCAGCGCGATTACCATGGCGAACAGGATTGCGACACTCATGACCTAATCCTTTTTGCCCGTATCCGGCGCCCCCTGGCTGTCTTCGTCACCTTGATGTATCCGGTCCTCCACTTCGTGGCTGGCAATGAGCAACGTGCGCCCGCCTTGCACGATTTCCCAGCCCGCCTGCATAAAACGCAGCAGCATCAGCAAAACCCCCAGCGGCAAGGCGAAGTAGGGGATAAAACGCGGCAACTTTTCGTAGGCTTCACCCTCGTTCATCACATCGGAGAGGAACTGCAAAAAGCCGGGCATGGGAATGTCATTGACTTCGTACCAGCTGTTTTTGCCGAAAAACGGCGACCAGTAGTTCCACGAGCCGATCAGCAACAAAACACTAAAGAGGATACAGCAGGCAGCAGCGGCAAGGGCCAGTATGCGCTGCAGGTGCGGCGATGCGCCGTTGACAACAATATCCACACCAAGATGGGCAGTGATCTTGATGCAATGGGAGACGCCCAACAGCACCAGCCAGGCAAACAGGAATACGGTCAATTCCAGCGCCCAGAGAATATTGCTGTTGAACACATAGCGCGCCACCACATTGGCAAAGGTAATCAGGGTCATCAGCCCCAGAATGAGGGCGATGAGATTGACCTCAAGCCTGTGAAACCAACCGCCGCCCGGGTCTCTCGCGTGCTGTGTCGCCATTGCCACCAATGCACTCCCTTTTGTCACCACATGCTCTAATCATGATCTTTCAGCAGGTTGTTCCTGGAGCGCGTCATTCACCTGCACCCGATGGGTTTACCAGGGACAACCTGTTGAAATTACACAGCTAATGCCCCGTCGTTCGAAACCGGCCTGCTGGCAACACCGGCCGGCCGGATCGAACAAGCTGCTGCGGGGCGTTCAATTGCCCGAACTAAAGGCCACCGCCGCCTCGATCAGATCGGCGCCGATATCGCCCTCGAATCTTGCCCAAACCGGCCTCATGGCCTCAAGCCAGGCAGCGCGCTGGGCTGTCGTTAGCTGGCGGACCGGCGAACCGGCGTCGATAACCAGTTGCTTGTTGCTTTCATTGACGGCTGTGGACTCGGCGTTACGCTCCTCGGTGACGCCGCGCAGAATGCCCGCCAGTTGATCGCGGACATCCGCCGGCAAGCCCTCCCACCACTCGGTGGAAGCCACAACGAGATAATCGAGGATGCCGTGATTGGTCTCCGTAATACCGTCCTGCACTTCAAAGAACTTGCGGCCATAGATGTTCGACCATGTATTCTCCTGGCCATCGATGGTGCCCGTCTGCAGGGCGCCGTAGACTTCCGAAAACGCCATCTTTTGCGGGTTGGCGCCGAGGGCCTCGAATTGCGCCACCAGTACATCGGAGGCCTGCACGCGAAACTTCAGCCCCCTGGCGTCTTCCGGTGTGAGCAGCGGCTTGTTGGCGGAGAGTTGCTTCATGCCGTTGTGCCAGAACTCAAGACCTATCAGGCCGCGCCGCTTCATGGCGTTTTTCAGCTTTTGGCCGTGTTCGGACGCCTGGAAACCATCGACCGCGGCAACATTGGCGAACAAAAACGGCAAGTCGAAAATGCGGAACTTCTTGGTAAATTTCTCGAATTTCGACAACGAGGGCGCCGCAAGCTGCACGTCGCCCGCCAGCATCGCTTCCAGGACCTGGTCATCGTTGTACAGGGTCGAATTGGGAAAAACCTCCATACACGCCTTGCCGTTCATCTGCGTGTTGACACGCTCTTGCAGCAGTGTGGCGGCAATGCCTTTGGGATGTTTGTCGGTGTTGGTAACGTGGGAGAATTTGATGACGATCTCGCCGGCATCGCAGGCGGCATGGGCTGGTGTGATGCCCGAATTCAGTGCCAGGGCCAGGGCGGCGCCGGCAAGAAATGTTGTGGTTGGACGGTTCATGATACACTCTCTTGTTCATCACGTGAAAGATATGATGCGATGACTCTGCGCCTGCCCCCGGCAAGGGTCATCGCGGGTGGTGATTTCGGTCTTTGTTTTATGGCAAAGATGGCACCGATTGTACAGATTGCAGGCGCCTTGCGCAAACGGGGAAAATGCACTGGCGGGGTACCCACCACAAGTTGTTTTCGAAAACAACCCGTTGTAACGACACGCTCTGGTCAATCTTGCAAAAGACCAGGAGGACCCGGGGAATTACCCGCCCCCGAATCCTTTTATTGTCCGCATTCTGTTGCGCGCTGGAAAGCTTACCAAAAACCCTCACAACCCTCACACCTGTCTTTCACGGAGGAGAGCCCCAGCGTTGTTTTCAATTCGAATCATCCGGGTTATCACACGTATATGCTCCTTCTCGAAGGCCGGATGAAATAGACCACTGCGGACTTTGAATACTCCCCCACATTGAAAGAGTTTGGTCTGTGTTCACACCTTCCTTAATAAGGAACATATACGGTCCCGCGGCTAATATGCCAACGCACACCCTGTCACCTGGCCTCAGGTTTTTCCACGTAGCATCATAGCCTACACCGTAGACTCCTCCGCATTGCGCCGAATGTGTTGAGAATCTGTACACACAAGTCCTGGCGAGAAACGCAGTTCCCGCGACATACCTTACTCGCACCGAAATTGGTGTATTATTCGACTCATCGTGCCTCTGCGAAGCATCAGATTCTCCAGAAGTGGTTGTACCTTCGGCAACGACCGTACGCGGCCCAACCTCAGCAGCACCGCGCTCAATCATCACATTTTCAGTGACCTCCGGCGGACTTGCAAGCGCTCCTTGCGTTGATGCCGGTGCTCCAACAAACAAAAACAAACTCAACGCCGCGCCGAAAAAAATCTTTTCAGACGAGACCTCATATGAGATCTTTCTTGCATATGGCGGCATAAATTTCCTCACAGATCCTCCAATCATTTAAAGTTGTATAGAATATCCAATCGTGACTGCAGATAGATCTAAAATTCAATCGATGTCAACCTCTGGCAGTCTGTCGGGTTTGACGGGCGCTAACTGCCTAAGTCATTGATTTTACTATGAAATATTTTTTTGGAAAATAAGGAATTCAATAAAATCAATGGCTTAGCTAACAAATCCGGCACGCTCTAGGGCGCGAGGATAAAGTCGGCAATGGCTTCGGTGTCGTTAAAGGAAAAGGTTGCAAGGCCACCGGCGTTCTGAAAAAGTGCCGGGTCGTCACTCACGAGCGCGACAACGTTTTTCGCCCTGTCTCCCAGGGGCGCATTTTCCTTTGCGGCCATACGCCGCACCTCAATTTTGCGGTGATCGTGCGTCTTGTAGCCCTCGATCAGAACCACATCGGCCGGATCCAGTCTTGCGAGAACATCATCAAGACCGGGCTCCGGCGCGTCCTCGCAACGTTCGTAAACCAGGGCCAGGCGCCGCGCCGAGGCAATCGCCACCTGCCGGGCGCCGGCAACGCGATACCGATAGCTGTCGCGCCCCTTGTGATCAATGTCAAAGCGATGGTGGGCGTGCTTTACGGTGGCAACGCAAAGCCCGCGGGCGCTCAATGCCTGCACCAGGGCGATCATCAGGGTGGTCTTGCCGGCATTCTTCCAGCCGGTAATGCCGAAGATGACGGGTCTCCTGGAGACGTTCATGGGGCCGGGTCCCTGTCCGAGAGCATCTTGCCGGTGTGTATCGGGAGAGAATCGAACGCTACACGCTCGGCACCGGCAAGTACAATAAAGCGCTTTCCGCGCGCCCGGCCGATAAGGGTAAGGCCCGCCGCTTGCGCCAGATCGACACCCCAGGCGGTAAAGCCTGAACGTGATATAAGAACGGGGATTTGCATCTTGAGCGTCTTGATGACCATTTCCGATGTCAGCCGCCCGGTGGTATAGAAAATTTTGTCCTGGGGCTCAACGGCGTTCAGCCACATATAGCCGGCGATTTTATCGACGGCGTTGTGGCGGCCCACGTCTTCCATATACAAAAGCGGCTGATCGCCCTGACACAGCACGCAGCCATGAATCGCGCCGGCCTTCAGATAAAGGCTGGGGGTGGTGTTGATGCGCTTTGTCAGACGGTAAAGCCATGACGTCTTTAGGATGGCAGTATCCGACAGGGTAATCTCATCCAGGCTCTCCATCAGATCGCCGAACACCGTGCCCTGGGCGCAGCCGGACGTGCGGATCCGTTTTTTGAGTTTTTCCTCAAAGTCGGTCTCGTGGCGGGTGCGCACGACCACCACGGCAAGATCATCATCGTAATCGATAGCGGTGATCGGATTGTCGGCGCTCAGCATGTTTTGATTAACCAGATAGCCTACCCCCAAAAGGTCCGGGTAATCGCCGATGGTCATCATGGTCACGATCTCCCGGGCGTTCAGAAATAACGTCAAGGGGCGTTCGGTGACAACCATGGTGCTGATGGGCTGGCCGGTGTGATCGATGCCGCTCACTTGCTGCGCCAGACGCGGGTTTTGTGGTTCGGGTTTCAGGGTAAAGGGTTTTAGCGCCGCCATACTGTTTCTCATACCGGCAGTCTTCGCTTTATGCCTGTGGGTTCGATCTGCGCGGGAGCCGACAAGGCGGACCGTATTGATTGTCCGCATTACCCGGTCCGGCGATCAGGCCGCACGCCACGTTTAATCGCCACGCCCGCTGCATTCCCCTTCGCCGGCGGCATCCGGCTCATCGAAGATGTCTTCATCTGTTGCCGGAATCGCATAGGCGCCGTTAAGCCAGCGTCCCAGATCAATATCCGCGCAGCGCCTGGAACAAAACGGCCGATACCGCGCCACCGCCGCTTTGGTGCATAGGGGGCATCGTCTGCGGACCGGCTTCGATGCGTCTTTAAGCGTGTCCATCTATTGCTCGTCCAAAAGCGTAAAAGAGCCGTCCGTTGCGGCATTTTCCCACGCCTCGTGAACCGGATAGCCGCCGCCATGCAACAGGCCGACCGTTTCCTGCAGGGGCAAACCGACAACATTGGTATAAGAACCGATCAGCCTGATGACAAAAGTGCCGGCAATTCCCTGTATGGCATAGCCGCCGGCCTTGCCCTGCCATTCGCCGCTGGCGATATAGGCTTCGATGTCGCGCTGCGATAACCGCTTAAAGCGCACCCGCGTCTCCACGAGGCGCTGGCGAAATACCTCATCCGCCGTGATCAGACAAATACCCGTATAGACCCGGTGCGCCCGCGCCGACAACAGGCGCAGACATTGTGTTGCACTGTCAATGGTATCCGCCCTGGGCAGAATGCGCCGTCCCACCGCCACGACCGTATCGGCAGCGAGAATAAGGGCATCTTGCTGCGCGTGTTCGCCTTTAAGCGCCATGAGCGCCGCGTTTGCCTTGGCATGGGCCAACCGTTTGGCTAGACGCCGGGGCATTTCACGGGTCAGGGGCGTTTCATCGACGCGGGTGGGCAGCAGGCGGCTGACACCGATCCCGGCCTGCTCCAGCAGCGCCAGCCGCCGCGGCGAGGCCGAAGCCAAAATCAACCGGGGATGCTGGGTCATTCTATCTTGTTCATCACTATTAAGATATGACACGCTCTGGCGCCCGATCCGCCTACTTGTAGCGGTAGGTAATGCGGCCCTTGCTTAAGTCATAGAGTGTCATTTCAACCAGTACCTTGTCACCGGCAAGCACGCGAATACGATTCTTGCGCATACGTCCTGCCGTGTGAGCGACAATTTCGTGATCGTTTTCCAGCTTTACGCGAAACATCGCGTTGGGAAGCAATTCCGTAACGACGCCGGAAAATTCGAGCATTTCTTCCTTGGCCATGGGTTTCCTTTGGGTTTGCAGCGCGTGTTGCCGGCCACGCTAGCGCATCCGCCGGCGTTTGTGAACCGTTGCCGGCGCCGATGGGCGAAAATAATGGGCGTCCGCGCCCGCCGTGTGCCTGGAGCGTGTCAGGTCTTAAGTGAAAGGCTCCAGAAAGGCCATACCGGGCCATCCATCTGATCATCGCTTTTTTTCGATTTCTCATGCGCTGTCAAGGGCGCTTTGCGCCGCCCCTGGCAGTTCTTAAACCCTTGACAGTGTTGGATAAATCGAACACCTCTAATGATCAGATGAATGGCCCCCTGTACCCGATAGGTTTACCAGGGACAACCTGTTGAAATTACACCTGGTACAATACCGGCAGGTTGTTCCCAAAACAGGCAAATGACAGGGCACAGGAGTCTCCTCCCGTCGTGTCGCACGATCGGGGCGAAACTATCAGCAGGAACCAGGGCCGAATAAAGGACGGTAGTCGCCCCGCGCCCAGTGACGCACGGGATCGGCACCCGTGGCCGCTTTTGCCGGAGCCCCATAGCCATAGTGGCGAGCCAGCGCCCGAAGCGCCAGTTTCAGGACAACCTTGGCCGAGCGCGCGGGCCAGCCTCTCTCCTTCTCCACCTGTTCAAGCCCTTTTAAAAAACAGCAGATGTCGAGGAGCACATTGGCCATTTCAGGACCCACAGCTTCCAGGGCACGGCGAAATTGCCGGCGTTCGCGCAGAACAAAATGCGTCGCATTCTCGTACCCGCCAAAGGCCCCGCCACGCTTCCTCCGCGACGCAAACGCAGCGTCATAACCGGGCGTGATGCGCGGCATCATGTGCGCCTTCGTAGCCGACAGACGCAAACGCTCCCCGGCACGAAATTCAACATCATCAAGAAAACGCCGGCCATCCGCGCCGCGCCTTGCATACAACCGGCGAAGCGGAGACTCCGCCGCGTTCACCTCAAGCGTAACCGGCTCGCCATTCAGAACGCGGCAGGTCCGGCGAACACGCTCCTGGTGTTGCGCGGCAAAACCGTCTCCCAGGGAAAGGGCGCGCCGCAACCACGCCCGACCGGCCGATGTGATGAAAAAATATCTCCCGCCGTCGCTCACAATCAGATCGTGCACCTGCATGCATTTCAGCACCCCATCACCAACACGCGCTTCGCCCCATGGGCGGCCATCGCAATAAACCCCCCAGTCGCCCCGCGCATCCTGCGCCAGATACCTCTCCCGGGGGGCCTTTTGCAGGGTCTTCAAAACAGCAAACACGCGCCGCCGGGTCGCGTCGTCCTGCAGCGCCTCACCTGCTCCCATAACCCGCCCGCCGGTTTTGGAAACCATAGCGGTACAAACAACAATGCACCGCATGTTCAAGGCAATCCAGGCTGACGTCCAGTACCGGATCGTCGCGGCGATCCTCCACCGTCGCGCAGGCATGGGCCGCCGTCGTGCGATCGCGCCCGAAACCCGCACCAATATCCGTCAGCGTCATGCCAGGACCGATATGGGCCAGATACATCGCCACCTGACGCGCAAATGCAATGGGCGCCCGACACCGGGTACGCGCCCGCATCTGCGCCACCGGAATGCCAAAGCTCACACACACCAGATGCGTGATAATCGAAATCGCCGCCGCCTGGTTGCGGGTTTTGATCATGCGCCTTCTGCGCCCGGCAACAGACAGCTTCCGCTTGCCGCTCGACGGCTCCATCGTGTGTCCGGGGTGCCTTGCGCCTATCGCCCGCGGCAGTACGGAAACATGCCGGACCGCGGCGCGGGATTGTGGATCGGACAGGTGCAACAACATGATCTCCTCCATTTTCATTGCGTGGGTGCATGGTATAGGAAAATATTCCTAATACAATACCAGCAATGACCCACGCGGGGATAACTTGAAAAAAACAAGGCAGATAGCGCCTTAACCTGGCACATGACACACTCTGACTGTGATCTTTCAGCAGGTTGTTCCCGGAACCGGCAAACCTGAAGAGATATCTCTTGCGCCCCTGCCGCCAGAAAGGCCATACCGGGCCATCCATCTGCACCCGATTGCGAATGCACTTTACCCCATGTTAAGACCCGGAAAGCCATTCATGTGATCGTCCATGCGATTGTCGCCCGGGCCAGCCCTCGATTTATGATCGGATAAACAGTCGATAATGCGCGATGCCCTGATTTCGACCGTTCGCCACGACGCAAACCCTGGATTCAGATGACCATGAGAAATTTCAATGGGATTTAAATGCGGCATTGTGGGCCTGCCAAACGTGGGCAAGTCAACGCTGTTTAACGCGCTGACAAAAACCCAAGCGGCGCAGGCAGCAAACTACCCGTTTTGCACAATCGAGCCGAATGTGGGCGAAGTGGAAGTGCCCGATACGCGCCTCGATACCATCGGCCGGATCGCGAAATCGCAAAACATCGTACCAACGCGCCTTACCTTTGTGGATATCGCCGGGCTGGTGGAGGGCGCTTCCAGCGGGGAGGGACTGGGAAACAGATTCCTCGCGCATATCCGTGAAGTGGATGCCATTGCCGTGGTGTTGCGCTGCTTTGCCGATGACAATATCACCCACGTGGCCGGGCATGTTGATCCACTGGCGGACGCGCAAACCATTGAAACGGAATTAATGCTGGCCGATCTGGAGTCGCTGGAGCGGCGCATCGAAGGACTGACCAAACGGGCGCGCGGCAACGACAAAGATGCCAAAACAATGCTGGCGCTCGTCGAGCAGACAATTGCGCATCTGGGTGCGGGCGAACCGGCGCGGGGGATGGCGCTGGAGGAAGGCCGGATTCGTGATTTCGCCACGTTGCAACTGCTGAGCGCCAAGCCGGTCGTATATGTGTGCAATGTGGATGAGAATGCGGCCGTATCCGGTAACACCATGAGTGCGGCGGTCCATACCCGTGCGCAAATGGACGGAGCGCAGGCAATCGTTATCAGTGCCGCCCTTGAGGAGCAACTGGCAGGCCTTGAGGAAGATGAGCAGGCGGAGTATCTGGCAGCTCTGGGATTAAGCGCGCCGGGCTTGAACCAGGTGATCAGTGCCGGTTATACGCTGTTGGAGTTGATCACATTTTTTACCTGTGGGCCAAAGGAAGCGCGCGCCTGGACCGTGCGTAAGGGTTCGCTGGCGCCCCGGGCGGCGCGGGCGATTCATACCGACTTTGAAAAAGGGTTTATTCGCGCCGAAACGATTGCCTATGATGATTTCGTTGCCTGCGGCGGCGAAGCAGGAGCAAAAGAGGCCGGCAGGATGCGCCTTGAGGGCAAGGACTACGTGGTATGCGATGGCGACGTGATGCATTTTCGCTTCGCCACCTGATGGCAGCGCCATGGGCTTGATGTATGCCAGCTTGTGGGACGTGTTGAGAAGGCAACGGTCGTATGCGGGCGCTGGGTTTATCTGGAAGAGTGTCAGGCAGCGCCATAGGCTTGATGTATGCCGACTTGTGGGACGTGTTGAGAAGACAACGGTCATATGCGGGCGCTGGATTTATCTGGAAGAGTGTCAGGCAGCGCCATGGGCTTGATGTATGCCCATTTGTGGGACGTGTTGAGGCGACAACGGTCGTATGCGGGCGCTGGATTTATCTGGAAGAGTGTCAGGCAGCGCCATGGGCTTGATGTATGCCCATTTGTGGGACGTGTTGAGGTGACAACGGTCGTATGCGGGCGCTGGATTTATCTGGAAGAGTGTCAGGCAGCGCCATGGGCTTGATGTATGCCGACTTGTGGGACGTGTTGAGGCGACAACGGTCGTATGCGGGCGCTGGTTTCATCTGGAAGAGTGTCAGGCAGCGCCATGGGCTTGATGTATGCCGACTTGTGGGACGTGTTGAGGCGACAACGGTCATATGCGGGCGCTGGATTTATCTGGAAGAGTGTCAGGCAGCGCCATGGGCTTGATGTATGCCGACTTGTGGGACGTGTTGAGGGAACAACGGTCGTATGCGGGCGCTGGATTTATCTTCGGAGGATGTCAGGCAGCGCCATGGGCTTGATGTATGCCGACTTGTGGGACGTGTTGAGGGGACAACGGTCGTATGCGGGCGCTGGGTTTATCTGGAAGAGTGTCAGGCAGCGCCATGGGCTTGATGTATGCCGACTTGTGGGACGTGTTGAGAAGGCAACGGTCGTATGCAGGCGCTGGGTTTATCTGGAAGAGTGTCAGGCAGCACCATGAAGGCGCCGGGACCCTTGACGGAACTTGCGCAAAAACGTCATAACGATCCATATGAACAAGCCGGATATCGTCATTTCAGAGTTTATGGATGAGCGGGCGCGGACGCGTTTGCTTCAGGCGCACCGCACGCATTATGACCCGGCGCTCTATCAAACGCCGGACGCGCTTTATCCCCTGCTTGGGGGAGCGCGTGTGCTGATCGTGCGCAATTTAACGCGCGTCGACAGGCGATTGCTCGATCATGCGCCGCGTCTGGAAATGGTCGGCCGTCTCGGGGTCGGCCTGGACAATATCGATCTCGATACGTGTAGGGCGCGAGGGATATCCGTCGTACCGGCCCGTGGTGCGAATGCAGCGGCGGTGGCGGAATATGTCATCACCGCAAGCCTTGTGCTATCGCGCCGCGCCGCCTTTTCCGCAAGCGCCGACGTCATCGCCGGAAACTGGCCGCGGCAACGCAGTATCGGCGATGAAATCGGCGGCAAGACCCTGGGCCTGATCGGCTATGGCAACATCGCCCGCGCCGTGGCGCGACGCGCGCTGGGTATGGATATGCATGTTGTTGCCCATGACCCTCACGTGCCCGCCGATAACGATGCCTGGAGAACGGTGAAAAACATGCCGTTTGAGTCTGTTATCGATACGGCGGACGTTATCAGTTTGCACGTGCCGCTGCTGGCGCAGACGCGAAATCTGATCGATCGCGCCGCTTTGGCGCGGATGAAGCGCGGGGCGATCATCATCAATACGTCGCGCGGCGGGATTGTCGACGAGGAAGCCCTGGCGGACGCTTTACGCACAGGCCATGTGGGCGGCGCCGCACTCGATGTGTTCGCCCATGAACCGCTAACGGCGGCGGCGGCGAAGCCGTTTGCCGGTCTGGCGAATGTGTTGTTGAGCCCGCATATTGCTGGCGTTACCACGCAGTCTGGCGCCCGGGTTGGCGCGTATATTGCCGATGCGGCTCTGAAGGCACTGCAATGACGCGAATTGCCACCATCGGCCTGCTGGTTCTTGACCGCATCTTTCGCCTCGCCCGCCTGCCCCATGAGGCGGGCAAGCACTTCTCCAGACAATACAGGGAAGTGATTGGCGGGGTTGCCGTAAACGGCGCCCTGGCGGTCAAGCATCTGGGCGGCGAGGTGCAGGTGATCGGGCGCATCGGCGATGATCGCAACGGCGCGGCGTTGCAGGACATTCTGCGCGATGGCGGTATCGATACGTCCGGTATAGAGACCGTCGCCGGCGCCACCACGGCGACCGCGGCGGTGTTTATCGATGATGCCGGTGAGCGCATGATCGTCAGCCACAAGCTTCCGGGGCTTTTTGATGCGCCACCGCGCCGGCCGCTATTGCCGCCGGTATCCCTGGGCGCCATATTATGCGATTTGCGCTGGCTTGCCGGTACCGCGCAGGCGTTGAGCGAGGCGCGCGCACGCGGCATCGCGGCGGTGCTTGACTACGACCAGGGCGTGTCGGAAGAAGGATATGATGTCATAGCCAACGCCAGCCACGTGATTTTTGGCGCGCAAGGGCTGGCGGAACTTGCCGGAGAGGACGATCCGCCAGCCACGCTGTCCGGTCTGGCGTGCCGGATGCCCCATGTACGGTTTGCGGTGACGTGCGGCGAGCACGGCGTTTATTATGTTGACGGTGGTGGTAAAATTGCACATCTGCCGGCCCATGATGTGAAGGTCATGGATACCCTTGGGGCCGGCGATGTGTTTCATGGCGCGGCGGCTCTGGCTCTGGCACAAGGTCATGGATTTGCGGATGCTCTGGTGTTTGCCAATGGGGTCGCGGCGGTTCGCGTGGGGCGTCCTTCCGGGCCCGGCTGCTTTCCTGATCGCGCCGAAGTGCGCGCATTTTTGCGCCGGCATGAGCAGGTCTAGCTGTGTCATTGCAGCAGGTCGTTCTTACAAAACCCATCGGGTACAAATGACCGGATGGATGGTCCGGTATGGCTTCCTGGTGGCTATGGCCGCTGGAGGTGTCACTTCAGGTTCGCCCGTCCTGGGAACGGTCTATGGAAAGGTCACATTTAGTGATGCGCCTGGGATTTCTCTGCCTTGCCCGATCGACCTTTGATGTAGCATTTGCGCAGGAACTGGCGGAACGGGCCCTGCGCACGGCGCGGGCGACAGGATTGGAGATCGTCGGCGACGCGCGCCTTGTGCTTGACGAGCAGGCCTTTGCGGCGCGTCTTGATGTACTCGTGAAAGCGCAAGTGGATGCGCTTTTGGTGATTCAGGCGACCTTCAGTGATGCGTCGATGATATGCCGGCTGGCTGAAGCGATGGATCGCCCGATCGCAATCTGGGGCTTTCCGGAAGCGCGCAATGGAGATCGGCTGCGGCTTAATTCGTTTTGCGGCGTAAACCTGGCCGCTCATGCACTGGGGCTGCGGGGACGCCGGATTGGATATTTGTATGCGCCGCCCGATCACGCTCTTGATGCGCCGGCGCTTTTGCGGATTTTCCATGCGGCCGCCTGCCACAGGGATACAGTGGTGCGCGATGCACGCAACGAGGCACCCGATGAAGCGCGGCGGGTGTTGCGAAAATTGCAAGGGACGCGCCTGGGCCTTGTGGGGAGGCATCCGCCGGGCTTTGATACGTGCCGCTTCGATGAGGAGGGCATACGCCGACGCTTTGGCGTGGAGGTGCGGCGTTTATCCATGGACGAATTGTTTCAGCGCGCCCGCGCCTGCAGGGCTGATAATGTTGCCCGTATCCACGCGCAGGCGCGCGCCGACCTGGTGGGTCTTGATGCCATGGAGGCGGAGCCACTCGACAAGTCCTTTCGCGCCTATGCGGCGTTGCGCGAATTTGCCGACGAGGCGCAACTGGGTGCGATAGCCGTCCGCTGCTGGCCGGAGACGTTTACCGCGTATGGCTGCGCGGTGTGCGGTGCCATGGCGCGCCTTAATGAAGAGCGCGTTCCGGCCGCCTGCGAGGCCGATACGCTGGGCGCGCTGACAACATTTATTGTACAGGAACTGGGGGCGGCGCCGGCGCTTCTGGTGGACGTGGTCGATATGGACGCAAGGGACAATACCATGGTCGTGTGGCATTGCGGTCTGGCGCCGCTCAGCATGTGCGATGAGGCGGATACGCCGCGGGCGACGATACATTCGAACAGAAAAAAGCCCCTGCTGCACGAATTCGCGCTAAAGCCGGGGCGCATTACCCTGGCGCGCCTTAGCCAGGCGCGCGGGCGGCTGACGCTGGCCATCGGCCGCGGTCATATGATACGCGCGCCGCGCAGCTTTAGCGGCACCGCTGGCGTATTGCGTCCTGATGCGGGCACCGGCTGGTTGCGCGATACGCTCATTGACGCAGCGCTTGAGCATCATTTTTCTATCGTCTACGGCGATGTGAAGGCGGGCTTTGAATCGATCGCCGCACAGCGGGATATTCCGGTCCTCGATCTTGATGGTCCCCGGCCATGACGCGGCCGTTGCGCTATGGCCTGATCGGCGCGGGTATGATGGGGCGCGAACATTTGCGTAATATCGCCCTCATCGACGATGTAACGGTGATCGCCATCGCCGAACCGGATGCTGATATGCGGGCGCGGGCGCAATCCCTGTGCGGCGCCCGGGTGCAAATGCACAGGGATTATCGCCGGTTGCTTGAGCGCGATGATCTGGACGCGTTGATCATCGCCAGCCCGAACTTTACCCACAAGGCGATTTTAGCCGATGTTATGGCGGTGCGCGAGATCGCCATTCTGGTGGAAAAGCCTGTCTGCACCAGCCTTGAAGACTGCTTCGCCCTGCAGGATATGTCACAAGGCTATGGCGCGCCGCTGTGGGTGGCGATGGAATATCGCTACATGCCGCCGGTGGAGAGGTTGATTGGGGCCGCTCATGGCGGCGAGGCCGGGCAACTGCATATGGTGGCGATTCGCGAGCACCGTTTTCCGTTTCTGCCCAAGGTGGGCGACTGGAACCGGTTTGCGCGCTATACCGGCGGCACGATGGTGGAGAAATGCTGTCACTTTTTCGATTTGATGCGCCTGATTACCGGGAGCGAGCCTCAATGGGTCTTCGCCGATGGCGCCCAAAGCGTCAACCATCTTCAGGAGCGCTACGGCGGCGAGGTTCCTGATATTCTTGACAATGCCTTCGTCACCGTCGGCTTTCGCCATGATATGCGCGCCATGCTTGATCTTTGCATGTTTGCGGAAGGAGCACAGTGGCAGGAGGAGATCACCGTCGTTGGCGACAAGGCGAAAATCGCCTGCCTTGTCCCGCCTGCCGGTTCCATGGAGTCATCCGCGCTGCATATCAGCCGGCGCGCGCCGATCGCCGTTGAAACCCATGAGATTACGGTCGATGAAGCATTGCTACGGGCCGGCCATCACCACGGCTCAACGTATTATCAGCACGTGCATTTCAGTGCCGCGGTGCGTGGCCAGGGGCCTGTCAGCGTAACGCTGCAGGATGGTCTGCGCGCTGTTGTGATGGGCCTGGCGGCGGAGCGCTCGATTGCTGAGGGCCGCAAGATCGATTTGCGTGAGATGGGCCGGGGTCTGTTCGATCACGGGGACTGAATTTTGCTTGTAGCAGGTTGTTCCCAGAGCGTGTCACTGGCTCAGCGGGCGCCAAACAAAAGCGATACCAAACCCGTTGGCGCCGGTAAAGCGTACCGCCAATTTTAGAGCGTGTCAGAACTTCCCCGCCAGGGCAAACCCGGCGTGCATTTGTTCAATCGGTCAATAGGAACTGTGAACGCCGTTTGTCGATTTGGTGGTGGGCTTACCCCCCGGTATGTGGTTCTGTTCTTCGGCCAGTCTTTTATACAGTGCGACGAATTGTTCAAGAGTCTGGATTTCAGTACGCAGGTTTTCGATTTCATTGCGCGTGTTTTCAATGCGTTCCAGCGCGATCTGTAAAGGTGTCATTGCCCACTCCGTTATCGTTGGGTTAAAGGAATTTTTGCTGTTTGGATAAGCTCCCGCTTACGCATTTCATGCCTGTAACTGCTACGAACAAAGTGAAGGGTAAAAAGCTACAAACAGAATACTTATAAACAGAATACAAACAAAATACATAATGGCGTGATGACGTACATTTGGCGTGCATTATTATTGATTCCCTCCTATGCGTGCATATTCCGTGCTACCGTGTCAAGTGCAAAACATTGCCATGTGATATATTAACGCGATTGCAGGCGTATCTCACCTGTGCGTTGCGATGAAGTTCTGCTGACGGATGAAATATACAATTACCTGAAATTTTTCGACCGTTTCTACGAAGACGACATCGTTTGCGGCGCCTGGGATGCGACATCACCCAGATCCCCCCATTGCAACGTCCTGTAATCAAAGCCCACCTCCAGGGTCGGCTTGATGACGCGAAAATAGGGCGATAAATCGAAATCGCGCGGTGCATACAGGGAGTGATGGCGAATATGCACGATTTCAGGACGTGAATAGGAACTCCTGACAATTGATCCGACGTCGTCACGCTTTTCGATGATCGGCAGGATGGGATAGCGGACACTCTGAAATGCCTGCGCGATCAGGGTCGAGCAGATAGCACGGGTGGGATCGCCCGCGCCAAAGGCGATCGCCCGGCGCCGGTACGTGCCGGGAAGCGGCATGCGGATAAAATACCGCAACATGTCGAGAATGTTCTTCAGATCGTATTGCGTCCCGAGCCTGTCGAACATAAAGCGCACGACCGTATCAATATCCTCTTGCGACAGCCCTACCGGACGACAGATACGAATGTTGTAGGTGGCGTATTTCGACAACGGCACCAGAATACAGCCATCGGCGATCAGAACTTCGATAAGACGGTGATCGTCTACTGACGGCGGATTTGAGTGTTCCGCTTCACCGCTCCGCCTGCGCGTACCCACATAGATGGCCGCGTGGGACCATGTGGACTGGGTGAGGTATTTGATGACGGATGAGATGCGCTGGCTGCCTTCGATCAAAATGACGTCACCGGGGCGAAGAATTTTCGTCAGCGCTTCGATATCGAACGGGCTATAGGGTTCGTAGCCGCTCACTTCCTTCTCAAGGGAGCGGCCGAGAAACGTGCCTATTCTGTACAATAGTCTATCGCTCGACATCTGTGCCTGTTCGAATCCGTTTGGCGACCGGCTTCGTCTGACAGTCTGTTTACGCAAACGCGCGATTTTATCGCACGACAGTTCAGGGCGTGAGGCAATTGTCGTGCGCTGTGCGCCATCATCATGGAATACGGTATTGCGTTCGCGTTTTCAAGTTGGCTGGTCACGGATACCGGTGTGCATTGATTCGACAAATGCCGGATAATCGAGTCATTTTTCCCAACGCAACACACTGTCCCTGACGCCGCTAGCGAAAATGTTATCGGATGTCGTTGCATTCGACTTCTCACTGCGGCGGTCAGGCCGATCGTACCGCGCATCTTGACGTGATCCGGATGCGCTCTGAAAAAATAATGTAAATCAACAGGATACAATGTAGTGGCGCATGATACGAAAGACGATACAAGAACCGCAGACATGCGTATGCGAACAACGGAGCTTTCTATCTTAAACGTTGAAAGTGCTTAGTTTTTCACGTTGTCTTGATATTTGTGTGAAAAGCTGTCAAGAGCAAACCATTCCATATCGTAAATGATACGATAATTGACCGATCCATTCAGGATAATCGTGCCTGTATTGCTTAACCGGCATGGAAGTTTGTGTGACACATTTGATTTCGGTTCGGGGTATCCCGAAATGAGAAAAGAGGCATCCAATATGGTACGCAAAGCAGTGAAGAAAAAGGCTCCGGCGAAGAAAAAAGCCGCGGCCAGGAAAAAGGCTCCGGCGAAGAAAAAAGCCGCGGCCAAGAAAAAGGCCCCGGCGAAAAAGAAGGCAGCAGCCAAGAAAAAGGCCCCGGCCAGGAAAAAAGTTGCGAAAAAGAAGGTAGCGGCCAAGAAAAAGGCGCCGGCGAAAAAGAAGGCAGCGGCCAAGAAAAAGGCCCCGGCGAAAAAGAAGGCAGCAGCCAAGAAAAAGGCCCCGGCGAAAAAGAAAGTAGCAGCCAGGAAAAAAGCCCCGGCGAAAAAGAAGGTTGCGAAGAGAAAAGTCACCAAAAAAGCGAGAAAATAAGCTGAGCCAACGCGCTCTGCGACCATCACAGCGGCGGCATAAAGCGCCAAAGCGTACCGGTTGCAACCATGCGGCATGGATTTAAAGCCCCGTTATTCGACATTGTCGTGTAATGTCGATACGGGGTTTTTGTATTTGGAGCGCAAACCGGCGCAATACCACGGAGCTTTGCGTTTAACTCCTGACCTGGTTTAAAACCGTTGTCTTCTCAGCACGATACACACGTCAGCGTGTACAGAAAGCCAGTACCGCTGGTATAACACGACAGGCTTTCGGCAAGCAGTTTTCTGAACCGATGTCATGAAATTTCTGGATAAAGCAAAAATCTATATACGTTCCGGCACCGGCGGCGCAGGCTGCGTATCGTTTCGCCGCGAAAAATATGTGGAGTTCGGCGGCCCCGACGGCGGCGATGGCGGCCGGGGTGGCGATGTCTGGGCGGTCTGTGTGGAAGGTCTCAACACCCTGATCGACTATCGCTATCGCCAGCACCACAAGGCAAAAACCGGCGGCCATGGCATGGGGCGCAATCGAAGCGGTGCGGCCGGAGATGATTGTACGCTCAAGGTTCCCACCGGCACGCAGATATTTGACGATGAAACCGGCGCGTTGCTCGCCGACTTTACCGCCGTTGGTCAACGTGTTCGATTGGCTAAAGGGGGCAATGGCGGTTTTGGCAACGCACATTTCAAATCGGCGACCAACCGCGCGCCGCGCCGCGCCAATCCCGGCGCCGACGGACAGGAAAAATGGATCCGTCTGCAACTTAAACTGATCGCCCACGTCGGCGTGATCGGTATGCCCAACGCCGGCAAGTCGACTTTGTTGTCGCGTGTTTCGGCCGCAAAGCCAAAGATCGCCGACTATCCCTTTACCACCCTGCATCCCAATCTCGGGGTGGTAACAGCCGGCGACGACAGTTTCGTTATGGCGGACATTCCGGGCTTGATTGAGGGGGCGCATACGGGCGCCGGACTTGGAGCGCGTTTTCTTGCTCATGTGGAGCGGTGCCGCGTGCTCCTGCATCTTGTTGACGCAACCCTTCCCGAGGCCTTGGAAAACTACCGTACCATTCGCCACGAGTTGCGGGCCTATCATCCGCTTTTGGACGCCAAACCCGAGATCGTCGCGCTTAACAAGACAGATGCCGCGGACACCCGGACAATTGACGCGCTTTGCGACGCACTCGCCTTGTCGACACCAAGCCCGGTGGCGGTCATCTCGGCAGTTACCGGCGAGGGCGTCGATCGCCTGTGTCATACGCTGATGGAGGCCATCCGCACCCATACCCCGCGGGCGCAACGCCAGCAGGGCAACCGCGCCGACGGGAGCGTCGAAGAACCTGCGTTATCGTCGTGGCGTCCGTAACGCTGATGATGTACCATGGACCGGCGGCTGTTTTACCGGCATCAAATGGCGGGTTCCTTTCACTGATACTACTATCTTTTTCGCAATGAGGCGGCCAGGTTGAGGGCAATGTGACGGATAGGCAACAACTGCATGCGTTTCGGCGCATTGTCGTCAAGATCGGATCGTCCCTGCTGATTGATCCCTCCAATGGCCGGCTGGATACGACGTGGCTCGCCACGCTGGCCGAAGATATCGCCCATCTTGTGCGGCACCGCGTGCAGCCGCTTGTGGTATCCAGTGGCGCCATCGCCCTGGGGCGCAGGGTTCTCCGTCTGTCGTCCCGATCCTTGCGCCTGGAGGAAGCCCAGGCGGCGGCGGCGGCGGGCCAGATCGCCCTGTCGCGCGCCTACGCGCACACCCTGGAAGCGCACGGGCTGCACGCCGGACAGGTCCTGCTCACATTGAGCGATACCGAACAGCGGCGGCGATATCTCAACGCACGCGGTACAATGGAAACGCTGGTGTCGTTGGGGGCGATCCCGGTGATCAATGAAAACGATACGGTCGCGACGTCGGAAATCCGCTACGGCGACAATGATCGCCTCGCGGCGCGGGTGGCCTCGATGATCAGCGCCGATCTTCTTGTCCTGCTCTCGGACGTGGACGGGCTGTACTCGGCGCCGCCACAGGAAAATCGCGATGCGAAGCGGATCGATCATGTAGCGGCGATCACGCCGGAGATCGAGGCGATGGCGGGGGCGCAGGGATCGGAGTTATCGCGTGGCGGTATGCGGACGAAAATCGAGGCGGCGCGCATCGCCACCGGTGCCGGCGCCACAATGATCATCGCCAGCGGTCATGGCCATCATCCGCTGCGGGCCATCGACGCGGGGGCGCCATGTACCTGGTTTGCACCGCGCGGCACACCCGTTGCGGCGCGCAAGCGATGGATCGCCGGCACCCTGGCGGTGTGCGGACATATCGCTGTTGATGACGGCGCGATTACAGCGCTGAAGGGCGGTCGCAGTCTTTTACCGGCCGGCGTAAGATACGTGCGCGGCAGCTTTGCGCGTGGTGACGCGGTGAGCATTGTCAGCGAGGCCGGTGATGAGGTGGCGCGTGGTCTTGTCGCTTACGACGCGGCAGATGCCGCGGCGATCGCCGGTTTTAACAGCGGGCAGATCCACGCCCGGCTTGGCTACAAGGGGCGCGATGAACTTGTACATCGCGACAATCTGGTATTGCTCGCCGATGACGAGAGCGGCACCGTGCAGCAAGGCGGCAAATAGTATCAGGGGGCTTTGAGTTTGACTCATGGCCCGGTTTACAACCGTTGTCTTGTCAGCACGACACACAAGTCAGCGTGTACAAAACGCTAATACCGCTGGTATTGTTGCAAGGTTTTGGCTCACTTGCGCGTAATACCAAGTGTGGCCTTTCAGAAGGTTGTTTTCGAAAAAACCATCGGTTGCTGGTGGCCATTCATCTGATCATTAGAGGTGTTCGATTTATCCGGCGTTGTCAAGGGCGCTTCGCGCCGCCTTTGGCGGTTTTTAAACCCTTGACAACGCCGGATAAATCGAAAAAAAGCGATGATCAGATGAATGACCCGGTATGGCCTTGCTGGCGGCAAGGGCGCAAGAGATGTCCCTTCGGGTTTGCCGATTGGCAGACGCCCACACCCAAGCCGCTCTCGAGAGATGGGTCGTCATCGCTCTTCGATCGCCTTGAGCCTGGGTATCGCCTCGCCAATCAAGAAACAGAATGATTCTATTAAGACCTGACACGCTCCAGGAACAACCTGCTGAAAGATTACAACCAGGGAACTTTGCGTTTGACTCATGGCCCGGTTGCCCGGTTTACAACCGTTGTCTTGTCAGCACGACACACAAGTCAGCGTGTACAAAACGCCAATGCCGCTGATATAATTCGGTTGCGAGAATTGAACCCGGCGCCCGATCCGGGCTATAGATCGGACCCTCGAAGAAAAAATCGGATGGATATTGTGAATATTCAGGACCCCGTTGAAGTGACCGGAACCATCGCCGCGATGATGGAACAGTTGGGACGTATGGCGCGTTCCGCGGCAAACGACATGGCCCATGTATCGGGGACGCGGAAAGATGCCGCTCTTACCGGGGCGGCGGCGGCGGTTAGGGCGGCGCGCGACACCATTTTGCAGGCCAATGCAGAAGATGTGCGCGATTTGCACGCCGCAAACGGCACGCCCGCGCTTATCGATCGCCTGCGCCTCACGCCCGAGCGCCTTGATACCATGGCGGCGGGCATCGAGGCGGTAGCGGCGCTCAATGATCCCGTTGGTAAGACACTTGCCCGCTGGACGCCCCTCAACGGTCTTGATATAGAGCGCGTCCGCACTCCTCTGGGCGTCATCGGTGTGATCTATGAAAGCCGCCCAAACGTCACCGCCGATGCCGCCGCGCTGTGCTTAAAGGCGGGCAATGGGGTCATATTGCGCCCCGGCTCCGACAGCCATCGCTCGTCGGGAGCGATTGCCGCAGCGTTTGTCGAAGGAATTGCCGCCGCAGGTATTGCGCCCAATACGGTGCAACTGATACCGACCAGGGATCGGGCAGCGGTGGGCGAGATGCTCGCCGGCCTCAATGGCAATCTCGATGTGATCGTTCCGCGCGGCGGCAAAAGCCTGGTCGAGCGGGTGCAGCGCGAGGCCCGCGTGCCGGTGTTCGCCCATCTGGAAGGGGTGTGCCACGTGTTTGTTGACCGTAATGCGGACCTTGCCATGGCGCGTGCCATTATTGTCAATGCAAAGATGCGCCGTACGGGCATCTGTGGGGCGGCGGAAACGGTTCTCATTGATGCTGCCTGCGTCGATACCCATTTAAGGCCCATTTTGGCGGCATTAATCGAAGCCGGTTGCGCCGTTCGTGGCGATGAGACGGTGATGGCGGCGGATGATCGGGTAACTGCCGCAAGCGATGCGGACTGGGCAAAGGAATATCTTGCGCCGGTGATCGCTGCACGCATTGTCGATGGTGTGGACGAGGCGATCGCCCATATTGCCGCTTACGGATCCGGGCATACCGACTGCATTGTGACCGATAGCGCAACCCGCGCCGAGTATTTTCTCGACCGGGTGGACAGCGCCATCGTGGTGGTAAACGCTTCGACGCAATTCGCCGACGGCGGCGAGTTCGGCATGGGGGCGGAGATCGGCATCGCCACCGGCCGTCTGCATGCACGCGGCCCGGTGGGTATCGAGCAGTTGACCAGTTTTAAATACAAGGTGCGCGGCGCCGGCCAGACACGTCCGTGACGCCGATGACACCCGCGACGCGCCAGCATATGCCATGGCCCTATCGCGTGCCCTTTGCGCCGGCACGAACGCGCATCGGCCTGTTTGGCGGCTCGTTCAATCCACCCCACGGTGGCCATCGCCTTGTGGCCGATCGTCTGCGCATTCAACTCGGGCTATCCCAGGTGTGGTGGCTGGTCACTCCGGGAAATCCCTTGAAGCCGAACGCCGAACTGGCACCCCTTCGCCAGCGCGTGGCGGCCGTTGAAGCGCTGATCGACAGCCCTGCCATGCGCGCTTGCGGCTTTGAGAAAACGCTCCGGTTTTCCTACAGTTACCAGACGATCGATTTTCTGCGCCACTGTTACGACGCGGTACAGTTTGTCTGGCTGGTCGGCGCCGACAGCTTTGCCGATTTGCATCGCTGGCGCCGCTGGCACCATTTGTGTCATACCATCCCCATTGCTGTCTATGATCGCCCGGGCTTTAGCACGCGCGCCCTTACCGGAATTGCCGCGCAAGTCTTTCGCCGTTACCGGCGCGATCTGGGCGATGCTCATGCCTTTGCCTTTCAGCCCGCCCCCGCGTGGATGTTTCTGTCCGGCCCCCTGTCGACCTTGTCATCGACGCAATTGCGCGCCAGCCTTTCCTTATAACCAGTCGCGCAAATGCGCCACAAGGGGGGCGTCCGCCGGGGGCATGTCGAGGCTTGAAAGGGCGTTGACACGCACCCAGCGGGTAGGATTACCCTCCATGGCGCGGATCGTTCCCTCCCAGCGACGGCAGACGAACAACAACAGCAACAGTTGCATATCCGCATAGCGATGACTGGAAAACGTAACGGGCGCAATGCAGGCTTTCGTTACACTGATGTTCAGTTCTTCATGTAACTCGCGCACCAGGGCACTTTCCGGCGTCTCGCCGATCTCGACCTTTCCGCCGGGAAACTCCCACAGGCCGGCGCGGCTTTTTCCTTGCGGGCGCTGCGCGACAAGAACACGGTTATCCGCATCCAGCAAAGCGCAGGCGCTGACAACGACAAACGGAACGGGCGTAGCGATATTCGGCATGATGGTTTTCGGCAAACGCGCAATGACAGCAACATCGAAAATAGCACCTTGAATTCCCTTCGAATATGCTTCAAGCCGAAATTCAGTCAATTACACAATTATCTTGATGATTGTAGCCGATGCCATTGAGTCCATGGGCGCCGACACGCTCTAAGGTATCGACTCATGATCTGTGCTTTCGTATTGATCGCCTGCGTATCGGTTTTGATCCGCAGCGGGCGTCGGTGTTTGATGCCACGAACGAGACAAGGCTCTGACAAAACCGGAGAGATCAGGTCCATGAACTACGCCTTTCAGCTGTACAGCGGCCGAAAGTTTCCCCCATGGGAAGACATCCTGGAGCGTTTGGCGCACCTTGGATATCGCCATGTGGAGGGCTTCGGCGATGTTTACCATGAGCCCGCAGCCTTTCGCGCCAAACTGGATGCGGCCGGGATTGCCATGCCGATCGGCCATTTCGATCTGGCGCTGCTGGAGGAGCGCTTTGGCACTGTCGAGTCCATTGCCGATACGATGGCAATACAGACCATCGTCTGTCCGTATCTGGCGGCGGACGCACGCCCGCATACCGCCGCCGGCTGGGATACGTTTGCCCGGCGCCTGGCGCGGATCGATGCGCGGACGAAGGCAACCGGGCGCGAATTTGCCTGGCACAACCACGATTTCGAATTTACCGCCATGGCCGATGGAACGCTCCCCATGGATATTCTGCTGACATCCGCGCCAACAATAAAATGGGAAGCCGATCTGGCCTGGACTGTTCGCGCGGGCGCCGATCCCCTCGACTGGATAGAGCGGTATGGGGAGCGCATTGTAGCGGTTCATGTCAAGGACATCGCCGCGCCCGGCGAATGCGTCGATGAGGACGGCTGGGCCGATGTGGGCCATGGAACCATGCCTTGGAAGCGTCTGATTGCGGCCTTGCGCGAAAAAGCGGAACAACCCCGCTATATCGTTGAACACGATAATCCCAGTGATGCCGGACGCTTTGCCGCACGCTCCCTTGAGGCGTTGCGGAGCATGGAAACGGCAAAAACATGACACGCTCCAGGAACCGCTGGAAGCGGCGCGAAGCGCCCTTGACAGCGCAGGAGAAATCGAAAAAAAGCGATGATCAGATGAATGGCCACCAGTACCCGATGAGTTTACAGAGATAACCTGTTGAAATGACACGCTCCAGACGCATGGGCGCCGGCATTATCGGTTGCGGCAACATATCGGAAAGCTATCTGCGCCTGGCGCCGATGTTTCATCCTGTGGAAATCGTTGCGTGCGCTGATGTAAACGAGGATGCCGCAAAAATCCGTGCTGATACATTCGGTATCAGGGGACTGGGTGTCGCGGAGCTGCTTGGCGCGGACGACGTGGAGATTATCGTCAACCTGACGCCGCCGGCGGCGCATTTCGATGTCTCCGCCATGGCGCTGGAGCATGGTAAACACGTCTACTCGGAAAAACCCTTTGTCCTCTCGCGCGCACAGGGCGAACAGTTGCTGGACCTGGCGCAGGCGCGGGGGCTGCGTCTGGGATCGGCGCCGGATACGTTTTTGGGCGGAGCGCACCAACTGGCGCGCCATGTGATCGATCGTCGGATGATTGGCCGCATCACCAGCGGCACCTGCCACGTCATGAGCCATGGCATGGAGCACTGGCACCCCAATCCCGATTTCTTCTTTAAGCCGGGCGGCGGCCCGGTGCTCGATGTGGGGCCGTATTACATCGCCAATCTGATCCAGTTGATCGGCCCCGTCAAGCGTGTGGCGGCCATTTCCGCCACTCCGGCGACGGAGCGCGTGATCACCTCGCAACCGCGGCACAGCGAGAAAATTACCGTCGAGACGCCCACCACCATTCACGCCGTCATGAAATTTGCAACCGGCGCTGTCGTAACCCTGGGGGCGAGTTGGGACGTGTGGGACCATCGCCATTCTCCCATGGAACTCTATGGCGAAACGGGATCGCTGTTGGTGCCGGATCCGAATTTCTTCGGCGGTGAACCCGTGTGTATCACCTCGGACGGCGATCCCGTGCCCTTACCACCGTGGGATCATCCTCTTGGTATTGCCAATGAGGCGCATCCGATGGGCATGCGGGCCAATTACCGGGCCGCCGGACTGGCCGAGATGGCCCAGGCGATCATGCAGAACCGCCCTCACCGATGCGCGGGCGAGATCGCATTGCACGGGATCGATGTGATGACGGGGATACTCGCATCGGCACAGAGCAGCGAATTTGTCGGGCTGAAAACGACCTGCACGCGCCCGGCAGCCCTTGCCATGGACGATGCCAGGGCGCTGCTCAATCGGGCGTAAAACCACCGGATCGAATGTAGACGGATTGAATGTTCAGGGATGTACAGCCGCTGCTATGGGCGCTGATGTCCTCCATCGCCCGTGTGGCGAACACAAGCGCCTGTGAGGAAGACCGGCCCTTCAGGCGCGCCCCGAGATAAAGCGCAGAAAAGGCATCTCCCGTGCCATTCGGCATGGAATGAAATTGCCGCGCTGCGACTACTGTATGCTGCTCATGATCGCCCTGATTGGCGGGCGCGGGCGCGCCCGCCCCATCGTTGCGCACGAGGATATTTTCCAGCCCGTCCCGGGACGTCACGGCCGAGGTTACGATCACTTCCGCCGGGGCAAGTGTGGTGGCGGCTGCCAGGATCTCGTGCCGGGCCTGCACCGCCTTGCCGCTCAGCCACGCCAGTTCGAAGCGGTTCGGCGTGATGATATCGGCAAGGGGGACAAGAACATCGCGAATGGCGCGCGCCACGGACGCATCAATGTAGAGCCCCGGCGCTTCATCACCCAGGACGGGATCGCACAGAATGATTGTATCCGGCCGGCATACTTTCAGGGCGGACAGGAACCGGCCAACGCCTTCGACCTGCGCGGCATCGGCAAAATAACCGGTCAATACCGCGTCAATTCCGGGACGGCCATCGTCAGTTGACAGGGCGGCAAGCGCCTCATTCAGCGCCCTCGCCGCAATCCTGACGGCGGCGCCCTCCCCCAGACCCGGCCGGTTGGCCAACACGATGGTCGGCAGCGGCCAGACCTCAATCCCTTGCGCTTCCAGTACCGGCGTCACCAGCCGCAGACCCACGGCACCGCGTCCCACATACGAAGACAAGGCCACAACAACCGGCGCACCAGGCTTATTGGCAATGTGTTTCATGGGCAGGGCACATTCGGGCGTTGGCACGCACAGGGTTGACAATTTCCAGTTTTTACACAAACTTCCCCGAAACCGTTGCACAGGTATGTTCGCGTCCGGCAGAGTATCCGTTATACCAGCGGTATTGGCTTTTTGTACGCGCTGACTTGTATCTCGTGCTGACAAGACAACGGTTTTGGTCTGAGCCAGGAGTCAAACGCAAAGCCCCTTGGTATTATAGCCTTTTCGGCAATAATTCCACGATAAGTTTCGTCACTTTCAGGGCCGCACGGGCCCGTGGGCGCATTATCCTGCAAGTGCAACTTAAAGGAGGTTTTGATGGACAGGATACGCCCGCGCCGTTCGGTTCTGTATATGCCCGGCTCCAACGAACGCGCCCTGGAAAAAGGACGCACTCTCGATGTCGATGCAATTATTTTCGATCTGGAGGACTCGGTCGCCCCGGACGCAAAAGCGCAGGCGCGCGAAAGCGTCGGCCGGTTTGTAGGCGAAAACGGTTATGGGATGCGCGAGCGGGTGATCCGCATCAACAGTCTCGACACCCCCTGGGGAGAGGCGGATCTGGAGGCAGCCATCGCCGCCCGACCGGACGCCATACTGGTCCCCAAAGTCAACAGCCCCGATGACGTACACGATATCGCCAGCAGACTTGCAAAGGAAAATGCCGGCGATATTGCCATCTGGGCGATGATGGAGACGCCACACGCCATGCTGAACGCCGTTAACATCGCGACGGCAGCACAAACCACCACACTGGCCGCCTTTGTCATGGGAACAAATGATCTTGCCAAGGAAACAACGGCACGTTTCGTTCCCGGGCGCTTGCCCATGATCGCCTGGCTGTCGAGCTGCGTGGCCGCTGCACGCGCCTACGGACTGGCGATCATCGACGGGGTCTATAACGATTTCAACGACGGGGACGGGTTTGCCCGCGAATGCCAGCAGGGGCGGGATCTGGGCATGACCGGCAAGACCCTCATTCACCCCAAACAGATCGAGGCGTGTCACGGCGCCTTTTCCCCGGATGAGGAGGAGGTCGCCCTCGCCCGGCGCATTATTGCCGCATTCGATCTGCCCGAAAATCAGGGCAAGGGGGTAATCACCGTCAATGGGCGCATGGTCGAGTTGCTGCACGCCGAAATGGCGCGCAATACCGTAGCGATCGCCGATGCCATTGCGGCACGCGCTACGCCCTGAAATCGACATCCGATCCCGTAAATACAAGAAATATACCGTGATCCTGTCGGCGCAAATGAAGGAAATTGCGCGAAATTACACTATTGGTCATGTGGCGACGGTCAATGAAGATGGCGCGCCAAATCTGTCATCGAGAGAACCATGGTGGTTGACGATGATGCCCGTATCGCGTTTGGTAAAATACGCTCCCCCGATAACCGGGTGTGACATCCGGGGCCGTCCGGTCATGGGAATCAATTTTCTTGACATCTTTGCGCGCAAATGCTTTCGCCCCAGAGAGATTGCCCGCGTGATTGATCCGGCGCGTGTGGCGCTTGCCGATCTGCAAATACTTTTCGATCAATGGGGGGATCCGGCCCACAGAAGTAAGGAACACCATTCGCTTGCGCGTGCATGACACGCTCTGGTGGAAAATTATTATTCGAACCTTTGACACAGTGCCAGGTGAGCAAATTATGAATGAATATGAAAACAGCAATAGCGCGCCGGCGCCGCGTATTCTCTTGATAATGGGCGGCGGCATCGCCGCCTACAAGTGCCTGGAACTGATCCGCCTGTTGCGCAAACAGGGTTGTGCCGTTACGACAATTATGACCGCCGCGGCAACGCAATTCGTCACGCCGCTCTCCGTCGCCGCACTGACGGGCGAGCGGGTTTATCGCGATCTCTTCGATCTGACCGATGAGACCGAAATGGGGCATATAGAGCTTTCACGCGCCGCCGACCGGCTTTTGGTGGCGCCGGCGACCGCCGATCTGATGGCGAAAATGACCTATGGACTGGCCGATGATCTGGCCAGTACCTGTCTGCTTGCGACCGACAAGCCTGTCTGGATAGCCCCGGCGATGAATGTGCGCATGTGGGAACATCCTGCAACGCATCATAATTTACGCACGCTCCTCACCCGCGGCGTTCAGGCGGTTGGCCCGAACGAGGGCGATATGGCATGCGGCGAGTTCGGCCCCGGCCGCATGGCTGAGCCGGACGAGATTGTGACTGCGCTTTTGGCCGGATTGCCAGGCGCTGACACGCAGGGCACGAGTTTGCGCGGCAGGCGCATCATCGTGACCTCCGGCCCTACCCGCGAACCCATCGATCCGGTGCGCTATCTCGCCAACCATTCATCGGGAAAGCAGGGCCATGCGATCGCCGCCGCCCTGGCGGCGCGGGGCGCCGATGTGGTGCTTGTTTCCGGTCCGACCCGCCTGCCGCCTCCCCCTTGCGAGGTGTATCGCATCGAGACGGCAGACGAAATGCTGGCGCAGGTGCAAAAGGCGCTGCCAGCCGATGTTTTCATATGTGCCGCCGCGGTGTCCGATTGGCGCATTAAGGATACGGGCCGGCACAAGCTGAAAAAACGCGCCGATCACACACCACCTGTCCTGCATTTTGTGGAGAATCCGGATATCCTCGCCACAATCTCGGCGCTTGCCGGCAAGAAGCGGCCCGAACTCGTTATTGGCTTCGCGGCCGAGACGCAAAATGTCATTGCCAACGCCACCGACAAGCGCAAGCGCAAAGGGTGCGACTGGATTATCGCCAATGACGTCTCGCCCGAACGCAGCGTCATGGGTGGCGATCACAACAGCGTCTCGCTGATTACCGATGACGGTGTCGAGAACTGGAAGCGCATGCACAAGGATGCGGTGGCAGCGCAACTGGCGCAACGCATAGCAGCAGCGTTGGCATAACGAATACAAGGGAGACGGAACATGAACGCCGGGCAGGTGCAGACGCTAAACGTGCCATTCCATATGAACCCTGCAAAGGTCGATGTCATTCAACTGGCGCATGGCGCAGGGCTGTGTTTGCCGCGTTATGAAACGGCCGGGGCGGCCGGCTGCGATCTCCTTGCAGCCATCGAAACACCCATTGAGCTTGCACCAGGCGCGCGGCATCTGGTGCCGACGGCGATCGCGCTCAGCCTGCCGCCCGGTTATGAGGGACAACTGCGGCCCCGTTCGGGCCTGGCGATGCGCCACGGCATTACGGTTCTCAACGCCCCCGGGACCATCGATGCCGATTATCGCGGCGAAATCAAAGTACTCCTGATCAATCTCGGGCATGACCCGTTTTCCATTACACGCGGGGCACGCATTGCCCAGTTGGTGATCGCCCCCGTAACCCGGATCGCGCTTACGCCGGTCGATCATCTGGACAGTACAGCGCGCGGCACTGGCGGTTTCGGCTCTACCGGTTCATAGAGCGCAAACGATCATGGCGGCATTATCGCAGGAAGAACTCGAGCGTTACGCCCGCCACATCGTCCTGCACGATGTAGGCGGGGCGGGCCAACAGAAATTGCGCGCCGCCCGGGTCTGTGTGATCGGTGCGGGCGGCCTGGGCTCCCCCTGCCTGCTATATCTGGCCGCCAGCGGCATCGGGACTCTTGGCGTTATCGATCACGACACGGTATCCCTGTCCAACCTGCAACGGCAGATCCTCTACACCAGTACCGATCCGGGAAAAAGCAAGGCAACACAGGCCAGGACGGTTTTACAGACCGCCAATCCGCATATCGCTGTACAGGCCCATGCGCAGCGTATCGATACGTGCAATGCCCGCGATCTGCTCGATGGTTACGATATCATCGCCGATGGAAGCGATAACCTGGAGACCCGCTTTGCGGTTGCCGATGCGTGCGCGGACTTGCGACTTCCGCTGGTATCGGCCGCGGTCGGACAATTCGATGGCATGATCACCACCTTAAAGCCCTGGCGGGACAACAACCCGTCCTATGAGAATCTGATGGACCGCACGCCGGCGGCACGGAATGCGCCGACATGCGCTGAGGTCGGCATTCTGGGCGCGTTGACGGGGGTGATCGGCTCCCTGCAGGCGATGGAAGTCATCAAGGAGGTGCTGGGTCTTGGCACCGGGCTTGTGGGCCGAATACTGCTTTATGATGCACGCGACATACGCTTTCATATGCTCCGTTATTCGCGCTAGATGTGCAATTGCAACAGGCTGTTCCCGAAAAACCCTTCGGGTGCAGATGAATGACCCGGTATGGCCTTGCTGCAGCAATCCGCGATAGTGGCAGCAGCAGGAGTGATACCAGCGGTATTGGCTTTTGTACGCGCTGACGTGTGTATCGTGCTGATCAGACAACGGTTTTGAACCCGGGCCAGGAGTCAAACCCAACACCCTATGGTTTGAGTCCCGTTTGCCGCCGATCGTCGATTGAATTTTGCCGCGTAAACCATTACATTGCATTGTAATCCTTCACGCAGCACGGCAGAAAGAACAGGATACGCCCATGACGCAGATGAACGAATGGATAAAAACCCTGATCGATCAAAACGATGTGGTTTTGTTCATGAAGGGAACACCGGCGTTTCCCCAATGCGGCTTTTCCAGCCAGGTGGCGCAGTTGCTTGATCTGATGAGCCTCGAATATCAGGGTATCAACGTCCTGCAATCGGATGAACTGCGTGAGGGCATCAAGGCCTATGCCGACTGGCCCACCATTCCGCAACTCTATATCAAGGGCACGTTCGTCGGCGGATGCGATATTATACTTGAAATGTATCAGGCGGGGGAATTGCAGGATATGCTGCGCGAAAACGCTATTCCCTTTACCATGCCCCAGGGCGCCCAGGCAAACTGATCCCGACCCTCAAAGTGGTGCCAGGGCATGAGCCGAGGGACTTTTTCACGTTCAACTATTGCATCGTGAACTGCGCCGCAAGACGCCTTATGTGACGGTGGCACAACAACGAAAAAACCTTCACGATACGCGTGCGTTCCCGCCCCAACGGATACGATAGCACGACGCCGGGAAATGCATGGCGGTCCGCTAAAGCGTGTCAGGTCTTAAGTGAATCATTCTGACGGAGCGATTTTGCGACAAGATAAACCTTAAGTCTCGCAGGATATAGTGGGGCTATTTGCAAGAGACTTAAGAGTCATATTCGTGCAAAAGCGCCCGTCCCTTCGGGTTTGCCGATTGGCGGACGCCCACACCCAGGCCGCTCTCGAGAGATGGGTCGCCATCGCTCTTCGATCGCCTTGAGCCTGGGTATCGCCTCGCCAATCGGGAAACAGAATTGCTTCTATTAAGACCTGATACGCTCTATACTATGGCAAGGTGCTCCAGTGCCCCATAATCGCGATATTGCGATACCGATACGGCGTGGCGACGATACAGGGTGATGGTGGGGCAACCGGAGTGGCGTCAACACCTTGCATGTTACCGCTTTAACGGCTTTGTTTTGGCGCAAAAACCGGTGTTCTGTGGGTGTTTCCGCAAGCGTTCCTATGGCACACGCAAAGGGATCAAAACGCACCACCAGATGCAATACAGGGGAGGGAATCCATGGCTGCCACTTTTCCCATGGTTATCGCTTTTGCCTTCATGGCGGTAATGTTGCTGGTTGGAACCTGGCTTCGCGCCAGTGTTCCGCTTTTTCGCAACGCGCTGGTTCCGGCGAGCCTGATCGGAGGTGTTGTGGGATTTGTTCTGATTTCCCTCGATCTTTCTCTTGGCTTTACCGCGGCGGCGTTTGCGCCGTTTACCTTTCACTTCTTCACCCTGAGCTTTATGTCGCTGGTGCTGACGGGGTCGGATAATGCGGCGGGCAAGGCCCCGCCGATTTATCGCGGCGGAATGTGGCTTACCCTCGTTTGGACCATGTCTCTGGCGATGCAGGCGCTCATTGGTTTTAGTGTCATTGCCGGGTACAACAGTATCACCGGGTCTTCCATGAGCACGTTTCTTGGCGCCATTTCCACCTACGGATACACCATGGGACCGGGGCAGGCTCTCACCTTTGGCGGGATTTGGGAGCGCAATTACGATATCGCCAATGCTGCGACCATCGGTCTGATTTATGCCTCATTCGGATTTATCGCGGCGTTTGTGGTTGGCGTACCGGTGGCGCGCTGGGCGATCAAACACGGCTATAATCGGAACGCCGCGGCGAAAATCACGGACGAGTTTCTGCGCGGCTACTATACACGCGAGACCAACGTCTCCGCCGGCCGGCAGATCACCCATTCAGCCAACGTCGATACGTTCGCCTTTCACATAGCCATTTTGGGTGTCGCCTATATCATCACCAATTACTGGCTCCTGCTCATGCAATCGGTTATCGGCGATGCGCGGCCGCTGGGAATATCCCTGGGCGTGATTTTTTCGCATAATCTGTTCTTTTTCTGGGGCCTCATTGTGTGCGTGATTATCCGCACGGCGATGGAGCGGCTGGGTATTGCGCATTTTATCGACAACGATACGCAGAAACGGATCACCGGGTCGGCGGTTGATTTCATGGTAGTGGGCACGATCATGAGTGTTAAATTCGCCGTGCTTGCGGCGTTTCTTGTGCCGGTTTTGCTGGTTACAACCGCGGTGACGGTGGCGACAGCCCTTTTATGTTTTGGCCTGGGGCGCAAGCTCGCGTCATTGGGTGTTGAACGCGCCGCGACGATCTTTGGCTGTTGCTGCGGCTCGACGGGCACCGGATTACTTTTGCTGCGCATTCTGGATCCGGACTTTTCCACTTCTGTTGCGAAAGAACTGGCGTTTTTCAATATCGCCATCCTGCTTACCACATTTCATATCACCCTGGCGATGTCACCGATTCTGCCGGACTTCAGCATGACGACCATCTGGATTGTGTTTGCCGTGACGTTTATTGTCGCCTGGGCGGCAATATTTGCCATGGGTTTTATGCGTGGCGATTCCGGTTTTGCCCGTCCGCAGCGCTGAAAGTTCACGGCGCCGGGCAACCCGAAAACCATATCCAGGATCACGTTCATGGGTTCACCTGTTACGATTTTCTCCGCCAGGGAAGTTATTACCCTGTGCGGCAGCCGGCCGCGGGCCACTCATGTGGCGGTACGCGACGGGCGCGTTCTCGGCACGGGCAGCCTGGACACGTTGTCCGCCTGGGGCAGCTACACCCTTGATGACCGGTTTGCCCGCCATGTTATCCTGCCGGGCTTTGTGGAGGGGCATGCGCATGTGCTTGAGGGCGCATTCTGGAAATATATCTATGCGGGTTTTTTCGAGCGGAGCGATCCGGCCGGGAAGCGATGGCGCGGTCTGACCAGCATTGATGCCGTTGTCGCGCGCCTCAGGGCGCACGCGGAGGGCGACGGACCGATTGTTGCCTGGGGATTTGACCCGATTTATTTTTCCGGCCGCCGCATGGTAGCGGATGATCTTGACCAGGTGGCGGATGATCGGCCTGTGATGGTCATTCATGCCAGCGGTCATATGTTGAACGCCAACAGCTTTATTCTTGATCGCGCGGGAGTGGATGAGCAAACGAATATCCATGGGGTGGTTAAGGATAGCGACGGGCGTCCTACTGGCGAGTTGCGCGAACTGGCGGCGATGTTCGTGGCTTTTGAAGTCGCCGGGGTGCATCCGTTCGAGGAAATGGGTTCGGCTGAGGCGTTGCGCGACTTTGCTGCTGTGGCCCGGCGCGCCGGTGTGACGACCGTAACCGATCTGTATGCGACGCTTGAGCCGGCCGCGGTTACGCAGATGCTCACGGTTGTAAACGAGGAAAGTTATCCGGTTCGCCTTGTTCCCGCCTATGGTGCGCTGTCGGCGCCGGCGGAGCGGGGTATATCGCTGTTGCGCGCATTGGTGCCGAAAAACTCGCAAAAACTGCGTTTTGGCCTGGTAAAGATGATGACGGACGGATCGATTCAGGGGTTTACGGCGCGGCTGCGATGGCCGGGCTACTTTAACGGCGCCCCGAACGGCATCTGGAACGCGCCACCGGAGGCGTTGCGGGCGCAGTTGGCTGCCTATCATGCGGCCGGTTTTCAGGTGCACATTCACACCAATGGCGATGAAGCCATTGAGGTCATGCTTGATGCGATCGAAGCCGCGCTGGAACGTCATCCGCGGCCGGATCATCGCCATACGTTGCAGCATTGTCAGATGGTGAGCGCGGCGCAACTGCGGCGCGCAGCGGCGCTTGGGGTGTGTGTGAACATGTTTGCCAATCACATCTACTATTGGGGCGAGGAGCATCTGTCGACCACCCTGGGGCCGGATCGGGCGCATTGTCTGGAGCCTTTTGCCACGGCGGATCGTCTTGGCGTTTCCTATGCGATGCACTCGGACGCGCCGGTGACGCCAATCGGGCCGCTTTTTACGGCCTGGTGTGCGGTGCAGCGAAAAACGGCAAGGGGGCGTGTTCTTGGCGCGCCGGAGCGTCTTGGCGTGGAGCAGGCGCTGCGCGCCATTACCCTGGGCGCCGCCTATACCCTGAAGATGGACCATCTGGTGGGGAGTATTGAGGTTGGCAAATACGCCGATTTCACGGTTCTTGACGCGGACCCGCGGGCGCTGGAGCCGGATAATATCAAGGATATACCCATCCGCGCCACCGTTCTGGGCGGTCGGGTTCATGAAACGCGATAAGGAGCGTGTCCGGCCGATCATCCCGCTGACAATTATCGCCGGCTATCTGGGATCGGGCAAAACGACACTGCTCAATCGTGTGATCGCCCGGTGCGATACGTCGCGCATGGCTATTCTGGTGAATGACTTCGGCGAGTTGAACATTGATGCGCAGCTTGTAGAGCTGGGGGGCGCAACGGCGTATCGGCTGGAAAGCGGCTGCATTTGCTGTAGCATCGCCGATGGCTTGACGATGCGCCTGCTTGCCTTGCTGCGCATGGAGCCACGCGTGCAGCACATCCTGATCGAGGCGAGCGGCGTTGCGGATCCGGCGCGCATTGCCGATATTGCCCGCCTTTCCCCGTCACTTCGACCGGGGTGCACTGCCGTCATGGCGGATTGCGCGCGGATTGAGGCGCAGTTGGGCGATGATCTGATTGGCGAGACGGTTCAGCGGCAGCTTGCCTGTGCTGATCTGCTTGTCCTGAACAAGATGGACCTGCTTTCGGGGGACGCGCTGGCGGCGCTGGTGGAACGGCTTGCCGAGCGATTTGCCCCGGGCTGTATTCTGACCGGTTGCCATGGGCATATTCCCCTTGACCGGCTCATGTCGGTGCCGGCGCGATCCGCGAGCCGGCAACGGATTAAAGGGCGCGTGGTGTCTGTTGACCGGCGGGCTGCATCGCCTGATCACGGGGAGGTTTTCTGGACGGTCAGTTATGAGAGTCACGCGCTATTTGTCCGCGACAGGTTTGAGCAGGCTCTGGGGGAACTCATTCCCCGTTTGCAGCGCGCCAAGGGTTTTGTGCGTTTTGAGGACGCGCCGGCACATTTGATGATCGTTCACGTGAGCGGCTCGGGGGTGGCCATCACCCGGGCGCGCCGGGAAGATCCTGCCGTACCGAACTGCCGGCTTTCCTTTATCGGCGTTGGTGAAAGCCTGAAGAAAGAGACGGTGACGGCTATTATGGGACGGGCCGCTGCTTTGCAATAGCCATGTAGTTGAATGTGAAAAAGCAGACCGAGGCGAAGCCGGGGGACTTTTTCACATTCAACTGGAGCGTGTCAGGTCTTAATAGAAGCAATTTTCGTTTCCCGATTGGCGAAGCGATACCCAGGCTCAAGGCGATCGAAGAGCGATGGCGACCCATCTCTCGAGAGCGGCCTGGGCGTGGGCATCCGCCAATCGACAAACCCGAAGGGACGGGCGCTTTTGCTATAGATTTCAGGGCGATCAGCTTTATGGCGTTAGCTTTACCCCTGGCAAAACGGGTACAGCTAACGCCAGGCTGATCTAATATGAACCTTAAGTCTCTTGAAAACAGCCCCACTATATCCTGCGAGACTTATACCAACGGCTCTTATGGTTGACTCATAAAGCCGTTGGCAAGGCCGACTGGCCGCCGCGCCTTATGGCGCGTAAGCCTTAGTGGCGTTTGAACGATAACGGTCATTCTTTATGACCGTTAGTATTAAAGCCCATCTTGTCGCAAAATCGTTCCGTCAGAATGATTCACTTAAGACCTGACACGCTCTAATTCGCGCAACAACCGTACAATAATTGTAAAACGTTTCCATGCTTGCGTTGCCGAACGATCCAGCGTATTGTTTTCCAACCACTATTGGGGAATAGTTTAACGGTAGAACAACGGACTCTGACTCCGTCGATCTTGGTTCGAATCCAGGTTCCCCAGCCATCTTTTCCAGCAGGCCGGTCTGTTTTTCCCGGGTTCCGGGCAACTTTGCTATTTCGGCGGGTTGCCGTATATGGAGTCAAATGCAACACTCCCCGGTAAAAGACATGATACGCTCCAGCGCCCGGCGTTCCGGCAGGGATGACTGGGAAATAGGAAAATAATCATTTTTAGGTAAAAAATCCTTGACACCCGACCGGTGATCGTGTAGGTTTGTGCCATCGTCGGAGACGTGCGCATCACAGGGCCATGTAGCGGATGCGGTGCGGCCCGGGGTGGTGCAACATGGTTATCGGGCAGTGTGATTGGGCAGCGTGATCGGGCAGTGCAGCCTGGGTGTGATCTTTCAGCCGGTTGTTCCAGAGGCGGCTGATCTGACGTCAGGGTACTTGTCCCCATGGCCGCCAGGAAGGCCATACCGTGCCATCCATCCGATCACCATAGACATGCTCAAACCACACAGGCCATCGATCGCTTTAGAGCGTGTCAGGTCTTAATAGAATCATTCTGACGGAGCGATTTTGCGACAAGATGAACCTTAAGTCTCGCAGGATATAGCGGGGCTATTTTCAAGAGACTTAAGGTTTATATTGGTGCAAAAGCGCCCGTCCCCTCGGGTGCAGGTGGCCATTCATCTGATCATTAGAGGTGTTCGATTTCTCCGGCGCTGTCAAGGGCGCTTCGCGCCGCTTCCAGCAGTTCCTAAACCCTTGACAGCGCTGGAGAAATCGGGAAAAAGCGATGATCAGATGAATGGCCCGGTATGGCCTTCGTTGATCGTAAAGAAACGTGCTTCGCTACGCTCAGGATACTTTTCTTCGTTTGAAACAATGAGAAAACGACGCTCAAAAAGGCGCGCGAAACTGATTTATGCGTTGCGTCTTTTACGCCGCGAGCAGGTACATGAGAAGTTCATCGGGGTGCAAGCGCCATCAAAAAACTGACACCGGCGGTATTGGCTTTGTACACGCTCTGGAGAAATCGAAGAAAAGCGATGATCAGATGGATGGCCCGGTTTACAACCGTTGCCTTGTCAGCACGATACACAAATCAGCGCTTACAAAATGCCAATACCGCTGGTATAAATCCTTCTTCGGTTGGTGAGAACGGCGGGAAAAGAATCAAATTGACAGGCCACCGTCAGTGAAATAAGTTTCCTAAAAAGAAAATCCCGGGAGACTTCTGTATGTGTGGAATCGTTGGTCTCTATCTAAAAAACGAGACATTGAAAGACCGGCTTGGAACGCTGTTCGTCCCGTTGCTGGAGCGAATGACAGACCGCGGGCCCGACAGCGCCGGATTTGCGATCTACCACAATCCGGTTGATAACGGGCACAGCAAAATCACCGTCTATCACCCGCATCGGCAGTATCGCTGGAACGCATTGACGGACAGCCTTCGGGATCTGTTTAACAGCGAATTTAAAGCTGAAGTCCACGAATCCCACTGCGTGATCACCACCGCAGCGGAACCGGTCGCGGTTGTGGAAGCGATTGAGGACTTCGATTCCAGCCTGAACGTAACCAGCTACGGTGACCGGATCGAGATCTACAAGGAAACCGGCCTGCCGGCTGATGTCGCCGAACGCTTCGATCTGAAATCAATGAAGGGCACCCACATTATCGGCCACACGCGAATGGCCACGGAATCGGCCGTCACCACGGACGGCTCCCATCCGTTCTCAACCGGCCCGGATCTGTGCCTGGTGCACAACGGATCCCTGTCGAACCACAATCGGTTGCGCGAACATCTGGTGACCCACAAGGGCGCCAGGATTCGTACGCAGAACGATACAGAGGTCGGCGCGGCATTCATGGCGAACCAGATGGCCGAGGGCCGAACACTGCATCAAGCCCTGGAGGATTGCATCGATGCGCTGGACGGTTTCTATACCTTCGTTGCAGGCACACGCGACGGATTTGCCGTCATGCGCGACCCGATTGCCTGCAAGCCGGCGATTCTGGCGGAAACCGACGATTATGTCGCTTTCGCATCCGAATACCATGCCTTCGCAACGCTTCCCGGTATCGACAACGCAAAGGTCTGGGAGCCCGAACCGGCAACGGTTTACAGCTGGGGAGGCAATCATAGATGACCACGACACTGGATCTGTCGCGGCAATCCCTTCGCGAGGTAAACATCGCCCTGCACGCAGCCAACGGCACTGACGAGGTCAGACGTTTCATCATCGACAACCCCCAGGGCGCACATGCCATTGCCGTTGGCCTCGACAGCCCTGCCGACGTGACCATCAATGGGCATACCGGCTACTTTTGCGCCGGCATGAACAAGACCGCCAGTGTTACAATCAACGGCATGGCCGGGCAGGGTGTGGCCGAGAACATGATGTCGGGCCGTATTCGCGTGAAAGGCGATGCCGGATCGTCGGCCGGGGCCACCGGGCATGGCGGCTTGCTGGTCATCGAAGGCAATGCCGGCTCGCGTTGCGGCATTTCAATGAAGGGCAACAATATTGTTGTGCGCGGCAATGTCGGGCATCTGAGCTGCTTCATGGCCCAGGCGGGATGCCTGGTCGTCGGCGGCAACGCCGGCGATGCCCTCGGCGACTCGATCTATGAAACCCGCATCTATGTGCGCGGCACCGTCAAGAGCCTCGGTGCCGACTGCATCGAGAAACCGATGGCGCAGACACACCTGGACCAGCTTCAGGCATTGCTGGATAACGCCGGTTTCACCGACATGAAAGCAACCGAATTCAAGCGTTACGGGTCGGCACGCCAGCTCTATAACTGGAACGCTGGCAACACATACTAAGGGAGAGCGGTTCCATGGGAATGCGCACCATGAAGCAGCGCCCCTCGGAGACATTCGACGCGTTTTCGATCGACTACATCCGCCGGGCGGCGCACACCGGTCTTTACCGAATCCGCGGCTTTGGCGCCAAACGCCACCTGCCGACCTTCGATGACCTCCTGATGCGTGGCGCATCGATTTCACGTTATCCGCTGGAGGGCTACCGCGAAAAATGCGATACAGGCGTGACCCTGGGGACGCGCTTTGCCAAAAAACCGGTCGAATTGAAAATTCCGATCACGATTGCAGGAATGAGCTTTGGCTCCCTTTCCGGACAGGCCAAGGAAGCCCTGGGCCGCGGCGCGTCTGCCGTCGGAACCTCAACCACCACCGGTGATGGTGGCATGACCATGGAAGAGCGCCGGCATTCGACGCAACTTGTCTATCAGTATCTGCCATCGCGCTACGGGATGAACCCCGATCATTTGAGGATGGCCGACGCAATCGAAGTGGTCGTGGGACAAGGCGCAAAACCCGGCGGCGGCGGCATGTTGCTTGGCCAGAAGATCACCGAGCGCGTCGGGCAGATGCGGACGTTGCCCGCAGGCATCGATCAACGATCCGCCTGCCGTCACCCGGACTGGACAGGCCCCGACGACCTCGCCATCAAGATCCGCGAATTGCGCGAGATTACCAACTGGGAAAAGCCGATCTACATCAAATGCGGGGCGGCACGCCCCTATTACGATACCGCGCTTTCGGTAAAGGCGGGCGCCGACGTGGTCGTGATCGATGGTATGCAGGGCGGGACCGCCGCAACACAGGACGTGTTCATCGAGGATATCGGGCTGCCCACACTTGTCGCCGTCAAGGAGGCGGTTCAGGCATTGAAAGACCTCGACATGCACCGCAAGGTTCAACTCATCGTCGGCGGCGGCATTCGCAAGGGCGCGGACGTCGCAAAAGCGTTGGCGATGGGAGCCGACGCCTGTTCGATCGGCACCGCGGCCCTGATCGCCCTTGGTGATCAGGACCCGCATCTGGAGCCTGAATACGAGGAGCTCGGCTCAAAAGCGGGTTGCTGGGAAGACTATCAGGACGGCACGGACCCGGCCGGCATTACCACTCAGGCACCGGAACTGAGCGCCCGTCTTGATCCCAAGGCGGCGGGGGAGCGACTGGCGAATTACCTGCGGGTGATGGCCATGGAAGTTCAGACGGTGGCCCGGGCCTGCGGCAAGAGTGCTGTTCACAACCTCGAACCGGAGGACATGGTCGCACTCACGGTGGAGGCGGCGGCAATGTCAGGAATCCCGCTGGCCGGCACCAACTGGGTGCCCGGCTCCTAGAGCGTATCATGCCTTCATGGAACCGGTTTTCGTTTCCATGTAGACATGATCGCTCTAATACCAGCGGTATTGGCGTTTTGTACACTCTGACTTGTGTATCGTGCTGATAAGACAACGGTTTTAAACCGGGTCAGGAGTCAAACGCGAAGCCCCTTGGTATAACTTGACTTGCATGAGAGGGGCTGCTTTGAATGCGGCACCTTTCATTTGGTGAAAAGCGTTGCGGGAGGACAATATGACAGTTAGCCTGAAGCAGGTAGCAGATGAAAAGGGCATCCGCTTCTTCCTTTGCAGTTTTACCGATCTATTCGGCGTAACCAGATCGAAGCTGGTTCCCAAGCAGGCCATCGAAGGAATGCAGGAGGACGGCGCCGGGTTCGCCGGGTTTGCGGCGCATCTCGACATGACGCCGGCCGATACGGATATGACCGCGCTGCCTGACCCGGACTACATGATCCAGCTTCCCTGGAAGCCCGAGGTGGCGTGGGTTCCCGGCGATCTTTTCCTTGGCGACGACCGCGTTGGGCACTGTCCAAGGACGGTTCTAAAGAACGTTCTGGCGAAGGCGAAGGACGCCGGATACTCGATCATGACCGGTGTTGAATGCGAATTCCACCTGTTGAACCCGGACGGAACGGAAATCGCGGATGCGTTCGATACCCGCCCCAAGCCCTGCTATGACCAGCAGGCGGTGATGCGCCGCTATGATCTGATCTCGGAGTTGAACGATCACATGGAGACGCTCGGCTGGGGACCGTATCAGAACGATCATGAAGATGCGAACGGCCAGTTCGAGCAGAACTGGGGACCGGCGGACCCGCTGACAACGGCCGATCGCCACGTGTTCTACAAGTATATGGTCAAGACGCTGGCGGAAACGCACGGGCTTCGGGCGACATTCATGCCAAAGCCGATCCCCGGACTGACAGGAAACGGCACCCATTGCCATGCCTCTGTCTGGTCCGCGGACGGCAGGACGAACCTGATGACGGGCGATGGCCAGCTTGGTCTGTCCGATCTTGCCCTGTCGTTCATCGGCGGTCTTTTGCAGAATGCGACCGCGATGACGCTCATCCTCAATCCGATCCACAACAGCTACAAGCGGATTAATGCGCCGCGAACGGCGTCGGGCGCCACCTGGGCGCCGAATACCGTGACCTGGTCGGGCAACAACCGCACCCATATGATCCGTGTGCCGGCGAACAATCGCATCGAATGCCGCCTGCCGGATGGGGCCGCCAACCCCTATTTGCTTCAGGCTGCGGTGACCGGTGCAGGCTTGCACGGGGTGGAAAACAGGACCGATCCCGGCAAGCGTTACGACATCGATATGTATGCGAAGGGGCACACGGTGAAGGACGCTCCGCGTCTGCCGCTGAACATGGTTGATGCGATGCGGCTGTTTGAAGAATCGAAAACACTACCGAAGTTTTTGGGCAAGGAACTGTGCCAATCCTATCTGAAGCTCAAGCGAGACGAATGGAACGATTTCATGCATCATTTCTCGGTCTGGGAACGTCGGAACGGACTGGACGTCTAGAGCGCTAGAGCGTGTCATATCAGCAGGTAGTTCGTTGAATGCGAAAAAGTCCCTCGGGCGCAGGTGGCCATCCATCGGATCATCGGTATAGGGGGGTGGGAAACTCCCAAAGCGGACTCCATCAGGACTTTCGCTCGTAGCTGATAATCGCAAGAAAACGAATCGGAAGTGTCATCAGTTTTTCCGGTCCATGGATGGATTGCGGATCAAAGAACAGGCTGTCGCCGCGCTTCAATTCATAGATCTCATCGCCGTGCCGGTAGTGCATTTCGCCCTCAAGAATGTACAGGAACTCAACACCGCTGTGCTGAAACCAGGGAAACACATCGGCCTGATCGCTGAGTGTGACCAGGTAGGGTTCGACATCGACTTCCCCCCGAACCCCGTGTCCGAGCAGACGGTAGTGATGGCCTGCCCGGGTGCCTCGGCGTTCGATTTCCACGCCCTGGCCGGCGGGAACAAACGACACATCGCGGTGTTCTTCATACTGGCTGAACAACGAGGTTATTGACGCGCTCAGCCCTTCGGCGATGCGCTCCAGTGTTGCGAGCGAAGGCGAGGTCTGACCGTTCTCGATCTTGGAGATCATCGCGACAGAAACCGAAGAGGCTTTCGACAGATCGGAGACGGTGAGGTTTTTTGCCTGCCGCAATTTGCGAATCTGACGTCCAATCGCCAGTTGCAGAAGAGACCCTCTTTCGCTGGAGGATAATTCGTGGGCATCGCGCAGTTCTGTTGGCATGTCTGCCTCCTGTCGTACCGATGTTTCGTTGGCAACGAAAGCCTGGATCAGCATGCGTTTAGGTTGCAGCAATACGTTCGCGTAAATCCGCTGAGTGAGGGTTTGCGTAGGCTCCACCTCTTGACATGGTGAATCATAAATCACACCGAAGGGAAATCCAAAAGGATTCCTGTTATACCAGCGGTATTGGCGTTTTGTACACGCTGAATTGTGTATCGTGCTGATAAGACAACGGTTTTAATCCGGTAAGGAGTCAAACGCCAAGCCCCTTGGTATTAGAGCGTGTCATGCATTTAACGGGATTTGATATTTAACGGGACCTGATACGCTCTAACCCAGCTTTGAGGGCGGCAAGCCAAACCTTTTTCGAAACGCTGACGAAAAATGTGACGCCGTGGAAAAACCCGTTGCCAGAGCAACCTCGGTGACCGACAGCGTCGTATTCGCAAGAAGACGCCTGGCATGATCAAGGCGAAGATCCAGATAGAACGCCATCGTCGGCACTCCCAACTGCTGGCGAAACAGCCGGTTCAACTGCCGCGGACCAACACCCGCGAATACCGCCAGGCGGGTCAGGGGCAGAGTATCGGCGACATGGCTTGTCATAAGTTCGATGGTATCAAGCACGATGCGGTTTTTGCTCCCGTAGCGTTCGGCGAGGCTTGATCGTTGAGCGCCCGCGGAAGGGCGGATTTCGGTATGCAGGAACCAGTCACTGACCTTCCTGGCGAAGTCCCTTCCATGCTGTTCGGCGATAAGCGCGTGCATCATGTCCATCGGCGCAATGCCGCCCGCACAGGTAACCCGATTGCGATCAATGACATACAACGAGCGTTCGATGGTAAGTGACGGCGAGATCTCGGCCAGCGCCGGCACATGTTCCCAATGCACGGTCATGCGGCGGCCCTCCATCAGACCGGCGTGGGCCAGCAGGAGTGGACCACCCGAAACACCGCCGAGAGTGACGCCTCGCTGATCAAGCCGGCGCAAGGCGGGAACAACCGGCGCCTCGAGTATTTCCCTCTGGTTGCCTCCCGCGACCACAAATACAAATTTGAGTTTCCCGCATTTGAGAATATCGCCATGCGAGGGAACCACCATCCCGCTGCTACTGGTGGCCCCGGTTCCCGAAGCAGCGAAATGCAAGACCTCGTAGATCTTCTCGCCCGCGATCAGGTTTGCGGCGCGAAACGGCTCCACCACCGAGGCGAACGACATCAGGGCAAAGTCATCGACGAGGAGTACCCCGATGCGCGTTGGCGTTGCGGATATGAATTTTTTCTTGCCTTGGTCCATATTTTGGAATAGTGCGCCCATATTTGAAAAGTCAATAGTCCTGGAAAATGAGAACATCATAGTCAGGAAGAGAGAAAACCAAGATGCGCTATTCGGCCTGGAACGTTTTTTGGCAAGGCTTGAAGGGAAATACGGGTTGGAAACCCGCCTGGAGAGACCCCGAACCCGGAAAGGACTATGACGTTGTCATTGTCGGCGGCGGAGGGCACGGCCTTGCCACCGCATATTATCTGGCCAGGATCCATGGCATAAGAAATGTCGCCGTTCTCGAAAAGGGCTGGATTGGCGGCGGCAACGCAGGACGGAACACGACAATCATCCGGTCGAACTACATGATGCCGGGCAACGAGCCGTTCTACGAATTCTCAATGAAGCTCTGGGAAAACCTCGAACAGGAACTGAACTTCAATGCCATGATCTCGCAGCGCGGGATTTTAAACCTGTCTCACAACGACAACCAGCACGATGCGTATGCCCGCCGCGGTAATGCAATGCGACTGGCCGGTGCCGATGCGATCCTGCTTGATCGCGAAGGCGTGCGAAAAATGTGCCCGTTCCTGGAATTCGACAACGAACGCTTTCCCGTCAAGGGTGGCATCTGGCAGCCCCGCGGTGGCACCGCACGTCACGACGGTGTCGTCTGGGGGTATGCCCGCGGCGCCGACCGGCTTGGTGTGGATATCATCCGGAACTGCGAGGTGAGCGGGTTTGATATCGATAACGGTGTCGTCAGGGGCGTGCAGACCACGCGTGGCGCGATCCGTGCCGGCAAGGTCGCAATTTGTGTCGCCGGCAACTCCGGAAAAGTCATGGCCCGGGCGGGTATGCGGCTGCCAATCGAGAGCCACGTTCTCCAGGCCTTTGTCTCCGAGGGGCTCAAGCCGATTATTCCGGGAGTTATTACATTCGGCGCCGGACACTTCTACATCAGCCAGTCCGACAAGGGGGGGCTCGTCTTCGGTGGTGACCTGGACATGTACAATTCCTATGCACAACGCGGCAACCTGCCCGGCATCGAGGACGTCTGCGAGAGTGGCATGGCGATCATGCCGATGATCGGACGGGCGCGGCTGTTGCGCGCCTGGGGCGGCATTATGGACATGTCGATGGACGGCTCTCCCTTCATCGACAAGACCCCTGTGGACGGACTCTTTTTCAACGGCGGCTGGTGCTATGGCGGTTTCAAGGCGACCCCGGCGTCGGGCTGGTGCTATGCCCATCTGATCGCCACCGGCCGGCCCCATGAGGTCGCGACAGAATACCGGCTCGATCGGTTCCGTCGCGGCCATCTGATCGACGAAAAGGGGGTGGGCGCGCAGCCCAACCTGCATTGAGGAAAGGGAGCGAGACATGATTATCAACCACCCGCTCCTCGGGCCGCGTGATGCCAGCGAGTTCCGTTATTACGGCGATGCGCAACTGATCGACCGGCCCGACTGGCAAGGGGAAAACGCGCCGGAGGAATTCTACGAATACCTCTATTTGCGGGACAACCCGGCGGGGCGGCACCAGGAACTGTGGTTTCACGAAAACGGCGACCGGTCCTGGCTGGTCGTGACCCGCGACACGACAACCCACGAGATCACCCGGGTCGAACTGGCCCGTGATGTGGCTCGGGCACGGGGACGCAGCACGTGACGCAAGTGAATCGCATCGACGGCGGTCTTGTTGATCGTTCCAGGCCGCTCGGGTTTTCCTTCAACGGCGCCCGGATGCAGGGCTATCAGGGCGACACGCTCGCCTCGGCGCTGCTGGCAAACGGCCGCGTTCTGGTCGGCCGGTCGTTCAAATATCACCGCCCGCGCGGCATCATGACCGCCGGATCGGAAGAGCCAAACGCCCTGGTGCATCTGCGCAGCGGCGCGCATACCGAACCGAACACCCGCGCGAGCGTGGCCGAACTGTTCGATGGTCTGACGGCCACCAGTCAGAACCACCGCGGCTCCCTGGAACGTGACGTGATGGGGCTGCTGGACATCTTCGCGGCGCGCTGGCTGGGTGCGGGGTTTTACTACAAGACCTTCATGTGGCCCAGGGCGTTCTGGGAGAAACTCTATGAGCCTGTTATCCGCGCGTCCGCCGGTCTGGGGGCGCTGTCCGGACTGCCGGACCCCGACGTCTATGAAAAGGGCTTTCTGCATTGCGACGTTCTGGTGATCGGCTCCGGACCGGCCGGTCTGACCGCGGCACTGGGCGCCGGGCGATCCGGTGCCCGGGTCATCATAGCGGAGGAAGATTTCGAGCTTGGCGGGCGTTTGAATTCGGAAACCCTGGAAATCGACGGCATGGCCTCGCAGGACTGGGCAGCCAGGGCCCGCGCCGAACTGGAAGCCATGGCGAATGTGCGCGTCATGCCGCGGACATCGGTCATTGGAGCCTTCGATCACGGCATCTATGGTGCTTTGGAGCGTGTAACGGATCACCTGCCGACCAGCGCGGGTAAGCCAAGGCAAATCCTGTGGCGGGTTTATTCCAGGCGGGCGGTTCTCGCCGCGGGCGCTACCGAACGCCCGATCGCCTTCGGCAACAACGACCGCCCGGGCATTATGCTGGCAGGCGCGGTCCGCTCTTATGTCAACCGCTTCGGCGTGGCACCGGGAAAACGCGTCGCTGTCTTTACAAACAACGACGATGGCTGGCGGACCGCCAGGGATCTGACCGACAGGGGCATCGAGGTCAGCGCGGTGATCGATACCCGTTCGGATGCCAGGCGTGAAAACATCCCCGGCGCCAGGACCCAGATGGGCGGTCGTATTGTGACCACCGCAGGACGCAGGGCGCTACGATCGATCACGCTGGCCGACGGCGGCACGATCCCGGCCGACTGTCTCGCCGTCTCCGGCGGCTGGAATCCGAATGTTCATCTGAGCTGTCATCACCGGGGCCGTCCTGTCTGGAACGAGGAACTGTCCGCTTTCCTGCCTGGCGCCGACCTTCCTCCGGGCATGATTGTTGCCGGCGCCGCGAATGGCGAAATGGGGCTTTCTTCCTCCATCAAGTCCGCTCGGGAAGCGGCGAAAAAGGCGCTGACTGATCTGGGCATCGCTTCCTGCCACACTGTCGCGCCCGCGGCCGGGGACGAACCGGTGAACCAGAGCGCTTTCTGGTACGTGAAGGAAAGCATCGGCTCGGCCTGGCTCGACCAGCAGAACGACGTCACCGTGAAGGACGTGAAACTGGCCGTGCAGGAGGGCTATAAATCGGTTGAGCTTCTAAAGCGCTATACCACGCTCGGCATGGCGACCGATCAGGGCAGGACAGCCAACGTTGCGGCGCTTGCAATCCTGGCAGAGGCCAACGACAAGTCGATTCCGGAAACGGGCACGACGGTCTACCGACCGCCCTATTCGCCGGTTGCGATCGGCGCATTGGCGGGTCGAGCGCGGGGCATGGCCTTTCATCCCGTGCGCCGCACTCCGAGCCATAAATGGGCCGGGGAACAAGGCGCAACCTTCACCGATGCAGGCGCGTGGAAACGGGCACAATGGTTCGCGAAACCCGGCGAAAATCACTGGCGCGAGACTGTTAACCGGGAGGTTCTGGCAACCCGCGGTGCCGTCGGCGTCTGCGACGTGACCACGCTTGGCAAGATTGACATTCAGGGACGCGATGCGGCCGAATTTCTCTGCCGGGTCTATGTAAACGGTTTCGCCGAACTGCCGGTCGGGAAGGTTCGCTATGGTCTGATGTTGCGCGAAGACGGCATTGTCATGGACGACGGAACCACCGCGCGGCTCGGCGAAACCCATTTCGTGATGACGACCACCACCGCAAAGGCGGGGCCGGTCTACCAGCATCTCGAATTCTGCCGCCAGTGCCTGTGGCCGGACCTGGACGTGCACCTTATCTCGATTACCGATGGCTGGGCGCAGTTCTCTGTTGCCGGTCCGCGGGTCCGCAACATGCTGGAAACCATCGTCGATCCTGAGCACGACATCTCGAACGAGGCTTTTCCCTATATGGCGTGCGGCGAGGTCACCGTCTGCGGCGGCACGCGGGCGCGGCTTTTCCGGATTTCATTCTCGGGCGAACATGCCTATGAACTTGCGGTTCCTGCGCGCTACGGCGATGCGATGATCCGGGTTCTGGACGATGCCGCACAAAAATTCGGCGGTCTGGTCTACGGAACCGAGGCGCTCGGCGTTATGCGAATCGAAAAGGGGCACGCGGCTGGCAACGAGCTTAATGGCCAGACGACGGCTGCCAATCTCGGTATGGGGCGGATGGTGTCCAGGAAGAAGGACTGCATTGGCAATACCCTGTCGGAAAGGCCCGAGCTTAATCGTGACGGCGATCTGCGCCTTGTCGGGTTCAGACCGGTCGATGGCACGAGCCTGCTGACCGGCGGCGCTCATTTCCTTGAAATCGGCGCAGCGGCCACCATGGAGAACGACCTCGGCTACATGACCTCGGTCGCCTTTTCTCCATCATTGGGACATCCGATCGGCATCGGTTTTATCAGGTCCGGACTGGAGCGCATGGGAGATCGTGTGCGTGCCGTCGATCTGGTGCGCGGCCGGGATATCGAGGTCGAAATCTGTTCGGCCCATTTTGTCGATCCGAAAGGAGAACGGCTGCGTGTCTGAGTACAGGCTTGATCCCGCCCCGGCCCTTGGCGGACATGTGGGAACCTTCGGCGATACTACTATCGAGGAGGTGAGGGGGTTGTCTATCGTCTCGATTTCGACCCCCGCAGGCGGCTCGGCAATGCTGACCAAAGCGATGAAATCCGGCTATGGTGCCGAAATCCCCGCTGTCGGAGCGTCGACAACTTCCCGGGACGGTGCGATCCGCTTTCTCGGCATGGGGCCCGAGCAGACCTTTGCGATCTTCGATTATGACGGCGATGATGGCGATCGTATCGTCGCATCGAGGCTCGGCGAAACGGCCTACTATACGCTACAGTCTGACAACTGGGTTGCACTGCGCCTCTTCGGCGGACACGCCCGCGAAGCGCTGCGACGGATCTGTCAGATTGATATCCATCCCGATGCATTCCCGCCTGGCACCGTGGCGCGCACCGCGATGGAACATATGGGCGTGATCCTGATCGCTGAGGAGGGTGAGAGCTTCCTGCTTTTGTCAGCGTGGTCCACGGCGAACTCCTTCCTCCACGCCATCGAAACATCGCTCAAAAACGTGGTGTGATACCAGCGGTATTGGCGTTTTGTACACGCTGACCTGTGTATCGTACTGATAATACTAACGGTCATAAAGAATGACCGTTATCGTTCAAACGCCACTAAGGCTTACGCGCCATAAGGCGCGGCGGCCAGTCGGCCTTGCCAACGGCTTTATGAGTCAACCATAAGAGCCGTTGGTATAAGACAGCGGTTTTCATCTGAGCCAGGAGTCAAACGCAAAGCCCCTTGGTATGATACCAGCGGTATTGGCGTTTGACTCCCGGCGCAGATTAAAACCGTTGTCTTGTCAGCACGATACACAAGTTGAATGTGAAAACGTCCCTTGGTATGAGATGGCGCCACGCTGTGCAATTTCAACAGATTGTCCCTGATAAACCCACCGGGTGCTGCTGGCCATCTGCGGCAAGGGCCGCACTGGAGAATCGAACGATCAACAGGAATCTTTTTGGATTTCCCTTTGGTGTGATTTTTGATTCACTGTGTCAAGAAGTGGAGCCTACGCAAACCATATCAGCGGATTTACGCGAACGTATTGGTGCAATTTAAACGCCCGACCCTCTAATGGGGAACCAGCCCGGAAGCCTGTTCCGCCGGCGAAGACACCCCGGCGACCGGCTCCGCGATCTCCTTCCACTCAATAGGCTTTGGCACCGACAGCAAGGCATGACGCAAGACCTCATCCATATGGCCAACAGGGATAATGTCCAGCCCCTCCTTGAGATTGTCCGGGATTTCGGCAAGATCCTTGGCGTTTTCCTGCGGAATGAGCACCCGCTTGATGCCGCCGCGCAACGCCGCCAGGAGTTTTTCCTTCAACCCGCCAATAGGCAGCACACGGCCACGCAAGGTAATCTCCCCCGTCATCGCCACGTTGCGATTAACCGCAATGCCGGTCATAACCGAGACAATCGCCGTAACCATGGCGACCCCCGCCGATGGCCCGTCTTTGGGCGTGGCGCCCTCGGGCACGTGCACATGAATATCGCGCCGCTTGAACAGCGGTGGCTCGATGCCAAAGTCGACGCTTCGTGAGCGCACATAGGCGGCAGCGGCGGATATGGACTCCTTCATCACATCGCGCAGATTACCGGTGACCGTCATTTTGCCCTCACCCGGCATCATCACCCCTTCGATGGTCAACAATTCACCGCCGGTTTCCGTCCAGGCCAGGCCGGTGACAACACCCACCTGGTCCTCTCCCTCGATCTCGCCAAAGCGAAACTTCGGTACACCCAAAAAGCCTTCCAGCGTATCCATGGTGACGTCAATCTTCCTGGCCTTGCCAGTGACCAGTTCCTTTACCGCCTTGCGGGTCAGGGATTCGATTTCGCGCTTGAGATTTCGCACCCCCGCCTCCCGGGTATAGCGGCGAATAACATCGCGCAGGCCATCCTCATCGACGGACCATTCCTTTTCGTCAAGGCCATGGGCGTTCATGGCGTCCGGGATCAGATGGCGGCGGGCAATCTCCACCTTTTCGTCCTCGGTGTAGCCGGCGATGCGGATGATTTCCATCCGATCCATCAACGCGGGGGGAATATTCAATGTGTTGGCCGTGGTGATAAACATCACATTCGACAAATCGTAGTCGATTTCCAGATAGTGATCGTTGAATGTGTTGTTTTGTTCCGGATCCAGCACTTCAAGCAGCGCCGCCGACGGATCGCCGCGAAAATCCATACCCATCTTGTCGATTTCATCGAGCAAAAAAAGCGGATTGGATTTCTTCGCCTTCTTCATGGACTGAATCACCTTGCCCGGCAACGAACCGATATAGGTGCGCCGATGGCCGCGTATTTCCGCCTCATCGCGCACACCGCCCAGCGACATGCGCACAAAGGCACGTCCCGTGGCGCGCGCAATAGAGCGCCCAAGGGATGTCTTGCCGACGCCCGGCGGTCCCACCAGGCAGATGATCGGGCCCTTGAGCTTGTTGACGCGCCCTTGCACCGCAAGATACTCAATAATCCGCTCCTTGACCTTTTCAAGGCCGTAGTGGTCCTCGTTCAGGACGCGTTCGGAAAATGACAGGTCCTTCTTGATCTTCGATTTCTTGTTCCATGGAATGCCGAGCAGCCAGTCGAGATAATTGCGCACCACCGTGGCTTCCGCCGACATCGGACTCATTTGACGCAACTTCTTCATCTCGGCCTGGGCTTTTTCCCTGGCCTCCTTGGAGAGTTTGGTTTTGGTTATCTTTTCTTCCAGTTCGGACAACTCATCGGTACTGTCCTCGCCGTCGCCGAGTTCCTTCTGAATGGCTTTCATCTGTTCATTCAGATAGTATTCGCGCTGGGTTTTCTCCATTTGCCGCTTGACGCGCGAGCGAATGCGTTTCTCCACCTGCAGAACGCTGATCTCACTCTCCATCAGTGCGAGAACACGCTCCAGTCGCTCGGCGACATTGGTCATGTTCAGCACGTCCTGCTTGTCGGCGATCTTGACCGCCAGATGCGAGGCGATGGTATCGGCGAGTTTTGAATAATCGTCTATCTGGGAGGCGGCGCCGAGAATTTCCGGCGAAATTTTCTTGTTCAGCTTGACATAATTCTCGAACTCGCTCACGGCCGAGCGCGCCAGCGCCTGGATTTCGACCGGGCTGTTCGTATCATCGGGCAAGAGTTCCGCTTGCGCCTCATACATCGAGTTGTTTTCATTAAATTTTTCGATACGCGCCCGGTGCAGTCCCTCCACCAGTACCTTGACCGTGCCATCGGGCAGTTTCAGCAATTGCAAAACGCTGGCGAGTGTGCCCACCCGATAAATCGCCTCGGTATCCGGTTCGTCGTCGCCGGCGTGTTCCTGGGTGGCGAGCAGAATCAGCTTGTCGCTGCGCATTACCTCCTCAAGGGCGTTGATCGACTTGTCGCGACCAACAAAAAGCGGCACAAACATATGCGGAAAAACAACAATATCGCGCAATGGCAAAACCGGATAAACATCACGCTGCAAAGGCGTTATGGTTGATTTCTTTGTGTCCTTGGTCATGCTACACCTTTAATCGGGGTCCCTGACAGCTTGTGGAACGGATTTGACATTTAAGTCCTGTTTACTGCCGGGCCTGTTCTCAAATGTCAAATTCAAAGAACCACTGGCTAACACCAGCGGTATTGGCTTCTTGTACACGCTGACCTATGTATCGTGTTGACAAGACAACGGTTTTAAAACGGGTCAGGAGTCAAACACAAAGCCCCTGGTATAAGTCCGACGCGTTACAGGCACCTCTGAAGGTCTATAGATGGGCACCGCGCCGGCGTCTTTCAAGGGAATACGGTATCAGCGCACGGGCACGCCTGGTACAACACCCAAATACAATGCAAATACAAAGTTGATCGTGAAGAAAGGTGCTTCGCTCCGCTTGCGCGCACTTTTCTTCATTTAAAACAATGAGAAAACTGAGACCGGGAAGGCGCGGCGCTTTGTTTTCGCCTGGGCTTATCGCAGGGTTTTGGTGCATTTGTGCATAATGGGCTTTGCGTTTGACTCCTGGCTTGGTTTACAACCATTGTCTTATCAGCACGACACACAAGTCAGCGCGTACAAAACGCCAATACCGCTGGTATACAGGGTCTTTGCGTTTGACTCCTGACCCGGTTTACAACCGTTGTCTTATCAGCACGACACACAAGTCAGCGCGTACAAAACGCCAATACCGCTGGTATACAGGGTCTTTGCGTTTGACTCCTGACCCGGTTTACAACCGTTGTCTTATCAGCACGACACACAAGTCAGCGCGTACAAAACGCCAATACCGCTGGTATACAGGGTCTTTGCGTTTGACTCCTGACCCGGTTTACAACCGTTGTCTTATCAGCACGACACACAAGTCAGCGCGTACAAAACGCCAATACCGCTGGTATACAGGGGCTTTGCGTATGACTCCTGACCCGGTTTACAACCGTTGTCTTATCAGCACAACACACAAGTCAGCGCGTACAAAACGCCAATACCGCTGGTATCGGTCCGCCCCAGGGACTGATTTGTCCTTAATGATCAGATGAATGACCACCTGCACCCGATAGGTTTACCAGGGACAACCCTGAAGATGCACTTGCGGCGACCATGACCGCGGCGGGGCCGGTTCGGGCCATCCATTTGTACCCGATGGATTTTTCGAGAACACCCTGTTGACAACTCACCACCAGGGCTGGAGCGTGTCAGGTCTTGATAGAAGCAATTCTGTTTCTATCAAGACCTGACACGCTCTAGGCGCTGGAACTGACATCGTCGGCGCGATCGGCGTAAATGTACAACGGCTGCGCGTTCCCATCGACAACATCGGAGCCGATAACCACTTCCTCGACCCCGTCAAGGCTGGGCAGATCGAACATCGTATCGAGCAAAATGGCTTCCATGATGGAGCGCAATCCGCGCGCCCCGGTCTTGCGTTCGATGGCACGCCGCGAGATCGAACGCAGGGCGTCCTCATGAAATGTCAGCGCGACATTTTCCATCTCGAACAAACGCTGATATTGCTTTGTGAGTGCGTTCTTTGGCTCGCCAAGAATACGCACCAGGGCCTTTTCATCAAGATCCTCAAGGGTCGCGACAACAGGAAGGCGGCCGACAAATTCAGGAATCAGGCCAAATTTCAGCAAATCCTCCGGCTCCACCCGGGCAAACAACTCGCCGGTACGACGATCCTCAGGCGCCAGGATCGTGGCCGAAAACCCGATAGACGTACTGCGCCCGCGATCTGAAATAATTTTCTCCAGGCCGGAAAACGCCCCCCCGCAAACAAACAGGATATTTGTCGTATCCACCTGCAGAAACTCCTGCTGCGGATGTTTGCGCCCGCCCTGCGGCGGCACACTGGCAACGGTCCCTTCCATGATCTTCAGCAACGCCTGTTGCACGCCCTCCCCCGACACATCGCGGGTAATGGAAGGATTGTCAGACTTGCGCGAAATCTTGTCCACCTCGTCAATATAGACGATACCGCGCTGGGCGCGATCGACATTGTAATCGGCTGATTGTAACAACTTCAGGATGATATTTTCTACATCTTCACCCACATAGCCCGCTTCGGTAAGGGTCGTTGCATCGGCCATGGTAAAGGGAACGTCGAGAATACGCGCCAGGGTCTGCGCCAGAAGTGTCTTGCCGCAGCCGGTGGGGCCGATCAGCAGAATATTCGACTTGGCCAGTTCCACGTCATTGTTCTTGGCAGCGTGATTGAGGCGCTTGTAGTGGTTGTGAACCGCCACCGAGAGTACCCGCTTGGCCTGGCTCTGGCCGATCACATAATCATCAAGGACAGCGTTGATTTCATCCGGCGTGGGGACGCCGTCATGGGCTTTCACGAGGGAGGTCTTGTTTTCCTCGCGGATGATGTCCATGCACAGTTCGACACATTCGTCACAAATGAAAACAGTCGGACCGGCAATCAGTTTACGCACTTCGTGCTGGCTTTTCCCGCAAAACGAGCAGTAGAGTGTGTTTTTTGTATCGCCGCTACTGACTTTGCTCATTACCCATTCTCCGCTCTGTTTTCCGGTATTCGGCGCCCGGAAACGACCGACAAGGCGGCCCGGCGGCACACCCGATGTATCCTGTTTTCCGGAATCAGCATCCTGATGCCTTCAGCCGGTGGTTTTTCCTTGTACAGCATATCCGCCTGGATTGCCCTGGCCAACAGATTAATCGATATCGCCGGCAGCACAAGGCCTGGGGCGTCGTCATCCTCATCAACCTTACAATATACTTAACAAACGCGCCAAAGATGCGGCGTGCCCACGAACCTTGCAGGATATCATAGCCGGGCAATCTCAATGTAAACTTAAAAAACCGCCGGCAACCTGATCTTGTCCCATTAACACCCGTCAGATTCAAGAGCACGCACCCCGCCCGATCGGGCTTTTGCATCGAATCGTCGCCCGGGGGCGCTTGACCATGGTTTATGCCGATGTTTCATCTTCAGATACTTCGCGTTTGGCAACCACACTGTCAATAAGGCCGAATTTCCGGGCTTCCTCGGCATTCATAAAGTTGTCCCGCTCAAGGGCGGTCTCGATATCTTCGTAGGTCTGCCCGGTATGCCGGACGTAAATCTCGTTCAGGCGCTTTTTGGTATTGGCGATTTCACGTGCGTGGATTTCGATATCGCTGGCCTGGCCCTGAAAACCGGCCGAGGGCTGATGCACCATAACTCGCGCGTTGGGAAGCGCCGAGCGCATGGATTTCTCGCCGCCGGCAAGCAACAGCGAACCCATGGAAGCCGCCTGCCCCACACATAATGTGGCGATAGGAGGGCGCACGAATTGCATCGTGTCATAGACGGAAAGGCCGGAACTGACGATCCCGCCAGGGGAATTGATATACATTGCGATTTCTTTTTTCGGGTTTTCCGATTCGAGATACAAAAGTTGTGCCACCACCAACGACGCCATAACATCCTCGACGGGGCCGGTGATAAAAATAATGCGCTCCTTTAACAGCCGCGAATAAATATCAAAGGCCCGCTCGCCACGATTGGTCTGCTCGACAACCATGGGGACAAGTGTATTCATATATATATCGGCGGCATCCTGCATCGTCGTATCCTTGCTGCGAATGTTATGATGTGAGCACCCGAAGTGCAATGTAAGCGGCGGTCCCTTCATCTTCAAGCGCACCGTTCGAACAGCCCCCCGGTGCAATAGCGCTTGTCACATGGCGAATCGGGCTCCACAGGTAACCAATGACGCCAGAAGGGTTAACGATCCGTTAGAATAAAAGCCAATCAAAGCAGATCATACCGGCATCATCACCAGGAGATTTTCGGCTTGCGCGGCGGTCCGCCTCGCCAACAAGGCGATCGGAACGCCGATCTGCAATACCCTCAGCTGTGTAATTTCAGCACGTTGTTCCCAGGACAGGCAAACCGGAAGGTACATCTCTTGCGCCCTTGCCGCCAGCAAGGCCATACCGGGCCATACATCTGATCATCGCTTTTTTTCGATTTCTCCTGCGCTGTCAAGGGTTTAAGAACCGCCAAAGGCGGCGCGAAGCGCCCTTGACAGCGCAGGAGAAATCGAACACCTCCAATGATCAGATGAATGGCCACCTGCACCCGATGGTTTTTTTTCAAGAACAACCTGTTGAAATTACACATCTAGCACCAAACCAGCCTATACGATAGTTTCCGCCATCTCCAGGACAGCGTGTAACAGCACGTTCGCACCAGCGCTCGCCCACGCCGGCGAAATCTCCTCCGCCTCGTTGTGCGACAACCCGTCGACACACGGGCACATCACCATCGCCGCGGGCGCCACACGGTTGATCCAGCACGCATCATGACCGGCTCCCGAGATCAGATCGCGATGGCTGTAGCCAAGGTGCCTGGCGGCGGTGCGCACGGCCTTCACACAATTCTCATCGAACGTTACCGGATCAAAATGACCGGCGTTCTCCATTTCAATGCCAAGCCCGAGTTCGCCCGCGATCTCTCGGGCGTCCGCCTCAAGCCGGGCCTTCATACCGTCAAGCACGGCGCCGTCGAAAGAGCGGAAATCGACGGTAAACTCCACCCTGCCGGGGATCACGTTACGCGAATTGGGATATACGTCGCAGTGCCCGATCGCGCCGACGGCGTGCGGCTGGTGGTCCATGGCGATGGCGTGCACCCTTTCGGTGATGCGTGCCATGCCAAGGCCGGCGTTTTTACGCATCGCCATGGGGGTTGAACCGGTATGGGCTTCCCTGCCGGTAAGCGTTATCTGAATCCACCACAGGCCCTGGCCATGGGTGACAACGCCGATATCAACCTCTTCCGCTTCCAGGATCGGTCCCTGCTCGATATGAAGTTCAAAAAATGCGTACGGCTTGCGATCGCCACATGGCCGTTCACCCTTAAAACCGATACGCGCCAGCGCATCCCCCACGGTCCTGCCCGTGGCATCCTCACGGGCATGGGCCCAGTCCCGCGTATGCACGCCGGCGAAGACCCCGGACCCCAGCATCGCCGGCGCAAAGCGCGTGCCCTCTTCGTTGGTCCAGTTGACGATCTCGATGGGACGCCGGGTTTTAACGCCGGCCTCGTTAAGGGTGCGGACGATTTCCAGGGCGCCCAGAACACCGAGCACACCATCGTATTTACCGCCTGTGGGCTGGGTGTCGAGATGGCTGCCGACCATCACCGGGAGCGCCTCACTATCGGTGCCCTCGCGGCGAGCGAACATATTGCCCATGTCGTCGATGGCCATGTGCAGGCCCTCGCGGGCACACCATTCGGCAAACAATCGCCTGCCTTGTGCGTCTTCATCGGTCAGGGTCTGGCGATTGTTGCCGCCGGCAATGCCGGGGCCGATTTTCGCCATTTCCATGATTGCATCCCAAAGACGATCGCCGTTTATACGCAGATTATTTGCCCGGTTCATGCCGCCCCCGATTTGCTGCTTTCCCTCACGCCTTGAGAGTGGCACGAACGGCGGTCATTTCCAAGTCTCTTGATCTTTGTCACGATGTGTGATCAGTTCTTTGTCCTTTTGGTACCGCTAGATGTGATCTTTCAACAGGTTGTTCCCAGGACAGGCAAACGGGAAGCGATACCTGTTGCGGTCCTTGCCGCAGATGGCTAGCAGCAAGGCCATACCGGGTCATTCATCTGATGGGTTTACCAGGGACAACCTGTTGAAATTACACAGCTAGAGCGTGTCAGGTCTTAATAGGACCATTCTGACGGAGCGATTTTGTGACAAGGCCAGGCAAAGTTTCGCAGGACATAGTGGACTATTTTCAAGAGACTTTGCGCCGGCATTGGTGCAAAATCGCCCGTCCCTTCGGGTTTGTCGATTGGCGGGCGCCCACGCTCAAACCGATCTCATGAGATGCGCCCGCATCGCATGTCGATCGGCTCAAACATGGGTCACCTCGCCAATCGGGAAACAGAATTGATTCTATTAATACCAGGGGGCTTTGCGTTTGACTCCTGACGCAGATTAAAACCGTTGTCCTATCAGCACGATACACAAGTCAGCGTGTACCAAAAGCCAATACCGCTGGTATAAAACCTGACACGCTCTAGACGTGGCCGACGAAACCAGGCGCGCCGATCCGTTCGGACCTAACCCGCGTTTTCACCATTGAATCGAGTGACATGACCGATTTTCTTCTTCTCGCCTTTATATTTCTGATTGCCGGCGTAATTGCCGTACCCATTGCCTCGCGGCTCGGCCTGGGCTCGGTTCTTGGCTATCTCATCGCCGGTATCGCGATCAGTCCCCTGCTTGCCATTCTCGACGTCGACGTCATTTCCATCCAGCACTTTGCGGAATTCGGCGTGGTGATGATGTTGTTTCTTGTGGGGCTGGAACTGGAGCCGAAACGGCTCTGGCAGATGCGTGGCAGACTGCTGGGCCTGGGTGGCGGCCAGGTTGGCCTGACGGCCCTTGCGGTGATGGCGATTGCCATGATGCTTGGCCAGGTCTGGAGCGTCTCCCTGGCAATCGGCCTGGTGTTCGCCCTTTCATCGACAGCGATCGTGCTGCAAACCCTCAACGAAAAGGGCCTGATGCGATGTGATGGGGGCCGGTCCAGCTTTTCCGTTTTGCTGTTTCAGGACATCGCCGTCATCCCGATGCTGGCGCTGGTGCCGCTGCTCGCGCTGCCTGAACTGATGGACGTCGCCGCCACGGCGGGCCATGGGGAGGCCGCGCCCGCAGGAGCCGGCGATCATGGGGGGCAGGAAGGTGATCACGCGTCCACCATCAGCCTGGTTGCCGGGCTCAGCGGATGGCAGACCGCCCTTGTTACCCTGGGCGCTATTGCTGCTGTGGTTCTTGGCGGCAGTTTTTTGACCCGTCCGGTCTTTCGATTTATTTCGGCTGCCGGATTGCGCGAGCTGTTTACGGCTACCGCCCTGATGATGGTCGTTGGTATTGCCCTGCTTATGTCGCTTGTGGGTCTTTCGCCGGCCCTTGGGACATTTCTCGCCGGTGTCGTTCTTGCCAACAGCGAATATCGTCATGAACTGGAATCGGATATTGAACCCTTTAAGGGCCTTTTGCTCGGGCTGTTTTTCATGACGGTGGGAGCGAGTATCGATTTCGCCTTGCTGCTCGATAATTTTGCCACAGTTATCGGTCTCACACTCGGACTGATGCTCCTGAAAATGCTTGTCCTCCTGATTCTGACAATGGTTTTCAGCCTGCAGGGAGCGGATCGCTGGCTCTTTGCCCTGGGGCTGGCGCAGGCCGGTGAGTTCGGTTTTGTGCTGTTGTCGTTTACCGTCGCCAACGCCGTGATTCCGGCCGCGATGGCGGACCAACTGTTGCTGGTTGTCGCCCTGTCCATGCTGCTGACGCCGGCGCTGTTTATCCTCTACGATCAGGTGCTGGCGCCCCGCTATGCGGCGGCGCAGGATCGGCAGGCCGACACCATCGAAGAGCACAATCACATTATTATCGCCGGGCATGGGCGGGTTGGCGGGCTGATCAACCGCATGCTGCAAGGCGCCGGCTATAAAGCGACGGTAATCGATTTCAGTTCCCGGCAACTGGATATAATCGCCAAATTCGGCCTGCGCGCCTATTTCGGCGATGCGACACGTCCGGATTTGTTGCATTCCGCCGGCATCGCCGAGGCGAAACTCTTCATTATCGCCATTGACGGCAAGGAACAGATCACCGAACTGGTAAAATACACCGTACACAACTATCCCGATGTGCATGTGATCGCCCGTGCGGTGGATCGCAACCATGTGTACGATCTTTACGCCGCCGGGTGCCGCGACATCATACGCGAAACATATGACAGCAGTCTGCGCATGGGACGGTCCGCCTTTGAGGCTCTGGGGGCCAGCAACGCGCAGGCGGAGGAGATGAAAAACGCCTACGACGTCATGGACCGGGAAACGATGCGCGTCCTGGCGGAGCATTACGATCCGGATATTCCGGCCCATGAGAACGAGATTTATATGGCGAAGGTGCAGGAGATGACGCAGGAGTGGCAAGAGGATCTGGCGGATCAACTGGCGCGGATACGCGGTCTTGCCCGCCCCTAGAGCGTGTCAGAAATCGCGCTTAAGGCGCAGGATAGCGCCAAGAGAACTGCTGCGCGGCTTTCCTTCCGGCTTGACGCTTTGATACCCCAACTCGGCACCAATAACGAGATCATCGGCCGGAGAATACTGCAAATTGCCGATAATATTATAGGCGCCAAAATCATCAAGGGCGCCGGCGCCGCCATTGGGCTGGTCAACACGCAGATAGGAACCGGAAACCGAGCCGGAAAGGCGCGCGTTCCACTTGCGGGTCACGCCACCGGAGAGGCTTAGGGCGGTGGATGTCTTGACACTATCGCCAGACTCGACCTGGGCATCGGCGGTGGGCGGCAGGCCGGCCAATTCGCTGCCAACGCCGTTGTAAACGAGCGCCCCATCCGAATACGCCGCCTGGAAAGACAGTGTATCGTTTGCTGCCAGAAACGGCAGGTTCAGGGTCATACCGCCAGCGATGGCCCATCCGGTAGCGTTCTCGTTTGTATCATCGATGCGATTGAGAGGATGAAGGGCGCCGGCGATTTGCGCCGATCCCCAATCGTTGGCGATGGACAGGGCGGCGACAACGTCCGGCAATGTACTCTGGTCGGCAGCCGGCGAGAACGCGAGCGCCTTGCCGATAACGCCTGGTTTGATGCTGCGGCCGTTGTTTTCCAGCGAAAGCGTCGCCGCGACGCCAGTGCCGGAGGTGATCGTATAGGAAAGAACATCGGCGTGCACGCCTGGACCAAAGGCGGCGATGGAGGGTCCGAAACCGTTGCCGGCGCGCAGGTTAAAGGCTGACGGCGCCCGCCCCAGGGTCAGACCGCCGCGTTTTAGATAGGACAGCATCCACTGCCCGGGCTGGCGACGCACCAGTTGCGAAGCAGGAAGAATGGCCAGTGTATTGATGGCCTGCGCGGTAAGGTCCGAATCGGTCTGCGCCGCCGAAGCCGGCGCGTCCACGCCAAGGGCGAACGCGCGAACACGGCCCCAATCGTTCATGGCGCTCATGTCGGTGGTTGTGGCTTGATTGAGAAATGCGTTTGCAGCGACGGGCATGGCGTCGTTTTGCGGATACGCGCTGTCTGATTGGCTGCCTCTGGCAGTACCGGTGTTATCGAATGCAAGGCAGGTACGGCTGCCGGGGACGGTAAAATAGGCCTCCCCGAACGCGTTGCACACCCGCACAAAGTGCGCTGGCGTGATCGTTTTGGACTCAAGCGCCATTGCCGCGCCGATTACAAAATCAGCGGCTGTGAACAACGCTATAATCAGGCCTGTGATGATCGACCGCAAGGCCATTTCCATCAACCCTTGTAAGTGGCAACCCTTGTAAGTGGCAACCCTTGTGTCCGGCAGCCTTTTGTCTTCCACCAGTTTGGTGTCCGGCTTTTCACACGCCAAAGCCTGAAGACCCAAAACGCATCCCCAAAATGCATTGTACAGAGACCAGTTCCGGCTTCCTTGCGCACACGGCGCCAGTACGCCACAGTTACAGGCACCCGGCATAGCCCTGCCCAGGACGTACACGGGCGCGCAAAAGCCTTATAGTTTGTCTTATAGCATAAAGATGGGGCGCAGGCGAGCAAACACCAGGGATTGAGGGTATAAATTTATCCGTGACGATGTTCTTTTTTGTCGACTGTTGCGCAGAAGTCACAGTTTAACAGGGTATCAGGGTATGAAAATCAAATCGACGGCGGGAACCCTTGACGCCCGTCCATCAGATTCGCACGACAACGCAAAGACCCCGCGGTTCCCCGCGGGGTCTTCAATCGCATCGGCCTGTGCTCGCGGCACGCGTTTGACATTTGCGCCCCGTTTGCCGCCGGGCACCTTGCCGAACGGAATGGCCTCCTAGAAATCACGCTCAATGCGCAACCTGACACCTGTCTGGCTGACTTTCTGTTTTAAGTCGGTTGCAAAAACCTCGGAAAAGGTAGCTTGGCCATCCACACCAGTATACAGATTCGTATTCGCCCAATCGACATTGTAGGTCGCCTGGTTATGGTGTACGCCAAGGCTGATGGTCAGATCGGCAACCGGACTCCATCCCACCGATGCACCAAGCGCAAAAGCCTTGACACTGGCTTCGTTGTCCAGGGCTACCGGAACAGCACCTGCCACACCGGGCGGCTCGGTTGTCAAGTAGTTGGCGCCATCGAGAGCGTTTTTTGCCCGCAGGTAAGAGCCGGCCAGATTGATCGTGATCTGATCGGATACCATGATGTCCAGGCCGGAACTAATGGACCAACCCTTTGTTTTGGATAACGTGTCGGCGGCAAGACTGACCACGTCCCCAAAACCGCCTTCCATGACGGAACCCATGCCAATGGCGCGGGAAAGCCCCGACCCATAGGCGCCGGCGAGATTGAATACGGTCCCTGATAGCATGGGAACGTTAATCGCCGCGCCGGCCGCAACACCCCAGCCGTTGTAACTTTTCCATTTGCTGGTGCCGGTGTTCGCCTCGCCCTTGTGATAAATGCCGGACAATTCCACCTTGCCCCAGGCCTGGGAGACCTCAAGAGCTGCCACAATATCGGGCATGTTGTCGTGCCTGATTTGCGTGGACATGACAGGATCGCCATCTGAATCGTCATCGTAATACAACGAGTTTCGCGGGTCCTCGAGAGACAGTGTGGCGCTGATACCATTACCGGCGGCAAACGTATAGGCGAGCATATGGGTGTCCCACGGCTCATCGAAAGCGCTGCCGCCTATGGTATCGTTAACATCATCAAAGTTGTAGAAGCTGGTGTTCCAGCCTGCCGTCAGGCCGGCAAACTGCACATAGGCCTTATTGATGGAAGCGTTATCACCGCCGCCGCCCTGGATACGCACGAAGGCGCGCAGCACGCCCCATTCGGTCATGGAGCGCACGTCGAAGTTAAGACGCGCGCGGCTCGCCCAGGCCAATTCACTGCGGGCATCATCCAGATTGGCCTCGCCGAAGGCAAGAACACCCGTGTTGCCAGCCCCGGCTGCGACGGCGGCAGGGTGGGTAAGTGTTCCAACAGTCGCCGCACCACCCACAAGATCTGTCAGTACTCTTATGGGATCGACTTGACCGTTTGTGGCAGCGGGAGCTGTCACGCTAGGGTTCACCTGGCCGGTGCTCTGATCCAGCGTAAATGTAACGAGCCCTCTGCGGGTTCTGGCGGCTGGAGGAGTCGAGGTGGAATTGCCCCCACCAAGGCCGCCGGCCGCGGAGTTCGTTACGGTGGCCAAAGCCGGGCCGATACCACTAATGGACACGCGCTTTTTCTTTTTGGTGGAAAACGTGTAGTCGGCGCGCACCTCACCGCTGATCCGGACGCAATTGCTGGTTCCGGGAATAACCCAGAAGCCGGTGCCGAAGGCATCACACACCGCCACGGCCGGCTCGTCGATGGGCATGTCGGCCGCCACCGCACCGCCGGCCATCATCGATACAGCGGCTGCGGAGCCTAATAACAAGCTTGATAGTTTTTTCATCCTGACCTCCAATAGCCCCTGTTCAACGTGAGTTATGGGGCACGGGTTTCATCATTGGCTACGAGCCCGGACGCCGCGACTTTCATTGCCGTCACGCAAACCAGACCCCGTTAGTCGGACGTTGAACGCGGCGTTTCGCCAGTTCCAGCCGCCGTAGCAGACCGTGCCGACACGCCGATGAGCACTCAATCGCCCAGCGACAGTCCACAGGATAATAGGTCAGAAATTAAACTTAAAGATTAGTTTTGATTTTTATACACGTTTTTAGTGTTTTTTTCGTACATGTTGCACCATTGCAACATTTATCAGATAGTACTTGAAAGATATTCCTTGGCATACATGCAAATAACACCCTCATAACCTGCCACCGACGCCGATTGCGACGCTCCTTTTATCAGTACCCGGCACCAATGATTCGCTATTACACGCCTGTTGGAGAACGTCAAAATCTCCCCCTCGCCCGTCTCCCGCATCAGGGAACAGAGCCTTTTCAGTTCTTAAGTGAATCATTCTGACGGAGCGATTTTGCGACAAGATGGGCCTTAAGTCTCGCAGGATATAGTGGGGCTGTTTGCAAGAGACTTAAGGTTCATATTAGATCAGCCTGGCGTTAGCTGTACCCGTTTTGCCAGGGGTAATGCTAACGCCATAAAGCTGATCGCCCTGAAATCCATAGCAAAAGCGCCCGTCCCTTCGGGTTTGTCGATTGGCGGGCGCCCACGCTCAAACCTATCTCGTGAAATGCGCCCACATCGCATGTCGATCGGCTCAAACGTGGGTCACCTCGCCAATCGGGATACAGAATTGCTTCACTTAAAAACTGAAAGGCTCTAACTGACAAATGATATAGTTGACTGGGAAAAAGTAGACCGAGGCGAAGCCCAGAGACTTTTTCACATTCAACGAATCAACGCCCGGCACATAAAAAACCCCGGGGATAAACCCCGGGGTCTCGCAATTGCTGGGATACTCATTCCCGGGCTCCCGCCCTGGAACATCCTCAAAGCACTTGACTAGAAATCGCGCTGAACGCGGAAGTTAACATAGGTCGAGGAGATATCCCGCTCACGATGGACAACCAACGACTTATCAAACTTTGTTGCATCGCCGCCATCTCCAGCATTTGTGAGGACATCCTCTTCATAATCAGCGTTTGCGTGCTCAATGCCAATTTTGAAAGACAGATCGGTGACAGGCGTCCAGCTAACGGAACCACTGACACGATAAGCCTTAACCGAGATGTTATTATAATCGTTGTCAGAATTGTGATAACCTGCACCAACCGCAAACGTAACCTCGTCACTTGCCTTTACCTTCAACCCGGCATTAACAGCCCAGCCTGAAGTCTTGTCCACATCCGTGCCATTAAGCATGACATCGTCCAGGCCAGTGGCGTTTTTACCGGCGCCAGGAACAACCCCTACACCAAGACCGTTCATGAAACCCGAGGCGTAAGCACCGGACAGGGAAACAGATGATCCCTCCAGCATGGGGATGTTGAACGTCGTGCCCGCGGTGACAGCGTAACCGGTATAGCGGTCCCAGTCGTTATGGTTTACTTCCGCCGTATGAACGATACCGGCCAAATGAACATTGCCCCAGGACTGCGCGATCTTGAACGCGGCAACGACATCGGGAATAGCATCTTCCCGGAAGGTAAGATTACCAAAGCCGTTATCATAATAGCTTCTGTCCGGGTCTTCCAGCGAAAGCGTGGCGGAGATGCCATTGCCGGCGGCAAAGGTATAGGCCAATACGACCGTATCCCACGAGCCATCAAACAAATCGCCCATTGTTGACAGGGTGCTGTCGTACGGAAAGTATGTGTTACGGAAGCCCGCTGTCAGACCAGCAAACTCAATGTAAGCATTGGCCAGACTTGGGCCATCATTTTTTTCAGCACCTTTTTCGCCATGGCCGGTCCATTCCCAGGATGCATAGGCACGCAGAACACCCCACTCCGTCATCGAGCGAACATCGAAATTAATCCCGATACGTCCGTACCATTCGGAATTGAACCTTGCGTCAGGTATATTGTTAGTGTTGACATCTGACAATGTAAATGTGGAATCATCACGCGTAGCAATGGCCCCTGCCGGATGTTTAATAGTGCCGATAGCATCATCGCCCAACAGTGAATGACCTACAATGGCCTGATTAACTTCAATAACAGGCAAAGCATCAGTAGCAGTACGAAGTCTGAAAGCAGTATTACTGGTTAAATCAACAGCTCTTGAACTCGTGCGGGTTTTATCCTTGCCCTTGAAATTATAGGCATAATTAGCGCGAACCATGCCACCGATCTTGATGCAATTGCTGGTTCCGGGAATAACCCAGAAGCCGGTGCCGAAGGCATCGCAAACGGCAACGGCAGGCTCATCCGCCGGAATGTCGGCCGCCAACGCGCCACTGGTCATCATTGATACAGCAGCCGCGGAGCCCAATAGTAAGGTGCTTAGTTTTTTCATCCTGACCTCCAATAGCCCCTGTTCAACATGAGTTATGGGGCACGGGTTTCATCATTGGTTACATCGAAAGGTTCCATCAACGGCTCAAAAACGATTGCCTCGTTAACGAACCCGGATGTTATGAACCGAGGACACGAGATCGGACAAAAGCCCACAATTTGCAGAAGTTTTTCGGGAGATTTGCCGGCAAACGAAATTAACAAGATGTTTTTGCTGATTTCGTCTGATTTAACGTTACCTGCCTGCAAATCGCTAACTATAATTGTTAAGGCAATTAAGTACCACCATCACGCGCGAATCTCATACAATCGTCAGATCACACAGTCGTCAGATGATGTTCCTGATTGCGCTAACCATGCAGCCAGCTTGTTTCCCTAAAACCTCAATCCCGCTTTAATTCCCCTATTCATCTCCTGTTCAACACCGCCTGACGCCGTGACGACATTGCAGCATGAAACAAGCAGATGAAGCGCGCGGACTTAACGCCGTACACATCCCAGAACATACCGCAGTCTGTTTGGCAATCAACGAAAATCGCACATCTTTCCACTTATACATCGTGTTTTTTTCGTTAGCGTGGCAATTTTGTCACGTTTTTTGACCAAATATTAACGATAACCGCCCGTAAACGCGCTTTTTCAGGTAAAGGGAAACGCGCATGACCCCATTTCGCGGCGCGATTCGCACCCGAAAACACGCACGCGCAACCAGGTGCATACAATGGTGCATACAAAAAGTAGCTTTCGGGAAGAATCGAACGCCTCGCCAGAGCGTGTCAGGTCTTAGGTGAACCCGTCGGGTGCAGGTGGATGGCCCGGTATGGCCTTTCTGGTGGCTAAGGGTGTTTAGAGGTATCACTTCCGGTTTGCCTGTCCCGGCAACAACCTGCTGAAAGATCTCGCCTAAAGCGGCCAAACCAGCAGAATCATCGGAATGGCCACCGCCACCACAAGAATCTCAAGCGGCAGACCCATGCGCCAGTAATCGCCAAACGCATAGCCCCCCGGACCCAGTATCAGCGTATTGTTCTTGTGCCCGATGGGCGTAAGAAACGCGCACGAGGCGGCAATCGCCACGGCCATCAGGAACGGATCCGCGCTTACCCCAAGGCTGGCCGCCATATTAATGGCAATGGGCGCGGCGATAATCGTTGTGGCGGTGTTATTCAACACATCCGACAGCGTCATGGTCACGACCATCAACGCCGTCAAAATCACCCACGCCGGCATTCCCGCCGTCAGATCGAGAATCGCCCCGGCGATCAACGCCGTACCGCCCGCGCTCTCAAACGCCGCACCCAGCGGAATCATTGAGCCCAGCAAAACCACCACCGGCCATTCGATCGAATCGTACAACTCGCGTACCGGAACAATGCCGCTAAAGGCGTAGAACATCACCACACAGCCCAAAGCAATAGGCAGATACACCAGACCGAAACTCGCCGCCGCGATCGCCGCCAGAAACGCCCCCACAGCCAGCCATGCCTTTTGATCCTGGGTAACGTTGAAGCCGCGCTCGGCCAGCGGCAATCCCCCCAGCCATTTGGCGACATCGGCAAGACGCTCGCTGGGGCCGATCAACAGCAACACATCGCCCGCCAGAATGATCTGCCGGCGCACCCGCTCGCGTATCGGCCGGCCCCTTCGTGAAATGCCCAGCAGGGTCACGTTCTGGCGGCGAAGCAATTGCAGCGAGAGCGCCGAACGGCCGGTAATACGCGCCCCTTCCGGCACGACGACTTCCATCAGGCGCTGGCCGCCACCGGCCGCCTCATGGGAGGTCTTGCCGGCGTATTCGAGCTTCAGGGCGCTGCGAAACTCATCGATCGAATCGGGCGCCGCCTCGATGACAAGCGCATCGCCTGGCGCGATACGCGCATAGCGCGCCGTACCGTGCAGCCGGCGACCATGACGCACCAGACCGACAATCGCCACATCGTTGGCCTCCGCGTCTTCATCGAGATCGCGAACGAATTTGTCAATCACCGGCGCATCCTGCGGAACGCTAAGTTCGGCGATGTAGTCCTTGATGTCGAAGAGTTGCTCGCGCGCATCGCGCTGCGTTGCGGCGGCCGGTATCAGCCGCCAGCCGATCATCGCCACAAACACCAGACCCGCCAGCGCGCACACCAGCCCGACGGGAGCAAAGTCAAACATCGCAAACGGCGCGCCAAAGGACGTCTCGCGAATGCTGGCGATGATAATATTCGGCGGCGTACCGATGAGCGTTACAAGGCCACCCAGAATCGTTGCGAATGACAGCGGCATCAGAGTCAGGCCCGGACTGCGCCCCGCCCGTTGCGCCGTCTGCATGTCGACCGGCATCAACAGCGCCAACGCCGCAACATTGTTCATAAACGCCGAGAGGATCGCACCCACCGCGCCGATCACCGATATATGCGCCGCAAGACTGCGCGTGGCGTCAATGAGCGTGCGGGTGATCAAATCTATGGCGCCCGAATTGATCAGCCCGCGCGAGACCACAAGAACCAGCGCCACAATAAGGGTCGCCGGATGGCCAAAGCCGGAAAACGCTGCATCGCGCGGCACAACCCCCAGCAGCAATCCGGCAAGCAGCGCCGTAAACGCAACAATATCGTAGCGCCAACGGCCCCACAACAGCAGCACAAAGACCAGACCAAAAAGACTGAACAGAATAATCTGATCGGTTGTCACCGTATCCTCACCTTGCCCCGCCCTGCCCCGTCTTGCTGTAACCCGATACCCCTTGCGCCATTTAGAGCGTGTCCGGGTCCGGACGCACAATGGCCCCGCTGACGGTGAATGGCAAGAGGCGCCATACAACCCGTCCTCGCGAGGCGCGTGCCCGTACCATCGAACCACTGGCGCTGTCAAGGGTGCTTTACGCTGCTTTCAGCGGTTCCTAAACCTTTGGCAACGGTGGATAAATCAAAAAAAGCGATGATCAGATGGATGGCCCGGTATGGCCTTCCTGGCGGCAGGGGCCGCAAGAAGTGTCACCTGAAGTTTGCCTGTCCTGAGCGTGTCAGGTCTTAACAGAATGATTCTATTAAGACCTGACACGCTCCTGGCAACAGCCTGCCGAAATGACACATCCGGGGTCTACGCCGTGTCCGCCCCGTCCTTTTCGCGCCATGCGCGCGCATGGGCCAACAGCCCGGCCGTCGAGGACAGGGCGTTTTCCGCCAGCGCACCGCCTTGCAGCGCCTGCAACGTCGAGCCGGCCAGTTCCTTACCCAACTCCACGCCCCACTGATCGAAAGAATTAATCCCCCACAAGATACCCTCGACAAACGTCTTGTGCTCGTAAAGCGCGATCAGACGGCCCAGGGTGTACGGGTCCAGACGCTTGTAGATAAACGTATTGGATGGCCGGTTGCCGCTAAAGGTACGGTGCGGCGCCAACCGATCGATCCGCGCCGCATCCATGGAAGCGGCATGAAGCCCCGCCCTGACGGCCTCTTCGCTGCGACCCAGGGCCAGCGCTTCGGACTGGGCAAGGCAATGGGCCACCAACAGGGCATGATGGGACCCGGAACGCATTGCGGGCGCATCTATCGGATTGGCGGCAACAAGAAAGTCGCAGGGGATGATCTGATCGCCCTGGTGCAACTGCTGCATAAAGGCGTGCTGGGCATTGGTGCCGCAGGCGCCCCAGACAACCGGCGATGTGGCCCAGGGGGCGGGACGTCCATCGCGCAGCACGCCCTTGCCGTTGCTCTCCATGACCAGTTGCTGCAAATAGGCGGGAAGCCGGTTGAGGCGCTGATCGTAGGGCAGAATCGCATGGCTGCGCATATCCCAGTGATTTCGGTACCAGATCGACAAAAGCGCCATAATAACAGGGATGTTCTTTTGCATGGGAGTGGTGCGAAAGTGTGTGTCAACGGCGTGGGCGCCGTCCAGCAGTCGCGCAAAATTCTCCGGCCCCACGGCGATCATCGCGCTCAGGCCGATCGCCGACCACAAGGAGGTGCGGCCGCCGACCCAGTCCCAGAAGATAAACATACGCTGCGTCTCGATGCCAAAGGCACGCACCTTGTCGGAAGCCGTGGAGACGGCGCAGAAGTGCCGGGCAACGGCGCGCTCGCCAAAAGCCTCAACAAGCCAGCGGCGCGCCGTATGGGCGTTGGTCAGGGTCTCGATGGTGGTAAAACTCTTCGAGGCGACAATAAACAATGTCGTTGCCGGATCAAGGTCGCGCAACGTATCAGCGATATGGGCGCCATCGACATTGGAGACGAAATGGCACCGCAAATCTGCCCGCCCGTAGGGACTTAACCCCTCCACTACCATGGCCGGCCCCAGATCCGAACCGCCAATTCCCATATTGACGATATCGGTGAACGGCTTGCCCCGCGCCCCGGCGATATCGCCAAGACGAATACCGATGGCGAATTCCGCCATGCGCTCCAGCGTATCGTCTATAGCGGCCATGACGTCCTCGCCATCGACACGCATTTCGTGCCCGGAGCGATTGCGCAGGGCAACATGCAAGGCGGCGCGGTTCTCGGTATTGTTGATCGCCTCGCCGGCAAACATGGCATCGCGCCAGGCCTTTACGCCCGCCGCGTCCGCCAGTTCCCGCAGTAATGACAGGGTTTGTGCTGTAATGCGGTTCTTCGAGTAATCGAACAACAGATCGTCAAGGCAGCAGGAAAACCGGGCAAAACGCTGTTCGTCTTCGGCAAACAAATCACGTATGTGAACAGACTCCAGCGCCTGCCGGTGCGCGGCCAGACGTTCGCTTATGGCCTTAAAACGCGCCTCATCGCGATGGGCGATGGTCATGATCGGCTCACTTTCCCGCGGACCTGTCCGCTGGCAGTGTCATTTCAACAGGGTGTTTTCAAAAAACCATCGGGGACAGGTGGCCGTCCATCTGATCATGGCTGGAGCGTGGTTCCCGTGCTCACAATACGGCAATATCGCCACGTCGCCAGCCCTCCCGTACCCTGTCATGGTAATCGGCAAACGCGCCCTTGCCAATCGCCTGTGCGGCGCCTTGCACAAGTTCCTGGTAATAATGCAGATTTATTTGCGTCAACAGCATCCCGCCAAGAGGCTCGCGCACCCTGATCAGATGGTGCAGATAGGCGCGCGAGACGCTGGCACTTAACGCACAAGGGCTCGATTCGTCGAGAGGGCGCGCATCGTCAGCGTGGCGCGCGTTGCGCAGATTGATTCTGCCGTGGCGCGTATAGGCGGTGCCGTGCCGGCCGGCGCGGCTGGGCAGGACGCAATCGAACATGTCAATTCCAAGGGCGATGGCCTTCAGGATGTCGTCGGGCGTTCCCACCCCCATCAGATAGCGCGGCTTTTGTTCGGGAAGATGCGCCACGGTATGACGCACCGTATCCAGCATCACCGCCTGTGGCTCCCCCACTGCCAGTCCACCGATAGCGTAACCGTGAAAATCAAACTCCCGAAGAGCTTTTGCGGAGATGGCGCGCAAGGCGGGATCATCGCCGCCCTGTACGATGGCGAACAGGGCCTGTGACGGGTTGGCGTGTCGGGCAAACGCGGCGTGGGAGCGCTCCGCCCATCGCAAGGACAATTCCATGGCGCGGCGCATTTCCTGTGCTGAATTGGGCAGGCGCAGACATTCGTCGAGTTGCATCTGGATGTCGGCGCCGAGCAGGTACTGGATTTCGATCGCCCGCTCCGGCGTCAGCGTATGCACGGCACCATCGATATGGGAATTGAAGGTGACGCCGTGTTCGCGAACTTTGCACAGGGCGGCCAGGCTCATAACCTGAAAGCCGCCCGAATCCGTCAATATGGGATGGCGCCAGCCGATGAACCCGTGCAGCCCGCCAAGCCTGGCGATACGCTCCGCCCCGGGCCGCAGCATCAGGTGATAGGTATTGCCCAGGATAATATCGGCGCCGGTGTTGCGCACATCGGCCATGGTCATGGCCTTTACCGCCCCTCTTGTGCCAACGGGCATAAAGGCCGGGGTGCGGATATCGCCCCGCATGGTGTGAATGGTGCCGCGGCGGGCCTTTTTATCCTGGCCCGTTACGGTATAGGAGAAGGCGGTTGTCATAACTGGAAATTTTTCATCGCAGGCTGTCTTGCACGCCGCTGGCCTGCTACATAAAGTGGATCACGAAACAAACGAATCGCAACAAACGGTACAGGCTTTCACCATGGTGGCATATCCCTTAAAGGATCAATCGGCAACCGCCGACACCCCTGCGGCGACACAGGAGAGTATCGGCGCGCGGCTGCAAGCCGCGGCGCAGGCGGCTTATTTGAGCGCGCTTAATCCGCCCCAGCGCCAGGCCGTGGAGACCCTGGAAGGGGCGGTGCTCGTTCTGGCGGGGGCGGGCACGGGCAAGACGCGGGTTCTGACAACGCGCATCGCCCATTTGCTGAACTGCAACCGGGCGCGGCTTCAGGAGGTGCTGGCGGTAACCTTCACCAACAAGGCGGCGCGCGAGATGAAGGAACGTGTCAGCATCCTTGTCGGCCAACCGGTCGAGGGCATGCCCTGGCTTGGCACCTTTCATTCGATTGGCTCGCGCATATTGCGTCGCCATGCGGAACTGGTGGATTTGCAGTCCAATTTTACCGTACTGGATACCGATGACCAGTTGCGATTGCTAAAGCAGATCATCACTGCCGCCAATATCGATGAAAAGCGCTGGCCGGCGCGCCAGCTTGCCGCTGTCATCGATGGCTGGAAAAACCGCGGATTCTTGCCTTGCCGGGTTCCGGCGGCGGATGCGTATCGCTTTGCCGACGGGCGGGCCATTGATCTTTACACCGCCTACCAGAGCCGCCTTAAGGCGCTCAATGCGGTCGATTTCGGCGATCTTCTCGTCGAATGTATCCGCCTCTTTCAGCAGCACCCGGACGTACTGACACCGTACCAGCAGCGCTTTAAATACATTCTCGTCGATGAATACCAGGACAGCAACGTGGCGCAGTATTTGTGGCTGCGCCTGCTCGCCCAGGGGCACGGCAATCTGTGCTGCGTCGGCGATGACGATCAGTCCATCTACCGCTGGCGCGGCGCGGAGGTCGACAATATCCTGCGCTTTGAGAAGGATTTCCCCGGTGCGCGCATCATTCGCCTGGAACGCAATTACCGCTCCGGTGGCCATATACTGGCGGCCGCCGCGCACCTGATTTCCCACAACCGCGGGCGCCTCGGCAAGACCCTGTTCACCGAAAAACAGGCCGGTGAAAAGGTCACCGTCACGCAAATGGTTGACAGCCCCTCAGAGGCGCGCGCCATTGGCGAGACGATAGAGACCCTTCAGAGGCACGGCGCGTCTCTTGGTTCCATGGCGGTTCTGGTGCGGGTTTCGGCGCAGATGCGCGAATTCGAGGACCGGTTTTCCCAACTTGGCCTGCATTATCGGGTCATCGGCGGCCCGCGTTTTTACGAACGCCTGGAGATACGCGATGCGCTCGCCTATTTTCGCGCCGTTGTCCAGCCGGCCGATGATCTGGCCTTTGAGCGCATCATCAATACACCCAGGCGTGGTCTTGGCGCGGTAACTTTGCGCGAAATTCACACCCTGGCGCGACGTACCGGCACAGCCATGATGCGCGCCGCCGAACAATTGTGCGAAACCCGGGAACTGCGTCCCGCCACACGCACCAGACTTGCCGGTTTCATGGAAGACCTGGCGCGTTGGCGCAGCCGGGCTGAAACGCTGTCCCATACGGACCTGGCGCAACTTATCCTCGATGAATCCGGCTATACGGACATGTGGAAGGCCGCCAAAACCGCCGATGCGGCCGGACGGCTGGAAAACCTGAAAGAACTGATCCACGCCATGGCCGGCAAGGGATCCATGAGCGAATTTCTTGAACACGTCGCCCTGGTCACGGATGCCGCCGCCGATACGTCCCGGGACGCGATCAGTCTGATGACCCTGCACGCCGCCAAGGGGCTGGAATTCGACAACGTCTTTCTTCCCGGCTGGGAAGACGGCCTGTTTCCTCACGAGCGCGCTTTGCGCGAGGGTGGCAATGGCGGTCTTGAAGAAGAACGCCGTCTGGCCCATGTGGGCATTACCCGCGCCAAAAAGCGTGCCATGATCAGCCTGGCATCCAGCCGGCGCCTGCACGGCCACTGGCAGGTCACACAGCCCTCGCGCTTTCTCGATGAGTTGCCGGTCGAACATGTGGAACTCATTATGGAAAGCACCTATGACGCGTACACCGGCTTCGGTTCGGCGACGCAAGGTGCCCATCGTCGGTTCAGCGCCATGGACGCCCGCGGCTTCGATCACGACTATGAAACGCCCGGTTGGAAACGTGCCGCGGGCAAAGCCCGAACCGCCCGCCCACCGGTCATAGAGGGCACCGCTGTTGTCAGCAATACGAATGAGAACGCCTCCGCATTTTCCACCGGCGAGCGGGTATTTCACATCAAGTTCGGCTACGGCGAGATCACCGCCGTCGATGGCAACAAACTGTCTGTTGATTTCGACAAGGCGGGAAAGAAGCGAGTCATGGCTTCTTTTGTGGAGCGCCCTTGATGCCGCGTCCCGCGCCGCGCGAAAAAGGGACCTTTCGCATCTTCGAGAGCACCGCACTCCCCCGTGAAACAGCCGTTATGCTGGCGGATTTCCTTGCCGAGACCCTGGCGCAGGCAACCGTATCGTGTTTCGAGACGACCCCGCAGACCTGGCGCGTTCGCCTTTACGACACCGACCCGGCCGCCGATGGTGCGCATGATCCCGGCCTTAGCCTTGAAACGATACAAACCCTGGTGCGCCTGGCGCCCTGCCGGAACGGCGAACCGCCCGTATTTTCCCAGGACGTTGTAGCCCATGAGGATTGGGTTAAAAAGTCCCTGGCGACGTTAACGCCGGTGCATGTTGGCTGTTTTATCGTTCACGGCTCCCATGATCGCGACACCGTTCAGGCGCTTATTGACGCCAGCCGCGCGCGCACCATTGCCATCGAGATCGATGCAGCGCAGGGTTTTGGCACGGGGCACCATGCCTCAACGGCCGGCTGCCTGGAGGCCCTTGATCGACTGTGTCACCAGCGGTCGTTTTCCAATGTACTGGATCTCGGCACCGGCTCTGGTGTGCTGGCCATTGCCATGGCGAAGGCTCAGAACTGCCGCGTATTGGCGTCCGATTGCGACCGCGTTGCAATCATGAGCGCCGGCGCCAATGTCGCAATCAACGGCGTCGGCGCACATGTGGAGACGGTCTGCGCCGCGGGATTCGATGATCCCGTCTTTGCCGAACGCGCCCCCTTCGATCTGATCATGGCAAATATTCTGGCTAGTCCACTCATTGTCCTTGCTCCTGATATAGCACGACATTGTAACAGGCAAAGTATCGTCGTGCTTGCCGGTTTGTTGAACACCCAACGGGATACGGTTGTCGATGCCTTTCTGGCGCAGGGCCTGCATTGTTTTGCGCCGATTGAGCGCGGCGACTGGACCACGCTCGTTCTCCGCCGGTCCGGATGTTAATGCGGTTGCCGGACCAGCATCGACACCGACGTACCCTAATGCCAAAACGTCATGAGGCCCGGATTCCCCAATTCGGCCCGGTCGACGCCGAGGTCTTTTAAGGTCTCGTCGTCAAGCGATGCCAGATAGCTGTTAACCATGGCGTCCGCCCTGCGCTGCCGCGCCTCGACGACACGATGAAAGCCGCGCGTCCAGATGGAGGTCGTTCGGCCGCTCCGGTGGTCAACTGTATGATAGCCTTTTGCTGTAATTGCCGTCGCCATAATGCATCTCCTTGTGCTATGGACTGTATTGCCATCAACATAGGGGCATCTCCTCCCATGCGCTACGGCTGTGGGCGCATGGCTGCCATGCGCTTTGGGGCAATCTGATAATGGTCAATAAAATCTTAAGGCAACGACATAGCGGGGTTACAGCGTTGTGCTTTTATGTAAAGGCTCAAACATGGATCGCCTCGCTGGATGTCATCTTTCAACAGGTTGTTCCCGGGACAGGCAAACCGGAAAGTGATACCTCTGAACACCCTTGCCGCCAGAAAGGCCATACCGGGCCATCCATCTGCACCCGATGGGTTTACCAGGGACACCCTGTTGAAATGACACACCTGGAGCGTGCAATGTCTTGGTAGAACCATTCTAACGGAAATACGGCAAACGCAGATGTTTCAGACTTTCGATACCGCGGCGAGCGCACGGCACAGTGCGGCAAGAATTGCGCGCTTGCGTAAAGAACTTAAAGCGCGCGATCTGAACGGCTTTATCGTTCCCCGCGGCGACGAATATCAGGGCGAATATGTCGCCCCTTACGCCGAACGGCTCAGGTGGCTGACCGGCTTTTCCGGCTCCGCTGGCCATTGCATCGTGCTTCACGACGAAGCGGCCCTGTTTGTTGACGGACGCTACACCATACAGGCACAGGAGCAACTGGACACGAATATCTTTACACTGCACCACATCGGTCGGACACCGCCCGACACCTGGCTGCGCGGGCGACTGCAAGCGCGAGCGCGCATCGGCTTTGATCCCTGGCTCCACAGCCCTGACGAGATCGAACCCTTGCGTGCCACGCTCAAGGAGCGCGACGTGCAACTGGTTGCGTGCGCGAATAACCCCATTGATGCGATCTGGGAGGACCAGCCACCGCCGCCTCTTAATGCCGTTTCTCTGTACGGGGTTCACCTGGCCGGACAAGCGGCGCAGGACAAGATCGCCGACGTGCAAAAACAGTTGCGCGATGCCCATGAAGATGGCTGCGTGATTACCGATCCGACCTCTATCGCCTGGGCGTTAAACATACGCGGCAGCGATATCACGCGCATTCCTGTCCCCCATGCCAGGGGGTTTGTGCCGGCGCGCGCCGACGCCCGGCCGATACTGTTTATCGATGCGCGCAAACTGGATACGCCAACGCGCCAGGGGTTATCCCGGGTGTGCGATATTATGCCCGCCGATACCTTCATGGCCGAACTTGAAAAGCGCGCCCGTAATGCCCGCATCCGTGTTGATCCGGAGAAGAGCCCGGAAGCTGTCCGTCAGGCCATTGCAGCAGCGGGTGGCGTGTGTAGCACCCGCCCCGACCCTTGCGCACTTCTCCGCGCGACAAAGAATGAAACCGAATTAAACAACGCGCGCATCGCCCATAAACGTGATGCTACAGCCGTTTGCCGCTTTCTTGCCTGGCTTGAGGGCGCGGTTCCGGGCGGCGAGGTGGATGAGATCGGCGCGGCGGAAAAGCTGGAAGCGTTTCGCCGCCGGACCGGTACGTTAAAGGACATCAGCTTCGAGACAATCTCGGCCGCCGGACCTCACGCCGCCCTGCCCCACTATCGGGTAACCCGGCAGTCGAACATCCCGCTTGCGCCCGATTCGTTTTATCTGGTCGATTCCGGCGGTCAGTACGAAGACGGCACCACCGACATCACCCGCACCATCCAGATCGGCACGGCAAGCGAGGCCATGCGGCGGCTGTATACGCTGGTTTTAAAGGGGCATATCGCCATCGCCACGGCACGGTTTCCCCCTGGCACCAGCGGGGCGCAGATCGATTGTCTGGCGCGCCAAGGGTTGTGGCAGGCGGGATTCGATTTCGATCACGGCACCGGCCATGGGGTCGGCGCGTACCTAAGCGTTCACGAGGGACCGCAACGGATCGCCAAAAGCGGCACGCAAGCCCTCCTGGCCGGCATGATTGTCTCCAACGAGCCGGGCTATTACCGCGCCGATGCGTTCGGTATTCGCATTGAAAACCTGCTCATTGTCGAGGCGGCGGCACCGATCGATGGCGGCGAGCGGTCCATGCATCGCTTCGAGACCCTCACCCTGGTGCCCATTGACACACGCCCCATTGATACGCGTCTGCTCACCGCTGACGAAATCACCTGGCTGAACGCCTATCACAGGCGCGTGCGTGAGAGTATCAGCCCCGAACTCGATGGCGATAAGGATGTGAAGCGATGGTTGGAGCGCGCCACCCGTCCCATCCAGCGCGCGCTATGATCGTTTGCCGGAATTATCCGTTTGCACCTGTCGTCAGGATCAGTTGATCCAAAGGGCAAACATGCCGAATTGATCGCCAAAGCTCCTTAAAAGCCGGCGCCAGCGAAGCGAGGAAGTGCGGTCTTTGCCGTCTTCCAGATAGGGAACGGCCGCTACACCGGTTATCCACAACACCAGATCGAACTGGCGCGGCTCCTCGAAGACCCGCTTGAGATTGATCGCTTTGCCGGAGCGTCTTGTAATGCGCCAATGAGGCAACAGTGTTTTCCCCTCCAGGATGGCTTCCGCCTCCGTCAAAATCTCCAGCCAGTTGGAAATACGCTCTTCAGTAATCTCAAGAGCGGCAAATCTCTGGGTTTGCTGCGCCGCCGGGATCCACTCATTGTTATCATCGCTCTCGGCGCGGATACTCGCCCAATTGGCGCGACTCAGCGAGATAACCGCCAGAAGATGCTGCCGCACCGCCGCCATGCGTTGAGGCTCAACGACCGGCCAGTTGAGCGTGTGAATAAACGTCACCGCATCGGCCGCCTCACGCAGGCCAAGGCCAGCGCCTGAGGGGGTTTTGTCCAGGGCCTGCGTCATCGGCAAACCCGCTTCGGGGAAAAACAGGTGAAAGGCCGTATCGAACGTTACGCGCCAGTCATGGGCAAGATAAAAATCGGTAATCGCCATCAGCATGTGGGCATAGCCACGAAGCCAATACACATCGGCGGTATCGAATGTAACGTCAAAGTCGCTCGCCGCTCCGCCCCATTGTCCAAACGGGTCCTCCACCTCGCGTCTTTGCCTCGCGATCAATCGCGAGATAAATACCATTAAGCGCTCGCTATCGACAATGTGCCCATCGCCATTGCCGTCAATGGCGATGCGGTTGATCTTCAAAGGCAGCAACACCGGCTTGCCATCAATGGTGGCGAGGATTTCTTCGGCCTTGGCCAAATCATCACGGAACACCTTGAAATAGCCACGCAACTGCTCGTAGGTGAGTGTCTCGGGTGAGGGATTCTCTCCGATGGGGAGGCGAAACAAGGTTACTTGCAATGAAGCCGGCGGTCGAAAGCCGTGCCGGTAATAGGATTGCGCAAATTTCTCCACCGCGCCAAAGAATGTCAGCACACCAAGCCCGAAGCGCGCCTCCACGTCGTCCGGGTCCTGCTCGGAAATCTCCTGCAACTGCCGCAGCCCGGAAGAGATATCATTTGTTGATTCCCCATACAGGCTGTTCTGGGTAATTCTCACCGCTTCCTCGGAGGCATGCGCGAGCGTTCCGAAAACGCTGCCGATGAACGATGCGGCAACGATCAGCATCCCCAGATTGTGCGCACCAATCGCAGATTTGATATGCTTCAACATTGAAATATTTCCCTTCGCTACCCCAAGCCCTGGCCAACACAAAAAATACTGTCACGGCGCGATCTCGTCTGTTCCATTTAACGCGTACCCCTTTATCGCGCTTTTATTGCACTCGCTGTTTTCCGTGGTTGCGATACCTGGTTGTGATCTTCCAGCAGGTTGTGTTCAGGACGGGCAGGCCTGAAGTGGCATCTCTTGCGGTCCTTGCCGCCAGGCAGGCCATACCGGGCCGTTCATATGACAGGTTTTGTAAGAACAACCAATCAAGATCACACAGCCAGCATACGCCGACAATACGGCGCGAACAAGGTCAGTGCCTTTCACAAAGGGCGCGCACCGGCGCAAAGCTGCGCCGGTGGTGGATAGTCGGTCCATGGCACGCCAGGGCCTGCTTGTGCCAGCGCGTCGGATACCCCTTATGGCGATCGAATCCATAGACCGGATACGCCTGCGCCAGTCGCTTCATCATGCGATCGCGCATTACCTTGGCGATAATTGACGCCGCAGCTATGGAACACGACACCCGATCACCCCTGACAACGGGATAGTTTGCACACGAAATACCGGACGGCGTATAGGGGCCATCGACAAGCACCGCCCGGGGGTTGCACGTGAGTGCCAATACCGCGCGCCCCATCGCCCACAAACTGGCTTGCAGGATATTCATCGCATCAATTCGCGCCACACCGGCGCTCGCAAAACCCACATGCGCCGTGTCAACAAGTTCCAAAAACAGCGCATCACGCTCGCCTGGCGTCAGCCGCTTTGAATCATCAAGACCCGACGGGATTCGCGCCGGATGCAAAATCACCGCCGCCGCTACCACAGGGCCGGCCAAAGGGCCGCGTCCCGCTTCATCAACGCCGGCGACAACAGTATATCCCTGCCGGTGCAACCGCTGCTCAAGAATAAACGACGGCGTATCGCGCCGTGTATCGCCGGTTGCGGATTGCTTCAGGGCGTGTTCAACCGTAAACTCTCGCATAGGCGTTGGTATCAGGAAAGGCTTTCCTTGAAAACCGGCAAAGACGTACGATACAATATTTCAGGGTAAAACTGGCACGGGGAGACGTCATGACAGTGTATCGCAACGGCACGGCAAGTGCGCCTTTCGCCATCCACGGCTTTTTGTCCGCTCACGCATCCATGTGGCGCCGGATCGCTGCGGCGCTACTCGTATCGGCGCTTGCAGCAACCAGCGGCCCGACGGCGGTCATGGCCCAGGAAGCGGCCGATACCATCGCGCCGGAGAGCGCGACGCAGTTGGAGAAACGCCGCCTTGTCACCGGCAAGAACTGGATGGTTGCCGCGGCCAATCCCCATGCGGTGCGCGCCGGCGCGGCGGTGCTGAAAAAGGGCGGCAGCGCGGCGGATGCGCTGGTTGCCGTACAATCGGTTCTGGGTTTGACCGAACCGCAGTCCTCAGGCCTGGGCGGCGGCGCTTTCCTCGTTTACTGGGACGCGCGGGCAGAACGACTGACAACCCTGGACGGGCGCGAGACCGCCCCGGCGGCGGCCACGCCTACGCTTTTTCAGGATGAAGACGGTAACCCGTTGAAATTCTTTGACGCAGTCGTCGGCGGCCGCTCCGTTGGCGTGCCGGGAACGCCAGGACTGCTCAGCGAGGCGCATCGCCGCTGGGGAGTTCTTGCATGGGCAAGACTGCTTGATCCGGCGATCGCGCTGGCGGAGAAAGGCTTTGCCGTTTCGCCGCGCCTGGCCATGCTGCTGGAGCGCGACGCCAGGCGCCTGCAAAGCCGCGCCGCCACACGGGCCTATTTCTTTCGCGATGGCAAGCCGCTGCCCGTCGGCACGATTTTGAAGAATCCCGCCTATGGCGAGACCCTCAGACAGTTCGCCCGGCAGGGCGACAAGGCGTTCTACGGTGGCTCCATCGGCGATGAGATTGTCGCCGCAGTGCGCAGCGATGAGACAAACCCCGGTGTTATGCAACCGGATGATCTTATCGCCTATCGTGTCAAGGAACGTAAGCCGGTGTGCGCCCCCTATCGCGGCTACGAGGTCTGCGGCATGGGACCGCCGTCCTCGGGGGCACTGACGGTGGGGCAGATCCTTGGCCTGATCGCGCCCTTCGATCTCGCCGCCATGGGTCCGGATAACGCCGAGGCGTGGCGCTTGATTGGCGATGCCTCGCGCCTGGCCTTTGCCGATCGGGCCCGTTATATGGCCGATGCGGATTACGTTCCCATGCCGGTGGACGGGCTTGTGGACGCTGCATATCTGGAAAAGAGGAGCGCCATCCTGAAGACCGGCAAAGCCCTCACACAGGAACAGGTTTCGCCGGGCACACCCGCCTGGAAACACGCCCGCCTTTCCCCGTACCGCTACGCCGACGATCAATCCATCGAATTCCCCTCCACCAGCCATATTTCCATTGTCGATGCGCAGGGCAACATCGTCTCGATGACCACCACCATTGAGAACGGTTTTGGCTCGCGGCTCATGGCGGGCGGCTTTTTGCTCAATAACGAGTTGACCGACTTTTCCTTCAGATCGCACAAGGACGGCGTGCCTGTCGCCAATCGCGTCGAGCCGGGCAAACGCCCGCGCTCGTCCATGTCGCCGACCGTCGTGCTCAAGGACGGGGCTCCCGTGATCGTCATCGGCTCCCCCGGCGGCAGCCGCATTATCGGCTATGTGGCGCGTACCCTCATCGCCATGATCGACTGGAACATGGACGTGCAATCGGCCATCAGTGCGCCGCATCTGGTCAACCGCTTCGGCACTTTTGATATCGAAAAGGGCACCGGCGCCGAAGCCCTGGCGCCCAAACTCGAAGCACTCGGCTTTGAAATTAAGGTGCGGGAGTTGAACTCCGGCCTGCATGGTATTGCGATCACCGCCGATGGCTTGCAGGGCGGCGCTGATCCGCGCCGCGAGGGGATTGTCCTGGCTGACTAGAGCTTTTCAGTTTTTAAGTGAAGCAATTCTGTTTCTATTAAGACCTGACACGCTCTAGTTTAAAACCGTTGTCTTGTCAGCACCTTGCACCGGGACAGGGCCGCTCAGGTCTCGCGAAAAACGTGCTTGAACTGATCCAAAACCGGCTTGAGCAGATAATTCAGGGCCGTGCGTTTGCCGGTCTGAATAAACGCATCCGCCGGCATCCCCGGTTTGAGAACCTTATCGCCCAAACGTGCGATCTCCTCGGCCGGCAGTTCAATACGCACCACATAATAGGGCGGAACGCCCGGGTCCACCCGCGCCAGATCCGCCGATATATGAGCCACCTTGCCGGCTAACTCCGGCGTTGCGCGCTGATCGAATGCCGTCATGCGAATAATTGCCTCCTGGCCAATGCTGATCTGATCGATGTCCTGCGGCTGCACCGATGCCTCCAGCACCAGTTTATCTGTTTCGGGAACAATCAGCATGATCGGTTCTCCCGCATTGACCACACCGCCGACGGTATAGGCGCTGGACTGGTGCACGGTTCCGGCGCGCGGCGAGCGAATATCAACGCGCTTGAGTTTGACCTGCGCCGCAATACGCTGCTCCTGCAAGCCGGACAAGGTTGTCTGTACCTCGCGCAACTCCGCCAGAACATCGCGGCGGAACTCCTGCTTCTCCTGCAAAAATCGATACTTGATCTCATTGATCTGACCGCGGGTCCTGGCGACCTGCGAGGTGAACTGGCCGATCTGCCCCTGCAACTCGACAACATTGTAACGCAGATCAACAAGCCGCTCACGCGTGACCAGACCGCGTCTGAACAAATTGGTCAGATCACCGAGTTGCCCGTGCATTAAATCGAACTGGTTCTTTTTCGCCTTTTGCTGGGCGAGCAATCCGGCGATGTCATCCTCCAATTGCGCCACCTGATGCACCAGTTGATTGGCTTGCGCCTTGCGCGTCTCGCGCCGCGCCTTGAACAGTTTCTCCTGGCCAAAGATAATGCGCCCGATCTCGTCTGCCTGGCGCCGCTGCTCCAGAACAGGCGGAAAGGCAATCGTCTCCACGTCGTCCCGCTCGGCCACAAGGCGGGCCTTGCGCGCTTCCAACTCAAGATACTGGGCGTCGATTACCGCCAGATTGGCCTGCGTTTCGGTACGGTCCAGGCGCAGCAAAAGCTGATCCGCTTCAACATGATCGCCGTCCTTGACAAATATCTTCGCGATAATACCGCCCTCGCGGTGCTGGACCTTTTGCAAGTCCGTCTCCACCACGACCGTCGCCGGCGCAATGATGGCGCCGTTAATGGACGCCCACGCCGCCCAGCCGCCAATCCAGCCGACAAACAGACAGACGATAACAAAGCCGAACAATTGATAGAACCGCAGACCGCGATCCGCCTTGGTGCGATCCGCCCGAAGATCGGCCCCCGGGGTTCCTTTCTCACCGCGCAGCGCGTTCTGCCAGCCATGGCGTTTTCCGAACATCGCGGCTCCCTTAAGCATGCTGGCGCCGCGCCGAAGCAACCTGCGCAGACGGATCCGGTTGATTCTTGAGAACTTTCGACAGGACCTCGTCCTTGTCGCCAAAGGCGATCTGGTGCCCGCCCTGCAGGAACAACAGCTTGTCGACGGCGGTAATGGCGCTGGGGCGGTGCGCCACCACAACCACTGTTCTCTGCCGGCGCTTTAGGGACTGGATGGTCGCCGCCAACGCTTCATCGCCAGCCAGATCGAGATTGGCGTTCGGCTCGTCAAGCACGACAATCACCGGATCGCCAAACAGGGCACGGGCCATGGCAATGCGCTGGCGCTGGCCGCCCGACAGGGCCGCACCGCCTTCGCCGATCATTGTTTTATAGCCATCGGGCAGACTGAGGATCAGTTCGTGAACGCCTGCCTCGCGCGCTGCCGAAACGATCGCATCCGGCTCGGCATCGCGCGCAAAGCGGGCGATATTCTGCTCAACCGATCCGGCGAACAACTCCACCGTCTGCGGCAGATAGCCGATATATCCGCCGAGTTGATCCGGATCCCACTGGGTCAGCGGCGCTCCATCGATACAGATGTTCCCCTTGGCGGCCGGCCAAACGCCGACCAGGGTACGGGCCAGGCTCGATTTGCCCGCCCCCGTCGGACCAATGACCCCCATGGCCTGCCCCGGATCGAGTTGAAAATTTACCCCCTGAAGAAGCGGCACGGATTTCCCCGGCGCCAGAACGATCACATTTTCCGCCGTCAGCCGCCCTTGGGGCACCGGCAGTTGCAGCGGTGGCTGGCGCGCGATCGCATCATCGAGCACGACCCCCAGACGCGCCCGCGCGCGGCGAAAACCGACAAAACCACGCCAATGGGTGATCGCCTGCTCGACCGGCGCCAGAGCGCGCGATAACACAATCGACGCGGCGATCATCGTCCCTGGTGTGATCGCCTGTTTCACCGCCAGATATGCGCCCAGACCGAGCATGGCCGATTGCAGGAACATCCGCAGCGATTTGGTAAAGGCGGTGATTGAGCCGGCCCGATCGCTGGCGGCGGTGTGATCGCTCAGGGATTTGTCGCGCAACACCGACCAGTGCATCTTCGTCGCCTGGCGCATGCCCATGGCGCGCACGGCTTCGGCGTTGCGCCGGCTCTCCTCGGCGAAGTGATGCGCGGCATTAATGGAGGCGTTGGCGCGCCCCAAAGGTGTACTCGTCAAGGCATTGTTCAGCAACGCCAGGGCGAACAGAACAATGGCGCCCAGCAGCGCAAACAGGCCCAGAATTGGATGAAACAGAAAGATGACCAGGATATAGACCGGAACCCAGGGTGCATCGAAAAGCGAGAAGGGACCGGGGCCGGACAAGAACTGGCGGATGGTATCAAGGTCCTTTAAAGGCACGGCGCGCACATTGGGTGTGCGCCGCACCGCATGGTCGAGGACCGAATCGAATGACGTCCGCCCAAGGCTCTGGTCGATTCCGACGCCAGCCCGAATAAGAATACGCGATCGGACATATTCCAGAAATCCCATAAAGCAAAACAGCGCCGCAACCAGAACAAGCAGGGCGACAAGGGTCGGAATACTGTGGCTGGCAAGGACGCGATCATAGATCTGGAGCATGAACAGCGGCCCCGTCAGCATCAGCAGGTTTATAAAGAAGCTGAAAACGCCAGCCGATACAAACGCACCGCGCATGCGCGTAAAAGCTTTCTGAACAATCGATTTTTGCAGATGGGGCCGGGACATTTACGATCCTGTCAGGACATCGCGCGGTGCCCGGGATGCGGCACGGCCAATACCCGGACTGCCGATCGGAACGGATCGGTGCCGAGCCGGCGCCACGGCGCGCAATAGGCGAGTACCCGCGAAGATGTCAGTTTTCAGACAGGATGATGATAATAAAAGAGCATTAAATATACATTATGAGGATTGTTCAATCTATTGCGACCGGCGTTACTGTCTCGCCCGAATATTTGTTTGTCATTCAATGAATGTTTAGAGCGTGTCAGTTTTAAGTGACACGCTCTAGCACTACTTTGGCGGATTAACGTTTTGTTCACCCTATCCGGTTGAAGCTTTGTGCTCTTTATCGATTGGAGCGCGGTGATTTGGACTGGGCAGATGAATTTTCTGAATGGCTTTCGCCATTTTTGGCCCGATTGGGTCACAAGGCACGACGGAAGATGTGTCCGTTGTATATTTCGGGGCTGATTGGGCCTGGTGAACGCAAGAGCATGGAACCGATTGCCGAGCGGGTTGCAGCTGGGCGTTATGATCGCCTGCACCATTTCATCAGCGATGGTGTGTGGGATGCCTCTGCGCTGGAGACGGAATTGGCCAGAACGGCGGATAGGCTTGTCGGCGGCGATGACACGATGCTGATCGTCGATGATACAGCATTACCGAAGAAGGGCCGTCACTCGGTTGGCGTAGCACCGCAATATGCGGGCGTTCTTGGCAAGCGCGCCAATTGCCAGTCTTTGGTCTCTTTGACCATGTGTCACGATGACGTTCCGGTCACAGTTGGCTTGCGCTTGTTCCTGCCACAGTCGTGGACTTGCGATCCCGACCGGATGGCCGCTGCGGGTATACCGGAGGCCTTTCAGGCCAGTCGCACCAAGCCTGAGATTGCGCTTGCCGAGATCGACCGACTGCTGGCGGCAGACGTTCGCTTCGCCACCATCTTGGCGGATGCCGGTTATGGCCTGTCGGCACCGTTCCGGCAGGGCTTGAGTGCTCGAGGGCTTCGTTTTGCCGTGGGAATTCCGAAACATTTGAAGGTGTACCCGGTGGATGTTTGTCTTATCTTTCCTGTTGCCAAACGTGGCCGGCCCCGCAAGAACCCTGTTCCCGATCAATTGTCTGTGCCCGCTGAGACCATGCTCGCCGATGCAACGTGGACTGAACTGAGCTGGCGGCTTGGCACCAAGGGCCCGCTCAAGGCAAACTTCGCAGCAAAGCGCATCCGTATTGCCGATGGCCCACCGCAACGCATCGGTGACAAGGGCCAGCAGCACATGCCGGGCGAAGAAGCCTGGCTCATCGGCGAAGAGCGGGCATCGGGTGAGAAGAAATACCACCTTGCAACGCTGCCAGCCAACACCAGCCTAAAAACGCTGGCTGCAACCGTCAAGGCACGCTGGTCGTGTGAGCAGGCGCACCAGCAGATGAAGGAGGAACTTGGTCTTGATCATTTCGAAGGCCGCTCGTGGCACGGACTGCACCGCCATGGCTTAATGGTGATGATGGCCTTTGCCTTTCTGCAGCATCGGCGTCTGAATGAAATGGCCGGGGAAAAAAAACAACGCAAACGACCGAAAAGGGCCGCCCCAGCCAACACTTCCCGCCGTCCGAAGGGCCATCATCAAAGCCTTCGCGCATCCTAAATGGCTCAGGCGATGTCCCCATTGCAAAAACATAATCCTCAGAAAACGCGAATAAATCTGCCAAAGTAGTGCTAGAGCGTGTCAGGTCTTAATAGAACCATTCTGACGGAGCGCTTTTGCGACAGGATGGGCCTTAAGTCTCGCAGGATATAGTGGGGCTATTTTCAAGAGACTTAAGGCCCATATTGGTGCAAAAGCGCCCGTCCCTTCGGGTTTCCGATTGGCGGACGTCCACGCCCAAGCCGCTCTCGAGAGATGGATAAACATCGCTCTTCGATCGCCTTGAGCGTGGTCCGCCTCGCCAATCGAGAAACAGAATTGATTCTATTAAGACCTGACACGCTCTAGTGCGCCATGCGGCTTACCGGCCCGTGAGCGGCGTGCGCATCACGGTTCAGCCGGGCAATCAGATCGGGGACTTCTTCCCCCGGCACCGGTTTGGCAAAGAGATACCCCTGGCCATAGCGGCAGTTCAACCGCTCAATGATCTGACGCTCGTCCTCGGTCTCTATACCCTCGGCGGTGGTGACAAATCCGATCTCATCGCCAAGCCTGGTCAGAAACTCCACGATGGCGAAATCCGCATGACTCTCGGTAAGTTTGCTGACAAACGATCGATCGATCTTGAGCACGGTAAAATCAATGGCGCTCAGATGCGTTAGTGACGCAAAGCCGGTGCCGAAATCATCCAGCGCCACGCCGGCACCCACATGACGCAACTGCGTCAACAGTTTTCTGATCGTATCGTTCTTGTCGGAAAGAATCGAATTTTCCGTCACCTCAACCATCAGTTCCGACATCATCAGATCATTCCGCGCCAGTTCGCGCATCAGATGTAAGGCAAAGCCGGGTTGGGCGAAGTCGGAATCCGTGAAATTGATCGCCGTATACTCGAACGGAACCCGATGCCGCTTCCAATACCCCATGTCGCGGGTCACGCATTTAAGCATCGCCTGCCCCAGGCCAATACACAACTCGCGCACACTGAATATATCCATAAACGCCCCGGGGGGCAAAATACCCCGTGTCGGATGTTCCCAGCGCGCCAACGCCTCCAGACCACCGACCCTGCCCGTTCGCAAGTCGATAACCGGCTGGTAATACGGCTTTATCTGCTGATCCCTGATCGCCCGGTTGAACTCGTCGAGCAGCTTGATGCGGCGCTCGAACGCGTCCGCCATTTCCGGTGCAAACAGTGCCGCCCTGCCAGCCTGGCCGGTTTTCGCCGCATGTAGCGCCAAATCCGCCTGGCGCATAAATCGCGATGTTGTATCGCAAGCCTCGTCCATGAAACTGACACCAACGCTCAGCTTGGCCGAAATCCTGCACCCGTCATGGACAAGCTCGATTTCCGGATTATCGAGCAGTTCCGTCAGGCGAAGCCTGATCTGTTCGCGATCGTCACCCATCACCAGCATGGCGAACTCATCGCCCGCCAGGCGCGCAACCACGTCATCGCACGCCGCGATACCGCGCAGCCGTTGCGCAACATGCACTAAAACCGCATCCCCTGCATGGTGACCGAAGTAATCATTCAAATCCTTGAACCGACAGATGTCGACCAGCAAAAGTGCGCATTCATCGCTCGTTCCTTCCTCAAAGACCTGCCGCAAACGCTTCGAAAAAGCAGCGCGATTGGGCAATTCCGTCAGGGCATCGTGAAAGGCCTGGAAACGCAGCGCCTCCTGAACCTCAATGCGCTCCAGGGTAACGCTCATGATATTGCCCAGAAGCGAAAGAACGCCAAGAATATGCGAATCATCCGCAGGCGCCTCCCGCGACGCCGCATTGAACACCGCACGAGCCGAACCGCCAACATGGATCGGTACCGACCACGCCGCCTTCATGCCGAGATGGATCGGAATGAAACCGGCGGCGTTCTCACCATTGTGCGACGACAGGTCATATTCGGAATATTCTTCATCAGCAAGTGAAGCGATATATTTCGGCTCATTGAAACGTGCACAGTGTTCCACGATCGAATTGGCAAGGGGAAACTCGCGCAGGCTTGGATCGGGCACCTTTCCCCAGACGCGCCTGATGTAAAAGAGTCCCTTGTCAAAATCAGGCACCACATAGCTCATGCGATAAGCGGGCAGTATTTTACCGATCGTATCAAACGCCACATCGATCAATGCATCCTCGCTCTCGACCGTGGCAAAGCGCAGCGAGGCGTCGTTCAGCGCTTCGAGGCGGCGGGAGTAGGCGAGTAGCTTACCCTCGGTTGTGCGCTCATTTTCAATGTATTTTCGCCGGCGCAGAAAGGCCGCGATAATCGATGCAACGGTAAACAGCAACGTCGCCGCATAAGACGAATAGCCTTGTGGGTCGCTGCTACCGACATTGATCGTGCCATAGGGTTTCCCGTCCAGATAGATGGGCGCGCCCATTGCGACAGTACACCCTTGAGCCTGTAATAACCGCCCATCAAGGGTATCGGTATGATCGGCGACTTTCCATCTGATAAGCCTGTTTTGCGCCAGAACCTTACCGATCATTGTTCCCTCAAAGGGCAGCGTTTTACTGTTCGACTGAAAACCTTTCATGTCGTGCAGGACCTTAACGGTGAACTCCTGACGCGCGGCATCAAGGATGGCAATGCTCACCCGCTCGGCTTTAAAGATACGGGGCAGGAAGTGCGTCAGAACCGCATGAAAATCCGCATCCGCGCGAATGTGTACGGTGGAATTGAGAAATTCACACAGGCGTTGGAACTTTTTTGTGTCATCGCTCATGTTATTATTATTTGCAAATAAATTTTGCGCGGGAAACGCTTTATCAGACAATTGATAACAGATTTGATTCGCTTTGCCGTTAATTCACGCGTAACAATTTTATCCATGTGAGCGTTCGTACCGAACGGCGCGTTTGGCCAGCGCAGGATCAGCGCCACCATCGGATCATCGGCAAAATAAAAAAAGTTTACGCGAATTTTACCGTGCCGGTGTTTTATCACAAGCCGGACCAAAAGGTGCGCTTTAGAGCGTATAGCGACGCGATACCGATCCGCAAGAAGTTACGGTACAACGTAACGCGCACCGATCGAATGCTGCCGTTACGGCACGGGGTCATTGCGCGCCTGCGACGGGCTGCAATTGCGCGGAAACACAGTGGGGATAAGGGTGTGATGAAGCGAATACTACTGGCCGAGGACGATGAAAACCTGCGGCGCTTTCTGGCCAAGGCGCTCGCCAGGGCCGGCTATGATGTGGTGTCTTACGACAATGGTCTTAGCGCTTATAACCGGCTGCGCGAAGAACCGTTTACCTTGCTGTTGACCGATATTGTGATGCCGGAAATGGATGGTATTGAACTGGCGCGCAAGGCAACCGAACTCGATCCGGATATCAAGGTGATGTTCATTACCGGTTTTGCGGCGGTGGCGCTCAATCCGCAAACCGTAACGCCACGGGATTCCAAGGTCCTTTCCAAGCCGTTTCACCTGCGCGATCTGGTACGGCAGGTGGAACGCATGTTGGCGGCATAACCGTTGCGGATCGCCTCAATTCTCATGTGAGCCTTATTCATCCAGGTCTGTATCGGTCGTTCTGACGCTCCCGTAAGCGGGTGTCTTGACTATCCACCGCTTCATCCGCTGCAACAAACGTCTGATCGCGGGCGCGCAATGTTTGCATTGTTCCATTGCGACAGCGAACATATGCCGAAGCCACAATCGGCCGGTTTGTGCCCCACGCCGGGTATCCTCTTTGCGCAAGGGCGCAAATATGCCATAAGATCGCCCTTATGACGAATACCCGCTCCACCCTCTGGCACCGCCTGCAAAAGATCCTGGAACGCGGTGTGCGCAGCGCCGGAGATGGCATCGATGCGCTATTGACGCCGATCGGTCTGGACCGGCAATCGCGCCGCGAAGTGGCGTTTACCACCGGCCTGATCGCTCTGGCGGCGAAGATGGCAAGAGCCGACGGCGTGGTGACCCGCGACGAGATTTCCGCCTTCGATCAGATAATGGATATTCCCGAAAGCGAGCGGGCTAATGTGGAGCGGTTGTTTGCGCTGGCGCAGGAGGACGTCGCCGGGTTTGAACACTACGCCCGCCGCCTTCAGGCGCTGTTTGCCGATGAACCGGACACGTTGGTGGATATTCTGGATGCGCTCTTTCATGTGGCCAAGGCCGATGGTCTGGTGCACGAACGCGAGATCAGTTACCTGTCCAGCGTTGCCGCGATATTCGGCCTGACAGAAGCGCGTTTTGAGCAGATCTTGAGCGTACACACCTTTTCCGGCGCGCAAGACCCGTATATGGCGCTGGGCCTTGCCCAAACCGCGAGCGATACCGAACTGCGCGCCCGCTATCGCGCTCTGGTGCGTGAAGCACATCCTGACACCATGCACGCGCGCGGTGTGCCTGATGGTTGTGTCAAACTCGCCAACGAGCGCCTGGCGGCGATCAATAAGGCCTATGACGCGATCACACGGCAGCGGAAAATGCGGCGCGAGCACGCCCAGTGAGCCTGACAGCCGATACGCCTTTGGTTGATTGCCTGCGCCCCTCGCCAAACTTCAACCGGCGAGTTTGATCGCACGATGGCCGATGTCGTTGCTGCATTTCAGCGCCGGCACCGGCCCGCATGTATCGACGGACAGGCCGATCTGTCTACGCAACAGACCCTGATCAGGGTCCTGAACGCCGTCGGGAAAAGCGCCAATCCGATCAGCAAGGCGGTGAATTGAGATTTCCTTAACCGTAACGAAATATAACGGTCGGAGATTGGCGCGTTGGGTCGTTGGTGTTATGGCAAGTGTCATGTTCGGGACTGGTTTGGGGCCGGTTCGCGACACATTTCTGCCACGATTGTCTTATGACCTTCAGGCCGCGTAACCGGTGAAGACTGGCGCCATAACCAGCACAAGCGGTGCGCCGAAATACCATATATCAAAGCGATCATACACAGGCCCTCAAGCGGTTGAGGCGCGTGTATCAATCGAAAATGCGGCGCAAGCGGGGATGCTCTGACATGATGATTTTGCGTATCGGGCTTATAATGTGTTGGTCGGCGCCGCTTGTTTTGGCCATACCCATGACCGCAGCAATTGCCCAGGACGCACGCGCAGACCGTACCGCTCACATGGTTCAGTTCGGCATCATATCGGCCGATGACGCCATTGAGCGCATCAGGGCCACCCTGAAAAACAACAAGACCACTTATCCTGATCATAAGCCCGCCGCATCAACGCCGGCCACGAGCGTTCAAATATCCCCTGGGGCGGAGCCTGCATCCGTATCGGGAACGCAAGTGGCGCTCACATCCGAAATGCTGAAAGCCCCAGTGCCCAGGCCGGGCGCATTGCGCGCCGCCGTATCGCGCCCCTCGCTGGTCAGCCGGTCAATCATTCACAGGGCGGACCAGGCGGCCCTTGACATCAGCAAGGTCTTCATCCGCCATGTCAGGAACACGGCGCGCCGGCGACCGGCCCTGCCTGATGGGAGCCGCCCGTTCAGATTAACCCGCGTCAAACCGGTCATGGTTGGCTTTAAACACAATGCCCTGGCGCACCGGGTATCGGGATTGCCGGATCTGCAAACGGCGTCGCTGTCGGGAAGGCTGTTTTCCCTGAAGCCGCGCGGCGGAACCCTTAATGCGCGCCGGCGCACCTATCTGCCGGTCATTCGCCGATACGCCAGGGCCTACGGAATTCCGGTGAAGCTGGCCGATACGGTCGTGCGCGTGGAGAGTTCCTACAATCCGCGTGCCAAGGGCAAGGACGGGGAAGTCGGTCTGATGCAGGTATTGCCGGCCACGGCGCGGCAAATCGGCTATCGTGGCTCCTGGCGTGGCCTTTTCAATCCCGTGACCAATATCAAATACGGGATGCTTTATCTGTCCAAGGCGTATAAACTTGCCCGTGGCAACGTATGCGGCACCGCCATGCGCTACAATGGTGGCCTCGCCAGAACCACGTCCAATCGTATGACGAGGCGTTACTGCCAGCGTATCATGGCCCATATGACAGGACAGTAATCCGCCTGTCATGGAATACGAACGCGGAAAATCGATGATCAAAGGCCCGCTTTGTGCGCTTCCCCCTGTTCGCAATTATTGGCCTCACCATTATTGTCGTTGGCGGTATCGTGCTTGTCACCAACCACGACGCCAAAACCATCCTTGGGCTGGAAAGCGGCTATTTTGCGCAGCTTGTCGGCTTGCTGGCCTTGCTGATCCTGATCGGCAGCGGTCTACGCATCCGCAACCGCGTCGAGCTCGGCCAGGCTGCCAAAGCGGCGCTTTTCTGGACCGCCCTGTTGATGGCTCTGGTGCTTGCCTACAGTTTTCGCCATGACGCCTCCATGCTGGCCGGGCGGCTGGTATCGGAATTGGCGCCCGGCTCATGGCAGGCCCAACAGCTTTCCCAGGAGGAAACCAGCCTGCGCATCCGACGCAATCAGAGTGCCGGGTTTGTTGTCCATGCCGAGCTTGAGAGCGCCCCTGTCGCCTTTTTGTTCGATACCGGCGCCAGTATTACGACGCTGACCCACGAGGACGCCGGGCGGATCGGTATTAATACCGACAAACTTGTTTACGGGATAAAGGTGCTAACGGCGAACGGTAGCGGCTATATGGCACCGGCATGGATCAAGCGCTTTATCATTGGCAAGTTCGAGGCCCGGAATGTGCGTGTTCTTGTCGCCGCGGAAGGGGCGTTGTTGACCAGTCTTCTCGGCACCAACATTATCCGGCGCTTTAGCAGTTTTGAGCAGCGCGGCGATACGCTGATCCTGCATTACTAGAGCGTGTCATCAAACAACGCTGGAGATATAGCGTCCGGCGACAAGCAAAAGAAACACACCAAAGCCAACCTCAAGATGACGGCGCGATAACGCGTGGGCAAGACGCGCGCCAAAGGGAGCGCACAGGATGGTTAGCGGCACAACCATGGCGACGGCAACGATATTCACAAAGCCGATGGAAAAGGCCGGCAGGGCGGCGCGACCATATCCGGCGATCATCATTCCCACCGTCGCCGGCACGGCAATCAGAACGCCAACCCCTGACGACGTGGCAACAGCCTGATGCATGGAGCGGTTGTAAAGGGTCATGATGGTATTGCAAAGTACGCCGCCACCTATCCCCATAAGTGTCGAAAAGAACCCAATGCCGGCACCATACAGGGCGCGCAGGGGAAATCCCGGCATATCATCGCCCAGCCTGAGCCAGGCGAATCCAAACAGCATCCTGATCGCCACCAGAAGGGCCACAACAGCAAAAATAATGCGCAGGCCCCGCCCATCGATATAGGCGGCAACGATGGCCGCCCCCGCAACGCCACAAAAGATGGCCAGAACCCAGGACCTGAGCAGCGGCATATCCACGCGCCCACTGGCTTTATGGGCAAAAAACGAGCGTATTCCCGTCGGCACAATAATACCCAGAGAAGAACCCACCGCCAGATGCATGCGCACTACATCGTCAATACCGATCAGGCCGAAGACCTCGTAGAAAACCGGCACCGTGATCACACCGCCCCCGATGCCAAAGACCCCTGCCAACAGGCCCGATACCGCGCCCGCAACCGTAATCCCGGCCAGCAGCATCGCCATTGTCGCCCAATCGATTGATTCCATGGTATTACTCTGCCGCCGATGGCTGGTGGTACAATTGCTACAGGTTGTTCCCGGAGCGTGTTATGAAAACGCGATCCAGAGCGTTTTGGATGTTTGATACATCAGCGCCGGAGCCGCTTAACAGGCGCCGCCACAACCGCGCTCCGGGCTGGCCGGCAAAACAGCCGATCAACGGCGCCAACAGCGCTGTCGACGATGCGCCGCGGCGTTTCTGCATGGCAGCATAATCGGCATAATCCACGATCGCCTCGATAAGCCTGTCCTGTTTTCGATCGGCGCCGGGTTGCGCGCTGCCGGTAACAAAAGCATCCACATCCAACAGAATCTCCGGCGTTTTACATGCGGCGCGGCCCAGCATAACGCCCGCCATATGCATACCGTGCGCCCGTATCGCTGCAAGCGACGTGATACCGCCGTTGATGACAATATTCTTTGCCGGCCAGACACGCTGCAATCCATAGACAAGATCGTAATCAAGAGGCGGTACGGTGCGGTTCTCGGTCGGGCTGAGACCGGCGAGCCAGGCCTTACGCGCATGGACGATCAGGGTATCTGCACCGGCATCGAATACGGCATCGGCGAGGCGCCAGAGCATCTCTTTCGGGTCCGCATCATCGATCCCGATACGGCACTTGACACTGACCGGCACGGAAACGGCCTCCCTGATCGCGATAACGCAGTGGGCGAGCCGTTGCGGTTGCGCCATCAGGACCGCCCCGAACGTTCCCGCCTGTACGCGGCTTGACGGACAGCCCGCATTGATATTGACTTCGTCATAGCCAAGGTCTGCCGCAATACGGGCCGCGGCACGCATTGTGTGCGGCTCGCAGCCTCCGAGTTGAAGGCCAACGGGATGCTCGACAGGATCGTATCCCAACAAGCGCTCCCGCTCGCCATGAATGACGGCGTCAGCCGTTAACATCGGCGTATACAGCCGCGCCTGTGCGCTCAGCAGGCGATGAAAATAACGGCAATGGCGATGGGTCATCCCCATCATCGGCGCGACACAAAAGCGCCAGGGATTGTATACCTCCCTTGTTTGTCGGGCGTCTTGTGCCATTTTTGCCATCATGGGTTCATCCGATGCCGCATTGGCAGACAGGCGTGAGACTGGCGCAACCAGATACTGGCGCAACCAGATAAATGAATCTGCAGGCGTCTTTTTTGCCAATAGACTCTGGACAAGGCGATGGGCCTTGATTCAAATGGAAACTGATTCGCTGAATGCACGGCCATAGTATTGCGGCCACTTTAAGACAGGAAACAACCATGGCGCTTTTGGCGCGCGCCGGCTCCAATAAGGGCGACGGCGCAACCGTTAATGCAACTGGCGAACGCCACCCGTCGGTGCCGGGTCATGCGGCGCTGATCGCGCAACCTGTCTATCGCTCCCTTCTTTCGCTTGAGCCATTCCTGCGACATGCGGCCCTGGCCATAATATTCCTGTTCATTGTGGTCAGTGTTCTGGGCGCGGTGGCTTACCTTGCCACGGAACGGGAGAAATCCATTACGACGGCGCGCGCCGGCCTTGCGCTTTTGGCCGATCTTGCAAGCGCGCGCCTGAACAACGCGCCCGATGCCGCCGATGCACGGGTGCTTGATGAACATCTGCAGGCGTTATTGCTCAAAAGCCTGCCGGCGGATCGCGTCGATGGAGACATCCGCGCCTATATTGCCGATCGCCGTCAGAACGTGGTGGCGGCGGCCCCTGTGGCGTATCGCACCGACGACAGGATCACGGAAATCATCGGGCGTGATAATCCGGTCCTGTTTTTTGGTATCGAAGCCGGGGTTCTGGACGCGACGTCGCAGGAGACCGGGCGCCCGGACGCGATCGTAACGGCGCGCCATATACGCAATACGCATACGCTGGTCCTGGTGCAACCCTTGAACGGCATATTGCGAGGCTGGACCCGGCAGCGCATGACGCTGGTTCTTTTGCTGAGTGTGGCTGCGATCGTGCTGAGCGGCCTGGCCGCGGTATTTCACTGGCAGGCGAGCCGGGCGCGCCATGCGGACGCTTTGTATGCCACGAGCGCCCAGCATATTTCCACCGCCCTGAACTGTGGGCGCTCCGGGATTTGGGATTGGGATCTGGGGCGCGGTCGCGTTTATTGGTCGGCTTCCATGTTCGCCCTGCTTGGCATGGAGCCGCGCGCCGATCTGCTCCGGTTTAGCGAAATCAAGGCACTTATCGAGGAGGAGGATTGCGATCTGACGGCCCTTGGCGGCACGATTCTGGAAAGTCACGAACGGGGCATCGACGAGATGTTTCGCATGCGCCATGCCAACGGGGACTGGATATGGGTGCGTCTGCGCGCCGATCTGTCTTATCGGAACGATGGCAGCCCGCACCTGATCGGCATTGCTTTTGATGTTGCGGAACAAAAGCATCTGGAGGAGCGGCAGGCGACATCCGACCGGCGATTGCTCGATGCCATCGAGAGTATCTCGGAGACGTTTGTCCTGTTTGATGCCCGCCAGCGGCTTGTGCTTTGCAACTCGAACTATCGGCGGCTGTTCGAGATCCCGGATGCGGCGGCGGTTGAGGGGGTACATCTGGAAGTCATCCGGGCGGCAGCGGCACCACCCATGCAGCGAACGCGTATGGGTCCTTGCGCCGATCACGACGCTCCGGTGCGCAGCTTTGAAGTTCAGTTGAAGCCTGACGTCTGGCTACAGGTAAATGAGCGGCGCACCGCCGATGGCGGACTGGTGTGTGTAGGGACCGACATATCCGGTCACAAGCTTTATGAGGCGGAGCTTTTGGCCGGTGAGAGGCGTCACCGGGCGATGATCCGCGATTTGCGCAATTCACGCCAGGCGCTGCAAGAGCAGACGCGCCAGCTTACGGAACTGGCGGAAAAATATGCCACCGCCAAGAACCGCGCCGAAGCCGCTAATCGCGCCCGATCCGAATTTCTCGCCAATGTCTCCCACGAATTGCGCACACCATTGAACGCCATTATCGGTTTTTCCGACATCATGCAATCAGGCACATTCGGCGAATTGGGCGCGCGGAAATACGTCGAATACTGCCAGGACATCAACGAAAGCGGACGCTATTTGCTGGATGTGATCGAAGATGTGCTGGCGATGTCGCGTATTGAAACCGGCCGTATGCCCATGAACAGGGAAAACACCGACGTCGGCCGCCTTATCACCGATGCCATTGATGATATGCGGCAAAGGGCACTGAAGGAGGGGCTGCAGATTACCGCTGATATGCCTGACGACGTATACGCCGATGTTGACCGGCGCGCCTGCAAGCAGATCGTGATCAATCTGCTTTCAAACGCGATCAAGTTCACCCCGGACGGCGGTTCGGTGCACGTCGCATTGCAGCAGGACGATACCCATATCCGGATTATCATCAGCGATACGGGCATCGGCATTGCGCCCGGGGTCGTCGATCGTCTGACACGGCCGTTCGAGCAACTACAGGGTCCGTTCGTCAAGGATCATAAGGGCTCCGGGCTGGGACTGTCCCTGTCGCGCTCCATGGCGCAATTGCACGGCGGCGATCTGGAGATCGAAAGTGACGAGGGGATGGGCACCCATGTACACGTCCGCCTGCCCCGCTTTGCCGAAGAGGGTCTGAAAAAGGCGTCGTAGTGCGGTATAGAGCGTGTCAGGTCTTAATAAAAGCAATTCTGTTTCTATTAAGACCTGACACGCTCTGGTACCAAAGGGCTTTGGTTGATCGTGAAGAAAGGTGCTTCGCTCCACTCCGTGCACTATTTTATTGGGGAAAAGTGGACCGGGGAGAAGCCGGGGGACTTTTTCACATTCAACGATTCACAGGGCTGGCTCGACGAGTAAAACGGGACCGCTGGTGCCGATGACCCTGATGCGTGTGCCGGCTTTGGCGGTTTCTCCGCGTATACGCCAGAAGGTATCACCGATATACAGGCGGCCGTTGCCATTTTTCATGTCCTCGGCCAATTCGTAGGTGTTGCCGATATATTCGCTGCCACGCTTGTTGAGGTTCTCGGTACGCCCCACATCGGGTCCACGGCGAAAGTACTTGCGGCCGAGCAGCAGCAGGACAACCGACAGCGCGGCAAATATGACGATGTCAACCTGCCAGGTCGTTGTACCGGTAAGGGCGATTGCGCCGGTGAGCAGCGCCGCCACCCCGAGCCAGATAAATACCGCACCGGGAAAAGCCAGTTCGATGCCAAGAAGAATCAGACCAAGGATAAACCAGTTCCATACACCGAGGTTAAGGATCAATTCGCCAATCATGGTTGTGTTACCTTTTCAAATCGTATCGAACACCTGCCAGAGCGTGCTGTAGCCGCCGGTTGTGGATGTATCGCGTGTCGTGGTCGTACCCACGTGATCGGTAAACGAATTGGGGGTCTGGCGCGAAGCACTCCCTTGCTATCTGCCGCCGGGTGTACCCGGACCGCCGGGCCTGTTTGCGCCTGAGCCGCCATCGCCGTCGCCGCCTGGGCTGCCGCTGCCAGCCGACCTGGCGATTTCCGCGATCCCGGCGAGGGACCCGATAACCGATGACGCCTCAAGGGGGATCATCAGAACTTTCTGATTGGGCGCCTGGGCCAATGCCTCGAGCGCCGTGACATATTTTTGCGCCACAAAGTAGTTGATGGCGTTGATATCGCCGCTGGCGATCGCCTGGGACACCATTTCTGTTGCCTTGGCTTCGGCTTCGGCGAGGCGCTCGCGGGCCTCGGCTTCGCGAAAGGCCGCTTCTTTCAAGCCTTCGGCACGCAGGATCTGGGCGCGTTTTTCGCCTTCGGCGCGCTGGATTTCCGATTCCCTGTCCCCTTGCGCCTCAAGGATGGAGGCGCGTTTTTCCCGTTCCGCCTTCATCTGTCGCGCCATCGAATCGACCAGATCCGCAGGCGGGTCAATATCCTTGATTTCGATACGGGTAATCTTGATGCCCCACGGCTCGGCCGCCGCATCGACAACCTGCAACAGGCGCGCATTGATCTCGTCGCGATTGGAGAGCAACTCATCAAGGTCCATCGAACCCATAACGGTACGGATATTGGTCATGGTCAGATTGAGCAACGCGCCCTCAAGGAAGTTTACCTCATAGGAGGCCTTGGCGGCATCGATAACCTGATAAAAGGTGACGCCATTGGCCGTGATGGACGCGTTGTCGCGGGTGATGACTTCCTGGCTGGGCACGTCAAGAAACTGCTCCATCATGTTCTTTTTGGTGCCGATACGCTCGATGAACGGCGTGATGATGCCAAGGCCGGGAAGCAGCGTGCGTGCATAGCGACCAAAGCGCTCGACCGTATAGTTATATCCCTGCGGAACAAGTTTAATACTGCCGATCAGTGCCAGAACCACAACGATTAACAGGATAATAACAAAAATGTCTAACCCACCAAACATAGTTGGTCTCCTTCTTTATTGTAACATGTTGATTATTTGAGTATGTAGTGTAATTATACACATAAAACGTGGCGCATTCGGTTTATATATAATAAATACTAAAGAATATTCAAGCGTACGGAACAGGCTGGCGATTCAATTCAAAGCACGACGTCAAACAACATCCATCGTCCCGTATCGCCTGCAAGACGATCATTGGCCGGCATCGGCAATCCAGCCGCGCAACTCGTTACGCACCAGCGCCTCAATGACCGCCATACCATCATCGCTGTCGTTCAGACACGGCACCAGAGCGAAGTCCTCGCCGCCGTGCTCGTAAAAGATCTCCTTGTTCTGCATGGCGATTTCCTCCAGGGTCTCGACACAATCGGCGGAAAAACCAGGGGTGATCACCGCCAGACGCCTGATCCCGTCATCGGCCATGCGGGCGATAGTCTCGTCGGTATAGGGTTGCAACCAGGCCGCCCGGCCAAATCGTGATTGAAACGACAAGCGCAGAAAGTTCTCGTCAAAACCTGTTTTCTCACGCAGCAGGCGCGTTGTCTTTTGGCAGTGGCAGTGGTACGGATCGCCCTTGTCAAAATACTCCTGCGGCAGGCCGTGATAGGACGCCAGAACAACCTGCGGCTCAAACGGCAGGGCGGCAATCCCCGCCTTAAGGGAGCGCGCCAGGGCATCTATATAAACGGCGGAATCAAAATAGGGCGGCAGGGTTCGAAGCGCCGGCTGCCAACGCATGCGGCTTAGTGCGGCAAAGGCGGCATCATTGGCGGTCGCGGTCGTCGCCGCGGCGTATTGCGGGTACAATGGACAGAACAGAATACGCTCACACCCCCGCGCTTGCATCTCCTTAAGTTTGGCAGCGATCGAAGGGGTACCGTAGCGCATGGCCCAGTCGACAATCAGGCGATCATCGCCGGTGCCAAGGCGCTCCTTCAGTTTCCCGGTCTGGGAGCGGGTAATGGTACGCAACGGCGATTCGTCGCGTTCCCTGTTCCAGATCAACGCATACGCCTCGCCGCTTTTCCTGGGGCGCGAGCGCAGAACGATAAAGTTGAGAACGGGCCACCAGATCAGCCGTGACGTCTCAATCACGCGCCGGTCCGACAGAAACTCCTTTAGATAGCGGCGCATGCTGGCTTCATCGGTTCCATCGGGGGTACCGAGGTTGACCAACAATACGCCGATCCTGCCAAAATCGACAGCGGGATGATTGGCAGGCCAATAGGGCGGGGGCGATTGATCCATGGTTTCCGATCCAGATCAGCTAGAGCGTGTCAGGTCTCAATGGAACCATTCTGGCAGGACACGATCCAAAGGAAATCATCACAACGGGTCTGCCGGACGATACCAGTTCGCCGGACGTTTTTCGAGGAAAGCGCCGATCCCTTCCTGCGCGTCGGCCATCATCATGTTGGTGACCATAACCCGCGCGGTATAGTCGTAGGCCCGGGCGAGAGACATTTCGCTCTGGGCATAGAATGCCTCCTTGCCGATTTTCACGATCGCGGGCGCTTTGGTGGCTATTGTGTTTGCCAGGGTCCATACTTCCTCCATCAGCGCCGGCGCTTCGACGACGCGGTTGATCAGCCCGATGGCCTGGGCATCAATCGCCGAAATCGGCTCGCCCGTAAGCAGCATCTGCATCGCCGCCTTGCGCGGCACATTGCGCGACAACGCCACCATGGGCGTTGAGCAGAACAATCCGATGTTTACCCCCGGCGTGGCGAATTTGGCCTGCCGGGACGCAATAGCCAGGTCGCATGTCGCCACCAACTGGCATCCGGCAGCGGTCGCCATCCCCTGAACGGCAGCAATAACCGGTTTAGGGCAGGCAACAATCGCCTGCATCAACGCGCAACAGGCGGCCACCGTCTCCTGCACGAAAGCATGTCCGCCATCCGGAGCATCGCGTGCCGCCGTTATTTCTTTCAGGTCGTGACCGGCGCAGAATACGGGACCATTGGCGGCGAGGACGATGACGCGCACAGGGGATGCATCAGCGAGGGCCTGCACGTGATCTCGCAGCTGTTTCATCATCGCCATGGACAGGCTGTTACGCGCATCGGGGCGGTTGAGGGTCAGGGTGGCGACGGCGGCGTTTTCGTCGATCAAAACCGGGGCATCGTCAGATGTCATGTCAGCCATCCCATGAATATTCCCATTGTAAAATCACCTGCCGTAGCGGGTGCAGATGAATGGCCGGCAGACCCCGATGGTTTTTTCGGGAACAACCTGCTGCAATGACACATCTCGTGGAACGTCGAACCCGAAATTTGAGAACGCGCACCACGGCAAACGAAACGCAGATGTCGGATGCATTCCACCAGGATACCACGAGTCCGGTAATCACGGAACCGGCTGTTTCAGATTAACGATCAGAGCCGGATCGAGCCTTCCACAAAAGCAATCCAGTACGTTCTGTACCGCCGCAACGGCCATGCGTTCGGCGCATTCGTTCGTCAAGCCGGCCGCATGGGGCGTTACAATGACGTTGCTGAGCGCCAGCAGCGGATGATCCGGCGGCGTCGGCTCATCGGCCAGGACATCCAGACCCGCAGCGCCGATCGCTCCCGCCGCCAGCGCCGTGGCCAGGGCCGTCTCGTCGATAAGCCCCCCGCGTGCGGTATTGACGATCACCGCATCGGCCTTCATGAGCGCCAGTTCCGCCGCACCGATCAGCGCATGGTCGGTCCCGGGCACATGCAGCGACACCAGATCGCTCTGACGCAAGGCAGCACCCAGATCGGCCACCCGATCGACGCCATCGGTAAAGGCGTCGGGCGCCAGATACGGATCATAGGCCAGCACGCGCATACCGAACGCTGCCGCCAGCCCGGCCAGGTGGCGACCGATACGTCCATAGCCGACGATCAGCAGGGTTTTGCCGAACACCTCGCGCGGCGCGAACCCGTCGCGCTGCTTCCAGTCGCCGGCGCGCAGGGCGTTGACACTCTCGACCAGCCTGCGCGATGCCGCCAGCAAAAGCATCATGGCATGCTCCGCAACGGTACGCGAATTCACGTCGCCGACGATTGCCAGTGGAATTGCGCGCGCATCAAGAGCTGCCACATCGACGGCGTCATAGCCAACCCCGTGGCGCGATACGATCTGCAGACGCGGCGCTCCCGCCACGTCGTCGGCGCGCAATGGCTGGGTGCGCAGGACCAGACCTTCGGCGCGCGGCAAATACGCCAGATAGGCTTGCGGGTCGTCGTCCGTTATATAGTCGTAACTTACATCGGCAGCGTTATCCAGCAAGGCAAGCCCGGCCGGGTGCAACAGCCCGGACACCAGAACATGGGGCATCAATAATCTCCCGAAGCATCGTCCGCGGCTGACTCGGACGCACCGGTGGTGATTTGGCCCAGCAATTGCCGCGTCCGGGCGACGCTTGCCGCAGCAGCGCCGGCGAGAAGCCGTGCATCGCCCAGAACGGTCGTCATATCAAACCCCCAGCCGATGGCGCGGGCGGCGTATTGCGGTGCGCCGCAGTGCAGTCCGGCGTGTATGCCGGCGTCTTTTGCCGCCGCAAGAATGCGCTTGATAACGGCGATCATCTGCGGTTCCTGGCGATCGAAGCCGGGGGCCAGCGCGCCGTCGGTAACGCCCAGGGTCAGATCGGCAGGGCCGATGTAAATGCCATCAAGCCCGGGCGTGGCGCAGATGGCTTCGAGGTTTTCAACAGCCTGCGCGGTTTCGATCATGGCGATCGCCAGGACCGTATCATTGGCGCGGGCCGCGTATCCGGCGCCGGCGGAGAGGGCGACGCGTGTCGGACCATAGCTGCGATTTCCCTTCGGCGGGTAGCGCATGGCATCGACCAGGCTGGCGGCCTGTTCGGCGGTGTTCACCATCGGACAGATCACTCCGAAAGCGCCCGCATCGAGAACTTTCATGATAATCCCGGGCTCCAGCCAGGGAACGCGTACCATGGGCGTGACGCCGCTGGCGCGGATCGCCTGCAACATACCCCGCGCATCGCCGTAATCGAGAAACCCGTGCTGGATATCTATGGTAAGACTGTCATAGCCCTGCTCGGCCATGATCTCGGCGACAAAGGCGTTTCCGACAGACAGCCAGCCGTTAAGGGTGGCATGGCCGGCGGCCCATTTTTCTTTTAACGGATTGGTTATCATAGAACGCTCGCTTTGCTTTTCAGACTGCCGGCAGGCAACACGTATCGCAGACCTTGTTGCAGGCGATGGATTATGTCAATAAGCCCTACGGAAAAACAATGATCGTCTTGCGGATGGAGGTGGCGAAATGCCCGGGAATACAGTACGTTTGACAATGGCGCAGGCGCTGGTGCGTTATCTGTGTAACCAGTTCACTGAAATCGACGGCGAACGGGTGCCGCTTTTCGCCGGTGTGTTCGGCATTTTCGGCCACGGCAACGTGACCTGTCTGGCGGAGGCCCTCGCTGACGTGCAGGAGCAGTTGCCCACCTGGCGCGGCCAGAACGAGCAATCCATGGCGCTTGCCGCGATCGCCTATGCGAAGGCCAAACGTCGCCGTCAATTGATGATCGCCACGTCTTCCATTGGCCCCGGCGCCACCAATATGGTCACGGCCGCCGCCCTGGCGCATGCGAACCGTCTTCCGGTTCTTATTCTGTCGGGGGATGTGTTCGCCAATCGCCGTCCTGATCCGGTTCTGCAGCAGGTCGAGAATTTCGGCGATCCAACGGTCAGTGTCAACGATGCCTTTCGCCCGGTCAGCCGCTACTGGGATCGCATCACCCACCCCGAGCAGATCCTGTCATCGCTGCCCCAGGCCATCGCCACGATGCTTGATCCGGCCGATTGCGGCCCGGCTTTCATCGGCCTGTGTCAGGACACCCAGGAATGTGCCTTCGATTACCCGCTGGCGTTCCTTGCCCCGCAAACCCGCACGATCGCGCGGCCACGGGCCGACAGAGACCGTATCGCCGCCGCCGTTGCCCTGTTGTCATCGGCGCGAAAGCCGCTGATCATCAGCGGCGGCGGCGTGCGTTATTCGGACGCCGGGGGGATTGTCGGAGACTTTGCTGCTGCGCGCGGCATTCCCCTGGCCGAAACGGTCGCCGGAAAGGGCGCTGTGACTCATACGCACCCGGCCCATGTGGGACCCATCGGCGTGATCGGCTCGGCCTCCGCCAACACCATGGCCGGGGAGGCAGACGTTATCCTGGCCCTGGGTACGCGATTGCAGGACTTCACCACCGGCTCCTGGACGGCGTTTTCTCATGACGCAAAATTCATCGCCGTCAACGCGGCGCGCTGGGACGCCACCAAGCACCGGGCGCTGTCGGTCGTGGGCGATGCGCGCGAAACGATGCGTGAAATCGCTGCCGCCATGGGGGACTGGCAGGCGGATGCAGCCTGGACACAAAAGGGCCGCGAGGTCTTCGCCGAATGGAACGCCACCCTGGACCATCACCAAAGGCCCGGAAATGCGCCGCTGCCGACTTATGCCCAGGTCGTGGGTACGATCAACCGTCTGGCCGGCGAGAACGATACGATGGTGACGGCTGCCGGCGGCCTTCCCGGCGAGGTCACCAAGGGCTGGCGCGTGAAGGCGCCGCACACATTCGACTGCGAATTCGGCTTTTCCTGTATGGGCTATGAAATCGCCGGCGGCTGGGGACACGCCATGGCCGCGCCCGAGGGCACAACCCCTATCGTCATGGTGGGCGACGGGTCGTATATGATGATGAATTCCGACATCTGGTCGACGGTTCTTGCCGGCCACAAGATGATCGTCATCGTTTGCGACAACGGCGGCTTTGCCGTTATCAACCGGCTGCAGAATTTCAAGGGCGGCGTCTCGTTCAACAATCTGATCAAGGATTGCCGCGTGCGCGAGCCGTTTGCCGTTGATTTTGCACAACATGCGGTGTCCATGGGCGCCGTGGCGCGCCATGTGGAAAGCCTGGCGGATTTGGAAAGTGCCTTTGAATGGGCGAAAACGACCGATCGCACGACCGTCATTTCCATTGCCACAGACGCCTATTCATGGGTGCCGGGGGATGCGGCCTGGGATGTGGGCGTGCCGCAGGTGAGTACGCGTGAAGAAGTTCGCGCCGCGCGCGCCGCGCACGAGGACATTCGCAAAAAGCAACGTATCGGCGTCTGATCCGGGCACGCCGGATCGGGGATCGAAAAGGCTCAAACCCGAGAATCGCCTTGCCAATCGGGAAACGAAAATCGAATCCACCCAACCCCCGGAGCAAGGTGCTCAAGGAACCGCAGGCGGCGGCAAGTCGCCCCTCGCAGCGCCGGATAATACCAGGGGACATTGCGTTTGACTCCTGGCCCATAGCAAAATGCGTTTAATTGGAATCATGGGTATCCAGTATTTTCCTCGCATTTTGCTATGGATTTCAGGGCGATCAGCTTTATGGCGCTAGCTTTACCCCTGGCAAAACGGGTAAAGCGAACGCCAAGCTGATCTGGTTTACAACCGTTGTCTTATCAGCACGATACACAAGTCAGCGCGTACAAAACGCCAATACCGCTGGTATAACCCATCGCCCGACGGGCATGCAATGAACAAGGTTCTGATTCTCGGGGGGTACGGAAACTTCGGCAGACGCATTGCCGCCGCCCTGGTGAAAAAGGGCGCCGCCGTGACAGTCGCCGGGCGCAGCAGGGAAAAAGCCGCCCGCTGCGCCGCCCGGCTGGGTCACGACTGCCAGGCGGCGGCATTCGATATCCGTACCGCACTGCCTGCCCATCTGGATCGCATAAAGCCCAAAGTCGTGGTCAATACCTGCGGTCCGTTCCAGACCAGCGATTATCATGTTGCGCGCACGTGTATCGCCCATGGCGTGCACTATATAGATCTGGCGGACGGGCGGGCCTTTGTCACCGGAATCGGCGCACTGGATGCGGCGGCAAAAGACGCTACCGTGTCGATCATCAGCGGCGCCAGTACGGTGCCCGGCCTGTCGTCAGCGGTTTTGCAGCACTATCGCGAGGACTTTGACGAAATCGATACCCTCACCTACGGTATCTCCCCCGGACAAGGCGCCGAACGGGGTCTGGCGACCACGCAAGGGGTCTTAAGCTATGTGGGCAAGCCCCTGCGGCCGTTTTCCGGTATCAAAAAAACGGTCTATGGCTGGCAGGACCTCTATCGGCAGGCGTATCCCGAACTGGGCCGGCGCTGGATGGCCAATTGCGATATCCCCGATCTCGATCTGTTGCCGCAACACTATCCGATCAGGCGTATTCAGTTCTCCGCCGGCCTGGAGCTATCCGTGCTGCATCTGGGCCTTTGGGCACTGTCGTGGATGGTCCGATGGGGCATTCCGATACCCCTTGCGCGGCTGGCCGCGCCGCTCCTCAAGGCCAGCGATGCATTCAATCGTTTCGGCACCAGCGCCGGCGGCATGCATATGATTCTGCACGGCACAGGACGTGGCGCCAACGGCGTATCGCGGCCGAAAACCCTAAGCTGGTTCATTATAGCCAAATCGGGTCACGGGCCGCATATTCCCACTGTCCCCGCCATTGTTCTGGCGCATCGCCTGCTGAACGATAACGCTCTGCCGGCAGGCGCCTATGCCTGTATCGGGCTGGTGCCGCTGGCGGATTATCTGAACGAACTGAAGGAATTTGACATCGCGGTGCGGTGTCAATGATACCGCCGGTATCGGCGCTGGCGTCATCATCCGGCGTCGTCTAGAGCGTGTCAGGTCTTAATAGAAGCAATTCTGTTTCTCGATTGGCGGAGCGAACCACGCCCAAGGCGATCGAAGAGCGATGGCGACCCATCTCTCGAGAGCGACTTGGGCGTGGGCGTCCGCCAATCGGAAACCCGAAGGGACGGGCGCTTTTGCACCAATATGAACCCTAAGTCTCTTGAAAATAGCCCCACTATATCCTGCGAGACTTAAGGTTCATCTTGTCGCAAAATCGCTCCGTCAGAATGCTTCTATTAAGACCTGACACGCTCTAGGGGATGATAACAGGCAAAGCGCTGCGCCGGTGTGCCGGTCAGTTCGGGGGGCTTTTCCCTGCACACCGCACTGGCACGCCAACAGCGCGGATGAAAGGCGCACCCTTGCGGCGGATCGATGGGCGAGGGCAATTCACCCTGAAGGCGAATACGTTCCTTTTGCGCCGTCGGATCGGCAATGGGCGTTGCCGACAAGAGCGCCCTGGTATAGGGGTGCCGGGGGCTGGCGAACACATCGGCGGCGCGGCCCGCCTCGACGGGGCGTCCCAGATACATCACCATGATATCATCGGCCATGTGTTTGACGACCGATAAATCATGGGAAATGAACAGATAGGCCAGATCAAGGCGCTCCTGTAATTCGACCAGCAGGTTGAGGATCTGCGACTGGATGGACAAGTCGAGTGCCGATACGGGCTCATCAAGCACCAGCACTTTCGGCTCCAGCATCAGCGCCCGCGCCACGGCAATGCGCTGGCGCTGGCCACCCGAGAACATATGGGGATATCGATCGTAATGTTCCGGCCGCAGCCCCACCAGGGCCAACATCGCACGCGCCTTTTTTTCGCGTTCGGCGGCGCTGATATCGGCGCGATTGATAAGGAGCGGCTCTTCGAGGATTCTGCCGATTTTCTGGCGCGGGTTCAACGAGCCATAAGGGTCCTGAAAGACGATCTGTACCGACGAGCGTATGGCGCGCATTGCTTCGGAATCGCCGGTGAGCACCTGTCCGTCTATGGTCAGGGTTCCCGCCGTGGGCTGCTCGATCATGGTCACAAGGCGCGCCAGGGTCGATTTGCCGCAGCCGGATTCGCCCACCACCGCAATGGTTCTGCCGGCCCGCAACGTAAAACTCGCACCGCTCAGCGCCTTGAGCGTCAAAGAGGGGCCGAACAATCCGCCGCGCACGGCATAGTGGCGCGTCAGATTGTCGGCAATCAAAAACGGCGCGGCGGTGTTTTCGTGGCGCGTGGCGGTATCGGTCACGGGGCCACCCCCTGGTGCGTCTCGAGCGGCTGCGGGTTGCCGTCACATAGGGGCGTATGACAGCGCGCATAGCCCAGGCTGGCGTGCGCCGGCCGCGGCGCCCGCGTCGTGCACATATCGCTGACGAAAGCGCATCGCGGCGAGAACAGGCATCCGTGCGGGCGATCGAACTGGCCCGGCACAACCCCCGGAATGGTTGGCAGGAGGCGGCTTTCGGCGCGCTCGGGCAATGCCGCCAGTAACGCCGCCGTATAGGGATGATGGGGTCGGGCAAACAAATCGGCGACCGGCTGTTCCTCTACTTTTTGCCCGGCGTATTGCACGCTCACCCGCTGCGCCGTCTCCGCCACGACGCCCATGTCATGGGTGATCAGAACGAGCGCCATATGGGTGTTCTGTTGCAGATCCACCAAAAGATCGAGAATTTGCGCCTGAATGGTCACATCAAGCGCCGTTGTCGGCTCATCGGCGATCAGCAGTTTCGGTTTGCAGGCGATCGCCATGGCAATCATTACCCGCTGGTTCATGCCTCCCGAAAGCTGGTGGGGAAAGGCCGCCAGGCGCTTTTCCGGCTCCGGCAGTCCGACCAGTTCAAGCAAGGCCACCGCGCGCTCGTGCCGTTCCGCCTTGTCCAGTTTCAGATGGGTGCGCAACGCCTCGCGCAACTGAAACCCGACCGTAAAACACGGATTAAGGCTGGACATGGGCTCCTGGAAAATCATCGCCATATCGCGGCCGATGATGTGGCGGCGCTGGCGCGCGTCAATGGCGCGCAGATCAACCCCATCGAAGACCATCCGCTCCGCCTGCACGATCGCCGTCCACGGCAGCAACCCCATGAGCGCCAGCATCGCCACCGACTTGCCCGATCCGGACTCGCCCACAATCGCGATGATCTCGCCATGATCAAGACGCAGGTCGATCCCATCGACGGCACGAAACAGACCGCTGCCGGTCTTGAAGTCAACGCACAGGCCAGTGATATCGAGCAGCGCCACGATCAACTCCGCTTCAGTTTCGGATCAAGGGCATCGCGCAAGCCATCGCCCATCAGATTGATCGCCAGAACGGTGATCAGGATAGCCAGGCCGGGCAGCGTCACCACCCACCAGGCGCGCAGGATAAACTCGCGCGCATCGGCCAGCATGGTTCCCCATTCGGGTGTCGGCGGCTGCGCCCCCATACCCAGAAACCCCAGGGCCGCCGCATCGAGAATGGCCGTCGAGAACGACAGCGCCGCCTGAACGATAATCGGCGCCAGACAGTTCGGCAGCACGGTCACGAACATCAACCGCAGACGGCTTGCGCCCACCACCCGCGCCGATGTCACGTAATCCTTGGAGCGTTCCGTCAGCACACTGGCGCGTGTCAGCCGCACATAGTGGGGCTGCAGGACGATAGCGATGGCGATCATGGCGTTGGTAAGCGAGGGCCCGAGAATCGCCACCAGAACGAGCGCCAGCAGCAGACTTGGAAACGCCAGAATAACGTCCATAATGCGCATGATCAGGGTGTCCACCCAGCCGCGCGCAAAACCGGCGACGAGACCGATCAGAATGCCGCCGCTGGCCGCCACAACAACGACGATCACGCCAATAAAGAACGAATAGCGCGCGCCATGCAACAGGCGCGATAGCAGATCCCGCCCGACCGCATCGGTGCCGAGGACGAACTGCCACAGACCGCCCTCCTGCCAGACAGGCGGCCGAAGGAGATGATCGTGAAACTGCTCGATGGGGGAATGGGGCGCCAGCACATCGGCCAGCAGGGCGACAAGAACAAAGCAGATCGTGATCCACAACCCGACAACAGCGCCGCGATTTTCGCGAAAATACCGCCAGAATTCCGTTAGATATCCGGGCCTTTCGACTGTCTCAATCTGCTCAACCACCGGATCGGCCATGGCGTGGACTCAACAGGAAATTACGAGGACGCAGGCGCAACGCCCATGGAACGATTTGTACGAACCCGGGCATTGCCCCCGCCGGTTTTGCCAACGCGTATCCGGCTCACACCCGGCAAGGTGTGCTGCTACGCCAGCAGATCCATCTTGTTATAATGTTTGGCGAGCAAATAGTAGAACGTGACGCGATCCTTGTTATGATCGGCTTTCATGGTCTCGCAAACGCTCTGGATGGCGGCATCGATCTGATCATCGGAATGATCGACGCCCAGCTTTTTCTTGCACCAGCTTTCGCGCACCCGTTCCAACTCGGAAGGATCGGAGCACGACACAAGCGATGCGTCGCGGCTTTGCAGGGCAATGCCCAGATGGTTAACAATGCCGCTGACGACCTCCATATTGCCGTCTGCATCGTAGCGTTTGACGTTGGCAACGTATTCGGATAATTCCTTTCTAGCCATACTTCACCTCGTTTGTCTGGCGATAGTGACCATGATTTTTCAGGCGCCGGTCAGGATTGCGCGCAATATTTTCGCCGTGATAGTTGCATGTTTGTGCAAGCAAGAAAAGGGATAAATCCTTTTCCGGGAAAACTGCAACACCAGAGCGTGTCAGGTCTTAATAGAACCATTCTGCCAAAAGGTACTTGGGCGATTTTGCACCAATATGGGCCTTAAGTCTCGCAGGATATAGTGGGGCTATTTGCAAGAGACTTAAGGCCCATATTGGTGCAAAAGCGCCCGTTCCTTCGGGTTTGCCGATTGACGGACGTCCACGCCCAAGCCGCTCTCGAGAGATGGATAAACATCGCTCTTCGATCGCCTTGGGCGTGGTCTGCCTCGCCAATCGGGAAACAGAATTGATTCTATCAAGACCTGACACGCTCTAGCTGTCGCACGCCGCGAGAATGGCACAATCGGCGCGTATGGACGATAACCGACACGATCGCATCGCGGTATCGGAAAACGTGCCGGTCACAGGTTTGCCGCTGCAACGCGCTGCAACGCATTGCCAAGTACGCCAACGCCTGCTATCAAAATCGTCGCGATAGAGCGCTTTGCGCATAGTTGCGCATAGGAAATTTCCTGGCTGCGTCGATCCGTGTCAAAACGCGCAACGCGGCTTGAGCATTCGATGGTTCGATAATTCGAAGAATACGATAAAGATCACCCGTGACAAGTTTTAATCTGGCCAGTGACAGCTTTCAGGCACCCCTTACCACCTCGCGCTGGGCCGACCGGGTCTCGCGCCAGGGCTATCAACGTCTGCTCATCCTCAAGAGTCAGATAAATATCTACTATTTCTGGGAGAAACGCTGGTTTTTTGTCGCTCTGGCGGTTGGCCTGGTGCTTCTCAGCCTGCCCGTACCGGAGGGTCTGAGCCGCGCCGGCATGATCGTTCTGAGTGTCTCGGTGGTCGCCACGATCATGTTTATCACCGAGCCGGTGCCGCTGCCGACGGTCGCCCTGCTGATCATCGTCGCCCAGGTAATCCTGATGGGCATTTCATCGACCGCCGTGGCAAAAAGCCTGATGACCGATTCGGTCCTGTTCATCATGGGATCGCTCATGCTCGCCGTCGCCGTGGTACGGCAAAAACTCGACACGCGCCTGGCCTGGCTGATCGTGCAGTTCACCGGAACACGGACATCGCGGGTCTGTTTTGGCATTTCGGTCGTGTCGGGCATTCTCGCCTCATTCATCGGCGAACACACGGTGGCCGCCATGATGCTGCCGGTGGGCATTACCCTCATTACCCTCACATCGGAAGACAAAAAGGCGGTGCGCGGCCTGGCGGCGGTGCTTTTGTTTTCCATCTCCTATGGCTGTTCGGTCGCCAGCATCGGCACCCCCTCGGGCGGGGCGCGCAACGCCATCATGATCGGCTACTGGCGGGAGTTTTTCTACGATCCGACCAATCCGGAAAGCTACAAGTTCCTCATCGATTACGTCAAATGGATGGTGTATGCCTATCCGATCTTCCTGTTGCAGCTGCCGGTGGTGACCCTGATTCTGTTCGTCACCTTTCGCCCCGAATACACCCATCTCACGCGCGCTGTCGTCAAGCTGCGCCGGATTGTGGATCGCGAGGGCCCCATGACACCCGCCAACTGGCTGGCGATCGGCCTGTTTTTCCTCATCCTGATCGGCTGGGTGTTCTTTTCGCAAAACGTCGGTATGGGAACAATCGCCATTTTAGGGGCCGCGGGTTTTCTTGTCACCGGCCTGGTGCGCTGGGACGACGTCAACTCCGGCGTCAACTGGGGCGTCGTGTTGCTATACGGTGCCGCCATATCCCTTGGGGTGCAGATGAAGAACACCGGCGCCGCCGAATGGGTGGCGCAAAGTATTATCGGCGCCTTGTCGACGATCGGCGCCGATAGCGGGTATGGCCTGTGGGTTGCCGTCTCGGCGCTGACGACGGGTGTTACCAATACCATGTCCAATGGCGCCGCGGTGGCCGTCCTGGGACCCATCGTGCTGAATGCCGCAACGGTCGCCGGCGAGAACCCGATTATAGTCGGATTTATCACCGCCGTATCCTCGGCCTTTGCCTATCTTACGGTGGTCGGGACGCCGGCGTGCACGATCGTCTATGCCGCCGGCTATTTAACGCCGGCCGATTTTCTCAAAGTCGGCTGGCGAATGGCGACCGCATCGACCCTCATCCTGTTGATTGTCGCGGCGCTCTACTGGCCCTTGCTGGGATAGGCCGCTGCCGTTACGGGGCGGCGCGACAAAAGCAATCGGCAGCGCGGCGGCAGGACACGCTCTATTGTTGGATCAAACCATGGCACGCATACATCCCGGGCGGCAGAAAAAACGCCGGCACACCGTTACGCAGGAAATTGAAGCCCGCGCCGAGCAACTGGCGCGCCGCAGAAAGCACATGCGCATCCTGGTATGTGTGAACGGCAATGACGAGGGCTATGAGGGCCTGAAATTCGCCGCCGGTCTGGCCGTAAACGATGAAGTCGATATTATTCTTCTCTACGTGCGGCCCATTGATCAGGGGTTGCGCACCGGCGGTCTTCAGGTGCGGGTAGCGCGCGAAAACATGCTCGAATGGGGCCTGGAGCTGCCCGGCGTGCAAATTCTCAACAAGGGCGCCGAATTGCTGCGCGAATACGGCCATATCGAAGATTCATGGAAAGTCAGCTACAGCCACCAGGACGCTTTTAACGATCCCCTGGGGGACAATAAAATCGTCTATCGCTGTGAGGAGACGCAGCAGCAGGTGGTACTCAAGCTGAAAACGGCGCCGGATGTCGCCAGCGGTATTCTCGATCAATACGAACTCGGCCCCTACAATCTGATGATCCTGGGCCAGCCCACCTCGGGGCGCTGGGGCACCGGCCGGCGCGTCATGTGGGGAATCGGGACGGCGCAGAAAGTCGCCATGCTGGCGCCGTGTTCGGTCATGATCGCCCGTGACTGGCGCACCGACAACGGCTACCTGCTGGCCTTCGATGGCAGCAAGCAATCGGCGGAAGCGGTACAGCGGGCGGCGGTCATGGCGATGGTATGCGGCGAGCCGGTATCGCTGATCTCGGTGGCGCGCGATGACACGGATACGGAGCGGATTGAAAAGCGTATGGCCACCGTGATCCGCCGGCTGGAGGGCAGGGGAATCAATATAGACCGGGTCATGATCGAAAAGGGGGATCCGACGACCCGTATCATCGCAGCCTCAAAAAACTACTCCGTTGTGGTGACATCCGATTCGGGTAAATCGCGACTGCGCCGGTTTCTGGTCGGCAATATCTCCTACGATATCATGGGATACAGCAAGGCATCGGCGATTATTGTTCACCATGCGCGTCTGCCAAAAGGGGTCGTATAATCGCATGATCCGAGCCGACTCCATCTCCCGACTCGTGGCCAGGATCAGGCCACGACGATGGCTTGCGATGCGCAGCATTGCCGCGATCGTGGCGCTGCTTCTTGCGGCGCTGCTGCCGGTACAGGGGGCGGCGCAGGGGCCCCCCGATGAAGCCGCGCCGACACACCGCGGCCCGGTACCGCCGGGGCCAACGCAGCCGGAACAGGAGAGTCTGAACGCCTTAAAACTTGAGCTCGATCAGATCGAGGCGGCATTACGGCGCGATCGATTAAGCGAGCCGCAATTCGACGAACGGCGCCACCGGGCGATACAGATCCGCGAACAGGCGCTGCAGATCACCCAGGACATGAAGCCGCGGGCGCATATCTTGAGGGAGCGTTTGCAAGCGCTTCAACCGGCCAGCGAGGGGGCGCAGGAGTCCGAGGCGATTGTCGCCGAACGCGAGAGCGTGGAACAGATGCTGGCGCGGGCGGAGGGATTGATCAAACAGGCCCAGGACATCGATTTGCGGGTGCGTACAATCATTGCAACGATTGCCGAAAAGCGCCAGCGCCGCTTTCGCGATCAGGTTTTCCTGCATTATCGCAGCGTATTGTCGCCGCAATTCTGGACGGTGTCCCTGGCGCAAATCCCGTTTGCCCTGCGCAGTCTGGGGATTTTGATCGGTGACTGGTGGTCGAAACTGCGTGCCGGCGGCGATAACGGTATGATCGGATTGCTGATCGGCGTTCTGTTTGCCGCCGTGCTGATCGCGTCGCCCTTGCAGCGCTTCGTCTTGCGCAGAAGCTATCGCGATATCGATCAAAGTCGGCCGGAATACTATGAAAAGCTGACAAAAGCGATCTGGATCGTCTTCGTCAATACGATCTTTCCCTTTGCCGGGGTTTTTCTTGTTATTCTCGTTGTGGACGCTAACGAGGTGTTGCCGCGCTGGGTGCAAGGGATGCTCGGCAATCTAATCGCCGGCGTGGTGATCTTCTCCTTCATACAGGGGCTGGCGCGCGCTGTTCTGGCGCCAACCAGGCCGCGGTGGCGCTTGTTCGAAATCTCGCGCGCCTTCGTCGGGCGCCTGTTCTGGTCAATCGTTTGCATGGGCGGGGTTATTGCGCTGAACGAGATTTTCGTCAGCATCGCGACGGTCGTCTCGGCGCCGTATACATTGTTCGCCCTGATCAGCGCCGGTGTCAGTTTTGCCATGATCGGACTGGCAGTATTTCTGCTGCGCACTGCTGCCCGTGTCTTTACGCCCGCCGATAATGCCGATGCTGATACCGATGCCGGGGGGGCCGCCGCCACCTATACCCCCTGGCGGCTACTCGTTCCCCTGGGCTGGCTGTTCGTTCTCGCCGCGCTGGCGGCTTTGATCCTTGGCTATATCAACCTTGGCTGGCTCCTCATGGCGGCCCCCGTCGTCATCGGCGCGATACTCACCGCCTTTTATCTGTTGCAGCGTTTTATCGATCTGGTGTTTTCGCGCAATATGACAGCGTCGGCGCGCTTTGGCCGCCGGTTCATGCGCAGCAGCGGTATCAGCGAATTTCGCATGCGGCAATTGTCGGTTTTTGTGTCCGGGTTGTTGCGTCTTTTGCTGTTTGTCTTCATGCTCAATTTTATTCCAAATCTGTTTGGCATGGCGATATCGGATTTTGTCGGCTCGCCAAATGCGCTTTTATCGGGCATTAGCATCGGTAATCTGACGATTTCCTTTCCGACCATTCTGTTTGCCATCGGCCTGTTTGTGTTTTTGATCATTGTGGTGCGCCAGCTTCGTCACTGGCTCGACAACCGCATGTTGCCAAATACCAACCTCGACATCGGCTTGCGCAGTTCCATCAGCACCGCATTCAGCTGGTCGGGTATGGTGCTGGCGGCGCTGGTAACGTTCTCCTATCTTGGTCTTAGCCTGAGTAATATCACCATTGTCGCCGGGGCGCTGTCCCTGGGGATCGGGTTCGGGTTGCAGAGTATCGTTAACAATTTCGTCTCCGGGCTGATCCTGCTGGCCGAGCGACCGATCAAGGCGGGGGACTGGATCGTCGCCGGCACCGACGAAGGCTTTGTCAGGCGTATCAATGTGCGCGCCACCGAATTGCAGACCTTCGACAGCGCCACCGTTATCGTTCCCAACTCCAATCTGATCAGCGGCACGGTGGTAAACTGGACCCTGCGCGACAAGGTGGGGCGCATTATTATTCCCGTCGGCGTGTCCTATAGCGCGGACCCGGAAGACGTTCGCACCCTGTTGCTTCAATGCGCCAGGGATCACGAACATGTCATGCCGTATCCGGAGCCAGTCGTGTTCTTTATGAATTTCGGCGCCAGTTCCCTTGATTTTGAGTTGCGCTGCTATCTGGCTGATATCGAACGCGGGGTGCGAGTCAAGAGCGATCTGCGCTTTGCCATCCACAAGGCCCTGGCGCAGGCGAAGATTGAGATCCCGTTCCCGCAAACGGATATCAATATCAAGGGGCTGGACAAGTTGGAAATGCGACCCCGGCACCATGCGGACCCCGATTGAGAAAGGCAGTTGTATGGATATTCTTGAACGCCTTCAGGCGCGGCGCGATGAGGCGCTGCTAGGCGGCGGGCAGGCGCGCATCGACGCCCAGCACAAGCGCGGCAAGCTGAGCGCGCGGGAGCGTATTGAGGTCTTGCTCGATCCGACCTCCTTCGAGGAATTCGATATTTTTGTGCAGCACCGGTGCGTCGACTTCGGCATGCAGGACAAGAAAGTTCCTGGCGATGGGGTGGTGACCGGCTGGGGAACGGTCAATGGTCGTGCGGTCTATGTGTTTTCGAAGGATTTCACCGTGCTCGGCGGCTCGCTATCGGAGGAACACGCCCGCAAGATCACCAAAATCCAGGACATGGCGCTAAAAACGGGAGCACCGGTCATCGGCCTGTTCGATGCCGGCGGGGCGCGGATCCAGGAAGGCGTCGCGGCGCTGGGCGGCTATGGGGAGGTGTTTTTGCGCAACGTTCTGGCGTCCGGTGTTGTGCCGCAGATTTCCGTCATCATGGGCCCCTGCGCCGGCGGGGATGTTTACGCACCGGCGATGACCGACTTTATCTTTATGGTGCGCGATACGTCCTATATGTTCGTCACCGGACCGGAAGTGGTCAAAACGGTCACCAACGAGACCGTGACCGCCGAAGATCTGGGCGGCGCCGCGGTTCATTCGACCCGATCGTCTATCGCCGACGGCGCTTACGAGAACGACATCGAGGCCCTGTTGCAGATCCGTCGCCTGGTTGATTTCCTGCCCCTGAGCAATCGCGCCGAAGTACCGCAAATCCCCTGCCTCGATAATCCGGAGCGCGAAGACGCTTCCCTTGATCGTCTCGTGCCCGATAATCCGAACCAGCCCTACGACATCAAGGAGTTGATCCTGAAAGTCTGCGACGATGGCGATTTTTTCGAAATTCAGGAAATGTTCGCGCGCAATATCGTGATCGGATTCGGGCGCATTGAGGGGCGTAGCACCGGTTTTGTCGCTAATCAGCCGATGGTCCTTGCCGGGGTCCTTGATTCGGACGCCTCGCGCAAGGCGGCACGGTTCGTGCGCTTTTGCGATTGCTTTAACATCCCCCTGGTGACATTCGTCGATGTGCCGGGCTTTTTACCCGGCACCGCCCAGGAATATGGCGGCCTGATCAAACATGGCGCCAAACTATTGTTCGCCTTCGCCCAGGCCACGGTGCCGAAGGTCACGGTGATCACCCGCAAGGCGTTTGGCGGGGCGTATGATGTGATGTCGTCGAAACATATCCGCGGCGATGTGAACTACGCCTGGCCTTCGGCGCAGATTGCCGTCATGGGCGCCAAGGGCGCGGTGGAGATCATCTTTCGCAAGGACATCGGCGATGATGAAAAGATCGCCGCCCATACACGCGAATACGAGGAGCGGTTTCTCTCCCCCTTTGTTGCCGCCGAACGCGGCTATATCGATGAGGTCATTCGCCCCCATTCAACACGCCGGCGGATCGCCCGGGCACTGAAACTGTTGCGCAACAAACGCCTTGAGGACCCGTGGAAAAAGCACGACAATTTACCCCTGTAAGAGATTTTAACCGGCAAGTGGTAGGCGATGGGCAATCCTGCAGTGGCCCGTGAAGCGGAACCGGCACTCGCCGTCTCGGTCTATATTATCTGTCTTAATGAGGCGGACACGATCGGCCGCTGCCTGGAGAGCTGCAAGGATTTTGCGCAGATTATCGTTGTCGATTCCGGCAGCACGGATGGCACCCTTGAGATCATCGAGGCGCACCGGCGGCGCGGCCTGCCGATCACCCTGCTGCACCAGGACTGGCTCGGGTTCAGCGCGCAAAAGCAGTTTGCCCTGGAGCAATGCACGTCCGAATGGTGCCTGAACCTCGATGGGGACGAGGAACTGACCCCGGCGCTGGTTGGCGAAATTCCCCGCTTGATCGCCCGTACCGATACACACGGCTGGCGCATTGCCCGCTGGGAGAGCCTGTATCCGCGCGGGCTTACCCACAAACGCACCCGCCGCTCGAAAATTCTGCGCCTGTTTCGCCGCAGGCGCGGCGCCTACGATCTCAGCCTGAAGGTTCATGAGAGGATTGTGATCGACGGGCCGGTCGGCGATGCCGGGAACTGTTTTCTTCATAACGCCGTGGTTCCCTTCGCGCGGCAGATGGAAAAGGACAACGCCTATGCAACGCTCAAAGCCGAGCAGAAATTCGCCAAAGGCGTTCGCCCCTCATACGGGCGCCTGTTGCTGGTCGCTCCCCTGGCTTTTTTCAAGATATATATAGTGAACCGCTATTTCCTGAATGGTCTTGAGGGCTTCAACCGCGCCGTTCTGGCCGGCATCTATGCGTATGCCAAGGAAGCGAAATTGTTTGAGTTGCATCGCGCGCCCCGTAATACCAAGGGGCTTTGCGTTTGACTCCTGGCTTGGTTTAAAACCGTTGTTTTGTCAGCACGACACACAAGTCAGCGCGTAAAAAACGCCAATACCGCTGGTATAAGACATGAAACAGCAGAAAACGTGCGGAATTTTTGATCAGGCCCAGTTTCCAGCTTGCATAATACCAAGGGACTTTGCGTGTGACTCCTGACGCAGATTAAAACCGTGGTATTATCAGCACGATACACAAGTCAGCGTGTACAAAACGCCAATACCGCTGGTATAAGCCCCGCCTCAATGAGGCTCCCGGTTCCTTCGTATTTGCGGGATATTTTCTCATCGAACAGCGTTAATTGCGGATTTTCATCCCTTGCATCTTTGTAGTATCTATAGTCACGGGCATTGATGGCATGTTCCTTTCTTTGCACTTCCACTTTGACCGATGACTTAGAGCGTGTAGTGAAAGAGCAATAGCAACTCTCAGAGCATTCACCATTTGGCACGCCTTGTAACGGTTTTTCAAGCTGGTACGGTGGCGGACGATATCACAAAGACGGCACCTGAAGGGGCAACGCGTGTTGTGCGCAACCAGGTCAATTGGCAGTTCCAGTCCTTGTCGGAGAGAGCTATTGGATTATTGCTGATTGTGCAAGGTTCCGGGGAAAACCATCACGTGGCAAGGCGCTTGTTATGGTGCAACACCAGGCGCTTTGATTGCGATGGTCGAGCAGCGTTACGCCGCGAGCATATCGCGCTTTAGTTTCTCCGCATCATAATCGCGTACAAAGGCAATAAACGCATCGACCGGCAGCGGCCGGCTGAGAAAATAGCCCTGCACCCGATCGCAGCCGCGCGCGCCCAGGAACTGAAACTCCGATGCCGTTTCGGCGCCCTCGCCCACGGTCTCATAGCCGAGTTCCTCGGCAAAGCCCAATATCAGCCCGATAATCGATTGCGACTGGCGATTGCCATCAATACCGCTGACAAACGAGCGGTCGATCTTCAGCGCATCCACCGATAGCGACGCCAGATAAGACAGATTGGAATAGCCGGTGCCAAAATCGTCAATGGCGATACGAAAGCCGGCCTGCCGCAACTGATCGATCTTTTGCGCGGTAACCGCGAAATCGCCCATGGCGGTGGATTCGGTTATTTCCAGTTCAATAAGTTGTGGCTGAACCCCCGCCTTGCGAACCAGCCCCAGAGCCTTTTCGGCAAAATCTTCCTGATTGAACTGCAATGCCGATACGTTGACGCCGATACGCAGCGCCTGTCCCTCATTGGCGAAATATTTCGCCACGCACGCCGCCTGCCACAGCACCGCATAGCCAAGTTCCTCGATCAGTCCGGCTTTTTCGGCCAGGGGAATAAACTTGCCGGGCGGCACCATGCCATGTTTGGGATGGCGCCAGCGCGCCAGGGCTTCGGCGCTATCGATCGTGCCGTCTTTACTGTGCACCTGTGGCTGGAGAAAAATCTCGATCTGTTCCCGATCCAACGCTTCGGCCAGTTCCTGCTCAAGTGAGAGTGTATCGGCGCCGGAGCCGACAAGGTCATCGGTATAGCCCCTGATCTTGTTGCGGCCGCTCTCCCTGGCGGCGGTCAGCGCCAGACCGGCGCGCCGGAACAACATATCGTAGGTGGTCCCGTTTTCGGGGCTAAGAGCGATGCCGATACTCGCCGCGACAGGGATCGAGCGGTTGCACACGCGCATCGGCTCGGCGAGAGCATCGATTATCCTGTGCGCGAGCGCAAGAGCATCGTCGGCGGAGGCGGTATCACGCATAAAAACAGCGAAATCCCCGCCGTCCTGACGCGCCACGAGAGTTTTATGCGCCGTGTCGGGAAAGTGTTCCGGCGGAAAATTCAAGGTCTCAACGCCACTGACGCGCCGAATGTTTGCGCCAAACTTGCGCAGCAGCATATCGCGGCCGTATTGACCGAGAAACTCCGTGACGCGATCAAGAGCATCAATCGTGACAACCAGCAGCGCGTGATTTGCCGACGCCTTTGCGCCCTGGCTGGCCTCCAGGACATTCTGTACCGCCAGACGAAAAAAGTCCTGATTGGGAAGTTCGGTGGTCTTGTCGAAATAAGCCAACTGATTGGCTCTTCCCATCGCATTGCGCAAGTCCTCGATCATCGTCGCATAGGCGCGTGAAAGCTCCCCGACCTCGGTGTCGTCGTGAGCCAGAACGGGAAAATCCAGATTGCCCCGCGTCGCGCCACGAACAGCATTTGCCAGTTGCGAAATACCGGACGTCAAGTGGCGGATCGTATAGGCCGCAAGGGGCACACCCAGAAATAGAAACAGGGCTGCCAATTGCAAGTGACTGCGCATAATCGGCCCGGCGATCTTTTGCGCGTCCGCCAGGGAGACGGATACCGAAATCGAGCCGGTTTTCTGTCCGTCATGGACAAGCGCCCGCCGTGTAAACAAATAACCGGCACGGCTATAGGAATCCGACAGGCTTTCGTCATCAAGACGCAATCCGCGCGCCGAGAACAGAGCGGCGGGCGCCTGGGAATCCCTGGCCGTCCAGTGCCCGATGACGCGGTCCTTGGCGTCCTGAACCAGAATCGATTCGAGTTCATGAAACTCGCCAAACGCCACCAGCTCCGCACGCAATTCAGAATCGTTTACAGTAGACAAATCGGACAAATCAGATAAGTGGTGTGTCGCCAATTCATCTCTTATATGAATAAGCCGCGCCTCAATGCGGTTCAAGGCGTTTGCACGGGCGGTGTGAATGTTGACAAGCGTCGACGCCAGCGTATAGAGCACAAGAAGTGCCGCGATAATAACGCTTAGACGGAGCCAAAGCCGCGAGCTGATTTTGCCAAGATACGTCAATGCAGTTTTCTTGCTGTATTATTATGCGTTATTTAAGCCAGGCAGCGCCAGAAATATGCAAGGCGCTAGTGCTTTCAATGTATTGTACAAAAATAAAAATCACATGCGTGATAAAGGTTGCAGTTAAATCAAATTGTTTCGCCTTGTGCGCTTTGCCCTTCGCTGGAACCATTCCGCCAAACACGTTTGGGGGCAATTTGCGATGCGCCAGGTAGCGTCCCGAGCGACGACCGTGCGGGGATAAAGCATTTTGATCCTTACATCGGGGCCCATGACAAAGCCATTCATCCGATCGCCTGTTGATGCAGCTCAAACCCGGGATTGTCTCCCCAATCGAGTAACGAAAATTGATTCTATTAAGACCTGACACGCTCTAAAGCGCAGCATCACTGGTATTACGGCAGCGTTGCGGCGGCGTTGGCCAGCGCGCAGATCGTATCCCAGTCGCCTGCTGCGATCCTGTCGCGCGGGCATACCCACGAGCCACCGACACAGATCACGTTCGATAAACACAGATAGTCTTTTGCATTGGCCGGACCGATACCGCCCGTTGGACAAAATTGCACATCCGGTAGCACACTGGCCAGCGCGCGAATACAGATAATACCGCCGGCGGCTTCAGCGGGGAAAAATTTCTGATATCGATAGCCCCGATCCCACAACATCATCGATTGTGAGGCATTGACGGCTCCCGGCAACAGGGGAATGTCACCCTGCCCGGCGCCGGCCAGCAATTGCGGTGTGGACCCGGGGGACACGGCAAACCTGGCGCCGGCGGTCTGCGCCTGTTCGTATTGCTTTTGGTTCATCACCGTGCCGGCGCCGACCGTCGCGCCCTCGACATCGTTGGCAATGGCCGTGATGGCCTCCAGGGCACCGGCCGTGCGCAGGGTCACCTCGATGGCACGTAGCCCTCCCTGTACGAGCGCATTCGCCAGGGGCACGGCCGTTTTAACATCGTGCACGACGAGCACCGGCACCACTGGCGCCAGCATGAGAACCTCTTTTAATCCTTCCTGGCTGTTTTTCATGGATTTTCAACTGATACCAGAGGTATTGGCGTTTTGTACCCGCTGACTTGTGTGTCGTGCTGATCGCTCTGAAATCCATAGCAAAATGCGAGGAAAATACTGAATACCCGTGATTCCAATTAAACGCATTTGCTATAGGCCAGGAGTCAAACGCAAAGCCCTCTGGTATGAAGGGAGCGCCGGCGCCGTGAAACGCTCAGGCGGGCTGCACTGAAACGCCGCCATTGATGATCGGTCTTCAGGGCTGTTGGCGCGCCGGGGAGGATTCGAACCCCCGACCCCTTGATTCGTAGTCAAGTACTCTATCCAGCTGAGCTACCGGCGCGTTTTGGATGATCAAGAGCAACGTTCTAGAGGGATCCGCCCGGAAATGCAAGCGCGGATCGCGGGCCAGTACGCCTATGTATGACCTTTCAGCAGTTTGTTGTCGAAAAACCCATGGTCCGGTATGGCCCTTAGAGTATCCCTTGTGCGTCATCGGGCACCTGCATGTGATATGCGACAAACTATTGCCGGACATAATGGTATTTCCGCTGAAACCGCCGTATGCCGGTTCTCGTTCCCGGCATGACCCTGACAAAATGTCTGTATGGCGAAAAGTGTTGTTGTCGGGGAATTTAGCTTGAATTTATTGCCAGATTGTTACAAATGCGCCCGTTTAACCTGACATTTTGTCAGGGTTAATGGCCGATTTCCTCTAATGGAATTTTTCCATTTTTATAACATCACATGAAATCAATGGCTTAACAATTACTATATTATTGGCATGAATTTTGCTTGAACATATCTGCTTGGTTAACGGGCCGTTTCCACAAATACTGAAAGCCCGGATAACACCAAAGTTTAAGAGACCAGGAGCGCGGGATATATGTCTTTCAGGCAACTGTCGCTGATTGCTGCATTGGTGCTTTCCCAGAACGCCATAGCCGCGAGCCAGGAACAGTCCACAGCTGGCGTCACGCCCCATCAGCGACCGGCAGGGGCGCCAGTGATCACCGCGGTTACAAGGGATTCCAACTGGTACAGCCAGGCCCTCAAAGGAATAGAAGAGCCTTATCCTTACAGCCTGCGGTTTCTGGAGGACCAGGGCAATTGGTACAACCCGTTCAATCATCCGGGCATGACCGGGCCCTATGATGTGCGCGATTGGCACAGGAAAAACTGAGCCGCAAGACGCGGCTGTCAATCAATTTCCGGGTAATCCCGGATATCACTGCCGGCCTCGGGATAACCGCAGGCGGCGTAACAACAGGAGCAAAACGATGAACACCAGGCGCTTGAAAATTTTGGCTGCTGCCGCACTTTGCTCCGCTTCTGTGTTGGCGATGGCAAATGCAGCATCAGCACAAAGCGGTATGTCCGGCATGCAAGGTATGAAGGGCATGGGTGGCATGTCCGGTATGGGCGGCATGTCCGGCATGTCCGGTATGGGTGGCATGTCCGGTATGGGCGGCATGTCCGGTATGGGCGGCATGTCCGGTATGGGTGGCATGTCCGGTATGGGCGGCATGTCCGGTATGGGCGGCATGTCCGGTATGGGTGGCATGTCCGGTATGGGCGGCATGTCCGGTATGGGCGGCATGTCCGGTATGGGTGGCATGTCCGGTATGGGTGGCATGTCCGGTATGGCGGGTGCCCGAAGTTTCGGTCATCCAGGTTGGACGTGCACACAATGGACGTATGGCATCCCCTCCATCGGCGTTACTTATGGCATGGGCGGCATGGGCGGCATGTCCGGTATGGGTGGTATGTCCGGCATGGGCGGAATGTCCGGTATGGGCGGAATGTCCGGCATGGGCGGCATGTCCGGCATGGGCGGAATGTCCGGCATGGGCGGAATGTCCGGCATGGGCGGCATGTCCGGCATGGGTGGTATGTCCGGTATGGGTGGTATGTCCGGTATGGGCGGCATGTCCGGCATGGGCGGTATGTCTGGTATGGGTGGCATGTCCGGCATGCAAGGTATGAAGGGCATGGGTGGCATGTCCGGTATGCAGGGTAGGGCGAGTGGACAGGGCATGCGTACCTGGATGTGCACCCAGTGGACCTATTCCGGCAGTTGGCGTCCGGCTTCCGCTCCATATGGAATGGCCCGTATGGGCGGTATGTCCGGCATGTCCGGCATGGGCGGTATGTCCGGCATGGGCGGTATGTCAGGAATGCAGGGCAAAAGCTGGACCCCACCGCAAAGCGGTATGGGTGGCATGTCCGGCATGGGCGGCATGGGCGGCATGTCCGGCATGGGTGGCATGTCCGGCATGGGCGGTATGTCCGGCATGGGTGGCATGTCCGGTATGGGCGGCATGTCCGGTATGGGCGGTATGTCCGGCGAGAAGGAAGACGTGCCCGCCGAAAACTGACGCTGTAGCAGGCGACAAGAGGAAAACGGGAGGCGGATCATACCGTCTCCCACTGACGGTGAAACTTCGGGTTACGGACCACAACGATGCGAGCGATCGGCAGATTGTGTGCTTATCTGGGTCTTACAGGGGCAGTGGCGACGGCGTTCTTTTCAATCTTTGTCCTGGTAACTCTTGTGATCAAGGGGTCTTACAACCCCAATACATTTGTTTTGGACGCGCCATCGAATACTGCCGATTCGGGGGACGCCAGGGATACGACGGATAAGGAACCGGAGGTAGCGTCGGGCGCGGCTTCCGGCGCGCAACCTGCCGTCGGTCAGGTAGCCAATCCGGAGACGACTGCTGTTGCGGCAAAGGCTGCGAAAGACTGGCCTGATCCGGTTGCCGGACAAAAGGTGTTCAAGAAATGCCGGGCATGTCACGCCGTCGAGCGGGATGGAAAGGCAAAGACCGGACCTAATTTATGGTCCATTGTCAATGCCGGCATTGCCGCGCAGGAGGGGTACAAATACTCGGCCGCAATGGCAAGTCTTGCGGGGAAAAAGTGGAACCCTGCGTTTCTCGATCAATACCTTGAAAAGCCACGAGCGGCAATCAAGGGCACCAAGATGGCCTTTTCCGGCCTGAAGAAACCGGCAGACCGTCGGGACGTAATCGCCTATCTTGCCGGGCAATCCGATACACCGATACCGCCGGAACGCCTGTTTGCATTAGCAGCAGCGACATCGCAAGCCGGGGCAACGACTCAGACCAGCCCGGCGCCGGTGGCAACGGAACCCGCCGCTCCCGTCTTTGATCCCCCCGTCGATCCTCCTGCGGCGACACCGCAGGAGGTTGCCCGGGTGAAAGCCGCAGCGGCGAAACTGGAATCCGAGGTGATGGGAATAGATTACGAGCGCGCTCGATTTCATCCTGTTCACTTTCCGCCACGGATCAGCCAGGCCAGCGATGAGGAATGTCTTGTCTGCCATCAGGAGATCATGAATTACAAACCGCGCGACGTATCACCGGCCGGAGTGAAGTCGCAAGACGTGCTGGCCTGGTATCAGACCCTCGATACCTATACGGGAGAGCAGGAGAGCTTTCATTTCAGGCATCTGCAAAGCCCGTTTGCCAAACAGGTCATGAATCTGTCGTGCAATTTCTGCCACAAGGGCAATGACCCGCGCGAGGAATCGGCGGATGTTCTTTCCACTGTGATCGCCTCGCAGCCAGCCGGCGCGAAGTCACCCTTTACCCTGCGCAAGATGGTCGATCCGACCGATACCTGCCTGCGCTGTCACGGTGCCATGCCCGATCCGGAGAATATCATGGGACTCAGTGGCGACTGGCATCAGAGCCGGGGTGATTTCGAAGACGAGGAAACCCCCAACGGCTGCCTGTCCTGTCATGAAGAGACGTTCAGGACCGTCCGTCATCGTGTCACCTATTTGAAGGCGGCCAGTATTGAAGAGGCCGCCAGGGCTTCATCGGATGTCTGTTATGGCTGCCACGGTGGGCGCAAATGGTATCGCATTTCCTATCCCTATGCGCGCAATCCGTGGCCGGACATGGATGAGGAAACGCCAGAATGGGCAATCGGGCGGCCAACCCGGTCCGAGTTGGAATATCTTCTTGACCCGGAAAAAGCCCGGTAATCACGAAAGGCTGTTTATGAGCAGGCAAACAGAGCTATCCGCGATAAACGAATTGTCTCGGTTGAGCAGGCGGAAATTTCTGCAATCCAGCGCCGCAACCGCCGCGGCCGGGCTGGTCCTGACGGCAGACACCAAAGAGGCGGCGGCATTCGCCTACGAGCCCTATCCAACAGATGATGAACTGGAAACGGTCGTTACCAGTTGCGCCCACAACTGCGGTTCCCGCCATATGCTGGTGGCCCACAAGAAGGGCGATGTCATCGTCAGACTGTCCACCGATGACGGCACCTATCAGGGGGATGCCTACGATACCGATACCGAAGAGGTTCCCCAGGTCCGGGCGTGTCTGCGTGGCCGATCCTATCGGGCCAGGCTCTATTCTCCGGAACGCCTGCTCTACCCGATGAAACGGGTCGGGGCGCGCGGCGAGGGTAAATTCAAGCGCGTTACCTGGAACCAGGCGCTTGCCGAAATCGCCGAAAAGATGGTCTATCTGAAAAACCGGTATGGCCCGACCGCCATTCTCGACCAAAGCTATGCCGGTGCCTCCTACGGCGTATTGCACAAATCCGATCAGATCGACGGGTTGCTGGCGCGTTTTCTCGGCATGTTCGGCTGCCGTACCAGTTCCTGGTCCGTGCCGTCCTATCAGGGTACGACGTTCAGTTCCCGCACAACGTTCGGAACCATCGAGGACGGCAATGAGGATGATGCCTTCGCCCATACCAGCCTGATGATCATGTGGGGGTGGAACCCGGCCTATACATTCCATGGCGGCAATACGTTTTACTATATGCGCATGGCCAAGCAACGTGGCTGCAAATTTGTTCTGGTCGATCCCCAGTACACTGATTCAGCCGCCGCCTATGACGCCTGGTGGATCCCCATCAAACCCAATACCGATGCTGCCATGCTGGCCGCCATGGCGCATTACATTTTTGCAAATGACTTGCAGGATCAGGATTTTATCAACCGGTTCACGCAGGGGATGGATGCCGCGACCATGCCCGCCTGGGCGCAAGGCAGAGAGAATTTCCGCGACTATATCATGGGCACCTATGACGGCCAGCCGAAAAGTCCGGAATGGGCGGAACCCATTTGCGGTGTGCAAGCCGCCGATATCCGCAAACTCGCCCGCATGTATGCGGAAACGAAACCGGCCGCCCTGAAAGCGTCCTGGGCGCCGGGCCGCAACGCCTATGGGGAACAATACAATCGTATGGCCGCCGCCCTGCAGGCCATGACCGGCAACATCGGGGTTCTGGGGGGATGTGCCGAGGGTGTCGGCAAGGCCTGGCACGCCGAGGGGACCGCATACCCGTATGATGAACATTCGAACATCTGGTATGCCTCGATCAAATCGGACCGTTGGGCCCATTGCGTTCTCAACTATCCCAATGTCAGCCGTGAGGAAATCGGGCTTTGGCCCAGAAATGACTCCACCGATGGCCTGATTCCGAACATCAAGGCGATATTCTGGCATGGTTCCGACTGGCTTAACCAGCTTACCAATATCAACAAGGAAATTCAGGCGCTCGACAAGCTGGAAATGATTGTCTGCATGGACTCGACCATCACCCCTTCCGGCATCTGGGCCGACTATTTGCTACCTATCGCAACCCATTTTGAACGGCACGACGTGGCGCTGCCCTGGTACAAGGGACACTACTATATCCATCGGCCGAAGGTGATTGAACCCCTGGGGGAATCCAAATCGGATTTTCAGGTATTCAGTGAACTCGCCTATCGTCTTGGCTTTGGTCCCCGCTTTAATCCGAAGGCGGATCGGAGCTATTTCGATAATCCGGATGCGGTCGATGAAGCCTATCTGGCCGATTGGTGGCACAACAGGGTAATGCACCACCAGGGGGTTACCATGAGCTGGGAGGAGTTCAAGTCCCGCGGCATCTACAAGTTCCGCCTGGCGGAGCCCCATGTCGCGTTTCGCCCCCAGATAGAAAACGGCGTACCGTTTCAAACACCTTCGGGGAAAATCGAAATCTTCTCAACCACGCTGGCGCAGACAACGGACTGGACGCGTACACAATACGGATACGAAATCCCGGCCATTCCCAAATGGATTGAACCATGGGAATCGCTTAATCACCCGAAGGCGCAAACATATCCGTTTCACCTGATAACGCCCCATCCGCGCTGGCGCACCCATTCCATATTCAACAATATCCCCTGGCTGCGGGAAACATATAGCCAGGAGACGACAATGAATGCCAGCGATGCAAAGCGGCTCGGGATCAAAACCGGCGATACGGTCGAGGTGTGGAACGAGCGCGGCAGGGTGGTAACACCGGTCTATGTCACGGAGCGGTGTATGCCGGGCGTCGCGGTGCTGCACGAGGGCGCCTGGATGGACCTTGACAAGGATGGTGTCGACCGGGCGGGTAATCCGGATTTTCTCACCGACGATAACCCCAGTCCCGCCGGCGCGTTCGCCTATAACACCATTCTGGTGGACATAAAGGCAAGCGATCTGGAGCATCGTCCGGGCTGGGATCAACTGGCGACAGCGCGCAGCCATGTGTTTCGCCGTGATCTCTAATGCCACGGGAATCTGGCCGGGGATCCATGGTCCCCTGGAATCGAACCACAGGAGCAGCTAGAGCATGTCAGGTCTTAATGGAAACAGAATTGCTTCTATTAAGACCTGACATGCTCTAGCCGGAACGGCACGCTTTCGAGGTGTGCATGTATCAGCAGATGTTGCCGACACAAGCGCTTATCCGGAGAACGAAATGGCCCAGAACATTGACAAGGCAAAAATCAAGGCGGCGGTGAAAAAGCGCAAGCGGGAGGTGTATACGCCGGTCGTCCCGGACGTGCAGCTTGGTTTTATTCACAACAACGTGGACTGTATCGGTTGCCGCGCCTGCGAGATCGCCTGCAAGGACAAGAACGGGCTCGCCCCCGGTCCCCGGTTCCGCCGCGTCCAATATGTCGAGGGCGGCACCTATCCGGAGGTGTTCGCGTTCAAAATCAACATGTCCTGCAACCATTGCGCTGAGCCCGCGTGCCTTCCGGCCTGTCCGACGGGGGCTATTTTCAAGCGCAAGTCGGATGGCATTGTGGACATCGATTCGACGCTGTGCATCGGTTGCCGCAAATGCGAGGCCGCCTGTCCGTATGGCGCTCCGCAGTTCGATCCCACCGACAATCTGGTCAAAAAGTGCAACATGTGCGTCGACGAGATTGAGGCCGGGCGCAAACCCTATTGTGTCATGGCCTGTATGATGCGCGTGTTGGATATTGGGCCGATCGATCAATTGCGCGACGGTACCCATGAGACAAAAGCGCGCGGTCCGAACGATCGCATCGTGCGGCAGGTGCGTAACATGGCGGATCCGGAACTGACCGACCCGTCCATTGTGTTTGTGCCCCACAGTAAAGGTGTGGTGGAGTAATGGAAGCTTTTTCCGCAGACGTCGATATGGCGGATGCGCGGCGATTGGAGGATCTTTCCGCCATGCTCGCTCTGCTTGCCCGGTTGCACGACCGGGAACCGGACAGGGCGTTGATCGCGGGCCTGCAGGATACCGACACACAGGAATGGATCGGCGGACTGGTCACCGGCGAGCCGGCGCAAGGGGCGGTGGAGGCGTTTATTGCCGCGGTGAATGACATCCGTCTTTCCGGTGATAGCGCAATCTGGGACATCCTGGCGGCAGAATATGCGGATATTTATCTGACCTACGCCTACCGGGTCTCCCCCAACGGCTCTGTTTGGCTGACAGAAGATGGTCTGGAGCACCAGGAGCCGATGTTTGCCGCGCGGCGGTGGTATCAGCGGTATGGCCTGCAGGTTCCCGATTGGCGTATGCGTTCCGACGACCATCTTGTGCACGAATTGCAATTTGTGGTACATCTGTGCACGTGTGGAACTGACGACGCCGCCAGCGATGCCGCCAGGTTTCTTGATGACAATGTGCTTGGCTGGCTTGCCGATTTTGCCCGTCTGGTTGGCGAAAGGACGCGGGTGCCGTTTTTTGCTTCCGCCGCCCGGCTTACCCATGTTGCAGTAGAGGAACTACGCGACTTGCTGGAGCGGACAACAGGGATCAACAGGCCGCAGGAAGCCGACGAAAAGGATGCCGGCCGCCGCCGGACCCGCAAACGGGGCCGCACCGTTTACAATTTATACAATGCGGAACAGGATCGGCCGTTTCTGCCGGGTGCCGGCAAGGGCTGGTAACGATAGTCATGTCTGTCCGGTCGAACACATCGCGTTGCCATGTGGAAGTGCCTGACATCGACGCACAACGGTGCGTTCACCAGATATCCTGCCTTGCCGGTTGCGAAAAATGCATGGACGCCTGCCCGGCCGGCGCAATTTTCCACGACGATGAAAACCTGGGTATTCAAACGGACCGCTGCACCGGTTGCGGCGTGTGCATTGCCGCCTGCACGCAAGCGGCGATATCCAATGGAACCCGTGTCGAGGTTGTCGGCAAAACGGCGACCCTGATTTGCGACAGATCGGCCGATCGCCGCAGCGCCGCAAATGTGGTGTGTGTCCACTGCCTTGGCCTGGAGCAAATTGCCGCACTCTATCTTCAGGGTGCGCGGTGTATTGTCGTGGATACGGGGGATTGCGGCGCCTGCGACAATCAGCCGGAAATAACGCTGCAGTTGTATGTAAGCGCGTTTAACCGCTTGCTGGCCAGTCGCGGCCTGGCGGAAGTCACAATCGCGACAGCGGATACGACCGATGCACGGGCGCGCCCGGTGCAGCACGAGCCTGACACGGTCGATGCCGCAAAGCGGCGCTTGCTTCTGGCTTTCGTATCCCGCTTGCCTGAAGACCCTCCTGATGGCGGCAAAAGCGCGCTGGCGAGTATTCTGCGTCGGAGCCCGCGGGAAACGCAAACACCTCTGTTTGCCTTCGTGCCGGTAATCGACGCGCAACGTTGTGACGGCTGTGGCCATTGCGTGGCAATCTGTCAGGAAAAGGCGTTGATCCTGGTCAAGGACAAACGGGGAGAAGAGAGTTATGGGATTGAGAGCGCAAATTGCACGAATTGCGGTTTGTGTTCCGATATATGCCCGCAAAACGCAATCGATATTGATTGCATGGTGGGCGCGGAATGTTCAACGGTGAGATTGGCGACTTATACCTGCCGATCCTGTGGCGTCCTGTTTCACAATCCTGTCGCATACGCTCCGGCAACGCCAGACGCCTGTCACGTTTGCCGCCAGGTGCGGCACCATGCAAAACTGTTCCAGGTTCTCGAATGAATACTTTTGCTGCCATATGGAATTCACCGGGCCACTGGGTCGGTTCCAGATTGCAGCGTAAATTTGTGCTTTTGCTGGCCGCCATATTACTCGCCACGTCCATCGCATATGTGCTGTTGGTACACAATCAGTACAAGGGCCAATTGCTGAACGAACACGCGCGCGCGTCCATGCAGGTCAACCGGTTGCTGCAAACGTCGCTGGAAAACGCAATGTTAAAGCGCGACCTGCCGGGCTTGCGTGAAATCGTCAACAAGCTGGGACAGCAGCAGGACATCGACAGTGTTATGATCGTTAACCCGCAATTCAAGGTGCGGTTTGCCTCGGAGCGGGAAAACATGGGGCGGGTTTTGTCAGACAGCGCTATTGCCAAAGCCTATAGCGACAAGCAAGGCACGACCAGGACGGTCTATAGAGAATCCGGTGAAGAACTGCTCAGGAGCATTATTCCTGTGCAAAACAGGCGCGTATGCAATACCTGTCATGGCGCCACAGCGGACCACCCGGTGAATGGCCTGCTGATCGTGGACTACAAGGCCGCAAGCATCAGGGAGAACGCCCTGCGCAGCGCGCTTACACTGATCGCCATCGGCAGCGTTACCATTCTGGCGACAGGCGCGGGTCTGTGGATCGGATTAAACAGGCTGGTACTCTCACGCATTGAAACGCTGCAAAGCGCCAGCCGAAAACTCAGCAGCGGTGCCCTGCACACACGCGCAGCGCTACCCGGCAGGGATGAGATCTCCGATCTCGGTTCCAGCTTCGATTCGATGGCGGCGCGTCTTGGAACAAGCCTGCGGGAACTGGAGGCATCCGGTCAGTTTTTGCAGAATATCATTGACGCAATTCCCGATGGTGTGCGGGTTATCGACGAAACCTACACGATCATCAAGGCGAATGACGCCTATTGCCGACAGATCGGCGCAGGGAAAGACCGCGTTATCGGTGAGAAATGCTATCGTTCCAGCCACAAGCGGGACACGCCATGTCCCTACACGTTGATCGACTGTCCGGTTAAATTGCTGATAGACAAACCCGGGTCCTGCATCAAAACCCGCCACCATCACAAGACGGCCGACGGTACGGATCTGTTCGTCGAGGTCTCCGCCGCCCAAACGGAGTTGTCGACAGACGCCGGACAGAGCCCGTTCGTGATTGAATCCATCCGCAATCTGGAGCAGGAAGCCAGCATATCCCATGAACAAAGACTCTCGGAAATCGGTTTGCTGGCAGCGGGCGTGGCGCATGAGATCCATAATCCCCTGTCCTCGATCGAACTGGCCCTGAGCGCCTTGAAGGACGGGAGCGAGACGCCAAGGTCGGCCGGGGAAATACACGAGTATTTGTCCATCGCAAAAGAGGAGATCGACAAGTGCCTTGAAGTGACGGAAAGCATGATGCGGCTGAGCCAGCCGCCGGTCGACACGATACAATTGCTGCAACTGGACAGCATCATACCGCAAGTGATGGCATTGCTGGCCTATGAAGCGGATACGCTGAAGATCCATGTAGAACTGGAACTGGAAAACCGGTTGCGCGTTGTCGCCTCGGACAGCGATATGCGCATGATAACCGTCAACCTTGCCCAGAACGCGTTCCATGCGATGGTTGAAGGAGGGAATCTGATCATCCGGGGCCGGCATGCCAGGGGTTGGATTGTGTTGTCGTTTCTCGATGATGGGGTGGGGATTCCCGCTTCAAGCCTGGAGAGTATATTCCTGCCTTTCTGGACAAAAAGGGCCGGAACCAGTCAGGGCCGCGGATTGGGCCTGTCGCTGACAAAAGCCATTGTAGATCGCTTGAATGGCGTCATCGAGGTCGACAGCACGGTCGGTTCCGGTACGACGTTTACCGTCAGATTGCCCGACGCCGATGTGGAAGATCAAAGCCAATGACACAGGCCGGCAGCAAAAATGTCCTGATCATCGAAGACGACCAGACCTTGAACAAGTTACTGGTCAAACAACTTGCCAATATGGGTTTTGATGCCCAGGGGGTCAGATCCCATGCAAGCGCCCTGGCAGCGCTGGCACAATCGGAACCCTCCCTGATCATACTGGATATCCGCCTGCCGGACGCCGATGGCATGGCGCTGGTGGGAGAGTTGCGAGAGGTCTGTCCGGTGATTATCCTGACGGCGTATGGCTCGATTGTTCAGGCGGTCGAAGCGGTCAAGGCGGGAGCATCGGAGTATCTGGTAAAACCCGTATCGGCCAACAGTCTGGATCTTGCCGTAAACCGGGCGCTCGAAAACGCTTCCCTGCGGCGCAATGTGCAGTTCTGGCAGAAACAGGCGCGCCGCCGCAGTTCGCCCAAAATGGTCGGCGACAGTCCTGCGTTTGCGGAATTGCTTGCAACGATCGATATGATCGCGCCAACCGATACGACGGTCCTGATCGAGGGCGAGAGTGGTGTCGGCAAGGAGCTTGTGGCGCAATCGATTCATGAGCGCAGCCCTCGCTGTGGCAGTCCGATTGTTGCGGTCGACTGCTGTACGTTGCAGGAAAATCTGTTCGAATCCGAGTTGTTCGGACACGAGCGCGGTGCATTTACCGGCGCCGACCGGAAGAAAGCCGGCCTGATTGAAGTTGCCGAGAACGGGACGGTATTTCTCGATGAAATCGGTGAAGTCGCTCCAGCCATTCAGGCGAAACTGTTGCGGGTGATCGAAACCGGCAAATTTCGCAGATTGGGCGGCACCCGTGATCTTGGGGCAAATGTGAGATTTGTTGCGGCCACGAACCGCAACTTGTCAGATATGTGCGATGCCGGCCGGTTTCGAACCGATCTGTACTATCGTCTGAATGCCTTCAATATCTGCGTTCCGCCCTTGCGTCTGCGAAAGGATGACATCGCCCCCATCACCATGCGGATACTGGAGTCGCGAACCTTCATGCGCAGCACGCCCAAAACCGTTACCCCTTCGGCGATCAAGGCCCTGAAAGCGTACCATTGGCCGGGGAACATCCGCGAGTTGCGCAATGTTGTCGAGCGCAGTATCCTGTTGTCCGGGGACCAGCAGAGGATAACCGCCCGGCACATCGCCCTGCCCAAGCGCCTCAAATCGGGCAGTGCTGGTCTGGAGTTATCCTTCGATCATGAACCGACATTGGATGAGATCAGGAAAACCTATCTTCGCTATCTGATGCAGATGCATAACGGCAATCGGCAGCGGATTTCCGCCATATTGGGAATCAGCGAACGCAACACCTATCGTTTGATCAAAAAACTCGGCGAAGCAACCGACACCGGCGCCAATGTTGGTTCATAGAGCCTTTCAGTTCTTAGGTGAATCATTCTGACGGAGCGGTTTTGCGACAAGATGGGCCTTAAGTCTCGCAGGATATAGTGGAGCTATTTGCAAGAGACTTAGAGCGTGTCAGGGTGGGAGTCCATATAATATCAAGGGGCTTTGCGGGAGTTTCACGCAACCGTCAGGGCGGTATTTGGTTGAATGTGAAAAAGTCCCTCGGCTTCGCCTCGGTCCACTTTTTCCCGGTAAAATAATACCAGCGGTATTGGCGTTTTGTACACGCTGACTTGTGTATCGTGCTGAGAAGACAGCGGTTTTTATCTGAGCCAGGAGTCAAACGCAAAGCCCCCTGGTATAAGGAGTTGATCTTTAAGAAAGGTGCCTCGCTCCGCTTGCGTGTACTTCTCTTCACAATCAACTATTTAACGAGAACAGTCATGGCACAGACGTCATCAGGTGCGGCGGACACAACACGCGCCACATACACCAAGACCATCGATCCGGATGGGTACGAAATCAACCCGGACGATTTGGCGAGCGATCTGGAGCGCGACGAAAAACGCGTCCAGGAAAACTTCTTCACCACGTTAAAGCGTGCACTGGCCTTTCTGCCCTTTGCCGAGGAAGTGGTGGCATCCTATTATTGCGCCCTCGATGGACGCACGCCGGCGCGCGTTCGGGCCGTTTTGCTGGGGGCGCTGGTGTATTTTATCATGCCCTTCGATGCTGTTCCCGATTTCCTTGTGGGTCTGGGCTTTACCGACGATGTGAGCGTTCTCGCCACCGCCATTTACATGGTTCGCCAGCACATCACGGCGGAGCACCGGGCCGCGGCGCAGACTGCCATTGACGAAATGCGTCAGCAATGAAAAATGGCCCGTATTCGCCAGACATGACACGCTCCAGCGCTATCGTCTGTTGACTTTGGCGGTTCAGGGACTTATGTTGCAGCGCATTCACATACGGCGATAATACAGACCCGCCGACCGGCCAGCTGTGCAAAGGCTCAGCCGGAGGTCCCCATCCGCCAGCGAAGGCTCGCCCGCGGGTGCGCTTGGTGTTGGCTGGTGAACGTCAAAAGGTGCCGATAACCCATGTTCGACTCGCTCTCAGAACGTCTGGGGGCCATTTTCGATGGCCTGACCGGGCGCGGCGCGCTCTCCGACAAAGACATCGATACGGCCATGCGCGATGTGCGCCGGGCGCTTCTGGAAGCCGATGTCGCCCTTGATGTGGCACGCGAATTCATCGAACGGGTGCGCCAAAAGGCCAGGGGTGAGGCGGTCATCAAGTCGGTCACGCCGGGCCAGCAGGTTGTCAAGATCGTTCACGACGAACTCGTGGAAATGCTGGGCGCCGATGCCGAGCCGATCGATTTGAACGCGGTGCCCCCGGTCGCCATTCTTATGGTCGGCCTGCAAGGCTCGGGCAAGACCACGACCACCGCCAAAATCGCCCGCCGTCTTGGTGAGCGCGACAAAAAGCGGGTTCTAATGGCCTCTCTCGATACGCGCCGTCCGGCCGCGCAAGAGCAGCTTAAGGTCTTGGGCGAGCAGATCAGCGTTTCCACCCTGCCGGTCATCGAAGGACAACAGCCCCTTGCGATCGCCAAAAGGGCCCTGCAGGCCGCCGGTCTGGGGGGCTTCGATGCGGTGCTTCTGGACACCGCCGGCCGCACCACCCTGGATGAAGAACTGATGCGCGAAGTCGCCGACATTCGTGCCGCCACAACTCCCCATGAAACCCTTCTCGTTGCCGATGCCCTGACGGGGCAGGACGCTGTCAATCTGGCCAGACGCTTCGATGAGGCCGTCGGGATCACCGGTATTGTCTTGACGCGCATTGATGGCGATGGCCGCGGTGGCGGCGCTCTTTCCATGCGCGCCGTGACCGGCAAGCCGATAAAACTGATGGGTGTCGGCGAGAAAATCGATGCCCTGGAGGACTTTCATCCCGAGCGTATCGCCAATCGCATCCTTGGTATGGGGGATATCGTCTCGCTGGTGGAAAAGGCGGCGGAAACCTACGAGGCGGACAAGGCCGCCGCCATGGCGCGCAAGTTGCAAAAGGGCGCCTTTGATCTCAATGATCTGGCGGAACAGCTTCGACAGATGAAAAAATTGGGGGGCATTGGCAGTGTTATCAACATGTTTCCCGGTGTTGGCAGGACGAAGAAACAGCTCGCTGCGGCAGGTCTCGATGATCGGATGTTCGATCGTCAGATCGCCATCATCTTGTCCATGACGCCGAAGGAACGGCAAATGCCGAAACTTCTCAACGCCAGCCGTAAACGTCGGGTGGCACGCGGTTCGGGTACGTCGGCGCAGGAAATCAACAAGCTGCTCAAGGTACATCGGCAAATGAGTTCGATGTTAAAGAAAATGGGCGGCGGCAAGGGCCTGCTCGGCAGCCTGATGGGTGGTGGCGCGCCGCAAATGACCCCGGACATGATGCAGCAGGTGCAAACGGACGGACTGCCGGGCCAGGGGCCCGCCGGCGTCGGCGGCATACCGGGCCTTGGCGGTATGCCAGGATTGCCAGGATTGCCGGGGCTGGGACCGCTGCCGGGTGTACCGCGCGGCGGCAAGCGCAAACGCAAACGCAGAAAATGACGCATGCGCGGTGAATGCGGTATCGGCAGGTCACGAGAACCTGACAATACCGGGCGCATTTGGCCGTAATGAATTGATCGTGAAGAAAGGTGTTTCATCAAGGCCGGATACCTTCGCCGCAAATATGCAACACAGATACTGCTGGTATGAAAGGACAGAATAACCCATGGCACTAAAAATCAGATTGGCGCGTGGCGGCTCAAAAAAGCGGCCGTTCTATCGCATTGTTGTCGCCGATGCGCGTGCTCCACGCGATGGCCGGTTTATCGAAAAGCTGGGGACGTACAGTCCGCTGTTGCCCAGGGATCACGAACGGCGCGTTACCATGAACGCCGACAGGGTCCGTTATTGGCTCGATAACGGCGCCAAACCCACCGATCGGGTCCATCGTTTTCTCGATGCGGCTGATATTTTGGTGCGAGAGGCCCGTAATAACCCGAAAAAGGGTCAGTGGGGCCGCAAGCGCACCGAGCGCGAGGAGGATCGCAAGGCAAAAGAGGAAGAAGCGAAAAGCGCCGCCGCGAGCGGCGATACCGCCTGACGCTCTGGAACTACCGATCGGCGATCCGCGCAATCTCGGCACGCAATTCGTTCAAACCGACACGCTCGCGTACCGAAGTGGCAAGCAGATGGGGAAACGCCGCCGGCCGCTGGCGCAAATACGCACGCGTCTCGTCGATAGTGCGGGCCAGGGCGGCTTCGCCCGGTTTGTCGATTTTCGTCAGCACGCCCTGATAGGATACCGCCGTTTCATCGCACAAACGCATCATTTCCCGATCGTTCGGCTTGATACCATGGCGGGCGTCTATGAGTAAAAACGCGCGTACCAGATTGGCCCGGCCGCGCAGGTAGCGCGTCAGCAGATGGTTCCAGGCGCGAATATCGGCCTTCGCCGCCCTGGCATAACCATAGCCCGGCATATCGACCAGACGAACGGGGGCCTCGCAGCCAAAGAAATACAACGCCTGGGTGCGCCCCGGCGTGTTCGATGTGCGCGCCAGTCCGTTTTGCCCCGCAAGCGCATTGATCAGGCTGGATTTTCCCACATTGGAGCGCCCCGCAAAAGCGACTTCGGGAACACTCATATCCGGCAACTGATCGATTTTGAACACCGCATGTTGCAAAACCCAGGGGCGCGCGAACAGCAATCGCCCCGCCTCCATGGCGGCAAGATCGGCACTATCGTTGAAGTTACGCACCTGGAGCCTTTCAGGTCTTAATAGAATCAATTCTGTTTCTCGATTGGCGAGGCGGACCACGCCCAAGGCGATCGAAGAGCGATGTTTACCCATCTCTCGAGAGCGGCTTGGGCGTGGACGTCCGCCAATCGGCAAACCCGAAGGGACGGGCGCTTTTGCACCAATATGAACCTTAAGTCTCTTGAAAATAGCCCCACTATATCCTGCGAGACCTAAGGCCCATCTTGTCGCAAAATCGCTCCGTCAGAATGGTTCTATTAAAACCTGACACGCTCTAGCTATCGGGCGGATTTGATGTCTTGGAAGCCTTTGACGTCTCAGGTCGCTTTTTTCCAAACAGGGCCATGATGTTGTCAAGCAGCTCCACCTTCGCCCCCTGACGGTGCATGATCACCCCTTGCTGCAGGATCGAAAGGATATTGTTCCACGTCCAGTAAATCACCAGTCCGGCAGGAAAATTCGCAAGCAAGAACGTGAACAGGACCGGCATCCAGTTGAAGATCATCGCCTGGGTGGGATCGGGCGGCGTCGGGTTCATGCGCATTTGCAGGAACATGGTTATGCCCATCAGCAGCGGCCAGACGCCGATCATCAACATCATCGGCACGTCATAGGGCAACAGGCCGAAGAGATTGAACAGCGACGTCGGGTCCGGCGCCGCGAGGTCTTTTATCCAGCCAAAGAACGGTGCGTGGCGCATCTCAATCGTGATCAGCAGTACTTTGTAGAGCGCGAAAAACACCGGGATCTGTACGAGGATCGGCAAACAGCCCGACAACGGATTGATCTTTTCGCGCTTGTAAAGCGCCATCATTTCCTGCTGCAACTTGGCCTTGTCGTCGGAAAAACGCTCCTGCAGCTTTTTCATTTGCGGTTGCATGAGTTTCATACGCGACATGGATACATAGGATTTGTTGGCCAGGGGAAAGAAAACCAGCTTGATCAATACGGTTGCCGCCAGGATCGCCACGCCGAAATTGCCGAACAGTTTGAACAGCCAATCGATAAGGAAAAACAGCGGCTTGGTGATGAAATGAAACCAGCCCCAATCGATCAGCAATTCGAAGTTCTGGACGCCGAGCCGTTCCTGATAGCTGTCGACGATATTGACTTCCTTGGCGCCGGCAAACAAATGGCTGCGCAGCCGGTGGACGCCGCCTGGCTCCAGAATTGACGTCTTTGCCAGAAAGTCCACCTGGTAGCGATCGTTGAATTGTGAACCGGTAAAGCGATAGGCGCCGGTAAAAGGCTCCGCCTGATCGGGAATAAGCGCCGCCGCCCAGTATTTGTCTGTAATTCCAAGCCAGCCGGCTGTATTGACGTAGTTGATCCTGCCGGTTTCCTTCAAATCCTCGTAGTCGATCTCTTGCAGCTTTTCATTGAGAAAGCCGAGCAGACCCTCATGCAGGATGTAAAAGCCGGTCACGACAGGCGTTTCATGGCGCGAAATCACCCCAAAGGGGGATACGCCAACAGCGCTCCCCGAGCCGTTCTCAATGCTTTGCTCGATCGTGAACAGATAGTTGTTATCGATGGCGTATTTCAACCGAAAGATAACGCCGTCACCGCCGTCGTACCTTAGAACGATAGGCGTTTGCGGCGTAAGCGTGGCGCCGCTTTCCAGGGTCCAGACGGTTTTGGCGTCGGGTGGCGTAATGTTGGCAAGTTTGCTTGTCGCCCAGCGGAACTCCGCATAATAGGCGTGCGGCGATCCGGACGGGGAAAAGAGCACAATATTCGGGCTGCCCGGCTCAACGCTCTCGTGATAAGCCGTTAGCGACAGATCGTCGATGCGGCCGCCGGTGAGGTTGATGGAACCGGCCAGTTTTGGCGAAGATATGGGCACCCGCGACGTGCGCACGATGAGACTGTCGCGCGATTGGGTCAAGGTGCTCTGGGCCGGGTCCGCAGCGATGGAGGCGCCGTCCGGCGTGACCGTTGCATCGTCGGTTATGCCCTGGGCGTTGCGCCGCTGAATTACTTCCTCGGCCTGCCGTTTCGCTTCGATGCGTTCGCGCTCGGCCTCGATCTTCGGCGCAGCATAGAAATACTGCCAGCCAAGCAGAATCGCCAGCGACAGGCCAATCGCCAAAAGGAGATTTTTCTGATCTTCCATCGTGTATCAATACGCTCCTTTTGGCGCGATTACCGAAGGCGTAACCGCGAGAATCCTCTCCACACCAGGTTCGTACCCGCCGTGCACAATATATTTTTCCCGATGCCTTGCCCGCAAACCTGATTCCAACGATCCGGGAAAGGGTGCCGCCATGGTCGCTTTGGTATCCGGTCGAACCGGCGCTTTTTGATCGCTTGTACCAACGCCAGCGCGCCGGATAAATCGAACATCTCCAATGATCAGATGGACGACCACCTGCACCCGACGGTTTTTTCAAGAACAACCTGTAGAAACTGTACAACCGGTCAAGACACGCTCCAGGACCAGTGCCGCCGGCATTACTTTACTTTATGCACAAATGTTAACGCGCTGGTTAAATCATCGACAATGGAGTCAAATGCCGCGTTTTTTGCGGCGCTACGGCCAATGACGACGTAATCGAAACCCGATTGCATAACGCCTTTTGTCTTGCCCTTGTTTTGGCCCCTGCTTTGGCCCCTGTTATGGGCGCGCACGGCTTCACGCAGGCGCCGCTTGATACGGTTTCGCATCACTGCATTGCCGAGGCGGCGGGTTGCTGTAAAACCCACCCGAATGGAACCCGCAGGCTGGACTTCACCGTGCCTGTGCCGTCGGGCCTGGAGCACCAGCGTCCGTCTTGGCGCCTTTTTTCCTCTTGCCAGTCGCAGAAAGTCGGCGCGTTTTCTCAATCGACGCATGTTACCCGGGCGCGAACCTCTCAAGCCGCTCAAGCGGACAGTTTCTTGCGCCCGCGGCGGCGGCGTGCGGACAGGATCTTGCGCCCGTTTTTTGTTGCCATTCTGGCGCGAAAGCCGTGTCTGCGCTTTCGCACCCGTTTGCTCGGCTGGAAGGTCCGTTTCATAATTCTTACTTTAAGGCTGATCTGGAGTGCATTTCAGGAAAATTGAAGCCGTGTTGCGTTCGCCAGGCATCCGCCGCTTATACGGCGTTAGCTGGCGCCCGTCAACCGATCCCCTGACAAATGCGGCGCCTGAATGCGGCGACGGAAGGGGCGATCAAAATAAGGTGAACGCCTGATGATTTTGACCCAATTCTCATATTTAGGGTGTAAACTGGCCCCTGTAAGTGGGGATGACCTGAACGCATTCAACTGAACAACTGGAACGTATACGTGATTTTGCTCCGTACCGGCTCTTTAGGATGGCGGCGCCTGTTTGTCGCAATGATCGTTTGCCTGGCGGCCATGAATACAATGGCCCATGGCGCCTCGCTGCATCAGCGCCTGGCGCCCGCGGCCAACTCTGCCGTCACGGTCAAACACGATATCTGGAACGCGTTGCTAAAACGCTACGTCAAGCCCGATGCGAGTGGTATCAACCGGGTCGACTATCGGGCCTGGAAAGCCTCCGGCCACGCCCGTCTGAGGACATATCTGCGCGAACTTCAGGGGATCGATGTGCGCAAACTTGGCCGCGCGCAGCAATTCGCCTTCTGGGTGAACCTGTACAACGCCAAAACCATCGATATTGTACTGGCCCACTATCCGGTCGCCTCCATTCGCCGTATTGATTTGGGCGGCAGCCTGTTTGGCTCGGGACCGTGGCGCAAAAAAGTGCTTACCGTCTCCGGCCAAAAACTCTCCCTCGATGACATCGAACACGAGATTCTGCGCCCCGGCTGGCGTGACAAGCGCATTCATTACGTCGTAAACTGCGCCTCATTGAGTTGCCCCAATCTGCCCCGTACCGCGTTGAACGGAACGAACAATACGAAAATCCTCGATAGCGCCGCCGCCGTCTATATCAACCATCCGCGCGGTGTGCGTGTCGCCGATGGACAGATCATCGCCTCAAAGATCTACAAATGGTATGCGTCCGACTTCGGCTCCCGGGTGGCGCTGATCAAACACTGGCGCCGCTACGCCACACCGCGCCTGAAAAAAGCCCTGAAAACAACCGCGCGTATTTCGCGTTATCACTACGATTGGACCTTGAACGATGCCCGTTAGCAGCCCGAACCCGCATTCCATCCACTCCAGGGACAAGGCCGTCGGCGCGCCCGTGCAAACGCCCGCACCAGGGCCGGCGTGGCGGCAGGGGTTAAAGCGCTGGGGTCCCCTGGCTGCTATTGCCGGGCTTTTTGCCATCGTTGTGCTCGGTGGCTGGCATAACCGGCTATTGCAGTATCTGATCGAGAATTCCGAGATGTTGCAGGTAATGGTTAACGCCAATCTTGTTCTCTCGCTTGGCGTGTTTGCGCTTGCCTATGTGATCATGACCGCGCTTTCCATCCCTGGTGGGGCGCTTTTTACGGTTCTTGGCGGCTTTTTATTCGGCTGGCTTTCGGGTGGGATCACGGTGGTGTTCGCCGCGACCGCGGGGGCGTTTTTATTGTTTCTGGCGGCGCGCTCGGCGCTGGGCACAGCCTTGCAAAGAAAAGCCGGACCGTTCATCGACAAGTTGCAAAAGGGGTTTGCCGAAGATGCGATAAGTTATCTGCTGTTTTTGCGTCTTGTACCGGTGTTTCCGTTCTGGCTGGTCAATCTGGCGCCGGCCCTGTTCAACGTGCGGCCACTGACATTCCTGTGGACGACGGCGCTTGGCATTATTCCCGGCACCTTTGCCATTTCCATCGTTGGCGAGGGCCTGGAGAGCGTTCTGGCGGCGCAACGCGCAGCGAACAGCGCCTGTCTTGCAACACCCGGCTGCACCGTTCGCTTTGATTTTGGTGCCCTGATTACAACCGAAATGCTGGTGGCACTCGCTGCGCTCGGTGTGCTGGCGCTGATCCCGGTCGGGGTCAAGGCGCTGCGCAGAAGACGCGAACGCCATCTGTCATCAAGGCAACAACCCTGATCTGACGATATTTCGCCACGACAAGCAGGAAGCACTGGCATGAGCTCAACATCCACAGCCCCGGTACTGACGCCGGATATTTGCGTGATCGGGGCCGGTTCCGGCGGTCTTAGCGTTGCGGCGGCGGCCGCCGCACTCGGGGTTGATGTGGTGTTGATTGAAAAGGGCAAAATGGGAGGCGATTGTCTCAACACCGGCTGCGTTCCCTCCAAGGCGTTGCTGGCGGCGGCAAAACGTGCCCATTTGATGCGATCGTCGCAAAAATTCGGCATTGCAGCGCATGAACCGGAAATCGATTTTGCCGGGGTACATGCCCACGTTCATGGGGTTATTGCTGCGATTGCGCCCCATGATTCGGTGGAACGTTTTACCGGTCTTGGCGTAAACGTCATCCAGGCGGCGGCAAAATTCACGGATCCGGAGACGGTCGTCGCTGGCGATCAGGCGATCAAGGCGCGCCGCTTTGTTATCGCCACCGGATCGTCTGCCGCCGCACCGCCGGTTGCCGGTTTGAACGAGACAACATTTCTGACCAATGAAAGCATCTTCGAGCTGACAGAATGTCCGGAGCATCTGATCGTCATCGGCGGCGGTCCTATCGGCATGGAGATGGCCCAGGCACACCGTCGCCTGGGCGCGCAGGTGACGGTGCTTGAGGCGTTTACGGCGCTGGGAAAGGACGATCCGGAGTTAACCGCTATCGTTCTGGAGCAGTTGCGCAAGGACGGGGTTGTCATTCACGAGGGGGTTTCCATTGATCAGGTCAGCGGTGAGACGGGTGATATACGCATCGATGTCACGCTCAAGGGTGATGATGGCGCAAAACAGACCATCAACGGATCGCACCTGTTAGTTGCTGCGGGTCGAGCCCCCAATATTGCGGATCTTGATCTGGCGGCGGCGGAAATTGAATTCACGCGCGCCGGTATTGCTGTTAACGAACGTCTGCGCACGACCAACACACGGGTTTATGCCATCGGCGATGTCGCGGGTGGTTTGCAGTTTACCCATGTTGCCGGCTATCATGCGGGGATTGTCATACGCAATATTGTCTTTAGAGCGCGTGCGAAGGTGACCGGCGCCACGATTCCCTGGGTCACCTACACAGACCCGGAGCTTGCGCATGTGGGCCTGAACGAGGCGCAGGCGAGGAAGAAATACGGTGCGGTCAAGGTTTTGCGGTGGTCTTACAGCGAGAATGATCGCGCCGTGGCGGAGCGCCAGACAACGGGTCTGGTCAAGTTGATCACGGCAAAGCGCGGCCGCCTTGTGGGGGCCGGTATTGTCGGTGCGCAAGCCGGTGAGCTGATCGCGCCCCTCAACATCGCCGTTGCCAATGCTCTGAAGGTAAAGGCGTTAACCGATCTGGTCATCGCCTATCCGACGCTCTCGGAGATGATGCGCCGCGCCGCCATCACCAACTACGATGACGCGCTCAAAAGCCCGTTATTGCGTAAACTGATCCGGTTTCTTGCGCGTTTTGGCTAGAGCCTTTCAGTTCTTAAGTGAAGCAAGTCTGAAGCGATACCTCTGGCGGCCATAGCCGCTACGGGGCCAGTTCGGGCCATTCATCTGATTTGCCGAGGGCAGGGCTGTTTTAGAGTTGATTGTGAAGAAAGGTGCTTCGCTATGCTTGCGTGTGCTTTTCTTCATTTGAAACAATGAGAAAACAATGCTCAAGGAGGCGTGGCGCTTTGTTTTCGCCTGACTTTATCGCAAGGTTTTGGCGCATTTGCCATGAAATCCAGCGATTTCCAACCATGACCGACGGTCATGGTTGGTCAACACAAATGCCAAATCAGTCCGCCGGACCGCCCCAGGGACTGATTTGTCCTTATTTTATTGTGAAAAAGTCTCTCGGCTTCGCCTTTTTCTACTTTTTCACATTCAACTTTAGAATTTTACGATACCAAACCGTGATAAGATCGCTCCGGCGTTCACAATGCGCAACATGATGGCAAGCCAATGGAACCGGCGATGAATACGAAAGAGCCCCGTCACGATACCTGGTTGCGGGGATTTATGCGGCCCGCGAAGTTGCGCGGCGAAAGCGATCGGCCGGCTCCGATGATCGTGCAGGGGCTGTCCTTTAAGCTGCTGGCGCTGACCATATTGTTCGTCATGCTTGGCGAGGTTCTGATATTCGTGCCGTCGGTCGGTAATTTTCGCATGCAATGGCTGAGCGATCGATTTTCCGCCGCCCATTTGGGAGCGTTGGCGGTTGAGGCCTCGCCGGAGACGCCCCTTGCCAATGATTTGAATATGCAGGCGCTCAAGAAACTGGGTGTTCTGGCTATCACCCTGCAACCCAAGGACGGCAAGAAGACCATATTATCGCTGGCGCCGGTACCGGCGCTGATCGATGAGCGCCTCGATCTGAAAAATCTTGGGGTGCCGGGTTTCATCCAGGACACATGGGTGTCGTTTATGAGGCGCGGCGCGCGGGTGATATCGGTGGTTGGATATTCGGATATTTCCCATCTGGCGCCGCCGGATCATCCGGGCAAGACGATGCACCATATGGAGGTTGTTCTGTCCGAAGAGCAACTCTATCAGGCGATGGTGAATTACGCCGCGAAAATCCTTGTCCTGTCAATGGTATTGTCGTGTTTTTCGGCCGGGCTGGTTTACATTGCGCTGCGCGGCCTGTTCGTCAAGCCGATGATGCGCCTGACCCACTCGGTCATAAATTTCTCGCGCGATCCGGAAAATCCCCAATATCGCATCGTGCCCGGCGGGCGGACCGATGAAATCGGTCTGGCGGAAGAAAAACTCGCCCATATGCAGCGTCAGCTCGCGGAAATGCTGAAGGAACGTAAACGGCTTGCCAATCTTGGGTTGGCGGTGAGCAAGATTAATCATGATTTGCGCAATATGCTGGCGAGCGCACATTTGATTTCCGACCGCCTGTCGGCGGTAAGCGATCCGACGGTGCAGCGTTTTGTGCCCAAGCTGATTACGACGCTCGATCGCGCCAGTAATTTTTGCGAAACCACGTTGGCGTATGGTCGCGCGCAGGAATGTCCGCCACAGCGACGCCTGTTACATCTGAGATCCCTGTGCGAGGAAATCGCGCAGGATGCCGGTTTGTTTGAGAACAAAACGATCGATTTCAATAACGAGGTCCCCGCCGGCCTTGAGATCGATGCCGATCCGGGTCAGTTGCACCGGGTATTACTCAACATTTGCCGTAACGCCGTTCAGGCGCTGGAATCGATGACCGAGCCCCATACCATCCGCCGTTTAAGCATTGCCGCCCATCGCGAGGGGGCTGTTGTATCGATTACCCTGCGCGATACCGGGCCGGGGCTGCCGGAGCAGGCGCGGGCGCATTTGTTTGAGCCGTTTCATGGATCGACGCGGGCGGGGGGCACCGGTCTTGGGTTATCGATTGCCGCCGAACTGGTCGAAGCCCATGGGGGAACGATTACACTCAAGGATGTCGGTGCGGGAACGGCCTTTGAGATTGTCATTCCGGACCAGCCGGTTGAGATGGCCAGGGAGCGTGCGCGCCGCAATATCCTGGGGCAGACGGCGTAGGTGTGTCATTTCGGCAGATTGTTCTCAAGGCGGCAGGTCTGAAGTCAGAGTACTTGCGGCTCTAGCAGTCTGTCGGGTTTGCCGATTGGCGGGCGCCCACGCTCAAGCCGATCTCATGAGATGCACCCACATCGCATGTCGATCGGCTCAAACGTGGGTCACCTCGCCAATCGAGAAACAGAATTGCTTCTATTAAGACCTGACACGCTCTAAGGCCCATCTTGGTGCAAAATCGTTCCGTCAGAATGCTTCTATTAAGACCTGACACGCTCTGGATCATAATTTACGATACAAATTCATCAAAATTTAACGATGCAGAAACAAAATATCGCCGAACATCGATGAAATAACATGCCGCGTACCGCAGACCCTGCCCTTCGCGTGCAGGTTTTGCTTTACCGATTGCCCCTGATACATAAAACTGTGTTAAGAAGCATATTTATGAACTGCCCCTTTGGAACAACCTGCCGCATCCTCTACGCCACCGTGTTGCTGATGGCCGGGCTCGCTGGTGCTGCCCCCGCGGCACTCGCCGGCGAAATATTCGCGCCGCGCTTTTCCGACATCGATCCGGTCAGGTTTATTGGCCCGTCGCCCCGCGCCTTTCCAATTCACGGGATTGATGTGTCCAGATACCAGGGCGACATCAACTGGCGCATGGCCAGACGGCGCGGCGTGACATTTGCCTTCATCAAGGCGACCGAGGGAGGCGATCACTTCGATATCAAGTTCCGCCGCAACTGGCGCAACGCAAAAAAGGCCGGCGTTAAACGGGGCGCCTATCACTTCTATTATTTCTGCACCCCCGCATCTACCCAGGCGCGTTATTTCATCTCCAAGGTCCCCCGCGACGCCGATGCCTTACCGCCTGTCCTCGATATCGAGTGGAACCACCACTCTCCTTCCTGCAAGAAGCGCCCCGACCGCAAGGGCGTCCTCAAGCGCATGCGCATATTCATGAAACTGCTGGAAAAACACTACGGAACGAAGCCGATCATCTATACGACGGTGGATTTCTACCGGCAGAACCTGGTCGGCGCCTTTGAGGACCATTATTTCTGGCTGCGCTCGGTCACCGCCCATCCGCGCGAGAAATACGGCAAGCGCAAATGGTTGCTGTGGCAGTATTCGGGAACCGGTCGGATACACGGTATCAAGGGCAATGTCGATCTGAATGTCTTCAACGGCAGCAAGGCCGTTTGGCGCCGCTGGGTCAGGAAAGTATCCCGCCAGTAGTGCAAATCTTCTCATTTTTGAAGAGTATTTTCCGTTTGCTGGATGTGACCTTTCAACAGGTTGTTCCCGGGACAGGCAAACCGGAAAGTGATACCTATCAACACCCTTGCCGCCAGCAAGGCCATACCGGGCCATTGATCTGATCATCGCTTTTTTCTATTTATACCAGCGGTATTGGCGTTTTGTACACGCTGACTTGTATATCGTGCTGAGAAGACAGCGATTTTAATCTGAGCCAGGAGTTAGAGCGTGTCAGGTCTTAATAGAATCAATTCTGTTTCTCGATTGGCGAGGCGGACCACGCCCAAGGCGATCGAAGAGCGATGTTTATCCATCTCTCGAGAGCGGCTTGGGCGTGGGCGTCCGCCAATCGACAAACCCGAAGGGACGGGCGCTTTTGCACCAATATGGGCCTTAAGTCTCTTGAAAATAGCCCCACTATATCCTGCGAGACTTAAGGCCCATCTTGTCGCAAAATCGCTCCGTCAGAATGGTTCTATTAAAACCTGACACGCTCTAAACGCAAAGCTCCCTGGTATTATCCTGCGCTGTCAAGGGCGCTTCGCGCCGCTTTCAACGGTTCTTAAACCCTTGACAGCGAAGATTTTCTTGACGATAAGCTGTCGCCGGAATGTTCGGCGCGGCGGTGGGTGCCGTTTCTGTTCAAAACAGGGTTCTATGGCGAACAAGGTGTCCGGTCGACGGGCACTTGTTTGTAGCGACTTATGGCAGCAAAGCGAAAAAACAGTAGAAGCGGTAAAAAGGCTACCCCAAGACTCAAATACGATTGCCTGAAATGCCCCGGCTATTGTTGTTCGTATCCGGTCATTCAGGTGAGCAAGTACGATATTCGCCGTATTGCCCGGCATTTCAATATGGATGTTGCCAAGGCGGAAAAAAAGTTCTGCAAGCGCGCCCATGGTTACAAGCGCGTCCTGCGCCATCAGCTTGATGACGTCTACGACACGATTTGCCGGTTCTTTGATACGGACAAGCGCCGCTGTACCATCTATGGGGCAAGACCCTCGACGTGCCGGGAGTTTCCCGGGGACAAACGCTGCGGCTACTACGATTTCCTCGCCTTTGAGCGCGAGACGCAAGATGACGAAAATCATATCGCCACGACTGACCACCGCGACGTATAAGACCTACGGCGATGAAAGCGTTCGATTTTATCGTCAGGCACAGGCTGTATTATGAGGAACACCGGAGGTTTTGGCGATCGGAGCGTACCGGGCGTTATCAGCGGTGACGCAAAGCCGAAACACGCCAGAGTGTGTCATTTCAACAGGTTGTTCTCGAAAAACCCATCGGGTGCAGATGGCCATCCCGACGGCAAGAGCACAAGAGGTATCATACCAAGGGGCTTTGCGTTTGACTCCTGACCCGGTTTAAAACCGTTGTCTTGTCAACATGATACACAAGTCAGTGTGTACAAGAAGCCAATACCGCTGGTATCACTTCCGGTTTGCCTGTCCCGGGAACAATCTGCTGAAAGATCACAGCCAGTGCTCTGGAAAGGCCTATGAGACTCCTGATTATCTATTGCCACCCGGTACCGGGCAGCTTCAACGCAGCCATACTCAAAACCGCCCGGCAAGCCCTTGATCGCGGCGGCCATGAACTGCGTCTCATTGATCTTTATGATCAGAATTTCTCACCTGTTCTCAGCCGCGCCGAACACGAGAACTATATTGCCCGGCCGGACGTTTTGATTGAGAATGTGCGCGAGCACGTCGATGCGCTGCGCTGGGCGCAAGGGTTCGTATTTATCTTTCCCATCTGGATGCATGGACCGCCTGCGATGCTTAAAGGGTGGCTGGAGCGTACGTGGCTGCGCGGCGTCGCGTTTGAAATCGCGACAAGAAAGGGACAGAAAACCGGTGCCCGAATGCGCCATATCACCCGACTGGTGGTGATCACCACGAGCGGTGCGCCATATTGGTGGCTGCGCGTTATCGGCGACCCGTGCCGACGTTTCTTCTGCCGGGGCTTGCGGGCTCTGTTTGCCTGGCGCTGCAAGACTATTTACATGCAGTTGCACAACATGAACACGGTAACAGATCAGGATCGGCGCAAGTTTCTGGCCAGGGTCGAGCGGCGCCTGGCGCGCCTGTAAGACCACCGGCGCCGGCATTGTTCCCGCTGCACACAAACGGGCATAAATACTCAACTGCACTAGAGGGTGTCCCTGAATTAAGCGATCCATAACATAATGGCCGCGATTTGGCATTCTGCGAGGAATGTTTTGGTTGTCTTGGCATATCTGGTGGCTACCGATCTCCATTGCTTGAGCTTCAGGAATGTGTTCTCAATGAGGTGGCGCAGTTTGTACAGGTAGCGGTCATAGTCACGTTGATGGGTGCGGTTGGCCTTTGGCGGGATAACCGGCGTGACGCCATTTTCCTCGCACCACTGAAGTAACGTATTGATATCATAAGCTCTATCGGCCATAAGGTAGTCGGCCAGAAGACCACCAACCAGTAATGCAGCCTGGCTGCAATCGGCGGTGGTTCCTTGGGTCACAGTCATGCGCACAGGCAGCCCGTGTGCCTCAACAGCCAGATGCAGCTTGCTGTTCAGCCCACCCTTGGTGCGGGCGAGACTCTGGTTCCCCCTTTTGCGCCCGCCGCATGGGGATGAGCCTTGATGTGGCTGGCATCGATCATCAACCATTCAAGGTCGGGTTCGCCGGCCACCAACTCCAGCAGTCGTTCGAATACCCCGTTGTTGCGCCAGGTGTAGAAACGATTGGACACCGACTTCCAGTGTCCATAGCATTCAGGCAGGTCCCGCCACGGCACGCCTGTACGAAGTTTCCACAAAACTGCATTGAAAAACAGATAGTTATCATTTCCCCTGCGGCCACGCTTGCCCTTGGCTTTAACGATCAAAGGCCACAAACGCGCCCAAACTTCCAACTTCAGATCATGACGACGAATATCCGACATCAGCATTCCTCCTCGACAACCAATAGTCAGATCATGGTTTAATAAATCATGGTTAATAAATTATCTATTCAAGGACACGCTTTAGAGCGTGTCAGGTCTTAATAGAAGCAATTTTCGTTTCTCGATTGGCGAGGCGATACCCAGGCTCAAGGCGATCGAAGAGCGATGGCGACCCATCTCTCGAGAGCGGCTTGGGCGTGGGCGTCCGCCAATCGGCAAACCCGAAGGGACGGGCGCTTTTGCTATAGATTTCAGGGCGATCAGCTTTATGGCGTTAGCTTTACCCCTGGCAAAATGGGTACAGCTAACGCCAGGCTGATCTAATATGAACCTTAAGTCTCTTGAAAATAGCCCCACTATATCCTGCGAGACTTAAGGCCCATCTTGGTGCAAAATCGCTCCGTCAGAATGGTTCTATTAAGACCTGACACGCTCTAAGAACTGAAAGGCTCTATCTGGCGACCAGCCGTCTGATTGTTTCAATATTAAATGCGAGCCTTTTCTCAAGGGCCTCGGGCGCCATAAAGTCCTGCTCAAAAATAATCGATCCGGTATACCTGTTGGTCAGGTAATAATAAGAGATGGCCGCAATGGTGATATTGAGTTGCGTAGCATCGACGCCACGACGAAAAACGCCTTCCCTGACGCCGCGGTCAAGAAGATCGTTCATCATCCCCATAAACCGTCGGCTGATCATTCTGATCCTCTCGGATTTTTGCAAATGCCGCGCCCGGTGAAGATTGGCGCTATTCACCAGGGTGATGAATTCAGGGTTCTTCAAATAATAGTGCCAGGTGAAACGCACCAGCTTTTCCAGCGCCTCCATGGGCGGCAGTAGATCGAGTTCCAGTTTCTGCTCGGCATCGCGAATATCCACATACGCCGCTTTCAGGACCTGCTGAAACAACAGGTCCTTGCTTTCAAAATAGTGATAGATCATGCGCTTGTTGGATTTCGAGCGCTCGGCAATCACATCCACCCGCGCACCGCCCAGACCGTTACGGGCAAACTCCTTCTTCGCCGCGTCAAGGATTCGCTTTTTGGTTGCTTCGGCATCGCGCTTTTTGGGTTTCATGTCGGTTTTGGTCATTGAGAGAGAGCCTTTCCATCTGCATCGTTCCGCGATTGCCTGCGGGCGATCAAAAGTAAGTACCGGGCCTGCCGCGCAAGTCCGGCGCGCAGACTAAAACACACTTGACGGCGACACGTCAAATGAAGTAACCAGTTAGTGCATTAACGCACCCCTCTCGATCGAAACCGCAAAGACTTTGCCAGCGGCACCACGTGCACACCGGCGTTTCGGGTCCACCAATTTCGATCGTAACGAAAACGCCAAGGGAGGCTTGACATGTCATTCATCAGGAAATTTATCGACCGGGAAATCCTTAACCGCAGAAACCTGTTACTGGGTACAGCCTATGGCCTTACGGGCGCCGCGGCGGCCTGCGTGTTTGGCCCTACTCCGGGGCGCGCCGCCCTAAAGGACCCGACTATCGCCTGGAGCTATCGCAACAGGACCAATCCTTACTGGAACGAAATCGTCTCCGGCGGCGAGGCGTTTGTGGAAAGCCTGGGTAAGCCGAAAGACTTCCTTACCCACCTGATCAACGAAGGCTCTTCCGAGAAGTCGCTGGCGGACGTCAAGGCGCTGCTGGCGAAAACATCCGGTAATCTTGCCCTGGCAATCGATACCAATGACGCGCCGAACGCCCGCCCGATTGTCGAGTCCGTGGCCGCAGCAGGCGCGTTTGTCTCTACACTGTGGAACAAGACGGACGATCTCCATCCATGGGACTTCGGCGACAATTACGTAAGCCATATGAGCTGGTCGGACGAAGGCCCGGCGGAAAAGACCGCGCGTATCATGCTCGATGCCATGGGCGGCAAGGGCGGCGTGGTCCATCTTGGCGGTATTGCCTCGAACAATCCCGCGATTGAGCGCCTGAACGGCCTGAAGAATGCCCTGAAAGACTACCCCGATGCGGTGCTTTTGGATGCCCAGCCGGCGGATTGGGATACGCAGAAAGCCAACCAGTTGATGTCGTCTTTCCTCACCCGCTACGGTGATGAGATCAAGGGGGTGCATTGCGCCAACGACACCATCGCCTATGGCGTGCTCGAAGCGCTGCGGGCCGAGGGGATTGAGGGCATGCCGATCGTCTCCTACGACGGCAACCCGCAGGCGGTCGACCTGGTCACCCAGGGCAAGATACTGGCAACCGTGTTTACCAATCCCCACTGGGGTGGGGGGATCACCGCGGCCCTGGCCTATCATGCCGCCATTGGCACGTTCGAGCCTTCCAGGGAGCCGAAAGAGCATCGCGAATTCTATGGTCCCACAGTGTTTATCACGCCGGCAGACGCGGCGGACTTCAGGAAGAACTACATCGACAGCGTACCGACCTACGACTGGACGGACTTTTGGGGGCCCTCAAACGGCCCAATCCGGTACCAGTAATCGTGAAACAGGGCGGCTTGAACAAACCGCCCCGTTTTTTGGTTCCGCAGCGCGCCGGTTCACCTGATTTACACGTAAAATATGCTATGAAACAATCATCGGGGGTGTCCGGTGGGTGCATTCAAGTCAACGGACTTTTTCATAAAGTGGGCGCCTGTGCTTGTCCTGCTGGTCCTTGCGCTTACTTTTTCGCTGATTGAGCCCCGGTTTTTTTCCGTTCGCAATTTTGCCCGTATCGCCATTTCCGCCACCCCCGCGCTTATGGTGGCAATCGGTGTCACTTTTATCATTATTATGGGCTCAATTGATCTTTCCATGGAGGGAACGGTCTCCGTCTGCGCGGTGGTGTTTGCGTTTGCGTTTCTGGCGATGGACGGAACGCTGGCAGGAGGGGGGTGGCTTGCGTTACCCCTGGCGCTCCTTGTCGGCGCGATTGTTGGCGCTATCAACGGTCTGGTGCATATAAAGCTGAGGATCCCCTCATTTATGGCGAGTCTGGCGATGGGATTTGTCGGCACGGGATTTGCTCTTCTTTTAACGGGAGGAGATCGTATTCGTGTTGAGGACGAGGCGTTCCGCTCGCTACTGACGGTGCGGTGGCTGAGTTTCCCGATCATGTGTTATGTCGCATTGGCTTTTTTGCTTTTCGCCTGGTTTATCCAGACCATGACCACACTGGGGCGTAATTTCTACGCGGTGGGCGGTGGCGAAGAACTCGCACACGCCTCAGGATTGAACGTCAACAGGGTTCGTGTTCTCGGATTTATGCTGGCCGGGATCTTTTATGCCGTCGGTGCCTTGCTGGCTGTCGGCCGCATCGGTATCGCCGAGACCGCTACCGGCAGCAATTTCATGTTCGTTTCGATCACCTCGGTTGTTGTCGGCGGTACCGCGCTTTGGGGGGGTATTGGCGGGGTCTGGAATACGCTGACAGGCGTTCTCATCGTAAATGTCATCAACAACGGTATGGTTGTTGTCGGACTGCCGGGCTATGTCCAGGACGGTGTGCTGGGCGTCCTGGTCATTGTCGCGGTGGTTCTTTCCACGGATCGCCGGACGGTCGGATTTGTGAAGTAAGCCCTCATGTATCAGTTGCATAAAATCGACAAGAAATTCCCCGGCGTTCACGCGTTGAAAGGGGTGGATTTTGAGATCGGCAAGGGTGAAATCGTTGGTCTCGTCGGCGAGAACGGCGCGGGCAAATCCACGTTAATGAAGATTATCTATGGGGCCTACCAACCGGATGGCGGAACCATCAGCATCGATGGCGAAGTGACCCGCCTGCAAAACCCGCGGCAGGCCATGGATAAGGGTATCGGCATGGTGTTTCAGGAACAGTCTCTGATCACCAACCTGACGGTCATGGAGAATATCTTTCTTGGCTACGAACAGCAATTCGTGAAATTCGGTGTCGTCAACTGGCGCGCCATGGCGGCGGCGGCCAAAAGGCAACTCGCCAAGGTCAAGCTCGATATGGAACCCGATACGATTACCGCCACTCTGTCGTTCGCGCAGCGGCAATTGGTGGAACTGGCCAAGGTTCTGACTCTTGAGGAGCGCGTTGCGGGTAACCTTGTTATTCTTCTGGATGAGCCGACTTCTGTTTTTGCAAAAGACGAGGTTGCACTTCTTTTCCGGCTTGTGCGCGAATTGACGTCGCGGGCATCTTTCATCTTTATTTCCCACCGCATGGATGAAGTGCTTGAGCTTTCAGACCGCATTTACGTAATGAAGGACGGCGAAGTGGTCGATGTTGTTGACCGCGACACCGCCGATATTGACCGCATCCAGCACAAGATGGTGGGACGGGATGTGGATAAGGAATATTACCGCGAACAAAAACAGCTCCCGTACGACAAGACGCAAAAACTTGCAGTATTCAAGGGAGTTTCCCTGGGCCGGAAATACTCGGATATCAGCTTTGAGCTTCACAGGGGCGAGGTGCTGTGCCTTGTCGGCACGGAAGGTTCGGGGCGCGAAGTGATCCTGAGGACAATCTTCGGCCTGGAGGTGCCGGATGCCGGAACGGTATCGATAAAGGGCGCGGCGGTTTCTTCGTTCGATGCCCGCTCGCGCGTTTTGCTGGGTGTCGGCTACGTTCCGCGTGAACGGAAACTCGAAGGTATCGTCGGCGGCATGAACGTATATGAAAACATCACGCTCAATCAGATGGAGCGCTACAGTACGGCTGGTGTGCTGCACGTGCACAAGGAACGATCGCTTGCCCGCGACTGGATAGCCAAACTGGCGATCAGGACGCCTTCTGAATTCAAGGACTGTGGCGGACTCTCGGGGGGCAATCAGCAAAAGGTGATTCTCGCGAAATGGCGTTCGGGCGGCTCGGACATCATCCTGCTCGATCATCCCACAAGGGGGTTGGATATCGGCGCAAAAGAAGATGTCTATGACATGGTGCGCGAGTTGAGCGCCGATGGGGTGGGGATTATCCTGATCGCCGATACCCTGGAGGAGGCGATCGGGCTGTCTCACACAATCATCGTTCTCAAAGACGGTAGAATACAAAAACGCTTTGATGGCTCGCCGGGAAACAAGCCGAGCCTGTTCGATCTGGTTCACTACATGAGTTAACATGGAATTCCATGAGTAAAGTGACCGGCATGAATTTTGAACCCTTAAAGCCTCATCTACCCTGGCTTACGCTCGTCATTCTCGTGGCTGTGGTCGGTATTGCCGACAGCAATTTTCTTCGTCCGCAAAATCTGATCAGTATGGCGGCCGACATCGTGCCACTGTTTATTATGGCGCTTGGCATGACGTTTGCGATTTACATCGGCGGCATCGATCTATCGGCCCAGTCGGTGGCCAATTTAACGACGGTGATCGCCACGGTCGCGTTGCCTGTCGCCGGCCCGGGCGCCGCCCTGATCTGCGTCGCAACAGGGCTGGCCCTTGGAGCGATGTCGGGCATCGTAACCACGCTGCTCCTTGTGCCCTCCTTTATTTCCACCCTGGCGGTGGGCGGTATGGCGTTTTCCGCCGGACAATATTTGTCGGGGCAGCGCGCACTTTACATGGATGCAGCAACGCGCGATACCACCTTTGGCTGGATGGTCGGTCGCTCTTTCGGCATTCCCCATGAACTGTTCATTGCCGCCGTTTTGATCCTGGTCGCCGTATTTATTCAGAATCGCACCACGTTTGGCCGCGCGCTGAAAGCGATTGGCGCCGGCGAGCCGGCGGCGGTGGCGTCGGGTATCGATGTAAAGCGCATCAAGGTCATGGCCTTTGCGCTCTCGGGCGGTCTTGCGGCAATCGCCGGGCTGTTGTTTGCGGTCAAACTGTCGGGGGGCTCGCCGACCATCGCCAACGGTTTCCTGCTTCCGGCGATTGTAGCCGTTCTCGTTGGCGGCACGCCGCTCACCGGAGGCGTTGGCGGGGTGGTCAATACCCTGATCGGAACATTAATTGTGGCGGTTATCCGCGCGTCGATGCTGTATTTCGAGGTGGATGCGACCCGCCAGCAAATGGTCTTCGGCATCATTCTGATTATCGCCATTGCGATGACGATCGATCGCTCGAAAATGCGTATAGTGAAGTAGCGCCAATGGATAAATCGTTCTGCGAACACGTTGGGTTGATAAATGGCTGTATCAGGATATGACTATATAATTGTCGGCGGCGGTTCGGCGGGATGTGTTCTGGCCAGCCGGCTCTCGGAGGACCCGTCTATCCGCGTTCTGCTGATCGAAGCAGGCGGCATGGACCGCCATCCGCTCATCCACATGCCCATCGGCTTTGCGAAAATGACCACCGGACCGCACACCTGGGGATTTACGACGCTGGCGCAAAAACATGCCAACGGGCGAGAAATTCCGTATGCGCAGGCGCGCATCATTGGGGGTGGAAGCTCCATCAATGCGGAAGTATTTACCCGCGGCCATCCATCGGATTACGATCGCTGGGCACATCAGGAGGGGTGCGACGGCTGGTCATTCGATGAAGTACAGCCCTATTTTATCCGATCCGAAGGCAATACCATGTACGCCGGAGACTGGCACGGGACCGATGGTCCCCTGGGAGTTTCCAGTCTTGCCAGCCCGCAGCCGATGACGCGGGCGTTTGTGCAATCGTGTCAGGAACTGGGCATTCCGTTCAATGCGGATTTTAACGGCGCAACCCAGGCCGGAGCGGGCATTTATCAGACCCATACCTTAAATGCCAAAAGATGTTCGGCCGCCGGTGGCTATCTTAAACCTGTCATGGGGCGCGAAAATCTGATTGTCAAAACTGGCTGCCCGGTTTTGCGCATTGTTGTTGAAAACGATACCGCTACAGGAGTGGAATACGAAAGGAACGGCGTTCGCATACGCGCCCAGGCGGAACAGGAGGTGGTGGTTGCCTGCGGTGCCATAGGAACACCCAGGCTGATGATGCTCTCCGGCATGGGACCGGCCGAACATCTTCGCCACCATGGTATCGATGTTGTGCATGACCTGCCGGGCGTGGGCGAAAACCTGAATGATCACTATGGCATTGATATTGTTGCCGAACTACGCGGTCATTACAGTCTGGACAAATACAACAGGCCCCATTGGGCGCTATGGGCGGGGGCACAGTATCTTCTCTTCAAATCAGGACCGATTGCCTCGAATGTTGTGGAGGGCGGGGCGTTCTGGTTTGCCGACAGGACAAAAGACATTCCCGACTTGCAGTTTCATTTCCTCGCCGGCGCAGGCGCCGAAGCCGGCGTGCCCGGCGTTGCCAGGGGCCGTTCAGGCATTACCCTCAACTCCTATACGCTGCGCCCGAAGAGCCGCGGCTGTATAAAATTGAGATCGGCCGACCCGGCCCATGCGCCAATTATCGATCCCAACTTCCTTGCCGAGCCGGACGATCTCAGGACATCCATTGAGGGGATCAGGATAAGTCGCGAGATTTTCTTGCAACCTACGCTGCAAAAATACATTCGCCAAATCCGCTTTCCCGACAGTTCGGTGAAAACGCAAAAGGACTTTGAAGATTATGCCCGTCAATATGGCCGCACGTCCTATCACCCCAGTTGCACCTGCAGGATGGGAAAAGACGCCATGGCTGTTGTCGATCCGCAACTGCGCGTGCGCGGCACGGAAAGGTTGCGCATATGCGATAGTTCCATCATGCCGAGCCTGATCGGCTCCAACACCAACGCGGCAACAATCATGATCGCGGAAAAAGCATCGGATCTCATTCGCGAAAGCCGCTAGAGCGTGTCAGGTCTTAACAGAATTGCTTCTATTAATACCAGCGGTATTGGCATTTTGTACACGCTGACTTGTGTATCGTGCTGATAAGACAACGGTTTTAATCTGCGTCAGGAGTCACACGCAAAGTCCCCTGGTATAAGACCTGACACGCACTAGATGTGTAATTTCAACAGGTTGTCCCTGATAAACCCATCGGGTACAGGGGGCCATTCACCTGATCATCGCTTTTTTTCGATTTATCCGGCGTTGTCAAGGGCGCTTCGCGCCGCCCCTGGCGGTTCTTAAACCCTTGACAACGCTGGATAAATCGAAAAAAAGCGATGATCAGGTGAATGGCCCGGTATGGCCTTGCGGCTCGCCATCTGCGGCAAGGGCCGCAAGACGGGTAACGTCAGATTTGCCCGTCCCGGGAACACCCTGTTGAAATTATACATCTGGAGCGTCCTTCGCAACTGCAGCTTTGCCGGTTCAAGCGGTACTGCCGTGGGCCGCCAGCAACGGCAGGCAGCGCTCGGCGGCGATGTGAACGACGTCTTGCGGCTCGCGGCACCACCAGTCCCGTTCAGAGAAAATCTCCAGTTCGAAATCACCCTGATAGCCGATTTCCTTGAGTACGCGTAAGGCCCCGTTGATATCGGCCACCCCGTCGCCGACCATCCCGCGGTCGCGAAAATTACGGGTATCCTCCAGCCAGTCGCACAAATGAAAGGTGGAGATACGTCCCGGATCGGTCCGGGAAAGGCCCGCATGAAACTCCGGGTCCCACCAACAATGATAGATATCGGGGACGATCGATGTGGCGGGGCCGAGGCGGTTCATCAAATCGTGGCACTGGGCGTAGGTGTTCAGACAGGACCGCGAGGCCGCATACATCGGATGCAGCGGCTCCAGGCCGATCGATACGCCCACCAAAGCGGCATACTCGCAAAGCGCCTCAAGCCCTCGGGTGACGCGCATACGGTCCGCTGCGATGTCGCAACTGGCGCGACTGGCGCCCCCGGCGATCATCACAAGTACGGGCGCCTTCAATTCCGCCGCCATATCGAGACGGCGCTTGTTCTCATCGACAGCCTCTTGCAGGTCGCCTTCAGTCAGCCAGGCTCCGGTGCAGAGCGATGCGGTAAAGACGCCGGCGTCCCGGGCGTGCCTTGCCACTTTCGCGGCGCCGCCCGCCGCCCGCACATGATCCACCCAAAAGGCAATGCCGTGGACGCCGTGGCGGGCGTAGAGATCAATCGCCGCCCCGCAAGACAAGTTCGGCGTGGTGATCTGATTTATTGCGAAACGCCAGCCACTCATGTCCCTGCCCTTTTTGACCCTGACTGCTTTTGCGTTAATCCCGTGGCTATTGCGCTTACAAATCGCACCTTACGGGTACCGCCGGCTGTCCATCTGATCATGAGAGATGAAGCTGCCGGCGCTGAGATTTCGCAGGTATAGAGCCTTTCAGTTAAAACTGAAAGGCTCTAGAGCGTGTCGGATTTGTTAGCTAGAGCCTTTCCGGTGAAATTGGAATCGAATGGTGGTTTACAGATTTGGCTTTTTCTGATTCAAGGTATCAGGAGGATTTATCATGACTTTATCTGTGGATTTACGACTTCGTATTGTCGATCTGGTTGCGTCGGGTGTTTCTCGTCGCCAAGCGGCGCGGCACTTTAAGGTGAGTGCCAGTTCGGCCATTCGGTTTGTCAAACAAAAAGACGAACTTGGTCATGTTGATGTGAAAGTGCGCAAAAAGCGCAAGTCCAAGCTCGATCCTTACCGGGTTGATATCCTTGACTGGATCGCAGAACAGCCGGAGTTGACCCTGGCCGAATTATGCGCTCGTCTGGTTGAAATCCATGATTTGCGTGTTGGGTGTTCGACACTGGATGACTGGCTGCGAGCCAATCAGGTCACCTATAAAAAAAACGGCTCACGCCAGTGAGCAGGGCCGGGTAGACGTGCAGGCCAAACGCCGCCGCTGGCGCAAACGTCAAGATTGGTTAAACCAACATCTACACCTGTTGGATCAGATCGTGTTCATTGACGAAACCGGACTGAACACAAAGATGGCCAGACCACGCGGACGTTGTACAAAGGGCCAGCGCCTGGTGGCCCCAATCCCCCATGGGCACTGGAAAACAATGACATTCATTGGTGGCCTGCGTCATGATGGCATGGTAGCGCCGTGGGTATTGGATGGTCCGATGGATGGTCCAGCCTTTACCACTTACATCAAAACCCAATTGGCACCGACCCTCAAAGAGGGGGACGTTGTTGTTCTTGACAACCTGCCTGCCCACAAAGTCGCGGCGGCGCGAGCGGCCATTGGCGAACGGGGCGCATGGCTGCTGTTTTTGCCACCTTATTCTCCAGATCTGAACCCGATCGAGATGGCCTTTTCAAAACTGAAGGCCCATATGAAGCGATTGGCGCTGAGAAGCGTCGAGGATTTATGGAAAGGCGTTGGCAAAATCCTAAAACTATTCTCACAAGAAGAATGCGCGAACTTCTTCAAAGCCGCCGGATACGGATCATAATAAACCGGAAAGGCTCTAAGTCATTGATTTTATTGAATTCCCTATTTTTCCGAAAAAGCATATTTCATAATAAAATCAATGACTTAGGCAGTTGGCGCCCGTCAAACCCGACAGACTGCTAGAGCGTGTCAGGTCTTAATGGAATCAATTCTGTTTCCCGATTGGCGAGGCGAACCACGCCCAAGGCGATCGAAAAGCGATGTTTATCCATCTCTCGAGAGCGGCTTGGGCGTGGACGTCCGCCAATCGACAAACCCGAAGGGACGGGCGCTTTTGCACCAATATGAACCTTAAGTCGCTTGAAAATAGTCCACTATGTCCTGCGGGACTTAAGGCCCATCTTGTCACAAAATCGCTCCGTCAGAATGGTTCTATTAAAACCTGACACGCTCTGGCATACCAGGCGCGTTCGCAAGAGATCGAAATTATACCAGCGGTATTGGCTTGTTGTACACGCTGACTTGTGTATCGTGTTGATAAGACAACGGTTTTTAACCAAGCAAAGAGTCAAACGCAAAGGCCCTTGGTCTTACCAGCAAACAGGGTATTCAAATCGATGGAACTGTTTAGGAAGAAGTTTCAAGAACACATACATGCGAGATGGATATTACCGTGCACACAGTGCCGGGAACTACGGTTCAGGAGGTGCTACTGTGTCATATCCTCATGGCGAATTTGATGATTTTATCGTAAATGGGGATACGGAAATGGCGCTTCCGGACACCTACAAGGCAGCCTGGGTCATTGGGGAATTCAAGTGTGTGCTTTGCGTACATAACCACAAATCGACCAAAGGTTGTGTAAAAGTTGCGCCTTGTTCCCCCTGAGAAGCCGCGCAAGCCACCCGGAAAGTGTTGAGAAATACGGATTTTTGGCGTTTTTTGTAATTTGCGGGTTGCATTCTGGCGCCATTGATTAAACTGTGAACAAATCGGATGTCTGATTCGATTGCCCAATTGCCCATTTGTTTCGTGCATCCCTGACGATTGCGGTGTTGACCCACCCACGAACCATTTGAAGAAAGGAACGACTATGAACAAGCAAGATCTCATCAATGCCGTTGCCGATAAAACCGGCGCCTCCAAGGCACACGCCAATCAGGCGGTCGATACGGTATTCGAGTCAATCGCCCAGGCGCTGGGAAACGGTGATGACGTGCGCATCATCGGCTTTGGCACGTTTTCCGTCGCCGAACGGGCAGCGCGCACCGGACGCAACCCACGCACCGGCAGCCCCATGAAGATTGCCGCCTCCCGGCATCCCAAGTTCAAGGCCGGAAAGGGCCTGAAAGACGCCGTCAATTAACGTTTGTTTTTTGTTCATTCCTGTAGCGTCAGGCCATCAACACGTGATATAGTGCCGTTGACATACCTTGATGATGGCGGGAGCGTTTGCATCCGCAATCTTTATTTCGCAGATTTTTCAAATCGGGCGGTTAGCTCAGATGGTAGAGCGCCACGTTTACACCGTGGATGTCGGGAGTTCGACCCTCTCACCGCCCACCATTTTGTACCGGCGATGTTTACGATATCTCAACAGGCTGTTCGATACGCTTGCCGGATTGACACCTTCGCCCACCAAATCGATGCACCCACCCAATCGATACAATTGACACAATTTTGATATAACGCTTGTGCGGGTTGGCATTAATGTGGTTTAACCCTTGTTTGAGGGGGTGTAGCTCAGTTGGTTAGAGCGCTGGCCTGTCACGCCAGAGGCCGCGGGTTCGAGTCCCGTCACTCCCGCCATTTGGTTCGCCGCAGCAGATATCCAAGGAATACAATATGGCCCGTGTAACCGTCGAGGATTGCGTTGACAAGGTCGAAAACCGGTTCGAACTGGTTCTGTTGGCGAGCCATCGGGCGCGCATGATCTCCAAGGGCTCCGCCATCACCCTGGAACGGGACCGGGACAAGAACCCGGTCGTTGCGTTGCGCGAAATCGCCGAAGAAACCATCTCGCCGGACGATCTGAAAGAAGATCTTATCCACTCCCTGCAGAAATACGTGGAAGTGGATGAGCCTGATCAGGATGTGGCCGAGGTCCTGGAAGGCGATGTAGACTTTGCTCTGGGACCCGCGACCCAGGAAGAGGGGGCGGTGGCCTTTGACCGGATGACGGAGGAGGATTTGTTGCGCGGTATCGAAGGGTTGGCGCCGCCCGATGAGGGTTCCGATCGCTGATCACGGCGCCTGGGTGTAACGTTCGCAGCGCAAGATTCGCTATTTGTTTGTACGATCTGGTTTATAAAGGGCATTCATGTAAGTGGACGGACAGGCGCTAATTGAATAAATGCCATGATACGTCAGTACGAATTGGTAGAACGCGTACAAAGCTACAACCCGGACGCCGATGAGGCGCTTCTCAACAAAGCCTACGTTTACGCCATGCGCGCCCATGGACATCAGACGCGCGCATCGGGCGATCCCTACTTTTCCCACCCCCTTGAAGTAGCCGCCATCCTGACCGCGCTAAAGCTCGACGACGCCACCATCGCGGTGGCCTTGCTGCATGACACGATTGAGGACACACAGACCACTCGCGCCGAAATCGACGCCTTGTTCGGCCACGAGATCGGCAAACTGGTCGATGGACTGACGAAGGTCAACAAACTGGACTTTACGTCCAAGCAGGCGCAGCAGGCGGGTAATTTACGTAAATTGCTTTTGGCGGTTGCCGATGACGTGCGGGTTCTGCTCGTAAAACTCGCCGACCGGCTGCATAATATGCGCACCCTTGGCCATGTGCGCGAAGACAAACGCCGCCGTATCGCGGAAGAAACGATGGATATCTACGCACCCCTTGCGGCGCGTATGGGCATGCAGGACATTCGTGAAGAGTTGGAAGACTTGAGTTTTCAGGCCCTGCAACCGGATCATCACGCCGCCATCACCGAGCGCCTCGACCGACTGAACAGCAAGAATATCGATCTGGCCAACGAAGTCCGCCAGGCTTTGGTGCGGATTCTGGCCGAAAACGATATCGACGCCCGGGTGTCGGGGCGGCAAAAGCGCCCCTATTCGATTTTCGCCAAAATGAACCGCATGTCCCTTGGGTTTGAGCAGTTATCAGATATTTTCGCCTTTCGCGTGATCGTTGACTCGGTTCAGGACTGTTATCGTGCCCTGGGGGTTATTCATCTTCGCTGGGCAATGGTGCCGATGCGCTTTAAGGATTATATATCGCTGCCCAAGCAAAACGACTACCGCTCCATTCATACCACGGTTATTGGACCCCACAGCCAGCGGGTGGAGTTACAGATCCGCACGCAGGACATGCACCGGGTTGCCGAACACGGTGTGGCGGCACATGTTGTCTACAAGGACTACGAGGCCCTCGATCTGACCCAGGTGGAGCCGCATGTTCGCAGCGCAATGGCCGGCAAGACAGGTAATGGCGCGGTGCCCTCGCGCAAGTATTTCAAGGCGGTCCACAAAGACAGCCGCGCCTATGCATGGCTTCAGCAGACAATCGCGTTACTGGCCGAGGGCGACAGCCCGGAGGAATTTCTTGAACATACCAAGCTGGAGTTGTTTCAGGACCAGGTTTTTTGCTTTACGCCGCGAGGCCGGCTGATATCACTGCCCTCCGGTGCAACTCCCATAGATTTCGCCTATGCCGTTCACACCGAGATCGGCAACAGTTGCAGCGGCTGCAAGATCAACGGGCAGATCAGGCCCTTGCTGAGCACCTTAAAGAACGGTGATGAGGTGGAGATCATTACCAGTGCGGGCCATACGCCGCCGCCTGTATGGACGAAAATCGCGGTGACGGGAAAGGCGCGGGCAGCCATCCGGCGGGCAACGCGCCAGGCGGTGGCGGCACAATCGAGGGCGCTGGGCCTGGAGATGCTGGAGGCGGCGTTTCGCCGTTCGCGCCGCAGCTATGGGGAGGATCTTGTGGCGCGCGCGCTCGCCAAGACGGATTATGGCTCGGTGCCCGATCTGCTGGCTGCGGTAGGACTTGGCGATATATCGGTGGAAACGGTGATGCGGGCGATTTTCCCCACCCGGGCCAGACGCGCGGCGCGCACTGACCGTAAAGCTGGTGCGGCGCAACAAGGCGATCGGGCGGCCGCGAATGGTGCGAATTCAGCTATTCCCATCAAGGGTGTGGGACGTGCATTGCCGATCGGTTTTGCCGCCGGGGGGGCTGTGCCGGGGGATCGGATTGTCGGTATTATCACGCCGGGAAAAGGTGTGCGGATCTATCCCATCCAGGCGAGCGCCTTGCAGGATTTTGAGGACGAGCCGGATCGCTGGCTGGACGTTCGCTGGGACTATTCGGTGGATTTCGATGGACTGTTTCCGGCGCGGATCGTCATTGCGGCGCGCAATGAGCCTGGCGCGCTGATGCAGATCACCCAGGTGATGTTCGATCATGGCGGTGACATTACGAATATTCAAATCAGCGGCCCATTGCAGGATTTTAAGGAGTTGACAGTTGATTTCATGATAAAGGATCTGCAACACCTCAATCGTATTGTCGCCGATTTGAACGGGTTATCGATCATCAGTTCGGTAGAACGGGCGTTTGATTGATTTGGAATAGCGATACCAAAGGCACGTATCCAATGACCGGCGGATCGGCGTTAAAATCTCTAAAGGAAACACCGCAAGTATAACTTATGCTGTTCAGTCGCCGAAAAGAACCGCGATGGCCGGAAAGGCTGCGTGTATTGGCATGGCCGCGACGCAGCTGGATGCGTTCGGGCAAATACTTTTTCAAGCGCCTGATTCGGATAACCGGTACGCCCCATAATATCGCCCTGGGGTGCGCTATCGGCGCCTGGGTGTCGTTCACACCGTTTGTCGGCCTTCATTTTCTTATCAGTTTTGTCATCGCCCTGGCCCTGGGCGGCAATCTGCTGGCTTCCGCCCTGGGAACATCGATCGGCAATCCGTTATCGTTCCCCTTTATCTGGGCGCTGACGTTCAATGTGGGAACGCGTCTGCTGGGCCTGCCGGTACAGCCGTTTACGATCGATGGCTTTAAGCACCAACTGGCCGTTGAATCGTGGGTGAGTCTGTGGCCCAGCATTGTCAAACCCATGGCGATCGGCGCCATTCCGACGGGCTTTCCCGTAGCTGTTGTAATCTATCTGCTTGTACGCTATGGGGTTAGCCGGTACCAGCGGGCGCGGCGCGGGCGCCTGGCGCGGCGTGCCCTGGCGCCGCCGGCCCGTGAGAGCGATCAGGCGATGCGCTAGAGCCTTTCAGTTTTTAACTGACACGCTCCAGACCGGGCAACAGGGCCAGGAGTCAAACGCAAAGCCCCTCGTATTACACAACCAGGGTACAACGTGTAGCATGATTGTTGGCATTGGCAATGATATCGTCGATATTCGACGCATTGAAAAAACCCTGGCCCGGTTTCCGACCCGCTTCGTTCATCGTATTTTTACCGCTGCCGAGCGCGCCAGATGCGAAGGTCGCCATGCGCGGGGGGCCGCCTACGCCAAGCGCTTTGCCGCCAAGGAAGCCTGCGCCAAGGCCCTGGGCACGGGCTTTCGCCGTGGTGTCGCGTGGCGCGATCTGGAAACCGTCAATCGACCGACCGGCAAGCCGATGATGATCGTTTCAGGGGCGGCACGATGCAGGCTCGATGCCCTTGTGCCGCCGGGCCATGAAGCCCATATAGAGGTTTCCTTGAGCGACGAGTATCCGTATGCCATTGCGCTTGTCGTTATCTCAACCCGTGCGCGAGACGCTGCTGATCACCCATAGCAAGATTTTGTTGTGTGGGAGATTGCCATGGCAGCCACGAGCGGTTATAGCCTGTGCTGGGTAATTTTGCCTGATTTCGACGGCCTGGAGCGTGTCATGTCCTAATAGAAACAGAATTGGTTCTATTAGGACAAGACACGCTCCAAGCGCTCTAGAGCGCTACGATGCGGGCGCGATATGCGAACCGGAGAATTTGATGAAATCCACACAGAATCAGAATCTACCGGCGCAGAAGCGGCGCGGCGCCTTCTCCGAGGCCTTTGTCGTTATATTACAGGCGATTGCGATCGCGCTGCTGATACGCACATTTTTATACCAGCCGTTTAATATTCCTTCCGGTTCGATGTTGCGCACGTTACAGATCGGAGATTATGTATTTGTCTCCAAATTCAGCTACGGGTTCAGCAAATACTCTATTCCGTTTGCGCCCGATCTGTTTTCCGGCCGTATCTGGGCCGGCGAGCCGCAACGCGGCGATATCGCCGTCTTTCGTCCACCCTGGCAGGTCAACGAGGATTATATCAAACGGGTTATCGGCCTGCCAGGGGATACCATACAGTTGCGCGACGGGGTATTGTATATCAATGGTGAAGCGCAAAAGCGCGAGTCTCTGGGTACCGAGCATGTGCGCGAATATTACGCGCAGAACAGAAGATGGGTGCCGCGTCAGGTTGAGCGGTTTCGCGAAACCTTGTCGGATTCCGGGGTGCAGTATGTGGTTACCTACAATGCTCAGGGCAGTGCGCATACATCGCGTGAATTTGTCGTTCCTGCGGGACACTACTTCATGATGGGTGACAATCGCGACAAATCAGTGGACAGTCGCTTTGAACCGGCACATCTGCGTAATGTGCCGCTGGAGAACTTTGTCGGGCGAGCGGAGGTGGTATTCTTTTCTATCACCGAGGGCAATCATCCCTGGCAGCTATGGAAATGGCCCGGCGAAGTACGCTGGTCGCGTATTTTTCAGGGGTTGTGATGACTGTTCCCGATGACAAAACCCTGCAGCGGGTGGAGGCGATTCTGGATTACAGTTTTACCTCGAAACACTGGTTGCGACGGGCGCTGACCCATGCCAGTTCCGCCGCCGCGGCGGAGAACGGCAATTTCCAGCGTCTTGAGTTTTTAGGTGACCGGGTTCTCGGCCTGGTCATTGCCGAGATGCTCAGTTTTTCCTTTCCCAAGGCGGACGAGGGGGAACTCTCGCGCCGTCTTAATCTTCTGGTACGCAAGGAAACCTGTACGCTCGTCGCCAGGGAACTGGGCATCTTGACATATATCGAGCTTGGCAGCACCCAGGTGCTGGCATCGAAACGGGCGCGCTGCGCGCTGCTTGGCGATGTTTGCGAATCGATCATCGGGGCGATTTATCGCGATGGCGGTCTGACGCCGGCGCGCATCTTTATCGAACGCAATTGGCGTAACCGTATCGTCGATACAGGCCAATTGCGCGATGCCAAAACCGCGCTGCAGGAATGGGCGCAGAGTAATGGTCTGGCGCCACCCCATTATCAGGTGAAGGAACGCGCCGGGCCGGATCACGCGCCGCAATTCACCATTGTCGCCTCGCTTGCCGGTTTGCGCGAGGGAATCGGCTCAGGCGGTTCCAAACGCGACGCCGAACAAACCGCCGCCGCCGCCATTCTTGTCCGCGAAGGGGTCTGGTCCGGCGGCGAGACCGGTTATGCCGATGAGAAGCAGCACGACGAATAGAATGTCGCACGACATCGCCCCGCCAGGCGATAGCCGCTGCGGCTATATCGCATTGGCGGGCGCACCCAATGTGGGAAAATCAACCCTCGTCAACGCCTGTGTGGGTTCGAAAGTTTCCATTGTCACCCACAAGGTGCAGACAACCCGCTGCCTTGTCCGCGGCATTGTACTGCGCGGTTCGGCGCAGATCGTCTTTGTCGACACGCCGGGCATATTCTCTCCCAGGCGCAAGCTGGAAAAAGCCATGGTGACAGCCGCCTGGGGAGGCGTGCATGACGCCGATGCGGTGGCGGTGCTGATCGATGCGCGTGCCGGATTTGGCGCGCGCGAGGCGGCCATCGTTGCCCATCTCGGGTCTGCGCGCCATTGCACCCTGGTGATCAACAAGATCGATACCGTACCGCGCCATCGGTTATTGAGCCTGGCCCGGCGCGCCAACGCGGCGTTTACTTTTTCCCACACATTCATGATTTGCGCCCTGAATGGTGATGGACTTGATCGCTTCCTGGATTGGGCGGGTGATGTGGTGCCGGCCGGACCGTGGCTTTACGATCGGCACCAGACCGTCGATATGCCGGCGCGCTTGCTGGCCGCCGAGATCACCCGCGAACAGGTGTTCTTGCGTCTGCACGATGAACTGCCGTATACAATCGCCATCGAGACCACGCGCTGGGAGCGCAGTCGCAACAAGACCCTGTACATTGAGCAGATCGTTGCAGTCAGCACACAACGCCATAAGCAGATCGCCCTGGGGCGCAAAGGCGCGACCATCAAGGCTGTTTCCATGGCCGCGCGCCATGCCATGCAGGAGATGTTTGATTGCCCGGTTCATTTGTTCCTGCATGTGAAGGTACGCGAAAAATGGCAAGGTGATCCGCGCCGCTATACGGCGTTGGGGCTGGATTTTCCGGAGCAATAGGACATGGAATGGCGCGACAGAGGGCTTATTCTGGCATCGCGTCGCCATGGCGAAGGCGGTGTGATTCTGGAGTTGATGACCCGCCATCACGGCCGCCACTTAGGGCTGGTGCGCGGCGGCCGGGGGCGAAAATATCATGCCATGCTGCAAGCCGGTAACGAAGTGCAGGCTATCTGGCGCGCCCGGCTCTCTGAACATCTGGGAACGTTTGCCATCGATCTTGCGCGCGCGCACGCCGCGCGCCTGATGGAAAGCCGCATGGCGCTTGCGGTATTTGAGACGATGGCAGCGCACCTGCGCCTGCTTGCCGAGCGGCAATCGCATACGCAGCTCTTTGATGCCAGCCGGGTTCTTCTTGAACATATGGAGAGTTCGGAAGTGGCGGCGCTTCTTGTGCGCTTTGAGATCGAGTTGCTGCGCGAGCTTGGCTTCGGGCTTGATTTGAGCGCCTGTGCGGCGAGTGGCGCATGCCATGATCTGGTCTATGTCTCGCCCCGTTCGGGGCGCGCTGTATCGCGACAGGCAGGGGCGCCGTATCACGCAAGGTTGCTGCCGTTGCCGGGATTTGTGCGCGATCGCAACTCCGATTATACCCCCGACACACTCGCCGATGGCTTGAAGCTGACGGGATATTTTCTAACACGCCATCTCTATGGAGCGCGCGGGCTGTCTTTGCCGCCTGCGCGCCGGCGTATAGCGCCTGTCGGCTATCGGCAGGATCCGCCCTGCCGGAACGTTTCGGGGAACGTTGCCGGCGGATAATAGAACCATTTGTTAAAATTTCCGCCCCACGCTCTTTTAATGATTCGCATGGCCACAAAAGCACCCGGCCCGGGCGATCAATCACCACGCCAACTGAGGATGTAATGAAAAACGAGACGATTACGCCGGTCCTGTTGCGAGAAGCGCTGGAGGAACGTTATCTCAATTATGCGCTCTCGACGATTATGCACCGGGCGCTTCCCGACGTGCGCGATGGCCTGAAGCCGGTGCATCGGCGCCTGTTATACGCCATGCAGCAACTAAAGCTCGATCCGAGCAAGGGTTTTAAAAAATGCGCCCGGGTTGTTGGCGATGTTATCGGCAAGTATCACCCGCACGGCGATCAGTCGGTGTATGATGCCCTGGTCCGTCTGGCGCAGGATTTTTCCCAGCGCTATCCTTTAGTCGACGGGCAGGGCAATTTTGGCAATATCGATGGCGATAACGCCGCCGCGATGCGTTATACCGAAGCGCGCCTGACACCTGTGGCGCAGTACCTTCTTGAGGGTCTGGCGGAGAACGCCGTCGATTTTCGCACCACCTATGATGACGAGGATTCCGAGCCGGTGGTTCTGCCGGCGAATTTTCCCCATTTGCTGGCAAATGGAGCGAGTGGTATCGCTGTTGGGATGGCAACGAGCATTCCGCCTCACAACGCGGCCGAATTGTGCGATGCGGCGCTGCATCTGATCAAGGCGCCAAAGGCGACGATCGGCAAGCTGGTTGATTATGTAAAGGGGCCTGACTTTCCTACCGGCGGCGTGATTATTGAGGATCGGGAGACAATTGTCGCCGCCTACACAACCGGGAAAGGGGCTTTTCGTGTACGCGCGCGCTGGCGGCGCGAGGGACTGGATCGCGGCCAGTATCAGATCGTTGTCAGCGAAATACCCTATCAGGTGCAAAAGTCGCGTTTGATTGAACGAATCGCCGATTTGATGCACGCGCGAAAGCTGCCGCTTCTTGACGATATTCGCGACGAATCCGCCGAAGACATCCGTCTCGTGCTGGTGCCCAAGTCACGCACCGTCGATCCGGCGCTATTGATGGAATCGCTCTTTAAAGTCACCGAACTGGAGCAGCGCATCGCGCTGAATATGAATGTTCTTTCCAAAGGACGGGTGCCGGGCGTCTTGTCCCTGCGCGAGGCCTTGTGGCAGTGGCTTGAGCATCGCCAGAGCGTTCTGGTGCGGCGAACCGGCTATCGCCTGCAACAGATCGACCGCCGTCTGACCGTGCTGGAGGGCTATCTGGTCGCCTATCTCAACCTGGATGCCGTTATTGCCATCATTCGCGAGGAGGACGCGCCCGGACAAACACTGATGGAGCGCTTTGCATTAAGCGCCCCCCAGGCCGAAGCGATACTGGATATGCGCTTGCGGGCCTTGCGCAAGCTTGAGGAAGTGGCGATCCGGCGCGAACACAAGGCCCTGAAAGCCGAACGGCGCGATTTGAACAAATTGCTGAAATCGGAAAAAGCCCAATGGGAGGCCATTGCCGCCCAGATCCGCGATGTCAGGAAAACATTTGGCAGTGCCTATGTGGCAGGCGCTCGCCGTACCGGCTTTGCGCAGGCCCCTTCCCACGACTGGCAGGACATCGAACAGGCGATGATCGAAAAGGAGCCGATCACCGTAATATTGTCGCAAAAGGGCTGGATTCGCGCCCTTAAGGGCCATCAGACAGACCTGGCCAATCTGTCGTTCAAGGCCGGCGATCAGCTGTTGTGCGCCGTAAACGCCATGACCACCGACAAGCTGCTGACCTTCTCCACCGGTGGCAAGGTCTATATGTTGAGCGCCGACCGTTTGCCCGGCGGTCGCGGTCATGGCGAGCCGGTCTCGCTGATGCTTGATCTGGACGGGGAGGAACTACTGACCCTTTTTGTGCACAATGCGCAACGCACATTGCTCGTGGCCTCTCACATGGGTAACGGTTTTGTCGTCGCCGAAGAGGATATTGTCGCGACAACGAAAAAGGGCAAGCAGATTCTCAACGTCAAGGCCCCCGATGAGGCAAAGACCATCGTCCCCGCGATTGGCGACACCATTGCGGTGATTGGCGAGAATCGCAAGGTACTTTTGTTTCCACGCAGCCAGTTGCCCCAGATGGGCCGTGGCAAGGGGGTGCGCCTGCAGCGCTACAAGGACGGGGGGCTGGCGGATGTCAAGGTGTTCAATCGTAAACAGGGCCTTACCTGGCGCGATCCTTCAGGCCGGACCCACACGCGCGATCAGGCGGAACTGCGCGACTGGTTCGGCGAACGGGCGCACGCGGGGCGTATAGCGCCCCAGGGTTTTCCCCGCTCCAATCGCTTTGGCGATCAGTGGTCACAATAGCGCGTTGGCCCGAACCAGTTGAATGTGAAAAGTCCCTCGGCTTCGCCTCGGTCTAATTTTCCCGGTAAAGTAAGGACAAATCAGTCCCTGGGGCGGCCCGGCGCACCCGATCGATTTTTCGTGAGCAAGCTATTGAAATTACACAGCCAAAGCGTTATCCACGCAAGCGGCCAAGCATTCTTGCTTGCCGTGTACGTTGATGGATGGCTCTTTTTGAAATTGACCGGACCATGCCGATCGTCCGTATCGTCAGCGTGGATGTAACACACCTACCGCCGGTATCGGCAGGAAAACACACCGATGATCCCTCGTTACGCGCGCGATGCCATGGTGGCGATCTGGTCGGATGAGAGCAGGTTTCGCATCTGGTTTGAAATCGAAGCCCACGCCGCCGATGCCATGGCCGCCGCCGGCATCATCCCCAGGGAAGCCGCCGCCGCCATCCGGGAGCGCGCCAAAGACGCCACTTTCGATATAGCGCGTATCGAAGCCATCGAGCGCCAGACCAAACACGATGTGATCGCTTTTTTGACTCATCTCGCCGAGATCGTTGGCCCGCAAGCGCGGTTTGTGCACCAGGGAATGACGTCTTCGGACGTGCTTGATACGTGTTTCAGCATCCAGCTCACGCGCGCCAGTGATCTGCTGGTCGAAGGGCTCGATACGCTGCTTGCAGCATGTAAGCGGCAAGCCTGGGCGCATAGGGATACACTGTGTATTGGCCGCAGCCATGGTATCCACGCCGAGCCGACTACTTTTGGGCTGAAGATGGCACAGGCCTATGCCGAATTTTCCCGCGCCCGCGAGCGTCTTTTGGGGGCGCGGCGCGAGATAGCCCGGTGCGCGATTTCGGGGGCGGTGGGCACGTTCGCCAATATTGATCCGGCCATCGAGGCCCATGTGGCCAGGCGGATGGGCCTGTGTGTCGAGCCGATTTCCACCCAGATCATTCCGCGCGATCGTCATGCGATGTTCTTTGCCACTCTTGCCGTAATCGCCGGCTCCATTGAGCGGCTGGCGGTGGAAATCCGGCATTTGCAGCGCACCGAGGTGCTGGAGGTGGAAGAATATTTTGCGCCGCAGCAAAAAGGCTCATCGGCCATGCCCCACAAGCGCAATCCGGTGCTGAGCGAGAATCTTACCGGTCTGGCGCGTATGGTGCGCGCCTATGCGCTGCCGGCTTTGGAGAATGTGGCGCTCTGGCACGAACGCGACATTTCTCATTCTTCCGTGGAACGCATGATTGGTCCGGACGCGACGATCACCCTTGATTTTGCTCTGGCGCGGCTGGCCGGGGTTATTGACGGCTTGCAGGTATATCCTGATCGCATGGCGGAAAATCTGGCGAGGCTCGGCGGTCTGCACAATTCGCAGCGCGTCCTGCTGGCGCTCACCCAGGCGGGTGTATCGCGCGAGAAAGCCTATGAGCTTGTTCAGAGAAATGCCATGAAGGTGTGGCAGGAGGGGGGTGATTTCTTTTCCGCCCTGCGCGGTGACGGGGAAGTTACGGCCCATCTTGATGCGAAAGCCCTGGCGGCATTGCAGGATGATACCTATCACGTGCGGCACGTACAGACCCTGTTCGGGCGCGTATTCGAATAGAGCCGGTAAGCTGTTGCTATGCGTAATGAAAATAGCCCTGCCCTGTGTCTGGTTGTACGCGCCGGAATGGATGGAATCCTCTTCGATCCGGCCTGGCGCCAGGCCTTTGCGGAGTGCGCTGTGGCAGCGGTAATTCTTCATGACATGCCCCGTTCCGATCCCGCATACGCAACCGTACTAAAAGAGCGGATAGGTTCGATCCAGGCGGGCGGCACGGCCGTTTTGATAGCCGACGATATAGCGCTCGCCAAAGATCTTTCCGCCGATGGTGTGCACCTGACCATGAGCGCTCCGTCCACGAGCGGCGAAGACAGGAAGAACAACGCCGTGCATCGGGCGCGGCAGATGCTTGGCGCCGATCATATTGTCGGCGCCGGCGCCTTGAACTCCCGCCACGACGCCATGCAGGCGGGCGACTGGGGGGCGGATTATGTGTTTTTCGGCAGGCTGGATCACGTCCGTGGCGACGTCCACCCAAAGGCATTGTCCCTGGCGCAGTGGTGGGCGGCCCTGTTTGAGATACCGGCCGTTCTGATGTGCGGATCGCGTGCGGCGGCGCTGGCCGAGGCGTTACAAACGCCGGTCGAGTTTATCGCCCACGATGGCGCCTGGATAATGGCGCCGGACTATCCCGACAGTTATCCTGACAATATTGTGGCGAGACCATCGGAGCCCTTATGATGAACCGATGTGCTTTGTCCTGCAGGCGAACGCGGCCTGTAACTCTATGCGTGATGGCGCTGGCAATGGCCATAACAATGCCGGTGGTGCCGGTCGTGCCGATGGCGCTGAAAGCGTCGGAACGCCACCCCGATCCGGCCTATGGGGCTTATCAGCGCCGCGATTATGGACGTGCTCTGGAGATTGCGCGGACACAGGCCGACCAGGGTGATCGCGAGGCAATGACGCTGCTGGGCGAGCTTTATCATCACGGCCACGGGGTGGCGCCGGATCTGAAGCAGGCGGCCATGTGGTATGATCGGGCGGCTGCGGCGGGCAGCGCCAACGGGCAATATGCGCTGGCAAGGCTTTATCTGGCGGGAGAAGGCGTCGCGCCCGATGCGGCAAGGGCGGCGGAACTCATCGAAAAGGCGGCGGCGGGCGGGCATCCGGACGCGCTCTACGACGCGGCCGTTCTGTATAGCGGTGACGGGCCGCGGAAAAATACGCCGTTGGCGATGGCATTTTTTCGCCAGGCGGCCGATCTGGGGCAGCGCGATGCCCTGTACGCCATGGCGCGCTTTCTGGGTGAGGGAATTGGCGTACAAAAGGACGAAAAACGCAGCGCCCGCCTGATGGGTGAGGCGGCCCGCGCCGGTCATATTGATGCGCAGCTCGAATACGCCATAAAGGTATTTAATGGCCGTGGCGTGGCCAAAAACGAAGCCATCGCGGTACAGTGGTTTGCCCACGCCGCAAAACGGGGAAGCGTCGTGGCGCAAAACAGATTAGCGCGCATTCTTGCCTTTGGCGAGACGGTAAAACGCGATCCGATACGCGCCTGTATGTGGCATCTGTTGGCGCATCGCGCCGGTCTGAACGATGCCAGGCTCGATGGTTATTGCGACAGGCAGTCCGCGGCGACGCGCACAGCGGCGCGCCGGCGCGTGGAGGCCCGTATCAGCCGTTTACAGTTCAGCATCGCCGACTTGTACCGACACAAGTAGCGCCGGCATCTGAATTACTGTTTCGCCTTCCAAACGGAGGTTTGCGCCAATTGGCAGAGAATAAAATACGCCCGATTTGGTCATTTGTTGGATAGTTTAAAGTATTTTCACTGATATGAATCGCACAGTTTGACATTTTAAATATAAGTGTTCCAAAAAATTTTCCTCGTTCACAGTTTTTTTCAATAAAGATATTTTCATGGATAATACCAGCGGTATTGGCGTTTTGTACACGCTGACTTGTGTATCGTGCTGATAAGACAACGGTTTTAATCTGCGTTAGGAGTCACACGCAAAGTCCCTTGGTATAATATATTTGATTTCCCAAATTTTATTTATGTCATATGGCTTGGTTTAAGTGTACAGTTCAAAACGACCAATTGAAATTGTTTATCCTTTTTATTTGACTAAACGCCAACCAGCCACACAGGCAACCATTGCGAATGGGACGAACGCAATAAATATCCAAAAGGCGGCAGCTTGTGCAGCCTCGGCCGTCACGTCTTCGCCAAACCCGAAAGAGTTGGCTACGATGCCCGCCGCCGCCGCACCAAAGGCAAGTCCGATTTGTTGCATTGTGGGGATTGCGGAAAATGTTTCGTTGGCCTCTTTCTCGATAGCGTTTTCGCTAATTCGCTTAACCACAAAGGCCCACATTACGCCAAAGCCGACCCCCTGTATTCCTGCCAATATCAGGACCAACCAGATGGGTCCGCTGCCCATAACCAACGCGAAACCCGCCAGCCCGATGACAAGAAGCGCGGTTCCAATCTGAATGAGCAGCGGTTCGTTGGGTGACTTGAAGCGTGCCACAATCACCGCTGCCCCACCCCAGCATATTGATTCAAAGGCGATCATATATCCTGCCGCCAGCGGAGATACCCTATGAATTGTTTCCAGTATGATCGGCCCGTAAACCGTAAACGACATGGACGCTATGGAAGCGGATAAAATCAGCAACAAACCAGCACCAACTCGATTTGAGATATTTAATGGTCTGCTTGGAAAGAGACGGGATTGATCTTGAGTACCGTCCAGTCTGAGTACGACCATCATCAGTGTGACGCCAAGAACACAGAAAAGAGTGGATCGAATTAAGTGTATTTCTGCGCCAGCAAATGCAACCGACAGCACGGAAAGGCAGATAAGGCCTAACCTCACGAAGGGAACTTTAGTCGCTTCCTCGTTTTCTTGTTGCGCCAGTTTTGGTGCTGTCATCAGTGCCAGCACTATGAAAATTGCAGCCTGAAAGGCAGCAGCGACAAAGGCCATTCGCCAGTTTCCAAAGGTAGCGAATGTACCACCCACTAAAGGGCCGGCAAAAGCTGACATACTCCAGATTGCCGAAGTCAATGCCACGACCTTTGGCAATACTTCCGGTTCAAACCATTGGCGAATGGCAACATAGGCCAGTGCCACCAGATAGCCGCCTCCGACACCCTGTACGAGTCTACCTGTCAATACGACGTTCATGTCCGGTGCCGCAGCACAGACAAGGCTTCCAGCCAAATAGAGCAGCGCGGCCGAACTCAGACCCAATCGCAATCCGGTGAAGCGCATTAACGTTCCGGTTGATGAACCGGCAACAATTGAGCCAAGCAGATAAAGTGCAAATGCCCATCCGATCAGATGACCGCCACCGAACTCTCTGACAGCACTCGGCAGTGTCGTCGCTGCCAGCAAGCTGCTTGCGGCGTGCAACCAGACTGAAAAGCACAAGAGGGCAAGACGGGCGCGACGGCCCCTCGAAAAGAGCCCGGGTTCATTTGCTGTGTTGTCTGTCGTTTCCGACATATCCCACCTGCTCCCGCCTGTTCCCATAGGCCGATTGACCGGATGAATTTCATTCCAAAAGTTGAAGTCAGGTTTAACGCGGGTTCGGCATAAAGGATAACTGATACCAGCGGTATTGGCTTTATGTACACGCCAACTGGTGTACCGCTTTGATAACACACCTCTTTCACGCCAGCGTATGAACCCCAGCGTATGGTCATTGTCAAGTGCCCTTGGTATTATACCAGCGACATCAGCCGGCTTTCAGCAATTTCACCGCATCATCAAGGCGAAACAGATACAGTAACTGCCGCAGCGCTTCACCGCGTGCCGAGCGCAGACCGGGATCGGTTTCGATAATATATCTGGCATCGCGCCGCGCCGCCTCCAATAACGCTTCATGGTGTGAAAGATCGGCGATGCGAAAGCCCGGCGCGCCGCTCTGCCGCGTACCCAGAACCTCACCCTCGCCGCGCAGGCGCAAATCTTCCTGGGCAATGCGAAAACCGTCCTCGCTCTCGCGCATAATAGCCAGGCGCGCACGCGCCGTCTCACTCAAGGGGGGCGAGTAGATCAATAAACATGTCGAGGGCTTGTCACCGCGCCCCACACGGCCACGCAACTGGTGCAGTTGCGCCAGACCGAACCGCTCCGCGTGTTCAATTATCATAATTGTGGCAGCGGGGACATCGACACCCACCTCAATCACCGTCGTAGCAACCACAAGCGCTGTCTCAGCGTTAATGAACGCACCCATGGCGGCGTCCTTTCTTGCCGCCGGCATACGCCCGTGCAACAGGCCTACGCGCGGCGCGCCAAGGGCCTTTTTCAAAACTGCATGGCGCGCCTCGGCGGATACCAGGGGCAACTCCTCGGAATCCTCAACAAGAGGGCAGACCCAATAAGCCTGGGCGCCCTTATCGATGGCGCCACGAACCCGCTCAATCACGTCCGGCAATCGCTCCGCAGATACGATGCGTGTCTCGATGGGTTGCCGCCCGGGCGGTTTTTCGGTCAATTGCGAGACATCCATGTCGCCAAAGTAACTCAATACCAGCGAGCGCGGAATGGGCGTTGCCGTCATGACAAGCAGATCCGGAGCCATGCCCTTGGCCGACAGTGCCAGGCGCTGGTTGACCCCAAAGCGATGCTGCTCATCGATTACCGCCACCGCCAGGTCCCTGAACGTAACGCCTGCCTGAAACAATGCGTGGGTGCCGATCAGAATATCGATCTTCCCCGCGGCAAGGTCATCCAGAATCCGCGCGCGCGTCTGGCCCGTCTCGCGGGCTGTCAGCACCGCGCAGGTAATACCGGCGGTGTCGCACAACGGCGCGATGGCGCGCAAATGTTGCCGCGCTAGCAAGTCCGTCGGCGCCATCAACGCCGCCTGCCGACCCGCCTCGATGGCCGTCGCCATCGTCAATAGCGCGACAATCGTCTTGCCCGATCCCACATCGCCCTGAAGCAGCCGCAGCATACGCTCGGCCTTGCCCAGATCCGATACGATTTCATCGATCGCCTGACGTTGCGCCTGCGTCAGCGCATAGGGCAGCGCGGTGACGATCGTGTCGCGCAAATGGCCGTCGGTGCAAAGGGCGCGGCCGGTGACACGCTTCATACGCGCGCGCATCAGACCCAGGGCCAGTTGCGAAGCCAGGAGCTCGTCATAGGCGACCCGCATGATGGCCGGCGCGTCCAACGCCACATCGGCCGGGCTCTGCGGTCGATGAATTTTCTCCAGACAGGCTTGAAATCCCGGCCACGCCCGCTGCTTGAGCCAGGCCGCGTCCTGCCATTCATCCAGCGATTCTATCGCCGCAAGGGCGCTGCCGATGGTGCGTTGCACAACCCTGCGACTCAGACCGGCGGTCAGCGGATAGGTCGGCTCCAGGGCGGGAAGATTGGCAAGTCCGGCTTCGTCGACAATATAATCAGGATGCGGCATTTGCGGCATTCCGTGATAGGCGTCCATACGGCCGCTGACATAGCGCTCGCTACCGATGGGCAGCACCGCTTCGAGCCATTTGCGGTCGGCATTGAAGAACACCAGCGCCATGGCGCCGGATTCATCGAATACATCAACGCGATAGGGTGTGCGCGCCACCCCGCGCGGCGGCGGTCGATGGCCGCCGACCGTCACCTTCAGGGTGACAATCGTATCGCGTTTCGCCTGCATGATCGATGGTCGATGACGCCGGTCAATCACACCACCTGGCCGGTGAAGCAGCAGGTCGATCACCTGCGCGGCGCGGCCTTCGTCTGTGGCAAGCAGTTTGGCGAACAGTTTGTCGAGTTTCGGGCCGACGCCCTTTAAGCTTGCCAGGGAGCGAAAATACGGATTAAGGCGAGACGGGCGCATAGGGGCCAGGTGTGTAACTTCAACAGATTGTTCTTGCAAAACCCGTCGGGTGCTGATGGATGACCCGCTATGGCCTTGCTACGATCATGGCCGCAAGAGGTGCACCTTCAGGGTTGCTCCTCTTTACCCTTCCTGGACACAACCTGCTGGAAGGCCTCACCCGGGACCGGGAACCGTGCCGGCTGGCCGCGAAACTGTTGATGAACGTATGGAAAAAATGGCCATGAGGCAATTTAGAGCATATAAGCGGGGCGAACAAATGAAAACCCTGAATACACAGGTGGTGGGCAACTCCCGCACCGGTGCATTCTGTCGTGGAATTTCGGGCGCTTTGCCGGACAGAGATCGCCATGACCGATACGCCAAAGACTCATGCCAAGCGGCGCAAACGGCTGCTGTTTCGCGCCTGTCATCGGGGAATCAAGGAAATGGACGTGCTGCTTGGCCGCTTTGCGCACGCCCGTCTTGATACGCTTTCAGAGGCCGATCTGGACGCCTTCGAGGCGCTACTCGATGTGCCTGATCGCGATCTTTACGACTGGATCGCGGCAACGGTGCCCGTCCCGAACACGCACGCCGCGCCGCTTGTTGAAAAAATCCGCGCCTTTAACACAAAAGCCAATCGTCAGGCCCCTTAAACGAGCCAATCGCCGCCATGAATAAATCCGTTCCTGCACGCCCGCAAACGCCGGGCTCCAAGCGCTTCGCCGATCAGTTGCAGCACGCCCTGACCGGCGAGACGGCGATTGATCATGTGGTCGATGGCGTCGAGCCGATTGTCGTTGCCGATCTGACCAGACTGGCGGCGCGTGATGATCGACCGGTACTGTTCGTGGTGCGCGATGGCCAGCGCCTGAATACCATGGCGCGCATGATGGCATTCTTTGCCCCCGATGTGCGTATCATCACCTTTCCCGCCTGGGACTGTCTGCCTTATGACCGGGTCTCGCCGAGCACGCCGGTGGTCGCCGATCGCATGGCGGCACTTACCCGCATTGCGGCAATGACCGCGGAGCCTGCGGCGCAGGAGGTACAGCCGACCCTCATTGTCACATCGGCCAATGCGCTTTCGCAGCGAATTGTGCCGCCGCAGCGCATTGGCGACTACACCTTCAGGGCAACCCGTGGCGCGGTTGTCGATGTGACGCAACTGGTGCGCTGGCTGGAGCGTAACGGGTATCTGCGCACGTCCATTGTACGCGAGCCGGGTGACTATGCGGTACGCGGCGGGATAATCGATGTTTACCCGGCGGGGGTTGAGGCGCCCCTGCGCCTCGATTTTTTTGGCGATGAGATGGAATCGGTGCGCTGCTTCGATGCCCGGACGCAACGTACGACGCGCGAGATGCAATCCGCCGAACTCGTCGCCTTGAGCGAAATTGTCCTGAACGAGGAGACCATCCGGCGCTTTCGCGCATGTTATCTGGCAGCGTTTGGCGTTCAATCGCAGGATGATCCGTTTTACCATCCCATCAGCGAAGGCCAGCGTGTGCCCGGTATGGAGCACTGGCTTGGGTTCTTCTATGACGATTTGGACCTCATAACCGACTATATACCGGACGACGCACCGGTTGTTCTTGATGCGTTGGCGCACGATGCCATTATCGAGCGCCATGAACAGATTACCGCCAGTTATAAGTCGCGCATGCGGATGAACGCCCATGTGGCGGCATCGCGCGCCGTTCCCCGGCAGGGCGGTGCCTACCATCCGGCACCGATTGATACCCAATACGCCGAGCCGGCGCAGATCGAGGCCGCCCTGGCGACACATCCGCGCATTCACCTTTCGCCGTTTGCGCAACCATCTTCTGCGGCGCATGTGGTGGATACGGCGGCCCGGGCGGGTCGCGATTTTACCCCTGAACGGCAATCGGGGGCAAACGTGTTCGAGGCGGCGATTGCGCATATTCGCGCTGCCTATGGGACAGACAAGCGCACTCTGGTTGCCTGCTGGAGTACGGGCACGCGGGATCGTCTGGCGCAGGTTCTTGCCGATCATGGCCTGGACAGTCTGGTCATGGCCGATACGTGGGCCCGGGCGCGTGCCGTTGCGCCCGGCAGGACGGCGCTTGCGGTGTGCGGCCTGGAGCGCGGCTTTGAGATTGATGATCACATCGTCATATCCGAGCAGGACATTCTCGGCGATCGCCTGGTGCGGCCGAGCCGGGGCCGGGCGAAAGGCCGCGATGTTCTGGCCGATCTGTCGGTGCTCGATATTGACGATCTGGTCGTTCATATCGAGCACGGCATCGGCCGGTTTTGCGGTCTGCGCACCATTGATGTTGTGGGCGCGCCCCATGACTGCCTTGAGTTACAGTATCGGGGTGGGGACCGGCTTTATCTGCCGGTGGAGAATATCGAGCTTTTATCGCGCTTTGGCGGCGCCGACGGGCAGGCGCAACTGGATCGTCTGGGGGGAGCGGCCTGGCAGGCGCGCAAGGCAAGGATCAGGGAGCGTATCCAGGCGATTGCTGCCGAATTGATCAGGACGGCGGCGGCGCGGGCACTAAAGCCGGCCAGTGTACTGACCCCGCCGCAGGGGCTGTACGATGAATTTGCCGCCCGGTTTGCCTACGCCGAAACCCCCGATCAGTTACACGCCATTGAGGATGTCCTAAGCGATATCGCCAGCGGTCGGCCCATGGATCGACTGGTATGCGGGGATGTGGGTTTTGGCAAGACCGAAGTTGCCCTGCGCGCTGCCTTCGTGACCGCCATGGCGGGCCGGCAGGTGGCGGTGGTGGTGCCGACGACCTTGCTGTCGCGGCAGCATACAGCGACCTTTACGGAGCGTTTCAGCGGTCTTCCGCTGCGCATCGAACAGGCATCGCGGCTGGTGAGCGCCAAGGCGCTGGCGCGCGCCAGGGAGGGGATTGCCGACGGGACGGTGGACATCGTTATCGGCACCCATGCGCTGTTGGCGAAATCGGTCAGGTTTGCCGATCTGGGACTGCTGATTATCGATGAGGAACAGCATTTTGGCGTGCAGCACAAGGAGCGGCTTAAGGAGTTAAAGGCCGATGTTCATGTGCTTACTCTGTCGGCGACGCCCATTCCGCGCACCCTGCAACTGGCCATGCACGGGGTACGCGATCTGTCTTTGATGGCGACACCCCCTGTCGATCGTCTGGCGGTGCGCACGTTTATCTCGCCCTTTGATGCGCTGGCGGTGCGCGAGGCTTTACTGCGTGAGCGCTATCGGGGCGGGCAGTCGTTTTTTGTTTGTCCGCGCATTGCCGATCTCGACGAAATCGCCCGCTTTCTGAAGGAGACGGTGCCGGAAGTATCCTTTGCCATTGCCCATGGCCAGATGCCCGGGCGCGTTCTTGATGACATTATGACCGCCTTTTACGACGGGCGCTATGATGTTTTACTATCGACGACTATTGTGGAGTCGGGCCTGGACATCCCGCGCGCCAATACGCTGATTGTTCACCGTGCCCATATGTTCGGCCTGGCGCAACTCTATCAGTTGCGCGGCCGGGTGGGGCGCGCCAGGGTTCGCGCCTATGCCCTCTTTACCTTCGTGCGGGGGCGCAAGCTCACTGAACAGGCCGAGCGGCGTCTGAAGGTGTTGCAATCCCTTGATCATCTGGGCGCCGGATTTCAACTGGCCAGCCACGATCTGGACATTCGCGGCGCCGGTAATCTGCTTGGCGAGGAGCAATCGGGACATATTCGCGAGGTGGGTTATGAACTCTATCGGGCCATGCTGGAGGAGGCGATCGCCAAAATCCGCACCGGCGAGGAGAAACTCGATGAGGATGGCTGGTCACCGCAGATCACAATGGGCATGGCGGTTCTTATCCCCGACGACTATGTGGCGGACTTGCAGTTGCGCATGTCGCTCTATCGCCGCCTGGGCACTCTTGAGAGCCAGCGCGACATCGACGCCTTTGCTGCCGAGATGATTGATCGCTTTGGCGCGTTGCCCCGCCAGACGGAGAATCTGCTCAAGATCGTCGCTATCAAGATATTGTGCCGGCGGGCGGGTATCGACAAGCTTGATGCCGGCCCCAAGGGGATCGTACTGTCGTTTCGTCACAACACGCCGCCCGATGCGGATGCGCTGCTGCGGCATATCGAGACTTCTGGCGGGCGCATTCGCGTACGCCCGGACCATCGGCTGGTCATCAAGGGCAACTGGCCCGATAGTGCGGCAAGGCTTGCTGCCAGCGCGGACATTGCTTCACGACTGGCTGGACTGGCGGGCATGTGATGCGCAGGGTATCGCCCTGGCTGTGTTAGTTGAATATGAAAAAGTTCCTCGGCTTCGCCTCGGCTTACTTTTTTCCAATAAAATAAGGACAAATCATACCGGCGGTATTGGCGTTTTGTACACGCTGACTTGTGCATCGTGCTGATAAGACAACGGTTTTAAACCGGGCCAGAAGTCAAACGCAAAGCCTGCTGGTTGTGATCTTTCAGCACGTTGTTCCCAAGACAGGCAAACCGTAAGTGATACCTCTCACGCCCTTGTCGCCAGGGATGGCCAGCAGCACTCGATGGGTTTACCAGGTGCACCTTCTTGAAATTACAAATTTAATATACGTATCAATGAAAACATAAAATAAAATATGGAGAATTGACCCATAAATATAAAGCTAATTATATTCATAAAAATAGTAATTATTGAAATTTTTTTATAATTATAATAATATATTAAATTTAATAATTGTACAATAATAAAAAATATAGGACCCATATAATAAGAATTATTTATTGTAATAATACCGGATGATGAAATCAGACAAGGAGAAACAATATTTGCAATTACCCAATAATAAATCATGGAACGAATTTTTTTATCGTCCATATATTCTCTACAAAAAATTTTTATTTTTGTAATATAATCCATGAATGGCCTTGCGGCTCGCCATCTGCGGCAAGGGCCGCAAGAGGGGTAACGTCAGATTTGCCCGTCCCGGACACAACCTGCTGAAAAGCCACAACCAGCGCGCATTGCCGTTCCGATCTTAATACCAGGGAACTTTGCGTTTGACTCCTGGTCTGGTTTAAAACCGTTGTCTTGTCAGCACGATACACAAGTCAGCGTGTACAGAAAGCCAATACCGCTGGTATTACTCCCCATAGGGCACCCAGATGTTCTTTACCTGGGTAAGTTGGCGCAAATACACCTGCATCCAGCCACGTGGGCTATTAAGCCAGTCGTGAGTCCGACCATGACTGCAATGGATCGCCTTCAAGTTGCCCGTCGCGCGTATCTGCGCATCCATACAGTGCGCCGGCGAAGCAAAACACCACATGGCATCCACATCATCATGATCGGCAAGGGGCGCGATAAGAGTATCGCGCCAACCCGTCAGAATATTCACCGCACCAGCGGGTATATCGGATGTCTCAAGCACCTGAATAAAATCCGTCGCGATCAATGGGTGCCGCTCCGATGGAACGATGACCACCCGGTTGCCCATGGCAAGCGCGGGCGCAAGAAGCGCGGAAAAACTCAGCAAAGGCGCCTCGTCGGGGCAAACAATGGCCGCGACCCCGAACGGCTCGTGCATGGCAAGGGCAACAGCGCGCAAGGGCGGCTGGTGAACGCGGCCCTCGTATTTGTCCGCCCAGGCGGCTGCCACAAACCAGCAGTCGATCGCCTGGGTTACATGACGCCTGGCAAGGCCCGGACCCATACCGGTCATAACGCGCAACCGATCGGCAAAGCCGGACTGGCGCGCCGCCAGGTTCTCTCCCACATAATACAGCACCTGGGCACGCAAATGGGCACTTGCCCGACTCCAGCCGTTACCTTTGCGCGCCGCGGCAACGGCGTTGCGTACATCCTTGCGATTGCCATCGGGCACAACGCCCATGGGCGCGCCCTCATAATCGGTAACGCCAAGGCTGTGGCCGTTATCCGGGCGGGTCTGCCTGCCGCCGATATAGTGCTTTGCCGTGCGATCCACATCAATCGCCGGCTTTTGCGGGCGCTTCGATCTGCGTGGCGCCGCGGCGGGTTTCACCGGCGATGTTTTAAGGGTCAGATATTCCATCATCCCCTCGACGCCCCCCTCGCGCCCATTGCCGGATTCGCGATAGCCGCCGAAGCCCACACCCGCATCGAACTGGTTGGCGCAATTGACCCAAACCACCCCGGCTTTCAACTGCGGGGCGATATGAAGCGCCAGATTGACGTTCTCCGTCCACACGCTGGCCGCCAGACCATAGCGGGTATTGTTGGCCAGGGCGACCGCCTCGTCGGGGGTGCGAAACGTCATCGCGGTCAGAACGGGGCCGAAAATCTCCTCGCACGCCAACGTGTTCGCCGGAGCGGCGTCGCTGATCAGCGTGGGCGGATAGTAATACCCCTTTCGCGGCATTTTGATTTTCGGCGTCCATACTTTTGCGCCTTCGCGACGACCTGCTGCGACGAGGCTCTTGATGCGCTTTAGCTGCGTCTCATCGATAATGGCGCCCATATCGATAGCCTTGTCGAGGGGATCCCCGACGCGATAATTCGCCAGGCGCCTTTTAATACGCGCAATCAGGGTATCGGCGATGCTTTCCTGAATCAGGGCGCGCGAGCCGGCGCAGCAGACCTCGCCCTGGTTAAACCAGATCGAATCCACCAATCCCTCGACAGCGCCGTCCAGGTCCGCATCATCAAAGACGATAAACGGCGACTTGCCACCCAGTTCCAGCGTAATGTGCTTACCGCTGCCCGCGCTCGCGCGGCGAATCTGCCGCCCCACTTGCGTGGAGCCGGTAAAGGCGATCTTGTCCACATCGCTGGCAACAAGCGCAGCACCGGTGCGGCCATCGCCGGTGACGATGTTGACAACGCCGGCGGGCACGCCCGCCTCACGGCATAATTCAGCAAAGGCCAGAGCACCAAGACAGGTCTGTTCGGCCGGCTTGAGCACCACTGTGTTTCCCGCCGCCAGCGCCGGTGCGATTTTCCACGCCAGCATCAACAGGGGAAAGTTCCACGGTATGATCTGCCCCGCAACGCCCATGGCGTGATAATCACCAAACCGCTCATCGTATATCTGCGCCCAGCCGGCGTGATGATAAAAGTGGCGGATAGCCAACGGAATATCAATATCGCGCGTCTCGCGAATGGGCTTGCCGTTATCGAGCGTCTCCAGTACGGCAAACAGGCGGGCGCGCTTTTGTAAACCGCGCGCCAGAGCATAAAGAACGCGCGCCCGCGCCGACCCGCCGGCCGCTTCCCAGGCGCCCTGAGCGCGCCGCGCCGCCTTTACCGCGCGGGCGATATGGGCTTTTGTTCCTTGCGTCGCCGTCGCGAGAGTGCGCTCATCCGCGGGGTTGATACAGGCAAATGTTGCCGCCCCCTTCGGTCTGACCCATTTGCCGTCGATAAACAGGCCGAAATGTCGGCCATGGCCATCAAGCCAAGCCATTGCCTGGCGCGCATCTTCGGGCGCCGGACCGTATTCCATCGTCTCGAAAATCTCGCGAATATTCATAGTTACAACAAAGTTTGTTACGCCATCGGATGGCGATGCGTAGCCGAATACCGGCCGGTGACATAATGCTCCAACTGCCTCTCGATGTCGTTCAGCAGGCTTGAGGCGCCAAAGCGAAACAGCGCCGGCGTCAACCATGCCCGGCCCAGTTCCTCGCGCACAAGCACCAGATAATTCAACGCCTCCCCGGCCGTTGAAATCCCCCCGGCCGGCTTGTAGCCGACGCGATAGCCGGTCTGCGCGTGATAATCGCGAATCGTGCGCAACATCACCAGACTGACCGGCAATGTGGCGTTGGTCGGCTCCTTGCCCGTGGATGTCTTGACAAAATCGGCGCCGGCCATCATGCACACAAGACTGGCGCGGGCGATATTGCGAAACGTCCTTAAATCACCGCTCGCCAGAATAGCCTTCATATGGGCCGCACCACATGCCTCGCGAAACCGGCGCACCTCATCGTGCAGCGCCCGCCAGTCGCCGCGAAGCACGTGACGGCGGGAAATCACGATATCGATCTCACCCGCGCCCGCCTTCACCGATGCCCTGATTTCGGCAAGGCGCGTTCCCATGGGCGACAGACCGGCGGGAAACCCGGTGGAGACGGCGGCAATCGGAATATCGCTGCCGCTAAGCGCGCGCACCGCCGCCGGTATCATCTCATGATAGACGCACACCGCGCCGGTAGTGAGCCCCATTGCGCCCATGTTCATGGCATCGAGCAGGTCCTGGCGCACGGGGCGCCTGGCCTTGGAGCACAGGCGGGCGATACGGTGGGGGGTATCATCCCCCGACAGGCTCGTTAAATCGATGAGCGAGACCGCCTTAAGAAGCCACGCCGCCTGCCACGCCTTTTTGACGGACCGGCGGCCCTTCAGACTGTTCGTGCGCCGCTCGACAGCAGAGCGGTTGATGCGAACATGATCAAGCCAGTCCCGTTGAAGCGCCATGCCCGGATTGCGTTGCGTTGTCGGCACCGGATCGCTGTCAGCAAATAATTTGTGCGGCCTGGCGTTCATCGCTGTTCCGTGGGTTTGCTGTGCCTGGCTGTGATTTTTCAGCAGGGTTGTTTTTCGGGGTGGCAAGCCTGACGTTACTCCGCTGGCTTTAGAGCCTTTCAGTTTTTAGCTGAAAGGCTCTAGTTGCGCGCCCGAACCTGCTTCATGAACCGGTGGCGCATATGCCCCGCATCCAGTTCGATCACCGGAACGGGAATATTGCCCGATTCGCACTTGCAGACAATGACCGTCATCCTGCCCGACTCCATCGCCGTCCTCAGGGTGTCCGCGGCGTCTTCTGCCGGACATTCGATAACATTCTCGCAGCCGCAGGCGCGCGCCACGGCGGCCAGAGAGGTTTTCTTGCCCGCATATGTCGGCTGATCACCGGTCGAGCCATAGCTGCCGTTGTCTACTATAAAGAGAATGTAATTGTCTGCAACATTGTTGGCGATCGTGGGCAGGGTGCCCAGGTTGGTAAGCACGGACCCGTCGCCATCGATGGCTATCACGCGCGATCCCTGCGCCAGCGCCAACCCCAGGCCGATAGACGACGCCAGGCCCATCGTGCCCAGCATATAGAACGTCGAGGGCTGATCGTCGATTTGATGGAGTTCCTGGGAGGGTAGGCCGATATTGCAGATGACAAGCTCGTCCCTGATTATCGGTGCGATGGATTTCAAGACGTCACTGCGGATCATCGGTAGCCTCCCCAGAAATGCGAATCGGTCAGTATTGCCGTCGGCCTTTTACTCATAAACGTGTGCGCCAGAATATGGGGCAGCGCATCCACATCCCGCGGCTTGTGGAAATGATAGGTCTGAATATTCAACTGTTGCAACAGTGCCTTTGTGTGTACCGCCATTTCGACCTGGCAGGCGACCCTCTCGCCGATCTCGCCGCGATAGCTGATAAGCATCGGTAATGGTATGTTATAAAACTGGATCAGGGTGGCGAGCGTATTGATGGTCACGCCAATGGCGGTGTTCTGCATGATAATACAGGCGCGCTTGCCACCCATATAGGCGCCGGCGCATAATCCCATACCCTCGTCTTCCTTGTTCGCCGGAACATGCTGAATGCCGGCGTCCTTTTCCAGTAATTCGATCACACCGGCCAGTTGTTTGCATGGCACGGTGGTCACGAACGCGATTTCGCTTTTTTTCAAATCGTGCACGATCTGTTCATCAACGTTCATATTGTTCTCAATTCCCTCACTCTGGTGGAACGAATTTAACATTTGCGTCCCGATTGCTGCCGGGCTTGTTCTCAAATGTCAAATTCAAAGTCTCACTGGAATGGTATCATTGCAAGTGGTTCCTTGATTCCGGCATTTGATATAAGTCCGCGGCCAGGGTCATGCCCCGTTGACAGCGCCAATAAAGACGGGCAAGCGCAAGAATCAACCCCATCGGGTTTATTTTGCGGCCCTCTCCCATCTATGTTACGTTTTACGCCGATGCATATCCCGTGGTTTCAGTCGAGGGCTTTTTGCAAGCGAATGATACCAGCGGTATTGGGAAAAAGTGGACCGAGGCGAAGCCGAGGGACTTTTTCACATTCAACCAAGCCGGTTCATGTTTACGCTCGCCCATCTGTCTGACATTCATTTGACGCCCCCGGATACGATGCGCCTCGGCGTGCGCGATCTGCTGGGCAAACGTCTGACCGGCCTGCTTAACTGGCGTTTCAAGCGCACCAGACATTTCAGCCCGGCGGTCCTCGCTGCTCTTGTCGCCGATATGCAGGCGCACAAGCCCGATCATACGGTGATCACCGGCGATATGGTCAATCTTGCGCTACCCGAAGAGATTGCGCAAGTCGCCCGCTGGTTGCGCAACCTTGGACCGCCGGATGAGATTACACTTGTTCCCGGCAATCATGATTCTTACGTCGCCGGCGCGCTGGAGCAGACAATTGCCTGCTGGGGAGACTATTATGGCGGATCCAGGCACATTGGCAATGGTGGCGGCACCAGCGGCGGCCATGGTGGCGTGGTCTTTCCGAGTTATCGCCGCATCGACAACATTGCCATACTGGGGCTATCGAGTGCGGTGCCGACGTATCCATTTATGGCGACAGGCGCCCTGGGCGCGGCGCAGATTGCGCGGGCAGAGCGATTACTTGAGCGCGCCCATGATGAAGGACTGTTTCGCATTGTACTCGTTCATCACCCTCCCCTGGCCATCGGCCATCTCAAGATGCTCACCGATCACGCGGCCCTTGCGCGGGTTATTGCGAGCGCTGGCGCCGAATTGATTCTGCACGGGCACACCCATACCGCAGATCGGTCGGTATTGCGTGGCGCGCACGGGTCTGTGCCCGTGATCGGGGTTCCGGCGGCGGCGCGCAAGGCCGATGCGGCGCAGGAGCATCCGGCACGCTATAATTTATTTGCAATCAGCGGCCAACCCGGCCAATGGTCGTGTCAATGGCGGCAACGCGGTCTTAAGCGCGGCGAGGATAACGGCGGCCCCGTTCACATCGAGGAACTCGCTGCCTTGAAAGCGCTTTGATTGCGTATCGATACGGCTCAAACCCGGAAAACGTCTCGCCAATACCGTGTTTGTCACATCCCGAGAAGCAACAAATCCGGCCTGACCTCGCGCACTACAAGAAACGCCACAAAAGCAATCGTCAATCCCAATACAAAGAAATAAAACCATCCCGCGCGGGAGCGGTGTTGAAGTTGCACGGGCGGTTTTGATTTTTGCATGGTGGCCGAAGAGGCCAACGTGGTTGGCGCGGGTGTTGGCTCGGATATAGCGGAAGATTCTTCCGCGCCGGACGCCGCGTACACGATCGGCCCGGTTGCCAGAGCGCGCTGGCGCTCGACAATACGCCGCGCGACATAGTCGGTGATTTTGTCGGCAATGGCGCTTATATTGTTCGATTCGCCCACTACTTCGCGTCCCAGACGCGTATCACGGACAAACCTGTAGGTGCGCTTGTCGGGGCCCATATGCACATGGGCAACCATATCAATCCATAAACGCGGCCGCTCGCCAGGCGTAATGGCGAATTCAAACAATTCGTCATTTGGCGGGATTTCCCTGGCAAGCGACGCCAGTTCATCTAGCAGCAGCGTCAGCCTGGTGCGCTCAGCCTCGCGCAGTTCGACAACAACATCACTGTGTTGCGCCGTCTCCATGCGTACCTGATCAAGCGCATCGCGCAGGCTTCGGACCTTCGACGGCTCGCCTGTTTCTTCTGAACCCGGCATCGTATTTCCCTCATCCTAATCGCACCGGCCTACGCGCCGATGATACGTGATGTGTTATGGCTCCCGCAGGATCTATCGCGACTTGCTACGATGCATCATCGCCGCGCATCCATACGTCTGCAGCAACCGCACGGCACATTTGCAACTTGACACGCTCTAGTTGTGATCTTTCAGCAGGATGTTCCCGGGACAGGCAAACCGGAAGTGATACCTCTTAATACCTTTGTCGCCAGAAAGGCCATACCGGGCCATCCACCTGCACCCGATAGATTTACCAGGGACAACCTGTTGAAATTACCCAGCTAGCGTTCAATCGTACAGATCGGGCACCAGTGTCTGATCGTCAAAAGGTGGCCGCACATAGCCCACCCCTTCCTGGCGGTGCGGCAATTCGATAGGCTCCGGCGTGTGATCTTCGTAGGGGATCATACTCAACAGATGACTGATGCAATTCAACCGCGCCCGCTTTTTCACATCCGCCGTCACCACATACCACGGCGCCTGCTTGATGTCGGTGTGGGCGAACATCTGATCCTTTGCCTTGGAGTATTCCACCCAGCGCGAGCGCGATTCCAAATCCATCGGGCTGAGCTTCCATCGCTTGACCGGGCTGGTCAGGCGCCCCTGAAAGCGCCGCTCCTGCTCCTCGTCGCTGACCGAAAACCAGTATTTGATGAGAATAATGCCGGAGCGCACCAGCATGCGTTCGAACTCGGGACACGAGCGCATGAACTCGCGATATTCCTCCTCGGTACAAAAATCCATGACCCGTTCCACACCGGCGCGGTTGTACCAGCTGCGATCAAACAATACCATCTCGCCTGCCGCCGGCAGATGAGGAACATATCGCTGAAAGTACCACTGGGTTTTTTCCCGCTCTGTCGGCGTGCCCAGCGCCACCACGCGGCAGATACGCGGGTTAAGGCTTTGCGTAATGCGTTTGATGACGCCGCCCTTGCCGGCGGCGTCGCGCCCCTCGAAGATCACGACGACCTTAAGCCCCTCGCGCTTGATCCATTCCTGCAGTTTTACCAGTTCCACCTGAAGCCGCTCCAACTCGCGCAGGTAAAACCGGTTGTTGATTTTCCTGGCCTTGCCCGCGCCATTGATCTGCGGGCTGCGAACGGCGGCGCTGCTTTTGCCGTTTTTACGAACTTTTTTACCCATCTCACTCTCCCTCCTTTGCAATAATACCAGCGGTATTGGCGTTTTGTACACGCTGACCTGTGTATCGTACTGATAAGACAGCGGTTTTCATCTGAGCCAGGAGTCAAACGCAAAGTCCCTTGGTACAATTGGCGATCGGATCGTTTGCAAAAAAGAAAGCGACAGGTTCCCAGGCGCATTTTTTCACAAACGGCAATATGAACTTTGCAGCAATCAAACTCGCTGGTATGGCCGGGCAGTTAACGTCTGATACATATCAGACGCCAACCGCCCGTACCCGCCTCGATCAGCGATACGCCTGACCACGTATGCTATCGAGGCGTATCCGTACTAGTGGTTCTTTGATTCCAACATTTTCACTCCACTTACGCGGCCTTGCGTGCAAATGTCGAAATCAAGGCTCCACTGGCGCAAATTCGCTTCGGCGCATATTCCCCCCTGGCGGCGAACCGCTCCCGGGCAAACAACGATCGGTCAACGAAGCCACCCCCTGGTTGCGTCGCGATCTTCCGACTTTCCATCGGTTGATGTCTGGCCATCGGTTGATGTCTGGATCGCTGGCCCGTTGCGTTGATGTAAAGCTTCCGGGCGCGTGACACGTCTCTAACAATTGCCGTTAATTGTGGCGCGCTTTTGTCTGCCAGGCAAGGGGATTCTTGAGTGTTCCTTAATGAAAGGCAGGGTTCAAACCGTTAGTTGTCCGGTGCTGACACGCACCGCGTGGCCGCCGATACGTACCGCTGTCAGGCGGGCATTGGCGATTTCCAGCGCCAACGAAATGAGGCTCGGGCGCCCCATCTCGAAGCCCTGTTCGATTTGCAGCTTGTGCATCCCATCCGGCGGCGCATCGAACTTCTTTACGACGCCGGCGAACGCCGCCGCTGCCGCGCCCGTTGCCGGGTCCTCGTGAATGCCCTTAAGGGGCGCGAACATACGGGCACGAAATTGTGAATCATGGCGCTCGGTTTGTGTCGTATAGACAAACACGCCGAGCCGGGCGGTTACCGAGGTGTGGCGCCAATGGGATAACTCCGGAGCGGCGCGCGCCAGTGCATCGCGCGAGGCGACCGGCACAAAGACAAAATCCACCCCCGCGCCAAAACAGGTAATGCGATGATTTGCCAGGCCGATTTCGTTGCCATCGAGGCCCAGGGCGAGGGCGATCTCGCTATCGGTGATGGCGGCGGGGCGTTCGGCGGGCAGGACGGGCGCGTCGAACTCGGCGAAGGTGGTGCCGTCGCCGGCATGGATCACGCCGGCGCGAACGCAGCCGATCTGTTCTTCGAGAATAACGAGCGCATCGCCGTGGGCGCCGGTTTCGTCTGCGCGCAATTGCGCCAGCAGCACGGCGGTGCCGATGCTCGGATGACCGGCGAACGGCAGTTCTTTTGTCGGGGTAAAAATACGCAACCTGGCATTGTGCGCCGGATTGTCCGGCCGCTGCACGAATACCGTCTCGGACAGATTGAACTCGCGGGCGATCTGCAACATGGTTTGCGTATCCAGATCATCGGCCCCCAGTACAACAGCAAGAGGATTTCCGCTGAAGCGATCGGCGGTGAATACGTCGAGGGTATGGAACGCAAGCTGCATGGAAAGGTCCTTTACGGGTTACGGGCGGGTTTCCCGTTATACCGGCGGGGGTGCAGCCCGTGCAATGGGGGATCGACGGCGCCGGCGGGATAGGATATTTTTCCGAATGTGTCAATTCGCATCTGGAAAAAGCGCGGTTTCGACGCTATGATGGGGCTATTGGCGTTCGGGGTTAGTGAGTAGGGTCGGTGTTACAGACATATCAGGATTATTTCGATCGGGCGATTACCGCCCTGCATGAGGAAAAGCGCTATCGGGTATTTGCCGATCTGGCGCGGCGGGCGGACGCTTTTCCTGTGGCCACCTGGCATGGTGCGGACGGGCCGCGCGATGTCATCATCTGGTGTTCCAACGATTATCTGGGCATGGGGCAGAGCGCGGCCGTAATCGAGGCGATGACGCAAGCGATAGAAGCCCATGGCGCGGGGGCAGGAGGCACGCGCAACATTGCCGGCACGAACCATCCGCTGGTTGTGCTTGAGGCGGAGTTGGCGGATTTGCACGGCAAGGAGGCGGCGCTTGTTTTCACATCCGGCTTTGTTTCCAACCAGGCGAGCATTTCGACGATTGGCCGGTTGATCCCCGATTGTCTTATTTTGTCGGATGCGCTGAATCATGCCTCGATGATCGAGGGGGTGCGGCAGGCGCGGCGGGAGAAGAAGATCTTTCGCCATAATGATCTGGGGCATCTGGAGCAGTTGCTGGTGGAGGCGGGTGCGGCGCGGCCGAAGATGATCGTGTTCGAGTCCGTTTATTCCATGGACGGCGATGTTGCGCCGATTGAGGGCATTCTCGATCTTGCCGGGGAATACGGCGCGTTTACCTATATTGACGAGGTTCACGCGGTGGGTATGTATGGCGCGCGCGGCGGCGGCATTGCCGATCGCGACGGGCTGATGCCGCGTCTTGATGTTATTGAGGGAACGCTGGCCAAGGCGTTTGGCACGATGGGCGGTTATATTGCCGCATCGCGTTCCATTGTCGATGCGATCCGCTCTTATGCGCCGGGCTTTATTTTTACCACTGCGATGCCTCCCGGACTGGCGGCGGCGGCCACGGCGGCTATTCGTCATTTGAAGGTCTCGCCGCACGAGCGGACGTTGCAGCGGCGGCGGGTACTGGAGACAAAACAGGCCCTGCGACGCGCTGGTGTACCGGTGATGGCGAACGATACGCATATTGTGCCGGTGTTTGTGGGGGACCCGGAACGGGCCAAGCGGGCGTCCGATCTGTTGTTGCACGAATACGGGATTTATATTCAGCCGATTAATTATCCGACGGTGCCGCGCGGCACGGAGCGTTTGCGCGTAACGCCGACGCCGTTGCACACGCCGCGGATGATCGCTGATCTGGCGGCGGCGCTGGCGGCGGTGTGGAAGCGCCTGGAACTGGCGCCGTGCGGGGCGGACGGGCAACCGGCGCATCGTGCCGCCTGAGGGTATGGCCGCACGGGGCACATTGAGCCATTTATCTGATCATTGCTTTAAAAGCCGATTGGGATGACCGGTGTCATGGGTCGTGACCGCCGCGGGCGGCAAGCGAAGCTGCCCTTGAGACCGGCTCTCCCATCGGCGTTGGCCGATGGGTGATTTATGTTACAGGGGCATATATTCAGGTGAATGAGCGCAAGCGCCGCCAAAAGGCAGGAGCGACGCCAGACTGGCGAGAGCGGTGGGTGAGGCCGAGAAAATTCCTTGCGTCCCATAAAATTAAATTCATCGTGCTCGCGGCGCTCCTATCGTTGTGCGTGGTCCTCTTTTTCTTGTGGCTTCTGAACTGCGAAAGCATCTTTTCGTGGGCTTGGTGGGGTAAGCCCGGAGTGCGCAATGTCGGCCTGTTATTGGCTGGCGCTATCGGCCTGGGCCTTGGCGCCTGGCGGGCATCAACGGCGAACAAGCAGGCGAAAGCCGCTCTGGAACAGGTAAAACTGACGGAACGCGGCCATAACATCGACCGTTACCAAAAGAGCGCTGCTATGCTCGGTGACAAGGCGACTGTCGTGCGACAGGCGGGAATTTATTCCCTGCAGCAGGTCGCCATGGCGGCGCCGGATGAATATTTTTCAATGGTGGAAAAAGTACTGATTTCGTTTGCCAGTGAGGACAGCAAGCGATTGCATGAGAATGCCGATACATGTGAAACAGTCGGCGAGGATAAACCCGCTCCGCCCGCGGACATCCAGGCCGTAATTCGCGCTGTTTTGGAATTGGCCAAATTCGCCCATGATCGCAATATTCCCAGCCGGCATAAGCGGATGTTCAGTGAGGACAATCCCGTGTATTCCTATCGCTGCGATCTGCGGGGAATCAAGTTAGATGGAATTGAACTGAACTTTATCTATCTGACAGATGTTGACTTGAGTGGTGCGAAATTGAATGAAGTCAAGCTGCGGAAAGCGAACCTGAGAAGAACCAAACTGCGAAATACCGAACTCAGCTTTGCCAATTTGCCGAGCGCTGATTTGGCTAATGCCAAGTTACGCGATGCCAAACTGAACAGTGCCATACTGAGCGGAGCCGATTTGTCCCGCGCCAATCTGTATGACGCTAAACTGCACAAAGCCAACCTGAACGGTGCGAAACTAAAGAATGCTAAACTGACATCGGCAAAGTTGAACAATACATTCCTGATGCGCGCCGACCTGACTGATGCCGTTTTAGACAACGCCGATCTGACAGGCGCCAATATTTCTTCCGCGAACTTCACTGGTGCCAGAGGCCTAAACCAGGCGCAACTTGATGATGCCTGGTGCTGGGATGACATGCTTCCACGGGGGTTGGATACTTTCAACCCGCAACTGGAAATGAAGCCGCACAACATTTACCCGGCGGAGCGATGCCAAGAATATGAACGTGATATTGGGTATAGTTTCCTGGATCATATGGTGTACGGGCGTCCTAACCTCCCTCCCGTTGGTGAAAATCCCGAAGGCACCGGTTCCTGAAACTTGCCCCTTCCAGGACACTTCGAGCTAAACGACTTGATTTTGATCATGCTTTTAGGAGCGAACAGCGACCGGCGCTTGTGCGCCGCCCTAGCGGAGGCCCGGGCGCAGCCCGGATTAGCCGTGAGCGAAAAAAACAACTGCCCTTGACACCGGTCATCCCAATCGGCTCTTAAAGCAATGATCAGATGAATGAATCGCTTTGGCGCGCCCCATTGCGCCAAAACGACCCAGGCCCGAAAATTTAAAATACGTGCCCTTTTCATTCGCGCCGCAAGCATGTAATCTGCACGCACACGGCGGCTCGTGCCGGAAACCCGAATGCAATCCCTTGCATCGTGCCAGGCACAGCAAAGCCGCAATACCACCACGCGGTCGTCCACTCACAATACGGGGAAGCCTTTATGTCCACACAAGAGATCGTCATTGCCGGCGCCGCGCGCACACCGGTGGGATCGTTCAGCGGCGCCTTTGCCAGCGTGCCCGCCCATGAACTCGGCGCCGCCGCCCTTGGCGCCGCCCTCGAGCGCGCCAACACGGACGCCGGGGACGTCGACGAGGTGATCCTCGGCCAGGTGCTCACCGCCGGCCAGGGCCAGAACCCGGCGCGCCAGGCCGCCATCGCCGCCGGCCTGTCCGTCGACAGCACCGCCTGGGGGATCAACCAGGTCTGCGGTTCGGGCCTGCGCGCCGTCGCCATTGCCATGCAGCAGATCGCTTCAGGAGACGCCAAAATCGTCGCCGCCGGCGGGCAGGAAAACATGAGCCTGTCCCCCCACTGCCAGCACCTGCGCGCCGGCCATAAAATGGGCGACTATCAAATGATCGACACCATGATCCGCGACGGGCTGTGGGATGCCTTTAACGGCTATCATATGGGTACGACGGCGGAAAATGTCGCACAGAAGTGGCAGATTTCGCGCGATACCCAGGACGCCTTCGCCGTCGCCTCGCAAAACAAGGCCGAAGCGGCGCAAAAGGCCGGCCGCCTGAAAGACGAAATCACCCCCGTAACCGTCAAGTCGCGGCGCGGCGAAACCATCGTTGAGGAAGACGAGTACATTCGCCACGGCGCCACCCTGGAGAGCGTTACCAAATTGCGCCCCGCCTTCGCCAGGGACGGCTCGGTCACCGCCGCCAACGCCTCCGGCATCAACGATGGCGCCGCCGCGGTCGTTGTCATGAGCGCCGCCGACGCCCGGGCGCGCAACGTAACGCCGCTGGCGCGTATCGCCTCCTGGGCGACAGCCGGCGTGGACCCCTCGATCATGGGCTCCGGTCCCATCCCCGCTTCGCAAAAGGCCCTCGCCAGGGCCGGCTGGTCCATCGACGATCTCGATCTCGTCGAAGCCAATGAAGCCTTCGCCGCTCAGGCCTGCGCGGTCAACAAGGAAATGGGCTGGAACACCGATATCGTCAACGTAAACGGCGGCGCCATTGCCATCGGCCACCCCATCGGCGCTTCCGGCTGCCGCGTTCTCGTCACCCTGTTGCACGAAATGCAGCGGCGCGATGCGAAAAAAGGCCTCGCCACCCTGTGTATCGGTGGCGGCATGGGCGTTGCCATGTGTATCGAGCGCGATTAATCAGAGACAGACAGGGAGGATTACTGTGGGTACAGTAGCAGTGGTAACAGGAGGCACGCGCGGCATCGGAGCAGCGATTTCCGTGGCCTTGAAGGACGCCGGTCACACGGTCGTGGCGACCTATGCCGGTAACGATGCGGCAGCGCAGGACTTTACCGCCAAAACCGGCGTCAGCGCCGATAAATGGGACGTCGGTGATGCCGATGCCTGCCGCGATGGACTGGCCAGGGTGGCAACACAAACCGGTCCCGTCAACGTGCTGGTCAACAACGCCGGCATCACCCGCGATGCCATGATGCACAAGATGACGTTCGAACAGTGGTCGCAGGTCATCCGCACCAATCTGGACAGTATGTTCACCATGACCGCACCCGTGCTGGGCGCCATGCGCGAGGCCGGATTCGGCCGCATCATCAACATCTCGTCCATCAACGGCCAAAAGGGGCAGATGGGGCAGGCCAACTACTCGGCCGCCAAGGCAGGCGTTATCGGCTTTACCAAGGCGCTCGCCCAGGAGACGGCGCGCAAGGGCATTACCGTCAACTGCATCGCACCCGGCTATATCGATACCGATATGGTCGCCGCCGTGCCCGAGCGTGTGCTGGAGAGTATCATCGCCACGATCCCTGTTGGACGCCTTGGCAAGGCCGATGAAATCGCCGCCATGGTACGTTTTCTCGCCAGTGAAGAAGCCGCGTTCATCACCGGTGCGGTCATGACCGTAAACGGCGGCCAGTACATCGCTAACGGCTAGAGCGTGTCAGGTCTTAAGTGAAAGGCTCTAGGTGTGATATCTCGGCAGGCCGCTCCTGAGACCGCCCGGAGACCATGAGTCATGCCCCGCGCCTTTATACTCGTTCTCGATTCGGTTGGTATCGGCGGCGCCCCCGACGCCGCGCAATTCGGCGATGCGGGTGCGAATACGGTAGGCCATATCGCCACAGCATGCGCCGAGGGTAAGGCTGACAGGGCGGGACTGCGCCAGGGGCCGCTGCATCTGCCCCATCTTGTGCGTCTGGGTCTTGGCGAAGCGGCCCTTGCGGCGTGCGGCGAAACGCCGGCCAATATGTCGGGCACGGCGCGTCCCGCGGGCGCCTATGGCTTTGCCACAGAAATCTCGCGTGGCAAGGACACCCCGAGCGGTCACTGGGAGATCGCCGGCCTGCCCGTCGATTTCGATTGGGGCCATTTCCCCGATCAAACACCGGCATTTCCCGGGGAACTTACCGCCGATCTTATCGCTCAGGGGGATATCCCGGGCATTCTCGGCAACTGTCATGCCTCGGGCACCGAGATCATCGCCCGTCTGGGCGAGGCGCATGTGGAGACGGGGCAGCCGATCTGTTACACCTCCGCCGATTCGGTATTTCAGATCGCCGCCCATGAGACGCATTTTGGCCTGGAACGGCTCTACCGGTTCTGCGAGATCGCAAAGACCCTTACCGAGCCCTACACGATAGGCCGTGTTATCGCCCGCCCGTTTGTCGGCGAGAGCCGCACCACATTTACGCGTACCGGCAACCGGCGCGATTACACCACCCCGCCCCATGGTCTCACATTGCTCGATCATTGCGTGGCGGCCGGACGGCAGGTCATTTCCATCGGCAAGATCGCCGATATTTTCGCCCATCGCGCCATCAGCCAGAAGATCAAGACCGGCGGCAACGACGCCACATTCGATGCGGTCATGGAGGAAGCCGACAATGCGCCCGAAGGCGCACTGGTGTTCGCCAATTTTGTCGATTTCGATTCCCTCTATGGGCACCGGCGCAACGTGGCCGGCTATGCCGCGGCGCTGGAGGCGTTCGATGCACGCCTGCCCGTGTTCGAGAACACCCTGACGCCTGGCGATCTGGCGATCATTACTGCCGATCATGGTTGCGATCCCACCTGGAGCGGCACCGATCATACCCGTGAGGCGGTGCCTGTTTTGTGTTTCGGTGCGATCGCACCGCAGGCAATAGGCCGGCGCGACACATTCGCCGATATCGGCCAGACAGCCGCAAAGCATCTGGCGCTCAGGCCTCTTGAGCACGGTGTTTCGTTTTTGTAGATCTAGAGCGGTAGCACGCTGGCGCCCATGAGAAATTCGTCAATGGCACGCGCTGCCTGGCGGCCCTCGCGAATGGCCCAGACAACAAGCGATTGCCCACGTCGCATATCGCCGGCAGCGAATACCCCGTCACACGATGTCTTGTAGTCTCTCTCATTGGCAACCACCGTGCCATGGGACGAGCACTCAACATCGAGAGCCTGTAACAGACCTTCACGGCGCGCTCCAGCAAAGCCGATGGCAAGAAAAGCCAGATCAGCGGGAAGATGGAACTCGGTATTGGCGATGGGACGGCGCGCCGCATCGACGCGGGCGCACTTTACCGAGGCGAGTACCCCATCCTCTCCCTCAAAGGCCAGCGTGGCGGCGGAGAATTCGCGATCCGCGCCTTCCGCCTGGCTCGTCGAGGTGCGAAACTTCGTCGGCCAATAAGGCCAGATCATCAGTTTGTCTTCCCGCTCCGGCGGTCGCAAACGAATGTCCATCTGCGTTACCGTCACCGCGCCCTGGCGAAACGCCGTACCGATGCAATCGGATGCCGTATCGCCGCCTCCGACGACAATAACGTGTTTGCCGGCGGCGTGGATGGGTGTCTCATCGGCGATGTCCTCGCCACCCAGACGGCGGTTCTGCTGCACCAGATACGGCATCGCATAGTGCACGCCCGAAAGCGCCTGGCCGTCGATCATGGGATCGCGCGGATGCTCGGCGCCGCAGCAAAGAAGGAGGGCGTCATGCTCCGCAATGAGTGCGCGCACATCGTCCTTGCTGGCAATATTGCAGTTGTAGTGAAAGCGAACACCCTCGGCGCACATCTGTTCGATGCGCCGCTCAATACTGTGTTTCTCCAGCTTGAAATCGGGAATGCCGTAGCGCAACAGGCCGCCAGCTTTCGGCTCGCGCTCAAACACATGCACCCCATGGCCGATACGCGCCAGCTGCTGCGCCGCAGCCAGCCCTGCCGGCCCGGAACCGACAATGGCAATCCGCTTGTGGGTCGTTGTGCGCGCTGGCTGCGGCTTGATCCATCCCGCCTCCCAGGCGCGATCGGCGATCGCCTGTTCGATGAGTTTGATGGTCACGGGAATGTCTTCAAGATTGAGCGTGCAGGCCTCTTCGCACGGCGCCGGACAAATACGGCCGGTAATTTCCGGAAAATTATTCGTCGAATGCAGGTTGCGCGCAGCCTCGCGCCAGTCGCCCTGATAAACGAGATCGTTCCAGTCGGGAATTTCATTGTGCACCGGACAGCCGGTCGGGCCGTGACAATAGGGCACGCCGCAATCCATACAGCGTGCCGCCTGCTTTTTCAGATCGCTTGTATCGGGGGGCAGTGAAAATTCGCGAAAATGGCGGATTCGGTCTGCGGCAAGCTCGTATTTCTGCTCCTGCCGGTCGAATTGCAGGAATCCGGTGACTTTCCCCATCGCTTTTCCTTCGTATCCGTAACGCCAAGGCAACTGATTTTATTCGGCCGCCCGGGTCGCCCTGACGGTATCGCGCTGTCCCTTGCGCAGGCTATCCATTTCCATAAGCGCGCGACGGTATTCGACAGGCATTACCTTAACGAATTTCGGCCGCTCCCGCTCCCAGTTATCGAGAATAGCGCCTGCCTTGTGCGAGTTCGTATAATGGGCGTGTTTGCCAAGCAATTGCATCAGCCGTTCCTCATCGTGGCGGGTCATATCGCTGGACAGATCGACCCTCCCTTTCGATTCCAGATCACCGCCGTGATGGTGTAGTTCCTCCATCAGATCATCTTCCTGGGTGATCGGCTCAAGCTCGACCATGGCCAGGTTGCAGCGTCTGGAGAAATCGCCAAGCTCGTCGTAAACATAGGCGATCCCCCCCGACATGCCGGCGGCGAAATTGCGCCCCACCGGCCCGATCACCACGACGACACCGCCGGTCATATATTCACAACCGTGATCGCCGGTGCCCTCGACAACCGCTACCGCACCCGAATTGCGCACCGCAAACCGCTCGCCGGCAAAGCCGCGGAAATAACACTCCCCCGCGGTCGCGCCGTAGAGAACCGTATTGCCAACAATAATACTCTTTTCGGCAACCGCGGCGCAATCGCCCGGCGGATGAACAATCAGGTGTCCCCCCGAGAGGCCCTTGCCCACATAATCATTGGCCTCGCCAACAAGGCGTAACGTCACACCGCGGGTTACAAAGGCACCGAAACTCTGTCCGGCGGTTCCGCTAAAGACGATATCAATAGTATCGTCGGGCAGGCCCCTGATGCCGTAACGCCGCGCGATCTCACCGGACAACATGGCACCCGTGGAGCGATCCGTATTATTGATTGTATAGCGTAAACTGACTGCCTCACCGGTCTCAATGGCATCTTTGGCGTCCGCCATGATGCGCCGGTCGAGAATGTCGTCAAGGGGATGATTCTGCCGCTCGCAATTGAACCGCGCCACCCCCGGTTTATCTTTCGGGGTGTAGAAAATACGCGAAAAATCAAGCCCGGTCGCCTTCCAGTGACGGATCGCCTGGCGCTTGTCGAGCCAGTTACTGCGCCCGACAAGCGCATCGAATGTTGCCACGCCCATCTGCGCCATGATCTCGCGCACTTCCTCGGCGACAAAGAAGAAATAGTTGATCACATGCTCCGGCGCACCCTTAAAGCGGGTGCGCAATACCGGGTCCTGCGTGGCAATGCCCACAGGACACGTATTGAGATGACATTTGCGCATCATCAGACAGCCGGCGGCAATGAGCGGTGCGGTGGCAAAGCCGAATTCGTCGGCGCCGATCAGGCCACCGATAATCACATCGCGTCCGCTGCGCAGGCCCCCGTCCACCTGCAGGGCAACGCGGCCGCGCAACCCGTTGAGGAGAAGGGTCTGATGGGTCTCCGCCAGACCGATTTCCCACGGGCTGCCGGTGTGTTTGATGGAGGTGAGTGGGGAGGCGCCGGTGCCACCGTCGTAGCCGGAGATGGTGATATGATCGGCGCGGCATTTGGCGACCCCGGCGGCGACCGTGCCGACGCCGACTTCCGCTACCAGTTTGACAGAAATATCGGCGTCGGGATTGACGTTCTTCAGATCGAAAATCAGTTGCGCCAAATCCTCGATAGAATAAATATCGTGATGCGGTGGCGGTGAAATCAACCCCACGCCAGGGGTTGAATGGCGCACCTTGGCGATTGTCGCGTCCACCTTGTGACCGGGAAGCTGACCGCCCTCGCCAGGCTTGGCACCCTGGGCCACCTTGATCTGGATCTGGTCCGCATTGACCAGGTACTCGGTGGTCACGCCGAAACGGCCCGAGGCCACCTGTTTGATAGCCGAGCGCATCGATGTACCATCGGCGAGCGGTTTGAAACGGCGGCGCTCCTCGCCGCCCTCGCCGGTATTCGACCTGCCGTTGATGCGGTTCATGGCAAGCGCCAGGGTGGTGTGCGCCTCGCGGCTGATGGAGCCGAACGACATCGCGCCGGTGGAAAAGCGTCGGACAATTTCGCTGGCGGGCTCCACGTCCTCCAGCGCAAGGGGCGGGCGGTCCAGTTCATGCGCCCGGCGGATGCGGAACAGGCCGCGAATGGTAAGCAAATCCTGCGCCTGGTCGTTTACCTGTGCGGCGTAGGAGCGATAGCTGTCGGGCAGGTTGCCGCGCACTGCGTGCTGCAAACTTGCCACCACATCCGGCGTCCAGGCGTGCGCCTCGCCGCGCATGCGATAGAGATATTCGCCGCCAATGCCCAGGGCATCGGCGTAAACGGGATCGGCGCCGAAGGCCTGGGCATGGACCACCAGTGCCTCATTGGCGATTTCGTTCAGGCCAACGCCTTCGATCGTCGTGGCGGTGCCGAAGAAATACCTGTCCACAAACGCTCTTTGCAGCCCCACTGCATCGAATATCTGCGCGCCGCAATAGGACTGATAGGTGGAGATACCCATCTTCGACATGACCTTTAAAATACCCTTGTCGATCGCCTTGATATAGCGCCCGACAATATCATCGCCGGTGATGTCGGACGGCAGATGGTGTGCCATCGATTGCAGGGTCTCAAAGGCGACATACGGGTTGATCGCCTCGGCACCGTAACCGGCAAGAACACAGAAATGATGAACTTCCCGCGGCTCTCCGGACTCGACCACCAGCCCTACCGAAGTACGCAAGCCGGCGCGGATCAGATGATGGTGCACCGCCGCTGTCGCCAGCAGCGCCGGAACCGCAACCCTCTCGGGACCTACAAGGCGATCCGAGACAATAATAATATTGTGGCCCGCCTGTACCGCCTCGACGGCCTCGATAGCCAGGCGTTTTAATGCGGCTTCCATCCCCGGCGCGCCCTCGACCAGCCGATAGGTCATATCAAGGGTGACGGTCTTGAAATCGTTGTCGGGGACATCGCCGATGGCGCGGATTTTTTCCAGATCGGCGTTGGTCAATATGGGCTGGCGGACTTGCAGCCACTTGCGCCGCGACAACCCTTCCAGATCGAACAGATTGGGTCGCGGGCCGATAAACGAAACCAGCGACATTACCAGTTCCTCGCGAATCGGATCGATGGGCGGATTGGTCACCTGGGCGAAATTCTGCTTGAAATAGCTGTACAGATTCTTCGCCTTGGCCGAAAGCGCCGAAATGGGCGTGTCGGTGCCCATGGAACCGATCGCCTCCTGCCCGGTCACCGCCATGGGTGCCATGAGCAGTTTCAGGTCTTCCTGGGTATAACCAAACGCCTGCTGACGCTGTAGCAATGGCACATCGCTTGCAGGCGCTTTAGGCGCCACATCGGGCAGGTCTTCGAGAATGATCTGGGAGCGCTTCGCCCAGTTGCGATACGGATTGGCGGTAGCGATGGTGTCCTTGATTTCCTGATCGGAAACAATGCGCCCCTGTTGCAGATCGATCAACAGCATCTTGCCCGGTTGCAGGCGCCATTTCTCCACAATCAGGCTTTCATCGACGGGCAATACGCCCATCTCGGAAGCCATCACGATCAATCCGTCACGCGTGACCAGATAGCGCGCCGGGCGCAGACCGTTGCGATCGAGAGTGGCACCGATCCGCAAACCATCGGTAAATACCACCGCCGCCGGCCCGTCCCATGGCTCCATCAACGCCGCGTGATAGCGATAAAACGCCCGCCGGTTTTCGTCGATAAACGGGTTGTTCATCCAAGCTTCAGGGATCAGCATCATCGCCGCATGGGCCAGGGAATAGCCCCCGCGAACCAGAAACTCCAGCGCATTGTCAAAACAGGCGGTATCCGACTGGCCCTCGTAGGAAATGGGCCATAACTTGGAAATTTCTGTTCCGAACGTGTCCGACGATACCGATGCCTGGCGCGCCGCCATCCAGTTGACATTGCCGCGCAGGGTGTTGATCTCGCCGTTATGCGCCACCATGCGATAGGGATGGGCCAGTTCCCAGGCGGGGAACGTGTTCGTTGAAAAGCGTTGGTGGATCAGGGCGAAGGCACTTTCAAAGCGCTCATCCGTCAGATCGCGGTAATAGGACGCCAGTTGACGGGCCAAAAACATCCCCTTGTAGACAACCGTACGCGCCGATAACGAGACGACGTAGAATCCTTGCGCGCGCGGATCGTCCAGATCGTAGATGCGGTTGGAAATCACCTTGCGCAGGATAAACAACCGCCGTTCGAAATCTTCATCGTTTTGGCAATCGGTGCCGCGGGCGACAAAAATCTGCCGCTGAACCGGCTCGCAGGCGCGCACTTCGGCGCTCAGATCCCGGGCATCGACAGGTACGTCGCGCCAGCCAAGCAGGCGCTGTCCTTCCTTGGCGATCACTTCCTCGATGATCCCCTCGGCGATGGCCCGACCGGTGTCATCGCGCGGCAAAAAGACATGGCCCACTGCATAGCGGCCAGGTTCGGGCAGGGTGATCCCGCGGACGTTCATTTCCGCGCTCATGAGCCGGTGGGGGATTTGCAACAAAAGACCGGCACCGTCACCGGTTTTCGGATCCGCTCCCACAGCGCCGCGATGGGTCAGATTGCCCAGAATTTGAAGCGCATTGCGAATGATCCTGTGGGACGCGTTATTGTTGATATCCGCAATAAAGCCGACGCCACAGGAATCGTGCTCCTTGCGCGCATCGTACAGCCCCGGTCCGGGTGAAAATTCCCGGTGGGCCGCGTGTGTCCGGCGCGGCGGCGCCGTTCTCCTCATCCCCATCGCCAGTTCTCCTGGATTACCTGATTTGTGCATCGCATACAGCACGCCGGCAAAGGGCGTTTGCTGGAGCGTGTCAGGTCTTAACAGAACCAGTTCTATTTAAGACATGACACGCTCAAGGGAGGCCAGCAGCACCCGATGGCTTTTTCGAGAACAACCTATCGCAATGACACAACTAGCTGTAATGGCGGCCACGTTGATGATTTTTGCCCCGAAGGTGGCGTTTGCACACAACCGCTCAACGCCAGTATTGGCGAGAACGGACGCTTTGCCGTAAACCCGCGCCGTTACACACCTGCGCTCGGCCTGCCATTCGATGATCCGGCTTAAAGGACCCCTGTGTGCGAACTTAAAAGTGACAGTAAGGCTGACCTATCGTACCTTGCCAGAGATCCACCCAAAATGCAAGGTTTGCGAATATGCGAACAATCACCGGGTCGCACGTTGCGTGCCGGCAAGGCTTAAACCGGCCGGCTTGCCTCGAACGCGCCCGTGCGGCGAAAACGTGACAGGTAAGCGGGTAAAATGCTCTCCATGGCGCGCGGCGCTATTGCCAGACCGGCGAGGGTGCGATTCTCGTCAATAGCCCGGCGCGAGACGATACTGTCGCGCTCCAGTGAAGCAACCTGATCCGGTGTAAGGGGACTTCCCGGCAGATACCGGGCGATACTGGCCAACGGGCGCGCCGCAAAAAACGGTATCGATACCAACGCCCGTTTGCGATCAATGATCGCTAACATCAGTTCCATCAACTGTCTAAAGCTGCGAATGTCGGCACCGCCGAGTTCGTAAATGGTGCCCGCCCGCGCCTTACCGGCCAGCGCCCGGGCAATCGCCTGTGCCAGATCGCCGGCAAAGACGGGTTGAAACGTCGTCCTGCCTCCGCCGATCAACGGCAGTACGGGGGAAATACGGGCCATGGCGGCAAAGCGGTTGAAAAAATCGTCCTCCGGACCAAAGATAAGAGAAGGCCGCATGACAATCGCCTGGCGGACATGTTGCAAAACGGCTTGTTCGCCGTTCCACTTGGTGCGGCCGTAACGTGACGGTGCATCGGGCGCCGCACCAATTGCCGAGATATGCACCAGATTTTCGATACCGGCGTCGTTGCAGGCGCGGGCGACCGCCTCGGCGCCGCCGGTGTGGACAGCGGCAAAGCGCTGCCGCCCGCGCTCGGCCAGAATGCCCACAAGATTGATCGCCGCATGACAGCCGTGCAGCGCCTGGGCAACGCTTTGCGGGTAGCGGATATTGGCTTGCACGCAGGCGATCTGGCCAACACCGCCAAGGGGTTGCAGATGGGTAGCCAGTTCGGGGCGGCGCACGGCAACGCGAATGCGCCAGCCCTCATGCGCCAGAACCCGTACCACATGCCGGCCAACAAAGCCCGAACCTCCAAATACGACTACACGATTATCATTCATTTTTCGACAGGTCCTCAAGATATATGCAATGATCGACGATACACGCCAACCGGATTGATGCCTGATACAAACCGGCAACTTCCTGCCCCTGGCGAACGGGCGTTAACGCTATTGCGGGCGCGGCCAGGAAAAATCGTCCGCCCGGCCCTCAACCAAAACCGGCGCCGCACCACGATCGAGCAATTGCCGCATCGGGTCCCTGTCGCGCTCCGCTGCGCTCAAACGGCGCCACGATACAGAACCGTCTGCCGCGGCCCCTTCGCGTCCGGCCAATGTGTGCGCGTCCTTGTCGGCAATGCCGCCGAGCGATATCACCGGCCCCACAGCGTTCAGCCGTTCGTGCAGGGTCCTGGGCGTATCCTCGATCACGGCTGCGGGCGCCGTTACATCCAGCATCGCAATCGACGGGTCCTGCTGATCATTTATCGTGCGGCGGATTTCACGTTCGACAAAATGCGCCAGTTTGCGGCGGCCGGCGGCGGTAAGACCGATGCCGTCGTCGCCCCTAAGGCGCCGGATGCGGCCATCCAGGTCCGGCCCGCGGGCGGCGTAATTCTGGTTCTCGTCCGCAAATGCGTTCCACACATCGACAAACCGTATCGCTGCCGGTTCTGTTGCATCGCGATAAAGACCATTAAAATAGGCTACGGCGCGGTTTAGACCATTAAGCCGCATGGGGGGCAGGCTGACCCAGTATACCGGTCTTTTGCGCGCTACCAGCTTTTGTATCAGCGCCCCGATGCGGGCCTGATAAGCGGTCTCCCATTCCTTGCTGCGAAATGGTGCTTTCTGAGCTCCCAACATCGCCTGCCGATCGTTCGTGCCCAGCATAACAACGATAAAGTCCGGCTTGTCCTGATCAAGCAGTGAATCGATTTCGGCTACCCAGTTATAATAGTCGTCGCGCACCAGACCGGAAGACCCTTTGATCCGCGCGATGGTGCGTAATTGCGGCGACGCCGCGAACGCCTTCTTCAAGCCCTTCTCAAGTGCCGCAGCAAGAAAATCGCCATAGACGGCGATCACCCTGGCATCCGCTGCCTTGGTCACGGCAACCGGTGGCGGAGGTTCATTTTTCGCGGCACGCGTGTCCTCCCGCTGCGTCTTAATGCGCTGGCGTCCGGCTTGTCCTTGACGTGCCTTGCGATCACGTGTCTCGCCACGTGACGGGATGCGTACCTTCGGTTTGTTCTGATCGTTGTTACGAAAAAAATCTCCAAGGAAGGAATCTGTCTTTTTGCTCTTCGTGCTGTCGGTCTGTGCATGAGCGGAAAAGACAAGCGAAACACAAGCCATAGCGATCGCCAGAGCCGCCCCCGGGCGCAAACAAGGATACCCCCGTTCTCGTATTGTTGGTCTGTTCATAAAAATTCGTTTTCCTGCGCTCTTTCGATCGGCAACACCCGCCCGCCAATTATACAATAGTGGCTCACAATGACAAATGCATCTTTTGCCCAACGGTTGTCGCGCGGCCTGTGCGGCATACGGATATTGCGAGTCAGGCGGGCATTAAGCAATAGGACATAAAACAGGCTTGCAAGTGAAACAGATGGTCGCATGAACATATTTCTCGATTAAACAGTTGAATGGGGAAGTGAATGCGCTAACATCCCGTCGTCATCCCGGAAATACCCTTGAGCAATTAACACGAGACATTAAAAAAGTGAACAATTCCGCCATAACAACCGCGACCGTCCGACCGTCGAAATCGAGGTGAGCCTGGCGTCCGGGCCATCGCTCCGGCCGGCGCATGGATAAACAACTGAATGCCGGATTATTCGTCAAAGGTGCGCCGCTCGCCAACACCTGGCGGGCCGACAACAAAAGGAGAATTCTCAATGCGGTTGATGCGTTTTGGTGATCGCCATGGGAAAAAAATCCCGTGCATCCTCGGTGCCCAGGGGGCGGCGCACGACGTATCCGGTATTGTCACGGATTTCAGTCCGGAAACCCTGTCGGTGGAACTCATTGAGACATTGCGCGGCACCGATCTGCGGTCTTTGCCGATTGTCGATCCATCCGGCCGTCGCATTGCTCCGCCGGTGGCGCAGCCGCGCAATATCTGGTGCATCGGGCTGAACTATTCCGACCATGCAAAAGAAGCCGGGCTGGCGGTGCCTGAAGAGCCGATTTTGTTCAACAAGGCGTCGGCGACCTATTGCGGCGCTAACGACCCGATCCCGTGGTCGGATCAGATGAGCAAACTTGACTGGGAAGTCGAGTTGGGCGTTGTTATGGCGGCCGGCGCTCTGGGTATTACCCGCAAGACCGCGCTTGATCGTATTGCGGGCTTTGTGGTCGTGAACGATGTCTCGGAGCGCACCTGGCAACTGGAGCGGGGCGGGCAGTGGGTGAAGGGCAAGAGTTTTCCCAATTTTTGCCCGACCGGTCCGGTACTGGTTACGGCAGATGAGATCGCCGATCCTCAGGCCCTTGATATGTGGCTCGATGTCAATGCAACGCGCATGCAAACCGGCAATACGGGCCGGATGATTTTCGATGTCGCGACGATCGTTTCCTATATGAGTACATTTTGCCGATTGGAACCGGGGGATCTGATCTGCACCGGAACGCCGCCAGGAGTTGGTATGGGTATGAAACCCGCCCGCTATCTGACCCCTGGCGACACTGTAACGCTTGGCATTCAGGGGCTTGGCGAACAGCGGCAGGTGGTGACCGACATTAAGGAAATAGAGGTCTGAACTGCTACGATTATTGCGATCAGGTGCCGGTCGCTGTCCATTGACTTTACCCTGTTGCCAATGGCGTAAATGCGCTGTGGGTCGATACAACAAGCGGAATATCCCTTATGTCAGCAACAGCAGCACGCAATTATCAGGGACCGGCGGTCTTAAGCGGCGGGTTTCGGCTGTTTTTCCTGGCTGGCGCCCTTTATGCCGGCTTGTCGATTTTGCTATGGGTGCCGCAGTTTTACGGTACGTTGGAACTCGCAAGCGCGTTTTCAGCGGTTGATTGGCATATTCACGAGATTTACTTCGGTTATCTTCCGGCCGTCATTACGGGCTTTCTCTTTACCGCCGTTCCCAACTGGACAGGACGTATGCCGGTACGCGGCAAGCCGTTGCTATCATTATTTCTGGTGTGGGTTGCCGGGCGCGTGGCGATCGGCTTTTCGGCTGTCCTGCCGTGGTGGGTGGTGCTTGTCATCGATGGGAGCTTTGTTGCGCTCATCGCTGCCGTCGTGGCGAAGGAAATCGTCGCCGGGCGAAACTGGCGCAATCTGAAAGTGCTCGGACCTGTGCTGCTTCTTGCGGCGGCCAACGGCGTTTTTCACGTAGAAGCGCATGTTAGCGGCGCCAGCGACTATAGCCGCCGCACGGCCATCACGGCGGTGCTTCTTCTTGTCATGATAATTGGCGGGCGCATAATACCAAGCTTTACCAGAAACTGGCTGGCGCGTGAAAATCCTGGCCGTTTGCCCGTACCGTTCTCGCGCTTTGATCTACTGGCGATTCTGATCGCATTAATCGCCATGACCGCATGGATTGTCGGCCCCTATGGATTGTTAACGGGGGTGCTTATGGTCATCGCAAGCGTATTGCAAGGCGTTCGTTTGTGGCGATGGGCCGGTTACCGTACATTTGGCGAAAGTCTCGTTTTTACGATGCACATAAGCTATTTGTTTATCCCCATCGGCTTTGCATTGATTGGCGCGGGTGTTTTCTGGCCTGAGCGAATTGCCCAACTGGCAGGGGTTCACGCGCTTGGGCTCGGCGCAATCGGGGCGATGACGCTCACCATTATGGTGCGCGCTTCCCTTGGTCATACCGGTCAGCGGCTTCATGCGGGGGCCTTTGTCAACGCATTATATGGGGCGATTTTTGCGGCGGCGGCGGCACGCATTCTGGCCGGGCTGGAAATGGGGCCTCAAGACGGACTGTTGCACATTGCCGCCTTTGGCTGGGCCTTTGCCTTTATCGGTTTTGCCGCCAGGTTTGCGCCCGCGCTGCTGACGCGGCGTCACAAGACGGTTTAGAGCGTCAACTGCTCATGGGCTTCACTGCGCGACCTCACATTCCAAGCGTGACAAATTTCCTTGCGCTGCGCGCTAAATACGTCTATGATGGCCACGTTTACAATCTCAAACGACGTTTGAGAGTGGACCCTGGCGACAGGCTCCGCTCTTTTTTTGTTTTTGCAGATGACGTTGATGGCGACGGCGGCGTATCGCCGGGCGATTGCCCGCACCAGAGCGAAACCGCAAGAGCGAGACCGGATGAAGGAAGACGAGCCGCGCATTATCACACAGACGGGATTGGAAGCGCGCATTGGTGAAATCGCCGCACCTGTCCTGCAGGCGGACGGCTTTCGTCTTGTGCAGGTGCGGATCAGCGGTCAATACGGCCTAACGGTGCAGATCATGGCAGAGCGTGCCGATGGCACGCTTACCATTGACGATTGTGCGGCCATCAGCCGGGCGTTATCGCCGGTGCTGGACGTGGCGGACCCCATCGCGCAGGCCTATCATCTGGAAGTATCGTCGCCGGGTATGGACCGGCCGCTGGTGCGCGTTTCCGATTTCGTCAAGTGGCGCGATCATGTGGTCAAGATCGTCTTACAGCGCAGTATAAACGGCCGCAAGACCTATCGCGGCCGGATTGTTGCGGTCGATGATGACGGGATCGTACTGGTTCCTTCATCGTGCGATAAGGGTGGCCACGACGTATGCGGTGATGCAACCCAGGCTTTGCGCTTTGATCAGATGGCGCGGGCGCATCTGGTGTTGACGGATGCGCTCGTGGATGCGGCGCTGGGGCGGCAGTCGGATACGCTCTAGCGCAGGTTTGGGCGAACATATAAAGCCGCGGCAAATGCAAGGAACGTATTATGATTAAACAGAATATTCAGTTTCTGATTTTCGGGAGAACGCACGATGGTTGTTAGCGCCAACAAACTGGAACTGCTGCACATTGCTGATGCAGTGGCGCGCGAAAAGAGTATCGATAAATCGATTGTTCTATCGGCGATGCAGGACGCGATTCAGCGCGCTGCGCGCTCGCGCTATGGCAGCGAGACGGACGTGCGCGCTGATATCGATCCAGTGTCGGGAGAGATAAGGCTGTCGCGCGTCTTGCAGATTGTCGAGACGGTTGAGGTGTCGACGCGGGAAATTTCTCTTGCGGATGCGCTGGAGCGCGACGAAAACGCCAAAATAGGGGACGCCATCGCCGAGACCCTGCCGCCGATGGACTATGGCCGTATCGCGGCGCAATCGGCCAAGCAGGTGATCGTGCAAAAAGTGCGCGAAGCAGAGCGCGACCGCCAATACGAGGAATACAAGGATCGCATTGGCGATGTTATCAATGGCCTTGTCAAGCGCATGGAATACGGTAACGCCATCATCGATCTGGGACGTGGCGAGGCCATTATCCGGCGCGACGAGTTGATCCCGCGCGAACGTTTTCAAAACGGCGATCGGGTACGCGCCTATATCAGCGACGTTCGGCGCGAGCAGCGCGGGCCGCAGATTTTTCTCTCACGCGCCCATCCGGCGTTTATGGCCAAATTGTTCACCCAGGAAGTGCCGGAGATTTATGAGGGTATTGTCGAGATCAAGTCGGTCGCCCGCGATCCCGGCAGCCGGGCAAAAATTGCGGTGTTATCCAATGATACGTCTATTGACCCGGTGGGCGCCTGCGTCGGCATGCGTGGCAGCCGTGTGACCGCTGTCATCAACGAATTGCAGGGCGAGAAAATCGATATCATCCCGTGGTCTCCTGATGCCGCCAGTTTTATTGTCAATGCGCTGGCGCCGGCGGAAGTGACCAAGGTCGTTCTTGATGAGGATGCCGAGCGTATCGAGGTGGTTGTTCCCGATGATCAGTTGTCGCTGGCGATCGGCAGGCGCGGACAGAATGTGCGTCTGGCGTCCCAGGTAACGGGATGGGACATTGATATTCTCACCGAAGCCGAAGAATCGGAGCGCCGTCAGACGGAGTTCTCGGAGCGCACTGAATTGTTCATGCAGGCCCTTAACGTGGACGAGTTGGTCGGCCAGTTGCTGGCCACCGAAGGGTTCGCGTCGGTGGATGAGGTGGCCTATGTGGAGCGCGATGAAATCGCCGCCATCGATGGTTTTGATGAGGAAACGGCGGAGGAAATTCAGGCGCGTGCGCGCGAATATCTCGAGGAACAGGAGCGACTGCTCGATGAAGAGCGAAAAAAACTCGGTGTTGCCAGGGAACTTGGTGACATCGATGGCCTGAACGCGGCTATGCTGGTGGCGCTCGGGCGCGGTGATATAAAGACCAAAGAAGACTTCGCCGGCTGCGTACCCGATGATCTGCTCGGCTGGGTCGAGCGTATTGAGGGCGAGCCGAAACGCCATCCCGGTATTCTGGATGACTTCGGCATTACGCGTCAGGATGCGGAAAAGATGATCATGCAGGCGCGCCTGCAGGTCGGCTGGATCGGCGAAGAGGATTTGCCCGGAGCCCAGGCGAAAACCGAAGACGAAAGCGATACAGCGCAAAGCAACGACGAGGATGATCATGCAGCGCCGGCGGATGCGCCGGCAACATAAGCAATGCGCCGGACGGATAAAATCCCGCCGCCGGTGATGCCCGTAAGTAATGATGCCGCATGATCGTGTAAACGGGATTCAGGTGACCGGGATTGTCCGGGACATATGACACGAGCCGCAGACCCAGGTAAGACAGGCAGGGGCAGGACAGGCGAACGGTTTTGTATTGTCAGTCGGCAATCAATGCCGAAGGACGCGCTGTTGCGGTTTGTTGTGGGCCCCAATGGAATGTTGGTGCCGGATATTGATCGCAAACTTCCCGGGCGCGGGGTTTGGGTGACGGCGACACGCGCATCGATTGATATTTCAATCAGGCGCAACTTGTTTCAGCGCGCCACACGGCGATCCGTGTCTCTGACCGATGATTTACCAGGCGATATTGAAACCCTGCTGGCGCGGCGTGCCATGGGCGCATTGTCGTTGGCGCGCAAGGCGGGTGAGGCGGTTGCTGGATTTGAGAAAGTGCGTCAGGCTATTGATAAAAAAGATGTATTAGCGTTGATCACAGCGCGCGACGCGCCGGCGCATGCCAATCGTAAGCTGCTGCAAAAGATGCGCCGCAAGGGATATGAGGGCACGAGCGCAGACCCGGTACCCGTTAACCAGTTTACCGCAACACAATTGGGCGTAGCCTTTGGCATAGAAAATGTGGTACATGCAGGAATACTTGATGGTGGAGCGGGCCGGGCGTTTATTGGGGCGGTGCGGCGCTACGGGCAATATGTGGGTGTCAACGAGACATGTTAGCGTGCGTGCAACCGGCACAACGGGGCGCACGAAGTGTACGGGTTAGGAGACGCGTAAGCGTATGGGCGAGAATCGAACGACCAGCGATGACACGATCAGTGTCAAGAGCAAGAAGACGCTGAGCATCAAGCCAAAGCTCGGTCAGGGTGTCGTGCGGCAAAATTTCTCGCAGGGGCGCTCGAAGACCGTTGTCGTGGAGACGCGGCGCAAGCGGCGGGTGATAACGCCAGGCAGCGCCAAGGACAGTCCGGCGGATACCACCGATAAGGCCAACGGTGTTCAATTGGAGCGCAAGGCGCAGCCGCCATCGGCGGCACCCTCTTCGACATCCGAACAGGCGCTGCGGGGGCTGACGAGCGGCGAACTGGATGCGCGCGCCCAGGCTTTGGCACAGGCGAAGGTGCGCGAGGCGGAAGAGGCGAAGCGCAGCGTCATCGAGGCGCAGGAGCGCGCCATCAAGGCCGCGAAAGAGGAAAAACTGCGCCGCGAGCGCGAGGAAAAGGAGCGTAAGGAACAGGAACGCCTTAAAGCGCAGGAGGAGGAGCAGAAGGCGCAAAAGAGCGCCGCGCCCGCCCTTGAGACGCCGCGGACAGATAAACCGGTCAAACGCGAAGACAGCACGGCGCCGGAGCGCTTGCGGGGCAAGCGCTCCAGACCGGAGAGCAAGCCGGTACGCCGCGGCGACGATCGCCGCCGGACGCGTCTTACCGTGACGAATGCACTTCGCGGCGATGACGAGAAACGCGGACCTTCTCTGGCCGCCCTGCGGCGCCGGCGCGAGCGCGAAAAACGCCAGGCGAACGCCCTGACGGCCTCGGCTGAAAAGGTTGTGCGTGAGGTGCGCATTCCCGATACGATCACCATTCAGGAACTCTCCAACCGCATGGCGGAACGGGCCGTGGACGTCATCAAGATCCTCATGAAAGACGGTCAGATGATGAAGATCAATGACGTTATTGATGCGGATATGGCGGAATTGGTTGTCGCCGAACTGGGCCATACAGCCCGGCGCGTCTCGGAATCGGATGTTGAAATCGGCGTTGTCGGCGATGACGACGCCGCCGGTGATCTGCAACCTCGCCCGCCGGTTATTGCGGTGATGGGACATGTGGATCACGGCAAGACGTCGCTTCTTGATCGCATTCGCTCGGCGGATGTCGCCGCGGGCGAGGCGGGTGGGATCACCCAGCATATCGGCGCCTACCAAATCGAGCATGACGCCCATACGATTACTTTTCTTGATACGCCCGGCCACGAAGCCTTTACAGCCATGCGCGCGCGCGGCGCCAAATCGACGGATCTGGTGATTCTTGTGGTCGCCGCCGACGATGGGGTGATGCCCCAGACGATCGAGGCGATCCATCATGCGCGCGCCGCCGATGTGCCGATTATTGTGGCGATCAACAAGATTGACAAGACGGACGCCGATGCAAGCCGTGTCAGGACCGATCTGTTGCAACACGAGATTGTTGTCGAATCAATGGGCGGGGATGTTCTTGAGGTGGAGATTTCGGCGCTTGAGAATATCGGTATTGACGCGCTTTTGGAGGCGATCGTGCTGCAGGCGGAAATCCTCGAGTTAAAAGCCAATCCGGATCGGGCCGCGGAAGGGATTGTTGTCGAGGCCAAGCTCGACAAGGGACGCGGCGCGGTCGCAACGGTTCTGGTGCAGCGCGGCACTCTCGGCATCGGCGATATTCTTGTCGCCGGCATGCAGTGGGGCAAGGTGCGTGCGTTGATAGATGATCATGGAAAGCAGGTGGATCGGGCGGTTCCCGCCATGCCGGTGGAAGTTCTGGGTCTTAGCGGCGCGCCGGATGCGGGGGATCCGTTTGCGGTGGTCGAATCGGAGGCGCGGGCGCGCGAAATCACCGACTACCGCCAGCGTCTGCGGCGCGAAAAAGCCCAGGCGCGCGGTCTGAGTGGCATGTCTCTTGAGCAGATGATGACACAACTCAAATCCGGCGATGGTGCCTCTGAGGTTCCCCTGATCATCAAGGGCGACGTGCACGGCTCCATCGAGGCGATCATCGGGGCGCTGGAGAAGCTGGATACCGAGGAAGTCAGCGCGCGCGTATTGCATTCGGGCGTCGGCGGCATCGCCGAGTCCGACGTCACCCTGGCGACCACAACCGGTGCGGTGATTATCGGCTTTAATGTGCGCGCCAATACGCAGGCGCGCGAGGCGGCGGCGCGCTCGGGCGTTGAAATCCGCTACTACAATATTATTTACGATCTGATTGATGACGTGAAATCGACCATGTCCGGCCTGCTCGCGCCGGAACGGCGTGAGACGTTCCTTGGCAACGCGGAAGTGTTGCAGACCTTCAATGTCTCAAAAATCGGCAGGGTTGCCGGTTGCCGCATTACCGAGGGTCTGGTCGAGCGCGGCGCCGGCGTACGGCTCGTTCGCGACAGTGTGGTCATTCACGAGGGTTCCCTGTCCACTTTAAAGCGCTTTAAGGACGAAGTGAACCAGGTCCAGGCCGGGCAGGAATGCGGTATGGGTTTTGCCAATTTTCAGGACGTAAAGGCTGGCGATGTCATTGAGTGCTATCGGGTCGAGGAAATCGAGCGCACTCTTTAGAGCGTGTCATTTCAGCAGGTTGTTCTCAAAACCCCATCAGATGAATGGCCCGATATGACCTTGCTGGCGGCAAGGGCGCAAGGGATGTAGTTATACCAAGGGGCTTAGCGTTTGACTCCTGACTTGGCTTAAAACCGTTGTCTTATCAACACTATACACAAGTCAGCGTGTACAAAACGCCAATACCGCTGGTATTAATCGTGAAGAAAGGTGCTTCGCTCCGCGCAGCATACGTTTCTTCATTTAAAACAATGAGAAAACTGAAATCGAGAAGGCGCGGCGCTTTGTTTTCGCTAAGGCCTCATTGCAAGGTTTTGGCGCATTTGCGCGTAATACCAAGGGACTTTGCGTTTGACTCCTGACCTGGTTTACAACCGTTGTCTTGTCAGCACGACACACAAGTCAGCGTGTACAAAACGCTAATACCGCTGGTATACAGGGGCTTTGCGTTTGACTCCTGACGCAGATTAAAACCGTTGTCTTGTCAGCACGACACACAAGTCAGCGCGTACAAAACGCTAATACCGCTGGTATTATTGGGAAAAAGTGGACCAAGGCGAAGCCGAGGGACTTTTTCACATTCACCAATGTACCCTCAGGTTTGCCTGTCCTGGGAACAACCTGTTGAAAGCCAACCGTGAAATATGTCCCTCGCTCCGCCTGAATTTTTTCCACGCTCAATAATGTAAGGGGCCGGTCCATGTCACAAAGCAAGGCACCATCACAACGCCAGCGCCGTGTCGGCGAATTGGTGCGCAAGGGCTTAAGCGAACTGTTGTCGCGCGGCATGTTGCCGGACGATGAACTGCAAGAGGCGATTATCACCGTACCCCAGGTGCGCATGACCCCTGATCTTAAACTGGCCATCGCCTACATCATGCCCCTTGGCGGCGAGCGGGCGCAAGAAATCCTTCAGGCGTTGCGTCGTCAGACCAAATTCATTCGCGGCCAGCTTGCGCCGCGCCTGGCGCTGAAATACATGCCTGCCTTGCGTTTTGAACTCGATACCACGTTCGAAGCGGCGCAGCGTATGGATGCGCTGCTCAACTCGCCGCAGGTGGCGCGCGATCTGGGCAAGCGAAATCGAACCGACTCCCTGTAAAGCAATCAAGGTATGGCGCGCAAGAAAAAAGGCAATCGCATCGACGGCTGGCTCGTGCTCGACAAGCCGCAGGGGCTGACCTCGACGGCCGCGCTGGCGCGCGTAAAGCGGCTGCTTTTTCCGCAAAAGGCGGGGCATGGGGGCACCCTCGACCCCCTCGCCACGGGCCTGCTGCCCATTGCCTTCGGCGAGGCGACCAAAACGGTCTCATTTGTCATGGATGGCCGCAAGCTCTATCGCTTCGCCATCCGCTGGGGATGCGAGACCGATACCGATGATGCCGAGGGCACGGTATTGGCGCGCAGCGCCGTGCGGCCCGATGCCGATCGGATCCGGGCACTTTTGCCGCGCTTTCGGGGGACGATCAGCCAAAAACCACCGCGATTTTCAGCAATCAAGGTTAACGGGCAGCGCGCCTATGATCTGGCGCGCGGCGGCGCGGCGACGGATTTGGCGGCGCGCCCTGTTCGTATCGATCGCCTGAGTCTGCTCCACACACCCGATGCGCATACGGCCACGTTCGAGGCGGTTTGTGGCAAGGGCGCCTATATACGGGCCATCGCGCGCGATCTGGGCCGCGAACTGGGGTGCTATGGCCATATTTGCCGTCTTCGCCGCCTGCAAGTGGGGCCTTTTTGCGAGGACCATATGATTTCGCTGGAAAAACTTCAGGAATTGGGCGATACTGCGGCGCAGAACGAGACGTTTGCGAATCATCTCCACCCGGTGGCGAGCGCGCTGGACGACATCCCGGCTTTGCCCGTCGATCGGGCGCAGGCGTCTTGCTTGCGATCAGGACAGCGCGTTTTGTATCGTGGCCAACCGATAACCGCTGACGGGCCCGTGGTAGCTATCTGCGGCGGTACTCCTGTTGCTTTAGCGCGGCTTAAGGAGGGGGCCATCGTGCCGACGCGGGCATTTAATCTGCCTCTGTAGGGCTGCCGCGTCGCCAGCATTCAAACCGCTATCGAGAACCATTTGAGAGAACCTTTGTTAAAGCTGAAAGTGAGTGTGAATAACCCGATGTCGATTACAGCAGATCGTAAAAAAGAATTGATTGCACAATACGCCACCAGGGAGGGCGATACCGGATCGCCGGAAGTGCAGGTGGCAATCCTGTCAGAGCGTATTGTCAATCTTACCGAACATTTTAAAACCCACACCCATGACAATCATTCCCGCCGTGGCTTGCTGAAACTTGTCAGCCAGCGCCGCCGTCTGCTTGATTTTCTGAAAGGAAAGGATGGGGAGCGCTACCGCACGCTGATCGCCGATCTGGGCCTGCGCCGTTAGAACTGCATGCCGCGCCGTTGCGCCATATCCGGTATGGTTCTGTCAAAAGCTGACATGCTCGTAAGCTGGTGCGTTGTGCCCCTGTGCGGGCGTGATAAATGCCGTTTGCGGTAAGGTAAAGAAACTGCGGTCGCTCATGGCCGCTTCGATGACAAATGACGAGCAATGATAAATTGCAAATGATGAAAGATGAAAGATAAACATGTTTACGGTTCACAGAGAAGAGATAGACTGGAACGGCCAACAGCTCGTTCTTGAGACAGGAAAAATCGCCCGCCAGGCGGACGGGGCGGTGATGGCCAGCCTCGGCGCGACGAGTGTTCTGGCGACGGTGGTCGCCGAGACGGAGCCGCGGGAGGGGATAGATTTTTTCCCGTTAAGCGTTCATTACCAGGAAAAATACTACGCCGCGGGAAAGATCCCCGGCGGCTACTTCAAGCGCGAAGGCCGCCCGTCGGAGCGCGAGACGCTGATATCGCGGCTGATTGATCGCCCCATTCGACCGCTGTTTGCCAAGGGTTTTAGCAACGAGACCCAGGTACAGATCACGGTGCTGAGCCATGATCTGGAAAACGATCCGGATATTCTTGCGATGGTGGCGACCTCGGCTGCGCTGACGCTTTCCGGCGTACCGTTTCTGGGGCCCATCGGCGCGGCGCGCGTTGCCTATATCGATGAGGCATTCGTGATCAACCCGCCCATTGAGGAAATGGACGGGTCGGCGCTGGATCTCGTCGTGGCGGGCACGGCGGATGCCGTACTGATGGTGGAATCGGAGGCCAGCGAGTTATCCGAGGATACGATGCTTGCCGCTGTAATGGCTGGACATCGGGCCTTTCAGCCGGTGATCGACGCCATTATCCGATTAGCCGAGCGTGCCGCCAAGGCGCCCCGCGCGCTTTCTGAGGTGAACCACGATGCACTGAATGCCCAGGTCAGGACACTGGCCGAGGCGGACCTGCGTGCCGCCTATGCGATTGTTGACAAGTCGGCGCGCGTTGACGCCATTGCCGCTGCCAAAAAGAAGACCCTTGAGGCGCTTGAAGGGACATCCGATGAGGCGACGGTTGACGAGCAGGCGGTTGGCAACGCTTTAAAGGCTCTGGAAAAGGCGATTGTGCGCTTTGACATTCTCGACAAGGGCACGCGCATCGACGGCCGCGCTCTCGATACGGTTCGTCCCATTGAGGCGGAAGTCGGCATTTTGCCACGTGCGCACGGCTCGGCGCTTTTCACCCGCGGCGAAACCCAGGCTTTGGTGGTTGCCACGCTGGGGACCGGCGATGACGAGCAATTTATTGACCGGCTGGACGGAACCGTCAAGGAGACCTTTCTGCTGCATTATAATTTCCCGCCGTTTTCTGTTGGCGAGACGGGTCGGGTGGGCTTTACCGGGCGCCGTGAGGTGGGGCATGGCAAACTCGCCTGGCGCGCCATTCATCCGATGATGCCGGACAAGGATACGTTTCCCTATACGATCCGTGTCGTGTCCGAGATTACCGAGAGTAACGGATCGTCGTCGATGGCGAGTGTTTGCGGCGCTTCCCTTGCGCTGATGGACGCGGGGGTTCCGTTGCGCAATTCGGTGGCCGGAATCGCCATGGGGCTGATTCTGGAGGGTGAGCGCTTTGCCGTACTCTCCGATATTCTTGGCGACGAAGACCATCTTGGCGATATGGACTTCAAGGTGGCCGGCACCGCTGATGGTATCACGTCGTTGCAGATGGATATCAAGATAGCCGGTATTACCGAGGCGATCATGCGCCAGGCGCTGGAACAGGCGCGCGCCGGCCGGTTGCACATACTAAAGACCATGGCCGGGGCCATTGACAGGGCGCGTCCGGAACTGGGCGAGCACGCGCCACGCATTGAAACGCTGAAAATCCCGGTGGACAAAATCCGTGATGTTATCGGCGCCGGCGGTAAGGTTATTCGTGAAATCGTCGATTCCACCGGGGCGAAGATCGATATCGGCGACGATGGAACCATCAAGGTCGCCTCATCGGACGGTAAATCCATTGAACAGGCTATTACCTGGATCCGTTCCCTTACCGATGATCCGGAAGTGGGACGGATCTATGATGGCAAGGTTGTGAAGATTGTCGACTTTGGCGCATTCGTTAATTTCTTTGGCAGCCGCGATGGCCTGGTTCATATTTCCCAACTCGCGCCGCGCCGCGTTAACAGCGTGAGCGATGTTGTAAGAGAAGGCGATACGGTGAAGGTCAAGCTTATCGGAATTGATGATCGTGGCAAGGTGCGCTTGTCCATGAAGGTCGTCGATCAGGACAGCGGCGAGGACCTTGATGCGGCAGAATGAATGTTTCACAAAAATCGCCACAGGACCTGTTTGCGCCACTAAAACGACATATTCTGCCGTGCAGTAAATAAAATCAGCGCATGATGCCTTGTAAGGGCCCGTAGCTCAGTTGGTAGAGCAGCTGACTTTTAATCAGTTTGTCGCAGGTTCGATTCCTGCCGGGCTCACCATTTCAGCGGCATTTACCGTGCTGCCAAACTGCCGCGCAAGAATGTCATGACGAACCGGCGGCGATCGCGTTTGTCGCCGCCTTCAACCCCTCGAACATCCCATTGGGCGCTGAGGTAAATGGTATGGAGCTATCCCTTTGGGGGGCACTGATCGGGGGAATATTTTCATTCATATCGCCATGTGTGTTGCCGATCGTACCGCCTACGCTGGCTTATATCGGGGGTGTATCGATTGCCGAGCTTGGCTCCGATCAATCCGGGGCCGGCGCGCGCGGACATGTATTCGTCACAACGCTGGCTTTCGTTCTGGGTTTTTCCCTTATTTTTGTATTGCTGGGAATCGCCGCGCCGGGTTTCGCCGCGGTTCTCAACAGCCCCCTGGCGCGCTATATCGCGGGCGCGATTATCGTCATCATGGGACTTCATTTCATGGGCGTGTTGCGTATCGCCATGCTGTATCGGCAGGCGCGCGTTGATGTGCAAAGGAAACCCGCAGGTCTTACAGGTGCGTTTGTTATCGGCATGGCCTTCGGTTTCGGCTGGACCCCCTGTGTCGGCCCCGTGTTGACGGCGATCTTCGCGTTCGCCGCCAAACAGGAAAGCGTCTGGCAATCGGTCGCCATGTTTGGCGCCTATTCCTTCGGTCTCGGCGTGCCGTTCTTGCTGGCAGCGCTGTTCTTCGAAGCATTTATGGATTTTGCCGCGCGGTTTCGCCGCTATATCGGTGCCGTGGAAAAATTCATGGGAGTGATGCTGGTGGGTGCTGGACTGCTCATTATGTTTAACGGTATGACATGGGTATCGGGCTGGCTGCAGGAGGCTTTCCCGGCACTTGTTGAATTTGCCTGAGTGCCAGCCCGGCGATGTTGGATGAGGGTATGATGAGCAAACCGTGTCTGGCGGTGATTCTGGCGGCCGGCAAGGGTACCCGTATGGGCGGGCGCCTGGCCAAGCTGCTGCATCCGATCGGCAATCTGGCGATGATCGATCATGTGCTGGGTGCCGCGCAGGCGTTTGCCGATCGGATTGCCGTTGTCATTGGCCCCGACCAGGACGATCTGGCGGCGCGGGTGGGACGCAGTGCGCCCGGGGCGGAGATTGCCATCCAGAACGAACGCCGGGGCACGGCCCATGCGCTGTTGCAGATGCGCGATTGTCTTCGTCAGGCGCAAGGGCCTGTGGTGGTCATGTACGGAGACACGCCGTTCGTATCGCAAAAGAGCTTTATGGCCATGCTGGCAGCGTTGCGGGAAGGGGCCGATGTTGCGGTTCTTGGCTTTAAGGCGCGCGATCCCCATGGCTATGGACGTCTTATCATGGATAATGGGCAATTATGCGCGATTGTCGAGGAGGCCAGCGCCACGGCGGTGCAGCGCGAAATCGATTTTTGTAATTCCGGCGTCATCGGCTTTAACGGCGCATACCTGCCGCAACTGCCCGATCGTATCGGCAACAACAATTCCAGGGAGGAATATTATATTACCGATGCGGTAGCGCTGGCTCATGAGGACGGGATGCGCGTCGAGGCCATCACCGGCTCCGAAGAAGAATTTCTTGGCATTAACACGCCTTTTGAACTGGCGCAGGCTGAAGAAATTTTTCAAGCCCGCAAGCGGCGCGCCATGCTTGATGGCGGTGTGATCATGACCGCCCCGCAAACCGTGTTTTTCAGCTGGGACACAACAATAGAAGCCGGCGCCGTGATCGATCCCTATGTGGTGTTTGGCGAGGGCGTAAGCATTGGCGCAAATGTGCACATTCGCGCCTTTTCCCATCTTCAGGGTACGCACCTTGATGAGGGCGCGCAAGTGGGACCGTTTTCACGTCTGCGTCCCCATACACATATTGGCGAAGGCGCGCGGGTGGGAAATTTCGTCGAGGTTAAAAATACCCGTATCGCCGCGGACGCAAAGGCCAACCATCTGGCCTATATTGGCGATACGCAAATAGATAAGGCCGCCAATATCGGTGCGGGTACCATCACTTGCAATTACGATGGTATCGGCAAGTATCAAACGATTATCGGCGCGAACGCCTTTGTCGGCTCCAATTCAACGCTCGTCGCGCCCGTCAGCATCGGCGCCGGCGCCTATATCGCCAGTGGCAGTGTGGTTACGACGTCGGTCGAAAGGGATGCCCTTGCCATCGCCCGCGCCCGGCAGGTCGATAAACCGGGTCGGGCGAGTCGCTTGCGCGCCCGGCTGAAGGCCCGCAAGCACGGGGATAAGAGTTGAACGATTACGCGGCTCGCATACGATGCTCGCGGTTCAGCAGGCGCTGCGGCATTTCACAATTTGATACAGGCTGATACACGACTTGATTTGTTTATGGCGCAAATATCTCCATAAATCCGTACTGGCTGTGCTCATTCAGCAGATTGCGTCCAGGACGGACAAACCCGAAGGGGCGCCTCTGGCGGCAAGGGCCGCAAGAACCCTGACTTCAGACCTGCCGCCTTGAGATTAACCTGCTGAAATTACACAACTGGAACAATAGACACGTTCAAAATACGGTAGACGCTGTGTGCGGGATAATCGCGATTATCGGGCGGCAACCGGTGGCTGCGCATCTTGTCGATGCCTTAAGACGGCTGGCGTATCGCGGCTACGATTCGGCTGGCATTGCCACCCTTGAGGACGGGGCACTGGCGCGGGTTCGCGCACCGGGCAAGCTGGACAATCTGGAAAAAGCACTGGCTGAGCGGCATTTGGTCGGGCATATCGGCATTGGCCATACGCGCTGGGCCACCCATGGAGCGGCGAGTATCGAGAACGCCCATCCACACACCACCCATTGCGTTGCGGTCGTGCACAACGGTATCATCGAGAACTTCAAGACCTTAAAAGATGATCTGATCGCCCAAGGGGTGAACTTTCAGTCCCAGACCGATACCGAAGTTGTTGTCCAACTGCTGAGCCGGGAACTGGGCGCCGGTTGCACCCCGCAAGACGCCATGGCGCGGGTGTTGCCGCGTTTGCAGGGCGCCTTTGCCCTTGCGGTGCTGTTTGACGGGCGTGACGATATATTGATCGCGGCGCGTAAGGGTGCGCCCCTGGCCATCGGCTATGGCGATGGTGAGATGTTCATCGGCTCCGATGCGAGCGCCCTGGCGCCCTTTAGCGATCAGATCACCTATCTGGCGGACGGTGATTGGGCGGTCGTGGCGCGTGATGGTGCGATTATTCACGATGAGAACGGGTCTGTTGTCGATCGCCCCCGGCAGCGTTCAACGGCCACCGCGATGCTCGCCGACAAGGGCGCTCATCGCCATTTCATGGACAAGGAAATCCACGAACAGCCGGAGGTTCTGGGTCACACCCTGGCCCATTACGTGGATATGGCGGAGCAGCGGGTTGCGTTGCCGCACGCGCTGCCGGTTTCGTTTGAGCATATCGATCGGTTGACGATTTGCGCTTGCGGCACGGCATTTTATGCGGCGCTGGTGGCGAAGTACTGGTTTGAGCGTTATGCCGGTCTGGCCGTCGATATTGATATCGCCTCGGAATTCCGGTACCGCCAGGCGCCCCTTGCCAGAGGGGGGTTGGCGTTTTTCATCTCCCAGTCGGGGGAGACGGCGGATACATTGGCGGCACTTCGCTATTGCCGGGAGAACGGCCAGGGGATTGCATCGATCGTTAATGTGGTCGAGTCGTCTATCGCGCGCGCGTCCGATACGGTGATGCCTATTCATGCCGGCCCGGAGATCGGTGTCGCATCGACGAAAGCGTTCACCTGCCAGTTGATGGCGCTGGCCTGTCTGGCGATTGCGGCGGGCCGGACGCGCGGCCATATTGATGAGCGGCAGGAGCGGCATCTGGTCGGTGTGCTGATGGAGGTTCCCCGCCTTGCCGGTGTGGCGCTCGCTCAGGAAGAGGCGATCAGGGAACTGGCAGCGGGTTTGTCGCGGGCGCGCAACGTATTGTATCTGGGCCGGGGCGTGAGTTTTCCGATTGCTCTGGAAGGGGCGCTGAAGCTCAAGGAGCTTTCGTATATTCACGCCGAGGGGTATGCGGCCGGCGAGTTGAAACACGGGCCCATTGCGTTAATTGACGAAAGCACTCCGGTGATCGTCATTGCGCCTTATGACCGGCTTTTTGAAAAGACGGTCTCGAACATGCAGGAGGTTGCGGCACGTGGCGGGCGTATTGTGATGATTACCGACAGGGATGGCGCGGCGGCTTATGGAGAGGCGGTTGCGGGACAGGTGGTTGTGCCGTCGATCGACGGGTTTGCTTCGCCGTTGCTTAATGCGTTGCCGGTGCAGCAGATCGCCTATCATACGGCGGTGTTTTTGGGCACGGACGTGGACCAGCCGCGCAATCTGGCGAAATCCGTGACCGTCGAATGAGTTGAATGTGAAGAAGTAGATCGAGGCGAAACCGAGGGACTTTTTCACATTCAACTAGAGCGTGTCAGTTCTTAAGTGAATCATAAATCACACCAAAGGGAAATCCAAAAAGATTCCTGTTATACCAGCGGTATTGGCGTTTTGTACACGCTGACTTGTGTATCGTGCTGATAAGACAACGGTTTTAAACCGGGTCAGGAGTCAAACGCGAAGCCCCTTGGTATTAATCGTTCGATTCTCCAGTGCGGCCCTTGCCGCAGATGGCCAGCAGCACCCGATGGGTTTACCAGGGACAAGCTGTTGAAATTACGCATCCGGAGCAGCGGGCGCTGGCCGGGTCTCGCCGACAGGGCTTCGAGCGGGATGACCATGCCTTGAGAAATCGAATTCATGAGCGAAATGGCAAGCGGCGAAATGGCCGGGCGCCAGTTCGCGCAAAGCCGGCACGTCCATCCTGCACCGATCGCGCACCAGCGGACAGCGGGTGTGAAACTTGCATCCAGGTGGCGGATCGGTGGGAGACGGAATTTCTCCTTCGAGCTTCTGCGCCGTACCGGTATCGTCCGGATCAAGGGAGGGAATGGCGGAAAGCAGCGCCGATGTATAGGGATGACGCGGCCGCTCAAACAGATCGCGCGTCGGCGCCGTCTCCACCAGGCGACCCAGATACATCACAGAGACATGATCGCACACATGGGCCACCACCGACAGATCATGGCTGATAAAGAGGAACGACATACCCATCTCGCGCTGGATCTGCTTTAGCAGATTGAGCACATCGGCCTGAATGGAGACATCCAGCGCGGCGACGCTCTCATCGGCGACAATAAAGCGCGGTCCCGATACAAGGGCACGGGCGATGGAAATACGCTGCCGCTGCCCGCCGGAAAAGGCATGTGGAAAACGCCGCAGATGCTCCAGATTAAGGCGGCAGCGCGCGGCCACTTCGCGCACCCGTTCGTCGGTTTCCTCGCGCGAGTTTGTCAGGCCCATGACCTCCAGCGGCTCGGCGATAATATCGCGCACCGTCATACGCGGACTAAGCGCCGCATAGGGGTCCTGAAAAATCAACTGGGCGCGCTTGCGATAGTCCTTCAGTTCTTCCCTGGAGATATGCGCCAGATCATATTCCACCTCATCGTCGGCATAGGTGACGTGTCCGGCGGAAATGGGCGCCGCCTTGAGAATAGCGCGGCCAAGTGTCGTCTTGCCCGAACCGGACTCTCCGACAAGGCCAAAAAAATTACCGCGCTCAATATCGACTGAAATATCCTCAACGGCATTCAGATAGGTTCCCTTGCCGAAGAAACTGTGGCCGATCATATAGGTGACCGTAAGGTCCCTGACGCTGATTACGGGCTTGCTCACAAACTCTCCCCTTTACTGTCGGCCACCAGATGGCAGGCAACGCGCCGCTCGGACCTTATGGTTTGCAGTTGTGGCACAACGGCATCGCAGCGCTCGCCCAATGAAACCGGACACCGGGTGCTGAAAACGCAACCCTTCGGCCGTTCAAGAGGCGAGGGAATATCGCCGGGAACAGGGGTCAATTCGGCATCCAGATCGTCGAGCTTCGGCAATGCGTTAATCAATCCCTGCGTATAGGGGTGGCGCGGCTCGCCAATGACCTGGCGCACCGCACCGGTCTCCACCAGTTTCCCCAGATACATCACCGCCACCCGATTCGCCGTCTGGGCGATCACGCCAAGGTCGTGGGTGATAAACAGGATCGCCATACCAAACTCGGCGACCAGGTCCTTCATCAGGGCAATGACTTGCGCCTGGATGGTCACATCAAGGGCCGTGGTAGGCTCATCGGCGATCAGCAGCTTGGGGCGCGTCGAGAGGGCCATGGCAATCATGGCGCGCTGGCGCATGCCGCCGGAGAACTCAAACGCATACTGATCGAAGCGCCGCGCGGCTTCCGGAATACCAACCCGCTCCAGAACCTCAATGGACAATTCCCTGGCTTCACGCTTGTTCAGGGAAGTGTGGGCAAGCAACTGCTCGACCATTTGATCGCCGATGGTAATGGCGGGCGCGAAACTGGCCATGGGTTCCTGGAAAATCATGGAAATCGCGCCACCACGCACGATGTTCATGTCGCGATCGCGCTTAAGGGCGAGGACGTCCACCTCGCCATCGGGCAGGGTAAGAACGATACGGCTGTCATCGCTGTAGCGGGCGTTGCCGGCGTTGAGCCGCATGAGCGCCTTGGCGGTCACCGACTTGCCCGAGCCGGATTCGCCTACAAGGCCAAGCACCTCGCCGGGGGCAATGTCAAACGAGATATTCTCAACGGCCGTGACCAACCCCTCGTCGGTGACAAAGCGGACGGTCAGATCGGAGACGGAAATCAGCGGCGCGGTCATTTTTTTGTTCCCGAATAGGGATCCGCTGCATCGCGAAGCCCGTCGCCGACGAAAACAAACGCCAGAACCAGCGCGATAAAAAACAACACGGGAATGAAATACCATTGATAGTTCAACAGCACATCAGCCTGCGATACGTTCTGCATCAGCGCGCCGAGAGAATTAACCGGATCCTTCAGCCCCAGACCGATAAACGACAGGGCCGTCTCCGAGCGCACCATATAGGGAAAGGAAATCATCAGATCGACGATGATATAGCTGGTAAAACTCGGCAGCAGGTGGCGCCGGATCACGTGCGAGGACGACGCCCCGCACAACTCGGCCGCGAGCACATATTCCTGCGCGCGCTCGGTAAGCAGATGGGTCCGGATGCGCCGCGCCAGGGTCGGCCAGCCGATCAACCCGAGAATGATCGAGATAAAGAAAAAACGCGTCTCCGAACTCCAGTGATCCGGCATGAAGGCGGCGAGCGCCATGAACAGCGGAATGGGAGGCACCGTGCGGATGGCGTCGGTGATCATTTGCAGGATCGAATCGATCCAGCCGCCGAAATAGCCGGCGATGCCGCCGATGATCAGCGCCAGAACGAAGGAAATCAGCACCCCAAGCGTACCTACGGCAAGGGAGGTCCAGATGGCATGCAGGGTGCGGCCGAAAATATCCTTGCCGCTCGCGTCCGTTCCAAAGAGATGGATCTTGCCGCCTTCAACGCCGAAAAGATGGCGGTCAAATGTCAGGGTTTTCAGCCTGAAGTCGAGCGCCGTGCCGGGCAGATCCCAGTTTAAATCGATAAAACTGTATTCCCAGTCCCTGACAAGGAATTGCAGATAAAGGCGTTTGTCACGTTGCTCCTTGATGACCCAGCGGAAATTGGTCTCGATCGATCTCTCCCGCTCGGTGGCGTAAATAAAGGGCCGCAATGAAAAGCCATTCTCGTCCCAGAACTTCGGGATTTGCGGGGCGCCGTTTTCGTAATTGGCGTCGCGGCCGGCGATGGTCGGGTTATAGGGCGACAGAAAGGGCGCAAAAAAGCCCATCAAAATCATGGTAACCAGCGCCCAAAGGGCGATTATGGCGGAGCGTTGCGATTTAAACCGTGACCATATCAACTGCCCCTGAGAGGCGGTAAAATAGGCCTCCCTGGTTTTCTGATCGATCTCATCGCTTTTGTTTCTTCTGAACCAGGCCATCGTTTTATCCCATCAGCCCGCGCCGCACCCGCGGATCGAGCATCGCCAGCATCATATCGGTTACGAAATTCAGCACCACGATACTCGCCGTGAGCAGGAAGATGATTGCGCCCGCCAATTGCTGATCGTTGGAGCGCGCCAGGGATTCGATCAGCAGTGCCCCCGCCTCGGTCAGGGTAAGGATGAGCGCCACCACGGGCAGTTCGTTAAAGATACGGTTGAGATCAAAGCCAAGGGAATTGATCACCGGCCCCAGCGCATGGCGGGCGGGATAGCGCCATAACAGACGCGAGCCGGTAATACCGCGCGCCGAGGCGGCGGTAACATAGAGTTTGCCGATTTCATCGAGCATGAGGGCGCGCACCGTTTGCAGGGCAAAAGCGGTGGCGGACCAGCCGAGAATAAAAATCGGCAACCAGGCGCGCGAGAGGAAATTCATGAACTTGTCCCACGACCACGGCGCGTCGCGATATTCGCTGGAGAACAGTCCGGTGAGGGAATCGCCAAACAGCACGGTCGAGAGCAGCATGATAATCAGGGCGAGGAGAAAGTTCGGCAGCGCCAGGCCAAGATAGCTGACAAGACGCAGCGTATTATTGGTCGCCGCGCTATTGGAGCTTGCCGAGATAATGCCGATGGGAATGGCGATCAGATAGCTGAGAAACAGCGCCGCCAGACAAATACCGAGGCTGATCCAGAACTTGTCGGCCAAAAGCTGGTTGATGTTCAGACGCAGAATGCAGCTATCGCCGAACTCGCCCTTGAAAAATACGTTCCCGACCCAGCTTCCCCAGCGGATCAGAAACGGCCGATCAAGGCCCAGGCGTTTTTCTTCCGCCTTGATATCGTCGATGGTGATCTGCGCGCCCTGGGTATTCTTGAATGCCAGATAGCGTTCGGCGCAGCTTCCCGGCACCATTTCCATCAGCGTAAAGACGATCAGCGACACCGTAAGCAGCGTCACCAGTGCCATGAACGCTCTGGTTATTGCAAACTGAACGAACTGCCCCATGGCGCGTTTGGTCCCATCCTCCCTGGTTTTCCGCTCGACGTTTGCCGGCTATGGGATCGGCACAACAATAGCCTGCGTGCCACCCTGAACGATCGATCGTTCAGGGCGTCACATCAGGCGATGTTTGCGCTTATTCGTCGAGCCACCACTGCTGCGCCCGATAGGGGAACGTGCGGTAGTATTCGTACGAAGCGGTCTTGAATTCGGTGAAGTTTTTCAAGACGTTGCGGTGATAGATGGGATCCGGCGTGAGCGCTGTTCCAATAAACAGCAGATTGCCGGTCATGTTTTCCACCAGCCGCGCGCCAATGGCATTGGATTCCGCCGTGCCCTGGGGCGTCGACTGAAAGGCGTTGATGTCGTCGATCAACTGCTTGACATAGTCGGGGGGCTCAACGCCCTTTGTGCCGCCAGAGTCAACCCATTCCGCCCACAACATGCCGGTGCGGTGGGCGAAGTAATTCTCGAACGGCGGCACCCAGAGTTCGTTGTTGCCAAGAATAATGCCCAAGGGCTGTCCCTTCTCCCACAGTCCCACATCGAGCTGATTGGAGGACTGGGCGGAGCGAAACTCATCCGGGGTGACTTCCTTGACGGTCGTTTTGATACCGGCATTTTGCCAGTGCTGGCCAACCAGTTCGACCACCTGGCCGGCAATCCCCTGAGTGGCAAATTGCAGATTCAGCACCAACGGTTCGCCATTGGGCAGGTCGCGGTTGCCATCGCCGTCCTTGTCGACAACGCCGACTTCATCAAGCAGGGCCCTGGCGCCATCAAGGTCGAATTCGGTGGCGTAGGTGAGCCACTTCGGATCGACGAAATCGGGCGCCGGGGAAAACCCCACATATTGCTGTATCTTGCCCTGGCCGAAATAGGCGACATTATTAAGTTCATCGCGATTGATGGCAATCGACATGGCGCGGCGAAAGCGCAAATCGCCAAAGACGGCGCGTTTGGCCGGATTTTCCGAAGTGACATTGAAGGAAATCGCGTGCATGGCGATCTTGGGTTTCAAGTCGATTTTATAGCCGCCCTTTTCCTGGTTTTGCAGCAGCAGGGGAACATCGGCGATTTGCAGGGACTGCGCCTTGTAATCGGCCTCACCGTTAACCAGTTTCAGCAAGCGCACCTGCTGGTCGTTGGCGTAGAGCTCATCCTGCTCGTTGATATAGGGCAACTGGTTGCCCTGGGTATCCACCATGAAGAAATAGGGATTGGCCACATAGTGGCGCCCTTCGGTGGTATCGCGGATGACGAAATAGCTCTCCAGGGTGGGCACCGCGTGAACGGGGAGCTTGTCCAGTTTATCCACCGAATTGAGCATCGGCGAGGGCGTATCGGTCCAGTCCGAATTGCCGAAATAGGCCTTGATGGCGTCATAGCCATCGGCAAAGCCCAACTCCTGCGCCCGCTTGTCGGCGTCCGGATTGACGTCCGGGTGAAACTGACCGAGAAAGTGTTTGGGCTGAAAGCCCTGGGCAAAGGACGTGGCGAAATGGGCCAAGAGACCGGGTTTGGGCGAGGGCAGTATGAACTTCACCGTCTGCGCATCGATCACTTCGACTTGCATGCGCTTGCCACCGACGAGAACATAGTCTTTCGGCTTTTCGATTACTTTGGAATCGAGGGCGAGATTGTCATACCAAAACTTGACGTCTTCAGCGCCAAAGGGTGCACCGTCGGACCATTTGTGTCCCTTGCGCAGGAAAAACGTCAACTCGGTGTAGTCGGCATTCCATTCCCAGTCTTTGGCGACGTTAGGGACAATGGTTTGCAGATCATCGGAATAGCGCACCAGATTGACATGGCGGGTGGATAGAAAGTCGGACGTACCGGCTTCCGTGGCGTTCGATAGCGCATCGAGCGTGCCGCCGTATTTGCCGATGGAATCGTAAGGCACGACGACCAGCGGTTCTTGCGGCAAACGTTCGCCAAGCGGCGGCAGTGGCGGATTGCCCTTGATACGGCTGTTCAGCGCTTCAATGGCCGGGTTTTCGCTAAAACTCAAGGTGCAATTGGCGGCGGCCTGGAACTCGCCGAGTTCGTATTGCTGCGCATATTTACCTGCCGGGACGCCCTTCATATCGGCGACGGTAATTGCCGGGCAATTGGCAAATGCACCAACTGTCAACGCGGCGTATGCGGTGGCGCCGGTGAGTAACGCCTTATACGGTTTTTTCATGTGTGAGGATCCTCCCGATCGTAATGTAATACTATCAGTTGCTAAACACTGTTGCTGTTACCTGTTGCTAAACATTGTATACCGGCGCAAGGCTGCCACACGCGGCTCGCTCACGGAATGGTATCATGTATACAATGCGCTAAAAATCCTGCAAAGGCAACAATATCCGTTTGCGGATACTCACTTTTGTATTCCGGTTACGCCGTTACGATTATTCCCCTGAGTCATACGGGGCGGCAATACTGGCAATATTCGAGAACCCACCCGTGTATTTTTCTCGAACAGGCCGCGCTGATTTCCCCTTCGAAACCCTGCAAGCGTAAAGGCCACGTGCACACGAACCCCGTTCAGCCACTTGATCAACACGATACGATGATCTATGAATGAGTGTAAGATCAGGGAGAATGCGGCTGCAGGGTTATCCCGTTGTCGGTTGCGCACCGGCCCCGGCGGGGCCTTACCGGCCACATCCGATGCCGCTTTGCGCCTTGGGGAAATTCAGCCACCGCAGTCAGCCACCGCAGATGGCATCGTTGGATATCGCCTGCCGTGATTGCGCTCCCGAGCGATACGTCACCGGATCAGGGTTGGATACGGGTGCTCAGTCCTGACCAGTCGAAACCGGATAATGATTGGCGTTGCCGCTACGCCAGTACGTCGTTCTGCTGCGAATTTGCATCAGTTCTCACATAACAGGAGGAAAATCCATGACACTGAGATCCCGTTTTACCGCCCTGGCGCTGGCCGTGTTCGCCATCGCAGCTCTGCCGCTGGCGGCGGCCACCACGGCTTCAGCCGAGGGCGAGAAATATATTCTCGTCAGCCATGCCCCGGATAGCGACAGTTGGTGGAACACGATCAAGAACGGCATCGCCCTGGCCGGCAAGCAGATGGGGGTCGATGTCGAATACCGTAACCCGCCAACCGGCGATCTTGCCGATATGGCGCGCATTATCGAGCAGGCCGCGGCGTCCGGCCCCAACGGTATTATCACCACGCTTGCCGATTTCGATGTGCTGAAAGGCCCCATCGCCGCAGCCGTCGATCAGGGCATCAATGTCATCATTATCAACTCCGGTACCGCCGGACAGGCGCGTGAAGTGGGCGCGCTGATGTTCGTCGGCCAGCCCGAATACGACGCCGGTTTTGCTGCCGGGCAACGCGCAAAAGGCGACGGTATCAAGTCATTCCTGTGTGTAAATCACGTGATTTCCAATACCGTTGTGGCACAGCGCTGCTCCGGCTTTGCCGATGGTCTTGGCGTCGAACTGGGCGATTCGATGATCGATAGCGGTCAGGACCCGTCCGAGATCAAAAACCGGGTAAAAGCCTATCTGACCGCCCATCCGGAAACCGAGGCCGTCCTTACCCTGGGCCCGACCTCGGCCAACCCGACCATTCTCGCCTTGCAGGAAATGGGCCTGGCGGGCGATATCTATTTCGGCACGTTTGATCTTGGCGATGAAATCGTCAAAGGCATCAAGTCCGGGATCATCAAGTGGGGGATCGACCAGCAGCCGTTCCTGCAGGCCTATCTGCCGGTGGTTATCCTTGCCAACTATGACCGCTTCGGCGTCCTGCCAGGCAACAATATCAACTCCGGTCCCGGCTTCGTTACCGCCGACGCCCTTGAAAAAGTCGAGGAGTTTGCAGGCGAATATCGCTGATCTCTCTATTGGTTTGGCGGCCGACTGACATCGGCCGCCGTTTCATCTGGCGGATAATCGCGAGGGAGGTCCGATATGTCCGATACACCGGCAACACAGCAGGTCGATGAACGCATCAAAACGCGCTCGCGGTTTCGCGAGGCGCTGATACGGCCCGAACTCGGCGGTATCTGCGGCACAATCCTGGTGTTCGCCTTCTTTATTCTGACCGCCTCGGACTCCGGCATGTTCAACGCCCAGGGGGTGATGAACTGGACAATCGTCTCCGCCCAGTTCGCCATTATCGCGGTGGGCGCCTGTTTGTTGATGATCGCCGGCGAATTCGATCTTTCCGTCGGCTCCATGATCGGCTTTGCCGGCATGATGATCGCCATTTTCGGCGTTACCCTGGGCTGGCCCATGTGGCTGGCGATCGTATCCACGTTCGCCATGTGCATCGCCATCGGCGCCCTGAATGGTGTGATCGTTGTCAGAACCGGGCTGCCCAGTTTTATTGTCACCCTCGCCTCTCTTTTCATCCTGCGCGGGTTCACGATATTTCTACCGCAAACGATCGAGCGCAAGACCATCATCGGTGGCATACGCGATGCCGCCGAGGGAGACTGGCTGGCGCCGTTATTTGGCGGCAAGGTCCTGACGGGTCTGTTTCAGTGGATGGGCGATGCGGGCTGGATCGCAACGTTCGAGCGTGGTGTCCGACAGGGGCAGCCCGTCGTCGACGGCATTCCCATGTTAATCGTCTGGGCGCTGGGGCTGATTATCGTCTGCCATATTGTTCTCACCCGCACACCGTTCGGCAACTGGATTTTTGCCTCCGGCGGCGACGCCCAGGCCGCCCGTTACACCGGCGTTCCTGTCAGCCGGGTAAAAATCCTGATGTTTATGTTCACCGCCTTTTGCGCCACCGTATTCGCCACCTGTCAGGTGATGGAGTTCGGCTCGGCGGGCGCCGATCGCGGTCTGCTGAAGGAATTCGAGGCGATCATTTCCGTTGTCATTGGCGGCGCCCTTCTGACCGGCGGCTATGGCTCGGTGATCGGCGCGGCGCTGGGGGCCCTGATCTTCGGCGTGGTCCAGCAGGGGCTGTTCTTTGCCGGGGTCGAGAGTTCCCTGTTCCGGGTGTTCCTGGGTGTGATCCTGCTCTTTGCGGTGATCCTGAACACCTATATCCGGCGCATGATAACCGGGGAGAAATAGGATGCCTGCCAACAACGCCCCCATCATTCGCATGGAGAATATCGAAAAGCATTTCGGCTCGGTTATTGCCCTGGCCGGGGTATCCCTCGAGGTGATCCCTGGCGAGTGCCATTGCCTGTTGGGCGACAACGGCGCCGGCAAATCGACCTTTATCAAGACGATGTCCGGAGTGCACAAACCCACCAGGGGCGAGATCTTCTTTGAAGGCAAACCCATGCGGTTCGATCGCCCGCGCGACTCAATCAGCGCCGGCATTGCCACCGTTTATCAGGACCTTGCCATGATTCCGTTGATGTCGGTCAGCCGCAACTTCTTTATGGGCAACGAGCCCATCAGAAGAATCGGCCCTTTCAGGTTGTTCGACCACGACAAGGCCAACAGGATCACCATGGAGGAAATGCGCGAGATGGGGATCAACCTGCGCGGACCGGACCAGGCCGTGGGCACGTTATCGGGCGGGGAGCGTCAGACGGTGGCGATTGCCCGTGCGGTGCATTTCGGCGCCAAGGTGCTTATTCTGGACGAGCCCACTTCGGCGCTTGGGGTGCGCCAGACGGCGAATGTGCTGGCGACCGTGGACAAGGTGCGCAAGCAGGGTATCGCCGTTGTTTTTATCACCCACAACGTGCGCCATGCGCTGGCGGTGGGCGACCGGTTTACGGTGTTGAACCGCGGCAGGACGCTGGGCACGGCAAGGCGCGGCGAGATCACTCCCGAGGAATTGCAGAATCTTATGGCGGGAGGTCAGGAACTGGCGACCCTTGAGGGTTCCCTTGGCGGGACTGTATAGGGCGCTTCGCGCCGCTTTCAGCGGTTCTTATACCAAGGGGCTTAGCGTTTGACTCCTAACTTGGCTTAAAACCGTTGTCTTATCAACACTATACACAAGTCAGCGTGTACAAAACGCCAATACCGCTGGTATTAAACCCTTGACAGCGCTCGATAAATCGAAAAAAAGCAATGATCAGATGAACGATCCGGTATGGCCTTGCTGCTGGCTATCTGCGGCAGGAACCGCAGGAGGTATCACTTCAGACCTGCCGTCCTGGACACAGCCTGCTGACAGGTCATACTAACGGTCATAAAGAATGACCGTTATCGTTCAAACGCCACTAAGGCTTACGCGCCATAAGGCGCGGCGGCCAGTCGGCCTTGCCAACGGCTTTATGAGTCAACCATAAGAGCCGTTGGTATCACATCCAGCCACGTGCAAAGCGCTCTATCGCGGCCAGCTCAATGTTACGCGGGCACCGGTTTGCGGCGGCGGCGCATTGGCAATGTCAAGGCGCCCGCCATTGCGCTCGATAAGCGATTTGGCAATAAAAAGCCCCAGGCCCAGGCCACCGGCAGGCTCTCCTCCCGTACCGCGTTGCGACAAATAAGGCTCGCCAAAGCGGCGCAGCACATCGGATGAAAAGCCGCTACCGTCATCGCCCACCATTATCTCGATGCGATCCGCATCCCACCGGGCGATTACGCTGACTTCGCTGCGGGCGAAATTTACAGCGTTCTCAAGGACGTTGCCAATACTGTGCAACAGCCCCGGATTGCGATCAATGATCAGCTTGTCGCCGGGAGCGTGGCGGTATTCGATATGAATCGGCGGCCGCGCCGACTTGAATGAACGCGCCGCCTGCGCCAGCATATCGGAGAAAGCCACGCGTTCGAAAAACCCGCCCTCGTCCCGATCAAGAGAGTTCAACCGCTCAAGAATGTCGCGGCAGCGCTCCGATTGGCTGCGCAACAAGGCGATATCCTCGCCATGTTCAGATGACGTCCCCAGGGTGTGTTGCAACTCGCGAGACACAACGGCGATGGTGGCAAGGGGTGTGCCCAGTTCGTGGGCCGCCGCCGCCGCCAGACCGTCCAGTGCCGACAAGTGTTGCTCGCGCGCAAGCGCCAACTCGGTGGCTGCCAGAGCGCCCGCCAGCGTGCGGCTCTCGCGCGCCACCCGCCAGACATAAAGCCCCATGAACAAAAGCGAGCAAACCAGCCCCACCCAGGTAGCCAGGCGATACAGATCGGGAACGACAAAGGCGCCCGTCGGGCGCCACGGCAGCGGAAGGTGGAAATACGCCAGCGCGCTTACCAGTATGATCGCCAGTCCGCCCAGGAGCATGGGCCATTTCATCGGATGGGTCGTCGCCGAAATAATCACCGGCACCAAAATGAACAGGGCAAACGGATTTTGCAGCCCGCCCGTAAGAAATACCAGGGTCGCAAGCTGTATGATGTCATAGCCCAGCAGCAGCGCCGCCCAATGAGGCGCCAGACGCAACCCCGGCCGACAACCCATTGTCAGGCCCACATTAAGCAGCGTGGAGGCGGCAATGGCGCCCAGACACGCCAACAGGGGGAGTTCAAAGCCCAGACCGAAATACACGACGGCAATCGTTACGCCTTGTCCGCCGATAGCGAGCCAGCGCAGGCGGTTGAGTGTCGTCAGTTTCATATGCCGCGCCGTGCTGCTGCTGTGTGTATTGATGGTGATTGCTGTCATGGTGCGGGCCTTGCCGTGGATAAACCGACTGGAATCGCGTGCATATGCGACTATTTACAACTATTTAACGTAAAGCGACGCCCCCGACGTGAGTTATCAAGTCGTCAAAGTATATTTGTTATCGTTTCAGCAATATTAGCATATTGGCGCTTGACCTGGGAGTTGGTTTATTGTGCAATGCAGCATGGAACATTGCCGCTGCGATGTTCCATCTGTAACCTTGTGCCCGGCTGCGATGTTCCGCCGCCGAGGCGCTACCAACCTGCCACCAGCATACCATTGTCGCCCACGGAACAGGCAAGGATATAAAGTGCCGTATTATTATCTTCACGAACTGAACCACGCCATGCTGACGCCCGCCCGGCTGGCAACAAATCTCGCCCGTTTCTCTCTTAAGAGCCCGCTCAACCCGCTCTTTGACAGTGCCCTGGCGCGCTCGCTGACCGCCTCGCTGGAGATGTTCGAGCGCGTCACCCGCCGCTACGCCAAGCCGGAATTCGGATTATCCACGACCCGTATCGACGGCGAACCGGTTGATATTGAAGAGAAGATCGTCTGGAAGGCACCTTTTTGCCGATTGCTCCACTTTGAGAGAGAACTTTCGCCGGCGCAGCGCGGCAAACATCCCTCGCGTCTGCTCATCGTCGCGCCCATGTCAGGCCACTACGCCACATTGCTGCGCGGTACCGTTGAGTCCCTGCTGCCCCATCACGACATCTATATTACCGACTGGAGCGATGCGCGTATGGTGCCCTTGTCAAAAGGGCGCTTCGATCTGGACGACTACATCGATTATGTGATGCGCATGTTGCGCTTTCTGGGTCCGCAAACCCACGTGATGGCGGTGTGCCAGCCGTCGGTACCGGTTCTGGCAGCGATCTCGCTGATGGCCGAAGACGACGATACCGCCTGCCCGGCCTCCATGACTCTCATGGGCGGCCCCATCGACACACGCGAGAACCCGACTGCGGTCAATACCCTGGCGCAAGACCGTGGCACCGAGTGGTTTGCCAAGAACGTCATCATGAAAGTACCCTTTCCCCACGCCGGGTTCATGCGCGATGTGTATCCGGGCTTTCTGCAGCTCTCGGGCTTTATGGGGATGAACCTCGACAGGCATGTTATCGCCCACTATGACATGTTCATGCATCTGGTCGAGGGCGATGGCGATTCGGCCGAAAAACATCGTGCATTTTACGATGAATATCTCGCCGTCATGGATTTGACGGCGGAGTTTTACCTGCACACGGTCGATACGGTATTTGTCCGCCACAAGCTGCCCGACGGCACCATGAACTGGCGCGGACGGCGCATCAACCCGGCGGCCATAAAAAAGACCGCCCTGTTCACCATTGAAGGCGAGAATGACGATATTTCCGGCGTCGGCCAGACCAGGGCCGCCCATAAATTATGCCGCTCTCTTGCCACATCCGCAAAACAGCACTATCAACAGGCCGGCGTCGGCCACTACGGGGTCTTTAATGGCTCGCGATACAAAAACGAAATCGCGCCGCGCATTACCGAATTCATCCGCACCCACAACCGTTGATATCATCGGCCGGAGCTTGAGCGTTTTGCACCTGGACACAGCCTGAAGGGGCGGAGTTTTATCACACCGATGCCTCACCGCCGATCACGCTCAAGCCGTATCAGGGCGGCACTGAATGGCAGGAATATTGTTCTGGTGGGCCTTATGGGAGCCGGCAAAACGTCCCTCGGGCGCCGCCTGGCGGCGCGGTTGCACCTGCCGTTTGTCGACGCCGACGCGGAAATCGAACGCGCCGCCGCCATGACAATCAGCGATATTTTCGCCAAATACGGCGAGGCCCATTTTCGCCGCGGTGAGGAGCGTGTGATCGCGCGCTTGCTGAAAAAACCCTCCCGCGTCGTGGCCACCGGCGGCGGCGCCTTCATGAGTGCGAAAACACGCCGGGCTATCCATAAAACCAGCGTATCGGTCTGGCTGAAGGCGGACCTGGACACGTTGCTGGAACGGGTCCTGCACCGCTCTCATCGGCCGCTTTTGCAGTCGGACGATCCGGTCGGGCAAATGCGCCGCTTGATAGAGGCGCGCTATCCTGTCTATAAACAGGCTCATATTACGGTCGAATCGCGCCAGGTTCCCCACAAGGTCATGCTGGAGGCGCTCCTGACCAAACTGGCCGATACACTCGATACCCCATAAGCCCCTTTGCGTTGGATGGACCATCATGAATTCATCTGAGCCCGCCCCGTCGGCATCGCCAGCATCCTCATCGCGCCCCCATGAGGCGCCCACATATGTTGGCGTTGAACTGGGCGCGCGCCGCTATGATATCGTCATTGGCACCGGACTTTTGCCAGAACTGGGCGCGCGGATTGTCGCGTTGCGGCCGCAGCGCCGGGCGATGGTCGTCACCGATGAGACCGTCGGGGCGCTCCATCTTGAGGTGGTCGCGCAAAGCCTTGAGCGCGCCGGTGTCGACTTTGCCGTCCTGCGCCTGCCCGAGGGCGAGGCGACCAAATCGGTGCAGATGGCGGATCGAATTTGCAACGCATTGCTGGATGCAAATCTGGAGCGCGGCGATATGGTGATCGCCCTGGGCGGCGGCGTCATTGGCGATGTGGCCGGCTTTGCCGCCGCCATTACCCGTCGGGGAATGGATCTGGTACAGGTGCCCACCAGCCTGCTGGCGCAAATCGACTCGTCGGTCGGCGGCAAGACAGGTGTCAACGCCAGAAGCGGGAAAAACCTCATCGGCGCGTTTCACCAGCCCATCGCCGTCATCGCCGACACCGGTGTGCTGGATACGTTGTCCGCCCGCCAGTTTCGCGCCGGCTACGCGGAAATGGTGAAATACGGCCTTATCAACGATGCCGCCTTCTTCGCCTGGCTCGGCGACAACCGCGCCCGCATCTTCTCGTTTGCCGGCGCCGAGCGGAGCCGCGCCATTGAGGCCGCCTGCCGGGCCAAGGCGCGCATTGTCGCCGCCGATGAAAAAGAGCATGGCGAGCGGGCGCTGCTTAATCTGGGGCATACGTTCGGCCATGCGCTGGAGGCGGTGAGCGGTTATGGTTCGGCGCTGCTGCATGGTGAGGCGATTGCCGTTGGCATGTGCATGGCACACCGTTTTTCCAACCGGCTCAATCTGGCGGCGCACGAGGATACCCTTGCCGTGGAGCAGCATTTGCGCGATGCGGATCTGCCTGTACGCATCGCCGATCTTGACAGCGATACCCGCAAGGCCATGACAACGCAGGCCATACTGGACGCCATGGCCCAGGACAAGAAGGTTCGCAGACAGCAATTGCGCCTGGTTCTCACCCGCGGCATCGGCCGCGCGTTCATCAGTGGTGACGTCGCCAGCGGGGTCGTCGCCGAATTTTTAAAAGACGAACTGTCCTTATGATTTCTCTTTGGCTTTTTTGTACGGCGATCGCTTTTTTACTCTTGCTTTCGGGTTTTTTTTCCGGTTCCGAGACAGCCCTTACGGCCGCCTCGAAGGCGCGCATGTTGCAGCTTGAGCGCGGCGGTAACAGCCGTGCGGCCCTGGTGCGCGAATTGCTGCGCTCGCGCGAGAAACTGATCGGGGCGCTGCTGCTTGGCAACAATCTGGTCAATATTCTCGCTTCGGCGCTGGCCACGAGCGTCTTCATTTCCCTGTTCGGCGATACCGGCGTTGTCTACGCGACCCTGGCGATGACGGTCCTGGTGGTGATCTTCGCCGAAGTGCTGCCAAAGACCTACGCCATTGTTAATGCCGACAAGGTATCGGTACGGGTCGCGCCCCTGATCGCCGCGGTTGTTACGGTGTTTGGCCCGCTTGCCGGATTTGTGGAGCGTATCGTAAAGGCCATCCTGAGGGTGTTCGACCGCGACGGCGGCGCCCCCCTTGATGTGTCCGGCCACGAGGAATTGCGCAGTGCGGTCGATCTGCTGCATTACGAGGGGGCGGTGATCAAGGGGGACCGCGATATGCTGGGCGGACTGCTCGATCTGCGCGAGATGGATGTCGAGGACGTTATGATCCACCGCACGAAGATGGTTGCGCTCGATGTCTCGCTGCCGGCGCGCGATATTGTCGATGCGGTTCTGGCCGGTTCCCACTCGCGCCTGCCGCTATGGCAGGACAAGCCCGATAATATCATCGGGGTTTTGCATGTGCGCGATCTGTGGCGTGCGCTGCACGAGGCGGGGGGGGATCGTTCCGGTGTGGACGTTCGGGCGATCGCCTCGGCGCCCTGGTTCGTGCCGGACACGACGCCCCTACGCGCCCAGCTCAATGCGTTTTTGAAAAACAAGGCTCATTTCGCCCTTGTTGTCGATGAATACGGCGAGGTGCAGGGGCTTGTTACGCTGGAGGACATTCTGGAGGAAATTGTCGGCGATATTGTCGATGAGCACGACGTGGACATGGCCGGGGTGGAAAAGCAGTCCGATGGTTCGGTGATCATCGATGGAACCCTGCCGGTCCGCGATCTCAATCGCGCCCTGGACTGGCGGTTGCCGGAAGACAATGCGACAACACTGGCGGGGCTGATTATCCACGAAGCGCGTACCATTCCCGTTGTCGGCCAGGGCTTTACCTTTCATGGCTATCGCTTTCGCATTTTAAAGAAACAGCGCAACCAGATTACCAGTATACGGGTGACCCCGGTCTGAACTTGCGGTCGCGACAGCTATGGGGATTTTGCTGCAATCCGCTTTAGTTTTTTGATATATCGCTCTAGGATCGGGGGCGAATCAACCTGTTGAAATGACACATCCAGCGGTCAATACGCGATACGATAACGGAGCAATCCATGATCAAGGAATTCAAGGAGTTTGCCCTGAAGGGCAATATGGTGGACATGGCCGTCGGCATTATCATCGGGGCGGCGTTCGGTACGGTGGTATCGTCCCTGGTTGCCGATATATTCTTGCCGATCATTGGCGCCTTGTTCGCCGTTGATTATTCCAACTGGTTTTATGTATTGGCAGGCGAGGGGACGTATAATACGGTCGCCGCGGCCAGGGAAGCGGGCGCCGTCACCCTCAATATCGGATTGTTTATCAATGCGGTGATCAGTTTCCTCATTGTTGCGTTTGCACTCTTCCTGTTGATCAAGGGCATGAACAGGGTAAAGCGCCTGCAGGCGGAGGAAGAGAAAGAGAACGAGAAGGCGGACGAGCCGCCGCGTTCCGAAGTTCTGCTTGAGGAAATACGCGATCTTCTTGCGAAAACCTGAAAAGGGCGGGAATCGCCGGCCGTGAAGCCGCGACACGCTCCTAGAGCGTGTCATCTTTCAGCAGCTTGTATCCGGGACGGGCAAACCGGAAGGGATACCTCTTGCGCCCTTGCTATCAGGGAGGCCATACCGGGCCATTCATCTGCACCCGATGGGTTTACCAGGGACACCCTGTTGAAATGACACATCCAGGCGATTTATACCAGCGGTATTGGCGTTTTGTACACTCTGACTTGTGTATCGTGCTGATAAGACAACGGTTTTAAACCGGGTCAGGAGTCAAACTCGAAGCCCCTTGGTATTATCCATCGAAGGTAATCGTGCAATTCAGGCGGCCGACGGTTGTGCCGTTCCAGTTTTTGACAGGCTTGTCGCAAAAGCGCTTTAATACCGTATCTTCGGCCGTGTTCACGGGCATGAACAGGCGCAAGGCGTGGGCCATCATCGCCTCGGCGGCGCGTGTGGCGCCGTCATCGCATTTAAGGGCCAGCCCGAGCCCCTGTTCGGGCAGTGCGGCGCAGAAAACCCCCTCGGCGCCTGTCTTGACAAACACCCGCCCGGGACAGGCCGCCATAACATCGGTGCAAAAGCGATCCGTGCCCGCCACCATGAACGGGTTTTGCATACACGCATCGAGAAGACGCCGGGCGGCCCGGGCGCGTTGTGCGCCAAGACCGTGGCCGCTGACAAATCTGGCGAAGGCATGGGCAAGATTGTGAAGGGGCAGCGCGCAGGTGGGGATGGCGCAGCCATCAATGCCGCAGACGCCGGCGCTTTGCCTCACCCCGGTCATATCGGCAATAATGTCGCCAAGCTGTTGCATGAAGGGATGATCGGGCTGCGCATAGCCTGAATGGGCAATACCCAGATGATGCATGGCGCACAGGAACCCGGCGTGTTTGCCCGAGCAGTTATTGTGAATGGGTTGCGGGTTTTCTCCACGGGCGCGCAGGGCGGCGCGGTCGATGTATCGGCGCGGCCATTGGGGGCCGCAGGCCAGCGCATCCTGGGTAAGTCCGATACGGGCGAGCATATCGGTGGCAACCGCCACATGGGGGGCCTCGCCGTTATGGGATGAACAGCTTAGAGCGAGTGCCGTATCGGGTAGATCGAGCGCCTCGGCGGCGCCGCTTTCCACGAGGATAAGCGCCTGCAGCGCCTTGATACTTGAGCGTGGAAATACGGCAGCGTTGATATCGCCGATGCGGTGTATCGATGCGCCGGTTTTGTCGACGACGGCCAGGGCGCCGCGATGGCGGCTTTCCACCAGCGCCCCGCGCGTGACTTCAACAACAATTGGATTGACCATAATTGCTGATTTACCTTACCGGGCGCGTTCTCTTTTTTTTCAGGATGAAATCGTCGAATGACACCAACACGGCTTCTCACAGGTTCTTTGCGATTTCCTCAGCGAATTCTCTGGCTTTGCTGAGATCCTTTGATGTACTCAACTGCCCGGCGTATCTCTCAAGTACCGCACCAACCCAGTCTGCACCTTTGCCGTTCACACTTTTGCAAAGCGACTCGAGTTCACCATGCCGATTTACAATCGCGCCAGCTTTCCGCATCTCTTCAATCAAATCCCTGCATGCATTATAATCATCACCACGACCTGTGATTTCAATACTAGCTTTCTTGGCGCTCTTCCTCTTTTCTTTAGCTGGAAACGTATTGGGTCCGAACTTAGTATATAACTCGGACACCCGCTTCCAATCCAGGCCGTGCGCCTCAATATAGGGCCTTAGGTGACTTTCATAGGCTCCGTCCATGTAATCAAAAATGTCGAAGTCGGCAATGGACAATACGCGCACCCCAAGCGCTTTATAAAGTAATACCGTTTTGGCTAAGTTCTGTTTGCCATTCACGCCAAGCCAAAATACGGGTCTTGCTGAATCAAGTTTATCAATCGCGTCCAGCATGGCGCGATAGAAAAGGCAGTCTGCTTCACTTTCACAAAGAACGACTGCGTGAAAGAAAATCCCCTCAAGACAATTCGTAAACTTCAAAATCGGATCGTTGGCGAACTTTACGAATATCTCATTCTTAACCTCATGGCTACGTGTAGTATTTCCTTTTCGATCAAGACGGATGACTTTTACCCGCTCCGGCGCTGCCTGTACAAGACCGCGCAGAAAATGAGAATTGTGGGTGGCAAAGAACAACTGGCGATCCTGACACAATTCGGCAAACATTCTTGCCGCCTCAAAGGCCTGCGGCGGATGCAGGAACGCATCGGGTTCGTCGATCAGCATAATATCGCGCGGGCTGGTAACAAGATACAACAGCAGGCCGACGAAGGCCTGCACACCGGCTCCTTGATCCGCCACTTTCGGAAGTTTGGAAACGCGCTTGTAGTATTTTACGTGAAGTTTGTCGTCGCCCTCAGCTTTCGGTGGGTTGCCATAGTGCAAATTGCACCGATCACCAATACGGTCTATCGCTACACCTGTTCCGAATATAGCACGAACTTTGTTGCACACGCGTGCTTCAATCTCTTCTTCGTCCTCCAGATGCTGGAGTGGTGTCGCCGGTCCGTCATCTCTATTCAGGCGTGCAGAATTATTTAAGACATCTAATCTTTGCTGCACAGTAAGAAAAAATGCAAATAACAGTTTATAATTATAAAGAAAAATATCATTGAAATTTAATTGGTTAGTTGATTTATGTAAGTTTATAATAAATCCATCTGTAATGTCTTTCTCTGATACACTTACACCGCTGATTTTCCAGAACGCTCCTTTCTTGTCCCTCGAACCGTACTTCCGAAGTAACGGATTTATCATTTCTGGACTGATTTCGCCGCCAAGATTTAAATAATCAAGAATAACAGTTTCACGCTTTCGGTAAAGTTCCTTATCAATTTCGCGCAAAACTGTCGTTTTGCCGCTATTGTTCGGGCCAACGAGAACGACAATCTGTCCCTCTTCCAACTTCAATTCGGTGCCGTTTTTCAGGACCAGTTTTTCGATAAATCCCAGATCAGCCACGATTTACTCCATCTTGAGAGCCTGGATAAACGCCTCTTGCGGGATCTCCACCTTGCCGAACTGGCGCATCTTCTTCTTGCCCGCCTTTTGCTTTTCCAGCAGCTTGCGCTTGCGCGTCGCATCGCCGCCGTAACATTTGGCGGTGACATCCTTACGCAACGCACTGATCGTCTCGCGCGCGATCACCTTGCCGCCAATGGCCGCCTGGACAGGGATTTTGAACATATGCCGCGGAATCAGCTCTTTCAGCTTTTCGCACAAAACCCGGCCGCGCTTTTCAGCCGCCGAACGGTGCACCAGCATCGATAACGCATCCACCGGCTCGCCATTCACCAGAACCGCCATCTTCACCAGATCGCCGATGCGCGTGTCATCGAGTTGATAGTCGAAACTGGCATAGCCCCTGGAAATCGACTTCAGCCGGTCGTAGAAATCGAACACCACCTCGTTAAGGGGCAGTTCGTAGGTGAGCATGGCGCGGCTGCCCACATAGGTGAGTTCGGTCTGAACGCCGCGCCGCTCCTGACACAATTGCAAAATCCCCCCCAGATACGTATCGGGGGTGAGGATCGTCGCCTTTATCCACGGCTCGGCTATATGCGCAATGCGAACCACATCGGGCATATCCGCCGGATTGTGCAAATGCAGCATACCGCCGTCGGTCAGGGTAATCTCGTACACCACCGACGGCGCCGTGGCGATCAGGTCCAGATCAAACTCGCGCGCCAGCCGTTCCTGAACGATCTCCAGATGCAAAAGACCCAGAAAGCCGCAGCGAAAACCAAACCCAAGCGCCGCCGATGTCTCCATTTCAAAGGAAAAGCTGGCATCGTTCAAGCGCAGTTTGGCCATGGCGGCGCGCAAATCCTCAAAGTCCGCCGCATCGACCGGAAACAGCCCGCAAAACACCACCGGCTGCGCCGCCCGAAACCCCCCAAGAGGCGTCTCGACAGGCCGCCGGTCATCGGTGATCGTATCCCCGACACGGGTATCCGCCACCTGCTTGATGGAGGCGATCATATAACCGATCTCGCCAGGGCCAAGGGCGTCGATGGGCGTATGCTTGGGGGTAAACACCCCCACCTGGTCCACCCCATAACGCGCCCCCGTGCCCATCATCAGCACGCCTTGTCCCTTTTTCAGCGTCCCGTCGATGATGCGAACCAGCACCACAACGCCCAGATAGGCATCGTACCAGCTATCCACCAGCAATGCCTTTAAGGGCGCCTGCGCATCGCCCCGCGGCGCGGGAAGACGCGTAACGATGGCCTCCAGCACCTCCTCCATACCCTCGCCGGTCTTGGCCGAGACCAAAACCGCATCGCTTGCATCAAGGCCGATCACCTCCTCAATCTGCCGGCCGATCCGCTCCGGCTCGGCCGCCGGCAGATCGATCTTGTTGAGAACCGGCACGATCTCATGATCCACATCGATGGCCTGATAGACATTCGCCAGGGTCTGCGCCTCAACCCCCTGGCTGGCGTCCACCACCAGCAGCGACCCCTCGCACGCGGCAAGCGAGCGGCTCACCTCATAGGCGAAATCCACATGGCCGGGCGTATCGATGAGATTGAGCACGTAAGTCTTGCCGTCCTTCGCCCGATACCGCAAGCGTACCGTCTGCGCCTTGATCGTGATACCGCGTTCGCGCTCGATCTCCATATTGTCGAGCACCTGTTCGTGCATTTCGCGCGCGCTCAGGCCATCGCACATCTGGATCAGGCGATCGGCCAACGTCGACTTGCCGTGATCGATATGGGCAATTATGGAAAAGTTGCGAATGGTATCTGATGCGGTCATACGGCGTTTGCGTACCACTTTGATGCGCCCTGGCCAAGAACGTTCTGCCGACGGGCTGTGCTTTTTTACGGCTCCATGGCCGTTGTGGGGCGCAGCGGCACCGGCGGGATCGGCGGTGGGAAAAGATTCCTGTTCCCGCCAGGCGATCCCGGACGCAGTGTCGATTGCGTCCGCGGGCCGTTCCGGAGTATTTACTTGCCTTGTGAAATGATTTCATGAAAACAATTTTCCTATTTAATTTCAAATACTTGCAAACATACGCGCAGCAGCGTATCCTCATTGGACAGACCACTCCCACAAAAGTCGAACCCATGCGTGATCTCAGCATCTTTCCCATATCCATGCGCGTTACCGGGCGCCGCATCGTCATCGTCGGCGGCGGCGAAATGGCGGCGGCCAAGGCGCGCCTGATCACAAAGACGCAGGGCACCCTCACCATCGTCAGCCCCCAATTCAGCGACGGCGTTCGCGCCCTGAGCGACGGCGACAAAAAACACGCCGTGCGGCTCGTCGAACGCCCCTTCCTGCCGGCCGATCTCGATGGCGCGGTTCTGGTGTTCGCTGCCGCCACAAGAGCCGTCAACGAGGCCGTGGTCGAGGCCGCCCACGCGCGCAATATCCCCGTCAATGCCGTCGACGACAAGGACCTGTGCGACTTCTACACACCGGCAATCATCGACCGGGCGCCGTTGTCGATCGCCATTTCCACCGAGGGTGAGGCGCCGGTTCTGGCGCGCATGATCCGCGCCAGACTGGAGAAACTGTTAACCCCATCGCTCGGCCGCCTTGCGGCTGTTGCCGGCGCCATGCGCGATCAGGTCATGGCGCGATTGCCCGAAGGTCCGTTGCGGCGGCGCTATTTCGAGGCGATCCTGACGTCCCCGGCTGTCGAGACGGCGCTGGCGAAAAGCGATCTGGCGGCCCATGGCGAAGCGCTGAAAACCCTCGATGCACACGCCAGACACCACAATCGCGCCGCGCACCGGGCGGGCTTTGTCTGGCTTATCGGCGCCGGTCCGGGAGCGGCGGACCTGCTCACCCTGCGGGCCTTGCGCGCCATGCAGGAGGCCGATGTACTCGTCTATGACAGCCTTGTCAGCGACGCCGTTCTGGATTTGGCGCGCCGCGATGCCACACGTATCTTTGTCGGCAAGAGAAAAGGCGCCCACACCAGAACCCAGGACGAAATCAACGCCATTATACGTCATCATGCTAACAGCGGGCATAAGGTGGCGCGGCTTAAAGGGGGCGATCCGGCCATTTTCGCCCGCCTTGGAGAGGAACTGCACGCCTTGCGCGATGCCGGGATCGCGTTTGAGGTCATTCCGGGCGTTACGGCGGCGCTGGCGGCGGCGGCGCAGACCGCGACACCGCTTACAATGCGCCATGTGGCGTCTTCCATCGTATTTGTCACCGCCCACGGGGCGGACGGCGACAACGTGGCCGACTGGGCAGGCCTGGCGCGTACCGGCACGACCCTTGCCATCTATATGGGCCGGTCCGTGGCGGCAGGGATTGCCGCCGAACTGATGCGCCACGGCCTTTCGGCGAACACCCCGGCGGGCATTGTGGAAAACGCCACTTTGGCGGATGAGGCGGTTCACTACGGCACTCTCGGCGCGCTCAAGACCCTTGCCGCGCGGTGCAAATCCGATGCGCCGGCCCTGATCCTGATCGGCGATACGATAGCCCTCGGCGAATGGCAGCGCCCGTCTGTGGCGTCTGACAAGGTCATACAGGCGGCCTGACAAGTCCGATAAGGCAGATAGTCTCAACCGGGCAATATGACAAGACAAACACAAAACAGGAGAAATCCGATGCATGTTATTACCGCCAATCACGTGCGCCACGGCACGGTAATTTTCCTGCGCCATGACGGTGAATGGAGTAGCGATATCGCCCATGCGTGGCGTATCGGTAAGGATCGCCTGAATGATGCCCTGAAAATCGCCACCCGGGCCGCGCAAGACGGGATTGCGGTGGGCCCCTATGAGGTCGCCGTGAAAGACGATGGCGGCACCGTTACGCCTGCCAGGTTTCGCGAGCGCTTGCGCCTTAGCGGCCCCAGCGTCGAGACGCGCGGCACGCCGTTCACGCCGTTCGCCACAGGTGCCAACGGCTCGCGCCCTTTGCCTGGGCACGCACAGAACGACGAAACGGCGCCGGCACGCACACCGCCTGCCTGCGTTACCATGACGCGCCAGGAGCGCTCTCATGTACCGCTATGACGAATTCGATGCGCGATTCGTCCGTGAACGGGTGGCGCAGTTTCGCGATCAGGTGCGAAGGCGTCTGGCGAACGAACTAACGGAGGATCAGTTCAAGCCGCTGCGGCTGATGAACGGCCTGTATTTGCAGCTGCACGCCTATATGCTGCGTGTGGCGATACCCTATGGCACGCTTTCATCGCGGCAGATGCGCAAACTGGCTCATATCGCGCGGCGCTACGATCGGGGCTATGGCCATTTCACGACGCGCCAGAACATCCAGTACAATTGGCCGAGGCTTGAGGATGTTCCCGACATCCTGGAGGAACTGGCGGATGTGGAAATGCACGCCATCCAGACATCGGGCAATTGCATTCGCAATGTCACCGCCGATCATCTGGCGGGGGCGGCGGCCGATGAGGTCGCTGATCCGCGCGTTTATGCGGAAATCATTCGCCAGTGGTCCTCCCTGCATCCGGAGTTTTCCTATCTGCCGCGCAAGTTCAAGATTGCCGTAAACGGCGCGGCGCGCGATCGCGCGGCGATAAAACTGCATGACATCGGCATTCAGATCGTGCGCGGTGATGACGGTGCTATCGGTTTTACCGTCTATGCCGGCGGCGGCATGGGGCGCACGCCGATGATCGCGAAAGTACTGCGCGCCAATCTTGCCGAGCGGCATCTTCTGGCCTATCTGGAGGCCATTATGCGTGTTTACAACCGCTATGGCCGGCGCGACAACAAATACAAGGCGCGTATAAAAATTCTCATCCACGAGGAGGGCGAGACGCGCATTCGCGAACAGGTTGAGCGGGAATTCGATCGCATCAGGGATGGGGTGCTCGAACTGCCGCGCGCTGAGCGCGATCGCATTGCGGCCTATTTCGCACCGCCTGATTTTGCCGATCTGCCGGCGCGCAGCAAGGTCCTGGAGCAGGCCATGGAGCGCGACGATGCATTCGCCACCTGGGTGGCGCGCAATACCCACACCCACCGCCAGGCCGGCTATACGTCGGTGACGATCTCGCTGAAAACCATCGGCGCGGTGCCGGGGGATGCGACGGCGGATCAGATGGACGCCATTGCCGATCTGGCGCAGACCTGCGCCTTCGATGAGATTCGCGTCTCCCACGAGCAGAACCTGATCCTGCCCCATGTGGCGCTGGATAATCTGCCGCGCCTTTATGCCGCTCTGCGGGAAATCGATCTGGCGCAGGCCAACGCCGGTCTGATTACCGATATTATCGCCTGTCCGGGGCTTGATTTCTGTTCCCTTGCCACGGCGCGTTCCATTCCTGTTGCCCAGAGTATTGCGCGAACCTTCGCCGCCCAGGAGCGGCAGGAGACCATCGGCGATTTGAAAGTCAAGATTTCGGGCTGTATCAACGCCTGCGGCCATCACCATGCGGGACATATTGGTATTCTCGGACTTGATCGCAAGGGTGAGGAGTTTTATCAGATCACCCTTGGCGGCTCGGGCGATGAGGCGACGTCGGTGGGCAAGATTATCGGTCCCGGTTTTCCCGCCGCCCAGGTGCCGCAGGCCATTGAGACGCTGATCGAGACCTACCTGCATACGCGCCGGACACAAGACGAGACATTTTTGCAAACCTATCGGCGTATCGGCGAAGAACCGTTTAAACAGGCCCTTTATGGGCGCCCATAGAGCCAGATGTGATCTTTCAGCAGGGTGTTCCCGGGACAGGCAGGTCTGAAGGTACATCTCTTGCGCCCTTGCCGCGGATGGCTATCAGCAACGCCATCTGCACCCGATGGGTTTACCAGGGACAAGCTGTTGAAGTTATACAGCTAGAGCGTGTTATGGATGAGACGGTTATTTTCGTATTGAGCGGGCAGCGCATTGAGCGCTACCGGGAGCCTGTCAGCGAGGTTGCGCCCGTTGCCGCCGAGCGCTGGATTGCGGTTAACGCCGGTGGCGCAAGCGGCGCGGATGCATCGCCCTTGTGCGCCATTGCGCTTTCGCCAGAGGAAGAGATCGATCGATTTGCGAGCTATCTTTCGCGTATTCCCCTGATTGCGCTGTCATTTCCCGCGTTTTCCGATGGCCGCGCCTTCAGCCAGGCGCGCATCATTCGCGAGCGCTACGCCTATGACGGCGATTTGCGCGCCACGGGAGAGGTTCTGCTCGATCAGATACCGTTTATGGTCCGCTGTGGGTTTACAAGTTTTGCTGTCTCCCACACGCCGAGCATAAATGCGCTTGATGCCGGTGATTTCACGCCTATGTCGATTTACATGCAGCCGGCGGCGAGCAGAGGTGAGTCCAGCCCGAACAGGCGGCCCTGGCTTCGGCTGCACCCTGCTGACAGGGCGGGTGATAAAACAGGCAACGGGACCTGACACGCTCTAGAGCGTGTCAGGTCTTAATAGAATCATTCTGACGGAGCGATTTTGCGACAAGATGGGCCTTAAGTCTCGCAGGATATAGTGGGGCTATTTACAAGAGACTTAAGGCCCATATTGGTGCAAAAGCGCCCGTCCCTTCGGGTTTGTCGATTGGCGGGCGCCCACGCTCAAGCCGATCTCATGAGATGCGCCCACATCGCATGTCGATCGGCTCAAACGTGGGTCACCTCGCCAATCGGGAAACAGAATTGATTCTATTAAGACCTGACACGCTCTAGATGTGTAATTTCAACAGGTTGCCCCTGGTAAACCCATCGGTTGCAGGTGGATGGCCCGGTATGGCCTTGCTGGCGGCAAGGGCACAAGAGGGATCACTTTCCGGTTTGCCTTTCCTGGGAACAATCTGCTGAAAGATCACAGCTAGAGCCTTTCAGTTTTTAAGTGAAGAAAAGTACATGGAGCGGAGCGAAGCACCTTTCCTCACGATTAACGACTTAATTTCCTGGTGATGTTTTTGCGCGAGAATCGCGGACTATCCAGCTTGCTATTTCATGGTTAAATGCCTATAAACTGAATGCGGCTGAGGACAATTCGGGCGGGCACAAGAAATAGAGGTGTATGTGTATAATTTTCTCTGCTTGCGCGTTAAGCCGCTTTCTCAAGGGATTGTTTTAAGCGCTGTTATCAGCATTTTGGCAGGTTGCATGTCAGGAGTGGCGCCGTCGGTCGGCTTGCCGCGCGCCGATCTGGGCATATCCGGCGTGGCCATGTACGGCCCTATTCCGCAGGAGCCGTTTCCCGTGCCGGCGGCGAAGGTGACGCAAATCCCGCCTCAGTACTATCGCCGGACCGTGGCCTATCAGGCGCCGGAAAAAGCCGGCACCATTGTCGTCGACACACACAACAGGTACTTGTATCTGGTTAACGGTGACGGCACCGCCATGCGCTATGGCATTGGTATCGGCCGTGCCGGTTTTTCCTGGACGGGGCGGGCCCATGTGGGTTTCAAGCGTGCCTGGCCAAAGTGGTTTCCGCCCGCGGAGATGATCGAACGGGAGCCGGAACTGGAGAAATATCGCAACGGCATGGGCCCGGGCCTGAAAAACCCCCTGGGCGCCCGCGCGCTATATATCTATCAGGGCAAGAAGGATACCCTGTATCGCCTGCACGGCACCAACGAGGACAAAAGCATCGGCCGCGCTGTCTCAAGCGGCTGCATACGCCTGCTCAATCACGATATTATTGATCTTTACAACCGCGTTCCCGTGGGTGCGCCGATCGTCGTATTTTAGAGCGTGTCGTTTTTCAAGAGGTTGTTCCCAGGACAGGTGAAGCCGAGGGACTTTTTCACATTCAACGACACAAGTCAGCGTGTACAAAAAGCCAATACCGCTGGTATACAAGGGCTTTGCGTTTGACTGCTGACCTGGTTTACAACCGTTGTCTTATCAGCACGACACACAAGTCAGCGTGTACAAAAAGCCAATACCGCTGGTATACAAGGGCTTTGCGTTTGACTCCTGACCCGGTTTACAACCGTTGTCTTGTCAGCACGACACACAAGTCAGCGTGTACAAAACGCCAATACCGCTGGTATACGGAGACTTGCGTTTGACTCCTGACCCGGTTTACAACCGTTGTCTTGTCAGCACGACACACAAGTCAGCGTGTACAAAACGCCAATACCGCTGGTATACAAGGGCTTTGCGTTTGACTGCTGACCTGGTTTACAACTGTTGTCTTGTCAGCACGACACACAAGTCAGCGCGTACAAAACGCTAATACCGCTGGTATTGCCCCCTCGCGCGGCAAGCTGTCGGCCTTGCCGTGATCACAAGCCGGCCTGCGAACTTCCACAGTAGCGTTCGACATAAAAGGGATTTCTTGCTAAGATATTCGGGCACGCTCGGTACTGAACTATTGAGGAGAAGCACCTATGAGCACTGAAGCCCATATTTCTGAACTTGAGAAAAAACACGCCGATCTGGAACGCCAGATCGAAGAGGAACTGGCCCATCCAGGGGCAGACGATCTGCATATCAACCGTCTCAAGCGTCAGAAGCTTCAGCTTAAGGACCAGATTGTTAAACTGAAATCCGAGAACAACACACTTCATTGAGCATTTTCGCACGTGGACGATCGGTGCGTTAACCGGGGTTTTTTTCCGGTTGATGGTTCATCAGTTAATCGTGAAGAAAGGTGCTTCGCTCCGCTCCATATACTTTTCTTCTTTTAAAACAATGAGAAAGCAAATCTCAAGAAGGCGCGGCGCTTCGTTTTCGCTTGGGCTTAGAGCGTGTCAGTAGGTTGTTCTCGAAATCCCCATCGGGTGCTGCTGGCCATTCACCTGATCATTAGAGGTGTTCGATTTATCCAGCGCTGTCAAGGGTTTAGGAACCGCTGAAAGCGGCGCGAAGCGCTCTTGACAGCGCTGGATAAATCGAAAAAAAAGCGATGATCAGATGAATGGCCCGGTATGACCTCCCCGGCGGCAAGAGTGTTGAGAGGTGTCACGCCCGGTTTGCCTGTCCCGGGAACAACCTGCTGAAAGATCACAACCAGGGGCTTTGCGTTTGACTCCCGACCTGGTTTACAACCGTTGTCTTGTCAGCACGACACACAAGTCAGCGCGTACAAAACGCCAATACCGCTGGTATACAGGGGCATTACGTTTGACTCCCGGCGCAGTTTAAAACCGTTGTCCTATCAGCACGACACACAAGTCAGCGCGTACAAAACGCCAATACCGCTGGTATACAAGGGCATTACGTTTGACTCCCGGCGCAGTTTACAACCGTTGTCTTATCAGCACGACACACAAGTCAGCGCGTACAAAACGCTAATACCGCTGGTATACAAGGGCTTTGCGTTTGACTGCTGACCCGGTTTACAACCGTTGTCTTATCAGCACGACACACAAGTCAGCGCGTACAAAACGCTAATACCGCTGGTATACAAGGGCTTTGCGTTTGACTCCTGACCCGGTTTACAACCGTTGTCTTATCAGCACGACACACAAGTCAGCGCGTACAAAACGCCAATACCGCTGGTATACAAGGGCTTTGCGTTTGACTCCTGACCGGGTTTACAACCGTTGTCTTATCAGCACGACACACAAGTCAGCGCGTACAAAACGCTAATACCGCTGGTATTGTTGGGAAAATTAGACCGAGGCGAAGCCGAAGGACTTATTCACATTCAACTCATTAACGTGCAGTTGACCACATAAGTTTGTACAGCTACAGTGTGTAGCACGACGTAACAGTATTCGCCTGGATGCGCGTGGGATGCGCCTAGCGCCGACTTATCGTCATGGTTGATCCGGTACTGGATGCGTGTCGCGGATAAGGCAAAACGCAACTCGCACAATCGCACATATCTGCAAGAATACGCGCTCCGGAAATACGATAGTTTCAAAAGTGTCTCGACATGCGGGGTAAAAAATATCGGGGGTATTAACAGCAATTCACGGAGAACGGCAATGAGACGGGTAAAGCACACTGTATTGGGAGGAATTACACTATCCTTGCTGCTGAGCGGTACAGCGCTTGTGCCCTCCGCTTTTGCCGGCGGATATGCGATCAAGGAGCAGTCGGCATCGGGTCTGGGCGCAGCGTGGGCAGGAGTTGCCGCAGGCTATGATCTCAGTTCCATGTTCTGGAACCCGGCCGCCGTGACCATTGCCGATCACATCCGCGCCGAAGTACACGGCGCCCTCATTTTCCCCGATACCGATCTTACCGCCAGACCGGTCGCCGCGGCGGCGCCGTTTCCCGGGTCTCTGCCGTTTTCCCTAAACAGGGCCGTCGGTATCGACAAATTCGCCGCGGTACCGGCCACCTACGCCAGTTATAACTACAACGACGCGCTCTATGTGGGAATGGCGGTGAATTCGCCCTTCGGCCTGGTGACCGAGACGGATCCCAAAGGCTGGTCCGGGCAATATCATGCAAGAAAATCAGCCATTTTCACCCTGAACGCCAATCCGGTTGTGGGCTATCGCATCTCGCCACAGATCGCTATCGCCGCGGGCCTGCAGGTGCAGTATATGGATGCCGAGTTGCGTTCGGCGTTTTTTAATCCCTTACTGGGCGTTCCCGGCCCCGCGGCCGGCAATCCGGACGCCGTCATTGGCGGGGATGATTACGGTTTCGGCTTTACCCTTGGCGCCCTGTTTACACCCATGCCGGGAACGCAAATCGGTATCGGCTTTCGCTCCGCCGTATCCCATACCCTAAAGGGCCACTTTAACGTGGATAACGCCGCAGCAAATACCGCCCTGAACGTCCCCATCAAGGCTGACGTCACCACGCCAAACATGGCCACATTGAGTATTCGCCATGATCTCACCGATACCATCACGCTGATGGGAACCGTGGAATGGACCCATTGGAGCCGCCTAAAGGACCTTACCATTGTTGCCACCGGCACCAATAAGGCAGGCAATTACAAGCCCGGCACAAAGGTGAGCGTTACGCGGTTTGACTGGGACGATTCGTGGATGATCTCTGGCGGCGCCGAATACAGGGTGAACGATCAATTGACGGCGCGTGTCGGTCTGGCCTATGAGACATCGCCGGTGCCTGACACCACGCGCGGGCCGCGCCTGCCGGACTCAGACCGCATCTGGGCCAGTATCGGCGCTTCCTATCAGTTCACCCCCAATATCGCCCTGGACATCGGCTATACGCACATCTTTTTCAAGGACGCGAAGATTAACCTGGCCGCGGCGCCGGCGCCCGAGGTTTCTGTTCCCCTTCTGGCGGATATCGATAACAGCGCCAATATTGTTGCTGCCAGCGTAAAGATCAGCTGGTAGGCGGTAACCAAAAAGGCGGGGCTTTTTCACGTTCAACTATCGGCGCAGCGCGTTGGCAGTTACCAGCAACGACGACGAGGACATGGCAATGGCGGCAACCAAAGGCGTCGCCAGACCGCTCACGGCAATGGGAACGGCGATGACGTTATAGGCGATTGCCAGAGCAAAATTCTGCATAATGCGCCTTTTCATGCGCTCAGCCATAACACGGGCATAGGCAATCGCCCCCGGATTGTTGTGCATAAAGATCATATCGGCGGCAACACGGCCGATGTCCGCGGCGCAGGCGGGAGCCATGGATACGTGCGCGGCGCGCAACGAGGGGGCATCGTTCAAACCATCGCCGACCATAAGCGTCTTGTGCCCGGCGGCGTGCAGTTCTTCCAGATGAGCCACCTTCTCGCCGGGCAGCAACGGCGCGGCGACATCGTCTATACCCAACTGACGGCCGACAAGGCGCGCCGCCCCTGCACGATCACCGGAGAGAATGCCGATATGCAGGTGCCGCCGACGCAATGCCTCGATTGCGGTTGCCGCATCCTCGCGCAAACAATCGCGCAAGCGAAACAGCGCCGCGCAGTTTCCGTCAATGGACAGGGCCACAAGAGAAACGCCTTCGTTGTCGGGGGAAACGCCTTCGTTATCGCGCCAATCCGTGACGTCTACGGTGTGTGCCGCCATGTCGTGCGGGCTGCACCACGACGGCGCCCCCAGACGCACCGTCCTGCCATCAATGATCCCTTGAATGCCGCATCCGGCAACGTCGGTAGCTTCGTGCACCGTGATAACGTTATCAACGTTATCGCTGACCTTGCCGTCGTTTGTGCGCGCCGCCTGCGCGATGGCCTGCGCTAGCGGATGCCGGCTTTGCGCTGCCATGGCGACGGCGAACGCCGCCCCCCGATCGTCATGATATTGTGCGGTAACGATCTGCGGTTTACCCTCGGTCAGGGTCCCGGTCTTGTCGAACAGCACCGTATCGACCTCGCTCAGACGCTCCAGCGCCGCACCGTCCTTGATCATAATGCCGCGCTCAAAAAGCCGCCCCGTGGTAACCACCTGAACAATGGGAACCGCCAGTCCCAGAGCGCACGGGCAGGTGATGATCAATACGGCAATAGCCGTCGTCAGCGATACGCGCCAATCGCCTGTTGCCGTTATCCAGGCGAGAAACGTCAGCAGTGCAATGCCGTGAACCGCCGGGGCGTAGATTGCCGCGGCGCGGTCCGCCAGACGGCGATAGCCACTGCGCGAGACCTCCGCCGCCCGCATCAGCCGCACGATGTCCGCCAGAAACGATTGCTGCGCCCGCGCCCCCGCGCGCAGCGTCAGGGCGCCGGTCAGATTGAGCACCCCGGCCCGGATATATGTTCCCGCCCTTGCCAGTTCCGGGGCACTCTCGCCAGTCACAAGCGAGACGTCCAGATCGCTCGTTCCCTCGACGACTTCGCCATCGACCGGCACCCGGTCGCCGGCGCGAATCAGCAATTGATCGCCGGGCGCGATTGCATCTACGGGAACGCGTTGCTGCTCCCCGGCGGCATTCAATCGCACCGCGTGCCGGGCGCCAAGACGGCTTAAGCGGGTGATCGCGCCACGGGCGCGGGCGCGCATAGCCTGGTCCAGGGTGCGGCCGATGAGCAGAAAAAACAATAACATCACTGCCGCATCGAAATATGCATGTTCCCCATGATTGATCGTTTCCCAAACGCTCATGCCATAGGCCAGCAGGACCGCCAGCGATATGGGGACATCCATGTTTAGCCTGCGCGCGCTGAGGGCGCGCATTGCCGGGCGAAAAAATGGCTGGCCGGCATAGGCAATCGCCGGCGTGGCGAGAAGGGCGGAAAGCCAGTGAAACAGATCGCGTGTCGCCCCTTGCGCCCCCGACCAGACAGAGACCGACAGCAGCATGATATTGGCCGCCGCAAAGCCGGCCAGCGCGGTGGCGCGGATCAGCTTTTTCATATGCGCCGCCTCATGCGCCTGGATTTGCGACAATGAGCCCTCGCAATGAGCGGTATAGCCTTGCGCCTGCAACGCCTGCAGGACGGCGTCCTCCTTTGGTGTGCCGTCCCCTTTTTCATCCGGGTGCCAGGTAACACTCAGGCTTTTCATGCTCAAATTGGCGCGCGCCAGCTGCACCGGCGCCAGGGCCGCCACGCTTGTCTCGATCGTGCGCAAACAGCCGCCGCAGTGCATGTCGGGCACGATAAATGTCGTGGTTTTCTCAACGGCGGCGTCCTGTTGCGGCGGCGCGGTATGTTCGCCACCTTGCCCGTGATCCGCAGTGAGTGTCGATGTCGTCATCGCTTGCACAACCTGATTAGAGCGTGTCAGGTCTTAATAGAAGCAATTTTCGTTTTTCGATTGGCGAGGCAACCCACGTTTGAGCCGATCGACATGCGATGTGGGCGCATCTCATGAGATCGGTTTGAGCGTGGGCGCCCGCCAATCGACAAACCCGAAGGGACGGGCGATTTTGCACCAATATGGACCTCAAGTCTCTTGAAAATAGCCCCACTATATCCTGCGAGACCCAAGGCCCATCCTGTCGCAAAATCGCTCCGTCAGAATGGTTCTATTAAAACCTGACACGCTCTAGCAGACAATGCCCGATGGCAATTCCTGTCAACCCTTTGCCTGTGCGACATATAGCGCCCTTTCAAGGCGGTCTGCGGCGGGGTTTCCCGTGGCTTGTTGCGCTCCATGCACGGCGCCGGCTATGTGGCGGAGGCGCCCGGCATAAGCACCGGTTTGAGCAGGTTGGGCAGGGCGCCCCGGACCGGCTCACCCTGAAACGGCTGCTTGCTGGCGCGCACGACGATCAGTCCCGATAATGCCGGCCACAATCGGCGTCCGGTTCGCTCCAGCGTATCCGCCCAGCGAATGGTCAGGGCGCTACGCAGCGGTGGAACGTGCAGCGCGCCTTGCCATTCCTCGGGCTGGAAATGTGTTGCCCGCAAGAGCCGGCGCAGTTGCGTCCTGGAGAATGGCGCGCCGTAACCGAACGGCGTCGTATCCACTCGCGTCCAGGGGCTGCGTCTGTTGGGCACCACCACCACGAGTTCGCCGCCGGGCACGAGCACCCGCCACGCCTCGTCAAGCAGCACCTGAGGCGCATTGGACATCTCAAGGGCATGGATTGCCATGATTCGCTCGATACTGCCTCCTGGCAGGGGCAGGGCGGTCTCGTCGATCAGCGCCGCGGCGGCGGGGCCTTCGCGCGGCCAGCGGACAACGCCCTGACGGGCGGGCATAAATGCAAACACACGATGGTCTACTGTGTTCGCATTGGGCAAATACGGTATGCAATAGCCAAGCCCGACCAGTGTTCCGGCGGCGGGCTGCGGCCACACGTCGTTCATACAGCGCTGCAGCAGCCGCTGCACCATCACCCCTTGCCGGCGATGATAAAATTCCATCAGATCGACCGCATCCAGATACATGGGGGTAATTTAGATCAGCATTGAAACAAATGAAATCGCTTATTCGCGGGATTCCGGGGTGGAAACGGGGCCGGAGTCGGTAATTGGGTACGGCCATGAGCGTGAAAAAGTCCCCTGGTATTACAAATCCAGATGTCGCATTACACATCCAGATGTGCGGCTGTGCGACAATTTCGGACCAGGGGGCGGGAGTGCTCACAGGGTGCGCGTGATCTTGGCCAGGTTCTCCGGGCGATCCGGATTCAGTCCAAGGGCAAGAGCCGTATCGAGGATAATCGGATAGATAGCCTGAAGCAGTAGCGCCGCAGCCGCCGGCGGGGCGAGCGGCGTATCGACAAGTTGCGAAAGACGCAGACGCAATACGGTACTGCCGGCGTCCTTAAAGCGTTTTTGGGCGATATCGAGGCTGGGCTGGATGTCTTCATCACCGGTATCGAGGATTACGACCACAAGCGCAGGTGAAGCCAGTTGCAGCGGACCGTGAAGCACCTCGGAGGCGGAATGGCTTTCGGCGTGCAGGGCGCAGGTTTCCTTTAATTTCAGCGCCACTTCACGTGCCGTGCCAAGGCCGCAACCCCGTCCGATCACATAAACATGCCGCGCGCCCAGCAGGGCATCCTTCAGGGCGCCGGCGCGCGGGTGCACACCAGGGTCCCCTTGGCTGAAGACCGCGGCGGCGGCATCGCAGACAGCGCGGTAACCGGGCGCCATCAATGCCAGCAGGGCCATGCCGGCGGCAATGGAGCCGATGACCGTCTTGGTGGCGGGAACGGCGCGCTCAGGCCCGGCGCCGATCGGGACGCATAGATTGGCCGCCGCCTCAACGGCAGAGTCCCGCGCATTGACGATCGCGGCGACAAACGCACCACCGGACCGGGCGCCCTCGGCGCTGCGTACCAGATCGTCGCTACCGCCGGATTGCGAGATCACAAGTGCCATGGCATGATCCAGGCGAGCACCGCCAAACAGACTGAACGTGGAAGGCGGCAGGCTGGCGACGGCGATGCCGAGGCGGGCCATGTATTCGTAGCGCAGGATGCTGGCAACGGCATCGGAGCTTCCCCGGGCAAGGGTATAGATCGCCCTGGCTTGGGGGATCGTATTGTGAATCGGCCGGGTGATGGCGTTCACGAATACATCGGCCGATTCCGCCAGTTCGGCACCCATCAATACCCCCGGTCGGCGTATCGCGTCGGTTAATTCGCTCATGGTTGCAGTCCGAAAGAATCAGGTCTTTGCGATGTTTTCGTCAAATCGATTACCATGCCGGATGTCCGCGCTTCATCCAGCGCCAGCGCCGCAATACCGGCTGCCATTGCGTCTGCCACTTTGAGCTTGGGTATCGCCTCGACAATCGGGAAAAAACCTGTTCCAATAAGGCATGACACGCTCTAGCAGTGTAATTTCAGCACGTTGTTCCCAGGGCGGACAAATTTGAAGGTACATCTCTTGCGCCCTTGCCGCCAGCAAGGCCATACCGGGCCATTGATCTGATCATCGCTTTTTTTCGATTTCTCATACGCTGTCAAGGGCGCTTCGCGCCGCCTATGGCGGTTCTTAAACTCTTGACAGCGCTGGATAAATCGAACACCTCCAATGATCAGATGAATGGCCAGCAGCACCCGATAGGTTTACCACGAACAACCTGTTGAAATTATACCAGCGGCGTTAGAGCCTTTCAGTTCTCAAGTGAATCATTCTGACGGAGCCGCCTGCTGGCGATACCGAAATAAAACAACTCGTCCAGGGGGGCTGCGTTTGCATCGGGAAAGATAACAAAACCGTCCTGCGGCGCAACAATGGCCTCGCCCGAGGCCCGTCGCGCAATGACCTGCCCCTTCGCCACTTCATCGGCGGTCCGCCAGGCCCCCTCCAGCCGGTCCTGCGGCGAGACGCACAGCACCACTTCGGTAAGGCGGATGGTGCGCGCGCTAACCGGTGAAGGAGAAGAGAGATCGGCAATGCCAAGATGCGCCAGCGCACGCACAATGGCGCGATACGCTACCTGCGGGGCACACGGATCGTCGTGCTGGCCGCACTCCAGCGTGACCCCGTAATTGCCGACAAAGCGCATGTATTCCGTCGTTCCAACGCCATGCAGGGCGCTTGCGCTTGCGCCACGTTTCGCCCGTTCCAAAGCGCCCTGTGCATAAGCATCCAACCAGCCCTCAAGTATAAGGTCCGGCCCAAGCGCCAGCGCCAGCGCCACCTCGCGATCGGCTTGTCCCATGGGCCGGAGCGGTTGGCTGCCGCTGAACCCGCCAGGCCTGTCGCCGCTCCCGGTCGGTCCTATAAACACAAACGGCTCACCCGCAGCACGAAAACTGTGAAGATCGAGCAGAACGTCGTGTTCGCGCAACAGCCGGCACAGTTGGTTTGCAACCCGGTCCTCGTGGTTGGCAGGAACTGGATGCTCGCGCAGGCCCCGGTTGAGATTTCGATCCCCCTCGCGCGTTCCCTTGCCGTAAGCCTTGCCGTTCACAACAGGAACAAAAGTCACCGCCCCGCGGCGAATGGGGATTTCTCCCGCACGGCACGCCAGAATGGCGCGCCAGATCGCATCGGGGCCACACGGCTCGTTGCCATGCACCGCCCCGGTAACAAGCAGTCGCGGACCGCCTTGCAGCCCGGAAAAGTGCACCGTTTCCATCGGCGCTTCAAAATCGGTATCAACGCGTGCCGGGGATATTTCCGCAAAGCCGATATCGATCAACATGCCCGGGCGCAGCCGCTCTATCAACGGCATGATATTGTCAGCCGCCACGGCGATGCAGCCGGCCGTAGCGCCCATGTCGGCCCGCGCGCTGTGAATGAACAACGCACTGCCACCCCCAGGACGCGCAACACTATCGTTGTAACCGATGGGGATGATAATATCGAAAAGGGGCTCGGGCCGCTCGCGCGTCAAACGCGCGTCCCGCCTTTCCCCCTCGTCAGCATAGACAAGCCGGTTATAGTTCGGCTCCGCTTCCTCCCAGATCATCTCACGGGTCATGGGCACGAACGGGTATTGCAACTGGCGGGGAAAACCCGGGCAGGCCGCCGGATCGAACAAACCATAGCGCAAGGGAAACACCCCCATGGGCGTGCGCCGGTCTCCTTCGCGCTTGAGCGCCGGCGGGACCAGGCCAGCCGATCCGATCGCGCAGGGAACGCTCCAGTCCCCAATGGTGACAATTCCCCGATGCGGTGTATCCCCTGCAACGGGCACCCTGACCTTGATCGTTGGAACGCTGACCATCGCGCCTGTTGCTTTCGCTTGCTTTCGCCTGGCGGCCGGATATGGCCGGTTGAAAGGTTGAAAGGCGTTGTGCGGAAAAAGCCCATCGGGTACAGATGAATAGCCCGAACCGGCCTCTCTGACAGCCAGACCGCAATAACCCGAATTCCAGACCTGACGCCCTGAGAACAACCGGCCGATACCAGCGGTATCGGCGTTTTGTACACGCTGACTTGTGTATCGTGCTGACAAGACAACGGTTTTAATCTGCGCCAGGAGTCAAACGCAAGTCCCCCTGGTATGAAATGACCCTTGCAGGAGTTGTTGCGATGCCTTTCGTGTTCCGTTTTTTCACAAATCGGCGGCGGTGTCAGCCGGAAATATCAGAGTTGCGCTCAGGCGATGGCGGAAACCAATATTTCTTCCAGCGTTTTCTGCGCCCGGGAAATGCGCGCGCCAACGCGGAACACACATTCAAAGCAGGAATCATACGACAATGCATCCGCCATGATCGGCCGCAGCTTTCCCTTCGCCTGCCAGCTTTTCGCGATCTGATCCGGCAGGTGACCGATATATTCGCCGGACAGGATCAGGGCCAGTATGCCCTCCAGGTGGTTGCTGGTGGCCGAGATATTGGCGGGCTGCATTCCACCAAAACGTAGCATACCACCATAATAGGTGCGGGCGGCGTAATCGAATTGCGAAATCTCCTCGATGGACGGAAACGTCTCGACCGAAAACAGCGCATGGTCCCGACCGCAATACAGGACCTGGCGCTCGGAAAATAACGTCACATAACGCAGGCCGGGCACGTGGTTGGGAAACGTATGAATGCCCGCATCAAGCTTTTGGTCAAGAAGCTGTCGCTCAATCGCCAGCGGATCCAGCATCCGGTACGTCAGCGATACCTGCGGCAATCGCGCCCGCAGCGCCTTGACGATACGCTCGAACGGAAAATCCGTATTGCTCAACAGCGCATCCGCCATGCCGATACGCAACTCTCCGGTGATCTCGCCGCGCAAGGCGCTGACCCGTGCGGAAAAATCCTTGCAGCCGGCGAACAAATCCTGGGCCGCATCATAGACCCTGCGGCCATCGTCCGTCAGCGCGAAGCCGGCCCGGCCACGGCGACAAAGGCGCAGCCCCAATCGCGCCTCAAGGGCGGCCATCTGGGTGCTGATGGTGGACTGACTGACGTTCAGTTTTATCTGTGCGGCGGAAAATCCTCCCGCTTCGGCGACCGTGACAAAAACACGCAACAGATGAATATCCGGATTGGCAACCGACAGCATCGCTTGTTCGCTTCTACTTTTATCGATGTAAATATAGAATACACCGTATTGCTCAGGTGTTTCTGCGTCAAGATAGTTCCCTCGAACATGCAGCAAGGGAACCCATCCGTGACCGATTACCCGTCTCCAAAAACACCGGACATGACAGCGCCGCGCTATACCGGTCTGGCCACGTTCATGCGGGCCCCCATCGCCGAGACGCCAGAGGACGTGGATATCGCCCTGGTGGGCATCCCCTACGACGGCGCACTGACCAACCGGCCCGGCGCCCGCCATGGCCCGCGCGAAGTGCGCAACCAGTCGAGCCTGATGCGCGCCATCAATCACGCCACCCGCATCGACCCTTATGCGTTGTGCCGCATAGCCGATGTTGGCGATGTGCCGTTTCATTCAGTCTTTGACGTGGAAAAATCCCACGCTGATATTACCGGATTTATCCGCATGATCAGCCGCGCAGGCGCCGTACCCTTGTGTTGCGGTGGCGACCATTCCATCAGCCTGCCCATTCTGCGCGCCCTGGCAAAGCAGCCGGTAGCGATGATCCACATCGACGCCCACACCGATACATGGGACAGTTTTCAGGGATGCAAGTTCAATCATGGTGCTCCCTTTCGCCGCGCCCATGAGGAAGGGCTGATCGATGCCGGCAAAACCGTGCAGATCGGTATCCGGGGCGCCCAGAACGTCTCCGAGGGCTGGGATTATTCGGCCAGGGCGGGCATGCGGGTTATCTTCATTGAGGATGTGCGCAAACGCGGTGTTAGTGCAATTGTTGAGGAAACACGCGGGATTATCGGCGATACGCCTGTATATATGACCTTTGATATTGACGCCATTGACCCGTCATTTGCACCGGGAACCGGTACACCGGAAATTGCCGGGCTGAGTTCGGCGCAGGCACTGGATCTCGTTCGCGGGTTTCGCAAACTCAATTTTATCGGTGCCGACATGGTTGAAGTGTCGCCCCCCTTCGATGTCGGCGGTCTGACGGCGCTCACCGGAGCGACGGTGATGTATGAGATGTTGTGCGTACTGGCCGAGGCGCGCTAGAGCGTGTCAGGTCTTAATAGAATCAATTCTGTCAAGACCTGACACGCTCCAGTACCGCTGGTATAATTCACTTGGATAACGGGTGTTGGCACGGCTATACTGAACTCGAACAATAGAGCGTTTTGCGCATAAGCGCGCCGGGCACGGTGATACGCTTTGTCGCGATTGAACGCGAAACGCCCGAATGTGCGGAGTTGCACCAAATTGCTCGATTCGGTCCGTTCCTGTTTATTTCGAATGCTCGTGCTTGCCGCAATCCTTGTACATGCAGGCCCGGCACTGGCGTTCGAGTTTCTCGGCTTTGTCTTTGACAGGAACGGTATCCACAGGAAATCGGCCGAGAGTACCCGCAAACCCGCGGCGGGAGCGCTGCAATATACAACAACTATCCAGACCGGTAACGCCGCGCTTGATACGGTGATTGCAGGGGTTTCCCTTCTGGTAAGCGATCAGGCCGAGCCGGTTGAGGAAACAATCGGTCTGTTGAGCAGGGCGCGGGTCGATCAAAAGAGAATTATCGCGGCACTCTATGGCGAGGCGTACTATGGCGCTGTCCTGAATATTTTTATCAACGACATTCCTCTTGATGAACTGTCCCTGGAGCGCGACTTTGCCGGCGCGCCGGTTGAGGTGAAGATCATCGTCGAGGCCGGACCGCAGTTTGTTTTTTCCAGGCCCGTAGCGCGGGCGGCGGGGCGCGCCGTCGATCTTGCGCCGCATGGTATCGTTCCCGGGGCGGTCGCCAGATCCGAGTTGATTCTCACGGCGCAGGAGGAAATTCTCACTGCCTGGCGCGATCGGGGCCATGCGTTTGCCGCCCTTGAATCCAGGACAATAGAAGCCGATCACAGAAGTAAAACGCTCGATGTTGAGCTGGAATTCGAGACCGGACCCGTAGCGCATGTCGGGGCGGTACAGGTCGCGGGCGCCGAAATGGTAAGCGAACAGACCATTCTGCACATTGCCGATTTACACAGCGGCAACGTCTATAGCCCGCGCGACATCAAGCGTGCCACCCGGAAATTGCAGGATCTGGGAGTATTCAACACCGTCGTGATCAAGACGGAAAAAAGCGAAGGCGCTGAGGATCGCGTTGATCTTGTAATCGAAGTGAGTGAGCGCAAGCCGCGTACAATCGGCGCTGGCGTTACTGCGGGCAATCTGGACGGGCTCGGGGTTGAGGCTTTCTGGACCCATCGCAATCTGTTTGGCGAGGCGGAAAAACTGCGTCTTGAGGGCTCGCTCGGGCGGATCGGGCGGGGAAGCCTTGGCGATCTCAACTATCGCGCCGCCGCGATATTTTCAAAGCCGGATGTGTTCGATCCCAGGATCAGCTTTGAGGGCAAGGCCTCGTTCGCCGTTGAAAATTCTGATGCCTATGAAAAAAAGGGCGGCAAGGTCGAGGCCGGCCTGAACTATCAGATGCGCGACTGGTTAAGCGTAAAGGGCGGCCTTGCCGCCGAATACGCGGTCGTCACCGATGAGACGGGAACCACCCGATCGACGGTGGTTTCGGCGCCATTTGAATTGACCTATGACACGCGCGACAACACGCTGGATCCATCACGGGGCATTCACGCCAGCGTGCTGGCGGAGCCCACACATGCCTTCGATTCGCAAGCGACCTTTATAAAGACAGCATTCAACGGGAGCACCTATTTCGCTCTTGACGAGGAGAAGATGTTTATCCTTGCCGGGCGTCTGGCGGCCGGTTCGATCTTCGGCGCGTCACTTGCCAGGATACCCGTCGACCGGCGGTTTTTTGTCGGTGGCGGCGGTTCGCTGCGCGGTTACGCCTATCAGTTCGCCGGACCGGTAACGGCGAAGGGCAAGCCGTCCGGCGGGCTTTCCTTTATCGAGGCGTCCCTGGAACTGCGCTACAAAATCAACGAGCAATTTGGCCTGGTCGGCTTTATCGATACCGGTGGCGCGTTTGCATCGAATACCCCGGGGCAAGGCGATCGCTTCTATACGGGGGCCGGTGTGGGCGTGCGTTATATTACGCCGCTGGGCCCTCTGCGTCTCGATATTGCCATTCCCCTCGATAAAATTTCCGGCCAGCCCAAATATGGCTTGTATTTTGGCGTAGGACAGGCGTTCTAGAGCGTGTCATTTCGACGGGTTGTTCCTGGTAAACCCATCGGGCGCAGATGAATGACCCGGTATGGCCTTGCTGCTCGCCATCTGCGGCAAAGGCCGCAATAACCCTGACTTCAGGCCTGCCACCTTGAGAACAACCTGTTGAGGCTACACAACCAGTCTGGTACCTCGAACACGGACTATCATCCCATGGGCGTCAGACGCGGCGCAAGAATCTGGTTTCGGCGGCTCGCGGTTGCCCTGGTGTTGTGCGTTGCATCGGTGATTGCCGGCGCCTATCTGCTGCTGGCGACCGGCTGGGGCCGCTCCCTTGGCACAACACTGATCAATCGTCTTGCCAGTACGCAAAGCCAGACCGTTACGCTTGGCGGGCTTGAGCAGGTTATCGGCGGTCAATTGTTGCTCAATGAAGTGGCGCTGTCTGACAGGGACGGGGTTTGGGCGCAGATCGGCAATATTGCCGTTACCTATAGCACGTCGCAACTCCTGCTGGGCACGGTGCAACTGGATGCTGTTCGTATCGGGGCCATCCGGCTGCATCGCCTGCCGAGGACGGAAAACGAAACGGCCCCCGCCGATGCCCGGCAAACGCTTCTGCCCGCCCGCCTTCTGCCCGCTCCTCTTCGTTCCATTACGCTGGCCGGGATCGAAATCGATGAAATCGCGATCGATGAACAGATCCTGGGCGTGCGCAAGCGTGTCTCCCTGGGTGGCAATCTGTCGGCACAGAATGCGCCGTTGATGTCCGCCGCGGACCTTCGGTTTACGGATTTGGACAACGGCACCGAGATCGCCCGGGCGGTCTGGGCGATTGATACCGGCAATGATGATTTCGCCGTCAAGTTCTCAATGGCAGAAGATGCCGGCGGACTTGTCGCCGGTTTGCTCGCTATTCCGGGACACCCCGCACTTGGGGTACAGATCGAAACAACGGGCCCTTTTTCCGCACTATCGGGCAGATTGGCCGTCGACCTGGACCACCAGCGCATCGCCAGCGGCGATCTGTTACTGGCGCTCGGCCACGACAAACAGCAGGTTACCGCCACGCTTAAGGGTGAGATTGCGTCATTCGCACCGGATGTGATAGCGCCACTCGTCGCGGGACGGTCCGACCTGCAATTCCATGTCAGCAGGGATGGCGATGGCAATATCGATATCGGACGGGCGCGGTATTCGTCTGCGCTTGTGAAACTTAACGCCGCCGGACGTTACGCGCCGGGCCATGACAATGTGGACCTTGATTTCGATGCGCGAATGGGCGCGTCGGGAGAACCCGTTACGCTTCGCCCCGACCAGGGCGTTGCCGTACAATTCAGCGATCTGGCCCTCAGCGGCAGTTTACGGGGTTCCCTGCAGCGGGCCGTGTTGCAGATCAAGGGCGCCGTTGCCGCGGCCTCCTATGGCGATGCAATTCTTGAAAACGCCCGTCTGACGCTTGCCAGCGACGACGTTAACCTGATCGGCTTCTCTGCTACGGTGTCAGCCAGGGCGGAAATCGGCGACGTCAGGCCGGGCGACGATAATCTGGATCCGTTGCTTGCCGGCGGCGTTCGTATAAACACGGCGGCGCGGCTGGCGGACAGCAGCATCGATGCGACGGCATTGCGGATCGAAAGCAATCATTTCCACGCCAGTGCGAAAGGAACATTCAACCTCGCCACACGCCGCGCGGAAGGGGTCGTGAACGCAACAATCATGAAATCGGCAACGGGTGTGTACCGGCAATTGTTTGCCGACGACGATGCAAGACTGCGCGCCACCCTTGCCAGCGAGGACAACCGGCTTACAATCAAGGCGCTGGAGATGGAGAGCGCAAATCTTGGGGCACGTCTGGCCGGCTGGCTTGATGGCGACGCATTTGCGCTGAATGGCGATCTGACTCTGGCAAGGCTGAGCGCGTTACACGCGAAAATCGCCGGCCAGGCAACCCTGAAACTGTCCGCCAAAGGAGACTTTTCCAATCCCGGTGGCCGGATCGATCTGTCAACCCGGGACCTGACGTTCGACGGGGAGCGATTGCGGAACCTGCACGGCGAAATCGAGGGCAGTCTGGCGGATGGTGTTTCACTCGATGTACGCGGCGATTTCCGCGGCGAGGAGGTTCGGGCGTCCGCTCACTATGTACAAGCCGATGACCGGACCCGGCGCCTGAGCGATATTGTGGTATTGGCCCCCGCCAGCAGAATCAGCGGGGCGTTGGCCATAAGTCCTGATGGCATGGCGATGGGTACGCTGGATTTCGACCTATCCGATCTCTCGCAGATCGCGCCCCTGGTGTTGCAGGAGCAACTGGCCGGTGCGCTTGCGGGAAGTATCCGGCTGCACGCCGACGATACCGGGCAATCGGCGCAGGCGCACGCCAGGGCGCCTGAATTTCACGCGCAAGGGATTGTCGCAAAGGGATTGGATATTCACCTGAACGCGACCGATATCCGCCGAAATCCGATCATCGACGGGCAGGTGTCCTTGCAGAATGTCCAAAGTGCGGAACAACGCGTGGAAAATCTGCAATTTGCGGTATCAGGCGGCCCGGATCGCTTTCCTGTTCGCATCAGTGCCGTTTATGACGGCCAGCCGGCGAAAATCACCGCCCTTGTGACAAGAGCCGATGAGGCAATCAATATTGTTGTCGAGCGGCTTGCCGCCCGTTATCAATCCATTCCCCTGGCGCTCTCGCGGGCGGCCAGTATCAGCCTGGCCGGTAACACCGTTGCCCTCGATATTCCGGAACTGAACACCGGTGCGGGCAGGATTTCGGCGACCGGAACCCTGGGGCAGCAACTCGATCTGGATCTCGACGTTACCCGTATGCCGCTGGCGCTGATCGATCACTTTGCCCCCACGGGGCAATCGTTGCAGGGTGCGCTCGATGGGCAGGTAAAGTTGACGGGTACCCTTGAAAACCCCCGGGTTTCCTACGGATACACGGCAACAGGCCTGTCCGTTGCAGCGAGCCGTGAGGCAAAATTTGCCGCCCTTGATGTGACGGGAAAGGGAGCGTTTGCCGATGATTCCCTTTCCATGAGCAACAGGATCAGCGGCGGCGGCATTGGGGCCACAATGGGTGGGACGATAAACACCAAAACGCAATCACTCGACATTTCGCTGGACGGGAATTTTCCATTCGAATATTTCGCACAGCCCCTGTCGCGCGCCGGCATGGGGTTGACGGGCGCCGCCACGCTCCAGGCGCAGGCCACCGGTTCGGCAAGCACGCCGAAGATCCGCGGCAAACTGGTCGTATCGGGCGCGCAGGTTGTCGATGTGGCGTCAAAACTGGCGGTAAGCGACATCAGCGGCACGGCCGACTTCGATAACGAGCGCATCCGGGTGCCCGGTCTGACCGGCAAAATCGGCTCCAGCGGTCGTTTAGGAATCAGCGGCCAGGCCTCCCTGCGTCCCGCAGACGCCCTGGCAAGCGACTTTGCGATTACAGTTCGTGACGCCATCTTTGACGATGGGGTTGTTTCCGCCAAATTCAATGCCGCTGTTCGTCTTGCCGGGCCGCTGGCAAAGGGTGGAGAAATCGGCGGCACCGCCACCATTGCGCAGGCCACAATCACGATCCCGGAGAAATTTCCCAACGTTGTTTCGCCCGTGGAGATAAAACACAAGGATGCCTCGTCTGCGGTTCGCCGGCAGGCGGAGGCGTTTGCACCAAAGCCATCGCGGGGAACGTCCGGTGCGGGAATGAAGCTCGCCGTCAGGGTCGATGCGCCAAGGCGCATTTATGTCCGCGGTCGCGGACTTGACGCGGAACTGGGTGGAAGTCTCACAATCGCGGGCACCACCAGCCAGCCTGAAATCACCGGGATCATCAGCATGCGGCGCGGGCGTATTGACCTGCTCACCAGGCGTTTTGATTTTGAATCCGGACAGGTGGCGTTCTCCGGCCCCCTTCAACCTTCCCTTGATTTTACTGCGAGCACGAGAAGCGCCGGACATATTTATTCGATTGTTGTTCGCGGGCCGGCATCGGAGCCGGAGTTCCTGTTTCGGTCGTCGCCCTCTCTGCCCCAGGACGAGATCATCGCCAGAATGTTCTTTGGCAAGAGCCTCTCGAGTCTTTCCGCGCTGCAGATTGCCCAGCTTGCGAGCGCCGTCGCGACCTTGAGCGGGACGGGTTCCGGCCCTGGTATGCTGGAGCGGTTGCGTAATCTCTCCGGTCTGGACAATATCGATGTTAAAACGAACGAACGCGGCGAGACAACAGTCGGCGTCGGCGGTTATCTGAACGAGCGCACCTATGTCAATGTCGAAAAGGGAACGAGTGCGGCAAGCGGCAAAGTGCGTATCGATCTTGAAATTACGGACACCCTGAAAGCACGTGGCGAGACATCAGCGGACGGCAATACCAAAGCGGGGATCTTTTTCGAAAAGGATTACTGATGCGGCAGAACCCCTTGCGGGTTCGTTTTCCGTGGTGAGCGGGCTGGACAAGCCGACAATAAAAGACGCATAGTATTTTGTTGATCGTGAAGAAAGGTGCTTCGCTCCGCTCAGCGCACTTTTCTTCATTTAAAACAATGAGAAAGCAACGATTAGGAAGGCGCGGCGCTTTGTCTCCGCCTGGGCTTATTGCAAGGTTTTGGCGCATTTGCGTGTAGAATCTTGCGATTTCCGATCATCACCAACGGTCATGATCGATCAATATGAATGCCAAATCAGTCCGCCGGGCCGCCCCAGGGACTGATTTGTCCTTATTTATTGGGAAAAAGTGGACCGAGGCGAAGCCGAGGGACTTTTTCACATTCAACTATTTCAATACGGTTCCGAACACACAAGGGATGGCGATATGGTCAAGGTTAGCGTTCTTTGCTGGCAGGAAATACCGTCTGTTGTCGAAGCGAAAGACGGCCGATCGGTCAGAAAGGTTCAACTGAGCCAAAGATTTCAGGAACTGATCGATCTGGTGGCGATGAAACGCAAACTCGATGGGAGCGATGCCTATCTGATGCACTGGAACAAGACGCCTCGCGCGGCGCCCGAGGGAAACCTTGAAGAGGTTGCAACGCGCGTCGTGCAGGAGATCGAAGCCGACTACGAACGGATCAAATCCGAGGCGATCGCCAACACATGAGCGCGTCGGGCGCATCAATCCTGCGTATCGATCAGGTGCAGGACTGGAATTGTGAGATCGTTGCCGTCGATCCGTCGCTGATTTTGCGCGTACACAAGTACCGCGATATCAAAAAGGTACGTAAGGCGATCGTCAGGGCAGCGGAACTGGCGTCGAAAAGCGCCGCCAGCCTGAGTCGGATTTGCGGCAAATACATTGTAAAACGGATTGATGGCGTTGAGACGGGCCGGCTGACGATGGCCAGCGGCGGAGCGTTTCACTGCGCTGCGTTCGATCGGCACATGCGCGGGTGCGCGTATCTGCTGGTTTTTGTCATCACCCTTGGACCGCGTCTGGACCGGCACGTTGCGCAACAACTGATCGAAGATAACTTCGTGCCCCTTGATGCGCTTTTCCTGGAAACGGCAGGATGGCTCAGCATCGAGTCCGCCACCAGGACGTTTGCACGCCAGATGAAACGGGAGCTGATAAAGCACCAATTCGGTGTGTCCCTGCGTATGGGGCCCGGATACGACTATTCCATCCCCGGACGCGATGATCGTGCCCGCTGGAAGCTGGAAGAACAGCGTACGCTGTTCGATCTGTTCGGCAATACCGAGCTTCCGGTCTCGTTGATGGCTAGTTGCGCCATGATACCAAAGATGTCGCGCTCGGGCGTCTTCGGGCTGCGCCCTGCAAGCCAGATGTGATCGTTCAGCACGACACACAAGTCAGCGCGTACAAAACGCCAGAGCGTGTCAGGTCTTAATAGAAACAGAATTGATTCTATTAAGACCTGACACGCTCTAAGACTGTTGCACGCCGGCCCCGCTCCCGTTATCGGCCGTGGGCGGCAGGCCATTATCATCACCACCGTTGTTATCGTCATTGTCGCGAATATGCTCGACGGAAACCACCGTCTCCTGCTTTGCGGTATTGAAAACAATCACCCCTTGAGTCGCCCGGCCGGCAATCCGAATGCCCGCAATGGGGCAACGGATCAATTGCCCCCCATCGCTCACCAACATGATCTGATCGTCGTGCTCTACCGGAAACGACGCTACCAGATGACCGTTACGCTCGTTGACCGCCATGGCGATGATCCCCTTGCCGCCGCGCCCCGACGTACGGTATTCAAACGATGAACTGCGCTTGGCGTAGCCGTTCGCCGATACGGTAACAATGAACTGCTCAGCCGCCGCCATGGCCGCATACCGTGCTGCATCCAGCCCCGTGTCAACTGCATCCACCGTTTCCGTCTCTTCGGCGACAGCCTCATCCTCGTCCCCCTCGGCACGTGCCGCCGCCGCCTGTTTCAGATACGCCGCCCGTTCCGCCGGCGTAACATCCATATGCGCCAGGACCGCCATGGAAATCACCCGATCGCCCGGTGCCAGGGCAATACCACGTACGCCAGAGGATTCGCGTGAGGCGAATACGCGCAAGTTGGCCACGGCGAAGCGAATGCACTGGCCCATCGCCGATGTCAGCAGGATATCGTCGTCCTCGGTGCAGATGTCGACGGCCACAATGCCATCGTCGGCCCTGGGCTTCATGGCGATCTTGCCGGAGCGCATGACATTGGCGAAATCGGAGAGTTTGTTACGCCGTATCTGGCCGCTTTTTGTCGCAAAGACGATGTCCAGATTGTCCCAGCTGTCTTCGTCCTCGGGAAGCGGCATGATGGCGGCAATACGCCCGTCGGCGCCAATGGGCAGCAGATTTACCAATGCCTTGCCCCGCGCCTGGGGCGATGCGAGGGGAAGTTTCCACACTTTCAACTTGTAGACGATTCCCTTGTCGGTAAAAAACAGCACCGGCTGGTGGGTCGATGCCACAAACAACCGGGTAACGAAATCCTCATCGCGCGTTGCCATGCCGGCGCGGCCCTTGCCGCCCCGCCGCTGGGCCCGATACGTCGATAGCGGCACCCGTTTGATATAGCCCGAATGAGACACCGTGACCGCCATATCCTCGCGCTGGATCAGGTCCTCGTCCTCCATATCGCTGTCGATATCGAGAATTTCTGTGCGGCGCGGCGTGGCGAACGTCTCCTTTAAGGCAATCAATTCCTCTCTGATAATGGCGTGAATGCGTGCCCGCGAGCGTAGAATCTCCAAAAAATCGACGATTTTCTCGCCCAATTCATTCAACTCGCTTTCGATTTCGTCGCGCCCCAGAGCCGTCAGGCGCTGCAGGCGCAGATCAAGAATCGCACGCGCCTGGGCCAGTGACAGCCGATAGGTGTTATCGGCGCTCACCCCGTGACGGGGATCGTCAATGAGCGCCACCAGCGCGGCGACGTCCTGCGCCGGCCAGTCGCGATCCATCAGTTGCTGGCGCGCCTGCGCCGGGTCGCTGGCGCCGCGTATGAGCGCGATGACCGCATCGATATTCGCCACCGCAATCGCCAGACCGACAAGCAAATGGGCCCGATCGCGCGCCTTGTTCAGCAGATATTTCGTGCGCCGGCTGACCACCTCCTCGCGAAACGCAATAAAGGCGGCAATGATATCACGCAGGCTCATCAATTCCGGCCGACCGCCGTTTAACGCCACCATGTTGCAGCCGAAACTCGATTGCAGTTGCGAAAAACGGTAGAGCTGGTTCAGCACCACATCGGCGACCGCATCGCGCTTGAGCTCGATGACGACGCGCATACCCTGACGATCCGACAGATCACGAATATCGCTGATACCTTCGATACGTTTATCGCGCACCGCATCGGCGATTTTCTCGATCATCGCCGCCTTGTTAACCTGATAGGGAACCTGTGTAACAACCAGCGCCTGGCGATCGCGCGGACGATCTTCAACGTTGACCCGGCCGCGCATGACGACCGAGCCGCGGCCGCTCTCATATGCCTTGACGATGCCGCCGCGTCCCAGAATCAACCCGCCGGTGGGGAAATCGGGACCAGGCACGATGGCCATCAGATCGGCGGTGGAAATCGCCGCATCGTCGATCATGGCGATACACGCATCCACGACCTCACCCAGATTGTGCGGCGGGATATTGGTTGCCATGCCCACCGCAATACCACCGGCGCCATTGACCAGCAGATTGGGAAAGCCGGCCGGAAGAACCGTCGGTTCCTGTTCGGTATTATCGTAATTGGCCTGAAAATCGACCGTACCCTTTTCGATATCCGCCAGCAGAGCGTGCGCTGGGCGATCCAGACGAACTTCGGTATAGCGCATCGCCGCCGGCCGGTCGCCATCGATCGAGCCGAAATTTCCCTGCCCGTCAAGGAGTGGCAGGCGCATGGAAAAATCCTGCGCCATACGCACCAAAGCATCGTAAATGGCGCTGTCTCCGTGGGGGTGGTACTTGCCGATCACATCGCCGACGATGCGCGCCGACTTGCGGTACGCCTTGTTCCAGTCGTAGCCGCTTTCGTGCATCGCATAGAGGATGCGCCGGTGCACCGGCTTCAAGCCATCGCGTACATCGGGAAGGGCGCGTGAAACGATTACGCTCATGGCGTAATCGAGATACGAGCGCTTCATCTCATCGGTGATCGTGATCGCTTCGATGCCGGGTGAACCCTCTTCGGGCGGCGGCGTGTTGTGCTCAGACAAGGGAAATCCGAATCAAAAAAAGAGGTTAGCGGGACACCGGAAATCTAGCCGATCAGGCACCCAAAGCCAAGTATCGCGAGGGGCCGGGGGCATTGTATCAACGATAATTTTCGATGCATCCAAACAGGCGCGTCATGCGTGGCGCCTTGCCCCTGGCCGGAGCCATCCTGTCAAACACATTTGGGAGATAGCTTTGTGACGAGGCCGGATTGTGTCATTTCAACAGGGTGTCCCTGATAAACCTATCGGGTGCACGTGGCCATTCATCTGATCATTAGAGGTGTCACTTCCGGTTTACCTGTCCCGGGAACACCCTGTTGAAATTACACGCTCTAGCGTCTGGCGGCGAAAAACCGGCGCAACAAATGGCGTGCGGGTTGCGCGTCAATGCCACCATAGATTTGCGGCGCGTGATGACACGTCGCCTGATGGAAAAAGCACACGCCGTTGTCCACTGCTCCCCCCTTGACATCCTCCGCCCCATAATAAAGGCGGCGAATACGCGCCAGGGAAACGGCGGCGGCACACATCGTACAGGGCTCCAGCGTAACATAGAGATCGCAATCGACAAGACGATCGCGCCCCAGTTGCGCGCATGCCAGCCGAATCGCTCTGATTTCCGCATGTGCAGTGGGATCGCCCCCGGCCCGCATGGCATTTCTTGCCCGCACAAGCACCGTACCAGCGCGAACAATCACTGCACCGACAGGCACTTCGCCTTCAAGCGCCGCCTGGCGCGCTTCATCGAGGGCTATCTGCATGGGACTTTCGCGCATGGATATCGGGCCGGGTCTCGTGGTCTTGTGTCGCAACTATGCGGTCGTACCAATGGGTGTTTGCATCATTGTGCGTTTTGACGCAACATATGAACACCCCGTGCAGCGTTATCACGAGGCACCCAGGCGATCCGTGCTACAGATGCAACCGGATACGCAATCTTTAGCAAAAAGGTCTGCTCGTGAGTATACAGCAGCTACCCGATACAATCGTCAACCAGATTGCCGCCGGCGAGGTCATTGAGCGTCCCGCCAGCGCCGTCAAGGAACTGGTGGAAAACGCCATTGATGCAGGGGCTTCGCAAATTCGCATTACGATCGAGCGCGGCGGCAAGACGCTCATGCGGGTGCGCGACGATGGTATCGGCATGAATCGCCAGGACCTGGCCCTTAGCGCCACGCGGCATGCCACATCGAAACTCGCCTCCCTTGATCTTAGTCACGTACGCAGCCTGGGCTTTCGCGGTGAGGCGTTGGCTTCCATTGCCGCCGTGGCGCGGGTGGCGCTGAGCAGCCGTCATGCGGACGAAGACAACGCCTGGTGTCTTAATATCGCCGGTGGCGTGGCGCAGGAAATCGCTCCGGCTGCCCTGACGCAAGGGACCATTGTTGAAGTACGTGATCTGTTTTTCGCCACTCCGGCGCGGCAAAAGTTCCTAAAGTCCGATTCGGCCGAGACAAACGCCATCGTGCAAAACGTCAAGCGTATCGCCATGGCCCATCCGGCAATCCATTTCACGCTGGTAAACGGCGGCCGTACCAGCCTCGATTATGCGGCCGTTCGCACCGACGATGCGCAACTGGTGCGCCTGGGCCAGATCATGGGGGCGGCGTTTTACGATAACGCCATGCCGCTTGATCTGAGCCGCGATGGTCTGGCGATCACCGGCTACGCCGGGCTGCCGAGCTTTACCCGCGCCAATACCCTGGCCCAATATGCCTATGTGAATAAAAGGCCGGTGCGCGACAAAATAATCGCCGCCGCAATTCGGGCGGCCTATCGCGATGTTCTGCACCGCGACCGGTTTCCCGTCGTCGTCCTGTTTATTGCCATCGATCCCCTTGAAGTGGATGTCAACGTTCATCCGGCCAAGGCGGAAGTACGGTTTCGCGACGCTGCTTTTGTGCGCTCGACGATTGTCGGTGCCATTCGCAACGCCCTCACCGCCGCCGGCCATAGAACATCAAGCACCCTCAGCCATACCATGCTTGATATCATGACCCCTGTGCCGGCGCCCTCCGCCGCGCCACCGCATGATACCCCCTTTACCCGGCACTCTTATACCCGGCATTCTGGCCAGCCTGGCGCGTTCGATCCGCAGACCTCCCCCTATCGCCCCCTGACAGCGCAGCAGACCGGACTTGCCGAGACCCCGAGCGGGCGGGTGGAGCCCTGTTCAAACGCTGATGACGATGCGTCCGTTATCGCGTCGCACGCCCTCGGGGCGGCGCGCGCGCAGGTTCACGAGACCTATATCGTCGCCCAGACGGCCGATGGTCTGGTCATTGTCGATCAACACGCCGCCCACGAGCGGCTGGTGTACGAGCGGCTGAAGAACGCCTACACCAGGGGCGGCGTCGCGGCACAATTGCTGCTTATTCCCCAGATTGTCGATCTGGAGCAGGCGGATGTGGATCGACTGTTGGCACGCGCCGGGGAATTCGCCGATCTGGGCCTGGTGATCGAGGGGTTCGGACAGGGTGCGGTATCCGTTACCGAGACCCCGGCGCTTCTCGGCGAGGTCGACGTGCAGGGCCTGGTCAGGGATCTGGCCGACGAACTGAGCGAATGGGGGGATACCCATCGCCTGGCTGATCGTCTTGATGCGGTGGCCTCGCGCATGGCGTGCCACGGGTCTATTCGCGCCGGCCGCCGTATGGGCGCCGAGGAAATGAACGCCTTGCTGCGCGAGATGGAAAATACCCCCGCATCGGGTCAGTGCAATCACGGCCGGCCAACGTACATCGCCCTGAAGTTGCATGACATCGAGCGTCTGTTCGGCCGGCGCTGAGCTCGACGATACACAACTGAAGTATCAGGCGATTAACAGGAATCCCTTTGGATTTCCCTTCGGTGTGATTTATGATTCACTATGTCGGGAAGTGGAGCCTGCGCAAACCCTCACTCAGCGGATTTACGCGAACGTATTGTTGCAGCTTAAACGCCCGACACTCCAGCCATTATAACATTCAAGTGGAACTTTGGATTTGATATTTGAGAATGCGCCCAGCGGCAAACGGAACACAAATATCAAATGTCCTCCGCCAGGATTTCGTTCAGGAAAAAAACCATGACAAAGCCCGATATTCTTGTGTATGGCGCCCTATCGCCCGAGATGGCCCGGAGCCTTGAGAAGCAGTGCGTTATCCATGGGCCATTGACCCAGCGCCACGAGATCAACGCACTGGAGGCGCTGCTACCGCGTATTCGCGCCATCGCCAGCATACCCACGGCGCGCACGGACGCCATTGACGCCGCCCTTATTGACACGTTTGCCGGTCTTGAACTCATCTCATCGTTCGGCGTCGGCTACGATCATATCGATGCCGTTCATGCGGCGGCAAGGAACATTGTCGTCACCCATACCCCGGACGTGCTCACCGATGAAGTCGCCGATCTGGCTGTGGGGCTGCTTGTTATGACGGCGCGCAATCTGGGCGCTGCCGAGCGCTGGCTGCGCGCCGGATGCTGGACGCCGGACGAGACCTTTGCGCTCTCCGCCTCATTACGCGAACGGCGTATCGGCATCATCGGCCTGGGCCGTATCGGCAAGGCGATCGCCCGCCGGCTGGATGCATTTGGTCTGCGCATCGCCTATCACGGGCGCCGCGCACAGCTCGACCAGCCTTACGCCTATTTCCAGAGCGCCGCCGATCTTGCTCTGGCCACCGACGTGCTAATCGTTGCCGCGCCTGGCGGTACGCAGACCCATCATCTGGTGGACGCGACCGTTTTGGCGGCGTTGGGCAGCAAGGGCATTGTCATCAACATCGGCCGCGGTAGTGTGATCGACGAAGCCGCTCTTGTACGGGCGCTGCAAACGGGAACCATTGCGGCAGCGGGGCTGGACGTGTTCGAAGACGAACCGCATGTTCCGGCGGCGTTGCTTGCACTGGACAATGTTGTCCTGCTGCCCCATGTGGGATCGGCGAGTCGCAGAACCCGCGATGCCATGGGGCAACTGGTTGTCGACAACATTAATGCCTGGGCAGGCGGCGGAAAGCCTTTGACGCCGGTGCCCGAATGCAGCGCCCTTTAGCCGGATTGGGAAAGTCCTGGTGGAACACCACACTTAAACCGAGTAATACATATCGTATTCTACCGGATGGGGAGTATGTTCAAAGCGGATGACTTCTTCCATTTTCAAGGCGATAAAGGCGTCGATCTGATCGTCACTCATTACCCCGCCCTGTTTAAGAAATTCGCGGTCTTTATCGAGCTCTTCCATCGCCTGGCGCAAGGAACCGCACACGGTGGGGATGTCCTGTAATTCCTCAGGGGGCAGATCGTACAGGTTCTTGTCCATGGGATCGCCCGGGTGCACCCTGTTTTTGATCCCGTCAAGACCCGCCATCAGCAGAGCGGTAAAGGCGAGATAGGGATTGGCGGAAGGATCGGGAAAGCGGATCTCCACCCGCTTGGCCTTGGGCGATGTGGTGTAGGGTATACGGCACGAGGCGGAGCGATTCTGCGAGGAATAAGCCAGGAGCACCGGCGCCTCAAAGCCGGGCACAAGGCGCTTGTAGGAATTGGTTGTGGGGTTGGTAAAGGCATTGATGGCCCTGGCGTGTTTGAGAATGCCGCCGATGTAAAAGAGACACTCGTCGGACAGATCGGCGTATTTGTTGCCGGCAAACAACGGCGCATCGCCTTTCCAGATGGACATGTTGCAGTGCATGCCGGTACCGTTGTCGCCATAAACCGGTTTGGGCATAAAGGTGGCGCTCTTGCCATACAGATGGGCGGTCTGGTGCACCACGTATTTGTAAATCTGAAGGTGATCGGCGCAACGGGTAAGGGAGGCGAACTTCAACCCCAGTTCGTGCTGGGCGGCGGCGACCTCGTGATGGTGCTTTTCCGTCGTAACGCCCATACCGCGCAGGTATTCAAGCATACTTGAGCGCAAATCCTGCGTCTGGTCCACCGGCGGCACAGGAACATAGCCGCCCTTGCTGCGCGGTCGGTGGCCAAGGTTTCCCGCCTCATAGGCGGTGTCGGAATTGATCGGCAATTCGTGCTGATCGAGCTTGAAGCCGGTATTGTAGGGATCCGCGGCGAAGCGCACGTCATCGAAGACAAAAAACTCGGCTTCGGGGCCAAAATAAGCCGTATCGCCAATGCGTGAAGAGCGCAGATACGCCTCGGCGCGTTCTGCTGTGGTGCGCGGATCGCGGCTATACGCTTCCCCCGTTACCGGATCAAGGATATCGCAAAAGATATTCAGTGTTTTGTGCTGAAAGTACGGATCGTAGTGGCTTGATTCCGGATCGGGCATGAGGATCATGTCCGAATTGTCAATCGCCCGCCAGCCCTCGATGGAGGAGCCGTCGAACATCGCCCCGTCGGCAAACATGTCCTCATCTACGACATTGGCATCCATGGTTATATGGTGCAGCTTACCGCGCGGGTCGGTAAAACGCAGATCAACAAACATGATGTCATCTTCACTGATTGCCTTGAGAATATCGTCTGCCGTTTTCATAGGTTTTCCTGCTATTTTGTGATATTTACGAAAGAGTGTGTTGACGAAGATGTGGCTCTGGCCGGTGTGCGGCGCGGTCGCGGGTGCGGCGGTCAGATGGCGCTTTCGCCGGTCTCGCCGGTGCGGATGCGGATGGCCTGTTCGATTGTGGAGACGAAGATTTTTCCATCGCCGATACGTCCCGTCTGCGCCGTATCGCGAATGGCTTCGATGGCGCGATCCAGCAACTCGTCGGCGAGGACGATCTCGATTTTCACCTTGGGCAGAAAATCGACAACATATTCAGCGCCGCGATAGAGCTCGGTGTGGCCCTTTTGCCGCCCGAACCCCTTTGCCTCAATGACGGTGATGCCTTGCAGACCGATTTCCTGCAGCGCTTCCTTGACTTCATCGAGTTTGAAGGGTTTGATGACGGCTTCAATTTTCTTCATATCCTCACCCCGTGCGTTGGGCCGCAGGCGCAGCTTTGGAGTCCGGGCGCGCGGCTCTGGATGATCCCTGCACATATCATGCCAAATGGAAGTCTGCGGATAAACATGAACTTTCTCAATATATCTGCTGTCAGGGCGATAATATTATGCACAAAATTCAGGCAATGCACATCGTTTCATCAGAAAATTCCAACAATCGTCACCGCAACATCCCATAGTGCGCCCACCAGCGCGGATGCCGCTCATTTATCGCCGCCTGCGCCCGGGCAGCCTCTCCAGTATTGCGAAAGAGCGCAAAACACGTGGCGCCCGAGCCGGACAGGCCGGCAAACAGTGCCCCCTCCAGCGCCGACGCCGCCTTTAGCACGGACGCGATTACCGGCGCCTTCCCCAATGCCGCAGGCAGAAGATCGTTTCCGCAGCCACGCAACCACGATACGAAAGCGTCCCCCCGGACGAGATTGTCCGGTAACGGCGGCAACGGCGGATTATCCGGCCTTTTCAGGGCCGCGAAAACCTCCATGGTCGCCACGGAAACACCGGGATTTACAAGCAAAACAGCCAGAGCGGGCAACGGCGGCAACGCCCCGATACGCTCGCCCCGCCCACCCATGCGACACGCCTTGCCATGCAGACAAACGACTACATCAGAGCCCACACGCAAGGCCAGTTCACGACGGCGCGATGGCGCCAGATCAACGGCCAGTAAATCGCAAATACCGCCCAGGACCGCCGCCGCATCCGCCGAGCCTCCGCCAAGGCCGGCACCGACAGGCAGGTTCTTGGTCAGTGTGATCGCGACGTTTCGGGCCCTCTCACCGATCTTGCGGCCAAGAAGATCGACGGTACGGGTGATCGAATTGGCCGCCGTATTGTCGCCCAGTACGGGCGCGAACGGGCCCTCTATCTCGAGCCCGTAGCGATCACTGCGGGCAAGGGCGATGCGATCGCAGGTGCGGGGCCCGTGCACAAAGCCGACGATCGAATCCAGATTATGAAATCCATCCTCGCGTTTTCCCGTGACGTGGAGGGCGAGATTGATCTTCGCATAGGCATGTCTGACAAGCATCGCCCGCTCATTACAACCTGCTGAAATTACGCAACTGGCTGTGCCCTTTGTCCGAAGCGGCTATGGACGCGCCTGTGTATCGTCCGGACCGGCGGCGTTTTTCTTTGAGGCCGTATCGGCCTGCGGCGCCCCAAGACCGTTCTCGATCTTGGTCAGAATCTGTTCGATCTGATCTTCCTCCGGCTTTAGATCGCGCGCATGCATCCACTGAAAGCGCGCCTCCAGCCTGCGCCCAACCTGCCAATACGCATCGCCAAGATGATCGTTGATGGTCGGGTCCTGGGGCAGCAGTTGAACCGCCCGTTCAAGTTCCTCCACCGCCTTTTCATAATTCCCCAACTTGTAGTGGGCCCATCCCAGACTGTCGACAATATAGCCATCGCGCGGGCGCAAAGCGACAGCCCGCTCAATCAATTCAAGCCCGCGGCGCAGATTCATACCCTGATCTATCCACGAATATCCCAGATAATTCAGCACCAGGGGCTGGTCCTTCGATAGCGACAACGACTTCAGAAAATCAGCCTCCGCCTTCGGCCACTCCTTCAACCGCTCAAAGGCAATCCCGCGATGATAATAAATACGCCAGTGATGCGCCTGCGCCGTTTCGATACTGGCAATGCCGCGCGAATAGACCTTCGCCGCATCGGCGAACTGTTTTTTGTCCCGAAAGATCAATCCCAAAGTCGCAATCGCCTCCAGATCGGCCGGGTTCTCGTCGATCAGCTTGCGCAAACGCTCCCGCGCCTGCTCAAACTTGCCCATATCGTACAGGCCAAGACCAATCTTGATGTCGGCATTACGCCTGAGCAGGGAATCAGGCGCGATTTGCTCATAATAGGCAATCGCCTGTTCGGTGTTCTTAAGCGTATCGAACAGATCGGCCAGGGCGAACAGGACCCATTGCCCGTCCCCGTCCAGATAACGGGCGAACTGCAGATACATGGCACCAATATCCGCCACACCATCGTTGCCCAGTGCCGCGCCATAGCCGTAAAGCGCCTCCGCCGCGCCCTCCTGAACCGTCCTGACCAATGTGCCCTTCAGTCTGCCCTTTTCAAGATCGGCCTCCAGCCGCGTCAGATACGACAGGTTCTCGTTGGCCTGGCTGTAGCGCCTCAAGATCGTCGCCGCTTTTTGCCTGTCGCCATTGGCCACCACGCGCCGTGCATAGGCCTCCACCGCCCGAAAGGACGCTCCGTCAACATCATAGGCCGCGCTCAAACGTTGTGTCGCCACACCGCTCAGGCCTTCCACATCCGCCATCAGCCCGCCGTGAAAGTCCTTGAAACTCTGATACCAGCTTTCCTGCGGCAAATCGTCAATGGCGGCAATGGCGGCGCTGGCGCCCTGCGAACCCATAATCGCCCAGGCTGACAACAGGCTGGCACCAAGGTCTTCCTGGCCGCTTTTGACAACCGTATCGAAATGCTGGCGGGCTTTTTCGTATTCGCGGTTTTTCAGACTGCGAACACCCAGCGCCAGATTTCCCAACCGATGGCCGCTGTTCTTGGCAATCAACCGCTCCGCTACAGCAAAGCCGTTCTCCATCCTGCCCGCAGCCAGCAGATACATCAAGGCGTTGTCACGGATCTGATCGTTGTCCGGATCGTCTTCCAGGACGCGCCAGTACAATTCGGCCGCCATGACAATATCGGGAAAGCGTCCCCGGCTGGCCTGCAGGGCGCTCAAATAGCGGCCGCTGCGCGAGGTGCCGCCAAGGGCTGCCGATAACCTGTCGGCGTAGGTCTCCGCCTGTCCCTGCTTTGCCTGGGCATGGCCGCTGGCCGGCACGCCAAGCGTTACCGGTAGCGCCACAAGGAAAATCGTAAGGAAAAATTTTTCTATACGCCCGATCATGATCCGCACTCGTTATTTTGCCAGACGGCGATGGACCACGCCCATGACGCCCTGGAGGTTGGTATCGCCCTACATTAGGGGTAGATTTATAATAAACCAGTAACACTCTCGCAATTGGTTGCCCGGGTGCCTGGCAAGCATCTCAGAGTGCGCTTGTATCAGGAACGCCGGCTTGCGGGTTACATATCGGTATAATTGGGTCCCCCGCCGCCTTCGGGGACGACCCAGTTGATATTCTGCGCCGGGTCCTTGATATCGCATGTTTTACAGTGCACACAGTTTTGTGCGTTGATTTGAAAACGCTTTTCTCCATCCTCCACGACAATTTCATAAACACCGGCAGGACAATAGCGCTGCGCCGGTTCATCGAATACGGGCAAATTGTCGCGCAATGGCACCTGCGGGTCGGCCAGATGCAGGTGCACCGGCTGATCTTCCACATGATTGGTATTCGACAAAAAAACCGACGACAGCCGATCAAACGTCAGGACGCCATCGGGTGTTGGATAGGCGATCGGCGTCGCCCGCGCCGCCGGAAGCAGGCATTCATGATCGCCCCTTTTGTGATCCAGCGTGCTGAAGAAGGAAAAACCGAACGTATTCGTCCACATATCCAGCCCCCCCAGCACAATGCCCCCAAGGGTGCCATAGCGCGACAGCAATGGCTTGACGTTGCGTACCCGGCGCAAATCCCGGCCGACGGCGCTTTTTCGCCAACCGCGGTCATAGGCGCGCAATTCATCGCCGCGGCGTCCGGCGAGGAGCGCCGCGTGGGCGTGTTCCGCCGCGGCAATACCGGAAAGCATGGCGTTATGGGAGCCCTTGATACGCGGTACGTTAACGAAACCGGCCGCGCAACCGAGCAGAACCCCGCCGGCAAAACTCAGTCTGGGTACCGACTGCCAGCCGCCCTCGGTGATGGCGCGGGCGCCGTAAGCGAGGCGCTTGCCGCCATGAAAGACGTCGCGGATGGCCGGGTGGGTCTTGAAACGCTGGAATTCCTCAAACGGTGAAAGATACGGATTTTCGTAATTCAGATGAACGACAAAGCCAACGCTGACGAGGTTATCGTCCATATGATACAGAAACGAGCCGCCGCCGGTGCGGTTGTCAAGGGGCCAACCGCTGGAATGCTGCACCAGGCCGGGTTTGTGCCGCGCCTTATCGACCTCCCACAATTCCTTGATGCCAAGACCGTATTTCTGCGGCTCGCTGTCTTTATCAAGATCAAAGCGGTTGATCACCTGTTTGGTCAGGGAGCCGCGCGCGCCTTCAGCGAAAAACGTATATTTGGCGTAAATTTCCATGCCGCGTTCGAAGGCCGCCCTGGGCTTGCCGTCGGCTCCCAGTCCCATGTCGCCGGTCGCCACGCCGCTTACCGCGCCGTTCTTGCCATAGAGTACCTCGGCGGCGGCAAAGCCCGGGAATATATCCACGCCAAGTGCTTCGGCCTTTTGCGCCAGCCAGCGGCAGACGTTGCCCAGACTGACAATATAGTTGCCATGATTGTTCAACAGCGGCGGCATGATAAAATTGGGGATCCGGCTGGCGCCTTTTTGGCGCAAATGCAAGAACCGGTCCTTTGTTACGGCGGTCTTTATGGGCGTTTCCTCATCGCGCCAGGCGGGAAAGAGCCGGTCGATGGCTATGGGATCAATGACGGCGCCGGAGAGAATATGCGCGCCCACCTCGGAGCCTTTTTCCAAAACGACGATGCTGCGTTCCACTTCGGCCTCGGCGGCCAGTTGCGCCAGGCGGATCGCTGCCGCCAGACCGGCTGGTCCGGCGCCGACGATCACCACGTCCACTTCCATGGATTCCCGCGTATCCGTTGCCATCTCGTTCATGACACCTGCCTGTGTGATTCCGGTGACGCGCCATCGGCAAATGCCGGACAGCGCCGTGCCTGTGTAAGCTATACAGCAAGCACGGCGCCATTGCCAAGCGCTTAACAGGATGGCGGGAAAAGGCGGCAGGTCTCAACACGGGCTTGCCGATACCGAGCGCCCCGGGGTGGTGTGGGAATTGCTTCTATTAAGACCTGACACGCTCTGGATATCATCAAAAGCGGTCCCGGACACACAATTGTATCCGGGACCAACGGCAATATTCATAGAAAGGAGATGGTGACGATGATGACACACACCACCCAACATGAAAACATTAAAGGAGAGCAGCATCAGCGATGATCACATTTACCACCCGATATAACGCGCCTCCCGTGCAATATCTTCAGTTTAAACGGGATCCTCCCGTCTGCCATCATACAAATGAACTATATGCGATATCCACGCCGAATGGTTCTATTAAGACATGAAACGCTCTATAGTGCGGATGACAACTTCCGGCAAACCGGCAGGGCATCATGACAGACAACAAAACCGGCAGCAATGACGGGAGTAATCCGGGAACATCGGCGCACCTGAGCCCGGTGCAGGCGGCGGATTTGCTGCGCTGGTATCGCGAGATGGGCGTCGATGTGCTCCTGGATGAGACGGCACGAAACCGGTTCGCCGAGCCGGACCTGCCCCCGATCCCCACCCCACAACCCAAAGCACCCATGGCAGCGCCCACGCCCACGTCGTCAAGGCCGATACCCCAGGCGGTCCCGCCGAGTGACGCCAGCGTCGCAGATGCCCGTCAACTGGCGCGCAATGCGTCAAGCCTGGAAGAACTCGAACAGGCGCTGACATCCTTTAACGGCTGCAATCTGAAATTTACAGCCAAGAACACCGTATTTGCCGATGGGGATGCACGGGCGCGCCTGATGCTCGTGGGCGAGGCGCCGGGGCGCGATGAAGACATTCAGGGCCTGCCGTTTGTCGGCCGCTCGGGCCAGTTACTGGACAAGATGCTGACAGCCATCGCCATGGCGCGCAGCGACGTATATATCGCCAATGTGGTGCCCTGGCGGCCGCCGGGCAATCGCACGCCAACGCCTCTGGAGACCGAGATCTGCCGCCCGTTCATCGAGCGGCAGATCGAACTGGTTGCCCCGCAGATTCTGGTATTACTCGGCGGGGCGGCGGCCAAACAATTGCTTAATACAACACAGGGTATCATGAAACTGCGCGGCCGCTGGCGTGAGTTTTCATCGGCACAGGGGCCGATTCGCACCATGGCGACATTTCATCCGGCCTATCTGCTTCGCGCGCCGGGACAAAAGCGCCTTGCCTGGCGGGATTTCCTGGCCATCAAGGAAGCCCTTGACGGCGCTTGACGGGAACGCTATTGGCGTCCATCGCGGGCGTCGCCGATTAAATATGAACCAGGCGTTCGGGGTTGAGAGGCCGGCATTGCCGGTAAGCGGTCAAAGCTGAGGACACGGCAATGAGCGAGCGGTTTTTACCCATAGCGGCCTTGCTGTGTGGCGCCGCACTCTTGTTTGTCGCCCATGGCGCGCATGGCATGATCATTCCCTTGCGCGGCGACCTGGAAGGGTTTTCCAAGACAACAATCGGCCTGATCGGCACCGGCTGGGCGGTGGGGTACATTCTTGGCTGTCTTCACATGCCGCGTATCGTGCAACGAGTGGGGCATGTGCGCGCCTTTAGCGCCGCCGCCTCGGCTTGCGCCGTGGTCATCCTCACCGTTTTCATCAGCATCAACGCGACCACATGGATTATCCTGCGCGCCGTCGCCGGGTTTTGTACCGCCGGCGCCTATATGATCATGGAAAGCTGGTTGAATGAGCGCAGCACCAACGACATCCGCGGCATGGTTTTCAGCATCTATGTGATCGTCTCGACGCTGGGTATGACAGCCGGACAAATGATGCTGTCGTGGCAGGATATGGCCGGCGTCATACCGTTTATGGCGGTGGCCATTTTTTACAGTATGTCGCTGTTGCCAACGAGCCTGAGTCGCGCCAAATCGCCCGAGCCGCTGCAGGACGTCTCCCTGGACCTTAAAACCCTTTATCGCAATTCGCCGGTTGCCCTGGCCGGATGTTTTCTTGTCGGTGTGACCAATTCGGCCTATGGTAACTTCGCCGCCCTCTATGGCAAGGAGATCGGCCTGGAAATCTCGATGATCGCGCTGATGCTGTCCGCGGCGCTGATGGGGGGCGCCATTACCCAATTGCCGATCGGGCGGTTGTCCGACAAGTTCGACCGCCGCCAGATCATGATCTATGTCGCCCTTGCCGCCTCTCTGACGGGTATAATAATCTGGTTCGCCAACCCCCAAAACGCCGTGGCCGTGCTCGCAATCATGTTCGTGTTCGGCGGGCTGAATTTTCCTATTTACTCCCTTGCCGTTGCCCACGCGAACGATTACGCCAGACCGGAGAACTTCGTCAATGTCGCTGGTGGCCTGCTCCTGGTCTACGGGATCGGCACAATCGTCGGCCCCCTGATGGCGGCATTATTCATGGATTTACTCGGTAGCGCCGGACTGTTTGCCAATACCGCCCTTGTTCACGGCGCCATCGCCATTTATGCATTGTATCGGATCGGCCAGCGCGAACCGGTCTCTGACGCGAATCGCGTTGAGTTCCAGGAACTGCCGGTCACGCGTACCAACACGCCCGAGACCATTAGCTGGGAAATACGCGCTGATGCCGACAGCACGGCCGCCCCGGACAACACCGATACAACGACGCAGGACCGCACAGGAGCGGGGAACGGACAATGACAATCGACGCTGAAAGGCCTTTTATCGCCGTTGGCGTTGCGGTGCTCACCGTCTCCGACAGCCGCACATTAAAGACCGATGGCTCAGGCGATGTTCTGGCGGCGCGCATCGATGGCGCCGGACACAGGCTGGTGGCGCGCGCCCTCGTTAGCGACGATGTAGCGCCAATTCGCCAACAGATTCGGGACTGGATCGCAAACGCCGATATTGACGTGATCATCAGCACGGGCGGCACCGGCTTTACGGGCCGCGATGTGACACCGCAAGCGCTGGAGCCGCTGTTCGACAAGTCCATGGATGGCTTTTCCCAACTCTTTCATCGCATTTCCTATGACAAGATCGGCACATCGACGATCCAGTCGCGCGCCACGGCGGGGCTTGCGGGAAACACATTCATCTTTTGCCTGCCCGGCTCTCCCGGCGCTTGCAAGGACGCCTGGGACGGTATTTTGGCGCAGCAACTCGACTATCGCTTCCGGCCGTGCAATTTCATCGAGATCCTGCCCCGTCTCAATGAGTCTTTGCGCCGCGACAGTCAATAAGAGCCCGGGGGCATCCGGCGTTGCCCATGCCAGCCGCCTCGCAAAAATGACAATACATGCTAAGTTCAAGCAGATGAGTCGGCTACCTGCAAACGGCCGGCAGCCTGGCACCATCAAGGTAAAGCGGGACTAGAGTGAACACGATTACAGAAATTTTCGCCACCTACGATCTGCATATGTGGTTGACGTTTGCTGTCATTGTAGCGACGATCACGTCCTATGCGCTTGAGCGGGTCTCCATCGAAATCACGTCCCTGGGCGCGATAGTGGCGCTGATTGTACTGTTTTCCCTGGTGCCGTTGCACTCGCAGGCCAGCGCCGAGACGGTGGACGCCGCCGATCTTCTTGCCGGTTTCGCCAATCCGGCTCTGATTACCGTCCTGAGCCTGCTCGTGGTCGGCCAGGGCCTGTTCCAGACCGAGGCGCTTGAGGGACCCGTGCAGGCGATCGTGCGCCACGGCGGGCGCTCGCCCTGGACCATCGCCGCGGTCATTGTCGCGGCGGGCCTGATCAGCGCCTTTATCAATAATACACCTGTCGTCGTCGTCATGCTGCCGGTCATTGTCGCCCTTGCCGGGCAAAACGCCACGCCGACCTCCAAATTGCTGATGCCGTTGAGTTATATTTCCATCCTTGGCGGTATGACGACGTTGATCGGCTCATCGACAAACCTTCTGGTTGCCGGTGTGGCCGAGAGCATGGGGCGGCCGCCTCTGGGTTTTTTTTCTTTCGTGGTCCCCGGCGGCATCCTGGCGATTGTCGGCCTGGGCTATGTGCTTTTTATCATGCCGCACTTTCTGCGCCAGCGCGCCGGCATGTTCGATACCATCAAGGGATCATCGGGGCGCCAGTTCATTGCCGAGTTCATTGTCACCCCGGATGACGATCTGGCCGGCGCGACGTCAGTTGCCGGGTTGTTTCCGGCGCTCAAGGACATTACCATTCGCGTCATTGTGCGGGGCGAGAAGGTGCTCTCGCCACCCTTTGATGATATCGAACTGACGCCCGGCGATATCGTCATCTTTGCCGCCACGCGCAAGACGATCACCCGCTATCTGACGAGCGGCAAGGCAACGGTCAAATCGGCCACTTCGCTTAACGTCAGCCGCGATGCGGCGGACGAGACGGATCAGGCGGAGACATTTGTTCTGGCCGAGGCGATGATTTCGCCGGGCTCGCGCTATATTCGCCGCCCCATCGCCACCGCCGGCATTCGCAACGATACCAACTGTCTGGTGATCGGCGTGCAGCGGCGCAGCCATATGCTGCGCACTCCCATGACCGATGTGCGCCTTGAATCGGGCGATGTGCTGCTCATCGGCGGCTCCCACGATCAGATCATGCGCATGCGTCCCAATCGTGATCTGATTCTTCTGGAATGGTCGGCGCAGGAGGTGCACCTGCGCCAGTACGGCCGCCGCGCGCTGGCCATCTTTGCCGCCATCGTTATTGCCGCCACGACACAGATCGTACCTATCGTGACCGCGGCCCTTGCCGGGGCGCTTGCCATGATCGCGCTGGGATGCCTGAACCTGCGCCAGGCCAGCCGCGCCATCGATCAGCGCATTGTCATGTTGATTGCCGCCTCCATAGCCCTGTCGGTTCCCCTGCAGGCGACTGGCGGCGCCGACCGGATCGCCGATTCCATGCTTGCCCTGCTCGCCGGCGCCTCGCCGGCGATCACCCTGTCGGCGTTGTTTTTGCTTGTCGCCGTGCTCACCAATATTCTCAGCAACAACGCCACCGCCATTCTTTTCACACCCATCGCGATCAGTATGGCGCAGCATCTGGGTGTCGATCCGAGGCCATTCGTTGTCGCTGTTATCCTTAGCGCCAACTGCTCCTTTGCAACACCTATTGCATATCAGACCAATCTTCTGGTAATGGGTCCGGGGCATTACAGGTTTTCCGATTTTCTCGTCGCCGGCATACCCCTGGTGATTATCCTGTGGTTGACTTTTTCAGCGCTGGCACCATGGTATTATGAACTGTAATACCAGCGGTATTGGCTTTTTGTACACACTGACTTGTGTATCGTGCTGATAAGACAACGGCTGTAAACCGGGTCAGGAATCAAACGCAAAACCCCTTGGTATAATTTTCTGTTGGCGAGCCGGTTTCAACCATGACCCGACATCTCGTTGATACGCCCCGTTTTTACCTTACAGCGCCAGCGCCCTGCCCGTATCTGCCCGACAGACTTGAACGCAAGGTGTTTACCTATCTTATCGGCGATCAGGCGACGCCCCTGAACGATGCCCTGACCCAGGGCGGCTTTCGCCGCTCCCAGCATATTGCCTACCGACCCGCCTGCGAGCATTGCAAGAAATGCGTCTCGGTACGGGTTTGTGTCCATGAAATGCGCCAGACAAAGGCGTTTACGCGGGTTTGGCGCAAAAACAGCGATCTTGTCGGCGCGCCGCAACCAAACAAGGCATCCGCCGAGCAATACAGTCTGTTTCGCGATTATCTGCGCGCCCGCCACCGCGCCGGCGGCATGACGCAAATGAGTCTGTTCGATTACACCCGCATGATCGAAGATACCCATGTACAGACGCAACTCATCGAATACCGCCGCCGCGGTCCCGATACCGCTGTGAGCGGCCAGGGAGAAGGCGCGCTTGCGGGTGTCAGCCTTACCGATACCCTGGGCGATGGATTGTCGCTGGTATACAGTTTTTTTGATCCGCAACTGACGCAGCGCAGTCTGGGGACGTTTATCATCCTCGATCACATCCGCCGCGCCCGGCACGCCGGTCTTCCCTATGTCTATCTGGGCTATTGGATCGAAGGCGCGCGCAAAATGCAGTACAAGGCGCGTTTTCGCCCCCAGGAGCATCTTGGCGCCGCAGGCTGGCAGCGCGTATAGCGAGACCGCTTCCGCTGCGCCGATGGGTAAGCGCATCAATTGACGCCGGACTATGGGAGCGGGTATTGTGGGCCGCTATCGCAATCCCTCATCGCTGTTGCCAAAGGTTTCGCCGATGCCCAAAAAAACCAGCGCCTTCGACTGCAGCTCCTTTGCGCCAACAAGACGGCCGCGCCGCAATCGCCGCCATGACTGGCTGCGCCGTCTGGTGCGCCAGAACCGTCTGAGCGTCGACGATCTCATCTGGCCGATATTCGTGCACGCCGGCAACACGGCGCGCGATCCCGTCGGTTCCATGCCCGATGTGGCGCGTCTTGGCATCGACGAGGCGGTAAAAGCGGCCGAACAGGCGGTAGCGCTGGGTATTCCCGCCCTTGCCCTGTTCCCGTATGCCGATGCGAAAACGCGCGATGCGCAGGCGAGCGAGGCGCTGCGCGCCGACAATGTGGTTTGCCAGACCATAAGAGCCATCAAGGGACAAACGCCGCATATCGGCGTGATCACCGATGTCGCCCTGGACGTTTACACCAGTCACGGTCACGACGGCCTTCTTATTGACGGGGTCATCGACAACGACGCCAGTGTGGGGCTTTATTGCCGGATCGCGGTCAATCATGCGCGCGCCGGCGCCGATATTATCGCCCCTTCCGATATGATGGACGGGCGAGTCGGCGCCATTCGCAGCGTTCTGGACGCCAATGGTTTTACCGATGTGGGTATTATGGCCTACACGGCGAAATACGCCTCCGCCTTTTATGGTCCCTTTCGCGACGCCGTCGGCTCGGCGGCCGCCCTGCAAGGCGACAAGCGCACCTATCAGATGGACCCGGCCAACAGCGATGAGGCGCTTCACGAGGCACGTCTTGATATCGACGAGGGCGCGGATATGATCATGGTCAAGCCTGGCCTGGCGTATCTCGATATCGTCCAGCGCATCAAATGCGAATTCGCCATCCCCACCTTTGCCTATCAGGTCTCGGGAGAATACGCCATGATTTGCGCCGCCGCGCAAAACGGCTGGCTGGACAGGGATGCCGTCATGCTGGAATCGCTGATGGCGTTCAAGCGCGCTGGTTGCGATGGTATCCTGACGTATTTCGCGCCAGCCGCCGCACGATTGCTGCAATCCGACTCATCTTCATGATGTCTGATACACTGGGCGGCCTTGCGGCATTTTCCTTGCCCGTGCAAGTCATCATGATCGGCGCTGCGTTTCTTGGAGGCCTGGTGCGCGGCTTTGCCGGTTTCGGCGCCGGCATGGTCATCATTCCCGCCTATGCCGCGTGTGTCGGTCCGGCCACGACGGTGCCGTTGGTGCAGGTGATGGATGCCCCCGGACAGATCCCGTTGCTTCTGAACACCTGGCGTCATATCCGCTGGCGAGAGCTTTTGCCAATGCTTGTCGCCAGCCTCGTGACCACACCCCTTGGGGTTCTTTGCCTTAAAATAATGCCCGCAACCCCGTTGCGGCTGGCTTTTGGCACGATCGTGATTGTTACCGCCATTGCGCTGGCGCGCGGCTGGAAATATCAAGGCGATGCCGGTATCGGTGCGCGCGCCGGTATTGGCGCATTCGCGGGATTCCTCTCTGGCGCTACCGCCTTAAGCGGGCCGCCGATCATTCTCTTTGCTCTGGCTCTTTCCAACACGGCGACACGGGCGCGCGCCCTGATCACCGGTTACTTCCTGATACAAACCGCTATTTCGGTAACGATGCTGGCAATCGCCGGACTGTTTACCTTGCCCATACTCGGCCTGGGCATCGTGCTATGTATTCCCTATATCCTTGGAATCGCAACCGGCGTACTGCTCTTTCCCCTCGCGACACAGCGCTTTTACCGGCAGTTGGCGCTTGTCATTGTCATTACGATTGCCGTCGCGTCACTGCTTGATGGGTTGGGTGCGCTTTAAGATCGGTTGCACCCGTCTTGCCGTCGCTCACATGTTGCCTTAATATAAGGAAATCGCAGGCGGCATGGCAATCCGTGTCGCATCACGTGTTGCAGCAGCACGACTTGTATATCAGCGAGGACTCCGTGGCCAATCCGGCAAATGGCGCCGAGGCAAGTGCGGACGTGTTTTACACGCCAAAGGCACACGCGGCCGATAGTCTGCGGGGGGTTCTTCTTCGCCGTTGCCTGGCCTATTTTTTTGATCTTCTCATCATCGGCGCAATTATCGTCGTGTTGCACAAGATCGCGTTTTCGGTGGGGCTCGCTGCCTTCGCTTTTGGCTGGATACTGTACGGTTCGCTTTATCCCCTGGCCGGCATATTCTATTCGGCGCTCACCATCGGCGGTGCGTGGAACGCCACATGGGGCATGCGCATCTTCGCTATTGAGGTGCGTATAATTGACGGCCGCTCACCCGATGGCTGGTTTGCCGCCCTCCATGCGGCTCTTTTTTATGCAACGATGCTGGCTCCTGTGGTCTTGATCGTGCCGTTTTTTTCCTCCCATAAGCGCTGCCTGCACGACATTTTCGTTGGTGCGGTGATCGTCCGGCGCTAGAGCGTGTCAAAAGGTCACACCTGGCGCGGCGCCAGCAGCGCGCTGATGCGGTGCAGCATACCCAATACCGTCTGCTTGCGATCGAGATTGTAAGTATCCTGCGCTACGACCATCTCGGTGATTTCCTGCCAGACCTCGGCGTGGGCGGCCGCCGCTTCCATGGATAATGGCGTACCCTGTTTCTCCTGCGGCCACTGTAACGCGTTGATACGCCGAAACAGCCACGCCTGCACCAGATCGATAAACAATATATAGGCCGCCTCGTGCTGAACGGGGGCGATCTTTTCCGCCAGCGCCATACGCGCCGACACATCCGCTGCGTTGTTCTCGATAATGGCGCTAAAGCCCTGATAAACCGCAATCCCGGACTTGTCCACAAAGCCGAGCGCGCGGCGCAGGCTTCCATCGGCAAGATGCATGGCGAGCGTGTGCGCCTCCTGCGGCGCCCGGGGCGCATAAAGACGCAGACCCTGCGCGATCTCCTGTGCCGGAAGCGAATGAAATTCGAGCCGCCGGCAGCGCGAGCGCAACGTCGCCAGCAAGCGCCCGAAACGATGGGAGATCAGAATAAAAAGACTGGCCGGCGGCGGCTCCTCCAGGAGCTTCAATAGGGCGTTGGCCGCCTGTATCGTCATGTCGTCGGCAGTATCGATAAGACAGACCCGCCATCCCGAACGGGCTCGCGTGCTCGCAAAAAAGCGCCCGACAGCGCGAATATCGTCGACAGAAATGGCGCTGCGATAGCGCTTGGTATCGCGATCAAATCGACGCGCCAGGCTCAGCATGTTCGGATGCGCGCCAGCTGCAATCTGACGAAACGTATCCGTCGACGGGGCCACAGCGAGCGCTTTGCGGGAATGCGCCGGCGATGCCGTCCGCCCTTCGGCAGCAATCCCCGCGGCGCCGGGATCATGCAGCAAATAGCGCGCCAGGCGATAGGCGCATGTTGCCTTGCCAATGCCGCGCGGGCCGCTAAACAGCCACGCCTGTGGCATTCTGTACGATGATATCGCCCGCACCAGGGTGGCGGTCTGTGTCCCATGACCGATCCATTGGGTTTGCGCCCGCGGCGGCGTTATACCCTCCATGTCATCGTGTGATTGCTGATACGGTACGGCGCTTTCCATGGAACCCTCAGGAGTGGCTAGAGCGTCAGGCGACTAATAGGAATCTCTTTGAATTTCCCTTTGGTGTGATTTATGATTCACTGTGTTAAGAGGTGGAGCCTACGCAAACCTTATCAATGGATTTATGTGAGCATATTGTTGCAACTTAAGCGCCTGACGCTCCAGATGCGTAATTTCAACAGCTTGTCCCTGGTAAACCCATCGGGTGCTGCTGGCCATTCATCTGATCATCGCTTTTTTTCGATTTATCCAGTGCTGTCAAGGGCGCTTCGCGCCGCCCCTGGCGGTTCTTAAACCCTTGACAGCACTGGATAAATCGAACACCTCTAATGATCAGATGAATGACCCGGTATGGCCTTGCTGCTCGCCATCTGCGGCAAGGGCCGCACTGGAGAATCGAACGATCAACAGGAATCTTTTTGGATTTCCCTTTGGTGTGATTTATGATTCACTGTGTTAAGAGGCGGAGCATACGCAAACCCTTATCAGCGGATTTACGCGAACGTATTGTTGCAACTTAAACGCCCGACGCTCTAGTTGTAATCTTTCAACAGGTTGTTCTCAAGGTGTGCCAGGACAACCGTTGCGATGGCTTTTGCCATCGCATCCGCCGGCGCGGTAGCATCCAGGACATGGTAGCGTCCGGGATCGCGCGCCGCCAGATCGAGAAAGCCGTGTCGTACCTTATCGTGCCACACCAGGTCTTGCGATTCAAACCGGTCCGGCGTATCACCGGCACGATCAAGACCGATACGCGGATCGATATCAAGAACGAATGTCAGATCGGATACAACACCATTGGTTGCCGCCGTTTCGAGTTGATCAATGAGCGTCATCCGCACGTTCGAGCCGACGCCCTGATAGATGCGCGTTGAGTCCACAAACCGATCGCAGATGACGACCTTTTCCGCCGCAAGCGCCGGCTGAATACAATGTTTGACGTGATGATAACGCGCTGCGGCGAACAGGAATGTCTCAAAGCCCGCGTCAAAGTCCTGGGCATCGCCCTGCAACAGCACCTTGCGTACGCATTCGGCCGCTGGCGTACCACCGGGTTCGCGGGTACACAAAACACCATAGCCTGCCGCACGCAATCTGTCCGACAAGGCGCACGCCTGAGTCGACTTGCCGGCACCCTCGCCACCTTCGAAAACAATGAACAAACCGCTCACGATGCCGTATCGCCGCGTCTATCCGGTGTCTCGTACCGATCCTCGCCATAAAGACCGACGCGCCGTCCCACCGCCCGCCAGGCACCAACTCCCAACTCGGCCAGCGCATCGGTGGCGCGTTGCATCAACGTGCCCGTGGTGATCGTATCGGCGGCGAACAGAGGTATCTGCTGGATCACCCGTTTGTCTTGCAATATTTGCAGTCGCGCCAGTTGATCGCCGCTTTTGATCGGTGCGGCGACAGGGCCGTTGTAGACAATTCGGGCGGCGCGTTCCACTTCTCTCTCGCGCTCCATCAACAGATAGAACGCTCGCCCCGGCGCCAGACCGACACGATCTCGGCTACCGCCAAATACGCGTGCGCTGGCGATGGTCTGCCCGGCCTCGAACACCTTGACCCGATCGAACCCCTCATAGCCCCACGCAATAAGCCTCCTGGCTTCGCGGGTGCGCGCGTGCCGCGAGCCCAGACCATCGAGAACGACAACGAGTCGCTGGCCATCGCGGTTTGTGCTGCCGAGCAGGCTATGGCCCCCTTTTTTTGTGTAGCCGGTCTTGAACCCGTCGCCCGAAAGGCCACTGTGCACTAACGGGTTGCGATTGTACTGCCGTACCTTGTTCCAGACAAATTCCTTTTCGGAAAACATTGTCATCAGTTGCGGATACGTCATCAGCATGTGCTCGGCCAGACGCGCCAGATCACGCGCGGTAGCCACGGTATCTTGCGCCGCCAGGCCGGTCGCATTGGAAAAACGCGAGGCCCCCATACCAATAGAGGCCGCATAGGCGTTCATGCGTTCCACGAACGCCGCCTCGCTCGCCGCAATGCCTTCGGCCAGGGCGATCGCGGCATCCGTTCCCGATGCGATGATCACGCCGCGCAAAAGATCGGCAACGGCGATTTGCGCATTCGGTTTGGCGAACATGGATGTGGCACCGGAATTCGCGCCGCCGGTTTTCCAGGCATTGACGCTGACGGTGAATTTGTCTGTCAGTTGAAGGCGCCCCTGGCGGATCGCCTCAAACACAACCGCCACGGTAACAACCTTCACCAGCCCGGCAGGATCCATTGGCATATCGAGGTTCTTTTCCAAAAGAACGGCGCCGTTGGTGATGTCCTTGAGATAGGCGATCGTTGCCGGGGTTTTGAAGTTCTCGGCCGGTGCGTTCTGCAACGCCATGCCGGCAAGCACCAACGCCGCCATGGCAATCCTGTAAACCCGTCGCCCAAAAGCGGCCAGGGTAAAATATGAAACAAAACCGCGCTTTTTGCAGAATGGATCAATCGCGACATGGGTGTATCGACGATTTCGCCCTGTAAGGGTGCTGCTTTTACTGGATGATTGCACGCGCTCCCACAGCGCCCGCACTGCGAGCCGCAGCCAGGATAGTATCAATCGGCACACCAACGTTACTGACCCTCAAATTCACCGAACGCAAGACACGATCTTTCGCAATGATCTCGTTATGGGATATATCCCCATATTTGGCAAGGGCGCGTTTAAGGCGTGTGACAGCGTCAAGCCGCGCATAAACGCCCAACCGTACAACCTGCTGCCCGCCCTCTGCCCTGGCGACGGTACGTACTTCCTGCTCCTCGACGCGCGGTGGCGACATCGCCCTGGCGGCGGTACGTACTTCCCGCTCCTCAACACGCGGCGGCGATTTTGCTGCGGTTGCAGTTCTGTTGTTGCGGCCCGGCGCCCGGAACGAGGCGGCAAGATAGGCATGATCGCGTCCATCAAGGGGCGCTTTGCCGATATATTCCACCCGCACCTTCGCCGTGCCCGCATGCTGAAAATCCAAAAGACCGGCGGCGCGTCGGGAGAGATCGATCACGCGACCGCGAGAATAAGGACCGCGATCATTCACCCTTACAATAAGTGAGCGGCCGTTTTCAAGATTGGTAACCCGCGCATAGCTTGGCAACGGCATGGTCGTATGCGCGGCACTCAGGGCATTCATGTCGAATACTTCGCCGTTCGCCGTCTTGCGCCCATGAAAGGCAGTTCCGTACCACGACGCGATGCCGGTACGCTTGTAATCGGGATCATGGGCCGGACGATAGCGCCGTCCGGCGATCTTGTAAGGCTTGCCGATCTTGTAATAGCCACCACCGGCCGGTGTCGTGCGCTTTTCCGTTATTGTGATCGCTGGCGCCTTTGCTTTGTCCGGCACACTGCCCGTCACCAACACATCGTCTGTACCATGCGCTGTGGCGGATGCGAGAGCGAAAGTGGCGCCGTTATGAGAACTGGCGCAGCCCGCCAGGCCCGCCGCGGCAACCGTGACAAGCAGCGCCCCTGTGCACTGCCTGATATCAAAAGAGAAAAAGGAAATACGCACCATAACACCCTACACCTTGATTGTTGTGAATACCGACACCTGTTGCGCCGGCAGAATGTCGCACGGCAACCCCACAGGCGGTACTGGCCAAAACTCACCCGTTGCACCGCTCGCACATCGCTGACCGGCGTTCGATCCTGAATACGCGTTTGCTTTTAGATAACTATGATGGCGGGATATTGACGAAGTTTTAATCAAGGATATCAACCTTTGCTTTACGCCGGATTTCCAAAAAAACGTATGTGTTAACGTTAATATTCGGTTAACATACGTTTTTTTCCCAAACGGCGGCCTTCGGACCTGTTGTGACCTTCAGCGGGTTGTATCCGGAACAGGCAAACCTGAAGTGGCACACCTTGCGGCAATGGCCGTAAACACCCCGATTTCAGACCTGTCGCCTTGAGAATAACCTGTTGAAGTTACACACCTAATCTGATACGCGCTGCCATGTTCCCTGTCGCGGATCAAGGACGCCGGGATACTCATAGGCAACGGGACCGGTGAGCCAGACATGATCGTCCGCCGCGCGCCACTCGACATGCAGATCGCCGCCGGGCAGGGTGACGCGCACGGACCGCGATGCACGCTTTACGCGCACCGCCGCCACGACACACGCACATGCCGCCGTACCGCAGGCGCGGGTCAACCCGGCACCCCGTTCCCAGGTGCGCAGGACAATCCGGTCCGGCGCCGCAACATGCGCCAGCGATATATTCGCCCCGTGCGGAAAAACCGGATGTTTCTCAAGCAACGGACCGATATTTGCCAGATCGTACCCCTGCACATCGTCGACCCAGAACACTGCATGGGGATTGCCCATATTCACCACCCCCGGCGAGTGTAATATGGGATTGTCGATGGGACCGATCTGCAATTCTATGGCACGGGTATCGCGAAACTCTTCGCCAAGGGGAATGTCTTCCCAGGCGAGTTTCGGCCGCCCCATGTCAACAGTTATGTGCATCGGCTCCGGCCCGCGCCAGGCATAAAGGGTTCCGGCGTTGGTATCGATTGCCACACGGCCATCGCCGTCATCGCCGCTTTCCTCCAGCAGGCCCCAGGCAATACAGCGGGTGCCGTTGCCACAGGCATCAACTTCATGCCCGTCGGCGTTGTGAATACGCATAAAACAGGCCGCGCGGGTTTTCGAGGGCTCAAGGGTGATCATCTGGTCAAAGCCAATGCCACCATCACGGCGCGCCAGTTCCCTGATTTGCATCTCATCCAGTGCCGCTACCTTAGCGTGCCGCGCATCGATGATGAGAAAATCATTTCCCAGGCCGTTCATCTTGAAAAACCGGATGCTGTCCTGCCGGTTTGCCGGTTGCTTCGCCAGTGGGTCCATTGTATTCATCATTCGGTGTTGTATCATGGGCAGGCGATATGGCGATACCGGAATGCCTGCAGGGCATCCCTGCCACATGCTCGTGATTTTGCGTATGTTACGCTTTGCAGGGCACACATGCGCCGAATGGCGGACAATGTCAAAGACAATCCGCACGCGCCGGTTAACCACACTTCCTAACTATTTGCCGCAAAACATCGGCGCCCGGTTGCAAAGCGATAGACCTGCCCGACAATTACCTGTATTAACAAATGGGTAAGGATCAAGGGACGGGGCGCTTGAATTGACACGGGTGTTTGTGGGCACACCATATTTCGATTGATGCTGATAACGTAATCGAGTGCCTTGATAAACGGCGCGAATCAACATTCAATTCGAAATACCAGTCTAAACGGGGACGTTGATCGGCTCAAGGCGCTTTCGCTAACGCCAAAGGGGCGGCTGCAAACAATGCGAATCCCGATGCAGGCGCGGTGAGGAGGGTTATGGACGTATTTTCGCTCAGGACTTTCGTGGCGCTAACATCGCACAAGGCGATTGGTGATGCGTTCCTTGCGGCGCCAGCAGCCTGGGTGTGGGATGAGACCGGCCGGCGCATCGTCTGGGCCAACGCGTCCGGTGTGGCGTTCTGGCAGGCACCCTCGATTGCCGATTTACTGGACAGACACGACAACCAGCAGGAATTGATGGCGCGGCAGATCACGCGGCTTCTTGCACAGGTTTCCGATCGGCGCGCCCGCCTGGAAATGCTGCGCTTTGCCGCTTCGCCAGGCACACGTGTTCTGCCTTGCCGTTGCCAGCGCATCGCCTACAAGGACGTACAAGACGGCAAGACGCGCCCTGGACTGCTTTGTGTTCTGCCGTCGCCGATCACGCCGAACCCCGATCCCGGCGACCAGATCAAGCGTTTTGTCGAATTTGCCGGCGCCAAAACGCCTATCGGCTTTGTTGATGCCGCCGACGCATTGATCGATGCAACCCCGGCGCTGCGCCGCGCCGTCAAGACCGAACACGGCAGCACCACGATTGGTCCGGCCTTCGCCGATACCTTGACAATGTACCGCGCCCCGATAGACGCTCATGGTGTGGCCCTCGTTTGCCTCGCACCACGCCCACCCGAGACGATCGTTCACGGCTCTTCGCATACGCGCACTGGTGATGATCGTGCCGCAAAAGCGCCGCAGCGCGGCTGGCAGGAAAAGGGCGCCGGACGGCTGCAAGGCGTATCGCCGTCACGCATCTGTCTGTCCATAACCATCGACGCCAGCTATGCCCGAACCAGTACATCTGCGGGATATGAGGCATACAACATCGACAATTCCGTGCGTGCGGAAGACCCGGTCACGGCTGCCCGTGCACTGGCTGATGTTCCCACAGCCGGGTCTCGGGATACAACTGCGGGTGCGGACGATCATGCGCCGCGCCTTGCCGATGCCCTGGCACTGTCCCGCGCCGCGATGATACAACGACACCGAGGCGCGGATCGCTTGGGGCCATTGCCGGGCCCTGCCCGGCTGCCTGGCCTGCCGGTAGGCCTTTCCCCGGTAAAGCGCCCGGATTGTGTGGTGAAACGTGCGCGCTCTGACGACAGCGTAACACCCCCCCTTGCCGCCGCATCGACCATGCTGCGCCATGGTCGATGCGTTCGCGATCGTGTTGAAGCCGACCCGCGCTTGCGTTCACGGCGCGTCCTGCCCGAACCGCCGGACCATCCATCTGCGCCAGGCCCGGTACTTGTCAACCATCGGAATACGCCCCCCCTCGCCGCCGCATCGACCATGCTGCGTCGTGGCCAGAGCGTTCGCAGTCGTGTTGAAGCCGATCCGCGCTTGCGTTCACGGCGGCCCTTGCCGGTAACAGGTATCGATCCGGCGGCAGCCAGAGCGCCAGCGTTGCCATCCGTGTCGGAAATCCGCCAGCGGGGCCATGTCAGTCGCGACAATGCGCGCGCACGCCTGAATACACTTAAGGCTCTGAACAAACTGCGTTCGCGCTTTCTTCGCGGCGATGTCGGCGATTTCGTCGGCCACAGCACCTGTACCACCAGGGGGGCGGATCGATCCGGGGAAACGCCATATGCCGGTATGGCGCCGCCAGCACCTTCGCCAAAACCCGTACCCTCGTCCCTGGACGAGAGTTCGCGCAAGGCGTTCGATGCCATCGCCGAGACACTGCAGGAGGTGGTCAAGGAGACGGGCGCGCCCGCCTCGCCGATCATGCGCAGCAGAGAAGCCGAAACGCGCCTTTCCGGCAAGCCGCTCGATGCCGATATGGCCGATATAAGTGGCGATGCGGATCGCCAACGCGCCAATAAAGCGCATGAGCAAACCTTGACCGCTGTTTTGAACAAATTACCCGTTGCCATTCTCATCTATCAGGGAGATGAAATTCTCCATGCCAACAGCACCTTTTTACACACCTTTGAGTACGAGACTATCGGTACGTTCAGGGCCTGCGGCGGCATCGCGCGCCTGATGCGGCAGGGCCTGCGTCCCGCTCTGGATGCGGCGGCGGATACGCCCCACGATGTTCTGGCGACAACGCGAACGGATCAGTCCATCCCGGTGTCAGCGCGCCTGCATCGCATTCCCTGGGGAAACGGGCGGGCGATGATGCTTCTCATTCAACCGGTCCTCGAGCCCCCGGCAACGCTCCCGCCGGCTGTGCTGAAAGTTCCCCCCGCTAAAGTCGATGACGACTGCGCGGCGATCGCTGCCGCCCGGCGCGAACTCGACGAAGACGCGCCGCGGCCGCGCCAGGAGGACGAGCCGGATGCCCGCCTCAAGCACTGGGCGGTAACCCCTGATGAGCTCGCATCGATACTCGATACCGCAACCGATGGCGTACTCATTCTCGATCAGGACGGGCAAATCCTGGCGCTCAACCGCAGCGCCGAGGCGCTGTTCGGCTATGATGCAGGGGAATTGCTTGGCCTGGCGTTCACGACGATTATCGCGCCGCAAAGCCGGCGCATAGCGACCGACTATCTTCAGGGGCTGGTCGGGCAGGATATGAAAAGTGTCCTCAACGACGGGCGCGAGGTGATGGGCATCGAGCGGCGCGGCGGGCTTATTCCATTGTCCATGACCGTCGGGCCCGTGGATGGCGACGGGCGGACGAAGAAATTCTGTGCCGTGCTGCGTGACATTACCCAATGGAAACAGGCCGAGCAGGAATTGCATTCCGCCAAAGCCAGAGCGGAAGCGGCGAACGCGCAGAAGTCCGACTTTCTTGCCAAGATCAGTCACGAAATCCGCACGCCTCTAAACGCTATTATCGGCTTTTCCGAGGTGATGATGGAGGAACGCATCGGGCCCTTGGGTAACGCGCGCTATCTGGAATATTTACGCGATATCAACGTCTCCGGCGCGCATCTGATGAGCCTGATCAACGATCTTCTTGATTTGTCGAAAATAGAAGCCGGCAAACTTGAGCTGGAATTCGCGCCGATCAACCTCAACGATATCGTCAATCAATGCGTTTCCATTATGCAGGGGCAGGCGTCACGCGAACGCATTATCGTTCGCACCGGCCTGTCAAGTGCGGTACCGGCTATCGTCGCCGATGATCGAAGCATGCGTCAAATACTCCTGAACCTGTTGTCTAATGCAATCAAGTTCACACCCGCCGGCGGCCAGATCATTATCACCACCTCGCGCGAAGCAAGCGGCGACGTGGTAACGCGCGTGCGCGATACCGGAAGAGGAATGCGCGACGAGGACATCGAAAAAGCCCTGCAACCCTTTGCCCAGATCAATTCCTCGCGCAGCGGCGGCAACGGTACGGGCAGCACCCGGGGAACCGGCCTCGGTTTACCCCTGACAAAGGCCCTTATCGAGGCAAACCGGGCGCGCTTTGTTATAGGCTCCAAGCCCACCCACGGGACAATTGCCGAGATCATCTTTCCCGCCGCGCTTACTCTGGCGAAATAGAGCGCGCTAGAGCGTGTCAGGTCTTGATAGAAGCAATTTTCGTTTCTCGATTGGCGAGGTGACCCACGTTTGAGCCGATCGACATGCGATGTGGGCGCATCTCATGAGATCGGCTTGAGCGTGGGCGTCCGCCAATCGGAAACCCGAAGGGACGGGCGCTTTTGCACCAATGCCGGCGCAAAGTCTCTTGAAAATAGTCCACTATGTCCTGCGAAACTTTGCTTGGCCTTGTCACAAAATCGCTCCGTCAGAATGGTTCTATTAAGACCTGACACGCTCTAGATGTGATCTCTCAACAGATTGTTCTCGAAAAAGCCATCGGGTGCAGGTAGCCATCTGCGGCAAGGGCAACCGGTCTTGCCCGCGGCAATGGTCTATATTGCTGATATCGCACGCGATTCCAGCTACTTTAGAATAATTGTAACTTATTGATTTTAAAAGACTTTTATCGAATATACATTGACACCCAGCAGCAAATGCGTTAAGGCACGCAAGGCGCAACATGCGCTGAAAACGTACTTGATAGTGGGGCCTTGAACCCCTCGTGTTAAGGAGATCGTCATGACAAGACCCTCGCGCCGCCGGTATGTCCGGCGGTTACGGCCCGTTGGCTGCCTGTTATTCCTCATTCTCGCCGCAACACCCCAAACGGCACAATCGCAAAGCGGCGAAGTCAACATCTACTCCTACCGCCAACCGTTTCTGATTGCACCGCTGCTGGATGCGTTTACACAACGCACCGGCATCAAGGTCAATGTGGTTTACGCCTCAAGCGGGTTGAGCGAACGCATCCGGCGCGAAGGACAAAACAGCCCCGCCGATGTTCTCCTCAGCGCCAACGCCGGACGCCTTCAACAGGCCAGGGAGGCAGGTATTACCCGGGCCGTTCATTCGCCGGTTCTCAATCAGGCGATTGCACCGGCCTATCGCGATGCACAGAATCACTGGTTCGGGCTGACCCTGCGTGGTCGTATCCTCTATGCATCCAGGGAACGGGTGTCGCAAACGAACCTCGACTACGCCGATCTGGCCGATCCGCAATGGCGGGGCCGCATTTGCATCCGCTCCGGCCAGCACGTTTACAACATCGCGCTGATCGCTTCGATTATCGCTCATGAAGGTGAAGAAAAGGCGCGCCAGTGGCTGCGCGCATTGAAGGCCAATCTGGCGCGCAAACCCATCGGCAATGATCGCGCCCAGGTCAAGGGCGTCTACGCCGGCGAGTGCGATATCGCCATCGGCAACACCTATTACATGGGCAAGATGCTCACGAATGAAAAAGACCCGGAGCAAAAGCGTTGGGCGAACGCCGTGCGGTTGATCTTTCCCGACGCGGCCGGACGCGGCACCCATGTCAATATCTCCGGCATGGCAATGGCGCGTTACGCGCCAAACCGCGACAACGCCTTACGGCTGATGGAATATCTGGTATCCGCACAGGCGCAGCAAATCTATGCCGAGACGAATTTCGAGTACCCCATTCGCGCCGGCGTCGAGCCATCGGCGATGGTTGCCGGCTGGGGAGCACTGCGGGCCGATACCTTGCCATTGAACGATCTGGTGGCGCATCGTAAGCGCGCCAGCCGTCTTGTGGATGAAGTCGCCTTCGATGAGGGCCCCGGTTCATGACCCGGCGCCGCGCTCCGGCCTACGTCCGCAGCCGTTGTTGAGCGTTTTTCGCAACGGCGCCGGTTCCCGTGAAAAACAAACACAACCCAGGGTGTGGGCAAAACATTCGCCGCCTGTGGCAGGGGCTTCGCCAAAGCCCCGGCTGGGCGGCGACGTTTCTGATCATCGCCGTGTTGATGCTGACGCCGTTTCTGGCGCTTGGGTTTCTGGCGCTGGAAAACACGGGCGCCGAATGGGCCCATATGGTAGGCACCATCCTGCCGCGATCCCTGCGCGTGACGCTTGTTCTGCTGGGCGGCGTCGGTGTTCTTGTCTGCCTGTTCGGCGTCGGTACGGCGTGGCTCGTTACCATGCACCGGTTTCCCGCCCGCGCGATGTTCGATTGGGCGCTGCTGCTGCCGCTTGCCTATCCCACCTATATCGCCGCCTATGCGTGGGTGGAGATTATGGACTTCTCCGGCCCCGTGCAGCAGGCAATCCGCTATATTGGCGGCTGGCAGAGCCTGCGCGAATACGCGTTTCCCGATATTCGCAACCTGACAGGCGCGATTTTCGTCATGAGTTTTGTGCTGTACCCGTATGTATATCTGACGGCACGCGCCAGTTTTATCATGCAGTCGACGCGCATGCTGGAAGTAGGCCGAACCCTGGGAGCGGGCTCGTGGCGGGCATTTTGGCGCATCGGCCTGCCCATGGCGCGCCCGGCTATTGCGGTGGGCGTTTCTCTGGCCATGATGGAGTGTTTAAATGACATTGGCGCGGTGGAATTCTTTGGCGTCAATACGCTTACGTATCAGGTCTATGTGTTATGGCTTAATCGCGGCTCCCTGGCCGGGGCGGCGCAATTGTCGTTGTCGCTTCTTGTGCTGATCCTGGCGCTGGTGATGCTGGAACGCTACGCACGCCGCCAGCAACGCTTCTTTAGCCGCGATGCCCATCTGCGCAAAAGCCCCACACCCCTGAAGGGCTGGCGCGCCGCCGCTGCGGCCTCGGTCTGCCTGGTGACGCTCATGCTCGGCTTTCTTGTCCCGACGGCCTTGCTTGTTGTCTATTCCCTGGCGCGTCTTGATGACATCGATGTGGCAATGGAGATGGCCCATACCCTTCACTCCCTGGAACTGGCCTTCCTGACATCCGTTGTAACGGTTGCTGTGGCGCTGGTTCTTACCTATGGGGAGCGCATTCAGGGCCACCCCATAGCGCGCATCGGCGGGCGCCTTGGCGCTATCGGCTATGGAGTACCGGGGACGATATTGGCGATCGGTGTTCTGGCGCCGCTTCTGGCCATTGATCGGGGGCTTAACGACGGGATCATTTATTTTGGCGGCGAGCGCGTTGGCCTGGTGTTATCGGGAACCGCGGTGGCGCTTGTGTATGCCCTGAGCGTGCGCTTTCTGGCCATCGCCGGAGGCACCCTGGAGTCCGGCTTTACGCGCATTTCCAGCCATCTTCATATGGCCTCGCGCACGCTGGGGCGCGGTGCGGCGAACACGTTGTTCACCATCCATCTGCCACTCATGCGGCCGGCCCTCATTACGGCGGCCCTTATGGTTTTTGTCGACGTGATGAAGGAGTTACCGGTAACCCTTTTGCTGCGCCCTTTTAATTACAGCACTCTGGCGACGCGCATTTACGAACAGGCCAGTGTGGAGAATTTCGAGGATGCGGCACCCGCGGCGTTATTGATTGTGCTGGCCGGACTGATTCCGGTACTCATTTTAGCTCATACGAGCGTGCGTGCGCAGTGGCCCGCTTCCCATTGAGTACAACCGCACCGATGTGCGTCCGATGGCGATCGTTGAATGGGAAAAAGTCCCCCGGCTTCGCCTCGGTCTACTTTTTCCCAATAAAATAAGGACAAATCAGTCCTTGGGGCGGCGTTGACCGATCATGACCGTTAGTCATGATCGAAAATTGCAAGGTATTGTGCACAAATGCGCCAAAACCCTGCAATAAGCCCAGGCGGAAACAAAGCGCCGCGCCTTCCCGGTCTCAGTTTTCTCATTGTTTTAAATGAAGAAAAGTGCGCTGAGCGGTGCGAAGCACCTTTCTTCACGATCAACGCGATCAGCGGCAACGGCGCTCATACGCATCGCTCAATCGCAGAAAGCGTTCGTAGGTCTTTAAATCCTCCGATGACGGCTTCTCTTCCGTAGAGTGCTTGTGCAGGCGCGTAATCAAACCGCTTGCACGAATACGTCCCATCTCGCCATAGAGGCTGGCGCATGAGCCTTTTACCGCCGAAGTGTCATCGGGCGCCGCCGCCGGCTCCGGTCCACCCGCGCAGCCGGTCAAAGCAGCAATAGCCATCAGGATGAAAACATTACGCATTGCCGTCATCGTCTGCGGTCCCTTTCGGCGCTGTATCGTGAAGTTCCCTGTAGCGTTGCAAAGCAATCTTCGCGTCGCGATAGGGTTCCTGCCGTGCGACATTCCAATAGCGCAACTCCGCCAGGGCGATCGGATCGCCGGTGATGGCGCAGCGCACGAATTCCCCGGAACGGATCACCCGGTATTCACTGTGACCGTATTCCAACGTAGCCTCATGTCTCATGGACGGTCGTTCGTGGCGGTTCATAGGCTTTTCTCGAACTAGAGCGTGTCAGGTCTTAACAGAAGCAATTTTCGTTTCCCGATTGGCGAGGCGATACCCAGGCTCAAGGCGATCGAAGAGCGATGGCGACCCATCTCTCGAGAGCGGCCTGAGTGTGGGCGTTCCCCAATCGGCAAACCCGAAGGGACGGGCGCTTTGTGGTTTTGCTTTACACACGAGTGACTTATACGTCAAATACCAGCCGTTTTGCAAAGATCAGAGAATACCTGCCAGCATTGTCAAATGCAACCATCCCGGCCGATGTAATGTTGAAAATCACCCGCGACACCACCATCCGCGGTTTAATGTGCATAAAAGTTGCGGTATATGATTTACAGCAACATTGCGCCGGATTGGTGATGGCGCATCACCGGTGAGGAGTCTGTATGGCGGGGCGTCCTGTTTCACATTTAGTCCGCCGGCCGCGTATCGGCCTGGCGCTGGGTGGCGGCGGGGCGCGCGGACTGGCCCATGTTACGGTGCTCGAAACTCTTGACGAAATGGGGATCACCATCGATTGCATCGCCGGCACGTCTGTCGGGGCGATCATCGGCGCAGCCTATTGCGCGGGCATGCGCGGCGCGCAAATGCGTCACTATATCGGCGAGACATTCAGCAATATCCAGGGGCTGGTTCCGAAGATCTGGAAAGTACGGCCGCGCAATCTGTCGGAGAAGCTCTCGGGCAGCGCCCTGCCGCTTCTCAGTATCGATCCTCTCAGGGTGCTCGATACGTTTTTACCCGACATACTGCCGCCAACATTCGATGCCCTGCAAATCCCTCTTACGGTTGTGGCGACGGATTTTTACGACGTGGCGGAGACGCGTTTTTCATCGGGACCGCTGCATCGCGCCGTTGCCGCCTCGATCGCCCTGCCGGTCGTGTTCAAACCCGTGATCATCGATGGCGCCGCCTATGTGGACGGCGGCGCGGTCAATCCACTTCCCTTCGACGCCCTGCCCCCGTGCGACGTGATCATCGCCGTCGATGTGGTCGGCACACCGGTCCTGGACCGCGCTCCCAAACCATCGGCGCTGGAACAACTCTATGGCATCAGCCAGATCATGATGCAGACCATTACCAATTGCAAACTCGAACATGCCGCACCTGACATTGTTCTGCGACCCGCCATCAGCCGTTTTCGGGTCATGGAGTTTCACAAGGCGCAGGCCATTTTCGCCGCCGCCGCCCCAACGGGAGACGAACTGAAACGCCGCCTGAGGGCGCTGTTGCAAAGTATCGATTACGATCCGCAGCAAGAGTAATGCCCTTGCCGGGCAGTTTTCCTGGCGCGAGCTGTACCGCATCTTTTCATTGCGCGTCCGTGGGGTTATAATCACGCGCAACGGCAGGCGCTTTGCAACCTGTCCAACGGACTGCGGGCGGACAAATCAGAGGATATCGCTATGGCTGAGAAATACGATTGGGCCGGCACGGTTTTCCCCCATGTTACCAGCTTTTTCGATGAGGTGACCCATACGGTCAGCTATGTCATCAAGGACCCGCAATCGCCATCGGCGGCCATACTCGATTCGGTTCTCGATTACGATGCCGCAGCGGGGCGCATCCAATACCGGTCCGCCGATGCGATTATCGCCCATGTAAGGAAGCACAATCTTGAGATTACCTGGATCCTTGAGACCCATGTACACGCAGACCATCTGTCCGCGGCGCCCTATCTAAAGCAACATCTTGGCGGTCGCATCGGCATCGGCGACAAGATCACCGTCGTCCAGGGGGTATTCGGCAAGATATTCAACGCCGGTACCGAGTTCGAACGCGACGGCAGCCAGTTTGACCGTCTCTTCAAGAACGGCGATACATTCACTATTGGTAACCTGCACGGCTATATCCTGCACACCCCCGGACATACGCCCGCCTGTATTACCTATGTTGTCGGCGATGCGGCGTTCGTGGGCGATACGCTGTTCATGCCCGATTTTGGCACCGCACGGGCGGATTTTCCCGGCGGCGACGCCAGGGCGCTCTATCGGTCGATCAAGAAGGTACTGTCCCTGCCCGCAAGAACACGCCTCTTTCTGTGCCACGACTACAAGGCGCCGGGCCGTGACGAATTCGCCTGGGAAACCACCGTACATGCGCAACGCCAGTCGAATGTTCACGTCAATGACCGCATAAGCGAGGAAGCGTTCGTTAAAATGCGCACCGAGCGCGACGCGACACTCGCGATGCCCACGCTGATTCTTCCCTCCGTGCAGGTGAACATGCGCGGCGGAGAAATGCCGCCCGCCGAAGACGATGGCAAGCGATATCTGAAGATCCCCCTGGATACCTTATAGTAAAACCGAAAGGGCAACGCGTTAAGACAAATGGATATCAGACGTGTCACCGACAGCTTTGCCGTGAGCGGCCAGATCGATGGGCAGGATGTGCCTGCCATCGCCGCTCAGGGCTTTAACAGTATCGTTTGCAATCGGCCCGATGACGAAGAGGCAACGCAGCCGGCCTATGACACCATCGCAGCCGCGGCGACCACCCTTGGCCTTTCCTGCGCCCATGTGCCGTCTATATCCGGGGCCATGACCCGCGAGGACGTCAGCGCCATGGCACGCGCCATGACCGAACTGCCCGCACCGGTTCTGGCTTACTGCCGGACGGGAACGCGCAGCATTTCCTTATGGGCGATTATCAGCGCCAAAACACAGGCTGTCGATACGGTCTTGCAGCAGGCCATGGAAGCCGGATATGATCTGGGCGCCATGCGGGCGATTCTCGATCGCACGCACGCTACAGGCGATGCCGCCTTACGTGACGGGGCCTTCAACAAACGATCAGACCAGGGAGAAAATCATGACGGATAAGGCCAGCGCCTCCGCCCCTGCCGCATCAGCCGCGCAGATATCTGGGGAGCCCTCCCATGAGGTTGTGATTGTCGGCGGCGGGGCGGCCGGAATCGCAACCGCAGCCAGCCTGTTACGCCGCCGCGGGGATCTCGATATCGCGATTATTGAGCCTTCGAATGTACACTATTACCAGCCCGGCTGGACGATGGTCGGCGGTGGCGTGTTTCACCCCGAACAGACCCGCCGGATCACGAGTAAACTGATACCGGAGCAGGTCACATGGGTCCGCGGGCGCGTCGCCACTTTCGAGCCCGACAAGAACCGGGTGCGCCTTGAGGACGGCGCCGTGATATCGTATCGCTACCTTGTTGTGGCGCCCGGCATCCAGATCAATCTTGGGGACGTCGAAGGCCTCGCCGATACCCTTGGCAAAAACGGCGTCACGTCCAACTATTTCTACGAATACGCCCCCTATACCTGGCAGTTAACACAGGAATTGCGTGGCGGTCAGGCGGTATTCACGCAGCCGCCCCTGCCCTTTAAATGTGCTGGCGCGCCGCAAAAGGCCATGTATCTGTCTTGCGATCACTGGATGCGCGAGGGGGTTCTCGATGACATCGACGTGGGGTTCTACAACGCCGGCGGGGTTTTGTTCGGCGTCGAGGCGTATGTCCCGGCGCTGATGAAATACGTCGAAAAATACGACGCCAAACTCAATTTCAATCACAATCTGCGGGCCATCGACGGGCCGGCGAAAAAGGCCTGGTTCGACGGACCCGATGGTGACGTCGAGGTGGCGTTCGACATGATCCATATCTGTCCACCACAAAGCGCGCCGGATTTTATCGCCAACAGCCCGCTGGCCGCACAAAGCGGCTATGTGGACGTGGATCATTACACCCTGCGCCACAACAAATATGAAAACGTCCTCGCCGCTGGCGATGCGGGCGCCATGCCCAATGCCAAAACCGCGGCGGCGGCGCGCAAACAGGCGCCGGTGGTTGCAAACAACCTGATCGCCATTATGGACAACAAGGAGCCTTCTGCCAGATATAGCGGCTATGGGGCCTGCCCCCTGACGGTGGAGCGCGGCCGGATTGTACTCGCCGAGTTCGCCTATGACGGCAAACTGGAGCCGACCTTTTCATGGATCGACGGCCTGCAACCAACGCGCCGGGCCTGGTACCTGAAGGCCCATGTGTTACCGCGGGTGTACTGGCACGCCATGCTTGCCGGTCGCGAATGGCTGGTTAGTCCCGGGGTTTAACGGGGCGCGCAACTGTTCGTGAAAATGCATCCCGCGGCGTTCGGGACGGGTTTTACGGGCGGCTATCGACGCGCTTCAACAGCGTCTGCACAGCATCCTCCAGTTGCTTGTCTTGACCGGCAATGATGGACGCCGGATCGTTTAGGGAAAGCACATCCGGCTCGATCTCAAGGTTCTCGTAATAGGTTCCGTCGAGACGCCGCATCGGCAATTGCGGAAAACCATATACCAGTCCGGGAATAATCTTCGATTGCATCCACCATACCGCCGTACCCGTACCGGGGACCGGCTCGCCGACCTGCTGGCCCAGTTGAAGGTCCCTGTAAGCCTGGGGAAACACCGAACCATCGGAGTAGCTGGACGCATTGGCAATAATTACCGACGGGGCGAACCATCGGCTTCGCGGCTCAAAACTCGGCGTATCGCCCGGTGGCGACACTTGCTGGTACTTTTTCCCTGAAAGAAACGTCACGATAGAATCGTGCAGATTGCCTCCAAGATTAAAGCGCTCGTCCACAATCAGGCCTTCCGCATCACGAAACCGCCCAATGGCCTGAGCGGTGAACTCGCGATAAACTGACTCATTCATGGCGCTTATGTAAGCATAGCCAAGGCGGCCATCCGACGCCTCGACAACAAATTCGCGGCGCGCCTTTTTCCAGCGCTCGGCCAGCAAGGGCATCTCCTGCCTGTAATGAATGGTCTCAATCGTCTCGACCCATTCTTTCCCGTCCTGCGGACGTAGCAAGCGCACCGCGACCGTGCGGTCTGCCTTGCCGGTCAAAAGACGGTTAACACCACCCGAGGGAGGAAGTTTCTCTCCATCAATGGCGATGATAACATCGCCGGGGCGAATGGAAACATCAGGTTGATCGAGAGGTCCCCCGGCAATGACCTCGTCGATCTTCATACCCTCACCCTGGTAGGCGTGATCGTAAAGCAGCCCCAGCGCGCCCATTGCGCGTTCCCAATTCGAGGCATTCGGACTGGTGTAGCTGGCGCCTGTGTGAGAAACATTGAGCTCTCCCACCATCTCCGACAGTATCAGCGCCACGTCCTGGGGATCGTCTACATGATCGAGAAAACGCCGGTAGCTCGCGCCATAAGCCTGCCAGTCGACGCCGTTTAAATCGGGTACGTAGAATTTCTTCCTTGTGATGGTCCAGTATTGATCAAAAGCCGCCTTTATATGATCCTCATAGGCAAGCTGAAACGAAATGACGGCGGGAAAGCTGTCATCGCTGCGCGCGGCAAGATCGAATTTTCTGAAACCGTTGCCATCATAGAGAAAGACATGCCTGCCATCGGCGGAGACCCGGAATATGGGCACGCCCTCCTGCTCCGCAGGCGGTGCAGGCATATTGAATACCTGTTCGATGTTGCCATCTTTCATGGACGTCAAATAACCGGCAATGAACTGCGTGCCATCAAAATCCTCGCTTGCCGCAGCATGAAACAGGAACCGATTGTCCAGAACCGGCGCGGCAAAGTGAATCCCGCCAGTCTGCCGCGTCAACCGCCGCGCCAGGCTCTCAAGCCGTTCGACCTCGATGGCCTTGTAATCGACAGGCAGAAATTCAGTCCCGCTGTTTTGTTTTCCGTCATCGTTTTTCGGTTGCTTGCCATCGCCCTGATTGCCGGCGGTTGTCGCCTTGCCTTGCGCGGCAAGACGCGCCTTGCGCGACAAAAACACCTGAAATATGTCATAGGCGTTCTGGCTGCCATCGGCGCCGTATGGCGCCAGCAGCGTTGACAGATAGTAGATCGAGCCGCCGTCGGGAGCCCAGGCGGCAACGGTGTCGATCGCATTGTTGTAGGTCAGGCGGATCGGCGGCGATTTTCCGTCCAGAGCGTAGATGACGATCTCGGTATTGAAGACAGTTTCCTGAAAATCGACCGCAAGAAAGGCGGAATCGGGTGACCACACGAACCTCAAATCGCCATCGGTATAGGAATAGTTCTGCGATCCGGGTAATATTGTCGTGTGTTTTTTTGTTCTTAAATCGAAGACACGGATTTCATCACGGTTATACAGATAGGCGATCCTTGAGCCATCCGGCGAAATCAACGGCTGCATCGCATCGAATGCACCGACGATAACCGGCTCAACGCTGAAGGTTTCCGCAGCTAAAAACGAGCCCGCTCCATGGGCAGGAAAAACGCGGTAGATCCCCCAGTTTCCGTCGCGCTCGGATGCAAAAAGAACACTGGAACCATCGGGCGTGAACTGCACACTGCGCTCTTCAAAAGGCGTTCGAACCATCTCCCTGCTCTGGCCGGTGATCGGATTGAGCAGAAACATATCCCCCCAGGTGACGGCGACAATCTCCGGAAAAGCCGGGCTTACCGCAAACTCATCGAACGTGACGCCCGATAATACGCCGGTCAGCGGCAGGCTTGAAGTGCTGATCGTGACAGCCAGTTTCTTGCTGGTTTCGGTATCGGGATCAAGGACATAGAGTTCTCCATTATAAGAATAGGCTATTGTATTGTCTTTGGAGATGCTCATGTCGCGCACCGGGTGCTGCTCGTGTCTGGTGATCCGGGTATGGGTGCCGGATACCGGGGAATACTTCCAGATGTTGAAGTCTCCCGATGCTTCGCTGAGATAGTAGAGCGTTTGGCCATCGGCGCTCCATAGGGGCTCCAGGGCGCTGACGCGCCGCTCGGTTATACGCTCGTGGCGGCCGGTTTTTATATCGTGGATCAATATCCCCGGGCTGGCCCAGGATTTCTGATGTTTGCGGTAGGCCTGCTCCAGTGAAAATTCGCCTGCGTAGGCAATTCTTTCGCCGGCCGGATCAATCGAAGCCCCAAGAACGGGCAGCGACAAAACGGGGGTCAGTTTACCCCCCTGCACAGGGGTCGAAAAAACCTGATTGCGTAATTTCGCCACGGGCGTAATGGAATATTGCGTCGCTGCTGCATTACTGAACTGCTGCGTGTTCAGATACACGGACCCGCCATCCGGGGAATACCCAAGGGGTCTGTCTTCGCCCCCGTGCCATGTAAGGCGGCGAATGGCGCCGCCGGTCGCGGGCACACTGTATACATCGCGATTATTTCTGACCTCGATAGACATGGCGATCCAGTCGCCCCGCCCGGACCAGTGCAAATCGGCCACGTGGCCGGACTGATTGACCAGTGTGCGTGCCGCGCCACCGCTGGCCGAGACGATATAGGCGTCTCCCTTGTAGGTAAATGCGATTTCGCGCCCATCCGGTGATATGGCGGTATTACGCAGCCACAGGGCGGTCTGCGCAAACGCGGTGTCGGAAGAATTTACCCCCATGAAGCCAATAATGATTGCCGCCATACTTGCGATACTACTCATTCGTGTCATATATATTTACCCCTTGAATGTTTCTTTAATCGTGCAACCTCAACAGGTGGTGCTTGCAAAACCCGTCGGGTGCAGTGGCCATCCTGGTTGTGATCTTTCGGCAGGTTTGTCCGTCCCGGGAATAACCTGCTGAAGGATCACATTTAGCCGGTGTCGCAGATGATCTTGCCCGCAATATGTCGCAACGGGCACTCAACAGGATCGCATGGCACATCGTGAAAAGGCAAGCGCCAGCAGCGCTTTGAAAGCACCATGCAAAAGGATTTGGAAGTGCGGCGCCAGGTGCTGTTGGCGCGGCGGCAGGAACTGGAGGACATCAGCGCTCTCTCTGCCGCGGAACGGGCAACGGTTACGCTCGATCAACAAGCGGTGGGGCGCCTGTCACGCATGGACGCGATGCAAAATCAGGAAACCGCCAAGGCGACCGAGCGCTCCCGGCAGGCGGAACTCTCGCGCATTGCGCGGGCCCTGTTACGCATTGACACGGGTGACTACGGCATCTGCGATCGGTGCGGCGGGGAAATCGGCGCAAGGCGCCTGGAGGTGGACCCGAGCGCCCTGTTTTGCATCTCCTGCGCGCGCTGACGCATGACCGGCATCGATTGGGACTATTCGGCGGCAAGGGGCAGTGACGATGCGCCGGTGCGCTCGAGAAACGCCGCATTCAACGCGTCGGTCAGTGTGTTCATGGCGTAAGCGACGTCCTTGAAACTGCGCGCCTTTATAAGGCGCGCTTCGTCCATATAGAGTCTTCGATTCAACTCGATCTGCAAGGCATGACGGTTCCGCTCCGGCTCCCCATGGTGTTCGGTAATATAGCCGCCCGCATAGGGCTTGTTGTGCATCACACGAAAGCCGCAGGCGCGCAGCGCGCGCAGCGCCGTATCCGTTATCCAGCCGGCACAGCTCAGGCCGAAGCGATCGCCAACAACAATATCGATGGCGCCCTGGCGTCCATGGGCGCGCCCCAGCGACGGCATCGAATGGCAGTCAACCAGGATTGCCTGCGAAAAACGCTCCTGCGCATAGTTAAGAAGATTTTCCAGGGTCCGGTGATAAGGCTTATAGACCGTCTCGATGCGCGCCAGCCCTTCCTCAACGGGCAGACGGTCAGCGTAGATCTCGCGGTTTTCACCGACAACACGCGCGATGGTGCCAAGGCCACTTGCCACCCTCAGGGAACGGGTGTTGGCGTATCCGGGCAGGGGGCCGCTGAACAATCTCGGATCCAACTCATAGGGCTCGCGGTTGACGTCCAGCCAGGCGCGGGGAAAATGCGCCCGCATCAGGGGTGAACCGGAAGCGACACAGGAGACAAAGAGTTCGTCCACATAGGCATCTTCGGAATATCGGATGGCGTGCGTGTCCAGGCGCGAGGCGCGCAGAAAACTGCGCGGATAAACCCGCCCCGAATGCGGCGAATTGAACACAAACGGCGACGTCCACACCGCTGGCATAAGCACTTCAAACGGCGCCTGCCCCGATTCATCGCCCGCATTTCCTTCGGTGCACCCCTGCTTGAACCGCGAACTCATTGCGAATTCACCAATCCGCCCCTTCCCCGCATCTGCAAACAACCAGCCATCCGTCCCACATCCCGCCTTAGAGCGTGTCATGCACCTGGATGGATTCAATCCTCGTTTCCCGATTGGCAGGATGATCTTTAAATTTGCGCTCTTGCCATACGCGATGCGTGTGTATCAAGCGTTGTTGGCCATGGCCGCAGCAGTACCCGACGGGTTTTTCGAGAACAGCCTGTTGAAAGATCACACCTGATGTTGTCATGCATTGGATTTCGAAAATCAAGTTTGAATTTCCTTGTAGCCTTCTTTCTGGCGAGCGTCCAGTTTGGAGCGCGTCATATCAAGCCTGCCGCTCGGCGTGTAAAAAAAGCCAATACCGATGGTAGATGGTATAAGAGGGACGGGATGCGGTTCACCGCGAATTGTATCGGCGTCGCAGCGAGCGTTGACAACGGTATAATTCTGCAATACACAATCTGCTGCTGCTTGTTCTGCAAAGAAAATTGCAGAATTCAACAGAACAGGCGGTACCGTTGTAGGGAGGAAACGCTTGAGCCTGCTCGAGCTAAGAGAAATTACCAAGAGCTTTGGAGCGATCCATGCGCTGCAGGGGGTGAACCTGGGTGTCGAGTCAGGTGAAGCCGTTGGCCTGATGGGCGACAATGGCGCGGGCAAGTCGACGCTCATGAAGATCGTTGCCGGGAACTTCCCTCCGACCAGCGGCGAAATCAGGATCGAAGACAATGTAGCGGAGTTCCACAAGCCGATCGACGCCCGCCAGGCCGGAATTGAAATCGTCTATCAGGACCTGGCGCTTTGTGATAATCTCACCGCTGGCGCCAATGTGTTTCTTGGCCGCGAACTCAAAAAGAAGATCGGCCCCTTTTCGATGCTTGATTACGCCGCGATGTACCGGCGTGCGGGCGCGTTGTTCACCGAGCTGAAGTCCGAAACCCGTCCTCGCGATCTTGTCCGGCAGATGTCCGGCGGCCAGCGGCAGGCGGTGGCCATTGCCCGCACCCGACTCTCCGATCCCAAACTGGTGCTGATGGATGAGCCCACGGCGGCGATTTCCGTTCGTCAGGTTGCGGAAGTACTGGCGCTGATCAAACGCCTGAAAGACACCGGACACGCGGTGATTCTCGTCTCACACCGAATGCCCGATGTCTTCGAAGTGTGCGACCGTGTGGCGGTCCTGCGCCGGGGAGAAAAGGTTGCGGACAAAAACATCCGCGAAACCAGCCCGGAAGAAATAACAGGCCTGATCACGGGGGCGATAGACGCTGCATGAATGTCAAGACAAGTCAACAGCTCTCGCCTGCACAACCCGCCGATCCTGCGGACCACGCCGCCATAGACGACAGCATTACCTTGCGTCAGGAAGTGACAGGCCTTGCGGCCGTGCTGCGCACGCAACCTTTCTGGGTGTTCATGGCCATCGTCGCTATCGGGCTGGTCATGACGTTCGTCTCCGATGCCTTTATGACCGAGCGCAACATGTTCAACATTACGCGAAATTTCGCGTTTTTCGGGATCATGGCATTGGGTATGTCCGCGGTCATTTGTACCGCCGGCATCGATTTGTCCGTGGGCTCCCTGCTTGGGTTGTGTGCCATCACGCTCGGTCTGACGATGCAAGCGGGATGGGGGATCGAAGCCGGGTTCCTCGCTTGCATGGCAACGGCCGCCGCGGTCGGACTGATCAACGGCATATTGATCGCCTATCTGCGCATGGCCCCGTTCGTGGTGACTTTGGGCATGCTCGCGATGGCGCGTTCCATCGCCATGGTCGTCTCCAATAACAAGATGATCTACGACTTTGGCCCGGACATGGATCTGTTTGAGTGGATCGGCGGCGAAAGTATGCTTGGCGTGCCGAATGTGGTGTGGGTGCTGATCGTCCTGACAGCGGTTTTCTGGTGGGTCTGGCGGTACTCGACCTGGGGCCGCTGGGTCATCGCCATTGGCGGCAATCCGCAGGCGGCCAGGCTGGCCGGTATCCCCGTCGAACGGATGATTGTTTCGGTCTATGTCGTTTGCTCGATGTGTACCGGCCTCGCCGCCTTCATGTTCATCGGCTATACCGGTTCCGCCACCAACGGCATGGGCGTTACCTATGAACTCAACGTGATTGCCGCCACGGTGATTGGCGGCGCCAACCTGATGGGCGGGATCGTCTACGCCTTTGGCGCGCCTATTGGCGCGGCGCTTGTCGAACTCATCCGGAATTCGCTGCTTCTGGCCGGTATTCCGGCGCTCTGGCAGCAATTCTTTGTCGGTCTGTTTCTGATCCTCGCGGTTCTTCTGGAACAGATCCGCAATCGCGGCAACCGATGACCGGTTCCGCATTTCCTCGCAACCCAAGGGAGGTTCCAAAACATGAAGAAACTCATAGCACTTACGCTTGCGGTATCGATTACCGCTCCCGGTGCGGCTGTCGCGGCGGATTATACATTCGCGCTGGTGCCCAAGGCGATGAACAATCCGTTCTTCGATCTGGCGCGCGATGGATGCTACAAGGCGCAGGAAGAACTCGCCGATGTCACCTGCGAATATATCGGACCCGGCGAGCATACCGAACTCGAGCAAATCCAGATCGTGCAGGATCTGATCACCAAGGGGGTGGATGGCATCGCTGTCGCACCCTCAAACGCGCCGGCCATGGCAAAAGTACTCAAGGCTGCCGCCGACGCCGGCATTCCGGTTATGACCTGGGATTCCGATCTGCTGGAGGAAGACAAGGGGCTGCGGACCACCTATGTCGGCACCAACAATTATGACATCGGTGTCAACCTCGCTAAACTCGTACAGGCACGCCATCCGAATGGAGGGACGATCTGTCTGCAAACGGGTGGCGCTGCTGCAGCCAATCACAACGAGCGTCTGAAAGGCGCGCGCGATACGCTCGCCGGAAAAGATACCGGTTCGCCTCCGGGTACGGCGCTGGACGGCGAGGGCGGCTGGACCGAAATCCCGGGCTGCCCGCTTATCACCAACGACGATGGTAATGTTGCCGTTCAGGGAATGACGGACATTCTGGCGGCCAATCCTGATCTGACCGCGTTCCTGTCCACCGGAGCCTTTACCCAGTGGTTCGATAACGCCTACCGAAAAGCCGCCGAACCCTACAAGGCCAGGCTGGATTCCGGTGCCATGACCATTGTTGTCGCCGATACCCTGCCCATGCAGCTCCAGCAGACGAAAGACGGATTGGGCAATGGTCTTGTCGGACAGCGCCCATACGAGATGGGGTACAAGGCGATGTTCATTCTAAAGGACATCAAGGAAGGCAAGTCCGTCGCGGATCCGATCTTCACGGGTCTCGATGTCTGCGACAACGCCAATATCGACACCTGCGTCAAGTAATTTCCCCTGATGCAACCGCGGGCGGCGCGGGTTATCGCGCCGCCTCGCTCCCGGGGCGGGAGGGGTACGGCGATGATCGACGCGCATCAACATTTCTGGCACCCGGCGCGGGGCGACTACAGCTGGATGCCGCCTGATCACGCCGTGTTAAGCCGCCCCTACGGACCTGCCGATCTTGAACCAGCCCTTTTTGCAACCGGTATTTCCCGCACGGTGCTCGTTCAGGCTGCGCCGAGCGTCGAAGAAACCGGATATCTTCTGGGAATTGCCGATTGCACGCCCCATGTGGCAGCGGTCGTTGGATGGATCGACTTTGAAGATCCGCAACAGCGAAACACGCTGCAACGCCTCGCCCGGCATCCGAAACTGGTGGGGGTTCGCCCGATGATTCAGGACATCCCCGATGATGGCTGGATGCTTAAGAAGGAGGTACAATGGGCGTATCACGCCATCATTGAACTGGATCTGACATTCGATGCCCTGGGATTTCCGCGCCATCTTGAAAACCTCCACACCCTGCTAACACGTTACCCGACCATGAGAGCGGTGATTGATCACTGTATGAAACCGCAGTTTCGCTCACATTCGCGGGCAAGTTTTCGGGCCTGGGCCGATGGCATGACGCGTCTTGCCGAGGATACCGGTGCCTGCTGCAAACTGTCCGGTCTGGTAACCGAGGCGGACGCGATGCCTGGCGCGGATGAATTGCAACCATATGTTGAGCATGTGCTAACGGTGTTCGGCCCCAATCGCATCATGTGGGGGTCCGACTGGCCGGTGGTCCGCCTACGCTGCGAGTACGAGAGCTGGCACGACCTTGCAGTCAGAATGACCGAACATCTCTCGAAGAAGGAGCGGGCGGCCGTCTTCGGCAAAACGGCCGAAGAATTTTATCGCATCGCATGACGGAGCAGCGATGATGCGTGGAGGAGGGTGAGAATGAACTTTGCCAACTATCCGGGCCTAAAGGGTAAATCGGTTTTCATAACCGGCGGCGCCACGGGCATCGGCGCCGAGATCGTAAAGGCATTTGCGGAACAGGGTTGTCGGGTTGGTTTTGTCGACATCGAAGGCGGGAAAGGAGAGGCTCTGGCGAAGTCGCTCGACGGCACGGTCGCCTTCGAGCGTTGCGACCTTCGTGATATTCCGGCCATGCAGGCGGCGTTTGCGCGGTTGGCAAGGCGGGTCGGCGCGGCCAACGTGCTGGTAAACAATGCCGCCCGCGATGATCGCCATGACTGGCGCACGATCACCCCCGAATACTGGGACGAACGCATGGCCACCAATCTGCGTCACATGTTCTTCGCCATTCAGGCGGTTGCGCCTGGTATGATCGAGGCAGGCGGCGGTTCTATTGTGAATCTCGGGTCGCTTTCGTGGATGATGCCCCAGGGCGGCTTTCCGGCCTATGCAACGGCAAAATCGGCCGTTCACGGGCTGACCCGGACCATGGCGCGCGATCTTGGCGAACATCGCATACGTGTAAACACGCTGGTGGCGGGCTGGATCATGACCGAACGCCAAAAGGCCCTGTGGCTCACGCCCGAGGCAATGAAGGAGCACCGGGCCAGACAATGCCTGAAAGACATGATTGAACCGGTCTATGTTGCGCGCATGGCGTTGTTTCTCGCGTCTGACGATGCGGCCATGTGTACGGCGCAAAATTACATGGTCGAGGGCGGGGCTGTATAGAGCGTGTCATGTCTTGGTAGAACCGGTTTTTGTTTCCCGATTGGCGAGGCGATCGAAGAGTAATGCTTATGCCAGCGGTACGGGCTTTTGGTATACACTGACTTGTGTATCGCGTTGATAAAATAATGGTTTTCAACCGGGCCAGGAGTGAAACGCAAGGCCATACCGGGCCATCCATCTGATCATCGCTTTTTTTCGAGAATAATCTATTGAAACTACACATCCGGGGAGACAGACAAATGAACAAGACACCTGTTGGAAAAACCGGCCTGGAAGTGACCGGCATCTGTTTTGGTACTTCTGCGCTCGGCGATATGCCGGACACTTACGGGTACGAAGTGGATGAGGCGCGCGCGCGCGCCACACTGAATGCCATCTTCGATAGCCCGGTGAATTTCCTCGACACGTCACGCAACTACGGTTTTGGCCGCAGCGAGGAGCGGATCGGTGCGGCAATCCGCGAGCGCGGGGGTATTCCTGAAGGCTTCGTCCTCTCGACGAAACTCGACCGCGACATGGACAGCGGCCGGTTCGACGCCGACCGCGCACGACGTTCGCTGGAGGAAAGCCTGACCGCGCTCGGCCTTGATCGCATAACGCTCCTTCATCTGCACGATCCCGAATACGCGCGCGACCTCGATGAAATAACAGGCAAGGGCGGGGCGCTGGATGCGCTCTTCAGGCTCAAGGAAGAAGGCATTGCGCAGGCGGTGGGCCTTGCCATGGGCCGCATCGACATCATGTTTCCGATCCTGCGCGAGCGGCCCTTCGATGCCTTGATCAGTCACAACCGGTACACGCTGTTGAACCGGTCCGCCAACGAGATGTTCGACTACGCCTATACCAACGGCATCGCCATTTTGAATGCCGCTCCCTATGCGGGCGGTGTTCTCGCCAAGGGCAGCGCCGAGATGCCCCGCGTGACCTACCAGGAAGCAGATGAAGAGGCACTGGCACCCGTGCACCGCATCGAGGCCATCTGCGCCCGCCACGGTATAGCGCCGGGCGCGTTGGCCCTGCAGTTCTCCCTGGGTGATCCGCGTGTGACATCGACGATCGTCGGCGTATCGAGACCGCAACGGGTTTCGGAAACCCTCGCCTGGGCCACCGATGACCTGCCGGAAGTCATATGGAAGGATCTCGAAGGATTGCCGTTTTCCACCACGGACCCCGAGGCCAACCGGGAATACAGGCCCGGCTGAGCGGATGGTGCAAATTCGACTTGAAAACGTCACCCAAAGGCGACAGACTTGCGCACGCCCGGATTTTGTAATGCAAATTATGCCAGCGACCGGGTGCGGCAACGAGTGATCCAGTGACAGTCTTTCGAGAATCTCTTCCCAATATCATCACCATCGGCCGGCTTTTGCTGGTACCGATTATTCTGTGGCTGATCACGATCGGCAATTACAGCCTGGCATTCCTGGCATTTGTGCTGGCCGGCGTCAGCGACGCAATCGATGGTTATCTGGCCAAGCGCTGGCGCGTGCAGAGCAACCTCGGCGCTTATCTCGATCCGGTGGCCGACAAGGTTCTCCTGACGGCGCTTTTTTTAATGCTCGGCTGGCTCGGCGAAATCCCTCTCTGGTACGTCATCATGGCCGTCAGTCGCGATATCCTCATCGTTGGCGGTGTCGTGCTGACGCTCATCCTCAACATGCCCATCCAGATCAATCCGCTCATGATCAGCAAGACCAACACAACATTTCAGATCGCCCTGGTGTCACTGGTGCTCGCCCAGCGCGCATTCGATCTGGAAATCGACGCACTGATCACCGTCGTTCTGAGCGCCGCGGCGGCATTGACACTCGCCTCTGCAGGCGCCTATCTATGGGGATGGTTCCGACGCATAGGCGCGTTTGACGGAACGTCCGAATAGCTAGAGCGTGTCAGAACCTGCCACCATGACGAAGCCGCAAACAATGAAATGCGATGCAACCGCCTGACAGTATGAAATTCGTGCAAAGGCAGGTGATCTTCTGGATCGCCATCCTGGTGGTGTTTTTGCTGTTCCTCTATGTGTTCCGCAGCATCATGCTGCCATTTGTCGCCGGCATGGTTCTGGCGTATTTTCTCGATCCTGTCGCCGATCGCCTCGAAGCGCTCGGGCTGAGCCGGTTCTGGGCGACGCTTGTCATTCTGTGTGTGTTTCTCGCCGTATTCATCTACGCCTTCATGACCGTTGTGCCGGTGATCGGCAAGCAACTGGTCGATTTCGCAAGCAATCTGCCAGCCTATGTGACGCAATTGCAGGAATGGATCGCGTCCATCAACCAGGGCTGGCTGAAAACGCTCATCGGCGAGCGCAGCGAAGGTCTTGGCGGCTCCATCAATCAGGTCATGTCCCAGGGCGCGGCGTGGCTCGGCACCGTGTTGACGTCGATCTGGCAGGGCGGTCGCGCCCTTGTCGATATTGCCTCACTGTTCGTTATCACCCCGGTGGTGGCCTTCTATATGCTCCTCGACTGGGACAGGATGATCGCCCGCATCGATAACTGGCTGCCGCGCGATTACGCCGATACGGTGCGCCAGATCGCCCGTGAGATCGATCTTGCCATCGCCGGTTTTATTCGCGGCCAGGGAACGCTGTGCCTGATACTGGCAATCTTTTACGCCTGTGCCCTTGTTATTGTCGGGTTGAACTTCGGGCTGCTTATTGGCCTGACGACCGGTCTGATCAGTTTTATCCCGTATGTGGGCGCCATCGTCGGCTTTGTTCTGTCCATGGGCGTGGCGATCGTTCAGTACTGGCAGCCAGGCGATTGGCCGGCGATGGGCGCGGTACTGGGGATATTTCTGTTTGGTCAGTTCCTTGAGGGGAACATTCTGCAGCCGCGCCTTGTGGGATCGAACATTGGCCTGCATCCGGTCACGCTGATGTTTGCGCTGTTTGCCTTTGGTTATTTGCTGGGTTTTGTGGGACTGCTGATCGCGGTACCCCTGGCGGCGGCCCTGGCGGTTCTGATGCGTTTTGCCCTGGCACGTTATCTGGACAGTCCGTTGTACTGGGGCAGCCAGAAGCCGCCCCCGCCCGGGGACGAGAGTTGAGCCGGATGATCCACTCCCGGCATCGACAGTTGACCCTGGCGCTACCCCATGCCCAGAGCTATCGGCGCGAGGATCTGATCGTCGGTTCCCATAATGAAAAGGCCCTGGCGTTTATTGATCGCTGGCCCGATTGGCCGGCGCATCTGGTGGTACTGCGCGGGCCGCGCGCCAGCGGCAAGTCTCATCTGGTTGAAATCTGGCGCGAGGCGAGCGGGGCGCGGGTTGCGGGCGGCGGGCGTTTGTCCGGGTTGCACGCGGACGATATTCTGGCGAGCGGGGCGCTGGCGATAGAGGATGCGGATAATGTTGCACCGGCGGCCCTGGAGATATTGTTTCACATTGTCAATCGGGCGCGGCTTGAGGATGCCAGCCTGTTGCTCAGTTGTTGCAGGTCGCCGCATATCTGGGCCGCGGGGCTGGCGGATTTGGCGTCACGGCTGCGCGCTGGCGTTCTGATAGATATCACTGAGCCTGACGATACGGTGTTGCACCGGATTTTGGCAAAAATGTTCGCGGACCGGCAGTTGGATATTTCCCCCGATGTGCTGGACTATTGCCTGCTGCGCATGGAGCGTTCGCTGTTCACCGCGCAGCGTCTGGTTCGCCTGATCGATGAAGAAGCGCTGGCGGCGAAAAGACGGGTCACCAAACCTCTTGTCGCTCACGTCCTGCAGCGCCTTGATGCCCTGATTCCGTCCTGAGTCGCTTTGCTGTGATTTTGCTCACGGCCAGACATGACACGCTCTAACGGATTTTCGTTGATCGTGAAAAATACGCCGAAAAGACTGGCGTTCGACCACAATTACGGCTATACGATGCACGCAGCGGAGATCAAACGTCGAACGAACGGGTAAACCGCACGGCGAGAACAAGACAAAACGGTTGCAAGTTATTGGTTTCATTGGATGGCGGGGTAGCTCAGCTGGTTAGAGCAGCGGAATCATAATCCGCGTGTCGGGGGTTCAAGTCCCTCCCCCGCTACCAGGCTCATACGGCCCTGGCGGGCCTATAGAGTTGGATGCGAAAAAGTCTCCCGGCTTCGCCTCGGTCCACTTTTTCCCAATAATACCAGCGGTATTGGCATTTTGTACACGCTGACTTGTGTGTCGTGCTGATAGGACAACGGTTTTAAACTGCGCCGGGAGTCAAACGCAGGTCCCTGTATACCAGCGGTATTGGCATTTTGTACACGCTGACTTGTGTGTCGTTCTGATAAGACAACGGTTTTAAACTGCGCCGGGAGTCAAACGCAGGTCCTTTGTATACTAGCGGTATTGGCATTTTGTACACGCTGACTTGTGTGTCGTGCTGATAAGACAACGGTTTTAAACTGCGCCGGGAGTCAAACGCAGATCCCTGTATACCAGCGGTATTGGCTATCTGTACACGCTGACTTGTGTGTCGTGCTGATAAGACAACGGTTGTAAACCAGGTCAGGAGTCAAACGCAAAGCCCCTCGTATACCAGCGGTATTGCGCAGTTCAGTCCTGACCAAACGAGAATCCCGTCAGACGCCGGTCACGGCGCTCCATCATGCGATCCAGCATAAGTGAGGCCAACCGTAAGCGCTCGTTCGAAAAACGTGTCTCGCCGCCAAGATCGTGCGTCTCATCGGGATCGGCAGCCAGATCAAATAACATCGCCGGCACGCCGCCGCCAAAATGCACATATTTCCAGCGCCCGTCGCGGACTATCGTGGCGTTACAATGCTGCTCCGGCAGATCAAAATAGCGCTGAAAACGACTGCGCCGGGTACAACGCGCCAGATCGATCTCCATCATGACGAATTCGCGCCAGCCGGACGCCTCGCCGTCGATCAGCGGTTGCAGCGCCACGCCATCCATTGCCGGTGGCGGTGCGCGACCGGCAAAGCGCAGGATGGTCGGGGCAACATCAACGGACTCGGTAAATCGCGTCACCACCGCGCCGCGCCGCGCGGCCGCCGGATCACGCACGATCAACGGCACACGATACGCCGCCTCAAAAACACTCTGTTTGCCCCACAAGCCCATATCACCGAGCATGTCACCGTGATCCGCCGTCAACACCACCAGTGTGCGGCCGGCCTGGTCCGTTTCCTCCAGCCAATCGAGAAGCCGCCCCACGTGATGGTCCACCTCGGCCACCAGACCACCGTATACAGCGCGAAGCTCCCGCACCATCTGCGGCGTCAGTGACGCGCAATCCCCGTCAAAGCCCCAGAAAAGCCCCTCGTTTGAAGGTTGTGAAAACCACGCCCGCATAAACGCATGATCCGGCGCCCGCCCGCGCGCTGCCGGCAGGCTTTGGGGGTCTATCAGGACGTTATAAGGCGATGGCGCGATGAACGGCGGATGGGGCCTCACATAGCTCACATGGGCGAACCAGGGTTTGCCGGTGCGCATCGCAAGCGCCGCCAGGGTGCGATCGGTCAGATAGGCCGTATCGCTTTCATCGGCTCCATAACGGGCTGCGGCCGTAATGTCCGGCGCGTTCGCCCTGGCCGCCGGGGGACGATACAAGTCAGGCACCGGACGATGATCGTCGGCGGTGAAATCATGGCCGCGAGCCCTTAGCCACGCAGGCCATTCGAAGCCGGTTTCCTGGCGCATTTCAACGATTTCGCGAAAGCCCGGTGCCACTCCCTCATAGCTGGCAAGAGCCGGGTCCTGCACATCCATGCCGCCTGGATCGGGGGTTGTATCGGTATAACCGAAAAGCAAAGGCTCGTAGCCGCTTTTCCGCATTTCCGTCGCCACGGTTACATGGTGAGCTGCCAGGGGCGTGCCGTTACGGATCGAGCGATGGTTCATCGCATACAGCCCCGTAAGCAGGCTCGCGCGCGCCGGCCCGCAAGGAACGGTTACGGTATAATGATTTTCGAACAGGCAACCAAGCGCCGCCAGCCGATCGATATTGGGCGTTGGAATAAAAGGTGCCAGCGGGCCGGAAATCACATCGGCGCGCAACTGATCGATCGTAATGAACAGAATATTGCCAGGCGCCATAACCCGATGCCTAACTGTGTCATTTCAACAGGTTGTTCTTGAAAACCGCGTCGGGTGGATGGCTCGAACCGCAGGTTGTTCCCAAGGCGGGCAAATCCGAAGCGAGACCTCTTGCGGCTCTTGCCGCAGATGGCCAGCCGCAAGGCCATCCCGGACCATCCATCTGATCATCGCTTTTTTTCGAATCGTCCGGCGCAGTGGATGGGCGCGCAATCTACTCAGCCGCATCCACACGGGGAATAACCGAGACAAATGTTCGCCCGTTTGCCTTGGTTCGAAACGCCACATGGCCTTCGTTCAGGGCAAACAACGTATGATCCTTGCCCATCCCCACATTCTCGCCCGGGTGCCATTTTGTACCGCGCTGGCGAATAATGATATTTCCGGCGATGACGTGTTGGCCGCCATATTTTTTCACGCCAAGGCGGCGTCCGGCGGTATCGCGCCCGTTGCGAGACGAGCCGCCTGCCTTTTTATGTGCCATAATGTCTCCTGTCCGGACGCCTTGCCCTTGGTATCAGGGTCAAGGTGCGTGCCATTGACTATGTGCCGTCTTTATCCTCTGCACGTTGCGCAACGGCCTGTTGATCGACCTTGGCGCGTGGCGCCTTGCCGGCCATCAGTTCCCTGGCCTGTTCCGCCCATTCTTCGCGCCCGCTGCGCCCTTGCAGTTCGAGCTCTTCATCCAGTTGCGCCATTTGCGTCTCGCTCAACGCCGCCAGTTGCGCAAAACGTGTATAGCCGGCATCGTTTAACTTTTTCACCAATACAGGTCCAACGCCGGAGATCAGGGACAGATCGTCCGTGGCGTTGTTGCCACCCGCAGCGGCTGCGTCGCCTGCAACGTTCGCATCGGTTGCGTCTTCGCCGGCGGCAGGTTTTGCCGCGGCCTTATCCGCTTCCGCCCCGGGCGCCAATGAGGCCCCCCTGGCAAGAATATCGGTCACCCGAACGATGGTCTGATACTGCCGGTGTCCCTTTGTGCGGCGATACTTCTTGCGGCGTTTCTTTTTAAACACAAGGATTTTTTTATCGCGCGTTTGCTCAAGGATTTCGCCCGCGACCGATGCCCCCGCCACATACGGATCGCCAATCACCGGATTATCGCCGCCGAGCATCAACACAGCGTCGAAATTAACGGTATCGCCGGCGTTTCCCGGTAATTTCTCGACTTTCAAAACGTCATTGGCGGCAACGCGATATTGCTTGCCGCCGGTTTTGATGACTGCGAACATCGTTATCAACCTGTAATGTGCCGTTTGGCACCAAACTGTAGCATTAAAAGAAAGCGATCCGTACAAGAGCACACCGATCAACGGCGGCTGTTGAACAGGATAGAACGCCTGTGGCGTCATGGCACAAGAAGAGCGGGTGACGAACCCGCTCGCTGACGATAATACAGGCAAAGTGACGTAAATGTCAACGGCGCCAGGGCTCCAAACAACGTTTCAGACGGTATGATGAGCCTTCCCCGCGACATTGTCGTGCCGGCCTGCGCGCTTGATAAATCGAACATCTCTAGTGATCAGATGAATGGCCAGCAGCACCCGATGGGTTTTTCGAGAACAACCTGTTGAAATTACACATTTAGGCGTTGTCCTTGCGTCGGCGGATCTCGGCAAATACGCGCGTCTCATCGGCGCCCTCCAGGCCAAGCGCCCGCTTGATCCCATCCTCGCCAGCACGCAAAAACGGATTGGTCCGGCGCTCCAGACCAATCGTCGTCGGCAAGGTCGGCTTGCGCGCCGCCCGCAGCGCCTCAATGGCCGAGGCGCGAGCAGCAAGTGCCTCATTGTGCGGCTCGATCGTTAATGCAAACCGCGCGTTCGAGCGCGTGTATTCATGACCGCAATACACTTGGGTATCTTCGGGCAGGGCCGCCAGCTTGCCAAGAGACTCCCACATCATCGCCGCCGTTCCCTCAAACAAACGCCCACAGCCCAGCGCAAACAGCGTGTCGCCGACAAACCCAACCCCGCTTGCCGGGAAATAATAGGAAATATGACCCAGCGTATGCCCGGGCGTTTCTATAACACGCCCGGTGTGTTCACCGATGGCAACTTCATCCCCTTCAGCAACCTCTCGATCAAGACCCGCAATGCGCGCCGCCTCGGCACGCGGTCCAATGACCGTGCAATCGAACACACGTTTAAGTGGTGCAATGCCTTGGGTGTGATCCGCGTGATGATGGGTAACCAGTATATGGCTCAAATGCCACTTTTTCTCTTTTAGCGCCGCGCCGATGGCCTCGGCGTCCGGCGCGTCAATCGATGCCGTTTGCCTACTCTGCGGATCGTGCACCAAAACGGCAAAGTTGTCGCTCAAACACGTAATCTGATGAATTTCCAGGGGCAGCATAAGGTCCTCACTCGATATGAGCAAATTCAGGCGGCAGATCGCCCGTCCCATATTGCCAGCCAGCTGGCGCCGACCGCAAGCCTTCAATTACAGAACATAACGCCTGGAAGTGTAATTTCAACAGATTGTTCCTGGTAAACCCATCGGGTGCTGCTGGCGATCTGCGGCAAGGGCCGCACCAGGGAATCGGGCGATTAACAGGAATCTTTATGAATTTCCCTTTGGTGTGATTTATGATTCACTGTGTCAGGTCTTAATAGAACGATTCTGATTGATATCATGGACGGTACGGCGCCGGCATACTTCGGTTCGGGCGACGATGGAGGCTGCGATGATGATCGATCTGCGCCGCTGGAAGCACCACTATGAGGGAACGCCGGAGGCACTTAATGGGGCGCGCTTCCAAGCTGATGCGTTGATTCTGGCACAGTGTCAAGGGCGTAGAGACCCTGTTTCGCAGGACGTAAACCGAAGGGCATTTGCCAATGATACAGCGCGCGATCACCGCTTCTTTCATTTTTGATGGGCATACCTTGCACCAGAACGCCGCATTGCGCATTGAAGATGGCGTTGCCGTCGCTCTTTGCCCCGATGACGCGCTGCCTGGCGATGAGAAAATCGAGCGTGTGGGGGACGTGATCACACCCGGGTTTTTGGATATTCAGGTGAATGGTGGGGGCGGCGTGTTGTTCAACGCAAGACCGGACCCGGCAGGACTTGGCGCGATTGCCGCCGCTCATCGGCGTCTCGGAACCACGGCGATGCTCGCCACCGTGATTACCGATGAGCCGTCCGTGACCCGCGCCGCCGCGCACGCTGTACTGGAGGTGCACGGAACAGGCGGCGTGCTTGGCATCCATATTGAAGGCCCACATATCGCACCGGCGCGAAAAGGGGCCCACAACGCCGACTATATTCGCCCACTCGACGACGAAACGATACATATCGTCGATACGTTGCGCAATGCGGGTGTTCCGGTTGTGATCACGCTGGCGCCCGAGGCGGTGCAACCGGGACAAATCGCCCGGCTTTCGCGCAGCGGTGCGATTGTTTCGATTGGCCATTCGGATGCAACACCGGAGCAGGTGCGTGCGGCTCTGGCGGAAGGTGCGAGCCTGTTCACCCATCTGATGAACGGTATGCCGCCCATTGTGAATCGTGCTCCCGGGGTTGTCGGGGCGGCGATTCTGTCACAGGCCTATTGTTCGGTGATTTGCGATGGCATCCATGTTGCGCCCGATATGCTGAAGCTGATCATGGCGGCGCGGCCGGTTGCGGATCGTATGATTCTGATCTCGGATGCGATGCCGAGCGTTGGCGGACCCCAACGCTTTGAACTCTATGGCGAGACAATCCGTGTTGAAGGCGGCCGGCTGGTAAACGCCGAAGGCTCGCTTGCCGGTGCCCATACAACCATGCTCGAATCCCTGGCATTTGTTCGCAATGTTCTGAATGTGCCTCTTGAGACGGCCTTGCGCATGGCCATTACCAATCCGTCCAGAGCATTGAATCTGCCCGTCGGTGGCGGGTTGATCGGTGCGTCCCTTGACGATGTGCTGGTGTGTTCGAAAGACTTACGCCGGTTTGCCACGGTCTCCCGTCTGGCGCGGATACGATAGAACGCTCAGCGCCCCGACGGTCTAGAGCGTGTCAGGTCTTAATAGAACCATTCTGACGGAGCGATTTTGTGACAAGGCCAAGCAAAGTTTCGCAGGACATAGTGGACTATTTTCAAGAGACTTTGCGCCGGCATTGGTGCAAAAGCGCCCGTCCCTTCGGGTTTCCGATTGGCGGGCGCCCACGCTCAAGCCGATCTCATGAGATGCGCCCACATCGCATGTCGATCGGCTCAAACGTGGGTCACCTCGCCAATCGAGAAACAGAATTGATTCTATTAAGACCTGACACGCTCTAGATGTGTAATTTCAACAGGGTGTCCCTGATAAACCCATCGGGTACAGGGGGCCATTCACCTGATCATTAGAGGTGTTCGATTTATCCAGCGTTGTCAAGGGCGCTTCGCGCCGCCCCTGGCGGTTCTTAAACCCTTGACAAAGCTGGATAATACCAAGGGCCTTTGCGTTTGACTCTTTGCTTGGATAAAAACCGTTGTCTTATCAGCACGATACACAAGTCAGAGTGTACAAAACGCCAATACCGCTGGTATTAAACCCTTGACAACGCTGGATAAATCGAAAAAAAGCGATGATTAGGTAAATGGCCCGGTATGGCCTTGCGGCTGGCCATCTACGGCAAGGGCCGCAAGACGGGTAACGCCAGATTTGCCCGTCCCGGGAACATCCTGTTGAAAGATCACATCTGGAGCCTTTCAGTTCTTAAGTGAAAGGCTCTAATACCAAGGGCCTTTGCGTTTGACTCTTTGCTTGGTTAAAAACCGTTGTCTTATCAACACGATACACAAGTCAGCGTGTACAACAAGCCAATACCGCTGGTATAAGCCGCACGCCGGCGCGCAGCCTGGTATAGGCGATGGTCTCCGGGCGGCATGAGGAGGCCCCCGGCGCCGCAACACAAAGAACAGCCGCCGCAATGGGTTCGAAATCGGCGCGAAAATGGGCCGTGCTCTTGACGCACAGCAGGCGCGCCTTCTCCGGTTCAAGCCCCAGATGGGTAAAATGCGCCCGATCGAGGCATTGCGTGCGCACACTTGATACCACGACCTGCACATCGGCCGCCGATCCCAGCACCCGCAACGCCGCGGTAGGCCCCAGAGTGGCAACGCCGCCCGCGTACATTTCGCCGGTATAGGCAACGCGCCCGTCATGAAGCGCCTCCACTTTAAACCGGCCGTGGTACGGCGCCACGCCGGCGGGACCATGCCTGCCGCCAAGGGCAGCATCGAAAATGGCGCCGACGCCCATCCGGTGCGCCCTGGCGGCGATCTGAGGATCGTGCATCAAGCCCAGCAATACCCCTTGGGCTTCTTGCGCGATCAGTGCCGCTAACAATCCGGTGGTATCGGAAGAGGCACCGGCGCCGGAGTTATCCTGCACATCGGCGAGTATAACAGGGCGATCGGCGCCCATCGCGACCGCCTTTGCAATGGCCTCATCGGGATCGTAGAGCGTGCAATCGAAACGGCTCTCGGCGTTGAGAACCTGCGCGGCAACATAAGAAGCGAGGCGCTCCGCCTCCTCTTGCGAGGGCGCGGCGGCGACGATCGATGGTCCGGTATCGGCCATATCGGCGCTGGTAAAGCCGAAGGCCATCTCCACATGCGCCCCTGCTTTCGTCGTGTGCGAGTCGAGACTCCGGTATAGCGCGCGCGCCGGATCCGCAAAAGTGTGCTGCGCGTGAAGCGGAATAAGAAAAGGTATCTGCTGAAATGCCCGCGCCAGCCGCGTGCCGTCAATCAGACGCATGAGAGCCTCAAAGGCGCGCGCGCCGGTGTGCGCCATATCCAGATGAGGATAGGTGCGAAATATGCTCAGCGAATCCGCCAACTCCACCATTTGTGCCGTGACATTGGCATGCAGATCAAGGCTGATGGCAATGGGCGTCTTATGGCCGATCAGGTTGCGAATACGTGCCAACAACTCCCCTTCGCCGTCATCGGCGCTTTCGGTGATCATTGCGCCGTGCAGATCGAGATAGAGGCCGTCGATGTTGGTGGCGCAGCGCAAACCCTCCAGAATTTGCGCCGATAGGGTATCGAAAGCACGATCGGTGACCGGACCGCATGGCTCGGCGGCGCACCACAGGACAGGAATACACTCCACACGCGCGTGTCGGGCAGCCGCCGCGGCAAAACCGGCGATGGGAATATTCATGCCGCGCGTGCCCGTGACTACGTCCGCGCCGCGCAGCAGACCGGGCCATGAATCGGCCATTTCGAAAGCGGCAAGATCGGCGCGTCCGGGACCGAAACTGTTTGTCTCGTGCTGGAACCCGGCGATTGCGATGCGAATCATATCGTACCTGCGATCGTTGTCATTGAGGAAAGTCCCTGATTGGAACAGCAATATGACAACATGGCGATAGGGTAGTCTGTTATACCAGATCGCGCCGGATATCCTCGTTCCATTCGCGCTGCGCCACGATTCCGTCGCCATCGCGCGCCACGAGCGTTGCCGATATTCGCCACACATCGCCCAACGCCTGCACTGCAACGCGCACGTCCACTTGCGCGTGCCAGTTGCCCCGCTCATAGGTTTTGGTCCAACTGCATTCGCCACGGGCGGAATTCGGCTTGTGCGGGTGGATGTGAAACGCATCGCGGTTGATGTCGCGAATGCACAGCCCCGTATGCAGATGCTCCACCGCGCCGCTGTCGCTAAAGCGCTCGTAGGTCTCCATGGCGCTGGCGTAATCAATGGTGCGCCGCCGATGATAGCTGCCAGGCGAGATCTCCCTGGTGCGCAACGGCGCGGCCCCTTCCGGAGGTTCGAAATCGGCCAGGGCGTTGTCTTCGGCACGGCGCGTACGAACCGGCAGCGCCAGCCTTGCTGTACCTGCAGCAATCTCGATCCGCGCGGCGGTTTGCGACGGCCAGATAATCGGCCAATAGGCGGTGGAAAGGGCCAGGCGCAGGCGCTGTCCCCTGGCCACACGTTGTCCGCAGGCGTTCAACTGACAGTTTATCTGAACCGGCTCACCGATAACCAGGCTCTGAGGCGCGTCATGACTGCTGCGATGGGTCAGGTTCAGGATGCCAAAGCTGATCAGGCTGGCCCGACCGGCCTCGTCCACAAGCGATAGTACCGCGGCGAGATTGGCCTGGGGAGCATCGCACGTGATCATCGCAGAAAGTTCGGGAAAGCCCAGCAACTCCAGGTCTTCGTCAAGAGGTTCGGTTTCAAAGAACGTCATGAGCCCGCTCTCGCCGTTCTGATCAAGCGCATAGTCCGATTCCAGCCCGTAAGCGCACCAACTCGGTGCCGTATGTCCTGCCGTCTGTGGCGAGGAGAGGCGAACGGGTGCCGCAGGCGAAAAAGGCGTCGCCGCCAGCGCGCCAGGGTTCAGATAAAGATGACGGACGGGGCGTGTCTTGGTATGCCAGCCGGTTTCGGCCACCCATCGGCCGGTACGCTCACGCGGAAACGGATCGGGCGGCGCCGGCTCCTGCATCCAGGCGCGAAGCATCGGCTCGTCCATGATTCCGGTTTCTATTCCCTTAAGGTGTTGATCCCACCAGCGCAGGCATTCCTGCAAAAATCCGATACGCGGTCCCGGCAGGGCGAAATGCGGATACTTGTGCGCCCAGGGACCGATCAGCCCCTTGCGCGGCCCGGGAAGGTTTTCCAGAAGCCGGAAAATGGCATTCGTGTAGCCGTCCACCCAGCCGCCGACGGCGTAGACCGGCACCTTGATGGCGGCCGGATTTTCGCAGACCGAACCGTGGGCGTAGAATTCGTCGCGCCTTTGGTGGCGGAACCAATCCAGCATCCAAAGACCGTTATGCTCCAGACGCATTTGCCACATTTCGCGCCATTTGTCGCCCACGATCGCCGGATCGGGAGGCGTATTGGCAATAGCGAAGGCGGTCGCGCCCCACGCCAGCTTGTCGGTCAGCATGGCGCCGCCCATGAAGTGAATGTCATCGGCGTAGCGATCGTCCGTCGAGCACAACGAGATAACCGCGCCAAGCGCCTGTGGCCCGCGCGCCGCCACCTGTAATCCGTTGAATCCGCCCCAGGAAATGCCGATCATGCCGACTTTGCCGCTGCACCATGGTTGCGCCGCCAGCCAGTCGATAACGGCAAGGCAATCGTCCTGCTCCTGCAACAGATATTCCCCCGGACACACACCCTCGCTATCCCCGGTGCCGCGCATATCGACACGCACCCCGGCATAACCATGACCGGCAAAATAGGGATGTGTCAGCTGATCGCGCGCTGCCGTGCCGTCGCGTTTGCGATAGGGCAGATATTCCAGGATTGCCGGCACCGGATCGTCCCATGCATCGTCCGGCAGCCAAATGCGGGCAGCCAGGCGCGTGCCGTCGGGCATCGGGATCCAGGTGTTTTCGATTTCGCGGACTTTACGCGCAAATGCGTCACGAATGCCGATCGCGTCCATGTTGTTGCCTCATGTGCCGTTGCGCGGGATCCGATGGTCCCAGGTGACCTCGTGAAACAGCGTATCGCCGTCCCAGCATTGTACCTCCGCCTTTAAAACGAAATCCTTCTTCGTTGCGCGCATCTGCGAGAAGGTCTTGATGCGCACCCGCCAGTCGCCGCGCTCGAACAGGCTGTCCTGCTCCATTGTCGCTTTCGCCGACAAGGGATCATCGGGGTGAATGGCGTAAACGCGCTCCGATATATCGCCTATCCCGGTACCCGTATCGTTGAGCCGCACGCGGCCGACCGGCCCGAAGACGCCGCCGTCGATAAAAACACGCGCCGAGTGAACGCCGCTCGTCAAGTCATGCGCGATACTACGCTCCAGCCGGCCCGGGCGCAGTGGTGTCGCTGCAGGGGGTATTTCGGCGCGCTCGGGTTCAGGCAACGGACAGGGCGCGGGCGCATCCGGCGTTTCGTTTCGCACGGGAAGGCGCAGAGCGCACGTACCCGGTCGCATCGAAAGGGTCACTGGCTGCGGTGCAGGCCACAAAACAGGCCAATAGGCCGAGCCGATCTGTACAACGAGACGGCGCCCTTCCGTGATCCGGTAGCCGATACCATGAAGGGGAACGGTTACCGCCATCTCCTCGCCGGGGATTACCGGCGCAGGATGGGTGTCGTCGCGACGGTGCATCAGGTTGCAAAATCCCCGGCTGATAAGTGTCTGGGCACCATCGGGGGCCTCGTCGATCAAAAGGGCGCTCACGAAACCCTGGGGCCGATCGGCGGTTAGTTTCAAGGCGATTTGCGGCTGGCCCAGTATGTCGAGAGGTGCTTCCAGCGGGCGTGTGCGAAACGACAACGCCCCGGCGGCATCGATCCGGCAATCGACGGGCATGTCACCGGCGATGGCAAAAGAGCACATGTCGCCGCCCGCCGAGCCGAAAGTCTGCGGCGAGCAGATATGAAGGCATTCGCCGGCCGGCTCGGCCGTATCATCGAGAGTGCCGTTGTTTAACCAAAGCGCGCGATACGAGACATTGGGCGATGGCCAGGTGCGTTCCTCGATCCATCGGCCGGGACGTTGGCTGTAGCTGCCGGCGGGCCGCACACTGTCCTGCAGCCAAAAGCGAAAGGCGGGTTCGTTCATCAGCCCCGTATCGTTACCTTTAAGCCAGTGATCCCAAAACCGGATCATCTGCGCCACAAAGTCGATGCGCGGCCCGGGGACTCCCTCGTGAGGATACAGATGCGCCCACGGGCCCATCAGTATTTTTACCTGGCCCGGCTTGAGGCGCGCGGCTATCCTGAACGGTGTATCACGGAACAAATCAGCCCAACCACCGAAAAAATAAACCGGGACTTCAACATCGTCGTAGTTTTCCGATATGGAGCCGCGTCGCCACATTGCGTCACGGGTTTGATGCTCCAGCCATAGGGCCGGCCAGAAACGCATTGCTTCAAGACGCGCTTTCCACATTGAACGCCAACGCGCTGCGCCAACGATTTCCGGGTCCGGCGGCATGGCGTTGTAAAGCTGCATGATCGAGCCCCACCAGAAATTATCATTCGCCAGAACGCCACCGTAGAAATGAATGTCCTCAAGCCAGCGATCGTCGGTTCCCATGACCGGCGCAATGGCCTTTAACGCCGGCGGACGGCGCGCCGCCACCTGAAATGACGTATAAGCCCCCCACGACTTGCCGAACATACCCACATTGCCGTTGCACCAGATCTGTTCGGCGATCCAGGCGATGACATCGACCCCGTCCCGGGTTTCCTGGTGCGTATATTCGTCTGCCATCACCCCATCGGAATCTCCGCTGCCGCGCATATCCACGCGGATTGCCGCATATCCGGCTGCCGCCAGACGGGGATGCATGCTCTCATCGCGCAGGCGCGTGCGATCGCGGCGGCGATAGGGGATGTATTCCAGAACCGCCGGTACGGGGGTGGTTTCCGCCCCCGGCGGAAGCCACAGCCGGGCGGCGAGGCGGGCGCCATCGGGCATGGGGATCCAGACGGTTTCGATAATGCTCATTTCGCTTGCTGTGCTCATGAGGATTTTTCCTCCTGTCCAGGCGGCCTTGCCCCGGGTGCGAGTGGGGAATGACAACTTATGATGCGCTCTCCATGGTGGCTCGGTTGCGGGGCCTGCCGGGTGCAGCGCGCCTGCACCCAGGGGCAGCGGGTGTGAAATTCGCACCCCTTCGGCCGCGCCAGCAGGGAGGGCACCTCGGCGGGCAGGGAAATCCGCTCACGTGCCTTGTCCGGATCAGGCTCCGGATTGGCCGACAGCAGTGCCGCGGTATAGGGATGCGCCGGCGCGCCGAATACAGCCTGCGTTTCGCCGGATTCGACAAAGCGGCCCAGGTACATCACCGCGGTGCGATCGGCCACATGGTGTACCACATGCAGATTGTGGGTGATGATGATCATCGCCAGCCCCAGTCGCTCGCGCAGATCGTTGAGAAGGTTCAACACCTCGCCCTGAACCGACACATCGAGCCCTGCCGTCGGTTCATCGGCGATCACCAGCGCCGGATCGAGCGCGATGGCGCGCGCCACACCGACACGCCGCGCCTGCCCCCCCGACAACTGATGGGGGTAGCGATCGGCAAACGCCGCCGGCAAACCCACAAGAGACAACAGCCGCCGGGTCTCCTTTTTCAGATCGCGGCCGTTGGCGCCGTGGATGCGAAACGGTTCGGTTACCAGATCGCCAGCCGTCATGCGCGGGCTCAGGGATCCGATCGGGTCCTGAAACATCATCGCCATGCGTTTGCGTACCGGCTTCATGGCGCGCCTGTCCAGGGTATCGATGCGCGTTCCCTCAAAGGTGATTGCCCCGGCGGAGATCGCCTGCAATCCGTTTACTGCGCGCGCCAGGGTCGTTTTGCCCGAGCCGCTCTCGCCTACCAGCGCGAAGGTCTCGCCCCGATGCACCTCAAAGCTTACCCCGGCCACGCCCAGGATCGTATCGCGGCGGCCGAATCTGCCCACGGAAAATGCAACTTCCATATCATCAACTGTCAGGATGGGAGCGCCTTTCATGGCGAAATACTCGCGGTTTCAGGCACATCAGCCAGAAAGCACCGGGCGAAATGGCGGCCGCCGGTATGGTGTATCGGAGGCGATGCATCGCAGGCATTGTGTTTTCGGTGACAGCGTGCGGCGAAAACGCAGCCGTGAGGGCGAGCGTGCAAGTCCGGTATCTCTCCCGGAATAGTCGGCAGATTGCGGGTGCGCATCCCCTGCCGCGCCGGATCGCATTGCAGAAGCCGCGCCGTATAGGGATGGCGCGGATCATTGAAGACCGCCCGCGTCGTGCCCCGCTCCACGACTTCTCCCGCATACATGACCACCACCTCATCGCATAACTCGGCGATGACTCCCAGATGATGCGAAATAAAGAGAACCGAACAACCGATCTTCTCCTGCAGGGCTTTCAGCAATGCGATGGTTGTTACCTCCAGTGTGGCGTCCAGCGCTGTGGTCGGCTCGTCGGCGATCAACAATGCCGGCTCCATCATCAATGCCATGGCTATGGCGATCCGCTGTTTCATGCCTCCCGAAAACTGATGCGGATAGCGCTCCAGCGCTGCCCGGGCGTCGGGGATCTGCACAAGTTGCAACATTTGCAGCGCCCGCGCCATCTTGTCTGCCCTTGAAAGGCGGGACCGGTACTGGATATTGCACATCTGGCGGCCGACCGACAGGACCGGATTAAGGGCGCCCATGGGATCCTGAAACACGGTTGAAATCTGCGGCCCGCGCAAGGCGCGCATCTTGTCGTCCGCCAATGCGGTCAACTCGCTCTCACCGCGAAACACGATTGAGCCACTCTCGATCCAGCCGTTGTCCGCCAGGAGCCCGAGGATGGCGTTGATCAGCGTGGACTTGCCGCAGCCCGATTCGCCCACAACGCCCACGATGCGGCGCGCGGGCACATCGAAACTGACGTTCTTGAGCGCGTGTAAAGGCCCCTCCTGAGTCGAAAACCAGACCTGCAGATCGCGTATCGATAACGTTACCATCAGCGCCCCTTCAGTCGCGGATCGAACACATCGCGCAGCGTCTCGCCGAGAAATGTAAAGCCCAGCGTTGTAACAACGATCGGCAGACCGCCCGCGACAGCGATCCACGCGGTATCGCGAATACCGGCAAAACCGTCGTTGAGGATCGCCCCCCAGCTGGGCGTCGGCGGGCGCACGCCAAGACCGAGAAAACTCATCCCCGCCTCAATGGCAATAACCACGGGAATGTCCATGGAAGCCAGGATTACAAGCGGCCCGATCACATTGGGCAATACGTGTACGCGCAGGATTCGCGTGCTCGATGCTCCCATACTCTGTGCTGCGTTTACGAATTCAGAAGATTTCAGCGCAATCGTCTGGGTGCGGATAATCCGCGCATAACCGGGCACCGTGACAAGCACCACCACGAGCATTACCGCCGTCAGCGAAGGGCCGATCAGGGTCACCAGCGAGAGCGCCAGCATTACCGTCGGAAAGCTCTTGAGGGCGTCGAATAACAGGATCATCAGATTATCGAGCCAGCGTGGCCCGTATCCGGCGATCAGGCCCAGCGCAATGCCGATAACCAGCGAGACGGCGGTCGAGACCAGCGCTACATAAAGCGCAATGCGGCCGCCATGGAGAACCCGTGAAAACAGATCGCGTCCCAGTTGATCGGTGCCAAGAAGATGCGCTCCGGTCGGCGCGAGGAACCTGTCGCGCGGAGAAATGCGCGTTGGATCATAGCCCGTCAACACATCGGCAAATACCGCCCCGAAGAGCACCACAAACACCAGAGATACGCCAAGAACCCCCAGGGGCTCGCGCATCAGCCGGCGCATCGGACGCCAGATATCGTGAAAACCGCCAAAGGCGCTAAAGCGTGCTTCTGACACGGGGGTCCAGGGCTCCGACAATAAGATCAGCGATCAGGTTGAGGAGAACAAACAGTACGGTGGTCACCAGCACCGCACCTGTTACTACAGGGAAGTTGCGTGTCAGAATGGCGTCATACACCAGCTTGCCGATGCCGGGTCGGGCAAAGACAATCTCGGCAAAAACAGCCGATGACAGCATTTGGCCAATGCCCACACCCAATAGGGTAACCGTCGGAAGGATGGCGATGGACAATGCGTAGCGGTAGGTGATCATGCTTTCCGGCAGACCAAAGGCGCGCGCAGTGCGAATATGGCTGGCCTCCAGTACCTCAAGCATCGAGGCACGGACCATGCGCGCGATATAGCCGACCCAGCCCAGTCCGACGGCAAGGGAGGGCAGGATCAGATGGACAAGTTGATCGCCGATCTGTCCTGGCTCGCCAGCGCCGATGGCGGGGAGCCATTGCAAGGTGACGGAGAAGATCAAAAGGGCATAGATGGCGATTACAAAGGACGGCACGGCGATCACGGCGACCGATAGAACGCCCACAATACGATCGGCCAGGCTGCCACGCTTGACCGCCGCCCAGCAGCCCAGGGGAATGCCCAGGGCTACCGACCAGCTGATGCCGCCGGCGATCAGCGCCAGGGTGAAGGGGAGCTGTTCCATGACCACCGTTAGAACCGGGCGGGTCGACAATACCTCGGTGCCGAGATTTCCCGTCCAGGCGCCGGTAAAGAAGTTCCAGAACTGCACCCAGACCGGCTGATCCAGGCCCATGCGCGCGCGCAGTGCCTCTTTCATCTCCTGGGTTGCCCGCGGCCCCAGCGCCACCGAGGCCGGATCACCGGGTATGACATAAATCATCGCGAACAACAGGAACATCGCCACCGAGACGATCACGAAGGCAAGTCCCAGACGCTTTATCGTATATGCAAAAATATCCCCATCTCCCTGCAAATACGTACCGGCCGCCATGCGCCGGCCGGCTCAGACCGGCTTAAAGTCGGCAAACAGGGGCTCGCCATTGGGCTTTAAGCCCGGCACGAGCGTATCGCGATGCAAAATGCCCGTGACCTCGTGTGTAAGGAATACATAACAGCCCGATTCCTCCATCACGTCCTGCATACGCTTGTAGATCGTATCGCGCTTTTGCGGATCCAGTTCCGTCAGCCCTTGCGCGTGAAGCTTCTCGAATTCGGCGCTGTCGAACCGCTCCCAGTTCCATACGCCGATCTGCTCAGGCACAAACCACGCCGTCGCCCATGACGGGTCCGGCTCCATCGAGAACCGGCTCAGCACCAGTTGCAATCTGTTCCAGTAGTTGCCTTCCTTCGAGCCAAGCGTCCAGAATGTGCCACTGTCATTTTGCTTGATCTCGCACTGGATACCCACGTCCGCCAGATTGGCCTGAATGACCTGGGCCGCCGTCAGACGCTCCGACTGGTTCAGAATATCCAGTGTGACCTCAAGATTGCTCACCCCCTCCTGTGCCAGAAGCGCGCGCGCCTTGTCCGGATCGTAGGTATAAAGATTAGCGGCGCGATGCCCCGGCAGGCCCGGCGCAATAATGCCCGTGGACGTGGAGGCGGCGCCGAAATAGGCCGCATCCACCACCAGTTCCCTGTCGATGGCATATTGCACCGCGCGACGGATGTTGGCATTGTCGAAGGGCGCCACATCCTTGTTGAGGCCGAGCCAGACATAGGCCAGCGAGGGTTTTTCCAGCACAACGCCGCCCGCTGGCGGCTTTTCTTTCAGCCGCTGTATCGACGATACCGCCGTCCAGGTGTGATCGATATCTCCCGCCTCAAAGCCGAGTTCGGCGGTGGAAGGGTTTTCGATCGGCAGGATATGAATCTCGTCAAACCCGCCCGGTTCGTAGGCCCAGTCCGGATTGCGCTTTAGCACCGTGCGCTGCTTGGGTACCCATTCACTCAGAATATACTGGCCCGACTGCGCCACCGGCTCGCTGCCGAGTTTGCCGCCGGCCTGCTCAACGGCCGCCTTTGAGAGAACCGAACAGGTCGTCGTCGGCAACGTGGAGTTCCATAAGGGCGCAAAGGCCTCCTTGAGATGAATTAACCCCGAAAGGGTGTCCTTGACCTCCACTTCCCTGAGCGACGCCCAGTCGCCGGCATAGGGGCTTTTGTTCGCCGCATCGGCAACGCGCTCAATGGAGAATTTGACATCCTCCGCCGTCATCTGGCCGAACCCGTCGGTAAAGCCGATTTTATCGCGCAGTTTGAAGGCGATGGTTGTGGCGTCAAGCTGATTGATGGTCTCGACGGCATAGGGCGCCCAGCCCCACGCGTCTCCGGGCGTGCTGACAACAAGGCCGGCATATATGGCACGCATGATGTCGCCTTCGGGCGCCGACAGACGAAACGCCGGATCGAGTATCTGCAGATCGCTATAAGACCTGACGGTGAGCACGGTGCCATCGGCGCTCAGTGCCATATGCGGATACGCCAAGCTGGCGGCGCCGAGGGCCCCCGTGCCAGCCAAAAGCGCCCGGCGTGTTAGATCGTACTTTTGCTTCGACGTCATGGTGTCCTCCCTTTTGATATTGCTTATGGTTATCGGCAAGCGCCTTGTTTGCAGAACAGGCGCCGGGCGCTCGTGGCGGTGTGCCGACTACCTGAATGCCGCACCCTTGAACGCGCAGGCGGCATCCTTTTTCAGTCTTTCGGATCAGGACAGGTTCTCCTCCCGGACTTTTGCAATCCGTCTTGCGACTTTGCCACTTGCTGCGAATTGTATGCCTGTTCTTCCTGTTTCACAAGAATTTTGAGAGATCTTCTGCTTCGCGCGTATTGCTTTGAGGCGCTCAAGGGCCGTCTGTTTTGCAAACATGGATAATTCTGGCGCCAATACGGGATCGCAATTCGATTGCCCGAATAGCCGATGTCGGGTATACTGCCGCGTTTCCCACGCGTCAAAATCGGCTATTGCAGATACGATACGCGCGGATGATGTCCCGACAGGAAAGCGAGACCACCACCAGTTCACTGTCCCACTTGCGAGCGGTTTACAAATGTCCAGCAGGAAAACAGCCGTCAGGGTTCCATATAATCGGCGTTCGCGGGGGAAAATAACTTTATCCGGTTCCACAAAGTCGCTCGGTATCACGTTCGCACTGCTTTCGATGTTTGCCTTCACGCTCAATGACGTCGGCATCAAGTATTTGTCCGGCGAGTATGCGCTGCATCAGATTGTATTCATCAGAACCCTGGTCGCCATGGCCATTACGCTGCTGATCCTGATTCCCCTGGAAGGCGGCCCGGCGATACTGAAAACCACCCGGCCGGTAATGCATATTCTAAGAGGGTTAAGTGTTGTCGGCGCCAATATGGTTTTCTTTATGGCGCTGCCGGTTTTGCCCTTATCGGAGGTAACCGCAATCTTTTTCATTGCGCCCCTGGTGATTACCGTTTTCTCGATCGTGTTTTTATCGGAAAACGTTGGCGTACATCGCTGGAGCGCCGTCATTGTCGGCTTGTCGGGGGCGCTGATGATCATGCGGCCGGGCACGGATGCCTTTCAATGGGCCGCTCTGCTGCCGGTCAGCGCCGCTGTTTTCTACGCCACACTGCATATGCTGACCCGCTCCATGGCCGCAACCGAAAGCGCGTCCACCATGACATTCTATACGCTTTTGACGTTCCTGATCGCCAGCGGGCTGATCGGGCTGGTTGCGGGCGATGGACGATTTGCCGGCAATTCGCACCCGTCCATTGAATTTCTTGCCCGGGCATGGACGCTACCGGCCCGCGGCGACTGGTTTATCATGATCGGTGTGGGCCTTGCGGCCGGTCTGGGCGCCTACTTTATTACCCACGCCTACAGCAAGTGCGAGGCGGCCATAATCGCGCCATTCGAGTATTTTGCCCTGATCCTGGCGATAATCTGGGGCATCGTGATATTTGATGAATGGCCTGATCCCTGGACCTGGACGGGAGTCTTTTTGATACTGGTTGCCGGGCTGAATGTGATCTGGCGCGAAGCCTCGCTGAACAAGCAAATAGCCAGCGAACGCCCCATGCCCCGGCAGAGATAAAATGGTTCGGGTCAACGCGCCGGTTGATCGTGAAGAAACGTGCTTCGCACCGCTCCATGTACTTTTCTTCATTTAAAACAATGATAAAACAACGATTAGGAAGGCGCGGCGCTTTGTTTTCGCCTGGGCTTATACCAACGGCTCTTATGGTTGACTCATAAAGCCGTTGGCAAGGCCGACTGGCCGCCGCGCCTTATGGCGCGTAAGCCTTAGTGGCGTTTGAACGATAACGGTCATTCTTTATGACCGTTAGTATTATTGCACGGTTTTGGCGCATTTGCGCGTCATACCAAGGGACTTGCGTTTGACTCCTGACGCAGATTAAACCGTTGTCTTTTCAGCAGGATACACAAGTCAGCGCGTACAAACGCCGATACCGCCGGTATATACCTTGCGATTTCCGATCATGACCAACGGTCATGATCGATCAGTATGAATGCCAAATCAGTCCGCCGGGCCGCCCCAGGTGTGTAGTTTCAACAGGTTGTCCCTGATAAACCCATCGGGTACAGGGGGCCATTTACCTGATTATGCGCGAGTGAACCGCACGCTATATGCGGGAAGAACATCGCCCGGCAGTTCCGCCGCAGAAAATACGCCGCGCGCAATAGCCCGCGCCAGGCAATTCGCCGCACCGGAACCAATGGCAACCAGATCCTGAACGGGGTCGCCCAGGGGCTGCCTGCCGGTCGCCAGGGCAAATACCGCATCACCGTCCATGGGCGTATGGGCCGGATAAATGGCCCGCGCCAACCCGTCCTGAGCCATCACCGCAAGGCGTTTGCTCTGCGCCTTGCCGAGTAGCGCATCGGTGGCAACAACGGCAATGGTTGTATTGGTGCCAGTGCGCGCGCCGTGATACCCTTTCAAGCGCATTTCCGTATGCGAGGGGGAATATTGCGGCGGACTCCCAAGGCCGCCAAATTCGCCATCACACTCAAACGGTGCGGCCCAAAAGTGCGCCGTCTCGCCGACTGTCGGCGAGCCTACCGCGTTCACCGCAACCAGTGCGCCAACCCGATAGCCGCCAGCCACCTGCGCGGATGCGGAACCAAGCCCACCCTTCAGCCGTGCCGTCGTGGCCCCATATCCGGCGCCGGCACTTCCGATGGAAAATTGTTTTGCCGCCGCCCTGGCCGCCTTAACGCCCAACGTGCGATAGGGGGGTGTCTTTCCCCAGTTCTTGTCGCCACCATTCAGCAAATCGAACAGAATAGCGGCGGGCACGAGGGGAACGCACGCCTCGCCGATGGAAAACCCGCGCCCCCGGGCGGCCAGCCACATCTGCACACCGGCTGCCGCCTCAAGGCCAAAAGCGGAACCGCCGGCAAGGACAACTCCATGGATGTGCTCGATCGTCTGTTCCAGACCCAGCAAGTCCGTCTCACGAGTCCCCGGCGCGCCACCGCGAATATCGACGGCCGCAATACACGGCGCGGTTGGCAAAACGACGCTCACACCGGAGCGAACGCGCTCATCATGGGCGTTACCGACGCGGATTCCGGGAACATCGGTGATGAGATTATGCAAACCCTTTGCCATAACGGAAAACCGCGATACTTCCTTTCCAGTGGATTGTTCGAGACAACAAGGCCCGGGTTGGGATTCCTGTTGCCCTCCAATATAGGATTATACGGCAAGCGTACAGGAATAGCATTCACGGTTTCCCAATAGCAAAATGCGTTTAACTGGAATTATGGGTATTCGGTACTTTCCTCGCATTTTGCCATGGATTTCAGGGCGATCAGCTTTATGCGTTTAGAGCGTCGGGCGCTCTGGTTGAATGTGAAAAGTCCCTCGGTTTCGCCTTGGTGTACTGTTTCCCAATAAAATAAGGACAAATCAGTCCCCGGGGCGACCCGGCGGCAATCGGCACTCAAAATGGCACTCAAATGTCAAACGCGTTACGCCAGGCCCGATGGCTCCCTCCGATGACCGCGGCGGGAATACGCGATCCCCGTTCAGTCCTGTTGTGCCGGCGTGATCCAGCCGATAACAGCACCTCCCGGCTCCTGCAAAATCCCGATGCGGCCCACCGAGGGCATATCGAAGGGTTCGCGAACGATGGTGGCGCCAGCAGCCCTGGCCTTCTCAAAGCGTGCATCAATGTCATCGACGTGAATATAGGCCATCCAATGCTCCGGCGCCTGTGCCGGCAGAACATCGTCGGCGGCAAAAATACCCCCGGCCGGCTTGCCGTTCACCATCACGACCCAGTAATTTCCATGCTCACCGAACGCCTCATAGTTCCAATCCAGGATGTCTGCGTAGAATTTCTTCGCCTGCTCCACATCGCGGGCCATGAGTTCATTCCAATAAAACGAGCCGTGTCCTTGCGCCATACTCATCGTGCCATCTCCTTTTGAATGTCTACTCTTGATTGTTTATTCGTAAATGTCTGGTGGTGCCCGATACGTTCGGTGTATATGTTCATGGTTTGTTCGGCATATGTAACATAACCCGGAAATGAATGCAACATCCGTATTCGCCAAAAAATTACCCGCCCTTTTCCTCCAGCAAATCGGTCGGGTCCTCCTCGCGCACCTCCTTGATAACCCGTTTGACCAGAGGGCGCATGGTCAGCCCCTGCACGACAATGGAAAACACTACAACCGCGTAAGTGCACACAAGGACCACCGGCTTGTACTCGTTGTTCGGCAGCGAGAGCGCCAGGGCCACCGATATCCCGCCGCGCAGGCCTCCCCAGGTCAGTATAACAATGGCCCCCTGGGTAAAGCGCTCGCGCAACGACAGCAAACCGATGGGAAGCGCCACCGCCACCCAGCGCGCGACAAGCACCAGCGGCACACTCATCAATGCCAGAACGATCAGCATGTTAAACGCGCCAAACCGGTCCGCACTATGCCCGATGACGAGAATTTCCAGACCGATGAGCAAAAACAAAACCGAATTCAGCAACTCGTCGGTCAACTCCCAGAACTGAAACACATGATCGCGCGTATTCCTGCTCATGGCAAACCGTGCGCCGTGATTGCCAATCAACAATCCGGCGACAACCACCGCAATGGGCCCCGAAATATGCAAATGCAGCGCCGCCGCATAGGCTCCGGCAACCAGCGCCAGCGTAATCAGCACCTCCAGATTGTGCTCATCAAGGGCGCGCATCATGCGATAGGCCAGATAGCCCGCCCCAAGGCCCAGCGCCGCCCCGCCAAAGGCCTCGGCGATAAACAGGCTGGCAATACTCCATACTCCGACAGGATCGCTGCCATGGCCATGGCCGCCAACAGCGATGGCAAGAACGATGGTAAACACGACAACGCCAACACCGTCATTAAAGAGCGATTCGCCGGCTATTTTAGCACGCAGCAGGGGCGGCACATGCACGGTCTTCATAATGCCCAGCACCGCCACCGGATCGGTAGGCGAAATCAGCGCACCGAACACCAGCCACCAGATAAACGGCAGGTGAACCCCCAACATTTGTGCCACAAACCACATACAGCCGCCGACAATGAAGGTCGAGGTTATAACGCCCAGGGTGGCCATGATACTGATGGCCCATTTACGTGCCGCCAGTTCCGACAGATCCACATGCACCGCACCGGCGAACAACAGGGCACTCAAAAAGCCGTTCATCAGCGCTTCGTGGAAATCGATTTCGGACAGGGCACCGCGCACCGTCGCGCCGATGCCGAAACCGGGCCAGAAGCCATCGGCGAGAACAATCACGGCCGATGCAAACAGCGCGATAACCACAAGGCCGATGGTATGGGGAAGCCGCAGCCACTGGTGGTTTAAAAATCCGAAAATCGCTGATAAGGTGAGCAGAACGGCGATAATATCGAGTAAGGTCATGGCCTTCGCTACCTCGTTTGATTGCTTGCCGAGATAAATTTTATCATACCGGAACAGTCCCCATCCGCCGGTGGTATAATCCCATACAGGTGGTGGACAGAAAAGGTACCGGCGTGCATAAATGCGCCATTGGGGAACGGAAGTAAAGCGTTAGAGCGCATCCGCGCAACAGGAACGTAAGATGCTGGAGTTCAAGACGATATTTCAAGCATGGCTGGAACGGCTGGTGGATACGGGCAGTGCGCTCGGCACCCTGTTGATCTCGACGCCATCGCTGGTGCAGATCGCCTTTATTGTTGTGTGTTTTCTGCTCACCAGGCTGGGGGGCGGTCGGGTTCGGCGTCTGTTCTCGGATGTGTCACGATTGTTCTCGCGCGGCACGGACGGCACCTCACCAGGCGACAGTATTCGCCAGGCACGGCTTAACGCGATCGCCGCGCCGTTGTTATTGTCCGCGCTGGTGTGGCTCGCCTATGCCGGCCTGAGCGCCTACGGCTATCCCATCTATATTATCCGGCCAGCGGCGATCCTTGTTCTGGCCTGGACGGTTATTCGTTTTGTCAGCACATTTTTCCACAACGCGTTTTGGGCCAGAACATTTACCATCGTTGCCTGGGCGATTGCGGCGCTTGGGGTGTTCGGCCTTCTGGCACCCATCGCCCAGACCCTCGATGGATTTGCCCTGAGTTTGGGCGGGCGAAGGATTTCCGTACTAAGCGTCATGCAGGGAATTTTCCTGCTGGTCTTTTGCCTGTGGCTGGCCAATCTGGTCTCGAAGCTGGCACGCGCCCAGATCGGTCGCACTCCCGGGCTTGATATTTCCATGCGCGCCCTGTTGAGCAAGATTATCCATTGGGCGCTGATCGCCTTTGCCATCGTTTTTGCCCTCGACAGTATCGGCGTCGATCTGACGACCTTTGCCGTCTTTACCGGCGCGCTGGGGGTTGGCATCGGCTTTGGCCTGCAAAAGATCATTTCCAACTTTATCTCGGGTACTATCCTGTTGATGGACAAGTCGCTCAAACCCGGTGATGTAATTGAAATCCAGACCGTATCGGGCACGACTTACGGCATGGTTGACAAACTTGGCGCGCGCTATACGTCGGTTTCCACCCGCGATGGCACCGAGACCCTCATTCCCAATGAGGATTTCATCACCAATCCGGTGACCAACTGGACACACAGCAACCAGCGCGTGCGAATCAAACTGCCCATCGGCGTCGGCTACGACACGGATTTGGAAAAAGCGATTATCATTGTCATTGACTCCATGGCGCAGATCGACCGGGTGTTGGAAAACCCGGCGCCGGTTTGCCATGTCAAGGGTTTTGGCGATTCGGCTATCGATCTTCAGGTTCGCTTCTGGATCGCCGATCCCCATAACGGCATCAGTAATATCTCCTCGAAAGTATATCTTAAAATCTGGCGGGCCCTGCGCACCCACAACATCGAGATTCCCTTCCCGCAGCGCGATGTGCATGTGCGCACCATTCCGGCAATGAAGGCGTAGCCGACGGCAAGAAAGTTCACCGCACCCTTGAAGGCCGGTGAGATATGAACCCGCAATATCGGATATAACATCGGCATGGCGAAAGGGATTTTTGTTCACCGCGCATATTCCGTCTATGACGACTTTCCCGAAGAACGGTATCAGTTTCCCGGACGATATTTGAAAAGAGCATCAGCGTGTCTGGGCGACTGGATAATCTACTACGAGCCGCGCCGCGATGGCGGACGGGTTGGCTATGCCGCGATCGCAAAGGTGCAGGACATCATTCCCGATCCTTCCAAAGATAATATGTTTCTGGCGGTTATCGAACCCGGCTCATACTTGCCGCTTGAGAAATTCGTGCCATTGCGCGGACCTGACGGTTTTCCCGAATCCGGTCTCGCCAAACCGGACGGCTCCCTAGAGCCTTTCAGTTCTTAAGTGAACCATTCTGACGGAGCGATTTTGCGACAATATGGACCTTAAGTCTCGCAGGATATAGTGGGGCTATTTGCAAGAGACTTAAGGTTCATATTGGTGCAAAAGCGCCCGTCCCTTCGGGTTTCCGATTGGCGGGCGCCCACGCTCAAGCCGATCTCATGAGATGCGCCCACATCGCATGTCGATCGGCTCAAACGTGGGTCACCTCGCCAATCGAGAAACAGAATTGCTTCACTTAAAAACTGAAAGGCTCTACCAGGGTCGGATACAATGGGCTGTTCGTCCGCTGTCAGATCAGGATTTTATTGCTATTCTGGATGCGGGGTTTCCTGCCGATGCAACGATGTTGCCACGCATCGACGATGAGCCTCTTTTCGAGAACCCACCAGGATTTTCGGAAAATCAGGAACCATTTATCGTTGACCAGGGGAGAAACCGAATCGAGCAGACGATCAGCCGGATCGACCGAAGTCGCGTTTTCCGAACACATGTACTGGCGGCATACGAAAATCGCTGCGCAATTACCGGATTGAGATTGATCAACGGACGAGGTCGTGCGGAGGTCGAAGCCGCACATATCAAGCCGGTAATACCAGCGGTATTGGCGTTTTGTACACGCTGACTTGTGTATCGTGCTGATAAGACAACGGTTTTAAACCGGGTCAGGAGTCAAACGCGAAGCCCCTTGGTATAAGGCATAATGGTGCCGACACCGTTCGCAATGGACTGGCGTTGTCGGGAACGGTTCACTGGATGTTTGATCGCGGTTTAATCAGTCTGGCGGACAATGCCGAGATCTTGGTTTCGCGTCAGGCCAATGATCCGGAGCAGATATTCAATCTCATCAACAAGACAAGAAAAGCCAATTTTCCGTTATCGCAGCCACTACGACCGCATCCGGCATATTTGTCCTGGCACCGGGAGAATTGCTTTAAACACTGAATGAGCGTGAGGATTACAGCCCCCAGGCTGGCTTGTTTTGTCAACAGCTCTGAAAATTCAACCCGGTACGCCCTGATTTTGGTGACGTTTGTACAACTTTTAGACGATATTATTAGATGAACCATACTTAAAATTGAAAATATCCGCAGAACCTCGCACCATGGCGAAACCCCTGCTTATCAGCCGCCTGACCCAAACAGCGCGCGCGCTGCGCACCGAGACCGCCTCGGCGCTGAGCGATCATAAACTCTACCCGGGACAGGAGCCCCTTTTGCAGGAACTGGCCCGTCGCGATGGCCAACTGATGGGGGAGTTGGCGGCGGGTCTGCGTGTCAGTCCGCCCACATTGACAAAAATGGTTTCCCGTATGAGCGCCCAGGGGCTTGTCAGACGCGAGCGCGGATTCACGGATTCGCGCGAAGTCCGGGTGCATCTGCTCGAACCCGGGCGCCGCGCGGCGCGGGAGCTGGAAAGCACGCTGGGCGATCTGGAACAACGCATCACCCACGGCCTAACGGAGCGCGAACGGCAGATGCTGGGCGATGGTCTGGCCTCGATCCGCAAAAACCTGCAACGGCGCCCCTAGAGCGTGACAGGTCTTAACAGAATCATTCTGACGGAGCGATTTTGCGACAAGACGAACTTTAAGTCTCGCAGGACATAGTGGGGCTATTTTCAAGAGACTTAAGGTCCATATTAGATCAGCCTGGCGTTAGCTGTACCCATTTTGCCAGGGGTAAAGCTAACGCCATAAAGCTGATCGCCCTGAAATCTATAGCAAAAGCGCCCGTCCCTTCGGGTTTGCCGATTGGCGGACGCCCATGCCCAGGCCGCTCTTGAGAGATGGGTCGCCATCGCTCTTCGATCGCCTTGAGCCTGGGTATCGCCTCGCCAATCGGGAAACGAAAATTGCTTCACTTAAAAACTGTAAGGCTCTAGCGGCAAATGGCCTGCAGGGCACGCCATTCTTCACCGCTCAGCATCGGAACCGGTGGCTTCGTGCCGGCCCGCGCCAGTATCCTCTCGACGCGCTTTTTGGTGATCGGATGGGATCGCGCGTATTCCATCCCGGACCCGACATCCGTCTCATCACCGGTCAGCCTTTGCAATATCGCTGCCAGGGCCCTGGCATCCCCACCCACCCGGTTCATCACATCGACCGCATAATCGTCGGCCGCAATTTCCTTTTCCCGCGAATAGCCGCTCTCAAGAAGGAACTTGACCGCGCCGGCGACAATCCAGCCACCACTGAAATCCCCTAAAAGCACCCCAAAAACCAGCCCCAGACCAGCACCATGCACAACCGTATGCATGGTATCGCGGCCGTCTACATGACCAAATTCATGGGCGATGACAGCAGCCAGTTCATCCGGCGTAACCGCCGCTTTAATGAGCGGCTCAAGCAAAAGAACCCGCCCGCCAGGAAGCGCAAGGGCGTTGGGAAACGCCGCCGGCCAGACATCAACCGACGGCTCAACGGCTATTGTATCGATGCCGTCGTTTATCCGCCGGACAAGCTTTGTCAGGGCGCGACCGCCGGGCGTGTCTTCGTGCCCCACATAGCACGATGAATTGTCGTCGACGTTCAATGCCATGATTTGCCGAAGCTGCACTTCAACCGAGGCCCCGATCTGCTTTTCCACAGAAACGGGAATAAGCGGCACCACGGCACGGGTCAGCAATGGCAGACCAATGACGGTCACGGCAATCAAGCCAAGTACCGCCGCGATACTCCAGCCGACAACACGTCTGCGCTGGCGCGCGGCGGTGCGTGGCAACTGGTCTATCTGCGGACAAACATCGCGAATAGCCCGCTGTAAGGATGGATCGGCAACATCAATGCGCGCCAGCGGATCCAGATCACTTGAGCCGATGCGCATGATATCGCCCGAATAGGGAACGCGAAACAGGGTCTTGAGCGCCAGGGTCTCGATAGTGCCGCCGTCGGCGTCTTCCATGACCAGCGCCGCCATCGCAAGGCGCAACGTAACAGCGCGCGCCTGCGCCGTCTGGCCGTCGAAATAGGTGGCGTTTCCACAAGAAGGGAGCATTTCACGGGTGCCTTTATATGGCGCAATATATGGCAGCAATAACGAGTAACGCGAACGAGAAACGTGTCAGTCGAGGGAAGTCCTCTCGTTGTCATCTTTCAGCAGATTGTTCCCGGGACGGGCAAATCTGACGTTACCCCCTTGCGGTCCTTGCCGCAGATGGTTAGAGCGTGTCAGGTCTTAATAGAATCAATTCTGTTTCCCGATTGGCGAGGCGGACCACGCTCAAGGCGATCGAAGAGCGATGTTTATCCATCTCTCGAGAGCGGCTTGGGCGTGGACGTCCGCCAATCGGAAACCCGAAGGGACGGGCGCTTTTGCACCAATATGGGCCTTAAGTCTCTTGAAAATAGCCCCACTATATCCTGCGAGACTTAAGGCCCATCTTGTCGCAAAATCGCTCCGTCAGAATGGTTCTATTAAAACCTGACACGCTCTAGCCGCAAGGCCATACCGGGCCATTTACCTGATGGGTTTATCAGGGACACCCTGTTGAAATGACACGCTCTAGTAACCGAATTCCACATCAAACGCATCCGTCAGCCCCTCGCCGAGGGCGCTATCTTCCGCGGTTTCCCTGCGCCCCGCCTGCAATTGATCGAGATTACTCACCGTTATCGAACTGACGCGGCGTTGCCATAAGCCGAATTTAAGCACAAGTTCGTTCAACAGCCCAACGAAAACGATCATCACCAGATAGAGAACGACAATTGCAGTAACAGTCATTCTGCCGTTCAGCGCCAGTGTTTTATACACGAACGCAAACATAACAGAACCCGGAACGAGCAAAAACAACATATAAACGGCATAAACGACGTATTCGCTGCGCGCCCGATGATGCGATGTGACCTCAGCCACGCCAAACTGATAACCCGAGACAAGGATTTTGAACACCCTGGCCTGTATATACGGCAGGAACAGAATACCGGCGAGTATCAGCCAGCCTAAGGCCACCATAAGTATCGTCCCGCTCAAATGCGCTGCTGCCAGTTCTCCTGCAAGGTTATCAGTTGGCGTCGGCCAGACCTCGCGGACGTTGCTCAGAGTAAACGCGCCGGAATAAAGCTGTAGACAGAAATATACCAGCGCCCCGACAAAAGGCAGGTAAACAATACTCCAGTAAAAAAAACAGGGACGATACAACGACCGCGGCGTGGCGCCAAACGATGCGCGTATGTCACCATACCAGGTATGGGTCGCCATATAGCGTTCCAGGGCGATCGTCATCCACGGATAAACCAATCCCAGGCTCAACACCGATAGAATTCGCCAGCCGAAAGCCCGCCACGCGTAGCCCCAGGCGGACCCGGTCTGGCGAAAGCGCAGGCCCTGCCATGTCGTACGCGTCAACCGGTAGCGGCGGGCGCGATAGGTGGCGTAGAAAATCAACAGGGACAAGACAAGCAGATAGAGCGTCAGGCCAACAACCAGCGACACCGGATCCCTGCTGAGGGTGACGATAAAATAGAGCACCTGCAAGGGTATAAAGATGGCAAGAGCAATGAGAAAACCGATAAACAGTTCCAGCCCGCGGCCGGTGTATTCGAATGCACTACCGTTTAGGGACGTATGATTCCAGTAGTAGCGACGCAAATCCGTTAAATACCAGAACCGGTAAATGCCCAATGTGACAAGTACAAAAAGCAACCCCTTGACAACAAGGGGGAAGAAGTTCCTTTGCTCACCCCAGAATTGTATGTTTCGAGGTGTAATTGCCGTAGCGGAAATTTGAACATCGGACATATGGGAGACCGCCAATTTAACTGATTTGTGTTTGTGCTTGCATAGTACGGGATAATACCAGCGGTATTGGCGTTTTGCACGCGCTGACTTGAGTATCGTGCTGACAAGACAACGGTTGTAAACCGGGTCAGGACTCAAACGCAAAGTCCCCTGGTATTATATATACCTGCTCAATCAATTATTTTTCATTAATTTTTACTGCACTTACCTAATCCCGGGAGGCTGAAAATTAAACCAACTCCGGTTAAGGATAAGATACTGTTCTCATGCTTGATCGGTTCCTTCTCATCGAGCCGGACGTTCCGGTGCAAAGGCGGATCCAGCCATTTATCTGATCATAAGCCATAACCGGGGTTAAACTACCGGTTTAAGACACCAGACACTGAAGCACCATTTCATCAACCTCCGCCTGGTGCAGGAAACCACAAGACGCCTCATCGGAATCAACGCGTAGTGCGTAGGCGCGAAACCCCGGATGCGGGCCTTTGCTGTAAACAGCTATGAAATTGCCCGTAAATGCATGGACCTGCTGGTGCCCATCGGGGTACGGTGTGAGATCGTGGATGGAAAAAAACTTTAGCAGATCCTTTTGCGAATCTTTGCCAATCAACACAACATTCATCCCAAACGGGTGCACGACTCCGTGATCCGTCTCATTCACTGGAAGTTGCGCAACATCGTCGAAATAAGACTGCTCCTCCTTGTAGAAAAGTGCGTCCCCAGACCAGTTGAAACTCAAGATCGACCGAATGTAGGTTGGCGCGTTCGGTGAGGTCCATGCTTTCCTGTAAAGGTGGAATGTACCTTCCAGACTTCTCATAGACTGGTTGGACAACGGACCGCCATGAGCCTTTAGATGCCGCTGAAGGGACTCCAGCAACGGTGCCATCGGATGTGATGAGCGAATGATCACCGTATCGTCGTACAAATCCGTCTTCAACTCGCCGCATTGGCAAAGAAAGTTGTACAGCAGGCCAATGGTCATGGGGCGGATTCCAAGCAATGCGCGATCATCACACACCCGTACCCGCTGAATGGTGGCACGCGATACAGCTGGAGTCGTGCTCCTGGGATATTCCGGGATCCGCCCCGCATTGAGGTAGGTTGCGAGCAGGTTGGCAATGCGCTGATCACTGATGCGTTTGGAATGTAACAGACGCAAGGCGGCGCGCACAGCACCGCGTTGCTCCGGCTTCCCCGAAAAGCACCGATCCATCATCCTGACCACAATTGCTCATTTGATCGTCAATACGGCAGATTATAGCAGTACGAGCAACCGACGCCATGTTAATATTCAAAAAGAAAACCTTTGGCTTTCACCCAAACACGGGGGCCTTGCCCGGATCCGGGCCGCCACAAGCACTGCGAGCCGCACTGAGTCACGAGAGCACTCTGCTCAGGGAGACACGATGAAACACCTGTTATTTGCAACGATAGCCCTTTCCCTTTCTGCAAGCGCCGCCGCCGCGCAGGACGCCGCTTTCACGCTCAACATTCTGCATGTCAACGACATACATAGCAGGATCGAACCGGTTAACCGTTTTGACTCAACCTGTTCGGCAGAAGCTGACGCCAATGGCAAGTGTTTCGGCGGTGCCGCACGCCTCAAGACGTTTCTGGATCGGATGCGGGTCGAGCTATCTGACGAGAATGTCCTGGTGCTCGACGCGGGTGATCAGTTCCTCGGAACGCTGTTTTATACCACTTACAAAGGTTCTGCGGCAGCCGAGATGATGAATACGATCGGCTTTGACGCCATGGCGGTCGGAAACCATGAATTTGATGACGGCCCACAGGTTCTTGCGAATTTTGCGGACAACCTTGATGCGCCCCTGATTTCGGGCAACCTCGACCTGAGCCAATCCGATATTCTCGGTGATAGGCAGATCAATGACACGCTTATTCTCACAGTAGGCGACAAGCGGGTCGGCCTTGTGTCCGCAGTCGCGACAGACACCGCGGAACTGTCGGCTCCGGGGCCAAACATCATCTTCCAGGACGCCGTTGATGCGCTGCAGGCGGATGTCGATACGCTCACCGCACTAGGTGTCGACATGATCATCGCCCTCACCCATGTTGGACTGAACCATGACCGTGAGATTGCAGAAAGCGTCACCGGCATCGACGCAATTGTTGGCGGTCATACCCATACGCTGATGTCCAACACGGTTGAGGGCGCACTACCCTACCCGACGTTCGTGAACGGCGTGCCTGTGGTGCAAGCCTATGCATACGGCAAATATGTCGGGCACCTGGTACTTTCTTTCGACGCCGGGGGCAACGTCACCAGCGCCTCAGGTGATACGATCCTTCTGGATGCTTCCGTCACACCTGACCCTGCCATCGCGGCGCGGATCACAGAGCTTGCTGGTCCGATTGACAGGATCAGACAAAAGGTTGTCGCCGAAACGACGGCTGTATTGTCCAACGAGGGGTGCCGTGTTGCGGAATGTGCCTTGGGCAGCGCCCTGGCGGATGCCATGCTGGATCGGGTGAAGGATCAGGGAATCGACATTGCCATCCAGAATGGAGGCGGGATCCGTGCCGGCTTCGATGAAGGGGAAGTGACCATGGGCGAGGTATTGATCGTGCTGCCCTTCCAGGACACGGTTGCAACCTTCACAACCACCAGTGATCGGATCCTGGCGGCGCTCGAAAACGGTGTGAGCCAGGTCGAGGATACAGCAGGGCGATTTTTGCAGGTGGCCGGTCTGAGCTACAGCTATAATCCGTCGGCGCCAGCCGGGCAACGTGTATCAGACGTGATGGTGGGGGACACTCCCCTGGAGCTGGATCGTAGATACGGTGTTGCGACGAACAGCTACATCCGCGGCGGCGGTGATGGCTTCACCATGTTTCTCGATGCAGACGACGCTTATGACTACGGTCCTCAGCTGACGGACGTCTTGGCGGACTACCTTGGCAAGAATGGTCAGAGCTTCGCACCCTATACCGACGGTCGAATCCGCGTCTTGAACTAGAGCGTGTCAGGTCTTAATAGAAGCAATTCTGTACAACAACACGCCGCGAAAGTGCCTTGGGTACAAAACACCGGCAGAAGTCATGCTAAACGAAATCGAAAGCAAAGGTGCGGCACTTGAAATGTGAACCCGGCGGCTTCCTCCTGCGTGCAGATACTCAACAGGCCTCAGGCCATTGAATAAATTTCAAAATACCCACAATCTTTTACAAATATAAGTTTAACGAAAAAAATAACTATGCTTAGTTGGCTGCATATAGAGAGTCTCTGGGAACGATTGAGGTTTATGTTTCAGAGCGTCAACTTCCACTGCCGACCATGGCGGTGGAGCTTGTGTTGGAAGCCGGTTTCGGGACAGGTTTTGGTCTGAATTCTTCTTTTGAAGGTTGGTTTTGAATCTGCTGGTTATTGTTTGACCAGCCGAATCCGGGAGTTGCCAAATATAGAGAATATGGAGATGTTTTTGTATGAGAATGATCGGAAGAGATGTATTATTTGGGAAATTTCTTTTGGACGCAGTTTTGAGTTTGGGCCTATTTGTTGGAGCATCAGCATCGGCATCGGCATCGGAGCTGGAAATGTTTGCAGGGCCGTTGGGGCAGGCTAAAAGCGCCGCGGTTGAACGCGGTACAGGGCCGCGCATGATCTTTGCTGCAAATGCTGACAATCAGGGAAACAATCTGAACGATGAGTCGAGCGGCTCAACAGCGGTACGGATTCAGTATATCGCGGGAACTGCATTTCTCGCGTATGTTTGTGTGTACAGGCAGGCAGCGGGGAAAAAGGAATGCGGCGGAACCTACGGTGTCGGCTATGATGCTACGTGGAAAAACCTGACGTATCAAGACGCAGTATGCATTTACATTATATCAGGGGCTGAGTATGTGTTCTATGTTAAATCTGATGCGGCGGCAAACGAGAGCATGAAATTTTGGGGATTAGCGACCGATCCGCAGTGGTCTATTACGAGCGGCCTTACATATGTAGGACCCTTTGCGAACTGCCGGTGATTGCACTGGAGCGTGCCAGGTCTTAATGGAATGGTGAGGTTGGAAGATAAAATGCCCCGGCATTTGCATTGATTGCCCCATGATTGGGCTTTACTGGAAGCCGGTTTCAAGGCATGATTCACACAGATTGTCCTTGATCAAAGAAGCTAAATAGCATGTCTGTGCATTCAACCCCGCATTTTCATAATTCCATTGGTGTCGAGACGATTCATATCGGTTGCAAGAGCTTCAAATGCATCGGCGCCTTGCCGCCATTGGATCACCCGCATGTGTTTTTGCAAATGGGCAGCGAGGATGAGATTGTCTGTCCTTATTGTTCCACTCACTATCGATATCGTGAGTCGCTGGCCCATGATGCCGCGGAGCCTGCGCAAGCGGTTTTTGCAGCCGCCGACTGAGGGGCGCCTGCGTGACACGCTCCAGATGTGATCTTTCCGCAGGTTGTTCCCGGGGCAGGCAAACCGGAAAGTGACACCTGTTGTGCCCTTGCTGCCAGCAAGGCCATACCGGGCTATCCATCTGATCATCGCTTTTTTTCGATTTATCCAGCGTTGTCAAGGGCTTAAGAACCGCCAGGGGCAACGACGGGTGCGGAGCTGATAGTGGAGACCTCCCTTCCTGCGGTTATTATTGGTGCCGGGATTGCGGGTTTGACCTGCGCCCTGTCCCTTGCGCGCCAGGGTATAGGATGCGTTGTGCTTGAGCGCAGCACGCGCTTTAGCGAGATTGGTGCCGGAATTCAGGTATCACCCAACGCAACCCGTGTGCTGGAGGGGCTGGGGTTGGGTTCTGTAATGACACGCCGGTGCGACCTGGCCACGACCGTAAGTATCCACGCGGGCACAAGCGGAAGAACGTTATCCCAAATCGCACTGAATGCCCGGGATGCCGTCTCCGGATCACCCTACTATATATGCCATCGTGCTGATCTGCACCAGATGTTGTTGGATGCGCTTGCAGGTGAGCCTCTGGCCATCCTGGTATCCGGGGCGCACATCCTGACCTGCGACGAGAAAGTCAATGGTATTCTGGTGACCTACACGCATGAGGAAAAAACGTGTGCCATATGGGCAGAGGTGCTCATTGGTGCCGATGGGGTGCGCTCCACCATTCGTACTGACCAGTTCGGTCATCCGGGGCCAATCAACACCCATATGACCGCCTGGCGGGCACAACTGCCCTGGCCTGAATACCTTAAATACGTCGCCTTGTCAGAAAACGCAGGAGAAGGCGGTAGCAGGGACGCGTCCGTCAGGCTTTGGTTGGTTCCCGGGGCTCATCTGGTCGCTTATCCTTTGCGAAAGCACCAAAGTGTAAACCTGGTGGCCGTTACCGAGCAGCACTTGGCGAGCAAGACATGGTCGCTTGCAGGCGATGTTGAGACTCTGCTTCAAGCCTTTGATCGCTGCCCGGACACACTGCGTCCGTTGATTAGCGCGGCTTCATCCTGGACAAAATTTGCCCTTTGCGAAAATGCCCCCCAATATCCCTGGGTGCGGGGGCGTATGGCGCTCATTGGTGACGCCGCTCATGCCATGCGTCCGTTCATGGCGCAAGGGGCGGCAATGGCGATCGAGGATGCGGCTGTTTTGACCCTGTTTTTAGTACGTGGACGACAAAGTTCGCGCCCCCGGGAGGAGGCGTTGACGGCCTATCACGCTGCGCGCAGGAAGAGAGTTGCTGCCGTATGGCATGCCTCAAGGCGCAATGGACGCATTTATCATTTGGGGGCCCCGTGGAGCTGCGTGCGCGATCGGGCACTGGGACTTCTCGGTCAAGATCACTTGCGCAGGCGCCTTGACTGGATATACAAGTGGGTGCCCGAAGATGTGCTTTCCTTACACACACGGATCGGGTAATACCAGCGGTATTGGCGTTTTGTACACTCTGACTTGTGTATCGTGCTGATAAGACAACGGTTTTAAACCGGTTCAGGAGTCAAACGCGAAGCCCCTTGGTATAAGAAGCTGAAAACCATAGAGCGCGGGCTGGTCTTATACCAGCGGTATTGGCTTGTTGTACACGCTGACTTGTGTATCGTGTTGATAAGACAACGGTTTTTAACCAAGCAAAGAGTCAAACGCAAAGGCCCTTGGTATTAATAGAGAGGCCCAGCGTATCTGATTGTGTTGAATGTAAAAAAGTCGGTCGTGAAGAAAGGTGTTTCGCTCCGCTCGATGTACTTTTCTTCACGATCAAGGATTGTAGCATTGGCCCACTTGGCGGAACAGGTAGACGCAAGGGACTTAAAATCCCTCGCCCTAATAAGGCGTCCCGGTTCGAGTCCGGGAGTGGGCACCAGATATTACAAAAAAGTCAATAAAATCAACACACCCATGTGTCCCACGCTCTGCGTGTGAATCCGTTGATCGTGAAGAAGTTGAATGGGAAAAAGTGGACCGGGGCGAAGCCGAGGGACTTTTTCACATTCAACGAATCAGGCATCTGCGATCCGCTGTTGACGCATATCCTCACGCTTGATGCCAGCCACCTTGACAGGTGCCTTCATCGCATCGCGACGAAACGGCTCGCCAAGCTCCTGATTGAGAATCACTTCAATAAACGTGGTCCTGGCCGCTTTCATCTGCGCCTCCACCGCCGCCTCCAGTGCCGCCGTCAATTCATCCATGGTCGTTACCCTCACCCCGCCAAGCCCGCAGGCCTCGGCAATCTTCGCGTAAGACACATCGAGGTTCAACTCCGTGCCGACGAAATTATCGTTGTACCACAGCGTGGTGTTGCGCTTTTCCGCCCCCCATTGATAGTTGCGGAATATAATCATGGTGATCGCCGGCCAGCCGCTGCGGCCACACGCCGTCATCTCGTTCATCGAAATGCCAAACGCCCCATCGCCGGCAAAACCGACCACTGGCGTATCGGGCGCGCCGATTTTCGCCCCGATGATGGCCGGAAACCCGTAACCGCAAGGGCCAAAAAGACCCGGTGAAAGATATTTCCTGCCCGCCTCAAAGGTCGGATAGGCGTTGCCTATGGCGCAATTATTGCCAATATCCGATGAGATGATCGCATCCCTCGGCAACGCCGCCTGAATGGCGCGCCACGCCATACGCGGGCTCATATGCTCGGGCTGCCGTTTGCGTACCCGCTCGTTCCACGTCGTACCCGGATCATCATCTTCATGATCCAGCGATGTCAGTTCCTGCGCCCATGACGATTTTGTCAAGGCGATCCTGTCGCGCCGCGCGGCCCGATCCCTGTCCCCTGCGGTGGCCGATAATTGCGCCAGGATCTGTGCCGCCACGGCCTTTGCATCGCCGACAATGCCGACCGTTACCGGCTTGGTCAGACCGATCCGGTCCGGGTTGATGTCGACCTGGATCAGCCTGGCATCCGTTGGCCAGTAATCGATCCCGTATCCCGGCAGGGTCGAAAACGGGTTCAACCGCGTGCCAAGCGCCAGGACGACATCCGCCAGGGCAATGAGTTCCATCGCCGCCTTCGAGCCGTTATAGCCGAGCGGTCCGGCAAAAAGCGGATGAGACCCGGGAAAAGCGTCATTGTGCTGATAGTTGCAGCACACGGGCGCATCCAGCCGTTCGGCCAGTTCCCTTGAGTTTTCAATGCCGCCCGACAGGATCACACCCGCACCGTTTAAAATCACCGGAAAGCGGGCGCCCGACAACAGCTTTGCCGCCTCGGCAATGGCCGCCGCGCCACCGCCAGGCAATTCAAAATCAACGATGACCGGCATTTCAACGTCGATCACCTGGGTCCAGAAATCCCGCGGCACATTGATCTGCGCCGGTGCGGAAAGACGTTTGGCCTTGAGGATGACGCGATTGAGTACTTCGGGGATGCGCGAGGCATCGCGGACTTCCTCCTGATAGCAGACCATATCCTTAAACAGCGCCATTTGCTCGACTTCCTGAAAGCCCCCCTGACCGATCGTCTTGTTGGCCGCCTGGGGCGTCACCAGCAACAGCGGCGTATGGTTCCAGTAAGCGGTCTTGATGGGCGTTACAAATCCGGTCACACCGGGTCCGTTCTGCGCAATGGCCATCGCCATTCTGCCTGTTGTGCGGGTATAGCCGTCGGCCATGTAGCCGCCGTTTTTTTCATCGGCGACATCCCAGAACGTAATCCCGGCCTGGGGAAACAAGTCGGAGACCGGCATCATTGCCGATCCGATGATACCGAACGCGTTCTCGATGCCGTGCATTTGAAGAACCTTGATAAAGGCTTCCTCGGTAGTCATTTTCATAGTGTCATTCCTTTCTTGAACCAGAAGACCAGGCGACGCCGGGCAGATACTCCACAGACTTTCAGATGCGATCTTTCAGCCGGCTGTTTCCGGGACGGGCAAATCTGAAGCGATATCCCTTGCGGCCATGGCCGCCAGAAAGGCCATATCGGGTCATTCATCTGATCATTAGAGATGTTCGATTCCAGCATTTGCATGCAAGGCACCGGTCAGGGGATGCAATGCCGGAATCGGGGAACCCAAATGGCAATACTACGATTCTTCTACGCTGTCCCGTAAAATCATATCGCTTGCTTTCTCACCTATCATGATTGCCGGCGCATTGGTATTGCCGGAGACAATCGACGGCATGATCGAGGCATCGGCCACCCGCAAATTACGGACGCCATGAACACGCAGGCGCGCATCGACGACCGCCAGATCGTCATTTCCCATTTTACACGTGCTTGTGGGGTGATAGATCGTCTGGGAAATATTGCGCGCCATGTCCAGCAGTGCTTCATCGCTCTGCACCTGGCGCCCGGGAACCTTTTCGCAAACGATGAGCGGCGACAGCGCCCTGGTTTCAACAAGGGCGCGGGCGATACGCATTCCGGCAACGGCCGTTTGCTGATCGCGCCTGGCGGAGAGATAGTTGGGGACGATCGCCGGATGGTCATGGGGGTCCGGCGAGGTGATGAATATCGTGCCGTGACTTTGCGGCCGCAACTGGCATACGGACAAGGTAATGCCGGAAAAGGGGTGCATTCTAACCCCGGGCTTGTCGGCGCTCAGAGGCTGGAAGTGAAACTGAATGTCCGGGGTGTCCAACCCGGGTCGGGTCTTGCAGAATATGCACACCTGGCTGGCGCCCATGGCCATCGCCCCGCGGCGGGTAAAGATATACTGCATGCCGATCATCGCGCGGCGAAAAATGTTGTTGATTTCGTCGTTCAGGGTGGGCACGTTCACCTCATAGACCATGCGGATCTGAAGGTGGTCCTGAAGGTTTCGGCCGACACCCGTGATGTTTCTGCGCACAGGAATGGCGTTTTGTTGCAGGACATCGCCCGGTCCGAGCCCGGACAATTGCAGCAATTGCGGTGACCCGATGGCACCGGCGCAAAGAACGACCTCCCCCCCCGGCCGCAGCATGGCGTGGTGCGGCCGGCCTCGTATGCTGAACGCCATTCCCTTTGTATCGACGCTGTTGTCGCCGCTGAAAAGCAGTTTTTCCCCATGGGCATGGGTGCAGATCGTCAGATTGTCCCGCCGGCGCGCCGGATTGAGATAGGCAACGGCCGTCGAGCAGCGCCGGCCGTTGCGCGAGGTAAGCTGGAAATATCCGGCGCCCTCTTGCGTTGCGCCATTGAAGTCGTCATTGGGTGGAATGCCGATCTCCTGCGCGGCATCGATCAGGGCGGCGCAGACGTCTCTTTTGATCCGCATGTTCGTGACCGATAGGGGGCCGCCGGTTCCATGATAGGCATCGGCGCCGTTTTCCTGGTCCTCGGCGCGTTTGAAATAGGGCAGCACGTCCTCCCACGCCCAGCCGGTGTTGCCAAGCTGGCGCCAGTGATCGTAGTCCTGGTGCTGGCCGCGAATATAAAGCAGGCCGTTTATCGAACTGGAGCCGCCAAGGGTTTTGCCGCGCGGCCAGTCGATACTGCGGCCGTTGAGCCCGGGGTCCGGCCGGGTTTTATAGCACCAGTCGGTGCCCGGATTGTGAAGGGTTTTGAAATAGCCGACCGGCACGTGAATCCACGGGTTCAGGTCACGCCCGCCGGCCTCAAGCAGGATGACGCGCTTGCTGCCATCGGCGCTAAGACGATTGGCCAATACGCACCCCGCCGATCCGGCGCCGACGATAATATAGTCGAAGGCACCGACTGACTGACTCATCGTATATATCCTTTGCTTTCAATTGCCGGTGCAGATACCTGGTATGCATATATCAGGCTGGCAAACTAAATGTTGCATAGGGGGTTGATTAATGCAATAATGAAAAAATTCATATCACTATTGTCGTCTAAATCCGCAGGGAGGAGCCTTTAATGCTTGGTGATAGACTAAAGAACGTTTCCAGGCGCGATCTGTTGCGCCTGACGAACCATTTCGGCATTACGACAACACTGCTCGCCGCCGGTGGCCTGGCGGGGACAATATCGTTTCCACGCCTGGCGCAAGCTGCTAATTCCACCTACGAAAAGCGTTTCAAAACGCCTGCGAAACATACGCTCAAATTCGGCGCCGCCGGCTTTAACGAGCGCAATCTGCTGATCGAGCGCGCCGGCTGCCTGCAGTTCGTCAACGATCTGGAAGAGCGTACCGACGGCGCCATCCGTATCGAGTTTGTCGGCTCCAACCAGCTTTGCGGACAACTGGATTGCGTCAAGAAAACACAACAGGGCATTATCGACATCTTCGCCGCCTCGACCCAGAACTCGGCAGGCAGCGCGCCCTATCTGAACGTTCTCGACTACGCCTACATGTTCCCCTCGCGCGCCTCGCAATATTACTTTCTGTACCACCCGGGCAGCGAGCAGGTCCTGCGCGAACCCATGCGCAAACGGCACAAGCTGGAGTTCCTGTTCAGCCATGCGGAGTTGCGTGGCATTCAGCTCGGCCTGAGCTGGAAGGACAAGCCAACCGTCAAGAGCATCACGGAACTGGCCGGTACCAAGAACCGCGTTACCGGCACCCAGCTCGGCCGGATTGCCATGGATCTGATGAAGTTGAACCCGACCCCCATTGCCTGGGCCGAAACGCTCGATGGCCTGAAACAGGGCCTGATCGACGGGGCAGAAACCTGGGCCGCCGCGGTGGCTTATGCCAATATGTCCCCCGTTGTCTCGCAAAGCGTAAACCTGGAATTCTTCTGCGGCACTGAACACACCGCCATGAATTCAAGCGCGTTCGGCAAACTTGAGCCGGAACTGCAGGATGCGGTCATGGAATCGGCTTACCTGACGCAGGTTCATGTGCAGGCTGCCAACGAGGCATCCCTCGTCAACACCGTTGGCTTTTCCGATCCTCAATTGCCCAACACGCTCTTTGCCAAAAACGATGTGCGCATCGCCTGGCTGAGCGATGCGGCCAAACGGGAAGCCGAGGAAATGTGCTCACCGGAATTTCAGCCGGCGCCGTGGGAAAAATGGCGCGAGCGCATCAATGGCTGGTCCGGCGGCATGGACACCTACAAGTTCATCTACGACATCGCCCGCGAAATCCCCAAGGATACACTGGCGGAAAATGTCGAGCCGCGCCGCTGGTGGAAAGGCTGACCGCAGCCGTACCGGTCCGGTGTATTGCGTCGATAACATACCTTATTGACGCAACACGGTTGCACATGACCAGGAACCCTGGCGTAAAACAACGACGAACCGGCCGTTCGGCGATACCGTCTGCGTTGTCCGGATGGCCCACACCGCGTGTCAGGCCGGCGCCTGAAACCAATCCATTCAGCACCGGCCGGCGATCTCTCAAACAGCGAAACACGCGTTGGCGTGGCGGGAGGGAATATGATCATTCTCAAATGGCTCGATGAAAATATTGAAAAGGCGATCATTCTTTTCAGTTATGTCGTGATGACGGGGATCATCTTTGTCGAGGTGATCCGCCGCTTTACCATCGGCGAACAGGCGGCCTGGAGTTCCACCATCCCGATTTACCTCTTCCTGTGGGTCACATGGATCGGTTGCGCCTATAATTGCAAGGAACGAAGCCATTTGCGGTTTGAGGAATTTCGCATGCGCCTGCCTTACGGCGGGCAGTTTTTCTGCCTCGTGGTGGATCATCTCGCCTGGATCGCGTTCTCCGTTCTGGTGATGTACTACGCCATCGAGCAGGTGCAGATTTCCAGGGACAATTTCGCCATCGTGCAAGGCACCGACGATGTCATGCAGTGGTGGTTCTATCTGGCCACGCCGATTGGCTTCGCCCTTGTCATCTACCGGGTCAGCCGCAATCTGATGGCCGACATCCATCGGTTCAGAAACCAACTGCCGATGCCCATCAAAGCCAACGAAGCAGCCGACTAGGAGCAGATCAATGACCGGTTTATGGATTACACTGATCTCCCTTGGCGTTACCGTATTGTTCGTGATGGGGGTTCCGATCTTTCTGATCATCAGCCTGTGGTGTATCGGCGTCAGTATCGCCATCGACTTTACCCTGGCGAACATCGGCGTGACGCTTTATGAGGGCCTGAATTTCTTTGGTCTGCTTGCCCTGCCACTTTTCATCCTGACAGGCGACTTGATCAACAAGGCGGGAATTGCCAAGCGCATGTCCGATTTTGCCTATGCGGTCCTTGGCTGGCTGCGCGGTGGTATGGCCATGTCGGCGCTGGGGGCGTGCGGTATGTTCGCAGCGATCTCCGGCTCGAATTCGGCCACCACCGCAACCATCGGCTCGATCATGCATCCCGAGATGACCAGGACCGATTACGATGCGAATTTCGCCGCCGCAACCGTCGCCGCGGGCGGCACGGTGGGTATCATCATTCCGCCGAGTATCATATTCATTGTGTACGGATTCCTGATGAACCTCTCCATCAGCGATCTGTTTCTTGGCGGCATGGTGCCGGGATTGCTCATGGTCCTGTCGATGCAGTTCACGGCCTGGTACATGTCCCGGCGTTTCGGCTGGGGCCAGCTTATCCGGTTTGAGTTCAACAGAATCATGCGCACGGCCATCGGCGCCTGGCTCGGTTTTTTTGCCATTGGCCTTGTCGTATGGGGCATCTACACAGGCAAGTTTTCTCCCACCGAAGCGGCCGGCGTAACGGCCGGCTTCTGCCTGCTGGTTGGTTTGATCATGTATCCGTTCGGCCGGATGATAAACATGAACCGCGACGGCAGTACCGATGGCATGGGCGTGGGCGCGACGCTTCTGGTTCCCGGGTTTTCACTGCGCGAGTTGCCCGGCGTTATCCTAAGGTCCGGTCAGATAACGGGTATGCTCGTTCCCCTGATTGCCATTTCGGTGGTGATGCAGCAATTGTTGTCGCTGCTTGGCGCCAGCGATTTCGTGACCGGTGCCCTGTCCAGTCTGGGCGGTTACTACGCCATATTGTTCGCCTGTATGGCGATTGTTCTGCTTGCCGGAACCATTCTGGAGAGCCTGCCGAACACCATCATTCTGGCGCCTATTCTGGCGCCTATTGCGGCCAGTATCGGGGTGGATCCGATCCATTTTGCGGTGGTCTTTCTGATCGGCGACGCCATCGGCTTTATTACCCCGCCCTATGGTCTTAATCTGTATGTGGCAAGCGGTATAACGGGGATTCCCTATTTCCGTATTCTCAAGTTTACCGTGCCGTATCTGATCGCGCTGATGGTTTGCTGGCTGGTCGTTGCCATGATACCGGATCTGTCGACCTATCTGGTCAGTTTCCAGGGAAGCGGCCGCTAGAGCCTTTCAGCAGGTTGTGGCCAGGATGGGCAAATCTGAAGCGATACCTCTGGCGGCCATAGCCGCGACAGGGCCGGTTCGGGTCATTCATCTGATCATCGCCTTGCGTTTGCCGGTTCCGCAGGCCGACCATCCCTGGAGCGTGATTCGCCTCGCCAATCGGGAAACAGAATTGCTTCAGTTAAAAACTGAAAGGCTCCAGGGCACGCTGACAAATGACTGACAAGACAAAGGCCGCGCGAGACAAAGGCGCATCGTTTCTGCGCGCCTTCAGCCTTATCGAGGCCGTCATTGATACGCAATCGCCCGTTACGGTGACGGAACTCTCGCGAGCGGTCGGGCTACCGGTGGCCACAACGCATCGGCTCTGCCGGATGCTGATTGCAAACAGATTTCTACAGTATGAAATCGATGGCAAGCGTTTGCTGGGCGGCCCGCGCATGTTTGAAGTGGCAGCGCGGGTGTTGTCCGGTTCGCACTTTGATCTTGAACGCCGCGTCATACTGGAAGCCCTTGTCGAGGAGGTGGGCGAGACCTGCAACATCTCCATTCCCGACGGGATGCGGATGATCTATGCCGAACGGGTTGAAGCGCATTGGCCGTTACGCGTGCAATTGCCGGTGGGAACGTCGGTTCCCATGCATTGCACGGCGAGCGGCAAGCTGTATCTCAGCCAGATTGAAGCGCCCATGAGCGCGCGGATTGTCGCCCGTCTTGAGCTTGCCAGGCACACGTCCCGCTCCATCAATTCGGCCGCAAAACTGACCACTGAACTGGCCAGGATACGAAAGCGCGGCTATGCGACCGATAATGAGGAATTTATCGAAGGGCTGGTGGCGGTGGCGGTTCCCATCGTTGATACGAATGGCCGGTTTTGCGCGGGGCTGGCGTTACATGCACCGAAGTTTCGATTGACGCTGAAGGGCGCGTTGACCCATTTGCCCAGGCTGAAAAAAGCCGCCCATCAAATCAGCATGCTGATGCACAGTTAGATATGATCTTTCAACAGGGTGTCCCTGATAAATCCATCGGGCGCTGTTGGCCATTCACCTGATCATTAGAGGTGTTCTATTTATCCAGCGTTGTCAAGGGTTTAAGAACCACCAGGGGCGGCGCGAAGCGCCCTTGACAACGCTGGATAAATAGAAAAAAAGCGATGATCAGGTAAATGGTCCGGTATGGCCTTGCGGCTGGCCATCTACGGCAAGGGCCGCATGACGGGTAACGTCAGATTTGCCCGTCCCGGGAACAACCTGCTGAAATTGCTCAGTTATACCAGCGGTATTGGCTTGTTGTACACGCTGACTTGTGTATCGTGTTGATAAGACAACGGTTTTTAACCAAGCAAAGAGTCAAACGCAAAGGCCCTTGGTATTAGAACGTTTCAGGTCTTAACAAAACCATTCTGACGGGCGCTTTTGCATCCATATGAACCTTAAGTCTCGCAGGACATAGTGGGGCTGTTTGCAAGAGACGTAAGGTCCATCCCGGATGCAACCCATTGAAAGGTCACGGCTCGCCCTCATCGGCGCTCCTGCCGCGCCCGCCATGGTCCCCCAACAGATCAGGTCGCCGCGCCCTTGTGGCCTCTCGCGCCCGTGCCCGGCGCCAGCGCGCGATCGCCCCGTGATCGCCGGACAACAAAACAGATGGCACCCGCTCGCCCTCCCACTCAACGGGGCGGGTGTATTGCGGGTATTCGAGCAGACCATGCTCGAAACTCTCAAAATCACCCGAGGCCGGCCGCCCCATCACCCCCGGCAGGAGCCGTACACACGCCTCCAGGGTCACCAGCGCCGCCGCCTCACCGCCGGCAAGGACGTAATCGCCAATACTGACTTCCTCCAGATCGCGCCGCGCGACAATCCGCTCGTCAACGCCCTCGAAGCGCCCGCAAACGATGATCAGCCCCGGCGCCTCAATCAACTCACGCACCCGCGCCTGGGTCAACGGCGCCCCGCGCGCGCTCATCAACAGTGCCGGCCGCCCGTCGGTGTCATCGCGCACCGCATCGATGGCGCGCCCTAGGACATCGGCGCGCATAACCATCCCCGGCCCACCGCCTGCGGGGGTATCGTCCACGTTGCGATGCCTGTCAGGGGCGTAGTCGCGAATATCGACGATCTCAAGCGACCACAGATTCTCGCGCCGCGCCCGCTCAAGCAGACTGACGCCAAGGGACCCGGGAAAGGCCCCGGGATACAGGGTTAACACGCAAGCGCGCCAGGTCATGTTTGATCATCCTCGGTATCGCCTGCGATCCGATCGGCGCCGTTTTCATCGGCGAGCCCCTCCGGCGGGGTGATGACCATATAGCCTCCCCCTACATCCACGACAGGAACGCACTCGCGGGTAAAGGGCAGGAACCACGACGGACGGCCCGCTCCAGGATCGATTTCCAGCAAGTCCGTGGCACCGAAATTGCGCACCGCGACAACCTGCCCCATGGGCTGTTGCGCACCGCTTCGCACCGCCAGACCGATCAGATCAGCGTGATAATAATCCTCTTCCCCGTCCACCGGACCAAGCTGCTCGCGCGCGATATAGAGCTTTACGCCGTTTAGCGCCTGCGCCGCATTGCGATCCGTCACATGGGCCAGATCGGCAATGATCATGTCCCTGTGCCGCCGCGCCGCCGTGATCTCCACTTCAAGCCCGGCCCGATCCGTATACAGCGTGCCGTATGTGGCCAGCGCCTGCGGGTCCTGCGTATAGGGTTTGATACGTAACTGTCCCTTCAGCCCGTGGGGGGCGCCGATACGGCCAACGAGAATGCGCTTGTCAGCGCTCACGGGGCGACAGGATCAAGGCCGGCAATGGCGCGGGCGAACTGACCGGCGGTAAACGGGTTAAGATCGTCAATGCCCTCGCCAACGCCGATAAAATGCACCGGCAAGCCGAAACGCCGCGCAATGGCAACCAGAATACCCCCCTTGGCGGTTCCATCGAGTTTGGTCATTACCAGCCCCGTAACGCCGCAGGTTTTACCGAATATGTCGACCTGGGCGAGGGCGTTCTGCCCCGTTGTGGCATCGAGCGTCAACAGCACCGAATGGGGCGCTTGCGCATCGAATTTGCCGATAACCCGGATGATCTTTTCAAGCTCGGCCATCAGTTGTGTATGGTTTTGCAAGCGCCCGGCGGTATCAATGAGAACCACATCGATATTGCGATCGCGCGCCTGCTGCAGGGCATCGAATGCGAGTCCGGCGGCATCGGCGCCCGGCTGCCGCGCGATGATTTCGGCGCCGGTGCGCGTCGCCCAGATTTTCAACTGATCAATCGCTGCGGCGCGAAACGTATCGCCCGCCACCAGCAGAACCGAGCGGCCCTCGCCGCGCAACCGCGCCGCCAGTTTACCGATCGTCGTCGTTTTGCCCGAGCCGTTCACCCCCGCCATCAGGATAACGTGGGGCCTTTTTGTCACATCGATCGCAAGCGGTTGCGCGATCGGACCCAATACCGCTTCCACCTCTTCCGCCAGTACGGTACGCACCGCCTCTGCGGATATTTCCTTGTCGTAGCGCTCCGCCGCCAGCCTTTCGGTGATGGCAGCGGCGGTATCCGTGCCCAGATCGGCGGCGATCAACAGGTCTTCCAGATCATCGATCGTTGCCGCATCGAGTTTGCGCCGGACAAACACATCGCGCAGGCCCTGCGCCGATCGTTGCAGACCAGAACGCAATCGTGCCGCCCAGCGCCGGCTGTCCTTCTCCTGCGCGCTCTGATCCCCTGGTCCCGCGGTTCCCATATTTTTCCCTGTCTGCATTCAAGCCGGATGGGCGTGTAAAGAGGTCCCGTCGTGACCTGTAATGTTGGCGCGCACCAGCGCGCCGGCGGGGGTACCGGCGATGATCGCGCGCGTATGATGCTCGGTGTGGCCGCGCCCGTCGCGCTCGATCAGCACCTTACGCGTCTTGCCGATACAGGTATCCAGATGCCGCTCCAGCGCCTGTGCCGCCTGATCGCGCAATCTCCTGGCACGCCGGCGGATCACCTCGTGCGCGACTTGCGGCATACGCGCCGCCGGGGTGCCCGCGCGCGCCGAATAGGGAAACACGTGCAGATACGTCAGGCCGCATTCGTGCACAATGGACAGGGTGTTTTCGAACATCGCATCGGTTTCGGTGGGAAACCCGGCGATCATATCGGCACCGAAGACGATGCCCGGGCGCAATTCACGCATGCGGGCGCAGAACTCGATCGCCTGGGCGCGGCAATGGCGGCGCTTCATGCGCTTTAGGACCATATCGTCGCCCGCCTGCAAAGACAGATGCAAATGCGGCATCAGACGATCCTCTTGGGCGATCAACCCGATAAGCGCCGTATCGATCTCGGCGCAGTCCAGGGATGTCAGCCGCAGGCGCTGCAGGGCGGGAACCTGATCCAGGATTCGCCCCACCAGATCGCCCAAACGCAACTTCGTGTCCAGATCGGCGCCGTAGGCGGTAATATCGACGCCGGTCAGGACGATCTCCGCGTGCCCGTGATCCACCAGGCGCTTGCACTGATCGACAATGGCGTCCGCCGCCAGCGAACGCGAGGGACCGCGCCCGAAGGGTATAATGCAAAAGGTGCAGCGATGATCGCAACCGTTCTGGATCTGCACGAACGCCCGCACCCGCTCTTTCATATGCGCAAGGACCCGGGGAGGGGCCGGCGGCTGACGCATTATATCGCCGACTTGTATCTTGGTGCCTTCGGCGCCGATGGCGGCGTAGGCCGATGACCGGGTTTTCTCGCGATTGCCGATCACGGCGTCCACCTGGGGCATGGCGGCGAATTCCTGCGGCGCTGTCTGAACCGCACAACCGGTCACGACGATACGCCGCCGGGGCGCTTCGCGGCGCGCTTTGCGGATCCCCTGGCGCGCCTGGCGCACGGCTTCCGCGGTTACCGCACAGGTGTTGACGACGAGGGTATCGTTCAGGCCGGCTTCCCTTGCCGCCTGTCGGATAAACTGCGTCTCCAGTGTGTTCAGCCGGCAGCCGAATGTGCGTGTTTCAATTGTCATGGGTGTTATGTATCGTATTTCACTGCCCGTGAAAACAACTTCACGAAGACACTCTGTAATCTTTCTGCAGGGTGTTCCCGGGACGGGCAAACCTGAAGACGCATCGCTTGCGACCATAGCCGCCTGTGCCCGATGACTTTTTCGGGAACAATCTGTTGAAATGACACAACCGTCAGGCCGTCGCCCCGTGAACCGTTAATTGCGGGAACGGAATGATCAGTTCATGCTCATTACACGCCTCGATGAGCAGTTTGGTCATCAGGCGTTCGATATCCTCGTTCAGACGGGCGGCGGAACCTCTGATATCGGCCTCCACCTCGTAGTCGATCGATGAGGCGCCGGCGCGAAGCAGATCCACATTGATGCTCAAAATATCCTTTTCATCGACAATCTGTGGCAGGCCCTTTCGCAATGCGTCCCTGAATATCTGCGGCACGCGGGTGGTGGAAATTGCCTGATGGGTGTAATCTATGCCGAATTCGACTTCCACGCGATAATCGTGGGACAAGTTGGTGGGATTAAGGCTGAGAAAATCCGGCGTCGGATAGGTGACAATCGCGCCACCCAGGAGCTTGATCTGAACCATCTCCGGGCTTTGAAAGATCACCTCACCGATATTCTCATCGGACAAGCGCACCCACTGTCCAACGCGGCACGGAAACCACTCCTCATTTTCGGCCACGGGGCGGGAGTGCAGCCCCACCAGATCGCCTACCGGCAAGGTGAGCGTGCCGGCGCTCAGCAACGGATTGACCAGATCGGTATAGAAAGCCAGGCGTTTGACCCGCCACGGAACGCCGTTAAAGACCACGCGCTCGTCTTCCTGAACAGCCCCCAGATTGAGTAACAGGGTGACTTTCCCTATCAGATCGGGAAGCATTTTCATCAATATCCATATCGCCGCGATGACGAACAGGATGCCAAGACCAAGCAACAGCCAGTCATTGCGCGCGTTAAAGACATACAGCATGGCGCCGACGCTGGCGATGACCGCGCAAGCCAGATAGATCAGCCCCAACAGGCGGATGCGAAAGATCCCGCGCGCCGTTCTGTTGCGCTGAACGAACAGCCGCGCAAAAAGCGATCTTGGGAATAAAAGCCCACCGAGCACAATCGCAAATGCCGCCAGACCGAGCACCAGGCTAACGATCCTGTCGCGCAGAAAGCCCCCGAAGGCACTGGAAACCCCCGCACCCTCAGCGCGTTTGTTCAATAGCGCATCAATCTGTTGATCCAGGGAGATGATCAAATCACCGGCGCTCTTCTCGCGCTCTTGCCAGGTATCCAGCGCCGTATTCAGAGTCTGTGTGACCGGTTCGGCCCGGGCTTGCGCGATTAAACCCTGCAGGTGCTCGCTGGCCTGTCTTGCGATCTCGCGCCGGTTGGCAGTCTTAAAGCGCTGATGGCGCAGTAACTCCAGTTGACGGCTGTCCTCGGTCGCCATTTTCAGCATCACGACAAAGGGCTGTAACAGGTTTTCGAACTCCTTTTGCAGATCGATTTCCGTATCCTCGGCGCGCCGGTACTTATCCGCCGCGCCACCCGTCGCCAGGGTATCGAACCGGGCAGCCGATTTATCGCGCGCCTGCTGTGCTTCGCTCAGGGCCTCGCTCAAACGCGCCTTGTCTCCATCACTCGCCGCATCGAGCTGACGCTTTAACGCTTCAAGGGCCGCATCCTGCTCCCCGTGATCGGCAAGCATGTCCTCCAGCGCCGAAAGTATGGGCGCCACCCTGGCACCCGGAGCGCCGGCGGCAGGCGCCTTGCTTTCCTGGGAGAAGGCCGGGCCGCTAAAACTGCCGATCAACAACACCAGCACACATATGCAGGCACGCACGGGATTATGGAAACGCATGGGATAGCCTCTTTCGATGATTGAACAACACGCGCAAACACCACGCGCCGGTAGATCGCCACCCCATTGGAAATTGATTGATACCGATCGATTTAAGTGCTTCAAACGATCGATCGGAATATGTTATAGAGCAGCATTGGCGGAAATGAAATCGCCGTTTGGGGGTTTTGTGTAACCGAATACAGACCTGCCGAAAATCCGGTTCAGATACGCAAACGAATGTGATCGGAATTTGACAGATAAAGCACACACAAGCATCGATGATCGTGCCGGTGTCTGGAAATCGGGGCGGGGCAGGGGGCGCACGACGCCCAGGGGCCGTCAACCCGAAGAAACGGCGCTGGCCGACATTCGCCGGCTGCTGGGCAGCAAGCCGCGCCGGCGCGACCTTCTGATCGAACATCTGCACCTTGTTCAGGACGCTTTCGGCCATCTGTCGGCGGCCCATTTGCGGGCGCTGGCAGAAGAAATGCGCCTGTCCGAGGCGGAAGTCTATGAAGTCGCCACGTTCTACGCCCATTTCGATGTGGTTCGGGAGGAGGAAACGCCACCTCCCGAGATGACCATTCGCGTTTGCACCTCACTTTCGTGCCAGCTTCAGGGGGGCGACACCTTGCTGCGATGTTTGCGCGACAAGATGGATCCGCGGCGGGTTCGCGTTGTCGGCGCACCCTGTATGGGCCGCTGCGATACAGCCCCGGTGGTGGCGCTGGGACACAACCCTGTCGATCATGCCACGCTTGAGACAATCGAGGCGACGGTGGCGGCGGGGGCGGTTCACGCCCCGCTACCGGAGTATGAAAAGCTGGACACGTATGTGAGCCGGGGCGGCTATGAGACGCTAAAGGAGCTACGGGCGGGAAACCGCGATGTGCAGGCGGTGCAGCAAACGCTGATTGAATCGGGCTTGCGCGGCCTGGGGGGAGCGGGCTTTCCCACGGGGCGCAAATGGGAGTTTGTACGCGCCGAACCGAAACCGCGCTATGTGGCGGTCAATGGCGATGAGGGTGAGCCGGGCACATTCAAGGATCGCTACTATCTGGAACGTACCCCCCATACGATTTTGGAAGGTATGTTGATCGCCGCCTGGGCGGTTGAGGCGCAGCGTTGCTTTATCTATATGCGCGACGAATACCCGGCGGTCTTGACTATTCTGCGCCATGAGATCGCCGCCCTTGAGACAGCAGGACTGATACCGCCGGACTTTATCGATCTGCGCCGCGGCGCCGGCGCCTATATCTGTGGCGAAGAGAGCGCCATGATCGAATCCATCGAGGGAAAACGCGGTCTGCCGCGCCATCGCCCGCCGTTTGTCGCCCAGGCCGGTATTTTCAATCGCCCGACCCTGGTCAATAATGTGGAGACCCTGTACTGGGTAGCACGCGTTTTGCGCGAGGGACCGCAGATCCTCAATGCTGTCGAGAAAAACGGCCGCAAGGGGCAGCGCACCTATTCCGTCTCCGGCCGCGTGGCAAAACCGGGCATTTATCTGCTTGCCGCCGGCTCCACGATCCGCGACATCATCGAGGCCGCCGGCGGTATGGCGGACGGGCATGTCTTTACCGCCTATCAGCCGGGCGGACCGTCCTCGGGCCTGTTACCGGCAAGTCTTGATGCCGTTCCCCTCGACTTCGATACCCTGCAGGCTTACGATACATTTATCGGCTCGGCCGCCATTGTCGTTCTGTCGCAACAAGACAGCGTTCGCGCCGCCGCCCTGAACATGCTGCGCTTTTTCGAAGATGAAAGCTGCGGCCAGTGCACACCATGCCGCGCCGGATGCGAAAAGGCGGTTCAGCTCATGCAAGCGACGCATTGGGACCAGCCCTTGCTGGAAGACTTGTGCGATGCCATGGCGGATGCCTCGATTTGCGGGCTCGGACAGGCCGCTGTTAATCCGATCCGTCTGACAATGGCGCACTTTCCGCAAGACGTTCTAAAAGAGACATAAAGGTTATGCCGGACACAATCGCATTTACCCTCGATGGCGTCCCGGTCACGGCCAAACCGGGCGAGACGATCTGGCAGGTGGCAAAACGTAATGGCACCACCATTACCCATCTGTGTCATCTGGATGCGCCCGGCTATCGCCCTGATGGCAATTGCCGCGCGTGTATGGTCGAGATCGCGGGCGAGCGCACCCTGGCGGCGTCCTGCATTCGGCACCCCACCCAGGGCATGGTTGTCGATGTGGCGAGCGGGCGCGCGATACGGGCGCGCCGGATGGTGCTGGAACTGCTTATGGCCGATCAGCCAAAGCGCCCGACGGCGCGCGATCAATCCGCGCATTTTTGGCGCATGGCCGATAGTGAAGGGGTAAAAACGAGCCGGTTTGCGCCCCTGGCAACGCCGCGCGTTCCCCGTACCGACGACAGCCATGTGGCGATGCGGGTAAACCTGGATGCCTGTATAAAGTGCAATCTTTGTGTGCGCGCCTGCCGCGATGTGCAGGTCAACGATGTGATCGGCATGGCCGGACGCGGCCAGGACAGCAAGATCGTCTTTGATTTCGACGATCCCATGGGCCAATCGAGCTGCGTGGCGTGCGGCGAATGTGTGCAGGCGTGCCCCACCGGCGCGCTGATGCCCGCGCGCGCAATCGATGCGGCGCAGGTGGGCGATAGCGCCGGCTTTGATCATGAAACACGCAGTGTCTGCCCGTTTTGCGGCGTCGGCTGCCAGGTCGCGATCAAGGTGCGGGACGGTAAAATCCGCCAGGTCGATGGCGCCCCCGGACCGGCCAACGAAAACCGCCTGTGCGTAAAGGGCCGTTTCGGCTTTGACTATGTGCACCACGGGCATCGGCTCACCCGGCCGCTGATCCGCCGCGAGGATGCCCCGCCGAAGGGCCTGAACGTTGATCCGGCCGATCCGTGGCGGTATTTTCGTCCCGCCGAATGGGAGGAAGCGCTCGATTTCGCCGCCCGCGGACTGGATCGCCTGCGCCGGCAATCGGGGCGGCTGGTGGCCGGTTTCGGCTCGGCAAAATGCACCAACGAAGAGGCCTATCTCTTTCAAAAGCTCATCCGCCAGGGGTTCGGCCACAACAATGTCGATCACTGTACGCGCCTGTGCCACGCCTCGTCGGTGGCGGCGCTGATGGAGAATGTCGGATCGGGCGCCGTCACGGCGACCTTCAATGAGATCGAAAACGCCGATGTGGCGATCGTCATCGGCGCCAATCCGGCTGAAAATCACCCGGTGGCGGCAACCTATTTCAAGCAGTTCGTCAAACGTGGCGGCACGTTGATCGTCATGGACCCGCGCGGCCAGGCGCTCAGCCGCCACGCCACCCATATGCTGCGGTTTCGTCCCGGTACCGATGTCGCCATGTTGAACGCGATCATGCACACCATCGTCGAGGAAGAATTGTTCGACGCCCAGTATATCGCCGCCTTTGGCGAGAACTGGGACGCGATGGCGCTGCATGTAAGGGATTTCGCGCCGGAAAAAATGGCCGCGCTATGCGGCATCGATGCGCAGCAATTGCGTCATGTGGGGCGACTCTTCGCGCGCGCACACGCGGCGATGATTTTCTGGGGCATGGGCGTGTCGCAGCACATCCATGGCACCGATAACGCGCGCTGTCTGATCTCGCTGGCGCTGATGACGGGTCATGTGGGGCGGCCCGGGACGGGGCTTCATCCGCTACGCGGCCAGAATAACGTCCAGGGAGCTTCCGATGCGGGCCTGATCCCGATGTTTCTGCCCGACTACCAGAGCGTCAGCGACGATACGATCCGGGCGGCCTTCAGCCGTATCTGGCAATCGCCGGATTTCTCGGGCGACAAGGGGCTGACCGTTGTCGAGATCATGGATGCGGTGCACCGTGGCGATATTCGCGGCATGTATATTCTTGGCGAGAACCCGGCGATGTCGGACCCTGACGTGGAACACGCGCGCGCCGCTCTGGCAAAGCTGGAACATCTCGTGGTGCAGGACATTTTTATCACCGAAACAGCGAACTATGCCGATGTGATCCTTCCCGCCAGCGCTTTTTTCGAAAAGAACGGAACCGTGACCAACACCAATCGGCAGGTGCAAATGGGTCGCGCCGCCCTAACGCCCCCTGGCGATGCACGCCAGGACTGGTGGATAACGACGCAATTGGCCAACCGGCTGGGCCTTGGCTGGCGCTACTCCCATCCGCGCGAGATATTTGCCGAAATGAAGCGCTCCATGGCCTCGCTGGATCATATCACCTGGGAGCGGCTTGAAGCCGAGAACGCCGTGACCTATCCAAGCCTTGCGGACGACGATCCGGGCCAGGCGATTGTGTTTTCCGACGGCTTTCCCCGCCCCGACAGGCGGGCGCGCTTTACACCGGCGCAGATCGTGCCGCCAGACGAGGTCCCCGACGACGCGTATCCCATGATCCTGACCACCGGCCGGCAACTGGAGCATTGGCACACCGGCGCCATGACGCGCCGGTCGCACGTTCTCGATGCGCTTGAGCCGGAGGCGAATTGCTCGCTGCATCCGCGCACCTTGCGCGCTCTGGGCGTTGCGCCCGGCCAGATGGTGCGTTTGACGACGCGCCGTGGCGCCATTACGCTTATGGCGCGCGCGGATCGCGCCGTGGCGCCGGATATGGTCTTTGTGCCGTTTGCCTTTGTGGAGGCGGCGGCCAATGTTCTGACCAACCCGGCCCTTGATCCGTTTGGTAAAATCCCCGAGTTCAAATTTGCCGCCGTGCGTGTGACCCCGGCAGCCCAACGCGACGCCGCCGAATAGCCAACCGATCCACCAAAATCCCATCCGTTATTCCTTGCAGGAGTTTTGCATGACATTGTCGACCGATATAGAAATCGCGCGCCAGGCTAAAAAGAAACCCATACAGGATATAGGCGCCGCCCTCGGCATCGGCCCGGAGCACCTGCTACCGTACGGGCATGACAAGGCGAAAGTATCCATGCAACTGATCGACAATGTGCAGGAGCGCGCCGACGGCAAGCTGATACTTGTCACCGCCATCACGCCCACGCCGGCTGGCGAGGGCAAGACGACCACAACCGTTGGCCTTGGGGATGGTCTGAACCGTATCGGCAAACGGGCCGCGATCTGTATTCGTGAAGCCTCCCTCGGCCCCTGCTTTGGCATGAAGGGGGGCGCGGCAGGCGGTGGCAAGGCACAAGTCGTCCCGATGGAAGATATGAACCTGCATTTCACCGGCGACTTTCACGCCATTACATCTGCCCATAACCTGCTGGCCGCCATGATCGACAACCATATCTATTGGGGCAACGCGCTGGATATTGACACCCGGCGGGTGGCGTTTCGCCGCGTCATGGACATGAACGATCGCGCCCTGCGCCAGATCGCCTGCTCTTTAGGGGGCGTGGCCAACGGTTTTCCGCGCGAGGCCGGGTTCGATATAACCGTCGCCTCGGAGATCATGGCCATCCTGTGCCTGGCGCGCGATCTGAACGATCTGCAACAGCGCCTGGGCCGTATTCTGATCGCCTACCGGCGGGATCGATCGCCGGTCTTTTGCCGCGATATCAAGGCCGATGGCGCCATGACGGTGCTGCTCAAGGACGCCATGCAGCCCAATCTCGTCCAGACCCTGGAGAACAACCCGGCGTTTGTCCACGGTGGCCCCTTCGCCAATATCGCCCATGGCTGCAATTCGGTCATCGCCACGACAACGGCCCTGAAACTGGCCGATTATGTGGTTACCGAAGCCGGGTTCGGCGCCGATCTGGGGGCTGAGAAATTTCTCAATATCAAGTGCCGCAAAGCCAACCTGCGCCCCGATGCAGTGGTCATCGTCGCTACCGTGCGCGCCTTGAAAATGAACGGCGGCCTGGCAAAAGACGAACTGGCAGAGGAAAACGTCGCCGCCCTCAAAAAGGGTTGCGCCAATCTTGGCCGGCATATAGAAAACATCAAGCAGTTTGGCATCCCCGCCGTAGTGGCGATCAATCATTTCATCGGCGATACCGAAAGGGAAATCGATGCCATCAAGGCTTATGTGCGCGATATGGGCGCGCAGGCCGTGACATGTCGCCACTGGGAACAGGGATCGGCGGGCACAGAGGAACTGGCGCGCCAGGTCGTGGCCATAGCCGATAGCGATCAGGCGCAATATGCGCCCCTTTACCCGGACGAAATGAGCCTGTTTAAAAAGATCGAGACGATTGCCAAGCGCATCTATCGCGCCGACGAGGTGGTCGCCGACAAGAAAATTCGCGATCAGTTGCGCCAGTGGGAAGAACAGGGCTATGGAGCCCTGCCCGTCTGTATGGCCAAGACGCAGTACAGCTTTTCCACCGATCCGGCCCTGCGTGGCGCGCCGGTCGGCCATGCGGTGCCGGTGCGCGAGGTGCGGCTTTCCGCCGGCGCCGGATTTATTGTTGTCATCTGCGGCCAGATCATGACCATGCCGGGCTTGCCGCGTACCCCGGCAGCCGAGGTGATTCGGCTAAACGATGCCGGACAGACCGAGGGCCTGTTTTAGGAAAAACTCTATGACCACAATCGAGACAACGAAGGCGACAATAATCGACGGCAAGGCCATCGCATCCGCCTTGCACGCCGATGTGCAGCGATTTGTGGCGCGCATGCAGGCCGATCACGGGATCACGCCGGGGCTGGCGGCGGTGCTCGTGGGAGAGGACCCGGCCAGTCAGATCTATGTGCGTAACAAGGCCGGACAAACGGCGCAGGCGGGTATGAATTCCTATGAGCACAAGCTGCAAGCGGATGCCTCTCAGGACGAAATATTGGCGCTTGTCGGGGAACTGAACGCCGATCCTGCCGTTCACGGTATTTTGGTGCAGTTGCCGCTGCCCGGACACATTGATACGCATCTGGTGATCAATACCATCGCGCCGGAGAAGGACGTGGACGGCTTTCATGTATCCAACGCCGGCCGGCTGGTCACGGGACAAAAATCCATGATCCCGTGCACGCCCCTGGGCTGTTTACTCATGTTGCGCCGCCATCACGGGGATTTATCAGGCCTTGATGCGGTTGTCGTAGGGCGCTCCAATATTGTCGGCAAGCCCATGGCCAGCCTTTTGCTGCGCGATAGTTGCACGGTGACGATCGCCCATAGCCGCACGCGCCATATTGAGGAATTGTGCCGCCGCGCCGACATTCTCATAGCCGCCGTCGGCCGGCCGCAGATGATCACCGGCGACTGGATCAAACCGGGCGCCAGTGTTATCGATGTGGGGATCAACCGCGTACCGGCGCCCGAGCGCGGTACCGACAAGACGCGGGTCGTTGGCGATGTGCATTTCGATAGCGCGGTGAGGATAGCAGGGGCAATCACGCCGGTTCCGGGGGGCGTCGGCCCGATGACAATCGCCTGCCTGCTCGCCAATACGCTGATCGCTTGCGCGCGGGCCCACGATCTTCCCGAGCCTTCCGCATTGCTCCCTTAAGGGTGCCTGCGAACCCGTGGAACACGATCATTGCAGCCAGGAATACAGATAGGAGAACCCATGAGCTTTTTTTCCATTGACCAAGCGCCGGCGCGGCTGAACCGCAGCGAATTGGCGGTACCCGGCAGTCAGCCGAAACTGTTTGAAAAGGCGGCCAGGTCCGATACGGATGTCGTGTTTCTCGATCTGGAGGATGCGGTCGCGCCCGATGAAAAGAAACAGGCGCGCAAAAACGTCATTGCCGCGGTAAACGATATCGATTGGGGCAACAAGACCCTGTCGGTGCGCATCAACGGTCTGGATACCCACTACATGTATCGCGATGTGATCGACGTGGTCGAGCAGGCGGGAGCGCGTCTTGATCTGATCATGATCCCCAAAGTGGGCACCGCAGCCGATGTTTACGCCGTCGATATGCTCGTCACCCAGGTGGAAGACGCCAAGGGCATAAAGAAGCGAATCGGCTTTGAGCATATTATCGAGACAGCACTCGGCATGCAGAACATATCGGCCATTGCCGCCGCTTCAAAGCGAAACGAAAGCCTGCACTTTGGTGTTGCCGATTACGCTGCCAGCACCCGCGCGCGCACCACCAACATCGGCGGCGTCAACCCGGACTACGCCGTATTGACCGATGCGCCGCAAGATGGAGACGAGAACGATCGCGCTGTTCATTGGGGCGATATGTGGCATTATGCGGTGGCGCGTATGGTGGTGGCGGCGCGCGCCAACGGCTTGCGGCCCATTGACGGGCCGTTCGGCGACTTCTCTGATGCATCAGGGTATCGCGCCGCAGCGAAGCGGGCGGCGGCTCTCGGCTGTGAGGGCAAATGGGCCATTCATCCCAGCCAGATCGGTTTGGCCAACGACGTCATGAGTCCATCCGAAGCGGATATCGCCAGGGCGAAGCGTATTCTGGCTGCGATGGCGGAGGCCGAGGCCCAGGGTATGGGCGCGGTGTCTCTTGACGGGCGGCTGATCGACTACGCGTCGATCCGGCAGGCGGAAGTACTGGTTCAAAAGGCCAAACAGATCAGCGCCGGCGCCTAGAGCGTCGGGCGATTAACAGGAATCTCTTTGGATTTCCCTTTGGTGTGATTTTTGATTCACTGTGTTAGGAGGTGGAGCCTACGCAAACCATATCAGCGGATTTACACGAGCATATTGTTGCAACTTATACCAGCGGTATTGGCTTGTTGTACACGCTGACTTGTGTATCGTGTTGATAAGACAACGGTTTTTAACCAAGCAAAGAGTCAAACGCAAAGGCCCTTGGTATTAAACGCCCGACGCTCTGGATGAAGAAAAATGCGCTGAGCGCAGCGAAGCACTTTTCTTCACGATCAACGGTATAATCTGCTGAAATTGCAAACCGAGCGCCCGTTGCGGGATCGAAGCGACCATGTTGATCCACCACACGCCCGCCAATCTCAGCGCGCCGCTGGCGCGTTATTCCCACGCCGTTGAAATTCCCGCCGGCGCCCGCGTACTGGTATGTTCAGGGCAGTTGGGGATCGACAGGAACGGGCATACCCCTTGCGATGCCGGCGAGCAGGCAGCGCTCTGTTTTGCCAATATCGAAGCGATTCTTAAAGCCGCGCGGATGGGGTTGAGCGATATCGTGCGCCTGAACGCCTATGTGAGTGATCGCGCGTATCTGCCGGCGTATATGGCGGTGCGCGATCGCCTTTTTGTCGATCCGCCGCCGGCATCGACGTTGATGATTGTCGCAGGGTTTGCGCGTGAGGCGTTCAAGGTGGAAATCGAGGCGACGGCCGCCGCCACGACCTGATCCTCTGCGCACCCTTTCAAGCAAAAGACGAAGTTCCATCGCTCATAAAAAAGCACACGCAAGATTTGCCTTGCGTGTGCCTGTGTTGTAATCCCGGTTCCCGATCGCGACGGCGGGACGCCGGAAACGCCTTACACCACCAGAGGGCTTTGTGTTTGACTCCTGGCCCGGTTTAAAACCGGTGCCTTATCAACACGATACACACCTCAGGGTGTACAAATGCCGATACACTGGCATTAGAACCTTACAGCGGCGCCGACGCGGCCCTCGTAACGGCTCGTGCCATTATCCCCAAAGTGAACCTCGCCATCGGCAAAGAGCGATGCCGAGCCGCCAATAGTCGTTGCAAGACGCGCGCCGATGAAGCCTGTAACCTCACTGTCATCGCCAGCCGGTGAGACGCTTAACGTGTTCCCCTGGGCAATCGAGATTGAAACGTTGTCCGCATCGCTGGCATAGCCCTCAACACCGATCCGGGGCGTGACAGCAAAGGCCCCCCAGGACTTCTCGATAGCCAGTTGGGCACGACCGGCAAACAGATTGACGTCACGTTTGCCCACGGTCAACTCGCTCGCAGCGGCTCCCGACGGGCGACCTGTCTCCGTGTAACTGTCGAGAGAGAGATGCGCATAGCGAAGGCGCACACTGGGCAGAAGCTTCATACCACCCATGGCAAAATTCGCTCCCGCCGCCACTTCAGGCGAGAAGTACATACCGTCATAGGAGCCCTTCGCCAGCCAGTAGCCGTTTGGAGCCAGGCCGTCGAATACCAGCCGCGTGCTTTCGTTATCAAGAACGCCAAGACCCAGGATCATGCGCGCGTACCATACGTCCTGGGAATAGTCCGCATAAACCCCGCCAAAGAACGTATCGGTATCAAGGGTGCGGGCATGATTACCGGCGTTGCCTGTGTTGCCGCCGCCGACTTCCACGTCTCCCGATGAATAGCCGGCGAAGGCGCCAAGACGCATGCCTGAAAACGCCGCTGTATCAAGAGCCATATCGAAACCCATGATACCCCCGTAGAGCTCGTGGGTGGCATCAAGCCGGCTCCCCTGGGGGTCCGTGTCACGATAAGAACCAAAGGCCTGCCCCCAGATACGGAAGCGGTCCTGCGCCATCGGGGCGGCCGGGGCAGGGTCCGCCACATCACCGAAGTCATCGGCAATATCGGCGCCCAGTTGCGCACTATTCGCCGAACTGCGCAATCCGGCTGCGACCCCTTGCGAGGCAGCACGGGCGGCATCCAACTGGGCGTGAATGGAGTTGGAAATGGTTGCCGTCAGATCGTGCAATTGCACATCCTCCTGGCCGATCGTATAGGCGGGATCGATAACGACAACAAACGGATTGCCCTTACCGGGCCTGCCGGCAAGATAGTACCGCCCGCCGGTATTTATGGTCTCGGGCAGTCCTCCCGCCCGGTCGAACGTTACCACGGTACCGGCGCGATTGTAGAAATTCACCGTCTCTTTAGCCGCAACATAATCTGTGCCAGCAATTGTCACGTCACGGCTAAGTTGCACGATGCCTTCAATGCGGGAGTTTTCGGTCAGGGTGATGGTGTTTTCATCGTCGGCGGTAAGGGCAAGTATTGAGATGGCAAAGCTGTCCTCGCCGCTAACCCTGATCAGACCACCGTTTTCGAAGGTATTGTCCTTGCCAATGATCAGAGCACCGTGTGAAAATTTGCCGGTTGTGATCAATGTAGCGGTGTTGACCAGTTTGTTTGTTTCGCCCAAGACATACATGGCGCTGGCGGAGTCGCCCTCCGTCTTCATCCTGGCGTTATTGGCCAATGTGTTGTGGACGCCAACGGCGTACATGGCGTGGGCACCCTCTTCTATTGTCAGGATCTCGCCACCGGCGTTATTGGCCAGTATGTTTTCCTCGCCCAGGACTGCCATGGCGTAGGCACCTTTACCTTTTGTCAGGATGTTGCCACCGGCATTATTGGCCAGGGTGTTTTTGTTGCCACCGGCCCACATGGCGTAGGCCCCGACGCCACGCGTCTCCATCTTGGCGGCGTTGGTCAATGCGTTGCCGATGCCAAAGGTGTACATGGCAACGGCGCCGTCGTTTAATGTCAGGATGTCGCCACCGGCGTTATTGGCCAGTTTGTTGTTGTCGCCCAAGGCGGCCATGGCGTAGGCATTGACGCCACGCGTCTCCATCTTGGCGGCGTTGGTTAATGTGTTACCCTTGATATCCCCGGTCGCAGCGCGGTTATCGGCCCACATGGCGTAAGCACCCTCGCTTGATGTCTGGATCTCGCCACCGGCGTTATTGGCCAGTTTGTTGTTGTCGCCCTTGGCGGCCATGGCGTGGGCCCCGACACCAAGCGTCTGTATCTTGGCGGCGTTGGTCAACGTGTTGCCCTTGACATCGTCGGGGTTGGCAGCGGCGGCGGCGGCGACAGTGCTATCGGCGTACATGGCGTAAGCACCCTCTCCTATTGTCTGGATCTCGCCACCGGTGTTATTGACCAGTTTGTTGTTGTCGCCCTTGGCGGCCATGGCGTGGGCTCCGACACCAAGCGTCCTTATCTTGGCGGCGTTGGTCAACGTGTTGCCCTTAACATCGTCGGGGTTGGCAGCGGCGGCGATGTCAGCAGTGTTATCGGCGTACATGGCGTAAGCACCCTCGCTTGATGTCAGGATCTCGCCACCGGTGTTATTGGCCAGGGTGTTGTCGTCGCCCTCGGCGGCCATGGCGTGGGCACCACTGCCTTCCGTTTGGACTTGACCGAAGTTATGCAACCTGTTGTTTTTGCTTCTCCTCATGGCGGGGGGGGTGGTGGAGGCGATAAACATAGCGTGGGCTTCACTGCCGCGTGTTATGATGCGGGCACCACGTTCATTGCGCACTTCGTTATTCTCGCCTATCATAAAAATAGCGTGGGCTTCACTGCTAACTGTTTCAATTAGGCTAGTTCTGACGGGGTTGGCTGGATTGCCGTTAACTACCAAATTGTTGTCGCCGTCGATACCGATGGCAGCGCTTCCAACACCATTCGTTACGATATTACCAAATTCGTTCCTTACCTGGTTGTTATTGCCCTCAATACCGATGGCGTGGGTAAAATCACCGAATGCCACTATCACGCCACTGGCATCATTGGGATCGGAGGGTATTTTGCGGCGGTTGACTACCTGGTTGTTATTGCCGCGAATATTGATGGCGAAGTTAGGCTCGAAATCGGTGCCGGCGACCGCCTGGCGCTGCACTCGCATGAAGCCGGCGTTGGTGATTGTGTTAGAGTTGCCCTCGACGCCGATGGCAGCAACATCATTGCCCTGCACATAGATGCCATTGTCTTGACCGGTGATCCACTCACCGACCGTCACAATGGTGTTGCTCCCAATCCCAACACCAACAACAGCGGCTCCGTTCACCACAATACCCCCGTTAACGTTGATCGTGCGCGCTTCATCAATCGGCGTGGCGGCTACGACACCATTGGATCCGGTGGCAGGGGTAATCTGAACACCTGAATTGATCGTACATTCCTGACCAGGCGCAACTTCCTGGACCTGGTCCGTATCGGTCGTTATGGGCGATACACAAGGAACCGCGTGAGCGGGTGCTATGGCACCAGGAGCCGCCGTAAACAGCATGGCAGCACCAGCGGCCGCCAATAAAAACGCCGTCCCGCGCCCGGACCTTAGTCTGAAAGCCGGCCCTGTTATTTGAGTCACTACCGTATCCCGAAAGTGCCTGTTCATCTGTCTTGTTCCTCGTGTTTTGGTTCGCTGCGTTTTGCCGGTCATTCCTTATCCCGTCCTTGTCCTGCTTTATCCTGTCCTGCTTTATCCTGTCCGGATACCGCTCAGTTCTGTTGCCCTATTGGAAGTTTTGATCCCTGGCACACGCCGCATCAAAACACCTCTGCAAAAACCCTGGCCCGTGACCGTGCGTGACCGTGAATCATATGTACGCACGCGCAAAACGGGCCAATGTCATCAATTATTTCCATATTTACAATGAATATCTCATTAAAATTGAGTCGATACATTGATATGAATTACCCGATTTGCATAAACTGTCAATAGTAAATGCCCGCCGAATGCGCGCATTCGGCCAGGATGCTTCAATTTTTTCGGATATGTTGCAATTGAGCAACAGTTCAAGACAGGAGCGTCGCCAGGGGCGCCATATCAACAAACGCGGGGCATTCCGCCACAAAGCCCCCTGCTACTACACCAGGGGGCTTTGTGCTTGACTCCTGGCCCGGTTTAAAACCGGTGCCTTATCAACACGATACACACCTCAGGGTGTACAAATGCCGATACACTGGCATTAGAACCTTACAGCGGCGCCGACGCGGCCCTCGTAACGGCTCGTGCCATTATCCCCAAAGTGAACCTCGCCATCGGCAAAGAGCGATGCCGAGCCGCCAATAGTCGTTGCAAGACGCGCGCCGATGAAGCCTGTAACCTCACTGTCATCGCCAGCCGGTGAGACGCTTAACGTGTTCCCCTGGGCAATCGAGATTGAAACGTTGTCCGCATCGCTGGCATAGCCCTCAACACCGATCCGGGGCGTGACAGCAAAGGCCCCCCAGGACTTCTCGATAGCCAGTTGGGCACGACCGGCAAACAGATTGACGTCACGTTTGCCCACGGTCAACTCGCTCGCAGCGGCTCCCGACGGGCGACCTGTCTCCGTGTAACTGTCGAGAGAGAGATGCGCATAGCGAAGGCGCACACTGGGCAGAAGCTTCATACCACCCATGGCAAAATTCGCTCCCGCCGCCACTTCAGGCGAGAAGTACATACCGTCATAGGAGCCCTTCGCCAGCCAGTAGCCGTTTGGAGCCAGGCCGTCGAATACCAGCCGCGTGCTTTCGTTATCAAGAACGCCAAGACCCAGGATCATGCGCGCGTACCATACGTCCTGGGAATAGTCCGCATAAACCCCGCCAAAGAACGTATCGGTATCAAGGGTGCGGGCATGATTACCGGCGTTGCCTGTGTTGCCGCCGCCGACTTCCACGTCTCCCGATGAATAGCCGGCGAAGGCGCCAAGACGCATGCCTGAAAACGCCGCTGTATCAAGAGCCATATCGAAACCCATGATACCCCCGTAGAGCTCGTGGGTGGCATCAAGCCGGCTCCCCTGGGGGTCCGTGTCACGATAAGAACCAAAGGCCTGCCCCCAGATACGGAAGCGGTCCTGCGCCATCGGGGCGGCCGGGGCGGGGTCCGCCACATCACCGAAGTCATCGGCAATATCGGCGCCCAGTTGCGCACTATTCGCCGAACTGCGCAATCCGGCTGCGACCCCTTGCGAGGCAGCACGGGCGGCATCCAACTGGGCGTGAATGGAGTTGGAAATGGTTGCCGTCAGATCGTGCAATTGCACATCCTCCTGGCCGATCGTATAGGCGGGATCGATAACGACAACAAACGGATTGCCCTTACCGGGCCTGCCGGCAAGATAGTACCGCCCGCCGGTATTTATGGTCTCGGGCAGTCCTCCCGCCCGATCAAACGTTACCACGGTACCGGCGCGATTGTAGAAATTCACCGTCTCTTTAGCCGCAACATAATCTGTGCCAGCAATTGTCACGTCACGGCTAAGCTGCACGATGCCTTCAATGCGGGAGTTTTCGGTCAGGGTGATGGTGTTTTCATCGTCGGCGGTAAGGGCAAGTATTGAGATGGCAAAGCTGTCCTCGCCGCTAACCCTGATCAGACCACCGTTTTCGAAGGTATTGTCCTTGCCAATGATCAGAGCACCGTGTGAAAATTTGCCGGTTGTGATCAATGTAGCGGTGTTGACCAGTTTGTTTGTTTCGCCCAAGACATACATGGCGCTGGCGGTGTCGCCCTCCGTCTTCATCCTGGCGTTATTGGCCAATGTGTTGTGGACGCCAACGGCGTACATGGCGTGGGCACCCTCTTCTATTGTCAGGATCTCGCCACCGGCGTTATTGGCCAGTATGTTTTCCTCGCCCAGGACTGCCATGGCGTAGGCACCTTTACCTTTTGTCAGGATGTTGCCACCGGCATTATTGGCCAGGGTGTTTTTGTTGCCACCGGCCCACATGGCGTAGGCCCCGACGCCACGCGTCTCCATCTTGGCGGCGTTGGTCAATGCGTTGCCGATGCCAAAGGTGTACATGGCAACGGCGCCGTCGTTTAATGTCAGGATGTCGCCACCGGCGTTATTGGCCAGTTTGTTGTTGTCGCCCAAGGCGGCCATGGCGTAGGCATTGACGCCACGCGTCTCCATCTTGGCGGCGTTGGTTAATGTGTTACCCTTGATATCCCCGGTCGCAGCGCGGTTATCGGCCCACATGGCGTAAGCACCCTCGCTTGATGTCTGGATCTCGCCACCGGCGTTATTGGCCAGTTTGTTGTTGTCGCCCTTGGCGGCCATGGCGTGGGCCCCGACACCAAGCGTCTGTATCTTGGCGGCGTTGGTCAACGTGTTGCCCTTGACATCGTCGGGGTTGGCAGCGGCGGCGGCGGCGACAGTGCTATCGGCGTACATGGCGTAAGCACCCTCTCCTATTGTCTGGATCTCGCCACCGGTGTTATTGACCAGTTTGTTGTTGTCGCCCTTGGCGGCCATGGCGTGGGCTCCGACACCAAGCGTCCTTATCTTGGCGGCGTTGGTCAACGTGTTGCCCTTAACATCGTCGGGGTTGGCAGCGGCGGCGATGTCAGCAGTGTTATCGGCGTACATGGCGTAAGCACCCTCGCTTGATGTCAGGATCTCGCCACCGGTGTTATTGGCCAGGGTGTTGTCGTCGCCCTCGGCGGCCATGGCGTGGGCACCACTGCCTTCCGTTTGGACTTGACCGAAGTTATGCAACCTGTTGTTTTTGCTTCTCCTCATGGCGGGGGGGGTGGTGGAGGCGATAAACATAGCGTGGGCTTCACTGCCGCGTGTTATGATGCGGGCACCACGTTCATTGCGCGCTTCGTTATTCTCGCCTATCATAAAAATAGCGTGGGCTTCCCTGCCATTTGTTTCAATTAGGCTAGTTCTGGCGGGGTTGGCTGGATTGCCGTTAACTACCAAATTGGTGTCGCCGTCGATACCGATGGCAGCGCTTCCAACACCATTCGTTACGATATTGCCAAAGTCGTTCCTTACCTGGTTGTTATTGCCCTCAATACCGATGGCGTGGGTAAAACCACCGAATGCCACTATCACGCCACTGGCATCATTGGGATCGGAGGGTATTTTGCGGCGGTTGACTACCTGGTTGTTATTGCCGCGAATCTTGATGGCGAAGTTAGGCTCGAAATCGGTGCCGGCGACCGCCTGGCGCTCCACTCGCATGAAGCCAGCGTTGGTGATTGTGTTAGAGTTGCCCTCGACGCCGATGGCAGCAACATCATTGCCCTGCACATAGATGCCATTGTCTTGACCGGTGATCCACTCACCGACCGTCACAATGGTGTTGCTCCCAATCCCAACACCAACAACAGCGGCTCCGTTCACCACAATACCCCCGTTAACGTTGATCGTGCGCGCTTCATCAATCGGCGTGGCGGCTACGACACCATTGGATCCGGTGGCAGGGGTAATCTGAACACCTGAATTGATCGTACATTCCTGACCAGGCGCAACTTCCTGGACCTGGTCCGTATCGGTCGTTATGGGCGATACACAAGGAACCGCGTGAGCGGGTGCTATGGCACCAGGAGCCGCCGTAAACAGCATGGCAGCACCAGCGGCCGCCAATAAAAACGCCGTCCCGCGCCCGGACCTTAGTCTGAAAGCCGGCCCTGTTATTTGAGTCACTACCGTATCCCGAAAGTGCCTGTTCATCTGTCTTGTTCCTCGTGTTTTGGTTCGCTGCGTTTTGCCGGTCATTCCTTATCCCGTCCTTGTCCTGCTTTATCTGTCCGGATACCGCTCAGCCCCGTAGCTCCATTGGAAATTTTGATCCCTGGCAAGCGCCGCACCAAAACACCTCTGCAAAAGCTTTGGTCCGTGACCGTGCGTGACCGTAAATCATATGTACGCACGCGCAAAACGGGCCAATGTCATCAACTATTTCCATATTTACCATGAATATCTCATTAAAATCGAGTCGATACGTTGATATGAATTACCCGGTTTGCATGGGTTGTCAATAATAAATGCCCGCCACTGCGCGTATTTGCCGAAATTATTGAAATTTTTTCGGATATGTTGCAATTGAGCAACAGTTCAAGACAGGAGCGCCGCCAGAGGCGCCATATCAACAAACGCGGGACATTTCGCCACAAAGCCACTATATAACCCGTAGCAATCCGCCGAGCGGCCGGTCAAAGCGCCGCATAGCAGTTGGCTGCGCCCGTGTAGAACCCTTCAAGGAACCGATATGAACTGGATTTCCAACGTTGTGCGCCCCAAAATCCGCAGCTTTCTCAACAAGCGGAACACCCCCGATAACCTGTGGATCAAATGCCCCGTCACCGGCGAAATGGTGTTCCACCGCGATGTCGCGGCCAACCAGTTCGTCATACCCAGTTCGGGCTATCACATGCGCATCGGCGCCGCCAAACGCCTGGCCCTGTTTTTCGACAACGGCGCGTTCGATACAATAGATGCGCCGGACGTGCCAACCGATCCCCTCAAATTTCGCGACGAACGCCGCTACACAGACCGCCTGAAGGATGCGCGCACCAAAACCGGCCTGAAAGACGCCGTATTGATCGGCGTCGGGACACTCTATGGGGAAACCGTGGTCTCGGCGGTGCAGGACTTCGATTTCATGGGCGGCTCCCTCGGCATGGCCGCCGGACAGGCCGTCATCACGGCCATGGACACCGCCATCGAAAAAAATGCGCCCTTTGTCATGGTCGCCGCTTCCGGCGGTGCGCGCATGCAGGAAGGCATCCTCTCACTGATGCAGATGCCTCGCGCAACCGTTGCCGTACAGCGCCTGCGCGCCGCCCGGTTGCCGTATATTGTCGTGCTCACCAATCCGACCACAGGCGGCGTTACCGCCTCCTATGCCATGCTGGGGGACGTGCACATCGCCGAGCCGGGCGCGTTGATCGGTTTTGCCGGACCGCGGGTCATCAGGCAGGTGATTCGCGAGCAATTGCCGGAGGGCTTTCAGCGCGCCGAGTATCTTCTTGAACACGGCATGGTCGACATGGTCGTGCCACGCGCCCGCCTGCGTGTCACAATTGCCAGGCTGTGCCGCATGTTAACCAGGCAGCCCGCCCTGAGCGACGACATCATCGCCCGCTACGATGCGCCAAACGAAGCCGATGCAGCCGATACGCCAGACAGCGAGGATAACACCGGAAATGGTGCCAGGGATGGCCGGGAAACCACAGAGAATGCCGCTGACGCGGCAGACGAAAAACTTGCCGCGGAATAATTGATTGAATGTGAAGAAAAGTACACGGAGCGAAGGACTTTATCTTCACGATCAATGGTTTTGGAGCGTGTCAGGAGTCACACGCAACACCCCCTGGTATTACACAACTGGATTGGATCAGTAGTTCCATGCCGTCACTCGACGCCGTGCTTGAGCGGTTAATCACGTTGCATCCTGTAAGCGTCGATCTCACACTCGGACGCATCGAACGCCTGTTGTCGCGCCTGGGAAAGCCCCAGGACGCGTTGCCGCCGACCATTCATGTCGCCGGTACAAACGGCAAGGGATCGACCATTGCCGCCATGCGCGCCATGCTGGAGGCCCAGGGCAAGCGGGTTCATGTGCACACATCGCCGCATCTGGTTCGCTTTAACGAGCGTATCCGCCTGGGGTGCCAGGGCGGCGGCCAACTGGCAGGTGATGCAGAACTGATCGCCGCCCTGGAAGAATGCGAGGCCGGGAACAACGGCGAACCCATCACCTTTTTCGAGATCACGACGGCCGCTGCCCTGTTGCTTTTTGCGCGCCATGACGCCGATATCCTGTTGCTGGAAACGGGCCTTGGCGGGCGTCTTGATGCGACAAATGTGATCCGTCAGCCCATCGCCACCGTGATTACGCCCATTGCACACGATCATATGGCTTATCTCGGCAATTCCCTCGCAAAAATCGCGCGGGAAAAGGCCGGTATCCTGAAACCCGGCGTCTGTACGGTGATTGCAGCGCAGAAAAATACCGCCCTTGCGGCAATCGTCGAGCGCTGCGAACAACTGGATTGCCCCCTCTATATCGGCGGCCAGGAATGGACCTCCTACGAGGAAAACGGCCGCATGATCTACCAGGACGCCACCCGCCTGCTCGACTTGCCATTGCCCTCGCTTGTGGGCCGGTTTCAGGTCGACAATGCCGGCCTCGCCATCGCCACATTGCGCCACACCCCCGCCATAACGTGCAGCGATGCGGCGATGGAAGCGGGAATGCGCCAAATCGTCTGGCCGGCGCGCATGATGCGTATCAGGGGAAAAATAGAAGAAAAAGCGCCCGCCCAGGCGGAAATCTGGCTCGATGGCAGCCATAACCCCCATGCGGCGCGCGCCATCGCCGCCTGCCTTGCGGACATGGACGATCGCCACTCGCGCCCGTTGTATCTTATCACCGCCATGCTGGGCAGCAAGGACGCCGATGGGTATTTCGAGGCGTTTTCCGGTCTGGCGCGCAAGGCCATCGCGGTGCCGATGGCACATCAGACAAGCGCTCTTTCCCCGCAAGAACTCGCCGCTGCCATAGGCCATGCCGGCATTTCCGCTGGCACGGCGGAGAATGTGGAAGCCGCCCTGGCTATGATTGCGACGCTTGTGGATGCCGATAACACCGACGTGCCGCCGCGCATTCTCATGTGCGGCTCACTTTATTTCGCCGGCGAGGTTCTGGCCCGCTACGCCGATTAATACCAGCGGTATTGGCGTTTTGTACGCGCTGACTTGTGTGTCGTGCTGATAAGACAGCGGTTTTAAACCAGGCCAGGAGTCAAACGTAGAGCCCCCTAGTATAATACCGTTGGTATAATACCAGCGGTATTGGCGTTTTGTACACTCTGACTTGTGTATCGTGCTGATAAGACAACGGTTTTAAACCGGGTCAGGAGTCAAACGCGAAGTCCCTTGGTATAATTTATCGGGTGCAGGTGGCCTTGCGTCTCGCCATCTGCGGCAAGGACCGCAAGAGGGGTAACGTCAGATTTGCCCGTCCCGGGAAAAACCTGTTGAAAGATCATATCTAGCAGTCTGTCGGGTTTGACGGGCGCTAACTGCCTTAGCTAACAAATCCGACACGCTCTAAATCCGCGCGCGCAACGAGCGGATAATCGCTTCCACCTGCGCCCGCGCCGACGCCATGCCCTGGTCCGTATCGACAATAAAATCAGCCCTTTCACGCTTGATCCTATCGGCAACCTGTCGCCTTTGCAAATATGCGAACTTGCGTGCCGTCATGCCCGGGCGCGCCATCACACGCGCCTGCTGAACAGCCGCAGAGGCGGTAACGACAACAATCGCATCAAACTGCGCCTCGGCGCCGGTTTCAAACAGCAGGGGAATATCGATGACAACCATTTCATCGCCGCGCGCCGCCGCTTCATCAATAAACGCCCGGCGGGCATCGTGCACCAGCGGGTGAACGATCGCCTCAAGCCGCGCCATTTTCCCGTCATCGCCCACGACAGCTGCTCCCAGGCGATCGCGATCGATCGCGCCGTCGATCAATGTACCGGGAAACGCCCTCTCGATGGCCGCCGCCGCCGTGCCGGCGTACAGGGTATGAACGGCGGCATCCACATCGAATACCGCCAGACCTGCTTCGGCAAACATCCTCGCGGTTGTGGTTTTTCCCGTGCCGATAGAGCCTGTAAGGCCGATACGAAAAGGCCGTGTCCGCGATGAAAACTCCTGCGATGCGACCATGCGCCCCGATAAACTCACGTGTTCATGGAATCGAAAAACGCTTCGTTATTGTCGGTGCGGCGCAGTTTTTCCAGCAGAAACTCGATGGCATCGATGGTTCCCATGGGATTGAGGATACGCCGCAGGACATACATTTTCTTCAGCGTGTTGGCATCGACAAGCAATTCTTCCTTGCGCGTTCCCGAACGCAGAATGTCAATCGACGGAAAGACACGCTTGTCCGCCACCTTGCGGTCCAGGATAATTTCCGAATTGCCCGTTCCCTTGAATTCCTCGAAGATCACCTCGTCCATGCGGCTTCCCGTATCGATAAGGGCAGTCGCGATGATGGTCAGGGAGCCGCCTTCCTCGATATTCCGCGCCGCGCCGAAAAAGCGCTTGGGCCGTTGCAGCGCATTGGCATCGACGCCGCCGGTCAGGACTTTTCCCGAAGAGGGAACAACCGTGTTATAGGCGCGCCCCAGACGGGTAATCGAATCCAGCAAAATCACCACATCACGGCGATGCTCCACCAGGCGCTTGGCTTTTTCGATAACCATTTCCGCCACCTGCACATGGCGGCTTGCCGGCTCGTCAAACGTGGACGACACCACCTCGCCCTTTACCGATCTTTGCATATCCGTGACCTCTTCAGGCCGCTCGTCGATCAGCAGGACGATCAGATAGCACGAGGGGTGGTTGGTGGTAATGGAATGGGCGACATTTTGCAAAAGAACCGTCTTGCCCGTGCGCGGCGGCGCCACGATCAACCCGCGCTGGCCCATGCCAAGGGGCGAGACGATATCGATGACGCGAGCGCTTTTGTCCTTGATTTCCGAATTCTCGACTTCCATGACAAACCGCTTGTCGGGATAAAGCGGCGTCAGATTGTCGAAGTGAATCTTGTGACGGGACTTTTCCGTCTCCTCGAAATTGATCAGATTGACGCGCAAAAGAGCAAAATACCGCTCGCCATCATTGGGGCTGCGAATTTGCCCCTCGACCGTATCGCCGGTGCGCAGGGCAAATCGCCTGATCTGGCTCGGACTTACATATATGTCGTCCGGACCCGGCAGATAGTTGGCCTCGGGGGATCGCAGAAACCCGAAACCATCCTGCAAAACCTCCACCACCCCCTCTCCGATGATCACCACATTGCGCGCCGCCAGTTGTTGTAAAATGGCGAAGACGAGTTCCTGCTTGCGCATCGCCGAAGCGTTCTCGACCTCAAGACCTTCAGCAATATCAAGTAGTTCGGATGGGGTTCGGGATTTCAGGTCGTGTAGTTTTATCTCGTCCGTAGACGTAAAATCAAGCATGGGCCTTCACAGGTAAGGGGAGGGAAAACAGGATGGGATATGTCAAGAGATGTGAGTTGCGGAAAAAAAAAGGAGTGAGCTGTACGCGGTTCGGCTATCTGTAAACCTGTCCGATAAGCACCACCGCTGGCGTGACGACGCAAAGTAAATCCCGCCATAAAGCGATAGAACCCGATACCCGCCATACGCAAACAGGGTATGAAACAGGCACGCGACCGGATGAATGCGCAACAGGATGGTCAAGGGGCGGTTAAAGCCGATCGTCTCGTCCAATCGCCCCAAATCGTCTGTCTGATCGTCCCTTCGTTGTTCCGCCCGGCACCATTCAGAAAAAACCGGCGTTTCAATTCCCTGCGCCGACAGAGAACCGCACTAAACCGCACTTGAAGCCAGGAGGAGCGCTGAAAAGGAAACATCATACCAGAAATGCCGATCAGGGATCGTACACCGGCATCGGTAATTTAATGGGATTGCTGCCGGTTTGCAAGTTTAATTTGGCTGCTGCGTCAATTAGCGTTAATCAATCGGCGGCGCAACGGGTCAAAACGGCTTGAGAACAACCAGAAAGACAATGGCGATCATGAATACCGTCGGGATTTCGTTGACGATACGAAAGAAGCGCGCCGTATGACGGTTATTGTGGGCCGCGAATTCTTTTACGCAGCGTGCGAAATATCCATGACAGAGCGTTAGTCCAGCCGCACATGCAAGTTTTAGTACAAACCATCCCTCGCGCCAGTAGTCGCCCTCGATGGCCAGCCAGAGACCGAATATCCAGCTGACGATCATTGCCGGGTTCATAATCAGGCGCAGCAGGCGCCGTTCCATACGCATGAACAGATGCGATTGCGCGCCGTTCCCGGGCACATCGGCATGATACACCATCAGACGCGGCAAATAGAGCAGACCGGCCATCCAGGCGATGACCGAGATGATATGCAGCGCTTTAACAACAGGAATGAGCATGGAGGATCGTCCTGGCGGATCGCATCCGGCGCGTCACGAGCCGATCTCCCTGACATAACGCACCAGCGCTTCAACATGGGCAATCGGCGTCTGCGGAACAATCCCGTGGCCAAGATTGAATATATGCGCCCGATCGGCAAAATCATCGCCAATAGCGGCAACACTGCGACGCAACACCTGCCCGCCGGCAACAAGCGTGGCGGGATCAAGGTTCCCCTGCAACGCAATCGGACCGGGCATGGTCTGCGCGACCCATTGGCGGTCGATGATCCAGTCCAGACCGACGCCGCTGACGCCTGTGCGTTCCACATAATCGACAACCCGCCGGCCGGCACCACGGGGAAATCCGATAATGGGCGCATTGGCGATATGTTGTCTTACACCGGCAACAATACGCGCTGTCGGTGCCACGCACCAGCGCTCGAATTCTTCCCCCGCCAGTATTCCCGCCCAGGTGTCGAATATCTGCACCGCATCCGCTCCGGCGTTGAACTGCCCCACAAGATAATCAATGGATGCCTCAACCAGACAATCGATCAGAGCGCTGAAACCGGCCGGGTTCACTTGCGCAAACTGGCGCGCCGGCATCTGATCGGACGTTCCCTGACCGGCAATCATATAGGTTGCAACTGTCCACGGCGCACCGCAAAACCCGACAAGACTCTTGTGCGATGGCAATTGCGCGCGAACCCGCTCGAGCGTTTCCATGACCGCATCAAGCCGCGCCGTTACATTCTCGCGATCAAGCGTAGGAATATCCTTTTCGGCCAGCGGTTCAAGGCGCGGTCCCGCCCCCTCCTCAAACCACAGTTTTTGCCCCAGGGCATGGGGAATGACCAGGATGTCGGAAAACACAATGGCGGCGTCGAAATCGAACCGCTCAATCGGTTGCAGGGTAACCGCCGCGGCCAGGCGCGGCGTAAAGCACAGATCAAGAAAGGAACCGGCCTGTTTTCGCAATGCACGATATTCCGGCAGATAGCGTCCCGCCTGGCGCATCATCCAAAGGGGCGGCGGTGTTGTTCGTTGTCCCGATAAAACGGACAACAGGGGTTGATTGACGTTTGCCATGGCGACCGGACGCTCCATCTGTATTGATTGCTTCTGGATTATATGTTGTATGGGTGTGTAACAATCCCCAGCCAATTATACTAAAAAGGATTCTATAGAATCCTTGTTTTTATTGTTAGGGTGTGGATTGCGAGAATTCTTTTTTATCAACAGATTGACTCCTGGCAGGAATGGATGATCCTTTTTCCAAAGGTTTTCATTGTTTTCGTTCGCATTGTGGGAATAATTACGGTGAGAAATAAAAATCATCATTATATTCAAATTCTTATACATTATTTTATGCACAGTAAAACCGTATCGGCAGGGGAAGAATGTTCCCGTACCACGGCGTTCGTCCCTGTCCACATAACTAACAGCAAAACCCGGACCGCACGACCGGACAGATTTATCGTGCGACAAATGTGAATGATTTTGCACAAGACAGACCTGTGGCGCAACCGGGCGGTATTTGTCATCGCTTACCGGTTTTTATGCACAGCAGGCTGGGAAAAGCCGGGAACCCGCGCTATGAACAACGAAATACCATGTCCACAGTGCGATGATTGTTTAAAGCAAATGCCGGTTTGGAGGGGCGTATGGTACACACAGCTAACTTGAACGGGTTAATAAAATACGCCGGGCGCGATGAATGGCGTGAGCATCTCAATGGGGTTATGTCGGAGCATTTTGAACCCCTGCAGAAAGATGCCGGATTTGACTTCAGGGAGTTTTTTGACCTGATCGGTGCACAGGGGGAGGCGACGTTGTGGGGGTGCGCGTTTGAGGATTTTCTCACGCGCCGGTTCGACACACCTGGCGAGAACATTGTCGATGTCTATCTCAAGCGCCGCGGATGGCGGGAGACGGCGCTTAACAAGGCGTATATTAAAGCCTTGCGCGATTCAGCCATGAGCCTTTACGAGGTGACCGACATCGTGCCGGGAGAATCCGCCAGGCTGCATGATCTTATTCGCGGCGGCGATCCGGTGACTATTGTCGAGCGCACCGCCACCCGGTCATTGCAGCAATGGGACAGAATAGCCGCAAGGGTCGTTGAGGTCAGGGGTGAGAACATGGTCAGCGGTTGCGTGCTGGCGTTCAGCTTTGAGGCTTGCACTGTGTTTTTCGACGCGTTGGAAACAGCCACTGGCTACCAAAGATTCGCTGAAAATGGACAGGGCATGTCGGATGCGCAACTGCAGGAACTATCCTCGATGTTCACCTGTTTATGGATTTGCAATATTCTGGATTCCCTGGAGTTCAGGAAAAATCCTGTTCTGCGCAACAGTGATGGCGATCTGGTTGAATATCATGACCTGGTGTTTGCGTTTGCACCGCGCGTGACGCAAAAGGATATTGCGTCGCACTTGAACGAGCGGCCTGAACTGGTGCAGGAAAACAAAAAATTCTGGAACTGGATCGAAGTGAATAAACAGCCGGAGCGGGAACCCGGCAAAGACCACGCAAGCGGCCTTACACTTGAGACAACGGTTCATGAAGGATCGCGGGTTCTGGGCAATGTGGAACTGAAAGGCAGGACCCTGTTGCTTGCCGTGAACTCGGCTGCTCGTGCAAAACGCGGCCAGGACCTGATCGAAAACCTGCTTGGCGATCTCGTTCGAAGTCCCCGGATCGAAATTAAATCCGTCCGTCAGATGATTGACGATACACGCAGTGACGTCGACGGAAAACCGCAAGATACGATGCCACCGGATATTGCCGCGCAGCATGTCAGGGAACTCATGGACCAGCACTATATGCGGATCCTTGATGAGGCTATTCCGACTTTGGACAATATGACGCCCAGACAGGCTGCTAAAACAAGGGCCGGACGTCAGAACGTGATCGAGTGGCTGAAACATATGGAAAACAGCAGCATGAAAGCCAACGATTTCCGGGAGCACATCGACGACTATGATTTCGGCTGGGTGTGGGAGGAACTGGGAATCGAACGGCCCTCCACCCGACGTGCCGGATGATTCGATGGAACCGGTATCCATTGTTCTGGCCTCGGCGAGTACGGCGCGCCAGGCGATGTTGCGTGACGCCGGCGTGCCTGTTGAGGTCGTTGTGGCGGGTATCGATGAGCGCGCCGCGCAGGCGCCGCTTGAGAAAGCCGATATGAATGCAGCAGATATCGCCGGCGTTCTGGCCCGTCTGAAGGCCCTTGATGTTGCCGCGCGCGTGCCCGGCGCGCTGGTTATCGGCGCCGATCAGGTACTGGAATTCGACGGGAAGCGGCTGAACAAGGTGCGATCTCCCGCGATGGCGCGCTCAAGGCTGCTCGCCATGAGCGGCAAGACCCACAGCCTGTTCTCGGCGGTGGCCTGCGCCCGCGACGGGCGTGTTCTGTGGGAGACAACCGACGTGGCACATTTGACGATGCGCGCGTTTTCTCCCCGGTTCGTTGGCGCCTATCTGGCGAGGAACGGTAAGGCGGCCCTTTCATCGGTAGGCTGTTATGCGCTCGAGGGAGAGGGGGTTCAGCTGTTTCGGCGTATCGAGGGGGATTATTTCACCATCCTCGGGATGCCCCTGTTGCCCTTGCTGGAATTTCTGCGCCGTCAAAAGCATCTGATGACATGATCAAAACGCCATCAGACAGGATTTTACGCGCCGCGGTCATTGGCTGGCCGGTCGCCCATTCGCGCTCACCGGTGATCCATGGCCACTGGCTGGAGCGTTACCGGGTGTCCGGCCGCTACGATCTGCTTGCCGTCGAACCGCAAGCGATTGAAGCCACGCTTCGGGGGTTTGGCGAAACCGGATTGATTGGCGCCAATGTAACGGTTCCCTACAAGCAGGCCGCCTATGATGCGTGCGAGGACGTGGACGCCATCGGTCATGCCCTTGGCGCGTTGAACACGCTTTGGCTGAAGAGCGGTCGCCTTTGCGGGACCAATACCGATGTCCATGGCTTTCTCGCCAATCTTGATGATCAGGCGCCGGGATGGGATGCCCGCGGCGGCCCGGCGGTTGTACTGGGTGCGGGGGGTGCGGCGCGGGCGGTTGTTTTTGCCTTGCAACAGCGGCGGATGACGCCGATTCATGTGGTAAATCGCACCATGGAGCGTGCCAGGGCCCTTGCGCGCGCCTTTTCGCGCCGGAATGGTGAAATCGCCGTATATGGGTGGTCCGATGTGGATCGGGCGTGTCGCGGCGGCCGTTTTCTCGTCAACACCACCAGCCTGGGCATGACCGGGCAGCCTGAACTGGCGGTCGATCTGGCTTCGCTTGGCGACGGAGCGGTTGTCAACGACATCGTTTATGCGCCGTTGCGAACCCCGTTGCTGCGCCAGGCGCGCGCCCGGGCGCAGCGCGATGTGGATGGTCTGGGCATGTTGTTGCACCAGGCGGTGCCGGGATTTGAGAAATGGTTTGGCGTGCGTCCTGCCGTTGATGAGGCGTTGCGCCGGCGTATTCGTGACGATCTGGTTACCGGCGACAACCGGTTGAAAGATCGCAGCTCATGACGATGCCCGCGGAAACCCCTGATGAGATGTCCGATGAGGGGCTCATTGAAACACGTGAAACACATGAAACGCGTATAGCAAGTGAGACAGGTGAAACAATTGTTGCGCTGGCGTCCGGAGCGCTTCCCGCGGCGATTGCCGTCATACGCGTCTGCGGCCCTTGCGCCGCAATGATGATCAAGACCCTGGCGGGGCGGCTTCCGCCACCGCGCCGGGCGACGCTATGCGCCCTGTATGGACGGGATCGGTCGCGTCAGAACACCCGCCAGGAGGCAAATCGTCTGGATGAGGCGATTGTCGTGTGGTTTCCCGGTCCGGCGAGTTATACGGGCGAGGATCTGGTTGAGATTCAGACCCATGGCGGCGAGGCGGTCGTGGCGGCGGTTTTGGGGGCGCTGCTGGAATTCGACGGGGTTCGTCTGGCGCAGCCGGGGGAATTCACCCGACGGGCCTTTGAAAACGGCAGGATGGACCTTACAGCAATCGAGGGGCTTGCGGATCTGATCGAGGCGCAGACGGAGCAGCAGCGCGTTCAGGCGTTGCGCCAGTCGCGCGGTGCGCTGGATACGCTATACGAAACATGGCGCAACCAGTTGGTTCGCATGGGCGCGCATCTTATGGCGGCGATTGACTTTGCTGACGAGGATGATGTTCCGGGCGGTCTTGATGAGCGGGTGCGCGCCGATATTGTGGCGTTGCGCGCGGCGGTCAGCGCTCATTTGGCGGACGCCCACTACGGCGAGATCGTCCGCGAGGGCCTGCAGGTCGCCATAATGGGTCCGCCGAATGCAGGCAAGTCGTCGTTGCTGAACTGGCTGGCAAGGCGCGACGTGGCGATTGTGACGCCGCACGCGGGTACGACGCGCGATCTTCTGGAGGTGCGGCTGAATATTGACGGGCATCTTGTCGTAGTTACCGATACGGCCGGTATTCGCGAGGGGGCGCAGGCGGTGGAGCGCGAGGGCATTCGCCGCGCCCTTGATCGTGGCCGGAGCGCCGATGTTGTGCTTTGGCTGGAGGATGCGTCTTGCGAGGACGTGCCGCCGCCGGTGGAACTGGACGGTGTTTCGCTGATCCGGGTGGCGAACAAGGCGGATTTGCTGGATCGGCGTGCAAGGGAGGCGATGCGGGCGGTGTCCTCGAAGGTGCTTGTTTCGGTTGCGGCGCGAACGGATCTTGACAGAATTCTCACCCGCATCAAGGAGGTGCTGGCGCGGCTGGGCGGGGGGGAATCGTCCCTGTTGCCGACGCGTATGCGCCACCGTGCCGAGTTGTCCCGGTGTCTGGACGCCTTGCGCGAGGTTCTTGATGATCGGCTGGAGGACGCCGAACTGGTGGCTGAGGGGTTACGGGTCGCAAGCGATGCGCTGGGCCGTTTGACCGGCCGCATTGACGTGGAGGATTTGCTTGACGTGGTGTTTGCCGAGTTCTGCATTGGCAAATGACACCGGCGGTACCGGCTTTTTGTACCCCCTGGCTTGTGTGTTGATTTCGTTGATTGTGAAGAAAGGTGCGCTGCGCTGAGCGGAGCGAAGCACCTTTCTTCACGGTCAACCGATTTCAACAGACGGGTTGGCGATTTGCCGGCGGCGCCGGGTGCAGGTGTTTCACGTGAAACATCCCGTGCCCGGCGCAGCCGCCGATATCTCATAATACCAGGGGGCTTTGCGTGTGACTCCCGGCTCAGATTAAAACCGTTGTCTTGTCAGCACGATACACAAGTCAACGTGTACAAAACGCCAATACCGCTGGTATAAAGCGATTCCATTTCCCCGCCCGCCGGGTTACAATGTATCCATGACACTGACGGAAAAACCCTACGACGTTATGGTGATCGGTGGCGGTCACGCGGGCTGCGAGGCGGCGGCGGCGGCCGCACGCATGGGCGCGCGGACGTGCCTGATTACCCACAAACCGCAAACCATCGGCGTGATGTCCTGTAATCCGGCGATCGGCGGCCTGGGCAAGGGCCATCTGGTGCGCGAGGTCGACGCCCTCGACGGTTTAATGGGGCGGGTGGCCGACGCCGCCGGTATCCAGTTCCGCGTTTTGAACAAACGCAAGGGCCCGGCGGTTCAGGGGCCGCGGGCGCAAGCCGACCGCGCCCGCTATCGCGCCGCCATGCAGGACGCCATCGCGGCAACCGATAACCTGGACGTTGTTGCCGACGAGGTGGTTGACTTGATCATTGAGGCGCCTGCCAGGGGCAAACGCAAGCGGTGCACCGGGCTTGTGACGGCCAGCGGCGGGCGATACAGCGCCAGGGCGGTAATTGTTACCACGGGAACGTTCCTGAACGGTGTCATTCACATCGGGGCGACGTCCACACCGGCGGGGCGTATGGGGGAGGCGGCGGTCACGCGCCTGGCGAAGCGCTTTGCCGACCTGGGGTTTGCCCTGGGGCGATTAAAGACGGGAACACCGCCGCGTCTGGACCGGCGCTCCATCGACTGGAACGCCCTGCAGGCGCAGCCCGGGGATGTGCCGCCGGTACCGTTTTCGCGCCTTACCACGACGATAACCCGGCCCCAGGTGCCGTGTCATATCACCCGCACCAATGGGCGAACCCATCGGATCATTCGCGATAACCTGAAGCGCTCGGCCATGTATTCCGGCCGGATCGGTGGCGTTGGACCGCGGTATTGTCCCTCCATTGAGGACAAGATTGTCAAATTCGGCGAGCGCGACGGACATCGGGTATTTCTTGAGCCGGAGGGCCTGACCAGCACGCGCGTCTATCCCAACGGCCTGTCGACGTCGTTGCCGCAAGAGGTTCAGCACCGGTTCGTGCGCACCATCGCCGGACTGGAAAACGCCGTTATCGTTCAGCCCGGCTACGCCATCGAATACGACTATGTGGACCCGCGCCAGCTTGATGACACATTGCAGGCGAAAGCCGTCGCGGGGTTGTTTCTTGCCGGGCAGATCAACGGCACCACCGGCTATGAGGAAGCCGCGGCCCAGGGGATTGTCGCCGGCATAAACGGCGCAAACCTTGCCCGCGGTGATGCGGCCTGCATATTCAGCCGAACACAGAGCTATATCGGCGTGATGATCGATGATCTGATCCGGTGCGGTGTCAGCGAGCCGTATCGCATGTTTACCTCGCGGGCGGAGTATCGCCTGTCCCTGCGCGCCGATAACGCCGACCAGCGGCTGACGCCCCTTGGCCTGCGTATCGGTTGTATCGGGGCGCGGCGGGCGAAGGCGTTTGCCACCAGAATGGATCAGTTGCAGCGGCTTCGCCAGGACCTTGAGACGATGTCCCTGACGCCGGACGCGGCGCGTCGTTTTGGCATTGTCCTCAACCGCGACGGCGCGCGCCGAACCGCCTTTGAATTGCTGTCCCATCGGGACATCACCATCGCCACGCTGACGCCCGTCTGGCCCCGACTTGCCGCTCACGATAGGGAAATCGCCCGGCAAATGGAAAACGATGCCACGTACAGCGTTTATTTAAAGCGCCAGCAGGCGGATATCGCCAGAGTCCGCCGCGATGAAGGGCGCCGCATTCCCCCGGACTTCGATTATGACGCCATACCGGGGCTTTCCAACGAGGTGCGCGGCAAACTGGCGGCGGCGCGCCCCGCCACACTGGCCCAGGCGGCGCGCATCGATGGCGTAACCCCGGCCGCCACGACCCTGTTGCTGGCTGCCTTGAAACGCCGGTCGCCCGAGGCTCTGTCGTCGTCCGGCGACACCCCGCCGCCCCGGCGCCGCAAGGCGGTATCCGGCATTGCCTGATCGTACCGGCGACAGGCCCGATTGCCGCGACTGGCTGCGCCGTCATCTGGATGTTTCACGTGAAACACTTTCCGCCCTGGCGCGCTATGTGGAACTGCTGATGATCTGGCAGGCCACCCATAATCTCGTATCGCCATCCACCATGGAGGCCGTCTGGGAGCGCCATATCCGCGATAGCGCTCAGCTCGTGCCCTTCGGCACCACCGCCACGCCCTGGCTCGATGTGGGCAGCGGCGCCGGCTTTCCCGGCCTTGTTATCGCCCTGTGTCGCCTGAAATACCGCCACAGGGCGCCGCCCGTAACGCTGGTGGAGAAAAACGCCAAAAAGGTCGCCTTTTTGCAAACTGTCATCCGTGAAACCAACGCGCCCGCCCGCGTTATCCGCGCCGATATGGCCCATGTCATGCAAACCGAAACGGGAAAACCGGGTATTTTAACCGCCCGCGCGGTTGCGTCCCTTAAAGATCTGTGTAAACTCGGGTATCCGTTATTGGCCCATGGCTGGCGCGGCGTGTTCCCCAGAGGGAAAACGGCGCGGGAGGAAATCGCCCGGACACAGCAGGAATTCCGGTTCGACTGCCGCGTTGTCCCCAGCGTGACCCACAGCGATGGCCATATTGTCGTAATCGAAAATATTGCCGCGAAGTCTTCCGATACGCCGGCTTTGCCATGAGAACCAAATGACCGCCAATCCCGCCACGATCCCGTACCCCGCGGCACCCCGCATTCTGGCGGTCGCCAATCAAAAGGGCGGCGTTGGCAAGACAACCACGACAATTAATCTTGGAACCGCACTGGCGGCGGTCGGCGAGACGGTTCTTATCGTCGATATCGATCCCCAGGGCAACGCCAGTACCGGCCTGGGCATCGATCGCAGCGCCAGAAACGTGTCCACTTATCACGTCCTTACCGAGGGCGCGGCGCTGTCTCACGCAACGATACCGACGCGCATTCCGCGCCTGTCCGTTGCCCCCTCGACCCTCGATCTGCTCGGCGCCGAAATGGAACTGGCCGCCCTGGATAACCGTGCCGCGGTCCTGCGTGAGGCCCTGGGCGCCATGATATCGGACCCCGATGAAGGGTTCCTGCCACCCAGTTACGTACTGATCGATTGCCCGCCCTCGTTGAACCTGTTGACCGTCAATGCGCTGGTGGCCGCCCATGCGGTGCTGGTGCCGCTTCAATGCGAATTCTTTGCCCTGGAGGGGCTGACGCAACTCCTGAACACGGTGGCGCATATCGGCGCCGGACTCAATGAGGCATTGCATGTGCAGGGGATTGTTCTGACCATGTACGATCGGCGAAACAAGTTGTCGGAGCAGGTTGCCGCCGATGTGCGCGGCCATCTGGGGGATTTGGTTTACGATACGGTGATCCCGCGCAATGTGCGGATTTCGGAGGCACCCTCCCATGGCAAGCCGGCGCTTCTCTATGATCTTAAATGTGCCGGCAGCCAGGCCTATCTGCGCCTGGCCTCCGAGATTATCCGGCGCGAGCGGCAAGCGCGCCATCCTGTCAATACACTCAGGACAGCCGTTTAGAGCGTGTCAGTGCAACAGGTTGTTCTCAAGGCAGGGGCCGCAAGGAGGCCACGTCACACCGGCCGCCTTGAGAACAACCGCCTGAAAGAGTACATTTGAATTGGCTTATTGCGCATCAGCTCCTGAACATGAGGGAAAACGTGACGGAAAAAAACAAACGGCTGGGCCGGGGCCTTGCCGCCCTGATCGGCGATAGCAAAATCACCGGCGAAGGCACTTCACTATCGATAAGTGAGACCCGTGCGCAGCCGGTGGCATCGGATGTGAGAAAAATTCCCCTTGCCCGTATTCGCGCCAATCCGCACAACCCGCGACGCAGTTTCGCCGATGAGGACCTGCAGGGCCTGGCGCAATCGATTCGCGACAAGGGGGTCGTGCAGCCCATACTCGTGCGCCCCGTATCACCGGGGGCAACAAGCTACGAACTGATCGCCGGAGAACGGCGCTGGCGTGGCGCGCAAATGGCCGGCGTGCACGAAATCCCCGCCGTTGTAAGAGATGTGGACGCCCGCGAGGCACAGGAAATCGCCCTGATCGAGAATATCCAGCGCACCGATCTGAACCCGATCGAGGAGGCCGACGGCTATCATAACCTGATGGAACGGTTCGCTTATACGCAGGCCGGACTGGCGGAGGTTGTCGGCAAGAGCCGCAGCCATGTGGCGAATATGCTGCGGTTAAGGAAATTGCCGCAAGGTGTGCAGGCGTATGTGAAGTCGGGGGCGCTGACCATGGGACACGCGCGGGCGCTTGTCAGTGCCGCCGATGCCACCGGTCTGGCGGATCGCATTCTGCGTCAGGATTTGAGCGTGCGCGCCGTCGAAAATCTTATACAGCGCGATGCCGCCCCCGACAATCGCCATCGTCCGGCGCCGGCGCGAACGCCGGCAAAGGATGCCAACACGCGCGCTCTTGAGGAAGAGTTGCAGCGCTTGCTGGGTATGCGCGTGGTGATTGCCGACAACGGTCGGGGTAAGGGAAAATTAACCATATCCTACCGCACACTTGAGCAACTGGATGCGTTGTGCCACAGGTTGCGGGCGTGAATACGGGATCCGGCCGGCGTCGCCGTTACGTCAAAACCGGCGGTAATCATGGCCTTCACCTGTTCGGTATGGGAAATCAGTCCCACCGCGCGTCGCTCGTTCGTTAACGCGTAAAGGGCGTCAAGGGCCGTCGCCATCGTGTCCTCATCAAGGGTTCCAAAGCCTTCGTCGATAAAGATCGCATCGAGTTTAATGCCGCCACTCTTTTGCTGCACCACGTCCGAAAGACCCAGAGCCAGGGCCAGAGAGGCCTGAAACCCCTCCCCGCCGGACAGGGTTGTGGTCGCCCGTGACTTCTCTGTGTTTGCATCGAAAACGGCGATGTCCAGGCCACGCTTTTGCCGGCTGCCTCCGCTGACCTGCGGCCGATGAAGCTGATACCGCCCACCGGTCATGGGGCCGAGGCGGAGATTGGCGGCCTGCAACACCTCATCGAACATGGCGGCAATGGCAAAATCCGGCAACCGCACCCTTGCTGTGTTCTCACCATTTGCAAGATCGGCGATCTCTCCCAAAGGGGCATATTTCGCCTCCAGCGCGCCAATACGCTTCGACAGTTTCCGCACCTTGCGCTGAATCCCCTGCAGGTTCTCCAGATCGGCCTGCAGGCGCGCGTGCCTTGCGCGATCCGTATCCAGTCGCGCGCGCGCCGTAGTGACTTCCCTCGCAAGGGCCCTGATATCGGGCGGTTCCTGCGCGCCGATCTGCTGCGTCAATTCGCACAGGCGAGTCTCGTTGGCAGCAGCGTCCCGATCGTAGGCGTTAACCTGCTCTTGCAGGGTTGGCAGATTTGCTGCGTCCCTCTTTGCCGCCTGAAAGTCGTCCTCGTTCAGCTGCGCTTTCTTCAGATGGGTGGTAAAGTCGGCCCTGGCCTGCGCAAGGGCTGTTGCCGCGCGCGCCACTCTGCCGGCGGTGTCGTCGGCGGCCGTTCGCGCCGTTGCCGCGTCGATCGCGGCCTGTTTATCCTCTTCAACAGCGCTGTTGTGTGCGGCGAGAAGCGTATCCTGTGCCGATACTGCTGCCTCAAACGCCTGCCGAAGGGCCGTCGCATCGCGCCACTCTTGCGGAATTTTCCTTAAAATCGTGTCATAGGCGGTCTGCGCGTTCGACTCCCCGGTGTTGCACGTGATCAGAGCCCGGCGTGCCGCCTCATGGGATGCAGCCGCTTCCGATGCATCGGATTCGGCCGCCGCCAGTCTGGCTTGAAGGTTGTCGAACCGGGTATCCTCGCCCAGCGCGCGCTCCTTTTCCCGCGCCGCGGCGAACAGGGCATCAAGGGCGTCCCGATCGCGCGGCGGCGCTTGCAACCCATCGAGTTCCTGTTTGTATTCACGCAACACGGACCTGGCCGATACAAACGTCGCCCTGCTCGCGGCCTCGGACTTTTCCGCCGCGCGAAGCGCTTGCCGGGCCTGCTCAAACGCATCGTGACGTCCGCGCCGCTCGGCATCGCCGGTGGCGGGCCGGGGATGATCGCGGGAGCCGCAAACCGGGCAGGGCGCGCCGGGCTCGAGCTTTTGTGCCACATGAACCGCCTGAATATCGGTTAGTTCCCGCTCCGCCTTGCCAAAGGCGGTTTCGCAGTTGTTCAGATGCGTGCGCTGGCGTTTGTATTCGCTGCGCAAACGCATTACTTTGGCGGCCTGGCGGTTCTTTTTGCCGAGAACAGTTTCATATCGCTCCAGCGCGTCGGCTTCGCGCTCAAGTGCTGCCAGATCCTCTGCCACCGCTCTCCGGGCCTGTTCGTGACTGGACTGGCGTTTTTGCAGCTGCCGAAGCGTTGTGAGTTCGCCGACGATCCTTGCCTGCCTGGCGCCGGTCTTGTGTTCCCTGTCAACAGCCAGTCGCGTCGCCTCCTTTGCGTCGGTCAGGATCGCAAGGGGATTTTTCGATTCATCGAGAGTCTCCTGCCAGTGCGTCAACTGTTGCACCCTGGCCGTTGCCGCTTCCCGTTCCCCCTCCTGTGCCAACACCCGGGTTAACGCCTGTTTGGCCCTCGCCCGGCTTTCGTTGGCGCTTGCGAGGTCCCGTGCGGCCTTTTCGTGACGCTCCCCGGCATGCCGGTGATCCTGCCCGGTGCGCCTTAACAGCGCTTCGGCGGGCAGAACCATCTGCGCGGCGCGCGCCTTTTGCAGGCGCGTTCGCGCCGCATCGATGACTTTGGTCTGTGATTGAAGGCGCGTTTCCTGCTGTTTTTCTGTTTTGAGCGCCGCAAACGTCTCCGCCAGAGCCTCTGCCGCCCGAAGCGCCTTTTCCGCCGCGCCCAGCGTCTCCGCAAGCCCTTTCAGCGTATTGTCGAGGGCGGCAATTTCTGTCCTGGCGGTCTCGATCGATCGGGCGAGTTTCTCCTCGCTCATACCGTTCAGATGCGCCTCTCTCCTGTTTCGCTGATCGCGGATGCGATCGCCGAGCGCCCTTGCCCGGAGTTTGGTCTTTTCGGCGAAGGCTTCATACAGTTGAACGTCAAACAGCCGCTTGAGGATGGGAGAGCGCTCGTCGGAACTGGCGGTCAGAATTTGCCGGAAATCCCCCTGCGGCAGCAGGACGATCTGCCGGAACTGGCTGGCGTTATAGCCAAGAAGCGCGTGAACCCTTGAATTAACGACACTGACCCGCCTTTCCGCCAGGGGCTCACCGCAATTGTCCGTCGTGATTTCATCGAGGGACATACCGCTGGCGCGAAACAGATACGCTTCATGGGGCTGTTTTGCGGTTCCCGATCCGCGCGCGGCGGCGCGTTCCTGGCCCGGGATGCGGCGCACGACGTAGCGTTCCCTGCCCAGATCGAAGACCAGTTCCACCTCTGTTATGTCTTCGGCACCGGTGTGGTGGGAGACCAGGTCCTGCGCCGAACGCTCCGCCCCGGAGGACTCGCCGAACAGGGCAAAGGTGATCCCGTCGAAGATGGTCGTTTTGCCGGCGCCGGTCTCTCCGTAGATGCCGAAGATGCCGGCATCGAGCGCGGCGGAAAAGTCAATGCTCTGGGTGCCGGCGTAGGGGCCGAAGGCCGTCATGGTTAGACGCATGGGTTTCATGGGGCATCTGTCTGTGGCGGTTGATTCAGTGGCGATCTTTCAGCGGGTTTACCGGGGACGGACAAACCGGAAGGTACGTCTCTTGTGCCGTTGCCGCCAGCAAGGCCATACCGGGCCATTCATCTGATCATGACAGATGTTCTATTTCACCAGTGGAACTTTGAATGTGACATTTGAGAACGCGCCCGGCAACAAACGAGGCTCAAATGTCACATTCAAAGTTCCACTAGAAAGTTGTTACTGCTAGCTGTGTAATTTCAACAGGTTTTCCCTGATAAACCCATCGGGTACAGGGGGCCATTCACCTGATCATTAGAGGTGTTCGATTTATCCAGCGTTGTCAAGGGCGCTTCGCGCCGCCTCTGGCGGTTCTTAAACCCTTGACAACGCTGGATAAATCGAAAAAAAGCGATGATCAGGTAAATGGCCCGGTATGGCCTTGCTGCTCGCCGTCTGCGGCAAGGGCCGCAAGAGGGGTAACGTCAGATTTGCCCGTCCCGGGAACAACCTGCCGAAAGATCGCATCTAGGAGCGTGTCGGATTTGTTAGCTAAGTCATTGATTTTATTGAATTATACCAGGGAGCTTTGCGTTTGACTCCTGGCTCAGATTAAAACCGCTGTCTTCTCAGCACGATACACAAGTCAGCGTGTACAAAACGCCAATACCGCTGGTATTACTTATTTTTCCAATAGACATATTTCATAGTAAAATCAATTACTTAGTCAGTTTGCGTCCGTCAAACCCGACAGACTGCTAGAGCGGACCTTTTTGTCTCGAACAATCCACCAGTATCTCGTTGATGACGTTTCTTTCCCCATCGTCAGGCCGATCGCCGCGAACAAAAGCGACGAACTCCTCGATCACCGCCAGCGGGTCGTTCAGTCCGGACCGGGCCCGTCCGGCGGTATCGGCCGCCGGTTGCCGCCTTTTCTCGCGAAGCGTCTGGAGAATATTCGGGTAAAAGGGGCGAAGCTGCGCCGCCGGCTCCACAAGCGCCCCCTCATCCAGGAGAATGGCGCGAATGTAGTCCGCGCTCGGATCGGCCCTGGCCGCCGCAACAAGATCAGCCAGATGTCCCCGTACCTCGCGGACCTTTCGCAATGGCGCAAACGCAAGGGTCCTGAGATCGCGCACGTGACCCCCGGCGCCCAGCTCGAACACCGTCATGGATTTTGTCATGCCCGCCTCGTCAAAGCCGAAGGCAAGGGGCGAACCGCTATATCGAATGGTCTCGCTTGCGGCGGTCTGCGGCCGGTGAAGATGGCCAAGGGCAACGTAGTCCGCGCCGTCAAAAAGGCTCGCCGGAACCGTCTCGACGCTGCCCACCGCCAGACGCCGCTCGCTCTCGCAAGGCTGGCAGTCCGTAATAAAGGCGTGGGCGACGATCACCCAGCGGGCGCCCCCGGGCACTCTGGCGCGCGCCGCATCGATCTGGCACCGCAGGACGTCCTCGGGCGTTTTGATGTTGTCGTTGCCCAGAGCCTGGCGCGCCGCATGGATTTCCCCATAGGGCAGGCCGGAAAAGGCGACCGGGCCGTGCGCATCCTCAAGCACGAGCGCAAGCGCATCCCGCTCAAGGGAGCCGCGGATGAGAACGCGGTTATTATCGTAGAGCTTCGCCGCAGCGCCAAGACGCTGGCCGGAATCGTGGTTGCCCGCAATAACGACAATGGCGGCCGCGGTCTCTCCATAGACGCGCTCGAGAAAGTCGCTGTAAAGCCTGATCGCCGCCTCGGACGGTGACGCCCTGTCATAGACATCGCCGGCGACAACCAGCACATCGACGTGCTCCGTTACGATGGCATCGAATATCTGATCGAGAATGTACGCCTGATCCTCGTGCAGGGATACACCGCAAAGGGTTTTTCCCAGATGCCAGTCCGCGGTGTGAAGAATCTTCATTCTGCTTGTGTAACCTCAACACGCTCCGGGTGCAATACCAGCGGTATTGGCGTTTTGTACACGCTGACTTGTGTATAGTGTTGATAAGACAACGGTTTTAAGCCAAGTCAGGAGTCAAACGCAAAGCCCCTTGGTATAATCTTTCAACGGGCTGTATCCGGGATGGGCAGATGAATGGCCACCAGCACCCGATGGGTTTACCAGGGACAACCTGTTGAAATTATACATCCGGAAACACCCTGCTGAAAGATCACACCCGGTTCAACCGCTCCTGCCCCTGCCGCGAATGGGTCACGGTTCGAGTTCGCTGTCCCAATAGAGGTAATCCATCCAGCTTTCGTGCAGATAATTGGGCGGAAAGTGGCGGCCGTTATTCTGCAAATCGAATACACTCGGCCGGTAGGGCTTTTGCGCCGGCCACATGTTCGCATCGGCAGGCATCAACCCGCCCTTTTTCAGGTTGCACGGACTGCACGCGGCGACGACATTCTCCCAAACGGTGGTCCCGCCGCGCGAGCGCGGCACAATATGATCGAATGTCAAATCGCTCGTGCTGCCGCAATACTGGCAGCAAAAGCAATCGCGCAGGAATACGTTAAAACGGGTAAAGGCGGGGGTGGTTGCCGGTTTGATATACAGTTTCAGCGAGACGACACTTGGCAAACGCATTTCGAAACCGGGGCTGCGCACCACCCGATCGTATTCGGAAACCGTGTTCACGCGCTGCAAGAAGACGGCCTTGATGGCATCCTGCCATGACCAGAGCGACAGGGGAAAGTAGCTCAACGGGCGATAATCGGCGTTCAGCACCAGGGCGGGGCAGGTTTCGGGCGATACGGCTATGGTCACTTGCGCCTCCGTGCGCAGGACGTTACGTCGGTTTGCGCGCCGGTAACGTTCCCGACAGATCTATAGTTCCTCAGGCGCTCAAGGGCAAGGGGGGTGATCGCGATGCGCCTGCATCTGCGCAACAAAACGGGCGAACAGATAGGTACTGTCGGTGGGGCCCGGCGAGGCTTCCGGGTGGTGCTGAACGGAAAATATCGCCTTGTCCTCCATTGCCAGCCCACAATTGGAGCCATCGAAGAGGGACCGGTGGGTCTGATACAGGGTCTTCGGCAGCGATGCGCTATCGACGGCAAAGCCGTGGTTCATGGACGTGATTTCAACCTTCCCGGTGATATCGTCGCGCACCGGATGGTTGGCGCCGTGATGTCCCTGGCGCATTTTACGGGTTCTGCCCCCCAGCGCAATCGCCAGAAGCTGGTGCCCGAGGCAAATACCGAAAATGGGGATGTTTTGCGCAATCAGACGCTTCAGGATGGGCACGGCCGCCACCGCCGTGGCAGCCGGATCGCCGGGGCCGTTGGAGAGAAAGATACCATCGGGCGCAAGCCGCAGGATTTCCTCCGCCGGCGTATGGGCGGGTACAACCGTGACCTTGCAACTGGCTTGCGACAGCAACCGCAGAATATTCCGCTTGACGCCATAATCAATGGCGACGACGTGGTATTTCGGTTTGGTTATCGAGGCGTAGGCGCCGTTTTGCGCCAACGACCAGTCCCATACGGCTTGCGTCCACGGGACCGGCTGGGGGGTTGTCACCTCACTTGCCAGTTCCATGCCTTCCAGGCCGGGCCAGGTGGCGGCTTTTTGTCGCAATGCCGCCAGATCGAACCGCCCGTCGGGATGGTGGGCAATGACCCCGTTGGGCATGCCGCCTCGCCGGATCAGATTGGTCAGCGCGCGCGTATCGACGCCGCTCAGGGCGATAATACCACGCGCTTTAAGCCAGGCGTCGAATTCCTGTGTGGCGCGATAATTGGATGCAAGGGTGATCGGGGCGCGCATAATACAGCCGCGGGCGCAGGCGGTGTTCTCGTGCAGCGCCTCCATGTCATCGCGATTGGTTCCCACATTGCCGATATGGGGGAAGGTAAAGGTGATGATCTGCCCGGCGTAGGAGGGATCGGTGAGGATTTCCTGATAGCCGGTCATGGCCGTATTGAAGCACACTTCGCCGCTTGCCACGCCGTGCGCGCCGCAGCCCCGGGCCTTGATGACGGTGCCATCGGCGAGTACTAACCGTCCGGTGGGCACCGGCTCTGTCCACGAAACCATTTGGATAATCCGTCGTTGCCGGCTTGAGAATATTTTCGCCCGGGTTTACACTGAATTGCGGTACGGATCAATTGGTCTTGCCCATCGCCGTTGGGGACGGGTTCGGGCAGGTGTCCGGGTATTGATTTCGGGGTGCTGGATCAACGGCCGGCCGGGAGCGTGGTGATACGAGGAGGCCACTCTATCCGCCCCCGACCGGGCCTACCCCTTGCGGACCCGGGAGATGCGGCGTACCCGGGTGTGTCCCGCAAGGAATGACGTCACAAAGACAGCACTTGCGTACGAAACAGTCAGGCATCTGTCTTTGGATATTTTCTGATTTTAATATAGTATTTAACTTAAAAGTTCGCAATTTTATTTTCCAATTATCGGCTTTTAATTTATTAATACGTTAGAAATTAAGGTTAACCGGATCGGCGCTTTTGCGGATGAAGTAACCCGGCGCCGGTGTGCGGTCCCGTCAACGATCAGGAGCAATACCCATGGGGGCAGGAAAATGCGCCATTGTCAGTGGCTCGACAAGCGGTATCGGGGCCGAGATCGCGCGGGCGTTTTGCCAGGCCGGCATGCATGTCATGCTGAACGGATTCGGCGATGAAAAGAAAATCGCCGAACAATGCCATCGCCTGCAAGCCGATTACGGCACCAGGGTCGCCTATCACGACGCCGATATGCGCGTATCATCGCAGATTGCGCGGCTTGTGGAGCAGACCGGGCACGATCTGGGAGCGGTCGATGTGATCGTCTGTAACGCCGGCATACAGCACGTGGCGCCCATTGAAACGTTTCCCGTCGAGAAGTGGGACGCCATTATCGCCATTAACCTGACGTCCGCATTTCATATGGCGCGGTGCGCCTTTGCGGGCATGAAGGCGCGTCAATGGGGCCGCATTATCAATATCGCCTCGGCGCACGGGCTTGTCGCCTCGCCCTACAAGGCGGCCTATGTAGCGGCCAAGCACGGTATGCTCGGGTTGACCAAAACACTTGCCATGGAAGGCGCGGAATTCGGTATTACGGCCAACGCCATTTGTCCGGGCTATGTGCGAACGCCGCTGGTTGAGCGGCAGATACCGGATACCGCCGCCGCGCGCGGCATTAGCGAGGAGGCGGTAATCCGTGATGTCATGCTTGCGCAACAGCCGACGAAGACGTTTGTTACGACCGCGCAGATCGGGGCATTGGCGGTTTTTCTGGCTTCCGATGCGGCGGCATCGATTACCGGTGCGGCGCTGCCTGTCGACGGCGGCTGGACGGCGCACTAGAGCGTGTCAGGCCTTAATAGAATCGTTCTGACGGTTGTTTCCGGACGGGCAAATCTGAAGCGATACTTCTGGCGGCCGTAGCCGCAAGGCCATACCGGGCCATTCACCTGATCACTAGAGATGTTCGATTTGTCCAGCGTTGTCAAGGGCGCTTCGCGCCGCTTCCAGCGGTTCTTAAACCCTTGACAACGCTTGATAAATCGAAAAAAAGCGATGATCAGATGAATGGCCAGCAGCACCCGATGGGTTTACCGGGGACACCCTGTTGAAAGATCACAACTGGATGTGTCATTTCAGCAGGTTGTTTTTAAGACGGACAAGCCTGAAGTGGTATCTCTTGCGGCCCTTGCCTCAGATGGCCAGCCGCGAGGCCATACCGGGTCATTCACCTGATCATTAGAGGTGTTCGATTTCTCCAGCGTTGTCAAGGGCGCTTCGCGCCGCTTCCAGCGGTTTTTAAACCCTTGACAACGCTGGATAAACCGAAAAAAAGCAATGATCAGATGAATGGCCAGCAGCACCCGGCGGGTTTACCGGGGACAAGCTGTTGAGTTGAATGTGAAAAAGTCCCTCGGCTTCACCTCGGTCAACTTTTTCCCAATAAAATGCGGCCCTTGCCGCAGATGGCCAGCCGCAAGACCCTACCGGGCCCCGTCACCGCTGACGCTCCCGGGTCTGAACCGACACCAGACCAATAGCCACAACCAACAACGCAAAGGACAGCCAGAGCACGGGATCAAACGGCTCATCAAACAACACCATGCCCAGGACAATCCCCGTCGCCGTCGCCAGATAGGCCGCCGTTGCCGCCAGAATAGCGCCGGCTAAGCGGATCGCGGCAAAAAACAGAATACGCTCGAATACCCATATCGCCGCCAGTACGGCAACTATCCGCCAGCCGCCCTGCCAGGCGGTCACGTCCGTCTCTCCGTTCCAGCTTAACCAGGCCAGGGGTAAGGTCAGGACGACGGCGATCAGTGTTTCGCCAAATGCCAGGCCGATCGCATCGCCGCCCGTCGGCCAGAACCTGGAGGCGAACACATCATAGGTGGAGTAAATCACCGGAATAATAAAGGCCAGGGGAACGAAGGCATTAAAACGTTGCGCGTTCCAATCGACCTGCGGCACCAGAATCACGCCAACGGCGATCAGTCCGACAGTTATTCCCCCCAGCTTCAGCCACGAGAAACGATCTTCCCCGAGAACAAGCGAAAAGGCAAAGGTAATCAGCGACGATGTGGCGATAATGACCGAAAACAGGCCCAGGGAAATGTGCGGCAAAACGAGAAACGTCAGATAAACGGGAGCGACGGCAATCAGAAAGGCGCAGACAGCGCAATAACCCCAGGCGTCGACCGTCGCCGGTAACGGGCGTCCTTGCAGGCGCAGAATACCATAGAGCGCCACAGCAATGGGAATGGCGGTAACGGCAATGATCTGCATTTCGGCAATGCCGGTTGCCGTGGCGGATTTGATCACCGCCACGGATACGCCCCACGTCAGACCCAGTGAGACGATATAGAGAGACGATTTCGCCGTTGCGCGATCCGCAATAAGCCGGGTGTTTGTCAAGGTGTTTGACCTTCGTTGAAGACATATGCGATCGGATCGGCGTACCATAATACCGAAACACCCGTTGATCTAACGAAATGTTAACCATTGTTAACCAACGTATCGGAGAATCGAGACAGCGCCCCGGCAGGATGGCCCCGGCAGGATTGCCCGTTGGCGCCGGCACGTCGCGGGAATGCCCTTGTTTTGCCAAATTACAACGCCAGATTGGCGATCGGGTAATGGGAAATCGGTCGGTATCCATAGGGTTGTTTTCAACGTTGAAAGGACCTTCTGACAGGCGATCATCTGTACCCGGCGCCGTATTTCCAGGTAAGCCGCGTTTAAGGCAAGCCAGTTTTAAATGACATGTTTCGATCGGACGAATGGCCGATAACGCCTGATGCGCACATCGCGTATGGAAAAGGCTTAAGCTGGAGTATTCCGCCATGGAGAAGTTTGAGATAGCCCAGGCAACGGCGCCGGTCGGCGATACCTTTATCGGAGCGGCGCTTGAGATGCCGGCCGCCGGCACGTCCATGTTCGCACTTTTCTGGCAGGCGCATCCGGTGGTTCAGGCCGTCATGGTCGGGCTGCTGCTCGCATCGATCTGGTCATGGGCCATCGTGATTGACAAGGTGCTGCTTTATGCACGCACGCAAAGGGAAATGAACAAGTTCGAAAACGCCTTCTGGTCGGGCCAGTCTTTGGAGGAGTTGTACCGCTCCCTGATGCATCGGCGTAATCATACACTGGCGGCGATCTTTGTTGCGGCGATGCGCGAGTGGAAACGCAGCTTTGAGAGCAGCACGAATTCGTTTGTTGGCCTGCAGACCCGTATCGACAAGGTCATGGACGTCACCATCGCGCGCCAGACGGAGCGGCTTGAGGGGCGGCTTTTGTTTTTGGCAACCGTCGGTTCGTCAGCGCCGTTTATCGGCCTGTTTGGCACCGTGTGGGGGATCATGACCAGCTTTCAGGCCATAGCGGCGGCCAGGAACACCAGTCTGGCGGTCGTGGCGCCAGGGATCGCCGAGGCGCTGTTCGCCACCGCCATGGGCTTGTTTGCCGCCATTCCGGCGGTGATCGCCTACAACAAGTTTACCAGTACGGTGGGCCGCATCAGCGCCCGTATGGAAGGATTTGCCGACGAATTCTCGGCCATTCTGTCGCGTCAGATCGACGATATGCGATCGCCCCGCCGCCCGCGCCCGGTCGAGCAACCCTTGCAGGACTATCGTCGTGGCGCATCAGCGCCGGCATCGACACCTGCGGCCGCGGACCGCGATGAAGACGGTTCATCAACATCGTCCACGCGTGTCGTGTTGCCCGTTGCAAAGGCGCGAACCGCCTGAGAAACACCGGGCTGTGTCCCGATCATGACCGGAACGAAACGCCATAATACGCCGTGAGCATGAGGCCCATGACAACTGCCAGGACGTCGCGCCGCCGACATCGACATACGGCGCCCATGAGCGAGATCAATGTCACTCCCTTTGTCGATGTCATGCTGGTGTTGTTGATCATATTCATGGTTGCGGCGCCGCTGATGACGCTGGGGGTGCCGCTGGACCTGCCGCGGACGGCGGCCAAATCCCTGCCGCAGGAACGTGAGCCGCTTACCATCAGTATTAATCGTCACGGGCGGGTATTTTTTCAGGACAATGAGGTCGCCATCGCCGATCTGGCTGACAGACTGTCGGCGATCGCCGGCGAGGCGCCGCAAACGCGCATCCTGGTGCGCGGCGATACGAACGCCGGCTATGGCATGGTTATGAAGGTTATGGGCCGTATCAGCGCCGCCGGGTTCAGCAGGGTCGGGCTTGTTACCGAACCGGAGTCGTAAGGCCGGAATTTCAAGATCAGGGTCTTGCGATCGGTGTCGGGGGTAACCGCCGGGTTTCCGGCACCGGCTATCGCTGTTAAGAACTGAAAGGCTCTGGTTGCGCCATTTCAACAGGTTGTCTCTGATAAACCCATCGGGTAAATGGCCCGGTATGACCTTGCGGCTGGCCATCTGCGGCAAGAGCCGCAAGAGGGGTAACGTCAGATTTGCCCGTCCCGGGAACAATCGGCTGAAAGATCGCAACTGGACAGACATTTTATGCGCGCTGGCTTTTGGATATCGCTTCTTTCCCATACAGGGCTGATCGCTCTGGGTCTGGTGGTGCTTCCCGGTACGCGAGTATTGTCGTCGCCTCCGGTTGAGGCGCTGCCCGTGGAGTTCGTCTCGCCGGACGAGTTGTCCAATCTCGTACAGGGCGACCCGCAGGCCAGAAAGCAGGAGCAGGCGGCGAAAGCGGCTGAGGCGGCGCGGCTGGAGGCGGAACAGCAGGCGGCGAAAGCGGCCGAGGCGGCACGGCTGGAGGCGGAACAACAGGCAGCGAAAGCGGCCGAGGCGGCACGGCTGGAGGCGGAACAGCAGGCAGCGAAAGCAGCCGAGGCGGCATGGCTGGAGGCGGAACAGCAGGCAGCGAAAGCAGCCGAGGCGGCACGACTGGAGGCGGAACAGCAGGCAGCGAAAGCGGCCGAGGCGGCACGGCTGGAGGCGGAACAGCAGGCGGCGAAAGCGGCCGAGGCGGCACGGCTGGAGGCGGAACAGCAGGCGGCGAAAGCAGCCGAGGCGGCGCGGGCGCAAAAGGCGAAACGCGTCGCACAACTTGCGGAACACGCCCGTAAGGCTCTGGCGCAGCAGGCGCGCCGGAAAGCGCAAGCGCAGCAAGCGAAGGATGCCGCCGCAAGGCGCCAGACGTCCACAGCCGGGGTGCGAAAGAGTACACGAACGGGCCGGCTGACACTTGGCGAGCTGGAAGCGGTTCGCGCCCAGGTGCATAATTGCTGGCAGGTGCCCCCGCATCTGGCCGACAAGACGCATATCAGGATTGTCATGCGTGTTTATCTCGACAAGGACGGCGCGCTGAAAGCCCGCCCGCAGGTGTTGAACACCGACAGTGACTTGCATTTTCGCGCCATGGCCGGTGCGGCGCGCCGCGCCTTGCAGCGTTGCGGCCGGTTGACGTTGCCGCGCGAAAAATACGATGCCTGGAAGACGCTGAAATTCATATTCTCCAAGGATGGTGTGGCCCGCGGATGAGAAAAACGAACTGGACAATCGGGCCCGGCACGGGGCGCGCCGGACTACGCGCCATGGTCCTGCTGCTTGTGGGCAGCCTGTTGATACTACAGGCGCCGGGGAGCGGCCGCGCCGAGATCACGATCAATATCGGCAGCCCGACGATAGAGCCGTTACCGATTGCCATTCCGGGCTTTGCCGGCGATGCACAGACGGGAGAGCAGATCGCCGCGCTTGTGCGCGCCGATCTGGTGCGGTCCGGATTTTTTGCCAGCCTCGATCCGGCATCGTTCGCCAGTGCGACGCCCATACGCGAAAACGCGCCGGACTACGCCAAATGGCGCGGTGTTGGCGCCGATGCGCTTGTCGCGGGCCGTATTTCCCTGGACGCGGATGGCCAGTTGACGGCCCGCTTTCGGCTGTATGACGTTCTCGCCGGCAAGCAACTGGCCGGCCGGCAGTATTCGGCGTCGCCGCAGCACTGGCGTCGCATTGCCCATTTGATCGCCGATGCCATCCACAAGGCGCTGACGGGCGAGGACGGCTATTTTGACAGTCGCATTGCCTTTATTGCCGAGACGGGACCCAAGGACAGGCGGGTAAAGCGGCTTGCCGTCATGGATTACGATGGCGCCAATGTGCACTATTTGACCAACGGGGCGGATCTGGTGCTGACGCCCCGGTTTTCTCCGGATGCGCGCGAGATCGCCTATATGTCGTTCGATGCGGGCAATCCACGGGTATTTCTGCTTGATGTGGAAACCGGCGGCCGTCGCCCTCTGGGTAATTTTCCCGGCATGACCTTTTCGCCGCGCTTCTCGCCCGAGGGCCGGCATATTGTCATGAGCCTGCAGCAGGAGGGAAACGCCAATATCTTTCGTCTGGACTTGCGCGATCGAAGCACGGTATGGCTCACCCGCGCCGCGGCCATCGATACCGCGCCGAGTTTCTCGCCGGACGGCGCACGTCTGGTATTCGAATCCGATCGCGGCGGCTCCCAGCAACTCTATGTGATGGATGCAACCGGCGCGGGCGGCGGTGCCAGGCGCATCAGCCGCGGTCCGGGGCGCTACTCGACGCCCGTGTGGTCGCCGCGCGGCGATCTGATCGCCTTTACCAAGCGTCTGGGCGGGGAGTTTCATATCGGCATCATGCGCCCCGACGGATCGGACGAAAAAATCCTTTCTTCCGGCTTTCACAACGAGGGACCGACATGGTCGCCGAACGGCCGGGCGCTGATGTTCTTTCGCGATATACCGGGGGAGGCGGGCGGCCCGCAGTTATGGCTCGTCAATACCATTGGCGGCGGCGAACAACGTATTCCCACCGCAACATTTGCATCTGATCCCTCGTGGTCGGGCCTGCTGCAATGAGTGCCGTTGGAGAAGGTCCATATTGGTGCAAAATCGCTCCGTCAGAATGATTCACTTAAGAATTGACACGCTTTAGTTGTGTAATTTCAACAGGTTGTCCCTGACAAAACCATCGGGTGCAAGGGGCCATTCATCTGATCATTAGAGGTGTTCGATTTCTCCTGCGCTGTCAAGGGCGCTTCGCGCCGCCCCTGGCGGTTCTTAAACCCTTGACAGCGCAGGAGAAATCGAACACCTCTAATGATCAGATGAATGGCCCGGTATGGCCTTTCTGGCGGCAAGAGTTTTAAGAGGTGTCACGTCCGGTTTGCCTGTCCTGGGAACAACCTGCAGGAAGATCACAACCAGGGGACTTTGCATTTGACTCCTGACCCGGTTTACAACCATTGTCTTATACCAAGGGACTTTGCGTGTGACTCCTAACGCAGATTAAAACCGTTGTCTTATCAGCACGATACACAAGTCAGCGTGTACAAAACGCCAATGCCGCTGGTATTATTGGGAAAGTAGACCGAGGCGAAGCCGAGGGATTTTTTCACATTCAACTGTTTGGACAGCGCCTTACGCCGGATCGGTAATGCACACGGTCTCGGTGCGCTTGGGCCGGTCATCGCCCAGTTGTTCGCCGGTAACCAGGTAGTAAACCGTCTCGGCGATATTGGTGGCGTGATCGCCGATGCGCTCAAGATTCTTGGCGCAGAACAACAAATGCGTGCTGTGGCCGATGGTGCGCGGGTCCTCCATCATATACGTCAGAAGCTCGCGAAACAACGAATTGTAAAGCGCATCGATCTCCTCATCCTCTTCCCATACCCGCAGCGCCATGGCGGTGTCATGGCTGGCGTAGCTGTTAAGTACCCGCTCAAGCTGGGTAATGCACAGCGCCGCCATGTGAGTGATGCGCTTGACCAGCTTCTTGCCGAGGCGCTCATCCTCAATGGCAAGACCGCGTTTGGCGATGTTCTTGGCCAGATCGCCGATACGTTCAAGATCGGACGAGACGCGAAACGCAACGACAATCTGGCGCAGGTCCTGGGCCATCGGCTGCCGCTTGGCGATCAGCAGAATGGCATTGTCCTCAATGGTGCGCTCCAGTTCATCGAGCTGCTTGTCGCTTTTTATGGTGGTGCGCGCCAGGTCCGGGTTTTGCGACAGTAACGCCACGGCGCTATCGCTTACCATGTGTTTGGCGATATCCCCCATATCGGCGATCATGCGCGAGAGTCCGGTTAACTCGTCATCGAATGACGAGACAATGTGTTCGTGATTTTCGTGTACTGCCATTGGCTTTCCTGCATCGCCTGGGTGGGATCAACCGAAGCGGCCGGTGATATAATCCTGCGTGCGCTGATCTTTCGGATTGGTAAAGATATCGTCCGTTTTACCTTCCTCGACCAGCACGCCTAAATGAAAAAAGGCCGTCTTCTGACTGACCCGCGCCGCCTGTTGCATCGAATGGGTAACGATGGCGATCGTATAGTTTTCCCGCAATTCATCGATCAGTTCCTCGATTTTTGCCGTTGCGATCGGATCCAGCGCCGAACACGGCTCGTCCATGAGAATGACTTCCGGGCTTACCGCAATGGCGCGGGCAATGCAAAGCCGTTGCTGCTGGCCGCCCGAAAGGCTGGTGCCCGGCGTATCAAGACGGTTCTGCACTTCATCGAACAGGCCGGCTTTCTTCAGGCTGGTCGTGACGATATCGCGCAATTCCGACGCCGAGGCGGCCAGGCCGTGAATACGCGGCCCATAGGCGACATTCTCGAAGATCGATTTTGGAAATGGATTGGGCTTTTGAAAAACCATCCCGACGCGGGCGCGCAATTCCACCACATCCACATCCGGGTGATAGATATCCGCCCCGTCAATGCGGATATCGCCGCTGACGCGGCAGATATCGATCGTATCGTTCATGCGGTTAAGGCAGCGCAGATATGTCGACTTGCCACAGCCCGAGGGGCCGATCAGCGCCGTGACGGTATTCCGCGCAATGTCCAGATCGACATCGAACATCGCCTGTTTATCGCCATAGAAGACATTCACATTGCGACCGCTCATCTTGACGGGATACGTGTCGCCCTGCGCCGTGCCGGGCTTTTCGATCGTGGAACGCGGCACCGCTCCGGTCTGGCGCGGCACGGCGCCCGAGCCGTTCTCATGCCCTGGCTGATCGCGTGTGGAAGGTGTCATGGTGCTATCATCCTGTTTTGCATTTTTGCGAACCATCGTGCCGCCCGCATCTCACCAGCGGCGCTCAAAGCGCCGACGCAATACCACGGCCAGGATATTCATCAATATCAGAAACGCCAGTAAAACCATAATCGCGCCGGCGGTCTTTTGCCGAAACGCCGGCTCGGGAAAATCCGCCCACATAAAGATCTGCACCGGCAGAACGGTTGCCGCATCGCTGAACCCGGCAGGAATATCCACTATAAACGCCACCATACCGATCATCAACAGCGGCGCGGTCTCACCCAGCGCCTGCGCCATGCCGATGATCGTTCCTGTCATGATCCCCGGCATGGCCGGCGGCAATACGTGATGAAAGACCGTTTGCATACGCGAGGCGCCAATACCCAGGGCGGCTTCGCGGATGGAGGGCGGTACGGCGCGCAGGGCGGCGCGCGAGGCAATGATGATCGTTGGCAGGGTCATCAGGGCGAGCACCATGCCGCCGACTACCGGCGCCGAACGCGGCAGTTCCATAACGTTGAGAAAGATGGCCACGCCAAGCAGGCCGAATACAATCGAGGGTACCGCCGCCAGGTTGTTGATATTGACCTCAATCAGCGCCGTCCAGCGGTTTTTCGGGGCAAACTCCTGCAAATAAACCGCCGCCGCCAGCCCGATCGGAAACGACAGCGCCAGGGTCACCAGCATGGTAAGGAAGGACCCCACCACAGCGCCCCAAATCCCGGCGCGCTCGGGTTCGCGGCTGGCGCCGTGGGTGAAGAACAGCGCGTTCCAGCGCCGCGTGATCAGCCCGCGTTCGTCCAGCGAATCGATTAACGCGATCTCCCGATCCGAAAACTTGCGCTCGTCCTGCGGCACCTCATAGCGCTCCAGGCGCCAATCGCCGGCCGCCGCCGCTCCATCGCGGGATACAGGCACCAGTATTTCCCCCTCAATCCCGTCCCCGCCCTGGCTAACGGCGGTAACCTTCACCGCGCCGCCGTTAAGATGCAGCACAAAGGACGGCAGGCGCCCATCGAGCGGCTGCATGGGCGCGGTTTCATTCGCCGCGCCGGTGTTACGGCGCGCCGTCGCCGGTTGTAACAGCGCGGCAAAATCGGGGGCCGTCGATCGCACCCTGACAGCGCCGTTGGTTCGGGTTATCGACGCCGTTCCGAGTGTCGGGAGTGTTGTCTTTTCGGTAATGGCGCCTTTCAGGTACAGATCGGCAACATCCGACAGGGGCACGGCGGCGGCGCCATCGGCGAGAACACCGCCGGGGTCAGCGCGCACCGCATCGTGCAATGCGATATCCGATGCCGCTGTCAGCAGGTCACGGGTCATCCGGCGCTGGGCGCGTGAAGTGGCAAAGGGAAACAGTTTCTTCAAACCCTCGCTGACCACCGTGCGATAGGGCAACCGATCAAGTGCCTGGTCGCGCGCGGCGCCCTCCCTGGCGGCAATATCGCCTGGTATCGCCAGAGGCAGGTGAACGTAATGGTGGGTGAACGCGCCCACACCCTCGGCGATGATCGTCGCCAACAGGCCGCCGAGAAACGTCATCGAAAAAAGGATGGCGGCAAGGCCATAAAGACGAAACCGTCGCTCCGCCCCATAGCGCCGCGCCCGACGCGCGCGGGCATCGTCGGAGGTATGAAAGCCCCCCGGCGGGTTCTTTCCGGGTACAGCAACGGCGGTGTCGGTTGTGGGTGTCATGGGGCGTATCGCTCCGTCAGAATGGTTCTATTAAAACCTGACACGCTCTGGATGTGTAATTTCAACAGGGTGTTCCCGGGACGGGCAAATCTGACGTTACCCCCTTGCGGCTCTTGCCTCGGATGGCGAGCCGCAAGGCCATACCGGGCCATTTACCCGATGGATTTATCAGGGACAACCTGCTGAAATTACACATCTGACCGCGCTCCCCGCATGCAAACGCCGGAATCAATGTTTCACCACGATCAATCATACTGCTCGCGGTACTTTTCCACCACCCGCAAGGCAACGATATTGAGTGCCAGGGTTATACTGAACAACGTCAGACCGAGGGCAAAGGCGGCCAGGGTCTTGGCGCTGTCGAATTCCTGATCGCCAACCAAAAGGGTGACGATCTGCACGGTCACGGTGGTGACGGCATCAAGGGGGTTGAGGGTCAGACTGGCCGCAAGACCGGCCGCCATTACCACGATCATCGTCTCGCCGATGGCGCGGCTGATCGCCAGCAGCAACGCCGAGACGATCCCCGGCAGCGCCGCCGGCAGGACGACCTTGCGGATGGTCTCCGATTTTGTCGTACCCAGCGCAAAAGAGCCGTCGCGCAGTGATTGCGGTACCGCGTTAATCACATCATCGGACAAGGACGAGACAAAGGGAATGATCATTATCCCCATGACAATGCCGGCGGCCAGGGCGCTTTCGGATGCAACGCTTAGTCCGAGGATTTCACCAAACCCGCGAATTTGCGGCGCGACGGTCAGCGCGGCAAAAAAACCATAGACGACCGTCGGAACGCCGGCCAGAATTTCAAGCACCGGCTTGGCAAAGGCGCGCATGCGGGGGCTGGCGTAATCGCTCAGGTAAATCGCTGAAAGCAGACCCACAGGCGCCGCAATGGCAATCGCGATACAGGTGATGAGCGCGGTACCGAGAAACAGCGGCACGGCGCCGAACGCGCCGGCACTTGCGACCTGATCGGCGCGCAATGCGGTTTGCGGACTCCAGTTCAGACCGAACAGAAACTCAAATATGGAAACCTGCTGAAAAAACCGAAACGACTCGAAAACAAGGGATAAAACAATGCCGAAAGTGGTAAGGATGGCAACGCCCGAGCAGACAATCAGAACGCCCCTGAAAAACCCCTCGACCGCCTGGCGGGCACGCAGGTGCGAACCGATACGGCGCAGGGCGTGGACAAAGCCCGCCAGCGCCACAATAGCGGTGGCGATCAGCGTGATAATGTCGGCAATCGCCATATATGTGCGATGGATGCGCGCCGCGGCGATCGCCTGCGGCGTGAGACTGGCAACCGCCAGACCCTGCCGGGCCAGCATTTCCTGCATCGTTTCGGCGGTCAGGTCGAGATCGATACCGCTTTGCGATACGCGGCGTATGTCGCGGATGAAGTTCGCCGCCTCGGCCTTCGTGCGGGTTTCGCCGTAGCGATCGTTCAGCAGGCGCGACTCGATGAGGCGCGGCGCAAGCGCTGTCAGCAGAATCAGAAGGGCAAGCGCCGGCACCACCGACCAGATCGCCAGATAGCTGCCATGATAGACGGGACGGGAGTGCAGCGTGGACAGCCGACCGGCGACGATGCGGCGCGCCCGGGCGCGCCCGATCATAAAACAGATCGGGGCACCGAGGCCCAGACACAAAAGAGCCGTTCGTATCACTCAAATCTCCCTTGTGCGTGTCAGGACCCCGAAAAGGGTTGTGAAACGCGGGGGGTTACATGGCGAGGGGTTCCAGCGCTCTGGCCGCGGCGCCCATCGCATCCCTTTCGGTCGCCTCGAGCGGTATCAGGCCCTTATCGGCCAGATAGCCGTCTTCACCCCAGGCGTCCTCGCTGGTGAATTCGCCGAGAAATTCCGCAATTCCGGGAATAACGTCGACGTGCTCGCGCTTGACATAGAAATAGAGCGAGCGGGATATGGGATAATCGCCGGCGCCAATCGCCTCGAAGGTGGGCGCGATCCCGTCAATCTCTATACCCTTGATCTTGTCGGCGTTCTGATCAAGAAACGAAAAGCCGAAAATCCCCACAGCGTCCGGATTGGCCTGGAGTTTCTGCACCATCAGATTATCGTTCTCGCCGGCCTCGATAAAGGCGCCGTCCTCGCGCAGCGCGTGGGCGATGCCCTGGAACATTTTTTTATCGTTCCCGCTCATGGCTTTCAGAACGTCGTAGCTCTTTGCGCCCGCCTCCATGGCCAGTTCGACAAACGCATCGCGCGTACCCGAAGTGGGCGGCGGCCCGAGGACCTCGATCGTCAGGTCGGGGAGAGCGGCATCGATATCGGACCATTTCACGTATGGATTGTCGATGAGCTGGCCGTTCTCATCGGGAAGCCGCGCCGCCAGCGCCTGAAACAACTGTCTGGCGCTCAAACCGAATTGCACCCCCTGCCTGGCATTGGCGATGACGATGCCATCGAAGCCGATCTTGACTTCGACCAGGCTGACGCCATTGTCGCGGCACCGTTTGTATTCGCTTTCCTTGATACGTCGCGAGGCGTTGGTGACATCGGGGGTTTTCTCGCCGATGCCGGCGCAGAACAGTTTCAGGCCGCCGCCGGTTCCGGTCGACTCGACGATGGGGGTGCGAAACCCGGTCCGCTGGCCGAACCGCTCGGCCACGGTGGTGGTAAAGGGAAATACCGTCGATGAGCCGACAATACGGATTTGATCGCGTGCAACGGCCGGGCCGGCAACAAATACAGCCATCGCGAAAGCGGCGCCAATGGTGCATACGCCAGTGCGTCGTGACCATGAAAGGATCGGTGTCATAGCTCTCTCTCTCTTCTGTGAGATTTCACCGGGATTACGGTCAGGATTATATCGTGTTGCGGGGGGTATTGCTGACGCAAAAGCCGCGACAATACGCCGCGCATACCTGACAACCGCAAATACCTATAGCATGCCGAGCGCCTGCATATAGGTATCGCGCATCGCGTCCTCTTCCTGGCGTTCGGTCAGCTCCTTTTTGCGCAGGCGAATGACCTGCCGCAGGATTTTCACGTCGAAACCGGAAGCCTTGGCCTCCCTGTAGACGTCGCGGATGTCATTTGCAACAGCTTCCTTATCCTCTTCGAGATTTTCGATGCGCGATACGATGCTTTTTAGTTGCTGCGCCGCGCCAGCGCCGGTTTCGATCATGTTTGACTCCTGCATTTGTTGTGATTGTACACATATCCGTGGCGCCCGCGCTATACCAGCGGTATTGGCGTTTTGTACACGCTGACTTGTGTGTCGTGCTGACAAGACAACGGTCGTAAACTGAGCCAGGAGTCAAACGCAACGCCCCTGTATACCAGCGGTATTGGCGTTTTGTACACGCTGACTTGTGTGTCGTGCTGATAGGACAACGGTTGTAAACTGAGCCAGGAGTCAAACGCAACGCCCCTGTATACCAGCGGTATTGGCTTTTTGGCGGCTATTTGGCCGGATGGTTCTGCGCATAAAGGCGCAACTGCGCATCTGTCGCCGGTGTCTGGTGGGCCGCCTTCCACGCATCGTATGGCATACCATAGACGATTTCCCGCGCCTGTTCCTTGTTCAGGGTAAGGTTTCGCTCGGCGGCCGCCTCGGCGTACCAGCGCGACAGGCAGTTGCGACAAAAGCCCGACAGGTTCATCATGTCAATGTTCTGAACATCGGCGCGCTCGCGCAAATGCGCCACAAGGCGGCGAAAGACGGCCGCCTCGAGTTCCATACGTGTGTGTTCATCGCTTATGGTCATATTGCTTTCCTTTCCCGTTTCGCCGCTGGCTTTACAGGGATGGATTGGCGCGTGAGCCGTATCGTCTGCGCCTGAACATTTCCCCGTCGCGCAGCAAGGGCGAGAGAACGGAAACCACTCGCTGCGTCCATTCCGCCACGCCGCGCTCATTACAGATAAGGTCCTGGCGCACCTCCAGCAAGGCATGGGCAAAGCCGTTTTTTGTCCCATGGCGATACATTGTATCGCCCTTCAGGGCACCTGTGTAGGGTTCATTGTCGCCGATATTGAGGCGTGTATCGGCCGCCAGCCCGGCGATCAGCGGGGCTGCCAGACGGGGATCCCTGTCCCATAGAATTCCCCCGTGCCAGGGACGCGGTGTCGTCTTCCAATACGGCGTAAAGCTGTGAATCGATAAAATCGCCGGCGCGCGACCGGTCCGCACCACCTCATCAAGGACGCGCTCCAGCGCCCTGTGATAGGGCCGATGGAAGGTATCCAGCCGTTGCTGCCGCTGTTGTTTTGTCAACGCGCTGTTGCGCCGGATCACGACACCGTCGGATACTTCCATGATCAGCGTCGGGTCGTCCTCACCGCGGTTGGGATCGATGAGCAGGCGCGAGAATGTGCTCAGCACCGCCGGAACATCAAGGGCGCGGGCCAGCGCACAACTCAGATCCCGCGCGCCGATATCATAGGCGATATGGCGCGCCAGGGTATCGTCGTCAAGGCCGAGTTTTTCATATTCATCCGGCATGGTGTTGCGGGCGTGATCGCAGATCACGACCAGTCCGTGACGCGCATCGCCTTTTATGCATTCAACCGGCTCGAAGGTATTGTCTTTTATCATGAAACGCGCGAGGGTTTTTACTCGTTATCGTTTGTGCCGACACCTCATACCATATGCAGCGTCCGTGTCACCTGGATTTATGTTGTTGGCGGACAAGTTGTTCTTGCCGTGTACCAAAAAATGCGCCAAATGGTTCTTATGATCGATTGATGGCGGTGGTTCGATGCCGTACAGCGGGTGGCGTTGGCTCGCATGCGGACAACGTGCTATGGGTGTTGTTTCATGCCTGTTTTTATCCGGGAACCGGCGATTATCGTGGAAAAGGCAAGACATGTTTCGGGAGTGTGCCGGTGATGTTTCACGCGCGCTCTCTGGCGGTATGCGCGGGATTGCTGGCGGCGGTCGCCACCGTGATGACGCCGCGGCCTGCGGCCGCGGATCTGCGCCTGTGCAACCGCACAGGTGTCGATGTGGGCGTGGCGATCGGCTATAACAGCCGTGCCGGCTGGATGTCGGAGGGCTGGTGGAACTTAAAGGCGGACGCCTGCGAGACGCTGATTTCCGGCGCTCTTGATTCGCGCTACTACTATATCTACGCCGCGTCCAATGATCAGGCCATGGAGTGGACGGGGGAGGCGCAACTGTGTACAAGCCGCAAGGAGTTCGCCATAAAGGGTACCGAAGACTGCCTCGTGCGCGGTTATGATCGCCACGGTTTTTTCGAGGTCGATACGGGCGAGCAGCAGTCCTGGACCGTGCAATTGATCCGTCAGAACACCCGGCTTGATGCGGGTGGGCAGTAGGTATGACCTGGCAACAGGTTGTCCCTGATCAACCCATCGGGTACAGGTGAATGGCCCGGTTTGCCCGTCCCGGGAAAAATCTGCCGAAAGATCGCAACTGGTTGTGTAATTTCAACAGGTTATTCTCAAAAAAAACCATCGGGTGCAGGGGGCCATTCATCTGATCATTGGAGGTGTTCGATTTATCCGGCGTTGTCAAGGGTTTAAGAACCGCCAGGGGCGGCGCGAAGCGCCCTTGACAACGCTGGATAAATCGAAAAAAAGCGATGATCAGATCAATGGCCCGGTATGGCCTTGCTGGCGCCAACCGGCACCACGGTGGATTATCCCCACGCGATAGGTTATAGCACGCTATGCAAGCAATCATTTCGGTCGCCGGCCTGTCGAAAACATACGAAGACGGATTTCAGGCCTTAAAGACCGTCGATCTCGAAATTCGTCCCGGAGAGATTTTTGCCCTTCTCGGCCCCAACGGCGCCGGCAAGACGACGCTGATCAATATCATCTGCGGGCTGGTTACGGCATCAGCCGGTTCGGTTCACGTGGACGGCCGGGATATCGTCACCGACTATCGCCTGACCCGTTCGCTGATCGGCCTGGTTCCCCAGGAGTTGACAACGGATACGTTCGAGACGGTCTACTCGACGGTCTCGTTCAGCCGCGGTCTGTTCGGCAAGCCGGCCAACCCGCAGATCATCGAAAAAATCCTCACCAGCCTGTCGCTTTGGGAGAAGAGGGACTCGCCCCTGATGGCGTTGTCGGGCGGCATGAAACGGCGCGTTCTGATCGCCAAGGCGTTGTCCCACGAGCCGAATATCCTGTTTCTGGACGAGCCGACCGCCGGCGTCGATGTGGCGCTGCGAAAGGATATGTGGAACGTCGTGCGCGCGCTGCAACGCACCGGCGTGACCGTTATCCTCACCACCCATTACATCGAGGAGGCGGAAGTCATGGCTGATCGCATCGGCATCATCAACCAGGGCGAGATCATACTTGTGGAGGAGAAATCGGCATTAATGCGCAAACTGGGCAAAAAGCAGCTGATAATTGAACTGAGCGCCCCCCTTGAGACGATTCCGGCAGCGCTTGAGCGGTTCGCCATGGGCCTCGACGATCAGGGCCGGCGCCTCGTCTACACCTACGATACCCACAGCGAGCGCACCGGCATTACCGGCCTGCTGAACGGGCTGGCGCAGGCGGGCGTTCCGTTTAGCGATCTGCAAACGCGGCAAAGCTCGCTGGAGGACATCTTCGTTGATCTCGTAAGGGCCGAACCATGAACGGGCCCCTAAACCGGTATGCGATCCTGGCCATCTACCGGTTCGAGATGGCGCGCACCCTGCGTACCATCGCCCAGAGCATCGTGGCGCCGGTGGTATCGACGGTCCTGTATTTCGTGGTGTTCGGCGCCGCGATTGGCTCGCGCATCACCGAAGTCGATGGCCTGAGCTACGGCGCGTTTATCGTTCCCGGCCTGATCATGCTGTCGGTACTCACGCAAAGTGTCTCGAACGCTGCCTTTGGCATATACTTTCCCAAATTTACCGGAACGATTTACGAAGTGCTTTCCGCGCCGGTCTCCTTTGTGGAAATTGTCATCGGCTATGTGGGCGCCGCGGCGACGAAATCGATCGTGCTCGGTCTGATCATTCTGGCAACCGCCGGGCTGTTTGTTCCCCTTCATATCGCCCATCCGGTCTGGATGATGGTATTTCTGGTATTGACGGCGGTGACATTCAGCCTGCTCGGGTTTATCATCGGCATCTGGGCGGACGGCTTTGAAAAGCTGCAGATCGTGCCGCTTCTGGTGGTGACGCCGCTGGCGTTTCTGGGCGGGAGCTTCTATTCTATCAATATGTTGCCGCCGTTTTGGCAAAAGGTTACCCTGTTTAATCCGATTGTGTATCTCATCAGCGGTTTTCGCTGGAGTTTTTACGAGATCGCCGATGTGGAAATCTGGATCAGCCTTACCATGATCGGCGTCTTTCTTCTGCTTTGCATGACGATTGTCTGGTGGATCTTCAAAACCGGCTACCAGATCAAAAACTGAGCCGCGTGACGCGCTTTCGTTGTTTCTTGCAGATTTTTCGGACAACTCGATCAGGGAGCCTTTGAGCGAACCATGACACGTCAACGCTGCACGAAGATCATCGCCACCCTGGGGCCGGCCTCATCGTCGCGCCCCATGATCGAGAAACTCTACGATGCCGGGGTCGACGTCTTTCGCATCAACATGAGTCACACAAGCCATGCCCATTTAAATGAACTGGTCGGCATAATCCGTGACGTGGAGCGCCAGAAGGGACACGCGATCGCCGTGCTTGCCGATTTGCAGGGTCCCAAATTACGCGTCGGGACCTTTGCCGATACCCGTGTGGACCTTGCCGCGGGGGAGTCGTTTACCCTTACCGCAGCCGATACGCCAGGCAGCGCCCGGGGGGTGCACCTGCCCCATCCGGAGATATTCGGGGCGGTGGCCGCCGGACATCGCTTGCTCCTCGATGATGGCCGCATCCGCTTGCATGTGACAAGTGTGACAAACGAGCGGATCGATACGCGAATCGATGTCGGCGGCCCGCTTTCCGATCGCAAGGGGATTGCGCTGCCCGATACCGCCCTGCCCATTACCGCGATCACAAACAAGGATCGTGGCGATCTTCAGGCGGCGCTGGAGGCGCAGGTCGACTGGATTGCCCTGTCGTTTGTGCAGCGCGCGCAGGACCTGCACACCGTGCGCGAGGTGATCCGCGACCGCGCCGGATTGCTGGCGAAGATCGAAAAGCCGCAAGCCCTGGAATGTATCGAGGATATCATCAACGCCAGTGACGCGATCATGGTGGCGCGCGGCGATCTGGGCGTTGAGATGCCCCTGGAGCGGGTGCCGGGTATTCAAAAACGGATCACCCGGCTGGCGCGGCGATCCGGACGTCCGGTGGTTATTGCCACACAGATGCTGGAATCGATGATCACTTCGCCGGTTCCCACCCGCGCCGAAGTGTCCGACGTGGCGACGGCCGTCTTTGAGGGTGCCGATGCGGTGATGCTGTCGGCGGAAGCGGCGGTCGGCAAATACCCGGTGGAGGCCATTACCACCATGAACCGCGTGGCCCTGGAAGTGGAACGGGACGCCAACTACGGTCCCATTCTGCACGCGCAGCGCTCCGCCCCCGAGGCCACCGGCGCCGATGCCATTACGGCGGCGGCGCGCAATGTCGCCGAGACCCTCAACGTTGCGGCGATCGTTTGCTACACATCGTCCGGCTCCACGGGGTTGCGGGCGGCGCGCGAGCGGCCTTTAACGCCGATTATCGCCCTTTCACCGCGTATCGGCACGGTTCGCCGGCTGACATTGAGCTGGGGCATTCGCAGCGTCGCCACTGATGACGCCAGGGATATGGACGATATGGTCGTGCGCGCGTGTCGGATTGCGTTTCGCGAGGGTTATGCGCGTCCCGGGGAACGGATATTGATTACCGCCGGTTTTCCCCTTGGCACGCCCGGGGCGACCAACATGCTGCGTATCGCATTTGTCGGCAACCAGCAAGGAACCCCGGCGCTCTAGTTGAATGGCCACCTGCACCCGATGGGTTGATCAGGGACAACCTGTCGAAATTACACGGTCAGGTGTTGTTTTTCCGTCGCCCTGAACAGGCTTCTGCGCAAGCAGATCACAAGTGGATGCCGCGGGCGGCGCAGACAGGCCTCGCCTCGGCAAGCGACGTCTTGCCCGGGTTCATCAATCCATGAGGATCGGCGATTTTCCTGAACGCCGCCTGGTTTTCGTCGATGGTCTTCATACCCCCTTCCACGACGGTAAAGACATGGGCGTCAAACACCAGACAACCCGCCTGTTCGAAACGGCCGGCGATTTCATAAAGCCGTGCCTTCGATACATATCTGACCAGGGGAATGGCGAAGATCTGTAGCCGGTTCCTTTCACGGGCAAACTCGTGATGGCGTAAAAGCTCGTCGGGATAATCGGCGCAGATGGGCCGATCGATGGCCTCGATATCGGTATCCGGATAGGCGATCTGCAGATACGTCCAGCCGCGATCGTTCTTAAGAGCGCGCAGTGTCGTGTGGTTGTAGGCACATTCATAGGCCGGCGGCAGATAGTTCCGGTGCAGTTCGGCCTCGTCCATGGACAGGGAGATATGCCCGCCGTGGCGCTTTACCGCGTCGTCGAACCGATCCAGCGCCCGCCGCTCGACAATCGCGAATACCGCGTCGCGATCGGCCGGAAACCGCTCCCCAAGATCGCTGTAAAACGGCGCGAAGCGCTGCTCCACGATGGTGACCAGCTGCAAAACCATATCGGCCTGGCAGACCGTTCGGCCAAGCGCCAGAGCGTGTTCGTAACCATCGAACAGGGCAATCGTGTGAACCCAGTCGCCCGCCGGCGCCAGCGCCAGGTCAACAGCGGTAATAATACCGTTGGTGCCATAGGCGTGATGCGCTTTTTGAATGTCGGCTCCTTTAAGGGTAATGATCTGCGGCTGTTGCTGCACGGTAACGATGCGCAGGCCGTGGACATTACCCTCATCGCGCAGAACCCCGTGACGCACCGAGCCGACACCCGCCGAGCCACCGGCGATAAAACCGCCGATGGTGGCGATTTTGCGCGTTGATGGCCACATTAACAGCTCTTGCCCGGTCTGGCGCGCGGCGTGTTCCACGTCGGCTATGCGCGCCCCGGCCTCAACGCGCACGCGGGCGGGAGATAGATCGATAATCCGGTTCAGCCGCGTCATATCGAGAACCACGCCGCCGGCCAGAGGCACCGCCTGGCCGTAGTTGCCCGTGCCACCGCCGCGCACCGTAACGGGCACGCGATAGCGCGCACATGCCGCGGCAACGCGCATCACCTCCTCCTCGCTTTCGGGCAGGACGATCAGATCGGCGACAACGTCTTTCAATTGCGCATTCAGAATGGGACTGTACCAGAAGTAATCGCGCGAGCGCCGTCGCAACTGCTGCATATCGCCAAGGGTCGCTATGCCGGCGATGGTCGCCTTAAAGCCGTCCCAGTCGATTGTTTGCCTGTGCATCGTCGGCCTCCCTGATCGCCTCGCCGTACAGATTTCGATAGTCCGGCAGCGCTGTATCGGTCCACACGCCCTGGCGAATGACAACGCGGTCGCTTTGCGGCCGGGCGCATAATTCTCCCATATCGCGCGCCTTGAGCAAAACGAAATTCGCATCAATCCCCTCCCTGATGCGCGTATTATCGCTCAGACGCATTGATCGGCGCGGATTTGTCGTAATTAGCGCCAGGGGGTTAATCTCGTCGCCGTCAAGATGGCCCAGTTGCACCGCCAGGGACAGAACCGCCAGCGGATCGAATTCACCATAGGCATAAAAACCATCGCGCACGTTATCCGCCCCGACGCTGACAACCGCCCCGGCCGCCAACAGGCGGCGAACGGCGGTCATGCCGCGCAGGCGCGGTACCCGGGCCCGGTTGCGATCCTGCAGGTACAGATTGGTCGTGGGCAATGCGACAAAGTGCGCGTTCGCGTTGGCGGCGCGCGCGATCAGGGCCTCGCGGCGGGTATCGTCATAGATGGATAGCGCCGAGCAATGGCCGCATAGAACCTGGCCGCTGAATGCGCTGGTTTCAAGCGCGTCCAGGAGCGCGTTCAGACCATCGAGGCGTTCATCAAGGCCTTCATCGACATGAAAATCGAGATCGAACCCGTGCGCCTGTGCCAATGCGAATACCTCCGGCAGCCGCTGCGCCAGATCGGCCTGATCGTAAATGAACACCCCGAGCACGCCGCTGTGCCGGGCGTATTCCACCATCTGCGCCACGTGTTCAGGGCTTGTGAAGTAATCGATAGAAGCCAATGGACATAGTTGCAGATCGATGCGGCCTTTCCAGCGCGTTGCCGCGGCTTTCATGGCGGGCCAGACAAAGTCCCGCCCGCGGGCGATCATATCCACATGGCTGCGCATGGCGCCAACGCCACAGGCAAAGGCGGAACCAAGCGAAAACTCCACACGCCGCTCCAGGGTTTGCGGCGTCCAGGTCTGGCGATCCGCCATCATCGCCGTTACCGCGCCGGGCAGATCGGTACAGGGAAAGCGCGTGAACGCCGCCGTATGGGCCTTGTCCAGATGTACATGGGGGTCGGTAAAGAGAGGCAGGAGAATACCGCCCCTGGCGTCGATGCTCGCGGGCGGCAGGGCGGTGCGATCGGCCGGGATTTGAATGCGTTCGATGCGGGACGCCCGAATGACGATATCCGCCTCGATCCATTGACCGTTCCGCTGCGCGGTTGCCGCGCCAGGCTCGCAACATATGCCGTCCTGCCGCAGGCGTACCCGATGCAGGGCGTATTCCTTCTCATTTTCAGGGGGCGCCAGCCAGGGGGTTTGCACGGACACGCGTCTATAGGGCCTTTCAGTTTTTAAGTGAAGCAATTCTGTCAAGACCTGACACGCTCTAACCGGTCGAGGGAAAAGGCGTGCACGTCGTGCAGAAGTTCGATAAACCGGTCGGCAACGTAATCGATGGCGGCGCTGCCTGTTTGCACGGTTGCCGCGGCGGCGTTACCGCAGGCGCCGGCCCTGTTGAGATCGCCCATTTTCCACCCCAGTCTGCCGCCCGCCGAAGACGCCAGCTGCCGGCTCTGGCGGCGAATAGTCTCGGCCTCGGAGACGAAATTCTCCGCCCGTTCCATGATACATCGATGCGGGTGCAGCGCCAGCATCATGGAAGTCTCCAACTCGCCCGCGTGAATGCCGAACGTGCTCTCGTGATCGCCGATCAAGCCCTCGGGCAGACCCAGTGCGAACCAGTTGCAGGCCACCGTCAGCATGTTGTGTTTGATGCGTGTATCGCGTGCAACGATCTCCATGGGTGCGACCTGACCGCCGTGGCTGTTAAAAAACACCATGCGCCGTACGCCGGCGCGGGCAACACTTGCGGCGATCTCGGACCAGACGCGCATCAGGGTCCCGGCGCTTAAACTGAGGGTTCCGGCGAAGTCTTCGTGTTCGCTGCTCTTGCCGATGGCCATGGTGGGTAAAAACAGCACCCGGGGAGAAGACTCCGCCGCGTCGAGTTTTTCAACGACCGCCGCCACCAGACCACGCACAATATCCGCATCGACGCCGAGCGGCAGATGCGGGCCGTGTTGCTCAATGGCGCCCACCGGCAGAACGGCGATGGTGCGCTCATCGACAAGTGCCGCAAGATCGGGGCTTGTGTGACTGGCCCAGTAAAACCGTTCGCTGCGCGCGCTCATTCCTGTATCCTCGTTATTTCGTCAGATGGATGGCCCCCTGTATCCGATGGTTTTTTCGAGAACAACCGGTTGAAAGATCACAGTCAGAGCGCGTCATCCCCGGGCGCGGCGTCGGCGTATTCCTCGATATTATAGAATGCATCGCGCAGGGCATTCGACCAGCTTGCCGACAGGCGTTGAAAATACGGATCGTTCTGTTCGATACGTTCCTGCCGGTCAACCCGAAACCGATCGGTGCGGTAAATCAGCATATCGATGGGCATGCCCACCGAAAGGTTGGAGCGCAGGGTGGAATCGAACGACAACAGAAGAAGTTTCGCTGCCTCGCCCATGCGCATCTGCGCCGTGGCGACGCGATCAAGGATCGGCTTGCCGTATTTGTGCTCGCCGATCTGGAAAAACGGCGTTTCATCGCTCGCCTCGATAAAGTTCCCCTCATTGTAGATCTGGAACAGGCGCGGCGCCTCACCGGAAATCTGCCCGCCAAGAATAAACGAGGCGGAAAACGCCTGCGCGTTATGGCCAAAACTCTCGCTATCCATGCGATGCACATCGCGCAGGGCCGAGCCAACGAGCCGCGCGGCCTGGAACAACGTCGATACCGATAGCAACGTATGGCTGTCGGGATCGGCGCCATCGGCGATCTGCTCGCTCAACAGGCTGACCACGGCCTGGGTGACCGCCAGATTTCCCGCCGCAAGAAGCACCAGAACCCGCTCATCGGCGCGTTCCCACACGCTCATCTTGCGATACGAGGCGATATTGTCGAAACCCGCATTCGTGCGCGTATCGGAGGCGAATATGATACCGCGATCAAGGCGCAGACCAACACAATATGTCATGGGTGTACTTCGCTGTTTTATCGCTACACATCTCAGCGGCGCGATTGCCGGGCGCGCACCTGCACGCGCAGGGTTTCATTGGCCCGGCCGCGGCGAATGCCGCGAATGGGCGCCGCGCCGCGCGCATCAAGGCCGCAGGAAAGTCGCACATAACGTTCTGTGGGACAAATACCATTTGCAGCATCAAATGCAACCCATCCGAGGTTTTCTTCATAGGCCTCCGCCCAGGCGTGGTGGGCATCGGCGGTATCGCCGCGATCCATGGCGAGGTAGCCGGTAATATAGCGCGCCGGAATACCCATTGCGCGCGCTGTTGCGATGAAAATATGACAATAGTCCTGGCAAACGCCCCTGGCCGCCTTGAGGGCCTGGGCGGCGGTTGTTTTCGCATCTGTCGTGCCGGGCATGAATGTCATGGTTCGATGAAGATGGCCCATCAGGGCGTGCAACCGGTTCAGGGTCGAGGCCTCCTGCGCGCCGATGGTCTCGGCAAGGGCGCGGATCGCGTCATCGGGGGCGGTCAGCGCGGTACGGCGCAAAAACAGCCGCGGCGGGATATCGGCGCGGAACTTGCCGACCACGCCTCCGTGGTCCTTGCTGTGAACGGTTCCGCTGGCGATAATATCGAGGTGCCTTGCAACACGCGGCCAGGCGACAAGATGAACGATATTGGCAAAGCCGTCGAGAAACGTCGCCGCATGGTCAATGCCCGGCGCCTCGACGGACCAGTAAACGATGTCCTGTCCGGGAAATTTCTGCGGCGTCAGCAATAAATGCAGCACCATCTGCGCTGCGGGTTTATCGTAGCGATAGCTGGTCTTGTGGTAAACATCGATTTGCATGGCGGATCCCGGCGGTTGTGGCGTGGGTAAAATAACGGCGATTACAGGATATTATAAGACAAGTGTGTTATACCAAGGGGCTTCGCGTTTGACTCCTGACCCGGTTTAAAACCGTTGTCTTATCAGCACGATACACAAGTCAGCGTGTACAAAACGCCAATACCGCTGGTATTACATCTGAATGGAGCCAATTGGGTTAGAACGTGTCAGGTCTTAATAGAAGCAATTTTCGTTTCCCGATTGGCGAAGCCCACGTCCCGGGCGATGTCGATCGGGTCGCCGGCCTGTTACTCTCTTCGTAAAATCCGAGTGCTTGACCATGGATAAGCTGAACGCTGCACAAATTAAAGATCTGTTACGATTTTCACCCGGTTGGGTTCTTTCTGAAGACGGAAAATCCGTTGCGGTGACACTGCGCTTTGCATCCTTTTCTGAAGCCTGGAGTTTCATGTCGCAGATAGCGCTCGCGGCAGAAGCGCAGGATCATCACCCGCAATGGTCCAACACATATCGTGTCGTCACAATCCGTCTGACAACGCATGAGGCGGACGGATTAACCAGGCGGGATTTCGCTATGGTTAAAAAGATCGAATCCATTCTTAAAGGCTATGCCACAATGCCCGCCACGCTCTGCAAGAACCAGGAATGACGATCGTTATCGACGATAACGATCATGCCTGATGCATAATGCCACAGGTCAATGGTGTAGTCGCATTGCATGCAGGAAAATGTGCATCGCAACAGGGACACGCTGAAAAACCTGTCCCTTTTCCCCGGATCAGACCTGGCGATTGATGCCGCGCCAGCCGTGCGCCCATAAAGCTGTTTCGCCATGGATCTGTGGCAGAAAAGTACCAAAAATATACCAAAATAGCAATATTTAAAAAAAATGAACAAATTTGGATCATTTTCGGTTGATTTTTGGTTGCGCCTGGGCAAGGATTTTAACAAGATCGGTTCACCGATACCTGCCCCCGGAACGCCTTGCACAGGAATTGAATATGGCTTTGCCAAAGCATGTGGACTTTGTCATCATCGGTGCCGGCATTCACGGGTTTTCAACAGCCTGGAAGCTGGCTGAAAGGCTTCGCGAGCAAGGCCGGGAGGTCGAGGGCCGCATCGTCATACTGGACAAGACCGGAATTGCGGCAGGTGCCAGTGGCATTGCATGCGGTGTGGTTCGCAACAATTATTACCAGCCGGCCATGCGCCGGCTGATGGCGCACTCCGTCGATATCTGGGACAGTGATCCCGAGGGGCTCTCCTACCATCCCGTCGGCTACATGCAAATCTCCAGTGAATCGATGCGCGACGATGTCGGCACGATCTACGCCCAGCAACAGGAGATCGGCTACGAGAGCGTATTCATTGAGGGTGCGGATGCCTCAACGGCCTATATGAAGGACATTTTCGGCGACTGGCAGGCGCGCAACATTACCAGCGTTCTGCACGAGAAACGCGGCGGGTTTTCGAACCAGACAAAGACCATGTACGCATTGGCTGACAAGGTTGAAAAACTGGGAGTGCGCGTATTAACCGGTGTGACAGTCAACGGTTTCAAAACGGAAAACGGGTCGTCGGCAATCCGGGCCGTTGAAACGGATCGCGGGGCGATTTCCTGCGAGCGCGTGATCATCTGCGCCGGTCCGTGGGTGCGGGATTTCTGGAACATGCTCGATCTGCCGTCGCAAATCTCGATCAGGCAACCCGACGGAACCTTCGTCGAGGGGGTGGACATGTGGCGCTTCTGGCAACTGGAAGAAGGAGTGCTGCAACTGGATCCGAATGTGGGCCGCGCCGATGACGGATCGTTACCGCCGGTCATTCACGTGGATACCGATGCGCCATTGTACTCGACGGTGGACGGGTCGCTGATCACGGATCAAATGTGGGGCATTTATTACAAGCCTGACTGGCACTTTAACGGCATCCAGGGCGGCGCCAGCCCCTATAAGGTTGAGACCCCGTGGGATCTTGTGGAAATTGATCCTTATGGGCCGTCGAGTCCCGAGTTTGTCGCATCGGATATGTTTGCCCATATGTGGGTATCCGCCCTGGCGCATTGCCAGAAGCGTTATGAGGGCCGGATGGAAAAATACCACCGCGAGGCCTCCGGCGGCATCGGCTGTTTTACAGCGGACAGTTTTCCGGTTTTCGACCATTTTCACGCCAACGCGACCGTGATTGCAGACAGCAATCACGGTTGGAAAATGATCGGTGTCGGGCATTTGATTGCCGATGAAGTGTTGGGTACTTCCCAGGCGTTGCTGGAGCCATTTCGTTTTGCGCGGTTTGCCAGGGGTGAATTGCACCCGGTGTCGCACAGTCCCTATCCGTGGAGCTAGGTGTGATCTTTCAACAGGTTGTTCCTGATAAACCCATCGGGTACAGGGGGCCATTCATCTGATCGTTAGAGGTGTTCGATTTCTCCAGCGCTGTCAAGGGTTTAAGAACCGCCAGGGGGGCGCGAAGCGCCCTTGACAGCGCTGGAGAAATCGAACACCTCTAACGATCAGATGAATGGTCCGGTATGGCCTTGCTGGCGGCGAGGGTGCAAGAAGTGTACCTTCAGACCTGCCTGTCCCGGGAACAACATGCTGACAGATCACAGCTAGAGAGAGTTTTGCGCTGGTATTACCGGTATTAAAAGCAATACGCCGAAAGGCGGACAAGCAAGGGAGAGGAAGGGAGAGGATTTGTGGCAGAAATGGATATCGAACGGTTTGTGGAAACCCCGGGAAGGTCGGAGAAGGTAAGGCAGGTCCGCGATAAAATTAACGAATTGGGAATCGAGTATCTCTACCTGCAATTCGTTTCCGTGACCGGAAAAATCATGGGAAAGGGAATTCCCGCCGACCACTGGGAGCGTGTGGCCGAGAAGGGTTTCCAACTGGTATACGGCGCGACGATGAACCTGTTCACGAACCGGTCCGGGGAATATCTTGGATACGGTCCGGAAGCCGCCGAACTGGTCGGTATTCCGGAGCCGGAGACCTTCATGCAACTCCCCTGGGCGCCGGAGATCGGACGGTTCTACTGCACCCTGTTCCGCAACCGCGAGGAAAAGGAGAACCCCGGCGCGTATCTGACCGCCGATTGCCGCGGCAATCTGCGCCGCATGCATCAGGACTTCACCCGCAAGCACGGCACCCGGCTCAGGATCGGTACCGAGCCGGAAATGATGTGGCTGAAATTCGATGAGAACGGCAAGCCGAGAGATGGCTACTCCAAGCCCTATTGCTATCATATCGATCAGTTTGAGAGCTTGCGTCCGGTATCGCTGCAGGTAATCCGTTACGCCCGCAGGATGGGCCTCGACATGATTCAGGGCGATCACGAGGATGCGCCCGGCCAACTGGAACTGAACTGGATGTTCGACGATGTGCTGCGCAATGCGGACCGTTTGACGACCTACCGCCAGATCTGTGCCCAGGTGGCCCGCGAGAACGGCATTTTCGCCTGTTTCATGACCAAACCGTTTATGGGGGTCTCGGCATCGGGTTGCCACCACAATATGAGCCTGTGGCGCGGCGGCGACGATGCGTTCGTGCCAACCGGAAACGACCCGGACAACCTGCCCGGAATGCGCGACAACTATATGTATGTGCAGGGCGGTGAAAATACCTTTATGCCGGATACGGACGATCCGCAAATGCCGGGCAGGGAAGGCCTGAAAGCGATCGGCGGTGTGGTCCATCATCTACAGGCGCTGACATCGGTTGGCTGCTCGACCGTAAACTCCTATCGCCGTCTGTGGGACACCGGTTTCTGGGCGCCTGTCTTCGCCGACTGGGGCTTTCAGAACCGGACGACCGGCCTGCGCGTATCGGCTCCGGGCCGTTTCGAGTACCGCTCGGTTGACTCGATGGTGAACCCCTATCTGATGGGTTCCACCCTGCTTGCCGCCATGGATGATGGTCTCGACAACGACCTCGATCCGGGCGAGCCGGAGGAGCGTAACATCTATGAGGCGATGGCCGAGGGTAAAGAGGTCAGGAAATTGCCGATGTCGCTGGGCGAGGCGCTCGATCATCTTTCCGACGATGAGGTGATAAAGCGCGGTATGCCGGGCGAGATGTACCGTCTGTTCGACGAATACAAGCGGGACGAGTTTGCCCGCTTTATGTCCACAGTCACCGAGTGGGACAACGAGACCTACATGGAATGCCTGCCGTAGGTTGACCGAACACCGCCTGGCCGGAAAACCGCCAGGTGTATGACCGCCAGGTGTATGATTGCAACAGGAGCGCATTTAGAACAGGAGCGCATTTATATGTGTGGAATTGCCGGGATCATTCATCGCGGAAAAAGCTCGAATGTGGGCTCCGAAATGACCGCGATGCTTCAGGCGCTAAAGCATAGAGGGCCCGATTCAACCGGATTTGCTGTCTATGGAGAACCATCGCAAGGCGATTATGTCATGCGCATCAAGGTTGCCGAGCGCGAGGACATGGACCGCGGTCACGGCATCTCCGCCACCCTGGCCGAGCGGGTCGAGAAGGTGGAAGCGCTCATGGGCGAGCACGGTGCCGTGACAAAAGACAAGGTCGAGGTTACGCCCTATGCCCTGCGCTATGTAATTCGCCACGATGGTAACACCGAAAGCATGGCTCGCCATATCGAGGAAATCGAGGGTGTGGAAATTCTGTCTCTTGGTAACGGGCTGGAACTGATCAAGGACCTGGGCGATGCGACCGATGTCGCCACGACCTATGAACTGATGCGCTTCGAGGGTACCCACGCTATCGGCCACACCCGCATGGCAACGGAGTCAGACGTCGATATCCGCTCCGCTCATCCCTACTGGGCGTTCCCCTATAACGACGTCTCGGTGGTCCACAATGGCCAGATCACCAATTACTGGCTGATGCGCCGCGAGATGGAACGCAGGAAACACCGGTTCATGTCGAACTGCGACTCCGAACTGCTGGCGGTCTATACCGCCCACAATCTGGCCAATGGCGTAAGCCTCAAGGAGAGCCTGCACCGGTCCATCGAGGAAATCGACGGCGTGTTCACCTATCTTGTCGCCACAAGGGATCAGCTCGGCATGGCCAAGGATACCATGGCGGCAAAACCGCTGGTGCTCTACGAAAGCGAGGCGTTGATCGCCATGGCCTCCGAAGAGGTGGCAATTCGCGCGATCCTGCCGCAGGAAATCGAAACATACGATCCCTATGACGAGGAGGTCAGGGTATGGCAGGCGTAACGGATGCCGAACTCCGGCACATGAGCCAGGACGCGCGCGCCCTCGCGCTCGGTATGACAACCGAACAGTTGACCGGCAGATCGCTGTTCATCGAGTTCAGCCCTGAAGAAGAAGAGCGCTTTCATTATCCCTGGGCGCCCGAAGTCGATTTCAACAAACGCACGGAAATCGATACCGGCGAGATGACCTCGCGGGAGGTCAATACCAAAATCCGCGAACTGATGAACGCGGGCTATGGTACGATCGTCGTCAGGAATCCGCGTGGCAAACACGCGCTCGGGGTCGGCATCCTCAGCAGGTTGAACCTGATCTTCGAGGGATCGATCGGATATTTCGGTGTGGGCCTGATCGATGGCCCCAACGTTCGCATCAATGGCCGCGTGGGATGGTCATGCGCGGAAAACATGATGGCCGGGACGGTCGTTATCGAAAAGAATGCCGGCTCCACTTTCGGCGCCGCCATTCGCGGTGGCGATCTGGTCTGCCGGGGCTCGGTTGGTTCTCGCACGGGCATCGACATGAAGGGGGGCACCATCCTTGTCGGCGGCGATACGGGCGCATTGTCCGGCTTCATGATGCAGCGTGGACGCATGGTCGTGCGCGGAAATGCCGGCAAGAACCTTGGAGACTCCATGTACGATGGCACGATCTACATCGGCGGCAGGATCCAGTCGCTGGGAGTCGATGCGGTTGAAGCCGAACTGACCGGTCCCGACAAGGCCTGGCTTACCCGCAAGCTCACACAATACGAGTTGATGCCGGATGAGGGCGTTGATCATTTCACCAAGATCGTGGCCGGCAGGCAGTTGTGGAACTACGACAATCTTGAGCCGACCGAAAAGAAACTGATCCTGTAGGCGCGGGAAAGGAAATACATTGGATAAACGGGCAAAAAAACCACTGAACCGCGATACCTACCGGCTGGGCGATTCCTTTATTTTCCCACCGCATGTTATCGACGATATTCATATCAAGTCGGAGCTTGGCCGTTACAGGATGCGCGGTTTCTCGCTCTTCAAGAAAATTCCCCACTGGGATGATCTGACGTTCCTGCCGGGAACGCTGACCCGTTTCGTCATCGAGGGCTATCGTGAGAAGTGCGAGACCAGAACGGTTATCGGCCCGCGCGCAAAACAGCCGCTGGAACTCGACATCCCCGTCTATGTTACCGGTATGAGTTTCGGGGCGCTTTCCTATGAGGCCAAGACCGCGCTGGCGCGTGGCGCCACCATGGCCGGAACCGCAACCTGCTCCGGCGAAGGCGGTATGATCCCCGACGAAAGGCGTTACTCGACCAAATGGTTTTACCAGTGCATTCAATCGCGTTACGGCTTTAACCCGCACCATCTGGTGCTGGCCGATGGCTGCGAGTTCTTTATCGGACAGGGGTGCAAGGTGGGTCTTGGCGGCCATCTCATGGGCCAAAAGGTGACGGATCAGGTGGCTGAGATGCGATCGCTACCGGCCGGCATCGACCAGCGCTCGCCTGCGCGCCACCCCGACTGGCTGGGACCTGACGATCTGGCGCTGAAAATCCAGGAAATTCGCGAAGTGACCGACTGGCAGATCCCCATTCAGCTCAAGCTGGGCGCCGCCCGCGTTTATGACGACGTGCGCATGGCGGTCAAATGCGATCCGGATTCCATCTACATCGATGGTATGGAAGGCTCGACCGGCGCCGGACCGCATCTGGCCACCGAAGATACCGGCGTCCCGGGCATGGCGGCAATCCGCCAGGCCCGCAAGGCAATCGACGATCTGGGCAAGCACGGCGAGATCAGCCTTGTATATGCCGGCGGTATCCGCAACGGCGCCGATGTCGCCAAGGCGATCGCCCTGGGGGCGGATGCCATCGCAATTGGCCATTCAGTCATGATGGCACTCAACTGCAACAAGGATATCCCCGAGGCGAATTATGAGGAAGAAATCGGTTCGCAGCCCGGCTATTGCTACCACTGTCATACCGGCCGTTGCCCGGTCGGGATTGCGACCCAGGACCCGGAACTGCGCAAACGTCTTGATCCCGACGAAGCCGCCGAGCGCGTTTACAACTTCCTGCACACGCTGACCATCGAAGCCCAGCTGTTTGCCCGTGCCTGCGGCAAGACCCGCATCCACTCGCTGGAGCCGGAAGACCTGGCCGCCCTGACCATGGAGGCCTCGGCCATGGCGGGGGTGCCCCTGGCGGGAACCAGCCATACGGTCGGCGTCAAAGACTACCATCATTTCTAGAGCGTATCAGGTCTTAGGTGAACCATTCTGACGGAGCGATTTTGCGACAAGATGAACCTTAGGTCTCGCAGGATATAGTGGGGCTGTTTGCAAGAGACTTATACCAGCGGTATTGGCGTTTTTTACGCGCTGACTTGTGTGTCGTGCTGACAAAACAACGGTTTTAAACCAAGCCAGGAGTCAAACGCAAAGCCCCTTGGTATTAAGGTTCATCTTGGTGCAAAAGCGCCCGTCCCTTCGGGTTTGCCGATTGGCGGACGCCCACACCCAGGCCGCTCTCGAGAGATGGGGCGCCATCGCTCTTCGATCGCCTTGAGCTTCGGGGTCGCCTCGCCAATCGGGAAACGAAAATTGATTCTATTAAGACATGACACGATCCAGGGAGAAAGGCCAATGGCGGGCACAGAGTACAGAGGTTCGGAAATCAGGGATGTGGATCAGTTCCTTAAGGACGCTGAAGGCCTTGAAAGCGAGCGCGAAAAGGAAATCGGTCAACACATCGGCTATCGCTACGATGTGAACCTGGTCCCCGACTACGACCGGCTGACACCGTTCCTCAAACAGTATATCGAGGCAATGGGATGGGATGATCTCAACTGGCTGGAAGACGTTCATATGGGGTATGAGGAAGGTAATCCGGCCGTGTTTGACCGCAACATCAACGGCTGGGTGCGAATCCCCGATACCATCGAATTGCCGGACAATCAGCAGGATCGCGATATGATCGCCAGGGAATTGCTGATAAAGTTCCAGATGTCGGACCGTCATCCGCTGGTTGCCCTGAGAAAGGCCTACATGAAATTCTGATCCGATGCCCCGCACCGTTCACATCGCCTGCTTGCAGACACGACCAATGCCCGATTTCAACGCGGCCCTGGTCGAGGCGGTTGATTTGATCGAAAGGGCCGTCGGCGCCGGCGCGCAAATGATCGCCCTGCCGGAATATTGCGGCGGGCTGCGCTCCGACGGGCCGGCGTTGCGTCCGCCAGCCGCCGCCGCCGCCGATCACCCGGTCCTGCAGGGGCTGATCGAATGCGCCGCAAGGCATGAGGTCTGGACCCTCATCGGTTCGCTCGCCATCGCACGGGGCAATCGGGGGCGGATCGTAAACCGCAGCTATCTCATCGACGATACCGGCCGGATCGTCAGCCGCTACGACAAGATCCACCTGTTCGACATCCGGTTGCCGTCGGGGGAAATCTACCGCGAGAGCGATACCGTGGAGCCGGGCGTATCGGCGATGATTGCTGATACGCCGTTCGGGGTAGTCGGTCATTCGATTTGCTATGACCTGCGGTTCCCCCAACTGTATCGCGCACTTGCATCTGCTGGTGCTGAAATCCTGTTTGTGCCGGCGGCTTTCACCAAAAAGACCGGCATGGCGCATTGGCACGTGCTCAATCGCGCCAGGGCTATCGAGAACGGTGCGTTTGTCGTTGCTCCCTGCGCCACTGGTTCCGTACCGGGCGGTGGCGAGGTCTATGGGCATTCTCTCATCGTCACCCCATGGGGGGAGGTATTGGCCGATGCCGGTGTGCCGCCGGGCATAATCCATGCCAGACTCGATCTTGATGCGGTGCAGGAAGCGCGTTACAGCATTCCCGGTCTTTCCAGCGGCCGGCCCTTTACCGTGACGGATGCATCGCGCCGGGTGGTCGCATGAGTTGCGCTCTCCATATGACAGGGGCGACGGGCGAACACCATCCCCTGAAGGATGTGTTTCTTGGCTGGCAATGCCGGGTGCGCCGACAGCTCATGCGGATGCGCGGTGGCAAACCTGACGCATCGATTACGCCGGATCTGTATCTGCCGGGAGATTGCGCGCCGATGGGCAGGATTGTCACCGTGCTGCCCAGGCTTGCGTCTTTTTCGAAGGTGAAGGAATTCCAGCATCTTGCGCGGCGCACCAGGGATACCGCCGAGTGGCGGCAGCGCGCCATCGCACTGTTGTCGGAGACCTATTATGGGCGGCCGCAGGTGTTTTCCGACCGGTTGACGGCAACGTTTCAGCCGGGATCGGATGGCGCGGCGGCAATTGTGGAAGCCGGTGGTTGTCGTCTGGTGTTTTCTGCCTTCAGTCAGCGCTTTGATCTGGATTGTCGTGTTCAGCGTTTGAGAAGGGGCGATCATTTTCACTCTGCCACCTGGTGGCACAATCGCCTGTTTAATCCGAATCTGCTTCCGGACATCGTCATCCTGGGGTTCACGCCAAACTGGGATTTGAGTTCGGCAGATCCACCGCCGGCCGGTTTTTAGCCTTGTATCCATCCGGCTATTATTGAGGACGGCTTGTTTCCGAAAAGGGAGAGAGATATGAAAACCAAGCTCAAGACACTATACGGCGTAGCGGCTGTCTTAGGGGCCATGGCGCTTGCGCCGCTGACCGCTTCCAGGGCAGCGGACAGCAGCGATCCGATTGTGATCGCGACTCACAACTGGTCAAGCCAGATTGTCATGACCCATGCGGTCAAGCAGATCTTCGAGACCATCGGCAATAATGTGGAACTGGTCTCCACCGACAGCCAGGCGGTTTACGAATCCATTCGCCTGGGGGATGTGTCCCTTGAGCTTGAGGTCTGGGAAGGGGCGTTCGGCGCGGCTTTCAATGAAGCCCTGAAAAAGGGTGGTCTGCATGACGCCGGCGATCACGACGCGGTAACCCGCGAGGACTGGTGGTATCCGATCTGGACCAGGGAGTCCTGTCCGGGCCTGCCGTCCTGGGAAGCGTTGAACGAATGCGCTGCGAAATTCGCCACGCCCGAGACTGGCGACAAGGGGCGGTTTCTTGGCGGTCCGGTTGACTGGCTCAAGCATGACGCCGAGCGTGTTGAAGCACTCGGCATGAACTTTGTTGTGGTCAACGCCGGTTCCGCCGCGGCTCTTTGGGCGGAAGTGAAAGCCGCCGAAAAGGACAGGAAGCCGGTCGTGATCTTCAACTGGACACCGAATTTCGTGGAAGCGGTCTGGCCTGGTGAGTTCGTGGAATTCCCCGAATATTTCAAGGGCTGCAAGGAAGATGCCTCTCTTGGTCCCAACCCGAACATGACCTATGACTGCGGCAATCCGGCCAATGGTTATCTGAAAAAGGCCGCCTGGGACGGTATGAAGGACAAATGGCCGAAAGCCTACAAGGTATTGACCAGCATCTCGTTTACCAACCCGCAGATCGCCGAAATGGCGAAGCTGGTCGATGTCGACGAAATGGAGCCGGAAGATGCGGCGGCCAAGTGGCTGGCGGACAACGAGAGCGTCTGGAAGCCATGGGTCGAGGCGGCAGGCTGATTGCAACACCATCCGATCGTTGCCGTTTGCCCCGGTTGCGAAGCCGGGGCGAACGTCGTGAAATGCCCGGATGAAGGCGATACATTCCCGGAAAAAAAAAGCACAATGGCGATCATAACCTGCCAGAATGTCTGGAAACTCTATGGCGCAAATCCGAAGCAATATCTTGCTTCGATGAACGGCAATCCGACCTTTGAGGAAATCCGCGACAACGGCTACATCCCGGCGGTGCGAGATGTCACGCTCAGGATCGATGCGGGCGAGATGCTGGTGATCATGGGGCTGTCCGGTTCCGGCAAGTCTACTCTGGTGCGCTGTCTGACCCGCCTGGTTGACATCACCGGCGGGGAGATCGTCGTCGAAGGCAATAATATAGGCGAACTGAAGGAAAAGGAGTTGATCGCGTTACGGCGCTCGAAAATGGGCATGGTGTTCCAGAATTTTGCCCTGCTGCCGCACCGCACGGTTCTCGACAATGTGGCCTTTCCCCTCGAAATGCGTGGCCAGGACCGTCATGACAGGCGCGAACGCGCCCTTGAAGTAATCAGGCTGGTCGGCCTTGAAGGCCGCGAAGAGTATTTCCCGCGTGAACTCTCGGGCGGCCAGCAACAGCGCGTCGGCATTGCCCGGTCTTTGGCGATCGAGCCCGATCTGTGGTTTCTCGACGAGCCGTTCTCGGCCCTGGATCCATTGATTCGTCGCGAGATGCAGGACGAATTCCTGCGCTTGCAGGAAATGCTCGGCAAGACCATCGTCTTTATAACCCATGACTTCGATGAGGCGCTCCGTCTGGCCGATCGCATTGCGATCATGAAGGACGGCGCGCTTGAGCAATGTGATACTCCGGACAGGATCGTTCTCCACCCGGCGACAGAATATGTCGCAAAATTCACCGAAAACATCGACAAGGCGCGGGTGGTACGGGCAGGCGGGCTGGTTGAAGCCATCGACATCGAAAAGCTGAATGGCGAGCCCGTTGATCAGCACGCGACGATCCATGACCTTGCCCGTCTGCTGGTAAGCGATCGCCGCGATATTCTGCCGGTCGCCGGCAGGGATGGCAGCATTATCGGCGGTATGGGCCGCAGCGAGGCGCTGAACGTATTACTGGGAGATGCGCGGTGAATGCGCCGGCCGCCGCCATCGGGCACAGGCTGATGCCGAAGGTGGAATACCGCCAGGTCGTTGAATGTGAAAAAGTCCCCCGGCTTCGCCTCGGTCCACCTTTTCCCAATAATACCAGCGGTATTAGCGTTTTGTACGCGCTGACTTGTGTGTCGTGCTGACAAGACAACGGTTTTAATCTGCGTCAGGAGTCAAACGCAAGTCCCTTGTATACCAGCGGTATTGGCATTTTGTACGCGCTGACTTGTTTGTCGTGCTGACAAGACAACGGTTTTAATCTGCGTCAGGAGTCAAACGCAACGCCCCTTGTATACCAGCGGTATTGGCATTTTGTACGCGCTGACTTGTGTGTCGTGCTGACAAGACAACGGTTTTAATCTGCGTCAGGAGTCAAACGCAAAGCCCCCTGATTGTGATCTTTCAGCAGGTTGTTCCCGGGACAGGCAAACCGGACGTCACACCTCTTAACACTTTTGTCGCCAGAAAGGCCAGACCGGGCCATCCATCTGATCATCGCTTTTTTTCGATTTATCCAGCGCTGTCAAGGGCGCTTCGCGCCGCTTTCAGCGGTTCCTAAACCCTTGACAGCGCTGGATAAATCGAACACCTTCAATGATCAGATGAATGGCCAGCAACACCCGACGGGGATTTCGAGAACAACCTGCTGAAAGGCGACACCCAGGCTTTACGCGCAAATGCGCCAAAACCTTGCGATAAGCCCAGGAGAAAACAAGGCGCCGCGCCTTCCCGGCCTCGGTTTTCTCATTGTTTTGAATGAAGAAAAGTATATGAAGCGGAGCAAAGCACCTTTCTTCACGATCAACCAGGTCAGCTATGGGTTACTGGCACTGGCGGTGGCGCTGGCGCTGTTGAAATACGGCCTGCCGCAAGGCCTGGTCCGACCGCCGCAATGGCTTGTGATGCCGTTCGCCGACGGCATCAACCGGCTGTTCACGTTCATCACCGACGATCTTGGGTTTTTTTATGTCACTCGTGCCTTTGCCTCCGGCGTGGAGTGGTTGCTCGACATAACCGCAAACCTGCTCTATGGCAAAAGGCGCTGGCCCTATGCAGGCCCCATTCCCTGGACAGCGATCGCTGTAAGCGCTGCGGCGATCGGTTACGGCCTGGGCGGCTGGCGGCTGGCGCTGCTGTCCGGTGGCACCTTTGTCTGGGTCGCGCTGCTTGGCCAGTGGAAATGGACGATGGAAACCCTGTCGGTGATTGTCGTTGCCGTGCCGATTGCGGTCCTGCTGGGCCTGTTGCTGGGCGTCGCTGCCTGGCGACGCAAGTGGATCGAGCAGTTTCTCAATCCGGTTCTGAATATCGCGCAGTCCCTGCCGCATTTCGCCTACATGATTCCGGTGGTCGTGTGGATCGGCGTCGGGCCGAAGTCCGGCGCCGTGGTGACCATTATTTTCGCGACGCCGCCGATGATCCGCATGACCCTGCTCGGCTTGAAGAAAGTGCCGCCGGAAGTCATCGAAAGCGGCGCCATGTGCGGCTCGACCCGCTGGCAATTGCTGCGCCATGTGCGCCTGCCCACAGCCCGCACGGAAATTCTGGTCGGTGTCAACCAGGTGATCATGCAGTGCCTCGCCATGGTGGTTCTCGCCAGCTTTATCGGTATGCCGGGCCTTGGCCAGAAACTGCTTCAACTGCTTCAGGCGTTAAAGGTCGGTCGGTCGATTGAGATCGGTATCACCATCGTGCTGGTCGCCGTTATGCTTGACCGCTGTTCCAAGGCATGGGCGCGAAAGCAACCGGTGCACCACGAGAAAGGCACGCCCTGGTGGGTGCGCCACCGCCTGTGGCTGATCTGGGCCGCGCTGGTGACCTTCTTTCTGGTGCTCGCCGGTTTCTGGGACCTTGCCCATGAGGTAAAACGCTATCAGGCGTTCACCATTTCGAAACAGGCGGATGCGCTCGTTGAGTGGTTTATCGACCTTGTTGCCCCCATCACCTTCGCCATGCGCTCGTTCCTGATCCGTTACGTGCTCATACCGCTACAGAATTTCTATCTCTGGCTCCCCTTTACCTCGGTGCTTGCACTGGCGGCGGGGGTCGGCTGGATGGTCGGCGGGCTCCGCTCGGCGCTGGTCTGCCTGATGTTTGCCGGCTTTATCGCCATGTCGGGCTGGTGGGACAGGGCGATGATTACCGCCTATATGATCACTTTCGCCGTATTGATTTCCTCGGCCATTGGTCTGCCCCTCGGCATCTGGGCGGCGCGCAACGAACGCCGGGCAAATGCGGTACGCCTGATTTGCGATACCGCCCAGACGTTCCCGAGCTTCATCTATCTGATTCCGGTGGTCATGCTGTTTGGTGTCAACGATGTCGCCGCCATTGGCGCCGTCATCGTGTTCGGCCTGGTGCCCATGACCCGCTACACGATCGAGGGGTTACGCGGTGTCCCCCCCGCTCTGATCGAGGCGGCGGAAATGTCGGGGGCCAGCCGCAATCAACAGCTTTTGTCGGTGAAACTGCCCCTGGCGGTCCCGACCATTATGATAGGTCTCAACCAGACCGTGATGTTTTCGCTGTTCATGGTTATCATCGCCGCCTTTATCGGTACAAGGGACCTGGGCCAGGAAATGCAGCGGGCGCTGTCATCGACCGATGTCGGCAAGGGTATGGTGCTTGGGCTGTGTGTGGCCTTCATGGGCCTGCTGGTCGATCACCTGATCATCCGCTGGTCAACCGAACGCAAGAAGGCGCTGGGGATAGATTGATGGGCGAGGCCGCGGTCTTCGAAACACCCTATGAGCGGCACGGTGTGCTGGTGCCCGGCCTGCCGGTCCTGCCACCGGGGGTGGAGCGTTATCCGGTGCCCGGTGGCGGTTCGCGGGCGATCCGAATAGGCGCGGGAGACAACATAACCGTTCTTGATCGCGAAGGCCTGCAACCGGCAGAACTGGTGTTCTTCGCTCCCGACGGGCGTTCGGATGGCGCGATGATCGGCGCCAGGGGGCAGGGAGACGCGTCTGTCCTGCAGCAAACCCTGTGCGGGGATTCGTCGGGGCTGAGGGTCCTCAAGACGCTCAAGGCTCTGGGGTTCGATATTGGCAGGGGCGATGCCGCGCGCCTGTTCGCCGCAAGCTCAAAGCCGGGAGATACCGAAACCTTCAGCGCTTCCTGCGATGGTCTGCTGGTCGTCTGTGCTCCGGGCGCTGCAATGGCGCCTGATGCGCAGGACCCGCCAACAGAAATTATTGTTTATGTCTCAAGGGCGGCGCGTGGTGAAGAGGCCCGTCAGCTGTCCGCGCCCGATCCTCTTGCCGATCCCTTATCGGATCTGAACATCCTGCCCGGCGAGGCAAGGGCGTATGAAGTAAAGGCGGGGCAGTACATTCAGATTCTGGACGTGCAAGGCCGCGAGTGCTCGGATTTCCAGGCGTTCTCAATGCGCGCGCTCGACAAGGGCTTGGAGCGCGATATCGATCCTACGACGACGCGTTCCCTGATGGGTACGCTCTATCCCGCGCCAGGGTTGTTTTCGAAGTACTATACGCTGGATCATCAGCCATTGGTAGAAATTGTCCAGGATACCTGCGGGCGTCACGATACCTTCGGCCTGGCCTGCACCGCACGCTACTACGAAGACCTGGGCTATCCCGGCCATATTAACTGCTCCGACAATATAAACCGTGAAATGGCCCGCTACGGCGTCCGTGAGCGCGGCGGCTGGCCAGCCATCAATTTCTTTTTTAACACAATGCTGGACGATACCAACGCCATCGGCATGGACGATCCGTGGTCGCGGCCGGGCGACTTCGTATTGCTGCGCGCCCTCGACGATCTTGTATGCGTATCGACGGCATGCCCCTGCGATATCGATCCGGCAAATGGCTGGAACCCAACAGATATTCAAGTGCGGACATACAGCGAAAACGAGGATTTCCAGCGCTCCGTCGGCTGGCGCAAGACCCCGGAGGCAGATGTGGAGGAGACGAAACAAACAGCCTTTCATGAAGGCTTTGCCAGGTACACACGCGATTTCGTGGAATACAACGGCTACTGGCTCGCCAATACCATGACCAGTCACGGCGCCATCGCCGAATATTGGGCCTGCCGCGAAAAGGCGGCAATCATGGATCTGTCGCCGCTGAGAAAATACGAGGTGACCGGCCCCGATGCCGAAGAACTCATGCAGCTTTGTATCACCCGCAACATCAAAAAGCTCGCCATCGGTCAGGTCGTTTATACCGCCATGTGTTACGCCCACGGCGGCATGATAGACGATGGCACCGTGTTCCGGCTCGGGGACAACAACTTCCGCTGGATCGGCGGCAATGACGACAGCGGCCTTTGGCTACGCAAACAGGCGATGGACAGGAGACTGAATGCGTGGGTGCGCGCGTCGACCGATCAATTGCACAACATCGCCGTCCAGGGGCCCCTGTCCCGCGATATTCTGAGCAGGGTGATCTGGACGCCGCCAAAACAGCCGACGATTGAAGAACTGTCGTGGTTCCGCTTTACAATAGGCAGAATCCACGATTTCCACGGTGCGGCGGTTGTCGTTTCGCGCACCGGATATTCCGGAGAACTGGGCTACGAGGTGTTTTGCCACCCCAGGAACGCAATGGATGTGTTCGATGCTATCCGGGACGCAGGAGAACCCCGTGGCATGATTCCCCTGGGGCTGGAAGCGCTGAACATGCTGCGAATCGAAGCCGGGTTGATATTCGCGGGCTACGAGTTCTGCGATCGTACCAACCCCTTTGAAGCCGGTATCGGGTTTACCGTTCCACTTAAATCCAAGAAGGATGATTTTATCGGCCGGGCGGCAATCGCGGAGCGCAAAGCGCATCCCCAGAGAAAGCTGGTCGGATTGGACATCCATGGCGGAATCGTGCCGGCAACCGGCGATTGTGTAAGGCTCGGCAAAGCCCGGGTCGGCAAAATCACCTCGGCCATACGCTCGCCCATTCTCGGTAAGGTAATAGCCCTTGCCCGCCTTGATGTCGCGCACTGCGAACCTGGAAGCGCCCTTGAGGTCGGACAACTGGATGGCCATCAGAAGCGGTTGCCGGCGACCGTCGTGCCATTCCCGCATTTCGATCCGACAAAAGAGCGTGTGAAAGGAAACTACCGAGGCATTGACTATTGACATACACCCGATGGGTTTACCGGGGACACACTTTATCGGGGCTTATATTCCGGGCGTTGCGTGTGACTCCTGGGCCGGTTTAGAGCCGTTGTATTGTCCGCGTGATATACAACTCAGCGTGGACAACGTGTATATAAAGCCGATACCGCCGGTCTTAACTCTTTGTTAAGGATGCACGCGGATTGTTGCGGGAGGTTGTTGTATATTTGCAACGCTGCGCATTTTTCCACCCCACAGATCGCCAATAGAGCACCGATGCCTTGACAGGGGTTTCTTACCCGTTAAAAGGGAATACAGAAATGTAACGAATTATCGTTAGTGTGCTATTGTTTTCGCGGGGCACTTTCGGCCGGTTGCAAGGAATTGAGGGCGCGGCATAACACACGCGATAGCACAGCATACCATGCAGGATAACGCCTCCGATAACGCGCCGTATGTGGCTGTTTGTTATCACGGGCCGGACAACAGGCGGGTAGGAGGTTGCAATCGGGGTGTTGTACCGAATCAATCACTCAATCATGTAGGGCATGCGGCGCGGTTGGAAAGACCGGGACCTGAGACGGTAAGTCAGAGATGGATACAGGCAGACCTATGGGTATGGGGATTTCGAATCACACGGGATCGCCGCGGGCAGTCATTGGAGGCCGGCCATGAGCACGTTTGACAACATCCCCTGCAACCGATGCCTGCGGGGGGGGGGGGGGTACAACCCTAAAATCGGTTCCCCCGAACCTAACAAAAACGAAGAGCGCCCAAGCGCCTGGCAGGAGCACAGCCTTTCCCTTATTTCCCGCTTTTATAGCGCGACGCCTTTGCGGCTTCGCGCCTTGCGGCTTTTCTTTCAGCGTCAATCCACCACGAGGCTCGCGGACCCTGGGGCCTGCCCCCATGGGGTTTTCTGGCGGCCTGTTTGAGCGCCTGTGGGGGGCGCCGGGCCGGCACGGGTGTGGCGGAGACACGGGACACAAAGCCAGACACGTGACAGGGCACAGGGCGGTTACGAACAGAGCGAACAACCCGGGCGGACGGCGCGTTTTCGCGCTTCCACGGCCGACGAGGAGCAAGAGCATGAACGAGAATACGAGCATGAGCGAGGGCACCATGAATACCCGGCAGACGTCTTACGACCGTCATGGCCACAGGGCCTGCCACAACTATACGCCCGGCTTGCGCCAGGGTCTTGCGCGCCTGATGGATGGGGGGCGGTGGCGGGGCAGTTTGCGCCGCGCTGCAGCGGGACTGGCTCTGGCCCTGGCGGCGGCCGTATTGACCCTCGGCGGCCTGGGGGTGGACAGCGCATACGCACAGGCGCAACAGGCCAGGAAGGATGTCGAGCTAACGTTTGTTACTGATATCGGGGGGGACCTAAAGCCACAGCCGAAGCCTGTTCCGCTTGCGGATCAAGCCTTGGTGGGTTTTGAATACAGGGCCTTAGTGCGCGTCCGGGAAGTATTGAATCGAAAACCCGTTATTGAGGGATCTGTATCCATTACACGCATAGACAACCGTGAATTAACCACGCCTATAAAATGCGAACCCCTTACTGGTGTTGATGCACAATCTCCTACTGGTATACGAACAGTCGATGACGGCGTCGCAGTGTGCTCCATTCCCAGGTCGCGGATTATCAAAGCCGGAACGCTCGCCCTTAGGGCCTCTTATGACCCTGGGGCGGCCCTGTTCAATCCGGGAACCACAAACCTGAGCCTTCCGGTCAACGTCGCCACGACGTCTACCCGCTTTGTGGATTCGGGGGATTTGGGAGTACGTAAACCCGCTGCTAATAGTGTCGCTTTGGGGGATAAGTTCACTGTCTCCGTCCTTGTACAGGTAGTAGACGCAGCTAACGTCAGGGAAGAACCCGTACTCGCCGGGGCAGGAAGGGTGGAACTCACAGGAAACGGGATTTCCCAGGCGTCGTGCACGTATGGGGGCAATGGAATATACACCTGCACGGCTATCGCACCGAACACAGCGGGCAATGTGCAGCTTACCGCGACATTCACCGGCAGCAATGGTGGGGACGGTATTCAGGACTACACGGATTCGAGAACTGATGGTAGCCCGCCCAATGGTTCTGAATTAGAACTTCGCGTCGTTGACAACCCGGGGGCGCTGACAAAAACTACCGTCACATTTGTCGATCACTTAACAGGGGCTAAAATTAACACATCGCAAGTTTCAGCGGGGGCTATATTGCACGAGGTCTACGTCAAGGTTGAGGCAGCGGGTGGGCAGAAAGTGGATGAAGGTTCCATCAATATTAAAAGAACCACAGGAACCTGGAACCGAGAGCCGGTTTGCGAGGATAACAGTTACGGAAGCGGCGTTTTTCGCTGCGATATTACGGATCTTCCCATGCCGGGCCAGTCTCTCGTACTTACGGCAACCTATGTGGATCACCGAACATCTACCGCAAGAAAGTACGCTACCGGCACCACGAAAAATCAGCTCACGCTCATGGGTACGACGGATATTGCAGTAAATGTCTTTTTCGTAGATTCCAAAGGTCGGAATCTTGAGGATTTACCTGATAGAAATCCAGGTGTCTCCTTTCCAGTCTATGTGGAAGTAAGTAGAATCAGCCCGCCGCAGCGGCTCACCCGCTCGCAACTCCAGGGCGGTCGTATCGTGCTTCGCAATCAACGTCCTGGAGAAAACAACTTTAACGATATAGCTTCCAGCTGTAGTATTTATGATTTCGGCAGGGACCCGACCAGTAGCAGTACTGGAAGCACATATGGGTTCCGTTGCACGATTAACAGCGGGCTGAGTGAACCGGGTGAGCACAAGTTGACCGCTCAATTCGTCAAGACCGGATTTCCTAATCATCAATTTGATAGATCTCTAAAAAGGGTAAATATCGCCGCACTGAGGAACGTTCAACTGGCGTTTGTTACCGATAACGGGGGTAAAACAGTAATTGGCAATACCGTTCCGGATGGGAATAAAGCCCCGGTGGGTTTTGACTATACGGCCTACGTACGTGTTCAGGAAACAGCGCCGGGTAACGCGGCCGTTACCGAAGGAAAGGTATCCATTACACACGTAGGAGGCCGTGAACTAACCGTGGCTTTAGGTTGCTTCGGATTGAATAGTGATGGCGTTGCCAGGTGCGAAATTCCCGCGAGGGATATTCCCGACTTCAAAACGTCGTCCTTCACCCTGAAAGCCAATTACAACCCTGAAACCGGTTCTGGCTACGACGCGGCTGGACCTGAAACCCTGACCGTTCCGTTCAAAGCCGTCACGACCATTATCCGTTTCAGAGCCGGAGGAGGAGCAAAAACAGTAACCGAGGGTGAGGATTTCAGTTTCAACGTTCTTGTGGAGATCACCGACGGTAGCAGAGAAGTCAATATTCCCGACAATACCGGAAAAGTCACCATTACGGGCGTTACAGGTGTGTCCTGTAACGCGCCGGGTACCTCAGGCGGAGGTGCGAGGGGCACGGGCATTTTCGTTTGTACAGGGAAGGCGCCTTCAGCAGACGCGACACTAAGAGCTGCATTCACCTATTCGGGCACTCCTAGGAATTATCTGGATTCTGAAACTGACGGTATAGGTAGGAATGGTAGTGATCTTTCCTTGAGAGTCAACCTTGGCACGAGGATTACCAAAATCGAGCGCTGGGATGCGACTAATAAACAAGCGGTGACAAATCCCTTAACCAAGGCCGGTATTATTAGGTGGCGTGTCACGTTTAGCAGGGCGGTTACCATTACGGCAACGGATGCCTTCTCCTTGACGGGTTCAGGCGCAGGAACGGCGGCGCAAGCCCCGACTAACCAAACAGTAGCAGGCCGTGATACCGTGCTTGTCTCAGCCAACACGGTCCCGGGCCAGCAAGGCGATGTGGGGCTGGAGGTATCCGCTCAAAATTTAACAAAAATCTCGTTGGCTTCCAACACACGCATCAAGCTCTCCCCCACAATGCCAACCGGTGCCGACAACCAACAATATACGGTGGACAGGGTACGCCCGACGTATAGGACGAGCCCCGACTCCGTTGAGGCGGGCAACACAATCACGTTTACTATGACGTTCGATGAGCCCATGCAAGCGAGCCGCTTGCCGAGGATCACGCTTGACACCACGGCTCGGGCTGGCGGTGTTAAAGTGGGCACTGTAACCCACGGCGGGTCTAATGAATTCACCGCTGAGATCACTGTCCCGACCGGCTTTGGCGGTAGTTCAATAACGGTCACGGTCGATGCAAATGGTGCATTGGATCGGGCTGGCAACCCGGCCGCCACGGGAACACAAACCGCAATCCTCACCGTCACCCCCGCAGGTACCGGAGCAACAAAACCCGGTCAGGACCCGCAGTTGGCTGATCCCTCCATCGCCGTCGCCGTCGATTATGATTTGAGCACGACAGTCCCCGATGGCTCGCCGCCGACGTTATCGAATACAAACAAACGGATCGCTGTGATCGCCACCGTCAGCGGCACCAGTACCGTGCCGATGCAACAAACCGATGGCACCGTGACATTTACCGGCCTGCCAACGGGCGCTACTATTGTTGGCCGTCAGAACTGTAATGCGGTGGCACTTGCTGGTACGGGGACTGGCGGTTCTTTTACCGCCACCTGCACCTTCACGCCGATTGCTGGTACCCTCGCCGGCACTTATAAAGTGACGGCCGAATTTGTTCCGGCAGTCTCTACGAAATTCAATTCTGCCGACGATACCGTTGACGTTGTGCTCAATGCCGGCCAGCCGACAGTTAGTAAAGCCCCGCAGAATAACAGGCTCGTCCTCAGGGCAGACCCGCCACAAGGCAAAAACCCGCCACAAAGGGAGATCACCTTCGATGATAAAACCTTCGGTGCCCCCCAGGCCGGCGCGGGAGGCCAACTGGGGAAGATAACCTTCGATGTGGTGGATAAAAATACTGGCAAGCCGCCGCAAGGCAAAGGGCCAGGACCCAACAACGGCTGGAGCGACATTCCTTACAATGATACGCCACAGGCCGCCAAGGCGTTACTGCGGCGCGGTGTTTATCTTGTCACCATGAAAATTACGCAATCTGCGCCAGGAGGACAGACGGGCCAGCAGGGAAGAGCGCCTGCACCAGCGCCTGCACCACAGCAGCAATTTACGCAGGACTTTACGCTACAAATCGTAGCACCAGCGGGTGCGACCGTGCCGGCTCCAACTACGGGCAAGGGAAAGATCGTTGTTCAACTGGATACCAATGGCGGCGGCGATGGGCTGCAGGCCCACGCCTTTACGGCAACACCGGGTTTGGGCAGCCTTGGGACAGGCTTTACGCTGACAACCACGAAAACCCGGACAAGTGATACCAAGGACTCAGGCGATTTGGACCCGAACACTTACACCATCACCGCAGCAGACTTTGCCGGCACGGACTATAGTCTGTCGGATATTGGCTGTATCGTTACCGGGACAGTCGGTAGTACAACAACCCCGACAGCCTCCGATCGAAAGGTAGAGGTGGTACTGAATGCGAACGATATAGTAACGTGTGTATTCTCCGCGGCTTACGCGCCGAAAGCTTCGGTTGCGACGGTGCAGAAAACACGGCAGATGGTGGCGGACTATCTGGGGGATCGCAACGCCATGCTGCTCGCCAACGGGGTGAATATGGACAGCCGCCTAAGCCGTCTGCGCCCGGGTGGCAATGGCCGAAGCGGCCAGGTGGGCGGTACGCTCAGCGTCAATCTGGGCCAGTCCGAGGACGCCAGCGCGTCCGCCTTCTCCATGAACCTGCGTACCTCCCTGCCAGGGGATGTGAGCATTACCGATGATACCATCACTTTCGCCGTCAGCGCCACGCGCCTGGCGCGCTCCGGGCTTTTCGGTGCCGATATCTACGATGACGACGATGTCGTATCGGGCGATACTGGTGATGTGGGCGATGGTGCTGTCGGGCCGCAGATGCGCTGGGATGTCTGGATCGAGGGGCGTCTTTCGCGCTTTGATAGCGGCAACAGCAAGGACGGCACGCTCGGTGTTGTCTATCTGGGCGCCGACTATCTGATCACGCCGAACATGCTCATCGGCCTGATGACCCAATACGACTGGCTTGGCAAGGACTACGACACCAATGGCCGCGTCAAGGGTCATGGCTGGATGGTGGGTCCCTATGCGGCGGCTCGCTTTGGGGAGGCCCTGTATCTGGACGTACAGGCCAGATGGGGGCGTTCAAGCAACGACATCACGCCCCTTGGCACCTATACGGACACGTTCAAGACGACGCGCTGGTACGTCAGCGGCAAGCTGAGCGGCGACTTTTCCTACGGGGACTGGACGATCCGCCCCGGTATTTCGGTGCAGTACCTGAGCGAGAAGCAAAAGGCGTATACGGACAGTCAGGGCAATGCCATTGCCGGCCAGACGGTATCGGAGGGGGATGTACGTGTTGGCCCGCGCCTTGCGTACACCTATGGTCTTGGCGATGGGGGTGCGCTTGTCCCCTGGGCGGAGTTTGAGGGGGTATATACGTTTGGCAGCAAGGGCAAGTTCAGCAAGGGGACGTATGCGTCGGACATCCACGGGCTATCGGGGAGTGTTGAGGCGGGCTTTGACTGGCGTCTGCCGGCGGGTGCGATGTTCTCGCTGTCCGGCAGCTACGACGGCATCGGCTCCGGCTCGAAGAGCTACGGCGCCCGGGCCCGCATCGACATCCCGTTCTAAAGCGTCGGGCGTTTAAATTGCACCAATAGCCCCGGTTATGGATAATACCAGCGGCATTGGCTTTTCGTACACGCTGACGTGTGTATCGTACTGACAAGACAACGGTTTTAGAGCGTGTCAGGAGTCAAACGCAAAACCCGTTGGTATAAGGACCTTTTCTCCTGCTTTATCGGTTCCTTCTCATCGAGCCGGACGTTCCGGTGCAAAGGCGGATCCAGCCATTTATACCAGCGGTATTGGCGTTTTGTACACTCTGACTTGTGTATCGTGCTGATAAGACAACGGTTTTAAACCGGGTCAGGAGTCAAACGCGAAGCCCCTTGGTATTATCTGATCATAGGCCATAACCGGCGGCTGCGGTGTGTCAAGGGCGCTTCGCGCCGCCCCTGGCGGTTCTCAAACCCTTGACAACGCAGGAGAAATCGAAAAAAAAGCGATGATCAGGTAAATGGCCCGGTATGGCCTTGCTGGCGGCAAGGGTGCCAAGAGGAATCACTTCCGGTTTTCCTGTCCTGGGAACACCCTGCTGAGTTGAATGTGAAAAAGTCCCTCGGCTTCGCCTCGGTGTGCTTTTTCCCGATAAAATAAGGTCAAATCAGTCCCTGGGGCGGCCCGGCGGACGGATACCAGCGGTATTGGCGTTTTATACACACAATTGGAGCGAGCGCCTTTATTCACAATTAAAGATTGAAACCGCGCGGAACCCGTTCGATCCAATCAATCGAGTCTGACCCATTGCCGGCTTTTCGAGGATTCCCGGATCGATTCAACCAGCGTTTGTATCCGCAGGCCGGCTCTGAAACCGAACGGCTCTGGTGATTCACCCGCAATCGCCTTGATCAAGCCCGCCGCCTCAATGGCCTTAAGGTCGTTGAAGCCCAACTGGTGGCCAGGCGCAACACAAAAGGAGCCATAAGGCGGATGTTCCGGTGCCGCTTCGATACGGCGAAAGCCGCGCCGGCCATTCCGGTCATACACCGAATAGAAATGCAACTCATTGAAACGCTCCTGACTGCAGTAAAGCGCGCCTTTTGCACCATGGACTTCGAAATCATGCTGCATCTTGCGGCCGGTTGCAATCCAGTTGCCTTCAATGAATCCTGTCGCGCCGCTGGCAAAGTGTATCAGCGCCCGGCCCACGTCGTCGACTTCGATGCCGCGCTTTCCGCCTTTGCCATCAGGTCTTTCGGTAATCGCGGTAACGCAATCGCCCATGACCCGGGTAATCGGTCCTATCAGGAACTCGGCGGTGGCCAGGGCATGGCTGCCAAGGTCGGCGAGCGCTCCGCCGCCGGCCGGCTCATGGCGAAATGTGTACGGGTTCGTTGCGTCCGCCATATAGTCTTCGCAATGAATGCCGCGATAGCTGCGTATTTCACCAAGTTCGCCATTGGCGATCATGTCTCTGGCCAGTCGTATCATGGGGTTACAGAGGTAGTTGAAGCCGACCTGCGTCTTTACGCCCCTGACCTCAGCGGCTTCGGTCATCTCTTTGGCGTCGCAAACGCTGGGCGCAAGCGGCTTTTCGCAGTAAACGTGTTTTCCTGCTGCGATCGCGGCCAGTGACATTTCCTTGTGCAGTGCGTTTGGGGCGGTAACACAGACGAGGTCGATCTCCGGATGTTCGGCCAACGCGCGCCAGCGTGCGGTCGATCGTCGAAAGCCCAGCGATTTCGCTGCCGAGGCGGCCATTTCCTGCGTTGCATCTGCAAGCGTATGCATCTCCAGTTCGAACGGAAGATCGAAAACACGCGACGCCGTGGCGAACGCGAACGCATGGGCTTTGCCCATGAAGCCGGACCCTATAAGGCCGATACGAAGTTTTGCCTTGTCACCCATTTTTGGAAAACCCGATTTGCCATCATGGACAGATCGATGGCGCGGCGAAGACCCTGGCTGTGCAACTTAAACGCCCGACGCTCTAGTTGAATGTGAAAAAGTCTCTCGGCTTCGCCTCGGACCACTTTTCCCAATAGAATAAGGGCAAATCAGTCCCTGGGGCGGCCCGGCGGCAAACAGCGTCTCATTTGCCATTGGTCATTGATGCAGGGCCCGAACGCCGGGCCATTTATCATCCCATCTCACTGACTTTCACCACCCGTCCCTCGGCGACGGACTTGAAACACGCATCGGCAAGGACAAGCGCAAGGCGCCCGTCCTCGAAGCCCACGGGAACCGGTTTGCCGTTTTCAACCGCATCGACAAAGTGATCGATTTCGGCAATGAACGCCTGCATATAGCGCTCGATGAAGAAGTGCTGCAGGGGCGCCGAAACGCCGGTTGCCGCGCTCACATGCTTTGTCATGTGGTTCTGCCGGTGGTTCTCGGAAATCACCATACCCCTGGAGCCGAACAATTCGACGCGCTGATCGTAACCATAAGCTGCATGGCGCGAATTGGTGATGATTGCCTGCGTGCCGCTTTCGGTCATCAGAGTGACGGCAACCGTGTCGAAGTCCTGGCATTTTTCCATTAACGGGGGATTGATCTTGCGCGCACCCTGTGCTGAAACCGCCGTCACTTCTTCGTTTAGCATGAAGCGGGCAAGATCGAGATCATGGATGGTCATGTCACGGAAGATGCCGCCGGAGACTTCCATATACGCATCAGGCGCCATACCGGGATCGCGGGAGGTAATGACGACCTGGTGGAGATCTCCGATTTCGCCGTTTAGCATCGCCTGACGGACGGCGGCGTGGCTGTGATCGAACCTGCGAACGAAGCCGAGCATGATCGGTACATCGGTTCCGGCAATACGTTTCCTGAGTTCATTGACGCGTTCGAGCGAAAGATCGATAGGCTTTTCGCACAGAACAGCCTTCGCGGCATTTACACCCTGCTCTATGAAATCGACATGGGTTGGTGTTGATGTGGCAATGAGCACCGCATCCACCTCCGCCGAAGCATAGACATTGTCGGCGGTGGCGAATTTTTTTACCGCGTGTTTTTCGGCAACTTCAGTGCTTGATGGTTCGTGAATGTCGAACACGCCGGCGAGTGTGGCGCGCGGGTGTGCCGCGATATTGTCGGCATGCATGCGTCCGATGCGGCCACAACCGAGAACGGCGATTCTGATCACGTCAACCTCCCATGCCCATGATTGCTGCAATCATCGTTGCAATATAATAGAAATGTCAATATACAATTCACAAAAGGGCCCGTCCCTTCGGGTTTGTCGATTGGCGGATGCCCACACCCAGGCCGCTTTCGAGAGATGGGTCGCCATCGCTCTTCGATCGCCTTGAGCCTGGTATCGCCTCGCCAATCGGGAAACGAAAATTGCTTCTATCAAGACCTGACACGCTCTAGATGCGCAAATGCAACCAGAAGTCTTGCGCGAAAAACAGTGTCCGGGAGTATCGTCGATGTTGAAAGCCAAATTGGGTATCGCGCCCATTGCCTGGTGGAACGACGACGACGCATCGCTTTCCGACGATGTAAGTCTCGAAGAAGCCCTGCGACAGGCTTCGGTCGCGGGGTTTTCCGGCATGGAGACCGGCCGGCGCTTTCCCATGAATATGGACGTGCTTGGACCGATCCTTGATAAATTCCGTATCTCCGTTTGCGGCGGCTGGTTCTCCGGCCTTCTGCTCGACGCGGACCTGGAGGAGGAAAAGGACCGGATCGCAGAGCAACACGCCTTCTTTAAGGCCGCCGGCGCGCCCTGTATCGTCTACGGCGAGACGGCTCGCTCGGTGCAAGGGCTTCACAGCGTACCTTTGGCGCAGAAGCCGATAATCGACGAGGCCGAGATGGCAATCTACGGCCGAAAGGTTTCAGACTTTGCCGATTGGTGCGAAAAAGAGGGCATGCCCATCGCCTATCATCACCACATGGGCGCGGTGGTGGAACGCGAGCCGGAGCTTGAACGATTGATGAAGCACAGCTCGGTGCCACTTCTCTTCGACGCCGGCCACATGGCTTTTGCCGGTGGTGATGTCATGCGGGTGATCGAGAATCATCACGCCCGGATCGTCCATGTCCACACCAAGGATGTGCGCGGTACGGTTATGGCTGATGTCGACAAGTCGAAGCAGAGCTTTCTTGAGGCTGTGAAACAGGGTGTCTTCACCGTACCTGGCGACGGCAGCCTGGATTTCGAGGCAATCGTGAAGGCACTTGCCGCAAAGGGCTACGAAGGCTGGTTTGTGGTCGAGGCCGAACAGGACCCGGTGGCCAATCCGCCGCTCGCGATGGCCAGAGTAGGCCATAGGGAACTTATGCGCGTTATGAACGCGGCAGGATACGAGGTGACGCCATGAACCGTATCGACGGAAAAGTTGCTATCGTGACGGGCGGCACTCAGGGTCTTGGAAAAGCCGTTGCGCAGCTGTTTGCGCGCGCCGGCGCGGAGGGCATCGCCATCGTCGGCCGCGGCACCGGGAAGGGTGAAAAGGTCGCCGGGGAGATCACGGTGGAGACCGGTGTGCCGGTGACAATGATCACTGCCGATCTTGGCGATATTGACGATGTCCGCCGGATCGTTCCTCTCGCCGACGGACGTTTCGGCAGGGTCGATATTCTCGTCAACGCAGCGGGTCTGACCGAGCGGGGTAACCTTTTGAATACAACGCCGGAACTCTTTGACCGGATGTTTGCGGTTAATACGCGCGCACCGTTCTTTCTGATGCAGGACACGGTGAAGGTGATGGCGCGCGAGGATCTCGAGGGGCGGATCATCAACATCGGCTCGACATCCGAGCGGGCCGGCCAGCCCTTCCTGGCATCCTACAGCGCCTCGAAGGGGGCGCTGGCGACGTTGACACGCCACTGCGGCTATGCGCTGATGCGCCATCGCATTCACGTCAACCAGCTTGATATTGGCTGGATGGCTTCCGATCATGAGCGTGCGCTCCAGCGGGCGGAGTCGGGCGATCCGGACTGGGAAGCGAAAGCCCGTGCCACGTTGCCCTTTGGGCGCCTGCTTGATCCGGAGGAAGTCGCCCGCGCGGTTCTCTGGATGGCGTCGGAGGACAGCGGCATGATGACCGGTGCCGTTATCCATTTTGATCAATCAGTCTGGGGTGGCTACGACGGACAGGCACCGGTGCCGGCGAAGCGGCTGAAGGCATGACGCCAAACACAATGCCCCCTGGCACTAGTTAAAGTAGCTGCGAGTGAAAAGAGTTATTGGATGTCGCAAAAATGTTTGGTTCAACGGTCATGAAACGCGTGTGTTGCTGGGTGCTGACCGGTTTTGGAAGTATTTGAAATAATTTTATTTCGACTACACGATAAAATTCTATCTTACAACTTTAAGGGTATTTAATTTTCTTATACTACCATTAGCTTAAGCGGCATATGGAGCCGCCCTTACGATTGATTACGCCATTAAAAAAAAGAATAACAGGAGTAACAAAAATGAAGAATCTCGTAATCCGTTTTGCCGGCGATGAGTCCGGCGCTACCGCCATCGAATACGGCCTGATTGCATCACTGGTTTCCGTTGTCATTATTGCAGCGCTTTCCACGTTGGGTACAAGCCTTAGCGCCACGTTCACCAAGGTAAGCGACAAGTTGGGTTAACAAAGGATGGATGCATCTGCATCCATGATATCCGCGGAAAGGGCACACGTGCCCTTTCCTCTCTCCACGGTCACAATTGCTTTCGACAAGCAACGGAGCACGATAGAAGCTCGCAAACAGGCCCGGGACAATCATCTAATACCAGGGAGTTTTGCGTTTGACTCCTGGCCCGGTTAAAACCGTTGTCTTATCAGCATGATACAAGTCAGCGCGTACAAAAAGCCAATACCGTTGGTATAATAGATCGCTGCCTGTAAAAGCTCTCTACTTCTGCAATTATTGGTTGTGATTGTTCTGCACCAGAATATTTGGCGGCGTCCGTTGGGCTGCGCTTTTTGTCTCGCAATTTAGACAAGATTTACAATATTAAATTCAAATATACAATTTTAAAGAGTGTTAATAATTATACGCTACCTTCACGCTAGTCGATGTACTGTGAAAATATCGACCAATAGCGAAGTAACACAAAGTAACGAAGTAACAGGAGTGACGAAAATGAAGAATCTCGTAATCCGCTTTGCCGGCGACGAATCCGGCGCTACCGCCATCGAATACGGTCTGATCGCATCACTGGTTTCCGTTGTCATCATTTCAGCGCTCACTATACTGGGTACGAAACTTAGCGGTACGTTCGGCAAGGTAAGTGCCAAGCTGGGTTAACAAGGGATGGATGCGCCTGCGTCCATGAAATCCGCGGAAAGGGCACACGTGCCCTTTCCTCTCTCCGCGGTCACAATTGCTTTCGACAAGCAATGGGATACAAGAAAAGCCCGGCAAACAGGCCCGGGACAATCATCTAATACCAAGGAGTTTTGCGTTTGACTCCTGGCCCGGTTAAAACCGTTGTCTTATCAGCATGATACACAAGTCAGCGCGTACAAAAAGCCAATACCGTTGGTATAATAGATCGCTGCCTGTAAAAGCTCTCTACTCCTGCAATTATCGGTTGTGATTGTTCTGCACCAGAATATTTGGCGGCGTCCGTTGGATTGCGTTTTTTGCTTTGCAATTTAGATAAAATTCACAATATTAAATTTAAATATACAATTTTAAAGAGTAATTAATAATTATACACTACCTTCACGCTAGTCGATGCACTGTGAAAATATCGACCAATAACGAAGTAACAAAGTAACAGGAGTAACAAAAATGAAGAATCTCGTAATCCGTTTTGCCGGCGATGAGTCCGGCGCTACCGCCATCGAATACGGCCTGATCGCATCACTGGTTTCCGTTGTCATCATTTCAGCGCTCAGTATACTGGGTACGAAACTTAGCGGCACGTTCACCAAGGTAAGCGACAAGTTGGGTTAACAAGGGATGGATGCATCTGCATCCATGATATCCGCGGAAAGGGCACACGTGCCCTTTCCTCTCTCCGTGGTCACAATTGCTTTCGATAAGCAATGGGACACGAGAGAGGCCCGGCAAACAGGCCCCGGACAATCGTCCAATAGCTCATTCCACGCCGGATACGAAACTTAGCGGTACGTTCGGCAAGGCAAGTGCCAAACTCTAGACCGGTCTGGCGATTTTCTGCGACACCGCAGATGTCAAGACGAGAATCAGGGCGCGCAAGTGACCTTTTTCTTAACCCTTTTGGCCTGGCACTGACAAGCGGCTTGCCTGTGCGGCGCTGCGGGCCGCGCACGACCTGGTTGCGGTGGATACATTTAACGATGCCGTATATTTTCCGCGCTACTTTTGTGAACTGCATTCATAAATGTAATGCCAGATATGCGCATCATCTCGCGGTATTCACAAGTAATTGTGAACTCTATTAAGTAGGATAGTAAAATGATAAAAATAACAAAACGTTTTGTGAAAGATGAATCAGGCGCGACAGCTATAGAATACGGGTTGATTGCGGCGCTGGTTGCTGTGGTGATCATCGGCCCGCTCCTGACACTCGGAGACGACTTGCGGACCATCTTCGAAGAAGTCGGCAATTATCTCCGCTGATGCCCCGACGGCATCGGATGAAGGGCCGGCACCGAGTTCGACCTGTTCAGGGTATTTTTACGCAAGTCGCTTAAGTTCAAGGCGAAGTCGATTGAGCCCTGGAAACACCGCTACCTGGGTAGAAAATACCAGCGGTATTGGCTTTTTGTACACACTGACTTGTGTATCATGTTGACAAGACAACGGTTTTAAACCGGGTCAGGAGTCAAACGCAAAGCCCCTTGGTATAATACGCAGGATCATAGGTCGGCGTGTTTTACCGGTTGTATAACCGCAACGGGTTGTTCTCAAGGCGGCAGGTCTGAAGCTGCCCCTCTTGCGGCCATTGTCGCCAGGAGGCCTGCCCGGGCCATCGAGCGGGGCATTCCATGGCCTGAAGTTCACGGAGCCCTGGCTTCGGCCCCGTATGGCATGGAGTATGTTGCACCGATATCGCGCTGGTCTGCTCGTTTTCGCCCTCATTGTTACCGGACACGTGAGCGGGCTTTTTGATCCCTTTCACCGGCTGACGTCGGATCAGCGCTTCGCCGCATATTCACGCGCGCCAACGGAAACTATCGTCGTCGTCGATATCGATTCGAAAAGTATCCGCGCAATCGGTCAATGGCCATGGCCCCGTAGCGTACACGCCGCCATTGTCAACAAGCTCGTCGCCGCGCATGTAAAAGAGATTGCGCTGGATATCGACTTCAGTTCGCGTTCCGTTCCAAAAGAGGATGCGGCGCTCGAGGCGGCCCTGCAAGCCGCCGGCGGCATTGTGGTGCTGGCGGCCTTTGATCAACATGCCACAGGTGGCGATCACGATGCGCATGTGGTTTCCACGTTACCGCTGCAACGCTTTTCCCGTCATGGCTGGGTTGCCAGCGTCAACATCAGGGCGGATGCCGACAGTCTGATAAGGACCTTTCCCCTTGGCTCGTCGCTTGACGGTACATTCGTCTTTTCAATGCCGGCGATGCTGGCTGGCGTGCAACACCCTTCGCAACAGGCGCTGGCGATCGACTTTTCAATCGATACCCGCCGCATCGATCGCATTTCGGCAATCGATATTGTGCGCGGCAATACCGACCCTGGGCGATTGCGCGGCAAAAGTGTCATTGTTGGCGCGCAAGCGGCGGAGTTGCGCGATATATTCGCCGTACCACGTTATGGGTATCTGTCAGGGCCCATGCTACAGGCCCTAAGCGCCGAAACGTTACTCCAGTCGCGCGCCTTGCAGCACGTGGGATTGCCTGTCCTGCTGCTCGGTCTGGGCCTGGTAATTGCCCTGGCGCAGCAGATCGTTGCGCGTTTGCGCTGGAAAATCGCCATAAGCCTGTTAATCGGCCTGGCGCTTACCCTTGAGGCCGGGGCGACGGTGCTGCAGATCATCAGACCGGTGGTGCTCAATGCGGTGATGTGGCAAGGGGCGTTGCTGGCCTATTGCGCCATCGCGCTGATCCGTCAAATCGATATCAATCGCATTTTGCTGTTTATCTCGCGCAATCAGGCGGAGAACACCCAGCGGATTCTGGACCAGGTCATTTCCGACAATTTCGATGGCGTGATTGTGACGGATGGACACGGAATCATCAAGGCGATGAGCCGCTCGGCGGGCAAGGCCTTGCCCATCGATGCCGATGCTCTGAAGATCGGCCACAATGTCGCGGCGGTTGTGCCGCGCGCGTTTGCCGATTCGATCCGTTCCGCCGTGCAGGACTTTCAGGCCGGCCGCTGGACACCCTCGCAGCCGCAATTGACGCGCCATTACCACAATGACCGTCGCCAGCGCATCATGGAACACGTTGTCACCCCCTCCATGCTCAAGGGCGGGGTGTCGCTAACCGGCACGCCGATACCGGATTCCATCGTCATATGCCTGACCTTTCGCGATATTACCGATCGCTGGCGTGCCGAACAGCGGCTGAAATTTCTCGCCCGTTTCGATCCCCTTACCGGCCTGCCAAACAAGAACCGCTTCGCCGATATGGCCGCCGCTGCCATGGAGGCCGCCGGACACGAAAAAAAGGCATTTGTTCTGATCAGTATCCATTTAAGCCGGGTTGATGTCATCAACGATACGCTGGGACATGAATACGGCGAACAGATCGTCAAGGTGGCCGCCGGCAGACTGCGCCATATCGTGATTAAAGGGGATATCATCGGATATCTCGGCGGCCATCAGTTCATTGTGCTGGCCGGGCGCGACAATGCCGCCGACAGTATTGTTTCGCTGATCGAGCGTATTATCGACGAACTCAGCGCAACGTATGAATTCGATCTGCACCACGCGGTTGTTGGCGTGAGTGCCGGCGCGGCACGGCTCGACACCGATAGAGGCCGATGCGCCGCCGGCGCCACGGATACGGCGGGCCACGACGGTGCTGACGCGAACGGCGCCGATTCGGACCCTGATTCGGGTTCTGATTCCGGCCCCGACCCGGATATGAAGACCTACCTGGATCGCAAGATCCGCCACGCCGATATGGCACTGATGCGTGCGCGCGCCGAACACGGAAACGTCTATCGCTTCTTCGATCCGGAGATGGAGGCAAAACTGCATCACCATCAATTGATTGAGCTGGATCTGGTTAGGGCGTTGAAAAACGAGGAGTTTGAGGTTTTCTACCAGCCGCAGATCGATTTGCGCAATGGCACGGTCGTGGGGGCCGAGGCGCTGGTGCGTTGGCGGCATCCGCAAAAGGGCTATATATCGCCTGCGGAATTTCTTCCCGTTGCCGAAGTAACTGGGCATATTGTCGACATCGGCGCGTGGGTATTGCGCCAGGCATGCGTGGATGCGCGCAACTGGCCCGTTGCGGCAAAGATCGCGGTCAATGTGTCGCCGGCGCAGTTTACCGACGGCAACTTCGTCAACACCGTTCGAGGGGCACTGAAAACGAGCCGCCTGGCGCCACAGCAACTGGATCTGGAGGTGACCGAATCCCTGTTTATCGAAAACAACGACATTGTGATTGCGGTCATGAATACCCTGCGCGAGGACGGCATTCGCTTTGCCCTTGATGATTTTGGCACCGGCTATTCGTCGCTTTCCTACATCGAGAGCTTTCCCATCGACAAGATCAAGGTGGACCAGTCGTTTGTGTTCGGCATTACCGATAATCCGAAATCCCTGGCGATCGTCCAGGCGGTGACGATGCTGTCGCGCCATCTTGGCCTGACAACGATTGTCGAGGGGGTTGAGAAAGAGGAGCAGCTCAAGCTGCTGCGCCTGGCGGGATGCGCCATCGGTCAGGGATATTTGTTTTCCAGGCCCATATCAAACAGCGAGATGATTGCCTATTTGCAAAAGACGGCAACCGTTCAAACGGCGGATATTCAGCATTCGGCGTAACGCGCCTGCCGTACAGGCGCGTTCCGGCGGCTCAGCCGTTAATGTCAAAGGCGGCGAGTACGGCGAGGTTGACAAGATCGGAATCGGTGGCGCCCAGCGAGGATATCTGCACCGGCTTTTGCAAGCCTACAAGCAGGGGGCCGATTACTGTCGAGCCGCCGAGTTCCTGCAGCATATTTGTCGAGATGCTTGCCGAGTGAAACGCCGGCATGATCAGCACATTCGCCGGATTGCTCAGGCGGCAAAACGGATAGGCTGCCATGGCGTCCATGTTCAGCGCCACATTGGCCGCCATTTCGCCATCGTATTCAAAGTCGACGTGGCGTCGATCAAGAATTTCGACGGCCTGGCGCACCTTTGTCGAGCGTTCTCCCTGCAGATAGCCAAACGATGAATACGCCAGCATCGCCACGCGCGGCTCGCGTCCCAGGCGGCGTGCCACGCCAGCGGCCTCTTCGGCGATATCGGCAAGTTCTTCGGCGGCCGGCATGTCGTGTACGGTGGTATCGGCGATCAGTACCGTGCGGCCGCGACACAGAACAATCGATACGCCGATAATCCGGTGCCCGTCTCGCGGATCGATCACCCGCCGCACATCCTCAAGAGCGCTCGCATAATTGCGCGTAACGCCGGTAATCATGGCATCCGCATCGCCAAGGGCGACCATACAGGCGGCAAAATGATTGCGATCGGTGTTTACCAGGCGGGTGCAGTCGCGATGCAGATAGCCCTGGCGTTGCAGGCGTTCGTAAAGAAAGTCGGCATAATCGCTACGCCGACGGGTAGTTCCGGCGTTGATGATTTCTATTTCCTCCACCAAAGCGATGCCGGCGTCGCGCGCCGTTTTCTCGATGTGATGGGTGCGTCCGACGAGTTTGGCATAGCCGAGGCCGGCGTTCACAAAGCTCACCGCGGCGCGGATGACCTGTTCCTCCTCGCCTTCGGCAAAGACGACCTGTTTGGGATTGCGGCGCACTTTTTCGTAAATGCGACTTAAGGTTCCCGCGATGGGATCGCGTCGCGCGTGCAGCGTTTGCCGATAGGCTTCCATTTTGATGATCGGTCGCTTGGCGACGCCGGAGCGCATCGCCGCCGAGGCAACCGCCGGCGGAATGGCGTGAATCAGGCGCGGATCGAAGGGAAGGGGAATAATATAGTTTTTGCCAAAGCGCGGCCGCGCCCCCCGATAGGCGGCGGCGGCCTCATCGGGAACATCTTCGCGGGCGAGTTTGGCCAGGGCCTCGGCAGCAGCGATTTTCATGTCGTCATTGATCGTGACCGCATGTACGTCAAGAGCGCCGCGAAAGATATAGGGAAAGCCGAGCACATTGTTGACCTGGTTCGGATAGTCCGAGCGGCCGGTGGCGACAATGGCGTCATCACGGATATCGGCCACCTCCTCCGGCGTGACTTCCGGGTCCGGATTGGCCATGGCGAAAATGATCGGGTTTTTTGCCATGGAAGCGATCATCTGCGGCGAGATCGCGCCCTTGACCGACAGGCCGAAGAGAACATCGGCGCCATCCATTGCCTCGTCCAGGGTGCGCCTGTCCGTCTCGACCGCGTGCGCCGATTTCCACTGGTTCATGCCATCGGCGCGGCCCTTGTGGATGACGCCGCGGGTATCACACAGGATGACGTTCTCATGGCGTACACCCATGGCCTTGACCAACTCGATACAGGCGATGCCGGCGGCACCGGCGCCGTTGCACACAATGTGCACCTCTGAAATGCTTTTTTCGATCAGGTGCAGCGCATTGATCAGTCCGGCGGCGGCGATAATGGCTGTGCCATGCTGGTCGTCGTGAAAGACGGGGATGTCCATGATTTCGCGCAGGCGCTGTTCGATCATGAAGCAATCGGGGGCGCGAATGTCCTCAAGATTGATGCCGCCAAAGGACGGCCCAAGATAGCGCACGCAATTGACGAACGCATCGATGTCGTCGGTATCGATTTCGAGATCGATCGAATCCACATCGGCAAACCGCTTAAATAGAACCGACTTGCCTTCCATTACCGGTTTCGATGCCAGTGCCCCGAGATTACCCAGACCCAGAATGGCCGTGCCGTTGGTGATAACCGCCACCATATTGCCGCGCGTGGTGTAATCATAGGCGCGTTCGGGGTTTTCGGCGATCACCCGCACCGGCACCGCCACGCCCGGCGAATAGGCCAGGGACAGATCGCGCTGTGTGGCCATGGGTTTTGTCGGATTGATTTCCAGTTTTCCGGGGCGGCCCTGGCGGTGAAACTGCAACGCTTCGTTATCGGTGAACGACAAATGCAAGTCGGTATCGAGGGTTTTTGGCTTGCGTGTTCCACCTGGTTTGTCGGTCATCGGATTTTATTCCTCCCTTGCACTATCGGCAATTTGCCGCCCGGCGCCATGCTCGTGCATGACACGCTCCAACTGAAGCAATCTATCATGAGTCAGGGCAAGGCGAAAAGGGAGGACAGCCAGGGCAATCGACTGAATTTTTTGGTGACAGACAGGGAATTTTGTGAATCAAAGACATGGGATTGGTTCTATGGATTAGTTCTATTTTTCGGAAGGTACCCGATGCCCCAAGCCGCTACTCTGGTCAAAAACTCTTTCCAAAACCCAGAGCGTGTCGGATTTGTTAGCTAAGTCATTGGTTTTATTGAATTCCTTATTTTTCCGAAAAAACATATTTCATAATAAAATCAATGACTTAGGCAGTTAGCGCCCGTCAAACCCGACAGACTTCTAGAGCCTTTCAGTTAAAAACTGAAAGGCTCTATACACCAAAAATGGTCCTATTTGGCCTGGCCAAAAACGGTAGAGTTTTGGCCGGATGTGCCTGCCTCGTTGAGCCAAGCACTGGGGCTCGCGCCAACAACGCGCAGAAACTCTCTGTTGAAGTTTGACTTGGTGTTGAAGCCGGACATCAGCATCGCGTTGGTGACAGACTCGCCATTCAGCATTGCTTTCTGAGCTTCCGCTATCCGCGCTTGATTGATAAAGCGGGATACGTTTTCACCGGTTGTTCGGTTGATTGTTGCCGACAGGGACTTCGCCGGCACACCAAGTTTGCGCGATAGTCGGGATAGGGTGAGATCGGGGTCCAGATAGGGCCTCTGCACTTCCATGAATGTCTGAATGCGGTCCCAAATTTCGGGGTCCGCGACCTGTGTCGTGGGCGCTTCGTCCCGCTCATCGTCTTCAACGGTTTGAAGATATGGCGAAAAACTCAGCGCACCAATAATCAGAAGATTGCCAACAGAAAAGACGCTGATGATCCATGGTTGAAGCTCGGGGTAACCCGCGACTTGCGTCGCGACGATTAAGACATCACTGAGCGCTGATGCGATGAGGGCGGCTCCAATGACGAGCCATATCCGTGCCGCCAGATCACTGCTGGCCAAAAGCGCTTTAGGTTGCGTGTCGGCCCCTTGCATGGCGGAAAAAAGGATCAGCCCGCCATAGACCACAAAAAGCCCCGGCAGAAGCACATCAAGAAACTGCGGTGCTACAAGAAGTGCAGAGGCCGCAGCGCCTGGCCCTAGAGCGTGCAGAACGTCCGCGCGAGATGCGTGACCTCGATAGGCAATCCAGGCGGCCGAAGGGATAAAGGACGCCACAAGCGGCTGAACCAACCGCATGACTGAAACGCCGTAGTGCTGGTTGAGGGCGATGATCAACGATTGTGCAGCACACAGGATGAGTAGCAGAACCAACGGATTGGCGTGCTCCCGTTGCTGCCAGAGACGCAGGCTCGCAAAGGCGAGCACGCAGGCTATGAAAACCGGAATTGGAAAGGTAGGCATTTCTGTTTCCCGTACATCCTGAAGCTGAGAATAGTCCTAAAACCGGATCATGACGACCTAAATCCGGATTTAGGACGCCAATAAAAGGGGTTGAGGGCATTGAAGAGGCATCAGAGAACTCAACAATGGAGAAAACAATGAGAACGATCCTGTCCGCAGCCGCTCTGTCCATAAACGTCTCAAGCGCTCATGCCGATGTTGCAGGGCTTCAGATCACCGAAGTGTTCATGCCACATCACAACGCAGCGACGCGCGTTGCCATTTGGTACCCGAGCACGTCATCACAAGTCCCTTCGCTTTATGCAAGTAACCCTGTGTTCGAAGGTGTGGAGGCCCATAGGGACGGGCCTTTGTCGGCCGGGCAGCATCCGGTGGTTCTTTTCAGCCATGGTTTGGGTGGCACGGATCGCGCGCACGCCTGGCTCGGGGCCGCCCTGGCCAAACGCGGCGTGATCACCATGGTGGTGAACCATCCCAACTCGACTTCGGGTGATTTCGACATGTCAGAAGGCGTCGCGCACTGGACCCGCGCTCAGGACATGAGTGTCGCATTGGATGCACTGCTCGATAATTCCCGTTTCACTGGTAGCCTCGATATGTCCCGCGTCATGGCGTCCGGGTTTTCCTTTGGGGGCTGGACTGCGCTGTCCTTGGGGGGAGCTAAGGGCAACCATGCGGGCATCGTGGACGCCTGCAACACATTCGAGGACATGGAGGCCTGTGGGCTTCTCCTGTCCGAAGACGTCAATATGCAGGGGATGGATCCTGCGATCTGGAATGCCAGCTACGCTGATGCGCGCGTGACTCATGTTGTCGCCATTGATCCGGGGCTTGTCTGGGGTCTTGAGCAATCAGATGTCGTTGATCTTTTGCCATCAACGCTTGTGATTGGCTTTGGCGGCGACGGTGACAGGATGCTCGCAACAGACTTTGACCGTAGCGGGTTCTCCAACTACCTGGGGGATCGCAGGATCGAACGGTTCGACCCTGCCTACCATTTCAGCGCCATGCCGATTTGCACGCCCGCTGGCGAAGCCATTCTGGCGGAGGAAAACGATGATCCGGTGTGCACCGACCCGGCCGGAACAGATCGTGCGGCGATACACGCAAGGATTGTCAATTTGATTGCCGAAGAACTCAATCCTTGAAAAAAACGAGCCTCCCGGTCCACTTTTTCCCAATAAAATAAGGACAAATCAATCCGCCGGGCCGCTCTAGACGCACTGCGGGTTATGGTGCCTGAAGGGTGTGATGTCATACTGACGGCTGACCGGTTCTATGGAATGGCGGCTTTGATCGGCTGGTGCCAAAAGGTCGCATGGGGGTATCGCATCCGCTTGAAGGGCAATTTGACCCTGAACCATGCAGGGGGGCAGATCACAACCGGAGACGTCGTGCGCTTTGCCCCACAAGGCATTGAAGGGGCCGAGCTCTATGGTTCCGGCATCAGCACGTCTATCGGTATTTTGCACGAACAAGGACACCGCGAGCCGTGGATTATTGCCATGGACGGCAAGCCAACAACAGCGCGGGCACGCGATTATGGCATGCGCTGGGGTATTGAAGCCTTGTACTCGGATTTCAAATCCCGCGGCTTCGGCATCACAAAGACCCATCTGGCCCATGCAGATCGTATTGAGCGATTGATCGTGGCGCTGACAATGGCGCTTTATTTTGCTGTCTCAACCGCGCGAAGCAAAATACGCCCCCAAAAAGCCTATCGCTGCCTGATGTCCCTGTTCAAAAAGGGCCTCAGACGCATCGCAAGAGCTATCGCAAACAACGTCCCTATTCCAAAACTATGGGAATTCGAAAATTATGTCAGGTGGTGAGGCTTGCACACGGAAAGCCGAAAGTTCCATAGTACTCGAATGTACAACTGAAAACTTTTCCGTTATTAGAGTATCCGTTTTTGTCAATTTGTTTTTTGTTGCCACGTACGATTGTCCCTGATGAGGGTGTTAGCGAGTTCGATCAGCTTTCTCATGATTGCTGTGATTGCGACTTTTGCAGGTTTTCCTGCTTCGATCATTCGTTTGTAAATCCGTTTCATGTCAGGATTGAAGCGGATGGAAACAAGCGCTGGCATATAGAGGGCATCACGCAAGGTTTTGCGGCCGCCGGCAATGAAGGCCTTGCCTTTCCACTGGCCTGACTGACGCGTTATCGGAGCCAGGCTGGCCAGGCTGGCGGCTTGCTTGCGACCGAGCGTGCCGATCTCGGGACACTCTATCAGGATCGCAGCAGCGGTAACCGGACCAATGGCTGGAATGGAATTGAGGATATCAAGCTCTCTGGCTTTATCTTTGCACAGACGCTTTTCAATCTCGCCATCGATGGCTTTGAGTTGGCGCCCAATTTGTTCAAGCCGTGCTTTTGTATGCTTTCTTGTCAGGCAAAGGGTTTGCGTCTGCAGTCTGTTTTTCAGGCGTACACGATCCTTGATCAGGGCCATGCGCGCGATCTTTAATACTAACGGTCATAAAGAATGACCGTTATCGTTCAAACGCCACTAAGGCTTACGCGCCATAAGGCGCGGCGGCCAGTCGGCCTTGCCAACGGCTTTATGAGTCAACCATAAGAGCCGTTGGTATAACTCTTTGAGTTCATGATCATTCTTGTCGACAGGCTTGTCTGCAACCCGCGCAAATGTCGCTCCCATTATCGCAAGCATCCGCGCATCAACAGCATCGCTTTTGGCGCGTGTCCCATAGGCCTGGGCGAAGCGTCGCGCCTGCAAGGGATTGACCTTTGCCAGGGGGAGGACCTTTGCAAACGCCCTCTCAAAAGCAGCGTGGTAAGGGCCGGTCGGTTCATAGACCACAATCTGCGGCCTCTCACACCCAATCCAACGCTTGAGCGCCCGAAAGCCTGTTGGGTTGTTGTCGAAGCGGGCGTGCTGGTCCGTGCTTGAGCGATATACATCCAAATGTGCTTTGGAAATATCAAGTCCGATGCTATCCTTCATTGTCTTCTCATGTCCTATGCTTGTCGTAGAGGGTTATGAACCGCTCTGTATCCGTTCAGGCCTCATGTGAAGACAGTGGTCGATCCTACTCTAACACGGTCCTAAACGACCAAGCGTATCTCGATCCGACCACCGCCACTGACCGGCTGTTGAAGGCCGGTCAGTGGAAACAATCTTTGCACAAAAACCGGAAAAATCATAAGACAAGCGTGTCAGGTCTTAATAGAAACAATTTTCGTTTCTCGATTGGCGAGGCGATACCCAAACTCAAGGCGATCGAAGAGCGATGGCGACCCATCTCTCGAGAGCGGCTTGGGTGTGAGCGTCCGCCAATCGGCAAACCCGAAGGGACGGGCGCTTTTGCTATGGATTTCAGGGCGATCAGCTTTATGGCGTTAGCTTTACCCCTGGCAAAATGGGTACAGCTAACGCCAAGCTGATCTAATATGAACCTTAAGTCTCTTGCAAATAGCCCCACTATATCCTGCGAGACTTAAGATTCATCTTGTCGCAAAATCGCTCCGTCAGAATGATTCTATTAAGGCCTGACACGCTCCAGCGCAACACATCAGTTGTTTGATTGACAAAGCAAATCTTGCTATCGGATCCGCAGTTGCGCCAATCCGATAGCAAGCGATCCGACCATGCCCGACTTCGACTTCAATTATTTCGACTCAAACGGCATCGCCATCGCCTTTATGGACGCAGGCACCGGTCCGGCTATTGTGCTCGTACATGGCTTCGCCTCCAATGCGAGCGTTAACTGGGTCGGCACCGGTTGGGTCGATACGCTCGTAAAAGCCGGCTACCGGGTGGTCGCCTTTGACAATCGCGGCCATGGCCGGAGCGAAAAAATATACGATACCGCCCGCTATCCGGCCTCTCGCATGGCCCGCGACGTGGGTCGGTTGATGGACCATCTTGGCATCAAGCGGGCGCATATTATGGGCTATTCCATGGGCGCGCGCATCGCTGCGTTCTTTTGCGTTGAACAGCCGCTGCGGGTGCGGCGGGCTGTTTTTGCCGGTCTGGGCATCAATATGATCCGCGGCACCGGCGATCCCGGCGCCGTTATCGCCGCCCTCGAAGCCCCCGGCCTTGAGGAGGTCACCCATCCGAAGGGGCGTATGTTCCGCCGCTTCGCCGAGCAAACGGGAAGCGACTTAAAGGCGCTCGCGGCGTGTATGCGGGCAGAGCGCACGCCCATCGATGGAAGTTGGCTTGGGCGATTGCCCATGCGCGTCCTTGTAGCGGTAGGATCGGCGGATGAGGTTGCCGGCTCCGCCACCGAACTGGCTGCCCTTATTCCCCATGGAACAGTTCTTGAAATCCCCGGACGCGATCACATGCGCGCCGTTGGTGATCCCGTCTACAAACGCGGGGTACTGGAGTTTCTTGGGGCGCCATAGTTCGCATCTGGATGTGATCTTTCAGCAGATTGTTCCCGGGACGGGCAAGCCTGAAGGTACATCTGTTACACCCTTGCCGCCAGCAACACCCGATGGGTTTTTCGAGAACAATCTACAGCGTGTCAGGTCTTTCAACAGCCCGAGCAAAAATCTGTGCATAACTTCTCGAGCGGAGAGCGCGAGGGTGCTGGCATCTTGTACAGATAAAGCATCTTATAGTAGAAGATAATTATATATGCACTTATAAAGTGATTTAGTGGACTCCATCCGCGCCCATACACCTTCTGTCAGCGTGTTACCGGGTCCATCACAGCGAGGCGCTATCATGTTGTATTCCGTGTTGCGTTTGGAAGGTTCCGGTTCGTTTTTCCTGAAGCGGTTTTTTGTTCAAAGGCTGACGCGTGTAACGATCGGCGCAACCCTGACAGGGCTGGTCGCCGTTGGTGTTCCTGGTGCGGTGACTTCGGCCAGGGCCGCCTGCCCCGGCACCATCGTTGCAGGAGAAACGGCAACGACAACACAAACCCTGAGCACGGCCGGGCAAGACTGCGCCATAGAGGAAGGCGGCGCGATCACATTGAGCGGAGACGATCAGATCGGCGTTGATGGCAAGCGAAGGTCCCATACCATATCCAATGCGGGCACGATTACCATCAACGGAGATAGAGGGCGGGGCGTTCGTATCAGACGCAATGGCAACACTGTTACGAACCGCGGCACAATCTCTCTCACCGGGAATCGAAATCACGGCATTAATATCACGAGCGATAACAATACGATCACCAATTTCGGCACGATTGTCATCGACGGATTGCGCGGAAGAGGAATTCGCATAGAAGGCAACAACAATCAGATCATCAACAGCGGTCTGATCCGCGCCAGTGGCACCAACAGTTATGCCATCAGAATCACGGAAAGCAACTCCGACAAGAACACCCTTACCCTGCTGCCCGGCACGCGCATTATCGGCCTGATAAGACTCAGTTCTGTCGGCGAGGAGACACTCAATATCCTCACCGGCGCCGGCAGCGTGTTTACCTTCCACAGGAACGGCAAGTTGCCCGATATTGTCTTCACCGACGGCCTGCCCTATCTGGCCGTGACGCCAGCCGCGGGCAATCCCTTCATTGTTGTCATCGATCCCAGCGGCTTTGCCAGCGCGGGCGCACAACTGTCCAATCTGACTGCCAATATCGCCAATACCATTCACGCCCGCCTGGACAGCCGCCGGCCGCCCAGGGACGACGACGCGGAGTTTTCGGATTTCGATGATGACGCCGCGCCGTTGGATGGAGCCGCGCAGATAGGCGTGCGCGCCTTTGGTGTCGACGAAGGGAAGGGCTTTGGCGTCTGGGCGCAAGTCTTTGGCTCCCGCCTTGAAAAGGATGCAAAAGGGCGTGTCAAGAAGAGTGAACACGATGTGTTCGGCGCCCTGATCGGTTTTGACGCGATACTGGAAACGGATGCGCCGGAGGACTTGCATGTGGGCGCATTTATCGGCCTGTCAAAGGGCGATACGACGATCGGTTCGAAGCTGCAAAAGATCGATACAGACAGCCTCTTTGGTGGTTTCTACGGCGAATACGCCCAGAATGGGTGGTACGCCCGCATGGTATTGATGGGCGGTATGATGAAGAATGAAAGCACCCGGCTGGTGCTGGATAATATGCTGCCGGATGGCTTTTGGAACGCCACGGCGTCTTACGATGGCGTGTTTGTCTCACCGGAAATCGCCGCCGGATACGATTTTCCGTTAAACGGCATGACCATCACCCCGGCGTTGCGTGTTCGTTATGCGCATCTTGCCCTTGATAGCTATACCGAGACTGGCGCCCCGGGCGCTGCCGCGCAGAACATCATGGGTGTTGACAGCCGGGAAATCGATCTGTTTTCCGGCAGGGCCCAGATTGCCATCACCAGGACATGGGGGAATTTTATCCTCACCCCGCGTTTTGGTGTGGAGGCGTATACCAGCAATTCCGATGATGTCACGGTGCGTTTTGCCGGGCAATCGCTTAGCTTTGCCCCGGGCGGTGACGACGATGGGTTCAGCGGTTTTGTCGGGGCATCGCTATCGACGGATATTGGCGATCGGTTTTCGTTGTTTGCCGATGGCGAGGCGCATTTTGGCGATGGTTTCACCCGCTATGAGGGTCGTATCGGGGTCATGATGCGTTTTTGATGCCGGTGATACGAGTTGTGTAGCTGCAACACGCTCTATACATCCAGAGTGCGGAGCGCAGGACGCCCGTCACACACAGCTACCCAAATGCCGGCCACCGCGTTCGCGTGCGAGTACCGATTGCCTTTGCCGCTCGGCAAAGCGCTGCATCTGCTGTACGCTATGGGTTCCGTGGCAATGGGGACAACTGACCCCGGGCACATAGGCCCGCGATTGCCTTTCGGCGACGGTAATGGGCCAGCGACAGGCATGGCACATGCTGTGATCGCCCGGCAGGAGTCCATGGCCGACGCTCACCCGCCGGTCAAAGACAAAACACGCCCCCTCCCATAGACTCTCCTGGAGCGGCACCGTCTCAAGATAGCCCAGAATACCCCCTTTGAGCTGATAGACATCATCGCCTTGCTGCCGTTGTGCGAACGCCGTCGCCTTTTCACAACGGATGCCGCCGGTACAATACATGGCGATTTTCTTTCCCGCAAAACGATGGCGATTGGCGCTGAACCAGCCGGGAAAATCACGAAACGATTCGGTGCACGGATCAAGGGCGCGGCGAAAGGAACCGATCTGTGTCTCATAGGTGTTTCGCGCATCGATGAGCACCACATCGCGATCGCGGATGAGATCGTTCCAGTCGTGAGGCGCCACATGAATCCCCGTTTGCTCCAGAGGATCGATGTCATCGATGCCCATGGTGACGATTTCGCGTTTCAGCCGTACTTTCAGGCGCAAAAACGGATCGCGCCGCGATCGGGATTCCCTGGGCATCACATGCGCACATCCCGGTAGTTGCCGGATATGGGCAAGTACCCTGTCGATCCCCTGTCGCGATCCGGCGATCGTGCCATTGATTCCCTCACGGGCAAGGATCAGCGTTCCTGTTACCCGTGCCGCCCGGCAGGTATCCAGAAGCGGCTGGCGCATTGTTGCGGCCTCATCCAGCGGGGCGAATTTGTAGAGCGCGGCGATAACAAAATGAGACATTGGATTCTATCCGGTAGATGTGCAATTTCGACAGGTTGTTCTCGAAAAAACCATCGGGCGCGGGTGGTCATTCACCTGATCATTAGAGATGTTCGATTTGTTCAGCGCTGTCAAGGGCGCTTCGCGTCGCTTCCAGCGGTTCCTAAACCCTTGACAGTGCTGGATAAATCGAAAAAAGCGATGATCAGATGAATGGTCCGGGATGACCTCCCTGACAGCAAGGGCGCAAGAGATGTGCCTTCAGGTTTACCTGTCCCGGGAACAACCTGCCGAAATTACGCAAGTAGAGCGTGTCCTGTCTTATGCCAGCGATACACAGTATCCCGGCACGTCAGTGAATCTTTCCCGCATCAAGCGGCAGTTCAAATCCCAGATTACGATGGGCGTACATGGCGCGGTTGATTTCGCCGCCAAACTGAAAAATGGCAGCCGAAAAATACAGGAAAATAAGCGTCGCAAACAGCCCTCCCAACCCCGCATAAAGGGTCGAGAAATAGGCAAAATGGGCAAGATAGTAAGAATACCCCACGGCAATGGCAAACCAGCAAACCACGGTAGCGCATATTCCCGGCCACAGAACAGACAGGGGCAGGCGCCTTGCGGGCAGGAACATATGGCCGCCAATCAGACCGACCAGTACCAGGGCAAAGCCGACCACATAGCGCAAGAAATCGAAGGTTACCTGCGCTTTGGCAAGCTGGGGGATGTGCGACACTGCAATCGCCCAGATCGCTGGCGCAAAAACGATTGTCAGGGCCAGCAGAATGGAGAGTATCGCGCCGCAGATGACGATCAGAATATCCTGCAAAACGCGTAGCCACCACGCCCGCGTCTCGTTAAAGCGGTAGGCGCGATTGAGTCCGGTGCGCAGGCTCTCCACACCGCGCGACGAGGTCCATAGTGTGAACAGGCCGGAGATCGTAAGCAAGTCGCGCCGCTGGCCGGTCAGTAACGCGGTGATCTCGCCGCGCAGCGGATTGACAAGCTCCGCCGGCGCCACCCTTAAAAGCGCGGCAATCACCCTCTCCGCCAGCGCCGGATCGCCAAGAAAACTCGTGATCGAAAAGAGAAAAATCAAAAACGGAAACAGCGCCAGAATAACGCAATAGGCGATATTGCCGGAATTGGGAAAGCCGTCGTCCTGGTAGAACCGGTCATAGGCGTCTTTTAAAATGTCCCAGGCTGTCTCGAACATCGGATCATCCCGCCTTGCGCCAATACCGGCTGTATTCGTTGAATGTGAAAAAGTCCCTCGGCCTTGCCTCGATGTACTCTTTCCCAATAAACATAAGGACAAATCATACCAGGAGGCTTTGCGCGCAAATGTGCCAAAACCCTGCAATAGAGCGTGTCATGTCTTAACAGAACTGGTTCACTTAAGAACTGAAAGGCTCTAATACCAGCGGTATTGGCGTTTTGTACACGCTGACTTGTGTATCGTGCTGATAATACAACGGTTTTAATCTGCGTCAGGAGTCACACGCAAATTCCCTTGGTATAAGACCTTACACGCTCCAAATGAAGAAAAGTGCCCTGAGCGCAGCGAAGCACGTTTCTTCACGATCAACTGTATCCACCTTCGGCACATTCCAGCCGGCGCACCGCCCTGACGAGATACCCCTTGACGCCAGACACCGGGTCACTGACCAATACTTTCGGTATACGGCGTATCGCTGGTTTTTCCGGCAAAACGGCAAATATCGGCGACAACGCATCGTTCGCACAAGGGCTTGCGCGCCTTGCAGACATACCGGCCATGAAGAATCAGCCAGTGGTGCGCATGAAGCCTGTAGCGCTCCGGCACCACCGCCTCAAGCGCGTCCTCGACGGCGCGTACGTCCTTTCCCGGCGCCAGGCCAGTGCGATTGGAGAGGCGGAAAATATGCGTATCCACCGCCATGACAGGCTCATTAAACGCGATATTCAGCACCACATTGGCCGTCTTGCGGCCAACACCCGCCAGCGCCTGGAGCGCGGCGCGGGTGCGCGGCACGGCGCCGGCATGGCGATCGATCAGCTGCCGGGACAGGGCGATGACATTCCTGGCCTTGTTACGATATAAGCCGATAGTCCTGATGTGATCGATCAGCCTTGCCTCGCCCAGCGCCAGCATTTTTTGCGGCGTATCAGCTATGGCAAAGAGGCGCGCGGTGGCGCGGTTGACCCCCACATCGGTCGCCTGTGCCGACAGCACGACAGCAACCAGCAACGTATATGTGTTCACATAGTCCAACTCGCCCCGTGGTTCCGGGCGCTGGGCGTGAAGACGGGCGAACAGGGTTTCGATTTCATGATCCGTCAAGCGCCCGCTCGCGGTGCCGGATGCCTTGAGCGCCAACGCGGATACTTTTGACTTTACCATATTGATACCTGACCGGGCGGTCTTTACCGCCGTTTGCGGGACGGTTATGCTGGCGAAACGCATTTGACGTTTGCCTCGCCAATCGAGAAACAGAATGCTTCTATTAAGACCTGACACGCTCTAGTGTTGTCAAGGGCGCTTAGCGCCGCCCCTGGCGGTTCTTAAATCCTTGACAGCGCTGGATAAATCGAAAAAAAGCGATAATCAGACGGATGGCACGGTATGGCCGTCTGAAAAGTCGCAACCTGGCTTGCACGCGATATGCAACACCCTATCCTATTCCCTGAGGGCAGCGTTGGCAATATGGCGACAGACGATGGTTCAAACCGGCAGGACGATGTTTTCACAGCCCGCCTGACACCGTACCGGTCCCTGCCGCCGCGCCGGTTTGTACAGTTGATGCTTGCTCTGGGCGTGTATAATTTTTGCGCCGGAACGCTCTTTCTGTGGCTCGGCGCGTGGCCGGTATTCGGTTTTCTGGGACTCGAATTCGCCGCCATCTACGGCGCCTTTCGCTGGAACTACTGGCGGGCGCGCGCTTATGAAGACGTGCGCATCAGCCGCGATCTGTTGCTGATCCGGGCCGTTTCGGCGCATGGCAAGGTCAATGAATATCGCCTCAATCCTCTGTGGTCGCGCATAAATATCGAGCGCGGTGAGGACGGTACCGTGCGGCGTATTGCCATCACATCCCGTGGAACATCGCTGGAGTTGGGCAGTTTCCTCACCATACCCGATCGAACCCGCTTTGCCGTTCGCTTTGCCGGCGCGATGAGACGTATCAGGCTGCGGATCTGAAACGGCTGTCAAGAATCGGGTGGCGTTTGGTGTAAAACACCGTATCGTGGGTAGTACCAGCGGTATTGGCTTCTTGACCACGCTGACGTGTGTGTCATGCTGACAAGACAACGGTTTTAAACCGGGCCAGGAGTCAAACGCAAAGCCCCCTGGCATAAAACATGAGGACCGGAACGGTGTTACAACAACCCATCACAGACCTGCAGCCCGTACCGACCACAGGCGGCGATCCTGCCGGGGATTACGCCATCGTTTGCCGTGCCATCGAATATGTAAGCGAAAACTGGCGCGCGCAACCCTCGCTGGAGAGGATCGCAACGCATGTAGGCCTTTCGCGATTTGCGCTGCAAAAGCTCTTTACGCGCTGGGCCGGTATCAGCCCGAAGGCGTTCTTGCAGGCCATTACCCTGCGCGCCGCCCGGCAACTGCTGGATGACAACGCCAGTATTCTGGACACCGCCTACGAGGTGGGTTTATCGGGGCCCTCGCGCCTGCACGATCTGTTTGTCACCCACCAGGCCATGCCGCCCGGCATTTACAAGGCCGGGGGCGCGGGGCTGACGATTTCGTATGGCTTTCATGCCAGCCCGTTTGGTACGGCGGTTATCCTGACAACCGGGTGCGGTCTGGTGGGTCTGGCGTTCGCCGATGGCGGGGGCGAGCAAGCAGCGCTTGCCGACATGAAAGGCCGCTGGCCAAAGGCGGCTTATGTGGAGTCGTCTGCCGCAACCGCGCCTTACGCCGAACACATATTCGCCCCCCTGGCCCGGGATGCGCAGACCCCGTTGCGGGTTGTATTTATCGGCACCGATTTCCAGATTAGGGTGTGGCAAAGCCTTCTGAAGATCCCGCCGGGCAGGATAACCACCTATGGTGCCATTGCCCGGCATTTGGAACAGCCGCGCGCGGCGCGCGCCGTCGGCGCTGCCGTGGGACGCAATCCGCTGTCGTTTGTGGTGCCCTGTCACCGGGTTGTGGGCGCCAGCGGCGCCTTAACGGGCTATCATTGGGGGCTGACTCGCAAACGCGCCATACTCGGCTGGGAAACAGCCAATTGCAATGGCACAGCTAATCCTGCCTTGCAGTTGCGGCCTTGAGAAACTCGATCAGATCCCGCCGGTCACGCTGCCGTGTAATTCGCTGCAAGGGCATTTTCGATCCAGGGGTATAGCGATCCGGGCCAAGAGCGAACAGGGCATCGATGGTTTTGTCCGACCAGATAATGTCCGATCCGCCCAGCGCCCGGGAATAGCGATAGCCGGACATCGTGCCGGCGCGGCGGCCGAACAGACCGTACAGCGTCGGACCCGCCTTCCGCGACGGACCTGATGTCAGGGCGTGACAGATCGAGCATTTGCGCATGAACTGCCGCTCGCCATTTGGCATTTTCCCGGTGTCTTTAAGAAAATCGCGTTCCTTGCCTGCGCCAGGCTCAAATGCATCGAGCATGGCAAGGGGCCAGCCATAAACCACGGAATCGAGGCCACCGGCGTATATCATCCTGCCGTCCGGGGAAAACGCCAGCGCCCAAACAGGGCTGTCACGCATGGCGCGGAAGTCCTTGATAATCCGCCAGGTGGATACATCGATCATCATGATATAGCCTTGACCGTCTCCCACCGCCAGCAAGCCGGCCGGTCTGTCATAGGCCATCGCCAGAATGGGGCGGCGATCGAGAAAAAACTCGGCAATCGTATGGCCATCGCCGGTATCGACAACGCGCGTGACCCCATCCACGGCGCCATAGGCCAGCCACCCCTTCCCGACGATGAGCTCGTTGACGCCGAAGCCATGCTGAACCAGCGGGCGAAAATAATCCGGACTATCGAGCGAAACGGCAAAGACCCTGCCGTTCGCACTGGCAACAAACAACGCTGTCCCATCGGCTGTATAGGCGACGGCATTGATCCCGGCGCCGGGTTTGCGCAGCATGTGCGCCGCCCCGCCATCCAGGGGCCACAGCCCGATACTGCCATCCCAACTGGCGGATGCGACCGTTCGATTGTCGGGAGAGATCGCCACATCGCTCACCTTGCCCCGGTGTCTGCCGAGCACGCGGTTCTCGCCATTCGACCACAGTCTGACAGTAAAATCGTCGCTGCCCGAGACCAGCACGCGATCTCTGCCCTGCGCCACGCTTGTCACGGCGGCGGCGTGGCCCTCAAGCCAGCGCGGCCGACGTTCCCGCCACACCCCGATCGAATTATCGAAACTGGCCGTGACCACCCCGGTAGCGGATACGGCAATATCCATAATCGGCCCCCCGTGCCCCTTGAGCGTGGTAAAGTCCTGCGCGCCGGCAAGGCCCGTTGCCAGAACAAGCATTGCCGACGATAGGGCCAGACGTATCATACGTTTTGGATATGGTGGTCCGCCATGCCCGGGTTCGCGCCTTCGGGCCCGGCTTTTTCCTGTTGGCGGATTTCCTCCAGCCACAGGCTATGGTGCTGGCGGGCCCACGCCTCGTCCACTTCGCCCGAGCCCATGGCGGCAAAGGCGCCTTCCATGCCAAGGGAGCCGATATAGATATGCGCCAGGACGATTGCCATCATTGCAAAGGCGATGATCCCGTGCCATGCCTGCGCCAGTTGCATCTCCTCTTGCGGGCTCAATTGCTCCGGCAACCTGTCGAGCCCGAAAAGCGCCGCGATACCGAGGTCGTTCAGGACGGCAAAGGTACCGGCGAAAAGCGGCATCTGAAACGGAAACAGTAGCGAAAGGCCGGAGACGGAGACGGAAATACCCAACAGGATCACCGACCAGAAAATGAGCTTTTGTCCGGCATTAAACTTCTCGGCCGCAGGATGGGCATTGCCGATCAGGCCTCCGGCCTGTTTGAGCCAACTCAAATCGGTGCGGTTGGGGATATTGTGGACCACCCACATGATAAAGACCATTATCAGCGCCACCATAAACACCCACGACACGTTGTTATGAATCCATTTCGAGGCGATCAGGATGGTGGCGTTGGCCTGTTTGCCAACAACGGGCACCAAAGCAATGCGGCCAAAGAGCGACAACAGACCGGTGATCCCCAGCAGGATAAACGAGCCGGCGAGCAGCCAATGGCCAAGTCGTTCGATAAAGGCAAAACGGGTGACGGTGCGACCGGTCCTGCCGGCCTCGATACGGATACGTCCGCGGATCAGAAAGAAAACGCCAAGAAAGAAAAGCGTGCCAAGAAGAAGATAGCCGCCCCAGACACGCAACGGCCCCTGTCGGAACTTCAGCCAGCCCATGCCGCCGTCCTGAAACAACACCGTGGCGACTTCACCGCCGGCGGAGACGGTTACATCGGCGGTACCATAGCGCAGCGCCCGCCAGACCTCTGAATCGGACGTGCCGCCAAGCGTTCCCAGTTGAGAAGCGATAGCGGCCGCCCCGTCAGGATCGCCGGTGGCGTTGCGACGAAAGGTATCGTCTACCGTCTCGCCCCGTTGTCGCGCCAGGATATCCTGCAGGGTTTGCGCGCCACCAGTAGCAACCCGGCCCGCTTCCCGGTCCCCGACGTGGCTCTCGATCCGGCCCTGGCCCTGACCCGCACCCTGACCCGCACCCTGGCCCGCACCCTGATCCTGCGATTGCGCCGGCGCTATTGCCGCGCTGGCGCAAACCAGAATCGCCGTCAGCGTCAGGACAAGCGCATGCACCAAACGGGTCATCAGCCGCCTTTTTGCTCGTAGGCTGTTCCCCAGCCCCAGGCGCCCGAGCCGAACCCGCGCGCCACGACCCGCTCGCGATAAATGGTCGAGACCACATCGCCATCGCCGGCGAGCAGTGCCTTGGTGGCGCACATTTCGGCGCAGATGGGCAGTTTGCCCTCGGCGATGCGATTGCGGCCATATTTGGCGAATTCTTCGGTGGAGTGATTGTCTTCCGGGCCACCGGCGCAGAACGTGCATTTATCCATTTTGCCGCGGGAGCCGAAATTACCCGCCTGGGGATATTGCGGCGCGCCAAAGGGACACGCATAGAAGCAATAGCCGCAGCCGATGCACAGGTCCTTGGAGTGGAGCACCACCCCTTCCTCGTTCTGGTAGAAGCAATCCACCGGGCAGACCGCCATACAGGGCGCATCGGAGCAGTGCATGCAGGCCACGGAAATCGATCGCTCACCGGGTTTACCGTCCTGGATGGTCACCACCCGGCGACGGTTGATTCCCCAGGGCACTTCGTGTTCGTTCTTGCACGCGGTGACGCAGGCGTTGCATTCGATGCAGCGTTCGGCGTCGCAGAGGAATTTCGCTCGTGCCATTTTCCTTCTCCTTTAAGCTGCGCTGATCTTGCAGAGAGTGGTCTTGCTCTCCTGCATCTGCGTGACCGAGTCGTAACCGTAGGTCTGGGCTGTATTTGAGCTCTCGCCGAGCACATAGGGCGCGGCGCCAGGGGGATATTTATCGCGCAGGTCCTTGCCCTGGAAATGTCCACCGAAATGGAACGGCATAAAGGCGACGCCTTCGCCGACCCGCTCGGTGACCATCGCCATCACCTTGACCTTGCCGCCCTCGGGCCCCTCGACCCAGACCTGCGCGCCGTTGCGCACGCCAAGATTATTGGCATCGCGCGGGTGAATTTCGACGAACATGTCCTGCTGCAATTCCGCCAGCCACGGATTTGAACGGGTTTCATCGCCGCCGCCCTCGTATTCGACCAAACGCCCCGAGGTGAGGATAATGGGGTATTCCCTGGAGAAATCGTTCTTTTGAATCGAAGCATAAAGGGTCGGCAAGCGATAGGCGCGGCGATCCTCGTAGGTGGGATAGTCGGCGACAAGGTCCCGGCGCGGCGTATAAAGGGGCTCACGGTGCAAGGGTACGGGATCGGGAAATGTCCAGACCACGGCACGTGCCTTGGCGTTGCCGAAGGGGGCGCATTCGTGTTTGATCGCCACGCGCTGAATGCCGCCGGAAAGATCGGTCTTCCAGTTGGTTTTCGGCCCGGCAATGCCTTCGATCACAGCGCGTTCCTCGTCCGTCAGATCCGCGTCCCACCCAAGGTCCATGAGCATCTGCATGGTAAACTCCGGATAGCCGTCCTGAATTTCCGAACCCGCACTATAGACGCCCTCCGCCAGCAGATTGTCCCCGTCGCGCTCGACGCCAAAACGGGCACGGAACGTCAGGCCACCCTCGGAGACCGGCTTTGACATGTCGTACAGGTTCGGCGTACCGGGATGTTTCATCGCCGCCGTTCCCCAGCACGGCCATGGCAGACCGTAATAGTCGCCGTCCGCCGGGCCTCCAACGGCACGCAATGTGGTGCGGTCAAAGGTGTGCTGGTTGGCCATATGCATCTTCAGGCGCTCCGGCGACTGGCCCGTATAGCCGATCGTCCACAAGCCGCGATTGATCTCGCGCGTGATGCTCTCCACATTCGGCGTGACCGGGTCTTCCATTTCGATGTTGCGAAACAGCCGGTCCCCCCAGCCGAATTTATTGGCGAATCTGGCGATGATGTCCTGATCCGGCAGGGATTCGAACAACGGCTCCACCACCCGGTCCCGCCATTGCAGGCTGCGGTTCGATGCGGTCACCGAGCCGCGCGTCTCGAACTGCGTCGCCGCCGGCAAAAGGTACACCCCGTCGGTGCGATCGTGGAGCACCGCCGATACGGTGGGATACGGATCGATCACCACCAGCATGTCCAGCTTTTCCATGGCCGTTTTCATTTCCGGCCCACGAGTCTGGCTGTTCGGCGCATGGCCCCACAGAACCATGGCGCGCACGTTATTGGGCTGATCGATATTGTCCTTGTCCTCCAGAACACCATCGATCCAGCGGCTGACGGGAATGCCGGTCAGATTTTGCAGGCTTTTTTCCTTGCCATCCGCGCCGGTCAGGGTGTCGAACCGGCCCGCGAGCCATTCCGGGTCCTCCCCCCAGACCCGTGCCCAATGGGCCCAGGCGCCCTTCGACAACCCGTAATAGCCGGGCAAGGTATGGGAGAGAACGCCCAGATCGGTGGCGCCCTGTACGTTGTCGTGGCCGCGGAAAATATTGGTGCCGCCGCCGCTGACGCCCATATTGCCAAGGGCCAGCTGCAGGATGCAATACGCGCGGGTATTGTTGTTGCCGTTGGTGTGCTGGGTGCCGCCCATACACCAGATCACCGTGCCCGGCCGGTTGTTGGCCATGGTACGGGCGACACGACGCAATTGCGAGCCGGGAGTGCCGGTTACCCGCTCCACCTCCTGCGGCGTCCATTTGGCGACTTCGGCGCGGATTTGATCCATACCCCAGACGCGGGTGCGGATGAATTCCTTGTCCTCCCAGCCGTTCTCAAAAATGTGCCACAGGATACCCCACACCAGCGCCACGTCTGTACCGGGACGAAAGCGAACATATTCATCGGCGTGTGCGGCAGTGCGGGTAAAGCGCGGATCGCACACAATAAGCGGCGCGTTATTCTGTTCCTTGGCCTTGAGTACGTGTAAAAGCGAGACCGGGTGCGCCTCCGCCGGATTGCCGCCGATGATAAAAATGGCCCGGGAATTGTGAATATCATTATAGCTGTTGGTCATGGCGCCGTAGCCCCAGGTATTGGCGACGCCGGCGACGGTCGTGGAGTGACAGATACGTGCCTGGTGATCCACGTTGTTGGTGCCCCAATAGGCGGCGAATTTGCGGAACAGATAGGCCTGTTCGTTGCTGTGTTTGGCTGAGCCCAGCCAATAGACGCTGTCAGGACCGCTCTCCTGGCGGATGGCCAGCATGCCATCGCCGATTTCGTTAATGGCGTCATCCCATGAGATGCGTTTCCACTTGCCGCCTTCTTTTTTCATGGGATATTTCAGCCGGCGTTCCCCATGGGCGTGTTCGCGTACCGATGCGCCCTTGGCGCAGTGCGCGCCCAGATTGAACGGGCTGTCCCAGCCGGGTTCCTGGCCGGTCCACACCCCGTCCTGCACCTCGGCGATGACGGAACATCCAACCGAGCAATGGGTGCACACGGTCTTGACCGTTTTAACGGCTTCGCCGGTAACGGTTGCCCCTTTCGCCCGGGTTACAGACCCGCCAATAGCGCCGATAGTGGCCAGACCGCCAATGGCCAGGCCGGAGCCGTGTAAAAAGGCGCGGCGGTCCACAGAACGGCCGGCTTCGGACAGGAAACGGGTCCGCTGGGGGCGCAGCGCAACCCCGCTGGTCTTTTTCCTAAGCATCGAATTTTCTCCCTTGTGCCTGCCCTGATAGTGTGGATGGAGCAAGCGGTTCAACAAGACCTTTCGCTTTTGGGCGTCACGCAACCAGTTGCAAAGGCCAATGAGTCATGTCCGGTTCCGGGGAATACCGATCAGAACCGGGCGCTGTCGTAGTAGGCGCGCGTATGGACCGTGTCCTGCATCTTGTCCGATGACGGAACTCCCGTGGCGGCTTTCGCCTTGTCCGTCCCGGCCGCCAGGCCCACCGCGCCCACCGCGATCAGGGGTGCCGTGGTGCCGGCCAGTTTGAGAAAATCGCGGCGATTGGCCGCCTTTGTGGCTTTCCTGGTCATATGGTCCTCCTTGACGGATGGTGACAATGGTTGGCGATCACTCTAAATCGCGATCCTGAAATCGCGATCTCGCAGCGGACTGTGTCCGGGACGGGCAAATCTGAAGGTACACCTCCTGCGTCTATGGCCACGGCAGGGCCGGTTCGGCCCATTTATCTGCTCATCTGCACCCAATGGGTTTTTTGAGAACACCCTGTTGTCATGACACGCATCAGGCGGACATGCGAAAATTCTCTGCCTCGATGTCCATGAATATCCGGCCAACGGCCCCGACGGGAGCAAAGAACACCGCATTCGCCGCCGCTTCCAGATCCGAAAAGAAATGCCCCGCCCATGGGCCCACATGGCTGTCAAAGAACGTCTTTTGCATCGCCAGGGTTGCCGGTTCGTTGAACCGGCCAACGACAAGCGCGCCCATGATTTCCATCAGCGAGGCGATATTGTCTTCGGGTTCGCGGATATTTTCCGCCCGCTCCAGGCCCAGCGCCGCCATATCGCGGCGCAAACACGCCAGGGGTTTTTCGTTGAGAAATCCAGTCAGATAATAGCTGCCATAGGGGAGCAACTCGCCCCGGCCCAGACCGACAAAGAGGGTATTGAATTCCGCTTCCACCGAGGACGGCGTGGAACGCCTGGCAATTCTTGCCAGCGCGTCAATGGCAACGCCCAGATCACCACCGCTTCCCGACAATGTGGCGGTCTGATCAAGCAGGGTCTGAGAAGGCGGGCCTGACAGGATCACACCAAGATAATTATAAAGATCGGCTCGTTGTTGATCCTGCGCAACGACACCTGGGGGTGCGAGTGCGACGTTCATCAGCAACCCTCCTCTTGCCGGTTCTCCTGGAGCGTGTCACGTCCTAATAGAAACAGAATCACCTTCAGCAACATCATCGAATGAAAACTGCATGCGCGACAAGTATGCCCCCGGGGCAGGCGATTCGTCAAGCAATACCGCTTCGGCTTTCCCGGCAGGCGAGGCAGACAAGGCAGGCAGGGCAGCAGCCAATTCTCCGTCCGTTCCCTCGTTCGTATTCGTTTCAGTACATGGCGTTTTACAGGACTGCGTGCCGGATCGATCGACATCCAAAGTGTCCTCGCCGCGCGCAGGCTCCTGTTGTTCCTGCACGTTTTCGTGTTCGGCGGCCTGGCGCGTCTGCTCAAGTACGTGGCGGGTCATCCCCTTGCCCACCTGGTAGGCTGTCTGCAAATCGCCAACAACCGTAGCGGCGCTGGTGAAATCCTCGCCATAGTCCACCAGACCATCCACGTTCGCCAATACGGGATCGAGCCGCCACAGCCGTCGCAGGGCGCGGTTGCGGATATGTGCCGGTACGGCGCTGCTCAAATATGCCTTGAAATCATCGCCCGCAGACAGCGTATCCGGATCGGCAAGACCCAGCGCGCCCAGGATTTCATCATCGGACGTTTCGATCTGCCGGTTTTCGCGGGTATGGGGGGAAGGGCACGGTGCGGGCGCCGTCGAACCGCAAGGCGCATCGACCGAACCGGTGCCGGTGTCTTTTGTCGATGTCGCGGCGCGTTCCGCCGCTCTGACTTGCGCCTTGCGGCGGGACCAGAAGTCTGTTGCGGGGGCGGGTATGCTCATCGCAGTCCTTTCGCTTTGGGCAGCCGTTCCCTTCTGGTCAGGGCGGGGGAGCGATAGACGTCCGTCGTCTGCACGATTCGCGGGTCGCCGACACCGTCCTGCACTGCATCGATTTTCTGGCGGTCGCGGCGGCGTTTTTTAAACGCCACGTCCTTGTGGTGGGCATTGGCAAAATCGCGCACCCAGGCGACAAGTCCCTCGGGCATGGGAACCTTTTCGACGAGCTCTTCACCGCTGTCGATATAATCCTGGGCCTCATAGGGCGAGGCGGTAACGAGCAGCACATCGAAGGGCCGGCGCGTCTGCCCGCTGCGGCTGAAAACGACATAAACGCCGGGAGGTGTTGCACCCAGGCCGTGCAGATAGGCATCTGTTTCCGCGCCATGCAGTTCCAGTGTTACGGTGGCGGCGTGAAATTCGGTGATATCGCCTTGCCGGCGCAGCACGTGCCAGTTTGCCTGGCGCGCCCCTGGCAGAACTGCGATCGCCTTCCAGGAAAAGTCGGCCCATCGGGAAACGCCGGGCGAGCGGCGCACAATAATGCCCAGCGGCATGGTCTGGTACATGTGCGGGTTGTAAAACATATTCCCCTTTCTTTCCCCATTTTTCGCTCTCGTCTCGTTACCGGAGCGATGCCGTTTCCGAATTCATGTGAACATCGGGGAGGGAGAACAGCCTGTCAGGCAACCGTATAGCAGTTGCGAAGTCTTGTCTATGGGGTGCTGGCGGCAATACCGGTTTACAGGGCTCCAAATCATGCCTAAACTGACTGGAGCGTGTTGTGTCTTGTGGAACGAATGTGACATTTGAGAACACATCCGGCGGCAACCGCGGCTCAAATGTCACTTTCGACGTTCCGCTGGAATGGTGTCATGGCCGCCGGAGGTGTGCCTTCGGGGTTGCCCGTCCCGGATACAACCGGCTGAAAGATCACAACCAGTTCGTTTGTCAGGCGGGGCGCGGGGTGCTTATGGCAAAGTCACTACTGTTATGCGATTGTGCCGGCACGCAACCCGTTGATCCGGCCGGCTTGTCCCGGGCCAGCGGCCTGGCGTGTTCAGAATTTTATACCGGGCTTTGTACGCACCAGGCCGAAGACGCCGCCCGCGCCATCGCGGGTGAGGACACGATTGTCTGCTGCGCCCAGGAGCAGCGTCTATTTGCGGAAATGGCGCAAGAGGCCGGGGTTTCTGCGCCGCTCTGCCTCGACTTGCGCGACCGCGCCGGCTGGAGCGCCGATACAGCCTCTCTTACACCCAAGATGGCCGCCCTGATCGCCGAAGGCATATTGCCGGCGCCGGCGCATAAGTCGATCGACGTCGTATCCCACGGCCTGTGCCTGGTTATCGGTGCTGGCGAGGTGGCGTTTGCCGCCGCCGCCCAGCTTGCCCAGGCCCTGGGCGTTACGGTTTTGCAGACCGACGAGACGGAACCGCCCCCCGGCCGCGACTTCGATGTGATCCGCGGGCGCGTGAGAACGATCGGCGGCGCCCTCGGCCGGTTCGAGTTGACCATTGATGCCCTGCAGCAGATAATCCCCGGCGGCCGGGGCGCCTTTTTGTTCACCGCGCCCCGTGATGGCGCTCGCTCGCGATGCGATATTGTCGTGGATTTGAGCGGCGACGCTCCCCTGTTCCCCGCCGCCCACAAGCGCGATGGTTATCTGCGCGCCGATGGGGGCAGTATTGGCGCCGTATCCGAGGCGGTATTTGCCGCATCGCACCTGGTGGGGACCTTCGAGAAGCCCCTTTACGTCACCCTTGAGCCGCTATTGTGCGCCCATTCGCGCGCCGAACAGACAGGCTGTACAAGGTGCCTCGACATCTGCCCCACCGGCGCGATTGCCCCGGCGGGTGATCACGTGCGCATTGATCCGATGATCTGCGCCGGCTGCGGCGCCTGTTCCTCCCTTTGCCCCTCCGGCGCCATCAGCTATGACGCGCCGCCTGTCGCCTCGACGTTTCTGCGCATCCAGACCCTGGCGCGGGCCTTTCGCAAGGCCGGGGGCGCCGCGCCGCATTTGCTGGTTCACGACGACCACGGGCGCGCGTTGATCGCCCTGGCGGCCCGCTTCGCACGTGGCCTGCCCGCCAGTGTAATCCCGCTGGCGCTCGATGCGCTGAACGCCTTTGGCCATGCGGAGATGGTGGCGGCGCTGGCCGCCGGATTTATCCGCGTGAGCGTGTTGCTGGCACCGCGGACCGAGCGCACCGCTTTGGAACGCGAGGCGGCCCTGGCCGATGCGATCGCCGGCGGGAGGATAGCTCTTTTGGATGTGCAGGACCCGGACGCTCTATGGGAGGCGCTCCATGACGCGCAGGTCCCGGCTTCATGCGGCTCGGCTCCCGTATCACCGGTGTACCCCATGGGCACCCGGCGGCAGATCACGCGCCAGGCGGCCAGGGCGCTCCTGCCCGATGGCGCGCTCGTGCCGTTGCCCGATAACGCCCCCTATGGGACGGTGGTTGTGGACAAACAGGCGTGCACATTATGCCTGTCCTGTGTATCCCTTTGTCCTTCGGGGGCGCTGGCGGACAATCCCGATCGTCCCGAGTTGCGGTTTCAGGAGGATGCCTGTTTACAGTGCGGGATTTGCGCGAAAATCTGTCCCGAGCGCGCCATCACCTATACGCCGCGCCTGAACCTTGCCGATACCGCCCTTGAGCAGATTGTGGTGCACCACGAGGCGCCGTTTGCGTGTATCGAATGCGGGGCGCTTTTCGGCGTGAAGTCCACTGTCGACAGGATTGTCGAAAAACTCAGCGGTAAACACGCCATGTTCATGAACCCGGATGCAGCCCGGATGATCCAGATGTGCGATACCTGCCGGGTGAATGCCCAATATCATGCAAGGGACAATCCGTTTGCGGCGCGTCCCCGCCCCGCCCCGCGAACCACCGATGATTATCTGGACAAAAAGCCCGATCATTGATGTTTGAGTTGCGCCCCCAGATCGGACGGAGACAATGCCGCCACATACGCCAGAATCGCGTTCAAATCGGCAAGGGTCAGGCGCAGCGGGACAATCGGCGGCGGGTTGCTGTCGGAAAAGGGGACCGTAACACCTTCAATCTGGGTAAAGGCGGGATGCGGGTTCAGGGTAAAGAAGGCTTCGAAGCGTCGCTTCCATTGGGGCAATGTGCGCAATCCGCGAAACGATGGCGTCGAACCAATAGCACCCATGCGGTTCTCGCTGGCGACCACATGGCAACGGCCGCAATGGGTGAGCGCCAGGTCTTTGCCACGGGATACATCGCCATCGACGGCCTCCTCAATTGCTGCCGGGTGTTTGGCTCCGGGGGAACGAAAGGGGGCTATGCCATTGACCGTGAACCCGGTGATGGTGCGCTGGCCGATCTTCGAGGTCAGCCAGTTGGCCAGTTTTTGCGCCTCCTGGTGACCGGGGGCAAGGACCGACATGCGCCACGGTGTATCAGGTCCGAAAAATACCGTCGGTTCGCCGTCATCGGCGCTCAGGGAAATTTCCGCCGCCGATCCCGGCGCCACCACCTTGATCCGCACCCGGTGTTTCAGGGAAAATCGCGGCAGGGCGTATTGCAGCAGGCCGCTCTCAGTCAGCTTTGCCGGCGCCGCCAGCCGCACCAGCCGGTCATCGGCACGAGTCGCCCCGATCATGCCCGGCAACAGGGCGCATGCCAGGAGTATCGAGCGGATGTGCAACAACATAACAGAATGGTATGGTGCCCCGAACGGCGGGTCAACAACAATTCAGCGCCACGTTGTTCGCGACAGGGCTTGCTACGCGTTGTACTCTTTCAACAGGTTGTTCCTGGTAAATTCATCGGGTGCAGGTGGATGGCCCGGTATGGCCTTGCCGGCGGCAAGAGCGCAAGAGATGTACCTTCAGGGTTGCCTGTCCGGGGAACAACGTGCTGAAAGAGTTGATCATGAAGAAAAGTCGCGGAAATGAAAAGACCGGAGGAGATACGTCCATGAATGATGAATTCAACATGTCAATGCGGAAATTTTTAAAACAGGTGGGGGTTACCTCCCAGCAGGCAATCGAGGAGGCAATGCGCAAGACCGATGCAACCAGGGAAACCTATCATGCCAAAGCGGTCATCACGATCGAAGGGCTTGATCTGGAGCATGTGGTAACCGGCACCATCACAGGCCGCACATGAGCCTTACACGCCAGACCGTACTGAAGGCCCTGGCAGAGGTTGTCGATGCCGACGGCGGCGACATCGTTGCGGCCGGTATCGTGCGCGCCCTGAATGTGGAAGACGGTACCGTGCGGTTCGTCATCGAAGTCGATCCGGCCAGAGCCGAAGTCTATGAACCGGTTCGTGCCGCAGCGGAGGCCGCGGTAAAAGCTATTCCCGGTGTAAAAAATGTGCTGGCGGTGCTCACCGCCCATCGAAACGTGTCCGGCGCCGGAGCCGGAAACGGCGCCGCCCCGCGCCCCGCGCCAGGAAAACCGGCGGGGCCTGAAAAAATCCCCGGTATCGATCGTATCCTGGCCATTGCCTCGGGAAAAGGCGGCGTCGGCAAATCGACCCTCGCCGCCAGCCTGGCCTGCGCCCTGGCAATCGCAGGCCGGCGCGTGGGGCTGCTCGATGCCGACGTCTATGGCCCCAGCCAGCCGCGTATGCTGGGCGTCTCGGGGCGTCCCGCCAGCCCCGACGGCAAAACCATCCTGCCACTGCGCAACCACGGGGTCACCATGATGTCCCTGGGCCTGATGGTCAACGAGGACCAGGCGGTCGTCTGGCGCGGCCCCATGCTCATGGGTGCGTTGCAGCAGATGCTCTATCAGGTGCAATGGGGAAAGCTCGATGTTCTGATCGTCGACCTGCCCCCGGGAACTGGCGATGCGCAGATGACGCTCGCGCAAAAGGCGCAGCTTGATGGCGCCATTATCGTTTCCACCCCCCAGGACGTGGCGCTGCTGGACGCGCGCAAGGGCATCGACATGTTTGACAGCCTCCAGGTACCAATTCTGGGAATGATCGAGAATATGTCCACCCATATTTGCAGCAAATGTGGCCATGAAGAGCACCTGTTCGGGCATGGCGGCGTGGCGAAGGAAGCGGCAAAACTGAACGTACCCCTGTTGGCACAAATCCCGCTGCATATCGACCTTCGTCGCGCCGCCGATGGCGGCGCGCCGGTCGTCGTTTCGCAGCCTGAGAGCGTCCAGGCGCAGGTTTTTCATGACATGGCACAGGTCTTGCTGGCAAAGGACCTGGCATGAGGGCGATCCGTCCGGCGGCACAACCGTGGTCCCGTTGAGCACTTTGTTGAAAGATCTGCCATGAAACTGGCGCGCGCCATCCATTTCGATGAAAGCGATCAACGGATTTACCGTTCTCCCGCCTGTACCGGGGAGTGGTGTATTTCCGGCGGCTTCGAGTTTTCCAACTGGACACAGGCCGATCTTAAAGGCAAGGCGCGGCAGGCTTTTGCCAACGGCTGGTTCGGCCTGGAGACGAGCGGGCGCGTTACCTTTGTCGCGGTGACAGTGATCGAAAGAGCGGAACTTGACGTCTTGCGCGATCTGCTGGCCAGGCATTTCATCACCTTTTACGGCGCCCCCGATACGGCAGCGGCCTGTCTCGTCGCCACCCGGGAGCTGGACCATATGACCGATCTGTGTGCGGCGCATCATCCCAATACCCTGCTTGGCGTGGCGCGCGAACTCACACCCGTCGGCGTCCGGGAAGTCTATCGCGTATTCAAACCGTCGGATGCGAGCCTGGAGCAATTCGCCGTGCACGGCTCTGTGCAAGACTGATGCAGCGTTTCGGGACCGCTGGATGTGCAATTTCAGCAGGTTGTTCCCGGGACGGGAAAATCTGGCGTTATACCAGCGGTATTGGCTTGTTGTACACGCTGACTTGTGTATAGTGTTGATAAGACAACGGTTTTAAGCCAAGTCAGGAGTCAAACGCTAAGCCCCCTGGTATTCCCTCTCTTGCGGCCCTTGCCGCAGATGATCAGGTAAATGGCCCCCTGTACCCGATGGGTTTATCAGGGACAACCTGTTGAAAGATCACAGCTAGAGATTGTAGAATGAATCACTCAAACAGGAAAAACCAGGTGTAACCAACAACAAGGGCAGGCGCGGCGCTGTACAGAGTCGCCAGAACCGCCGCGCGCGGCGCCAGGGCAAGAGCCGGAAACAGCGCATCGCCATCGTTGGAAATCGCATTGGCCAGTTGCGCCGACAAGGGAATGGCGCCCGCCAGATAGAGCGTCGTAACAACAATCTGCGGGCCGCAACCAGGAATAAAGCCAATCCCGAGCGCAAGAACCGGAACGATCCACGCCCAGGTTTTAAATGCCGCCGCCAGATCAAAGCCGAACACATGAACGCAGAGTTCGTAGCCTAGAAATGCCATAACCACCCAGGCAGTGACAAAATTGGTATCCGCGATGGTCTGCACCAGGGACGAATTGCCGCCGCGGGCCTGGCCGCCGATGCCGATGCTGCCGCCTCCAGCCGACAACGCCCACATGACGATGCATAAAAACGCTCCCGCGGCACCAAGCCATATCGCGGGTTCATAGCCGCCAAAATGGCCGAATAAAGTATTCGGATCGAACTGAAATGCCACTGCAACACCAAGAACAAAACCGGGAACAATGAGCGCCAACCAGGCTATTTGCCAATGACGCCGCGTCGCTGGCGGGCGCGCGTCATGGGGGCCGGAATCGCTCACAATGGCCGAGTTGCCGCGCAAAAATTCATCCCCATGGATGGCGTCAACGATCAGGCCGCTAAGTGTGCCGACAACAATCGATATCCCGATGACCAGCAAGCCGGTTGCCGGTTCCTTGGCGATCAGCAAAAATGCCGCATCCCCCATGGTGGAGACAAGAACCGCAACAAATCCGCCAAAGGTAATATATCCGCGCGTGTATTGGGTCACAACAACAATGGCGCCGCCGCAACCTGGCAGGGCCCCCAGCAACGCCGCAAAAAACGGCTGCAAGCGCGCCGATCTATGCAGCATCTGGCCGATATCGCGTCCAAAGGCGACTTCAAACCAGTACACAAGTGCCAATGTGGCCGCGACAAAGCCGCTAACCTGCAAGAAGGCATCGGAGAGGGATATGAGCGTAATGTTTCGCAACTCCGGTGACACAACAAGCAGAAACAGCAATATTGCCGGAAACATCAAGCGCGGATTGCTTAATTCGGGCCATACAAAACCGGTGCGCGGTACCGGCGCTACGGCCGCCTGGTTACTGTCGTTTCTTCGCATAATTAACACGCGCTCATTTCGATGTTAACTTGTACTGTTATACCGTTATTTGTATCGTTATCTGTACTGTTATAGTGCGGCGCAATGCCCCGCTCACAATTAGTGAAACGCATTTGACATTCGCGTGCCGGCGATACATTATAGTGATAATAAGAATGATTTGCAAGACGTCAAGGACAAATGTACCGAAATGGCGATTTGGACATGCAGCCTTTCAGTCTGTGTCAAGCAGCCCCGCAGCACGTTCCCGTCCTGAAACGGCTGCAATTGTGGCAGCGTTGGTTAACGTTAACCATCGTTAACCATCGTCAACCATCGTTCCGGATTGAAAGGGCACAACCAGCGGCATTTGCCTGCCTTGTACTTTTTCTGCTCATCCGACATGGTAAAGCGCTGTCGATGATGTGCGGGAGCATTGACCACCCCTTTGCAGCGAGCGACTATTCAATGACAGGACCGGGACCGATACGGCGGACACTTGTTGGCATCATGACGGTGCTGTTTTCAGGTGCCTGGGCTTTGGCGCAAACGCCTCAGGCGCCGCTAAAAATGCCGGTGCCGCGCAATGCGCCGTCGCCGGCGTCGATTGCGTGGGAGAGCATTGCGCCGGGCGCCAGCCACACCAGGGCGGTTGTGAATATGAACGGGCGCGCCATACACCTTCAGGGCTGGACGTTCGAGCCGGAAACATGGCGCCTGCGCGTTCTGCCCGCTCCAGAGGATGCGGGTTTGAGCGCCTATGAGGCGCTCACCGCAAGTGGCGCGGTACTGGCGATTAACGGCGGGTATTTCGACTACGTTTACACCGACGGAAAGCGCCGGTTACGTCCGACGGGACTGGTGATTGCGCGAAAAAAAACCGTGCATCGGCGCGGCGGTGGCAGCGGGATCGTCTATGACAAGCGCGGACGTGTGGGCATTAGCTGGTCACGCGCAACGCAGGCCTGGCGCGGCGCCGACGATGCCCTGCAGGCCGGACCGTTACTGGTGGATCCTGGCGGCAGGCACGGGATTCGCCGCGACAGCGGCCGTCTGGCGCGTCGTTCGGTATTGTGTCTGCTGCATGACGGGCGTTTTGTTATCCTCGTGTCGCGATCGTCTGTTACCCTGTTTGATCTGGCGACGATTCTTGTTCGCGCCCGCCCGTATGGTATCGGGTGCGAGCGGGCGATTAACCTGGACGGCGGTCCTTCCACTCAGGTGGCGACGAATTTTGGTGGTGAAATTGGTGGGGTTGCGGGCCTGTCGCGCGTTGTTAATGCGATTCTCGTTGTGCCGCGATGAGCGATTTGTGTCAGGAGAACGACGGTTTGTATTGTATCTGCGAATGAAGCGTCTATCGACACGGCGGCGGCGTTGTTGCGCGCTGGCGAGTTGGTTGCGTTTCCCACCGAGACTGTCTATGGGCTGGGCGCCAACGCCTGTGACGGGCGCGCGGTTGCGGCGATTTTTGCTGCCAAACGCCGACCGGCCCATAATCCGTTGATTGTTCACGTCCCCGCGATCGAACATGTTGACGCTTATGGGGTGATGACGCGCGATGCGCAAAAGCTTGCCCGGGCGTTCTGGCCCGGCGGGCTGACACTGATTGTCGAGAAGGCGCCTTTTGCGATGCGCACCGGTGATGCCCTGGCCGATCCGGTCAGCGCCGGGCTTGACACGGTAGCGGTTCGGGTGCCGGAGAATGCGATCGCCCGGGCCCTGTTGCGGCGTGCTGGCGTTCCTGTTGCGGCGCCCAGCGCCAACCGTTCCGGCCGTCTCAGCCCTACCTGTGCTGCGGATGTGGTGCAGGAGATGGGCGGGCGTGTTGCGCTGGTGCTTGACGATGGTCCGTGTCGCGCCGGAGTTGAATCGACGATTGTTTCGTGCGTGTCGGCGCGGCCGGTATTGTTGCGTCCTGGCGCTGTTGTACGGGATGATATTGAGTGTGTTTTGGGGGCACCGCTGGCGGATTTTTCGGGCGCGCCGGACAGGCCGGTGGCGCCGGGGATGTTGCGCAGCCACTACGCGCCGCGGGCGGGGCTTCGTCTGAACGCCACATCGCCTGAGGAGGGAGAGGCCTTTCTTGATTTTGCGGAAAGTGCTATATCCGGTGTTGAGGAGGCGTTGGCCTATCGCGATCTGAGTGTGCGCGGCGATCTTGTTGAAGCGGCGGCTAATCTGTTTGCCATGCTGCGTGTTCTGGATTGCAGTGGCGCGCGAACGATTGCAGTGGCGCCTGTTCCGATGCGGGGTCTGGGCGAGGCGATTAACGACCGGCTGGCGCGTGCTGCGGCTCCTCGCGGGCCGGACGGCACATCGGCGCAAAGGCGTTCACACGGAGAAATACCGCAATGACAAGGACGGATACGTCTCAGGACGACGCGCCCATTGCTGTTGTTAGGGATGATCCCGTCGCCACGTTTGAACAATGGCTGGGTCTTGCGACGGAAAAGGAAATCAACGATCCCAATGCGGTGGCGCTGGCGAGCGTCGATGGCGATGGCATGCCGAACGTGCGCATGGTGTTGCTGAAAGGTGTCGATGAGGCCGGATTTGTCTTTTACACCAATTTCGAGAGCACCAAGGGTATCGAGTTGCTGGCGCATAAAAAGGCGGCCATGTGTTTTCACTGGAAGTCGATCCGTCGCCAGGTGCGTATTCGCGGCGTTATTGAGCGTGTCGGCGATGCGCAGGCCGACGCCTATTATGCCTCGCGGCCGCGCGGCAGCCGCATTGGCGCCTGGGCGAGCAAGCAATCGCGGCCGCTGGAAAGTCGCCTGGCGCTGGAGAGGGCGGTTGCGAGGTTCAGCGCCAGATATGCTGTCGGCGATATTCCCCGGCCTTCTTATTGGTCGGGGCTGCGTCTGGTGCCGTTTTCCATTGAATTCTGGCGGAACCGGGCGTTTCGCTTGCACGATCGTATTTTGTTCAGTCGATCCGCCCGCGACGGGGCCTGGAGATCGACGCGGCTTTATCCCTGAGATGTGATCTTTCAACAGGTTGTTTTCGAAAAAACCATCGGGTGCAGGGGGCCATTCATCTGATCACCTGACACGCTCTAAGTGAATCATTTTGACGGAGCGATTTTGCGGCAAGATGGGCCTTATACCAGCGGTATTGGCGTTTTGTACACGCTGACTTGTGTATCGTGCTGATAAGACAACGGTTTTAAACCGGGTCAGGAGTCAAACGCGAAGCCCCTTGGTATTAGGTCTCGCAGGATATAGTGGAGCTATTTTCAAGAGACTTAAGGTTCATATTAGATCAGCCTGGCGTTAGCTGTACCTATTTTGCCAAGGGTAGTGCGAAACGCATAAAGCTGATCGCCCTGAAATCTATAGCAAAAGCGCCCGTCCCTTCGGGTTTGCCGATTGGCGGACGCCCACACCCAGGCCGCTCTCGAGAGATGGGTCGCCATCGCTCTTCGATCGCCTTGAGCCTGGGTATCGCCTCGCCAATCGGGAAACGAAAATTGCTTCTATTAAGACCTGACACGCTCTGGTTGTGTAATTTCAACAGGTTGTCCATGATAAACCCATCGGGTACAGGGGGCCATTCACCTGATCATTGGAGGTGTTCGATTTCTCCAGCGTTGTCAAGGGTGCTTCGCGCCGCCTCTGGCGGTTCTTAAACCCTTGACAACGCAGGATAAATCGAAAAAAAGCGATGATCAGGTAAATGGCCCGGTATGGCCTTGCTGGCGGCAGGGGCGCAAGAGATGTACCTTCCGGTTTGCCCGTCCCGGGAACAACCTGTTGAAACTACACAACTGGTGAAATAAAACAAAAGAGATGATCAGATGGATGGCCCGGTATGGCCTCCTGGAACGTGTCAGGTCTTAATAGAAACAGAATTGCTTCTATCAAGACCTGACACGCTCTAGTGGTTCGATTAAGACATGACACGTTCCAGCCGCGGGCTTGCCGGCCCTGTTGGAATCCAGGACCCCCTGGCACGCCGGCGGCCGTGCTGATACGTGTTGATACCTGTTCATATTTGTTGATACTTGCTGGTAAATGAGTGCAATTAACATGAAGGCACCGCTACAGGAATTTTCCGGGTTGGCACCATCCAGAAAGGCGTCCGCGGGACCGGCGAACACAACGCCGATGATGCAGCAGTATTTCGAAATCAAGGCGGCCAATCCGGACGTTTTGCTTTTTTTTCGCATGGGCGACTTTTACGAGTTGTTTTTTCACGATGCCGAACAGGCATCGCGCGCCCTCGGCATTGCCCTGACAAAGCGCGGCAAACATCAGGGCGATGACATTCCCATGTGCGGCGTGCCGGCGCATTCGGCGGACGAATATCTGCACAAGCTGATCGCCCTTGGCTTTCGCGTCGCGGTGTGCGAGCAGCTTGAGGACCCGCGCGAGGCAAAAAAGCGCGGTCCCAAATCGGTTGTCAAACGCGATGTGGTACGGCTCGTCACCGCGGGAACACTCACCGAGGAGGCGCTGCTGGAGCCTGGCGCGGCAAACTATTTTGCCGCCCTGGCGCGCACCGGTGGCGACGGGGACACGGGACAATACGGTGTGGCGTGGGTGGATATATCGACGGGCGAGTTCCGCGTCGCCCTTGCGGGCCGCGATACGCTCGGGGCGGCGCTGGCCCGTATCGAGCCGCGTGAAGTGATCGCCGCCCGCGCCCTGATCGATGATCCCCGCCTGCAACGCCTTTGGGAGGATCTCGATACGACGATCACGGTACAGCCGGACGCGGTATTCGATTCAAGCCTGGCGGACAAACATATCCACGCTTTCTACGGGATCGAATCCATCGACACGCTGGAAGATTTCTCGCGTGCCGAACTGGCGGCAACAGCGGGCGCGATCCGCTATATCGAACGCACCCAGATAGGCGCCAGGCCGGCGTTGAACCTGCCGCGGCGGGAAACGCAACGAACGGTTCTGGCCATTGACGCAGCAAGCCGGCGCAATCTCGAACTCGGCCGCACCCTCAGCGGCGAGCGACGCGGCGCGTTTTTGCACGCTATCGATCGCACCGTAAGTGCCGCCGGGGCGCGCACGCTGGGAGCGCATCTGGCCAGCCCGCTGACGCACGTGCCGGCGATTAACGCCCGCCTTGATTGCGTGCAATGGCTTGTCGCCAATGAGCGTATTCATGAGACCGTTCGCGCCTGTCTGAAACAGGCGCCCGATATGTCGCGGGCCCTGGCGCGCCTGTCCCTGGATCGCGGCGGGCCGCGCGATCTGGGAGGCATTCTGCGCGGCATCGGCGTGGCGCGCGAACTGGTGCATCTTTTTGACGACAATAGCGGTACCATGCCGGCACCGGTCGTGGCCATGAAAACCGATCTGTGCGCCATCGACGGGACCCTGCACGATACGCTGAAGGCGGCGCTGGCCGATGATCTGCCACCATCGCGCCGCGATGCCGGATTTGTCCGCGATGGCTACCGCGCCGATCTTGACGAGGCGCGCACCCTGCGCGACGAAAGCCGCCGCGTCATCGCCTCCCTGCAGGCCAAATACGCCGCCATGACGCGGATCAAGTCCATCAAGGTGCGCCATAACAATGTTCTGGGCTATTTTGTCGAAACCGGCACCGCCCATGGGGAAACGCTCATGGGGCCACCGGCCAACGAGACGTTTATTCATCGCCAGACCCTGGCCAATGCGATACGTTTCTCGACCCTCGAACTGGGAGAACTGGAAAGCAAAATCGCGTCGGCTTCCGATCGCGCCGCTGCCATCGAAGCGCAGGTATTCGAGAACCTCGCCGCCCTTGTCATGGACCGCAGCGCGGCCGTTAAACGCGCCGCCCGGGCACTTGCGGCGCTGGACGTCAGCGCCAGCCACGCCGCCCTTGCCAGAGAGCAGAATTACTGCCGCCCCGTCGTCGACGACAGCCTGGCGTTTGATATTCGCGGCGGCCGCCACGCGGTGGTCGAGCAGGCGCAGAACGCGCCGGACGGCAAGCCCTTTGTCGCCAACGACTGCGATCTCGGCCCGCCCGCAAACAGCCAGAAGGGCTGTATCTGGCTGGTGACCGGCCCCAATATGGCCGGCAAGTCGACGTTCCTGCGCCAGAACGCGCTGATCGCCATCCTTGCCCAAATGGGCGGCTATGTGCCGGCCGCCTCGGCCCATATCGGCGTTGTGGATCAGGTGTTCAGCCGCGTCGGGGCGGCCGATGATCTGGCGCGCGGCCGTTCCACCTTCATGGTCGAGATGATCGAGACGGCCGCCATTCTTAACCGGGCGGGCGCCCGGGCGTTCGTCATTCTCGACGAAATCGGCCGCGGCACCGCCACCTATGACGGCCTTTCCATTGCCTGGGCGACGATCGAGCATTTGCACCAAACCAACAGATGCCGCGCGCTTTTCGCCACCCATTATCACGAAATGACGGCGCTGGCGAAAAAGCTGAGGCGGTTGAAAAACGTCACCGTCAGCGTGCGCGAGTGGAAGGGCGAGGTGGTGTTCCTGCACGAAATCGTTCCCGGTGCGGCGGATCGCTCCTACGGTATCCAGGTGGCGCGCCTGGCCGGACTGCCGGCGCCGGTTATCGCCCGCGCCGGCCAGGTTCTGGCGCAACTGGAAAATACCGAACGGCAGCCGGCCAGCCAGCTGATCGACGACCTGCCGTTGTTTGCCGCTCCGGCCGCGGCCCCGCAAGCGCCGGCAAGGGATAGCAGGTGCCTGGAAACACTTCGCACCATCAATCCCGACGAACTCTCGCCGCGTGATGCGTTAAGTGTGCTGTATGAATTGAAGAAACAGTATCTTGAAGACAGGGAACCCTCATAGTTTTACCGGGAAAAAACAGACCGGGGCGAAGCCGGGGGGCTTTTTCACATTCAACAAAACGAACCTGACGTGACACGCAATCCCTCGTTAACAAAACAAACGGACCGCGCGTTCACCTCCATCAATGCCGCAGCGCTGGGGGCCGAACTGGCCGCCCTGATAAAAAACCGCGACGGCGGCGATCCTCGCCTGCGCAACGATATCCTGAACCATCTGACCCGATTGCTGCACCACGAACGCGCCCGTATCGAGGCGCAGTTGCGCGCAGATGGCAGCGGCCTTGGCTGCGCACGGCGCCTGTCACAATTGCAGGATACGATCATCACGGCGCTTTTCGAATTTGCCGTTCAGTATGTGTATCAGGCGCAGAATCCATCTGTATCGGAACACATCGCCATCGTCGCCGTGGGGGGCTATGGACGGGCGACAATGGCACCCCATTCCGATGTGGATCTGTTGTTCCTGCTTCCCCACAAACAGACCGCCTGGTGCGAAAGCGTCATTGAGTTCATTCTCTATATGCTTTGGGACCTGCGCCTCAATGTCGGCCAGGCAGTGCGCAATATCGACGAATGTATCCGCGCCGCAACACGCGATATGACCATCCGTACCAGTGTTCTGGATGCGCGCCTGGTGTGGGGCGAGCGGGCGCTGTTCGATGAATTGACGCGCCGCCTCGACGGGGAAGTGTTCAGCGAAAGCGGCGCCGAATTCGTCGAGGCCAAACTCGCCGAACGCGATACGCGCCATCTGCGCGAGGGCGAATCGCGCTACCTCGTCGAGCCGAATATCAAGAACAGCAAGGGAGGCCTGCGTGACTTGCAATCGCTGTTCTGGATCACGAAATACTTCTATCGCTTTACCCGGCCCGCCGAACTTGTTGTCAAGAAAGTTTTCAGCCGCGCCGAATTGCGCCGCTTCGAGACGTGTGAGGACTTCCTGTGGCGGGTGCGGTGCCATTTGCATTTCTATCGCGGCCGCGCCGTCGAGCGCCTCGATTTCGAAACCCAGCAGGCGCTCGCCGAACGCCTCGGGTTCGATGAACAGGATCACCTGAAAGCAGCAGAGCGGTTCATGAAACAGTACTTTCTCATCGCCAAGGACGTAGGCGATCTGACGCGTATTGTCTGCGCCGGGCTGGAAATGCGCCACGTCAAGAAGGCCCCCATGCTGGACCGCTTTCTGACGCGTATCCGCAGGCGCACCCGCCTTTCGGGGCAAAAGGACTTTCACGTGCAAAACGGTCGCCTCGCGGTGGCCGATGCGCACGCCTTTGAACGCGATCCGGTCAATCTTGTGCGCATCTTCCATATCGCCGCAAAGGGCAACCTGGCGCTGCATCCCGATACGCTGCGCCTGATGCGCCATTCCTTGCAGCTTATCGATACGCCGTTGCGCAACAATCCCGATGCCAACGCCCTGTTTATGGATATTCTTGCCCACAGCCGCTCGCCGGAACAGGTGTTGCGGCTGATGAACGAGACCGGCGTACTGGGCAGGTTTGTTCCCGCCTTTGGCCATATTGTCGCCCTGATGCAGTTTTCCATGTATCATCACTACACGGTTGATGAACATCTGCTGCGCGCCATCGGATTTCTCGCCCGTATCGCCGAGGGCAAACTGGCCGCCGACCATCCGCTCTCTCACGAAATTTTTCCGAAAATCAGCCGGCAGAACCGCCGCGCCCTGTTCGTCGCCGTGTTTCTGCACGATATCGCCAAGGGAAGGGGAGAGGATCACGCCATCGCCGGGGCGCGTGTGGCGCGCGATCTGTGCCCGCGTCTGGGGTTGAGCCCCTCCGAAACCGGGACCGTCGTCTGGCTTGTCGAGCATCATCTGTTGATGAGCACGATCGCCCAGACCCGCGATCTGTCGGATGCGCAGACGATCATCGACTTCGCCGGGACCGTGCGCAGTCTGGAGCGGCTGAAACTGCTGCTCATTCTTACGGTGGTCGATATTCGCGCCGTCGGGCCGGGCACCTGGACCGGCTGGAAGGGAGAGCTGTTGCGTACCCTGTATTATGAGACCGAGCCGGTCTTGTCGGGGGGGTATTCGGTGCTCACCCGTGGCGAGCGTATCGAGAGCGCCAGACAGGCGCTGGCGGCGCGCCTGCACGACTGGCCAAAGGCGGCCCGCGATCGCCATCTGCGCGCCCATCAGGATGCCTATTGGATCAAGACCGATCCCCAGCGCCAGTTCAGGAACGCCAATCTGATGCGGCGCGCCAGAAAGGAGCGCGCCCGTCTTGTCTGCGACGTCGAACCGCGCGCCTTTGAGGAGATCACCGCGATCACCCTGTATGCGCCCGATTCTCCGCGTTTGTTATGCGCCATCGCCGGCGCGTGTACCCTGGCCGGCGCCAATATCGCCGATGCGAGCGTATTCACGACGCGCCGGGGATGGGCGCTGGATACGATATCCGTCTCGCGCGGCAGCAATAGTGATGCCGATGAAAGGGCGCGCGCGGCGCGGATTGTCAGGACCATTGAGCGCATTCTGGCGGGTGAGATCAACCCGGCCGAAACGCTGAAGAAAAAGACCACGGAAAATGCCCGTCTAAAGGCTTTTACCCGGCAGACGGAAGTCATTGTCAACAATTCATGGTCTCAGGCCTATACGGTTATTGAAACCCACGGGCTTGATCGGACGGGATTGCTGTATGATCTGACCAGCGCGTTGTCGGATCTCAAGCTCAACATCGCCTCGGCGCATATTTCGACTTACGGGGAACACGCGGTGGATGTGTTTTATGTTCTGGATTTGACCGGCAACAAAATCACCCATGCGAGCAAGCGCGCCGCGATTCGCCGGCGCTTAAGTGCTGCCATCGAGCAACGCTGATGCGTGCGTATCGATGATGGCGATGGCGGTGTCGAGGCGCTCGGTCGGGGTGCCGCGCACAATGTGATAGAGACACTTGCGCCGCTCCAGTTCGGCCCGATAGCGGGCAAACAGCGCGGTGCGCTCATCGGGGTGTTCGCGCAAGGGATCGAATTGCCAGGGGATGTTGACATCGGTGAGAAAGGTGAGATCGTAGGGGGTGTCGTTAAGGAGTTTCAGAATGCGCTCCTCGCAATTGCCAAAGCGCACCTCGCTCCAAATCCGGATTACCGTCAGATCGGTATCGCAGAAGAGAAAACGCCGCGCCCGCGCCTGCATTTTCGCCTCAAGACGCAATTGCCCGCGCGCGATTTCCCACAAATCGGCTTTATTGTAGGCGCGTTTCAGGCCGGTCAGATACTGGCGCGCATATTCCGCCACCCGGACTGTGTGGTAATGTTTCGCGAGGGCGCGCGTCAGGGTGGTTTTGCCGCTTGATTCCGGTCCGGTAATGGCAATGCGGCAGATTTTATCCATACATTCCACCCGCACGGGCCTTTAGAGCGTGTCAGGTCTTAATAGAATCAATTCTGTTTCTCGATTGGCGAGGCGAACCACGCCCAAGGCGATCGAAGAGTGACGTTTATCCATCTCTCGAGAGCGGCTTGGGCGTGGACGTCCGCCAATCGACAAACCCGAAGGGACGGAGCGCTTTTGCTATAGATTTCAGGGCGATCAGCTTTATGGCGTTAGCTTTACCCCTGGCAAATGGGTACAGCTAACGCCAAGCTGATCTAATATGGACCTTAAGTCTCTTGAAAATAGCCCCACTATATCCTGCGAGACTTAAGGCCCATCTTGTCGCAAAATCGCTCCGTCAGAATGGTTCTATTAAAACCTGATACGCTCTAGTTTTTGTTGCCTGGCTGCGTAACCACAACAGGTTGTCCCTGGTAAACCCATCGGGTGCAGGTGGCCATTTATCTGATCATTAGAGGTGTTCGATTTCTCATGCGCTGTCAAGGGTTTAAGAACCGCCAGGGGCGGCGCGAAGCGCCCTTGACAACGCTGGATAAATCGAACACCTCTAATGATCAGATAAATGGCCACCTGCACCCGATGGGTTTATACCAAGGGGCTTCGCGTTTGACTCCTGACCCGGTTTAAAACCGTTGTCTTATCAGCACGATACACAAGTCAGCGTGTACAAAACGCCAATGCCGCTGGTATTATCAGGAACAACCTGTTGAAGGATCACATCTAAGCCCAGGCGAAACAAAACGCCGCGCCTGCTTGATCTTCGTTTTCTCATTGTTTCAAATGAGGAAAAGTATCCTGAGCGTGGCGAAGCACCTTTCTTCATGATTAACCCGGTATCATTCATGGAACACACCAGTAGAGGACGCCGCGCATGAGCCTGTTACGGCATTTCTCGACCGTCGGCGGGGCAACTCTGGCAAGCCGGGTGCTCGGCTTTGTGCGCGATGTGATGATCGGCGCCCTGCTCGGCAAGGGCCTTGTGGCGGATGCGTATATTGCCGCGTTTCGCCTGCCCAATCTGTTTCGCCGCCTGTTTGCCGAAGGCGCCTTCAATACCGCTTTCGTGCCCCTTTATGCCCGCCGCCTCGAGCGTAAGGGGGCCGCCGCGGCCGGCCATTTCGCCCGCGAAGTGTTCGTCGTCCTGCTGATCGTTCTCCTGTTCCTTACCGCGCTGTTTGAAATTTTCATGCCCGTTTTCGTGTATCTTTCAGCGCCCGGATTTGCCGCGAATGCCGTCAAGTTCGATCTTGCCGTCAGCCTTGGCCGCATAACCTTCCCCTATCTGTTGTGTATGTCCCTGGTGGCCATGCTGAGCGGCGTGCTGAACTCTCATCATCGCTATTTCGCGGCCGCTTTTGCACCGGTATTGCTGAACGTCATCCTGGTTGCGGTGCTGACCGGCCTTTACCTGATAAATGCCGCCAATGCACCTGTCACCGGCGTAATGCTGGCCTGGGGGGTGTTCTGCGCCGGTCTGGCGCAACTGGCGCTGTTGTTCCTTGCCTGCCGCAGAATAGGCTTTCGCCTGCGTCTGGTGCGGCCAAAACTGACGCCGGACGTGAAAAAACTGCTCGTTCTGGCCCTGCCTGCGGCCATCACCGGCGGCATCACGCAGATCAATATCTTTGTCGGGCAGATCATCGCCAGTGTTCAGGCGGGCGCGATTTCTGTCCTCTATTATGCCGATCGCATTTATCAGTTGCCATTGGGCATCATCGGCATTGCGGTGGGGGTGGTTCTGCTGCCGGAACTGGCCCGGCTCCTGCGCGCCGGCAACACCAGCCGCGCAATGCGCACGCAGAACCAGGCCCTCGACTTCTCCCTGGTGCTGAGCCTGCCGGCAGCCTTTGCCCTGGCAACAATTCCGGCGGTGATTGTCAATGTACTGTTTCAGCGCGGCGCCTTTGGTGCTGATGTTACGCAAGAGACAGCCAACGCCCTTAACGCCTTCGCCGTTGGCTTGCCCGCCTTTGTGCTGATCAAGGTATTCTCGCCGGGGTTCTTCGCCCGGCTGGATATGAAAACGCCCATGTATTTTGCCGCCATCAGTCTGCTCGTCAACGTTGGGGGCAGTCTGTTGATGTTTCCCTATCTGGCCACCGTTGGCATCGCCCTGGCAACCAGTATCGCCGCCTGGATCAATGCGGCGCTTTTGTTCCTTACACTGTATCGAAGGGGCCAGTGGCGGTTTGCGCCAGGCGGGGTCTATCGTATTGTCATGGCTGTCGTCAGCGCCGCTTTCATGGCGCTGGCCCTCTACCTGGGCGACGCGTATGTCTTGCGCACCATCATGCAAGACGACTTTACCGTCCGACTGGCTTGTCTGATCGTTCTGGTTGTCGCCGGCAGCGCCCTGTATTTCGGTCTTATGCACGTCAGCGGAGCGCTTCGCATCGGCGAGATAAAGCGCATGATGCGGCGCGAATAATACCGGAGGCCTTACGTTTGACTTCTGACCCGGTTTACAACCGTTGTCTTGTCAGCACGATACACACGTCAGCGCGTACAAAACGCCAATACCGCTGGTATACAAGGGGCGTTGTTGCGTTTGGCTTCTGACCCGGTTTACAACCGTTGTCTTGTCAGCACGACACACACGTCAGCGCGTACAAAACGCCAATACCGCTGGTATACAAGGGGCGTTGCGTGTGACTCCTGACGCAGATTAAAACCGTTGTCCTATCAGCACGACACACACGTCAGCGTGTACAAAACGCCAATACCGCTGGTATACAAGGGGCGTTGCGTGTGACTCCTGACGCAGATTACAACCGTTGTCTTGTCAGCACAACACACAAGTCAGCGTGTACAAAACGCCAATACCGCTGGTATACAAGGGGCGTTGCGTGTGACTCCTGACGCAGATTAAAACCGTTGTCTTGTCAGCGCGACACACACGTCAGCGTGTACAAAACGCCAATACCGCTGGTATACAAGGGGCATTGCGTGTGACTCCTGACGCAGATTAAAACCGTTGTCTTGTCAGCACGACACACAAGTCGGCGCGTACAAAATGCCAATACCGCTGGTATAGTCCTTGCTTTCGGCGGTGCAACTGGCCATAACCCCTGTGATAGAGCGTGTCAGGTCTTAATAGAAACAGAATTGCTTCTATTAAGACCTGACACGCTCTAAACCGAATATCTCTCGCCTGATACGATAACTTCCGCCCATGACACACAACAAGCCCATTATCTTTTCCGGTATTCAGTCCACCGGCAATCTGCATCTTGGCAACTATCTGGGCGCCATCAAACGCTTTGTGCCGTTGCAACGCGATTATCGCTGCATTTACTGCGTGGTCGATATGCACGCCATTACCCAGTGGCAGGAGCCCTCGGTTCTGGCGCCGAATACGCGCGAGGTGGCGGCCGCCTATCTTGCGGCCGGGATCGATGCCGGCGAGCATATTGTATTCAATCAGTCACGCGTGCCCCAACACGCGGAACTGGCCTGGATATTCAACTGCGTGGCGCGGATGGGCTGGCTGAATCGCATGACGCAATTCAAGGATAAGGCGGGACAGGATAAGGAAAAGGCCTCGGTAGGATTATTTTCCTATCCCACATTAATGGCAGCCGACGTCCTGCTTTATCTGGCGCAGGCGGTACCCGTGGGGGAGGACCAGAAGCAACATCTGGAGCTGATGCGCGATATTGCACAGAAGTTCAACAATGACTTTTCTCATTCGATTCGTGCGGCGGGGTTTGGCGATGGCTATTTTCCTTTGCCGGAACCGTTGATATCGGGTCCGGCCATCCGGGTGATGTCATTACGCGACGGCAGGAAAAAGATGTCCAAGTCCGACGCCTCCGACTATTCGCGTATCACGTTGCGCGATGATACGGATGCGATCGCCAGGAAGATCCGCAGGGCCCGCACCGATGCCCATGCCCTGCCATCGGAACCAAAGGGCCTTGAGGGCCGTCCGGAGGCGGCCAATCTGGTGGAGATCTACGCCGGGCTTGCGGATATGACCCAGGCGGAGGTGTTGCGGCTTCATGGCGGGGCGCAGTTTTCTGTCTTTAAGCCGGCGCTGGCCGATCTGGCGGTGGATAAACTATCGCCGCTGACGCGCAGGATTAACCGGTTGATGGCCGCGCCGGACGCCATTGACGCGGTATTGCGCGCAGGCGCCGAGCGGGCGGGCAAAATCGCCCGTAAGACCATTGATGAGGTAAAGGATATTGTCGGATTTTTGCGCTAGAGCGTGTCAGGTCTTAATAGGATCATTCTGACGGAGCGATTTTGCACCAAGATGAACCTTAAGTCTCGCAGGATATAGTGGGGCTATTTTCAAGAGACTTAAGGTTCATATTGGTGCAAAAGCGCCCGTCCCTTCGGGTTTGTCGATTGGCGGACGCCCACGCCCAAGCCGCTCTCGAGAGATGGGTCGCCATCGCTCTTCGATCGCCTTGGGCGTGGGTATCGCCTCGCCAATCGGGAAACAGAATTGCTTCTATTAAGACCTGACACGCTCTAGAGGGTCTGGTCGGACTCATTGCGGATACCTTGCCGCTGATCGCGAGACGGAGCTTTTCTCGACAGCACTTCTGATTTTCAACTGGACGGAGGTTAAATTTCAAATAGTCGGAATTTGACTTTCAAATGGTCGGGGTGATACTTTCAGTTGGTCGAGAGGAATAGCCGCAGAAATGTATCCGAGATTCGCAAAATCAAAAGTGAAAGACGCGCTATCCGACACGCGGGTGGTCTTCATTTCCGGCCCCCGACAATCGGGGAAGACAACGCTCGTCACCGAGTTCGCTTCGAAGGACTTCCCTTACCTAAGCCTCGACGATGCCACTATCCTGCAATCCGCGACGGATGATCCTGTCGGTTTCCTGCGCGGCCTCGACAAGGCTGTCATTGATGAGATTCAACGTGCACCAGACCTGCTCCTATCGATCAAAACCGCGGTAGACAACGACAAAACGCCAGGGCGTTTTCTCCTGACCGGGTCGGCCAATCTCATGACGATCCCAAAGGTTGCCGACTCACTTGCCGGGCGCATGGAAGTCGTTCGTCTCCTGCCCCTCAGCCAAGCCGAGATACGCGGAGAGATGTCGAACTTCATTGATCGGGCCTTTGCGGAGGAGAAACCGGTGACGGATCACATGATCGTCGATGACGACCTGGTCGAAGTCGTTCTTTCGGGGGGATACCCCGAAGCTCTCGATCGGAGGAAATGGTCCCGCAAACAGGACTGGTATCACGGGTATCTGGACGCAATCATAGAGCGTGATGTCCGTGACGTTGCGCAAGTCGAGCAGCTTGCTATCATGCCAAAACTGTTTAACGTGGTCGCTGAACACGCCGGGCAGCTTGTCAATAACTCAGGGATCGGAGCGATCGTCGATCTCAATCATGTAACGACACAAAAGTATATCGGCGTGTTCGAGAGCCTGTACCTGGTTCACACCCTGCAGCCCTGGTTTACGAACAGGCTCAAGCGTCTGACCAGGTCACCAAAACTTCATTTCCTGGATGCCGGCCTTCTCGCCGCCATGCGCGATATCACCCCTGATGTGATTCAAAAGGATAAGACCAGGTTTGGCCCGATCCTGGAGACCTTCGTGTTCAGTGAACTCAGTAAGATGGCGGCCTGGAGCGAGCAGCGTTGCTCCTTCTCCCACTATCGCGACAAGGACAGGAACGAGGTCGACATTGTATTGGAGAACCGACGAGGCGAGGTCGTCGGGATCGAGGTAAAGTCTTCAGCGACGGTGAACGGAGGAGATTTCGCCGGAATCCGCAGGCTTGCGGCCGCGTGCGGAGACAAATTCGTCCAGGGTCTCGTACTTTATGATCATGATCAGGTGGTTCCCTTCGGGGAAAACATGTTCGCGGCGCCGCTGTCTTGTCTATGGGGATCGAAATGAACCTGGCCGAAGAACAGTGCGTCGAGGACCTAGAGCGTGTCAGGTCTTAATAGAATCAATTTTCGTTTCTCGATTGGCGAGGCGGACCACGCCCAAGGCGATCGAAGAGCGATGTTTACCCATCTCTCGAGAGCGGCTTGGGCGTGGACGTCCGCCAATCGGCAAACCCGAAGGGACGGGCGCTTTTGCACCAATATGAACCTTAAGTCTCTTGAAAATAGCCCCACTATATCCTGCGAGACTTAAGGCCCATCTTGTCGCAAAATCGCTCCGTCAGAATGGTTCTATTAAAACCTGACACGCTCTAGAGGGTCTGGCCGGACTCATTGCGGAGACCGTGCCGCTGATAGCGAGACGGAACTTTCCTCGACAGCACTTCTGAGTTGAATGTAAAAAGTCCCTCGGCTTCGCCTCGGTCTAATTTTCCCATTCAACTACGTCCTGTTGCGCATAAGCGCCATGATCTGCCGCCGCTCTTTCTTTGTCGGACGGCGCGTGCCGGCATCGCGTCTTATCTCGCGAGCGCCGTCCTGTGAGCGTCGCACCGGACTTCTCTCCTCGTAAAGGCGCTGCGCCTCGCGCGCCGGACCCCGTCGGACGCCTAAAGCCAGAACATGCAATACCCGCACATTGCCGCGCAGCGAGATCGTCAATGTATCACCCGCCCGAACAGGCTTGGCGGCGCTGCTGATCCGGGTGCGATTGATGCGAACCTTGCCGGCGCGCACAAGCTGGCTGGCCAGACTGCGCGATTTAACGATGCGCGCGTGCCAAAGCCATTTGTCCACACGCGCCGAAGAACGAATAGTGCTCATCAGGTGTTTGTCTTTGGCGCCTTGTTCTTGCCCGCGCCCTTCTTTAAGACCGCCAGCGCCGCAAACGGACTATCGGGGTCCGGAACCTTTGCCCCCCTTCGCACCCTTCGCGCCCGGGGCGGCGCTCCCTGTTTTAAAGCCGCGGTACGCTGGGCATGGCCATGTTTCGGTTTTGCCTTGCGCGACGGTCCCGGTGGCGTCGCGCTCGTCCTTTCCCGGTTGTGCTTTTTGCGCGCGTCTGAACGCCGCCGCCAGATTTCAACGGACTGGAGTTGCGTCTCATCGCCGTCCGCACCGGGAAAAAGGCCCTCCTCGCCAGCGGTAGCAGGCACGCATTGCACGCAATAGCCCAATACGCCAAGAACCGACGCCATTTCCTCACGGGAGCAGCCCAGCAGGGAAATCATCTCCGGCGAGACGACAAAACCGTTCCCCGCCGCAGCCCCCGGCGGCATTTCGGTCTTTGCGGCAGCCGGGGCCTCGGGTGGCGAATCTACAGGGGCCGGTTGCTGTGTCTGCATGGTATCCGCCGCCCCGCGCCACGCGATGGCCGGGCGGATAAGATCGGCCAGGCGCTCCAGAATATCCACCCGGACCGCCAGCTTGCCGCAAACACGAAAACCGGCCAGCCCGTATAATTCGGGGCTGACAATCGCTTCGATGGGCAGCGATGTGCGCCCCGAAGACACCAGTTTCAACAACACCCGTGCCGTTTCGCCATCGGTTTGCGGATTTGAGAGCAGATAAAGCTGCATCAGCAGCGCCCGCGGCTGCGGGCGAAGAAGCTGCGGAATGTATATATGATAGGCGCCAAAGCGTACGCCCTTTTTGCGCAACAACGCCCGCTGGCTCTGGTTGATAGCCCGCACCTGGGCGGCGACCGGGCGCCGCTCGATGACGCCATACGCCTCGACAAGGCGAAACGCCAGGCCGCGTACGGACGCCTCAAGATCATCGGCCTCCCCCAGCGCAAACAATGGAAACAGGATATGGCGCAGATGATCGTTTATCCAGCGCGCAAGGCGGTCCTGGACGATCTGGCGCGGATGGCCGCTCAAATGCTCATCGGCCACGATCGCAATCTGCGGCGAGAGCGGCTCGGCGCCCTTTTGCAACTGCGCCACATGGGCGCCATCCCAGATAATCCGGCATGACGGTTCAAGGGCAAAGGCGCCATCGCCGGCGCGGGAGAGTTTTTCTGCACGGATTTGAATCTCGCGCGCGACAATGCGCTGGGCTGCGGCGCGAACAAGTTTTGCATCCAGCCCCGGCGCCGTCTTCCGGGGAGAAAAGCAAAAGCCGTTCATGCGGCCTACCCCGTGCCCCTCGACCCAGATATCACCAGCATCGTTGACATCCGCGGACAGGGTTTCGTTCTCGCGCAGATGTTTCATTAGCACGCTGGTGCGCTTGTCGACAAAACGCTGCATGAGACGCGCGTGCAGGGCATCGGAGAGCTTGTCTTCGATAGCGCGGGTGCGTTCCTGCCAGTGTTTTGCATCTTCCAGCCAGTCGGGCCGGTTGGCGGCAAACGTCCAGGTACGTATATGGGCGATACGATTGGCGATTGTATCGATATCGCCATCGGTGTTATCGGAAAACGCCAGTTGTTGCGCCAGCCAGTCATCGGGAAGGGCGCCGTGTTGCATCAGCCGCGTATAGAGCGAGGCGATCAACTCGAAATGACTGGCTGGCGCGATCTTTCGATAGTCGGGCAACTGGCACACCTGCCACAGGCGCTCGATGGCGGCCGTTGTGGTGGCCATGGGCGCGATCCGGTCATGTTTAAGCGCATAGTCGACCGCCAGAACGTCGGCGCCCGGCGGTGTGCGTGTCAAGCCCTGGCGATCGGGTAACACATCCAGGCTGGCGCGCAGCGCCTTCAGGGATGAAAAATCCAGGATGTCATTGCGCCATTGAACGATGTTTACGGTCGCGAATTCGTGGCTCTCGATCGCCTCCACCAGACGCGCATCAAACGGTTCCAGCCGGCCGGTAACACCGAAGGTGCCATCGCGCCGAAACCGCCCGGCACGGCCGGCGATCTGCGCCATTTCCGCCGGTGTCAACGCCCGGTACTGGTGCCCGTCAAACTTGCGGCAACCGGCCAGGGCAACGTGATTGACATCCAGATTAAGCCCCATTCCGATTGCATCGGTGGCCACCAGATAATCCACATCGCCAGCCTGGTACAGCGCCACCTGGGCGTTACGGGTGCGCGGGCTTAAAGAGCCCAGCACAACCGCCGCGCCGCCGCGCTGGCGCCGGATCAATTCGGCGATCTCGTAGACATCCTGCGCCGAAAACGCAACGATGGCGGTACGCGCCGGCAGCCGTGTGAGTTTTTTGGAACCACTGTAGCGCAAATCGGAAAACCGCGGTCGCGTGAGAATACTGGTGCCGGGCAAAAGCGTCTCGATAACGGGGCGCACGGTATGGGCGCCCAAAAGCAGGGTTTCGGCGCTACCGCGCAGATGGAGCAGGCGCTGGGTAAATACGTGGCCGCGATCGAGGTCCGCCGCCAGTTGAACTTCATCGACGGCAACAAAGGCGACGTCGAGGGATTGCGGCATTGCCTCGACCGTACACACATAGTAGCGCGCCCGCGCCGGCACGATTTTCTCCTCGCCGGTGATAAGGGCGATCGCTTCCGGGCCTGCCTTGGCGACCATGCGCGTGTACACTTCGCGCGCCAGCAGGCGCAGGGGCAGGCCGATAATGCCGGACTCATGGGCCAGCATCCGTTCAATCGCCAGATGCGTCTTGCCGGTATTCGTCGGTCCGAGAATGGCGGTAACATTATGATTTTGTTGGGGCATCGATCCGTCTGGCGGCTGGCGCGAGGGGGATTGTTCCAATGAATGCCGATCCGGCACGTGGTATCATCCGATCAATATGGAAAATTATTCCTCGAATGGGAAGGATTTTCTCAAACAGCCTGACGTCATCGGCTCGGGCCTGCGCGTGATAAATCGGGAATAGCTGAATTTTATTGGCTGTCTTCAGACTTTATCAATAAATGGATCGGGCGGATTGTCGGCTCGTGGCTCCCCGAGGCCCGCGGGACAGGGTTAACGGCGGCGTATTTTTTGATCCATCGGCGCGTTGCTGTGTCAAATCGAAACGCTGGCGGGATGCCCTTGCGGCGCGCGCTTGTGGAACCGGTGCCGCCTGGCGCGCCGGTTCCATGCACTTTGGCGGCACCCGGTCATATGTGATGCGAACAGGGTTGCCTGAGGGTGAAGGGCTTTTGGGGTGGAACGGGATCGATGTTAACGGATCAAACGAATCTGGAACAAACATTAAACGAATCAGGGGTATATTTGTTGTCCTACGTGCAAATGCGTGTTGCGCGCTGCAAGGCGTTGCGCGCAAAACGGCAAATCGTCGTTCGTTGAACGGGAAAAAGCAGACAGAGGCGAAGCCGAGGGATGTTTTCCCATTCAACTATCGTTCTGCGCGGGCGTTTGGCAAGTCTCGGGAGGGGGGGATGTGTGCGATCCATGGCACGCCCTAGGGGAGTCGAACCCCTCTTTCCAGGTTGAAAACCTGGCGTCCTAACCGATAGACGAAGGGCGCGCAGATGGGATATGGACCGCTAGAGCCTTTCACTTAAGAACTGAAAGGCTCTACTGGTTCGATTCCAACATGTGCACCTCACATACCACAGGCTTGCGTGCAAATGTTGGAATCAAGGAATCACCAGCCATGGTGACATTTCACCATGAGGAGCCTTATAGAGCGTATTTTACCGCCCGGCAAGCATTTGGCGATTGTTTTTATTAAGACCTGACACGCTCTAGCGTTTGGCCACAATACGCCCCTCGACTTTCGGTGCAATCGTTCCCCTGGCGCGAATATAGGCCATAACATCGTTGGCGATCAGCTTGGCATCGGTAATCGAAAAAATGCGCTTGGCGCCCTTTAGCATCGTATAGCCATCGCCGCCGCCGCCAACATAGTCGTTGGTCGCCAGGGTGTAGGTTGCACTCTTGTCGAGTTCGACGCCGTTTCTTTTGATCGACAGGATGCGTGTGCCGGCAGGCCGTGTGAAGTCGGCTTCAACAGTAATGCCCGAGACATGGGGAAAGCGCCCCTGTACGTCCTCGACACGGGAAAAGCCGTTTTCCAGAATAGCCCAGATATCGGCGCCGGTCACTTCCAGTTTGATGGTCTTGTTACCAAACGGCAACTCGATCAGAACGTCCTTGCGGGTTAATTCACTGCCGGCCTCATAGATCTTGTTGCCGCGAATACCGCCGCCATTGGCAAGACCGATATCGGCGTCGACCGCCTCGCGCACGGCATCGGCAATGAGATTGCCAATCGCCGTCTCGGTGGTGCGCACGGACGCCTTGCGGCTGTCGAGCTGCGTGGTGGTTTTGCCCAGAACGACATCGAGTTCCTTGTCGAGGGCACCCTTGAGCTCATCGATTTTTGCCTGAACACTGGCATCCGGGGGCACATCGGTGGTGTCGATAATGCGAAAACCGGGCCACCAGCGCACCCGGCGCTTGCCGTCTTTTTCGCTCACATCGACGGACAGGTCAACGGCGGTGAGGTATTCGGCTTCCTCCTTGGCTTCGGCGAAGGCGACCTTGCCATCGAAAAACACGTGCAGGTCGTGATCGTCACCGGAAAGGACCACATCAAGGCTGCGCGAGGCGATCAGGGCCTGATCGACGGGCCAGGACGAATGGGTAAGGCCGACGACAATATCGGCGCCAGCGGCGCGCAAGGCGGCGGATTGTTTTGCCGCCGTCTCAACGGCGCCTGTGATACGCAGGTTTCCGGGGCTGGACTTGACCGCTGAATCTTCCGCCGTCAGGCCGATCACGCCGATCTTGACGCCGCCGAATTCGAACATTTTGCTATCGGCAAAACCGGCGAGCATGGCGCCGTTCTCATCGCGCAGATTGGCCGCCAGCAGGGTCGAATTGAGGGCCGCCATACGTTCGCGAAAAATATCGGCGCCGAAATCGAACTCGTGATTTCCCGGAACAAACACATCCGGCGGTTCCATATTGGTCAGATCGATAATATGGGCGCCCTTGTCGAAGCCGGACATGAGCGATGGGGAAATCGTATCTCCCGCGTGAAGATACAGAAGGTGGCCGCCGCGTGCCTTCTCGCGTTTGACGGCCGTTGTCAGCCGGGCAAAGCCGCCGCGATCGTTTACCCCGTCCATCTTGTAAATATCGCAAACGAGCAAAAGCGTAATATCAACGACTTCCGCCCGGACCTTTTGCGCCAGGCCGCCAAGCGCGATAAATGCCGCCGCCAACAAGGCGATTACTCTTGCGGTTCCTGCTGAACGTCTCATTCGCCTGCCTCCAATAATATTGCTGGTCGCACTGCCGGTTGTCTCGCCGGTCATACTGCCGGGTATACTGTATTTCGGGCGTATGCCGGAGGGTTTTGTGTCGCGCATCACCTGCTATCCTTGCGCAACAAATGCACGATAGCATAGTCGCATTCATCGCACCATATGCAAACGCATGCAACCCGGGCAAACGGGGGAATTATACCGGGGGGCGTCGCGTTTGACTCCTGGCCTGGCAAATTCGTCCCGCCTCACCCGGCGGAACGTCATAGTGATGCCGCGATTAACGCCTAGAGCGTGTCAGGTCTTAATAGAAGCAATTCTGTTTGTCGATTGGCGAGGCGACCCACGTTTGAGCCGATCGACATGCGATGTGGGCGCATCTCATGAGATCGGCTTGAGCGTGGGCGCCCGCCAATCGACAAACCCGAAGGGACGGAGCGCTTTTGCACCAATGCCGGCGCAAAGTCTCTTGAAAATAGTCCACTATGTCCTGCGAAACTTTGCCTGGCCTTGTCACAAAATCGCTCCGTCAGAATGATTCTATTAAGACCTGACACGCTCTAGATGTGATCTTTCAACAGGTTGTTCCTGAGACGGGCAAACCGGAAGCGATACCTGTTGCGGTCCTTGCCGCAGATGGCCAGCAGCACCCGATGGGTTTACCAGGGACAAGCTGTTGAAATTGCACATCTGGAGCGTGTCCTCATCCTGACCTGGCTAACGAATTCACCTTCACCTCTTTCCTTGAACTTGCGGCACAAAATCATGAACAAAACCGGTAAACGCGGTCTTCCGCGCCACTTTACGTCAGGCATGTATTCGGCGGCAGGCGTCCTTGCAGGCGCAATAATGTGTGGCCTTATGGTTTCGGCATCGGCTGCCGGCAAGAATATTTCGCTGAGTTACGGTATTTCCCTTGCCGGATTGCCCATTGCCAAAGCCGGCGTGTCGATGGTTTTCGATGACGGGACCTATCGCATCAGCGGTGCGGCGCGGCCCAGAGGCCTGGCAAAACTGGTCAGACGGGTCGATGGTGCGGCCTCCACGCAGGGCAATCTTACCGGCGGTATGCCCTCGCCCACATCGTTTTCCTACAGCACGCGCGGAAAAAGCAACCGTGAAGTCAACATGTCCCTTTCGGCGGGGCGCATTACCAACGTTAGGGTTACGCCCAGGAAAACACCCCGTGCGGACCGCATTCCCTTGCAGGAAAAGCACCTGATGGGGGTCATTGATCCCTTGAGCGCCATGTTTATGCCTGCGGATCGCAAGCATCAGGTTTGCGATAGAAAAATTCCCATCTTCGATGGGCAATACCGCTACAATGTGGTCCTTAGTCCGGCCGGCCGGCAAGTATACGCGGCAAAAGGGTTTCGTGGCGCCGCCTATGTCTGCCGCCTTTCCTATGAGCCGATTGCCGGCCATCGGCCGCAGAAGCGATCGGTGAAATATATGGCGGCAAACAAGAATATGCAGATCTGGTTCGCTTCCGTTGGCGACGGAAGTTACTATCTGCCCGTATATGCCGCGGTCGCGACCTATGTCGGCCGCATCACCTTCGCCATACGCTCTGTCGAGGTTCAATAAACCGACGGTTTTATGGTATGGTCTGTGCCGCGGCACCCTTGCGCCCGGCTTTTAAGGTTAATATAACGTTGATGCTGAAAAGCCTTCCTTAATAATGTATTATGCTTGCGAGAGATAAATTAATAACAAAAAATTCAAAGGCATTGTGCGTATTAAAAAGGGTGACTATTATGACGGACAGCATTCAAAATCGTGCAACCAGCAGACGCCGGGTAATTAAAAGAGGAACGCTCTATTTCAATAATGGTCGCGCTTCAACCCATTGCGTCATCAAAAACCTGTCCCGCAATGGCGCCATGATCGAAGTGCCGGGGAATACGATCCCGAACGGTCCGATCGATCTGGTTCTGGACAATACAATCCGCTTTCCCGGGCGCATCGTATGGAGTGCGGGCAATCGTATGGGTGTTTGCGCCGCCGCGTAAACGAAAGCCTGATTGTGTCGCGCCGGGCAAATAGCGGGCGGTGCCCGTATGACTGCAAGGCGGACACATGGGCAAAACACTACTCCACACGCTTGCCGGCCTGCTGGCGCCCCATGAATTACGGCTGCGCGGTGGATTTCCCGTCAGCGCCGCCGATCAGGCCCTCCTCGCACCTCATCAAAGTGGCGATGCCGAGACCGAGACCACAGAGACGTCTGCCGTCCCGGCTTCGCAAACGCTTTTATTGATCGGTTCGGCGGGCGGTGCGTTCTGGCCGGCTTTTGCCGATACCCAGGGGGTGCATGAGGGGGTGTATGCGAGGCCGGACCCCCTGGATCACTGGACACGCACCGTCATTGATCCCATTGCCGCGCAAATGAACGCACGGGCCGTTTACCCTTTCGAAGGGCCGCCCTATTATCCGTTTCAGCAATGGGCGTTGCGAGCCGGGCGCGTTTTCCCGTCACCCCCCGGATTGCTCGTTCATCCCCGCTACGGCCTCTGGCACGCCTATCGCGCGGCGCTGATCGTGCGGGCATCCATTGAAATACCCGCGCCCGACAAAACCGCCGTCTCGCCATGCGAGGGTTGTGCCGGGCGTCCCTGCCTGACGGCGTGCCCGGTGGGTGCGTTTTCCGCAAACGGCCTTGATGTGACCGCCTGCCGCAGCCATTTACGCGGCGGCAACGGCGATGCCTGTTTTGCCGCTGCGTGTCTGGCGCGCCGCGCCTGCCCTGTGGGCGCCGCTTATCGTTACGGGGCACCCCAGAGCCGGTTTCATATGAACGCGTTTGCAAAAAAGCCGTAAATCTGCTCATTGCGCTGATATGAAGCGCATCAGGGGGCGCCGTCGCAGCGCGGCAAGGAAGGCAAGCCCCGCCAGCGGCGCCGTCAGCGCCACGTTCCAGCCGGCAAAGGAAAGGCCCAGAAAACGTCCCGCCGCCCGATCGCACGGCACAAGCTGCGCCGATTGCAATTGTTGCATGAGGCTTCCCGCATCCTGCGGCGCGCTGCCTGCGCCGGCGCAGCCGGGCGGGCCTGCCCACAGGCCCCATTCGATGCCGGCGTGATAGATGCCCAGGCCGCACGCCCAGAGCATCAGCAACCCCAGCAGCAGGAGCAATCCGCGTACCAAAACCGGGGGCGCTGCCCGCATCGCCATCAGCACGATAACTGCCGCGCACCCCATTCCCCAATAGTAAGGCTGGCGCTGGGTCAGGCAAAGGGCGCAGGGAATATAGCCGGCATATTCGAAACTCCAGGCAATGGCGATGCCGCTCAGCAATAGCACGCCGATGGAAAGAGCGGCAAACGTCTGCACCCTGCCGATCGGGGCGCAGAGCACACAGGAAACCGGATCAGTACGCGTTTGCCGCATCATGGTAGACTCACGGAACAAGATATTTAACGGCCACGAACCCGCCCACAAGCAGTGCCGCGGCGATTGTTGTGACCAGGGTAAGGCGCTTTTCGATGAAGTGGCGAACCGGCTCGCCAATCCAGTAAATCAGCCCGGCAACCAGATAAAAGCGCATCGCGCGCGACACAATGGACACTGCGATGAAAAGAAAGAACGAAAACCCCGTCATGCCGGAAACGATGGTGACCACTTTATAGGGAATAGGCGTCATACCCTTGACAAGAATGATCCAGGCGCCCCATTCGTTGTAAAGCGCGCTCAGGGATGCGGCCTGAGCATGAAAACCGTACAGATCGATAATCCATTTGCCGACGCTCTCAATGAGATAATAGCCGATGATATAACCGAGAATACCGCCTGCCACGGAACTGAGCGTACAAAGGGTGGCGTACCAGAACCATTTGCGGCGCTCGGCCAGCACCATGGGGATCAACAGCGCATCCGGCGGTATGGGAAAGAAGGAACTCTCCGCAAAGGATGTTGCTGCCAGGGCCCAGGGCGCTTTGGGATGGGCGGCGAGATTTATGGTCCAGTCATAGAGGCGGCGCAGCATGGGCGTTTCGCAGAATCTGTTTGGCTATCGGGTGAATGGGGCCTTTTACCAGCGGCCGCCGGAATTGACAAATATCCCTGTCCAGGACCTGACACGCTCTAATCCTCCAGAAGGACGACGGGCTGGCCATCGGTGAGAAAGCTCACACCGGCCGAAGCCACGCGCTCGCCAACCCGCAGACCCGAAATGACCAATACGGAATTCTCACGCACGCCGGCGATCATCACCTGGCGTTTTTTCACTGTCCGCGTATCGGCGTCGTAGACGAACATCTGTATCGGCACCGGTTCCGTCGGGCGGCGCGGGCCCTTCATTTCCCCCTCGATCACAGCGGCACTGATGGGAATGGTAAACCCCGCCTCGGCGGGAAGATCAAATTCCAGATTGACTTCCACGGCCATCCCCGACTTGACATCCGCAGGCGCATCTTCCAGCGTGATAACGACAGGGAAAGAGGCCACGGTATCGGCACTGGCGCCCAGTTCCGTAACAACCCCGCGCAATACCCTCTCAGGCGCATCGGCCAGGCGCAGAGTGGCAGCCTTGCCAACAGCCAGGCGGTTTATGGTGTCGTAGTTTACTGTAAAGCTCACCTCGAACCGATCAGAGCGATAAAGCGTTGCAATGGGCGTGCCGGCGGTCACGATCGCAAATGATTGCCCCTGTACCGAACTGATCACACCATCAAAAGGCGCCAGAAGTCTGGCATTCGCCGCCGCATCGTTGGCGCTGTCCAGGGCGCGTTCGGCCTGCACCAGTCCCTGCGCCTTGCTGGTTGCCTCGGTTCTCGCACTATCCACAACGGCGCGTGTTACGGTGCCGCTTTTGAGCAGTTTTTCCTGTCGCGCCAGATTGGCGGCGGCGTTTTCGGCGCTGACCCGCGCCTGCGCCACCGCCGCCCTGGCGGCGGCGATCTGAATATCGAACGCCTCACTGTCGAGTTCGGCAAGAAGCTCGCCTTTTTTCACGACCTGGCCGACGCGCAAATTGATTGCTTTCAGTCGTCCTGTTGCATTAAAGGCGACTGTCGATAATTCGGATGGTTGCAAAACACTCGGGAACCGCCGCAGAATGCTGCGTTCGTTGTCCGCGACAAGAACGGTTTTCAGGCCGCGCACAGGCGCCTTGCCGGTATCTTTCTCTGCGTTTTCGTTCGCGCATGCAGCGACAAACACGGCCGCGGCCAACCAATACAGGGAGCGTATCGTCATATTCATCTCCGTTCGGCGGTCCTTGCCACAGATGAATGGCCAGCAGAACCCGATGGGTTTATCAGGGACAACCTGCTGAAAGGCTACATCCAGCTGTGATCTTTCAACAGGTTGTTCCCGGGACAGGCAGGTCTGAAGGCACATCTCTTGCGCCCTCGCCGCCAGCAAGGCCATACCGGGCCATTCATCTGATCATCGCTTTTTTTCGATTTCTCATACGCTGTCAAGGGCGCTTCGCGCCGCCTCTGGCGGTTCTTAAACCCTTGACAGCGTATGAGAAATCGAACACCTCCAATAATCAGATGAATGGCCAGCAGAACCCGATGGATTTTACCAGGGACAACCTGCTGAAAGACTACATCCAGCGGCAATTGTGCCTATCCTGACACGGCTGTCAATTCGGCCATGGCCTTGCGATATTGCGCAATGATCCTGTTGCGGGCAACATGTTTTCCACCGCGAACCCGATGCCGGCCCGCAGACCACAGATCGGTCACGGCGGTGTCGTCTGCGGCGAAGATGAGACCATCAAGCAGTTGATCATCGCGCAAGCAGCAAAGCGAGGGAATGGTGCTGTCGATGGCGAGCATATCGGCAAGCCTGCCCGGCGCGAGAACACCGGCATCGCGCCCCAGCGCCTGTGCGCCGCCACGGGCTGCGTTCACATAGAGTGCCTTTCCTGTGGAGCCTGCGCGCGTCACAAGCACATTGCGTTCCCTGTGCTTTAGACGCTGGGAATATTCGAGCAGGCGAAGTTCCTGGGTCAGCGCAATGTTCACATTGGAATCGGTGCCGATGGCGATTGCGCCGTTGTGGCGCAGAAAGTCCGCGCCGTTGAAGATCCCGTCGCCAAGATTAGCCTCCGTTACCGGGCAAAGCCCCGCCACGGCGCCGCTGCGTGCCAGCGCGCGTGTCTCCTCGCCGTTCATATGGGTTGCGTGTATCAGGCACCAGCGCGGGTTCACATCGGCATTCTGCAGCAACCACTCAACCGGCCGCGCACCCAGTTGCGCCTTTACACGGTCCACTTCGCCGATCTGTTCGGCGATATGCATGTGGATCGGGCCTTGCGCGCCCTGCGCAAGCGCCGCCGCCAAATCCGCCGGTGACGTCGCCCTCAGGGAATGTACAGCAAAACCGATGCGCGTATCGAAAGGCATGGATCGGCTTTTTTGCCTGCACAGTTCCACCAGATCGACGAACCCATCCAGGGTATGGTGAAAGCGCAACTGTCCGCCCGCCAGGGGTTTTTGTCCCACGTCGCCATAGGTATACAGAACCGGCAGGTGAGTGAGCCCGATACCCGTTAGCTGCGCCGCCTGCATGATACGGCCGGACATCTCGGCCCTGTCGTCGTAGGGCGCGCCGCCGGGTGCGTGATGCACGTAGTGAAATTCCCCCACCGCCGCATACCCCGCCTGCTGCATTTCCATAAAGGCCAGTTGCGCGATGGCAGTGAACTGTTCCGGCGAAAGCCGATCGAGAAACCGGTACATCAGCGTCCGCCATGTCCAAAAACTTTCGCGGTCCCTGGCGCGGAACTCGGTCATGCCGGCCATGGCCCGCTGAAAACTGTGGCTGTGCACGTTGGACAGGGCCGGCAGCAGCGTATCGACGCGGGTATCGCCCGGCTCCGGTCGGCTCTGTATCAGAACCCGCGTGATCCGCCCCCGCGCCATTTCGAGCCTGACATCTTTCGCCCAGCCATTCTCGACAAAGGCGCGCGTTGCGAACACGCTCATCCGGTTTCTCTTTCCATTGTGAATGGACATTGCAATGTTACGGCCATACAATCGCGCGAACAAGTTCAATCTCCGCCACGACAAACCCAGTGAATCATACAATTCTGACCAACTGCCGGGTTGCAGCAATGACGCCTCACGGACCGCCTTACGGTCTTGGGAAGGCGGATACGATTGTCCTCGGGGGGGACCGCATCGTCTGGACCGGCATACACCAGGAGATGCCGGCGCCCTGTGCGCGCGCCGGGCGGATCGATCTGGAGGGCCGGCTGGTCACACCGGCACTGATCGATTGCCATACCCATCTTGTCTTTGGCGGAGATCGGGCAATGGAGTTCGAAATGCGCTTGAACGGCGCGTCCTATGAGGAGGTCGCGCGGGCCGGCGGCGGTATCCTCTCCACGGTGGAGGCAACGCGCCAGGCCAGCGGCAAGGAACTGGTTGCGCAGGCCCTGCCGCGGCTGGATGCATTGATAGCGGAGGGCGTCAGTACCGTTGAAATCAAGTCGGGATACGGGCTTTGCGAAGCGGTCGAATTGCGCATGTTGCGCGCCGCGCGCAGTCTTGGCGAACTGCGCCCGGTTGCGATAACGACGACATACCTGGGGGCGCATGCGGTTGGACCGGAATATTCGGGCCGCGACGACGCCTATATCGATGACGTCTGTATTCCCACCCTTCGCCGGGCGCACGCCGAAGGGCTTGTGGATGCGGTCGATGCCTTTTGCGAGGGGATTGCGTTCAATCCGCAGCAGGTCGCGCGCGTCTTTGACGTGGCCAGGGAACTTGGCCTTGCCGTGAAAATTCATGCCGAGCAATTGTCCCGTTCGGGCGGCACCAGGCTGGCGGCGGGCTACGGGGCGCTATCGGCCGATCACATCGAATATGCGGATGTGCCGGATGTCGAGGCCATGGCGGTGGCGGGCTCGGTGGCGGTGATCCTGCCCGGCGCGTATTACACGCTGCGCCAGACGCAAATGCCGCCCATCGATCTGCTGCGCGAACGCAACGTGCCTATGGCGCTGGCGAGCGATGCCAATCCCGGCTCATCGCCGCTGACATCGGTACTTTTGGCGATGAACATGGCGGCGACCCTGTTCCGCATGACCCCGGAGGAGGTTCTCGCAGGCGTAACACGCAACGCCGCCCGTGCGCTTGGTCTTGATGATCGTGGCGTCATAGCGCCGGGCATGCGCGCCGATCTCGCCGTTTGGGATGTGGAACGGCCGGCGGAGCTCAGCTACAGGATCGGATTCAACCCGCTCCATCGGCGCATTTTCGCAGGACAGCTATGACCCCATTGATATTAACGCCGGGCGCCGTGAGCTTAAACGACCTGGCGCGGGTCTTCAGGGACAGCATGCCGGTGGCGCTCGAGCCGTCGTGCCGCGCCGGCGTCGATGAGGCGTGCGCGCAGATAACCGCGGCGGCGCGGGGCGATGTGCCGGTTTACGGGGTGAATACCGGGTTTGGCAAGCTCGCCAGTCTTAAAATCGCCAGCGAGGACACCGCTGTGCTTCAGCGCAATCTTGTCCTGTCCCATTGCTGCGGCGTGGGAGCGCCGATCTCACGTGCCCATGCGCGCCTTGTGATGGTCCTGAAGCTCCTCTCGCTCGGGCGCGGCGCGTCCGGCGTGCGTTGGTCGCTGATCGCATTGCTTCAGGCGATGCTGGCGCGCGGGGTTACGCCGCTCATTCCCTCCCGGGGTTCGGTGGGCGCATCGGGCGATCTGGCGCCGCTCGCCCACATGACCGCCGTGATCATCGGCGAGGGCATGGCGGAATTCGACGGGGAAGTCCTGCCGGGGCGGATCGCCCTGGAAAAAGCCGGGCTGTCGCCGATCCAATTGGGCCCCAAGGAAGGCCTGGCGTTTATCAACGGCACCCAGTTCTCGACAGCCTTCGCCCTGTCGGGGCTCTTCGGCGCCTGGCAGGCGGCGCAAGCGGCGCTTGTGACTTCCGCCATGTCCACGGACGCGATCATGGGGTCCACCGCGCCCCTGCAACCGGGAATTCATCAATTGCGCAATCATCGCGGCCAGATCGAGGCCGCCGCGACCATGCGCACCTTGCTGGAGGGTTCGGAAATCCGCGAAAGCCACCGTAAGGGCGATACCCGGGTGCAGGACCCCTATTGCGTACGCTGTCAACCGCAGGTAACGGGCGCTGCCATGGACGTGCTGCGCCAGGCGGCGCAAACCCTTTGCATCGAGGCCAATGCCGCAACGGACAACCCGCTGGTGCTCACGCAGTCGAATATGATCGTATCGGGGGGTAACTTCCATGCAGAGCCGGTCGGATTTGCCGCTGATATGATCGCGCTCGCGCTTGCCGAAATCGGCGCCATTGCCCAGCGGCGGGTGGCGCTGATGGTCGATCCGACCCTGTCGTTCGATCTGCCGCCGTTCCTGACGCCTGATCCGGGCCTTAATTCCGGCTACATGATCGCCGAGGTCACGACCGCGGCCCTGATGTCGGAGAACAAACATCTGGCCAGCCCGTGTGTGATCGATTCCACGCCAACATCGGCCAATCAGGAAGATCATGTCTCCATGGCCGCCTATGGTGCGTTGCGCTTGCAGCACATGCTGGACAATCTTCACCATATCCTGGGTATCGAGCTTCTTTGCGCGACCCAGGGGATCGAATTTCGCCAACCCCTCGCAACGAGCGCGGTGCTGTCGCGGTGCATCGGCCACTTGCGTCAGAGTGTTCCGCCCCTTGACGATGACCGCTGTCTGGCGCCCGATATCGAAAAGGCGTCCACTCTGATCGCTTCGGCGTCGCTGGTCGAGGCGGCTGGTGTCACGATGCCAGGGCTGGAGCCATGAACGTCTTCGATGTTGTCGCCGGCGATGGGCCCGTTGTGCTGGCGCAACCCCACGGCGGGACGTTCGTGCCCGATGATCTGATGGCGCGGCTGAACACGCGCGGCCGGCGCCTGGCCGATACCGATTGGCACATTTCACGGCTGTACGCTGGCCTGCTTGAAGGGGCGACGGTGGTTACCGCCAACGTGCACCGCTATGTCATCGACGCCAATCGCGACCCGGACGGGGTATCGCTCTATCCGGGACAGAACACCACCGCGCTGTGCCCGCTGACCGATTTCGATGGCGAGGACATCTGGGCGCCCGGACAAGCGCCGTCCGCGGACGAGGTGAGCGCGCGCCAGCGCGCCTATCATGCGCCGTATCACGATGCCCTGACGACCGAGGTGGAACGGATCGCGGCCCTGCACGGGGTGGCGGTTCTGTATGACTGTCATTCGATTCGCTCCCGTGTTCCGTTTTTATTCGAGGGTCTGCTGCCTGTCTTCAGCATCGGCACAAACGATGGTGTAACCTGTTCACCTGCAATTGAACAAGGCATCCTCGCCACATGCCGGACAGCCAGGGGCTTCGATACGGTGCTGAACGGCCGGTTCAAGGGCGGCTGGACGACCCGCCACTACGGGCGGCCAAAAGAAAACCGCCATGCGATCCAGATGGAACTGGCACAACGCGCCTACATGAACGAGGCCTGCCCGTGGGATTACCGGGCGGGTCTGGCGGAGCGGCTGCGCCCTGTGCTGGCGGGTGTATTGAAAAATCTGGAACGGCTTGTTCTCGGCGGTGAACTGACGAACCAGGTGTGATCTTTCAACAGGTTGTTCCCGGGACAGGCAAACCGGAAGGTACCTCTCTTGCGCCCTTGCCGCCAGCAAGGCCATACCGGGCCATCCATCTGCACCCGATGGGTTTACCAGGGACAACCTGCTGAAATTACACAACCAGGGAGCGTAACATGTCCGATCGCAAGAACACGCGCGATGTCTTCCCCCCCACGGGAGCCACGCTGAACGCCAAAAGCTGGCAGACGGAAGCGCCGCTGCGCATGCTGATGAACAATCTGCATCCGGATGTGGCCGAGAACCCTCACGAACTGGTGGTCTATGGCGGCATTGGCCGGGCGGCGCGCACCTGGTCCGATTTCGATATCATGATCGCCACCCTGAAGGACCTGGAAGCCAACGAGACCCTGATCGTGCAGTCGGGGCGCCCCGTTGCGGTCATTACCACCCACACGGATGCGCCGCGTGTTTTGATTGCCAACTCCAACCTCGTGCCCCATTGGGCGACCTGGGATCATTTCAACGAACTCGACAAAAAGGGGCTGGCCATGTACGGCCAGATGACGGCCGGCTCGTGGATCTATATTGGCTCCCAGGGCATCGTTCAGGGCACCTACGAGACATTCGCCGAGGCCGGCCGTCAGCACTATGGTGGCAATCTGAAAGGTAAATGGATCCTCACCGGCGGCCTTGGCGGCATGGGGGGCGCCCAGCCCCTGGCGGCAGCCATGGCGGGGGCGTGCTGTCTGGCGGTTGAATGCAATCCCGAGTCGATCGATTTCCGGCGACGCACAAAATACGTCGACGAGACGACCGCCAGCCTCGATGAGGCGCTGGCCATGATCGACAGATGGACCAGGGCGCATCAGGCAAAGTCGGTGGCCCTTTTGGGCAATGCGGCGGATGTGTTCGCCGAACTGGCGAAACGCGGTGTGCGCCCCGACATCGTGACCGATCAGACCTCGGCCCATGATCCTCTCAACGGGTACCTGCCCCAGGGCTGGACCCTGGGCCAATGGCGCCATATGCGCGAGCGCCAGCCCAAATCGGTTGAGCGGGCGGCGCGGGCTTCCATGAAAGTCCATGTCGCCGCCATGGTCGATTTTTACAACGCGGGCGTTCCCACCCTCGATTACGGTAACAACATCCGGCAGATGGCGCTGGAGGAGGGGTTGCAGGACGCCTTTGCGTTCCCCGGTTTCGTTCCCGCCTGTATTCGTCCGCTTTTTTGCCGCGGCATCGGGCCGTTTCGCTGGGCGGCCCTGTCGGGGGATCCGCAGGACATTTACAAAACCGACGCCAGGGTCAAGGAACTCGTCGACGATGCGCATCTGCACAACTGGCTCGATATGGCGCGCGCGCGGATCAGTTTTCAGGGCCTGCCGGCGCGCATCTGCTGGGTCGGCCTGGGCGTGCGCCACAAACTGGGCCTGGCGTTCAATGACATGGTGAGAAATGGTGAACTGGCCGCGCCGGTGGTGATCGGCCGGGATCATCTCGACAGCGGTTCGGTCGCATCGCCCAACCGCGAAACCGAGGCCATGAAAGACGGCTCGGATGCGGTATCCGACTGGCCCTTGCTGAACGCCTTGATCAACACCGCATCGGGGGCGACCTGGGTTTCGCTGCATCACGGTGGCGGTGTCGGCATGGGCTTTAGTCAGCACGCCGGCATGGTGATCTGCGCCGACGGGACCGATGCAGCGGCGGCGCGTCTAAAACGCGTTCTGTGGAACGATCCGGCGTCAGGGGTGTGGCGTCACGCCGATGCGGGTTATGGGGAAGCCATCGCATGCGCCCGTGAACAGGGCTTGCGCCTGCCGGCTATTCTCGGCAATTGATGTCAGCGATGATCAGATGAATGACCCGATATGGCCTTTCCGGCGTCAGGCGCCGCAAGAAGAGTAATACCAAGGGCCTTTGCGTTTGACTCTTTGCTTGGTTAAAAACCGTTGTCTTATCAACACTATACACAAGTCAGCGTGTACAACAAGCCAATACCGCTGGTATAACGTCAGATTTGCCCGTCCCGGGAACAACCTGTTGAAAGATCACAATTAGAGCGTGCTACCTCGCGAGTGGCCTGAATGCGTATTCAGAAATTTCTTGAATGCGCATTCAGGCCGCCCTATAGTCGAGGCGCAAATACCGGATTGCAAAACATCATGGAGGGAAAAATGCGCAGACGAGAACTCTTAATGGCGGGAGGTGCGCTCGCGACCCTGCTGCTGGCGCCATTGCCGGCTACGGCGCAGGACATGCCGTACAATCTGGCGAAAGGCAAGCCTTACGACGGCACCACACTGAATATCCTCAGCGTGGTTACCCCGCAATTCGACGGATTGATGCTGCGCGCCGACGAATTCACCACACTCACCGGTATTAAGACCGAGTGGACGTTTATTCCGTTCGGCTCGCTGCAGGAAAAGATAAACGCCGAAGGGATCGCCGCCAACGGTACGTTCGACGTGGTCAATTACCTCGACAGCTGGGGCCCGCCGAACGCCCATTGGCTGATGCCAATCGATGATCTGATGGCGCGCGATGGCATTTCCATGGACCGTTATCCGGCCGCTTTTGCGCGTTCCGCGCAGTTTGAGGGCAAAACGCTTGGGTTTCCATTGCGCGCCCATCCGCAGGTTCTGTTCTACCGCAAGGATCTGATCCCGAACCCGCCGGCAACGTGGGAAGAAATCGCCGCAATGGGTAAGAACTGGAAACACGACGATATCGCGCCGATCGCACTTTACTATAACAACGACGGCAATCGTCAGGCATTGTTCATCTGGCTGAACTTTCTGTGGGGCGCCGGTGAGGACGTGTTCAACGCCGACGGCTCGGCCGGCTGGACAACCGAGGCGGCGCTGAAAGCAACCGAGGACTATGTAGGCCTGCTCACTGAACACGGTGTGGCCAACAAGAACTCGGTGGCTTTCGTCGAACAGGACGCGCGGCAGTCTTTCATGCAGGGCAAATCGGCGATGATCCCCGGCTGGTGGTGGTTCTACTCGGCGTTCCAGAACCCGCAGACTTCCACCCTGACAAAAGATCAGATCGGGTTTGTCGGCATGCCCTCGTATGCGGGCGCAACCAGGACCTATGCGATTTCCATGCCTTTCTCGATCTCGGCGTATTCGAAAAACAAGGAAGCGGCGTGGGAGTTCCTGAAATGGCTCTCCAATCCGGCCATGGACAGGGCCAATGCCATCGAACGTGAAGTCGGCGGCAAGCGCATCGTCAACAATGTGGTCACGCATATCTCCTCGCTGACGGACGCAGACGTGAATGCCGCCAACGACAACATCCAGGCGGCGGCCTGGGATTCGCTGAAAGAATCCGACATCATGCCGCAGATCCCCGAATGGCCGGAAGTCGGCGACATCCTGTCCGCCGCCATCGCCGATGCCGCCGCGGGCGGCGATACCAGGCAGTTGATGCTGGATGCGGCCGAACAGGCCAACCGCGTTCTGCGCCGCGCCGGGCGCATCAAGTAGCGCGGTTCTCCCTGGTCCGGATCGGGTCCTGAACCTGTCTGGCCCGATCCGGACAAAGCGGCGCCATACCCATACCGTATTCGTGCGGCGATGGGCCCTTGCGGGACACACCCTATGCGCGATCGCACACTCAAATACCTGCTCGTGCTGCCTGCGGTTGTGGTTGTGCTCGCCACTGCCATCTGGCCCCTCGCTGAATCGCTGCGATTGTCGTTCACTGTGGGCCGGCTCAACCGTCCCGGTTCCCTGGACCAATACCTGGGCTGGGAGAATTTCATCTGGGCGTTTGCCTACGAGCCGGCCTTTTGGAACGCGGTCAGGGTCACGGCCATCTACACCTTTCTGACCGTCGGGCTGACGACGCTGTGCGCCCTGGGGCTGGCCATATTGCTGGCGCCGGGCGGGCGGCTGCGATCCGGGGTACAGACCCTGCTGATCCTTCCCTTCGCCATGAGCCCGGCGCTGATCGGGGTCAGTTTTCGCTTCATGTTCAACCCCGAATTCGGTCTTTTCGATGCGTTTTTCGGCGTCCTGATCCCGCCCCTGGCCGATGTCAGTTGGCTGGCGGATCCTGCCCTGGCGTTTGCGGTGTGCGTTATGGCGGACGTCTGGGGCTGGATACCGTTTCTGACGCTGGTGCTGATCGGCGGGCTGGCCAGCGTGCCGCGGGACACGATCGAGGCGGCGCAGGTCGATGGGGCTTCGGGCTGGCGGGTGTTTCGTGATATAACGCTGCCGCAACTGGCTCCCGTTCTGGCGGTTGTTGTTATTCTGAAGTCGATCTTCAGCCTGAAGACCTTCGACCAGATCTTCATGCTCACCAACGGCGGGCCGGGAACCGCCACCCAGACCCTTTCCCACTATATCTATTTCAACGGCATGAAATATGGCCAGATCGGCTACGCCGCCTCGGTAGCCTGGCTGATGGTCATCCCGATGATCTTCCTGACCTATGCCTATGCCAGGTTCGTGTTCCAGAAGAAGTGACCCTGATGACCGGAAAACAAAAAAAGCGGCTCGTCAACGCCATACAGGTGGCGCTCATTCTGATCGCCATCTTTATCATGCTGGTGCCGATCTTGTGGATTTTCATGGCCGCCTTCAAGAACCACATCGATGTGTTTCGGCTACGGCTGTTCTTTTCGCCGACGCTGGAGAATTTCGCGACGGTCTTTGAGCCGCCGTATTTTCTCGGACACAAGCTGATGAATTCCACTATCGTGGCCTTTGTTACGGTCCTTTTTGCCATTCCCATCGCCACCATGGCCGCCTATTCCTTCAGCCGCTTCCGCCTTGGAGGGAAGACGGCAATGCTGGTTGTTATCCTTGCCACGCAGTTTGTCCCGGCGGTGGTCATCATCCTGCCCTTTTTCGTTATGTTTCGCGATGTGGGGCTGCTGGACACCCGGGTCGGGCTTATCCTCGTCAACCTGGCCATCGTGATGCCGTTTGCGATCTGGATGATCAAGGGCTTTATCGACGGTATCCCCCTTGATACCGAGGAGGCGGCAATGGTGGACGGTTCGTCGCGCCTGCAGGTGATCCGCAACATTGTCCTGCCGATGGCGGCGCCCGGTTTGCTGACGGCGGGCATCTTTTGCTTTATCATCGCCTGGAACGAGTTCCTGTTTGCGTTGATCCTGACCAACAGGGAAGCGGTAACGCTGCCGATCGGCCTGGCTCTTTTCAAGGCCGAGGAGGGGGACCTTTGGAACCTTCTGAGTGCGGCGGGCATTATCATCATGCTGCCGATGTTCGTGCTGGCGCTTGTTATCCGCAAATATTTCGTGCAGGGCATGACCATGGGGGCGGTGCGCTGATGGCACAAGTCATTCTTAAGAACCTGACCAAGAGATGGGGCGATTTCGTCGGCGTCGACAACCAGTCGCTCGAGATCAGGGACAAGGAATTTCTCGTCCTGCTCGGCCCCTCCGGTTGCGGCAAGACGACGACCATGCGCATGATCGCCGGCCTGGAAGAGCCGACGGCGGGCGAGGTCTGGATCGGCGAGCGCATGGTCAATGACGATCTGCCCAAAGACCGCGATGTCGCCATGGTGTTCCAGAATTACGGTCTTTATCCCCATATGACGATATTCGACAATATCGCCTATCCGCTGAAAGTGCGCGGTACGCCAAAAGCCGAGATCCGTCCGCGCGTTGAAAAGGCCGCCGAACAGGTGGAACTGACCCGGCTTCTGGAGCGCAAACCCAGGGCGCTCTCCGGCGGCCAGCGCCAGCGTGTGGCCCTTGCCCGCGCTATCGTACGCACGCCCAAGGTCTTTTTGATGGACGAGCCGTTATCCAATCTGGACGCCAAACTGCGCGTTACCATGCGCGCCGAGCTCAAGCACTTAAGCCGCGAACTGAGGATTACCACCGTTTATGTCACCCATGACCAGATCGAGGCCATGACCCTCGCCGACCGGGTGGCGGTGATGAAGGACGGCATCATTGTGCAACTGGGAACGCCGGACGAGATCTACAATAACCCGGCGAACCTTTTTGTGGCCGGCTTTATCGGCTCGCCGGCGATGAACCTGATAAACGGCTCCGTGCTGAATGGCATGTTCGTGACCACCGGCGGCACACCACTGGCCAGGGTCCCGGGCGGCGATCGCAAGAAGGTCGTGCTCGGAGTGCGCGCCGATGATATACGTGTTCTGGACAAGGGCCAGGGCGATATGGACGTCAGTATCTATGCCTTTGAGAACACCGGGGAGGCGACATTGTTGACTATCCAGTGGGGGGCGCAGCGGGTGATCGCCAGGGCAGACCGGCACCTGCGCAAGGATCACGGAGATGTGGTCGGCATCTGCCTGGACCCGCAACATCTTTATGCGTTCGACTCCGACAGCGGCAAGCGAATCCGGAACTGAAGCCATGACCGGGAACATCATTTCCGACGATCTGCTGGCGCTGCTGCGCAGCCTTGATACGCCGACCGTCTGCAATGCGATCGAAGTCGCCCAGGGCAGGCGCGGCTTTAACCGTTTCACCCGCAAAACCATGGAGCACTCCAGGCCCGGCGCGCCGGCCATCGTGGGTTTTGCGCGCACCGCCACGATTTCCGGTCTTGCGCCGCCCACCGAACCCGCCGAGGTAATCCGCGCCCGGCGTATGGCCTATTTCAGGTCCATGGCAGCGGGACCGTTTCCCGCAATTGCCGCGATCGAGGACGTCGATTACCCCCATTGCATCGCCGGATGGTGGGGAGAGGTTCATGTGGCGGTGCATAAGGGGCTTGGTCTTGCCGGCGCCGTCACAAACGGCGTAATGCGCGATCTGGACGTGATGGACGATGGTTTTCCCGTGCTGGCCGGTTCCATCGGACCGAGCCACGGCTTCGTTCATGTGATCGGGATTGGCGGGCCGGTGAATATTCTCGGCATGCGCGTTGCCCAGGGCGCTCTTGTCCATGGCGACCGTCACGGTGCTCTTGTTATCCCGATTGAGGTTCTTCCCCGTCTGAAGGCGGCGATCGAAACGGTTATTTCCAGCGAGTCCATTGTATTGGAGCGGGCGCGGGAGCCGGATTTCGACATCGACCGACTGGAGGAGGCCTGGGCGAAGTTCGAGGCGGTAAGGACGTAGTTGAACGGGAAAAAGTCCCTTGGCATAACGTCGGGCTGTTTATCGTTGGCAGGAGCGCCTGGTGCCAATTGCACGAAATACGGCGCATTATCAAGACCTGACACGCTCTGGAGGTGTTCGATTTCTCCTGCGCTGTCAAGGGTTTAATACCAGCGGTATTGGCGTTTTGTACACGCTGACTTGTGTATAGTGTTGATAAGACAACGGTTTTAAGCCAAGTCAGGAGTCAAACGCAAAGCCCCTTGGTATAATACCAGCGGTATTGGCGTTTTGTACACGCTGACTTGTGTATCGTGCTGACAAGACAACGGTTTTGATCCGGGCCAGGAGTCAAACGCGAAGCCCCTTGGTATAAGAACCGCTGGAAGCAGCGCGAAGCGCCCTTGACAGCGCAGGAGAAATCGAAAAAAAGCGATGATCAGATGAATGACCCGAACCGGCCACGTCGCGGCTACGGCCGCCGGGGTTGATGCGTTGATTGTGAAGAAAGGTGCTTCGCTATGCTCAGGATACTTTTCTTCATTTGAAATAACGAGAAGCAAAGCTCAAGTAGGCGCGGCGCCGTGTTTTCGCTTGTCCTTATTTTATTGGAAAAAAGTGGACCGAGGCGAAGCCGAGGGACTTTTTCACATTCAACTGATGCTATCGCGATCACAAGCGCTGCCCCCCGGCGGTGAATTCCGGATAGGCCTCAACACCCACCTCGGCAATATCCAGACCGGTGTATTCATCGGCCTCATGAACCCGAACGCCAATTGTTTTGTCGATGGCGATCCAGATCGCGCCGCCCGCTGCCGCGACAAAAACGCCACTCGCGCCAATGCCGATTAACTGGGTAAGCAACGACGCTTCCGGATTTGAAAACACAACGGCAAGAGTTCCCCAGACGCCGCAAACCAGATGCACGGGAATGGCGCCTACCACATCGTCAATGCGTAACCGGTCAAGTACGGGCACGGCGATCGCCAGCAGGATGCCGCCGGCGCCACCGATGCCGATGGCCAGCAAGACAGAAGGCGACAGGGGATCGGCGGTAATGGAGACCAGCCCCGCCAGGGCGCCGTTCAGAGTGATGGTCAGATCGGTCTTGCCGTATCGCAGGGTGCTGAACGCCAGGGCGGTCATGACGCCGGCGGCGGCGGCCATGTTGGTATTGACAAAGATACGGCCAACAGCGGCGGCGTCGCTGATCGTGCCCATGGCCAGTTGCGAGCCGCCGTTAAAGCCGAACCAGCCAAGCCAGAGAATGAACGTTCCCAGGGTGGCGAGGGGCATCGACGAGCCGGGAAACGGAATGACGCGGCCCTGTTTGTCGTAGCGGCCGCGCCGGGCGCCCAGGATCAACACGCCGACCAGGGCCGCCCAGCCGCCCGTCGCATGGACGATCGTCGAGCCGGCGAAATCGACAAATCCCAGCGTGTTCAACCAGCCGCCGCCCCACGTCCAGGCGCCGATCACCGGATACAGAACGCCGGTCAGGAGGATGGTAAACAGCACGAACGCCCACAACTTGACCCGCTCCGCCATCGCACCCGACACGATAGAGGCGGTTGTGGCGCAGAACACCATCTGAAAGAAAAAATCGGCGCCACTGGCGACGCGACCGGTATCCCCATCGATTGGCGGCAGGACTTTGGGTAGTGGTACGCCGTAAAGACCGCCGTTGACGTCCAGATACATCAGATTGTAGCCCACCAGCCAGAACAGCAGTCCGGCGGTGGCGTAAAGGGCGACGTTCTTCAAACACTGCATGGAGACATTCTTGCCACGCACCATCCCCGCTTCCAGCATGGCGAAGCCGGCCGCCATCCACATCACCAGCACACCGCTGAAAAGCAACAGGAAGGTTGTCAGGATCGTCTGCGTTGGCGCCTGCGGCGCACCTGTCGCGCCAAGCGCTTGCACCGGAAACAATGCCGTCAACGCCATGAGCGCCGCGATTCTCGTTAGCCGGTTGCGCGCAAGGCCTGCGGGTTGGCGGGCGATGATCAGATGAACGGCGACCTGCACCCTGCGGATTTTTTTGAGAATTACCTGCTGAAATTTTACAGGTATGCGTTTGCGGCGGCGTTTGTTCTGGCGTTTCATGGTGTTTGCGGGCCCCTGGAGCGTGTCGGTACTGGCGGTATCTGCCGAACACCCTGTATCAAAGATCGTGCCAATGGCGGGATCTTTGATAAGACTTTGATATTGAAGTGTTTTAGAAAAATATTGTCCGGCGGTGGCGGCGCGCTGTGTTGATTAATATTTAGTCAATGAATTTTGATGATTAAAAAATGGGCAGAAACTCCGCCCCGCCCATCAGTCGCGCAGACGAATCAAACCCTCTTGCGCCACCGAGGCGATCAAAACGCCGTCACGGGTAAAAATCGAGCCGCGGGCAAAGCCCCGCCCGGCCGAACTCGACGGGCTGTCCTGCACATAAACCAGCCATTGATCGGCACGAAAAGGACGGTGAAACCATAGCGCATGGTCCAGACTCGCAGCCTGCACCCCGGGATCGAATATACTCCTGCCATGAGCGTACAAGGATGTGTCCAGCAACGTAAAGTCGGAGGCATAGGCGAGCACCGCGTTGTGAATGGCCGGATCGTCCGGCAACGCATGGGTGGCGCGAAACCAAACACATTGCCGCGGCGGCAACTGGCGCCTTGACGTAAAATGGGTCAAATCCGTATATCGCAATTCAATAGGCCGCTCGCGCTCCCAGTACTGCCGGATCCGGTCGGGAACATAATCGATAAACTGCTTCTTCAACTCCCCTTCACTTACCAGCGTTTCCGGTGCGGGGATATCGGCCGGCATGTCGATCTGATGGGACAAACCCGGTTCCTGACGCTGAAAAGACGCCGCCATGGTAAAAATAATGCGATCGTGCTGAATGGCATGAACGCTGCGCGTGGCAAAACTGCGCCCGTCACGAATGCGCGTGACCTCATAAAGAATCGGTACCGCAGGATCGCCCGGCAAAATAAAATAACCGTGCAGGGAATGGGGCAGCCAGTCGTCGATCGTATGCAAGGCCGCAACCAGCGCCTGGCCAATCACCTGGCCGCCAAAAACACGCTGCCATCCAACATCCGGACTCATACCGCGATAGCGATCGCGGGCCATGCGCTTTAGCTCAAGAATGTCCATCATGGTATCCAGGGCGTTTGTCATCCACTCACTCCATCTTTTGCGCACGCGGTATCCTGATGCGTACGTAAAGCGCTCCCTCGCCGCCATGGGCCGCCCCCGCCGGTGCCATCCCACTGACAAAGGGTATCAATAACGGCCCCCCCAGCCACTGTGGAACCATGCGTTTGAGAACGCCGGGGCGATCATGGGCAAAAAGTGCCATGTTTTCGCCCTTGCCGCGTCCTTTTCCGGTAATGATGAGGACATGGCGGTGATTCCGGCGGGCCGCGTTGACGATAAATGCGGCCAGGGCGCGATAAGCTTCAGCCTGTGTCATACCATGCAGATCAAGCGTGGCGTCGAGGCGGGTGCGCTGGCCGGACAGGCGGCGGCGAGTGCGCGCGTTCAGCGATTGCACCATCGGCGCCGCAAGAGCGTATTTTCGATCCTGGCCTGCGACGATCGGCGAAGGTCCTGCCTTTTGCGCCGGTGCCGCGCCTTCTTTTTCAAACGCCGGAAGCGGCGTTTTGCATGTATGACCTTCAGAACGCCCGGGGATTTTTGCCGGTGCGCTGAAAGAACGGCGGCGCTTGTCCGGCGCAAGCGGCGTGACGGATTGCTTTACCGCCTCCCACAGGGCTTCATCGGGACACGATATCGCGTTGGCGCCGCCGCCAGCGCCAGTGTCCTTGCCGGATCGCGCCGTTTTCCGATCATGCTTTCTGCCCGCCATTTCATCGTCTCTTTTACGTTGATCCCATGGCTTACGTTGATCCCATGGCGATTTCAATGCGCCCGGGACCGGGCGGGCGCAGTTGAATCAGGGTACCGAAGTGATTGATCCGCCCGGCGCGCCGGCCGTTTACTTCTCCGGTGCCAAGATAAATATCGGCCCGTTTCGGTCCGACAATGGCAGAGCCGGTATCCTGAGCAACCATAAGGCGCCGAAACGGCGCCATGCCGGTACGGGGAAGTTTCACATCAACCCAGAAGGGGGAGTGAAAACCATAGTATAGCCGATCGACGGCAAGACTTCTGCGACGGGTTAATTGCACCTGCGCCGCCGCCTTCGGCCCAAGCGCCGGATCAAGCGCGGGGATCTCGCGAAAGAAAATATACGAGCGATTTTGCCACAATACCGTATCCCGTTGTGCGGGATTTTGTTGCAGCCATGCGGTAACGGATTCAAGCGTGATATTGTCCGCGGGCAATATTCCCCGGCGGCGGATATATTGGCCAATGGACGTATAGGGATAGCCGTTCTTGTCGGCGTAGCCGAGACGCATCACCCGCCCCCCCGCCAGATGCACCCGCGCCGACCCCTGAATATGAATAAAATAGGCGTCAATCGGACTTTCAAGCCAGACAAGCGCCAGATTTTCATCATCAAGCGCTCCCGCGTCAATGGCCTGGCGATCGGGACAGGCTGACAGGCTGCCATCGTTGTTGCGCCAACCACGCAACAGCGATGATGGCAAATGACGGGGCCGGGGAACCCCGGAGGATGATTCGAAGGAAACAAGATTTTCCGGGCGCGCCAGCAGCGGGATGTTGAACGTATCGGTGCGCGTCAGCGCGCCCGCGACCTCCGGCTCGTAATAAGACGTAAAATGCGCATCGGCCGCAGGCCCGGATATCCGATAGGGGCGAAAATGCGTCTCAAAAAAGTGCCGCGCCCGATCCCTGTCATGGGCGCAGGCACACTCGCTGCGTGCGGCGGCGCAAATGTCCCGTAACGCCGCCGCCTCAATGGCAAGGGGACGCGACCTGGGAGGCTTAAGACGAATCGCCTCGCAGGATCGCAAAAAGGCGGCAAAGGCCACCTCCAGCCGGTCGCTTCGCCATCCGGCGAGAGCGGAAAAGGGTATCTCGTTGAGAACAATCGATGTTTTCGGCCTTGCTGTGCCCACGTGGCACACGGCTAGGCGGCTGAGCGCGTGGCAACCAGTTTCCAGTTGGGATTGCGCGCGGTAACATTGCGCTCAAACGTCCAGATATCCTCTACCCGTGTGACCTGCGTCTCATTGCCATCGATAATCCGGCCGGAGCGATCGCGCAGGGCCGATACGACCTCGCTTGAAAAATGTACGGCGATCTGGGCGATCTTGTCGGCAAGCGTAGCGTCCTCGATCATCGCCGAGCGAATGCCGATGAACTGAAACGACATCTCCTGTTCGTTCTCCTCGCGTGCGCTGATAGCTTCGTCAAAGCCCTTGTAGACGTCATCGCTCAGCAAGGGTTTAAGCGTGTCCCGATCGCCCTGCGCAAAGCCTGTTACGATCATCTCGTAGGCCATTTTGGCGCCCGCGATAAATCGGCCGGCTTCAAAGGCCGGCGTCGCAGCGCCGATGTCCTTCAGAACCTTTACAACCTTGTTCCTGCCCCCGGTCATTTCCCGCAGGTCGTCTTCCAGACGCTTCATTTTCGCCGCATCTTCCTCAGCCCCTTGCGCGCCGGGCAGGGAGATGACGTTGCCGCTATCGCCGCGCTCGGCGCGATGGGACTGCCTGTTGAACGAATCGTAACCCGGCGGCTTGTTGTCCGTATGCTTGCCCAGCGCGCTAAACAGGCGCATAAACACGACAAGCGCGATAACAAGAAAAATCAGTGTGACCGGATCCATAATACCTGTCATGTGGCTTCTCAATGATTGGCTTCACGATCGGCGCTTTTTCGCACAACACCGATCGCCCAGCGATGGTTGACGTCCCGTACATGTCTGCCGCGCCCTACCCCCGGGCTCCGCAGCGCCATGTGTCGTCATAAACGGTTTACGGTTAACTTTTACCTATAACAACGTCCGTTTCAAGGCGGGCGAGACACGCTCTAGTGGCTGGAGCGATAAAAGTCCAAACCTGCCTCCGGTGATGTAGGCGGCGTATCGATTAAGTCAATATAGTTCAATGTCGCACAGTTCAATGCTGCCGATGCCGGGCGTTCCGCCTGTCGGGAGAACGCCCTTACCTCTGGATAAGTTGTATACGCGATAAAGTAAAATGCAAAATCGATTTATTGTTACCGCACTAGGGATTTATACCAAGGGGCTTGGCGTTTGACTCCTGACCCGGTTTACAACCGTTGTCTTGTCAGCACGACACACAAGTCAGCGCGTACCAAACGCCAATACCGCTGGTATACAGGGGCTTTGCGTTTGACTCCTGACCCGGTTTAAAACCGTTGTCTTGTCAGCACGACACACAAGTCAGCGCGTACAAAACGCCAATACCGCTGGTATACAGGGGCTTTGCGTTTGACTCCTGACCCGGTTTAAAACCGTTGTCTTGTCAGCACGACACACAAGTCAGCGCGTACAAAACGCCAATACCGCTGGTATTGTCCGGCCACTGTACAGGATAATCGGGTGATTTTCCTTAATCGGCTTCTTTTGTGGGTTATCATGGCTGCACAAGCGTGCTAATCCAAAAACAATCCGGTGCCGGTAACGTCATCGGGGCGTGGAACGGGATAAGAGGTCTGCACCCTGCGATTGCAAACCGGACTTAACGCCTTGCTCACATTAACGTCTCGCTCACATTTATGAACGGACAGGAACGGAAAACCGCATGACCGACACTACACCTGATAACACAACAGATACGTCCGCACAGGTTCAACCTGGCATTGTCGTGCTGGCGCAGTACATTAAGGACTTTTCCTTCGAAAACCCGTTTGCACCGAATTCGCTGTTGCCGAAGGAAAAATCTCCTGAAATCGACATCAACATCAATGTTCATGCCGAACGCATTGGCGATAACGAACATGCTGTTGAATTGACCCTGAAGGCGCAGGCGGGCAAGGAAAAGGATCTGCTGTTCAATGTTGAACTGATCTATGGTGGTGTTTTTCGCATTGAAAACGCGCCCGAGGAACTGATCAGCGCGCTGATTCTGATTGATTGTCCGCGCACGCTGTTTCCGTTTGCCCGGCAGATCATTTCGTCGGTTACGCAAAGCGGCGGTTTTCCGCCGTTGATGATCGACCCGATTGATTTTGCCGGTCTTTATCAGGAAAAGATGAAAGACCTGCAGACGCGCGAGAAACCCGTCGCCAACGGCGATGGCAGCCTGGCCGCCACTTAGTTGAATGTGAAAAAGTCCCTCGGCTTCGCCCCGGTCCACTTTTTCCCATTCAACGCTCCAAGGTCTGGTTGTGTAATTGCAACAGGCTGTCCCTGGTATGGCCTTGCTGGCGGCAAGGACGTAATACCGAGGGACTTTTTCACATTCAACTATTTGCGTCACGGCTTGTCGCGATAGCGCTTCCAAAGGGGATTACCCTGTAGCGTATCAATAAATGCAGCGTGATCGCGCAATTCCTGCCCGGTAACACGCGATGGCAACGGTGCCGGACGCGTGGGTGGCGCCGAATTATCGGTGGTGGCGGAAACGGTGGCGGTGTTATCGGCATGTCCCGCGAGTTCGAGATTGACCTGCTTGCCGCCAATGAGTTCGACATAAACTTCCGTCAGCAATTCCGCATCAAGCAGGGCGCCGTGCCTGGTGCGGCTGGAATTATCGATACCAAAGCGCGCGCACAGCGCATCAAGGCTGTTGGAGCCGCCGGGAAATTTACGCCGCGCCATTGCCAGGGTATCGCGCACCCGGCTTTTCCTGATGGGCGGCCGTTCGAGACGGGCAAGTTCCATATCGAGAAAACCCTTGTCGAACGGGGCATTGTGAATGATCAGCCTGGCATCGCCGATAAAATGCAGAAAGTCATCGGCGATGTCGGCAAACACCGGCTTGTCCTGTAAAAATGCATCCGACAAACCGTGCACCTTGAAGGCGTCCGCGGGCATCGCGCGTTGCGGATTGATATAGACGTGAAACACCTCGCCGGTCGGGATGTGATTGATCAGTTCGATGCAACCGATCTCGACAATGCGGTCTCCATGCGCTTCGCCGCTGGCGTTAAAGCCGGTTGTTTCCGTATCCAGGACAATTTCACGCATGGGCAGCCTTTCGGGAAGGTTTCTGTTGTCAGCCGGAGAACCCGTCACTATCGAGATATGCCTGTTCCGCCTCGCTCGTCTGCCGGCCGAGTACGGCATTGCGATGGGGAAAGCGACCGAATCTGCGAATGATCTCGGCGTGCAGAATGGCCCATTTGACACTCATTTCGCTTCCCGCCTCGTAGGCAAGGGCGACACAGCGGGCCTGGTCCATCAGGTCCTCCGAATGCATAAAGGGCGTGCAGAAAAACTGACGCATATTCGCCGCGACCTTTTTGTCGAAACCGTTATCGATCGCCCGGGCGGCGATATCGCGGGCGCGGGCGTCCTGGGCGAAGGCGCGCGCATCATCGCGGAACATATTGCGCGAAAACTGATCCAGCAACAACAACAGCGCCAGGGCACCGTCCGGTGTCTGCTCCCACGTATCAAGATCTCCCGCGGCGGCCCTTTTGTGCAGATCACCAAAACGTCCGGTGATCTGCGCGTCCAACCCGGCATCCTTACGGTACCAGTTCTTCTCCCCCACCGCGTCCCAGAAGTCGATGACATCGCGCGGGGATATCCCTGATCGGGGCATTACTCTCGTCTCCTTGTCGCACACAGGTCTCTTTGGTTGAATGTGAAAAAGTCCTTCGGGTTCGCCTCGGTCTAATTTTCCCAACAATACCAGCGGTATTAGCGTTTTGTACACGCTGACTTGTGTGTCGTGCTGACAAGACAACGGTTTTAAACCAGGCCAGGAGTCAAACGCAAAGCCCTTGTATACCAGCGGTATTGGCGTTTTGTACACGCTGACTTGTGTGTCGTGCTGACAAGACAACGGTTTTAAACCAGGCCAGGAGTCAAACGCAAAGCCCTTGTATACCAGCGGTATTGGCGTTTTGTACATGCTGACTTGTGTGTCGTGCTGATAAGACAACGGTTGTAAACTGCGCCGGGAGTCATACGCAAGTCCCCTGGTTGTGTAATTTCAACAGGGTGTCCCTGATAAACCCGTCGGGTGCAGGGGGCCATTCACCTGATCATCGCTTTTTTTCGATTTATCCAGCGTTGTCAAGGGCGCTTCGCGCCGCCCCTGGCGGTTCTTAAACCCTTGACAACGCAGGATAAATCGAACACCTCTAATGATCAGGTGAATGGCCCGGAATGGCCTTGCGGCTCGCTATCCGCGGCAAGGGCCGCAAGAGGGGTAACGTCAGATTTGCCCGTCCCTTCGGGTTTGTCGATTGGCGGACGCCCACGCCCAGGCCGCTCTCGAGAGATCGGTAAGCATCGCTCTTCGATCGCCTTGAGCCTGGGTATCGCCTCGCCAATCGGGAAACGAAAATTGCTTCTATTAAGACCTGACACGCTCCAAGCCCAAGCGAAAACGAAGCGCCGCGCCTTTTTGAGCGTTGCATTCTCATTGTTTTAAATGAAGAAAAGCATATGAAGCGGAGCGAATCACCTTTCTTCACGATCAACTCTTTAGGCCAGCAGGCCCTCGGTTCTCGCCCACATATAGGTATCATCAAGAGCCAGGCGATAGCGTTTCAGCGTTTCCTCGATTTCTTCGGCCGTGATAATCAACGGCGGGCAGATGGCAAGAGTATCGACGACAGCACGTGTAATCACGCCGCGCGCCTCGGCAAAAGCCATGATTTTCGCCATGATGCCGGTTTGTGCCTCGAAGGGTTGACGCGCGCTCCCATCGCGCATGATTTCAAACCCGCCGATCAGACCGACACTGCGCGCCTCTCCCACAAGAGGATGGTCCCGTAGTCCCTCAATGCCTCGGGCGAAGACAGGCGTCACCTGGGCCACATGATCGGCAATGGCGTCTTCCTCGTAGATTTCCAGGGTGCGCAGCGCCACGGCGGCGCAAAGGGGGTGGCCCGAATAGGTAAACCCGTGACCGAATATGCCGATCCTGCCACTGTTATCGCGAATGGCCTCGTAGACGGGATCGTTGACAAGTACCGCCGAGATCGGCGCATAGCCGGAGGACAACTGCTTGGCGCAGGTAATGATATCCGGCGTCAGACCGTAAGTTTGCGCCCCCCACGGGTTGCCGGTGCGGTGAAAGCCGCAAATGACCTCATCGGCGATAAACAGAATATCGTTCTTTTTCAACACGTCCTGAACGCCGGCGAAATAACCCGGCGGCGGCATGATCACCCCGCCCGCGCCCATCACCGGTTCGGCGATAAAGGCGCCAATGGTATCGGCGCCCTCGCGCGCAATAAGCTCTTCCAACTCCCTTACCCGTCGGGCGGCGAACGCTGCCTCGTTTTCTCCGTCTTCAGAAAAGCGGTAGTAGTTCGGGCAGCCGGTGCGCAGTACAAAATCGAGCGGCAGGCCGAAATCGCGATGAACCGGCCCCAGACCGGTCAGCGACGAGCCGGCGAGGGTTACTCCGTGATACGCCTGTTCACGGGCGATAATTTTTATCTTGTCCGGCCGTCCGGTGGCATTGGCATAATAGCGTACCATCTTGATGGCAGTATCCACCGCCTCGGAGCCGGAGCAGCCGAAAAACGCCCGGCTCATCGATGCAGGTGCCAGGGAGATCAGTTTTTCCGCCAAATCCGCCACGGCCGAATTACTTTTATGGGCAAATCCGTGGTAATACGGCAAACGGTTCATCTGCTCCATGGCGGCCTGCGCCAGACGCGTTTCGCTGAAACCAAGGGCCGTGCACCATAATCCTGCCATGGCTTCGATGTAGCGATTGCCATCGGTATCGCTGACGTATATCCCATCGCCCTTTTCCAGTATGAGCGGACCGCGTTCTTCATGAGCCGCAAGGTTGGTGAAGGGATGCAGGTGATGGGCGATATCGCGCGCAAATGGTGAATTCAGGGGAAGGTGCATTGCCATTCTCTTTACACTGTTGTTATACATCGGGCACGAAACGCGCCCTGATTGTGGCCTTTCAGCCGGTTGTTGCCGAGGCGGGCAAATCTGAAGCGATACCTGGTGCGGCCGCAGCCGCGACGGGGCCGGTGCAGGTCATTTTCATGGCCGATAATTTTCATAGCCGATACAGTGCAATCAAAACCGAAAGCCCGGCGCCCTGGCGAAGCCGGGCAACGGCTTGATCGCCGCATTAAAAACCGTGCGATGGGTCAGCCGGTCATCTCGTCTGGTCCAGACTTTGATCTCGCCCGCAGGCCCCGTTCCCAGAACCCCGACAATGCGTCCATGCGCCTTCAGTTGACGACACAGGGTATCGGGGATGTGCTCGACGGCGCCATTTAATACGATCACATCATACGGTGCCTCTTCCGCATACCCCTCGTTAAGCGCGCCGGTTACAACGGCCGCATTATCCACATCGAGCTCTTCCAGGGTTCGCGTTGCCGCATCGGCAAGCGCCTGATCGCTCTCGATGGCCACAACGGAACTGGCCAGGCAAGCCAGGATCGCGGTGGAATAGCCCGTCCCGCAGGCGATATCGAGCACCACATCGTCGGCGCTGATTTCCGCCGCCTGCACCATACGGGCAAACGGCATCGGTTCCATCAGAAAGCGTGTATTAGCCGCAACATTATCGGCGGACAGGGGAATATCTTCATCGATATAGGCGAATGTGCGTTTTGAAGGCGGCAGGAAACGTTCGCGCTCGATCGTCCCCATGGCCGCTAAAAGACGCCGGTCCGTCACGCGGTTCGGACGGATTTGGCTTTCAACCATCGCGCTTCTTGCCTGTGCCATATCAACCATTTAAGTCTCCTTGCGACGCTTGCTGACGTGCGGCTCCTGCAACAAATGCGGGCGTTGCAATATCCGGGGCCGGTCGCGGGCATCCGCCAGTCGAGAAACAGAATTGCTTCTACTAAGACCTGACACGCTCAGGAATACTACCGTATTTCCGTCCTGGCGCCCTTGGCGCGCGCGATCGTGTCAAGGATCAACTGCCTGGTTTGTGCAATGTCTCCCCACGCCCTGATCTTGACCCATTTTCCAGGCTCAAGGTCCTTGTAGTGCAAAAAGAAGTGCTCGATCTGGGCGATCGTGATCTTCGGCAAATCCGTGTAATTCTCAATGGCATCGTAGCGCCGGGTCAAGCGATGGGCGGGCACCGCGATCACCTTTTCGTCGTCGCCCGCCTCGTCCTCCATGATCATGACGCCAATGGGCCGGCAGTTCATCACCGCGCCGGGAACGATGGGCCGGGTGCTGGCAATCAACACATCAAGCGGATCGCCATCGCCGCACAGGGTGTGAGGCACAAAGCCGTAATTGCCGGGATAATGCATGGGCGTATAGAGAAAGCGATCGACGACAAGCGCCCCTGCCGCCTTGTCCAGTTCGTATTTGATAGGATCACCGCCGATAGGAACCTCAATAACGACGTTAATATCATCGGGGGGCGCCTCGCCGATGGCAATGGCATCAATGTTCATGATCGGTATTCCGTTGTGGTCGGTTACACGCTCTAAACGTCCAGATTGGCGACGCTAAGGGCGTTGTCCTGAATGAAATTACGCCGCGGCTCAACCAAATCCCCCATCAGCTTGGTGAACAGATCATCGGCGATATCGGTATCGCGAACGCGAACCTGCAACAGGGTACGCGCCTGCTCATCGAGCGTCGTCTCCCATAACTGCTCGGCGTTCATCTCGCCCAGCCCCTTGTAACGCTGCAGGTTGGAGCCCTTGTTGCCGGCCGCATAAATGGCGCGCAGCAGGGAAACGGGGCCGAAGATCTCGCAGGTCTCGTCGTTGCGGACAAGCGTTCCGCGCTGGCCGTAGATCGCTTGCAGATGGCTGGCAAAACCATCGAGTTTGCGCGCATCGGCGGACGCAATAAGGGCGCCGTCAATGGTCACGATCTCGCGCACGCCGCGCAACTCGCGCTCAAACTGCGATCCCCCGTCCGCCAGGGCCGTTCCACGCCAGCCGCGTTCGGTCTCCTCGGAGATCGCGTCAAGACGAACGGCAATGTATTCGGCCGCCCGCGTGGCGCGCTCGCTATCGGCAATAATGTCGGGATTGAGAACCCCGGCGATGGCGCATTGCTCGATAACCTTGCGATCGTAGCGCGAATGCAGGCCGCGCAGTACACGCTCGATCTGACGCGCCTGCCGGACAATCTCCAGCAGATCGGCGCCGGCATGTTCGCCCCCGTCCGCACGGCGCAGCACCGCGCCCTTCAAGCCGGTCTCGATCAGATAGTTCTCGAACGCCTCCTCGTCCTTTAAATAGCTTTCCGATTTGCCGCGCGTTACCTTGTACAGGGGCGGTTGCGCAATATAAAGATGGCCGTGTTCGATCAATTGCGGCATCTGCCGGTAAAAGAAGGTCAGCAACAGCGTTCGGATGTGAGCGCCATCCACATCCGCATCCGTCATGATGATAATCTTGTGATAACGCAGCTTTTCCAGATTGAAATCATCGCGCCCGATGCCGGTGCCGAGCGCCGTGATCAGCGTGCCGATTTCAGCCGATGACAGCATCTTGTCAAAACGCGCCCGCTCGACATTGAGGATTTTGCCGCGCAAGGGAAGAACCGCTTGCGTGGTCCGATCGCGCCCCTGTTTGGCGGTGCCGCCGGCCGAATCGCCCTCGACAATAAACAATTCCGACTTGGCCGGATCGCGCTCCTGGCAATCGGCGAGTTTGCCGGGGAGCGATGCCACATCAAGGGCGCCCTTGCGCCGCGTCAACTCGCGCGCCTTGCGCGCCGCCTCGCGCGCCGCCGCCGCCTCGACAACCTTGGAGACGACAATACGCGCTTCCTGCGGATTCTCCTCAAACCAGGCGCCAAGCGCCTCATTGATCGCCCCCTCGACGACCGGACGCACTTCCGAAGAAACCAGCTTGTCCTTCGTCTGGCTGGAGAATTTCGGGTCCGGCACCTTGACCGACAACACGCAGGTAAGCCCCTCGCGGCAATCATCGCCGGTGAGCGTTACCTTTTCGCGCCTGGCAATGCCCGAGCTGTCGGCATAGCCATTGACCTGGCGCGTCAGGGCGCCGCGAAACCCGGCCAGATGGGTGCCCCCGTCGCGCTGGGGGATATTGTTGGTAAAGCACAGGACGTTTTCATGATAGCTGTTGTTCCACCACAACGCCGCCTCGACGCCAATTCCATCGCGCTCCACGTCGATCATGACAGGCTCGGCGATGAGCGCCTCCTTGGTGCGATCGAGATAGGCGACGAATACCTTCAAGCCGCCGTCATAGGCCATGTCTTCAACGACAGGTTCGACGCCGCGATTGTCTGTAAGAACGATGCGCACGCCGGAGTTGAGAAACGCCAGTTCGCGCAGGCGATGGGCAAGCTGTGAAAAATCGAACTCGGTCAGGGTAAATACATCGGGCGATGGCAGGAACGTTACTTGCGTTCCCGTTTGTCCCCGGGCGTCGCCGCTGACTTTCAGGGGTGCATCGGGGACCGAATCGGTAAACGACATTTCATAGGTCTTGCCGCCGCGCCAGATACGCAACCGCAGCCAGCGCGACAGGGCGTTGACGACCGACACGCCCACCCCGTGCAGTCCGCCCGATACCTTGTACGAATTCTGATCGAACTTGCCCCCGGCGTGCAGTTTGGTCATGATCACCTCGGCCGCCGAGACGCCCTCATCGGGATGAATATCCACCGGAATGCCGCGGCCGTTGTCCGAGATACTCACCGAGCCGTCTGCATTCAGGGTGGCCGTCACCCGATCGGCATGGCCGGCCAGCGCCTCATCGATGGCGTTATCGACAACCTCATACACCATATGGTGTAACCCGCTGCCATCGTCGGTATCGCCAATATACATGCCAGGGCGCTTGCGAACCGCATCAAGCCCTTTAAGGACCTTGATGGCCGATGCCCCATAGGCATTTGCCGCCGCATCGCTTTTGGAAGGTGTGGACGCTGAAGGAGAGGAATCGGTCATGCATCTGCCTGAGAATCATCTTGTCGCCGGGCAACAAAATAGCCTGAATCCGCCACAAAACCAAAGGAATTCGTTATCCGTTCGGCGGATCATCAGGCGTGCCGCGCAATTGCCGTTACAACCGCCCGGGCGACGGCGAAATACTGTGCCGACGGACCCAGGCCGGCGAAAATGTGCGTCTCCGTGCCCGTCATCCAGGCCTGACAGCCCAACTGGTTCAACGTGTCGAACAAGGCGTGCCGCCGCCGCTCGTCCAGATGCGCCGCGACCTCATCCAGTAACAGCACCGGCGCCTTGCGGCAGGTATCTTTCACAAGCTGCGCATGGGCCAGAACCAGCCCGAGCAACAATGCCTTCTGCTCCCCCGTCGAACACAGCCCGGCCGCCATGGCCCCGGGACCGTGGACAACGGCAAAATCCGCCCGATGCGGGCCGGCAAGGGTCCGCCCGGCGGCGCGGTCCCGGTCCCGCTCGTCGCGCAGCGTCTGCCGGTAGCGATCCTCAACCTCGATGGCGGAAACATCGCCAAGGGCCGTCTCAAGAGTGCCCTCCATGGCGATCTCGGCCCAGGGGAAAACCGAGCCCGCCTCGCGCATGGCGCCGATCACGACCCGCAGGCACGCAACCATCTCAAGACGCGCCGCCGCAATCGCCACGCCGTACTGCGCCATCTGCATCTCGATGCCATCAAGCCACAGGGCATCCGACGGGCGCTGCTCAAGCAATCGATTGCGCTGGCGCATGGCCTGCTCAAACGCCGTCACCCGGCGCGCATGGGCGGGGTCCAGGGTCAGGGCCAGGCGATCGGCAAACTTGCGTCGCCCGCCTGCCGGGCCCGCGAACAGCCCATCCATCGACGGGCTCAGCCAGAGCAGGCGGATAAATTCAAGAAAATCCTGCGCTCTGGCGTTCTCCCCATCGATACGCACGCGCCGCCTTTTCGTATTGTTTTCGCTATCCCCCTCCTGGCCGGTGCCAAGGGCGGTGATATATCCATCGTCATGCACGCGCGCGGCAATACTCCAGGGGGTAACCGCGCCATGGCGGCGCATGGCGTCATACGCGATCCGGCGCAGGCCCCGCCCGGGGGTCAGGAGCGACAGGGCTTCAAGGATGTTCGTTTTGCCGCTACCGTTCTCGCCGCTTAGCACCACGTGGCGCCCATCGGTTTGCAGGTGCAGATGCTCGTAATTGCGAAAGTCTGATAACTGTAAAGTGGAAATCCATGCCGCGCGGGAGGTCTCGGGGGCATCCTGATTCGATGGCTGCGCGGCGATTGATGTGGACACGCGATCGGACCTTTTCCAGGGGCGGGGCTGCAAACAATGCCCGGCAATGGCAATACCGGGCGCGCCTGTTACACCCGCATGGGCATGAGCACATAGAGGGACAGGGTGTCGCCCTGGCTGCTTATCAGCGCCGGGGAACCGGGGCCGGAGAGCATGAACACCATTTCATCGGACGTGATCTGGCCGGCGATATCGGTCAGATACTTGCCGTTAAAGCCGATTTCCAGGCCTTCCGCCTCATAGGTGACGGGTATTTCCTCTTCGGCACTGCCGGCGTCGGGACTGTTGACGGTAAGGACCATCCGGCCATCTTCAATGCTCAACTTTACCGCGCGGTTGCGCTCGCTCAGGACCGTTGATACGCGATCGACGCCGGCAGCAAAATCGTCCCGCGTCACGACCATTTTCCTGTCATTGCCACGGGGAATAACCCGCTCGTAATCGGGAAAACTGCCGTCAATGAGTTTGGAGACGAGAATCACTTCGCCATAGGTAATGCGCAGTTTTGTCTCGCACACGTCAATGTTCACGCTCACGTCGTCTTCATCGATCAGGCGCAGGATTTCGTTTACAGTCTTGCCGGGAATGATAATGCCGGGCATGCCCTCGGCGCCCTGGGGCATCGTACTGCGCGAGAGCGCCAGGCGGTGACCGTCCGTGGCCACAGCGCGCAGCATCGTTTCGTCTTCGCTCAGCACATGCAGGTAGATGCCGTTCAGGTAGTAGCGGGTTTCCTCACTGGAGATGGCAAAGCGGGTTTTCTCAATCAGATGTTGAATGCCGTCGCGGTTCAAGGCGAAACTGTGGGTGTAATCGCTTGCGGCCAGATCGGGAAAATCCGTCATCGGCAGGGCGGCAAGGGAAAACTGCGAACGGCCCGAGACCAGATGCACTACCGATCCATCGTCCGACAACGTCAGAGACAACTCGGCTCCCTCCGGCAGTTTGCGCACGATATCATGAAAGACATGCGCCGGCACGGTCGTACCGCCATCCTTCTCGATATCGGCGGCAATATTATCGACGATCTCCAGATCGAGATCGGTTGCCTTGAGCGTCAGGCGGCCGGCCTGGGCGTTTAGCAGAACATTCGAGAGTATCGGTATGGTGTTGCGCCGCTCCACGACGCGATGAATGCGGCCAAGCGACTTCAACAATACCGAGCGCTCAAGCGTAACCTTCATCTGTCAACTCCTTACAACAAGCGCCCCGGCGTGCACCGGCGAGCGATCCGGAAAAACGGCGCCGCCCGGCGCGCCAGTCGGCAGTAAGGCGCGGCCGGAAGGCTCATGGTTCTATTTAAGACATGACAGGCTCTAACCGTAGCCTTACATGCAAATGCTGGAATCAAAGAACCCCTGGCTGTGTAATTTTAACAGGTTGCTCTCGAAAAACCCATCGGATGCTACTGGCCATCCTCAAGACAGGAGCCGCAAGAGGTGTCACTTCGGGTTTGTCCGTTTTGGACACTGCCTGTTGAAAGATCACATCAGTCGGCGCATTTAGCGGCATTTGAATGTAAATGGCAAGAGGCGGTTCAACAGAAGAAACGGACAACAAGGCGATAAACGGAAAATCCTCGGGGTCGGCCGCCAATACCGCTGGTATAAACAGAAAAAAAGCGATGATCAGATGGATGGCCCGGTATGGCCTTGCTGGCGGCAAGGGCGTAAGACCTGACACGCTCCAGGAACAACCTGCTGAAAGATCACATCTAGTCGATCAACATGCGGCGCAGCAATTCGACGTCCTCGGTCATGGCCATGTTGCCGTCCATCAATTGCTCAACCTTGCGAATGGCGTGCAAAACGGTGGTATGATCGCGATTGCCAAAGCGCCGACCGATCTCGGGCAATGAGCGGGGGGTCAGCTTTTTGGCCAGATACATGGCAATCTGTCGGGGCCGCACAATCGCCCGCGCCCGGCGCGACGATACCAGATCGGCGCGGCTGACGTTGAAATGACTGGCGACAATGCGCTGGATATCCTCAATGCGAACCGTCTTCGGCTCGCGCGCCCGCACCAGATCGCGCAACGTCCGGTCCGCCATGGCAATGGTAATAGCCTCGCCGGTCAACTGGTTGCTGGCGACCAGGCGGTTAATCGCGCCATCGAGATCGCGCCCGTTGGATGTGATGGATTGCGCCACATATTCCAGGACCGATTCGGGAAAATCTATCCCCGGAAAACGAAGCCGCGCCGCCTTGGCCCGGTTCTGCACAATACCCCAGCGCACATCGATATCCATGGCATTGATCTCCGCCACCAGGCCACCGGACAGGCGCGACCGTACCCGCTCATCGAGAGTCTGCAGATCAACCGGCGGACGATCGGCAGCAATGATAACATGTTTGGCGCTGTCGATCAGGGAATTGAGCGTGTGGCAGAATTCCTGCTGAATGGTCTTGCCCTGCAAAAACTGTAGGTCATCGATCAACAACAGATCGATACCGCGCAGGGCATCCTTAAAGCTCAACGCCGATTTGGTATTCAGGGCGTGGACAAAACGGTGCATGAAATGCTCCGCCGTCAAATAGAGCACACGCCGCCGATGAGGGGATGTGAGGACGTCAAGGGCGACGGCATGAAGCAGATGGGTCTTGCCCAGGCCAACGGCGCCGTGAATATAGAGCGGATTGAAATCGGTCTTTTCGGTGCCGATGGAACCCGCCATTTGCCGGGCGGCGGCATGGGCCAAGGTGTTCGAGCGGCCGGCGACAAAACTGGAAAACGTGTATTTGGGATCAAGCGGCGAGCCTTTTAGCGTACTGTCTCCAAGGCTGTTGGCCATATCGGCTGTCAGGCCGGCGCCGGTGATGTTACGCTCAATACGTCCCTGGTTATCGTCGTCAACGATAATGCGTTTAACCCGCCGGGCGCTGCGTACGATAATATCAACGCGCATGATATCGGCGCTTACGCGCTGCCAGAGCGTCAGGACCTTGTCATCGTAATGGGACGTGATCCAGGACTTCAAAAAGCGCGTCGGAACGGACAGACAAACGATGTTCTTGTCGAAACGTTCCAACTCGCAGGCGGCGAACCAGCTGGTGTAGATGTCATCGCCGAACTCGCTGCGCAGAAGCTTTTGCACCCGCTCCCAACGGCGTATTCCCGGCTTGGGGATATCGTTGTCCCGGGATTCGTCCGATGTGTCCCTGCCGTTGGTGTTGCCGCCAGCGCCTCGTTGATCCGGTACAGAAGCGCCCCCCAGCGATGGCGCTACGGATTCACCTGGCGCTAAAGTCCGCCTGCTTGCGATAGGACGATGCATGGTGCGATTTGCCTCCGAAAAACAATGAATTAACGAACAATACAAGCGGTCTGCGCTCAGACGATGACGTTGGGACTGCGGGTTCCTGACCGGGCTGTTTCTGTGCGGACCGTAGCGTTTGAGTCCGCCGCCCTTTATGTGTACTTTATGTGTATCACAATGTGCATCACGCCGCCGGGCATAAGCCGTGCGTGGCAGAATCCAGACAAAGTCTCCCTTGCGTTCCAGGCTTGTGCCGGACCGTTCCAGCGCGCTTACAGGCGCGAGACGTAACTACTGGGTGCTTTATTCCGGGGGTGCGGTAACGGGAATTGGTTCCGTGTGATTAAGTCTGGGAGGAAAGATCGACACCGAATCCTTCCCATGAACTCTCCAGTATATTCCCTGTTTCATCATCCCTGTACCGCTATCCCTGTACCGCTTAAATGTTTCCCGGTCATGTTTTTCCGACCGCGTTTATTCTTGTGTTGTCGTAACAGTATCCCTACTGCGTAACGATGGCTTGTTCGCCGGGCCGCTCCTTCATCAGTATGCCGGGAGGTGCGCATCTTATATCGGGACACAGCTGTTAACAACAGGCCCCTGCAATGCCTCACCTGAAAATACAAACCCGCACGATCCTGCCAATGCCCTGCAATCTGCACCTTGCAATCCGGCTGCACCCTGCAATCTGCATCTTGCAATCCGGGCCTTGCAAATGGGCGCCAAACCACCCCACCAACAGGAACGAAAACCTCTCAATGGATCGCTTGCCAAAAGAGCCCATCCGTCCCGCGGTAACCATACACGGGCAGGGCCGCGGGTGCAACTGAGCAATGGAGGCGGGCAGGCGGGTTTTATCTGAAAACAGCGCGTATGAGGCTGCCATTTTTGTTTGAGACTCTTATCTAGGTTCGCAGTCTGTAACGACTTTTTATTTTTTTGAAATCGCAAGTGTTGCAAATAAGCAAGGATTCAAAAAAAATTTCTCCGGGATGCAGGCGCGCTGACAAAGCCGCACAAGAAGCGAATCGGCACCGCCGATAACACCTGGTTGTGTAACCTCAACAGGGGGTTCTTACAAAACCCCTCGGGTGCTGCCGGCGATTCATCTGATACCAAGGGGCTTCGCGTTTGACTCCTGACCCGGTTTAAAACCGTTGTCTTATCAGCACGATACACAAGTCAGAGTGTACAAAACGCCAATACCGCTGGTATGATCCGTTGCAATGTTCGATTTTCATGCGCTGTCCAGGGCGCTAACTGCCTAAGTCATTGATTTTATTATGAAATATGTTCTTTCGGAAAAATAAGGAATTCAATAAAATCAATGACTTAGCTAACAAGTCCGACACGCTCTAAACCACTGACAGAAATGAAGAAGTCTAAAAAACCGTGATCAGATGAATAACTCGACATGGCCTTGCTGCCAGCCATGGCCGCAAGAATCCAAGCCTCAGACCTGCCGCCTTGAAAAACAGTCTGCCGAAAGGTCAGAACCGGCGACAGCTTTTCATTAGGGACGAAAGGCGCTCCCATGGCTCGACGTCAAACGGTGCGGGCCGTGCCGATTTGTCTTGATATTCGGCGCCGCTTATTCTATGACTGCATACACGTTACACGGTCGTTTTGTGATTACACGATAGCAACGCATTGTTGGCCTCGGTTCCCCTTCGACATTGTGAACGGTTAAATGTCCGAATGATTTCGGACGCACTCTAATATACTCTATGCTTGAAGAAGGAGCACCCATGGCAAACGGTACAGTCAAGTGGTTCAATGCAACCAAGGGATTTGGTTTCATCGAACCCGATGACGGCTCAAAAGACGTCTTTGTCCATATTTCCGCCGTTGAAAAAGCGGGACTGAATTCCCTTAGAGAGGGACAGAACGTCTCGTTTGATATTGTCGCCGGACGGGACGGTCGAACGGCTGCGGATAACATCGTCGCCGCCGACTGATCGGCACATTATCGTCATTGATCATTAACCCGTTTCCTGGCAAAAATCGCGGTCCGGTGTACCAGACGCCGGTCCATGTGTCGGGGAACGGGTTTTTGTATTCGGAAACCGATTTGCTTGCGGTCATTTTGTCGCTTCCAAAAACACCAATACCCCTTGTTTTGCGCCGTACGGTTGCGCTATGCTTTGTGCGGACGATATGTTTGAAGTGTGTAGCGTCCACAGGACCTTCCGGTGGACGCCGTATGACGATGGTCTGCGCGCCACATTGCCACATCACCACATGGTCGTTGTAATTGGGACGGGCCGCGTTGTTTAGAACGGAAATGTCAACAGACCAGGGTTTTATCGGCCGGTCAGCGCTTTAAATGTGAAAAGTGGAAAACACTATCGTCCACGTTGTATTTGTTACAAAGCGTATACGATAGATGTCTTTGGCTGCCAGTCACAGGATAGATCGGAAACACTCGGGGTTTTTTGAGCGCCGTGTGCTGCGCGCCCTGTCGGGCCTGCCCTATGGAACGTTGAAGCTGGACTATCCGGACGGGGGGGTGCGTTCATACGGCGCGCCGGCGCGGGGACTGCCGAATGCCGTCATTACCATTCATGATCCGGGTATTTTCCGCCGTTTCGTGCTGGGAGGCGAGCTGGCTATGGCGGAGGCCTATCTTGACGGCGCATGGAGCAGTCCGGATCTGGCCGCCGTTGTGGCACTTGGGGCGATCAATGCGGAGCACTATATCGGCCGCCACACAGGCAGTTTTATGACCCAGCTATGGGCCCGCCTGCAGCATTTTCTGCGCGATAACAACAGACGCGGCAGCCAGCGCAACATTCGTTATCACTACGATCTGGGTAATGATTTTTACCGCCAGTGGCTGGATCCGTCGATGACCTATTCCTCCGCCTGTTTTGGCAGAGCGGCGGGCGGTTCCCTGTCCTTGCTGGATGCGCAACTGGCGAAGTATGATCGCATCATCGAACTGGCGGAAATCGGCAGGAACGCGCGCGTGCTGGAAATTGGCTGCGGCTGGGGGGGCTTTGCGGAACGGGTGGCGCAGCATGGGGCGCGCGTGCACGGTATTACCTTATCGCACGAACAGCTTGCGTATTGCAGGGCACGTCGCCAGGGGGCGGAAAATGATACCCGGATGACTTTCACCCTGACCGATTACCGTGATGTCGCGGGGCAGTACGATCATATTGTTTCCATCGAGATGATCGAAGCGGTCGGGTGCCGGCACTGGCCGGTTTATTTCAGGAAGATCCGCGATTGCCTGAAGCCGGGCGGTACGGCCGTTTTGCAGGCCATCACGATCGCAGGGGACCGGTTCGATGTTTATCGCAAATCCGTCGACTATATTCAGCAGTATATTTTCCCGGGTGGTATGCTGCTTAGCCCGCAAGCGATTGAACAGCAGGTCCGGCGCGCCGGTCTGCGTCTTGATTTGAGCGAGTCCTTTGGTTTCGATTACGCCCGCACCCTGAAAATCTGGAACGAGAATTTTCAGAGCGCCTGGCCTGCCATCAAGCGGCAGGGTTTTGATACGCGTTTTAAGCGTATGTGGGAATATTATTTGTGCTATTGCCGTGCCGGTTTTGAGACCGGCAGCATTGATGTGGGTCATTTCCGCCTGACAAGGCCGGCATAATGTCGGCGGCGCCGGCAGGGGTTTCCCCTGATAGCGGGTGCAAAAACCACGTTGCCGCCGGCGCTCCAGATGGGTAATTTCAACAGGTTGTTCCCGGGACGGGCAAACCGGGAAGTACATCTCTTGCGCCCTTGACAGCGCATGAGAAATCGAACATCTCTAATGATCAGATGGATGGCTGGATTCGCCTTTGCACCGGAACTTCCGGCTTGATGAGAAGGAACCGATAAAGCATGAGAAAAGGTCCCTTATCAGCAGATTTACGCGAACCTGTTGTTGCAACTTAATCGCCCGTCCCTTCGGGTTTGCCGATTGGCGGGCGCCCACGCTCAAACCGATCTCATGAGATGCGCCCACATCGCGTGTCGATCGGCTCAAACGTGGGTCACCTCGCCAATCGGGAAACGAAAATTGCTTCACTTAAAAACTTAAAAAACTGAAAGGCTCTAAGCATCGCTTCAGGTTTGCCCGTCCTGGGAACAACCTGCTGAAAGATCACAGCCAGTACGGGCTGATTACCGCCCCGGTTCCGTGTCGTTCTCATATTTTGCTTTCCTTCATGACTCCAAACTCCCCTATACGCCTTGCCGTCGATGTCGGCGGCACATTCACCGATACGGTTGTTGCACAGGCCGACGGCGGGATTCTCAGCTCCAGCAAAACGCTGACCACCCACACCGATCCGGCCAGCGGCGCCCTGAAAGGCGCCCGGCAGGCGCTGGCGGATGCGGGCACCGATTTCTCAAGGGTGAACGGCTTTATCCACGGCACGACGCTGGCCACCAATGCGCTGCTGGAACGGCGCGGCGCACGCGTGGCAACGCTCACCACCGAGGGCTTTCGCGATATTCTTGAAATCGCCTATGAACGTCGCTACAGCCAGTATGACATCAATCTGACCAAGCCCGACTTTCTCGTTCCCCGCGAACGCGCGCTGACAATCAGGGAACGGCTTTCGGTTGCCGGCGATGTGCTGATTCCCCTTGATGAGGACGCGGTGCCGGCGCTGATCAATACGATCGATGCGCTTCAGGTCGAGGCGGTGGCGGTCTGCCTGATCCATTCATACGCCAATCCCGCCCATGAGCGCCGCCTGCGCGAGATGATCCTTGCGGCGCGCCCGCAACTCGTTGTCTCGCTCAGTTCCGAGGTCAGCCCGGAAGCGCGCGAATTCGATCGACTCTGCACAACCGTTGCCAACGCCTATATCCAACCGCTGATGGCAGGCTATCTTGGAGGGTTCGCGGCCTCGTTCCGGGCGCAAGGGCTGAAATGCGAGATCCTGATGATGACCGCGGGCGGTGGCATGACGACGCTCGATACGGCGGCGCGCCTGCCCGTCCGACTGATCGAATCCGGCCCCGCCGGCGGCGCGATTCTGGCAGCCCGCCTTGCGCGTGAGAGGGCGCTGGACAATGTGCTGTCCTTCGATATGGGCGGCACCACGGCCAAACTCTGCCTGATCGACAACGCCACGCCACAAAACGCCCGCCAGTTCGAAATCGGCCGTGCCGCGCGCTTTATTAAAGGCTCCGGCATGCCGGTACGCATTCCCGTCATTGACATGATCGAAATCGGTGCCGGCGGCGGCTCCATTGCCGCCGTGGACCGTCTGGGCCGCCTGATGGTTGGACCGCAAAGCGCAAGCTCCGAGCCGGGACCGGTGGCGTTCGGCCGCGGCGGCAACGCCCCTACCGTCACCGACGCCGATGTCGTACTTGGCTATATCCGGCCCGAAACCTTCGCCGCCGGGCAGTTTCGCATCAATCCTGAGGCCGCGCGGCAGGCGATCGGCGAAAAAATCGGCGCGCCTCTGAACATCGGTGCCTGTGAGGCGGCTGATGGTATCAGCAGAATCGTCGATGAAAGCATGGCCAGCGCCGGGCGCGCCCATGCAGCGGAGAGCGGAAAGGATCTTGGTGTGCGAACGATGATCGCGTTTGGCGGCAACGGCCCCCTGCATGCCTGCCGCGTGGCGCGCAGCGCTGGCGTTACCCGTGTCCTGGTGCCGCCGAACCCTGGGGTCGGTTCTGCCGTGGGATTTCTTTTTGCGCCGGTGTCCTTTGAGATTGTGCGCAGCCGGTATACGCTTTTGTCCGGCATCGATCTTGCCGCCATCAACGCGCTTTTGGCGCAAATGCGGGCCGAGGCTGAAGCGGTGGTGCGGCGCGGCGCCGCCGGGGCACCGATCAGGGCGCAGGCATCGGCCTTTATGCGCTATCGCGGCCAGGGGCACGAGATTGTCGTCGCGCTGCCCGCGGGGGCGCTTGCCGATGCCGACATCCCTGCGCTGAGGGCTGCTTTCGAGACCGCTTATGCGCGTCAATACGCCCGCCCCGTGCCGGGAATGCCGATCGAGGTGCTTAACTGGGCGATGCGGCTTTCCACTGCCGGGCACGGCGGCGCGGCAATCGGTGGTGAGCCTGAGTGGCGGGCGTTTGCGCCATCGCAAACCTGCACCATTCATTGCGATGTTACGGATCGTGCGGTGGAGGCGGCGCTGGTGCATCGCGATATGCTCGCCCCGGGGCATACGCTTTGCGGCCCTGCCCTTATTGTCGAGCCCCAGACCACGACGTTTGTCGGGGCGGATTTTGATCTGGCGGTCGATGCCGCCGGCAATCTTGTCATGAACCGCAGGCGGGTACAATGACGCAACTCTCCAGGGCCCGTTTACAGGTAATGTGGAACCGCCTTCTGGCGCTTGTCGAGGAGCAGGGCCAGACCCTGATCCGGGCGGCGTTCTCACCCATTGTGCGCGAATGCGGCGATATCTCCGCCGGCGTCTTTGATATCAGGGGGCGAATGCTGGCCCAGGCGGTAACCGGCACGCCGGGGCACATCAATACCATGGCCGCGGCGGTCAGGCATCTGCGCGAGCGGTTTTCCGTGCAGGAAATGCGGCCGGGCGATATCTATATGACCAACGATCCCTGGCTCGCCTCGGGCCATCTCAATGACTTTCTCCTGATGATGCCGGTTTTTTACAGGGATCGCGTCGTGGCCTTTACCGCCTGCACCTCGCATCTGGTGGACCTGGGCGGTCTGGGCATGGGCCCCGAAGGCTCCGATGTCTATGACGAGGGGCTGCTCGTGCCGCCGTGCAAGCTGGTGGAGCGCGGCGCGATCAATACCCTGCTCATGGAGATCGTCAAGGCCAATTCCCGCGAACCTGTGGCCAACGAGGGCGATATCTATGCCCTTGTCGCGTGTTGCGAAGCGGGCGCCGCGCGGGTGGTGGAATTGATGGAGAGTTTTGCCCTGGATGATCTGCACGATCTCTCGGCGTATATTATCGAGACTTCGCGCCGGGGCACCCTGAAAGCTATCGCCGAAGTGCCCCGGGGGGTTTATGAGCACGCGATGATCGTGGACGGTTACGACACGCCGGTCACGCTCAAGGCAACGCTGACAGTCGGGCGGGAGCGGCTGCATCTCGATTTTACCGGCTCCTCGGGGCCATCGCCAAAGGGGATCAACGTGCCCCTGAACTACGCCGCGGCCTATTCGGTATTTGCGCTGCGCTGCATCATCGGGCCTGATATCCCCAACAACGCGGGCGCGCTGGAGCCGTTTGCGGTGAGCGGCCCAAAGGGATGTATTCTGAATGCACAACGTCCGGCGCCGGTGGCGATGCGCCACACGCTGGGGCAGATGACACCCGATCTGGTGTTTGGCTGCCTGCACCAGGCGCTGCCGGGGCGTGTGCCGGCGCAAGGGGCATCGTGCATGTACGATCTGCCCCTGCGCCATTGTGCGGAAGCGGCCTTGTCCGGCGGAACGCGGTTTGCCATCGAACTGGTACACAACGGCGGCACCGGGGCGCGTCCGTCGCTGGACGGTCTCTCGGCCACGGCGTATCCGTCCGGTGTATTCGGCAGCCAGGTGGAAATGACCGAAGCCGCCGCTCCGGTCATTGTCTGGCGGCGCGAATTGCTGCCCGACAGCGGTGGGGCGGGCCGGTTTCGCGGCGGGCTCGGCCAGCGTATCGAGATGACATCCGCCACCGATGAACCCTTTCTCGTCTTTCTTTCGCTTGAACGGGTGCAGAACCCCGCCCTGGGCCGCGCCGGCGGCGGGGCGGGCGCGCCGGGGCGTGTCCGCGTAACGGGGCGGGGCGGGGATATCCCCGGCAAATGCGAACTGCGTATCGAGCCCGGCGAGCGATTGATTTTCGATACCCCCGGCGGCGGCGGCTTTGGCGATCCGCACCGGCGCGACCGGGCGGCGCTGGCAGCGGATGTGGCAGCGGGGCTGGTATCGGTTGAAGCGGCAAAACGCGATTACGGAGGTGTTCCATGATCGAAGCCGTTCCCGGGGTCGCCGCGATGACGGCTTACGCCCTGGCTGATTTACACGATCCGGGGGCCGTCTCGCTGGCGCAGAACGAAAGCGCCTTTCCCCCCAGCCCCCTGGCCTTGCAGGCGGGGCGTGAGGCGATCCGGCACGCCGCGCTTTACCCGGACCCGGACTGGCGCGCGCTTCGCCATGCCATCACCGAGGTTCATGGTATCGACGCGGATTGTCTCCTGTGCGGCGCCGGTTCCATGGAACTGATCGGCTGCCTGATTCGTGCATTTTCCGGCCCCGCCGACGAGGTACTGGGCACCCGGTTCGGCTATCTTTTTGCCGCGACAGCCACGCAACAGGCCCAGGCGCGTTATGTACAGGCGGCGGAGCCAGGGATGCGTGTCTGTGCGGATCGCCTGCTGGAAAAAGTCAGCGGAAAAACAAAGATCGTCTTTATCTGCAATCCGGGCAATCCAACCGGCACGCGCATGGCCAACCGCGACATCCTGCGCTTGCGCGATGGATTGCCGGCCTCTGTCCTGCTGGTGGTCGATCAGGCCTATGGCGAGTTCGATGATCAGGACCCGCGGCCGGTGTTCGATCTGGTGGCGCGGGGAGATACGGTCGTCACGCGCACATTTTCCAAGGCGTATGGTCTGGCCTCGGCGCGGGTGGGATGGGGGGTGTTTCCCGCAGCCATTGCGGCGCAAACGCGCAAACTGCTTAATCCCAACAATATATCCGGCGCCGCCCAGGCGATGGCGCAAGCCGCGATGCTGGATACGGCCCATATGCGCAAGGTTGTGGCGCAAACGGCCGCCATTCGGATACGCTTTTCGAACGATCTGCGCGCCGCCGGTTTTGATGTTGTGGACAGTCATACCAACTTCGTTCTCATCCGGTTTCCCGACGCGGCGATCGCGCAGGCAATGGACAAGACGCTTCGCAAGGCCGGGTTCGTTCTGCGGGCCATGGGCGGCTATGGCCTGCCGCACTGTCTGCGGGCGACAATGGGAACCCGCAACGTCATGAGCGAAGTGGCGAAAGTCATGATCGCGATGAAGGATAGGACCCATGATGATGCATGATCGCTCGGGCCCGAAAATCGGTGTGCTGGTCCCCTATACCAACGTCAATCTTGAGCCGGATATGGTGGCGCTTTGTCCGCCCGGCTGCACGATGCATTTTGCGCGCCTGGGAGGCTATGACGCTGACGAAATCCCCGGCTCGGACCAGATGGCCGGCCTCGGCGCCGACGACATCTCGCAACCCTTGCGGCTGATAGCAGGAGTACGGCCGGCAGCCATTCTCTATGGCTGCACGTCGGCAACTCTCACCCATGGCCCCGATTTCGACCGCGAACTGGCGAGGGAAATTCAGGGTTCGCTGGCGAATACCCTGGCTGTCACGGCCGCCGGCGCGCTGGTTGCCGGCATCAGGGCAGTGGGGGCGGGCAATGTCGGTTTCGCCTCGCCCTATACGGGAGAGATCAACGCCCAGGCGGTGTCTTTTCTGGCGGACGAGGGCATTACCGTCGTGCGCTGCGCCGATATCGGCAGGGTGCTTGACAATTACGGACAGGGCGAACTGACCCCGCAGGAAGTGTATGAACTCGCCCTTCTCGCGGACCATGCGAACGCCCGGGCGATTGTTCTGTCGTGCACCGACATGCGCGCCCTTGAGGCGATTGAGCGCATTGAGGCGGCGCTCGAAAAACCGGTGGTGACCTCCAACCAGGCAATGATCTTTGTGCTGATGAAAGCGCTTGGGTTGGCCCGGCACGAAAAGCTGCCCGGGCGTTTGTTCCAGCGCCTGTAGGGTAAGGGTTCAAGGATCGCCGGCGCCGATTTCCTCCTTTCGTTTGGCGACATAGGCATCGAGTTCCTCCGCAACCGCGGGATCGGGCGTTGGCGCCTCGTATTCCCTTAAGGCCTGCTGCCAGAGCGCCGTCGCGCGATCGATTGCTTCCCGGGCGCCGGCGGCCTGCCAGTTCTCGTAGTTCGCCCAGTCCGACAGCATCGGGCGATAAAACGCGGTTTCGTAGCGTGCCATTGTGTGTTCGGTACCAAAGAAATGTCCGCCGGTCTCAACGGCCCGGATCGCCTCGAAGCCCAGTTCCTCCCTGCCAAAGTCGATGGGGCGCAGAAGCTCCATCATATTCTGCAGAATTTCCACATCGAGGATGAGCTTTTCGTATGACGCCGTCAGCCCGCCCTCCAGCCAGCCGGCGGCATGATAGATCATGTTGCCACCCCCCATAATCGCGCCCCATGTGGCCATGCCGGTTTCATAGGCCGCTTGTAAATCCACCGCGTTCGAGGCATTGGCGTTGGAGGTGCGATAGGGAAGGTCGTAGCGCCGCGCCAGTTGGCCTGCGATCATGTTGGCCTTGGTGTTTTCCGGCGTGCCGAACGCGGGAGCGCCTGAGCGCATATCCACGTTTGAAGTAAAGGCGCCGTACATCACCGGTGCGCCGGGCCTGACGAGTTGCGTGAGGGTGATGCCGAAAAGCGCCTCGGCGTTCTGCTGCGCCAGGGCCGCGGGCAGGGTCACCGGGGTCATGGCGCCCATCAGGGTAAAAGGGGTGATGGTGACGGGCTGTGCGTGTTCCGCCATGGCGATCAGGCCGTGGCCCATCTCTTCGTCGAAAAGGCGCGGCGAATTGATCGAAATGATGGTGATTACGCCCGGATCGCCTGCCATTTCCCCGACATCGATACCGCGCGAAATGGCCATCATGTTGATCCCGTCCATGGCCCGCCCCCGACCAATGGCGCTGCAGTGAAACGACAGATCCGACAGGGTAAGATTGGCCCGATAGGTGTCCAGGTGACGGTTGTTGGCGGGCAGTTCCAACGGCGAGGTCACCTGATTGCCGATAATATGGATCGCATTGAAATGCTGCGCCAGGCGGATGAAATTCTCATAGTCCGCCATATTGCCCGAGCGCCGCCCGTTGATGCGATCGTGGACGTTCGGCGGGCCGGCTACGAGCCCGAAACACAGATGATCGCCGCCGATGGTCAGGCGTTTGTCTATCGCGCGTGAGGTCAGCGTGAATTCGGCGGGCGCGGTGGCAAGGGCGGCCTGAACGATGCTCTCGTCGAGGCGCACGATGCCGTCGTCGGGATCGACCAGCGCCCCGGCGCGCCTGAAAATGTCGCGCACACGATCGCCGATGACGCGAATGCCGAGTTCGGAGAGAATGCGCATGGAGGTCGTATGCAACGCCTCCATCTGCTCGTCATTCAAAAGCGATACGGGGGTGTAGGGGTTTTGCATCTTGCGCGGTGCAAGCTGGGCGATCCCGCCTGCGGTGCGTCCGGATTTCGACCGCCGTCCGCCGCTGCGTCTCTCTCTGGCCATTGGCCTCTCTTTCTTTAGTTGAATGTGAAAAAGTCCCTCGGCTTCGCTTCGGTCCGGTTTTCCCGGGGAACATTCCGAAATCGCAAGGTATATACCAGCGGTATTGGTGTTTTTACACGCTGACTTGTGTATCGTGCTGACAAGACAACGGTTTTAAACCGGGCGAAGAGTCAAACGCAAATCCCCCCTTGAGCGTTGTTTTCTCATTGTTGCAAATGAAGAAAAGTACACGCAAGCATAGCGAAGCACTTTTCTTCACGATCAACTCGTTAGAACGTGTTATCATTCAACAGGTTGTTCCCGGGACAGGCAAACGGGAAGTGATACCTCTTAACACCCTTAACCACCAGATGTATGGCCAACAGCGCCCGATGGGTTTGCCGGGGACAACCTGTTGACATTAAACAACTATAGCAAAATGCGTTTAATTGGAATCATGTGTGTTCAGTATTTTCCTCGCATTTTGCTTTAGATTTCAGCCCGTCCCGGACACAACCTGCTGAAAGATCACAACCAGGAGCCCCTATGACCGATTCCGCTAACGCCGCGTCTCGATCCCTCACCCTGGAGCGGATTTCGGCGCCTGATGCCGACGATTACGTCCTGGCGTTCGCGCTGCAGAAATCGCGTGTGCGCGGCCGTATTGTGCGTCTGGGCGACGCGCTCGACCGGGTTGTGCGCCGCCATGCCTATCCCGAGCCCGTTGCCCGCTATCTGGCGGAAGCGGTGTGTCTTGCGATACTGCTGGGCACATCGCTGAAGTTGCAGGGCCGCTTCGTCCTGCAAAGCCAGACCGACGGGCCGTTGGCGATGCTGATCGCCGAATTTACCCCGCCGGACGCCATTCGCGCCTGCGCCAGATTTGACGAGCAGGCGATCGCGGCGGGCGCGCAATCGGGATGCGATGCGGGCGCGATTCTGGGCAGGGGACATCTGGCGATGACCATTGATCAGGGGGAGAACATGCAGCGTTATCAGGGCATCGTGGCCCTTGAGGGAACGGGTCTGGAAACGGCGGCGCACGATTATTTTGCTCAATCGGAACAGATACCGACGCGTATCCGTCTTGGAGTTGCGCAGTTGCGCCGGCCCGTCTGCGGCCGCAGCGATGGCGATCGGCCAGCAGGTGTGAAAGAGAGCTGGCGCGCCGGGGGGTTGCTGGTACAGCATCTTCCCCGCGCCGGCGGCCGGCAAGAGGCTTCCGGGGCGGGCATTGTGCGGCGGACCGGCGATACGCACCCCGTTTACGACGACGGGGATGCCTGGGATACCGCCGGCGCGCTTATGAATACGATCGATGATCATGAACTGACGGATCCGGAAATTTCCGCGCCGCAGGTTCTGTTTCGTCTTTTTCATGAGGTTGGGGTCGAGGTGTTTCCGCCGGCACCGGTCAGGGAGAAGTGCGGTTGTTCAGCGCGCAAAATCGCTGCCATGCTCCATCGCTTTGAACCTGATGAGCGTCACGCCATGGTAAAAGACGGCCGCATCGGCGTAACATGCGAGTTTTGCGGCGCCGATTATCAGATCGATCCGCACACGCTATAGAGCGGAAGGCAAACAACCTGCCGGCGATTTGTCCGGACGGATAAGGCGGATGGATCCCCGATACCCTCAAAAAGCAGCGGCTGCCGGTGTTATGGCACAATTTGCGACACTTTTTTGTTTCACAATGGGCGCGTAGCACCCTAAAGTTCGGGCTGACACGCTCTAGCCTACCGAAAACACGCTCATGAAGCCGCTGGAAGATACCGCCTATGTAACTACCGGAACGCGCCGGTCTGTCGTTGTGTGGCTTGCGCGCCTGCTGGCGCCGGTGCTGGTGCTGGCGATAGCGGCTTTTTTCGCTCTCAAACTGATGGCGAACAAACCCGAAGCGCAGCAGCGCCAGCCGCGTGAGCGCTCCTACGTTGTACGGACGGCCGATGTCCATCTAAGCAATGAGCAAACGCGCATTGCGGTGTTTGGCGAAGTGCGCTCGGCGCGCACGGTGGATCTGCGGGTTCCCGTATCGGGCAAGATCATTCGCATTAATCCGCAAGCCAGGATCGGCGCTTTCGTGGCCCGGGGGACCGAGCTTGTGGAGATTGACCGGTTCACCTATGAAGGGGAACTGCGTGACACCCAGGCCGGCCTTGCCGAAGCCCGGGCGCGTCTGATCGAAGCCCAGGCGCAAATAAAGCTCGAAAGCGCGGCGCTGGAAAACACGACAAAGCAACTCACCCTCGCCATAAACGATCTGGACCGTGCCAGGGCTCTGCGCAAATCCGGCACCGTGACCAATAAATATGTCGAGGAGCGCGATCTGATTGTGCTTCAGCGTCGTTCCGCCAGGCAGCGCAGCCAGGACACGATCGCGGTACTGCAGGCGCGTCTGGATCAGGCCCGACTGGCCATAGAACGTGCTGAATGGCGCCTGGAACGCGCCCGGCGCAATTTAAGCGATACGATTCTGATCGCGCCCTTTGACGGCGTTATTCGGAGCCGCAATGCAGATATCGGCCGGATTGCCAACACCAATGACGTAATTGTCTCCCTTTACGATCCCCACGATCTGGAGGCGCGCTTTATCCTTTCCGATCAGCAATACGGGCGCACCATCGCCCAGGGTTCACCGTTGGGGCGCGATGTCAGGATCATCTGGCGTATCGGCGACGAGCCCATCACGTTTGAGGGCGTGATTGCCCGCATTGGCGCCGATGTAAAATCGGGCGAGGGAGGCATCGAGTTGTTTGCCCGGGTAACGGACACTCGCGATCTGCCGTTGCGTCCGGGTGCCTTTGTGGAAGTGGCGCTGCCGGGTCCGGTGTACGAAAACGTCGCCCGCCTGCCCGAAAGCGCTGTTTATAACGGGGATCACCTGTTTGCGATTGAAGACAACCGCCTGGTCCGGCGCGGCGTTACCGTGGTCGGCTACGATGGCAGCGATATACTGGTGCGCGGTGAGATTGCCTCGGGGGACAGGGTCATGATCACCCGCATTGCCGAGGCCGGTCCTGGTTTGAAGGTTGAATTCGAGGACGGCGGCTAGAGCGTGTAACTTCAACAGGTTGTTCTCAGGGTGGCAGATCTGAAGTCAGGGTACTTGCGGCCATTGACGTCGGAATGGCCATATCAGATGAATGGCCAACGGCACCCGATGGAGTTTTTGAGAACAACCTGCTGAAAGATCGATACCGGCTGCCGGGCGCGCACGCCGCAACGCAAAACAGCGAAGCAGCAAACATGCGCCCGCAAGGAAAAGGGAAAGCCCATGAAGGCCGATGAGCGTTTGAGTGGTGGCGGGTTGATCCGGTTGTTTGTCCGCCACGCCAATGCCGCCAATATCCTGATGATCGTCCTGATGATCTTCGGCGCCTGGGGGCTGACGAAAATTCGCTACGATGTCTTTCCGGCGATCGAATACAACACATTGACGGTCAATATCTCCTGGCCCGGCGCCAGCGCCGAGGACAATGAGGCGAATATTCTCAATGTGGTCGAGCCGGCGCTGCGCTATCTCGATGGTGTGAGCGATATGGACAGCCGCGCCAGCGAGGGATCGGCGCGTATCACCCTGGAGTTCACGCCCGATACCGATATGCAAAAGGCGCAAAGCGACGTCGAGGCGGCGCTCGATGGGCTCGACACCCTGCCACAGGACGCCGAGGAGCCGCAGGTGAACTATCGCAAGCGCTTTGATCTTGTGGCACGGGTCGCGATCTCCGGGCCGTTCTCGGAGTCCGCGCTGCGCGTCTATGCCCGCGAGATGCGCGACCGCCTGCTCGATGCGGGCGTCGATCGGGTTACATTGAGCGGCTATCGCGCCGAGCAGATCGAGGTGAATGTATCGCACCGCAGTTTGCGCGAACTGGGCCTGACGGTACGCGATATTGTCGAGCGCATTTCCGGCAATACGGTCGACGTGCCATCGGGCCAGTTGGAAGGCGATGTCGCCAAGCAAATCCGCGTTCTGGCAGCAAACAGGACGGTGCAGGATATTGCGGCAATAAAAATCGTCGCGCTGCCAAGCGGCGAAGTCATTACCCTGGATAAAATTGCCACCATTCGGCGCAGTTACGACAGGGACCAGCAACAATCATTTCATCGCGGCGACCGGGCCATCGAACTGGCCGTGTATCGCTCGCCGTCGATCGATGCGCTGGAGGCCTCACAGCGGCTGAACACCTTTTTGGCGGAGTATCGCCAGACATTGCCACAGGCCCTGAAGCTGCAATCTTACGCCGACCGGACCAAGTTCCTGCGCGCGCGCATTCTGCTGTTGCTGCAAAACGGCATGACGGGGTTGGCGCTGGTCCTGATTATCCTGTTCGTTTTTCTTAACTTCCGCATCGCGTTCTGGGTTGCGATGGGTATTCCGATCGCGTTCCTGGCCACTTTCGGCATCATGTTTGCCATGGATCAGTCGATCAACATGATTTCGCTGTTTGCGCTGATCATGACGCTTGGCATTATTGTCGACGATGCGATCGTGGTGGGCGAGCATACGGCGACGCGACTGGAGGCGGGAGACCCGCCGCATCTGGCGGCCGAGACCGGCGCGCGGCGTATGATGCTGCCGGTCATGGCCGCCATGTTGACAACAGTGGCGGCATTTTCGACGATCCTGCTCGCTGGCGGCGATATGGGCCAGTTCATGAACCCGCTGCCCATGGTGACCATCGCGGTACTGATCGCCTCGTTGCTTGAGTGCTTTTTCATCCTGCCCGGTCATTTGCGTCATGCGGGCAAATCGGCTCTCAATGCGGGGCGTTTCCGGCGCGGCTTCGACGATCGTTTCGATCGCTTCCGCAACGGAACCTTCCGGCGCCTTGTCGCGCTGTCCTACACGTGGCGCTATACGAGTTGCGCCATGGCCCTGGCGGCCGCAATGGTTGTCGGCGGCCTGTTTGCGGGCAAGTATATCGGCTTCGTTTTCTTTCCCAGCATCGAGGCGGAAAACATCTCGGCGCGTATCGTTTTTAACGCCGGTATCGATGAGGCGCGCGCCATCGCTGCCCTGAAAAATATCGAGACGGCGCTCTATGAAACGGAAAAGAAACTGTCTCCAAACGAGCGGCTGGTCGAGACCGCGCTCGTCACGTTCACCCGCGGCGGCCGGCTTGGCGATTCAGGCCGCATCGAAGTGGAACTGACCGATGCCGAGACCCGTACCATACGCACCTCCGCCATCATCCGCCAATGGCAGCGATCGATGCCAAAACAGGCCGGGATCAAGCGCATTGCCATGCGCGAACGTCGTCCGGGACCGCGCGGACGCGATATCGATATTCGCCTTCTTGGCGCCACGCCGCAGGTGTTAAAGCGCGCCTCGCTGGAATTGCAGGATATTCTGCGCAGCTATCCCGGCGTTTCGGCGGTGGACGATACGCTTGATTTCGGCAAGCCCGAACTGGTCATGCAATTGACGCCGCGCGGCGCTGCCCTGGGCTTTACCATCAGTTCTCTCGGGGCGCGCGTGCGCGATGCTTTTCAGGGGGTTACCGCCCGCCGGCTGACGACCGAGGACGATGAAATTTCCGTCAAGGTCTCCCAGGACATCGGCGCGCAGACGGGCGATAGTCTGCGCAATCTTCTGATCAAGACGCCGCGTGGCGATTTTGTCGCCCTGTCGCAGATAGTGACGTTTACCGAGCGCCAGGGTTTTGCCGTCATTCGCCACGAGGATGGCGATGCGGTTGTCGGTGTCACCGCCGATGTGGATACCACGGTAACCACCGGCGCCGATGTGCTTGAGCGTCTTCAGGCGCAGGCGCTTACCGCTATTGGCAGCAAATACGGCATTCGCTATAAACTGGCGGGACGGGCGCAGGAAACCGGCGAGACGGTGCGCGATCTGATGATTTCCGCCGGCATATCCCTGGCGCTGATTTACCTGGTCATCGCCACCGCAACGGCAAGCTACGGTCGCCCCTTTGCCATTATGTTCATTATTCCGTTCAGCATCGTGGGGGCCATTCTGGGCCATGCGGTGCTTGGCTTTAACGTCAATATTATGAGCCTGTTTGCCGTATTGGGCCTGTCGGGCATTGTTGTCAACGATTCGATTATCCTGATCAGCCGCCTCGACGAGCGGCTTGAGAACGGCGATTCATTGCAGGAGGCGGCCGTCGGTGCCTCCTGCGATCGCTTGCGCGCGGTATTGCTTACCTCGCTGACCACTATCGGCGGTCTGACGCCGCTGCTGTTCGAAAAAAGCCTGCAAGCGCAATTCCTCATCCCCATGGCGGTGACCATCGTGTTCGGTCTGGCGACGGCAACCCTGCTGGTACTGTTTCTCGTGCCCGCCTCGGTAGGGGTTGGCGATGACATCGTGCGCGGCGTGCGGTTCCTGTTTGGATTGCGCAAGGGCCGGGTGCGCGCCACGCCAGCCGAGTAGGGCGCGCGGGGACCGTGACACGCTCTATGTAATGGCCGGGCGGGACTGATAGCGCGTCTGTCGCCAGACCCTGTCCCGCAGGCACGACAGCAGGCAGTGAGCCGCATCCCACACATCAACATAGCGCAGATAAAGCGGCGCGAAGCCAAAGCGCATAAGATCGGGCGGACGAAAATCGCCGACGACATCGCGGACGATCATCGCCTGGATCACCGCATGGGCGTGGGGAAACGTCAGGCCGACTTGCGCGCCGCGCCGTTCCGCCTCAAGGGGAGAGGCAAGACCGACCCCGTATGATGCGGCACGTTCCCCAACAATGTCGATAAACAGCGCGGTAAGATTCTTCGCCTTTTCGCGCACCGCCTGGAGATCGCAATCGCGGGCGATCTCCAGTCCCGCCTGCATCGCCGCAAGCGAAAGGACCGGCTGGGTGCCGCACAGGAATTTGCGTATTCCCGCATCGCTGCGATAGGCGGTCTCAAAAGCGAACGGTTGTGCATGGCCCCACCAGCCGCTCAAGGGCTGGCGCAGCGCCGACAGATGACGGCGGGCGCAATAGAGATAGGCCGGCGCCCCGGGGCCACCGTTGAGATACTTGTAGCTGCACCCCACCGCCAGATCCACATTATGCGCCGTGACATCGACAGGCATCACCCCGGCGCTGTGGCACAGATCCCAGATCATGATGGCGCCCGCCGCTTGAACCGCCCTGGTGATGGCGCCCATATCCAGACGTTCTCCGGTGCGATAATCCACGTGGGAGAGGACAACAACGGCAACATTGTCATCGAGCGCCGGCGCCAGACCGGCGCCTCCCGCACCGATCAGACGGCGGTGGTACGGGGCCTGCCCCCCGCCTGTGGCCATGATGCCTTCCAGGATGTACAGATCGGTGGGAAAGCCGCTCTCCTCGGACACGATGACACGAGCCTCGGGGCGCAGCGACAGGGCCGCCATCACCGCCTTGTACAAATTAACCGATGTGGTATCGCTGACGATCACTTCACCGGCGCGGGCGCCGATGACCGGCGCGATCATATCGCCGAGTTGTTCGGGCAGGCTAAACCATCCGGCGGTGTTCCAGCTTGCGATCAGATCATCGCCCCAGGCGTGTTCAAGGGTATCCAGGGTTATCGCGCGCGCCTTGCGGGGCAGGGGGCCAAGGGAATTGCCATCGAGATAGATCAACCGGTCGCGCAGATAAAACGCCTCGCGCCAGTGCGCCAGAGGGTCATTTTTATCGTACGCGATGCATTCGTCTTTACTTTTCGGCGGGCGGAATGGCATGGGGCTCCCTTCTGGCGGCTGGAGTGTGTTATCTCTTGCGCCCTTGCCGCCAGCAAGGCCGGTTTGGGCCGTTCATCCGATCATCGCTTTTTTCGAGAACAACCTGCTGAAAGATCACACCTGGCGGTAAACGGAACGTCAATGTCATATTCGTTCCACTGGCACGGGGTTATGATACATTGACAGGCCGGCGATCAAAGGCAATAATACCAGCGGCATTCGCTTTAAGACCTGACACGCTCTAGAGCGTGTCAGGTCTTAATAGAAGCAATTCTGTTTCCCTATTGGCGAGGTGACCCACGTTCGAGCCGATCGACATGCGATGTGGGCGCATCTCATGAGATCGGCTTGAGCGTGGGCGCCCGCCAATCGGAAACCCGAAGGGACGGGCGATTTTGCACCAATATGAACCTTAAGTCTCTTGAAAATAGCCCCACTATATCCTGCGAGACTTAAAGTTCATCTTGTCGCAAAATCGCTCCGTCAGAATGGTTCTATTAAGACCTGACACGCTCTGGCGTAAACTGTTGAACGATTACTGTTTCACTCAGGGATAAAAGCCCCGTGTTATCCGCCGTCGCGATTGCAACTCAACAGCCAGCCATTGCGGCGCCTGTCGCCGGAGAAGTTTCGAGATTGTGCTGTCAGTCGATCGGATAAGCAAGCGATTTGGCGGATTCCATGCGGTCAATGACTGCTCGCTGCGCGTGGAACAGGGCACGATTACGGCGATCATCGGCCCCAATGGCGCCGGCAAGACGACGCTTTTCAACCTGATAGCCGGTGCGTATGCCCCCACCAGCGGCTGCGTCTATTTCGAGGATGAGAATGTTACCGGCTTAAAGCCCCATGTGTTGTTTGGCCGCGGTATTCTGCGCACGTTTCAAATCCCCCACGAGTTTTCCAAACTGTCGGTCACCGAGAATCTGATGGTTGTTCCGCCCGAGCAGTCCGGTGAGCGGCTGCGCAGCAACTGGCTGGCACGCGGCGCGGTCGGGGTGCAGGAGCGCGATGTGCGCCGCCGCGCCGACTGGGTGATCGATTTTCTCGAACTGGGCGAAGTGCGCCACGAGCGTGCCGGCAATCTCTCGGGCGGGCAAAAGAAGCTCGTCGAACTGGGCCGCACCATGATGAGTGACGCCAAACTGGTGCTGCTCGACGAGCCCGCAGCCGGGGTAAACCGCACGCTGTTGAGAAAGCTCAGCGCCAATATCGCCGAATTGAATAAGGAAATGGGTTACACGTTTTGCGTCATCGAACACGATATGGATTTTGTCGAGGACCTGTGCCATCCGGTCATATGCATGGCGCAGGGAACGGTACTGGCGCAAGGCACCTTCGATGAGGTCCGCCGCAATCAGGCGGTTCTGGAGGCTTATCTGGGCGCTCCCGAGGAAAGCGCGGCACCATCGTCCGGGGGGTTGCCATGAGCCTTCTCGAGATGCGCCGGATTACGGCGGGCTATACGGATGTGGACATTCTTTTCGATCTGTCCCTTGATGTCGGGCGCGATGAGATCGCAGTGGTGATCGGCCCCAACGGCGCCGGCAAGTCGACGGCTATGCGCGCGGTATTCGGCCTGTTGAAGGTGCGAGGTGGCACGGTCACCTTCGATGGCACGGATATAACCAAATGGCGTCCCAACGATATTGCCGAGCGGGGCATTTCCTATGTGCCGCAGGTGGACAATATCTTTCCCTCCTTGAGCGTTGAGGAAAATCTCGATATGGGAGCCTTTCGTCTGCGCGGCGATACGGCGCGGCAAAAAGCCAATGTGTATGCGTTGTTTCCGCCGCTTAGGGAGAAAAAGCACGAGGCGGCGGGAAATCTCTCTGGTGGGCTGCGGCAGATGGTGGCCATGGGGCGGGCGTTGATGCTGGAGCCGAAACTGATCCTTCTCGATGAACCCACCGCGGGGCTGTCACCGAAATACATGGGGCAGATCTTTCAGATCGTGAAGGACCTGAACGCCTATGGTGTGGCCGTCCTGATGGTCGAGCAAAACGCCAAACAGGCGCTGGCGATTGCCGACAGGGGTTATGTTCTGGCCATGGGGCGCAACCGTTTCGCGGACACGGGCGCGGCGCTGCTGGAAAACAGGGAAATGGCGGAACTGTTTTTTGGTGGTTAGGATGCTGCGTTGCGGCAGTCATTCAGAACGGCGCAGGCAGAGTTGCATTGAAACTGAAAGGCTCCAGGTGTGTAAGTTCAACCGGTTGTGTCCAGGACGGACAAACCTGACAGTACACTTCTTGCGGCCGTGGCCACGAGGAGACCATACCGGGCCATCCATCTGCATCCGATGGGTTTACCAGGAACACCCTGTTGAGGTTGCACAGCCAGGTTCACCGTAAATGGAATTTATCAATTTCTATATTCTGCCCGGGTTGTTGTCAGGCAGCGTCTACGCTCTGGGTGCCATCGGCGTGACGCTGATTTTCGGCGTGCTGCGCTTTGCCCATTTCGCCCATGGCGATTTACTGACCTGTGGCGCCTTTATCGCCCTGGCGTTTGTCCAGGCATTTGCCGTCTCGCCCTATGTGGTGCTGCCGGTGGTCATGATTTGCGGTGCCCTCGTTGCGGTGGCCATCGATGCGACCTTCTATGCCCGGCTGCGCAACCGCCCGACGATCATCATTGTCATGTCATCGCTGGGCGTGGCCCTGATGCTGCGCGCGATCGTTCTGACAATCTGGGGAGCGGATCCGTTTCTCTATGTCAAGGGCATCCAGCGCCCCGACGACTTTGCCGGCATTCTTATCAAGTCGCGCGAGCTTGTCATCATGCTGACCACACTGGCGCTGGTTGTCTCTCTACATCTGTTCCTACGCTACACGCGCTGGGGAAAAGCCATGCGCGCCATGGCCGATAATGCGCAACTGGCGCAGTTTTCCGGCATTGACATACGCTTTGTCACATTGCTGACATGGGCGATCGGCGGCGCGCTTGCCGCTGCCGCCGGAGTTTTTATGGGGTTGAACAATGCCGTCGATTCCCATATGGGCTGGGGAGCTCTGTTGCCGATTTTCGCCGCCGCCATTCTGGGGGGCGTGGGCAATCCGCTGGGGGCGGCCGCCGGCGGGCTTATCATCGGTCTGGCGGAGGAGGTCTCCACCTATCCCTTTACCGGCGCCGGCGCGATGATTTCCCCGGCCTATAAAACCGCCGTCGCATTCGCCATTCTGATCGCTTTGTTGCTGTGGCGGCCGACCGGGTTGTTTAAAGGCAAGGTTTTTTAGAGCGTGTCATTTCAACAGGCTGTTTCCGAAAAACCATCGGGTGCAACTGGCCATGGTTGCAGGAGGTATTGCGTCAGATTTACCCGTCCTGGACACAATCCGCTGAAAGATCGCATCTGGATGTGCAATACCAGCGGCATTGGCTTTTTGTACACGCTGACGTGTGTATCGTACTGACAAGACAACGGTTTTAGAGCGTGTCAGGAGTCAAACGCAAAACCCGTTGGTATAGAGCGTGTCAGGAAGATGCGAAAAAGGTGAAAAGATCGCAAAGGGCCAAAGCTGGCATTGGAGCAGACAATGTCCGATTTGTGGGACGGGATCTTGCAGTCGATAGGATTGCTTGTCACACTGGATGCGGCCCTGGTGGAAATCACCTTGCGCTCCTTGCAGGTGAGCCTGAGCGCATTGTTGATCGGCGCCATCATCGCCTTACCGCTGGCAGCCTTGCTGGCGGTGCGCCGGTTTCGCTTTCGCCGCGCAACCATCGCTTTTCTCAACGCCATGATGGGTCTTCCGCCGGTGCTGGTGGGATTGATCGTCTATGTGTTGCTGTCGCGATCGGGACCACTCGGGGTATTGCAGCTTCTCTTTACACCCACCGCCATGATTATCGCGCAGGTTATCATTATTATCCCTCATATCGCCTCGATCGCCCATCAGTCGCTGCGCGAATTGTGGTCCGATTACCACGATCTGCTGATATCGCTGAATACGAGCCAGATGCAGCGCATCGGGGCGTTGCTATGGGACGGGCGGCGGGCCCTGCTGACCGCCTCCCTTGCCGGGTTCGGCAGAGCGATCGGCGAAGTGGGGGCGATCATGATCGTTGGCGGCAATATCGATCACGCCACGCGGGTTCTGACGACCGCCATTGCGCTGGAGACCAGCAAGGGCAATTTCGCTCTGGCACTTGGATTGGGGTTCGTGCTGATCAGCGTGGCGATAGGGATTAATCTGTCGATCCACTGGCTGGCCCGCACCGAACGCGAGGGGCGCTGGTAATGGAGTTGTTCCCGCTGGTGGTGGAAAAGGCGCAGGTGCGGCGCAAGCAAAAGGTGCTGGTGGGCCCGGTAAACTTAACGCTCAACGGCGACGGCACTACCATGGTGATCGGACCCAACGGGGCCGGCAAGACCAGCCTGTTGCGCATGTTGCACGGGATTGTCAGACTGAGCGCCGGCACGGTTCGCTGGGCGTGTTCGAAGCGCCAGGCGCAGAAATTGCAGGCCTTTGTTTTCCAGACCCCCGTTATGCTGCGCCGTTCGGTACGCGATAATCTGGTGTATCCGCTGCGCCTGGGCGGTGTGCCGAAGGCCAAGGCCAGGGCGCAGGCCGCGCATTGGGCCGGACGTATCGGCCTGACGGAAGTATTTTCGCGCCAGGCGACGGCGTTGTCTGCGGGAGAAAAGCAAAAGCTGGCGCTTGCCCGGGCGCTGATCCTCAAGCCGCAAGTGCTGTTTCTTGATGAACCCTGCGCGTCTCTCGACGGGGCGGCGATGCGCGAGATCGAAGAACTGCTGAGAGGCGCGATAGCCGGCGGTACGCGCCTAATCATGTCCACCCACGACATGGGGCAGGCGCGGCGCATGGCGGATCAGGTGGTGTTCATGCTGCACGGCCAGGTGCACGAATTCAGCCCTGCGGCGCGCTTTTTTTCCGGGCCGCAGACACCAAAGGCGCGCGCCTTTTTGCGTGGCGATATTGTGGAATGAAAATCCGATGATCCGCCGCAACATACATGTTCTCCTGGCCATTTTATCGGCATTGCCGGCGCTTCTGGCGCTGCCGGGTTCTCTGCAATCCGCCGCGAAGACCGGGACCGCGCAGATGCGTATGGCCGTAACCACGTCGTTTCACAATTCCGGTCTGTCCGATATCCTGTTACCGGTCATTGAGCAGGAACTGGGACTTAAGGTACAGCTCCTGGTGGTCGGCACCGGACAGGCCCTGCGTTTGGGCCAGGCGGGAGATGTGAGCGCCATTCTGGTTCACGCACCCGCAGCGGAGGAAGAGTTCGTCGCGCAAGGATATGGCGTCCATCGCCGCGAGATCATGTATAACGATTTCGTCTTTATCGGCCCGGCTGCGGATCCGGCCGGCCTGCGCGAGGCAAAAGGGGTATCCCATGCCATGCAGAAACTCGCCGCCGCACAATATCCCTTCGTCAGCCGCGGCGACAATAGCGGCACCCACAACAAGGAACTGGAGTTGTGGCGCGCCGCCGGCTTGCGCGTTGCCGGTTTCGGATCATGGTACCGCGCCGTTGGCGCCGGCATGGGCGCGGCACTGAACACGGCATCGGCCATGAATGCCTATATCATGGCAGACCGCGCCAGTTGGCTTAACTTTGGCAACAGGGCCGACCTTGCCGTGGTCTTTGCCGACGATGAGGCATTGTTCAATCAATATACCTATATTCCGGTAACGCCGCAGACGCAGGACGATACGCAATACAGGCTGGCGTTGGCGCTGGAAGCCTGGCTGACTTCGGAGCGTGCTGAAACGCTGATCAACGCCTATACGATTGATGGCCAGGCGCTGTTCGTGTTCAACGCGCGTAAAGCGGCCGCACGGTAGAGCGTTTTACTTTGTGTTCTGACACGCTCTAGAGCGTATCAGGTTTTAATAGAACCATTCTGACGGAGCGATTTTGCGACAAGATGGGCCTTAGGTCTCGCAGGATATAGTGGGGCTATTTGCAAGAGACTTAAGGTCCATATTGGTGCAAAAGCGCCCGTCCCTTCGGGTTTCCGATTGGCGGACGTCCACGCCCAAGCCGCTCTCGAGAGATGGATAAACATCGCTCTTCGATCGCCTTGAGCGTGGTCCGCCTCGCCAATCGGGAAACAGAATTGATTCTATTAAGACCTGACACGCTCTAAAGCCACGATCGGATGGATGGCCGGCTGTGGCCGTTGCATTTTTTCGAGAACAATCTATTGAGGCTACACATCCGGGGGCCCGCGCGTGGACGGATACACCCATAACGCTGTGTTGCCGCGCGCATATGCGCAAAAACCGTTTTGCGGAATTGACGGGAGTCAATCGATCCGGTATTTTCCGATTGGAAATATTACGCGCGTAAAATTTGAATTTTATTGCGTAAATATAACCTGACGATGCCTGTCCCGGGAACAACCCGTTGAAAGATCACATCCGGCATGAGAAAAGGAACGCGGTTTGAGCCCTGCAAAGATCAAAAACATGGAAGAGTTCGCCGAAAAAAGCGGCGTATCCCGGCCAACCGTCTCAAAATACTTTAACGATCCTGCCAGCGTGCGGCGCAAGACCCGCGCCCGTATCGAAGCGGCCCTGGAGCACTACGAATATCATCCGAATATTTATGCGATCAATCAAAACCGGCGGTTGACCAAAACCATCGGAATTGTCGTACCTTATCTGGCAGATCCGTTTTTTGCGGAAATCGCCCGCAAAATCGAAACCCATTGTATCGAAGCCGGCTTTTCGCCATCCTTGTTCAGTTCCCACGGTATGAAGGAACAGGAGAACCGGAATCTCGACACCCTGCGCTCCATGAAGCCCGCCGGAGTGCTTCTTGCACCACTTGGGCGTTCTTCGGACCGGGCGTTTATCGAGCGGTTTTGCGCCCATGTGCCGACGGTCCTGTTCGACAGCAATATCGAAGGCGTCGGCGAGGCATTCATCGGCTCCGATAATTTTCAGTCGGTTCCCATGATGGTGGATTACCTGTGCCGTACCGGCGAGCCGCCCTGTTTCTTCGAAATGCCACCCGTCAATCCCAACGCCAACAAGCGGCGCAACGCCTATGTGGGCGCCATGGAAAAGCTCGGGCATGAACCGCAGATCATTCGCGTTGAGGGCCAGGGGTGGAACTTCGAGGATGTTGGCTATCGGGCCGGCGCAAAAGTCATAGCGCAGAAACAGCCGGCCTCCAGCACCATATTGTGCAGCAACGATCGCCTGGCGATCGGACTGCTTCTGGCAGCCTACGAACTGGGTATTCGGGTCGGCCACGGCAAGGATTGCCGTTTGCGTATAGCCGGTCACGACGATCATCCGTTCTCGCGTTTTACCTGCCCGCCGCTGACAACCATCGCCCAGGATTATGAGGCTATTTCGGAGCGAAGCGTTGAGACCCTGTTTGCGTTGATTGAGGCGGGCGCCGCCCCGGGGACGCGTCAGGAGAAGCTTTTTGAGGGCAAACTGGTGATGCGCTTGTCTGCCTGACATAAAATATTTACGCGCGTAAAAAAACTATTGACCTCGCGTATACATTTAGCTAACCTTCCAGAATATCCATTGTACAAGGGAGGAAACAGAATGCTTTCCAAGAGACTGCTTTGCCTTGCCGGCGCCCTGGCCATGACCGGGGCCACCGGCGCCTATGCCGATACCATCACCATCGCAACCGTGAACAACGGCGATATGATCCGCATGCAGGGTCTGACGGACGACTTTACAGCAAAAACCGGTCATACGGTCGAATGGGTTACGCTGGAGGAAAACATACTTCGCCAGCGGGTAACCCAGGATATCGCCACAAAGGGCGGCCAGTTCGATGTGCTGACAATCGGCATGTATGAAACGCCTATCTGGGCCGCCCAGAACTGGCTCGTTTCACTCGATGATCTTGGCGATGACTACGATATCGACGATATCCTGCCGGCAATGCGTGCGGGTTTGTCCTATGATGGCAAGCTCTATGCTGCTCCCTTCTACGGCGAGAGTTCCATGGTCATGTATCGTACCGATCTGATGGCAAAGGCGGGGCTGGAGATGCCCGACGCCCCAACCTGGGACTTTGTCGCCAATGCCGCGCGCAGGATGACCGACAAGGACAACGAGATCTACGGCATCTGTCTGCGCGGCAAAGCCGGCTGGGGAGAGAACATGGCTTTTCTGACCACCGTGGCAAACTCGTTCGGAGCCCGCTGGTTCGACAAGGACTGGAAGCCGCAACTGGATACGCCCGCGTGGAAGGCGGCCATAACCTTCTATAATGATCTGATGCGCGATGCCGGTCCTCCGGGCGCATCAACCAACGGGTTCAACGAGAACCTGTCGCTGTTCCAGCAGGGCAAATGCGGCATGTGGATCGACGCCACTGTGGCGGCTTCGTTCGTGACCAATCCCAAGGACTCGACGGTTGCCGATAAAGTCGGCTTTGCCCTGGCGCCCGATACGGGCAAGGGCAAGCGGGCCAATTGGCTCTGGGCCTGGGCGCTCGCCATTCCCGCCGGCTCTGACGCCACCGATGCGGCAAAGGAATTCATCGCCTGGGCGACATCCAGGCAATATCTGGAACTCGTTGCCAGAAACGAGGGGTGGGCGAACGTCCCTCCCGGCACCCGCACCTCGCTTTACGAAAACCCGGAGTATCGCAAGGTTCCGTTCGCCCAAATGACACTCGAATCGATTAATGCCGCGGATCCGAACAATCCCACCGTGGACGCCGTGCCCTATGTGGGAATTCAGTATGTGGCCATCCCCGAATGGGCCGGCATCGGAACATCGGCGGGCCAGGAGTTTTCCGCCATGCTGGCGGGTCAGCAGACAGCCGAGGAGGCCCTTGCCAAGGCGCAGGCCCTGACGGCCGACGCCATGGAAGCTGCCGGCTATTAGCAGCCTGTTGCCGTTCTGCAAGGGCGGCGCTTTGCGCGACCGCCCTTGCGACTGGCATCTTCCGGCGAGAAACCGGAGCAACGCTGACATGGCGTTGCCCGCCAAAGGAGGGGTTTCGTCGTGGCCACCCGGCACTCACGATCCGCCGCCAGAATAATGATGGCGCCTGCCGTAGTCCTGCTTCTCGGCTGGATGCTGGTGCCGCTTGTCATGACCCTGTGGTTTTCCACGCGCAAATATCTGCCGCTGCGGGGCGGCGATCAGGGCTGGGTCGGCGTCGACAACTATATCCGCTTTGTCAGTTCCAGTTCTTTCTGGCCTTCTGTCCAGACTACCCTGCTCATTGTCGGCGGCGTGCTTGCCATTACCGTGATCTTCGGCGTGCTGCTGGCGCTGCTGCTTGATCAGCCCATGTGGGGCCAGGGCATTGTCCGTATCCTCGTTATCGCTCCGTTCTTTGTGATGCCCACGGTCTCGGCGCTTGTGTGGAAGAACATGTTCATGGACCCGGTGAACGGCCTTCTGGCGCATCTTTGGAAATTCTTCGGCCTGGCGCCCATCGAATGGCTCAGCCAGGCTTCGCTACAATCGATTATTATGATCGTAAGCTGGCAGTGGCTGCCCTTTGCGACGCTCATTCTGCTGACCGCTGTCCAGTCCCTTGATCGCGAGCAACTGGAGGCCTCCGAGATGGATGGCGCCGGCCCCCTACAGCGCTTTGGCTATATTGTCCTGCCCCACCTGGCGCGCGCCATTACCATTGTGGTTCTGATCCAGACGATCTTCCTGTTATCGATCTTTGCCGAGATTTTTGTAACCACGCAAGGCTCCTTTGGCACCAGAACACTCACGTATCTGATCTTTCAGCGTGTGCTTGAGAGTCAGAATGTCGGCCTTGGTTCAGCAGGCGGTATCTATGCGGTGATCCTTGCCAATATCGTTGCGCTGTTTCTGATGCGTATCGTCGGCAGGAACCTGGACGCGTAAGGAAGGTCCGCTCATGGCCCGTCAACTCACAACTACACGCAAGACCATAAACACCGCCGCCGCCTGGAGCATCGGGCTGTTGATCTTCTTTCCGATCCTGTGGACGATTTTAACCAGTTTCAAGACCGAGGCCACCGCAATCGCCGATCCGCCCGTCTTTCTGTTCTTCGACTGGACGCTGGAAAATTACGCCATTGTGCAGGAACGCTCCAACTACGGTCGCTTTCTGTGGAATTCCATATTTATCGCCGGCGGCTCTACGATACTCGGCCTGATTATCGCCGTACCGGCGGCGTGGTCGATGGCCTTCGTTCCCTCAAGGCGTACGAAAGACATCCTGCTCTGGATGCTCTCGACCAAGATGCTGCCGGCGGTGGGCGTGCTCTATCCGATCTATCTGATTTTTATTGAACTGGGACTGCTGGACTCACTGCCGGGGCTCACTATCGTCCTGATGCTCATCAACCTGCCCATCATTGTCTGGATGCTCTATACGTATTTTCGCGAAATTCCGGCGGAGATCCTGGAGGCCGCCCGCATGGATGGCGCCACACTGCGCGCGGAAATCCTGTATGTGCTGACGCCCATGGCGGTGCCGGGTATAGCCTCGACGCTGCTTTTGAATTTCATTCTTGCCTGGAACGAGGCGTTCTGGACGCTGAACCTGACGGCCGCCAGGGCCGCCCCCCTAACGGCGTTCATCGCCAGCTATTCCAGCCCCGAGGGCCTCTTTTACGCCAAGCTCTCCGCCGCCTCGACAATGGCCATTGCGCCAATCCTGATCCTTGGATGGTTCAGCCAGAAACAACTGGTGCGCGGTCTTACCTTCGGCGCGGTAAAATAGGGAGGAAACATGGGACAGATCACGCTTGAGAAAGCCGCCAAGTCATTTGGCGATGTGGAGGTCATCCCGCCTCTCGATCTTACTATTGAGGATGGGGAATTCGCTGTTTTTGTCGGACCATCGGGCTGCGGCAAGTCCACGCTTCTGCGCCTTATTGCGGGGCTGGAAGACGCGACTTCGGGAAGAATTCTGATTGATGGCAAGGACGCCACATCGCTGCCGCCCGCCAAACGCGGCCTGGCGATGGTCTTTCAGTCCTATGCGCTCTATCCGCACATGAATGTGCGCAAGAATATCGCCTTTCCCATGAAAATGGCCGGGATTGACGAGGCCGAGCAAAAACGCCGTATCGAACAGGCGGCCAGCGCCTTAAATCTGACCGATTATCTGGACCGCCGGCCTGGCCAGTTGTCCGGCGGCCAGCGCCAGCGGGTGGCGATCGGGCGGGCGATTGTGCGCGAGCCGGATGCCTTTTTGTTCGATGAGCCGCTTTCCAATCTCGATGCGGCCCTGCGGGTGGGTATGCGGCTGGAGATCATGGAGTTGCACGAGCGTCTGAAAACCACCATGATCTATGTCACCCATGATCAGGTGGAGGCCATGACCATGGCCGACAAAATCGTTGTTCTGCGCGCTGGCAATATCGAACAGGTGGGATCACCCCTGGAGCTTTATCGCACGCCGCGCAATCGGTTTGTGGCGGGGTTTATCGGCTCACCCAAAATGAATTTCATCGACGGTGAAGAAGCTCACAGACTGGGCGCCCACACAATCGGCATTCGGCCCGAGCATATCGACGTGACAGGGAGTAGCGGCCAATGGCGTGGCGTCGTTGGGGTTGCCGAACATTTGGGGTCCGACACCTTCTTTCATATCCATCAGACCGGCCTTGCTGAAACCATCACGGTACGGGCACCCGGCGAAATAGACATAAGCCACGGTGATTCCATTCACCTGACGCCGCGGGCGGATCAAATTCACAAGTTTGACCGGACGGGGATGCGTTATCCGTGAGACGGCTGGCCGGGAAAAATGCCCTCATCACCGGCGCGGCAAGGGGCATCGGCAAGGCTTTTGCCAAGGCGTATGTGCGTGAAGGCGCGCGCGTTGCCATCGCTGATATCGATCTGGAGAACGCCAGGCGCACCGCCGGCGGGATCGGTGATGGCGCCATCGCGGTGTCTATGGATGTAAGCGATCAGGCCAGTATCGAGATGGCGGTGCTCCAGGTAATCAAGGCGTTCGGGCGTATAGATATTCTGATCAACAATGCGGCACTCTTTACCGCCGCGCCGGTATCCGAGATCACCCGCGAAGATACCGAGCGGGTTTTTGCGGTCAATGTCTTTGGCACCCTCTTTACCATGCAGGCCGTGGCGCGCCACATGATCGAGCGGGGCGATGGCGGCAAGATCATCAACATGGCCAGCCAGGCAGGTCGCCGTGGCGAGGGACTTGTAGCGGTCTATTGTGCGACCAAGGCGGCTGTTATCAGCCTGACCCAGTCGGCCGGACTAAATCTGATTTCCCATGGCATCAACGTCAACGGGATCTCCCCCGGGGTGGTCGACGGCGAACACTGGGATGGTGTCGATGCATTGTTCGCCAAATACGAAAACAAGGCACGCGGACAAAAACGTATGGAAGTTGGCAATGCGGTTCCTTTTGGTCGCATGGGTACGGCTGAAGATCTGACCGGCATGGCGATATTCCTGGCCAGTGAAGAGGCCGACTACATTGTCGCCCAGACTTACAATGTGGATGGTGGGCAGTGGATGAGCTGATTACCCCTTCCAATGTAAATCTGGCGGCGCTTTCGTCCCTGGCGGAAGTGCCGGATTACGATCGTAGGCGGCTGGGTGCAGGCATCGTCCATATCGGACTTGGCAACTTTCACCGGGCCCACCAGGCCTGGTATCTCCATCGATTGTTTAATCGCGGGCTTTGCCGGGACTGGGCGGTTTTGGGGGCGGGTGTCCGCCCGCAGGATGCCCTTCAGCGTCAAAAGCTGAAATCGCAGGATTGGCTAACCACCCTGATCGCGCTTGATCCATCCGGCAGATCGGTTGAGGTTGTCGGCTCGATGATCGATTTCGTGCCAGTGGAGGAAGGCAATGGAGCGCTGATATCGCGCATGGCCGGGCCGGACATTCGCATCGTATCGCTAACCATCACCGAAGGCGGGTACTTCATCGATCCGGCGAGCGGCGGCTTTGACGCCTTACATCCGGACGTGCTTTACGATGCCGCCAATCCGGATACACCACGCACCGCATTTGGCGCGATGATCGCCGCCCTAAGGTTGCGCCGCGATCGTGGCCATGGTCCGTTTACCGCTCAAAGCTGCGATAATCTGCAGGGCAACGGTGACGCGGTACGCCGAACCCTTGTATCATTGGCGAAAATGTCCGATCCCGAACTCGCCGGCTGGATCGAGGCAAATTGCAGCTTTCCCAACTCGGTAGTCGACTGCATTGTGCCAGCGACGGGTGCAAAAGAGATCGCCCTTGCACGCTCCCTTGGGATCGATGATGCATCACCGGTCACCCACGAGAGGTTTCGCCAATGGGTTATCGAGGACGACTTTTGCGCCGGACGGCCCGATTGGGACAAGGTTGGCGCGACGTTCTCGGACGCGGTAGGCGATTACGAGATGATGAAGCTGCGCATTCTCAATGGCGGCCATCAGATTCTCGCCATGGCGGGAGAACTTCTGGGCATTGAGACCATCGCCGGAACCATCGCCCATCCCCTGATCCGTCAACTGTTTGAGAAAGTGATCACGCATGAAATAGCGCCTCATGTCGGTGCTGTGTCCGGTGCTACACCGCTGGAGTATCTTGATCTTGTTGTGCAGCGCTTTGCCAATCCCGAGATCGAAGACACCACACGACGGGTGGCCTTTGACGGATCGAGCCGCCAGCCCGCGTTCCTTTTTCCATCCATACGCGATGGATTGGGAAACGGCACCGCGGTTAAGGGATTGGCGCTGGCAACGGCCATGTGGTGCAAATATTGCGAGGGTACTCGCGAGGATGGCACGGCAATCGAGCCTAACGATCCGAACTGGCCGGCGTTGCAGCAAAGAGCGTTGGCGGCGCGCGACGCCCCGATGCGCTGGTTGCAGATGCGTCGGTACTACGGCGATCTTGGTGAGGATGCAACGTTTGCCGGGGCGTTTACACAATGGCATGGAATGCTTGCGCGCCGGGGGGTTGAGACATCTATCCGGTCGTTTCTTGGTGAATGTCACGGGGCAATGATCAGATAAATGGCTGGATCCGCCTTTACACCGGAACGTCCGGCTCGATGAGAAGGAACCGATAAGGCATGAGAAAAAGGTCCTTATCCATAACCGGGGTTATTGGTGCAATTTAAACGCCCGACGCTCTAATACACCATAGTGGCTGGCGAATGTCGTATTATGGCGGGCGCTTCTCTGTGTTTTCGGGAAAATGTGTTTTATTTTCCCGAAAAACGGGTTATGAACGTATTCTGGTCAGGCAGGTATCGTACCGATCTCCGGTTTTTTCAATTTCGAGTGCCCGTAGCTCATCCGGATAGAGCGTCGTCTTGCGAAGCAGGATATCAAGCACGAATTCGGGTGATAGGAGAAGGTAAAAGGAATTTTATTTTCAAAGATTTGCAAAAAGTCCGAATCTCGCAAATGGCTTTCTGCAAATCGCCAGGTAACACATAAGTAGCACATAGGTAACACCGATTATCAAACGGTCCCGTAGCTCAGCTGGATAGAGTATTCGCTTCCGAAGGCGGATGTCAAGTCTGGCGATAGCGGAAAGTGCTGGAAGAAGGAAGTGACGAAACAACGGCTTGAGCGGATATCGGGTTCGCTCTTCAACGAGCCGAAAATCTTGCGTAAGCATGGCGTAAGCATCTCGCGAACGGTATGCACCCGTAGCTCAGCTGGATAGAGCGCTGCCCTCCGAAGGCAGAGGTCACAGGTTCGAATCCTGTCGGGTGCGCCAAATATTCAAATAATTTCAGATAGTTAAGATATTGATCCGTTTAGCCTCTAACTCTCGCTGGCGCACACGGAAGCAATACGGAAGCAGAGTTTTTCCATATTGGTAAAGACCGAGCAATGGATGTGAGGCCAAGCTAAGCCAGCAATCACATACGGAAGAATCGATTGGGAAACATTACCGATTGTCGATTCTATCTAAAATGCTCTCGAAATCTGAGATTTCTCATTCCAGAACCAGTTTGCGAGTTGGGTGACTTACGCCTTCAATTTTGACGATCCAAAAGGCGTCTTCTCCAACGGCTATCATTTCTCACAGCCTCTGGGTCGGGATGTTCCCCTTCGCCTTTCCACTCATCTGTCGTTAGCCATTCTTCGAAAAAGTAAAGCCACAAGATTGTCCAGGGGACGATTGTTTGGTCTATTCGCAGCCCGGCGTGCCATTGCCGCTTTCGAGGTAAATAAAGGCATAACCTGAGAGGATCACGATAGACATGCGGTATGTCGCGATCACCGGCCAGATCAATCAGATTTGGTTGCAGAACACGAACATTCGGTACATCGCTCTGCTTGTACTCGATTTCAATTTCATACTCGCGGCTCATCGGCGTTGGGCACGTCTTGAAACGCCAAAACAAATGGCCGTTTTTCAAATTACCCAAGCCTGAGCAAACCTCACAATTCCTGAGAAACAGGAACTGCTGCGCAACCGACAACTGGCTGTCTGTCTTCGGGCCGGCCATTCATTCTCCGAAGAAATCGTTCTTGGGAATGGGAACAGCTGCAGCAGCAGGCGTTGTCGTCAAGCCGATAGCTGGAGCAACCAACAGCCCGTTCGATCTTCTGGCATCGGATAGCGCCTTGTTACGCTTAGACATGACGCGGTCGACAACCCGTTGGCCGAACTGATTGCGAGAACTGCCAATGACCACATCAAGCCCCACAGCATCGCGAATGGCCTCGAAATCAGATAGTGCCTTTGCGTGCCACGCACAAAACGCCTTGGCTCGCTCAGGTTCAACATTCCATCGGTCGGCAAAGTTCTCGCCTTCGGTCGTTTCATTCCAGACCGCGTAGGTGGCACGACCGCTTTTGGAGCCTGTTTCAATGAAATGCGGCATCATGCGGATCACTTCAACGAGCAATTCCAGTTCGTCGCTAAACGTGTACCAACTCACGCAGTGCTCATAGGAGCGCATGGCCAGCGTTGTGATGATGACCGAGATCGGTGCAACATCTTGCTCGATTTCAAGGAAATGATAGTCACGGTGCCGCTTCAGAAGCTGGGCGAGGCGCCGCAGAACACCCTTGAGCTTCGATTGTTCAGGGAAGGGTTCGATCTGAGCTGCGGCGGCATCAACCTTCGAAAGCGCGACGAATGACCGCTTGAACCTCGGCTGCAATTCTGCACGCCGCTCGAAAAGAGCCTTGAAGCCGCGCGGGTTTGTCGGATGCCATTCCTTCAATGCCTTGTCGGGAACAAGTTCTCCCTCATTCACGCATTTCGGGTTGGGGATTGTGCCGGCGACATCGATATGAAAGTCACCTGGGAAATTGAGACGCCAGCAGCGCTTCTTCTCTTCCAGGATTTTGCGATACTCGGGGTGTTCCTTGAGGCGGTTCCCGATCAGCTTCTTTATCGAAGCAGGATCAAGACCGGCATGCCCACGTTTGAGCAGGCAAATCAGATCGATGTCGAATTCCGCGCGGCCGAGGGGTTTGTTCGCCGTACTCAATGAAAATGAACCGTGCGCGTACACGACTATGTCGATCAGCAAAGGTTCAAGGGCGGAAGCCAGCCACTTGCAGAGTTCGTTATGCTCCCGCCGCGCCTTTTCCACCTGCGCCTCTGTCAGGTCCAGGTCTTGTCCGATCTCTTCGAGATAGCGATAGATTTCAACGCGGCGGCGCCAATCACGATCAATAGGGAATCTGTGCTCTTGCGTATTCATGCCGCTTCCTCGATTTCATAGCAGGGTTGGAAAGCTTCAGCAGGGCGTGAAAAAAATGTTTGCTGAAGTTCAGGAAATGCGGATCTGGCCATTGATGCGCCGATTCCGCTCAACCGTTCAATCTTCGTCGTGTCGTCAAGCTTGAAGAAGCCGGCAGGTGCCGATGGTGAATAGCGGAATATTCGGTTCCCTTCGTGAGGGTGTCCGGTAATCAGTTTTGCAGCGCCCATGGAATTGCTGGACTGGCCGTCCACAAACAGGTTCAGGAAGCCGGCCTTTCCCAGACCAAGCGACAACTTGCCGGGATTTTCCGAGAGCATATAGACTTCGTCCATGCAGCCCAGGCTGAGAATGCGCAAACTGTCTCTTGGCCAATCTAAAAGGGTGATGGCCTCGATTGCCGCCGTTCCCGTTGGGTTGTTTCCCCAAACGCCACCGTCCAAAAGACCGATACTGTCGCTTGTTTTATGCCGCCTGAAGTATGTCGGCGCGGCGGCCGTAGCCATCGCCGCGTCACTTGCAAGGCGCTTGTAATCCGTGGTCAGTCGCTCGTGATGCGCTGTCTTGTAAATGTAGCAGCTGCGCAGGTCTGCATCCCATGCAGGAATAAGAAGGCGCGTCTTTGCATCGCCTATGCGTTTACCTTGCAACATCTGCTCAAGAATGCGCTTGAGCGCTGCTTCGTCGTGCTTTGCCCCGACAAACGAGCGGGCCGAGCGAAAACGCCGAAGCATCCACGACAGGACTTTTGCACGGTTTTCGGATTCCCCGAAAATTTCTGGGCCCTGTTGAACGTATAACTTATGCAACTCTTTGGCGCTCAGGCCGAGCCCAAGACCAATAGCGAGAATACCGCCAGTCGAAGTACCTGCAATGAGATCAAAATAGCTCCCAATCGGATTCGGAAGTTTCTCCTCCATAGCAGCCAAAAACGCTGCCGGGCACGTGCCTTTGATTCCCCCGCCGTCGATTGAAAGTATTCTCCGCAATTCCCTCTTCCTTATCCCTTCGGCGGGAACGGATCGCCGCCATGGCTATCGCTACTCGCGATCCGACCGTCTTTGTTGTGGATGCGAAGTTCTGTCCGCTGGTTGTTGCTTACGCCACGGCCGGCATCGATTGCTTCGCGCTTTGTTTCATGATGGCTGCTGGCGCGACTTGCGCCGCCGCGCTTCACATCCCATCCTCCGTTCGAATTTGGGACGACATGATGTGTCTTCGGACCACGTGCCATTTCAATCTCCATTCCCTTGACCAACCACCCATTTCGTCATATAATTATTGACGAAAACGTAGGATGTTATGGTTTAAAAAAATGCCCGAGGGCAAACTACGAAATCCTACGATATCGTCAATATATAACACCCAGGAACGTAATGTCAATATCCGCAGACGGAGACAACAACTTTGGCGATAGGTTACGAGACGCGCGGGAAGCACGGTCGTTGAATCAGACCGAACTCGCAAAGCTCGCGAACCTGCAACCGGCGGCCATCGGCCATTTTGAAAAGAACCGCCGCAAGCCATCATTTGCGAATATTCGCGCTTTGGCAAAGGCGTTGAATGTCACGTCAGACTACTTGCTTGGCCGCACCCCAACTATGAGCGGAGCAACCACGGCCTTCAGGAACGAGGAGAACCTATCTGATTCTGACCGTGAAAGCATTCAGATGATGATCGATACGCTTGCTCAGCGCCGGAAGGATCGTACCGAATGAGCAAATTTCGGCTTAAGATGGCAAGGCAACTCGGCGAGAAGACGGCTCAGGATCACGGTTTTGATTCTTTCCCGATTAATCCGTTTAAGATTGCCCGCGATGAAGAAATAGTCGTGGAAGCCAAGCGGCCGGAGAAGGAGGGAATGAGTGGCTGCATCGTCTTCAATGATGATGGCGTTGGGATCATTTATTCGACCTCAATTCAAAACGAGGGATTTCAGAATTTCACGGTTGCTCATGAATTGGGACATTATTTTATCGACAGACATCCGGACGAAATTTTGAAAGCCGGGCCTATGCATGTTTCACGCGCCGGATTTTCGCAAGGTGATAGCTCCATAGAAATTGAGGCAGATCACTTCGCTTCCGGTTTGCTGATGCCTACCCATCTCGTGAAGAAAGAATTTCAAGGTAGCCCTGTTGGCCTGGAAGCAATTCGGGCTCTAGCCGCCGTTTCAAAAAGTTCACTTACCGCCGCCGCAATTCGAACTTCGGAGTGTGCGGCCTATCCCATGGCTATCGTTGTCAGCGCGGGACAGACGGTGTGCTACGCATTCATGTCAGATGCATTTAAGAACCTCGGGCAGCTTAGATTTCTTCGGAAAGGCGACTTGTTGCCAGCTTCCGGGACATCCGATTTCAATCGTGATCCTGACAGAATTCTGGCTGGCGACTCCATGTGCGTTGAATGCAAGCTTGCGACGTGGTTTGAAGGCCCAAACCACATTACCCTAGATGAAGAAGTGGTCGGTCTTGGCAACTACGGTCTCACATTGACTGTTTTGTCCAGCGAGGAAATCACCGAAGATCCCTATGAAGACGAGGACGAAGACGAAAAGCTGGAAAATAGTTGGAAGCCCAAATTTGCTTACGGTCGTTGATAACAGGAGTAAGAGCCGGCGGTTTCTCAAATAGGCTATCGTGAAATCCTTCTTCCTGTAGCCACGCCGATCCCCATTCCCTTCCACATTCGCATTGCCTGTTGCTAGGGGACAAGTGCGAACTGCTTGCCCTTCTGCAGGACTGCGAACCGGCCGGACGCAAGTCGGATTGAGCGGTTGATTTGAACGCCAGATCGTCCGAGTTCCGATGCCGCGCGATGCTCCATTCCTGTCGTCTTTGCCAAAGATGTCACCGCCTTTGAAACCTCCCGCCGCCGTTAAAACGACAACATTTTCCATACGAAGCCAATCAGCCAGGAGCGCTTGTATGCGGCGCAGTCCATCTTCCCGGGATTTTCCATCCAGTAGGTCTCGGCCACCGCCTGCTGAATCAGGTGACAGAAGCTTGTATTTGCAAATATCGGTCATATCGCCACCTCTGAAAGCTTGGTGATGACATCAAAATCCACCTCAAGCGCCTCGAAATGGTGTTTTCCGCAAGTGATTTTCTGGTTTTCTTTTGTGCGCCGTTCCTCACTGTACAGCGTGCTTTTCGTCTCACGAACAAAGTAGAGACGTTCTTCACGCTCCGTAACAAAAGCCCAGTCGGGATTGTAGGGACCAATAGGCGTGTCGATCTTGAACCAGCGCGGCAGCTTTACGAAAAGCCTCACGTTCTCATTGTTGTCTAAGTCCCTGGCGAATTGCTTCTCGACCTCAGAGTCAAACTCGACGAAATCGAACAGACTCTTGTCCTTGTTCTGGACCTCATAGAGATTGTTTAGATAGCGGGTAAGCTCGGTTTCGCTCTCCGGCTCGATACGGCTCATTTCCCATTCCTGGGATGAAAGCTTCTCGTACTGAATCCCCTCCAGCATCAGGTCATGCAGCGCCCGACCGATTTCTCGGCCGACAGTCGTCATGAATGCCTGCGGGTTCACCTTAAACTCCGCCAGCTTTCCAGACTTCTTGAGAATTTCCACCAGCGTGTGGCGTGTAAGCTCCGTCTCCTTCTGGAGATAGGCGAGTAGGTCCGGGAGCACTTTGACCGGTTCCGCATCGTGCATTCGCTGTTCCAAAGTACGGTCGGCCTGAACGCCCGCATCGGTAATGTCCACGCCCACGCGGGTCATCGAAAGGCGAACGGGCTGGATTGGGTCCAGAGCGTCGATACGTTTGACCGCCTTCTCGATCAGCTCTGCCGTATCGAAATGCACACGGTAGCGGGTGCGGTGTTTGATGCGGTTCCAGAGATCGGCGAACTCAGGGCTGAGCTGGACATGCTTGTTGAACTTTATCGTGTGCCGCTCGCGTGCGTTAACGACACGGTTCTTGAACAAGCGCGACTGGAGCGTGTCGATGACTGCCGCACGTAGCTCCGCGAATTTTTCCGGCAAAGTGAGTTCAAAATGCGGGTTCTTGGGATCGAACTTATCCGTAATCTCGCCGTCGTTCGTCAGATAGCCACCGGTGACGAGTGAATCCCAGATTGATTTTGATGTGTCCTGCCCACCATTTCTGGGAGAGCAAGAGCCCGGCTTCAATCGTCTTACCCAAACCAACTTCATCGGCAAGGATCGCCCCTTTTGAGAAGGGTGACTTGAAGGCGAAAAGTACGGCTTCGACCTGATGCGGGTTTAAGTCCACCTGCGCATCAAGGAGTGTGCTGGCGAGTTTTTCGGAGTCGCCAACCGAATGCCGACGACTCAGCTCATGCGCAAACAGCTTTGCGTGATACTCAATCGTCATCCTTGTCCACTCCTCTTTTCACTCTTGCTTCCTTGCCTATCCAGTCATCAATATCCGACTGATGGAACCGCCAACTCCCTCCAATTTTGAATCCCTGCAGTTCACCGTCCACAGCGAGGCGATAGGCCGTCTTCTCTACGGTCTTGAGATACTCAGCAACTTCGCGGATCTTCATGATGTCTGTTGTAATGAAATACCCCTGTAAAGATCAGTGAGAAAATACGGGAAAACTGATCAAGCTACAAGTTTGAATTGCTTTCTACTGTTGTTACCTCCCATTGAATACTTCCAGAGGGTATCCCTGGACTAAACGATCCATAACATGGTGACCGCGATTTGACATTCTGTGACGAATGTTCTGGTTGTCCCGGCATATCCGGCGGCGATTGATCTCCATTGCCTGAGTTTCATGAATGGGTTCTTGATGAGGTGGCGCAGTTTGCACAGGTCGCGGTCATAATCACGCTGGTGGGTGCGGCTGGCGCATTTCCGAAAAGCAGCCGGATGCGGATTCGCCTTTTTGTTGACCTATGCCCTTTGCAGTTGATAAACCCATTGTCCAAAAATGGACACGTATTCGAATTTCAGTGACAACAATGGCGCATTGCGCCATTCGATAGCCGTACTCGTACCCAAAGGGGGATTCCCGTTTTGACCGAAAAAGAGTTCGCGTTTGGACAAGGCATTCATGAGATGTTGGCGCTTCTGCTGGCGATTCCAAGCCCGACCGGCATGTGCCGGGAAATCTCAAGCGAAGTCGAGCGCCAAATTGCAGGGTTTGGCCTGACGGTTGAGCACAAACGTGATGGCGCGATTGTTGCCACTATCGAAGGCAAACACAAAAGCGCGCCTGCCCTCGGGTATGTGGCGCATCTCGACACCCTGGGCGCACAGGTAAAGCGCGTCAAGCGTAACGGCAGGCTGGAACTCGTCCGGGTGGGAGCCTGGTCGGCCCGCTTTGCAGAAGGCGCGCGGGGGAAAATCCATACGGACGCGGGTGAATTAACCGGCACCATTCTGCCGCTCAAGGCTTCCGGCCATGCCTTTGGCAAGGAAGTCGATGAACTGCCCGTTAGCTGGAACCACGTGGAAATGCGAATTGACGCAACAGTGCATGACCGCGAAGGGGCAACCGGTCTTGGTGTTAAGGCCGGTGATTTTGTCTCGATCGATCCGCATCCGGAATTTCTCGAAAACGGCTACCTTGTGTCGCGCTTTCTTGATGACAAGGCGGCGGTTGCCTCTGTGCTTGTTGCGGCCAGGGAACTGTTGAAAGGCGCCAGGCCGCCGCGCGACATTCATCTCATGTTTACGGTTAGCGAGGAAACCGGCACCGGCGCATCGGGACTTGTAAGCCCCGATGTCGGTGACATCGTCGCCCTTGATATCGGCATTGTCGCGCCTGGTCAGGAATCGAGAGAAGAAGAACTGGCCATCTGTATGGCCGATGCTTTTGGACCCTACAACCGGGAGCTCAGCCTGGAGATGGAGGCTGTCTGCAAGCAAGCCTCGATCCCCGTCAATCGCGACATATTTCGCTTCTACAAATCCGATCTGTCAAGCGCCAGGCTTTCGGGAATGGACGCCCGCATGGCATTAATGACATTCGGCGTGGATTCCTCGCATGGCTATGAACGAACGCATATCCGCTCGCTGGAAGCGCTGACGGAATTCCTGATCGCTTTTGCACGCAAGTCCCCCCTGGAGCGTGTCAGGTCTTAATAGAAACAGAATTGCTTCTATTAAGACCTGACACGCTCTACAGGGTTTGTAGAAAGCGCGTTGCAATTGCAACGGCCTGTCCCATGTCCTCCGGCGAGGCGTACTCCTGCGGTACATGGGAAACGCCATTGCGGCAGCGCACGAACAGCATGCCGATGGGGCAAAGTGCCGCCATTGCCGAAGCATCATGTGTAGCACCGGAGGGCAGGGACAACGTACGGCCCTGTACCTCCATGCTGGCATGTTGAAGAAGCGAAACGATCTTCTTGTCGCATGTCTGTGCCGCTTGTTCGTAGGTCTTCTCGATTGCGACTGAGCAGTCCTGCGCTTTTGCAACGCCGCTTGCATATTCACCTATTCGGGATCTGAACGCGGCACGTTCGTCATCTTCCGGTGAACGAATTTCCAGTGAAAACCTGACCGTTTCGGGGATCTGGTTGACCGCGCCCGGCAGGATGGAAAGCGTGCCTACGGTTGCGCGCAAGTCATTGCACTGGCCGGCTTTGCTATGCGCTTCCGATATAGTTTTCGCGGCCGGAATCAAGGCATCACGACGTCCCTGCATGGGGACCGTACCTGCGTGGCCGGACGTTCCGCAAATCGTTACGGTATTGCGTTCGATACCGCATATGGCGGTAACCACGCCTGTCGCAAGATTTTCCTTTTCCAGCACCGGGCCCTGTTCGATATGCATCTCCAGATAGCCGAGCACGTCGTCGGGCTGGCGCGCCAGTCTGCCTATCTCGTCGGGCCGGCCGCCAAAAGACGCATTGGCATCACGCAGCAGAACGCCATCCGTATCCTTCATGCTCAGAACAGCAGGATCGAAGGTTCCCGCCAAAGCTCGCGGTCCAAGCAGCGCTGTGGGAAAGCGTACACCCTCCTCGTCGGCATAGGCGTGAACCTCGATGGAATAGTCCGGTCCACGACCATCGGAGAAAACGTTTTCCACAGCCAGGCATGCCAGTGCCACGCCCATTATACCGTCATACCTGCCGCCGTTGCGCACACTGTCCTGATGCGATCCAAGGATGAACGTTTTGTTGCGGCGCGCGCCCTTGCCCTCAAGGCGTCCGACGAGCGTTCCGGCAGCGTCGAGTCGAACGGCCATTCCGGCTTGCTTCATCCAGGATTCGATCCGCCTGTTCGCTTGCCTGTGTTCATTGGTGAAGGGAAGCCGTGTCACCCCGTCTCCCGGCTCACTGCATCGGGCAATTTTCTCAAGGCGGTCAGCTGCGATATTCCCCGCGTCATATGCCTGTGGCATAGCTGACACCCACATGGTTGTAATTTGTCATGGTAAACTGGATGTGTAATTTCAACAAGCTGTTCTCGAAAAAACCATCAGATGGATGGCCCGGCATGGCCTTTCTGGCGGCAAGGGCGCAAGAGGTATCACTTCCGTTTTGTTTGTCCCGGGAACAACCTGCTGAAAGATCACAACCAGAGTGTGTTATGGATAGGAGACACCTTTCATTTTGGGGTTATGTACTTTGAGCGGATACAGTGATATTTTCCCCGTTGTCGGTATATTTTGGTAAAACTATCGAGACAGAAGAATAAGGCTTCTTGTGTATGGGCATGAGAGGTTCGCGGTATTGGCTCGCTGGAAACTTTCAGAAGGTTGCTTTTCAAGGCGGCAGGTCTGAAGTTACCTCTCTTGCGGCCCTTGCCACAGTAAGGCCATACCAGGCCATCTGTACCCGATGCGTTTACCAGGAACAACCCGTTGAGGTTACACAGCCAGTGATAACACCTGGATCAGATCAGTCTCTTATCCGGAATTGAGGTTGATTACATGCAACAGGAAGGGGGCTGAATGCAACGAAAAAAGTCCGCCACTGGCGTTTCAGCGCACGGAAAACACGAAAACACAAGGACTTCGCATAAAAGGGCAACAGGCAACATAACCTTTTTTCAGAAGCGGAGCGTGACATGGGTCTCAAACTGACCGGGGGAGGCAAACAGGCGCAAGAAGTGGTACACCGTGTGAAGCGGCGCAGCCGACCGCTGCGTGTGGCCGATGCCATCAAGGATTGGGTTGTCGAACGCGGCCTGTCCGCGGGAGATCGTCTACCCAGCGAGTCGGAGATGATCGAAACTTTCGCCATGGCGAAGGGTACGATACGCGAAGCAATGCGCATTCTCGAAGCCCAGGGACTGGTGGAAACAAAGACCGGGCCAGGCGGCGGTTCCTTTGTCAGGCAAGTCTCGCACGAACGCGCGCGTGCACTGCTTGGCAATTATTTCTATTTCAGGGATTTGACGATTGGCGATATCTACCAATTGCGTGAAATGCTTGAACCGGAACTGGCGGCGTCGCTTGCAGGCAAGTTACCGGAGAACGCGTTGCAGGACCTGGAGCGTGACATTACGGACTACTCCAGTCCACCGCAAACGCTGGACGAGGAGCGGGAACACCATATCAAGTCGCTGCACTTTCACATGCATCTTGCGCAGTTTGCCGACAATGCCCTGCTCGGTTTTCTCATAGATTTCATGGCAAGCATTCTGACGGATCTGACGATTAGCCGGCACTTGTATGACCCGCCCAATCCACAATTATGGCGAAAGGGAATCGAATACCAGTCGCAATTGGTCGGGGCACTTCGCGACGGCGATGCAAAAAAGGCTCATAAGGTCATGAGCGCTCACATGAAAAATGCCCGAAAACAGATGCTCAGCCAGGAAGCAGCGGTGTTGCATCGATTCATCCGGGAAGGTTGATCAGGCGGCACCGGTTTTTGATACCGGTTCAGTGACAGAAAACCTTTGAGGTTCATTTTCCGTGGGAACGGTTTGCAGCCAGGCCTGATACCCCGGCTCGCGGGTTTTTTCAAGCAATCCGCCAAGCGCCAAAACCGGGTTCTGATGATGATCTATCCTCAGCGACAGCGGCGCCAGTCTGCCGGATACAACCAGCATGGCCGCAGATAGCACGCCACGTTCATCTCCGCCTGCCTGCTGCCCTGCGATCAAGGCGTCAAGCAAACGGTCTTCGAAGGGCTGGCCGGCGCTTTCGAAAGCGCGCACCATCGCCTCCAGAACTGCACCCCCGGTCAGGATGTTGCCGCTCGCAACGCAATCAGTTCCAGTGAGATGCCCCCTAAACGCGCCATTGGCGACTCCGGTGAAGGCGCCTGTGTGTCCATTTGCATCGAGCGCTGCCAGTTGACGATGCTCCCGCCCCTCGTCGCGTGTGACGACTGCTGCAACCGCATCTGTAGCACCAGTTCCCGACGCCATCCGCGCAAGCACCTGCTCGCGCCATAACGTGCTTGGGGCCTGCCCCTGCGAGGCCACCACGCCGACCTTTGCCGTGCCAGCGAGCACCCATCCACCGACACACAGATTGCCGGTTGCTGCTACGCCGCCCAGCTTTTTGGTTTTCGGGTCACGGGCCAACAGGGAGAAAGTCATGAAAGCCTCGGTTACAAAAAGGGACTTGAATTTATCATGAAAATTTGCACAAATCTAATTTATCATGATAATTAAGAAATTCCACCTCCATGATCAACAACCCGATTAGCCGAAAAGGGAAAACTCCATGAGCTTTTTGCAGATGACACGAAGAGCCCTGCTTGCGGCCGGTACCGCTTCAGTGCTCGCCCTCAGCGCGCCTTCTTTCGCGCAAACGCCGGAGAACGTACTGATTGTCGGCCAGATCGCAGAGCCGAAAGCGCTTGATCCCGCCGCCGTTACCGCAGTTAACGACTTCCGTATCCTGATGAATGTCTATGACGGGCTGGTTCGCTACAAAAGTGGCACGCTGGAAGTCGAACCCGGACTGGCGACAAGTTGGGAAATTAGCGAAGACGGCAAGGTTTACACCTTTAAGCTGCGCGACGGCGTGAAATTTCATGACGGCAGCGACTTCAATGCCGAGGCGGTGAAGTTCAATTTCGATCGTATGCTGCAGGAAGATCACCCCTATCATGACACCGGTCCGTTTCCGCTCTCCTTCTTCTTTTCTGCCGTGCAAAACGTTGAAGTCATCGATCCGATGACGGTAAGGTTCACCCTCAACGCCCCATACGCGCCATTTCTTTCCAATCTGGCCTATCCCACGGGCCTCATCGTTTCGCCGGAAGCTGTGAGGAAGCACGGCAAGGAATTCGGCCGCAATCCGTCGGGCACCGGACCGTTCAGGTTCGCCGAATGGAAAGCGAACGAACGTGTTGTCGTAGAGCGCAACGAGGAGTACTGGGAAGGCCAGGCCGGTACCCGGGCCGTCGTGTTCCGCCCGATCACGGACGCCAATACCCGTACGGCCGAGATGCTGGCCGGTGGTATCGACATGATGGTCGAGGTTCCGCCGGTGGCGCTCTCAAAGTTCCAGAATGACGATTACAATCTGCTCGAGCAGGCGGGCCCGCATGTCTGGTTCCTGATCCTCAATGCAAAGGAGGGCCCGTTCGCCGACAAGCGGGTGCGCCAGGCCGCCAACTACGCGATCAACAAACAGGCGATCGTTAGTGATGTTCTGGAAGGAACCGCAGCGGTTGCGGCAGGCCCGACGCCACCGGCCTTTGCCTGGGCGTATAATGAGTCCCTGGAGCCCTATCCTTATGATCCGGAGAAGGCCAGGGAACTGCTGAAGGCAGCCGGCGCCGAAGGTGCGGAACTGACCTTCTATGTGACCGAAGGCGGTTCAGGCATGCTTGATCCCGTGGCAATGGGCACGGCGATCCAGGCCGACCTTCAGGCTGTTGGCCTGAAGGTGAAGATCGAGACTTACGAATGGAACAGCTTTCTCGGCAAGGTGAACCCCGGCCTCGAAGGCAAGGCGGACATGGCCGAAATGGCCTGGATGACCAATGACCCGGACACGCTGCCGTATCTGGCATTGCGCACGCAAGCCTGGCCGGACAAGGGCGGCTTTAACTCCGGTTATTATTCCAATCCGGACGTCGACAAACTGCTGGAAGCGGCCCGCGCCTCGACCGATCAGGCCGAGCGGGCGAAACTATATCAGCAGATGCAGACGATCGTTCAGGAGGATGCGCCCTGGGTGTTCGTGGCAAACTGGAAACAGAACGCCGTGACATCCAGCCGGGTTCGAAACTTCACACTGCAGCCATCCTTTTTCCTCCTGTTGAAGGATGTGACCAAGAAATAAGATTACCGCCGCGGGACAAGTGTAAGGGCCATCAATCGGCCCTCCCGTGATATTCCTGCTGCGGGCCCCGGTTCGCCGGAGGAAAACAGGCATAGGGGAGAACACATGACAGGCTACATTCTCAAGCGCCTGCTGTCGGCCATCCCGGTGCTGTTCGGCATCACGCTGATCGTCTTTCTGATCATGGCGATGATCCCCGGCGATCCGGCAACCGCCATTCTGGGTTCCTATGCCACCCCGGAAAACGTCGAAAAACTCAATCGCGATCTTGGTCTTGATGCTCCCCTGTACCAGCGCTATTTCATCTGGCTCGGCAACCTGCTGCAGGGCGATTTCGGACGCTCGTTTGCGCTCAACCGGCCGGTGCTGGATGAAGTGCTGGAGCGCTTCAACGCCACCCTCGTTCTGGCCGGCACCGCCTTCGTCCTGTGCGCGGTGCTCGGTGTGATCGCAGGCGTCATTTCCGCCTCGCGCCAATACGGCTTTGCTGATAAGGCGATCACATTCGTCGTCCTGCTCGGCATCTCCATTCCGTCGTTTTTTCTCGGCATGATGATGGTCCTGCTGTTCGCGGTTAACCTGAAATGGCTACCGGTTTCGGGAATGTATGCCATTTATGGCGGCGGGGATTTGCCGGACCTGCTCAAACATCTGATCATGCCGGCAACGGCACTGGCGGTGGTCGCCACCGGCGTGATCGCACGGCTCTCCCGCTCTGCCATGCTGGAGGTTCTGCGTCAGGATTTCGTCCGCACTGCTCGCGCAAAGGGAGTACCTGAGCGCGCCGTCGTCTGGCGTCATGCGCTGAAGGCCGCCATGGTCTCGATCATTCCGGTGCTTGGCATTCAGGCCGGGTTCGTGTTGTCCGGCGCCGTGTATATCGAGATGGTGTTTCAGTGGCCCGGGGTGGGTCGCATGTTAGTGGATGCGATCCTGAAGCGGGATATTCTTCTGGTACAGGGCGGCGTCGTATTCGTTGCGGCATGCTATGTCATGTTCAACATCATCGTCGATGTCGCCCAGTCCATGCTTGATCCGAGGATCAAGACATGAGGCAGTTTCCCGAACTCCTGTACCGCAACCGGCTGGCCGCCTGTGGTGCAATGGTCATGACGCTCGTGGTCCTTCTGGCGATCATCACGCCGCTGCTGCCACTCGCCAATCCCGATATAACGAATACCGCTGACCGTTTCATCCGTCCCTTTTCCGCAGGACATCTGCTTGGAACCGATCATCTCGGCCGCGACCTGCTCTCGCGCCTTTTGTGGGGAACACACCTGTCGCTGGCGGTTGGATTTGCCGCCGCCCTGGTTGCGGCTACCATCGGTTCGGCGATCGGCATCATTGCCGGTTATTTCGGCGGGCGTACTGACAATGTCATTATGCGCGGCGTTGATATGCTCATGGCCTTTCCATATATCCTGCTGGCGCTGGCCATTGTTGCCGCCCTCGGCCCCGGACTGATGAACGCCCTTGTCGCGGTGGCCGCCGTGAACATTCCGTTCTTTGCCCGCAATATTCGCGGCATTACGGTGGGGATAGCGCACAAGGAATTCGTCGATGCGGCGAAGCTTGCCGGCATGGGTCATACACGTATCATTCTTGGCGAAATACTTCCCAACGTTCTGCCTGTTATCATCATTGCCATGTCCACCACCATTGGCTGGATGATCCTGGAAACGGCCGGCCTGTCTTTTCTGGGTCTCGGCTCGCAGCCACCCCGGGCCGATCTTGGTTCCATGCTGGGAGAGGCCCGCTCGGCTCTTATCACCGATCCGCACACCTCCATCGTGCCGGGCGCAATGATCCTCGTCATCGTGATGGCAATTAACCTGCTTGGCGATGGGGTCCGCGATGCGCTGGATCCGCGCCTGAAGTCCGGTGCGCTCAGCCGTCCCATGGCTGCGACACTGGTCGATCCGAACCGCAAGGCGGTACCGGCGGGAGACGCGGATGCGCTCCTTTCCATTAACGGTTTGAAGACCGGGTTCAGGGTCAGGGATCGCACCTACAAGGCCGTTGGCGGTGTCGACCTTTCGGTCAAGCCTGGCGCGTGTCTCGGCATCATTGGAGAAAGCGGCTCAGGCAAGTCGGTCACCGCGCTCAGCGTGATGGGACTTGTTGCCTCGCCGCCGGGTGTGATCACCGAAGGCTCGGTTGTTTTCGAAGACAAGGACCTGATTGGCGCGTCCTATGAAACATTGCGCCGCTATCGCGGTGACCGGATCGCCTATATCTTCCAGGATCCGCTGGCAACCCTGCATCCGCTATACCGGATCGGCGATCAGTTGAGTGAAGCGATTCGCAGCCATCATGCGGTCGCGAAAGACGAGGCAAACAGGCGGGCGATCGAGCTTCTCAGGGCCGTGCGCATTCCAAACGCGGAAGGCCGGGTGCAGAGCTTCCCGCATGAATTGTCCGGCGGCATGCGCCAGCGTGTCGGCATCGCGATGGCGCTCGCCAATGATCCGGATGTCATCATCGCCGATGAACCAACTACGGCACTCGATGTCACCGTGCAGGCGCAGATCCTTGCACTGTTGAACGACCTGCGGCGTGAACGGGGACTGGCAATCATTTTCATCACGCACGATTTTGGCGTTGTGGCGCAACTTTGCGACCGGGTTGCCGTCATGTATGCGGGCCGGATCGTCGAGGAGGGTGAGACCGGAGACGTTCTTGGAAACCCGGCACATCCCTACACAAGCCGGCTGATTGCCTGCGTACCGGAACTGGGCGGGGGAAGACGCGAACTCAAGGCCATCCCCGGCCTGCCGCCGATGGTAGACAGATTGCCAGCAGGCTGCGCCTTTGCCGAGCGCTGCACGAAACGTCAATCTGATTGCGTCTCAGGCAGGATTGAACTGACCGCCGGCGGACCGCGGGCTGTGCGATGTCTCTATCCTGAAACTCCGGTGAAAGTTGCCAGACCATCGATCGTAACGTGAGGTGCAAAATGACAATAGCCTTACAACTTGAAAATCTCTCCAAATCCTTCGTTGCGGGCAAGCGCCTGTTCGGTCCGCCAAAGGGTATCGTGAAGGCCGTTCATCCGCTTGATCTTGAAGTCCGCAAAGGCGAAACCCTTGGCATTGTCGGTGAGTCCGGTTGCGGCAAATCCACATTGGCACGTATGTTGGTCGGGTTGCTCGAACCCACCACCGGCAAAATCGAAATCGACGGAGCCCCTCTCGACAGCGCCGATCCGGCACTGTTTGGTCAAAAGATCCAGTACGTTTTTCAGGATCCGGTAAGCAGTCTCAATCCGCGCAAGACCATTCGCCAGATCATGGAGGCACCGCTCATTCATCTGCATGGCATGGATCGGGAAGCACGCAGCGGGCGGATTTCGGAAATCTTCGCCATGGTCAGCCTGCGCGAGGAATTTCTCGATCGCTATCCGCACGAATTCTCTGGCGGACAGGCGCAGCGGATCGGCATCGCCCGGGCGCTAGCGGCCGATGCCCGCATTCTGATCCTTGACGAACCGGTTTCGGCGCTTGATGTGTCGGTTCAGGCGCAGGTGCTTAATTTGCTGGCTGATCTGAAGCGCGCACTGGATCTGACCTATCTGTTCATCAGCCATGACCTTGCCGTGGTCGAGGCCGTCAGCGACCGGATCGCAGTGCTCTATTTTGGTTCGATTGTGGAGATCGGTGAGGCGGAGGATGTGTTTTCCAATCCGCGCCATCCCTATACGAGATTGCTGGCCAGCAGCGCACCGGTTGTCGGCCGGCCACTAACCGCGCCGGAAAGCGCGGAAACGGAACTCCCCGACCCGCTCAATCCGCCGGACGGTTGCGCCTTCCGCGCCCGTTGCCCGCGCGCGCTGGCAGAGTGCGCCTCATCGGTTCCTGAACCTGGTGGAGCCTCCAGCCATCTGGCTGCGTGTTTCAATCCGTTTTCCTAAAGCGTGTCATTTCAACAGGTTGTTCCTGGTAAACCCATCGGGTGCAGATGGATGGCCCGGTATGGCCTTCCTGATACGCTCCAAGTGGTATCACTTCCGGTTTGCCTGTCTTGAGAAAAACGTGCTGGAAGGTCACATCAGAGCGTCATTGCGGCATCGGTGAACATTGTTGATCGTGAAGAAAGGTGCTTCGCTCCGCTCAGCGCACTTCTCTTAATTTAAAACAATGAGAAAACTGACATCAAGAAGGCGCGGCGCTTCGTTTTCGTTTGGGCTTGTTGCAAGGTTTTGGCGCATTTGTGCATAATACCAAGGGCTTTACGTGTGACTCCTGGCGCGAATTAAAACCGTTGTCTTGTCAGCACGATACACAAGTCAGCGCGTACAAAAGGCCAATACCGCTGGTATACAGGGGCTTTGCGTTTGACTCCTGATCTGGTTTACAACCGTTGTCTTGTCAGCACGACACACAAGTCAGCGTGTACAAAGCGCCAATACCGCTGGTATACAAGGGCTTTGCGTTTGACTCCTGACCTGGTTTACAACCGTTGTCTTGTCAGCACGACACACAAGTCAGCGCGTACAAAACGCCAATACCGCTGGTATTATTGGGAAAAAGTGGACCGAGGCGAAGCCGGGGGACTTTTTCACATTCAACAACATCACCTGCAGGACGGGAAGGTGCGAGCGGTTGGCCTGTTTCAGTGCAGCGATCGCGGCGCGTGCCAGCAACAGGAGTCCGGTTTTCACTATTCAAGTTCCCATATTTGCATAATGATACCGGAATCCGGCTTCGGCGGGTGTAAAACACGCGCCGCTCTCACCATAGCAAGGATGGGATTGCCAGTTCCGCGCCTGATCGTCGGCAAGGGCAGAGATTTCCGCAAGATAATCGGAGGATGCACCACTGAGATCGGTATCGATTCTGCCCCAATCGGGATAATGGCTGAACGCTTCCAGCCAGATCGCCCGGCCGGCAAGAAAGCCGGAAGCGCCGGCCCTGAAAGCATGGGCCAGGACATTGCGGAACTCGACCTTCCCGGCACCGGCCGAAAGCATGACCCAGGGCCTGCCCGCCAAATTCCCCATGTCATCGAACAGCGCCTGAACCTGTGATGATCCATCGGCCGATGCCGCATTGACCGGGCTTTCCAGCTTGAATACGTCCACGCCGTAGTCCGGTTTGGCGAACTCCGCCACCGATGCGAGTACATGATCGGCCTTCTTCGAATCCATCTCCACATAGCCGGTGGTATGGTTCTTGTCGCCGGGCAGGGGGTGAACAAGCAATTCCAGCAGAAATGGAATGTCAAATCGGCTGCACTCTTCGCCAATCCTTTTTGCGTAGTCCTGCTGCGCCTTGCAAACCGCCGGATCGGCATCCGGCCGGTACCACACCAGCACCTTGACGGCATCGCCACCCATGCGCTTGATCTTTTCCACCGACCACGCGTCAATACTTGAGGAGAGGCGGCCGCCCTTGGTTTCCGAGAAAACCGAATCCTCAAGCGTGACCACCAGTCCCTTTTGCGGCGACAAACTGTCCACGGCGAGGGGAATGGCATAGTGCGGGTCGAGCAGCATCGCGGTGCTCTGGTTCTGCAACCGCTCCACCAACATGCGTTTGAAGCGGGCAACCTCCAGCCAGGGAGCCTGCTCCACGCCGAGGCTGCTGGCGATCGGGTTCTTGATTGGCGGGCGCTGGTCGACGGCGGTCATCTTGAAGATGCCATTGGCGTCGGCCATGCGTCGCATGCCCCAAAGCTTTCCCGGAGTCAGTTGCATCTTTCGGTCTCCTCGATGACTTCAAAGGCTCTAGTGCGTGTCAGGTCTTAAGTGAATCATTCTGACGGAGCGATTTTGCGACAAGATGAACCTTAAGTCTCGCAGGATATAGTGGGGCTATTTGCAAGAGACTTCAGGTTCATATTAGATCAGCCTGGCGTTAGCTGTACCCGTTTTGCCAGGGGTAAAGCTAACGCCATAAAGCTGATCGCCCTGAAATCTATAGCAAAAGCGCCCGTCCCCTCGGGTTTGTCGATTGGCGGGCGCCCACACCCAGGCCGCTCTCGAGAGATGGGTCGCCATCGCTCTTCGATCGCCTTGGGCGTGGGTATCGCCTCGCCAATCGAGAAACGAAAATTGCTTCTATTAAGACCTGACACGCTCCAGCAAGCGTCGGCATCCCATCTATTCCGCCGGGTTGTGTGCATTTCAGCGGTACCGCGGCATTGGCGAAGCGGATCGCCGCAGTTTCGTCGCTCCCTTCCGCCAGGTGCAGGGCAAAGGCGCCGTGACATATATCTCCTGCCGCCAACGTGTCGATAGCCAGTGATTATCGGTGATAACGACATGGAAGGCGGGCGGATCATCCATTGCGACCGATCTCAATGGAAGAACAGGAAGACAGCGCGTCCTTTGCGCGATGAACCAGCAAGGTATCGATCCCTTCTCTCCTCAACCTGGCGACCGGGAATGGCTCGCCGCCGAGCCATGAAGTCGCCATAGCAGCGTTGGCAGCGCCGCCGCCCGATACGAAAACATCGGCGACCCGGTATTTTCCCGCCACGACGGCACTTCATCCACCATGAATATGAAATCCATGATCGCAACGCCGGCTGTGAGAAGCTTCGCCATCAATCCACCTTCAGGCCGCTGGGAACGGTTTCCGGCTTGCCCAGTCGACCCTTGACCGACTGCGTACCGGTCAGGGAATGCAGGAAGGCGATCAGGTCGGCGATTTCATCATCGGCGAGTTCTCGGGGTTCGATATCCACCCTGGAGGCAAGCCGAGCCCTTTCGCGTTTGTCTTCAAAGGCAACGAAATCCGTGTCGGCCAGCCATGAAGCGCCTGGCAGACTGGTATGGAAGGGGCGCCAGCTTTTCAGAGCGGTAATCGGATCGAGATGATGCCGGACAATGCCCTCCAGCGTGGCATATGCGCCATTGTGGCCATAGGGCGCGGTAAGCGCCACATTGCGTAGTGACGGTGTGCGGAACCGGTAGGCATCCTCCAGCCGGTCACTCTCGCCCATATGTCCCACATCGCGGGCATAGGGATCAAAGCGGCGTGTGCGACCAGGCCCGAACTGGGGCAATGCCAGGGCGTGGAACCGATGATCGGTGAACAGTTTGCCCGAATGGCACCGGACGCACCCGGCCTTGCCGAAAAACAGGTTCATTCCGCGGGCCTGTTGCGCATTGAGCGCGGAGGTGTCACCGGCCAGATACGCATCAATGGGGCTGTCATACGACATCCACTCAAACCCCATGAATGCCGCCAACGCATTGCCGATATGGACAATGGTAACCTGCATGGGATCGTCCACATCATCGAACGCCTTCACAAACATTTCACCATAACGCGGGATGGTGCGTACCCGCCTGGCAACAATCGGCCAAACCGCATCGATGCGATCATGGAGCGCACCGGCAATCCGGTTTTCATTCGGATTGCCCGCCATTTCAAACTGGGATGTCATCGGAAAGATCGCCTGCACCGCCAGAATGCTATCAAAGCCCTGGGGCAGCCATTCTTCGGCCGGTGTGTTGAAGCCGTTGCCGTATACGTCCGAAACACTCACCCGCCCGTCATGAAACAGCGTCTTTACTTCATTTGCAGCCAGGTTCCAAAGCCCGGGCGCATTGCGCGGAATGCGCTTTCTGATACGGTGTTCACCTGTGCCGGCGGTCCGTTTGGGCCCAACCCCGACACCGCCCTCGCCAATGCCCAGAGAAAGGCCGTCGCTGGTGCCGAAGTCCGGACTATGGCAGGTGCCGCAGGAAATATTCCGGTTGCCCGACAGAATTGCATCGTAAAACAACAGCTGACCGAGCTTGACTTTGACGGGGTCGATCTGCGGGAAATCCTCCGCCGAAAGCCTTTCCGGCAGCCTGGCATTGTCGGCATGCCCGCTGACCGGGTAAAACAGGATCGACATGAATAACAGAACAAGGCAGACAACATGAAGATGAAGATAGCGGCGCTCGCAATTCTGATCTTGCTGGCAGGCGCAGTGAGTGCAACCGCCGAGATTGAGAAAGCTCGCGATCTGATGGAGGCCAATCGCTTTGCCGAAGCGATGAAGGAACTCGAACCGGCCGCGCGCTCCGGCAATGCCGACGCCGAGGAACTGATCGGCGTCATGTACGCCATGGGTCTCGGCGTCGAGCGAGACGACCGCCGCGCGTTCGAGTGGTATCTGCGCGCCTCCATGAAGGGACATCCCGGCGCCCAGTCGGGAATTGGCTGGTACTACGAAGTCGGGCGCGGTGTCGAGAAGCCAGACCTCGTCCGCGCCTATATGTGGTACGTGCTGTCCGCCATCGGAGGCGATCCCGATGCTGCAATTTCGCAGGAAGAGGTGGTCAAGAAGATGACGGCGGAACAGATCGAGGCAGCTCATAAGTTGATCGACGACTATCGCAAATGGCTTTACCCGTTTCGATGAGTACAGTGAGTTGAACGTAAGCATACAAATTGCAGGTGCCCGGAAAACCGGGCACCTTTTTGCTTTATTGAATATCCGCTGCACGGGCGGCATTAATATCCGCTTCAGCGGCGGCCACCGCATCGGTCAGCGCGGTAAACACGGCTTCGCCGCCTTTGATATTGGATTTAAACCAGTCGTAGACCGGTGCGGCCGATGCCTTGAAGGCAGCCTTCTCGTCCGGCGTCGGCACGTAGAGATCACCCCCGCCGGCTACGAAATCCTGGTATGCCTTGATGGATTTGCGCTTCGGCGAGGCAAACGTTGCCTGCTGCAACTGTGAGAACCCGTCAACCACCACGCGGCGCACATCTTCCGGCATGGCCATGAACTTGTCGTTGGACATCCACCACAGCGCGCCCATATAGGCGTGGCCGTCGAGGGTTACGAATTTCAGGCCCGCATCCGGGAACTTCATGCCCATGATGTCGGTAATGCCGTTTTTCGAACCCTCGACCACGCCAGTCTGGAAGGATGTAAAAAGTTCCGGCCAGGGGATCGGCGTGGGTGAAGCGCCAAGCGCCTTGACGAGTTCCTGGGGAAGATCGGCCACGACCGTACGGATTTTCAGGCCGGCCATGTCCTCCGGCCTGGCGACACGGCGCTTGGTATTGGCGAAGTTTCGCCAGCCACCGGTATTACCGATGGTCATCAGCCGGATCTTGCCGCCGGAATCCGCCAGTGCCATCTCACGCAACTTGCGGGTGAAGTCGCCGCTTAGCACATGTTCAGCAATCCGGTCGTCAGCCATCAGATACGGTAAATCCAGCACCTGAACATAGGGGAAAATACCGGCTGCGCCACCCGAAGTCGAGATATACACATCGATGGAGCCATCCGCCACACCCTGCAGGCACTCGGCGCCCTTGGAACAAAGCTGCGTGCCGATAAACAACTCAACGGCCACCTTGCCATTGGAAGCAGATTCCACATAGTTCTTGAACACCACGAGACCATCATAGTCTTCATCGTTTTCATTGGAATTTGCCGTTGCGCGAATGGTATAATCCGCGGCGGCAGCCGCCAGCGGACTCGCGGCCAGCATGGCTGCAGCAAACAGTGTTCTGGTTAGCGTTCTCAGCATGTTTTCCTCCTATTAAAGTCGATTACTACACGGTTGCTACTGAACAAATCCGGTCAGTCTCGGAATGGTCATGGATATCGCCGGAAAATAGGTGATCAGGAAGATGACCAGCACTTCGACGGCGAGAAACGGCAGGATAGCGCGGGAAATGGTTTCGACCCGCTCGCCGGACACCGACGACGCGACGAAAAGCACAAGCCCCATAGGCGGTGTTGCCAGGCCGACGGTCAGGTTTACCGACATGATGATGGCAAAGTGCACGGGATGAACGCCGATATCGGTGAAGATCGGTGCCAGGATCGGCCCGAGAATAATGATCGCCGGCCCCGCATCCAGAAACATGCCGACAATGAACAGCAGAATGTTGATTAGAAACAGCAGGATGAGCGGATCGGAACTGATGTCAAGGATCACCGAAGCAAGTTGTTCAGGCGCGTGGCTGAGGCTGACCACTGTCTTGAAGGAGACCGCAGCGCCGACCAGTAACAGTACGGTGGCGGCTCCAAGCGCCGATTTGGTCAGTACAGCCGGGAGGTCCGAGAGTTTCATGGACCGCAGCACCAAAAAGGACACCAATAGCGCATAGGCGACCGCCACCGCAGACGCTTCGGTTGGCGTGAACACGCCGACCAGAATACCGCCGAGAATAATGATCGGCGCCTGCAGTGGAGCGACGGCTTTTTTGCAGACAATCCGGAAATCACCCGATACCTTTTTTCGCACCGCCAGCAAAATCCCGTGCGCCATAACCAGAAATGCGGCAAATAGCAGCCAGCCGGATATAGCGGTATTGAGCCCCAGCAACGGGAAGATCAGGCCAAAAATCGCCCACAGCAGGCCGGCAAGATTGATGCGCAGCAGCACGAAGGATATCCAGTATTCGAGAACGGTGATTTCCTGGTTGTGCTGGACGATGCGTTCGGCTTTTGGCAGTTCATGGCGGTCGGCCATCAGCCACACCATAACCATCAGCCCGCCGCCCACCAGCACTCCCGGAACAATGCCCGCAAGAAACAGCGCAGCAACACTCTCCCCCATGACATAGGCATAAATGATCATGATCCCCGAAGGCGGAATGATCGGTCCGATGACCGAACTTGCCGCGGTGATCGCCGCCGCGAATTTCCTTGTGTAGCCGTTTTTCTCCATCGCCGGGATGAGCGTGGAGCCGAGCGCGGAGGTATCTGCCACCGCCGAACCGGACAATCCGGCAAACAGAATGGAAGAAAGGATGTTCACATGGGCCAGGCCGCCGCGCAGATGTCCCATCAGCGCCTGCGAGAAGTCGACCAGCCGGCCGGTGATGCCGCCCCGGTTCATGATCTCACCTGCCAGCATGAAGAATGGCAATGCCATCAACGGAAAACTGTCCATGCCATTGTAAAGATTGCGGTAAAGGAGCGCCAGATCGCGCTCCTGCCCGTTCAGCCACAGCAGGATTCCCGGGGCGAACAACAGGCCGAAAAACACTGGCAAGCCGATCGCCAGAAGAACGAGGAAGACCGGCAGGAACCAGACAAGCATCAGGTTGCCCCTACCCGCTGAAATGTCTCGTCTTCACGCGGCGGCGGAATTCTGCCAGGCCAGATCATATCGACGATGAGCCGCAGGATCAGTTCCAGACCGACCGCAAACAACAGCACCATACATACGAGCAGCGAGGCGTACATGTAGCGAAGTTTCAGACGGACGCTTTCCAGTCCGATCAGGTCGAGCGGCAGTTTGAGGGAGGAGGATTCGAAATTGCCGCCAAATCCCATCGTGTGATTCCAGCCATAGCGGATACCGACAACCGCCACGATCAATCCCATGGCTAGCAACAACAGGGATAGAAGCCTGGCCAGCTTTTTCGGCAAAGCGTGCACCGCCATCTCGATTGCCACAAATCCGCCATGGCGATAGGCGACCGGCGCCATCAATCCGGTCATCCACAACATGAGAAACCTCGCGGCCTCGTCCGGCCAGGGCAATGCGCTGTTGAGCACGTAACGGAAAATAACCTGAATGAGGATGACCGGCACCATGATTGCCAGGGCGGCCCATGCAACAGACCTGCCGATCCGCAGAACGATACTGTTCAACGCAATCAATGCAATGAGCGGCTTTAGTATAACGTTGGCCATGCACCTCCCTCTGGACATCGCCCTTGACGCGTATTAATACGCGAAATTTTCGTTATGCTATCGATAAAGAAAATATGAGTCAAGCGGGAAGCCCACGGCGTCCCTTGCCAGAGCGTGTCAGTTAAAAACTGAAAGGCTCTAGGTGTGTAATTTCAACAGCTTGTCCCTGATAAATTCATCGGGTACAGGGAGCCATTCACCTGATCATTAGAGGTGTTCGATTTATCCAGCGTCGTCAAGGGCGCTTCGCGCCGCCTCTGGCGGTTCTTAAACCCTTGACAACGCTGGATAAATCGAAAAAAAGCAATGATCAGGTAAATGACCCGGTATGGCCTTGCGGCTCGCCATCTGCGGCAAGGGCCGCAAGAGGAGTAACGTCAGATTTGCCCGTCCCGGGAACAACCTGTTGAAAGATTACATCTAGAGCGTGACCTCCACAAGCGCGACATTGTTTCTGGCGCACATGTCCGCGATCTCCGGGGTGTTGCACCGATCGGTAACCAGCGTGTGAACCTGCGACAGGTTTCCGATGCAAACCGGTGCGGAACGTCCGTATTTCGAACTATCTGCAGCAAGGATCACGTGCTTCGAGCATTCAACAATGGCCCGTGTAACGTGCACTTCGCCGAGATCAAAATCGAACAGCGCGCCGCTAGCGTCCAGTGCGGCGGCGCCGATCACACCGATATCAGCCCGAAACTGGCGGATAAAGTCCACCGACGCCTCCCCCAGGATCGCCCCGTCCGACCGCCGCAGGGTTCCGCAGGGAACCATCACTTCGATCCCTGGAAAAACTCGTAAGTCATTGGCAATGCTCACATTATCGACAATTACCTTCAATCCCGCATGGTTTTTCAGCGCGCTGGCTACCATGGCGGTCGTCGTGCCGCCATTGATCATGACCACGGTGTTGTTCGGGATGCCAGCGGCGACCGCCTTGCCGATGGCTTCCTTTTCACTGATTGCAATCGTGCGCCGGACATCGAATCCCGTGTATTCCGCTCCCACCGGCAGGGATGCACCGCCGTGAAAACGCATCACATCGCCCGTATCCGCCAGAATCTGAAGGTCGCGACGGATGGTCTGCGGGCTGGTCTCGAACAGATCCGACAGATCTTCCACAAACACACGGCCGCTCTGGCGGATCTTATTCAGGATCGCTTTTTGCCGTGAATTGAATGTGTGAGACATGAGACCTGACTGTGGTTGCCTGGGCGGATATAATAACGAGCAAAACGAAAATGGTGAAGAGGAGGAATGCAATTTAAACGCCCGACGCTCCAGTAGACCAATAGAGCGTGTCAGGTTTTAATAGAATCATTCTGACGGAGCGATTCTGCGACAAGATGGGCCTTAAGTCTCGCAGGATATAGTGGGGCTATTTACAAGAGACTTAAGGCCCATCTTGTCGCAAAAGCGCCCGTCCCTTCGGGTTTCCGATTGGCGGACGTCCACGCCCAAGGCGCTCTCGAGAGATGGATAAACATCGCTCTTCGATCGCCTTGGGCGTGGTCCGCCTCGCCAATCGAGAAACAGAATTGATTCTATTAAGACCTGACACGCTCTAGTGCATCAAGCGGCAAGACGAACAGATGGATTGTGCCTCTTCCCAGCAGTTGTTTGCGCATTCAACTCCACAAGGAGCGGCCCCGATGCGCGGCAATGTCGGCTTTGACGCGGGCAAAAACGTCAAGGCCGTAAACGTCATATCGTCGTCGATAGTCTCGGCATGATCCTCAAGGGAGATGTACATTCCGCCGGAATACAGAATCGTGACGGTGCGGCCCGGGCCTTGCACAAAATCACAGGCCCTTCCCGTTCATCGAAAAGGCTGTCGCCGACGGCGCTGCAGCAGCAGGACTTTCAGATCTGACCAGGTCGCCCCTATCGTTAAGTAATACTATCTTGCCAGTACTGGCCGCCTTCTGAATCGCTTCGATGACCTGAAGTGTTTTCAGGCCTTCGGTTCCCGAGACGAGTGGCTCTTCTTTACCGGAAATGACTTCGGCAAAATGGGATATCTGGTTGATCAGGGGATCCGACGCGGTACACGGATAGGCGATTGCACTGATGGGTTGCCACCAGTCGCGGCGGCCATTGTGGCTCCACAAGGTCATGTCGGGAATGGAGAGGGATCCGTGCGATCCGCCTAACAGATAACAGCTTTGGGATGTCGAGGGATATATCGGATACTCTCGGGACGTCATTTCCCAACTCCATGGAGAAACGATCGAGTCAGAAACTGTAATCGTGCCGATTGCACCATTGTCAAAGCGCAACAAAGCCGCCGCGACGTCCTCGTTTTCAAAGCCACGTTGCGACGGTTGAGCCTGAGCCTGGACACTTGCAATCTCGCCGCACAGGTGGCGCATTAGATCAACATCGTGCACCAGATTAACGGAAATCGGCCCGGCGCCCTTGAGTTTGCGCCATGGTGCAATGTCGAAATAGTGATCAGGCTTGTAAAACCAGCAATTGACATGAACGGCCCGGATTTTCCCGATCTGCCCTGCTTTAATTTGTTCCCGTGCTTTCTGGATCAGAGGATTATGGCGACGATGGTGACCCACCAGCAACGGGATATTTGCTTGCGTTGCGGCATCGACGAGCGCTTTGGCCTCATTCGCAAAAGTTGCCAGCGGCTTCTCCACCAGGACGGGACAGGCCCTGGCAACACATTGTAGCCCCTGCTCAACATGTTGTGGAGTTGGCGTGGCCAGGATCACACCGTCAGGGTCCTGCGCTGCAAACATCTCCGAAAGCGAGGGGTACCATTTCAAATTATTTTTTCTTGAATAGTCTGCTGCAAAATTGTCGGGATCGACGATGGCGACGAGTTCAACGTTTTCTACATTATGGATCGCTTCGGCATGGCGTTTTCCCACGAGTCCCAGGCCTGCGATAACCAGTTTGACGGATCCATTCATGGCAGCGATCCATTGCAGGGAGAGTTCTTTTCCCGGTCGGTTGGTACAATTTCCGGGCAAATATGCCTGAGCCCAACGAAAAAATCGGACGCTCCTTGCCCGGTAAACTTAATTACTACCTGAAACATCCTTTTATGACTGTATGATGCATTATACCGGGGAGCTTTGCGTTTGACTCCTGATCTATAGAAAAATGCGTTTAATTGGAATCATGGGTATTCAGTATTTTCCTCGCATTTTACTATGGATTTCAGGGCAATCAGCTTTATGTGTTTCGCTTTACTCCTGACAAAATCGATAAAACTTATACCAGCGCTATGAACATTGAGATTGTCACAAACCACTATCACTTTCTCCGCATGGCGATACGTCTGCATCACCAAAATCTCAAAAAATTGAGCAACATCCTCTCCCTTGCGATACCTCGTCACGCGCACATGGCGCTTCCCCCCTGGGCTCAACGGCAACAAACAGAATTGCTTCTATTAAGACCTGACACGCTCTAGAACGGCAGGTCGAGTCTTAGCCTTGCGCCGTAACTCTCGTAATCAGAGCCGATGCCATCATAGGTTCCAGATAACGATACGCTCGCGCCACTGGCCATACGAAAATCAAAGCCAGCCTCGATACCACCACTCAAGCCGTGTATATCCGATGCCAGCGAACCATCGCTAAACTGCCCGCGGCGGCCAAACGTATAAGCGCCCTGAAACTCAAACCACGGCGTTAGTGTGCTGTTGATTTCATCCAGCTTGTATTCGTACGAAATACGCGGCGCCAGACGCAACTGCCCCTGCGAGATGGTCTGCGCACCGACATAAGCCCCTGTCTTGCTGGTGTAGGCGTTTTGGTTTTCGCGAATATACTCCAGCGACAGGCTGGGGGTGAGTGTCCATTGATCATACGCGAACTCACCCGACAACGTCGCGCCGCCCAACCAGCGCGTTGTTGTAAAGCTGTCGGTGTAGGTGCCAAATGGCGTGATGTCGTTCCTGGAACGACCCCACATGGCGTGTGCATCAAGATACAGATTGTCGCCAAAACGCATCGTCGCATAAGGCCCGATCATCCAGCCACGACCATCTATCGAGGCACCACTACGATCGTATTTCTGCTTGAACCAGTCGTATTGCAGCGCCAGACCGATCAACGTATCCGGTGTTACAATATAGTCGATGCCACCATGGACAACCCCAAACCGGCCGCCAGAACTGGACGTATCGTCAAAGCGGGCGATATATCCTTGCGTCCACACATCCCAGCGGTTTAGCGGCGCTTCCTGTCCGGACAAGCGATCCGATTCGCCGCCAAACAAGCCAAAACGGCTCAAGCTGGAGGCAAAGGAAACAGACTTGTTATCCATTCTTACATCGACCGGCGCCCCGGTTTTCAGGTCCATTGTCAGGGACAGCAATGGCATGGAAAAGGATGCGTTGAAACTGCCGTTGGAATCGGCGCTGTTGTGCTGGCCATTCAGGCGCTTGATACGACGGTTCCTGTCCGGCTGATGGGCAAGCAGCATGGCGTTTCGCGCTCCGAGGTAATCGGCGATCATCTGCCTGGCATGGCGAACCGGATTTTCCGGCGAAAACTCCGATACGAATGTACAGCTAATCGGCGTGCTGTCGAGTGTGATATCCACCGATCTGTTGTTGACGTTGCCCGTACCGCCAGTGTCGCAGTTGATTTCCTTAACGGTGTATCCCTGAACACCCAGATCGTCTGCGGTGATTTTGTATGCACCGGTTTGCAGGTTGGTGAACGTGCGTTCTGCCTTGCCGTCTTTTGTTGTGAGTGAAAACGCTCCCAGTTTTTTCGAGGAAAATCCAAAAGCCGCATCCGGCCTGAGCTTTGACGTGCCCGCCTTTACTTCCTGCCTGATGGTGATTGTGGCAGATGTTGCCGCCAATGAAGCCGACGTTGACAGGGCCAGATCTTCGGAGACAGTCCCGTGCTCAAAACAGCCGGGATAAAGGGCGCTGGCATCAAAAGTGATCGTATCGAGTTCTGTACCAAAAGCGGGAACGGCGTATGGTTGTCCGAACCACGGCTCACCTGGGCGGGGCAGATAATCGAACTCCTCTTCAGGAACATTACCCCACGCACTTCGTTTGCTTTGGTCGCCGTAATCGACGGCGGCAATGCGCCACGATTTCGTCGGGTCTTTATCGTGATCGTCGTGTGTCAGGCGGATTTGCTCGCGCAGCATTATCGAAGCCCTGTTGTCGGGGTTATCAATGGCGCCATCGCTTATGGGGGCAATACTGTTTCGCGATCTGATACCGACGACCTTCCCGGCGCCATCGACGAGATAATAGCGGACTTGACGCCGCCTTGTTTTATCACTGCTTATATACGTCAGCTTCGCGGCATATCTGAACGGCAGGGGCTGGCGGCTTGGCGTACAGTGTTCCCGGTGTTCGCCGGAAACACCTCCGCCGCCACCGATATTCCCCAAAGCGGCCGACTTTACCATACCATCGCTATTGATCGGGCCATCCTTGCGGGCACCGCTTTTTGCGGCGCCGAACAGTCCCGTTCCCATATCGCCAAGGGTCTGTGGTGCCTGGCGATCAATAATGTCGATGTTGAAGATATCAGAGGAATGAGAGCCGGCAACGGTCTCTCCCGCGCATTTTGGATGCACCGGCTTTACATCGAAATTGGCACGGTCAAGAACGGCGGCTTCATCGCTAAATACATCGCCGAGTCGATAGTTATTATTCCTTTCGGTGGCCACAATTGCCCAGCTATTTTCCCCATCGCCGACAAGTTCAGTTTGCTTGCTTATGCCGAGCCATTGGGACCAGCTTTGCGTGGGCGCGATATGTTTCCATACCTTACTGCCAATGATCCGGCTTTTTCCATCCAGAAGATAGAAATAAATTGATGCTTTTTGCGATTTGTCATCCGGCGTGAAGCTGAATCTGGTTTTGATATAGAATTTCGTACTCGCAGTACACGAGGTTGATGTTCCCGACGGGAGTTCGGCATTCTTTTTATCCACAACCTTACCCAACAGCGCAACTGACACTGCCCCTGACAGCGGCCCCGGTACTGGCAGTATAATGTAGCTGCGTTCATTGAGGCTGGGGGTATGGGAGGCGATGTAGCCGTTACCAACAGTATCCTTGATGGTGCTGGCGAAATCCGGTGAGAACCGCAGTGTTACCTCACCGGAGAACGTCTGCAGGTCACCGCCTTCGGCAATAATATCGAAGTGCTTCTCGAGTTCCCCGACGGGTTCGATGCGCGTTATCGTTGCCGTCGATCCCTGGACTTCGAAGAGATTGGTGTTCATCCCGACGATTTTTTCTGAAAACGCCAACCGCCAGACGAGCTGGGGCTTTCCGTTCACGACGGGCGCCCGGCCGTGCAGAAGTTTCGATACGCGTCTGACCGACAGAAGCTTTGGTCCCGCGTTATCCAACCTGTAGGTCTGATAAGTCGCGGGCGGAGCCGACCAGGTCAACACGCTGTTATTGTCTTTGGCGCGAATAGTCTGGCCTTGTGACAAGCCCAGGAGCGCTTCACCGTTAAAGGAGGACAATCCACCACCGCTGGCGGTGACTTCCCATAGGGTGCCGGCATTGGAATCCCGGCTGGAGACGGTCAGGTTCATACCGGCCGGCCGCAGACGTTCCGTACTACCGACCTCAGGCGGACCATCCACGCTAAAATCATTGTGGCTGACGGGATGCACGGGGCGGCTGAATGTTACGAGCCATTTCAGCGTATCTGCATTTGTCAATTGGGGGGTGTTTTGCGGACTTCTCTCGATTTTGAGAATGGTCAGGGGAGCCGGTTGTTCGCCATCGCGCGCTGTGGCGGGGGTGACGGTGAGGGTTGCGGTTTGTGCAGCAGTTGACTGGGAAGCCGGGTTGCCGGCCAGATCTTCTACCTGCGTCAAATTGCCAATGTTGACCGCCAATGACGCACCGCTAAAGTCAACCGGGACGATGATTTCAGCGGTGAATTGATCAGCATTGCTGCCCCCGCCATGGCTTACATTACCCACCGCAACACCGGCTACCGAGGTCCTGATCGTCGGCACGGGAGTCGATTGCATGTCTTCGTCAAAATCCAACGTAAACGTGATTGTGTCGCCCGCCGTAAAGGAGTCGGGGCTCGTCGTATACGTCGGGGCGACCCGGTCCACGGTATATTTTTCGTTGGCACCGGTTGGCGTTGCGCTGGCGAGCTTGATGTTCGCGTTGCTCGCCAGCGAGATTTTTGTTGGGTCGACCGTCAACCCCACGTCGCCTTCCCGATTATCGATCGTGCTGGCGGTGACATACGCGATATTTGCGTTATTTACTCTGCTGTTCGTCAGATCTTGCGCCACCGTTGTTGTACCCGTCAGGGAGAAGGCATCGCTTGCCGCAATGTTCACATTGGCGCTAAACGTGACAAGCCACGTTATAGAAGCGGCGTTGGTTAAGGGATTGGTCACCGCTTGGTCATTCGTCGTATTCCAGCGTTCGATTTTGGTAATCCGCAGCGCATCGACAACGGTGAGGGTTAATGCTCCACCATTGGGCGACTTACCATCAGTTGTCGAATCCTGGTAGTCCCTAGTTGTGTCATTACCATTGCCGCCGGTGAATGTGGCGTTAAGCGTCACAGGGCCCGTCGACGGGGCGGTGGCCGTGCAGGTGTACATTCCGCCTTTTTTGAATAGTCCGCCGCCGTCTCCTCCCTCACCCTCATACGTACAGGTTATGGGATTACCCCCGATGCCTGAGAGTTGCACGGAGCTGGCCGCCTCGCTCGGTGTAGCTGCGACGATCGACCCCCACTTGAAGTTCGCCCGCGCTTGTACCTTAACACGGACAGTGAATTCGGCCCCTGCTGTTGCTGTTGCGCTGTCAATAGGACCACCGGTGGCATCCGAAAATTCGATAGACGTGGTGGGGGCCCTGACCGGAAGGCTCAGATTTCCCTCTTTCGCTTCGAACGCGGCCGTCCCAGGATCGTAAGCGGCCTTCAGGTCGAGGGTTCCGGCTTCGGTAATCCGCGACCCGAGAATAGTGCATCCGGCGACGCCCCTGGAATTTAGACGGTCGCAGGTTATAGCCGGGGTTAATTTATTGCCGCCTATCTCTGTAATGGATACAGAGCCGCGGGTAACGGCCGCATTGCCTGTGGCTGTTTGCTGAACGCGCACGTAGACCCTATAGTCAAAACCCACTGCGGGTTGATTGTCTGCATTTTTCGTATCCAATTCGGTTGCGCTCGCGAAGAACGTAACAAATTTCAGCTCCACGTCCTGTTTCGCTGCCGGGGTGACGGTGAGGGTTAACGGCGGATCATTATGCACCTGGAACTGCCCCGCAGGAATCGAACTGCTATCAGTTGTCGAATCCTTGTAGTCCTTGGTTGTGTCACGACCATTGCCGCCGGTGAATGTCGCGGTAAGCTTCACATCCCCCGTCGTCGCCGGCGCGGTCGCCGTGCATTTGTATTTTCCAAAACCCTCAAACGTACAGCCTTGGTTTGGGGCAATTGTAATCCCGTCGCCACTGAGTGCTACGGTTCCAGCCGCCTCTCTCCTTATACTGCCGGTGTCCCACCTATCGTAGAAGGTCGCAATTGGCGATACCCGAACGCGGACAGTGAATGGGGCTCCTGCTTTTACTGTTGCCCGCCGTAAAGGCCACCTTCCTGCCGAATCCAAAAATCTGATATACGTGGCGGAGGCCTTGACCGGAAGGCTCAGGTCTTTGGTTTTCGCGGTGAACAGGGGATTCTCAGGGTAAGAGGCCCTCAGGGTGAGACTTCCCGCTTCGGTAATCCTGTTGTAGGGAATGCGGCATTTGGCGATACCTTTATCGACACCTTCTACACCTGATATACCCGTAAGACGGCTGCAGCGTATAGCCGAACCTAAAGCAGTGCCTCCTATGCGTGTAATGGATACAGATCCGCTGGTAACGGCCGTGTTATCCGCTCCTGCTTTCCGGACGTGCACGTAGACAAAGTGAGGAATACCTGTTGCGGCTTTATACTGATCGTGCGAACCTGTTGTCAGTTCTGTTGTGCTCCTGTTGCCCTCAACAAGCACCAGATCCACGTCCTCTCTCGCCGGCGTGAGGGTGAGGGTTAGGTTCTCACCATTGTCCGTGGTACCAGTTTCCGAATTCGTGTAGTCCTGAATACCGTCACCACCATTGCTACCGGTGAATATCGCGGTAACCTCCGCAGAGCTGCCCGTCGCCGGGGCGTTAGCCGTGCAGGTGTACAGTCCCGTTGCCTGTCCGGGACTTGCTTGATTTGACTGATACGTGCACCTTGGATTAGTAATCCCGCCGCCACGGAGTGTCACGGATCCGGCCGTTGAGGGTACAGGTACAGCGGTGGTGCCCGTCTTACCGTCGGTCATCCGTACCCGAACGCTGACAGGGAATTCGGCCCCTGCGGCGGCCATTATCGGTGCTGAAACTCTGCTACCTCCTCCTGTTTGTGCATTCCAAAATTCGATAGACGTGTTGGAGACCCTGACCGGAAGGTTCAGGTCTTCGGTTTTTGCTTCGAACGCGGCCGCCCCAGGATTGTAAGAGGCGCTCAGAGTGAGAGGCTTTTCGGCCTGGGTAATCAAAGTGCCGGGAATGTCGCACGCCAAAGATGCCGTTATGAATGAAGGTGTTGTGAATGGCGCCGTAATTAGACCTGCCGGCCGTGCAGGTTAGTGTATTGCCCCCTAAGCTGACGGATATATTTCCCTCGGCAACGGCCGCTTTACCTGTCGCTGTTTTCTGAACGCGCACGTAGGCCGTGTAGTCAATACCCACCGTGGCTTGATTCGCAGGAGTATTCGTATTCAGTGCCGTTGGATCGTCAGGACCGGTAACAAGCACCAGCTCCACG